>NZ_CP010954.1:2202500-4766421 GCF_000943805.1 Sphingobium sp. YBL2
CCATAGGTGAAATACCACCCTGTTGTTTTCTGATGTCTAACCTCGCACCGTCATCCGGTGCAGGGACCCTCTGTGGCGGGTAGTTTGACTGGGGCGGTCGCCTCCTAAAGAGTAACGGAGGCGCGCGATGGTGGGCTCAGGACGGTTGGAAACCGTCTGTTAGAGTGCAATGGCATAAGCCCGCCTGACTGCGAGACTGACAAGTCGAGCAGAGACGAAAGTCGGTCATAGTGATCCGGTGGTCCCTCGTGGAAGGGCCATCGCTCAACGGATAAAAGGTACGCCGGGGATAACAGGCTGATGATTCCCAAGAGCTCATATCGACGGAATCGTTTGGCACCTCGATGTCGGCTCATCACATCCTGGGGCTGGAGCAGGTCCCAAGGGTTTGGCTGTTCGCCAATTAAAGTGGTACGTGAGCTGGGTTCAGAACGTCGCGAGACAGTTTGGTCCCTATCTGCCGTGGGCGTCGAAATTTGAGAGGAGTTGACCCTAGTACGAGAGGACCGGGTTGAACATGCCTCTGGTGTACCTGTCGTCCTGCCAAGGGCGCAGCAGGGTAGCTATGCATGGACGGGATAACCGCTGAAAGCATCTAAGCGGGAAGCCTCCCTCAAGATAAGATTTCTTCGAGCGGTCGTAGACCACGACCTTGATAGGCCGGATGTAGAAGTGTGGTAACATATGGAGCTAACCGGTCCTAATTGCTCTGATCGCGCCTGAGAGTCCCACCATCAATGACAACACTGGACACAAACCAGCGTCTGCCATCGAGCGTGGTGATCAACCTCATGCCAGATAAACAAACCAACTCATTTGATGACGCGTTTCTCAACCGAAACGCCCAAGTGCACGGCACCGATTAAAACCCGAAGCGCAAGCTCTATTGCTTGGTGACCATAGCGTCTGTGACCCACCCGATCCCTTCCCGAACTCGGACGTGAAACCAGTCTGCGCCGATGGTACTGTGGCTCAAGCCCCGGAAGAGTAGGGCGTCGCCAGGCATTATAGCTCGCGCTTCACATTAACCCATTCGCAATAAATGCGGCCTCCGCAGCGATCTCTAGTGTCGCGGGATGGAGCAGCCCGGTAGCTCGTCAGGCTCATAACCTGAAGGTCGTAGGTTCAAATCCTACTCCCGCAACCAGAGGCCGCAATTCAACTGCCATTTCATCAGCCATGAACATGTCCCATCGATCTTTCGGATCGGTGTCGGACTTTCATTGCGCCGACATGCGTCACCTGTTCCCCGAATAGGTTCCGGCGCAAAATCGCACGGCAGGCGTGCGCGGAGGTTTGAATCCCGCCACGGTCCTTTGAGCGGCCGATTCCCGCTCCTAATCCTGCAACGCGATCATCGAAATCTGCCGGCCATAGTCGGCTTCTCCCCGATGGCAGGAACGGCGGTAACTGTAAAAGCGATCCGGCTGGCCATAGGTGTCCTCGTCCAGCAGTTCGATCTGGCCGATTCCCGCATCTGCCAGCCGCGCAGCTACATAGGCGGCGATGTCGAACTGGCAATGCCCCTCGCGCCCTGCTGAGAAGAAGCGATCATTTTCCGCATCCGCCGCCGCGAAGCGCTCTGCGAAATCCAGGGTTACTTCATAGGATGAGCGCCCGATGCAAGGCCCTATCGCGCAGGCGATCCGGTCGCGTGCGGCGCCCAGCGCCTCCATCGCCTCGATCGTCCGATCCGTGACACCGCCCAAGGCACCCTTCCACCCTGCATGCGCCGCGCCAACGACTCCGGCGGAAGCATCGGCAAACAGCACCGGCACGCAATCGGCGGTGAGAATCCCCAATATCAAACCAGGCCGATCGGTCACCATCGCATCGGCTGCCGGCCGTTCGTCGGCTTCGACAGGCGCCGTGACCGTGACCACATCGGGCGAATGAACCTGGTGGACCGTCACCAGCGTCGCACCCGGCAGCAGCGCGTCGCGGGCGAGATCCCGGTTGCGCAGAACCGCGCCGCGTTCGTCCTCCGAACCCAGTCCGACGTTCAGGCCCGCATGAATTCCGGTCGAAACGCCACCGCGCCGCCCTGCGAAACCGTGCAGGACGTCGCCCAAACCCGCAGCCCGCAGCAACTCGACCACGCTTCACTCCTCAACATCGTCATGGGAACCGCTTTTGCACCATGTCCTGAATGCGCAACATACTTGCGCACGGCGGATTAGGCGATAGTCTCCGTTCCATCACAAAAGGGGAGCGGCCGCAACGGTCGCCTGGGCAAAAGACTTCAAAGATAAAGGGCTCCACCATGATTTTCGGGCGCATAAAGCCATTGGATGCCATATTGGCCACGGCCGAGAAGAAATCTCTCGTCCGTACCCTGGGGCCGGTTCAACTGACGCTGTTGGGTGTCGGTGCGATTATCGGCACCGGTATTTTCGTTCTGACCGCCGCCGCCGCGCAGAAGGCCGGGCCGGGCATGATGTGGAGCTTCGTCATCGCGGGCGCCGTCTGCGCCTTCGCGGCGCTCTGCTATTCCGAGATCGCCTCGATGGTACCCGTATCGGGTTCCGCCTATACCTATACCTATGCGGTCGTCGGGGAATTGCTCGCCTGGATGGTGGGCTGGGCGCTGATCCTGGAATATGCGGTCGCGGCCAGCGCCGTTTCGGTGGGCTGGTCCGGCTATTTCATGGGATTGCTCAAAAGCATAACGGGACTGGAACTGCCACAGGCGCTTTCGGCGGGACCCGTCTGGACGATGAACGGCCTCATCCCGCATGCCGATTTCTCCCATGGCGTCATCAACATTCCCGCCATCGTCGTTGCGCTCGCCGTCACCGCTCTGCTGGTGATCGGCACCACGGAAAGCGCCCGCGTCAATGCCGTGCTCGTCGCCATCAAGGTGACAGCGCTCACCGCCTTCATCCTCTTGACGCTGCCCGTGCTGGACACCGGCAATTTCTCGCCCTTCGCGCCCAATGGCTGGTTCGGCCCGGAAGGCACAAGCGGCATGGGCATCGTCGGCGCGGCCGCCTCGATCTTCTTCGCCTATGTCGGTTTCGACGCCGTCTCGACCGCGGCGGAGGAAACCAAGAACCCGCAGCGCAACGTGCCCATCGGCCTGATCGGCAGCCTTGCGCTGTGCACCATCTTCTATCTGCTGGTGGCTGGCGGCGCGATCGGCGCCATCGGCGCGCAGCCGGTGCTCGGCCCGGACGGCGCCGTCGTCGCGCCCGGATCGCAGGGTTTTGCCGCCGCCTGCGCCACCGCGGCCCATGCGAAGGACCTTGTCTGCTCCAACGAAGCGCTCGCCCATGTGCTGCGTGAGATCAACTGGACCGTGGTGGGCAACGCCCTGGGCCTTGCCGCCAATCTGGCGCTGCCCTCGGTCATCCTGATGATGATGTTCGGCCAGACCCGCATCTTCTTCGTGATGGCGCGCGACGGCCTGCTGCCGGAAAAGCTGGCCAGCATCCATCCCCGGTTCAAGACGCCCCATGTCGTCACCATGGTGACGGGCGTCTTCGTCGCCATCGGCGCCGCGCTGCTGCCCGTGGGTCAGCTCGCGGACATCTCCAATTCCGGCACGCTCTTCGCCTTCTTCATGGTGTCGATCGCCGTGCTGGTGTTGCGCGTGAAGGAACCGGGCCGCGCCCGTCCTTTCCGCACGCCGCTGGTGTGGGTGATCGCCCCGATGGCGGCCATCGGCTGCATCTTCCTCTTCTTCAACCTGCCCTTCGATGCCCAGCTGGTCCTGCCGGTCTGGGGCGGCCTCGGCCTCGTGCTTTATTTCATCTATGGCTATCGCAAGAGCCATGTGGGACGCGGCCTGATCGAAACCCACGAACAGGATGCCGGCATTCCGCCTCAGCCCGTGCCGCCTTTGCCGGGCGCGCATACGCCCGGCGGCCGGGACGCCTGATCGACGAAGGGGGCGGCCACACCGCCCCCTTTTCAGTGCAGCGGTTCGAATTCCGGATCGCGCAGCGCGCCATGATGGGGGCGCGTGAACAAATTGCCCCGTTCGGCCCAGGCGACGATCAGGAAGGAGATCGAGCCGAACACCGCCAGCCCCAGGGTCAAAGGCAATGTCGTTCCGTCGAAGGCGCGGCCGATCAGGCTGCCCAGCGCGCTCGACACGGCCGTGGTCAGGAACGCCTGGAAGGAGGAGGCGACGCCCGCGCCCCTTGCGAAGGGTTCCATCGAGATCGCGCTGAAATTCGATGCGGTGAAGGCGATGGTCATCATCGTCGCCGCCTGCAGGATCATGAAGCTGACGATGGTTTCATGCCCCGTCAGGATCACCGCCAGATGCGTGACATTGATCGCCACCAGACAGAGCAGCGCCGTCTGGCTCAACCGCCGCGCACCGAAGCGCGAGACGAGCCGGCTGTTGAGCAGGCTGCCGATCCCCATGCTGCCGGCGATGGCAGCGAAGGCGAAGGGGAAGATCCTCTGCGCCCCGAATATGTCGAAGAAAATCTGCTGTATCGAGAGGATGAAGCCGATCAGGCCACTCATCACGACGCCGCTCGCCAGCATATAGCCGATCGAGGTGCGGGTGCGCAGGATGGTGCCGACCGTGCGGAAAATCGTGCCCGCGCTCATGCGCAGGCGATTTTCGGGCAGCAGCGTTTCCGGCAGGCGCATGCTCATCCACAGCAGGACGGCCGTCGCCAGGATCGCGAGCGCCCAGAAGATCCAGCGCCAGGGCGCGATCCACAATATCGCTTGGCCGAATGTCGGCGCCATGACCGGGATCAGCATGAAAACGGCGAAGATCAGCGACATCACCCGGGCCATCGCATCGCCCCTGAACCGGTCGCGGACGATGCCGACGGTGATCACCCGGCTGGCCCCCGCGAAGAAGCCGGCGCTGACCCGGCCGACGAGCATCATGGCGAAGCTGTGCGCGCCCGCGCAGGCGATGGAGGCGAGGATGAACAGCGCCATCGCGCTGCCCAGCACCCGCTTTCGCCCATATCGGTCGGACAGCACGCCGAACAATAGCGATCCGACCCCCAATCCCATGAAATAGGCGCTGATGATCAACTGCCGGTCATTGGGGTGCGGGACCGAAAGATCCCGGCCGATGTCGGGCAAGGCGGGCAGCATGGGATCGATCGACAGCGCGTTCATCGCCATCAGGCAGGCGCAGAGCATCACGAACTCATGGAACGCTATGTCCTTTTGCGGCTGTGCTGCGGCGACGTCGCGTTGATCGGTCATGCCGGTGGCTATGGGGACAATCGCGCGGACGCGCCACCCCTTTAGTGCCTTCGCGGGGCATTGCCTTTGCCGCCCATGGCATCATCGCGGCTCCGATCTATGGTATCTGCCGTGTTAACCATTTTTTATCCGCTGCCGGTGCAGCCTGCCGCTCGTCGAAAACCATCGCGTCGAAATCCATGAGGGGGATTCGGTTATGGCTAATGGACTGAAGAGTGCGCAGTTTCTGATGGAAAGCCGCTTCGCGGGAGCAGCCGACCGAACGGCGGAGGCCTGTTTCGATCTGGGTGTCGCCTATAGCTGTGGCACGGGTGGTCTGCCCGTCGATCTGATCGAAGCGCATAAATGGTTCAATCTCGCTGCGCTCAAGGGCAGCGAGGAAGGGCAGACGATGCGCGCGGAAGTGGCCGGGGAAATGTCGGCGCGCGAAATCGCCGAAGCGCAGCGGCAGGCGCGTGCGCTGATCGCCGCGACGCAACTGCGGGCTGCCTAGGCATTTCCAGCAGGGGCATCGCCTGACCGCCCGGAAATGGCGACAAGGCAAAAGCCTGGGGCGGTCGCGCCGATGCAAACGGATCGGTGCGATGATCCACCGGGAAATAACGGGGCTACTCTCCAGCCTTTGCAGGAGCACGGGGCGCCTTTGATCGGACCTGACCGTCTGCCCACAGCCCCTTTGCATCAGTCCGGTCGTGCCTCGCCCTTTCGAAAGGGTGTCCTTTCGGTCAGCCACGTCCTGTCGCGCTGCACGCCCTGCCGCTCTGCCGCCAGGAAGTCGGCAACGGCGCGGCGGAAGCTGGCATTGGGTATGAAATGCGCGGAAAAGGTCGGTTCCGGCGCATAGCCGCGCGCCAGCTTGTGGCCACCCTGTGCGCCGGCCTCCACCCGTTTCAGCCGGCGGGCGATGGCGATGTCGATCGCCTGATAATAGCATAGCTCGAAATGCAGATTGGGCACGTCCTCGGTACATCCCCAATAGCGTCCATAGAGCGTATCCGCGCCGATCAGGTTGAGCGCGCCGGCGATCGGTTGCCCATGCCGCAGCGCCAGCACCAGCAGCACCCGGTCCGCCATGCTTTCCCCCAGCATGGAGAAGAAGGCGCGGGTCAGATAGGGGCGCCCCCATTTGCGCGCGCCGGTATCCTGGTAGAAGGTCCAGAATATGTCCCAATGCGCCTCCGTCAGCGCGGCCCCGGTCAGGTGGACGATCTCCAGTCCCTCGACCGCCCTTTCACGTTCCTTGCGGATATTCTTGCGCTTGGCGCTCGACAGGTCGGCCAGGAAGTCGCCGAAATCGCCATAGCCGCGATTGGTCCAGTGGAACTGGCTGTCTTCCCGGATCAGCCAGCCTGCCGCCTCGAACAGCGGCACCTGCTCCGGCGCGATGAAGGTCGCATGGGCGGAGGACAGCTCATTCTGCTGCACCACCGCCTCGATCCCGGCGATCAGCGCCGGGGCGAGGGCTTCGTCGCGCAGCAGCAGCCGGGGGCCCGGCACCGGCGAAAAGGGCGCGGCGATCTGAATCTTCGGATAATATTGCCCGCCGGCCCGCTCCCAGGCATCGGCCCAGCCATGGTCGAACACATATTCGCCCTGGCTATGGGTCTTGCCATAGAGCGGCGCAGCGCCGGCGATCCGCCCATCCGGCCCGTCGATGACCAGCGGCAGGGGCTGCCAGCCGCTATTTCCGCCGACGCTGCCGGACCGTTCCAGCGCCGTCAGGAAATCCCAGCTCATGAAGGGATTGGCATCCCCCGCGCAGGCATCCCACTCGTCGCGCGGCAATTCGGCCACGCCCTGGGCAAGGCGCGCCACGCACTCAGTCATGCGACCGCTCGAAGATGATCTGGTCCGCGTGCAGCGCCGCGCGGGCACGCTGCTCCTCGCCACGCACCGTCCATGTCAGCACGGGCAGGCCCCTCCGGCGGGCGTCAACGGATAAGGAGGAAGGCAGGTCGCGAATGTCACAGGCGATAAAATCGGGTTTCGCCGCCCAAAGTGCAAGGGCGCGCCCGATTCTGTCGCGCCAGCCGCGCTTGCCCTGCTCCGTGATCACCAGCCCGCGCGCGACCATGGGACGGTGACGCCGGAACCAGCGCATCGCCACGGGATTGAAGGACATGACGGCCGCCGGCGTCTTGGGCCGCCGCGCGAGATCGTCGGCAACCGCCACGCAGATCGGTTCGACATGCCGCCCGTCCACCTTGATCTCGATGAGCAGCGGAACGTCCGTCCCGCACAGGTCGAGCAGGGCGCGAAGGCGGGGAACGCCGCCGCCGTCCGGCAGCATCAGCCGGTCTATCGCTCCGGCATCATGATCCTGCACAGCCCCATTCTCGCCCGTCATGCGGCGCAGCACGGCGTCGTGGAAGACAATCGCCACATTATCGCGGCTGAGGCGGACATCGCATTCGATGCCGAAACCGCCGGCGATGGCGGCCGCGAAAGCCGCCATGCCGTTCTCGCTGATCCGGCCCCCATGCAGCCCGCGATGGGCGAAGGGGCGGGCGATCAGGAAGGGGAAGGCGTCAGGCCGGGCGGACAAGGACGATCGCGTCGATCTCGACCACCGCGCCCAGCGGCAGCACCGGCACGCCCACCGCGCTGCGGGCATGCTTGCCCGCTTCCCCGAAGACCTCGACCATCAGTTCGGATGCGCCATTGGCGACCTTGGGCTGGTCGGTGAATTCGGGCGTGCTGCTGATGAAGGCGCCCAGCTTCACGATCCGTTCGACCCGGTCCAGGCTGCCAAGCGCCGCCTTCATCTGGGCGATCAGGTTGAGGCCGCAGGCCCGCGCCGCCTTGACGCCATAGTCGAGGTCGCGGTCCTCGCCCAGCCGGCCCGTCATCAACTGGCCGTCGGACAGCGAGATCTGCCCGGAGATATGCAGCAGGCCGTTCGCTTCCACCGCCGCGACATAGGCGGCGACCGGCGCGGCGGCGGCGGGCAGGGTGATGCCCAATTCGGTCAGGTGGGCTTCGATGCTCATGCGGATGCTCCTTGAGTGGTCGGTAAGGTTTCGGGCGCCGGACCCTCGGCCAACCGGGCCGCGATCCAGGCTTCGGCGGCCGCCCAGTCGTCGATCCGGGCGTGGGCCCGCGGCGCGGCGGCTATCGTGCCGGCGATCTCCGGCTCACCCACCATGTGCAGGCGCCAGACGCCCGGCGCATGATCCGCCACCGAGCCATGATGCTCGGCCAGGTCGTCGATGAACAGGGCGACGCTGGGCCGGCGCTCCGCGACGATGGCGGCCAGCGGCTGACCCTTGCCGCCCTGGTTCCAATAGACGGTGAAGGGGAGGCCATGGGTCGCGAGCTGCTCCTCCCTCTGCCGGTGATGCCGCTCCGTGATATTGGTGAGGACAACGATGTCCGCGATCCCGCTCAGGCGGCGCATCGCCTCCACCGCCCCGGCGATCGGCGTCTGGCGATGCATTTCCGTATCGAAGAAACCGATCAGCAATTCCCACACCAGCGCGCGCTCCAGCGGCTGGCCGCTGTCCTTGTGCCGCAGCGCCCCGCCAAAGCCGCGCTCACGCATGTCGAAATGGACATTGTGGTTCTCGCCCAGCCATTGCCGGAAGGGCACCACCATATGCAGCAGCACCTCGTCGCAGTCGGTGATGATCAGGGGGCGGGTCATGCGATCAGGGACTCCCTTGCGGCGATCAGCGCCTCCGGCCTGCTGTCGATGCTTTCGGCACAGGCGATCAGATCCGGTTCATGATCGGCCAGGAAGCCCAGCACCGCACTCAATATCGCCGGATCGCCCACGCCGTTCCTCAGCGTATCGGCGTCCAGCCCGGTCAGCGCCAGCAGCCGGTCGGCGCGGCGATCGTCCGCCAGTGTCCAGGCCAGCGCCATCAGGGCCAGAACGGATGGCTCCCGGGTCTCGTCTGGGATATGTTGCTTGCCATGGTTAATGTCGGGACGCATGATTGATCTCAACGAAGGGCGGGCCTAGGTGGACGCACTTCCATTATGTTTGCGGATTTCTCCAAACGCGGGTGACTGGTGGCAAAGCGCGTGCTCGTTGTCGAGGACAACGAACTCAATCTCAAACTTTTTTGTGACCTGCTGCGCGCGCACGGGCATGAGGTGCTGCCGCTGCGCGACGGGCGGGACCTGCTGGCGCAGGCGCGCGAATTCCATCCGGACCTGGTGATCACCGACATTCACCTGCCGCATATCAGCGGGCTCGACCTCATCATCTCGCTGAAGCGGGACGCGCAATTGTCGTCGGTGCCGATCATGGCGGTCACCGCCTATGCGGGCCATGGCGATGAGGAACGGATTCGCGGGGCAGGCGCGCAGGCCTATGTGTCCAAGCCGATTTCCGTGCTGCGCTTCATAGAGCAGGTGAACGCTCTGCTCTAGGGCGCGGGTTTGCCCGTTGCGGCCATGAAATCCTCCCTCTCCGCCGCCTGAAGCCGGGATTGTCACCGCCCGGTCATACGGCTTTCATCGATCCGTCTCCCTTTTGCAGCCATGTCGTCACGCGGCTCTGCCATGCCGCCGTCGCCAAGGGCGCGGCGTTCAGCCGACAGCCCGGATTGTACACAGGGGTATTCATCCATGTCTCATCTGACCGACGAGGCGCGCGCGGCTTTCCGCGATGCGCAGCCCAAGATCACTGCCGGCGAAGACAGCCTGGAATCGATCGTTGCCGCCAATCCGGCGCGCCGCACCGTGCTGAAGAACGGCCTGCTCGGCCTTTCCATGCTGCCGATGCTGGGTGCGCTCACGGCCTGCGGCGACGATGACGATTCCGGCTCGCCGACACCCACGCCCACGCCGACGCCAGCCCCGGCGCCCAGCTACGCCATCAACTTCGCACCGGTCGCGATCAACGGCAACGACACGGTCACGGTTCCCGCCGGCTACACCGTCGATGTGCTGCTGAAAGCAGGCGACTCGGTCGAAACCGGCGCCGCCTATGCCTCCGGCAGCTTCCCCGGCAGCGCGGCTCAGACCAATTTCTGGGCGGGCGGCAATCATGACGGCATGGAATTTTTCGAACTGTCGGGCGTCGACCCCAACAGCGGCGGCCTGCTGGCGATCAACCATGAACTGCCGGATTACAACATCCTCTTTTCCAGCGGCGCCTATAATGCCGCCACTGCTACGGCCGACCAGAAGGCCATCGCCCTGTCGGCGGTCGGCGTTTCCGTCGTGGAGGTCGCCAAGGGCACGGACGGCAAGTTCGCGGTCAAGGCTGGCTCGCGCTTCAACAGGCGCTATAGCGGCAACACGGACTATCGCGTCGGCGGCCCCGCCGCGGGCCTGCTCTCCCCGACCATCCGCGGCACGCTCAACAACTGCTCCTCGGGCCGCACGCCCTGGGGCACCTATCTGACCTGCGAGGAGACGACCAACAACTATCTCGACCCGACGCAGCCCAACAACAATTATGGCTGGGTGGTAGAGATCGACCCCTATCAGGAGCTGGCCGCGCCGACCAAGCGCACCGCCATGGGCCGCTTCTCCCATGAGAATACCGCCTATATGGACGATGCCAACAACCGCGTCGCCTTCTATATGGGCGACGATTCGACGCCGGGATGCATCTACAAATTCGTGCCCGACCGCGCCTACAGCACCGGCAACCGCGCGTCGAACATCGACATGCTCGACTATGGCACGCTTTATGTGGCGCGCTTCAACGCGGATGGCACGGGTGAATGGCGGGCGCTGGTGCAGGGGCAGAATGGCTTGGTCGCCAATGCCTCCGACCCGGGCAATGTCAGCCAGTCGACCACCCCGCCGACCCCCACGACGGTCAGCTTCAACAGTACGGCCGATGTGCTCATCAACGCCCAGTCGGCGGCGCGCGTCGCCGGCGGCACGCTGATGGACCGGCCGGAATGGATCACGGTCGCGCCGAACCGCCAGGCGATCTTCGTCACGCTCACCAACAATAGCGGCCGCCGCGTCACCGATAACCCCAATCCGCGCACGACCAACCTGCACGGTCATATCCTGAAGTTCCGCGAAAATGGCGATTCGCCGCTGGCGACCCGCTTCACCTGGGAAGTCTTCCTGCTGGCGGGCAATCCCAATCTGGCCGAAGCGAATCTGAAGGGGAACATCAGCGGCGATTATTTCTCCAGCCCCGATGGCCTCCGCATCGATCCGCAGGGCCGCCTGTGGGTCCAGACGGATCACAACCTCACCGGCAATGCGGGCACGCTGAACGGTGCGGCGGTCAACATGACCCAGGCCTTCGGCAACAATTCGATGTACCATGTCGACCAGACGAGCAATGCATCCAAGCGCTTCCTGGTCGGTCCCGTGGGTTGCGAGATCACCGGCATCGCCTATACGCCGGACCTCAAGAGCTTCTTCATCAACATCCAGCATCCGACCGGCAACTGGCCGGTATCGGGGCAGCAGCCACGCTCCTCGACCATCGTGGTGCGCCGTACGGATGGCCAGCCGGTCGGTAATTGATCGATCCGGCTTGGCGGATTTTGGCTAATCCAAGACATTCCCCTCCCGCAAGCGGGAGGGGTTAGGGGTGGACGCGAGCGCAGCGAGCTTCCAGCTTAGCCGTTGCAAAACAGCGCAGATGCCGCGCCAGCCCACCCCCTAGCCCCCTCCCGCCTGCGGGAGGGGGAATGGCAGGAAACCACCCAAAATCCGCCCCCGACCCGCATTTCCAGCCAACAAGGAAAGGCCCGTTCCCCATGGGGGACGGGCCTCTTCGTTCGGGCATGATGCCGCGAAGCTGCAATCGTCGGGCGGCCGCAGCCGCCGTCAGATCACTTGATCTTGGCTTCCTTGAACTCGACATGCTTGCGCACGACGGGATCGTACTTCCGGAAGCTCAGCTTCTCGGTCTTGGTGCGCGGATTCTTCTTGGTGACGTAGAAGAAGCCGGTGTCAGCCGAGCTGACGAGGCGAATCTTGACGGTTGCTGGCTTGGCCATGGCCTTAGTCCCTGGTCGTGAATATCGTGAAAAAGAAGAGCGGCCCCAATTCTCTTGCGAGGAAGGGACCGCCCCGTTTCAGCGGTGCCCCATGAGGCAGATTCGGCCCCATGTCAAGGCTCGTGGCCCAGGCGCGGGGGTTATGCTACACTTTACGTGGCCTTAACCCGCTTCGCTCTATCAGGGAGACGGAGTTACAGGACGGGGGAGTCTTCTCCATGCGACATGATCCGATGCTGGCCATTCTTGCCGATCTGCTGAGGCGGGTCGACGGGCTTGCGGGGGAAAGGGGCCATGTATCGGTGGTGCGGTTGCGCGACGAGATCGACCGCATTCGCCATATTGCCCGCGCCTTTCACCTCGACAGCGTGGAAAGCCTGGCCGGCACATTGCAATCGGCGCTGTCGCTGCAAGGCGCCGGACCGGTCATCATGTCCTATCTCGACCTGATGCGCGACGCGATCGCGGCCAAAATGCCGGAGGCGGACGTCATCGCCATGCCCGTCGCCGCCAAGCCGGCGGCAGGGCCCGGCGCGCACCTGACCGTCTGACTGTCTGGCCGGCTGAATGGATGCATTGCTGATCGCATTGCTCGGCTGCCTGATGGCGGAGACGGGCGACAAGGGGCAGTTGCTGGCGCTTGCGCTGGCCGAACGGTTCCGCCGCGACGGAGCGGTGATAGCGGGGATCGTGGCGGCGGCGCTCGCCAATGCGGCCATCGGCGCGGCGGCAGGCGCCTTCATCGCGCCGATGCTGGGTACGGACGGGCGGCTCCTTTTCCTGGCGCTGGCGCTGATCTTCCTGGCGGTCGGCATGTTCTGGCCGACGAAACGGCCTGATCCCCTGGCAAGCTGGCGGCTGGGGCCCTTTCCGACCAGCGCGCTCGGCCTCTTCATCCTCGGCTTCGGGGACGGCGCGCAGTTCCTGATCCTGGGAATCGCCGTGCGGACCGCCGATCCTTTCCTGGCCGCGACGGGCGGGGCGATCGGCATCATCGCCGCGACCGTGCCCGCCATTCTGATGCGCGGTCCGTCGTTCAAGGCGCTGCCGCTTCGCGCGATCCGGCTGGGCGGGGGCGTGCTGGTGCTGCTGGCGGGCATGGCGGCGGCGGTGTCGGCCCTGCATCTCGCCTGATCGATTGGCTGCATCACACTGACCGGCATTATCCCGGCAAAATTCCTGTCTTGTCATGGCACCTTATCGGGGACAGACCATTATATGTCCGAAACCAAGTCCCCCAGCAGGAGCCAAGCATGACAGCCCCCGATCTCAAGACCCCGACGGACCTGCGCAGCAACGCCACCAAGTCGGTCGCAGAGGCGCTGAACGGCGTGCTCGCCGACAGCTATGCACTGTATTTCAAGACCAAGAATTTCCACTGGCACGTCTCCGGCCCGCATTTCCGCGACTATCATCTGATGTTCGACGAGCAGGCGACGCAGATCCTGGCGACCACCGACCTGATCGCGGAGCGGGTGCGCAAGACCGGCAACACGACGCTGCGTTCCATCGGAGACATTTCGCGCCACCAGTCGCTGGTCGACAATGACGCCGATTATGTAAGCCCCGGCGACATGCTGAATGAGCTGCGCGAGGACAATCTGAAGCTGGTCGAGGCGCTGCGCGCCGCCAAGGCGGCCGCGACCGAAGCGGGCGACAATGCGACCGAGGGCATTATCGACGACTGGACCGACGAGGCCGAGGAACGCGCCTGGTTCCTGTTCGAAGCAAGCCGCAACGCTTGATTGAATAGACGAAAGCCCTCCAGCCGAAACTGGAGGGCTTTTTTGATCAGCATTTATCCGTTTGAACGATACCGATCTTTTTGCAGTGTGCTCCTGCGAAGGCAGGAGCCCAGTCCTGCCGTCGGAACTGGGTTCCTGCCTTTGCAGGAACACAATCCGGCATATTGCGAGGTCTACTCCTCCAATATCGCTTCGATCGCGAGGATCATGATCGCGCCCGGCTTACCGCCGAAATCGACGCTTTCGCCTTCTTCCGCATCCATCATCGCCCGGGCGAGCGGCGCGGAAAAGGCGATACGCCCTTCCGTCGGCTCGGCCTCGTCGTCCCCGACGATGGCGACCCGCTTCTCCTTGCCGTTCAACCGGTAGGTGACGCGGCTGCCGAAGGCCACGGCCTCCGCATCCGGCACCGGCCGCAATTCCGCCGTCGCCAGGCGCGTGCGCCAATAGCGCAGCTCGCGCTTCAGCTTCTTGGCGTCCTCCTCGGCCATGGCTTCGGTATCGACCGCCTCCAGCGCTTCCACCTTCTCCCGCGTCAGCCGCAGGCCGCGCGCCGTCACCCAATTGGGTCCGGGCGGTAAGGGAATCTCGAAAGTGGGTTCCAGATGCTCCTCGTCACTCTCGCGACGAAAGGCGACACTCATTGCACTCTCCTGTCAAAACGCTTGTTCGCGCTGACACGAGGTCGAAACTGCCGATCTTCTTTTCAAGGGAAGGTCCGGGCTTCGACATCGCGGAAGCCCGAACGAGCAGGGCCTCTAATCTTCGTCGAACAGTCCGGCGAGCTGCTCCACCATGGTCCCGCCGAGCTGTTCGGCATCCATGATGGTCACCGCGCGGCGATAATAGCGCGTGACGTCATGGCCGATGCCGATGGCGACGAGCTGCACGGGCGAGCGGTTCTCGATCCACTCGATCACCTGCCGCAAATGGCGCTCCAGATAGGTGCCGCTGTTCACCGACAGGGTGGAATCGTCGACCGGCGCGCCGTCGGAGATCACCATCAATATGCGGCGTTCCTCATTGCGGGCGATCAGCCGGTTATGCGCCCAGAGCAGCGCCTCGCCGTCGATATTCTCCTTGAGAAGCCCCTCGCGCATCATCAGGCCCAGATTCTTGCGCGCCCGGCGCCAGGGTTCATCGGCCTTCTTGTAGATGATGTGGCGCAGGTCGTTGAGACGCCCCGGCATCGGCGGACGCCCGGCGGCGAGCCAGTCCTCCCGGCTCTGCCCGCCCTTCCAGGCGCGGGTGGTGAAGCCCAATATCTCGGTCTTCACCCCGCAACGTTCCAGCGTGCGGGCCATGATGTCGGCGCTGATCGCCGCAATGGAGATCGGCCGCCCGCGCATCGACCCGCTATTGTCGATCAGCAGCGTCACGACCGTATCGCGGAACTCGGTGTCCCGCTCGATCTTGTAGGAGAGCGAGCGCGTCGGATCGATCACGATCCGCGCCAGCCGCGCCGCGTCGAGCAGCCCCTCTTCCTGATCGAAGTCCCAGCTCCGCGACTGCTGCGCCATCAGCCGCCGCTGCAGCCGGTTGGCAAGCTTCGTCACCGCGCCCTGCAGGCTCACCAATTGCTGGTCGAGGAAGCCGCGCAGGCGCAGCAATTCATCCTCGTCGCACAGATCCTCGGCGGTCACGACCTCATCGTGAAGCTGCGTATAGGGCTTATAGTCGAAGCCCGGCGGCAGGTCGCCCATCGGCCGGTTGGGGCGGACGGGCATCATGCCCTCCTCGCCCATATCCTCCGCGCCTTCTTCGCTGTCGGCGTCGAACTCGTCGCTATATTCGGTTTCGCCGTCCTCGGTGTCGCCGCCCTGGTCCTCGGCGCGCGCCTCGGCAAAGGCGTCGCTGTCGCCCGCCTGATCCTCGCCGCTGTCACCCTCTTCCTGTTGCTGCTCTTCGTCCTCCCCCTCTTCCTGCGGTTCGGAATCGTCGGTTTCGGGCGGCACGTCGGCGTCGATCAACTGGAGATGCTCCAGCATGGCCGAGGTCAGCTTCTGGAAAGCGCGCTGGTCGTCGATGGCCATGGCCAGCGCGTCGAGATCCGCGCCCGCCTTGTCCTCGATCCACTGGTCGACCATGGCGAGGCCCGCCCGCACATCCTTGGGCGCGGCCTGCCCGGTCAGCCGCTCGCGCACCTTGAGCGCCAGCGCGGTCGACAAGGGCACCTCATCGGCGGAACGCGCCCGGCGGATCGGATCGGACTTCAATTTCAGGTCGAGCGCATGGTTGAGGTTCGCCCTTACCCCCTCCATCGCCCGCGAACCGATCGCTTCTACCCGCGCCTGCTCGACCGCGTCATAGACGGCCCGCGCCGTCGCGTCGGCAGGCGCGGCGGCATTGTGAATCCGGGCATTATGGTGCCGCAGCCGCAGCGCATTGGCGTCCGCGAAACCCCGCGCCAGCGCCACCTGATCGGCGGGCAGATTGCGTCCGGGCGTCGGCACCTTGATCGCCTTGCCCGCCATATGCGGCGTGTCGGCGGTGAAGCTCACCTCCACCTCCGCGTCGCGCGCGATCGACCGCGCCGCGCCGGACAGCACGTCCTTGAAGGCGTCGAGGGGCGAACGGTCGGCCATCAGTCGAGCAACATTCCGCGCATCGAATCCCGTGCCGCGGCGTCGACGCCCAGCACATCGTTCAGATAGCCGTCCACGCCGCCATGGCTTTCATCCAGCGTCGCGAACAATGTATCCAGATAGACGGATTCCGCCTTCAGCAGCGGTTCGAGCATGTCGGTTCTGGTCAGCCGCATCCGCGCCACCAGCGTGTTGCGCTGCGCCAGCAGCCAGTCCCAATCGGCATGGGCGTTGGTCGCCAGATAATCCTGAACGATGGTCGGACGCGGGACGCCCAGCGCCGCCAGAACCAGCGCCGCGCCCACGCCGGTCCGGTCCTTGCCCGCCGAACAGTTGATCAGCAACGGCACGCGCCCATCCGCGATCCGCGCGAACATGGCGCGGTAGGATTCGGCATGGTCGACCGGAATGACGCGATAGAGGGCGATCATCGTCTGCCGCATATCGTCCGCGGTCGCGCCGTCGCGCTTCAGCATCTCTCCGAGGAGCCCGCTGCTTTCCGCATAGTCGCGGCAGAAATAATCGACCTCGCTCCCATGCCAGAGCGTGGGTTCGGCGGTCCGTTCGTTGCCGCGGCGGAAATCGCAGATCGCCTTGATGCCGAGCGAGCGGAGATGGTCCGCATCCGCGTCCGTCAGCAGCGCCATCGTCCCCGACCGGTAGAGCATGCCGCGCTTCACGCAGCGCCCATCGGCGGTCGCATAACCACCGAAGTCGCGCAGGTTGAACGCGCTCTCCAGCGGCAGGCGGGCTTTTTCCGGCGTCAGGGCGACAGGCTCGCTCACGGCCGCTCGCCCTCCCCGACCATGGGCACGGCGATGGTTTCGATCTGCGTTTCGACCTCGCTCATCAGCTTGTGCACCGGGCATTTCGCGGCGACGGCGATCAGTCTGTCATGCTGCTCCTCGGTGAGCGGACCGGACAGCGCGATGCGCGTGGTCAGCCTGTAGATGCCCTGCCGTTCCTGGCTCGCGTCGCGCACCACGCCGACATGGATGCCCTCCACCGGAATGCCGTTGCGCTGCGCATACCAGAGCATCGTCATCGCCTTGCACGCGCCCAAGGCCGAATCGTAAAGGTCATGCGGGTCCGGCCCGGCATCATGGCCGTCCGGCGCCGACATGTCCGCGATCAGTTCATGCCCGCGAATGCTGATCCGATGGGCGGTCCCGCCCTCCGGATCGATCCGTTCGACGACGATCACGTCACGCCGCCCGGTGCGCGACGCTTTCGGGCAGGTCCTTGCCGAAGACGCGCTGATAATATTCGGCCACCAGCGGCCGCTCCGCCTCATCGCATTTGTTGAGGAAGCTCAGGCGGAAGGCGAAGCCGATATTCTTGAAGATCAGCGCATTCTGCGCCCAGCTTATCACGGTGCGCGGGCTCATGACGGTCGATATGTCGCCGTTGACGAAGCCCTGACGCGTCAGTTCCGCCACCTTGATCATATTCTCGACTTCCTTGCGGCCGCCCTCATGGTCGTACTCGCCGGACTTGGCCAGCACCACCTGCGCCTCGGTCGCGGCGGGCAGATAGTTGAGCGCCACCACCAGGTTCCAGCGGTCCATCTGGCCCTGGTTGATCTGCTGCGTGCCGTGATAAAGGCCGGTGGTGTCGCCCAGACCCACGGTGTTGGCGGTCGCGAACAGGCGGAACCAGGGATTGGGCCGAATCACCCGGTTCTGGTCGAGCAGCGTCATCTTGCCGTCGGTTTCCAGCACGCGCTGGATCACGAACATCACGTCCGGGCGGCCCGCATCATATTCGTCGAACACCAAAGCCACAGGCCGCTGCAACGCCCAGGGGAGCAGGCCTTCGCGGAATTCCGTCACCTGCTGCCCGTCCTTCAGGACGATGGCGTCGCGCCCGACCAGGTCGATGCGGCTGATATGCGCGTCCAGGTTGATGCGGATGCACGGCCAGCGCAGGCGCGCGGCGACCTGTTCGATATGGCTCGACTTGCCGGTGCCGTGATAGCCCTGCACCATCACGCGGCGGTTATAGGCGAAACCAGCCAGGATCGCGAGCGTGGTGTCCGGATCGAACACATAGGCGGGGTCGAGATCGGGCACCCGCTCGTCGGCTTCCGAAAAGGCCGGGATCTTCATGTCGACATCGATGCCGAACACTTCGCGCGCGTCGACTTCGCGGTCGGGCGAGGCCAACAGCGTTTCGGCGCGGGTATCGGGCTGGACGTTCGGGATGTCGGTCATCTTCTAATCTCTTTGAACGATCTGGTCGGCACTGCCCTAACCATCAGGGACAGGCATGTCGATAGAGTGGGGCCTTAACACGCCGGGATCAAGCGGCCCATTCGGCCAAATTGGCCTCCTGCCCGACCAGCGCCAGCCCATGGGCGATGGACGTCAATTCTCCGCCGGTTGCAATATGGTCTTTCCCGAAGCGCCGGTCGAAAATGCGCCGGATCGCCGGGATCAGGGACGTGCCGCCGGTCAGGAACACCCGGTCGATGGCATCGGGCGCCACGCCCGCCCTGTCGAGCGCCTTGTCCACCGTGGCTTCGATCCGGGCGATGTCGGGCGCGATCCACCCCTCGAAATCGGCGCGCGTTACCTGCTTTTCGATGGTGAGCCCGCCGCCTTCGAAGCGGAAAGTCGCGCTCTCCGCCTCCGACAGCCGCCGTTTCAATGACCCCACCGCATCGTAGAGCGGATAGCCCAGTTCCTTCTCGATCACCGTGATCATCCGTCCGATTGCGTCGGGATCATGGGCGGCCTTCTGCAACCGCGCCAGCTCGTCCATGGTCCGCCGGTTGCGCATCAGCGCCAGCCGCGACCAGTCGGCAAAATCGGCAAAATAGCTGCGCGGAATCTCCAGTTCCTTGCCGAAGCTGTGATAGCTGCCGCCCTTGCCCAGCATCGGCAGCACCAGATGATCGACGATCCGATAGTCGAAGCGGTCCCCGGCAAGGCCGATGCCCGCCGAGCCGAGCGGCACGCAACGCCGCGCCGCGCCCGGCGCCTCGACCCGGACGATGGAAAAGTCGCTGGTGCCCCCGCCAAAGTCCGCCACCAATATCGTCGCCGCTTCGGTCAGGCGGCTGGCATAGCTGAACGCGGCGCCCAGCGGTTCGTAGACATAGTGAATCTCGTCCCCGAACCCTGCGAACATGGCGTCATAGCGCCGCCGGGCGAGCGCCTCGTCGGGCCGTGATCCGGCATATTCCACCGGCCGCCCGACCACGATCCGCTCCGGCCGCCGGTCCAGCGCGCCGCCCGCATGGCCGACCATGCGGGAGAGGAACATCTGCCCCAGTTCCTCGAAGCGGAAGCGCTTCTCGAACACATTCGCGCTTTCGAAGACCGGGCTGGCCGCCACCGACTTGAAGCTTTGCAGGAAGCGGCTGTCCTCCGGAAATTCCAGATATTCCGCTATCGCCCATGGTCCCGCCTCATGCGCCATGCCGCCCTTCACGCCGCTGTCATGCCAGAAGCAGAGCGCGGAGCGGAACACCGCGCCGGTTGCTTCCTTGCCGGCAAATTCCACCAGTTCCGACCCGCCCCCGCCAGCGAGCGCGGCCACGCTGTTGGTCGTGCCGAAATCGAGGCCCAGGGCGCGGGTTGTCATAGGAATCTCCGGGGAAGGGTCGGCGCCTATGACAGCGCGATGAACCGATCACAAGTCATTCCCGCCTGTGCGGGAACGACGATGTTCAAGCGAAAGCCTCAGCCTTCCTCAACAATTGATAGGCCTCGATCACTCCCTGCAACAAAGCCTCATGGCTCCGGTCGCCGCCATTATGATCGGGATGAAAGCGCCGCAGCAATTCGGTGTAGCGCTGCCGCAGCGCCCTTCGGTCGGCGTCGATCGGCAACCCCATCACCTCCAGCGCCCGCCGGTCGTCCCGCGACAGGAATTTTCCGTCCTGCCGCGTCTGGTTGTCGGCCCGCGCCTTCGCCACCCGCTCCCTGAACTTGGCGCCGATTGCGTCCAGCGGGTCCTGAAAGTCCGACCATCTGGGCGGCGGACTGGCGGCGTTGGACGAAAAGGCCCGCGTTTCCCGCTCCCACCCAGCATAGGGGCGCTGGGCGGCGGCGATCTCCTCCGGGCTCATGCCGGTGAAGAAATTATAGCCCTGGTTGAATTCCCGCACATGGTCGAGGCACAGCCAGCGCCAGCGTGGGCCTTCCTGGTTCGGCCGGCCTCCTTCCAGGGGCGGCGCGCGAAATTCCCCCGGTTCCTCGCAGCCGGGCACCGCGCAGGGGCGGTCGCCTTCCACGCGGCCGTGGAAACGGTTGAAACGCCGGGTCGAGAAGGGATCGCTAGCCAAGATTGTCCTGATGCAACGGGGAATAAAGGGCCTATATAGGGGCCATGACCGAGATTCTAAAAGGCCCTGTCGCCACCGAAATCGAAGCCCGGCTGCAGGCCGCCCTCAGCCCCGAACGGCTCGCCGTGATCGATGACAGCGAGAAGCATCGCGGCCATGCCGGGCATGACGGATCGGGGGAGAGCCACTTCACCGTGGAGATCGTCTCCGGCCGCTTCACGGGCCAGAACCGCGTCGCCCGCCAGCGGATGGTCAATGCCGCGCTGGCCGACCTGCTGCGCGAAAAGGTCCACGCCCTGGCGATAAAGGCTCGCGCGCCGGGCGAATGACACCATAGCGCCCGTTCGAACGTTGTGCCGCCGTCGAAGGAGGCGCGCATCATGGCCTATGATTTCTGGTACTGGTCCACCATAGCCGGGCGCGGCGAGTTCGTGCGGCTGACGATGGAGGCGTGCGGCATCGCCTATCGCGACCGCGCCCGCACCGACGGCGACGAAGCGCTGATGGCGGACATGGAGCGTCACGACGCCGGTCCCGCCTTCGCCCCGCCCTATCTGGTGACGGACGGCCGCACCGTGGCGCAGACCGCCAACATCCTGTTCTATCTGGCCGAACGCCATGAATGCGGCCCCACCGGCCTTAAGCCGCGCTATTGGCTCGCCCAGGTGCAGCTCACCATCATGGATATGGTGGCGGAGGCGCATGACGTCCACCATCCGGTCGGCGCCCATCTCTATTATGAGAATCAGAAGGCCGAGGCCCTGCGCGCCGCCCAGGGGTTTCGCGCCGGCCGCATCCCCAAATTCCTGACCTATTTCGAACATGCCCTGAGCGCGGAGACGGGCGACTGGCTGGCAGGCCGAAGCTGGAGCTATGCCGATCTCTCGCTCTTTCACCTGATCGCGGGATTGCGCTATGCCTTTCCGCTGCGCATGGCGACGCTGACGCCATCCTTCCCGCGCCTTGCCGATCTGCATGACCGGGTTGCGGCGCTGCCCGAATTGCAGGACTATCTGGCAAGCGAACGGCGCCTGCCGTTCACCGACGAAGATGTCTTCCGCCACTATCCCGAACTGGACGCAGCATGACCCCGCCCGAACCGATCATCCAGAACGATCCGATCATCCAGACGATCACGCCCACCACCCATGACCTGGGCGATTTCCGCGTCCATCGTTCCCTGCCGGTGAAGGATCGCACCATGGTCGGCCCCTTCATCTTCTTCGACCAGGCCGGTCCCGCCCGGATCGAACCGGGGCAGGGCGTGGACGTGCGCCCCCACCCGCACATCAACCTCGCCACCGTCACCTATATGTATGAAGGCAGCTTCCTCCACCGCGATTCCCTGGGCACGGAGCAGTTGATCGAGCCGGGCGCGGTCAACCTGATGACCGCTGGCAAGGGCATCGTCCACAGCGAGCGGTCGCCGGACGAGGACCGGGCAAAGCTGTCGAAACTGTCCGCCATCCAGACCTGGCTCGCGCTTCCCGACCGTTATGAGGAGATGGACCCGGCCTTCGAGCATGTCGGTGAAGGCGGCCTGCCCGTCATCGATGGCGCTGGGGCGCGGGCACGCGTGATCATGGGCAGCCTGTGGGGCGCAACCTCACCGGTCACCACCTATGCGAACACCATCTATGCCGACATCCAGCTCTCGCCCGGCGGTTCGGTCCCCATCGACGCGGATGCGGAGGAGCGGGCGATCTATGTCTCCGGCGGCGACGCAGCGCTGGACGGGGTGATGCTCCAGCCGCAGATGCTCTACGTCCTGCGGCCCGGCATCAGGGCGACGTTGATGAGCGTGGACGGCGGCCGCGTCATACTTTGCGGGGGAGAGGCGTTCCGGACGCCTCGCCATGTCTGGTGGAATTTCGTGTCATCCTCCACCGACCGCCTGATGCAGGCCCGCGAGGATTGGGAAGCCATGCGCTTTCCCCTGATCCCTGGCGACGACCGGGAATTCATCCCGATCCCCCAGGGACGGCCGAAGACGGTGAGCTATCCGTGATTTTTTGAGATCGTCATCCCCGCGAAGGCGGGGATCCATCTCCCATAAGTCGTCCCAGGCGGCACGTTCAGGAGATGGGTTCCCGCCTGCGCAGGAACGACGAACGGATCACTGGACGAAGGTCAGCGACAGATTCTCGGCATTTTTCGGAATGTCGATCCGGCTTTCGTTGATCGACGCTTCCTCACCCGGTTTCAGGCTGGTCCGGTCCGCCTTGGTGGTCCAGCTGAACACCAGCCGGTTCTGCCTGTCGCGCAGTTGCACCAGCACGGGGGGCACCGGCAGCACCTGCTTGCCGCTGTTCACGATCCGCGCTCCAAAGGCGAAATATTCCTCCCCGGTCGGCAGCTTGCGCCGCTCGGCAGGCTTGGAAAGATAGAAGAGCAGGTCCGGGTCGCCTTCCTCGGGCACCAGGCCCAGATTGACCGCCCAGCCAGGCGTTCCGAAATACCAGAGCGCCCCGCCGGCCGCGCCGATCGCCAGGCAGAAGGCGAGCGCCGCATAGGTCCATATCTTCAGCCGGTTGCGCCGGGGCTTCGCCGCTACCGGCGCGGGTTCGGCCCAATCGTCGCGCGCATCCGCTTCGGCGCGCCCGTAAATATCGTCGAACCGATAGTCCGGCCTTGCGGTTTCCGGGGGTGCGGCTTGCGCGACGGGTTCGGGCTCCACGGGCGCTGCGACGGGCTCCACCGCTGGCGGGGCGGACTCCTCAACCGGAGGCGGCGGTGGGGGCGGCGCCGGGGGGGGCGGCGGAGGCGGAGGCGATGGCGCCGCGACTTCGGGCACGCCTGCCGTCGCCAATGCTTCCTCTCGCGGGGCGAGCGCGGCGCCTTCCTGGAACCAGCTATGTTTGCAGGCGGCGCAGCGAACCTGGCGGCCGTTCGGGCCGACGGCGCTGTCCGGCACGATATAGCGCGTGGCGCAATTGGGACACACCAGGATCATGACGCTTCATAGGCATGAGTTGGATTCGAGGGCAAGCGGCTTCAAACATGCCCGTTCACCCGGGCGCGACTCGCGGACTCAGGCCGGATGGGCTTTACGGCCGCCCGTCCGCTGTGCCATGGCTAGGCCATCGGGGAAGCAGGGAGCGCGCGGGCGCTGAAATAGACGCATGTCGGCCATCGTACAGTTCGAAAATGTCGGCCTGCGCTATGGTCTGGATAGCGAGACGCTGTCCGACGTCAGCTTCTCCCTGGCGAGCGGCGGCTTCTATTTCCTGACCGGCGCGTCGGGCGCGGGCAAGACATCGCTGCTGAAGCTCCTCTACCTCGCCCAGCGGCCCAGCCGCGGCGTCATCCGCCTGTTCGGGGAGGATGTCGTGACACTGCCCCGCAAGCGCCTGCCGGGGTTCCGCCGGCGCATCGGGGTGGTGTTCCAGGATTTCCGGCTGGTCCCGCATCTGTCGGTCTATGACAATATCGCCCTGCCGCTGCGGGTCGCGGGCATGGAGGAGAGCGAGATCGACCTGCCCGTCAGCGAGATGCTGAACTGGGTGGGGCTGGGCGATCGCGGCCAGGCCCGCCCCGCCACCCTGTCGGGCGGGGAACAGCAGCGCGTCGCCATCGCCCGCGCCGTCATCGGCCGCCCGGAAATACTGGTGGCGGACGAGCCGACCGGCAATGTCGACGCCGACATGGCCCGCCGCCTCATGACCCTGTTCGAAGCGCTCAACCGGCTGGGCACCACCATCGTCGTCGCCACCCACGACCTGCCGCTGATCGCGCAGGTGGGCAGCGCGCAGATGATGAAGCTGGACAAGGGCCGTCTGTCCGATCCGACCGGATCGCTGCGCTACCCGCCCCGACCGCAGGCGGCCGGTTGATGGCGTCCCCCGGCGCCATGGGCAATCGCCGCGCCGCCGCCGCCGCGCGCCACCGGCTGCTGCCGGAGGGGCGGGTGGCCGGCCCCATGCCCTGGATCATTGCCATCATGATGTTCCTGACGGTCCTGTCGGCCGCTGCCGGTCTGGGCCTGGGCGCGGCGGTGAAGGCGATGGGCGCCGACCTTGCCGGGCGCGCGACGGTGCAGATCGTGGAAGCCAATGCCGAACAGCGCGAGCGCCTCAGCGCCGCCATGGCCGCCGCACTGCGCAAGGACGCGACCGTCCGCGCCGTTCGTCCGGTCCCGTCCGCCGCGCTGGCGGAGCAGATCCGTCCCTGGCTTGGGCAGGACGCGGCCAGCGGCGACCTGCCGATACCAGCGCTGATCGACATCGAACTCACGCCGGGCCAGACGGACGCGAAGGTCGAGCGGCTCCGCCGACAGCTCCATGCCCTCTCGCCAAAGGCCCGCATCGAACCCCATGCCGCCTTCCTCGCGCCGCTCGCGGATCTGCTTTCCGCGCTTGGCTGGCTGGCGGCGGGCATCGTCGTGCTGATGACGCTGGCGACCGGCGCGGTGGTCGTCCTCGCCGCCCGCGCCGCGCATGACAGCCATCGCGGCACCATCGACGTGCTGCACCTGATGGGCGCGACCGACGTGCAGATCGCCCGGCTGTTCCAGCGGCGCATCGGCCTCGACGCGCTGTTCGGGGGCGCGCTCGGCTTTGCCTGCGCATTGCTGGTGATCCTGCTGCTGGGCGCGCGGCTGCTGGCGACGGGATCGGAACTGCTGAGCGGCGTCCAGCTGCCGTGGACAAGCTGGGCCGCGCTGGCCGCGATACCCATGGGCTGCGTGCTGCTGGCGCGGATCGCGGCGCGCTGGACGGTGCTGCGGTCGCTGGGGCGGCTGCTGTGATCGTCCGCTTCATCGCCGTCACCCTGTTGGGATGGATGCTGGGCTTCGCCTGGTTCGCGATCTTCCTGCCCCAGCCGCTGGACGGTCGCCAGACCGACGCGATCGTCGTGCTGACCGGCGGGGCCGGGCGTATCGACCGCGGCCTTTCCCTGCTTCAGGACGGCGCGGCCAAGCGGATGCTGATCTCCGGCGTCGACCGCTCGGTCCGCCCGGCGGAGCTGGCCGCGCAATATAAGGCGCCTGAACGCCTCTTCTCCTGTTGCATCACGCTTGGCCGCGAAGCCATCGACACCCGGTCCAACGCCATAGAGACAGCGCACTGGCTGGAACGGCGGGATTTCAAGACGGTGCGCCTCATCACCACCGACTGGCACATGCGGCGTTCCGCGCTCGAACTGCGGCAGGCCTTGCCCGAACGGGTCACGCTGGTCTACGACGCCGTGCCCAGCCGCCCCAGCCTCACCATGCTGGCGCGTGAATATAATAAATATCTGCTGCGCCGGGCGGCGGCGCTTATTGGTATCTGAACGGTTCACCCGGAATGCTGACCGCGCTGCGATCCCTCGCCTTCATGTCGATCTTCTATCCGGGATCGCTGCTGTTCGTCCTTGCGGCCATGGCGGTCAATCTGGTCGCGCCCCGCTCCATTCCCCGCGTCGCCACCGCGTGGAGCCGCTTCCATCGCGGCTGCGCGCGCTGGCTGCTGGGGCAGAAGGTCCGGGTCGAGGGAAGGCTGGAGGACGGTCCCTATCTCTACATCCTCAAGCATGAATCGATGTTCGAGACGATCGACCTGCTCTGCCTGCTGGATCGTCCCGCCATCGCCGCCAAGCGCGAGCTGTTCGACATTCCGCTCTGGGGCGGCATCGCCCGCCGCTATGGCCTGATCCCCATCGAACGCAGCGCCGGGGCGAGCGCGCTGCGCGCTCTTCGCACCGCCGCCAAGGCCGCCACGGCGGAGGGCCGCGCCATCTGCCTCTTTCCCGAAGGCACCCGCGTTCCCCATGGCGAAAGCCCGCCCTTGCGCGCCGGTTTCGCCGGGCTCTACGTGTTGCTGGGCCTGCCGGTCGTGCCCATCGCGGTCGACAGCGGCCGCGTCTCGCCCCGCGGCAAGTTCATGAAGCGCAGCGGCACGATCACTTACAAGGTGGGCGAGATCGTTCCGCCCGGCCTGGATCGACGGGAAGCGGAAGTTCGCGTCCATGCGGCCATCAATGCGCTGAACGAGCCTTTATAGGCTGATATGCTCCTGCGAAGGCAGGCGCTCGCCGCTATTCAATGTGAACGCCCGAAGTCGGGCTTGGGATCGTCCTGTCCCTGTTCGATGATCGACCGCCGGATCGCCCGCGTGCGGGTGAACAGGTTGAACAGCGCATCCCCGTCATTCCAGCGGATCGCCCGCTGCAAGGCCGACAGATCCTCCGAAAAGCGCTGGAGCATCTCCAGCACCGCATCCTTGTTCGCCAGGAACACGTCGCGCCACATGGTCGGATCGGACGCGGCGATGCGGGTGAAGTCGCGGAAGCCGCCGGCGGAATATTTGATGACTTCCGACTGGGTCACATCCTCCAGATCGCTGGCGGTGCCGACGATGGTATAGGCGATAAGGTGCGGCAGATGGCTGGTCACCGCCAGCACCAGGTCATGATGCGCCGGGTCCATCGTCTCGACATCCGCGCCGACGCGCCGCCACAGCTCCGACACGCGCTCGACCGCCGCCGGATCGGCGTCGGCGGGCGGCGTCACGATGCACCAGCGGCCCCGGAACAGGGAGGCGAAGCCCGCTTCCGGCCCGCTATTCTCCGTGCCCGCGACGGGATGGGCGGGAATGACCGTGCGCCCGGGCAAGGCAATGTTCAACTGCGCCAGCACATCGGCCTTGCAGGAGCCGACATCGCTGATGATCGCCTCCGCAGGCAGATCGTCGGCAATCTCCGCCGCCGCCGCGCCCATGGCCCGCACCGGCACGCACAGCACGACCAGATCGGCATCCGTCACCGAAGCGCCCGCCGTATCGGTCACGTCGTCGCACAGATCGATGGCCCGCGCGATCTCCCGCACGCCGGCATCGGCATCATGGCCCGTCACCCGAACGGTTGGCATGGCTTCGCGGATCGCCCGCGCCAGCGAGGAGCCGATCAGGCCCAGCCCAATGATCGTGACGCGCGAGAATGGCAGCATCAGGCCGCTTCCGCCATGGCGCGCAGCTTGGCCGCGACCTTGCGCATCTGATCCTCGGTGCCGATGGTGATGCGCAGTCCGTTGGGCAGACCCTGCCCCGGCAGCCAGCGGGTGGCGAAGCCTTCGTCCCACAGGCCCTTCATCGCCGCCTCGGCCGTCAGCCGGCCGTCGAACAGGATAAGCAGGAAATTCGCCTTGCTCGGCACGGCGCGCAGCCCATGGTTGGACAGCGCGGCGATCTCGCCCGCCAGCCATTCGCGCCATTTCCGGTTATGTGTCCGGCTCGCCTCGACCCAGGCGACGTCCTCGATCGCCGCCACCGCAGCGGCCTGCCCGGCCGTCGTCACGTTGAACGGCGCGCGGATGCGGTGCAGCACGTCGATCACCTCGGCGCTGGCATAGCCCCAGCCGATCCGCTCGGCGGCAAGCCCGTAAATCTTCGAAAATGTCCGGGTCACGAACATATTGGCGGCATTCTTCGCCAGTTCCAGCCCGCCATCATCCTCGTCCGCGTCCAGATATTCGGCATAGGCCTGATCCAGCACGAACAATATGTCGGGCCGCAGACCGGCATGCAGCCGCGCAATCTCTTCCCGCGACGTCATGGTGCCGGTCGGGTTGTTGGGGTTGGCGAGGAAGACGACCTTGGTCTTCTCCGTCACCGCCGCGAGCAGCGCATCCACATCGGTCGCATAATCGGCGTCCGGCGCGATGACCGGCGTCGCCCCCACGCGCCGCGCCGCGATGTCGTACACCGAAAAGCCGTAGCGGACGTAGAGCACCTCATCCCCCGGCCCGGCATAGGCGCTCGCCGCGATATGCAGCAATTCGTCCGACCCGGTGCCGTAGATCACCCGCGCCGGGTCCAGCCCATGCGCCGCCGCGATCGCCTCGCGCAGCCTGGCCGCGCCGGGATCGGGATAGGTCGCCAGATCCGCCGTTGCCGCGACCAGTGCGGCCCGCGCCGCTTCCCCGGTGCCCAGCGGATTTTCATTGGCGGACAGCTTCACCAGCGGTCGCCCGTCATCGGCGGCCGACTTGCCGGGAACATAGGGTGAAATGCCGAGGATCCAGTCTTTGGGGGCAAGCTTTGTCATGCGCCGCGCTTTAGCGTCATCGAAGCGAAACGCAAAGCGCTTGGATGCGGGCGTCCGCTTCTCACACCACGGGGGTCAGCAGGGGTTCGCCCGCCGCCCAGGCATCCAGATTGGCAAGCACCAGATCGGCCATCGCCTTGCGCGTCTCGACGGTCGCGCTGCCCTGATGCGGTTGCAGCACCACATGATCCATTTCCAACAGCGCTTCCGGCACATGCGGCTCGTTCGCGAACACGTCGAGACCCGCGCCCGCAATCCGTCTTTCCCCCAGCGCCGCCACCAGCGCGTCCTCATCGATCACGCTGCCCCGGCTGATGTTGATGATCACGCCCTCGGGGCCCAGCGCATCCAGCATCGCCGCATCGACCAGCCCGCGCGCCTCCGGCCCGCCGGAGGTCGCGACAATGACGACATCGCTCTGCCGCGCGAAATCCAGCGGATCGGCCACATAGCGACAGGTCGTATCCGCCACCGCCCGCCGGCTGTGGTAGATAATCTCCCCCGCCACCGGCTCCAGCCGCCGGGCGATGGCGCGCCCGATCCGGCCCAGTCCCAAAATCCCGATCCGCTTGCCCGTCACGCGCCCGCACAGCGGCGGCTTCACGCCCCGCGCCCAATCCCCGGCCCGCACCATCCGGTCATTGGCCGCGATATTGCGCACCGTCGCATAGAGCAGCCCCACCGCCAGGTCGGCCACGTCATCGGTCAGCACGTCCGGCGTATTGGTGACGCGAATGCCCTTCGCCCGTGCATGATCGACATCGACCTTGTCATAGCCAACCGAAAACAGCCCGATCATCTCCAGCTTCGGCAAGGCGTCCATGATCGCCGCGGAGGCGCCGACCGATCCGAAGGATACCAGCGCCCGCGCCTCCCGCGCTTCGGGCGGCAGCGCATCCGGATCGGCATCCGCCGCAAGGGCGTGAACCGCAAAGCGCCGTGCCAGCCCATCGTCCAGATAGGGATAGAGCGGGCCATAGGTGAGGATAGGGATGGAAGAATGGTCGGTCATGCCCGTCATCTAGGCGAAGGAAGGGCCGATTGACAGAGCCCGGCCCCGGTCCTAGCCCGAACCGATATGGCCAGCGCGTCCTTTCCCGATGACACCCGTTTCGGCCTGCGCCGGCAGGCGCGGCTGCCCGGCCCGCTGCGGCTGGACAGCGGAGCCGCGCTGGGGCCGGTGGACATCGCCTATGAAACCTACGGGCGGATGAATGCGGACCGTTCCAACGTCATCCTCATCTGCCACGCGCTGACCGGCGATCAATATGTCGCGTCGGACCATCCCGTCACCGGCAAGCCCGGTTGGTGGTGGCGGCTGGTGGGGGAGGGGAAGCCGGTCGACCCCGCCCGTCATTTCATCGTCTGCGCCAATGTCATCGGCAGTTGCATGGGCTCCAGCGGGCCTGCCAGCCTGGACCCCGCGACCGGCGACCCCCATGCGATGCGCTTTCCGGTGATCACCATCGCCGACATGGTCCGCGCCCAGGCGATGCTGCTCGATCATCTGGGCGTGGACCGGCTTCATGCCGTGATCGGCGGTTCCATGGGCGGCATGCAGGCGCTGATCTGGCCCACCCTTTATCCGGAACGCGTCGAAAGCTGCGTCGTCATCGCCTCCACGGCGCGACACAGCGCCCAGAACATCGCCTTCCACGAAGTCGGGCGGCAGGCGATCATGGCCGACCCCAACTGGCGCGGCGGCGACTATTATGCGGACGGCGCGATCCCCAGCGCGGGCCTGGCGGTGGCGCGCATGGCCGCGCACATCACCTATCTTTCCGAAGCGGGCCTCACAGAGAAATTCGGGCGTCGTCTTCAGGGGCGCCCGGAAAACCCGAATGGGTCCAAGACCTTCGGCTTCGACGCCGATTTCCAGGTGGAATCCTATCTGCGCCACCAGGGGCTGAGCTTCGTCGAGCGGTTCGACGCCAACAGCTATCTCTACATCACCCGCGCCATGGACTATTATGACATTGCGGAGGATCATGGCGGCAGCCTTGCCAAGGCCTTTACGGCATCCAGGGCGCGTTTCTGCCTCGTCAGCTTCGACACGGACTGGCTCTATCCCACGGCGGAATCCCGCCTGATCGTCCACGCGCTCAATGCCGGCGGCGCGCAGGCGAGCTTCGTCGAACTCTCCAGCCCCTTCGGCCATGACGCCTTCCTGCTGGAATGCCCGGAACTGAACCGGGTGGTGGACGGCTTCCTGAAGGGCGGCCGCGCATGAGCCTGCGTCCCGACCTCGCCCTGATCGCCCGTACCGTGACCCCCGGCGCGCGGGTGCTGGACGTGGGCTGCGGCGACGGCGCGCTGATGGCGGCGCTGCGCGACACCAAACGGGTCGACGCGCGCGGCCTTGAAATCGACCCGCACAATGTCGCCGCCGCCGTTGGCCGGGGACTTTCGGTGGTGCAGGGGGACGCCGACACCGACCTTGTCACTTATCCCGAAGCCAGCTTCGACTATGCGATCTTGAGCCAGACGCTCCAGACCACCCGACGCCCGGACCGCGTGGTGGAGGAACTGCTGCGCATTGGCCGTCAGGCCTTCGTATCCTTCCCCAATTTCGCCCATTGGCGCGGGCGGCTGTCGCTGTTCTGGGGCGGGCGCATGCCGGTGACGCGCCTGCTGCCCGACACATGGTACGACACGCTCAACATCCACCATGTCACGGTCGACGATTTCCGCGCCCTGGTGAAGGATCGCGGCTGGACCATAGACGGCCAATGGTTCCTGAAGGGCGACCGGGAAACCACCCATGCGAACGCCAATCTGTTCGCGGAACATGCGGTGTTCCTGCTGCGGCGGTAAGCGGGAGGGGTGGAATCAGGACATGCCCCCTCCCGCAGGCGGGAGGGGGTTAGGGGGTGAGCTGGCGCGGCACCTGCGCTGTTTTGCAACGGCTAAGTCAGAAGCTCGCTACGCTCGCGCCCACCCCTAACCCCTCCCGTTTACGGGAGGGGAATGTCTTGAATTGGCCAAATTCGGCCGTACCCCGTTCAACGCTCCTTGGTCGCGCTGAACTTGACCTTGGGGTGCCGCTCCTGCTGATAGCCGATGTCCCAGGCGCTCTTCGCCATGAAGACGAGGTTGCCGTCGCGATCCTTGGCCATATTGGCGCCGTTGAACGACACCAGGTCCCTGATCGCGGCGTCGTCCCCCGAAATCCATCGCGCCGTGTCGAAGGGCGAAGCCTCCAGCCCGGCCGCGACCTTATATTCCGCCTCCAGCCGGGAGATCAGCACGTCGAGCTGCAACTGCCCGACCACGCCGACGATCCAGTTCGATCCGATTTCCGGATAGAAGACCTGGATCACGCCCTCTTCGGACAGGTCATCCAGCGCCTTGCGGAGCTGCTTCGTCTTGGTCGGGTCCTTCAGCGCCACGCGCCGCAGGATTTCAGGCGCGAAGTTCGGCAGGCCGGTGAAGCGGACCCCGGCCTTCTCGCTCAGCGTATCGCCGACGCGCAGCGTTCCATGGTTGGGAATGCCGATGATGTCGCCCGGAAAGGCCTCGTCCGCAATCTCGCGGTCCTGCGCGAAGAAGAGGATCGGGGAATGCACGGCGATCGGCTTGCCGCTGCCGCTTGGCGTCAGCTTCATGCCCCGCCGGAACTTGCCCGAACAGAGCCGCATGAAGGCGATCCGGTCGCGATGCTGCGGGTCCATATTGGCCTGGACCTTGAAGATGAAGCCGGTGACTTCGCTATTCTCCGGCTCGACGGGCGCGGGCTCGGCGGGCTGGGCACGCGGCGGCGGCGCATGGGCGGCCAGCGCGTCGATCAGTTCGGTCACGCCGAACAGCTTGAGCGCCGACCCGAAATAGACCGGCGTCAGGTCGCCATGGCGATAGGCGGCAAGGTCGAAATCGGCATAGCCGCCCACAGCCAGTTCCGCCTCCTCCCGCAGCCGCGCCAGCCCCTGTCCGGACAGATGCCCGGCCAGAGCATCATCGTCGATGCCGGAGAAGGAGGCTTCCTTCCCCTCAAATTCCTTGCTCGCGCCCGAAGGCTGGCGCAGGCGGTTCCGGGCGAAGTCGTAAATCCCCTCGAACTCGCCGCCCATGCCGACCGGCCAGCTCATCGGACACACGTCCAGCGCCAGCGCGTCCGCCACTTCATCCAGCAGGGCGAAGGCGTCGCGCCCTTCACGATCCACCTTGTTGACGAAGGTGATGATGGGGACGTTGCGCAGGCGGCACACCTCGAACAGCTTGCGCGTCTGCGGCTCGATGCCCTTGGCGGCGTCGATCACCATCACGGCCGAGTCCACCGCCGTCAGCGTGCGATAGGTGTCCTCGGAAAAATCCTCGTGCCCCGGCGTGTCGAGCAGGTTGAACGTCACCCCGTCGCGTTCGAAGGTCATGACGGAGCTGGTCACGGAAATGCCGCGCTGCTGCTCGATCTTCATCCAGTCGGACCGCGCGCGCCGGTTCGCCCCGCGCGCCTTGACCTCCCCCGCCAGATGGATCGCGCCGCCTTCCAGCAGCAGCTTCTCGGTCAGCGTGGTCTTGCCCGCGTCAGGGTGCGAGATGATGGCGAAGGTACGGCGGGAAGGAATGCTCATGGGCGGCCCATATAGCGATTCTTTGCCGCCGCGCCAGTAAGGCCGTTTTTGGAAGGCAACTCGAATTCAGCCGCCCACCACCGTCACGTCCATCCGGAAGGCCCGTTCCTTCCCCGGCGCCAGCCGCATGATCCCCTGCTTCTCCCAAACATCTCCGGTAAAACCCACCGGATCGGCCATCCCCGCCCAGGGTTCCACGCAAAGATAATGCGCCCCCGGCTTTTGCCACAGCCCCAGCCAGGGCGTATCGGGAAAATCGATCCTCAGCCCCTTGCCGCCCGGCACGCCCCAGAACAGGCTGCGGCTCTCCAGCCGGTCCCAGACCAGCGCGTCGCCCTCAAACATCGCATGGGTGGGCACCAGCACCTGGCCATCCACGGGTGAAGCAATGCTTTCCCGCGCGATCAGGCCCGGCTCGTCCCCCACCTTGCGGATCGGCGCGGGTTCCGCCTTCTCGAACAGCACCCGGTGATCCTCCGCCGCCCCGCCATAGGGCAGCGGCCATGCAAAGGCAGGATGATAGCCGAAGGAGAAGGGCAGGTTGCCCTCGCCGATATTGGCCACCGTCGCCTTCATCCGCAGCGCCGCTCCCTCGACCGCGAAGCGCATGTCCAGCCGGAAGTCGAAGGGATAGACCGCCCGCGTCTCCGCATCCGCCTCCAGCCGGAAGGTCACGGCCTCGCCGCTCCGCTCCACCAGCGCGAAAGCCCTGCGCCGCGCAAAGCCATGCTGCGGCATCGCGTAATCCCGCCCCTCGAAGCGATAGGCATCCCCGCGAGAGCGCCCGACGAAGGGGAAGAGCAACGGCGCGTGTCCCGTCCACCAGCGCGGGTCCGCATCGGTCATCAACTCGCGCCCCTGCCGGTCCTTCAGCGACCAGAGCTCCGCCCCCAGCGGGTTGACGACGGCGCTCAGATCGCCTGAACCGATGGTGATGAATTCGTCCGCCATATGCTGCAATCTCCTTGCCGTCCGGCATAGAGCGATTTCCCGGCGACCGGAACCGACCGCCGGTCAGGAAATCGCGGAAAAGAAAGAGTCCGGAGCGGCCAGGCCTGCGCGGAACCACGCCCAGTCTCAAGGGGTTGAAGAAGCAGCAGGGAGAAATCGGATGAAATGGATCGGCGTGGCTGCGCTGCTGCTCTGTTCGACGGGCGCTCTGGCGCAGGAACAGGAGAAGAAGGACGACACGTTGAAGAAGGCGGGCACCATCGCGACCCAGCCCGCGCGGGATGTCGGCATCGACAAGGACAAGATTCCCGATGTGCTCCAGCAGGCGGTCGAAGACCCCTATAAGCGCCCGCCCTTGCGGAGCTGCAAGGCGCTCAAGACCTCGCTCGAAGAACTCAACGCGGTGCTTGGCCCCGACTTCACCGTGGGGCAGAAGGCGAATGAGAACCGCACCGGCAAGATAGCCGAAGCCGTCGGCAAGACGATCGTCAATTCGATCATTCCCTTTCGCGGCCTCGTGCGGGAGATCAGCGGCGCGGCCCCTGCCGAGCGTCGTCTGGAAGCCGCCGTCACCGCCGGCATAGCCCGGCGCGGCTATTTGCGCGGCCTGGCCGACGCCAAGGGTTGCAAGATCATGAGTCCGCCGCCGACGGCGCAGGAAAAGGCCGACGAGCCGAAAAAATAAGCCATAGCGCGAAGACCGCCTCCGCCAGCACCGCCACGATGTCCGCCTGAATCACCGTCGCGTCGGCCAGGTCCGGCGCGATCAGCGCCATCAGGCGCGCCACCGCCTGTACCGAGCCGCCGAACATCAGCGCCGCGCCCAATGCGCGGGGAAACCGCCGCGAGCGGAAAGCCAGCAGACCGATCAGCAGCAGATACAGCCCCAGGAAGATGCGTGCGACGTGTTGAACCTGATCCCGCAGCAGCAGCGTCAGTTCCACGAGCGAATAGGTCTGCGCCATGCCGATGCCCGGATGCGGCGCCCCGTCCAGCAGGATGAGCGGCGCGATGGAGAGCAGGCTGCCTGCCCCCAGCGTCGCAATGCCGATGACGGAAAGCGAAGCCGCCATCCGCGCAACATGCCTCCCGCCCGGCGCGAACAGCGCATAAAGCAGGACGGTCGCCCCCAGCATGGCGCAAGCCATCGCCAGATCGGTCGCCTCCGCCGCGCGATAGGCCCAGGGAAAGTCCTTTATGTTCCGCGCCGTTTCCCGCCCGGAACCGGGCACGACCAGAGCGGCGCGGATCATGGCCTCACCCACGCCGCGCGCCGCCATGCCGCCGAGAAGGAAGAGACCGGCAAGCCGCGCTTTCCCCTCGATCCCGGCGAACAGCCTCATCCCCGCAGAGTGCCGCCCAGCTTTTCCGCCGCCTTCACCACGGCCGCGCTGATCGCGTCCAGCTCTTCCTGGGAAAAGCTCTTGTCGCCGGGTTGCAGCGTGATCTCGACGGCAAGGCTCTTCTTGCCCTCATCCACGCCGGGGCCGACGAAGACGTCGAACAGCCGCGCGTCAACGATCGCTTTCTTATCCGCGTTCCTGACCGCACGGACCAGTGCGTCGGCTTCGACAGTCTGATCGACGAGGAACGCGAAATCGCGTTTCACCGCCTGCAAGGCTGGCGGCGCATAGGGCGGGCGCATGAAGCCGCTGGCCCGTCGGGCGGGGATCGCGTCGAGGAAGATCTCGCCCGCGACCACCGCGCCGGTCAGCCCGAACTGCCTGGCGAGGCTGGGATGCAGCACGCCGAACTCCGCCAGAACCGTTTTCGGCCCCAGCCGCAACGTGCCCGACTGGCCCGGATGATAGGCGCCCGAGGCCTCGCCGAAGCTCTGGAGATTGGCGACGGGCGCGCCCGCGGCGGTGAGCAGCGCGATCGCCTCGCCCTTGGCGTCGAAGGCGGAGAAGGGCTGCGCCTTCCCGGTCTGCCAGCCCCGCGCCACCTTCTCGCCCGCCAGCACGAAGCCGACGGTCGGCCGCTCCTTGTCCGCCAGATAGCGGCGGCCCAGCTCGAACAACCGCACCGAAGCCGCGCCGCGGTCCACATTCCGCCGCGTGGCCGAAAGCAGACCGGGCAGCAGGGAAGGACGCATGACCTTCAGATCCTCCGAAATCGGGTTGGCGAGGGTCCATGCCCCGCCGCCGACCGCGGCGGCCTCCCTCTCCGAAATGAAGGACCAGTTGACCGCTTCGGCCAGCCCACGCGCCGCCGCCGTCCGGCGCACGCGCCGTTCGATGGCCTGTTCCGGCGTGGCGGTCGGCTTGGCGACGCCGGGGGCGCGGGGCAGGGGGGTGGAGGGCACCTGATCCAGCCCGACGATGCGCACCACCTCCTCGACGATGTCGGGCCAGCCGTCGACATCACGCCGCCAGCTCGGCACCGTCACGGTCCATGTGGCAGGGGTCGTGACCGGCACGCCGTCCTGATATTCGAAGGTGGCGTCATTGCCTTCCACCTCGAATCCCAGGCTTTCAAGAATGCGTTTCTGCTCCGAATCCGCGACGTCGACGCCGGCAAGCGCCAGGCATTGCGCCGGATCGTAGGTCACGGTCTTCACGGCCAGCGGCGGACTGCCGGCGCGCGTCGCCTCGCTGGCGCTGCCGCCGCACAGATGCGTCACCAGATAGGTCGCTATCGACAGGCCGTCGTCCAGGAAGGCCGGGTCCACCCCACGCTCGAACCGTCCGCGCGCGTCGCTGGTCAGCCCCAGCTTCTGCCCCGTCACCGCGATCCGTTCCGGCGTGAAATAGGCGCATTCGATCAGCACGTCGGTCGTGGCTTCCGTGGCGCCCGAATGCTCGCCGCCCATGATGCCGCCAATGTCGTGCACCGCTTCGTCGTCGGCGATCACGGTCATGCTCTCATCGACCGTGTAGGTCTTGCCGTTCAGCGCCAGCACCTGCTCGCCCGGTCTGCCGCGCCGCGCCACCAGCCCGCCCTTGAGCGTCGCCATGTCATAGACGTGCAGCGGCCGGCCCAGATCGATCATGATGTAATTGGTGATGTCGACCAGCGTGCTGATCGGCTTCTGCCCGATGGCCTTCAACTGCTTCGCCATCCATTCGGGCGAGCTGCCGTTCTTCACGCCGCGCACTGTCCGGGCGAAGAAGGCGGGGCAGCCCTCCGCATCCTCGATCCGCACGTCCGGTCCGGGCCCGGCGGCCTCGATCGTTGGCACGATCAGCGCGTTCAGCGTGCCCAGCCCCGCCGCCGCCAGGTCGCGCGCGATGCCGCGCACGCCCATGCAGTCCTGCCGGTTGGGCGTGATCGACACGTCGATGACCGGATCGTCCAGCCCCGCCCATTCCGCATAGACCCGTCCCACCGGCGCATCGGCGCTGAGTTCGATGATCCCGTCATGATCCTCGCCCAGTTCCAGCTCCCGGAACGAGCACATCATGCCGTTGGATTCGACGCCGCGAATGGCGGTCTTTTTCAGCACCATGCCGTTGACCGGCACCACCGCGCCCTCGGTCCCGAACACGCCGACCAGCCCGGCCCGCGCATTGGGAGCGCCGCAGACCACCTGCAACGGGCCGTCGCCCGCATCCACGGTCAGCACCTGCAGCTTGTCCGCCTGCGGATGACGCTCCGCCGTCAGCACCTTCGCAATGCGGAAGGCGCCCAGCTTCTCCGCCGGATTCTCCGCGCCCTCGACCTCAAGACCGATGTTCGTCAGCCCCTTGAGGATCGTCGGCAGGTCGGCATCGCTATTAAGATGCGTCTTGAGCCAGCTCAGCGTGAACTTCATGCGCCCACTCCCCCGCTCAAAGTGGGCACATCCAGCGCCGAAAAGCCATAATGTTTCAGCCAGCGCAGATCGCCGTCGAAGAAAGCGCGCAAGTCGTTCATCCCATATTTCAGCATGGCGAGCCGGTCGACGCCCGTCCCGAAGGCAAAGCCCTGCCATTCATCCGGATCGAGCCCGCAGGCCTCGATCACCCGCCGGTTCACCATGCCGCTGCCCAGCACCTCCAGCCAGCCGCCACCCGGCGCGTCGCCGTCGCCCCCGATCACCCGCTGGCCGTTCACCAGCGTATAGCCGACGTCGACCTCCACCGAAGGTTCGGTGAAGGGGAAATAGCTGGGCCGCAGGCGCAGGACGATGTCGTCGCGCTCGAAAAAGGCCTTCAGGAAAGTCTCCAGCGTCCATTTGAGATGACCGAGCGTGATGCCCTTGTCGATCACCAGCCCCTCGATCTGATGGAACATCGGCGTATGCGTCGCGTCGCTGTCCGACCGATAGACGCGGCCCGGCGCGATGATGCGGATCGGCGGTTCGCCGTTCATCATGGTCCGGATCTGCACGGGGGAGGTGTGGGTGCGCAGCAGCATCTTCTTCCCGTCCCCATTCCCATCGGTGGTGTCGGGGAAGTAGAAAGTGTCGTGCATCGCCCGCGCCGGATGCGTCTCCGGAATGTTGAGCGCGGTGAAATTATGCCAGTCGTCCTCGATCTCCGGCCCCGTCGCCACGGAGAAGCCCAGATCGGCGAAAATCTCCGCCAGTTCGTCCATCACCTGGCTGACCGGATGCACGGACCCCTGTGGACCGGTGTCGGCGGGCAGGGTCATGTCGATCTTCTCGGCCGCAAGCTTCGCATCGAGCGCCGCCTGCTCCAGCGCCGCCTTCCTTTCCGCCAGCGCCGCCGTCACGCTCTCCCGCAAATCCTGGATCGGGGGGCCTTTCTCCAGCCGCTCCTCCGGGCTCATCGGGCCCAGCGTCTTGAGCAACCCCGTCACCACGCCATTCTTGCCCAAGGCGCCGACCCGCAGCGCCTCCAGCGCGTCGAGCGTGTCGGCGGCGGCAATATCCGCGATCAGGCCGGCTTTCAGATTGGCAATCTCAGTCATCGAACGTCGTTCCACTTTCCCGTCATTCCCGCGAAAGCGGGAACCCATCTCCTGCCCTCTCGCGGAGGGGTTCAAAGCCGAAAGCCAGGGCCAGATCATCCCATTCGGGATTTCCAGCCTCGATCAGCTCGATCTTCCATTGCCTGTTCCATTTCTTGATCCGCTTTTCCCGCAATATCGCGCCATCGATCGCGTCATGCATTTCGAACCAGACAAGGCGCTTGACGCCGTAGTCGCTCGTGAAGCCTTCAATCAAGCCGTTTCGATGTTCGTATAGACGCTTTACAAGGTCGGAGGTAACGCCGGTGTACAGCGTCCCATTTCGGCGGCTCGCCAATATGTAGACCGTTGGGCTGATTTCGCGTTTCATGCATTCCTCGGGAGATGGGTTCCCGCTTTCGCGGGAATGACGAGGTGGAAAAGCGGGGACTTACGCCCGCGCCCCCAGCAACGCCCCGCCGAAGCCGATGAACATCAGCCCCGTTCCCCGGTTGAACAACCGCTGCCGGTTCGCGGGCGCCAACCAGCGGGCGAGCTTCATGCCCCCCAGCGCATAGACGCACTGCCAGCCGAACTCGATGGCGACGAAGCTCGCCACCAATATGCCCAGCTGCACCGCAAAGGGCCGATCGGTATCGATGAACTGCGGAAACAGCGCGGCCGCGAAGATGATGAGCTTGGGATTGCTGAGGCCGGTGAGCAACCCGGTGCCATAGAGCGCCCGCAGCGACCGCGCCCGCGTGGCGCCCACCTCGCCTGCTTCACCCACCGGCGCGCGCCAGGCCTTGACGCCCAGCCAGATCAGATAGGCGACACCTGCATAGCGCAACCCGTCGAACAGGCGCGGAGAGGCTTTCAGCAACGCCCCCAGCCCCAGCGCGGAGGCGATCAGGCACAGCAGGATCGCGCTCATCAGCCCGGCCATGGTGGCAAGCGCCCGACGCGGGCCATGATGAATGCTCTGCGTCATCACATGCAGCATGTTCGGTCCCGGCGTGGCCGAGATCAGGAAGACCGCCGTGACATAGAGCCACCAGACATGCAGCGACATGAGGGATATTCCTTCAATACCGTTCGGGCTGAGCGAAGCCGAAGCCAGCGCTTGAGCCTGGCGAAACCGTTCGCCTGCGGCTCAGCAGAACCTTCGACTTCGCCCAGGGTGAGCGGAGATGGGGGTTCACGCCAATCAAAAAGGGCGCCGAAGGCATCTGCCCCGGCGCCCCTTTGGACGATCTTGCGACCGTTCTAAGCTCAGGCCGCGGGCAGCGCAGCCTTCGCCTGGGCGATGATGGCGCTAAACGCCTCGCCTTCGTGCATCGCAATGTCGGCCAGGACCTTGCGGTCCAGATCCACGCCGGCCAGCTTCAGGCCGTGCATGAACTGCGAATAGGTCAGGCCCTCGGCGCGGACACCGGCGTTGATGCGCTGGATCCACAGGCCGCGGAAGGTCCGCTTCTTGACCTTGCGGTCGCGATAGGCGTACTGGCCGGCCTTTTCGACGGCCTGACGGGCGATGCGGATCGTGTTCTTGCGACGGCCATAATAGCCCTTCGCCTGATCCAATATCCTCTTATGCTTCGCCTTGGTGGTCGTACCACGCTTGACACGTGCCATTGGTCAGCCCTCCCTTACTTCAGGCCATAGGGCGCCCAGAGGCGCACATGGGCCACGTCGGCGTCGGACATGACCGAGGTGCCGCGATTCTGGCGGATATATTTCGCATTGTGGCTGATCAGGCGGTGACGCTTGCCAGCGACGCCGTGCTTGACCTTGCCGGAAGCGGTGAACTTGAAGCGCTTCTTCACACCGCTCTTGGTCTTGAGCTTGGGCATTTTCGTCTCCTTTTCAAAGCGCGACGATTACGGACAGCCACGGCAGCCCTAGTTAGCCGGGCGGTCCTTCCAAATATCGCGAAGGGCGGCCCATAGTCGGAAGCATCCCCGAACGCAAGCGATTCGGACCCAAAAAGGCGGATCGGCGTTGAACCGCCATGGCCGACGCCGATCCCCTCCGGCCGGACATGCCGGCAAGCCCCGATCGGCCGGATAGGCCGACAAGCGAAATGCCGCGCCCCCGCGGCACGGGCCATTATGTCCAGCGCGCCAGAGAGGGCTGGCGAAGGCTCCCCCTGCCGGTGCGCATCCTGCTCTGGATCGTCGGCATTCTCTTCGCGCTCTGGCTCATGCTCTTCATCACCAAGGGCCGCTTCCTCAAGCATCCCTTCGAACGGATGCTCGGCAACCGCCTTGAACGCCCCGTGCGCGTCGGCGGCGACTTCCAGCTCTATTTCGACCCCATCACGATCAAGTTCCGCGCCGAGCATATGGCCGTCGCCAATACGCCCTGGGCCAGCCGGCCCGCCTTTTTCCGGGCCGATCTGATCGATAGCCGGATCGCGCCCCTCAGCCTTCTCTTCGGGGACAAGTACAAGGTCCGCTGGCTCGAACTGCGCAATGCCGCCGCCGATCTGGAATGGTCGCGCGACGGCAGGAGCAACACATGGACCTTCGGCGATCCCGGCAGGAAGGGCGAACCGCTCAACCTGCCGTTGATCCGCCGCGCCCTCCTGGCCGGTACGACGCTGCGCTATCGCGACCCCCGCATGCAGCTTGACGCCGACATCGGATTCGAGACGGTGAAGGCGCAGGACACCCGCTTTGCCAGCGACGTGCGCTTTTCCGGCACCGGCACGATGCGGGGCCGCCCCTTCAGGCTGCGCGGCGGCCTGCTCTCGCCCAACCAGACGGTGACGGGCGGCCGGAACAGGCTTGCCCTCCGGGCCGAGGCTGGCGCGACCGTGCTGGAGGTCAGCGGCACGCTTCCCGGCGCGACCGAGATCGAGGGGGCGGACCTGCGCCTGCTCACCCATGGCCCCAATCTTGCGCGGCTGTTCGATTTCCTGGGCGTCGCCATTCCCGAAACGCGCGCCTATCGCTTTACCTCCGCGCTGACCAAGGCTGGCGAGGAGTGGCGGTTCACCCATCTCAAGGGCCGTTTCGGCGACAGCGACCTGGCGGGGCGCATGACCGTGTCCCTGCCCGACGATCGCCTGCTGCTGAAGGCCGACCTCGCCACCCAAAGCCTCGACATCGTCGATGTCGGCCCGTTCATCGGCTATGACCCCCAGCGGCTGGAGAGGCAGGGCAAGGCGGGCGCGATCCAGACGGTGGGCGGCACGCCGCGCGTCCTGCCCGACGCGCCGCTGCGAGTGGAGGCGCTGCGCAATTTCGATGCGCGCGTCCGCTATGACGTCCGCCGGGTCCGCGCCGACAATCTGCCGGTGTCCAATATCGGCCTGACGCTCTCGCTCGACCGCAGCCTGCTCAGGCTGTCGCCGCTGACATTCGACATGTCGGGCGGTCATGTCAGTTCCGACATCAGCATCAATGCCCGGACAGAACCCGTTCGCACCAGCTACGACATCCGACTGTCTCCTACGCCCATGGGCAAGCTGCTTTCCCGCTGGGGCGTGGAGGAATCCGGCACCACCGGCACGATCAAGGCGCGCGTCCAGATGACCGGCCTCGGCAACACGCTGCACGATTCGCTCAGCACGTCCAACGGTCGCATCGCCGTGATCCTGCCGGCGGGCTCCATGTGGGCGCGCAACGTCCAACTGGCGGAACTCGACATCGGCACCTTCATCACCAAGATGTTCCAGAAGAAGCTGAAGGACCCGGTGGAGATCAATTGCGGCCTGATCGCCTTCACCGTGCGCAACGGCGTGGCCGCCGCCGATCCGATCATCATCGATACGCGCAAGAATGTGATGCTGGGCCGGGGCGGCTTCTCCTTCCGCAACGAAAGCCTGGACCTCGCCTTCCGCGCTGACGGCAAGAAGTTCAGCCTGTTCTCGGGTCAGTCGCCCGTCGGCATCACCGGATATTTCGCCAGGCCGGGCATCGACGTGATCAGCCCCGAACTGGTCGCGCGCGGCGGCGCGGCGGCGGCGCTCGGCATAGCGGCCACGCCGCTTGCCTCGGTACTTGCCTTCGTCGATGTCGGGGATGCGAAGAGCGCCGCCTGCGGTCCGGTCCTTGCCGGCGCGACGGCCGCCGCCCAGCGCACCAAGGGCGGCAAGCCCCGCGACGATGTCGGCCGCGGCACCACGGCCAAGGATGAAGCCGGTAAGGGCAATGCCCGCGAAAATAAGAGCCAGAAGAAGAAATTCCTGGGCATCTTCTGATGCACTGGCGCCCTGCACCAATCGCGGGGTGCTGAGCGGCGACAGGCTCATTTCCCAGCTAACAGATCGCCGTCCGAGCTGGACGAGTGATACACCCTCCTGAAATAATTAGCGCCCTAATGACCCTCATGCCCCTCGGCCAACGCCTCCAGCACGTCATCCAGCCGCGCGGCGTCGCCCAGCGCTATCACCTGACCGTCGCTGTCATGCGTGAGCGGCTCGCCGGTCCAGTCGCACATCCGCCCGCCCGCGCCCTCCACCACCGGCACCAGCGCCGCCAGATCGTGCAGCTTGAGACCCGCCTCGACCACGATGTCGACATGACCCGACGCGACCAGCCCATAATTATAGCAGTCCCCGCCCCAGACCGTGTCGCGGCACTGCCCCGCAAGGCGTGAGAAATGCTCGCCGCTGCAGCCCGGAAAAAGCTGCGGCGCGGTGGATGCCAGGATCGCCTCGTCCAGGGCGCGGCAGGCGCGGGTGGTCACCGGCTTGCCGTTGAAGGTCGTCGGCTGCCCCATCATTCCCGCCCAGCGTTCCTCCGCAATGGGCTGGTCGATGATCCCGACGGTCGGCCAACCCGCCTGGGTCAGCGCGATCAGCGTGCCGAAGATCGGCCGCCCGGCGATGAAGCTGCGCGTACCGTCGATGGGATCGAGGATCCATACCCGTTCCGCATCCTCGCGGCTCGCGCCATATTCCTCCCCGATGATGCCGTCCTGCGGCCGTTCCTTCTCCAGGATCGCGCGGATCGCTGCTTCCGCGGCCCTGTCCGCCTCCGTCACGGGGGACTTGTCGGATTTGAATTCCATGTCGTAGCGCGCGCGGAAAAAGGGGCGGATCGCCGCGCGGGCGGCGTCGGCAAGGCGGTTGGCAAGGGCCAGATCGTCGCGGGTCGTCATGCCATGGGCCTAGAGCATTTTCCCGCCCGGCGGAACGGTCGACCGCCGGGAAAATGCAAAGGGCTGTCGCGACGGGCGGAGTTAAAGGATAGGCTGGGTCTCTCCGATTCCCTGAAGGAGGGATGTGATGCCCGGTTCTCCCGTCATCCCCGGCCTGCGCTATGCCGATGCGCCCGCCGCCATCCGGTTTCTCTGCCGGGCTTTTGGTTTCGAAGTGCAGGCCAGCTACGAAGATGCGGACGACCCGCACATCGTCCATCATGCCCAGCTGGTGCTGGGGGAGGGCATGGTCATGCTGGGCAGCGTCCGCGACGGAGCGATGGAATCGCTCTATAGCTGGAGCACGCCCAGGGAACTGGGCGGCGTCACCACCTGCATCTATGTGGTCGTGCCCGACGCCGACGCCCACTGCCTTCACGCACGGAATGAAGGCGCGGTGGTGGTCAGCGAGCCGCACGACAATGACGGCTATCCCGGTCGCGGCTATGAAGCGCTCGATCCGGAAGGCAATGTCTGGAGCTTCGGCACTTACGACCCCTGGGCGCATTCCGCCTAAACTTCCGCCGGTTCGCGCCGTCCTATCCTTCGACATGTCTCGAAGGAGTTGCTGGTGGCGCTGGTCGGCTGGATTGTAAGTTTCATGGCCCTGTTCGGAGGGCTGGCGCTGTGGCAGGATCTCCCGGCCGACGGTTCGCCCGCATTGGCGAACATCCTGTTCATGCTGGCCCTGCTGACCTGCCCCTGGTTGTGGCGCGACAAGCCGCTCGGCATTTCACTCAGCCAGCGCATCTTCCTGGCGATGGCGCTGGTTTGCAGCCTGCCGCTGCTGTTGTTTCCGCGCAACTGAGCAAAGTCGCGCCGCGCGACTTTGCCGAACGGACATGAAAAAGGCCGCCGATGGGACCATCGGCAGCCTTTTTTTCGACTTCCTCGCGGCGATCTCAGTCGAACAGGCTGGAAACGGAGCTTTCGTCCGCGATGCGCTTGATCGCCTCGCCCAACAGGGGAGCGATCGGCAGATGGCGGATGCTCTTCGCGCCGCAGACCGCATCCGTACCCTGGATCGAGTCGGTGATGACCAGTTCCTTGAGTTCCGACGCCTCGACCCGCGCCACCGCGCCGCCCGACAGCACGCCATGGCTGACATAGGCGGCCACCTCTTCAGCCCCCGCCACCTTGAGCGCGGCTGCGGCGTTGCAGAGCGTGCCCGCCGAATCGACGATGTCGTCGATCAGCACGCAGAAGCGACCCTTCACGTCGCCGATGATGTTCATGACCTCCGATTCGCCCGCGCGCTCACGCCGCTTGTCGACGATGGCGAGGGGGGCGTTGTCCAGCCGCTTGGCAAGGGCGCGGGCGCGCACCACGCCGCCCACGTCCGGCGACACGACCATCAGGTTGCGGTCGCCGAAGCGCGCCTGGATGTCGGCCGACATGACCGGCGCGCCGAACAGATTGTCGGTCGGAATGTCGAAGAAGCCCTGGATCTGCCCGGCGTGCAGGTCCACCGACAGCACGCGGTTGGCGCCTGCGGTGGTGATGAGATTGGCGACCAGCTTGGCCGAGATCGGCGTGCGGGGGCCGGGCTTCCGATCCTGCCGGGCATAGCCGAAATAGGGGACCACCGCCGTGATTCGCTTGGCCGACGCGCGCTTCAGCGCGTCGATCATGATCAGCAGCTCCATCAGATTGTCGTTCGTCGGATAGCTGGTCGACTGGATCACGAACACGTCCTCGCCGCGGACATTCTCGTGAATTTCCACGAAAACCTCTTCGTCGGCGAAGCGGCGGACGCTCGCGTCGGTCAGGGGAATCTCGATATAGTCGGCGATGGCGGCCGCGAGCGGCTTGTTGGAATTGCCGGTCATGAGCTTCATGGCCAAACCCCTAGAACTAAATGGCGTGACAAATTGGTGACGCTGTCGGAACGCGGCCCCTTTAGCGGCGGAGGCCCCTCCTGAAAAGGCGCTTTTGCGCGCTGCTGCAAAATGCTCTAGGGGCGCGGACCATGACCGACAAACTCGTGATAGCCCTGGCCCAGATGACGCAGTCGGTGGGCGACTTGTCCGCCAATGCCGACGCGATGCTGGAATGGCGTGCGCGGGCGATGGAAGCGGACCTCATCGTCTATCCCGAACTGCAACTGATCGGCTATCCGCCCGAGGATCTGGTGTTGAAGCCCGCGCTGGTGGACCGGGCCAATCATGAGCTGGACCGGCTGGCGCAGGCGACCGCCGACGGCGGCCCCGCCATGCTGGTGGGCACGGTCGTGGCGTCGCAAGGCGTCCTGTTCAACGTCGTCGCCCTGCTGGAGAATGGCGCGGTCACCGCCATCCGGCAGAAGCGGGAACTGCCCAATTACGGCACCTTCGACGAAAAGCGCCTGTTCGCCCCCGGTCCGCTGCCCGCGCCCATCGAGTTCCGGGGCGTTCGCATCGGCGTCCCGATCTGCGAGGACATCTGGTTTCCCTTCGTCACCGCCCATTTGCGGGCGGAAGGCGCGGAAATCCTGATCAGCCCCAACGGCTCCCCGTTCGAGGTCGACAAGGACGACCGCCGCATCAACGCCGTCGCCGGGACCCGGGTTCGTGAAACCGGCCTGCCGCTCGTCTATCTGAACCGCGTTGGCGGGCAGGACGAGCTGGTGTTCGACGGCGCCTCCTTCGTCATGAACGGCGACCTCAGCCTGGCGCACCAGCTTCCCGACTGGGAAGAGGCGCTGGTCCTGACGCACTGGGAAAAATGGGAAGGCCAGTGGGTCTGCCTTCCCGGCGAGCGCCACGCGCTCGATGATCGCCCCGCCGACATCTACAACGCCATGGTCCTGGGCCTGCGCGACTATGTGAATGGGAACCGCTTTCCCGGAGTCGTGCTTGGCCTGTCGGGCGGCATCGACTCGGCCCTTTCCGCTGCCGTCGCGGTGGACGCGCTGGGCGCCGACCGGGTGTGGTGCGTGATGATGCCATCGCGCTTCACCAGCCGGGAAAGCCTGGACGATGCCATCGAATGCGCCCGCCTGCTGGGCGTCCGCTACGACAGCATCCCCATCGAACCCGCGGTGGAGGCTTTCGATGCGATGCTGGCCGACGTCTTCGCCGGCCGCCAGCGCGACCTGACGGAGGAGAATATCCAGTCCCGCATCCGGGGCGTGACGCTGATGGGCCTGTCCAACAAATTCGGTCATATGCTGCTCACCACCGGCAACAAGAGCGAGATGTCGGTCGGCTATGCCACCATCTATGGCGACATGGCGGGCGGCTATTCGGTGCTGAAGGACGCCTATAAGACGACGGTGTTCGACCTTTGCCGCTGGCGCAACGAGAATGTCCCGTCGCTGGGCGAGGGGTTCGGCCCCCATGGCCCCGTCATGCCCGAGCGCGTCATCACCAAGCCGCCCAGCGCCGAATTGCGCGACAACCAGAAGGACGAGGACAGCCTGCCCCCCTATGAGGTGCTGGACCCCATCCTCTACGGTTTGGTGGAGGAGGAACTGTCGGTCGAGCAACTGGTCGCCCGCGGATTCGAACGCGACACGGTCGCCCGTATCGAACGGCTGCTCTATGTCGCGGAATATAAGCGCCGGCAGTCGCCCCCGGGCGTGAAGCTTGGCATCCGCAATTTCGGCCGCGACCGCCGCTACCCGATAACCAACGCCTTCCGCACGCTGTAAACCGCATGACAGTCATCACCCGCTTCGCTCCGTCGCCCACCGGCAACCTCCATGTCGGCAATATCCGCGCCGCGCTGCACAACTGGCTGTTCGCGCGCAAATATGGCGGCCAGTTCCTGCTGCGCCTCGACGACACCGATCTCGAACGCTCGCGCCCCGAATATGTCGACGGCATTAAGGCGGACCTGAACTGGCTCGGCCTGCATTGGGACGGGGAGGAGAAGCAGTCCGACCGCTTCGCCCTCTATGAGGAAAAGTTCGAAGCGCTCAAGGCGTCGGGTCATGTCTATCCGGCCTATGAAACCGCGCAGGAACTGGACCTGCGCCGCAAGGTGCTGCTGGGTCGTGGCCTGCCGCCGGTCTATGACCGGGCGGTGCTGGCCCTGAGCGCGGACCAGATTGCGGCCTATGAAGCCGAAGGGCGTCGGCCGCACTGGCGCTTCAGACTGGATCATGACCTGCCCATCGGCTGGACCGACCTGATCCGCGGCGACCAGCGCTTCGACCCGAAACTATTGTCCGATCCGGTGATCCGCCGCGCTGATGGAAGCTGGCTCTATATGCTGCCGTCGGTGATCGACGACATCGCCATGGGCGTCACCCATGTTCTGCGCGGGGAAGACCATGTGTCCAACACCGCGACGCAGATCCAGATGTTCGCGGCGCTGGGCGCGACACTGCCCGCCTTTGCCCATGAAGCGCTGCTGACCGGGAGCGAGGGCAAGCTTTCCAAGCGGCTGGGGTCGCTTGGCGTCGCGCATTTTCGCGAGAGCGGTCTTGAACCGATGGCCATCGCCTCCCTGCTGGCGCGGCTGGGCAGTTCCATGCCAGTGGAACCCTTTACGGACCTGCAACCGCTGATCGACAGCTTCGACTTCGCCCATTTCGGCCGTGCGCCAGCACGCTTCGATGAAGGGGAACTGGCGAGCCTCAACCAGAAGATCGTCCACCTGCTGCCCTATGCGGCTGTTGTGGATCATTTGCCCCAGGGCATGGACGAAGCGGCCTGGGACGCCATCCGCCCCAATCTGGAAACCGTGGCGGGGGCGGCTGACTGGTGGCGGATCGTCACCGGCCCGATCGACGCGCCATTCCCGGTGGACGAAGATCGCGACTTCCTCGCCCTGGCGCATGCCCGGCTGGCGGAGGCGAGCTTCGATGCCGCCATCTGGCGAACCCTGACCGAAGCGCTGAAGACGGAAACCGGCCGCAAGGGCAAGGCGCTGTTCCTGCCGCTACGCCGGGCACTGACCGGACTGGACCATGGACCGGACATGGGCCAGCTCCTGCCACTGATCGGGCGGGAAGAAGCCTTGGCGCGTCTGTCGGTCTGATCGGGAGATTTGGCGAGGAGCGGACCAGAAGACCGTTCGGGCCGAGCTTGTCGAAGCCCTTTATGCCTGTTTTTGCGCCACAGTCCCAAGCAAGACCGGTGGGAGAAAGCAGGCCTGTCCGCTCTCCACCCGGGCCACTATCCCGGCGCTCCGAAAGCCCTACCGCTGCATAAGCTCCAGCGCCCGGCCCACGGCCAAAATCCCTTCCGGCGCGGCTGCGAAGCCCATATGGGTGCAGTCGACCTCGATTGCCCGATCCCGTTCGCCGACGCGCCCCTTGGCGCATTGGGGCAATATCACGCCATCCCGACGCGACCAGAGCGCCACGGTCGGCACCGGCGGTTTTTCCTCGCGCCGGCAGGTGAAGGGCGGCCGGTCGACTGGAAATCCGGAAACGAGCTGATAGAGCCGCCACGCATGATTGGCGCGGGGATCGCCGGAAAAGGGCGTACCCATCGTCACGACGCCGCCGACCTTATGCATGGCGAACTTGGCATATTCCCGCGCAAACAGCCCGCCCAGGCTCCAGCCCACCAGAGTGACGGGCGCTCCGGTCTCACGCCTTATGGCATCCACCCGGCGGTCGATCTGTTCCAGACTGTCCGGCTTGGGTCCGAAATTGCGGCCCATGCCCCAGCCATGCGCCTCATAGCCCGCCGCGTTCAGCACGGCGCGTAAAGGCTCCATCCGCTGCTCGCTTGCGAGCAGGCCCGGGATCAGCAGGATCTGCCGTCCGTCGCCATGGATGGCCCGCGCCAGTTGGGCGGCCTGCGCCCGTGTCCGCGCCAGATCGAAAGGCACCGATGCATTGCCCAACAGATGCTGGAGCGACGGCCGCTCGGCCGCGCGAGGTCCGCTGGCCAGGCGGCTCTTCCAGAAACTGGCAATGGCGTCGGCATAGGGCGGCACGAAAATGTCTTCCTTCTTCCAACAGGAAAAATGACATTCTCATGACACAGGCTCCCGAGTCCATGGAGATTTATCCACGGGCATGAACGGTTCGCCGTTTGTGACAGCGGCTTATGGAAGGATCAGGGCGCCAATGGAGAGGTCTGCGCCACCGGCGCGCCGTCGGCCGCCCGCAACTGGCGCGGCTCCAATATCGCGGCCGTTTCGATCAGGTCCAGCGCCCGCCGCGCTTCCATATAGCGCCGCGCATATTGCATCCATCGGTCGGCCGCCGCGCGCCCCGGCATCTGCTCCACCTCGGCCAGAGCCGCGCCGACCTGCGATCCGTCCAGATAGCGCAGCGCCCGGTCCAGCGCTGCCTGCGGCCGGGGGGAGGGGGTGGACGCCCGGTGAATGGTGATGATCTCCCGCGCCTCATGTTCCAGCGCTTCCCACCAGCTCGCGTCGGCGGGCGGGACGGTGACCCGGTTGGCCAGGGCCGTCAGCCCGGCGCGCAGGTCGGCCAGCGTCACCGGTTCCCGCGCGGCGTTGATGATGGTCGCCACCGCGCGCGGCTGCGCCTGTCCGAAACGAAGGCGCAACTGGCCTTCGATATAGCCGAGCGGCGTCCCGCTATCGAGCGCCCGCCGCGCCGCGAAGGCGACCAGCAGGCCCTCCGCGCGCGCCGCATTGCCCGACGCCGCCTGCGCCTCCACCGTGATGCGGTTGAGCCGTTCCTCCAGCTGCACGACGCGCGCGTCCAGCATCTGCCCGGCATCGGCGGACAGCGGCCGCATCGGCACGCCCGGCGCGGCGGCATTCAGCAACGGATCGCTCAGCACCGACGGCCGTTGCGGTGCATTCCACCGCTGGATGCGCGGCAGGGCGAGGACGGTCAGCACGACCCCGACCGCAAAGGCGAGCAAGACCAGCAGCACCAGCAGCCAGGATCCGCGTCGCGCCGGGGGCGGCGGCGCAACGCCGCCGGACGGGCCATCCGTGTCGCTCATCAAGGGCTTTTCTTCCATATGAGGCGAATCATTCGCATAATCGGACGGCAAGGGCCAGCATCCTCTCATCATCGGGCTTATCGGGCGCCTGAGCGCTGGCCCATCCGGTGCCGCAGGCGACCAGCGCCGCAGGGCTGATGGCGATCAGGTGGAGTGATCTGCGCAGCCCCGGACCCACATGGCGCGCCAGCAATTCGCCGGCACGCGGGGAATGGACCAGAAGGACGCTGCCGGCCTCCAGCCGCTCCACCCATCCCTCATCGCCGGTCCGCAGCATTTCATAGACGACGACCCGCTCGATCCGCAGCGCGCCCGCGTCGATCGGCGCCACCGTCCGCCCCGCCAGATGCAGCACATCGCCATGCCCGTCCGCCGCGATCCGCCGCGCAATGGCGGTGCCGTCGCCATCTCCGGCGACGACATCTGCGAATCCGGCTTCCTCCAGCGCCTTCGCCGTCGCCTGTCCGACCGCATAGACGGGCAACTTCCGATAGCGGGCCAGCCCTTCCCCTGCCAGTCGGGCCGCATTGGCACTGGTCAGCAACAGGGCATCGAATCTTTCCGGGGCAGGGGCCTCCCATTGCAGCGCCCGGGGCGCGAACAGCGGAAAGACCCGCGTTTTCAGCCCTAGTTCCGCCGCCCGCGCCGCGGTCTTGCCCGCCCCCGGTTCAGGCCGCAGGATGACGAGAGGCCTCACGCCTCGAACAAAGCCCGCAGCGTCGGACTGGCCCTGTCCAGCAAAGCGCGTCCCATCCTTTCCGCGGCGGCGGCATCGCCCCGCCCGATCCGCAGCGCATCGCTGACCGTCTCCTGCCCGTCGGGGCTGATGATCTCGGCCCGCAGATGGACCCGCCCATCCTCCAGCCGGGCCAGCGCCGCAATGGGCGAATGGCAGGTGCCGCCGAGCCCGGCCAGCACCGCGCGCTCCGCCATCACGCAATCGAAGGTGTCGGCGTCGCTGATCGACGCCAGCAGATCGAGCACCGCTTCATTGTCGCTCAGCGTCTCGATGCCCACGGCGCCCTGGGACGGCGCGGGCAGCATGACCTCGACTGGGATGGTGACGCCTACATCGCCCTGGCCCAGCCGGTCGAGCCCGGCCGCCGCCAGCAGGGTCGCATGCGCCTCCCCCCTTTCCAGCTTGGCGAGCCGCGTCGCGACATTGCCGCGGAACAGGATGACCTCCGCGTCGGGCCGAAGCCGCCTGACCTGCGCCGCCCGGCGCGGCGAGCTGGTGCCCACCAGCGGCCTTTCGGGGAGCGCCGCGAAACTGTCCGCACCCACAAGGCGGTCACGCACATCGGCGCGGGGCAGCATGGCGGCGATGCGGATTTCGGCGGGCCGGATCGTCTCCACATCCTTCATCGAGTGCACGGCGAAATCGATCTCGCCACTGGCCAGCGCGCGGTCCAGCTCCTTGGTCCAAAGCGCCTTGCCGCCGATTTCCGCGAGCGCCCGGTCCTGAATGCGGTCGCCGCTGGTCTGCACCACGACGATCTCGACCGCGCCCTCGTCCCAGCCGTGGCGCGCCCGCAGCGCCGCCACCGTCATATGGGCCTGCGCCAGCGCGAGCGGGGAGCCACGCGTGCCAAGGCGAAGGGGCGTGTGGGGCGGACGGGAAGGCTTTTGCATGATCCCGCTTGCTCTAATGATCGCGGGCATTAGATGGAAGCGGCAATGACGATCATCCTCGGCCTGGAATCAAGCTGCGACGAAACCGCGGCGGCGCTGGTGACGGCGGAGGGCAGGATCCTGGCCCACCGCCTCGCCACGCAGGAGGAGGCGCATCGCCCCTATGGCGGCGTCGTCCCGGAAATCGCTGCCCGCGCCCATGTCGAGGCGCTTTCGCCCTTGATAGAGGCGGCGCTGAAGGACGCCGACCTCACGCTTGCCGATGTGGACGTGATCGCCGCCACCGCCGGCCCCGGCCTGATCGGCGGCGTGATGGTCGGCCTCGTCACCGGCAAGGCGCTCGCCCATGCCGCGAACAAGCCCCTGATCGCGGTCAACCACCTGGAAGGCCATGCCCTTTCGCCGCGCCTGGCCGATCCGACGCTGCAATTCCCCTATCTGCTGCTGCTGGTGTCGGGCGGCCATTGCCAGTTGCTGCATGTGCGGGGGCCGGGCGACTATGCCCGCCTGGCCACCACCATCGATGACGCCAGCGGCGAGGCCTTCGACAAGACCGCCAAGCTGCTCGGACTGGGCTATCCCGGTGGACCGGCGGTGGAGAAGGCCGCCGCCGATGGCAATTCGAGGGCCGTTCCCCTGCCACGCCCGCTGGTCGGCACCGCCGAGCCGCATTTCTCCTTCGCCGGCCTCAAGAGCGCGGTCATGCGCGCGGCCCAGTCCGGCCGATATTCGACCGAGGACATCGCCGCCAGCTTCCAGCAGGCCGTCATCGACTGCCTGATCGACCGCACCGAGCGGCAGTTGGCGGGCCTTCAGGACATCACCGCCCTCGTCGTCGCGGGGGGCGTCGCCGCCAACCAGTCGATCCGCGCCGCGTTGGAAGCGCTCGCCGCAAAGCATGATCTGCCCTTTGTCGCGCCGCCGCTCTGGCTCTGCACGGACAATGCGGCGATGATCGCGTGGGCCGGGGCGGAACGCTATGCGGCGGGCCTTATCGACGACCTCACGGTCCCGGCGCGCCCGCGCTGGCCGCTGGACCCCGGCGCGGAAAAGGCGCGCGGCGCAGGAGTGAAAGCATGAAGGCTCCCTCCCTGAAGGCAGGCGTCATCGGAGCAGGCGCCTGGGGCACCGCGCTGGCCCAGACGCTGGCGGCGGACGGCCGGCATGTCCGCCTCTGGGCGCTGGAACCCGAAGTCGTGGCGGCGGTCAACGGCGACCGCCAGAACCCGCTCTACCTGCCCCATATCCCGCTCAGCGCCTCGATCGAGGCGACCGGCGACATGGCCGCCATGGCCGACCGCGATCTGCTGCTGATCGTCAGCCCTGCCCAGCATCTGCGCACCGTCGTGGCGCAGGCGCCGGCGGGCACGCCGCTCGTCCTCTGTTCCAAGGGGATCGAGGCGGGCACCAGCCTGCTGATGTCCGAGGTGGCGATGGAAGCGCAGCCGACCTCGCCCATCGCCGTCCTTTCGGGGCCGACCTTCGCGCATGAGGTCGCCAGGGGCCTGCCCACCGCGATCACCCTCGCCTGCGCCGACGCCGCTCTTGCCGCGAAGATTGCGGGCCGCATTGCGCGGCCTGCCTTCCGCCCCTATCTGTCCGACGATGTCGTCGGCGCGGAGATTGGCGGGGCGGTGAAGAACGTCCTCGCGATCGCCTGCGGCGTCGCGGAGGGCGCGGGCCTGGGCCTCAATGCCCGCGCCTCGCTGATCAGCCGGGGCTTTGCCGAAATGACCCGCTTCGGTCTGGCCAGGGGCGCCCGCGCCGAAACGCTGGCTGGCCTTTCCGGACTGGGCGATCTCGTCCTTACCTGTTCCTCGACCAACAGCCGCAACTTCTCGCTCGGCAAGGGGCTGGGGGAGGGGCGGGCTGCCAGCGATCTGCTGGCCAACCGCCGGACCGTCGCGGAAGGGGCCTTTACCGCGCCCGTGCTGCGGGAAGCCGCCCGCGCCGCCCATGTCGAAATGCCCGTGGTCGAGGCGGTCTGCGCCCTGCTGGAAGATGCCGCGCCGCTCGCCCAGGTGATGGATGCGCTGCTCGCCCGTCCGCTGCGCGCCGAATAAATTCATCGCCCTATCATCATTTGTTGCTACAGTCCGGCTCCACAAAATGACGCGACAGCATTGATGTCACAGGGGGATCATAATTCTTTGGCGGCTGAAGGGGCCTCTCCCGCGCAGCAGGACGATATTGCGGCGCTCGCCAAGGGTGGACGGACCAATGTGTTCGGTTTCCTGCTCCGCCTCGCGGCGCGCCTGCCGTTCCTGTTCATCGCCGGCCGCTGGTATGGCGCCGACGCGCTGGGCCGCTTCGCCTATGCGGTGCTGGTGGTGGAGTTCGTCGCCCAGCTCGCGACGCTCGGCCTGAAACGCGGCCTTGCGGGCGCGCTCGCCCAGACCGAGCGGCCGCACAGCCATGTCGTGACCGACGCCATGGTGGTGACGCTGATCGCCTCCCTGATCGGCAGCGCGCTCCTGGTCGCCTTCCCCCAGGCCATGTTCCCGAACAGCGGCATCAACGGCCTCGACCGCCTGCTCGCCCTGATCGTGATCGCGGTCGCCGGGTCCGACGTGGCGCTGGCCGCCTGCGCCTATCGCTTCGACATCGGCGCCACGGTGCGGGCCCGGTCCATCATCGAACCCTGGGCGATCAGCATCGGCGCCTTCGGCTTCGCTTATTATTCGACCCGCGACGGCCTGATCCTCTCCTATGTGGTCTCGATGATCGCCGCGCTGGTCGCCTCGATCATTCCGATGACCCGCCATTACGGCATTCCCTATGGCTGGCGCCCGGATTTCGGACGGCTGTGGCGGCTGGCGCGCCGCAATCTGCCGCTGGCGGCGGCGGACGGCGTGGAATGGGGGTCGCGCCGGCTGGACATGGCGATCCTCGGCCTGTTCGTCAGCCCGGCCGTCGTCGGCATCTATTATGTGGCGCAACAGGTCGCCTCCCTGCCCCAGAAACTGAAGACCAGCTTCGACCCGATCCTGGGCCCGGTCATCACCCGCAATCTTTCGGAGGGCAATCTCACCGCCATAGCGCGGCAGGTGAGCCAGGTCGGCTTCTGGATCATCGCGGCGCAGGCGGGCATCGCGCTTGCGCTCGGCATTCCGGGCGAAGCGGTGATGGGGCTGGTCGGTCCGCATTTCGTCGGCGGAACGGGCGCGCTCGCCTTCCTGCTGCTGGCCGAAGTCGTGGCGGCGACCGCCGTGGTCAGCGAATCGGCGCTGGTCTATATCGCGCGGCACCGCAATCTGATGATCTCGCTGCTGATGATCGGGCTTCAAGCGGCGCTCAGCTTCGCTCTGATCTTCGTGGCGCGGCGCCTGGGCCTGCACGACATGGCCATCGCCGCCGCGCCTGCGCTGGCGCTCAGCATAGCGCTGGGCGTCAGTGCGCTGGTCAAGGCGCGCCTGCTGTCGAACCTGCTGGGCGCCAGGGTCAACGCCTGGCGCTGGCCGTTGCTCAGCGCTTCCGGCGTCGCCTGCATCGTTGGCGCGGCTTTCGTCGCATTGCCACCTCATTTCGAGTGGGTGGAGCTTGTCTTCGGCGTCTTCACCATCCTCGGCGTCTACGGCTTCGTCATCTGGCGCTGGGGGTTCGGCCCCGACGACCGCGCGCTGTTCCGAAAGCAGAAGCCGGCCTGACGCAAAGGAAAAGGCCGGACTTTCGCCCGGCCTCCCATCTTACCCCAGCGTCTTCGCCCGGATCGCCTTCAGGTCGTCCTCCGGCCGCGCGCCCCAGTGGGAGATTACTTCGGCCGCCGCCGCCGCCCCCAGCTTCAGGCACTTCTCGACCTCCAGCCCTTCCAGATGGCCCGCCAGGAAACCCGCCGCGAACAGGTCGCCCGCACCGGTCGTGTCGATCACTTCGGCCACCGGCGCCGCATGCGCTTCGTACCGCACGCCGTCGACCATGGCGATCGCGCCCTTTTCGCTGCGGGTCGAGACCAGCACCGGCACTTTCGCGGCGATGGCGGCCACGGCGGCGTCGAAATCATGCACCCCGGCCAGCGACTGGATTTCGCCTTCATTGGAGAAGAGGATGTCGATCAGCCCTTGGTCGATCAGGTCGATGAAGTCGGCGCGATGGCGGTCGATCACGAAATTGTCCGACAGGGTGAAGGCGACCTTCCGCCCCGCGCCCCGCGCCGCGTCGATGGCGGCGCGCATCGCCGCGCGCGGCTGCTCCGGATCCCAGAGATAGCCTTCGAGATAGAGGATAGACGCGGAACGGATAAGGTCCAGGTCCAGCGCCGTCTCGGGCAGGAACTGCGACGCCCCCAGGAAGGTGTTCATCGTCCGCTGCGCATCGGGCGTCACCAGGATCAGGCAGCGGGCCGTCGGAACGTCGCCCTGCATCGCCGGCGTATCGTAGCGTATGCCGAGCGCGCGCACGTCATGGGCGAAGACGGCGCCCAACTGGTCGTCATTGACCTGCCCGATGAAGCCGCATTTCTTGCCCAGCGCGGCCAGCCCCGCCAGCGTGTTCGCCGCCGATCCGCCGCTGATCTCCTTGCCCGCGCCCATGTCGGCATAAAGGCTTTCCGCCGTTTCCGCGTCGATCAGCTGCATGCCGCCCTTGGTCAGCGCATGTTCGGCCAGGAAAGCGTCGTCGCTCCGGGCGAGCACGTCGACAATGGCATTGCCGATGGCGACAACATCAAGCGTGGGGGCAGCAGCGGTCACGCAAAATCCTTCGTGAATAAGGGGAAAAATCCCGCCGTCTCTACCGATCCGGGGCGCGCTGCGCAACGGCGCTGATTGACGCTGCGCGCCAGGGCGGGAATAGCGGTGTCATGGTCCTTGCCGCCGTCCTTCGCGCATTCCCTTCCATCTTCCACGGTGCCGCCCTCCGGCTGCTGTTCAGGACGCTGCTCCTGACCCTGCTCGCCTTCGCGGTCCTCGCCGCCGCCTTGTGGACCGGCATCCACGCCGCCCGCCTGCATTATGGCTGGATGCCGGGCGCGGGCTGGGGCGGGGTGGCGGAGGCGACCGCGACCGCCATCGGCGTGATCGCCGCCGGCTGGCTGCTGTTCCGCGCCACCGCCATGGCGATCATGAGCCTCTTTGCCGACGACATCGTCATTGCCGTAGAACGGGACAGCTACCCCGCGGCGGCCGCCCGCGCCCGGCCGGTCGGCTGGGGCCGCAGCCTTCGTTTCGCGCTGCGCTCCATCCTGCGGACCGTCGGCTGGAACCTGCTTGCCCTGACGGCCTATCTGCTGCTGCTGGCGACCGGCATCGGCACGCTGGGCCTGTTCCTGATCCTGAACGCCGCCCTGCTTGGCCGGGACATGGCCGACATGGTCGAGCCCCGCCATCCCGACCTGCCGCCGATCCCGCGCGGCAGCCGGTGGCTCATGGGCCTCGCTTCGGCGCTGATCTTCCTCGTGCCGCTGCTCAACCTGCTTGCACCGATCTGGAGCGCGGCTATGGCGGTCCACATGCTGCACGGTGCCCGAAGGAACATGCCATGACCCGTCCTCATCCGGCGCTCGTCCTGGCTTCGCTCTTGACCCTCGCGGCTTGCGGAGGTGTCGTGCCGCCGCCCGCGACCCAGATCGCCCGTCCGCCCGCCGGTCCCCCGGCCAGCGCCTTCACCCGCCCCGGTCCGCTGATCGGATCGGACGCGAAGCAGCTCATGCACCTGTTCGGCCAACCCCGGCTCGACATTCGCGAAAGCACCATGCGCAAGCTGCAATTCGCCAATGGCCGCTGCGTGCTGGACGCCTATCTCTACCTGCCGCCGCAGGGGAAGGAGCCGCTCGTCACCCATGTCGATGCGCGTACGCCCACGGGCACGGACGTCGACCCCGCAAGTTGTTCTGCCGCCTTGCAGGCGAAATGATCTTTTCGATGGGAGAGGGAGGCGCTCCCGCGGAAGGCGGGAGCCCCGTTCATGCGCTTGAACAGGACAAGCGCTAGGCCAGCCGTTCCAGCGCCCAGCGAGCCGCCTCCGCCACCACCGGATCGTCGTCCGCCACCAGCGCCCGCAACCGGCCCGCCAACCGCCTGTCGCCACTGTTCCCCGCCGCGATGGCGGCATTGCGCACCATCCGGTTCCGTCCGATCCGCTTGATGGGGGAGCCTGAGAAAATCTCGCGAAAGCCCGCATCGTCCAGCGCCAGCAGGTCGCCCAGTTCCGGGGCCGCCAGCTCCGCCCGCCCGATAAAGGCGCGGTTCGCCGCCGCCGCGTCCGCGAACTTGTTCCACGGACAGACGGCCAGACAATCGTCGCAGCCATAGATGCGATTGCCGATCCCGGCTCGAAACTCCTCCGGTATCGGCCCTTTATGCTCGATGGTCAGGTAGGAAATGCACCGGCGCGCGTCGACCATATAGGGCGCGGGAAAGGCGTCGGTGGGGCAGGCCGCCTGACAGGCGGTGCAACTGCCGCAATGGTCCTTCTCCGGCGCATCGGGCGCCAGCGCGATCTCGCTGTAGATCGCCCCCAGGAACAGCCAGCTTCCATGCGCAAGGCTGACGAGATTGCTGTGCTTCCCCTGCCAGCCCAGACCCGCAGCCTCCGCCAGCGGCTTTTCCATCACCGGGGCGGTATCGACAAAGACCTTGAGCGCGCCGGGATGCTGCTCAACCAGCCAGCGGGCGAGGGCCTTCAACCCCTTCTTGACCACGTCATGATAGTCGCGTCCCTGCGCATAGACCGAAATCCGCCCCCGGTCCGGCACATCCGCCAGCGCCAGCGGATCGCGCCCCGGCGCATAGCTCATCCCCAGCATGACGACGCTGCGCACGTCCGGCCAGAGCCCTTGCGGCGATCCGCGCTGCCCGGCGCGCTCCTCCATCCACAGCATCTCGCCATGATGGCCGGCGTCCAGCCATTGTCGCAGCCTTTCGGCCGAACGCGGCGCCGCATTGGCGGGCGCTATGGCGCAGGCGGCGAAGCCCAGCCGCAACGCTTCGGCCTTAAGCCGCTGTTCCAAGGTTTCGTTTTGCGTTGGCATGCGATGCGACTATCAGAGGCCGATGATCGGGGCTCCTCAACCGACCTATGCCGTCGAAGGGCGTGGTCTTGTCAAGACATTCGGTGATTTCCGGGCGGTGGACGGCATCGACATCGCGGTGCCCGCCGGGTCGATCTACGGCATTCTGGGCCCCAATGGCGCGGGCAAGACGACGATGCTGCGCACGCTGCTCGGCATCATCGATCCCGATGAGGGGCATCGCAGCCTGCTGGGCGATCCCGCGCCGCTGCGCCAGGCGCGCAATGTCGGCTATCTGCCGGAGGAACGCGGCCTCTATCCTTCGATGAAGGCGTTCGAAGCCATCGCCTTCATGGGCGCGCTGCGTGGCCTGCCGCTCAGGATCGGGCGGGAACGCGCCCGCGCCATGCTGGCGGACTATGGCATGGGCGCCTCCGCCGAAAAGCCGATCCGCCAATTGTCGAAGGGCATGGCCCAGACCGTGCAGCTTTTCGGCACCATCGTTCACGAACCGCGCCTGATCGTGCTGGACGAACCCTTTTCCGGCCTCGACGCCTTCAACCAGGGCAAGCTGGAGGCGCTGATCCGGGATCAGGCCCGGCGCGGCGTCACGGTGCTGTTCTCCACCCATGTCATCGCCCATGCCGAACGGCTGTGCGAGCGGGTCGCCATCGTCGCGGGCGGCCGCGTCCGCTTCGAGGGCACGGTGGACGACGCCCGCAACCGGCTGCGCCCGCAGGTGCGCCTGCGCACCCGCGCCAGCGATGGCGGCTGGCGCCGCGCCCTGCCCGCCGAAACCATGGCGCAGGATGGAACCTGGCATTTCGCCCTGCCGCAGGAGGGCATAGAACCGCTGCTGCGCGCCCTGCTCGACGGCAACGCCGGGATAGAAAGCCTGTCGATCGAACGCCCCGGCCTGCACGACGCCTTCGTCGCCATTGCGGGCGAGGCGGCCGCCCGGCAGATGGAGGACGACCAGCAGAGGGAGGAAGCGGCATGACCGAATTGATGCGCGCCGCCTTCGTCATCGCCCGGCGGGATTTCACCGCCGTGGTGCTGTCGCGCACCTTCATCTTCTTCCTGCTGGGCCCGCTGTTCCCGATCGTCATCGGCATGGCGTTCGGCGGGCTGGGCGACAAGATTTCGACGACCGACCTGCGCCCGGTCGTCGGCGTCGCCATGTCCCCCGCCGATGCGGCGCGGATGGAGCGCGCCCATGCCCGGCTGGCGGAGCGCATGGGGCCGCAGGCGCTGCCGGCGCTGCGCCGCGTGCCGCTGTCTCCCGCGCCCCGCGTTCAGTTGGCCGGGGCGAATGCGGACGTCATGGTGATCGTGTCGGGATCGCCCGCCCGGCCGGTGATGACCGGCCAGCCGCAGGACATCCGGCGGCTGGAAGGGGACATCAGCCTGCTCGCCAGCGCCGCCGTGGCCGAAAAGTCGCTGCACATGGTCCAGGTGGAGGCGCAACAGGTCGCCACCAGCGTCGGCGCGCAGACCCAGGGCAGGCTGGTGATCGGCCGGATCGCGCAGATCGTCGTCTTCTTCCTCACCATCCTGCTCGCGGGCATGATCCTGTCCAATCTGGTCGAGGAAAAGACCAACAAGATCATAGAGATCCTCGCCGCCGCCGTGCCGGTCGATGCGATCTTCCTGGGCAAGCTGATGGCGATGCTGGCGATGAGCTTCGTCGGCATCCTCTTCTGGGGCGGGACCGCCTTCTGCGTGTTCCTGGCGCTGAAGACCCCTGGCGTCAGCCTGCCGGAGCCCGCCATCGGCTGGCCCCTCTTCCTGATGCTGGCCGTCATCTATTTCGCCATGGCCTATACGCTGCTCGGTTCCCTCTTCCTGGGCATCGGCGCGCAGGCGGCGACCGTGCGGGAGGTGCAGACGCTCAACATGCCCGTGACCATGGGGCAGATGCTGATCTTCTTCTTCGCCACCTATGCCGTCGACAAGATGGGATCGCCGCCGGAGGTCGCGGCGGTGATCCTGCCCTTCTCCTCCCCCTTCGCCATGATCGCCCGCGCGGCGCAGGTGGACACGCTCTGGCCCCATCTCCTGGCCATAGCCTGGCAGATGCTCTGGGTCGGCCTCATCATCCGCATCGGCGTGCTGCTGTTCCGCCGCCATGTGCTGAAATCGGGCGGCGGCTGGTGGAAGCAGCTGTTCAGAAGCGCGACAGGCTGACCCTGCTATGGCGGGGCCCATGAACCGGCGGCGCTTTCTGGGCATGGGCGGCTGTGCCGCAACGACGATCGTCCTCTGGCAGGCTGGGCTGGGCAGGGCCGCCGCCTATCCCTTCACGCTCAGCGATGCCGAATGGCGCAAGCGCCTGAGCCCGCCCGCCTATCAGGTGCTGCGCAAGCGATCGACCGAATATCCCTTCACCAGTCCCCTCAACAAGGAACATCGCACCGGTATCTTCGCGTGCGCCGGTTGCGGGCAACGGCTTTTCAGCTCGAAGACCAAGTTCGACAGCGGCACGGGCTGGCCCAGCTTCTGGGCGCCGCTGCCCCGCGCCGTCGGCACTTCGCGCGATTTCGAACTGGGCTATCCGCGAACGGAGGTGCATTGCGCCCGCTGCGGCGGCCATCTGGGCCATGTGTTCGATGACGGGCCGAAGCCCACCGGCAAGCGCTATTGCATGAACGGCGTTGCGCTGGCCTTCGTCGCCGGCTGAGCGATCACCTTGTAGATGCGGAGCGGCCCCTTGGTGGGAACCGGCTGCAGCCAGCGCAGCGGCCGGTTGCGCTTCAACGCCGCGGCCAGGCCCTTCGGGAAGTCGGCGCGATAATGTTTGATCTCGTTCATCTCGTTGCAGATCAGCAGATAATCCGCGCCCCTGCCGCCATTCAGGCGCATGATGGTCGCAAAGGCCTTTTCGGGCGCTTCCGTGAAACCGTCGATGACCGCGGTGATGCCGGCGGCATTGCGGTGATGGGCCGTGCCGATCACGCTGTGCCCGGTTCGCACGAGGATGTCGGGCCCCAGATCGAGCGGCGCGAACAGGGTCGAGCGGGGCAGCGCCCGCAAGGGAGCCAGCAGCGCCGCCGTCCGGCAATTGACGGTTTCGGGCTGCTCCTTTTCCGCCGCGCCGCTCGTGATCAATATCCAGGCGCCGCACAGGCCCGCCGGGGTGAGCAATATGGCGACGCTCGCCGTCACCAGGATGCGCGCCACGGCCCTACTCCAGCTCTGGATATGCTGAAAGATCGCCAGCAGCAGCCAGGCCGTGCCGGGCAGCGCCAGGACATGCGCCACCGACATGGCGCGCAGGACGAGGATCGCGACCGCCAGCGCTCCGGTCAGCAGCAGGGCAATGACGATCCAGCGGTCCCGCGCCTCCCTTTCCGTGGCGCGCCAAGCCGCGACGATCGTGCTGACCAGCCCCATGGCCGCCGGCAGCAGGATGATCCCCGCCATCAGAAGACCCTGTTCCCAGACCGGGCGGCCCTCCTTCACCTGGAGATACCATAAGCGATAGGCCACCGGACCGAGCGCCTTGAAGGGATCGCCGGAAAGGCAGGTTCCGCCGCTCAGCAGGAACACGCCGGCCGCCGTGACTCCTGCCGCCGCCGTCGCCATGAAGCGTCGCCGGACGCTGGTCGTGCCGATCAGGCGCAGGGCAAGCGGCATCGCCAGCGCAAAAGCCACGAGCGGCCAGATATAGGCTGCCGAAAGGCTGTCGCAATATCGGGCCAGCGCCGCACCGGGGCCGCGCAGCAGCAGCAGCAGGAGGAGCGCGCCGCCGCCCAGCGTGGCGGCATAGGCGGCGATCCGCGCCGCCTCCCGCCGGTCGAACCAGGTCCGCAGGGCGAAGGCGCCGGCGAACAGCGCGGCATAGGGCAGCGCCTCGCTGGAAATCTGAAGCCACACCGCCAGCGCGAGGCCGGCCGTGATGCCGCCCCTCAGGCGACGGGCATCCAGTGCGCCGCACAGGGCCATGGCCGCCATCCAGATCTGCCAGCCGTGATGGTCGATCCGGAACGGGGTGAACTGGACCAGGATGGTCGGCGTGGTCAGCAGCAGCGCAACCGCCAGCATCGGGACGAAGACGCCGCCGGCAGCGCGCCGCGCCGCCAGGAAGACCGTGCCCGTCAGCCCGCCCAGCAGCAGCAGCGGCACCAGCGCACAGGCGGCGATTTCGGCCCTTGTAGGCCCAAGCAGCGGTTGCAGCATCAGGATCAGCGCGGCGATCGGCATGTCGACGATGCGCGACCAGTGCATCGGTCCGCCCGCCGGCGGGTTTACCCGGTGCTGGCTGACGTCCCAGAAATCCTGGCCATGCAGCCAGTCGCGGACCTGTTGCAGCCGCATGGCGTCATCGGGATCGCGGAATTCGAGTGTGGTCAGCCCGTTGCGGAACAGCCAGAGCATGACCGCGCAGCACAGGGCCCAGAGCAGCAGGACCGCCACGCCGATCTGCCAACCGGCGATAGAGGCTGTCTTGGGAAGGGGGCCGCTGTCAGGCGCGGGCGAAGATGCCATATTTCCGGATCGCATAGACGGACAGGAAGCTCACCGGCACGGCCGCCAGCTTGGCCATGGCGGGCGGAAGCCCCAGGCTGCTCAGCCCGCCCACCAGCCCCATGGTGATCGCCATGCCGATCAGGGCGCTGAGGATGAAGGCGATCCGCTGTCCATGCGTCGCTGGCTGCTGCATGTCGAACACGAATTGCGTGCTGATCATCCAGTGCAGGACCAGTCCGCCCGAATAGCCGGCGAACGCAGCAATGGCAGGCGGCACGCCCAGCCGGTGGAACAGCATGAACAGAGCGAAATCGGCCGACAGCGCGCAGATGCTGGCCAGAAGATAGCGCGTGAAGGTGAAACGGCCGAAGACGGCGTTGAAAGGCCCGGCCATGCTCCGCACCCAATGGGGCATGGGGTTCAGGCCGCCTTCAGACGATTGGGCACCAGCCTTTCGCTGGCGAGCGCGGCGCGCCGGCCGGCTGCGTCCTGCCCTTCCTCGCCCGCTTCGTGATATTCGGCATCCTCATTGACCGCCCAGATGTCGTAAAGCTGCTCGCCCGCCTCGATATTGCGGACCGTCAGCATCGCCGTCATCATCGCATGGTCCTGATTATTGTAGCGGTGCATGCCGTTGCGGCCGACCAGATGCAGCGTCGGATAAAGCCGCTGCAATTCGGTGCGCATCGCAAGGACATTGTCGGCATAGCCGTCATCATAGACCGGATAGGCCTTTTCCTGCCGCACCACCGCGCCGCCGACGACATCGGCGGGGTCGCACAGGCCCAGGGTCGCCATTTCCTTCTTCGCCAGTTCGATCAGATCGGCGTCGCTCGACGACCAGAGGCCATCGCCCTCGAAGCAGAAATATTCCAGGCCCACGCAGGCCAGATCGGGGTCCGGCACCATTTCGGGGGACCAGCTCCGAAAATTCTGGATGCGGCCGACCTGCACCTTCGGATCGTGGATGTAGATCCAGTTGTCGGGGAAGATGTCCTCGCCCTTCACCATCAGCGCCACGGTCAGGAAATCGCGATATTTAAGGTCCATCGCCTGGGCCAGCGTCGCGGGCAGCGGACGGATGCGGCCGGCCAGCTCGCGCATCGGGGCGGAACTGATGACATGGCCGGCGGTGATGGCGACTTCGCCGTCCGGGCCGCGCGCCACCATGCGCCAGCCGCCGCTCGCCTGATCCTGCGACAATTGCTCCAGGCTGTGCGCCATCAGCACGCGGTTGCCCCGCGCGACCACGAAGTCGCGGGCCGCTTCCCACATCATGCCGGGGCCAAGCCGCGGATAGCGGAAGCTTTCCAGCAGCGTCTTGGTCGCCATGCCGTCATTGGGCTTTTTGTTGAGGCCCAGGGATCGCCTGAGGCCGTCGGTCACTGCGCCCCAGAGCGACAGGCCCTTGATGCGCTGCGCCGCCCAGTCCGCCGACATCTCGTCGCAGGGCATGCCCCACACCTTCTCCGTATAGGTCTTGAAGAAGATCGAGAACAGCTTGTGGCCGAAGGCGTTGACCGTCCAGTCCTGGAAGGAACGGACATCGCGATTGGGGAACAGCTTCGCCTTGGCGAAGCTCGCCATGCAGAGCGCCGATCGCCACAGCCCCAGATTGCCGAGCGCTTCGAAGGCGCGCAGCGGATAGCTGTAGAATTTGCCTTCATAATAGATGCGGCTCATCCGCGGGCGCTGGATGAAGTCGTCGGGCAGTATCTCGTTCCAGAGGTCGACGACCTCCTTCGACTTGGAAAAGAACCGGTGGCCGCCAATGTCGAAACGGAAGCCGTTCAGTTCCACCGTTCGGCTGATGCCGCCGACATAGACCGGGTCTTTTTCGATGATGCTGACCGAATAGCCCTTCTTGGTCAGCAGATAGGCGGCCGTCAACCCAGCCGGCCCCGCGCCAATGATGGCGACATCCACATGGTGGTCGTTCTGCGGCATCAAAGGCCCCCCGGTGAAATCTTCGCCGGTTTAGGTGAAGGAAATCTTCTAAGGAGTAGTTAATAGCCGGTAACAATGCAAGATAAGGCAAGGCCGGCGGCCATGGTGAGCCGCCGGCCTCCACTCTTTTCAAAAGGGCGGATCAGCCCTGGCGCTGTGCCTGGATCAGCGTGTTGAGGTCCGTGCGGGCACCGTCGAGCGCCTCGCCGAAACAGGCGCGATAGTCCGGCGTGGCGGGCAGGATCGATCCGTTCATCCAGCCGCAGACCTTCTTCGCCGCCTTGGTGATGCGGGAGTCGGCCACGCGGACGCCATGGGTGCTGGCAAGGTTCAGGTCAGCCATCGAGACGGCGATGCTGCGGGTTTCCGTCCCGGTGCGGCCGTCGACCACCACGTCCATATCGTTGATGCCGGCAAAGGCATTTGCTGCGGGCAAGGCAAGGGTCATCGCGGCGGTCAGCGCCACCAACGTCTTTCTGGTCATCCTGTATCTCCTGTCGAACTCTTATCGGATCTGCCCAACGCCTGACGTGGGAGTAGGGTCCTCTTCTAAATAGGCTTCGCGAAGGCATATGAAAAGGGGCCACTTGGCAGAAAGTGGCTGAAAACCGCTATTTTTGCGGATGCGAAAGGATCGGCGCCCTTTCGCATCCGCATCAATCGCCCTTAGTGGCGGAAGTGGCGCATGCCGGTGAAGACCATCGCCAGACCCGCTTCGTCAGCGGCGGCGATCACTTCCTCGTCGCGGATGGAGCCGCCGGGCTGGATCACCGCCGTCGCGCCCGCCTCGACCGCCGCCAGCAGGCCGTCGGCAAAGGGGAAGAAGGCGTCCGACGCAACCGCCGAACCGATGGTCCGGGCCTCCGCCCAGCCGGCCTTTTCCGCGGCATCCTTCGCCTTCCACGCGGCGATGCGCGCGGATTCCAGCCGGTTCATCTGTCCCGCGCCGATGCCGGCGGTGCTGTTGCCCTTGGCATAGACGATGGCGTTCGACTTCACATGCTTGGCGACGGTCCAGGCGAACAGGCAGTCGTTCAGCTCCTGCTCGGTAGGCGCGCGCTTCGTCACCACCTTCAGCTGATCGCGGCTGACGCGGCCATTGTCGCGGCCCTGCACCAGCAGACCGCCGGCAATGCTCTTGATCTGGAGGCCGGCACGGGCCGGATCGGGCAGGTCGCCGGTCAGCAGCAGGCGGAGGTTCTTCTTCCTGGCGAAGATCGCCTTCGCGTCCTCGTCCGCATCGGGGGCGGCGACGACTTCGGTGAAGATGCCGCTGATCGCCTCGGCGGTTGGGCCGTCAAGCGGGCGGTTGACGGCGATGATGCCGCCGAAGGCCGACACGCTGTCGCAGGCAAGCGCGGCTTCATAGGCTTCGATCAGCGTGGCGCCGGTGGCGACGCCGCAGGGATTGGCATGCTTGACGATCACCACGGTCGGCGGGCCGTCGCGGAACTCGCTGACCAGCTCCAGCGCGGCGTCGGCGTCGTTGTAATTATTGTAGCTGAGTTCCTTGCCCTGGATCTGCTTCGCCTGGGCGATACCGTTGGCCGACGGGCCGACGGGCAGGTAGAGGGCAGCCGACTGATGCGGATTTTCGCCATAGCGCAGGGTCGAACCCAGCGTGCTGGAGACCGAGAGGCTTTCGGGGAACTGCACGCCCTGATCGGCAAAGGCGAACCAGCTTGCGATCATCGCGTCGTAAGCGGTGGTGGCGGCATAGGCCTTGGCCGCCAGCATGCGGCGGAAGTCGTAGCTGGTCGCGCCGCCCTTCTCCTCCATTTCCGCGATCAGCCTGGCATAGTCGGCGGGGTCGGTGACGATGGCCACGCTCTCATGATTCTTCGCGGCGGAACGGACCATGGAGGGGCCGCCAATGTCGATATTCTCGATGATCTCCTCGCGCTCCGCGCCCTTGGCGACGGTGGCGGCGAAGGGATAGAGGTTGACGACCACCAGGTCGATCGCGCCGATGTCGTGCGCCTGCATGGAGGCGACATGATCGGGATTGTTCCGCACGGCGAGCAGGCCGCCATGGACCTTCGGATGCAGCGTCTTGACGCGGCCGTCCATCATTTCCGGGAAGCCGGTGAGGTCAGAGATGTCCTTGACCTCCAGACCCGCCTCGCGCAGCGCCTTGGCCGTGCCGCCGGTCGACACCAGCTCGACCCCATGCCTGCCCAGCGCCTGACCCAGTTCGATGAGGCCGGACTTGTCCGAAACGGAAAGAAGGGCGCGCTTGATGATGACGTCTGACATGGAGGTGCTTCCTGCTGCTGTTCGGGTGCCGCTCAGGCTTGCCGCAGGCCTCTAGAGCGATTCCGAGTGAAAGGGAACATTCGCCGTCCCGGAAATCGCGGCAATCGCCATGGGGCAAGCCGGCCACCCCATTGCACGGACCGCGAGGCGCTCAGCTCACCTTTTTCAGCAACCACCCCACGGTCGAGCCGCCCGGAAGGGCCTCGCTGGTGACAGCCAGCTGCTTTGTGCCATGGGGACGGCCTTGGGCATCCACCCACAGGCTTTCCTCGATCGCCAGCTTCCCCGCATTGGCGCGGAACTGCCATGTCGCGCCGGTGTCGATGCGCAGCAGGGCGCCCATGCCGTCGGCGGTGGGCGTGGGCTCGACGCCGGGGGCGAGGTGGAATCGAAGCTGGACCGGCAGCTTCACCGGCTTGCGCCGCCGCACCGCGGGCGTCAGCATGTCCTCGCCACGGATTTCCTTGCCGTCCGCGCTCATCAGCAGCAGGCGGCGGTGGACATAGCCCATGCGCCGCACATAGCCGTCATGGCTGAGGTCGAGGCGGCTGCCGCTTTCCGTCTCCTGCCGGTTGATCTCCACCTCGGTCACGCCCTTGCCCAGCGTGCCGTCGGGCAGCAAGGCGGTGGAATTGCTGTCGTCCAGCACCAATGTGCTGTGCGCCGCGGTGGTGCGCAGCCCCTGCGCCAGATCGCGCGGCATCCACGCGCCCTCCAGCGCGGCGCCGCCGCAGTTGACGATCAGCCGTTGCTGCCCGTCGCTGATCTCGACCGCGCCGGTGGAGGCGCAGCCCGCATCGGCCAGTTGGGCGACAGGGGGCGGGGCGGCATCGACCTGCACCACGGTGCCCCCGGCGGCGAGCCGCTGATAGCCCCAGCCATTGGCCTGCCGCAGCGGACGGGCGCGCACGCGGCTGGCGCGGATGACGGCGTCGATCGTGGCGGGATCGATGGCGCCCGCGCCCTGCCAGTTGCCAAGCCCGCCATCGCCATGGGTGAGGCCGAGCAGGGCCGGCACGGCCTTGGCCAGTGCCTCCTTCAGCAAGGCAGGCGTCTGTTCTCGTCGCACTTCATAGACGGCGGCGACCATGGTCAGCAGCATGATCGCTTCCAGCTGGTCCAGCGGCGAGCGCGAGATGATGCCGCCGTCGCCATGGAGGCCGCTGTCGAGCGCGCGCTTGAGGCCGGCTTCTCCGAACAGCTTGCGCGCCGCGCCGCCCGGCAGCAGCATCGACGCCGCGACGATCCCGCCCCAGGCGACCAGGCGCGGCAGGCCGACCGGCGCCTTGTCCGCGCTGCGGTCCAGATGACGGGCGGTGCGGGCGATGCAGTTCAGCACCAGAGAGCGATAGACGAGGTCGCTCGACGAAAGGATCAGCGGCGCATGGGCCGACCAGAAGAGCAGGCGCCAGCCCGCATTGTCGGCGCGCCATGCGGGTTCGCTGGGCGTGTCGGCATGGGCGGCGAGCCATTTGCGCATCACGCCTTCGGCAATCGGCGCGGCCTGTTCGCGGGTGGCCACGGTGGCAAGGTCGCGCAGCCAATGGAAGCCGTGCAGATAATCGGCAAAGCCCGCCGTCACGCCCGGATTGGCGAAATCCAGCCTGTCGAGAGGCAGTTTCAGGCCCCGGAACAGGAAATAGCCGGCGCGGATCGCCTGACCCGCATGGGCATTGCCCGGGATTTCATCGTCGGGCACGGCAAGCAGCTTGAGCGGATATTTGCCCTTCAGCCGGCGGCCGTGGATCGGCGTCTTCCAGCTCAGCAGATAGAAGCGGTTGGCGATGCGCTGCGCCAGCGAAAGTCCCTTGTCATCCGCGATGCGGATGAGCCGCTTGCCCTGTTCGATCCCGTCCTCCGGGCCGGGTCCGGCCTCCTCGGGGGCGGAATGGGGGGAAGGGCGGCGGCGGTCGCTCACCCGCCGCGCAGCGTCCGGATGTTGTCGGCATAGGCGGACGGGCCGTCCCGGAAGGTCGCGGTGCCGGCCACCAGAACGTCGGCGCCCGCCCCGATCGCCTGTGGCGCGGTGGCGAAGTCGATGCCGCCGTCCACCTGCAGACGAATGTCGCGGCCGGACTTCTCGATCATCTTCCGGATCGCCTCGATCTTGCGGAGCTGGCTGGCGATGAAGCTCTGTCCGCCGAAGCCCGGATTGACGCTCATCACCAGGATCAGGTCGACATCGTCGATCAGGTAATCCAGCATCTTGGCCGGGGTGCCGGGGTTCAGCACCACGCCCGCCTGCACGCCCAGCGACTTGATGTGCTGGATGGAGCGGTGGATATGCGGCCCGGCCTCCGGATGGACGGTCAATATGTCGGCGCCCGCCTCCGCAAAGGCGTTCAGATACTGGTCCACCGGGGAAATCATCAGATGGACGTCGAACGGCTTCTTCGTGTGCGGACGCAGCGCCTTCACCACGCCGGGACCAATGGTGATGTTGGGTACGAAATGGCCGTCCATCACGTCGATATGGATCCAGTCCGCACCCGCTTCGTCGATGGCGCGGACCTCCTCGCCCAGACGGGCGAAATCGGCGGACAGGATGGAGGGTGAGATCAGGATCGGGCTGGTCATTTGACCATCGGCCTTAGCCTTGGCCGCAAGTCAGGGCAACGCCCGATTAACGCTATCCACAGGCTTTTGGCGACAGGCGTCGGCGTGCGGACTCGCCCGGCCTGTCAGGACAGGATGAACAGCGTGGGATCAAGGCCGGTCGACGACCTGGAACCCCTGGGCAGAAACTGCTTGACGCCGTGCAGCGCAACCACCTGATTTCGCTGGATGATGGGCGCGGCGATCAGGCGCATGGCGCATTCGCCGCCGTCCGCCGGGCGGATGTCGACATCCACCGTGAAGCCGCGCCTGTGGCGTATCGCATAGGCGCGCAACTGCTCCATCGCGGCACGGCTTTCGGGCGTGTAGAGCGACACGGCCAGCGGGCGGGGGACCGTCATCCCGCGTTCCAGCCCGAAAATGTCATAGACCCCGTCCGTCCAGTTCAGGCTGTCGTCGCTGAGGTCGCAATGCCACAGGCCCAGGCCGCGCTCCGCCAGCGCCCCATCGTCGCGGGCGATCCGGTCGTCCAGCATCACCGGCGCAAGATGGTCGCGCAACGCATAGAGCGGCCAGCTATGGTTCAGGGGAAGGGGCTCGGTCGGGCGCAAGGCAGGTCTTTCTGAATGCCGGATCGCACCATAGGGTTGCTTGGTTAAGGCTTAGTGGATCGTATCAGCCTTGCAACGAAAAAGCCGTCGGTTCCGCCCTGCGCGGCAAGGCTGTCCGGCAGGGTGCGGACCCATCCTTGCGCCGTCGGCACGATGCCGTCGGGCAGCTCGCCGGGCGTCGCGGGCAGCGGGCTGAAATCCGGCCGGGCGTCGATGAAGCGGGCGACCTGCTCCTCGCCCTCGGCCCGTTCGAGCGAGCAGGTGGCGTAGATCAGCGTGCCGCCCGGCTTCAGCCATGCCGCAGCGCGAGCCAGCAGTTCGGTCTGGAGTTCGGCCAGCTCCGCGATCTGGCGCGGGCCGATGCGGTGCAGCACGTCGGGATGCCGGCGATAGATGCCGGTTGCGGTGCAGGGCGCGTCGAGCAGGATGGCGTCGGCCGCCCCATCGGGTTCCCATGCGCGCAGGTCGCCCTGCACGATGGCGGCGGAAAGGCCGGTACGCGCCAGATTTTCGTCCAATCGTTCAAGGCGCTTCTTCGACTGGTCGACCGCCGTGACGCGCCACCCCGCGGCGGCGAGCTGCATCGTCTTGCCGCCGGGCGCGGCACAGAGGTCGAGGACGTGGCGTCCCTCGCCCAAGCCCAACAGGCGCGCGGGGGTGGAGGCGGCCAGATCCTGCACCCACCAGGCGCCTTCGCTGAAGCCGGGCAGGTCGGGGATCGCTGCACCTTCGGGCAGGCGGACATGCCCGGGGGCAAGGCTCCGGCCGTTGAGCGCTTCGGCCCAATGCGCGGTCCGGGCGGGATCGCGAAGGCTGATGTCGACCGGCGGACGCTGGCCATAGGCGTGCGCGGCGGCCTGCGGCATGGCGTCCCCCCATTGCGCGGCCCAGCGGCTGGCGGTCTCCGGCGGCAGGGTGGGGGGTGAGGGAAGCGCCGGATCGGCGCGGGTCAGCGTGCCGAAGACGCCATGCACCAGCTTGCGCGGACCGCCATCCACCAGCGGCAGGGCGGTGGCGATGGCGGCGTGCGGCGCGGTGCCCAGCGCCAGCACCTGGATAAGGGCGATGCGCAGGACCATGCGCGCCTTGGCGTCGTGCGGCAGCGGCTGGCGCGTGGCGCTGTCGATCAGCGCGTCGAGATCGGGCAGGTGGCGCAGCGTCTCGGCAGCGATGGCGTGAACCAGCGCCCGGTCGGCGGGAGCAAGCCCCTGCGCCGCGCCATGCAGCGCCAGCTCAAGCGGATCGCCGCGCCGAAGCACGGCGTCGAGCAGGCGAAGCGCTGCGCGGCGGGCGGGGAGGCCGGGGACGTCCTCGGGGCGGAAAGGGCGGGGCATGGGAAGCGCCTAGGGCAAAATGCCGGGGAAAGTAAGTTTTGTTGGCGGCTGGCGCATATTTGCCGGTCGCGGGGATCACGCGCGCCAGGCTCGTCCCGACGCCGGCGCAGCAACGCGGTTCACCAGGCCGGCCATCGACCTTCGCCATCCCGCCCGACCACCAAAAGAAAAACGCCCCATCCTTCCGGGCGGGGGCGCTCATCCTTCTTTCAGGAAAATGCCCTCAGAACGGCACTTCATCGTCCAGGTCATTGTCGAAATTGGGCCCGCCAGCGCCGCCGCGTCCGCCGCCGGAAGAGCGGCCGGAACCGCCGCCAAAGCCGCCGCCGCCGAAATCGTCATAATCGCCGCCGCCAAAGCCGCTCGACCCGCCGCTCCAGTCGCCGCCGCCCTGCGAGCGGCCGCCACCGCCGAAGCCGCCTCCCTGACCGCCGCCGCCCGGCGCGCCGTCCAGCATGGTCAGCACCGCGCCCGGCCCCTGCAGCACCACTTCGGTGGTATAGCGGTCATTGCCCGACTGGTCCTGCCATTTGCGGGTGCGCAGCTGGCCTTCCAGATAGACTTTCGATCCCTTGCGCAGGAAGCGTTCCGCCACGCCCGCCAGCCCCTCGGAGAAGATGGCGACGCTGTGCCATTCGGTGCGTTCCTTGCGCTCGCCCGACATGCGGTCCTTCCAGCTTTCGGAGGTCGCGATCCGCAGGTTGCACACCTTGCCGCCATTCTGAAAGCTCTTCACCTCCGGGTCCGCGCCCAGATTGCCCACCAGAATAACCTTGTTGACCGAACCCGCCATGTTTCCTCCGAAGCGTTAGCAGGCCCTTATAGCGGGCTGTCTTGGAAGGTCCACAAATCAGTGCGCGATGATGCCCAGCAGCAGGCGCCCGACAGCAAGGCGAGCCGGGACGCCGCGATCGGCACAGCCACGGGGGGTACGACCGGCGCCACAGTTTCAAGGAGAAATGAAGTCCTTGGCTTCGCCGCCTTCGGCTCGACAGGCTCAGGGCAAACGGGGGAAAGCGGTCTGTCAGCGCCCAATTCGTCTCCTCCCGCCAATGACTACAAGCTGGAGCGTTCTCGGGCAATTTGAGGCAGCACCTGGGGCTGTCACCGTTGGAAATGCCCAAAAATTAATGTTGCAACATATCATGGAAATATGTTGTAACATGACATGTCGATCCGGGAAGGATCGCATGACAGGAGGGTGCGATATGCGACTGATGACGTTGCGGACAGCAGGTGGGCAGGCTCAGGTTTCCGGCTATAGCGGCGGCAACCGATCTTCCTTCGGCATAGGCGGGGCGATCGCCGTCCATGCGCTGGTGGTCGGGGCCTATCTGCTGATGCCCAAGGAAGTGGTCGATGTCTTCCGCGATCCACCGCCGCTGCTGACCTATCCGGTGGACGATACGCCGCCGCCCCCGGAACAGCAGCAGCCGGAAAACGACTCCAAACCCCTGCCGCGAACCAAATCCCATCCGACCGTGGTGGACAAGCCCGTCGTCCCGCCGCCGCCGACGGGCTTCACGACGAAGGCGGACGATGGCATGGCCGCCGGCGATTCCGGCACGGGCACGATCATGCCGCCCATAGTCCCGCCGACGCCCGAACCGGTGCTGGCCGATGCCACCATCGATCCCCGCGCGCTGGCCGCGTTCCAGCCCGACTATCCCGGTGCGATGATCCGGCAGGGGATGGAGGGCAAGGTGGTGGTCCGCGTCACCATCGGCCCCGACGGGCGCGTCACCGACATAGAGCGGCTGTCGGCGGCGGACGAGGCCTTCTGGATCGCCACCCAGCGCCATGCCCTGCGCAAATGGCGCTTCCGCCCGGCGACTCGGGATGGCGTGCCGGTCAGTTCGACCAAGGTGCTGACCGTCCATTTCCGCCTGGCAGACGTCTGAAATCCAACAGGAAGGGGCCGGAAATCATGACGGACAGCAACAGCGCTTTTGCATCCGGCCCCGCCTTACCCTATATCGGCGCGATGGCGATCTTCCCCCGTCCGGTGTCTCCCAAGAGCGCGATGAGCGACCTGTGGAGCTATTTTCGTGAGAACCGGCCTCATAAATGGCCGCTGCTCGGCCTGTCCGTCGCGGTCACCTGGGTCATCATCTGGGCCTTCATCGTCGACGCCAACACCAACACCATGCCGACGCGCAACCAGATATTCTATGTCCAGAGCTGGGACTCCAGCCGGTCCGACGCGGCGATCATCCTCCAGCAGAAGATCGACCTCGCCAAGCGGGAGGCGGCGATCGAGAAGAAGCAGAAGGAAATGCAGGGCGTGGCCGATATTTTCGGCATCGACTGGAAGAAGGACGAGGCCCGCAACACCGCCCGCCGCAAGGAAGCATTGAAGCAGATCAACGCCCAGCTCGACGCCCGGCTGGCCAAGGCCGAGGCTGCGGAGAAATCCGTCCCCGGAGCAGCCCAGAGCGGGGCGGCCCAGCCCTGAGCGCCCGATCCAAAAGCGTCCTGCCCCCCGCCGATCCCGCTCAGGACCGGCGCTTCATGGCCGCCGCCATTGCGCTTTCCGAACGGGGACGCGGCCTTTCCACGCCCAATCCCAATGTCGGCTGCCTGATCGTGAAGGACGGGCATGTGGTCGGGCGCGGCTGGACGCAAAAGGGCGGCCGCCCCCATGCCGAGGCGCAGGCGCTTGAGGAGGCCATGGACCGCGCCCGCGGCGCCACCGCCTATGTGACGCTGGAGCCCTGTTTCCACCTTTCCCCGCGCGGTCCGCGCTGTGCCGACCTGATGGCGCGGGCAGGCGTCCGCCGCGTCGTCATCGCCCTGCGCGATCCCGATCCGCGCACCGACGGGCAGGGCGCCGCCTGGCTGCGCAAGCGCGGCATCGTGGTCGAAATGGGGCTGATGGCGCAGGAAGCCGCCGCCGCGATGCGCGGTTTCGTGCTGCGCCAGACATTGGGCCGCCCGGCCGTGACGCTCAAGCTGGGCCTGTCGCTCGACGGCCGGATCGCGCTGGCCGATGGGTCCAGCCGCTGGATCACCGGTCCGGACGCCCGTGCCCATGCCCATGTGGAACGGGCACGGCATGACGCCATATTGGTTGGCGGCGGCACGCTGCGCACCGACGCGCCCCGGCTGGATGTGCGCCTGGCCGGCCTGGAGGACCGCTCGCCCCGGCGCGTGCTGCTCAGCCATGGCGACGCGCCTGAGGGGTGGGATAGCATTGCCGCGCCGGAAGACATCGCCGCCCTGCCGCATGTCGACCATCTGCTGGTCGAGGGGGGGGCACAGACCGCCGCCGCCTTCCTGCGCGCCGATCTGGTCGACCGCCTGCTGCTCTATCGCGCGCCGATCCTGATCGGCGCCGGGCTTGCCGGGATGGGTGACATCGGCCTGACCGATCTGGCCGGCGCGCATGGCCGCTGGCGGCTCGACGACGAACGGCGGCTGGGCGATGATCGGCTGGAGGTTTACCTCCGCAGCCGGAACGCCTAGATCACCCCGAAAGCCCCGCCCCTTCCGGGCGCGGCCAACGGAACACAAGCAAGGCGCTCCTCATGTTCACCGGCATCATCACCGACATCGGCACCATCCGCACCCATGAACAGCGCGGCGACCTGCGGCTGGCGATCGGCTGCGCCTATGACATGGAATCGGTCGCCATCGGCGCGTCCATCGCCTGTTCGGGCGCCTGCCTGACGGTGGTGGAGAAGGGCGCCGACTGGTTCGCGGTCGACCTGTCGGCCGAAACCGTCGCTCGCACGGCGCCGGGCCTGTGGGACCAGGGCGGCCGCCTCAACCTGGAACGCGCGCTCAAGGTCGGGGATGAGTTGGGCGGCCATATCGTCACTGGCCATGTCGACGGCATCGGCACTTTGGTGTCCGCCGCGCATGAGGGCGATTCGACCCGCCTTGTCATCGCCGCGCCCGCCGCGCTGGCCCCCGCTCTGGCGGCCAAGGGTTCGATCACCGTCGACGGCATTTCGCTGACCGTCAACACGGTGGAGGATCAGGCGGACGGCTCCGTCCATTTCGGCCTGAACATCATCCCGCACACGGCCGCCGCGACGACGCTGGACAGCCTGACGCGGGGCCGCGCCTTCAATCTGGAGATCGATGTGCTGGCGCGCTATCTCGACCGGATGCAGAGCCTTCGCTCTCGCTCAATGTGATTATTGCTTGCCATAATCACATCTTGATGTGATATGCCGCTCCATCCCGCCGTGGGAAGGAGTCTTCAGCATGTCGTCAGCCCTTATCGATACGGTCCGTTCGCTGGTTACGGAGGGCGGCATGTCGCGATCCGGCCTTGCCCGCGCGGCGGGTCTCCATGCCAATTCCCTGCGCAAGCTGGGCGAGGCGGACTGGAATCCGACGGCGGAAACGCTGGGCAAGCTGGAAAGCTATCTCGCCAAGCGGGAGGGCGGCACCGCGCTCGCCTCTCCCGAGGAGATCATCAATGAGGCCCGCAACGGCCGCATGTTCATCCTGGTCGATGACGAGGACCGGGAAAATGAGGGCGACCTGGTCATTCCCGCGCAGATGGCGACGCCCGACGCGATCAACTTCATGGCCACCCATGGCCGCGGCCTCATCTGCCTGGCGTTGAGCAAGGAGCGGGTCGACCATCTGGGCCTGGGACTGATGAGCCGCAACAACGGCACCCGCCACGAAACCGCCTTCACCGTGTCGATCGAGGCGCGCGAGGGCGTGACCACCGGCATCAGCGCCGCCGACCGCGCCCGCACCATCTCCGTCGCGATCGACGGGTCGAAGGGGCCCGAAGACATCGTGACGCCCGGTCATGTCTTCCCGCTGGTGGCGAAGGATGGCGGCGTGCTGGTCCGCACCGGCCATACCGAGGCGGCGGTGGATGTCGCCCGTCTGGCCGGGCTCAATCCGTCGGGCGTCATCTGCGAGGTGATGAAGGACGACGGCACCATGGCGCGGCTGGACGACCTCATCCCCTTCGCCCAGAAGCACAGGATGAAGATCGGCACGATCCGCGACCTGATCGCCTATCGCCGCCGGCATGACCATATGGTGGAACGCCGCGCCGAAACGGTCTTCAACAGCCAGTGGGGCGGCGACTGGAAGGCGATCAGCTTCTACAACAAGGCGACCCAGACCGAACAGCTCGTGCTGCAGAAGGGCCATGTCTCCCCCGACGAGCCGACGCTGGTCCGCATGCACCAGCTCTCCCTGCTGGACGACGTCTATGGATCGACCGGGCCGCGCAACGGCCTGCTTGCCAAGTCGATGGAGATCATCGCCCGGCAGGGAGCCGGCATCGTCGTCGTCCTCGCCGCCCAGGCGCCGGGCGATTTCATGAGCCGCAGCCTGCGCCATCATGCGGGCCAGCCCGACTCCGGCATGGACGAATTGCGCGACTATGGCGTGGGGGCGCAGATTCTGGCCGAACTGGGCGTTCATGACATGATCCTGCTCAGCAACACGCACCACAGCCTGATCGCGCTTGACGGCTATGACCTGGCCGTGGTTGGGCAACGGTCGATCGAGCTTTAAGGAACCTATCCATGGCAAAATTCCTGATCGTCGAAGCGCGCTTCTACGACCATCTCAACGACCTGCTGATCGAGGGCGCGGTCGCCGCGCTGGAGGATGAGGGGCATAAATATGAGGTGGTGACGGTTCCCGGCGCGCTGGAGATTCCCGGCGCGGTGGCGCTGGCGGCGGAAACCGGGCGCTATGACGGCTTCATCGCCATCGGCGTGGTGATCCGGGGCGAAACCTATCATTTCGAAGTCGTGTCGAACGAAAGCGCGCGCGGCCTGATGGCGCTCAGCATGGACGGCATCCCGATCGGCAACGGCATATTGACGGTCGAGAACGAAGCCCAGGCGCTGACCCGCGCCAGGCGGGACGAGAAGGACAAGGGCGGCGAGGCGGCGAAGGCGGCCATCGCCATGCTGGCGCTGCGGGAGAGATTCAGCGCCTGAGACGCCGGATGAAGGTCTGCAAAGGGGCTGCTGCCGGGCGGCCCCTTTCTTTATGCGGTTCGAGGTTGCGGCGGGCCAAGATGGGAGGCCGAAGTTGGCCGATCCCGCCCGCTTTCCTAAGGCGTGAAGGGGGGTGTCCACTTTTCACCCCCCAGACCTCTATTCAGGCCGCTTCCTCCAGCGCCGGATAGTCGACATAGCCTTCCTCGCCCTGGCTGTAGAAGGTCGCCATGTTCGCGCCATTGAGCGGCGCATTGATCCGCAGGCGCTTGGGCAGGTCCGGATTGGCCAGGAAAGCGCGCCCGAAGCTCACGCCGTCTGCCAGACCGCTGTCCAGATCCCGCTGCGCCCGCTCCAGGTCGTAATCGCTGTTCAGGATCAGCGGCCCGGAAAAATGCCGGCGGATGACCGGCGACTGGCGCGGCACGTCGGTCCGGCCGAAGGACCCGTCCGGCCCCGGCTCCCGAAGTTCCAGGAAGGCGATGCCGATCTGCTGCAGCACGTCCGCGGCCGCCGCGAACAGTGCGGAAGGATTGCTGTCGTCGACGCCCTGCGTCTCGCCATTGGGGGACAGCCGCACCGACACGCGGTCCGCACCGATGGCGTCGGCCACCGCCTGCGTCACCTCCCGCAGCAGGCGCACGCGATTTTCGATCGAACCGCCATAAATATCGTCGCGATGGTTGCTGCCGTCGCGCAGGAACTGGTCGATCAGATAGCCGTTCGCGGCATGGATCTGTACACCGTCGAAGCCGGCCGCGATGGCGTTTTTGGCAGCGCGGACATAATCCGCGATCACGCCCGGAATTTCGTCTATGGCCAAAGGCCGCGCCTGTTCATAGGGCTTCTTGCCCTCATAGGTGTGCGCGTCGCCCGGTCCCGCGGTGGCGCTGGCCGAGACGGGCTGCTCGCCGGTCACGCTGCTGTGCACCACGCGCCCCATATGCCAGAGTTGCGCGACGATCCGGCCGCCTGCCTCATGCACGGCCTCCGTCACCGGCCGCCAGGCCTCAACCTGCTCTTCCGACCACAGCCCCGGCGCGAAGGGCCATCCCAGCCCCTGCCGCGAAATGCCCGTCGCCTCGCTGATGATGAGGCCCGCCGAAGCGCGCTGGCGATAATAGTCCGCCATGATCGGCGTCGGCACATGGTCGCGTGTCGCGCGGCCGCGCGTGAGCGGCGCCATCAGCACGCGATTGGGGGCATGGATCGCCCCGAGTTGTACCGGTTCGAACAGATTCGCCATGAAATACTCCCTTTTCAAAGTTGCAGATTGCAACGGGACTTGCCTGCCAAAGCCAGCTAGGATGCCTGGCGAGCCGCTTCAAGACCCTGGCCGCCGCCATGCCGCCAAGTTTTGCTTTCCCCGCCTTCATCTCGGCTAATGCGTCCGCGCGCTTGTACGCCTGCGCGGCGGGGCGTAATAACGGGCCATGACCCCGACGCATCAAGACATGACGCTCGACGAAATGCGGGCCGCGCTCGCCCCGATCCTGCCCCGCCATGCCGCCTTCGACGGCTGGCGCCGGGAAGCGGTGGCCATGGCGGCGGAGCAGTGCGGCATCGATGCCGACATCGCCGCGCTGGCCTTTCCAGGGGGCGCGATGGACATGATCGATGCCTGGTTCGAAAGCATCGATGCGCGGATGCTGGAGGCGCTGCCGGCTGAGAAGCTGGCGGCCCTGTCGATCCGCCAGCGCATAACGCGGCTGGTGGAAAGCCGCCTGACCCTGCTCGCGCGCGACCGGGAAGCGCTGCGCCGGGCGCAGGCGGTCATGGCCATGCCCCGCAACGCGGCCCGCGCCGCCAAACTCGGCTGGCGCGCGGCGGACGTGATGTGGCGCGCCGCGGGCGACGAGTCGACGGACCTCAATCACTACAGCAAGCGCCTGACGCTGGCGGGGGTTTATGCCGCGACCCTGCTGGTCTTCGTCGATGATGAGAGCGATGACTGGGCGGAAACCCGCGCTTTCCTGGCGCGGCGGATCGAAGGCGTGATGCGCTTCGAGCGCGCCAAGGCCCAGTGGAAGGGCATTGGCGGCGGCGAACGGCTGAGCTTCGCCCGCTTCATCGGGCGGCTGCGCTACCCGGCCATATAATCTGCCGCGCCGCCGCACCGATTCGCGCTGGCCTTTTCCAATCGGTATTGATAGTCACTCGCAGAAGTAAATGACGAGTGCCTTACCCTTGCGCCTGACCGACCTGCCGCTGCGCCAACCCGCTTATGTGGACCTGATCGACTGGAACGCGCTGTCCGCGTCCGACGGGCAAAGGCTGCGTGAATTCGGCCTGTGCGAGGGCGCGAGCGTGGAAGCGCTGCACCATGGCGGGTTGCTGGGCCGCGGGCCCATCGCCTGCAAGGTCGGCCGCATGACCATCGCCATGCGCCGCAACCATGCCGCCGCCATCACGGTCCGCACCGGCCCCTCGGACAGCGATCTGTGACGAACCTGCCGCTGATCGCGCTGGTCGGCAATCCCAATGCCGGCAAGAGCGCCCTGTTCAACGCCCTGACCGGGGCGCGGCAGAAGCTGGGCAATTATCCCGGCGTCACCGTGGAGCGCAAGGCGGGCCGCTTTTCCCTGTCGGACGGCCGCCCGATCGAACTGGTCGACCTGCCCGGCACCTACAGCCTCAACCCCACCAGTCCCGACGAACAGGTGACGCGCGACGTCATATTGGGCAGGCAGGCGGGCGAGCGCCTGCCTGACGCGCTGGTCGTGGTGGTCGACGCGTCCAATCTCGACAATCACCTCCGCTTCGCGCTGGAACTGATCGCGCTTGGTCTGCCGACCATCGTGGCGCTCAACATGGTCGATCTCGCCACCCGCGACGGGCTGGAACTGGACGCCCATATCCTCTCCCGTGAACTGGGCGTGCCGGTGATCTCCACCGTGGCGGTGCGCAAGCGCGGCCTGGATCATCTGCGCGGGGAGCTGGAATCGATGCTCGACGGCAGCGCAGGCAAGGTCCGCGCTTCAGCCGAACAGCGCGATTTCGAAGGGCTGCGCCGGGAAGCGCGCCGGATTGCCCGCGCGGCCATCGTGCGCGAAACCCCCTCCCGCCGGCTGACCGCGGCTGTCGACCGGGTGGCGCTGCATCCCGTGGCGGGGCTGATCCTGCTGCTCGCGCTGCTCTTCATCATGTTCCAGGCGGTCTATGCCTGGTCCGCAGCGCCGATCGCCATGATCGAGGGCTTTGTCGCCAGCGCCAGCGACGCCGTGACAGCCGCGCTGCCCGATGGGCTGCTGCGTTCCTTCCTGGTCGACGGGGTGCTGAACGGCGTTGGATCGGTCATCGTGTTCCTGCCGCAGATCCTGATCCTCTTCTTCTTCATCCTGATGCTGGAGGCGACCGGCTATATGGTCCGCGCCGCCTTCCTGATGGACGGGCTGATGGCCAAGGTGGGGCTGTCTGGGCGGGCCTTCATCCCGCTGCTCTCCTCCTTCGCCTGCGCGGTGCCGGGAATCATGGCGACCCGCACCATCGCGGACCCGAAGGACCGGCTGACCACCATATTGATCGCGCCGCTGATGACCTGTTCGGCGCGCCTGCCGGTCTATGCGGTGATCATCGGCGCCTTCATCCCGGCCCGAACGGTGGCGCTCGGCATTGGCTTGCAGGGGCTGGTACTGTTCTGCCTCTACATTTCCGGCATCGTCGGCGCGATGCTGGCCGCGCTGGTGCTGCGCCGCACCGTCACCAAGGGCGCGAGCGGCGGCTTCCTGATGGAGATGCCCAAATATCAATGGCCGCGCCCACAGGACATATTGCTTGGCCTTTGGCAGCGCGCGGTGATCTTCCTCAAGCGCGCGGGCACGATCATCTTCACCTCGACGGTGATCCTCTGGGTGCTGCTGAGCTTTCCCAAGGCGCCGGAAGATAGCGGCATCAGCCAGGTCAACTATTCGGTCGCGGGACGTGTCGCCAACGGGCTCAACCTAGTACTCGCGCCGATCGGCTTCAACCGCGACATCTCGCTCGCGCTGATCCCGGCCATGGCGGCGCGCGAAGTGGCCGTGTCCGCGCTCGCCACCGTCTATTCGCTGGACGCCGACGAGGATGAAGCGAAGCTGGAACGCAGCCTGGGCGACCGGCTGAAGGACAATTGGCCGCTGCCGACCGCACTCGCCTTCCTCGCCTGGTTCGTCTTCGCGCCCCAGTGCATCTCCACCATCGCGGTGACGCGGCGCGAGACCAACGGCTGGAAATGGCCGCTGTTCATGATCGGCTATCTGTTCATCCTGGCCTATGTCGCGGCGGGCCTTACCTACTGGACGGCGACGGCGCTCGGCCTAGGGTAGAGCGCGCAGGTTGATATTGGGTGGAAAGTGGATGCTAAGCCCCACTCTCCCCTGAAGGCGAGGGGAAGTGCGAACGTACATAACTGGCCATTTGCTACGGTCAAATGCACCGTGTTCCTGAGAAGTCAGTGGCCGGATTCCGATGGGGTAAGGCACGAAGGGAGGGTCTTATTGGGGACAATATTGAGCCATTTGAGCCACGATGGCGACGAGGGAGAATGTCCGAGACTATGGTGCGGTCCTCAACCCTCGGCTTTTCCGGCTTTCCGCGCGGAGATGCGGTTCGATCGCACCCCCGCGCCGCAGATCAGAAGGAGAAGTTCAGCGAGAAGGACGCGACATTGTCATTGCTGTCGTCAGCGTCCGGGCGGAAGCCGTGCTGGTGCAGATAGCCGATCTCCGCATTCACATTCTTCGCCACGGGGGTGGTGATGGCGATCAGGTTGCGCATCCGCTCCTCCCCCTGCACCCGCTGGAAATTGGTGGTGTTGAAGTCGATGAAGCTCTCATGGCTGAGGAGCAGCGCGGTCTTGCCGCCTTCCCTGAACGGCAGCACATATTTGACATAGGGACGCAGCCGCCAGGCGGTGCCGTCGATCCCCTCGCGCCAGCGCTCCTCCAGCCGGAGGCGCGCGCTGAGCTGGCCGGGCCCGATCTTCACGATATTGTCGAAGGTGACCTGCTGCCGCCCGCGATGCTCCATCACGGAAAAATGGCCGGCGTCATATTGCGGGTCATGGGTATAGCCCGCCCAGACCGTCACCTTCTTGCCGATCCTGTAGCCGACCAGCGAATTCATCTCGACCTCGTACAGCCCGTCGCGATCGTTGCTGAACCGGGCGACGACCTCTTGCGAAAAGCGCCAATGATCGCTCAGCTTCACCGTCGCGTTCGCTGTGGTCCAGAGCTGTTCGTCCTCGCTGGCATGCGCCACGGCCGGGACGGCCAGCAGGGCAAGCGCGGGCAGCAGCTTGTGGGTCAGTCGCATGAAGTCAATCTCCCCTCGCCATCGTGGCGGACGCGGGCGAACTATGACCGATGCGTTACATTCATGTGACTATCTCATTTCTAATTTATGACAATCTCGCCCGACGCCGAACCGTTCGACCCGCTATAGCGCGCGGTTCGGCGTCGCAGGCCCGGTTTCAGGCCGGATTATGGTCCTTCAAAAAGACGTCGAGCCGTTGGAGGAATTCCAGCCGATCGGCCTGGCGGGAAAAGAAATGGTCGGCCAAAGGCTGTTCGACATAGATATAGTCGCGTCCGGCGACCTTGCCCGCCGCCTTCAGCTTCTCCGCCATTTCGCGCGACTGGTTCACCTGCACCCGCCGGTCCTTCCTGCCATGCATCAGCAGGATCGGCGTTGAGAATTGCGCGGCGAAATTGATCGGAGAAACGGCGGCGAAATCGGGCGCCTGCTCCTTCATCCAGTCCTTGCGCGAACCATGATTGAGGAAGCGGCGGTCATAGCGCATCATGGCCGAGAGGTCCGACACGCCGGCATAGGAGACCGCGCAGCGATAGCGCGCGCCGTCGCGCTGTGCGCCGCGCATCGCCGCATAGCCGCCATAGGAGGCGCCGACGATGCAGACGCGCTTCGCATCGGCAATCCCTTCCTTCACCGCCCAGTCGACCGCGTCGTTGAGGTCGTCCTGCATGGCAAGGCCCCACTGCCCCTCGCCCTTGTCCGCAAAGGCGGTGCCATAGCCGGAGGAGCCGCGATAATTGGGCTGCAGCACCGCATAGCCGCGATAGGCCAGGAACTGCACCCACCAGTCCCATTCCTCGCTGTCCCGTGCGAAGGGGCCGCCATGCGGCATCAGGATCAACGGCAGACCCTTGGGGTCCTTGCCCGCCGGCACGGTCAGCACCGCCGCGATCTCCAGCCCGTCGCGCGCCTTGTAACGGATCGTCCTGACCGGGGAGAGATGGACGCCGGGCCCGAAATTTTCGCTGATCTTCGACAGGATGCTCATCGCGCCGGCGGCGGTGTCGTAATAATAATAGGTGCCCGGCTGGTCCGCGCTGCCGACGTGAACGATCATGCGCTGATGATCCCGGCTGGTGGACACGATCCGGGCGCGGCGATGGGCGCCCACCGCCTTGTCGATGTCGGCCTGGATCTTCGCCAACCCCTCGTCGAACCAGTGCACCCCCGGTCCTTCGGCGGTATAGCGCACCCCGGCGAGGCCGGTGCCGGCGGTGTCGCGTTCGATCCCGTCTATGTCGAAGCCGGGCGCGGCGAAAATCTTCTTGCCCAGTTCCAGCCTTGTCAGGTCATATTCGTACAGCGCGTCAGTACCCTCATGATCATCGCTGGCAATCGCCTTGCCCGGATCGGCCGTGAACAGCAGCGGCACGACCATGGATTCGTCGCGGCGGCGATTCGCCCGGTCGATCGTGCGGAAACCGGACCGGCCGTCGACGCGATAGAGCAGCTTCGACATGCGCGTGGCATCGTCATAGCCCACACCCATGCGCACCGTGCCGGTCGCATCGGCATACCAGGACATGACATTCTGGCGCGACTGCACCACCGGGCGCATCTTGCCGGTGGCGACATCCACCTCGTCCACCTGCGGCCAGAAGCCGAGTTCACTGCCGAAGATGGACGATTGATAGGCGAGCAGGATGCGCGGCGTGCCATCGCGGGCGACCCAGATGACGTCATCGCCATTCTGCGCCGCCACATTCTTGGCCAGCAGGTTGATCTTCGACCCGTCGCGCTTGATGCTGACGACGCGGCTGATCGACCAGGGCATGCCCTGGACGTTGGTTTCGCTGCCTATGCCCGCGATCAGCCAGTCGTCATTGACCCAACGCCACCAGTTGAGATCGTTTTCCCCCAGTTGCAGGGTGCGGATACGGTTGGGCTCTTCGATGATGGAGGCGATCATCAGCAGCAGTTCGCCATTGCGCGACACCCTGGCGGCGAGGCGCATCCCATCGGGCGAGAGTTGCGGTTCCACCATCATCGGCAGTTCGGCAAAGGCCTCGATCGGCCATTCCTTGCGCGGTACAGGCGCCATTTGCGCACTGGCCGACACGCAAAGCTGCGCGAGCGCCATGCCCGCGACGACAGAAAGCCCCCTCAATCTTACCCCCATAATATAATGGCCCCGCCTTTCTATAGGGCGGAGCCATTTTCCTGTCTTTCCCTTTTTTAACGGGGCATTACGCGCCGTGCGCCAGGGCGGCCAGCAGCAGCAGGGCGACGATGTTGGTGATCTTGATCATCGGATTGACCGCGGGGCCAGCCGTGTCCTTGTAGGGATCGCCCACCGTATCGCCGGTCACGGCCGCCTTATGGGCTTCGCTGCCCTTGCCGCCATGATGGCCGTCCTCGATATATTTCTTGGCATTGTCCCAGGCCCCGCCGCCGGAGGTCATGGACAGCGCGACGAACAGGCCGGAGACGATGACGCCCAGCAGCAACGCGCCCAGGGCCGCAAAGCCGTTGGGCGTGCCAGCCACCGCGGAGATCGCGAAATAGACGAAAATCGGCGCCAGCACCGGCAGCAGGCTGGGGACGATCATCTCCTTGATCGCGGCGCGGGTGACGAGGTCCACCGTACGGGCATAATCGGGACGCGAGGTGCCCTCCATGATCCCCTTGTTGGTGGCGAACTGGTCGCGCACGTCCTTGACCACGTCGCCCGCCGCGCGGCCCACCGCCGTCATGCCCATCGCGCCGAACAGATAGGGCAGCAGCGCGCCCAGCAGCAGGCCGACGATGACATAGGGGTTGGAGAGGCTGAAATCGACCGGCTCGGTCAGGCCGAGAGCCGAGTTGTAGAATTTCAGATCCTCCGTATAGGCGCCGAACAGCACCAGCGCGGCCAGGCCCGCCGATCCGATGGCATAGCCCTTCGTCACCGCCTTCGTGGTGTTGCCCACGGCGTCGAGCGCATCGGTCTTGACCCGCACGCTGTCGTCGAGATGCGACATTTCCGCGATGCCGCCCGCATTGTCGGTGACGGGGCCATAGGCATCCAGCGCCACCACCATCCCGGCAAGCGCCAGCATCGCGGTCGCGGCGAAGGCGATGCCGATCAGGCCCGCAAGCTGATAGGCGACGATGATGCCCACGACGATCACCAGCGTCGGCAGGGCCGTCGCCTCCAGACTGACGGCCAGCCCCTGGATGACGTTGGTGCCATGGCCGGTTTCCGACGCGCGGGCGATGCTGCGCACCGGACGGTAGTTGGTGCCGGTATAATATTCGGTGATCCAGACGATCAGGCCCGTGACCGCGAGGCCGACCATCATCGCCCAGAACAGCGCCATGCCGGTATACCCCCCCGCGCCGTCCAGATCGGTACCGAAACGGGCGTTGAGGTCGCCCAGCGCGAACTGCGTCACGGCATAGAGCGCCGGGATGGACAGGATCGCGGTGGTCCAGAACCCCTTGTAGAGCGCGCCCATGATCGACTGGCTCGCGCCCAGCCGCACCATATAGGTGCCGATGATCGAGGTGATGATGCATACCCCGCCGACGATCAGCGGCAATGACATCAGGCGCATCAGGAAGGCGTTGTCGACGCCCGTCACCAGCAGCGCGGTCAGCACCATGGTCGCGCCGACCGTCACCACATAGGTTTCGAACAGGTCGGCCGCCATGCCCGCGCAGTCGCCGACATTGTCGCCGACATTGTCCGCGATGACGGCGGGGTTGCGGGGATCGTCCTCCGGAATGCCCGCTTCCACCTTGCCGACCAGGTCCGCGCCGACATCGGCCGCCTTGGTGAAGATGCCGCCGCCAAGCCGCGCGAAGATGGAGATGAGGCTGGCGCCGAAGGCCAGCGCGACGAGGGAGTCGATCACGATCCGGTCGTCGGGCGCATGGCCCGCGGGTCCGGTCAGATACCAGAAGAAGACGCTGATCGCGAGCAGGGCCAGACCCGCCACCAGCATGCCGGTGATCGCGCCCGCCCGGAAGGCGACGGTCAACCCGCTTTGCAGCGTGCCGCGCGCGGCCTCCGCCGTGCGGACATTGGCGCGGACCGAGATGTTCATGCCGATGAAGCCCGCCGCCCCCGACAGGATCGCGCCGATCAGGAAGCCGACCGCCGATGTCACGCCAAGGAAGAAGAAGACCAGCGCCGCGACGACGACGCCGACCATGGCGATGGTCGTATATTGGCGGCCGAGATAGGCCTTCGCCCCCTCCTGAATCGCGCCCGCAATCTGTTGCATGGTTTCATTGCCGGCGGACGCCGCCAGCACCTGTCGACTGGTGATGAGGCCGTAGAGCACGGCCAGCAGGCCGCACCCTATGGCAATCGTGACAATCTGCATGGATGTTCCTCTCCCCCTGTTATGCCTGTCATCGGCCGCTCCGCAGGGAATGACGGGCGGGCGAAGGGCGTAAGGGCGGGCGGCCGGAACATGCGCTTCCGGCGTCGGGCACCGCGTCAATCAGCATCGTAGCTCACGCACATCATGCGGTCCTACCGGGCTGAGAAAGGTCGGGGGTGAAGCTACAGGGCGGACGGCGCGCGTCAACCCGTTACGATATTAAGGCAAATCAGCCATGTTCCCAGCCGAGCCGGTCCGGCAGCGGGATCGCCACGCCGTCTATCGTCAGCGTCAGTCCCCCGCCCTTGGCGAGGCGGCCGACGGGTATGGCGCGCACGGGCGGCTTCACCGCGGCGGGAAGGGCGAAGAGCAGTTCATAATCGTCCCCCGCCCGAGCCGCAGCGATCTGAACGGCGTTGCTGGCCCCGCGCGTCGCCTCCAGCGCGGGGGAGAGCGGGATATGGTCGATGGTGACGGCAAGGCCGCTCGCCTCCGCCATGCGGGCGGCGTCGATCAGCAGGCCGTCGGACACGTCCATCATCGCATGGACATGGCGGGCGAGCAGCGCGCCCTCCGCCAGACGCGGACGCGGGCGGCGATAGGCCTCCACCAGCGGCCCCGAAGCGCCGGGCATGTTCCTGAGCAGGTCGAGGCCCACGCCCGCATCCCCGACAGGACCGGTCAGATAGAGCCGGTCGCCGGCCTTCGCGCCGCTCCGCGCCGGGATCGGGCCGGTCGCTTCGCCCAGCGCGGTCAGGCTGTAGCTGCGCGGGGCGCCCCGGGGCATCTGCACCGTGTCGCCGCCCAGCAAGGGCATGGCATGGCGGCCAAGCGCCTCGCCCAATCCTTCAAGGAAAGCCGCGTCCCAGGCGTCGTCGCCGGACAGCGCATAGTTGAGCAGGCAGCCGACCGGCTTCGCGCCCTTGGCAGCGAGGTCGGACAGGTTCACGGCGGCCAGTTTCCAGCCGATATCCGCGGGCGGATCGGCCGGCAGATAATGCACCCCCTCCACCATCGTATCGCTGGTGAGGATCAGGCGGGCGCTGCCGATTTCGAGGACCGCCACATCGTCCCGCAAGCCCCGGGCGGCGGGATCGTTCGCCAGCAGGCGGAGAAGGGTCAGGAAACGGGATTCAGCGGACATTGAAATGAAATCCGTTCACCCTGAGCTTGTCGAGCCGAAGGCCGGCGAAGCCAACGGCTTTTTCTCCTTTTTAAGGAAGTGAGGGGCTTCGACAAGCTCAGCCCGAACGGATATTTTCTGTTCCTATTTCCGCACGTCCTTGGCCACGGCGTCCAGCAGCCCGTTCACGAAACCCGCCTCGCGCTTGTCGTAGAAGGCATGGGCGACGTCGACATATTCGCTGATCACCGTGCCGGTCGCCACATCCTTGCGGGCGAGCAGTTCATAGGTGCCGGCGCGCAGGATCTGCCGCATCGGCTTGTCGAGCCGCTCCAGGCTCCAGCCCTTGGAGAGCCGCGCCACGATCAGCCCGTCAATCTCCTCGCGCCGCCGGTCCACGCCCTGCACGACATCGTCGAAGAAGCTTTCCTCCGCCTGCGCATAGGTGACATCCTCTATAGTCGCGCCCAGGCGGTGCTGGTGGAATTCATGCAGCAACAGGTGGAGCGGCGTGCCCTCCATCTCAAGCTGGTAGAGCGCCTGCACCGCGGCGAGGCGCGCGGCGGAGCGGGATTTGGAGCGGTCGTTCATAGTCTTTCCATAACCGTTCGGGCTGAGCCTGTCGAAGCCCTTTGCCGAACGCAGTGAAGGGGAAATTATTTCAAACGCAGCGCCACCGAAGCCGCATGGGCCGGAAGCCCCTCCGCCTCCGCCAGCGCGAAGGCGGCGGGGCCGATGGCGTCGATGCTGCTCTGGTTGAGGCTGAGGAAGCTGGTGCGCTTCATGAAATCCAGCACCGAAAGGCCGGAGGAGAATCGCGCCCGGCGGCCGGTCGGCAGCACATGGTTCGGCCCGGCGACATAATCGCCCACCGCTTCCGGCGTCATCCGGCCCAGGAAGACGGAACCGGCATGGCGCACCTGCTTGAAGAGCGCGTCGGGATCGTCGACCGCCAGTTCCAGATGCTCGGCGGCGAGGCGGTCGACCAGCGGCATGGCTTCCTCGAAGTCGCGCACGACGATGATCGCGCCATTGGCGTTCCAGCTCGCGGTCGCGACCGCCTGCGTGGCGAGCAGGGGCAGGCGCCGCTCCACCGCCGCCGCCACCGCATCGGCAAAGGCCGCGTCGTCGGTGAACAGGATCGACTGGCTGGTCGGGTCATGCTCCGACTGGCTGAGCAGGTCGGCGGCGATCCAGTCGGGATTGTTCTTGCCGTCGGCCACCACGACGATCTCCGACGGACCCGCGACCATGTCGATGCCGACCACGCCGTAAAGCTGGCGCTTCGCCTCCGCCACCCAGGCGTTGCCGGGGCCGGTGATGACGTCGACCGGCCTGATCCGGTCCGTGCCATAGGCCAGCGCCGCCACCGCCTGCGCCCCACCGACGCGCCAGATCTCCTCGATCCCGGCGATGGCGGCCGCGGCCAGCACCAGCGGGTTGATCTCGCCATGGGGGGTGGGCGTGACCATGGCGATGCGCTCGACGCCCGCGACCCTGGCGGGGATGACGTTCATCAGCAGCGAACTGGGATAGGCTGCCCGCCCGCCCGGCACGTACAGTCCAGCCGCATCCACCGCATTCCAGCGCGCGCCGAGACGGACGCCCGCCGCGTCCACGCTGTCGCTGTCCTGCGGCTTCTGCTTTTCATGATAGGCCGCGATGCGCGCCGCCGCGAGTTCCAGCGCGTCGCGCAATTCGGTCGAAAGACCGTCCAGCGCCTTGCGGCATTCGGCGGGTTCGACCGCCCAGCCGCTGACGTTCAAATCATGCCGATCGAAACGGCTGGTATAGTCGGCCAGCGCCGTATCGCCCTGGGCGCGCACGCGCTTCAGGATCGCGGTGACGTCGCGCGACACATCCTCATCGGCCTCGCGCCGGGCATCGACCAGGGCGGCGAAGGCGGCTGCGAAATCGCTGTCGGCGGTGGAAAGGCGGAAGTTCATAGGCCCCAACCTCCTTCCGTCATCCCCGCGGAGGCGGGGATCCATCTCCCATAAGACGCACCAAGCGCAACGTGCGGGAGACGGGTTCCCACCTGCGCGCGAACGACGGTGAAGGGATCACGCCGCATCCTTGACCCCCACGGCCTTGCGGAAGGCATCCACCAGCGGCGTCAGTTCCGCCGATCGCATCTTGAACGCGGCGCGATTGACGATCAGCCGCGCCGACACCTGCATGATGACATTGGTTTCCACCAGCCCATTGGCCTTCAGCGTCGCGCCCGAGGACACAAGGTCCACGATCCGCCGCGACAGGCCCAGCGAAGGGGCCAGCTCCATCGCGCCGTTCAGCTTCACGCATTCCGCCTGAATGCCACGCGCCTCATAATATTTGCGCGTCAGGTGGGGATATTTGGTCGCCACGCGCACATGGCTCATCGCCGCTTCGTCCTCGTCGGCAAGACCTTCGGGTTCCGCCACCGACAGGCGGCAATGCCCCATGTCGAGGTCGACGGGCGCATAGATTTCCGAATAGTCGAACTCTTCCAGCACGTCCGATCCGACGATGCCGATCTGCGCCGCGCCATGCGCGACGAAGGTCGCCACGTCGAAGGCGCGCACGCGGATGATCGCCACGTCCGGCCGATTGGTGGCGAAGCGCAGCGCGCGGCTCTTCTTGTCATGGAATTCCGTCTCCGGCTCGATACCGGCTTTGGCAAGCAGGGGCAGCGCCTCATCGAGGATGCGGCCCTTGGGAATGGCGAAGGTGAGCGGACGAGTCATGACGCGCGGGCCTTACTGGGCGAGGCGGGAAAGGGCAAGGTGGCGCTGGTTCCGGCAAGCGCGGCACTTGCGTGCGCAGGAACGCGCCGGGCTATCTACGCCGCCTCCGCCAGCGCCGCTTCCGTCGCGGCGATCCAGCCGCCGCCCAGCACCCGGTCCCCGGCATAGAGCACCGCCGCCTGCCCGGGCGCGACGCCATATTCGGGCGCGTCGAAGACCAGCCGCTCGCCCTCCAGCCGGGCCGGGACGGGTTTGGCCATGGAGCGCACCTTGGCCGTCAAGGGCCCGGAAAAATCCCCGCCCAGCCAGTTGATGTCGCTCAGCCTTGCCGCCGAAACCGCGAGCGCCGCCTTCGGCCCGACGATCACCCGCCGCGCCTGCGCATCCAGCCGCACGACATAGAGCGGTTCGGCCTGGCCGCCGATCTCCAGCCCTTTGCGCTGGCCGACGGTATAGTGGATCATCCCCTTGTGCGTGCCCATCACGCGGCCGTCGATATGGACGATGTCGCCGCCCTCATCGGCATCCGGCCGCAGCTTGCGCACGATCTTCGCATAGTCGCCGTCCGGCACGAAGCAGATGTCCTGGCTGTCGGGCTTCATCGCCACCGACAGGCCCAGTTCGGCCGCGATCTCCCGCACCTGCGGCTTGGGCAGGCCGCCCAACGGGAAGCGCAGATAGTCGAGCTGCGCCTGAGTCGTGGCGAACAGGAAATAGCTCTGGTCCCGCGCCGGATCGGCGGCGCGATGCAGTTCGGCGCCCTGCGCTCCCTCCACCCGACGCACATAATGGCCGGTGGCCAGGCAGTCGGCGCCCAGATCGCGGGCTATTGCAAACAGATCGGTGAACTTCACCCCCATATTGCACTTCACGCAGGGGATGGGCGTGCGCCCGGCCATATATTCGTCGGCAAAATCAGCGATCACCGAATCCCGGAACCGGCTTTCATAATCAAAGACATAATGGGCGATGCCGATGCGGTCCGCGACCGCCCGCGCGTCGCGTATGTCCTGCCCGGCGCAGCAGCTTCCCGTCCGCCCGACCGCCGCGCCATGATCGTAGAGCTGGAGCGTGACGCCGATGGTCTCCGCCCCCGTGCGCGCGGCGAGCGCGGCGACGACGCTGCTGTCCACGCCGCCGGACATGGCGACGACGATGCGCCGCGCATCGAGCGGCTCGTTGAGCTGGAACTGGGGCTGCATGCGCGCGCATATAGTCGCCCGCCCTTCGGGGTGCCAGACGAATTCAACGTTTCGTCGCATTCCATACCCCATTTTGGGGGCAAATTTACCGGACCTTATCCTTTGCTCCGTAAACCGCTCTCCCATGGATCTGGGATTCCTCAGGACGGGCGGGCTCAAGGCCGGCTTCGTCAAGCCTTCGGGCCGGCGGCGCGTGCCGGTCTGGCCGTCCTTGCGGGCCGCTTCGGCGGCGGCGCAGGCGGCCAGCCCCACCGCGCAGGCGGTCGCAGGCGTCCTGCGGGGGCAGGAGATCGAGGGAGACTGGGTTCAGGAACTGGCCGATATTCTCGCGCCACGTTCCGGCGGCAAGATCGAGGCCGTGGGGCTCGCGGGCAGCTTTAACCCGTTGATCGCGAACCGTTTAAAGGTGGGGAAAGGATGATGAAGGGGGCGTTTACCGTGGCGCTTTAGGGCCTGTTCAGGGCTTGAAGCGCAAACAGGCAAGCACTGCTGAAATCGGCAACGCCAGTGCCGCTTATTGAGGGTGATAATGATCGAAAACCAGAAAATCAGACCTGCACAGGTCGTCGGGCCGCTGGGAGAACCCCTGACTCTGGAAAGCCTGCCGCCCGTCGATACGACTCGCTGGGTCGTGCGCCGCAAGGCTGAAGTCGTGGCGGCCGTGAACGGCGGCCTGCTGACCGTGGACGAAGCCTGCGCGCGCTATTCGCTGACGCTGGAGGAATTTGCGAGCTGGCAGCGCGCCGTCGACCGTTCGGGCATGCACGGCCTGCGCGTGACGCGCATCCAATATTACAAGTCCCTCTACGAACGGCAGCAGAAATACTGATCATCCGTTTCAGCAATGAAGGGTCGCACAGGAAGGCCGCCGGATATGTCATCCGGCGGCCTTCTTCTTTGTCAAGTGCGAAAGGGAACGTAACGCCGACTTCTCCGTTGAACAGATCAGCCCACCCGAAAGGGGCTATGGTCCAAGGAGAGTGAGAAATGGGCATCATCTTGTGGCTCGTTGTCGGCGGCATCATCGGCTGGCTTGCCAGCATGGTCATGCGGACCGACGCACAACAGGGCATCCTGCTGAACATCGTCGTCGGCATCGTCGGCGCGTTCATCGGCGGCCTGATCTTCAGCGGCGGTTCGATCAATGACGGCCTGACGCTTTACAGCTTCCTCGTGTCGCTGGTCGGCGCCATCATCCTGCTCGCGATCGTTAATCTGGTCCGTCGCGGTTCGGTCCGCTAAACAGCGCCGGAGACGATCAAAAGGGCCGTGCTCCGAAAGGGCGCGGCCCTTTTTTGCGTTCAGCCCCGCCCGGAGAAGAAGCGATAGAGCGCCAGCACGCCGATCGCCCCCAGCACCGCCGCGATGAAGCTCGCCTGCTCGCCGGGCGCATAGACGCCCAGCAGCCGCCCGACATAGCCCGCCAGCAGCGCGCCGGCGATGCCCAGCAATATGGTGACGACGCAGCCGCCCGGATCGCGCCCGGGCATGACCAGCCGCGCGATGGCGCCCGCGAACAGGCCGACCATGATCCATCCGAGCAATTCCATCGCCGCCCTCCAGCCGCCATACAGGGCATAGCGCCATAGTCGCGCCGCTTTGGCAAGGGCCAGCAGGTACGACGGAAGGGCTTTGCCGTCCTCCGCACCGCCGTGATAATGGGGGCTTGAGCCGGGTGATGTATTCATATAATACAGCACCCGAACGGCGCCTATGGCCGAAAGATGGGTTCAGGATGAATTACGAAACTTCATTGGTCGGCGACGCTCCGGCAAATGTCCTTGGCGAGCAGGAGGAACGCTCCGTCTGGCGCCGTCGGCTGACGATCGGCGCCGTGATCGCGATCATCCTGATCGCCGCCGCCACCTGGGTCAGCATGCACGGCAAAGGGGCGGAGGCGCCCGCCGGCGCCGTGCAGGCGCCGGTCGTGACGGTGATCAGCCCGGGCCGGTCGACCGTATCCAACACCGTCAGCGCCACCGGATCGCTCGCGGCGCGGGTGGAGATGCCGGTGGGCGTGGTCGGGGAAGGCGGCGCGGTGACGCGCGTGCTGGTCCAGCCGGGCGACTGGGTGCGCGCCGGCCAGGTGCTGGCGACGGTCGAACGCTCCGTCCAGACCGAGCAGATCCGCTCCCTCGCCGCGCAGGTGGAGGTCAACCGCGCCGACGCCAAGCTGGCGCAGGCGCAGCTCGACCGCGCCCGGGCGCTGGTGTCGCGCGGCTTCATCAGCCAGGCCGACATCGACCAGCGCACCGCCACCCGCGACGCCGCCAATGCCCGCGTCAGCGTCGCCGTCGCGCAGCTGGCCGAACAGCGCGCTCGCACTGGCCGCCTCGACATCCGCGCGCCCGCCGCGGGCCTGGTGCTGACCCGCGCGGTGGAACCTGGCCAGATCGTGAGTTCGGGCAGCGCCGTGCTGTTCCGCATGGCGAAGGGCGGGGAGATGGAGATGCTGGCCCAGGTCAGCGAGGGCGATCTGGCCGCGATCCGTCCGGGCAACAGCGCCACCGTGACCCCGGTCGGCGGCACGGCGCAATTTGCCGGGCGCGTCTGGCAGGTGTCGCCGGTGGTCGACAATCAGACCCGGCAGGGCATCGCCCGCATCGCCATCCCCTATAATCCGGCGATCCGTCCGGGCGGCTTCGCATCCGCCGCGATCGTCAGCGGCACCGGCTCCGCGCCGATGCTGCCGGAATCGGCGGTGCAGAGCGACGAGAAGGGCAATTTCGTCTATGTCGTCAACGGCCGGGACGAGGTGCAGCGGCGCGACGTCAAGATCGGTCAGGTGACCGATGCGGGCGTGTCGATCCTGAACGGCCTCAACGGCGACGAACGCATCGTGGCTTCGGCCGGCGCGTTCCTGACGCCGGGGCAGAAGGTGAAGCCGGAAGCCGGCAAGTCGAAATGAAGCGGCGGGATGCGTCTGACCGGCGCATCCACCGGCAGGCGAGGAAGCCGTCATGAGTTTTCGTAATATCTCCGCCTGGGCCATCCGCAACCCGGTGTCGCCGATCGTCCTGTTCGTCGCGCTGCTGCTGGCCGGCCTGGTCAGCTTCAGCCGGATGGACGTCAACCAGAATCCCGACGTCAGCTTCCCCATGGCCAGCGTCGTCGTGCGCCAGCCCGGCGCCGCGCCGACAGAGCTGGAGACGCAGGTGACGCAGCGCGTCGAGGCCGCAGTGCGCGGCATCAGCGGCGTGGACGAGATCACTTCCTGGGTGTCGGAGGGCGAATCCAACACCAATGTGCAGTTCCAGATCGGCACGCCCGTCGACCGCGCCGTCAACGATGTGAAGAACGCCGTCGACCAGATCCGCAGCGACCTGCCCGAAGGGATATTGGAGCCGCAGGTCAGCCGGGTGGACATCGACGGCGGGCCTATCGCCTATTTCAGCGCCGAAGCGACCGACATGACGCTGGAGGAGCTGTCCTGGTATGTCGACAATACGGTGGCGAAGCGGCTGCTGGCCGTGCCGGGCATGGCGGCGGTCAAGCGCGGCGGCGGCGTGTCCCGCGAAATCCGCGTCATCTTGGACCCGGCCAAGCTGCAGTCGCATGGCATCACGGCGTCCCAGGTCAACCAGCAGCTTCAGCAGGTGAACCTCAACGCGGCGGGCGGCCGCACCGAAATCGCGGGCGCCGAACAGGCGATCCGCGTGCTCGGCAACGCCCGCGACGCCTATGCCCTGGGCCAGACCCAGATCGCCATTTCCGGCGGCCGCACCGTCAAGCTGGCCGATCTGGCCGACGTGCGCGACATGTATGCCGAACAGCGTTCGCTGTCCCTGATGAACGGGCGGCAGGTGACCAGCTTCAGCATGGAAAAGGCCAAGGGATCGTCCGACGTCACCGTCTTCGACGAGGCGATGAAGGTGCTGGACCAGCTCCGGAAGGAAAATCCGAAGGTCCAGTACAAGCAGCTCTACACCAGCGTCGAATATACCAAGGGCCAGTATCACAGCGCCATGCAGGCGATGATCGAGGGCGCGGTGCTGGCCGTCGTCATCGTCTTCCTGTTCCTGCGCGACTGGCGCGCGACCATGATCTCCGCGCTCGCCATTCCGCTGTCCGCGATCCCGGCCTTCTGGTTCATGGACATGATGGGCTTCACGCTGAACGGCATCTCGCTGCTGGCGCTCAGCCTGGTGGCGGGCGTGCTGGTCGACGACGCCATTGTCGAGATCGAGAATATCGTGCGCCACATGCGCATGGGCAAAAGCGCCTATCAGGCCTCCATCGACGCCGCCGACGAAATCGGCCTCGCGGTGCTGGCGACCACCATGGCGATCGTCGCGGTGTTCCTGCCCGTCGCGCTGATGCCGGGCATTTCGGGCCAGTTCTTCATTCAGTTCGGCATGACCGTGGTGGTCGCGGTGCTGCTCAGCCTGGCCGTCGCGCGCCTGATCACGCCGATGATCGCGGCCTATTTCCTGAAGGCGCATGGCCAGGAAAGCCATGGCGAGGGCTGGCTGATGGACGCCTATATGGCCGTGCTGCGCTGGTCGCTGGACGAGCGCAAGGCCGTCGCCCATCGCGCCCGTGGCGGCATGGCCCGCTTCACCGCCTGGATTCGCGACCACCGCATCTGGACGCTGGGCATGGGTTTCCTGGCCTTTGTCGCCACGATCTTCGCCTTCGGCACGCTGCCCATGTCGTTCCAGCCGACGATCGACACCGATTTCAGCCAGGTGAAGATCGAAACCGTGCCCGGCAGCACCCTGCAACAGACGACGGCGATCACGCGCAAGGTCGCGGACATGCTCGCCGCCGACAAGGATATGGTAGAGGCCGCCTTTGCCGACATCCAGACGACGGGCGCCGACATCTTCCTGACATTGAGGAAGGACCGGCCCATCTCCTCCGTCGAATGGGAACGCAAGGTCGCGCCCAAATTCCAGCAGGTGGCCGACGCCCGCGTCAATTTCCAGTCGCAATCGGGCGGCGGCTTCGGCCGCGACATCATCATCATGTTCGGCAGCGACGATCCGGTGAAGCTGGAGGAAACCGCCAACAGGCTGGTGGCGGAAATGGCGGGCATCCATGAAATCCGTGCGCCGCGGGTGGCGGGCGACATGAACCGGCCGGAAATCGTCATCAAGCCGCGCTTCGACCTGGCCGCCAGCCTGGGCGTCACCACCGCCGCGCTCAGCCAGACGATCCGCGTCGCGACGATCGGCGACATCGACCAGAACAGCGCCAAATTCTCGCTGTCCGACCGGCAGATTCCGATCCGCGTGGCGGTCGCGGAAAACAGCCGGCGCGACCTTGCGACGATCCAGAACATGCCGGTGCCCACGGTCAGCGGCGGGTCCGTACCGCTGAAGGTCGTGGCCGACATAGAATTCGGCGCGGGCCCGACGCAGATCCGCCGCTACAACCAGATCCGCCGCATCGTCGTGGGCGCGGACCTGGCGCCGGGCATCGTGACCAGCCAGGCCATGGCCAAGATCGACGCCCTGCCGACCATGAAGGCCATCGCCGCCGGCAAGATACTGGGCGTGCAGAAGCTGAATACCGGCGACAGCAAGTGGCAGGCGGAGATGATCCAGAATTTCGTCATCGCCGTCATTTCCGGCATCATGCTGGTGCTGGCGGTGCTGACGCTGCTCTACAAGCGGCTGATGCCTCCGTTCGTCAACCTGGGGTCGCTGCTGCTGGCGCCGCTGGGCGGGGCGGTGGCGCTGCACCTGACCGGCAATCCGGTGTCCATGCCCGTGCTGATCGGCCTGCTGATGCTGCTGGGCATCGTCGCCAAGAACTCGATCCTCGTCATCGACTTCGCGCTGGAGGAGATGGGCAAGGGCGTGCCGAAGCTGGAGGCGATCATCGACGCCGGGCACAAGCGCGCCCAGCCCATCGTCATGACCACCGTGGCGATGGTGGCGGGGATGGTGCCCACGGCCCTGTCGCTGGGCGGCGACGGCGCATGGCGCGCGCCCATGGGCATCACCGTGATCGGTGGGCTCATCCTCTCGACCGTGCTGACGCTGGTGATCGTGCCCGCGACATTCAGCCTGGCGCTGGGGATCGAGGAATGGGTCGGCCCGCGCCTGGGCCGCCGCCTGCTGACCTACAAGCCCGGCGACAACCGCGCTGCGACGGCGCAACCGGCGGAATAGGGTGGTTTCTGCCTTTCAGCTTTTCTCATAATGCGCCGTGCTCCCGCGAAGGCAGGGGCACGGTTCACCTGAACCGAACGCGAACGCCCGCTATCCGCCCCACCGTGCCAAAGCCGGACGGCGGATCGGCGGTCGGGCTTGCCCGCTCCCGCTCCGCGGGCCTATAGGCCGCGCCATGACCAGCGAACCCTTCCGTTCGCAGCTCGCCGCGCTGGAAAAGCGCGGCCGCCTGCGCAGCCTGACGCCTCGCGCCGGGCGCGACTTCGCTTCCAACGACTATCTCGGCTTGGCGGGCGATCCGATCATCGGTCAGGCCGTGGCCGATGCCGTGGCGCGCGGGGTGCCGGTGGGGTCCGGCGGATCGCGCCTGCTGCGCGGCAACGCGCCCGAACATGAAGGGCTGGAGGCGAAGGCCGCCGCTTTCTTCCGGACCCAGGCGGCGCTGTTCATGGCCAACGGCTTTGCCGCCAATCTGGCGCTGTTCTCCACCCTGCCGCAGCGCGGCGACCTGATCGTCGCGGACGAGCTGATTCACGCCAGCGTCCATGACGGCATCCGCATGTCGAAGGCCGCGGCCGTCTTCGCCCGCCACAATGATGTGCAAAGCTTTGCCGACCTGATCGCCGCCTGGCGGCAGGAGGGCGGCAAGGGGCGGGTGTGGATCGCGGTCGAAACGCTCTATTCGATGGACGGCGACATGGCGCCGCTCGGCGACCTCGCGACGCTGGCGGCCAGGCATGACGCCATGCTGATCCTGGACGAGGCCCATGGCACCGGCGTCTTCGGCCCTTCCGGACGGGGCCTGTCGGCCGGGCTGGACGGGCTGCACAATGTCGTGACGCTGCACACCTGCGGCAAGGCGATGGGCGTGGAGGGCGCGCTGATCTGCGGGCCGCGCATTCTGATCGATTACCTCATCAACCGGGCGCGCGCCTTCATCTTCTCGACCGCGCCGTCGCCGCTGATGGCGGTGGCGGTCTCCGCCGCGCTGGACCGGATCGAGCAGGCGGGCGACCTGCGCGAGCGGCTGAAGACGCTGATGGTCGATGCGGGCGAGAATATCTGCGCGCCGCTCGGCCTGCCAAGCCCGCGCAGCCAGATCGTGCCGGTGATATTGGGCGAGGACCGCCGCGCCATGGCCACCGCCGCCGCCTTGCAGGAGGCCGGCTTCGACGTGCGCGGCATCCGTCCGCCGACGGTGCCGCCGGGCACCAGCCGGCTGCGCATCTCGCTGACGCTGAACGTGGGGCGCGCCGACATCGCCGCCCTGGGCGACATTTTGCGGCGGGTGGCGACGTGAGCGGCTTCATCGTCACGGGCACCGATACGGACATCGGCAAGACGGTCTTTGCCGCCGGCCTGGCGGGTGCCCTTGGCGCCCATTATTGGAAGCCGGTGCAGGCGGGCGTCGATCCGGAGGGCGACAGGGAGCGGGTCGCCGCGCTGTCGGGCCTGCCTCCGGCGCATATCCTGCCCGAAGCCTATCGCCTCACCACGCCCGCCTCCCCCCATCTGGCGGCGCGGATCGACGGGGTGGAGATCGCGCTTGACCGGCTTGCCCTGCCGAAGGTGGACGGCCCGCTGGTGGTCGAGGGCGCCGGCGGCCTGATGGTGCCGGTCAGCGACAGGATGCTGATGATCGACCTGTTCGCGCATTGGGGCCTGCCCGCGATCCTTTGCGCGCGGACGGGGCTTGGCACCATCAACCACAGCCTGCTCAGCCTGGAGGCCCTGCGGGCGCGGGCCATCCCCATCGCCGGCATCGTCTTCATCGGCGAACCGCATGAGGAAAATGAACGGATCGTTCCGCTGCTGGGCCAGGTGCCCAGCCTTGGCCGCCTGCCCTGTCTCGATCCGCTGGATGCGGGGCAGTTGCGGACGGCTTTCGCAGCATCGATCCGTCTGCCCGGCTAAAGACCGGTGAGGCAAAGCGGAAAACGCCCAAGTTTTTCGACAAACGACATGGACATCCTCGCTTCGAAGCGCTCAATTCCCTGCATCGCATAAAGCAAGGGAAAGCTTTGATGAAATATCTCCTCCTCGGCGCGGCGGCAGTTGCGCTGGCCGCAGGCGCGTCCGTGGCCCAGACCGGTCAGACGACCGACCCCGCCGCAAAGCCCACCTATGGCAGCTACGGCTTCGACAGCGCCGGCATGGACAGGTCGGTGAAGCCCGGCGACGATTTCTACGACTACGCCAACGGTAGCTGGGCGAAGAACACGCCCATCCCCGCCGACAAGTCCAATTACGGCGCTTTCAACACGCTGGACGATCTGTCCCGCGAACGGACCAAGGCCATTCTCGACGCCGCGCAGGGCGATCCGAACAGCAAGATCGGCAATGCCTATGCCAGCTATCTCGACGCCGCGACGGTGGAGAAGAAGGGCCTGAACCCCGTCAAGCCGTGGCTCGCGAAGATCGGGGCGGTGAAGGACAAGGCGTCCTATGCCCGGCTCGCCGCCGAAGCCGCCCGCGCCGGCATCGACGGCCCCTTCGGCTTCTACGTCAATCAGGACGACAAGGACCCGGAAACCTACATCCTCGTCCTGCACCAGTCGGGCCTGGGCCTGCCCGACCGCGACTTCTACCTGGAACCCGACGCCAAGATGGCGGCGATCCGCACCGCCTATGTCGCGCATCTGGAAAAGATGCTGACCCTAGCGGGAGAAAGTGATGCCAAGGCCCGCGCCGCCGCGCTGATGGCGTTCGAAACGGAAGTGGCCAAGGTCCACTGGACCCAGGTCGACAGCCGCGACGCCGACAAGACCTATAACAAGATGACGCTGGCCGATCTGCAAAAGGCCGCGCCGGGCTTCGACTTCGCCGCCTTTTTCGCCGCCAACAGGCTCGCGCCCAAGGATCTGCTGGTGTCGCAGCCCAGCGCCGTGGCCGGGGAAGCCGCGCTGATCGCCAAGACCCCGGTCGGCGTGCTCAAGGACGCGCTGCTGCTGCGCACGCTGCACGGCTTTGCCGACCAGTTGCCGGACGCGGTCGCCAATGAGAATTTCGCCTTCTACGGCACCACCCTCTCAGGCACGCCGGAGCGCGAGGCGCGCTGGAAGCGGGCGGTGGACTTCCTCAAATCCTCCATGGGAGAGGAAGTGGGCAAGGTCTATGTCGCCAAATATTTTCCGCCCGAAACCAAGGCGGCGATGGACCAGCTCGTCAGGAACGTGATCGCCGCCATGGGCCGCCGCATCGACGGTCTCACCTGGATGAGCGACGCCGCCAAGGCCCGCGCCCACAAGAAGCTGGCGGCCTTCACGCCCAAGATCGGCTATCCCGACAAATGGCGCGACTATAGCGGCCTGACGATGCAGCGCGGCGACCTGTTCGGCAATGCGCTGCGGTCGAACCAGTATGAGTTCGACTATCAGATGGGCAAGCTCGGCAAGCCCATTTATCGCTGGGAATGGGGCATGACCCCGATGGAGATCAACGCCTACGCCAATTTCGGCATGGTGGAGATCGTCTTCCCCGCCGCCATTCTGCAACCGCCCTTCTTCGATCCCCATGCCGATCCGGCGGTCAATTATGGCGGCATCGGCGCGGTGATCGGCCATGAACTCAGCCATCATTTCGACGATCAGGGCGCGAAATATGATGAGACCGGCAAGCTCAACCAATGGTGGAGCGATCAGGACGTCGCCAATTTCAAGGCGCTGACCGACAGGCTGGTCAAGCAATATGACGCCTATGAACCCTTCCCGGGCGCGCATGTGAAGGGCGCCTTCACCCTGGGCGAGAATATCGGGGACCTGGCCGGAGTCGCGGTGGCGCTCGACGCCTATCACGCATCCCTGGGCGGCAAGCCCGCGCCGGTGATCGACGGCACCACCGGCGACGAGCGCTTCTTCCTGGGCTGGGCGCAGGTGTGGCGGCGCAATTATCGCGAACCCAATCTGCGCCAGCGGCTCGTCACCGATCCGCATTCGCCATCGCAATATCGTACCGACACCGTACGCAACTTCGATCAGTGGTATGCGGCTTTCAAGCCTGATGCGGGCGGCAAGATCTATCTTGCACCGCAAGATCGCGTGAAGATCTGGTAAGGATATGGAGCGGGGGCCGGAAGTGATTCCGGCCCCATTTTCGTTCTTGTTACGTAATGATTTCATCGGACGATGAATCGTGAGTTACGGGCGATTAACCGCATTTTCTTTGTTGACCGTCTCTTAAATGCAACATTTTGTCGGATCGCCCTTTTATCGGTTCAACCTCTTCCTCAGCTTGGCGTTCAAAGTCTGTGCAAGTTTGAGGAGAAGCATTTTGACGGGTCTGAAATCAATCATTCTGAAAAGCGGCATGGCCTCGATCGCGCTGGCGGTCGCAGGCCCGGCGCTGGCGCAGGGCGCTGCCGCTCCCGCCGCCCCGGCTGCTCCAGCGGCGGCGGGCGCGAGCACGTTCAGCGACGCGGAGATCAAGCAGTTCGCCGCCGCTGCGGTCGAGGTGACGAAAATTCAGCAGGATACGTCCATCGCTGAAGCCGACAAGCAGCCCAAGATGCTGGCCGCGCTTCAGGCGTCCGGCATTCCGCCGGAAAAGTTCAACCAGATCGGCCAGGCGGCTGCGGCTGACCCCGCGCTCCAGCAGAAGATCCAGGCGGCGGCTCCGTCCGCGCCCGCCGCTCCGGCGGCGCCTGCGGCCGGTGCGGCTCCGGCTTCGCCGACCACGCCGCCCGCCCAGTAAGCGCGGCGTTGGAAGCATCATTGCATTGGGGGAGGTCATCGGCCTAAGCAGCGGCCATGACCTCTCCCGTCTGGCACCCTTTTTTCCAGCATGGCTTGAACGAGCCGATCCCCCTCGTCCGCCGGGCCGAGGGGGCTTTGCTGCATCTGGCCGACGGCGGCACGCTGATCGACTGCATTTCAAGCTGGTGGGTCACGACCCACGGCCATTGCCATCCCCGGATCGCCGCGGCGATCGCCGGGCAGGCCGGGCGGCTCGACCAGCTGATCTTCGCCGGCTACACCCATGAACCAGCGGAGGAGGTGGCGCGCGGGCTGATCGAACTGGCCCCCAGGGCCGCGGACCGCGACCCGCTCGCTCATGTCTTCTTCTCGGACAGCGGCTCCACGGCGGTCGAAGTGGCGCTGAAAATGGCGCTTGGCTACTGGCACAACCGGGCGCTGGACGGCCTTTCCGACCCGCGCCACCGCATCCTCGTCCTCCAGCACAGCTATCATGGCGACACCATCGGCGCCATGTCGGTGGGGGAACGCGGGGTCTATAACGCCGCCTGGTCGCCGCTGCTGTTCGATGTGGACACGGTCCCCTTTCCCCATGAGGGCAAGGAACAGGCGACGCTCGACGCGCTGGAGGCCGCCTGCGCGCAAAGGCCGGCCGCCTTCATCGTCGAACCGCTGATCCTGGGGGCAGGGGGGATGCTGATCTACCCGCCTTCCGTCCTGCGGGACATGGCGGCGATCTGCGCGCGCCACGACGTCCTTTTCATCGCGGACGAGGTGATGACCGGCTGGGGCCGCACCGGCGCCCTTTTCGCCTGCGATCAGGCCGGCGTGGTGCCGGACATCATGGCCGTGGCGAAGGGCATCACCGGCGGCGCGATCCCGCTCGCCGCGACGCTCGCCACGCCGCGCATCTTCGACGCGCACAGGTCCACCGACCGCGCCCGCCTTTTCTACCATTCCAGCAGCTACACGGCCAACGCCATCGCCTGCGCCGCCGCCGCCGCCAATCTCGCCATCTGGCGGGAGGAGGATGTGCTTGGCCGCATCGCAACTCTCGGCCAGGCCATGGCGGATCGACTCGAAGAACTCGGCGCGCATCCCGCCTTTGCCAAGGCTCGCCGGCTGGGCGCCATCGCCGCCATCGACCTGATCACGCCGGACGCCGGCTATCTGTCCGACGTCGCGCCGCGCCTGCGCGCCTTTGCCCATGAAAACGGCCTCTTGCTGCGGCCGCTGGGAAACACCATCTATCTGATGCCGCCCTATTGCCTTGACGCAGATCAGCTCGATCACGTCTTCGCGGTGCTTCAAAAAGCCGGTGAAAAGTTCGGACGTCCCGCCTGACTTTCTTTTTCCGCATTTTGGCGCTATGGCGGCGCGATTTTTCGGCTTTCCAGGATATTATGGCAAAAGAAGAACTGCTTGAAATGCGCGGACAGGTTGTGGAGCTTCTCCCCAACGCCATGTTCCGCGTGCGGCTTGAAAATGATCACGAGATCCTCGGCCACACTGCCGGCAAGATGCGCAAGAATCGCATCCGCGTGCTGGTGGGCGACGAAGTGCTGGTCGAACTGACCCCCTACGACCTGACCAAGGGTCGGATCACCTACCGCTTCAAATAAGCCGCCTCACGCATGCGGCTCATCCTTGCTTCGGCTTCTCCCAGACGGTGTGAACTTCTGGGTCAGATCGGCGCGTCTCCGGACGCGGTGGACCCGGCCGACCTCGACGAAACACCCCGGAAGGGCGAACTTCCCGCCGCCTACGCCGCTCGCGTCGCCGCCGAAAAGGGCGCGCTGGTGGCAGGGCGTCACCCCGGCGCCTTGGTCCTGTCTGGCGACACGGTGGTCGCCGCCGGTCGCCGCATCCTGCCCAAGACGGAAACGGAAGCCGAAGCGCGCGAGTGCCTCCAACTCCTGTCCGGCCGCCGCCATCGCGTCTTCAGCGCAATCACCCTGATCGACGCGGAGGGCAAGGCCCGCCACCGCCTCTCGACCAATATCGTCACGTTCAAACGGCTCGATCGCCCCGAAATCGAAGCCTATATCGCTTCTGAAGAATGGCGCGGCAAGGCGGGCGGCTATGCGATACAGGGCCGCGCCGCCGGACTCATCCGCGCCATGCAGGGCAGCCACAGCGCGATCATGGGCCTGCCCCTCTACGAAACCCGCGCGCTGCTCAAGGCAGCGGGCTATCCACTGGACTAACCACACATGGCCGAATGGCTCTACGAAGAAGGCATTGGCGAGGCCCGCGCCGCGCTGATCGAAAAGGGCCGGCTGGTCGAAGCGCAGATCGAGCGGGAAAGCGACGCCGCCCGTGCCGGTGCGGTCATACAGGGCAAGCTTATCCGCACCGTCATCCCGAAGAAGCGCGGCATCGCCCGCCTGATCTCCGGCGAGGAAGTGCTGGTCGAACCCATCCCCCCGAAGATCGCGGAGGGCGCGACAATCCTCCTCGAAATCCTGCGCGAAGCCATCCCGGAGGAAGGGCGCGCCAAGCTCGCCAAGGCGCGCATTGCCCAGCCCGGCTCCAAGGCGCATCCCGCCCCCAGCCTGCTCCAGCGCCTGCGCGCCACCGGCCTGCCCATCATCCCCTGCCCCGCGCATGAGGAAGACCGCTTCGAAGCCCATGGCTGGAGCGAACTGATGGAAGAGGCGATCTCCGGCGAGATCGGCACGGAGGAAGCGGCGCTGCGCATCTTCCCCACGCCCGCGATGATCCTGATCGACGTCGACGGCTCCCTGCCCCCGGCCAAGCTCGGCCCCAAGGGCGCGAAGCTGGCGGCGCAGGCGATCCGCCGCATGGGCCTGACCGGCTCGATCGGCATCGACCTGCCGACGATGAACAACAAGGACGAGCGCGCCGTCGCCTCCGCCCAGATCGACAAATATCTGCCGCTCCCCTTCGAGCGCACGGCGGTCAACGGCTTCGGCTTCGTCCAGATCATCCGCCGCCGGGAACGCATGAACCTCATGGAACTGCTCCGCGCCGACCCGGTCGAGACGGCGGCCCTGGCGCTGCTGCGCCGCGCCGAGCGCCACGGCAATGGCGGCCCCGCGACGATCACGGCAGCGCCTGCGATCATCGACCGCCTGCACAAGGCGACCGACTGGATCGAACAGCTCGCCAAACGCCGCGGCGGCGTGATCGGCTTGAAGGCGGACGCGGCACTAACCATATCGGCCGGCCATGTCTCCTAAAGCCTCCTCCTGCCCGATCTGCGGCCAGCCCTCGCACCCCGAAACCCGCCCTTTCTGCGGAAAGGCCTGCCGCGATCGCGACCTTCTGCAATGGCTGGGCGAGGGCTACCGCGTCCCCGGCGCACCTGCTTCAGACGAGATGAAAAAAAGTGACGAAGATGGGGTAGACAGCACCCCGGCCTGATGCCTATAGGCACGCCTCACCAAACGACAGGTGGTCCTCACCGTCGCCCGTGCCCGGGTAGCTCAGTTGGTAGAGCATGCGACTGAAAATCGCAGTGTCGGCGGTTCGACTCCGTCCCCGGGCACCATTTCCCCTATATTCCATAGGCCTATGACCGTCGGGAATGACGGTATATATTTGGCTGGCTGGCGGTATATCGTCCACTGCCATCCGGGTGATGGCTCCGCGACGATACTTGCGCACCCGTTCAAGCCAGGCGCTTATTTCGGCTTTGGGAAAATCTGCATCACAGACAGATCAGGAAAAATGGTGCTGCCGGCGAGGATTGAACTCGCGACCTCAGCCTTACCAAGGATGCGCTCTACCACTGAGCTACGGCAGCACTATTTTCAGTTCCATCCGGCTTATCGCGTCGGCGGAGCCGGGCCTATGGCTGCCTCCTCGCGCCATGTCAAGGCGGCTTGCGGCAGAAGATGCAATTTGATTATGGGCGGGCCATGACAAACGGTCAGGACGAACGGAAAGAGCGCTTGGCGCAGGCGTTGCGGGACAATCTGCGTCGCCGCAAGGCACAATCCCGCGAATCGCGCGACGCGGAAACCCCCCGACACCCCGACGGCGCCAAGGGGTAATTCCGATCCATTATAGCGGGGCGCAGGCCGCCTTCAGCCATTCGAGCGCGCCGCCCTCCAACTGCGGGCCGACGATCTCCAGCACCCGGGCGTGATAGGCATCCAGCCATGCGCGCTCCTCGTCCGTCAGCAACTCCGTCGCGATCGCGTTCCGGTCGATGGGCGCGAAGGTCAGCGTTTCGAAGCCCAGCATCTCCCGCTCCGCTCCCGGCACGTCGCGGGGTTCGACCAGCACCAGATTCTCGATGCGGATGCCATATTCGCCGGTCTTGTAATAGCCCGGCTCGTTGGAAAGGATCATCCCCGCCTGAAGCGCTTCGTCCCCGCCGCCGAAGGTCGCGATCCGCTGCGGCCCTTCGTGCACCGACAGGAAGCTGCCGACGCCATGCCCGGTGCCATGGGCATAATCCAGCCCTTCCGCCCAAAGGAACTGACGCGCCAGCACGTCGAGCTGCCCGCCCCGCGTCCCCTTGGGAAACTGCGCGCGGGCAAGGGCGACATGCCCCTTCAGCACCAGCGTGAAGCGGCGCTTCATCTCCTGCGTCGGTGTGCCGATGGCGACGGTGCGGGTCACGTCGGTCGTGCCGTCGCGATATTGCCCGCCCGAATCGACCAGATAGAAGCTGCCCGTCTCGATCGGCCGGTTCGTCTTCTCCTCCACCCTGTAATGCACCACCGCGCCATTGGGGCCCGCTCCGGAAATGGTGTCGAAGGACAGGTCCTCCAGCAGCCCGGTCTCCTTGCGGAACGTCTCCAGCTTCGCCGCCGCGCCCAGTTCGTCGACGCCGCCCTTGGGCGCCTCGGTCGCGATCCAGTGCAGGAAACGGCTGAGCGCCGCGCCGTCCCGCGCCTGCGCCGCCTTGTGCCCGGCGATCTCGACCGGGTTCTTCACCGCCTTGGGCAGCACCGCCGGATCGCGCAACGCCAGCACATGCGCGCCGCCGGCCTCCAGGCCCGTGAAGATCGCCGCCACCGCCCGTTCGGGATCGGCGGCGACCGTCTTGCCCGCAAAGCCCGCCAGCGCATCCGCGAACGCCTTGCGGTCATGCACCCGCACCGCATTGCCCAGATGCTTCACCACCGCTTCGTCGATCTTCTCCGGCGCGACATAGAGGTCCGCGGTCGCATCGGCATGGACGATGGCATAGGCGAGCGCGACCGGCGTCCGCTCCACATCCTTGCCCCGGATGTTGAAGGTCCAGGCCAGCGAATCGAGTGCGGACAGCACCGCCGCATCGGCATGCTTCGCCACCAGCCAGTCGGCCATGGCCTGCCGCTTCTCCGCCGCCGACTGCCCGGCATAGCGGTCCTCATGCACTACCAGCTTGGCGTCGCTGGGCGCGGGGCGGTCGGGCCATATGGCGTCGACCGGATTGGTGTCCACCGCCACCAGTTCCGCGCCGCGTTCGGCCAAAGCCTCGCTCGCGGCCTTCACCCAGGCGCGCGTATGCAGCCAGGGATCATAGCCGATCCGTCCGCCGACCGGCGCATGCTCGCCCAGCCACGCCGCGACGGAGGTTTGCGGCACGCTCTCATATTGCCAGTGCGCGCCATCCACCTGCTCGCGCACCTGCAAGGTATAGCGGCCGTCCACGAAGATCGCGGCCTCCTCCGGCAGCACCACCGCGCTGCCCGCAGACCCCTGGAAACCGGTCAGCCAGGCCAGCCGCTGCGCATAGGCGCCGACATATTCGCTCATATGCTCATCGGTCAGCGGCACGACAAAGCCATGCAATTCATCGCGCACCAGTTGGGCGCGCAGGGCTTTCAGCCGGTCTTCATAGCTAGACATCAAATTTCCCTTGGACTTGCCGGCCCTCTTGCGCAGGGCCTATGGCCGCCAACATAAGCAGACCAGCACAGTTTCGCCAGATCAGGACATTGAATGACCGTTCCCGCCCAAGTCCCTGCCGCCGCCCGCCGCCCGTACAGCTTCACCCGTCACGGCATCACCGTGCAGGACCCCTATGCCTGGCTGCGCGATCCCGGCTATCCGGAGGTGAAGGACAGGGACGTGCTCTCCTATCTGGAGGAGGAGAATGGCTTCTTCGAGGCCGCGATGCAGCCGCACAAGGCGCTGACCGACCGCCTGTTCGAGGAGATGAAGGGCCGCATCAAGGAAGATGACAGCTCGGTCCCGCAGAAGGACGGCGACTATATCTACTGGCGCGCGTTCGAGGTCGGCGCCCAATATCGCAAATGGTATCGCAGACCCGTGGCCGCCCGGGACGACGGCGCCGAGGATCAGCTCATCCTGGACGAACCCGCGCTGGCGGAGGGGCATGACTATTTCCGCCTGGGCGCCCTGTCGGTCAGCCCGGACGGCCGCTACCTCGCCTATGCCATCGACAATAATGGCTCCGAACGGTTCGAGGCGCGGATCAAGGACCTCTTCACCGGCGAAATCCTGCCGGAGGTGATCCCCGATACCCTATCCTCGCTGGTCTGGACGAGCGACAGCAGGGGCCTGCTCTACGGCATCGCCAATGAACAATGGCGCACCGACAATGCCCGCCTCCACTGGCTGGGCCAGCCGGTGGAAAGCGACGTCGAACTCTTCCATGAGGATGATGAGGGCTTCCGCGTCTCGGTCGGCCTCACCTCATCCGAAAAATGGATCGTGATCGCGACCGGCGACCATGTGACCAGCGAGGTCTGGCTGCTCCCCGCCGACAATCCCACCGCCCAGCCGCTGCTCGTCGCCCCACGCAAGGTGGGCCGCGAATATGAGGTGGATGAGCATGAGGGCACGCTCTACATCCGCACCAACGACACGCATCCCAATTTCCGGTTGGTGAAGGCGTCGCTGGAAAATCCCGGCGACTGGGCCGAAGTGATCGCCCCGGACGCGCATTTCTACCTGACCGACTTCACGCTGTTCAAGGGCTTCTACGTCACGGAGGGGCGGCAGGACGGCCTCGACCAGATCGAACTGCGCGACTATCCGACCCACAGCGCCAGGCGCATTCCCTTCCCGGAGGCGAGCTATTCGGCGTCGCTGGACGATAATCCCGAATATGACGTGACGAAGCTGCGCATCGGCTATGAATCGATGGTCACGCCCGACACCATCTACGACTATCACCTCGCCACCGGTGAGCTGGAAGTGCTGAAGGTGCAGGAGATTCCCTCCGGCTATGATGCGACCCGCTACGCGACCGAGCGTCTCATGATCCCGGCCCGCGACGGCACGCCGATCCCGGTGTCGATCGTCTATCCCAGGGATCTGCCCCGCGACGGCAGCGCGCCGCTGCACCTCTATGGCTATGGCGCCTATGGCATTGCGATGGAGCCGGGCTTTTCCACCAGCCGCCTGTCGCTGCTGGACCGGGGCTTCGCCTTTGCGCTCGCCCATATCCGGGGCGGCGACGACCTTGGCCAGCAATGGTATCTGGACGGGAAGCTCGACAAGCGCACCAACACCTTCACCGATTTCGTGGACGTGGCGAAGGGGCTGATCGAGCGTGGCTACACCTCGAAGGGACGGATCAGCATTTCCGGCGGATCGGCGGGCGGCGAACTGATGGGGGCAGTCATCAATTCGGACCCCGACCTGTGGGGCGCGGTGGTGGCCCATGTGCCCTTCGTGGACGTGCTCAACACCATGCTGGACGAAACGCTGCCGCTGACGCCGGGCGAATGGCCCGAATGGGGCAATCCGATCGAGGACAAGGTGGCGTTCGAGACGATCCTGTCCTACGATCCCTACAGCAATGTCAGCGCCCAGGCCTATCCGCCGCTGATGGTGACGGCGGGGCTCAACGACCCGCGCGTGACCTATTGGGAACCGGCCAAATGGGTGGCGAAGCTGCGCGCCACCAAGACGGACGGCAACATCCTGCTGCTCAAGACCAATATGGGCGCGGGCCATGGCGGCAAGTCGGGCCGCTTCGAAAGCCTCCACGAAACGGCGGAGGAATTCGCCTTCATCCTCTGGCAACTGGGCATAGACGAGGCATGAAGGCGCCCGCCTCTCCTCCGTTCGCCCTGAGCTTGTCGAAGGGGCTCTCTTTTCTCGAAGAAGGAAGGGGCTTCGGCAGGCTCAGCCCGAACGGAGGGAGAGGATAATGTCCTCCACCTACACCACCCAATTCACCGCAGGCCCGGAGCATATCGACATACTCGGCCATGTGAACAACGCTGTCTGGGTCCAGTGGATGGAGCAGGTCGCCACCGAGCATTGGACCCGCGACGCCGCGCCGGAGCATCTCGACGCCTATGTCTGGGTCGTGACCCGGCATGAGATCGACTATCGCGGCAATGTTCGGGAAGGCGAAACCGTCACCGCCCGCACGTGGATTCCCGAAGGCCCGCGTGGCGCCCGTTTCGACCGGCACATGGAATTCACCGGCCCGGACGGCAAGGTGAAGGTCGCGGCCAAGTCCACCTGGGCGATCATCGACCGTGAAACGGGCCGCATCCTCCGGGTTCCCCCCGAAGTCGCGGCTCGCTTCCTCACCTCCTGACCGCCCCTAACCCATGTCCGTCATCCCCGCGCAGGCGGGGATCCATCTCCCGGCATAAGGTCTGGACGCAAGGCCGAGGTGTCGCTTACGCCACCCGCCTTCCCTCTTCCCGCGTCTTCCACAGCGACCAGCCCACCCCCGCGCCGATCAGCGCAAAGGTCACGCCCAGGCTCAGCGCCGGAGGGAACTTCCCTTCATCCAGCAGGAAATCCGCCACGAAGATCTTCGCTCCGATGAACACCAGGATCGTGGCCAGCGCATATTTCAGATAGTGGAAGCGGTGCACCATCGCCGCCAGCGCGAAATAGAGCGCCCGCAGGCCCAATATCGCCATCACGTTCGACGTGTAGACGATGAAGGTGTCCGTCGTGATCGCGAAGATCGCGGGCACGCTGTCCACCGCGAACACCAGGTCCGCGAAATTGATCACCACCAGCGCCAGCAGCAGGGGCGTCGCCGCCGTCACCGCCCGGCCGGTCTTCGGATCGGTCATGCGCGCCAGGAAATGCTCGCCATGCAGCTCCGGCGTCACCCGCATATGGCGGGAAATGAAGCGGATCGCCGGATTGTTGCCGACGTCCATCGGCTTGTCCCCGGTGAACATCATCCTGATGCCGGTGAAGATCAGGAAGGCGGCGAACAGGTACAGCACCCAATAGGCCTGATGCAGCAGCATCGCCCCGCCCGCGATCATCAGCCCGCGCAGCACGATCACGCCGATGATGCCCCAGAGCAGCGCCCGATACTGATATTTCGCCGGAATCGCGAAAGTGGAGAAGATCAGGCTGATGACGAAGACATTGTCGATGGACAGCGCCTTCTCGATGAAGAAGCCGGTGAAATATTGCATGCCCGGCTCAGGCCCGCGGACGAACCAGACCCAGAGGCCGAATGCGCAGGCGATGCTGATGTAGAAGACGGAAAGTTTCAGGCTCTCCCTGATGCCGATTTCCTTATTCTCCTTGTGCAGGAAACCAAGGTCGAAGGCGGTCAGCGCCACGACGATGGCGAAAAAGGCGAGCCAGAACCAGGCGGGCGTCCCCAGCCAGTCCGTGACGAGAAATTCCATGGGATATGCTCCTCTCGTTCAACGACAAAGGTCGATCGGAGAAATCCGCTGCCATGAATCGGGGAGGGGGTGAGCCAGACCGCCATGCGCATCGGATAGTCCGATGCGGTCCGACATCACGCGCTGGGAAAAGCGCGCCAGAGGGGCCCGGTCCGCGAGAGGGGAGGATAAAGGGTGAGGCGGCAAAAATCAACCGGCCTGAGGTGTTCCGGCGGGTTTTGGCCAATCCAAGACCTTCCCCTCCCGCAGGCGGGAGGGGTTAGGGGTGGGTGCGAGCGTAGCGAGCTTCCAGCTTAGCCGTTGAAAATTCACGCAGATGCCGCGCCAGCCCACCCCCTAGCCCCCTCCCGCCTGCGGGAGGGGGAATGTCCTGATTCCACCCCAATCAGCCGTCACCCTCTCCCGCCAAGCCCTTCCACCACCTCGAACACATCTTCGATCTTCGGCTCGATCCCCGGCTCAACCGGCATATCGTCCCGCTCGGTCGCCTGCCGCGCCCACATCGCCGCATAAAGCCCGTCCGCCCGCACCAGATCGCCATGCCGCCCGCGCTCGACCACGCAGCCCTTCTCCATGACGATGATCTCATCGGCATCGACCACGGTGGAAAGCCGGTGCGCGACGATCAGCGTCGTGCGCTTGCGCGCAATGCTGCGCAGCACGTCCTGAATCTCCGTCTCGGTCCGGCTGTCGAGCGCGCTGGTCGCCTCGTCCAGCACCAGCACCGGCGGGTCCTTCAGCAACGTCCGCGCAATCGCCACCCGCTGCTTTTCGCCGCCGGACAGCTTCAATCCCCGCTCGCCCACCCGCGTCTCATAGCCCTGCGGCAGGCCCATGATGAAATCATGGATCGATGCAGCCTTTGCCGCCGCCTCGATCTCTTCCTGCGTCGCGCCCTCGCGCCCATAGCCGATATTATAGCCGACCGTATCGTTGAACAGCACCATGTCCTGCGGCACGATGCCGATCGCTGAACGCAGGGACTGCTGCGTCACCGCGGCAATATCCTGCCCGTCGATGCTGATCTGCCCGCCCTGTATGTCGTAGAAACGGAACAGCAGCCGCGCGATGGTGGACTTGCCCGCGCCCGAAGGCCCCACAATCGCCAATGTCTTGCCGGCGGGCACGGTGAAGCTCACCCCGTGCAATATCTCCCGCTCCGGATCATAGCCGAAATGCACATGGTCGAAGCGCACCTCGCCCGCCTCCACATGCAGCATCGGCGCGCCGGGCGCGTCGCCGATCTCCGCCTGCGTGTCGATCAGCCTGTACATCGCCTCCATGTCGATCAGCCCTTGGCGGATGGTGCGATACACCATGCCCAACAGGTCGAGCGGCCGGAAAAGCTGGCTCAGCAGCGTGTTCACCAGCACCACGTCGCCGGTCGAGAACTGCCCGTGGCTCCACCCCCAGACGGTGTAGCCCATCGCCCCCGCCATCATCAGGTTGGTGATCAGCGACTGGCCGATGTTCAGCCAGGCAAGGCTGTTTTCCGACTTCACCGCCGCGTCGGCGTACCGCCGCATCGCCTTGCCGTAACGGGTGGCTTCGCGCTCCTCCGCGCCGAAATATTTGACCGTCTCGAAATTCAGCAGGCTATCGACGGCATGGGCGACCGCATTGGTGTCCATGTCCACCATGTCGCGGCGAAGCTGGTTGCGCCATTCGGTGATGGTCCGGGTGAACCAGATATAGAGCGCCACCATGACCAGCGTCGCCGCGACCAGCCCGGCTCCGAACTTCACGAAGAAGATCACGCACACCGCCGCCAGTTCCAGCACCGTCGGCGCGATGTTGAAGAGGAGGAAATAGAGCATCGTATCGATGCTCTTGGTGCCGCGCTCGACGATCTTGGTGACGGCCCCGGTACGCCGGTCGAGATGGAAGCGCAGCGACAGCCGGTGCAGGTGGACGAACACATCGTCGGCCAGCCGCCGTCCGGCTTCCTGCCCGACCCGCTCGAAAATGGCGTTACGCAGATTGTCGAACAGCACGCTGCCGAAGCGCGCGCCCGCATAGGCGACGACCAAGGCGATGGCGAGGCCCGCGCCGGATTCCATTCCCGGCGCCATGCGGTCGATCGCGCCCTTATAGGCGAAGGGCATGGCAAGGCTGACGACCTTCGCCACCAGCACCAGCGCCATGGCGATGGCGACGCGCCGCCGCAGGGCCGGGGCGTCGGCCGGCCAGAGATAGGGAAAGAAGCGCCGCATCGTCGCCCAGACGGGCGGAAGGGGGCTATTGTCGGGCGTGGATGGCGGCATGGGGGTTATGTAATGGGGAAGCCTTCACCTCACAATAAGCCCCTCCCCTTCAGGGGAGGGGAGTGAGGCAGCCTTCAATCCCGCAGCAGCTCGTTGATCCCGGTCTTCGACCGCGTCTGCGCGTCGACCCGTTTCACGATCACCGCGCAATAAAGGCTCGGCCCCGGCGTCCCGTCGGGCAGGGGCTTGCCGGGCAGCGAGCCGGGCACGACCACCGAATAGGGCGGCACTTCGCCGATGAACACTTCGCCCGTGGCGCGGTCGATGATCTTGGTGGACATGCCGATGAACACGCCCATCGACAGCACCGAACCCTTGCCGACGCGCACGCCCTCCACGACTTCGGACCGGGCGCCGATGAAGCAGTCGTCCTCGATGATCACCGGATCGGCCTGCAACGGCTCCAGCACGCCGCCGATGCCGACGCCGCCCGACAGATGGACATTCTTGCCGATCTGCGCGCAGCTTCCCACCGTCACCCAGGTATCGACCATCGTGCCCTCATCGACGAAGGCGCCGATGTTCACGAAACTCGGCATCAGGATCACATTCCTGGCGATATGCGCGCCCGCGCGGGCGAACGACCCCGGCACCGCGCGGAAACCGGCGGCGCGGAAGGCGGCCTCGTCCCAGCCCGCGAACTTGCTCGGCACCTTGTCCCACCAATGGCCCGCGCCCGGCCCGTTGTCGATCATGACATTGTCGTTGAGGCGGAAGGACAGCAGCACCGCCTTCTTCGCCCATTGATTGACCTGCCAGCCTTCAGCGACCGGCTCCGCCACGCGCAGTTCGCCCTTGTCCAGCAGGGCAAGCGCCCTGTCCACCGCCTGACGGACCTCGCCCTGCGTCTGCAGATTGACATTGGCCCGGTCCTCCCAGGCGGCGTCGATGGTAGCGATCAGTTCGTTGCTCATGGCTGCTCCCCAAAAATATCCGCCAGAAACGGCGTCAGATGGTCGGTTTCGAAGTCGATGAAGTCGGGATGATGCTCGTGATTGCCCGCCTCGGACCCGTTATTGACCCAGATGGTGGTCATGCCGATCGCCTTGGCCGGGCGCAGGTTGCGGGCCATATCCTCGAAAAAGGCGGCGCGGCCCGGCTCCACATGGTGCATCCGGCACAGTTCGGCATAGCCCGACGGATCGGGCTTGGGCACATATTGGCAGGCATGGATGTCGTGGATCAGCTCAAATGCGCCGGTCAGGCCCAGCTTGTCGAGCACCCGCGTCGCATAGGCGCCGTCGCCATTGGTGAAGATCAGCCGCCGCCCCGGCAGCGCCGCGATATGGGCGTTCAGCGCCTCGTCCACCTCCAGCCGGTCCATGGAAATGTCGTGGACATAGTCCAGAAAGGCGTGCGGCTCGATCCCATGATGGTGCATCAGGCCGGACAGGGTGGTGCCATGCTCCAGGAAATAGCGCTTCTGCGTTTCCTTCGCGACGACCGGATCGCAGCCGAGCAGGCCCTGGATGAACTCCCCCATCTTCACGTCGATCAGCGCGAAAAGGTCCGCCTTCGCCGGGTAGAGCGTGTTGTCCAGATCGAAGATCCAGGTGTCGACATGGGCGAGATCGGCGCGCATGGCCGGGCCCTAGTCCCGTGCGGCGGGCAGGGCAAGGGCCATGGCCTACTTCCCGACAGCCAATCCCGACCACGCTCCTGCGCGCGCAGGAGCGCGACGCGCATCACCCGCAGCCCGGCGCTTCCGAATCCTGGTAAAAGCTCTGCACCGCTTTCCACGCTTCCTCGGCCGTTTCCACCCAGGTCAGCAGGTTGAGGTCCGACGGAGAGATCACGCCTTCGTCCGCCAGCGCCTCGAAATCCACCACGCGCGTCCAGAATTGGCGCCCGAACAGCAGGATCGGGATCGGTTTCATCTTGCCGGTCTGGATCAGCGTCAGCAGTTCGAACATCTCGTCGAACGTGCCGAAGCCGCCGGGGAACACCGCCAGCGCCCGCGCCCGCAGCAGGAAATGCATCTTGCGCAGCGCGAAATAGTGGAACTGGAAGCTCAGCTCCGGCGTGACGAAGCGGTTGGGCGCCTGTTCATGGGGCAGCACGATGTTCATGCCGATGGTGGCGGCGCCCACATCGTCGGCGCCGCGATTGGCCGCCTCCATGATCGAGGGGCCGCCGCCCGAGCAGACGACGAAATGGCGGCATCCCGCCTCGTTCACCGGATATTGCGCCGCGATCCGGGCCAGCTTGCGCGCCTCGTCATAATAGCGCGCCTTTTTGCCCAGATTTTCCGCGATCCGCCGCTGTTCGGGCGTGGTCGCGGCGTCGATGCGCGCCTGCGCCTGCTCCGGTTCGGGAATGCGCGCCGATCCGTAGAAGACGAAGGTCGATTCGATCTTCGCCTCGTCCATCAGCAATTGGGGTTTCAGCAATTCCAGCTGGAACCGCACCGGCCGCAAATCCTCCCGCAGCAGGAATTCGGTGTCCTGAAAGGCCAGGCGGTAGGCAGCGCTGCTGGTCTGCGGTGTTTCCACCCCCTTGCGGGCGTCGGCGGCTTCCTGACGGGCGGGGCGGAATTTGCGTTCTTCGATTTCTTTTCTGGTCATTTTCACCAAGGTAGGCGGCCAAGGCGGCAAAGCCAAGGCGGTTAAGATTAAATGCCGTTAAGTTCGGCCCGCTTCTTCCGCCCGCCCAGCGGCAAAAGCCGCCGCGTTCCCGTTTCCGCTTAGCGGCAGAAGCCGCCGCGTTCCCGTTTCCGCTTAGCGGCAGAAGCCGCCGCGTTCCCGTTTCCGCTTAGCGGCAAAAGCCGCCGCGGCCGCCCATGTCGAAGTGAAAATGGTCGTGATGGGCGGCGTTGTAATCGGGGCTCAGCACCGTGCGGAACCGCTTGCAGGCGCTGGCGTGGATGATCTCCAGAAACTGGCGGACGCGCCGGTCGCCGTTCCAGTCGTTCTGGATGGTGATGCGCCGCCCGTCGCTCAGCACGAATCCCGACACGTCGACCGCATTGCTGTGGGCATGTTCGCTCAGCTTGCCGCTGCCCGCGATCGGCCGGCAATTATAGGTGCCGAACGTCTCGATCTTCTCTACCTCCGCCCCCAGGATCAACCGGGCGGCAGGCTGCACGCCGAAGCGGGCCCAGGCCGCGAAATTGGCCGCCAGATTGCAGGTCATCGCCCCTAGATTGGTCGCGGGCACGCCGATGTCGAGCAGCTTGACGCTGCCATAGGCGCTGCACCCGCCGCCGAAATTCTGGTCTGGAAGGGGCGTGAAGAGGACGGATTGCGATTGCAGCTTCGCCATGCACTGCCGCACTTCCATGGGCGGCGGGGCGGCCGGCCGGGCGGTCTTCGCGGGCCTTGCCGGGCGTTCCACCCGGCCGCGCGGGACGAGGTCGCCGCCGCAGCCTGCCAGCGTCAGCGCGGCAGCCGCTGCGGCCGCCAGCGCCAGGCCGCGAAAAATCGCTTTCCCCCTAACCCGCTCGATCATGACGGGACCATCTACCACGTCCGGCTGGCCCAAGGGTTAACGGCATGCTCGGTTCATCGCGTCCAGACATTCAACTTGACTCTTTGGCCGGAGACTTTAGGGCGGCCAGCGGGCCACGCGGTCCCAACGCCGCGCGTGCTCTCTGTAAGGAGACGCATTACATGACTGACCTGACTGCCGTTGACGCCACCCTTGCGCCTGCTGAAAAGCCCGCCAACCGTCCGGCCAAGAAACCCGAGCGCCCCTATTTCTCTTCCGGTCCCTGCGCCAAGCCTCCGGGCTGGAGCGCCGACAAGCTGAGCGCCGACTCCCTCGGCCGCTCGCACCGCGCCAAGATCGGCAAGACCCGCCTCGCTTATTGCATCGACCTGATGCGCGAGCTGCTGAACCTGCCCGAAACCCACCGCATCGGCATCGTGCCGGGTTCCGACACCGGCGCCTTCGAAATGGCGATGTGGACGATGCTGGGCGCCCGTCCGGTGACGACGCTGGCCTGGGAAAGCTTCGGCGAGGGCTGGGTGACGGACGCCGCCAAGCAGCTCAAGCTCGATCCGACGATCATCCGCGCCGACTATGGCCAATTGCCCGACCTGAACGGTGTGAACTTCGCCCATGACGTGCTGTTCACCTGGAACGGCACCACCTCCGGCGTGCGCGTGCCGAACGCCGACTGGATTCCGGCCGACCGCGAAGGCCTGACCTTCGCCGACGCCACCAGCGCGGTCTTCGCCTATGAGATCGACTGGACCAAGATCGACGTCGCCACCTTCTCCTGGCAGAAGGTGCTGGGCGGCGAGGGCGGCCATGGCGTGCTGATCCTCGGTCCCCGCGCGGTCGAGCGCCTCGAAACCTATACCCCCGCCTGGCCGCTGCCGAAGGTGTTCCGCCTGGTCTCGAAGGGCAAGCTGGCCGAGGGCGTGTTCAAGGGCGAGACGATCAACACCCCCTCCATGCTGGCGGTCGAGGATGCGATCTTCGCGCTGGAATGGGGCAAGTCGATCGGCGGCCTCACGGGGCTGATCGCGCGCAGCAACGCCAATGCGGCGGCGCTGAACAGGATCGTCGAGGAACGCGACTGGCTTGGCCATCTCGCCACCGATCCCGCCTCCCGCTCGACCACCAGCGTCTGCCTGACCGTCGAGGGCGCCGACGAAGCCTTCATCAAGAGCTTCGCGGCCCTGCTGGAGAAGGAAGGCGCCGCCTACGACGTCGCGGGCTATCGCGACGCCCCGGCGGGCCTGCGCATCTGGTGCGGCGCGACGGTCGAGACCGCCGACATCGAAGCGCTGGGGCCTTGGCTCGACTGGGCCTACGCCACCGTCAAGGCTGCTTGATCTCTATTTGAAGCCGTCATTCCCGCGCAAGGCGGGAACCCATCTCCTGAACGTCCCGCTTGAGGCTTCTTATGGGAGATGGGTCCCCGCTTCCGCGGGGATGACGGGCATATTTCCAAAGGAAACACAGATGCCCAAGGTACTCATCAGCGACAAGATGGACCCCCGCGCCGCCGCGATCTTCCGGGAGCGCGGCGTGGAAGTCGACGAAATCACCGGTAAGACCCCGGACGAGCTGAAGGCGATCATAGGCCAATATGACGGCCTCGCCATCCGCAGCTCGACCAAGGTGACGAAGGACATTCTCGACCACGCCACCAATCTGAAGGTCATCGGCCGCGCCGGCATCGGCGTCGACAATGTCGACATCCCGGCCGCCTCGTCCAAGGGCGTGATCGTCATGAACACGCCGTTCGGCAATTCCATTACCACCGCCGAACACGCCATCGCGCTGATGTTCGCACTGGCCCGCCAGTTGCCCGAAGCCAATGCCCAGACGCAGCAGGGCCTGTGGCCGAAGAACGGCTTCATGGGCGTGGAAGTCACCGGCAAGACGCTGGGCCTGATCGGCGCGGGCAATATCGGCTCCATCGTCGCCAGCCGCGCCCTGGGCCTCAAGATGAAGGTCGTCGCCTTCGACCCCTTCCTGACCCCGGAACGCGCCGTCGAGATGGGCGTGGAGAAGGCCGATCTGGACACGCTGCTGGCGAAGGCGGACTTCATTACCCTGCACACGCCGCTGACCGACCAGACCCGCAACATCCTGAGCAAGGAAAATCTGGCCAAGACGAAGAAGGGCGTGCGCATCATCAACTGCGCGCGCGGCGGCCTGATCGACGAAGCCGCGCTCAAGGAAGCGCTGGATTCGGGCCATGTCGCTGGCGCCGCGCTCGACGTGTTCGTGACCGAGCCGGCGAAGGAATCGCCGCTGTTCGGCACGCCGAACTTCATCTGCACCCCGCATCTGGGCGCGTCGACCGACGAAGCGCAGGTCAATGTCGCGCTCCAGGTGGCGGAACAGCTCAGCGACTATCTGCTCGACGGCGGCATCACCAATGCGCTGAACGTGCCCAGCCTGTCGGCGGAGGAAGCGCCGAAGCTCAAGCCCTATATGGCGCTGGCTGAAGAACTGGGCAGCCTTGTGGGCCAGCTTGAGGGCGACCGCATCCAGAGCGTCTCGGTCGAGGTCGAGGGCCATGCCGCCGAACTCAACCAGAAGCCGATCACGGCCGCGGTGCTGGCCGGGCTGATGCGCGTCTATTCGGACACGGTGAACATGGTCAACGCGCCCTTCCTGGCGAAGGAACGCGGCCTCGACGTGCGCGAAGTGCGCCATGACCGTGAGGGCGACTATCAGACGCTGGTGCGCGTGACCGTGAAGACCGAAGGCGGCGACAAATCCGTCGCCGGCACGCTGTTCGGCAATGCGCAGGCGCGCCTGGTCGAACTGTTCGGGATCAAGGTCGAGGCGGATCTTGCGGGGCACATGCTCTACATCGTCAACCAGGACGCGCCGGGCTTCATCGGCCGCCTGGGCTCCACTCTGGGCGAGGCGAACGTCAACATCGGCACCTTCCACCTTGGCCGCCGCAACCAGGGCGGTGAAGCCGTGCTGCTGCTGTCGGTCGACGGCGTGGTCAATGAAACCGTCCTCAACGACATCTGCAAGCTGGCAGGCGTCAAGACGGTGAAGCTCCTCCGCTTCGCCTGACACCGGTTCGGGCCTGACACCGGTTCGGGCCTGGCACGGTTCGGGCCTGATATGGTTCGGGCTGGCCTTGCGCGCATAATCCGCTAAAGGCCAGCCCATGACCACGATCCCGCCCGGCCTTCTTCCCGAAGGACTTTCCGACCGCCTGCCGCCGCAGGCAGAGGCTTCCGCGCGTCTTGCGCGCCGCGTGCTCGATACCGTCGCCGCCCATGGCTATGAGCGGGTGATGCCGCCGATCGCGGAGTTCGAGGATTCGCTGGTCGGCCGCCTGAAATCGATGAAGGCGCAGGATCTTGTCCGCGCCATCGATCCCGTATCCCAGCGCAGCCTGGCGCTGCGTCCGGACATGACCGCGCAGGTGGGCCGCATCGCCGCCACCCGGCTGGCTGCCGCACCGCGTCCGCTGCGCCTGTCCTATGCCGGGCCGGTGATCCGCCTGCGCGCGAATCAGCTTCGGCCGGAACGGGAGCGCTTCCAGGTCGGCGCCGAACTCATCGGCAGCGACAGCGTCGCCGCGGCCGTGGAGATCGTGAACGTCGCCATCGAAGCGCTGCAGGCGGCGGGCGTCACCGGCATCACCATCGACTTCACCTTGCCGGACCTGATCGACACGCTGGCCGCCGGTCCGCTGCCTCTCGCCCCGGAAGAGATAGAAGCCGTCCGCGCCGAGCTGGACGCCAAGGATGCGGGCGCGCTCGCGGCGATCAGCCCGGCCGCCGCCGCCTATCTGCCGCTGATAGAGGGCACCGGCCCCTTCCACGCGGCGATGGAGCGTCTGGAAGCGCTCAACGCGGAACTGGGCGGCGCCATCGACAGCCGGATCGCCGGCCTGCGCGCCATTGCCAGGCCCATCGGCTGGGACATCACCCTGACGCTCGATCCCACCGAGCGGCATGGCTTCGAATATCAGAACTGGTTCGGCTTCTCGATCTTCGCGGACGGCTTCACCGGAGAGATCGGCCGGGGCGGCAGCTATGCGATCATCCGCGCCGACGGGTCGGAGGAACCGGCCATGGGCTTCTCCCTCTATCCCGATCCGTTGATCGATGCCGGCTTCGGCGGCCAATCCCCCAAGCGCCTGTTCCTGCCGCTGCACCATGACGCCGCGCGCGCGGCGCAGTTGCGCGCCGAAGGCTGGCAGACCATCGCCGCGCTGACAGGGGAGGAGAATGGCGAAACGCTGCGCTGCTCCCACTGGCTCGACGGCGCAGAACCCCGGCCTTACTGACCGAAGCGGCGGCTCAGATATTGGTCGACGATGGCGGTTCCGGGATAACCGGGATCGCCCATCGCCCGGTTGATCTGCATATGCCCGCGCAGGCCCCGGCCCGCCAGCGCAGTCATCTCCACCGGCGTTCCCGCCTTGCGCAGCGCCGCCGCCAGCGCCTCCGACTGCGCCGTGCCGTCCGCGCGGTCGACATGCAGGATCAGGAAGCCGGGCGCATTGGGTTGCCCGGCGCGCAATGTCGGCGACAGCGCCTTCTGCCGCGCCGGATCGGTGCCGAAGGCCTGTTCATAGGTGCCCGCCATGAAACGCCCGCCCTCCGCCATTTGCCTGCCGACATCATAGGCCGCGCCGTCCAGCAGGATCACCCCACGCACGGCATCCGGCCTCAGCCCCGCCTTGGCGAAATAGCGCATGTCCGTCCCCACCAATGCGGCCAGATGCGCACCCGCGCTATGCCCCATCAGCACGATCCGGTCCGCATCGAAGCCCAGGTCCATTGCCTTCGCTCGCAGGAAGGCCAGCGCGTCGGCCACGTCCTGCGCCTGTTGTTCCACCGTCGCGTCCGGCACCAGCCTGTAGTCGACGGAGGCGAAGGCATAGCCAAGCCCATGATAATGTTCGGCCTTGGCGGCTCCGGTGGCATTGTCCTTGCTCCCGCGTTTCCACCCGCCGCCGTGCACGAAGACGACCAGTGGCGCCTTTTGCGATTGGGCGGGCCAATAGTCCAGAACCTGCAGGCCATCCCTGCCATAGGCCATGGTCTGTCCGCCCGGCGCATTCTGCTGCCCCTCCGCCATCCGCGCCCGCCAGCGTTCGCGCAGGCCCTGCGCCTCGCTGCCCGATGCGACCAGCATCAGGGCCAGCATCGCTCCCGTCGTCAATTGCCGCATTCAGCCGCCCTTTCGCGTTCCCGAGCGGAAGCTTGCCAGACCGGCCGGCCGCGTAAAGCCATCCCGCTGTATCAAAGTGTAACCCCTTCGCCTTGACGCGCCCGCCATGCCCCGCTAACGCGCGCCCCGCACAGGACGGCCATCATCAACCGGGGCGTCCACCCTATCCCACCGGCATGCCGAGTCCCGTCGAAGGGCATGGCCGGTCCGCGCGGCGGGCGGAGGACTGTAACTGTGGCAAATGTGACCGTGATCGGCGCCCAATGGGGCGACGAAGGCAAGGGCAAGATCGTCGACTGGCTGTCGGAACGCGCCGACGTCGTCGCCCGGTTCCAGGGCGGCCACAATGCCGGCCACACGCTGGTCGTGGGCGAGAAGGTGTACAAGCTCTCCCTGCTCCCCTCCGGCATCGTGCGCGGCACGCTGTCGGTGATCGGCAATGGCGTGGTGCTGGACCCCTGGCACTTCCGCGACGAGGTCGCGAAGCTGAAGGGGCAGGGCGTGGAGATCACGCCCGACAATCTCCAGATCGCGGAAACCTGCCCGCTGATCCTGCCTTTCCACCGCGACCTGGACGGCCTGCGGGAGGATGCTTCGGGCGCGGGCAAGATCGGCACCACCCGCCGCGGCATCGGCCCGGCCTATGAGGACAAGGTCGGCCGCCGCGCCATCCGCGTCTGCGACCTCGCCCATCTGGACGATCTGGGCCCGCAACTCGACCGCCTCACCGCGCATCACGACGCGCTGCGCGCCGGGTTCAACGAAGCGCCGATCGACCGCGACGCCCTGATGGCGGAGCTGCGCGACATCGCCGGCTTCATCCTGCCCTTCGTCAAGCCCGTCTGGCTGACGCTGAACAAGGCGAAGGCGGAAGGCAGGCGCATCCTGTTCGAAGGGGCGCAGGGCACGCTGCTCGACATCGACCATGGCACCTATCCCTTCGTCACCTCGTCCAACACCGTGGCGGGCACGGCGGCGAGCGGCACCGGCCTTGGCCCATCGGGCGCGGGCTTCGTGCTGGGCATCGTCAAGGCCTATACCACCCGCGTCGGCTCCGGTCCTTTCCCGACCGAGCAGGAAAATGACGTCGGCCAGCGTCTGGGAGAGCGCGGCCATGAATTCGGCACCGTCACCGGCCGCAAGCGCCGCTGCGGCTGGTTCGACGCCGTGCTGGTGCGCCAGTCGGTCGCCGTATCGGGCGTCACCGGCATCGCCCTTACCAAGCTGGACGTGCTGGACGGTTTCGAAGAACTGAAGATCTGCGTCGGCTACAGGATCGGGGACCAGAGCTTCGACTATCTGCCCGCCCATGCGCAGGACCAGGCCAAGGCGGAACCGGTCTATGAGACGATCGAAGGCTGGCAGGACACGACGGCAGGCGCCCGGAGCTGGGCCGAACTGCCCGCGCAGGCGATCAAATATATCCGCCGGATCGAGGAATTGATCGGCTGCCCGGTCACGCTCGTCTCCACCAGCCCCGAGCGCGAGGACACCATCCTCGTCCGCGATCCCTTCGCGGATTGACGTCTTTTGCGGTTTCAGCGAGGCTGAAACCGTTCGGTTCCGGCTCGCTCCCCCACCCGGCCACCTAAGGGCAGTATCACATGGGTGGCCAGGTGGGGGAGCGGGCCGGAGCGGTCACCTAGAGCGTTTTCCAAGCAGATGGAATCATCTGCTGACTCGGAAAACGCGACAAAACAAAAACTTAGAGCAGTCGAGCCGACGCAATCGGATCGGAATCTGCTCTAGAAGGAAATCCGATGGCCGGCGACCGCTTCGAGCGTCACAAGCAACCCTGGACGGCGGACGAGCTGCAAAAGCTCCACACGCTGGCGAAGAAGGGCATGGCGCTGAAAGCCATCGCCAAGGCCCTGACCCGCAGCGAGGAATCCGTGAAGGCCCGCGCCAAGCAGGATGGGCTGAACATCGCGAAGTTGCGTTAATTCAGCCAAGGACGATGCCGTGTTCCCGCAAGCGCGGGGGCACGGCACGCCTTATGGCGGCAACGGGCCCGATTCAACGCAGCGCGCCCTAGCCCTTTTCCTCTTCCTCCACCATGTCGGGCGCCAGTTCCAGCCCGGCTCGGCCGTGCGCGGCGGTATGCGCCGGCGCCTTGGGGTGGGGCACATATTCGGGTTCCTCGACCTCCAGCATGCCTTCCCATTTGGTGATGACGGATGTGGCGATGGCATTGCCCAGCACGTTGGTCGCGGTGCGGCCCATGTCCATGAAATGGTCGACGGCCAGGATGAAGGCCACGCCCTCCACCGGCAGGTCGAACTGCCCCAGCGTCGCCGCGACCACCACCAGCGATGCGCGGGGCACGGCGGCGATGCCCTTGCTGGTCACCATCAGCACCAGCAATATGGTGATCTGCGTGGCGATCGGCAGGTCGATGCCATAGGCCTGGGCGATGAAGATCGTCGCGAAGGTCGAATACATCATCGACCCGTCCAGATTGAAGCTGTAGCCCAGCGGCAGCACGAAGCTGTAGATGCGGCGCGGCACGCCGAAGCGGTCGAGCTGCTCCAGCATCTTGGGATAGGCGGCCTCCGACGAGGCGGTGGAGAAGGCGATCAATATCGGCTCGCGCACATAGCGGATCAGCTTCACCATCCGCTTCCCCAGGAAGATCGATCCCGCCGCGAACAGCAGCAGCCAGAGCGCGATCAGCGACAGGTAGAATTCGCCCACCAGTTCGCCGAAGGTCTTGAGCACGCCCAGCCCCTCGGTCGTCACCACCGACGCCAGCGCGCCGAACACGGCGAAGGGGGCGACGCGCATGACATAGCCGGTCACCTGCAGCATCAGTTCCACCATCGCCTCGATCACGGTGACGACCGGCTTGCCCTTCTCACCGATGGCGGTCAGCGCGATGCCCACGAACAGGGAGAAGACGACGATCTGCAGGATCGAATTTTCCGCCATCGCCCCGACCATGGAGGTCGGAAAGACATGCAGGATGAAGTCGCGGAAGTTGAGCGCCTCCGTATTCACGCCCGAATCCGCGCCCGACCGGACGAGGTTCAATCCCTCGCCCGGCGCGAAGAAATTGACGAAGATGAGGCCGAGCGTCAGCGAGATCAGGCTGGCGATGATGAACCAGGCGAGCGCGCGCCCGCCGATCCGCCCCAGCGCGGCGCTGTCGCCCATATGCGCGATGCCCGCCACCAGCGTGGAGAAGACCAGGGGCGCGATGATCATCTTGATCAGATGCAGGAAGATGTCCGCCAGCAGGTGGTAATAGCCCGCCACATCCTTCGCCAGCGCCTTGTCGCCACCCACCCAGATATTGGTGGCAAAGCCCACGATCACCCCCAGAACCATGCCCGTCAGGATGAACGCCGTCAGTCGATTTCGCATCTCGTTCCTTTAACCGGCGCGTGGGCGCACCGCATCCATGGTCTGTCCCAAATGGTGGCTACACCTAACAGCCACCCGCAGCGCCCGCAATCGAAGGCGCGCGCCTGCCGTCATCGGGTTAGACGAATGAGGAATCATATTCCGCGCCCCGTCCGGCGCCGGAAAAGCACGGCCTCAGGGGTAGAGCAGCCCCTCGCGCCAGCCGTCGCCGGTCCGTTCGAACAGGCGGCGCTCATGCAGGCGATGTTCGCGATCCTGCCAGAATTCGATTCGTTCGGGGATGAGGCGGAAGCCCGACCAATGCGGCGGGCGCGGCACCGGCCCGCCCTCGAAGCGCAGGCTGACTTCCTCATATCGCGCCATGAACACGTCGCGCGATTCCAGCGGGCGCGACTGGTCGGATGCCCAGGCGCCCAACTGGCTGTCACGGCTGCGCGTCGCGAAATAGGCGTCGGCCGCGGCCTCCTCCACCGGGCCCACCGCCCCCTCGATCCGGACCTGCCGCCGCAGCGACTTCCAGTGGAACAGCAGCGCCGCAAGGGGATTGGCGTGCAGCTCCCCCGCCTTGCGCCCCTCGAAATTGGTGTAGAAGACGAAGCCGTCCGGCCCATGCCCCTTCAGCAGCACCATCCGCACCGAAGGCCGCCCGCGCGCATCGGCGGTGGCCAGCGCCATGGCGTTGCTGTCGTTGATCTCGGTTTCGCGCGCCTCGACATACCAGGCATCGAACAGGACGAAGGGATCGGTCATGCGCGGTGATGTACGCCCCTCATAAAGCCATGTCGATAAGGCTTTCCCACGCTTGAACGATCCCTCGCCTTTCGCCACATAAGGCGCAAACGGTTTTTCATGCAAAAGGATATGTTAGCGGCAATGGCTGATCCCTACTCCACCCTGGGCGTCGCGCGCAGCGCGAGCGAGGCAGAGATCAAATCGGCCTATCGGAAGCTCGCCAAGGAACTGCATCCCGACAGGAACAAGGACAATCCCAAGGCGGCGGAGAAATTCTCCGCCGTCACCAGCGCCTACGACCTGCTGTCGGACAAGGACAAGCGCGCGCGCTTCGACCGGGGCGAGATCGACGGCGAGGGCAATCCGACCGCGCCCTTCGGCTTCGGCGGCGCCGGGGCGGGCGGCTTTCGGGGCCGGCCGGGTCAGGGCGGCGGGTTCGAGTTCCAGGAAGGCGGCGCCGATTTCGGGGACATATTCGAAGGCCTGTTCGGCGGCGGCGCAGGCCGCCGTGGCGGGGCGGGCGGAGGCTTTGGCGGTTTCGGCCGTGGCGCGCCTCCGCAGAAGGGCGCGAACGTCACCTATCGCCTCGCCGTCCCGTTCGTCGACGCCGCGACCCTCGCGCCCCAGCGGATCACGCTTCAGGACGGCAAGACCATCGACCTCAAGCTCCCTGCGGGGGTCGAGACGGGCACGCAGATGCGGCTTTCCGGCAAGGGGCAGCAGGGTCCCGGCGGCGCGGGCGACGCGATCGTCACCATAGAGGTGAAGCCGCACCCCTTCTTCAACCGCGACGGCGACAATGTGCTGCTCGACCTGCCCATCACCCTGGACGAGGCGGTGCAGGGCGCGAAGGTCAAGGTGCCGACGGTCGACGGCCCGGTGATGCTGGGCGTGCCGGCGGGCGCATCCTCCGGCAAGACGCTCCGCCTGCGCGGCAGGGGCTTCACCGGCAGGAACGGCCAGCGCGGCGACCAGCTCGTCACCCTGCTGATCGACGTGCCCGCCGACGATCCGGCGATCAAGGCGCTGGTGGAAGGCTGGCGGGACAGCCGTGCCGTGCGGACCCATCTGGGCGTTTGAGGGGTTAGGGGGGAATGCCGCAGCCGTCCCCCTATTCACCGGAGTCCCGTCGCCAGCGGCTCACCGAAGAAGCCCGCACCAAGTTCCACCGCCAGATCGCCCGGGTGCGCCCCGGCAGCCATGCCTTCGAAATCGCGAAGCGGGTGGCGGTCGGCACCTATAGCGACGGTTTCATCCATGCGGGGAACCTTGCCTATCTTTCGCTGATGACTTTGTTCCCTTTCTTCATCGTGGCGGCGGCGGTGGCGAGCATCTTCGGCCGGTCGCAGGACGGGCTGGCGGCGGTCGGCGCCTTTCTGGAAACGGTGCCGCCCGGCGTCGCGGAGGTGGTGCGCCAGCCGATCGTCGATGTGCTCAACGCCCGCACGGGGCCGCTGCTCTGGCTGGGCGGGCTGGTCGGGCTGTGGACCGTCGGCAGCCTCATAGAGACGATCCGCGACATATTGCGCCGCGCCTATGGCACCAGGAGCACGCGCCCCTTCTGGCATTATCGCCTGACCGCCATCGGCATCACCCTGGTCAGCGTGTTCGCGGTGATGTTCGCCTTCTCCATGCAGGTGATCATCACCGGCATCGACCAGTTCCTGCACCAGATCCTGCCCTTTGCTGACCAGGCGATACAGATCGTCGGCCTGACCAAGCTTGCGCCCATGGCGATCCTGTGCGTCGCGCTCTATTATCTCTACGTTTCCCTGACCCCCAGCCTGTACAAGGATCCGCGCTTCCCGAAATGGCCCGGCGCCATCGCCACGGCGCTCTGGTGGTACGGCGTCACCCTGCTGCTGCCGGTCACGCTTTCCATGCTCGGCGGCTATGACATGACCTATGGCAGCCTGGCCGGCGTGATGATCACCCTCATTTTCTTCTTCCTTGTCGGGCTTGGCGTGGTAATTGGCGCGGAATTGAATGCGGCGCTGGCGGAGTTCCCGGAAGAGGAAGCCGCGGCCGCCGCGCAGGTCGACAAAGGGAATGGGACGACGAAATGACAGGCTTGATGGCGGGAAAACGCGGTCTGATCATGGGGCTGGCGAACGACAAGTCGCTGGCCTGGGGCATATCGAAGGCGCTGCACGCCCAGGGGGCGGAACTGGCCTTCTCCTATCAGGGCGACGCGCTGGCCAAGCGGGTCAGGCCGCTGGCGGAGGAACTGGGTTCCGACTTCCTGATCGACTGCGACGTGTCGGACATGGAAAAGCTCGACGCCGCCTTCGAAGAGGTCAGGGCGAAGTGGGGCAAGCTGGATTTCGTGGTCCATGCCATCGGCTTTTCCGACAAGAATGAGCTGCGCGGCAAATATGTCGACACCAGCCTGGAGAATTTCCTGCTGACGATGAACATCTCCGCCTACAGCTTCGTCGCCGTCGCCAAGCGCGCGCGGGCGCTGATGGCGGAGGGCGGCAGCCTGCTGACGCTCAGCTATTATGGCGCGGAAAAGGTCATCCCGCATTATAACGTCATGGGCGTGGCCAAGGCGGCGCTGGAAACCAGCGTCAAATATCTGGCGATGGACCTGGGCCCGGAAAATATCCGGGTCAACGCCATCTCCGCTGGACCGATCAAGACGCTGGCGGCGAGCGGCATCGGCGATTTCCGCTACATCATGAAGTGGAACGAACTGAACAGCCCGCTCCGCCGCAATGTGACGATCGAGGATGTGGGCGGCGCCGGCCTCTATCTCCTCTCCGACCTGGCGGCGGGCGTGACCGGCGAAGTCCATCATGTCGACGCGGGCTACAATGTCATCGGCATGAAGGCCGAGGACGCCCCCGACATCGCGCTGGACAAGTAACAAAACCCTCTCCCGCCGGGAGAGGGAGGGCCCCGGCGCGAAGCGCTGGGAGGGTGAGGGCGAACCACCTCACCCAAAGGGCAGGGATCATGAGCTTCAACACATTCGGCCGCGTCTTCCGCTTTTCGACCTGGGGCGAATCCCACGGTCCCGCCATCGGCGCGATGGTCGACGGCTGCCCTCCGGGCCTGTCGCTCAGCGAAGCCGACATCCAGCCCTTCCTCGACAAGCGCAGGCCCGGCACCTCCAAATTCACCACCCAGCGCCGCGAGCCGGATGAGGTGCGCATCCTCTCCGGCGTGTTCGAGGGGCGGACCACCGGCACCCCGATCAGCCTGATGATCGAGAATACCGACCAGCGTTCCAAGGATTATGGCGAGGTCGCCAAGGCCTATCGCCCCGGCCATGCCGACTATGCCTATGACGCCAAATATGGCTTCCGCGACTATCGCGGCGGCGGGCGATCCTCGGCACGGGAAACCGCCAGCCGCGTGGCGGCCGGCGCGGTGGCGCGGCTCGTCATCCCCGATGTCGACATCTTCGCCTATGTCAGCGAAATCGGCGGCGACGCCATCGATCCGGCCCGTTTCGACGCGAGCGAGATCGACAGCAACCCCTTTTTCTGCCCCGACCCGGAAGCGGCGAAGCGTTGGGAGAAACTGGTCGATGACGCCCGCAAGGACGGCTCGTCGCTCGGCGCGGTGGTCGAATGCGTCGCCAGCGGGGTTCCGGCGGGCTGGGGCGCGCCGCTCTATGCCAAGCTGGACAGCGAACTGGCCGCCGCGATGATGAGCATCAACGCGGTCAAGGGCGTGGAGATCGGTGACGGCTTCGCCGCCGCCCGCCTGCGCGGCGAACAGAATGCCGATCCGATGCGGCCCAATATGGACGGGGGCAATGACGGCAACCCCGTCTTCCTCGCCAACCATGCGGGCGGCATTGCGGGCGGCATCTCCACCGGGCAGCCGGTCAAGGTCCGCATCGCCTTCAAGCCGACCAGCTCGATCCTGATCCCGGTCGAAACCGTCACCCGCGAAGGCGTGGCGTCGGAGATCATCACCAAGGGCCGCCACGACCCCTGCGTCGGCATTCGCGGCGTGCCGGTGGTGGAAGCGATGATGGCGCTGGTGCTGGCGGACCAGAAGCTGCTCCACCGCGCGCAATGCGGTGAAGTCTGAGTCAGGCGTCCCCATGCTCCTGCAAGGGCAGGAGCCCGCAGGAGAACCGCGTTCACCGCCGCAATATAACGCGCCGAATCGAGCCATTATTTCGATAAAGGCAGGATTTGCGCGAGACGACTCAGCCAATCTGCGGTAACATCATCGTCACAGATCGCCCGCGGGAGGGCGAGCGGCAGTGCGTAAGCCTGGGGAGCGTCACCATGGTTTCCATGGATTGACGGTCAAAACGTCCCCTTCAGCCGCGAACACGGGCCAGCCATGCAACCATGGCTGGCCCATTTCGTTCAGGCAGGACGCGAAAACGCGATCCGGGGCACAAGGCATGCATTTCATCACCGCGCTGATCGGCATCTATCGCGCGGAAATCGGACTTCTCATCCTCGCCCTGATGTTCGTCGCCTTCGTGCGCGAACGCTATTCGCCCACGGTCGTCTCCGTGGTCGGGGCGTGCGTGTTCGCGGCGCTGGGCCTGCTCGACGAAAAGGACCTGTTCTCCGTCTTCTCCAACAGTGCGCCGCTGACGGTGGGCGCGATGTTCGTGCTTTCCGGCGCGCTGATCCGCACGGGGACGATCAATCGCGTTGCCGACCTGGTCATGGCCCGCGCCCAGCGCCACCCGCGCCTGGCGCTGGCCGAAGTCACGCTCGGCACGGTCATCCTCTCGGCCTTCCTCAACAACACGCCCGTGGTGGTGCTGCTGATCCCGATCATGTTCAAGCTGGCGCAGGCGACCGGCTATCCGGTGAAGAAGCTGCTGATCCCGATGAACGCCGTTGCCGTGATGGGCGGTTGCGTGACGCTGATCGGCACATCGACCAACCTGATCGTCGCAGGCATCGCCGCCGAGCAGGGCATGGCGCCCTTCGGCATATTCGACATCACGCCCTATGGGCTGGCGGGGGTCTTGGCCGGCGTCGCCGCGCTGACCGGCCTGTCCTTCCTGCTTCCCGGCGATCCGCCCTCCATCGCGGGGGAGGATGGCGGCAATGTGCAGGATTATCTGACCGAACTCACCCTGTCGCGCGACAGCGACCTCATCGGCCGCACGGTCGGCTCCCTGTCGATCATCGGCCGCTCCGCCAGCCTGCTCGGCCTCAAGAGGGCGGGGGAGATACGGCGCCGGGGGATAGAGGAAGAGGAACTGCACGCCGGCGACCGCCTGCTGGTCCATGCCGACGGCGCGACGATCATGACCCTGCGCGAATCCGGCGATTTCGAAATCGGGCTGGCCGCGGCGTCGGAGACTCCGGGCGGCGGCACCGTCATCGAAGCGATGATCGCGCCCAGCCATCCGTCCATCGGGGAACGGCTGATCGACATTCCCTTCCTGCACGCGCTGCGGGTGCGGATCATCGGCATCCACCGGGCGCGTCACCTGCCGGGTCCGGACCTCAGCGAAACCCGCGTGCGCGGCGCCGACCGCCTGCTGATCGCGGGCAGCGACGACAGCATCCGTTCGCTCAAGGACAATGCCCATCTGATCGGCGTCGACATCAGCCGCACCCGCGCCTTCCGCCCGCGAAAGGCATGGATCGCCATTCTTGCCCTGACGGCGGTGGTGCTGCTCTCGGCCGTCGATCTCATCGGCATCGGCCTTGCCGCCTTCATCGCCGTGGGCGTGATCCTCGTCACCCGCTGCATCGACCCGGAGGAAGCCTGGGCCGCCATCGACGGCGACGTGCTGATCCTGATCTTCGCCATGCTCGCGGTCGGGCTGGCGCTCGAACAGGCGGGCAGCGTCGCGCTGATGGTCGGCTGGATCGAGCCGCTGCTCGCCGCCGCTCCGGCATGGACGCTGGTGTTCCTCATCTATTTCTTCGCGCTTCTGCTGTCGGAACTGCTCAGCAACAATGCGGTTGCGGCGCTGCTCACGCCGCTCACCATCGCGCTCGCCCATCAACTCGGCGCTGATCCGCGTCCGCTGGTGATCGCGCTGATGATCGGCGCGTCGGCCTGCTTCGCCACGCCGATCGGTTATCAGACCAACGCGCTCGTCCATGCGGCGGGCGACTATCGCTTTTCCGATTTCGTGCGCATCGGGATTCCGCTCAACCTGATCGTCGGACTGGCGGTCTGCACCACGCTCACCCTTCTGGCTTGAGGAGCGGGCCTGGCCTGAGGAGCCGGGCGACGCCAAGCCATTTTCGGCGGACCGGCCCTGTCCCCGCATCGAACGCATCGTCATGATGGCCCGAAAACCAAAGGATTGCCCGTGACCAGCCTGCCCATCATTCAGGTCGACGCCTTCGCCGACGCTCCCTTCACCGGCAATCCGGCCGCGGTCATGCCGCTCGGCCGATGGCTGGACGATGCGACGCTTCAGGCGATAGCGGCGGAAAATAATCTGTCCGAAACCGCCTTCACCGTGCCCACGCCCGACGATCCGGAGGCGGACTATGCGCTGCGCTGGTTCACGCCCGCCGTGGAGGTCAAGCTCTGCGGCCACGCCACGCTGGCGAGCGGCCATGTGCTGATGGGCGGGCGTACCGCCGTCCGCTTCCGCACGCGGGAAGCGGGCATCCTGACCGTGTCGCGGGACCGCGACGGCTATGGCCTCTCGCTCCCGGCCTGGCCGACCGCGCCCAGCCCGCTGCCGGAGCTGGCGGCGGCGATGGGCGGGGACGTCCTCGAAACCCAGTGGCGCGAGGGCGGCTTCGCGATCTTCGTCTATCGCGATGCCGCCGCGATCCATGCGCTGGAACCGGACTTCGCGACGCTGAAGAAGGCGGGGCCCCTGCTGCTCATCGCCACCGCACCCGGCGAGGACAGCGACATGGTGAGCCGCGTCTTCGTTCCTGGCGCGGGCATAGACGAAGACCCGGTGACCGGCTCCGCCCATTGCCTGCTCACGCCCTATTGGGCGAAGCGGCTCGACAAGATCAGGCTGACGGCATTTCAGGCATCGCAGCGCGGCGGGCGCTTAACGTGCCGGCTTTCAGGCGACCGGGTGATCCTGACGGGCGCCTGCCGCACGGTGATCGAAGGCAATTTCCTGCTTTGAGAGGTGGCGATGGCTGAGGCCGTCCGGCCAATTCCAGCCAACCGGCGGCCCTGCGCAAAGAAAATAGAGGTCAGTTCACCGCGAATAAAGCCCGACGAGCTTCGCCAGCCCCGTCTTCAGCGCATCGCGCTCCTCCTTCGTGGGCGACATGCCCAGCCGCACGACCGTCAGGCGCTGCGAAGGCGAAACCAGTATATATTGCCCGCCATGCCCGACGCAGCCGAACAGGCTGCGCGGCGCCCGCCCCGGCATCAGCGCGCTGTCCTCGCTGTCCCGGTTCAGCCACAGATGCGCGCCATAGGCGGCATTGCGGGGCGAGGGCGCGCGCATATAGTCGATCCACTTTTCCGGCACGATCTGATGCCCCGCCACGCCGCGCCCGTGATTGCGCAGCAATTCCCCGAAGCGGGCATAATCCCGCGCCGTCATATGCATGAAGCTGCCGCCGATCATCGTCCCGGCCGCATCATATTCCACCGCCAAGCTGTCGAGGCGCGCCGGAATCTTCAGCCGCCCGTCGATGAACATCTGCATCGCCCGCCGCCGCACGTCGGGATCGGTGCTGTTGGTCAGCATCCGCGCCATCAGGTCGGCCAGGATGACGCTGTTGCCGGTCGAATAGGAAAAGGCGGTCCCAGGCGCATGGGCAAGCGGCTTGGCCTCCGCAAAGGCGCCCATGTCCTGCGCTCCGTCGGTGAACAGCATCCTTATCGTGTCGGCCTCCGCCAGCGGTTCCCTGTCCTCGACATGATCGAGGCCCGACGTCATGGCCAGCAACTGCCGCAGGGTGATGCGCCCTCGCGGATCGCCCGGCTGCCCCCAGGCCGCGACCGGCACCGGCGAATCGAGCGCCAGCCGCCCGTCCGACACCATCAGCCCGATCAGCACCGCCGTCACGCTCTTGGCCGTGGACCAGGACGGCAGCTTCGTCCGCGGCCCATAGCCCGGCGCATAGCGCTCCGCCACGATTTCGCCATCGTGCATGACGACCAGCGCCCGGGTCTCGCCCACCGCATCCTCGAACAAAGGATCGATGGCCGCGCGCAGGGCGGCGGCGTCCGCGTCCGAATCGCCTGCGACATGGTAGACCGGCTCCGGCCCGGCGGCGCGCACCGTCCACAACCCGGCCACGGCCAGAATCGCCAAAATCCCGCCCGGCATGCCAAGGCGCTTTACGCTGTTCCGCTCAAGCCTCATAAGCCGCGGCCTTAGCATGGAGCGCGGGAAAGGGGAGCATGTCCGGTCGCCGGAAATGGATTTATGGGGTTTTGGCGGTGGCCCTGCTGCCGCTGGCGCTACTGGCGTGGAACTGGAGCGCCCTTCGCGCCCATGCCCAGGTCGGCGCGGGCTTCGGCGCGCGCGTCACCTGCTCCTGCCGCTATATGGAAGGCCGGTCGATGGAAAGCTGTCATGGCGACAAGGAACCCGGCATGTGGGCCGTGTCGCTGAAGGACATGCCCGAATCGCAATCGGTCAACGCGGCGGTTCCGCTGCTCGCTTCGCGCACGGCGCGCTATCGCAAGGGCTGGGGCTGTCTGCTGGAGCCTTGAGCTTCCATGGTCATCCCGGCTTTCGCTGGGATGACCATGTGGGAAGCTGGCCCCAATCCCCTCAAAGCGCTACAGCCCCTTCCCATGCGTCCTGACATCCCGACCCTCCTCCACGATGTTTTCGGCTTTCCCGGCTTCAGGGGCGTGCAGGAACAGGTGGTCAGCCGCATCATGGCGGGGCAGGCGACGCTGGCGATCATGCCGACCGGCGCGGGCAAGTCTCTCTGCTACCAGCTTCCCGCCGTCGCGCTCGAAGGCTGCTGCGTCGTCATATCGCCGCTGATCGCGTTGATGCACGACCAGCTTCGCGCCGCGCAGGCGGTCGGCATCCGCGCCGCCAGCCTCACCAGCGTCGACGCCGACTGGCGCGAGACGCAGGACCGGCTGCGCAATGGCGATCTCGACCTGCTCTATGTCGCGCCGGAGCGCGCCAGCGGGGAGGGGTTCCGCAACCTCCTGCGCGCCGCGAAGATCGCCCTCTTCGCGATAGACGAAGCCCATTGCGTCTCCGAATGGGGCCATGATTTCCGCCCGGACTATCGCCTGCTGCGCCCGCTGCTCGATGAATTTCCGGACGTTCCCCGTCTCGCACTGACCGCGACCGCCGACCACCACACCCGCGACGACATCCTTGTCCAGCTTGGCATTCCCCGCGAAGGCCTGATCATCGCGGGCTTCGACCGTCCGAACATCCGCTACGCCGTCCATCCCCGCGATGGCCTGCCCCGCCAGCTTTCCGACCTGATCGCCGGCCAGACCGGCCCCGGCATCGTCTACGCCCCCACCCGCGCCGCGACCGAGAAGCTGGCCGAAACCCTCAGCAAGACCGGCCGCCCGACCCGCGCCTATCATGCCGGGCTCGACCCGCAGGTCCGCGCCGCCAACCAGGCCGCCTTCATCGCCAGCGAGGATATGGTGATGGTCGCGACCATCGCCTTCGGCATGGGCATCGACAAGCCCGACGTCCGCTTCGTCGCCCATGCGGCGCTGCCCAAGTCGATCGAGGGCTATTATCAGGAATCCGGCCGCGCAGGCCGCGACGGAGAACCCGCCGAAGCGCATCTTTTCTGGGGCGCCGACGATTTCGCCCGCGCCCGGCAGCGCATCGGCGAGCTCGATCCCCTGCGCCAGCAGGGCGAGCGCGCCCGCATCACCGCGCTGGGCGGGCTGGTCGAAACCGGCACCTGCCGCCGCGCCATATTGCTCCGCCATTTCGGGGAAAATCCCCCGCCGGGCTGCGGCAATTGCGACAATTGCCTCAATCCGCCGCCCAGCATCGACGCGACCCAGACCGCGCGCAAATTCCTGTCCGCCGTTTACCGCACCGGCCAGAGCTTCGGCGTCGGCCATATCGAGCAGGTGCTGACCGGCGCCGTCACCGACAAGATTCGCGAACGCGGCCATGACAGGATTTCGGTCTACGGCATCGTCGACGGAGAGGAGACGGCGTTGCTGCGCCCCGTCTCCCGCGCCCTGCTGGTGCGCGACGCGCTCCAGACCAACGAGCATGGCGGGCTGGAATTCGGCCCCAATGCCCGCCCGATCCTGCGCGGGGAGGAAGAGGTCAGCCTGGTCCTCCCGCCCCGCAAGGAACGCCGCCGCAAGAGCGCCCGCAACGGCAGCGCGGAAAATCCGGTGGGCGATCCGCTGTTCGACGCCCTGCGCGCCTGCCGCCGCGCACTGGCGCAGGAGGCGGGCGTGCCGCCCTATGTGATCTTCCACGATTCGACCCTGCGTGAAATGGCGGAGCAGCGCCCGACGAGCCTCACGGAACTCGGCCACATCAGCGGCGTGGGACAGCGCAAGCTCGACGCCTATGGCGACGCCTTCCTCGCGGCGATCCGCCCTTATCTTTAGAACGGAAGAATTGACCTGCTCCTGCGAAGGAGCATGCTGCTCTGTAGCCTACCCTCTTGAATCCCGCCGCCCACAAGCGCAAGGAGACCCGAAAAGGAGTCCCGCCCATGTTCCGCCAGCTCACCAAAAGCCTCTACGTCTCCCCACAGATCAGCGTCGATCAGGTGGCGGAAGCCAAGGCGCTGGGCGTGACGGTGATCATCAACAACCGCCCCGACGACGAGGAGCCGGGCCAGACCAACGGCGCGGAGATCGAAGCCGCAGCCAGGGCCGCCGGCATCGCCTATGCCGCCGTCCCCGTGGCCCATGGCGGCTTCGCGCCCTGGCAGCTCGACGGCATGGCCGCCGCGCTGGAGCAGGCGGGCGAGGGCAAGATACTCGCCTATTGCCGTTCCGGCACGCGCAGCACCTTGCTCTGGGCGCTGACCCGCGCCCGCGCGGGCGACCATCCGGCGGCGCTGACCGAGCAGGCCGCCTCCGCCGGCTATGACGTCACGCCCGTCCGCCAGATCATGGACGCGCTCGCCGCCGGTTGATGGCTTCCCCAGCGGAAACCTATGACGCCATCGTCCTGGGCGCTGGCGGCGCTGGCCTGATGTGCGCGGCCGTGGCGGGCCAGCGGGGCAGGCGCATCCTCGTCATCGACCATGCCGACCAGGCAGGGAAGAAAATCCTGATTTCCGGCGGCGGCCGCTGCAACTTCACCAATATCCACACCGCGCCCGACCGCTACCTGTCCGCCAACCCTCATTTCGCCAAATCGGCGCTGGGCCGCTACACGCCGCAAGATTTCCTCGGGCTTGTCGAACGCCACGGCATCGCCTGGCACGAAAAGACTCTGGGCCAGCTCTTCTGCGACCAGAGCGCGCGCCAGATCGTCGCCATGCTGCTGGCCGAATGCGAGGCGGGCGGCGTCGCGATCCGGCTCGGCCACGCCATCGCCGCCGTCACCCATGCCGACGGCCGGTACTGCGTCACCCATGGCGACAGGACCGCCACGGCCCCGGCGCTGGTCATCGCCACCGGCGGCCCCTCCATCCCCAAGATCGGCGCAACCGCCCTTGCCTATGACCTCGCCCGCCAGTTCGGGCTCAAGGTGGTGGAACCCCGACCGGCGCTGGTGCCCCTGACCCTCGGCGGCGAAGAGCTGCTCTTCCGCTCGCTCTCCGGCGTCTCGACCGAGGTCATCGCCCGCCATGGCAAGACCGCCTTCCGCGAAGCCGCGCTGCTCACCCACCGGGGCCTATCCGGCCCGGCGATCCTGCAGATTTCATCCTATTGGCGGCATGGCGATGCCATCGCTCTCGACCTCCTGCCCGACCAGCCGCAAGGCTGGCTGACGGAGGCGAAGCGCGGCAGGCCGCGCGCCACGCTGACGCAATGCCTGCGCGGCCACCTGCCCGACCGTCTGGCCGACGCCTTGGCGGAGCGGCTGGCGCTTCCCGGCGACCTGGGCAACATCCCGGATCGCAAGCTGCAGGACGCCGAACGCCGCCTGTCGGCCTGGCCCTTCACGCCCAATGGCACCGAAGGCTTCGCCAAGGCGGAGGTCACAATCGGCGGCATTTCGACCGCGGGATTGTCCTCGCAAACGATGGAAGCGCGCCACCTGCCCGGCCTTTACGCCATAGGGGAAGCGGTCGACGTCACCGGCTGGCTGGGCGGCTATAATTTCCAATGGGCCTGGGCGAGCGGCTGGGTAGCGGCCCAATATCTCTAGAGCGCGCTGCGTTACATCAGACGCAGGCCGCGCGCTCTAAGCTTTTGTTGCCGCATCGTTTAAGCGCAAAACCGGTTCCCACTTTTGCGCACGATGCTCTTAAAAAAGCAGCCCCGGCGCAAGGGAACGCCGGGGCCACAAAGAGGGATGTCCCGGCGGGAGGGGGGAGAAGGCCGGGACAAGAGGGAAATAGGAAGAGCTATTTCAGTTTCAAGATGCTACGGAGAATTTTCTTCGGGCTGATGCGTCTACTTCGCGCCTCACAATGGCTGATAGGGAACAGTCGCCATTCAAACCCCATCATGAGGATGGAGCCAGCGCCGGTCATCCCCGCCTTGGCTTCAACATCGACCGAGCGTCAGGATATCTCCCTATGCATTTCCGCCGGAGCCGACCCGAACGCCATCAGAGCCGCATTGATCATCTGCCGGTGGGCGTCGCTTCCCCTTGCCACATCCCGCCAATCCTGCCCGGTCATCGATCCATGACTGTCCTGCCAGATTTTGGAGGCGACCGAGTCCACTTCATCGGCGGTGGGCCTTCGCTGTTCAGCGAAACATTCCATCAAGAGGGCGTGAAAAACCTTTCCCGCAAAGGGCTTTGCAACCGGCATAAAGCCTCCTCTCCGACGGTATTTTATAGATTTCCGTAAGGGAAATTGAATGGCCGCCCGAGTCGAGTCAAGCCATGCCGATCTGCCATCGTGGTGAATTTCCGCCTTAACCCGGCGGTTTCGCTGCTCTAACTCTTAAGGATTATCTCTTCGGTAGCGGAGTCTGCGGGCTGGCTATCCGCACTCCACCGTCACATGCTCCATGCGCGGCAGGGCGCGGACCTGGCGGCGCACGGCGGCGACATCGGCGCCGGGGGCCAGGCTGACGATCGCGGCATGGGCATGCGGCCCGATGCGCCAGACATGCAGGTCGCGGATGGTCGCCCCTTCCGTCTCGGCCAGCGCCTTGATCCGCGCCATCAGCGCCGGTTCGGCCGTGTCGAGCAGGATCGCGGCGGTATCCTTCATCAGCCCCCAGGCCCAGCGCGCGATCACCACCGCGCCCAGCAGGCCGACGGCGGGGTCCAGCCACCACCAGCCCATATAGCGCCCCGCCAGCAACGCCATGATCGCCAGCACCGACGTCAGCGCGTCGGTCAGCACATGCACATAGGCGGCGCGCAGATTATTGTCGGCATGGCCATGCCTGTGATCATGATCATGCCCGTGATCATGCCCGTGATCATGGCTATGGTCGTGTCCCAGCAGCAGGGCGCTGATCAGGTTGATGATCAGGCCGATCACCGCGACCAGCGTCGCTTCGCCAAAGGCCACCTTCACCGGTTCGAAGAAGCGCATCACGGACTCGACGGCGATGAACAGGGCGGTGAAGGCCAGGATCAGCGCGGATGCGAAGCCGGACAGGTCGCCCACCTTGCCTGTCCCGAACGTATAGCGCGGGTTGCGCGCATGCCGCCGGGCATAGCCATAGGCGGCGGCCGCCACCGCCAGCGCGCCGGCATGGGTCGCCATGTGGAAGCCGTCGGCCAGCAGCGCCATCGACCCGGTCAGCCAGCCGAAGACGATCTCGACCACCATGGTCGCCGCGGTCAGCCACACCACCCAGATCGTCTTGCGGGCATTCTCGTCATGTCCGCGCGTCAGGTAGATATGGTCGAAATAATGGCTTTCCTCGCCATCATCCGCATTGGCCACCGGAATGCCATGCACATGATCATGGCCCTCGGGATGATGGTGGCCGCCATGGCCATGGTCGTCGTGCATGCTCATTTCCCGTAGCGCCGGATCAGCGCCAGCATTTCCTCCGCCGCGGTCTCTCGCGCTGCGTCGCTGATGCCCGGCCGGGCGACATGTTCGCGCATATGCTGCTCGATCAATTCTTCCATCAGGCTGCCGACCGCACCCCGCACGGAGGCGACGAGTTGCAGCGTTTCCGAACAACCCGCATCGCCCGACAATTGCCGTTCTACGGCGCCGATCTGCCCCGCGATGCGCCGCACCCGCGCCAGCAGCTTGTCCCGATCCGCCACGATATGCATAGGGTACCCCCCTATACTATGCCGGTGTGAAAATCAATCCGTGCATTTCCCCGCGCAGCCCCTAACAAGGGTGCGATGGCGACCATGACCGATTGCGACGTGGCGATAGTGGGCGGCGGCCTTGCCGGCAGCCTGACCGCGCTCGCCCTCGCGGCGCGCCACCCGCATGTCTCCCTGCGCCTGCTGGAAAGCGACGATCGGCTGGGCGGCAATCATATCTGGTCCTTCTTCGACAGCGACGTTGACGCCGGGGACCGCTGGCTGGTCGAGCCCCTGATCGCCCATCGCTGGCCGGAGGGTTATGAGGTCCGCTTCCCCGGCCACTGCCGCCAACTTGCCGTGCCTTATAACAGCATCACCTCGGCGCGCCTCGACGCCCATGTCCGGGAGCGGCTTGGCGATGCCGTGCTGACCGGCGCGCAGGCCACCGGGCTGACGCCCACCAGCGTCACCCTGTCCGACGGCCGCGTCGTCCGCGCCAAGGCCGTGCTCGACGCCAGAGGGGGCGGCGATCTTTCCGCCCTGCGGTGCGGCTGGCAGAAATTCGTCGGCCAGACCCTGCGCCTCCGTGCCCCGCACGGCCTTTCCCGTCCGGTCGTCATGGACGCCACGGTCGAGCAGATGGACGGCTATCGCTTCGTCTATCTGCTGCCCTGGGACGAACGGACCGTCTTCGTCGAGGATACTTATTATAGCGACACGCCGAACCTCGACGTGCCCATGCTCGGCGCCCGGATCGCCGCCTATGCGCGGGCGCGGGACTGGCAGGTGGAGGAGGTCGTCCATGGCGAAAGCGGCGTCCTTCCGGTCGTCCACGGCGGCGATTTCGACCGCTTCTGGCCGCAGGACGATCCGGTCGCGCGGCTGGGGGCAAGGGCGGCGCTATTCCAGCCCATGACCGGCTATTCCCTGCCCGATGCGGTGCGCTTCGCGCTGCGCCTGGCGAATGAATGGCCGGTGGAGGGGCAACTGCTCGCCCAGGCCACGCGCGGTTGGGCGCGGGACCATTGGCGGCAGGGCGCTTATTACCGGTTGCTCGGCCGCATGCTGTTCGGCGCGGCCAGACCGGACCAGCGCTGGCGCATCTTCGAACGTTTCTATCGGCTTGATCCCTCCCTTATCGGCCGCTTCTATGCGGGCCGCTCGACGCTCGGGGATCGCATCCGCATCTTGTGCGGGCGGCCCCCCGTGCCCATAAGGGACGCCATGCGCGCCCTGTTGAGCCCTCCCGCCTGATGAACCGGACCCGATGAACCGGAAAGCGATCGTCATCGGCGCGGGCTTCGGCGGCCTTGCGCTGGCCATCCGCCTGCAATCCGCCGGAATCGACACCACTCTGGTCGAGGCGCGCGACCGTCCGGGGGGCCGCGCCTATATGTGGGAAAAGGACGGCTTCGTCTTCGACGCCGGGCCGACCGTCATCACCGATCCCGATTGCCTGGGCGAGTTGTGGCGCCTTTCGGGCCACGACATGGCGGAGGATGTCAGCCTCGTCCCCGTCTCCCCCTTCTACCGGCTCAACTGGCGCGACGGCACGAATTTCGACTATTCCAACGACGAAACCGCCCTCCGCGCCCAGATCGCCCGGCTCAATCCGGAGGATGTCGCGGGCTATGAAAGCTTCCTCGACTATGCCGACGGCGTTTATCAGGAGGGGTATCGCAAGCTCGGCTCGGTCGCCTTCCTCGACTTCGCCTCCATGGTCCGCGCCGCGCCCGCGCTGATGAAGCATCAGGCGTGGCGCTCCGTCTATTCCGTGGTTTCCTCTCATGTGAAGGATGAGAAGCTGCGGCAGGCGCTCTCCTTCCACACGTTGCTGGTCGGCGGCAATCCGATGCAGACCAGCTCGATCTACGCCCTGATCCACAAGCTGGAGAAGGATGGCGGCGTCTGGTTCGCCAAGGGCGGCACCAACCGCCTCGTCCAGGCGATGGCCACGCATTTCGAGCGGCTGGGCGGCACGCTGCGCCTCGCCGATCCGGTGGTGCAGATCGAAACCTATGGCGACCGCGCCGTCGCCGTGCGCACCGCTTCGGGCTGGCGGGGGGAGGCGGATGCCGTCGCCTCCAACGCCGACCTGATGCACAGCTATCGCGACCTGATCGGCCATCATCCCAGGGGCGAGAAACAGGCGGCGAAGCTTGCCCGCAAGCGCTGGTCGCCCAGCCTGTTCGTGCTGCATTTCGGCATCCGGGGAAGCTGGCCGGGCATCCCGCACCATATGATCCTGTTCGGCCCGCGCTATGAAGGGCTGCTGACCGACATCTATGATTATGGCGTGTTGCCGCAGGATTTTTCGCTCTACCTGCACCATCCGACCGTCACCGACCCCAGCATGGCGCCGGAGGGCCATTCGACCTTCTACGCGCTTGCCCCGGTGCCGCATCTGGGCAAGCTGCCTATCGATTGGGACCGTTTCGCGCCGGCCTATGCGGAACGTATCCTAGACGAGATCCAGCATCGCCTGATTCCGGACATCCGCTCGCGCATTGTGACGCGGTTCCATTATGCGCCGCCAGACTTTCGTCGCGACCTGTCGGCGCATCTGGGCAGCGCATTCAGCCTGGAGCCGCTGTTGACCCAGAGCGCCTGGTTCCGCGCGCATAATCGCGACGACGTCATTCCCAACCTCTATCTGGTAGGGGCGGGCACGCATCCGGGGGCGGGCATTCCCGGCGTGGTCGGCAGCGCCAAGGCGACGGCCGCATTGATGCTGGAAGACCTGGCCTGACATGAAGGATTTATGAAGAGACTGGCTGTCTATTGCGGCTCGGCCACCCCGGCCGATCCCGCCTATGTCGAATCTGCCCGCGATGTCGGACGCATCCTAGCCGAACGGGGCATCGGCGTCGTCTATGGCGGTGGCCGGCTGGGACTGATGGGCGCGGTGGCCGACGCGGCGCTGGCAGCGGGCGGCGAAGTGATCGGCGTCATCCCCGAAGCGCTGGTCGGGGCCGAAGTCGCCCATCGCGGCTGCACGGAACTGCACGTCGTCCAGACCATGCACCAGCGCAAGCAGCTTTTCACCGACCTGTCCGACGGCTTCGTGACCTTGCCGGGCGGCGTCGGCACGATGGATGAATTGTGGGAAGCGATCAGTTGGGCGCAGCTCGGCTATCACCGCAAGCCGGTCGGCCTGCTCAATGTCGCGGGCTTCTATGACCAACTCATCGCTTTCAACCAGCATATGGTGGAGGCGGGCTTCATCCGCGCGCAACACGCCAATATCCTGATCCATGCCAACGCGATCGAGGCATTGCTCGACAGGATGGCGGCCTATCAGCCGCATGAAACCATCTTCGCGATGAAGGCGGATCGGTTGTGATCCCATAGCAGGACCCGTTCCGAGAAACGGGAAGCGCTGAGCCACGCTGCGGACAAATTCGGAATGCCGGGAAATGGCCAATTCAGGACATTCCCCTCCCGTAAACGGGAGGGGTTAGGGGTGGGCGCGAGCGTAGCGAGCTTCTGACTTAGCCGTTGCAAAACGGCGCAGATGCCGCGCCAGCCCACCCCCTAACCCCCTCCCGCCTGCGGGAGGGGGAATGTCCGCAATCCACCCAAATCACCCAATCCGGCGAGTCTTGAATTTGTCCACGCCGGATAGCCGTTTCTCAACTTCGCTCGAAATGAACGGAGGTCGGGTGACTTTGGCGCCTGCGCAGGGCATGTCCTGACCATGTCCTCCGAATTTCCTGACCGCCCCTCCCTCATCGCCCAGGCTCGCGACAGCATCGCCAGGGGTTCCAAATCCTTTGCGCTCGCTTCCAGACTCTTCGACCGTTCCACCCGCGAACGGGCATGGCTGCTCTACGCCTGGTGCCGCAAATGCGACGACATCGCGGACGGGCAGGACCATGGCGGCACGATGCGCGGCGTCGCGGACGGTCAGGCGCGCCTCTCCACCATCCGCGTGCTGACCGGTTCGGCGCTTCAGGGCGAACCCACCGGCGATCCGGCCTTCGACGGCTTCGGCCTCGTCATGCGCGAATGCGCGATTCCGGAGCGCTACGCTCATGACCTGATCGAAGGCTTCGCCCTCGACGCACGCGAATGGCGCCCGCGCAGCGAGGCGGACATGCTGCGCTACTGCTACCATGTGGCGGGCACGGTCGGCTGCATGATGGCGATCCTGATGGGCGTCGATCCCGGCGACGAAGCCACGCTCGACCGCGCCTGCGACTTGGGCCTTGCCTTCCAGCTCGCCAATATCGCCCGCGACATCAGCGAGGATGAGGCCGCCGACCGCTGCTACCTGCCGGAGGAATGGCTGGTCGAAATGGACATCCCGCCGGGCGAGCATATGAAGCCGTGGGTCCGCCCGCGCCTCGCCATCCTTGCCCGTCGCATGGCCAACATGGCCGCCGCCTATGAGGAAAGCGCCCGCCACGGCACCGGCGCCCTGCCGCCGCGATCCGCCTGGGCGGTCCTCGCCGCCGCCGGCATCTATGGCGACATCGCCCGAGAAGTGGCGCGCCGGGGCGACCATGCCTGGGACCATCGCGTCACCACGCCGAAAGGCGACAAGCTCCGCTGGGTCTTTCGCGCGGGCCTTCAGGTGCCGGGCCGCGCCCGCCGCTGGCCCGCCGGAACATCGCGGCCGGACATGCTCTGGACCCGCCCCCGGACCTGACAAAAAAAGGGACCGATACTTGCGCATCGGTCCCAAGGCATGTTCGCAGGAGGAACAAGGTGGGGCGGGCGGGCCGTCCTTACCGGCCCGCCCTGCCAAACTTACGGGTTGTAGGCGCGCTCGCCATGTTCGCCGAGGTCGAGGCCTTCCAGTTCGACCTCCTTGCTGACGCGCAGGCCAGTGACCGCCTTGGCGATGAAGATGGCGATGGCGGTGCCGATCGACGCCCAGACGATGGTGGTCAGGACCGCTTCGATCTGGACGACCAGCTTGGCGCCCATGTCATAGTCCGCAGCGCCCGGACCGCCCAGCGAGGGCGAGTAGACGATGGCGGTGCCGATGGCGCCGATCATGCCGCCGATGCCGTGGATGCCGAAGGCGTCCAGCGAGTCGTCATAGCCGAGCTTCGGCTTGAGGACGGTGACGGCATAGAAGCAGACGATCGAAGCGACGGCGCCCAGGACGATCGCGCCGAAGGGTCCGGAATTGCCGGCGGCCGGGGTGACGGCGACCAGACCGGCGATGATGCCCGAACAGAAGCCCAGGGCCGAACCCTTGTGGCCGTTGACGCGCTCGGCAAGCATCCAGAACAGACCGGCCGAGGCGGTGGCGACGAAGGTGTTGATCATCGCGAGAGCGGCCGAGCCATTGGCTTCCAGCGCCGAACCGGCGTTGAAGCCGAACCAGCCGACCCACAGCAGGCCGGTGCCGACACCGGTCAGCGTCAGGCTGTGCGGCGGCATCGGTTCCTTGGGGAAGCCCACGCGCTTGCCCAGAATGAGGCAGGCGACCAGCGCCGAGACGCCGGCGTTGATGTGCACCACGGTGCCGCCCGCGAAGTCCAGCGCGCCAGCCTTGAAGAACAGGCCACTCGCCGCCCAGACCATGTGCGCGATCGGGAAGTAGACGATGGTCAGCCACACGATGGCGAACACCATCACGGCCGAGAATTTGATGCGCTCGACCACCGAACCCAGCACCAGCGCCACGGTGATCGCGGCAAAGGTCATCTGGAAGCTGACGAACACATATTCGGGGATTTCGACGCCCGCGGTGAAGGTCGCCGCCTGCGATGCGGGCGTGATGCCCTTCAGGAAGGCCTTGTCGAAGGTCGAGATGAAGTTGCTGAGGCCGCTGGTGTAATCCGGGCCGAACGCCATGGAATAGCCGTAGATCACCCAGATCAGCATGGCGAGGCAGGCCACGGCGCCGATCTGCGTCATGACCGACAGCATGTTCTTTGTGCGGACCAGGCCGCCATAGAACAGCGCCAGGCCGGGCAGGATCATCGCCAGCACCAGGACCGTGGAGGTCATCATCCAGGCCGTATCGCCCTTGTCGACGGTGGCCGCGGGCGCGGCGGCCTGTGCCCAGGCGGGCATCGCGGCGAACAGCGACAGGCCCATGGCCCCCGCGACGCCGCTAAGCTTCTTGGAAAAGGTCATTAATTCCCCCCTTACAGAGCGGTTTCGCCGGTTTCGCCGGTGCGGATGCGCACTGCCTGCTCGACATCGAGAACGAAGATCTTGCCATCGCCGATGGCGCCGGAATTGGCGGCGGCCTGGGTGGCTTCCACGACGCGCGGCGCGAGGTCGTCGTCGCAGACCACCTCGATCTTGATCTTCGGAACCATGTTGGTCGAATATTCGGCGCCGCGATAGATTTCGGTCTGCCCCTTCTGGCGGCCGAAGCCCTTCACTTCGCTCACCGTCATGCCGGCGATGCCGAGCGAGGAAAGTGCCTCGCGGACATCGTCAAGCTTGAACGGCTTGATGATAGCCATGACAAGTTTCATGTCGCCCCCTGTTACTGGTGTGCGACAAACTACTCAGCAAGAGGCGTGCCAATTCGTAAAAGGCGGGTTAATGCGGGCTTTTGATGCGGTGCGTCAAAACAGGGCGCTGAAAAAATGGGCAGCGCCAGGACGATGCTTAAAAATTAGGCACGGCCGTTGCCTATGATCAGGCCCCCAATTGGGATGGAGCCATCAGCCCAGTCGTAACGAAGTCATCCCCAACGTCATGCTGAAACAGTCCAGCATGACGGAGTGGGGAAAGCCTTACCAAGCCTTCACCAACTCCCACCTTCCTTCGCCGCTTCTTCCTCGCCCGGTCTGTTCGCGCGACCCAGCGTCGCATTACGATGCGGAAAGCGGCCGAAGCGTTCAATCATCTCATAATGCTCCCGCGCAAAGGCCAGCGACTTCTCGTCGCCCGCTCCCTCGAACAGGCTCAGCGACAGTTTCTGGTCGTCCCGCGCTTCGCTGTGCTGGAAGGGCATGTAGAAGAACAGACGCCCCGCCCCGCCGATCTGGATGTCATAGCCATGGGCAACCGCACCGCGCGCCACTTCCCTGGCAAGAGGATCGGTCGAAAACGCCGCCGCCGATCCCCTGAACATGTTGCGCGGCAACTGGTCGAACAGCAACACCGCCGCCAGCGCGTCATCGGCCCGCTCCAGAAACTCTTCGGCGGGCAAATGGCGCTTTTCCTCCCATAATGCGCGGAAGCGCGCCTGACAGGCCCGGTCCAGCGCCGGATCATGGCTCCACCACCCCTGTTCCCCGATCCGGTTGAACCAGAAATCCAGCAGGGCAGCCGCCCAATCGGCGGTCACCGCATCATGGCTGTCGGTCAGCATGTTCATGAAAGAGATAAAGACGCACTCTCACGCTGGTTCCTCCGCCCGTGGCGTTGGTGCCTCAGGTCGCCGTGCCGCCCACGGTAAGGCCCTCCATCAGCAGGGTCGGCTGGCCCACGCCCGCCGGCACGCTCTGCCCGGCCTTGCCGCACATGCCGATGCCTTCGTCCAGCGCCCAGTCATGGCCGATGCCGATCACCTTGGTCAGCGCCGTCGGCCCGTCCCCGATCAGCGTCGCGCCCTTGATCGGCTCGCCCAGCCTGCCATTCTCGACCTTATAGGCCTCGGTGCAGGAGAAGACGAACTTGCCCGACACGATGTCGACCTGCCCGCCGCCGAAGCTTTTCGCGAAAATGCCCGACTTCATCCGGCTCAGCAGCTCTTCCGGATCGTCCTGTCCGCCCTTGATGAAGGTGTTGGTCATGCGCGGCATCGGCGCATGGGCATAGCTTTCGCGGCGGCCGTTGCCGGTGGGTTCGACGCCCATCAGCCGGGCGTTCAGCCGATCCTGCATATAGCCCTTGAGGATGCCGTCCTCGATCAGCACATTTTCCTTCGTCGGCGTGCCCTCGTCATCGATGGAGAGCGAGCCGCGCCGGCTCATGATCGATCCGTCGTCGACCACCGTGACGCCCGGCGCGGCGACCCGCTGGCCCACGCGGCCGGAAAAGGCGCTGGTGCCCTTGCGGTTGAAGTCGCCCTCCAGGCCGTGCCCGATGGCTTCATGCACCAGCACGCCCGGCCAGCCCGGTCCCAGCAGCACGGTCATCTCGCCCGCGGGCGCGGCCACGGAACGCAGGTTGACCCGCGCCTGCGCCAGCGCCTCGTCAATGGCGCGGTTCCAGATGGCGGGTTCCATCACCTCATCGTAGAGATAGCGCCCGCCAATGCCGAACACGCCCGTCTCCCGGCGGCCATTCTCCTCCAGGATGACGGAGACGTTGAGCCGCACCAGCGGGCGGATGTCGGTCGCGGTAAAGCCGTCGGCGCGCACGATCTCGACCACCGACCAGCTTCCCGCCAGGCTCACCGACACCTGCGCGACGCGCGGATCGCGGGCGCGGGCGGCGGCGTCGATGGCGGCGCAGAGCGTCACCTTCTCGGCAAAGGGCACGATCTCCAGCGGATTGACGTCGGTATAGAGATGGCGGTTGGTGTGCTGCGGCGGCGGCGCGGGCTGCCCCTTGGCCGGATCGAGCAGCGTCAGCGTCTCGGCCGCCCGGCGGATCGCGGCTTCGCTGATGTCGTTGGCATGGGCGAAACCGGTCATCTCGCCCGACACGCCGCGCAGGCCGAAACCCGCATCGGTCGAATAATCGGCGGTCTTCAGCCGCCCATCGTCGAAGCCGAAGCTCTCGCTCGCCCGATATTGCAGGTAGAGTTCGCCATCGTCGCAGCCTTTCAGCGCCTCGGCGGTCAGGCGGCGCGCGCCGTCGGGATCGAGGAGGCCGGGCCGGTAGAGCAGGCCGCGGGCGTCGGTGAACTGGGGAGCAGCATCGGTCATGCCGTCCGATATAGGGGCGGCAGAGGCTAGAGCCAATCGACATTCAGCCTTGACGGCCTGCAAATGACGCTTTTCCGTGGTTCCGGTGCTCACCTACTTTGAGTAGGCTGCGCGCCGGGTCACGGAAAACCATCATTTTACCTTCGGTGGTCTTCGGCTCGGCTCGTCATCATCTGAATGTCGATTGGCCCTAAGCCAATTAAAAAGGCATTTCCATCATCCCCGCGAAGGCGGGGATCCATCTCCCCCACTCGCGTCAGGCGGAACGTGCAGGAGATGGATTTCCGCCTTCGCGGGAATAACGATTTGAATGGGATTGCCCTACTTAAAGGCTAGCGCCCGAAGGAATATCCGGCAGCCCGGCGATTTCCGGCGTATCCGCAACGCTGCCGGTCAGCACGAAGCGGCGGTCGCAATAGCCGCAGTCGATATAGCCATGCTCATCGATCTCAAGGAAGACGCGCGGATGGCCGAGCGCGGCGGGAATGTCGCCCGAACCGTCGCAGGAGATGCGGGACTTGGTGACTCGGATGATTTCAGGCGGCTGGATCATGGCCGCACCGATTAGCAGCGCTGGCGCTGCGCCGCAATATCCGTGGAGACGGGGCTTACATCAGCAGCAATGGCGGCTTCTTTTTCGGGCAGGGCTTCTCCACGCCCAGGTCCACCGCCTTGGCCGGCGCTTCCCAATCCAGGCAATCGCGGGCGGCCGCCAGCGAAACCGGCGAAAACATCAGCAGGAAGGGGGCCACCGTTCCAGCGAGAAGAAGCGTGAGAGACATGATGCAAGTGCCTCACAAAAGCGTTCCGTTGCCGGAACCTTACGCCATTCCCCCGGCCGCGGGAACAGCTTTCTCCAAGAAGGGGGCATGGTGGGCGATGACGGGCTCGAACCGCCGACATCCTCGGTGTAAACGAGACGCTCTACCAACTGAGCTAATCGCCCGATGCCTGTCCTGATGCCAAGCGTCCGGTGCGCGCCTATCTACGGCAATCCGGGCGTCGGTCAAGCGGCGATGCGCACCGGTACGTCATGCGCAAAGGAAACGGCGGCTGGCGGTGAACCAGCGGGTCAGCGCCTCCGCCGTGTGGTCGGCCAGCGCGATGAAGACGCGGCGCCCGTCATGCGGATCGGCCTGCCTGTCGACAAAGCCCATCTCGGTCAGCGTCCTGATCCAGCGCAGCGCGGTGGTGGGCGGCACGGCCGATGCGATGCACAGGCTGGACACGGACACGCGCTCATGCTCCAGCCGCGCCGCCAGCAGGTCCAGCAGCATGTCCCAGGCCGGGTCAGCGAACAGATCGGCGGGCAGGAAATCGTCGCGCAAGCGACGCGCCCGCAACAGGTCGCGCACCTGCGCCGCTTCCAGGGCCGCGGCATCGGCGGACTTGTCGGCGCTCCCGATCGGTTCCAGCGCCGGCATGCCGATATAGTCGCTCGGCTCGTCCGATATGCGGGGCCCCAGGTCGAAGGACGGCGTCGCATGGCGCGGGCGCAGCGTCAGCGCCTCCAGCGTGCGGGCGAGGCGGCTCACCTCGTCGCTCAACTGTTGCAGCCGCAGGCCTTCATTATCCCGGTTCGCCTCGTGCAGCGATTCGGACGGCCTCTGGCGGGCGGCCGCCAGAAGGGCGGCGGCCAGATCCGTATGCCCCGGCCGGCAAAGCAATTGCGTCCGCTCGCTGCGCAGACAGGCATAGGCAAGATCGACGGTTCCCAGATCGGCCACTAATATGACCGGCATGTCGTTCTGCAGCGCCAAGGTCTCGATCTGCACCAGCAGCCGCTCGATCATCGGATCGGGCGTCGGGCAGAAGCACAGGATGATGTCGCAGCCGATCTGCACGTCCAGCCGGGTCGACGCCTGGTCCAGCGGCACCGTGCCCAGCAGCCGAAGGCCCGCCGCCTGGCTCAGCATCGCGGCGTCGTCCAGATAGATGTCGTCGGCCAGGATCAGCAGGCCCGGCCGTTCGTCGCGCGCGCCGAAGGGTTGGTCCAGGGATGCGCCGAAACCGATCTCATCATGATCCAAACCCACGCCGAAAATCTCCATCCTGTTTGTTCCAGCTTATCGCAACGCCGTCGTTACGCAGCCAAACCATTCTCCATTATGGAGATAATGCCGCCCATCGCGTTCATGGAGCGCCCTGTAAACGGCTCTTTTCCAGCCTCACCGTAACGGACCGCCAAAATGGAGCCTCGATCCCCGCCGAAATGGCGGGAATGGCGGCATTCCCTTAGTTCATCCGAAATGGATCAAGTTTTGCGCGTTCTTTTGCTCAAACCGCCTTTTGCTCAGACAGCGGTGCGCCGCGCAAAGTCGATATAGAGCGCGCGCAGCCGCATCGCGAGCGGGCCGGGCTTGCCGTCCCCAATGGCCCGGCCGTCGATCCGCACCACCGACTGGCAGAGCGTCGAAGCGCTGGTGATGAAGGCTTCCTTCGCCGCCAACGCTTCCGCAACGGTGAAGGGGCGGCGGACGATGGCGATGCCGCTTTCCTCCGCCAGCGCGGTCAGCGCCGCGCCGGTGCAGCCCGCCAGCACCGCCTGACTATAGGGCCGGGTGACGATGCCCTCCTCCGTCACGATGAAGGCCGTGGACGAAGCCCCTTCGGTGACGAAGCCGTCCTCGACCATCCAGGCCTCCTGCGCGCCTGCTTCGGCGGCGGCGCGCTTGGCCATGGCCTGGGCGAGCAGGCCGACGCTCTTGATGTCGCGCCGCGCCCAGCGCAGGTCGGGCATGGTCGCGACCGCGATCCCGTTGCGCACGGCGGGCACGTCGAGGAAAGGCTTGGCCTGGACGAACATGACCAGCGTGGGCTGGATGCCGGGCGAGGGCAGGAAATCGCGGGTCGCATCGGCGCCGCGGGTGATCTGGAGATAGACCAGCCCTTCGGCCAGCGCATTGCGCGCCACCAGTTCCTTCTGTGCCGCCTCGATCTCCGTCAGGGAGAGGGGCAGGGCGATGCCGATCGCTTGGGTGGACCGCTCCAGCCGGGCGAGATGGGACGCGCTGTCGACCAGCTTGCCGTCGATCACCGCCGCGACCTCATAAATGCCGTCCGCGAACAGGAAACCGCGATCCAGCACGGACAGCTGGGCTTGTTCCAGCGGCAGGAAGCGGCCGTTCAGATAGGCGATGGACATGGGATGACGATGAAATCCTTGAGGGAAGAGGGGGTCGATGTTGCCGCTTGTGTCGGCCGGGTCAAGCTTATGAGCGGATTTGTACCCTCTCCCCTTCGTCATGCTGAAGCAAGTTCAGCATGACGAAGGGGAGAGGGGGGCTCTCCGCGTCTAAACCCGCGCTAAGCCGCCTGCCCGCGCAACGCCTTCTGCCGCCGCCGCTGCACCGATGACCCGATCCCCATCGCCTCGCGATATTTGGCGACGGTGCGGCGGGCGATGTCCATGCCCTTGGCGCGCAGCAGGTCGACCAGCGTGTCGTCGGACAAGATGGCGTCGGGCGTCTCGGCCGCGATCAGCGCCTTGATGTGGCTCTTGACTGCCTCGGCCGACACCGCGCCGTCGCCCCCGGCCGCAGAAACGCCGCTGGTGAAGAAATATTTGAGTTCGTAAAGCCCGCGCGGGCAGGACAGATATTTGTTCGACGTCACCCGGCTGACGGTCGATTCATGCATCTGGATCGCATCCGCCACGGCCTTCAGCGTCAGCGGCTTCAGATGCTCCACCCCCTTGCGGAAGAAATCCTCCTGCTGGCGGACGATCTCGCTCGCGACCTTGATGATGGTTTTCTGCCGCTGGTCGAGCGCCTTGACCAGCCAGTTGGCGCTGGCGAGGCAGTCGGCCAGCCAGGCCTTGGACGTCTTGTCCTGCGGACCGGACGCCAGCTCGACATAATAGGTCCGGTTGATCAGCACGCGGGGCAGGGTGGCGCTGTTGACCTCGATCGCCCAGCCCTCCCGCGTCGGCCGCACGAACAGGTCGGGCGTCACCGGCGCCGCGCTCTCGGTGGAAAAGCGCAGGCCGGGCTTGGGATCATAGTCGCGCAGCTCGCGGATCATGTCCGCCATATCCTCCTCGTCCACGCCGCAGATCCGGCGTAGCTGCGGCAGCGCCCCCTTGGCGAGCAGGTCCAGATTGGCGAGCAGCTTCGCCATGCAGGGATCGTAACGATCGACCTCCTTGGCCTGCAACGCCAGACATTCCGACAGCGACCGCGCACCCACTCCGGTCGGATCGAAAGCCTGGATCACCGCCAGCACCTGTTCGACCTGAAAGAGCGGCACCCCCATGCCATGGGCGGTCTCCAGCAGATTGGCCTCCAGATAGCCGGCCTCGTCGATCTGCCCGATCAGTTGCGCGGCGATCATCAGGTCCATGCCCGACAGCGCGCTGCGGGCCTGATCCATCAGATGTTCCTGAAGGCCCTGCTCCGGATTGGCGAAACTGTCGAAATCCGGCGCCTCGCCGCTGCCGCCGGACAGCAGGTCCATGCCGCCGGAACCGATGGCCGCCGTCGCCATCCGGTCGCCCGGCCCATCGTCGATGAAGGTCTCCGCGCTATAGTCGACGTCCAGCGGCGAATCCGCGCCGCCCAGACCCTGGCCGATCAACTGGTCGGCATCGCCGGTCTCGGCGCGCAGGTCATGCTGTTCCGCCGCCCGGTCCACGCCGTCGGCGGGCGGCGCGAAATCATCCGCTCCGCCGGATTCCAATAACGGGTTCTTTTCCAGTTCGCCCGCGACGAACGCCTCGATCTCCAGATTGGACAGCGCCAGCAGCTTGATCGCCTGCTGAAGCTGCGGCGTCATCACCAGCGACTGGCTCTGCCGCAGGTCGAGACGGGGCGCGAGCGCCATCAGCCTTCCCCCTCGCCGCCGTCAGGAAGGACCCGCCCGCCGCCCATGTCAGAGCGAGAAATTCTCGCCCAGATAGAGCCGACGCACATCGGCATTGGCGACCAGCTCCGTCGGGCTGCCCGCGAACAGCACCTTGCCGTCATAAATGATGCAGGCGCGGTCCACGATCTCCAGCGTCTCGCGGACATTATGGTCGGTGATGAGGACGCCGATGCCGCGCGTCTTCAACTGCTTCACCAGGTCGCGAATATCCGCGATGGACAGCGGATCGATGCCCGCGAACGGCTCGTCCAGCAGCACGATCGAAGGATTGGCCGCCAAGGCGCGGGCGATCTCGCACCGCCGCCGCTCGCCGCCCGACAGCGCCATGGCGGAGGAATCGCGCAGCCGGGTCAGGCCGAATTCCTCCAGCAACTGTTCCAGCCGCGCCTGCCGCGCCGCCCTGTCCGGTTCCGCCAGTTCCAGCACCGCGCCGATATTCTGCGCCACGGTCAGGCCCCGGAAGATCGATGTTTCCTGCGGCAGATAGCCCAGCCCCAATATCGACCGGCGGTACATGGGCAGGCCGGTGATGTCCTGCCCGTCCAGCACGATGCGGCCATGGTCCGGCCGCACCAGCCCCATCACCGAATAGAAGCAGGTCGTCTTGCCCGCGCCATTGGGGCCGAGCAGGCCGACCACCTCGCCCTTGCCGACGGTCAGCGACACATCGGCCAGCACGACGCGCTTGTCATAGCTTTTGGCGATGGAGATGACGGACAGGCCTTCTCCCACTTCCTGCGGGGGAAGGGGCGATGCCGGGGCTGAGCGGTCCTGCATCATCACGTCGTCCATCACGTCATCCTTGCTGCCGCATGCTTCTTGCGGGTTGAATCCATGACCCGTGCGGCAATTGGCAAGCTTTGTGCATGGGATCGCCGCCGGGGCAAGGGGAAAATGGTTCCATGCGCCTTTTAGGGCTGTGAAAGGCCGCAAGATTGGGACTGGCGGTGGCGCTTTCAATGACGATGGCGGGAAGCATCCTCGGTTGGCGAGCGCGCCCGGCCAGATTTTCCAACCAGCCAATCATATGCTGCCCGCATACGCATCGCTGCGTTTCTGAATTTGGCGATGATGAGACTATTGGATCTCAAGGAAAATGGTGCGGTCGAGAAGACTCGAACTTCCACGGCCTTTCGGCCACAACGACCTCAACGTTGCGCGTCTACCAATTCCGCCACGACCGCACATTTTCCGGGAACCGGCGGGGCCGGTGCCTTGGTAGGAGGCGGCCCTTAGCAAAGGCTTTTTCCTCATGCAACAACCGATCTTCATTTGCGTTGTTTTGGTCGGAGAAAGTCAGGGGGCGGGTGAAGGATAGAGGAAGGGTTGCCCCATGTCCGCGCGTTTCTGGTTGTTTTCATGTGCATGTGCCGGGGTGGCGCTGACCGGCGGCTTCGGTCTGGGCCTGTACGCCACGACACAGCCCAGGCCTGGAACCGAAACCTCCTTGCCGCAGGCGGTCAGTCCCGACGGGACCGGTTACGACATGGGGTCTGCCGATTTGACCGGCCCCGCCATCGTTCGCTGCGACGGCTGCGGTCCGACGCTTGCGGACAGGCAGATGGCGGCCGACATGGCTGGCTGGGACGGAATGAACGATCCTGTGGTGCGCGATTATGCGGCGCAGGGGGACGAGATGGCGCCTGATCATGCCGAACCGCCCCAGACCGTCCGGACGTTGCCGGCCTCCATCGAAAGATTCGCCAATGGCGAGAGCGAAGGCAGTTTCCAGCCCGTCCGGATCGCGCAGGCGCCCGAAAGCAGAACGTCCGCCGAGGAAGCCCCGGCGGACGCTGCCCTGTCTTACTGAACCGGCCGCTTATTCGGCGGCAACGACCTGCGTCGGCGCATCGCTCAGCGGATGGGCGAGGCGGCCCACCATTTCCTTCGGGCAGACCTGCCAGAAGTAGCGGCGCCAGCGGTCCCAATCGTCCAGGATCGTGTTCGACCATTTGCTGTCGGTCGCCACCGCATGCTGGGCGATCAGCGCCTTCAGCTCCGCCTCCCAATGGGCGCTTTCCAGCCGCTGCCAGACGATGCTTTCCGGATTGGCGCGCGTCGGGAAGCTGCCGTCCTCGTCCAGGATGAAGGCCATGCCGCCCGTCATGCCCGCGCCGAAATTGGCGCCGGTCCTGCCCAGGATAACCGCGGTGCCGCCGGTCATATATTCGCAGCCGTTCGCGCCGCAGCCCTCGACCACCACCTGCGCGCCCGAATTGCGGACGGCGAAGCGTTCCCCGGCCTGTCCCGCCGCGAACAGCTTCCCGCTGGTCGCGCCGTAGAGCACGGTGTTGCCGATGATGGTGTTGTCCTTGCTCGACAGCGGCGAGGACACCGTGGTGCGCACGGTGATGATGCCGCCCGACAGCCCCTTGCCGACATAGTCGTTGGCGTCACCGAAGACCTCCAGCTTGATGCCCTTGCACAGGAAGGCGCCCAGCGACTGGCCGGCCGAACCGCGCAGCCGCACGGTCAGATGGCCGTCCGCCAGCGTCGACATGCCGAACTTCTCCGTGACGGCGGCCGACAGGCGGGTGCCCACGGCGCGATGCGTGTTGCGCACCGTATAGGTGAGCTGCATCTTCTCGCCGCGCTCGAACACCGCGCGGGCGTCCTTCATCATCTGCGCGTCAAGGCTGTCGGGCACCGGGTTGCGCCATTCCGTCAGGCTGAAACGGCGCTGGTCGTCGGGCGCGTCCACCTTGGCGAGGATCGGATTGAGGTCCAGATCGTCCAGATGCTCGGCGCCGCGATTGACCTGCTTCAGCAGTTCGGTCCGCCCGATCACCTCGTCCAGGCTGCGATAGCCCAGACGCGCCAGAATCTCGCGCACTTCCTCCGCGATGAAGGTCATGAGGTTGATGACCTTCTCTGGCGTCCCGGTGAACTTCTCGCGCAGGCGCTCGTCCTGCACGCAGACGCCGACCGGGCAGGTATTCGAGTGGCACTGGCGCACCATGATGCAGCCCATGGCGACCAGCGACAGCGTGCCGATGCCGAACTCTTCCGCGCCCAATATCGCCGCGATCACGATGTCGCGGCCGGTCTTGAGCCCGCCGTCGGTGCGCAGCTTCACTCGATGGCGCAGGCCGTTGAGGGTCAGCACCTGATTGGCTTCGCTGAGGCCCATTTCCCAAGGCGTGCCCGCATATTTCACCGACGTCTGCGGCGAAGCGCCGGTGCCGCCGACATGGCCCGCGACCAGGATGACGTCTGCGTGGGCCTTCGCCACGCCCGCCGCCACGGTGCCGATGCCCGCCTGGCTGACCAGCTTCACGCAGACGCGGGCGCGGGGATTGATCATCTTGCAGTCGTAGATGAGCTGCGCCAGATCCTCGATCGAGTAGATGTCATGGTGCGGCGGCGGCGAGATCAGCGTCACGCCGGGCGTCGCATGGCGCAGCTTGGCGATGAACTCGGTCACCTTGAAGCCGGGCAACTGGCCGCCCTCGCCGGGCTTGGCGCCCTGCGCGACCTTGATCTCGATTTCCTCGGCCGACCCCAGATACTCCGCATGGACGCCGAAGCGGCCTGACGCGATCTGCTTGATCACCGAATTGGCGTTGTCGCCATTCTCATAGGGCTTGAAGCGGTTCGCATCCTCGCCCCCTTCGCCCGACACGGCCTTGGCGCCGATGCGGTTCATGGCGATGGCCAGCGTCTCATGCGCCTCCGGAGAGAGCGCGCCGAGCGACATGCCCGGCGTCACGAAACGCTTGCGGATTTCGGTGGTCGCCTCGACCTCGTCGATCGGCACCGCCTCGCGGGCGAAGTTGAACTCCAGCAGGTCGCGCAGATAGACCGGCGGCAAATCGCGCACGCCGCGCGAGAATTGCAGATAGGTCGAATAGCTGTCGGTCGCGACCGAGGTCTGCAACAGGTGCATGAGCTGCGCCGAATAGGCGTGCGTCTCGCCGCCATTGCGCTGGCGGTAGAAGCCGCCGACCGGCAGGCGCACGATGGCGCTGTCATAGGCGGTGTCGTGGCGCAGCTTCGCGCTGTAGTGGAGCGACTGATAGCCCTCGCCCGAAATCTTCGCGGGCATTCCGGGGAACAGGTCGTTGACCAGCGCGCGGCTGAGGCCCACCGCTTCGAAATTATAGCCGCCGCGATAGCTGCTGATGACCGCGATGCCCATTTTGGACATGATCTTCAGCAGGCCTTCGTTGATGGCGATGCGATAACGTTCGAAGCAGGCGTCCAGCGTCAGATCGCCGAACAGCCCCCGCGCATGGCGGTCGGCGATGCTGGCTTCGGCCAGATAGGCGTTCACCGTGGTCGCGCCGACGCCGATCAGCACCGCGAAATAATGGGTGTCGAGCGCTTCGGCGCAACGCACGTTGATCGATGCATAGCTGCGCAGGCCCTTGCGGACGAGATGCGTATGCACCGCCGCCGCCGCCAGCACGCCGGCGATGGCGACGCGGTCGGCGTTGACATGCTCGTCGGTCAGGAAGATTTCGGTGCGGCCTTCGCGCACGGCCTGTTCCGCTTCCTCCCGGATGCGGGCGATGGCGGCGCGCAACTGCTCCTGCCCGCCCTCGGCTCGGAAGGTGCAGTCGATCTCGGCCACCGCAGGGCCGAAATGCCCCTTCAGCTTCGCCCATTCGGAAGAGGTCAGCACCGGCGAATCCAGCACCAGCACATGGCTGTTCTGCGCGTCCTGCTCCAATATGTTGTGGAGGTTGGAAAAGCGCGTCTTCAGGCTCATGACGTACCGTTCCCGCAGCGGATCGATCGGCGGGTTGGTGACCTGGCTGAAATTCTGGCGGAAGAAATGGCTGACCGTGCGCGGCTTGTCGGAAATGACGGCCAGCGGCGTGTCGTCGCCCATCGATCCGACGGCTTCCTTCGCATCCTCGACCATCGGCGCGAGGATCAGCTCCATGTCTTCAAGCGTCAGGTTGGCGGCGACCTGACGGCGCGTCAGTTCGGCCTTGTCCCATGAGGGCAGGGCACTGGGCACATCGCCCAGATCATTGACCGTCATGAAGTCCTTGATCAGTTCCGAATAGGGGCGCTCGCCCGCAATCTGGTCCTTGATCTCATGATCGTCGTAGATCGTGCCTTCCTGCAGGTCGACGGCGATCATCTGGCCCGGACCCATGCGGCCCTTCCGCACGATGGTGGTTTCGGGCACGACGACCATGCCGGTTTCCGAACCCACGATCAGCAGATTGTCGCCGGTCAGCGTGTAGCGCAGCGGGCGCAGCGCATTGCGGTCGACGCCCGCCACGACCCAGCGGCCGTCGGTCATCGCCAGCGCGGCGGGGCCGTCCCACGGCTCCATCACGGAGGCGAGATATTCATACATGTCCGCATGCGCCTGGGGCAGTTCGGCGCTGGCCGACTGATAGGCTTCGGGCACGAGCATCAGCTTGGCAGTCGGCGCGTCGCGGCCCGAACGGCAGATCGCCTCGAACACGGCGTCGAGCGCGGCGGTGTCGGACGCGCCCGCCGGTATCACCGGCTTGATGTCCTCCGACTGCTCACCGAAGGCGAGCGAAGCCATCTTGATCTCGTGGCTCTTCATCCAGTTCTTGTTGCCGCGGATGGTGTTGATCTCTCCATTATGCGCGAGCGTGCGGAACGGCTGGGCCAGCCACCATTGCGGGAAGGTGTTGGTCGAATAGCGCTGGTGGAAGATCGCGACCCGGCTCTCGAACCGCTCGTCCTGCAGGTCGGGATAGAAGACCGACAGCGATTCCGCGAGGAACAGCCCCTTGTAGATGATCGAGCGGCACGACAGCGAGCAGATGTAGAAATCCTGAATCTGCGCGGCGATCACCTTCTTCTCGATCCGGCGGCGGATGAGATAGAGGTCCTTTTCGAACTCGGCCTGATCGCGCTCTTCCGGCATGGGACCGGCGATCATGATCTGCTCGATTTCCGGACGGGTGCGCTGCGCCTTCTCCCCGATGACGGAGACGTCGACGGGCACCTGGCGCCAGCCATAGATGGTGTAGCCCGCGTCGATGATCTCGGCCTCGACGATGGTGCGGCAGGTTTCCTGCGCGCTCAAATCCGTGCGCGGCAGGAAGATCATGCCGACGGCAAGGCGGTTGGGCAGCGGCTTGTGGCCGGAGTCGGCAATGGCGTCATCGAAGAAACGCACCGGCAGGTCGACATGGATGCCCGCGCCGTCGCCGGTCTTGCCGTCGGCGTCCACGGCGCCACGGTGCCAGACGGCCTTCAGCGCGTCGATGGCGCTGGCGACCACGCGACGGCTCGGGCGGCCGTCCGTCGCGGCGACCAGTCCGACGCCGCAGGCATCGCCTTCCATTTCCGGGTGATACATGCCCTCGGCCGCGATCCGTGCGCGCTCTTCGGGGCTGGCCATGAAATTGGTGTCGGTCATGATGACTTACCCTTGCATGTGGCCGTCCCTGTCTTTGGGTAAGGCCGCTGTCATTCCGTTGGTTGCCGGCATCGCCGGCGCTTTTGTCAGTGGGCCTTCCTGGCGTCCGCGCCGAGCAATGCGGTGAGACGCTCGCGTTCAGCCTTCGTCAGATCATTATAGGTTCGCGGCTTGGGCAGCTTGGCGAGTTCCGCCGTGGAGGATTTCATGATCTCCGGCATGGCCTGCATCATTTCAGGCATGATCTTCTGCATCCGCCCGATATAATGCGGGTCGGCGGCCAGCTCCATGAAGCCCGCGCCGAACTTGGCGCCGACGGGCGTTTTCAGGAACGCACCGATCTGATCAAGCTCGGCCGCGCTGTAGCGATGGGCGAACGCTTCCGCCATGCCTTCCCGCATGTCCGGTTCATAACGTCCCATGAAACGACCCATGGCCGGCATCATGCTGTTGACGATCACGTCCATCCGCTTGCGGAAATTGGGATCGATGATCGCCATCATTTCCTCGATCGTGCCTTCACCCAGATGTTCCGCCCGCTCCGGGTCGAGGCCGCCGACCTTCAGGAACTCGCGGATCGGCATCCTGGTCATGCCGTCCATCATCGGTCCCATCATCTTCTGCATCATCGGCCCCATCATCTTTTCCATGGTGCCGTTGGGCAGGATGACGGCGGCAATCGGCTGAGCCTTGGTCAGCAGTGCCGGATCGACAGACTGGACGGCTGCCGCCTGAACCGGGGTCTGCGCCTCAGCCGCGATCGGCGTCGCCAGCAGGAGGAGGAGGGCGGCGCGCATCAGGCGGCCTGCCTTTCCCCGGCCGCCGCTTTCGCCTTGGCCTTGAGATAGCGGTGCATATGTTCGGTCACGTCGCGGCCGTCGCGGATCGCCCAGACCACCAGCGAAGCGCCGCGCACGATGTCGCCTGCCGCGAACACGCCGTCCATGCTGGTCATCATCGTCTTGTGATCGACGCGCAGCGTGCCCCAGCGGGTGACGGACAGGTCCTCCGCGCCGAACAGCCTGGGCAGTTCCTCCGGATCGTAACCCAGCGCCTTGATGACGAGGTCCGCCTCCAACGTGTGCTCCGTGCCGGGATCGGGTTCCGGCGCGCGGCGGCCCGATGCGTCGGGCTGGCCAAGGCGCATCTTCGTGACCTTGACACCGGTCACATGCTCCGTGCCTTCAAAGGCGATGGGCGCGGAAAGCCAGACGAATTCAACGCCCTCTTCCTCGGCATTGGCGACCTCGCGCTGCGATCCGGGCATATTGTCGCGGTCGCGGCGATAGAGGCACTTCACCGAAGTCGCGCCCTGACGCACGGCGGTGCGGACGCAGTCCATGGCCGTATCGCCGCCGCCGATGACGACGACCTTCTTGCCATTGGCGTGCAGCGAACCGTCCTCATGTTCCGGCACGGCGTCGCCGAAACCGGCCTTGTTGGAGGCGATCAGGAAGTCGAGCGCCTTGACCACGCCCGGCGCGCCGACGCCCGGCGCCTTGATGTCGCGCGGCTTGTACACGCCGGTCGCGATCAGGATGGCGTCATGGCGGCCGCGCAGCTCCTCCATGGTCGCGTCGCGGCCGACCTCGAAGCTTTCGTGGAAGACAATGCCGCCGTCCTTCAGCCGCTGGATGCGGCGCATGACCACATCCTTCTCCAGCTTGAAACCGGGAATGCCATAGGTCAGCAGCCCGCCCGCCCGGTCGTGCCGGTCATAGACATGCACCTCATAGCCTGCGACCCGCAGATATTCGGCGGTCGTCAGACCCGCCGGACCCGCGCCGATCACGCCGACCGACTGGCCGGTGGGGGCGCCGGGGACCAGCGGTTCGACCCAGCCTTCCTTCCAGGCGGTGTCGGTGATGAACTTTTCGACCGAACCGATGGTGACGGAACCGTGACCCGAAAATTCGATGACGCAATTGCCCTCGCACAGCCGGTCCTGCGGGCAGATGCGGCCGCAGATTTCCGGCATGGTGCTGGTCAGGTTGCTGAGTTCATAGGCTTCGCGCAGCCGCCCTTCGGCGGTCAGGCGCAGCCAGTCGGGGATATGGTTGTGCAGCGGGCAATGGGTCGAGCAATAGGGCACGCCGCATTGCGAGCAGCGCGACGCCTGTTCCTCCGCCCGATCCAATATGAAGCTGCGGCTGATTTCCAGAAAATCGTCGGCGCGATCGTCGGCCGAACGCTTCTCGGGATAGGCTTGGCCCGTTCCCACGAATTTCAGCATTGGATTGTCTGCCATGATGAGTCCCTGAAATGAATTTGCAGGGAGCGCATAGCAGAAAAACCCGCAGAGTCACGCGGATTCTGCGACTTATGTCAGCATGATTGACCTATTTTCCGGGAAATGCCTCCGGAACTTCTCCGCTCCTGAAATAATCTTGCGTTAAATAGGTCCGTTTCGGTCTTATCGCATGGAAAGCCACAGCAGGGCGGCTATTCCCGCGACGATTCGATACCAGGCGAACGGCGCGAACCCATGGCGCGACACCAGCCCCACAAACCATTTGATGACCAGCACGGCGACGATGAAGGACACCACGAACCCCAGCGCGATGCTGTCCCATCCCACCGCGCCGGAGGTGATCTTGTCGCCATTCTTCAGCAGTTCCAGCGCGGACGCGCCCAGCATGGTCGGAATGGCGAGGAAGAAGCTGAACTCCGCCGCCGTGCGCCGTTCCACCCCCAGCGTCAGCGCGCCCATGATCGTCGCGCCCGACCGGCTGACGCCCGGGATCATGGCCAGACACTGGATGAAGCCGATGCCCACCACCCGCACGAAGGGAATGTCGGCTATGCCGTGGAACCGGTTTTCCTTCACCATCCGCTCGATCGCCAGGATCGCCACGCCGCCGACGATCAGCGCCCAGGCGACGACCCGCGGCGCGCCCAGCAGTTCCTCGATATGATTATGCAGGGCGAGGCCGATCACCGCCGCCGGAATGAAGGCGACCAGCAGATTGCGCAGGAAACGCCAGCTCGTCGGCTCCTTGCGCAGCAGGCCCATGCCCACCGCCCAGAATGTGCGCCAGTACAGCACCACCACCGCCAGGATCGCGCCCAACTGGATGATGACGTTGAACATCGCCCAGGTGGACGCGTCATAGCCCAGCAATTCGCTCGCCAGGATCAGGTGGCCGGTCGAGGATACGGGCAGGAACTCGGTCAACCCCTCGACGATGCCAAGCAGGATGACTGTCAGATAATGCAGGTCCATGGAGGGATGCAGTCCTTATGGGGCGAACAAAGGGAAACCCTCCCCCGGGGCGGGAGAGGGCGTTGGGTGCGTTGCGCCCATTGTGCAGAAGCGAACGGCCCGCGCAAGACGGCCCGTCGCGGCCCGATGTCGGTCCGGCTGATCGGATTCCGGCGGATCAGGCCTGAACCCGGCCCGCGAAACGGCCATGCTTGCGGTAGCGGACCAGCCATTTCTCCGCGACAGCCGGCATCGGCGTGGGCGCGACGCCCAGTTCGGCCAGCCCGTCCGCGCCGGGCGCGACGACATTGTCCTTGGCCAGCATGGACAACTGGTCCCGCGTGATCGGTCCGCCCGGCAGCATGGCGATCAGCGAGGCGACCGAAGCGGGAACGGCGCACAGGCTGCGATCGCGGCCGATGGTCCTGGCGATCCAGGCGTTGAGTTCCCGCATCGTATAGGTCTGCGGCCCGCCCAGTTCATAGGTCTTGCCGCCATGCTCGCCGGGATTTTCGGCGGCGTTGGCGACGGCCTGCGCCACGTCCGCGACATAGACCGGCTGGAACCGGGTGTCGGCGGCGATCACCGGCACCACCGGGGCGATGCGGACGATCTCCGCAAAGCGATTGAGGAACCGGTCCTCCGGCCCGAAAATGATCGAGGGGCGCAGGATGGTCGCATTGGGGAAGGCGGCCTTGACCGCCGCCTCGCCCTCGGCCTTCGACCGGCCATAGGCGGAGGGGCTCTGCGCATCCGCGCCGATGGCGGAGATGTGGACGAGCGCCTGGACGCCCGCCTCCGCCGCCGCCCTGGCGACGTTCGCCGCGCCGTCATGGTGCGAACCCTGGAAATCGCCGGAAAGCACCCCCACCAGATTGATGACGATGTCGCTGCCGGCAATGGCGCGGGCGACGCTTTCGGGCTTGCGGATGTCCGCCGCGACGAACTGCGTCTGGCCAAGGGCGCCCAGCGGCTTGACGCGCACGGCGGTCGACAGATCGCGCTGCGCCACGCGCACCCGGGCGCCGCGCGCCATCAGCGCCTGGGCGACCTGCCGCCCCACAAAGCCGCCGCCGCCGAACACCGTAACCAGACTGTCCTTCATCACGCGTCCCATGCCTGTCTGTTCAAAGGGAATGACTCCGCGCATCCCCTGTCATCCGATAAGGAATGGCTTTCCGCCATCCCCTTGCAACAGCCGCGGCCCGCTGACAACTGCTTTACCCGATCCAGCCCCGCAAATCAGCAATCATCCACAGGCCCAGGCCCAGGAACAGCAGGGCCGCCCCGATCTGGAGCGCGCGCATCGGCACCTTCTTCGCCAGCACCTCGCCGAACAGCACGGCGGGCACGTTGGCGATCATCATGCCCAGCGTCGTGCCCGCGGTGACCGCCAGCACATTGTCGAACCGCGCGCCCAGCATCACCGTCGCCACCTGCGTCTTGTCGCCCATCTCCACCAGGAAGAAGGCGACCAGCGTCGTCAGGAATACCCCCGCCTTCGACGGCGCGCGCAACGGCTCATCCTCGTCGATCCTGTCGGGGATCAGCGTCCACGCGGCCATCGCGACGAAGCTGGCGGCGACGGCATAGCGGAACCATGGTTCCGTCAGCACGCCGGCGACCGAATGGCCCACCAGCGCGGCGAGGAAATGATTGGCCAAAGTGGCGGCGAATATGCCCGCTATGATGGGCGCTGGCTTGCGAAAGCGGGTGGCGAGCAGCATCGCCAGCAATTGCGTCTTGTCCCCCATTTCCGCGAGCGCGACGAGGGCGGTGGAGGTGAGAAATGCTTCCATCAGGGTCTGTCCGGGCCGGGCGAAGGTGAAGACGCAATGCCACCATCCCCTCCCGCCCGGCTGGACGGAGAAGATGATGCCATTGGTCTCGCCCGATGCGGAAGGACGCCGAAGGTCTCCCGCATCCCGCCCGCCATGGCCTCTCGGCCAAATATGTTGACGAACGGCCCGCTCCCTCGGGAACGGCTGGCTACTCCCCAGATGACGCAGGGGCCCATAGGATGAATCGGCGGCAGAGGCAAGACCGCCCGGCGCTGTTGCCGCGCGCCGCAGAGACGGGAAAGGCGTGGCGGCCGGCCACGCCTTTCCTCTCCATCGCCCTGTCAGGCCGCGGCGGCGATCCCGCTGACGCCCAGTTCGGCCAATGCGAACTTGCGGATATGCTCGCCCATATCCTCGCGGTCCAGCGCGAGGGCGAGGTTCGCCTCGATATATCCTGCCTTCGATCCGCAGTCGAAGCGGCGTCCATCGAAGGTCACGCCATGGAAGGGCTGGGTGCCGATCATCGACGCCATCGCATCGGTAAGCTGGATCTCGCCGCCGGCGCCCTTCTCCTGCGTCTCCAGGATCTTCATCACTTCGGGCTGGAGGATATAGCGCCCCGGCAGGATCAGGTTGGACGGCGCCGTGCCCGGCGCGGGCTTTTCCACCAGTCCCTTCACCTCGGTCAGCGCGCCGTCGCGCTGGCCGGGATCGATCACGCCATAGCTCGGCGTGTCGGCCATCGGCACTTCCAGCGCGCAGACCAGATTGCCGCCGACCCTGTCATAGGCGTCGACCATCTGCTTCAGGCATCCCCGGCCCGGCGCGCCCTTCATGAATTCGTCGGGCAGCAGGATCGCGAAAGGCTCATCGCCGACAATGTCCCGCGCACACCAGATGGCGTGGCCCAGGCCCAGCGGCTCCTGCTGGCGCAGGAACACCGCATTGCCCGGCGACAGCCGCGTGCCGTCCAGCGCGGACAGGTCCTTGCCCCGCTCGCGCTGCGTCGCCTCGGCCTCGAAGGCCATGTCGAAATAATCCTCGATCGCGCCCTTGCCGCGGCCGGTCACGAAGATCATCTGCTCGATCCCCGCCTCCCGCGCTTCGTCCACCGCATATTGGATCAGCGGACGGTCGACCACCGGCAGCAATTCCTTGGGCACCGACTTGGTCGCCGGAAGAAAGCGCGTGCCAAGACCCGCGACAGGGAAAACGGCTTTGCGAATCGGTTTGTAGGACATGAGGCTCCTGTTTCTTGGCTCGCGCGCGGAATGAAGGCTTCGCCCTCCGCCGCATAAAGATCAAGCGTGGAAGATTACTTAACCCGTTCAGACAGCCAGCAGGCGCTGCGCCACCCTTTCGAGGGAAGCAATTTCCGCTTCGAGTTGCTCAAGCGAGACATGCGTCTGATTGTTCCGCGCATCGCGGCATGTGAAGCCGCCGGGCGCGGGCTGCTGAAAGCCGCCGATGATGAGCGACCGGAACCGGTCGATCCTCTGCATGTCGCGCTCGATATCCGCTATTTCCGTCAATGCGCCGGCATTGCGCCTGTCCCGCATCGACACCATGGTCCGCAGTTCGGTCATCAGCTTCGTCATGCCCGGACGGGTCCGGGCACCCACGGTCCGCACATCCCCCATGGCTTCCCGCATCATCGCGATCTTCGCCTCCAGGCTCTGTTCCAGCATCGTCCAGGCACAGACCAGACGACCCACTGCACACAGAAGCGCCGCATCCTCCGGCGCGTAATCCGACACTGACCTCACATTGACTTCGGCAACCACGTTCACTTCATCCGCGCCCCGGTATGTTATGCTTTCCGCTCGGATAAAAGCCTGCCCGTTTTGCAGCGCAAAAGGCTAGGGGGGCGTTCGGTGCCGCCCGCATCCGCGGCACAGGCCATCGCCAACTGTGCCCAAACAGCGATGAACCGTTAACCGTCTTTGGCGGCCGGATCAGAAATCGATAGCGATTCCCTTGCGTTCCCAGTCGCCGTAGCGAACGGGGCTCAATAACTCGTCATGGCGGGAGGGACTGTCGATCGGGTCGGGCTGCGGCACCGGCGGGCTCTTGGAAAGGTGCGCGGGCGGCTTCACATGCGCGGGGCGCTTGCCGTTGAAGGTTCCCATCGGTCCATCCTTTCGATTGCGGGGGCGTCATCGTCACCCCATATTCAGGGGCGCCCCATATTCAGAGTAAGGCCGCTATCTGGGCCGTAAAGGAGACTTTCGCAAGTGAGTGGGATGAAGACGGTGATGCTGCTGTCGGCGCTGACGGCGCTGTTCATGGCATTGGGCTACACGCTCGGCGGCGGCGGCGGCGCGGTGATCGCGCTGCTGGTGGCGGCGGGCATGAACCTGCTCACCTTCTGGAACGCCGACAGGATCGTGCTGTCGATGCATCATGCGCGGGAGGTGGATGCGCGGAGCGCGCCCGAATTCTACAGCCTCGTCGCGGACCTCGCCCGGCGCGCCGATCTCCCCATGCCGCGCGTCTATCTGATCGATGAGCCGCACCCCAATGCCTTCGCAACGGGCCGCGACCCGAAGCATGCGGCCGTCGCCGCCACCACCGGCCTGCTGTCGATGCTCAGCCGGGACGAAGTGGCGGGCGTCATGGCGCATGAACTGGGCCATGTTCGCAACCGCGACACGCTGATCATGACGATGGTGGCGACCATTGCGGGCGCGATCTCCATGCTCGCCAATTTCGGCCTGTTCTTCCGCGGCGGCAATCATGACAACGGCCATGGCAATGTCGCCGCGACGCTGCTGGCGGTGATCGTCGCGCCTTTCGCCGCGATGATCGTGCAGATGGCGATCAGCCGCACGCGCGAATATGGCGCCGACCGCGCCGGCGCGGAGATCAGCGGCAATCCCCGCGCGCTCGCCTCCGCCCTCGCCAAGATTTCCGGCCGTGCGGAGGCGATTCCCAATCCGGTGGCCGAACGCAATCCCGCCGCGGCCCAGCTCTATATCGTGCCGGTGCATGTCAGCGAGCTTTTCTCCACCCACCCGGCAACGGAAAAGCGCATCACCGCGCTGGAGGAGATGGCGGGCGGCCCATCCCTGCCGCGGCGCGCATCCGCCCTATCCCCGCCAGCCCAGTTTCCGGCAGTCCAGCCCCCGGCAGCGACCCGAGCCCGCAGGTCGAGCGCGCTCGATCCGCTGCGCCGGGATTAAGCATCGCACGCCGCTGGCATCCTTGCACCCCGTTCCCACGAGCCGCTTGTCCCGTGGGAGCGCGCGGCCTGCGTCCGATTTAACGCAGCGCGCTCTGGGGCCGCCATTCCGGGACAGGGGATCACCTCCCGACTTGCGCGACGGATCAGCCAGCGCCCACCAGCGGCACGATGTCGACAGGGCGGCCGTTCCGTCGCAGTTCGACGGTGATGCTGGGCCGCCCGGGCCCGGCATTGCCGAGCGGATCGCCTTGCCGCACCACATCCCCCACGGCGGCGTTGAGGCGCAGCAGGCCGGTGATCAGCGTCGTCCAGCCGCCGCCATGGTCGATGATGACGATCTGCCCATAGCCGCGATAGGGGCCGGCAAAGACGACGCGGCCGGCCGTCGGCGCCACGGCCAGAGCATCGGGGCGCGTGGCGATGGTCAGGCCGCGTGAGCGGACGCCGCCTTCCGACACTTCGCCCATGCCCGTCACCAGCTGGCCGACGACCGGCAGGCGATAGGGCGGCGGCGCGCCAGGGCTGCGCGGACGGGCCGGTGCGGACGCGCGCGCCTGATCGGGTCGGGCGGGGCGCAACAGGGGACCGGGCAGGGCAGCCAGCCGGTCGCGCAGGTCGCCCGCCTCCTCCAGCCTGTCCATCAGGTCGACGATGTCGCGCGCCCGCTCGCCAAGGGCAAGCGCGCGGTCGCTTTCCAGATCGGCATTGGCCCTGTAATCCTGCGCTGCCAGCCGCTTTTGCGTTTCCAGCCTTTGCAGGGCCGCCTGCCGCTGCTTCAGGTCCCGCTGGCTTTGCGCAAGCGAATCCGCCGCCTGCTCGGCCGTCGCGCGCAGGGCGCGGCTGCGCTCCAGTTCCGCGCGCAGGCCGGCGGTCCGCTCCCGGATGACGGGCAGCACCTGCCCCAGCACGGCGCGCATATGGATGGCGTCGTCGATCGATCCCGGCTGGACCAGCGCCAGCGCCAGCGGCCGCTGCGCCATCATCTGCAAGGCGGCGGTCAGGCGGACGACCGGCTCCTGCCTGGCGGCCAGGCGAACGGCCTGTGCCCGCTGGAGCCGGGCGACGATGGCGATGCGGGCCTGCGCGGCCTGTATGTCCGCCTCCGCCTGCTGGATGCGGGCGGCCATGGCGGCGGCGCGGCGGCGGGCCTGGTCGGCTTCGTTGCGGGCGGCGGCGGCCTGCTGTTCCAGCCGTTCGGAGCGCGACCGCGCTTCTTCCGACTGGCGGCGCGCGGCCTTCAGGGCGGCCTGTTCCTCGCTGAGGCTGGTGCCGCCAGTGCCGGTCAGGATGATGGCCTGCCCCTCGGCGGCGGGCAGGCGCGATCCGGCGAGCGCTGCCGCGCCGGCAAGAAAGGCCGCGATGATCGCCGTCCGTTTCAACCAAAACCCCCTGCCGGTCCGCGGTTCGGCGCCGACCGTCCCTGACTAGGCTGTGTTCCGGCGGAATGAAAGAACCTCCATCCCGCAGGTTCCTGCGCAGGCAGGAACCCGGCTCTTGCACTCCCTGTTCAGAGCAGGAGAAACTTCAGACCCTACCCTTCGCGATGATAGGGATGCCCGGCCAGGATCGAGCAGGCCCGCCACAATTGCTCGGCCAGCATGGCGCGGGCCATCATATGGGGCCATGTCATCGCGCCAAAGGCGATCAGCAGGTCCGCATTGTCCCGATCCGCATCGTCGAAGCCGTCCGCCGCGCCGATCAGGAAGCGGCATTCGCGCTTGCCGGAATCTCGCCACCCCTCGATGCGGCGGGCGAAATCGATGGAACTGAGCTGCCGGCCCTTTTCGTCCAGCATGACGGTGACGGTGCCCGGCGGGGCCGGCGGCAGCTTGCCGCCCCGATCGGGCAGTTCGGTGATCCTGAACGGCATGGTCAGCCGCTTCGCATAACGGTCGACCAGTTCCGCCTCGGGCGAGCGCCCGATCTTTCCGCGCGCGATGATGTGGAGGAGCATGGTCTGCCCCCTTAGAGCATCGTGCAGAAAAATCGTGCAGAAAAGTGGGAACCGGTTTCCGCTTAATGTTGCGACGACGAAAATTAGGGCGCGCGACCTGCGCCCGATGGAACGCAGCGCGCTCTAACAAGGCGGGACGCGCTTGTCGAAGCGGCGGGTCAGGCGGTTCCCGCCACCGGCGCGTCGACAAAGCCCCACATCCGCTCCAGATTGTAGAAGCTGCGCACCTCCGGCCGGAACAGATGAACGATCACGTCGCCGGCATCGATCAACACCCAATCGGCCACGGGCAGGCCCTCTATGCGGGCGGAGCGCCCGGTCGCCTGCTTGATCCGCTCAGCCAGCTTCTGCGCCATCGACGCCACCTGACGGGACGAACGCCCGCTGGCGATCACCATGTGATCGGCGATGCTGCTCTTGCCTTCAAGGGGGATGGAGATGGTTTCCTGCGCCTGGTCGTCGTCAAGCGACTTCAAGACAAGGTCATGCAGGGCGGCAACGCTGTCGGCATTATGAGCCGTGTCGTTGGCGGGATGCGGTCTGGTCAAAGATGCTCCATTCTAGACAATCAACCGGCGCGTGAGCGGGTCGCGCACGCGTTTGTGTTCATATTCGCGATGCCAGAGGGGGTCTGCCTGCCGCAGCAGGGTCGCCGATCTTGGATCAGGGCGAAAGCGCAGAAGCACAAGCGCCGGCGGTCTCCAATCCGTCCATGCTGCACTCTGGCGTGCGGGCCGGACGAAGCGCCGCAGCCAGCTCATGGCCGGTGAGCCACGGGCGGCCTCATCATAGCCGGGCCGGGCGATCACGGCAATGGGCATAATCCGGGCTATGCCGCGCCAGTCCCTCCACTGGCCGAATTGCGCGAGATTGTCGGCCCCCATCAGCCAAAGGAACCGGTGGCGCGGATAGCGCCTTCGCAAGGCCTTCACCGTGTCGATGGTGTAGCGGGTGCGCAGCTGCGTTTCTATGGCCGTGGGCCGGATGAGGTTGCGCCGCGCGACTTTTCGGGCCCGGGCGAGACGGGCGGGGAGGGGCGCCATGCCGGCCCGGGGCTTCAGGGGATTGCCCGGCGAAACCAGCCACCAGACTTCATCCAGCCGCAAGGCGTGGATCGCGAACCGGGAAATGTCCCGATGCCCGTCATGCGCCGGATTGAAGGAGCCGCCGAGAAGGCCGATGCGTTTCATGATTCGCCCATGCCAGTTGGCGGGGCCGGGAGCAAATTTCCTGCCGAGTGGGCATGATGCTTAGCCAGCTAATAGATAGATCGAGCGACAAACAGGCCTCCTCCGGTCCACGCTCCTGAGACGGCAGCAGCCCAGTTCCCGAATCCCGCTTCACCCTAAAATAATTAGCCTCCTAACCTCATGCACAGGAAATCTACTCCGCCGCATCCGGCAGCGCCTCCGGCAAAGCCCGCACGGCCTCAGCCGAGGACGGTTCGCGAACCAGCGCCTCCACGGGCTCCAGTTCTTCCAGTTCCTTGCCCCCCGTCTCGATATTCAGGTCGCGCAGCTTGCGGCCCGTCACCAGCACGCGACCCTCGAAGCTGCCGACGAAGCTGTTATAATCCGCAACGGCCCCGTTCAGCCGGTTGCCCAGCTTCTTGAGCGACGCCGCCGCTCCGGCCAGCCGCTCGTAAAGCTCCTTGCCCAGCATGCCGATCCGCTTGGCTTCATCCGCCATCTTCTCCTGCCGCCACACCGCCGCGACGGTCCGGGCAATGGCGATGAGGTTGGTCGGCGTGGCCAGCAGCACCCGCTTCCCGAAGGCATGGTCCCAAAGCTGCGGATCATGCTCCAGCGCGGCGGAGAGGAAATGTTCCCCGGGCACGAACATGATCACATAATCGGGCGCTTCGTCGAACTGGTCGGCATAGCTTTTCCGCCCCAGCGTCTCGACATGCGCGCGCATCGCAGCCGCATGGGCGGACAGGAGCCGCTTCCTCTCCTCCTCGCCCTCCGCGCCATAGGCGTCCTGATAGGCATTCAACGACACCTTGGCGTCAATCACCAGCGCCCGCCCGCCCGGCACGCGCAGGATCGCGTCGGGGCGCAGCCGGCCGTCCTCGCCCTCCACGCTCACCTCGGTCCGGAAATCCACATGCTCGGAAAGGCCGCATGTCTCCAGGACATTGCGCAATTGCTGCTCGCCCCAGCGGCCCCGCGCCTTGGGCGCATGGCGCAGCGAATCGACCAGCCGCTGCGCTTCGGCCCGCACCGCCTCCTGCCCCGACTTCATCGATTCGATCTCGCCGCGCAGTATGCCATAGGCTTCCGTCCGCTGCTGCTCGATCTGGGTGATCTTCTGGTCGTAACGCTGGATCGTCTCGTTGACCGGATGAAGCAATTGCCTCAGCTGCGCCTCACTCTTCTCATGGGCCTGCATCATGCGCTGGTCGGCGCGTTCCAGGAAATGGCTCTGCGCCTGGTGCAGCAGCTTGCCGCCAATTTCGCTGAACTGGGCCGAAAGCTGCTCCTTCGCATCCTTGAGCGCCGCGATCTGCGCTTCGAAGGCTTCCGCCCGCGCCTGCGTGTCGGATCGCAAGGCCGCCAGTTCCCGCGCCGCCGCTTCGCGCGCCGCGCGCTCCGCCTCCAGCTTCTGCGCCAGATCCGCCGCCTGCGCCGCGCGCTCCTGCGCCACCACCAGCTCCTGGATCGCGGCGTTGCGCTGGGCCGCCGCCATGTCCAGCTTGCCCGCCAGATCGGCCTTTTCCGTCAGCAGCGGCGCCACGGACCGGCCCCGCGCCAGCCAGCCGATCGCCAGCCCCGCGACCAGAGCGACAATGATGAGAATGGCGGCCAGGCTGTCCATATATGCCCCTTTGCAGAACGAAAGGTGAACCTAGCCGCATGACGTCACCGCCGCAAGCGGCATGCGGCATCCGCCGGCCAGGCGTTTCAGGTCAGGGACGTTCGGAAAGCCGCCAGCCGCGCCACCGCCTCGTCCAATATTTCGTCCGCCTTGGAAAAGCACAGGCGGACGAGATGCGTCACCGGTTCTGCGGGATAGAAGGCGGAAATCGGGATCGCCGCCACGCCCGCTTCATCGATGATCCGCTCGCAAAAGGCGACGTCGTCCATGTCGATGCCGGAAGCGGGCAGGTCGACGGTCACGAACCATGTCGCCGCGCTGGAATTGACGACATAGCCTGCCCCGCGCAGCCCCGCGACCAGGCGATCGCGCGAAGCCTGATAGGCGGCGCGCATCGCGTCGAACCAGCGTTCCGGCTTGGCCAGCCCCTCGGCCACCGCCCATTGCAGATGGGGCGGGGTGGTGAAGGTGATGAACTGGTGCGCGCGGGCAAGCAGCGTCGCCAGCGGCGGGGCGGCGCACATCCATCCGACCTTCCATCCGGTGACGGAGAAGATCTTGCCCGCCGACCCGATCTTCACCGTCCGATTCCGCATGCCGGGAAAGCCGATCAGCGGCCTGTGGGCGATGCCGTCATAGGCGATATGCTCCCACACCTCGTCGCAAATGGCGATCAGGTCGTTTTCCACGCAAAATTCCGCCAGCAGCGCCAGTTCCTCTTCGCGCAGGGCGATGCCCGTCGGGTTCACCGGATTGTTCATCAGCAGGAACCGGGTTTTTGGCGTGACCGCCGCCGCCAGCGCCTGCCGCCCGATCTGCCATTCGGGCGGGGTGAGCCGCAGCACCCGCGCCACCCCGCCCGCCCGCTCGATCAGCGGCAGATAGGCGTCGTAGAGCGGCGCCAGCACCAGCACCTCGTCGCCGGGCCGGACCAGCGCCAGCAGGCTGGCCGCGATCGCCTCCGTCGCGCCGGAGGTGACGATCACCTCCTGCGGCGACAGGTCCAGCCCCTGATGCCGCGCATAATGCGCCGCCACCGCCTCGCGCAGTTCGGCAAGGCCCGCCATGGGCGGATATTGGTTGGACCGGGTCAGCAGCGCGTCGGTGGCGGCGCGGAGTATCTCCTCCGGTCCCTGGGCGTCGGGAAAGCCCTGTCCCAGGTTGATCGCACCGGTCTCCCGCGCGCGGGCGGACATTTTCTCGAAGATGGTGGTGGGCATGTTCCGATAGACGGGATGGCCGAGAGGATCGCGTTCGCTCATGCCGGTGGACATGCCGGTTTTCGGGGTGGGGGGTCAAGTTCCGTGCAATCGGCCCTCTGCTTCGGCCCGCTTATGCATTAGGATGCCGCTTTCCCATGGCCATGAGCGAGCAGACATGATCGACCGCCTGTTCCTGAAGCATCCCAGAGAGGTCAATGAAAGCTATGGCGAGCATTTGGAGGTGGCGACGCGCTTCGGCTTCCTGATGGTGCGGGCGGGGCTTGCCTGCATGATCCATGGGCTGGTCCCGGCTTTCTTCACCCGCACCGGCAGCGCAACGGTGAAGCGGCTGTACGATGAAATGCGCCAACGCCAGCCGGACCTTCCCGAACCCGCTTATCTCAACCCGAAATGGCGCCCGGAATATGAGATTTGAAGGAAGAAGGCGACCGGCAGGGCGCGGCTTCGCTTATAGGGCAACGCGCTCCTGCCAAGGCGGGAGCCCAGTGCTGGCGGTGCGCTAAAACGGCGACGCTTGGACTGGATCAGACCTTCGCAGGCGCAGTTGCATCTATTTCCCCGGCGCTCTGCAACCGCTCCGGCGCCGCACGGCGCCAAGTAAAGCCGGCGAATGTCCCCCGGACATTCGCTTTTCCGGCTTTACTCCCACTCGATCGTCCCCGGCGGCTTCGAGGTGTAGTCGTAAACCACCCGGTTGATCCCTTTCACCTCATTGATGATCCGCGTCGCCACCCGGCTCAGGAAGGCGGCGTCGAAGGGATAGATGTCCGCCGTCATGCCGTCGGTCGACGTCACCGCCCGCAGGGCGCACACGCTGTCATAGGTGCGGTGATCGCCCATCACGCCTACCGTGCGGACCGGCAGCAGCACGGCGAAGGCCTGCCAGATCGCATCGTACAGCCCGGCGCTCCGGATTTCCTCCAGATAGATGGCGTCGGCCTTGCGCAGGATGTCGCAGCGCTCCTTCGACACTTCGCCCGGAATGCGGATGGCGAGGCCGGGTCCGGGGAAAGGATGCCGCCCGACGAAAATCTCCGGCAGCCCCAGTTCGCGGCCCAGCACGCGCACCTCATCCTTGAACAGTTCGCGCAAGGGCTCGACCAGCTTCATGTTCATGCGCTCGGGCAGGCCGCCGACATTATGGTGCGACTTGATCGTCACCGAAGGCCCGCCGGTGAAGGACACGGACTCGATCACGTCGGGATAAAGCGTCCCCTGCGCCAGGAAGTCCGCCCCGCCGATCTTCTTCGCTTCCTCCTCGAACACGGCGATGAACTCGCCGCCGATGAATTTCCGCTTCTTCTCGGGGTCGGTCAGGCCCGCCAGCCCGCCCAGGAAGCGTTCCTCGGCATTCACATGGACCAGCTTGATGCCATAATGCTCGCGGAACAGGCTCACCACCTGCTCCGCCTCGCCCAGCCGCATCAGGCCATGGTCGACGAACACGCAGGTCAACTGATCGCCGATCGCCTCATGGATCAGCACCGCCGCGACGGCGCTGTCGACGCCGCCGGACAGACCGCAGATCACCCGGCCTTCGCCCACCTGCGCCCGGATGTCCGCGATCTTGGTCGCGCGGAATTCCGCCATGGTCCAGTCGCCCTTGAGGCCGCAGACATGGCGCACAAAATTGGCGAGCAGCTTCGCGCCATCCGGCGTATGCACGACCTCAGGGTGGAATTGCGTCGCGTAGAAACGCTTCTCCTCATTCGCCGTGATCGCATAGGGCGCGCCCTCGCTGACCGCCACCACCTCGAAACCGGGGGCGAGCCGCGTCACCTTGTCGCCATGGCTCATCCACACCTGATGGCGCTCACCCTCCGTCCAGAGGCCGTCGAACAGCGCGCAGCCTTTCTTCACCTCGATGAAGGCGCGGCCGAACTCGCCGCTCTCGCCGCCTTCGACATGGCCGCCAAGCTGCTGCATCATCGTCTGCTGGCCGTAGCATATGCCCAGGATCGGAATGCCCGCCTCGAAGAAATGCTGGGGCGCGCGGGGGCTGTCCTCCCACATGACGGAGGAGGGGCCACCGGAAAGGATGATGCCCTTGGGCTTCAGCCGTTCGAAGGCTTCGGCGGCGCTGTTGAACGGCGCGATCTCGGAATAAACGCCCGCCTCGCGCACCCGCCGGGCGATGAGCTGCGTCACCTGGCTGCCGAAATCCACGATAAGGATGGAATCCTGAAGGGGCAGCGTCATCGAATCGCCTTTATATGTCCAGAGGAAGGGATTCGCGCCCGGTTAGTGCGCTTGCGCCCCCTTGTCCAGCGAAGCCGCGTCCTCGCGCCGCCCCGCCGCCCATCCCAGCACGGCCCCGCCCGCCAGCACCGCCGCGGCGATCAGGAAGGCGCTGCCGATGAAGGGCAGCAGCGGCTTCGCGCCCACCGACAGGGAATAGACCGTGCCGAAGAACAGCGGCGACACGATGCCCGCGATGGAGCCGACGCTGTTGTTCGCGCCCTGCAACTGGCCCTGTTCGGATTCCGACACGCGCTGCGTCATCAGCGACTGGATGGTCGGCATGGCAAGGCCCCAGAGCGCATTGGGGAACATCGCCGCAACGAACAGCCAGCCGGTCGGCGCCAGCCCCATCGCGAAAATCCCGACCGCGCCGAAGCCAAGCCCGATCACCATGGTCGTGCGGTCGCCCAGCCGCTTCACCACCGGCCCGACCAATATTCCCTGCACGCCCATGTCCATCAGGCCCACCAGCGCCAGCAGCGTCCCCACCTGCCACGCCCCCCAGCCATAGCGGTCCCCCGCATAAAGCACGAACACGGCGGAGAAGAGGTGATGCGCGAAATAAAGCAGGAAATTGACCACCGCCAGGCTCGACAGCTCGGGATGCGACCGCAGCAGCCGCAGTGCCCCGAACGGATTGGCCCGCTTCCACGAAAAATCCATCCGCTTGTCGGCGGCCAGCGATTCCGGCAGCACGAACAGCCCGTAGAAAAAGGCCAGCCCCGACAGGCCCGCCGCCGCCCAGAAGGGCGCGCGCAGCGAAATCTCCCCCAGCACCCCGCCCAGCAGCGGCCCGGCGACGAAGCCGCCGCTGAACGCCGCCCCGATCAGCCCATAACCCCGCGCCCGCTCTTCGGGCGGGGTGATGTCGGCCATATAGGCGAAGGTGGAGGTGAAGCTGGACGACGTCACGCCCCCCAGCATCCGCCCCACCGCCAGCCACCACAGATTGGGCGCGATCGCCATCAGCAGGAAATCGAGCGCGAGTCCTGCGACCGAGACCAGGATCACCGGCCGCCGCCCGAACCGGTCGGACAGCGATCCGATGACCGGCGAACAGAGGAACTGCATCCCGGCCCACAGCGCGACGAACAACCCGTTCCACATCCCCGCCGCCCTTCCGGAACCCGACAGCGTCTCGACCAGTTGCGGCAGCACCGGGATGACGATCCCCATCGACATCACGTCGAGCAGCGCCGTCACCAATATGAAGGCGATCGCGGCCTTGCGGCGATGGGATGGGCGCGGTGACATGATGGACTCCTGGGTGTCGATCCGGACAGAGCTTGTTCCGAGCCGACTGCATCGGATCGAATGCCACAGCCTGATGTTCTACCGCGTTTTTCGAGCCGGCAGATGATTCCTTCTGCTTGCAAAGGGCTCTAGGCGCTGCGCCCAGTCATGCCAAGTCCAACGGTCCCAGGCGGCCGCTCCACAGCAGCAACAGCCCGGAAAAGGCCAGGGCGACCCACAGCGCATGCAGGCCCATCAGCGCGAAGAGGCCACCCCCCGCCACCGCGCCCGCCACCAGCCCCAGCCACAGCAGCAGATAGGGCAGCCAGTTCCATCGCGGCCCGCCGGTCAGCGCCACCGCCAGTTGCTGGCCCAGCTTCACCAGCGCGCCGGTCATATAGGTGACGCCGATGCTGACTTCGCCGTCGCGCTGGAAGACGTTGTTCACCGCGCCCATCGCCGCCGCCATCAGCAGCGTCAGCCCGGAGCCCGGCCGGTCCGGCAGGGCCAGCAACGCGGCGCAGAACAGCAGCGCGGTCGCAAGGCCCAGCACCGCCTGCTTGCGCCAGCGGCCCGCCCGGCGCGCGACCAGCGCACCGGCCAGCACGCCACCGACAAAGGCCCCGACCAGTCCCGCCGCCATCCCGGCGACCGCCGCGCCCTTGGCCAGCCCCACGCCCAGCCGGGTGGAATTGCCGCTCATGAAGGAAACGAACAACCCGCCCAGCTTCAGGAACCCCAGCGCATCGATGAACCCCGCCTGCGCCGCCAGTCCGATGGCCAGCATGTGGCGGGAAGCATCATATCCGCGCATGCGCTGGCCCCCGCACCATCAGGCCTGCGGCGGTGCCTTGCGCGCGCCGTCCACGGGTTCGACGACGACCGGCGCGAATGAGGCCGCGGCAGGCTCCACAGCGCCCTTCACCAGCGAATCGAGGCTCGCGCCATCCAACCCCAATTCCTTCATCAGGCCATCGATCACCGGCGCCTGCGCCCGGTAACGCAGGGCGGCGGACACCGCGGCATTGGCCAGGTTCTGCTCGCCGCCGCCGATAACCGCCGCGCCATCCGAATGCGATCCGGTGATGCCGTCGACCTGCACGATCCTGATCGAATCGATCGCTTCCATCGGCTTCGCGGCCTCCCGCACCAGATCGGGCAGCACCTTGAGCAGCGCCATCTTCGTCTGCAGCGACATCTGGTCCGACGACAGGATGTTCGCCGCCTCATTGACCGCGCGCTGACCTGCCGCCTCGACCTCGAAACGCACCCGGTCCGCCTCGGCGCGCAGCTTGGCGGCTTCGGCCTCGCCCTCCGCCGACAGGCGCAGCGCTTCGGCACGGTCCGCCGCGGCCTGCTTCTCCGCTTCCGCCTCGACCCGCACCTGGATGGCGGCGCGCTCCGCCTCCCGCGCCGCGTCGATCAGTTCGATGCGCTTGGTCCGCTCGGCAATCTCCGTCTGGCGCGACGTCTGGACCTGCTCCTCGGCGGCCACCGCCTTGGCGCGCGCCTCGTCGGCCTGCGCCTTGGCCTGGCTTTCCTCGCGGCTCTTGTTCTGCACCGCGATCTGCTGTTCCTGCCGGGCGAGTTCGAGCGCCTGTTCCTGCGCGATGCGGGCCTGCTGCACGGCGCGGTCAGCCTCGATCTGCTGGCTGTCGACCAGCTTCTTCGCCTCGATCCGCGCCTGGTCGGCCTCCTGTTGGCGCAGCGACTGTTCGCGGGCCACCTCCGCCGCCTGAACGGCGCGGCGCATCTCGACCTCCCGCTCCTGCTCCAGCCGGGCGAATTCGGTGTCGCGGGCGATCAGCAGCGACTGGCGCTCCGCCTCCAGATTCTTGGTCTCGATCTGGACGCGGGTTTCCTGCTCGATGTCGTTGCGCGACTTCTTGCGCAGTTCGATCTGCTCGGTCAGCTTGGTCAGCCCCTCGGCGTCGAAGGCGTTGTTGGCGTTGAAATGCTCGATCGACGTCTGGTCCAGCCCGGTCAGGGACACGCTCTCCAGCTCCAGCCCGTTCATGGCGAGATCGACGGAAGACACCTGCTGCACCTTCTGCACGAACTCGCTGCGCTGCTCATGCAACTGGTTCATCGTCATCCCCGCAGCGACGGAACGCAGCGCATCGACGAACTTGCCCTCGACCAATTCCTTCAACGCCTCCGGATTCATCGTCCGCGCGCCCAGCGTCTGCGCGGCGGTGGCGATGGACTGCGCGTCGGGCTTCACGCGGACGTAGAATTCCGCCTTCACGTCGATGCGCAGGCGGTCCAGCGTGATCAGCGCGTCGCTGTTCTTGCGTTCCACGGCCAGCCGCACCGTATTCATGTTCACCGGCATCGTTTCATGGAAGATCGGCAGCACCAGCGCGCCGCCGTTCATCACCACCTTCTCCCCGCCGAAGCCGGTCCGCACGAAGCCGATCTCCTTCGACGCCCGCTTGTAGAGCCGCGCCAGCACGACGCCGAGCACGATCAGGAGGAGAAGCCCGGTCCCGGAGATGATCAGATAGGGCATGAGCGAAAAGCTCTCCTGCACGGCGGGCAGATTCATGGGAAACTGCTAAAGGCGGGGAAGATAATGGTCGCCATGCGATATGGCGCGGAAGACATGGTCCTCCCGGCGGACCAGCAGGATGGTTTCGCCCTCTTCCAGCGTCTGGCCGGAATTGTCGGGTTCGACCATGACATAATGCGCCTGGCCATAGGCATCCTCGACGCGGGCGCGGGCAGGGGAGCCGCTGCGCGCGACGCCGGTGACGATGCGGGCGAAGCTTCCGGTCAGCGCGTCCAGCGGAACGGCGCTGCTCTGGTCGCGGGGAAGCAGGGGGGCGAGCCGTCGCGCGGCAAGGCCGGTCGCAGGCAGGCTGGCGATCAGGGCGGCGGGTGCGGCGATCAGCGGCGGCAGCATCGCACCGGTCAGATCGAGCAGCAGATGCTGCCCGATCAGCCCGATCATGCCGAACAGCGCCAGGAATATCGCCAGCAGCATCAACAGCGGCAGGCGACCGACGCCCAGCCAGCCCAGCAGATCCGCATCGCCGTCAATGTCGAGATCGAAGTCGCCCGCGATTCCGATGGCCTGCACCGCCCCGATGAGCAGCATCAGGACGATCGCTGAGACGAAAACGACATTCTCGGTCGCGAAAAGGAACGCGGCCACCCCTGACTCCCCTGATTCGCGCCGATGCTAATGGATTGACGTAAAACAGGATAGGGCAAAGCGTGGCCGCGATGCGGCGGACGGAGCGCGCTTATCGGGCGGCGCGTTCCCGCCGGAAATAAAGGTCCGCGATCCGGCCATTCTGCACCGAACAGGTGAAGTGGCGTGACCGTCCATCCTGCGCCCGCCAGCCGGACCGGACCTCGACATCGCCCTCCACATCATAGCCGTTGCGGGTCTCGCGGGGCTCCTGCACCTGGCGCACCTCGGCAAAGCCGCCCTCCCGCTCGGCCTCGTCGCGGGCGGCGAGCGCGCAATAGGTGATCGCATCCTCGCCATCCCGGTCGGCGGGCGCCTCCGCCAGATCGCCCCGCCCGCCGTCGCTGTCAGGGGATCGGGCGCCGGCATGGTCCTGATCCGCCGCCACGACATCGGAAAAATCATCGTCGGCGCGCGTAGGGCTCGCTCGGTCGTCCGGGGCGGCGTCATCGGCGGGCGGCTGCGCTTCGTCCGACAGGTCATCCTGTTCCTGCGGCGCGCCTTGCCGCGGCTGATAGGCCTGTGCCGACGCGACGCCGCCCGCCAGCAGGGCCGTCGCGATCAGCGATCCCGTCATCCACCTCATCTTGTTCATGACCCTCGTCCCTCAGCCGAAATTTGCCGATGGCTAGGCGATCATGGCTGTCGGAGGCCTGAACGCGGATGCGCCGCCACCGGCGGCCATGGACGCATCCCTCCCGAACCGGAAAGCGCCCGCCCTGCTGCCCGGCTATCGCGGCTGCGCGTCCAGTTTCAGCCCGGTATAATAGGCCGCAAAGGCATAGCTGTCGGCATATTCGTCGATCAGCTTGTCCACGGGCTTGCCCGCCCCATGCCCGGCCTTGGTGTCGATCCGGATCAGGCGGGGCTTCGGCCCCAGCTCCGCCGCCTGCAAGGCCGCGGCATATTTGAAGCTGTGCGCCGGCACCACCCGGTCGTCGGTGTCGCCCGTGGTGACGAGGATCGCCGGATAGTCCTTCCCGCTCGCGATGTTGTGATAGGGCGAATAGGCGTAGAGCAGGCGGAAATCCTCCTCCCGGTCGGGCGATCCATAGTCGTCGATCCAGTAGCGGCCGGCGGTGAAACGGTCGAAGCGCAGCATGTCCATCACGCCCACGGCGGGCAGGGCGGCGGCGAACAGATCGGGCCGCTGGTTCACCACCGCGCCGACCAGCAACCCGCCATTGGACCGCCCCTCGATGGCAAGGCCGTCCTTCGTCGTATAGCCATTCGCCTTCAGATATTCGGCCGCCGCGATGAAATCGTCGAACACATTCTGCTTGTTGGCGAGCCGCCCCGCATCGTGCCATGCCTTGCCGAACTCGCCGCCGCCGCGCAGATTGGCGATGGCATAGACGCCGCCCTGCTCCAGCCACGCCATGCGCGTAGCCGAATAGCCGGGCGTCAGCGCGATGTTGAAGCCGCCATAGCCGTACAGGATGGTGGGCGCGGGCGCTTTGGAAAGGGCCAGCGCCTTCTTGCGGATCACCGTCATCGGGATCATCGTGCCGTCCTTCGACGGATAGCTGACCTGCTCTATGCCGTAATCGTCGGGATTGAAGGGCAGCTCCGGCCGCGCGAACAGCTCGTAACGCAGCGTCGCCGTGTCGAAGCGGTAGATGCTCGACGGCGTGGTGAAGCCCGAAAAGCTGAAGAAGGTTTCCGGATCGCCGTCGCGCCCGCCGAAACCGGCCGCCGTGCCCAGGCCGGGCAGCGGCACGTCGCTGACCTTTCGCCCGTTGAGATCGATCAGCTCCGCCACGCTTTCCGCATCGGACAGATAGGCCAGGATCAGCCGGTCCCCGACCAGCGACCCGCCCGCCAGCGTGTCCATGCGTTCCGCCACCACCTGCCTGGCGCCGCGCCGGGGGAAGCGGGCGTCGATGCTGACGACGCGCAGATGCGGGGCATATTGGTCGGTGATGAAATAGAGCGTCGGCCCGCGGCTGCCGATCAGCCGCCAGTCGTTGGTCATGCCCTTCACCAGCGGGCGGACCTTCACCTTGCCGCCGGTCAGTTCGGCCAGATGCAGTTCGCGGCGCGGGTCGGTGCCCTGGAAGCTGCTGATGACCAGCCAGCGCCCGTCCTGCGTCACCTGCGCCGTGTGGCTGAGGCGCGGCTGGTCCGGAGTCGCGTAGATAAGCTGATCCTGCGCCTGCGGCGTGCCGAGGCGGTGATAATGAAGTTCCTGCCCCACCGTGGAGGATTGCAGGCCGGCGCCTTCCTGCGGCGCGGCGAAGCGCGAATAGAAGAAACCCTGTCCTCGCCCGTCCCAGGCAAGCTGGGAGAATTTCACCCATTGCACGACATCGTCGAGCGGCCGGGCGGTGGCGACGTCCAGAACCTTCAGTGTGCGCCAGTCGCTCCCCGCCTCCTGCACGGCATAGAGCAGGAACCGGCCGTCGGGGGAGGGCGCCCATTCCGCCAGCGCGTCCGACCCGTCCTCCGCCCAGTCATTGGGGTCGATCAGCAGCCGCTGCGCACCGTTCAGGCCGTCGCGCACATAGAGCGGCGTCTGGTTCTGGAGCCCCTTGTTATAGCCGTAGAAATAGCGCCCGCCCGCCTTGCGCGGGATGGTGTAGCGGCCATGGGCGAACAGTGCCTGCATGCGTTTCTTGAGCGCCTCGCGACCCGGCAGCCCGTCGATATGGCGGCGCGTGAGGCGGTTTTCCTGTCCCACCCAGTCGCGGACGGCGGGATCAGCGCGCAAATCGTTTTCCAGCCAGCGATAGGGATCGGTCACCTTGACCCCGAAATGATCCTCCACCAGGTCCAGCCGCTTGGCGGCGGGATAGCGCAGTCCTGAAGCGCCAGCGACCGCCGCATCCGGCTCCGCCTGCGCGGGGAGCGCCGCGAACAACAGCGCCGCCAAAGCAAAGCAGCCAAAGGCGCGCATCCGATCCCCCCGAAATCCCATTCCCATTCTCTGGCGTCTCATGGCGAGGAAAGGCAAGAAAACAAAGAATATTTCCTATCTCCCCGCCCTTCAGGGGAGGGCCGGGGGTGGGGGCCAACCGAATGGCCCGACACCCCGCATATCCACGCCCCAAAAAAGAAAAAGGGCCGCGCCCCCTTCCGGAAGCCGCGGCCCTCTTCATCTGCCCGCTTGCGCGAGCCGTCAGCGGATCACGCCGCTTCCAGCTCGTCGGCGTCCGCACCCTGGACCGGACCGGAATCCTGACCCTTGGCGTCGACGTCGCGGTCCACCAGTTCGATGATCGCGATCGGCGCCGCGTCCGAAGCGCGGATGCCGGCCTTGATCACGCGGGTGTAGCCGCCATTGCGGTCCTTGTAGCGCTCGGCCAGAACGTCGAACAGCTTGGTGAGCTGCGCGTCGTCCTGCAGGCGGGCATGGGCCAGACGACGATTGGACAGGCCACCCTTCTTGGCGAGGGTGATCAGCTTCTCGACATAGGGGCGCAGTTCCTTCGCCTTGGGCGTGGTCGTCAGGATCTGCTCATGCTTGATGAGCGAAGCCGCGAGGTTGCGGAGCAGCGAGTTACGATGTCCGGCGCTGCGCTGCAGCTTGCGATGACCAACCTTGTGACGCATGATGTTCTTCCTTCCGTTCGTTAAGGGGCCGTTTCAGGTACCCCAGACCAGGCGGCGTTTCAGGGCCGCCGCCCCTTTGCCCTGCCCCTTAAAAAGGGGCGAAGTTCACACCGTTCAAAGCGGACGCGAATCCGTGCTTTCCGGTGTCCAGCATCCCTCCGGGCGGACCGGAGGGAAGGCGGATCAGCCCAGCAGCTCCTGTTCGAGCTTCTTGGCCATTTCCTCGATATTTTCCGGCGGCCAGCCGGGGATGTCCATGCCCAGGCGCAGGCCCATGGACGACAGCACTTCCTTGATCTCGTTCAGGGACTTGCGGCCGAAATTGGGGGTGCGCAGCATCTCGGCCTCGGTCTTCTGGACCAGATCGCCGATATAGATGATGTTGTCGTTCTTGAGGCAGTTGGCGCTGCGGACCGACAGTTCCAGCTCGTCCACCTTCTTGAGCAGGTAGCGGTTGATCTGGTTCGCGTCGCTCTCGCCCTCGCTGGCCGAACCACCGGCAGCGGCGCCTGCGGCCGGAGCGGCGACGGGCAGCGCGTCCTCGAAGTGGACGAACAGCTGGAGCTGGTCCTGCAGGATGCGGGCGGCATAGGCCACCGCGTCTTCCGGCGTGACGGTGCCGTCGGTCTCGACGGTCAGCGACAGCTTGTCATAGTCCAGTTCCTGGCCGACGCGGGTATTGTCGACCTTGTACGCGACCTGACGCACCGGCGAATAGAGCGCGTCGACCGGGATCAGGCCGATCGGGGCGTCGGCCGGACGGTTGGCGACGGCGGGGACATAGCCCTTGCCGACGTCGGCGGTCAGTTCCATGTTCAGCGTCGCGCCCTGGTCCAGGTGGCAGATCACCAGGTCGGGGTTCATCACTTCGATGTCGCCCACGGTGGTGATGTCGCCCGCGCGCACTTCGGCGGGGCCGGTGGCGGAAAGCTGGAGACGGCGTGGACCGTCGCCTTCCATTTTCAGCGCAACCTGCTTGATGTTGAGGACGATGTCCGTGACGTCCTCACGCACGCCCGCGAGCGAGGAGAATTCGTGGAGGACGTTCTCGATCTTGATCGAGGTGACCGCCGCGCCCTGGAGCGAGGACAGAAGAACCCGGCGCAGCGCGTTGCCAAGCGTCAGGCCGAAGCCGCGCTCCAGAGGTTCGGCGACGAAGGTCGCCTTGCGCTTGCCGTCGCCCGCGACCTTGATCTCAAGGCTGTTGGGCTTCTTCAATTCCTGCCAGTTCTTCATGTTGACAGTCATGTATTTCCCCTGGGGATGAGGCCGAAACGTTCAAAAATCCTGACCCGACAGGACGTTCCGACCGATGCAGATGGGTGAGCGGGCGACGCGTCCGCCGCCCGCCGACAAGCCGCGCGTCGTTGTTAGACGCGGCGGCGCTTGGAAGGACGCACGCCGTTGTGCGGGATCGGCGTCACGTCGCGGATGGAGGTGATGTGGAAGCCGACGGCCTGCAGCGCGCGCAGGGCCGATTCACGGCCCGAACCCGGACCCTTCACTTCGACTTCCAGGGTGCGCACGCCATGTTCGGCCGCCTTGCGGCCGGCGTCTTCGGCGCAGACCTGCGCGGCATAGGGCGTCGACTTGCGGCTGCCCTTGAAGCCCATCATGCCCGCCGAGGACCAGCTGATCGCATTGCCCTGGGCGTCGGTGATGGTCACCATGGTGTTGTTGAAGCTGGCGTTGACGTGCGCGACGCCGGCCGAGATGTTCTTGCGTTCGCGGCGCTTGATGCGCTGGGGTTCGCGTGCCATTTTTGCTCTATCCTACTGAAATCTTGTGTTCCGGGAGGCTGCGCCCAGGTAGGGCTGCCTCCGGCGGAGAAGAAGATGAAATAGTCCCCCGGACTATTTCTTACTTCTTCTTGCCGGCAATCGGCTTCGCCTTGCCCTTGCGGGTGCGCGCATTGGTGTGCGTGCGCTGGCCCCGGACCGGCAGGCCCTTGCGGTGACGCAGGCCGCGATAGCAGGCCAGGTCCATCAGGCGCTTGATGTTCATCGCGGTTTCGCGGCGCAGGTCGCCCTCGACCGTGTGGTCGGCGTCGATGGCTTCGCGGATCTGCAGCACTTCGGCGTCGGACAGGTCCTGCACGCGGCGGCTGTGGTCGATGCCCAGCTTGTCGGCGATGTCGACGGCGGTCTTGCGGCCGATGCCGTGGATGTAGGTGAGCGCGATGATCACGCGCTTGTTGGTCGGGATGTTGACACCCGCAATACGTGCCATGGTATTCTGTACTCCTGCTCCACGGGGCGGTTGGCGCCGCCCCATCTCAAAGCGTCAGGGCTGAAGTCCTTAAGGAGACGACAGCCGATTCGATAGGCCCCAAGACGCAAAAAAGACGGCCAGTGCCACTGCACTGCCGCTCGTCAGCGTGTCGGGAAGGGGTGCCCTTAGCGATTCGGCCTCCGGCTGTCAATGACGGGCAGGCGCGAAAGCGGCGTAATCCGGCGCTTCCGCCGCCCTTTCTTTCGACCGGTCCGGCATGTCGTCCCGCCCTTTTCGGGTTGATGCCATCCCCGTGCCTAAGGCATGGAGGCGGGATGCGCTTCACTCTGCCCTCCGCCATGCCGGCGGCCGCCTTCGTCCTGCTGGCTTCCTGCGTGGGCGCGCCCCAGCAGCGCGCGCCTGTTCCCGCGCCTGCGCCCCGGCCGGCTCCCGCGGCCCAGCCGGCGCCCCCTCCGCCGCCGCCGGCCGACTGGCAGGACCGCGCGACCACCGCGGGCGACTGGCGCTATCAGGTCGACGGCGCCGGATCGGCCGCCCTGTTCGGCCCGGATGCGCAAGGCAGCCTGTTCGTCATCCGCTGCGACCGGACAACGCGCCGCGTCAGCCTTTTGCGGCCCGGCCCGGCGCAGGCGGCGATGACGGTGCGGACCAGCTATGGCGCGGTCAACTGGCCGGCCGGCCCCGCCACCGGCGCCATCGCCGCGACCCAGGCGACCCGCGCCGCCAGCGACGCCACGCTCGATCAGATCGCCTACAGCCGGGGCCGTTTCGCGGTCGAGGTGCAGGGTCTGGAGATGCTGGTCCTGCCAAGCTGGGCGGAGGTCGGCCGCGTCGTGGAGGACTGCCGCGCCTAAGTCCTTGATTTCAGGCGAAAGGCGCTGGTTTCAACGCAAATCGCCTGCAAAAGGCGGACGCAAAAGTATGATTCGAAAAAAGAATTTTACAAGCCTTGAAGTGGCGGCCGGTCTGATTCACATATCATTTCATAGACGGCGAAGGACCAGTACCGGGAACGGCTATAGGGGCTTCAACTAGCGAAAGGAGGTGATCCGATGTCTCATGGTTCAGCAATGGGGTCGGTCAAGTCCATTCGGGGAACGCGCCGCTGAGCGACGCCTTATGCGTCGGTTTTCCAGAATAGGGTGACTGTCGACCGCGGTTTCGCGATCGAGGCGCCGTATCTGGAAAATAGCGCGATCAACGTTTCCCTTGGGCGGCGCTTCCGGCCGCTGACCATGTCAATGATGGGCCGTCGGGGTTTAATCTACCCGGCGGCCCCTCTCATTTTTGATGGCGGTTTGATGGTTGGTTTCTTGCCATTAAGCCCCTCCCCTTCAGGGGAGGGGTTGGGGTGGGGGCGTGCCTCTACAGGCTTGGTTTTCCTTTGGGGCACGCCCCCACCCCTCAGTCCCCTCCCCTGAAGGGGAGGGGAAGCATTGACGTCCGCCATTGGCCAAATCGAGCCAGCCCGGCCACCTCATCCCCATCTCCCCAATCCCTACCCCCGCATCGTCCCCGTATCGATGAAGCGCTGGTGCCACGCCAGCGCCTCCCCCGGCAGCATGGGCGACTGCAACCCATATGACCCCGCCAGCGCCCGCCGGAAATAGTCCTTCAGCATCGGCCGGAAGTCCGGATGCGCGCAATTCTCCATGATGACCTCCGCCCGCTGCCGGGGCGCCAGCCCGCGCAGGTCCGCCAGCCCCTGCTCGGTCACGATCACCTGCACATCCTGGTTGATATGGTCGACATGGCTGCAATGCGGCACGATGGCGGAGATCGCCCCACCCTTGGCCGTCGACGGCGTCATGAAGATCGACAGAAACGCATTGCGCGCAAAGTCCCCCGACCCGCCAATGCCGTTCTGGATGCGCGATCCCATCAGATGCGTCGAATTGACGTTGCCGTAGATGTCCGCCTCGATCAGCCCGTTCATCGCGATGCAGCCCAGCCGCCGCACCAGCTCGGGATGGTTGCTGATCTCCTGCGGCCGCAGGATCATCCGGTCCCGATAGCGCCCCATATCGGCATTCATCCGCGCCGCCGCCTCCGGGCTCAGGGAAAAGGCCGTCGCGCTCGCCATCCGCAGCTTGCCCGCGTCGAGCAGGTCCAGCATCCCGTCCTGGATCACCTCGGTAAAGGCGACCATATCCTCGAACGGCGCATCGATCAGGCCGGTCAGCACCGCATTGGCGATATTGCCGACCCCCGACTGCAACGGCAGCAGCGAAGCGGGCAACCGCCCCTTCTTCACCTCATGGCTCAGGAATTCCAGCAAATGCCCGGCAATCGCCCGCGCCTTGTCGTCCGGCGCCTTGAAGGGCGCGTTGCGGTCCGGCGCATCCGTCTCGACCACCGCGATCACCTTGTCCGGATCGCAGCGGAAGGTCGGCTGGCCGATGCGCTGGTCCGCCCGCATCAGCGGGATCGGCTGGCGATGCGGCGGCAGCGCCGTGCCGTAATAAATGTCGTGCATCCCCTCCAGCGCGGGGTTCTGCCAGCGATTGACCTCCAGTATCACGCCCTTCGCCCGGTCGATCCAGGTCTTGTTGTTGCCCACGGAGGCGGAGGGGACCAGCTCGCCCCCGGCGGTGATCCCCGTCACCTCGACCACCGCGACATCCAGATCGCCCAGGAAACCCTGCCACGCCATCGGCGCGACCTGGCTCAGATGCATGTCGAAATATTGCATCTGGCCCTTGTTGATCCGCTCCCGGGCAATGGGATCGCTATTATAGGGCAGGCGGAACTCCACGCCGTCGGCCTGCGCCAGCGCCCCGTCCAGCTCCGGCCCGGTCGACGCGCCGGTCCACACCCTGACGCGGAAGGGTTCGCCCGCCGCATGCGCCTCGGTGATCCGCTTCGCCAGCGCCAGCGGCACCGCCTTGGGATAGCCCGACCCGGTAAAGCCGCTCATCCCCACGGCCATCCCGTTGCGGATCAGCGCCGCGGCCTCCTCCGCCGTCCGGCATTTGGCGGCCAGCCCGGCATGGGCGATGCGATCGGTCATGGCTATCCTCTTCCATCCTTCCTTGCGCGCTGGCATCTGGCTTTTCGGCCGATCAGACAATAAGGATAAGCCGCACAATATCTGTGCGAGTATCGTGCAAATGTCCGATCTGTTGATCGCCCTGCGGACATTCGTCCGGCTATGCGAAAAACCCAACTTCTCCCGCGTGGCTGGAGAGATGCACGCCAGCCATACGACCATAGCCCGCCGGCTGGATCAGGTGGAATCGCATTTCGGCGCCATCCTGTTCCATCGCACCACCCGCCGGCTGATCGCCACGCCGGAGGCTGACCGCCTGCTGGTCCACGCCCGCGCGATGCTGGACGCGCTGGATGGGGCGGAACAGGAATTCGGCCCGGTCCGCGATCAACCGGGCGGCCTGGTGCGCATCGGCTTCACCACCGCGCTCGGCCTCTATTATGTCGAGCGCCTGGGCGATCTGACCGCGCGCTACCCCGCGCTCCAGCTCGATTGCGCGATGACGGACTGGCAACGCGACGTGGTGGAGGACCGCCTCGACCTCGCCCTGCGCGTCGGCCCCGTGGGCGACGACAGCCTCGTGGTTCATCCGCTGGGCGCGCTGCCCCGCCTGCTGGTCGCGCATCCCGCCTATCTTGCCGGCCACGGCATGCCCTCGTCCGCCGAAGACCTTCCGGGGCATCAGTGCATCGCCTATGCCTATGGCGACGTGCCCGCCCGCTGGACCATCGACGGGCGGGAGAGGGTGGTGGGCGGCACCTTCCGCAGCGACAGCAGCGAAGCCGTCCACCGCGCCGCCATCAGCGGCCTCGGCATCGCCCTGCTCCCCGCCATCCGGGTGCAGGGCGACATCGCGGCGGGACGGCTGGTCCCGGTCCTGCCGGAAAGCCACATCGCCCCGCTCGACATCTGGGCCGTCCACCCGTCCCACAAACGCCTGCCGCCAAGAGCGCGGGTGGTGCTGGACTTCCTCAAGGAGAATTTCCCCGGTGAACGGCCCTAGAGCCAATCGACATTCAGATGATGACGAGCCGAAAATGGTGTTTTTCCGTGACCCGGAGCGCAGCCTACTCAAGGTAGGTGAGCACCGGAAGCACGGAAAAGCGTCATTTGCAGGCCGTCAGGGCTGAATGGCGATTGGCTCTAGAGCGCGCTGCGTCAAATCATAGGCAGGCCGCGCGCTCCAAGCTTTTGTTGTCGCATCCTTTTGAACGCAAAACCGGTTCCCACTTTTGCGCAGGATGCTCTGGCCTGAAGACCCGCCGCGCTCATTCGAGCGCCTTCGCAGGAACAGGATAAGGGGCAAGGGGCGCCTCTTACCGCTCCACCCCCTTCGCCTTCCCCCAGGCCCGCGCCGCCGTATAGCCCAGATAGCCCGTCCCGAAGAGCGCATAGAGCGGCTCCGGCAGGGCGTTGAAATAGGCTCGCATCGCCCGGATGATCCCCGCCGCCACATCGGGCCGCACCCCGCCGACCAGCCCCAGCGGCACCGACCACAGCAGCAACCCGTACATCATGTAGAGAAAGGCCGGCCGCGCCCGCAGCGTCCACCGGTCCCCCGCGACTCGCCTGCGTGAAGACGTCATCCCTGCCTCCTATCCGATCCGGTTGGCGAGCCAGCCATAGAGAAAGGCCTCATTGGCCGGCCTGCTCTCGGCCAGCGCCAGGTAGCGCTCGCCCTGAAGCGCTTCGAGGGCTTTCAGCAGCACCTTCTCGCCCGCCCGCCCGCGAACGGCCAGAAAGGCGCCCAGCGCGGAAAGCGTCTTCGCCCCCACCGCCTGATCCACCTTCAGGTCGGCATAGTCCCGCCCGTTGCGATTGAGCGCGTTCAACGCCCGCTGCAGGAAACCGCCGGCCGTGCCCGGCCCCATGTTGACCGCCGTGTCGAACAGTTCCTCCGCCACCGCCGGCGCCAGTTCCGCGACGAAGGCGAAGCCCGGCTTCTCCCAATAGAGCCTGCGATAGATCGCCTCGGCCACCGTCCGGGGCATCGCCCGCATGTCGCCGCCATAGCCGTTGGCCCGCGCTACGGCCTGGGTGATGCCGAAATTGGTCGGTCCGCCGCGATCCGCCGGATGGTTGCCGTAGCCACCCTCCCGCGCGATGACTTCATCGATCAGAGCCGCAATATCCATGAAAACGCCCTCCTGTTCCGGAAAGGCGGGTCATTTATCCCATTTGGTTAGCTGTAGGACAGCGGAAAAGCGCTCGCGCGGGCGAAATGGATAAAAATGGGAAAAAGGCAGGCAGGCCGGAAAAGGCCCTGCCGGAAATTTGGTCGGGACGAGAGGATTCGAACCTCCGACCCCCACACCCCCAGCCCGCCTTTTTGATGGTTCCTAATGCACCGAAAATAAACGATAAACCTTGCAAAATAGGGTCTTTTCTGCCAGTCTGCTGACATCTCCGGTGGTGCAGATTGTCCCTTTATGTTCCGCTCTGTTGCAGCAAGTTGCACCATGAGTGCACCACCAGAACGATGCGATTCGGGATTTAATTTTGGCAGGCGAGGCCGGAATAATGCGAGCTGCTTTGACACAATCCATGGTCGATAAGTTTCCCATATCGGTTAAAGTTAAAGATTATAGGGATTCCCGGCTCAAAGGCTTGATCCTGCGCATAACGCCCGCCGGGGTGAAGTCTTTCTATTGCGAATATGCGCGGGGCAAGCGGGTGTGGCTGGGCAGGGCCGATGCGGTGGGTTTGTCCGAGGCCCGCGAGAGCGCCCGCGTCATTCTCTCCGAAGTCTATCGCGGCATTGATCCCATCGAAGCGCGCAAGCCCAAGCGGGAGGTGCCGACCTTCCGCGCCTTTCTCGATGGCGACTATGGGCTTTGGGCCAAGGCCAATCAAAAAGCGCATAAGCAAAACCTCAACCGGCTTGCGACCGCGTTCAAGGTCCTGCTGGACAAACGCCTCGATGCAATCACCGCTCTGGATGTCGAACGCTGGCGTGGAGGCGAGGTCGAACGCGGGTTGAGCCTCGAAACCATTAACCGGGATATTTCCTCAATCAAGGCCGCGTTCAACCGCGCGGTGGAATGGGAATTGCTTGGGACCAATCCACTCGCCAAGGTCAAGAAATCGCGCACCGACAATTGCCCCAAAGTTCGCTATCTCTCCTACGACGAAGAGGCCCGCTTGCGAGCGGCGCTCGATGCTCGCGAAGAGCGCCGCTGCGCCGAGCGCGATTCGGCTAACCGTTGGCGGAGCGAACGCGGGTATGAATTGCTGCCGAGCCTGCGGCAGTTGGCCTTTACCGACCATGTGAAGCCGCTGATCCTGCTCTCGATCAACACGGGCTGCCGTCGCGGTGAACTTTTCGATCTCACCTGGTCGAATGTGGATCTCGACCGGCGTATTCTGACCGTGACGGGTGCGACCGCGAAATCGCGGCGAACGCGCCATATCCCGCTCAATCGGGAGGCCATGTTCGTTTTGCAGGGCTGGCGCGCGCAAGCGGAAAGCACCGACGGGATGGTTTTTGTCAACGACGCGGGCCAGCGGTTTGATCGCGTCAATTTCTCGTGGCGGCATTTGCTCAAGGATGCAGGCATCACTGCCTTCCGCTGGCACGACATGCGCCACCATTTCGCCTCGCGGCTCGTAATGGGCGGGGTCGATCTCAACACCGTGCGCGAACTGCTTGGGCATAGCGATTATGCGATGACGCTGCGCTATGCCCATCTCGCGCCCGAACATAAGCTGAAAGCCGTGGAAGTGCTGGTCAGCACCTCGCCATTTGCAGCGGCGGCATGATGCTGCATGCGGATTGACATTGTTGGCAGATTTGACTACATATGGCGAAATCACGTGACACACTCCGCACTGTCTCTTGGATCAAGGCGGCGCGAAGAGATTTTGAGGCGTTCCCTGCGCGTGCCATGGATCGGGCATTGGATGCCCTGACCGTGGTCGCCGATGGCGGAACGCCGGACATTGCCAAGCCGCTTGCCGGTCTGGGTGCCGGTGTGTGCGAGTTGGCTCTCAAAGAGCGCGGCGACGCCTTTCGGGTCGTCTATGCGCTTCAACTGGGCGATGACATATGGGTGGTTCATGCCTTCCAGAAGAAATCGACCAAGGGGATTGCGACGCCGCGCCACGAGATCGATCTCGTGCGCGAGCGGATCAAGCGGCTGAAGGAGATGCTCAATGGCTGACCATGATGACGATTTCGAACTGGTTCGCGGTTCGGGCAATGTCTTTGCAGACTTCGATCAGCCCGATGCCAGCATTCGGCAGTTTCGTGCGATACTTGCCGCTGAAATCGTCAAAACGCTCGATGCCGAGCGGCTGACGGTTCGGGATGCCGAAGCGCGCACCGGCATATCGGCTGCCGATTTTTCGCGTATCCGCCAAGTCAAACTGGAGCGATTCACCATCGACCGGCTGTTACGGATCCTCGACCGGCTCAACCGGGACGTTCGGGTGAAGATTTCCGTCGCGCCGCGTGCGGGTGGAAAGCGGGCTTCAATATCAACGCTTGCTGCCTGAAACCAATTAGCCGCGATCGAAGGGAGCGGCCCGCGCATGGGGTTGGTGGTGGGACAAGCGAAGGGGCCGCCCCTTCTTGGGGCGGCCTCATCAAAATAATCTACGCCGCTTTCTCGATCGCTTTTGTGGGCGCCAGTTGGTGCAGATAGGCAACGGCGCGTTCGGCATGGGCGGCGGCTTGCACGATGGCGCGGGTGTCGTTCTGCAGCACCTTGATCCAGCTTGCGATGTAGCTGGCATGATCGAGGCGCGGCTCGATACAAAGCCCAAGATCGGCGGCCAGGAAGGCAGCGCCCAATTCCGCATTGGGTCGGGAGGGTCGCGCCTCGATGAGGACACGCCTCTCCCGCCCACCGAACCGGACGTGATAGTTTCCCATCATCCGGCTCTCCGTGCTTGCATGTCGCCGCTATCGAGCGGCTTGAGTTGCCCGGCGTGGAGCGCCTTGTGGCATGGCAGGCAGAGGACGACGCGCTTGCGCCGCCGTGCCGCCGCGACCTGTTTCCAGAGCGGGGTGTCCTTCACGTCCGCCAGTCGGCGGCTATGATGGACCTCGCACGGATTGTCGGTCGAGCCACAGTATTCGCACTGCTTCGCCCGAAGCCGATCCATCACGTCCGAGCGCCCCTTCGTGAAGTGAGGGACTGCCCAGCGATCAACATTCGGCCCAAGGTTCGGCAGCCGGTCGATATGCTTTAGATTGAAGACAGCAACCGACCGTTCCTTTCCGTCCACCTTGAAGCGGACGGCGAGTCCATCCCGTGTCTTGAGACGGTGGGCGACCTGATTGACCGACAGCCGCAGCTTGAACGCCAGCGTCTTCAACAAGCTGGTTTCCCAGAGGAACCACAGCTTGCGAAGGCTGAACTTCGCGACATAGGCCAACCGGTAATAGTTGGCGAGCCCGCGCATCTCGGCGTTGTATGCCAGCACGATCTCCAGCATCGAGCTGTCGACCAGATACCGGCGGTGCATCGCTTTCAGACGCCCTAGGTCACCATAGCCCTTGCGTTGATTGAACCGCACGAGCCTGTCGTGCGGGACGCGGAGGTGGATGCGGTCTGCGCAGTCGCGCGAACGCACGACCCGCCTGCCCAGCTTCGTCCGCCGGACCCTGCTCCCGGTCACGGTGATGACCGTGTAGCCGAGGAACATGGTCCCCTTCGACGCCTTGCTCACCTTGCTCTTTTCCGGCGACGCTTCGAGGCGAAGGTGGTGACGGAGATAATCCGTCACCTGTGCCATCACCTCTCGGGCATCCGCCTTCGAGCCGATCACGCCGATAATGAAGTCATCGGCATAGCGGCAGAACAATAGCCGTTTGAAGTTCGGGTCGAGCCCGTTCTTCGACGGCATGGTGGAGCGTTCCGTCTCCATCTCCCGGATCTTGGCGAGGACCACCTGCGCTTCGGCCTCTCGGCCTTCGCTCAGCAGCCTCTCGACCCGGAGGCGACGTTTATACATGCCAATGGTAAGGTTGCGGTATCGCGGATTCTCAGCCCTCCGCTCGCCCCGGTCGAACCGCGCCTTCATCTCCGTCAGGAACTGATCCAGTTCGTGCAGGTAGATGTTAGCGAGGATCGGTGAGACGACACCACCCTGCGGCGTGCCGCTATAGGTGGCGTTGAAGGACCAGTCCTCCATGTAACCGGCCTTGAGCATCCCTTCGATCAGGCGGATGAACCGCTTGTCGTCGATCTTCCGCTCAAGCAGGTCGATCAGGATGCCGTGGTCGATATTGTCGAAGAACCCGACAACATCGACGTCCACCAGCCATTTCACACCAGTCCAGATGTCCTTGATATTCTCAAGGGCGGTATGGCAGGATCGGCCACGCCGGAAGCCATGCGAGCGCGGCGAGAACACCGGCTCGTATATGCGTTCCAGCAGCAGCTTTACCGCCGCCTGAACCAGTTTGTCGCTGGCCGTGGGGATGCCCAGTGGGCGTGTTTTCCCGTTGGCCTTTGGGATTAAGACCCTACGCACGGGGGCGAAGCGGTAGCTGCCGTTTGTGATTTGCCCGATGATCCGTTCGACCCGCTCTAGGGAGAATCCGTCGAGCGTTTCGTCGGTGACGCCGGGCGTGAGCGCGCCTCGATTGGAGGCGATCTCGGCATAGGCCTGCTCCCACAGGAGCGGGTCTGCCATCATACGCGACAAGCCGTTGATCCGCTTGCCCTGTCTCGACAGGGTTGGGATCGATTCCAGTCGCCGTTGCAAGGTATCGGGTAGCATCAGCACGCCCACCCTGTTGGCTGACCAGTCTCGCAAGCACTGCCGCCCTTCACCCGACCAGTGAGGATTCCCACACCGGTTGCCCGGCATCTTTCATCCGTGGCCGTCCATCCGAAAATGGCTGTCCGGGGCATTACTCCCGGCATTTGGCTATTATTGCGGCTCTGTCGCCATGTGGGTCGCTGACGCGCCCATTTAGGCGATCCCGTGTTTACGCGAACAAGGAGATGCGATGCGGTTAGGCGCTCCGTTCGTCCCTTTGATCCCACCGATGGCAGGCAGGCCGCGCTGGCTGGGCCGGGAGTGCTCGGTCGCCACTCTCCCTTCATATCGGACCTCATCGCGATCCGATTTCTGCGCGGTGCGACGCTGCAACCATCGCTGCGCCGCTGTCGAGGATAAAACCCTGAGGACTGGAGTTCAGGCAGTGTAGCTTTCGCCGTACGCATCTTGCGATGACCCGCCCGACCTACGATGGTTTCGGCAGTTTGGGCCTTTTCCCGACATGCTATGGTCCCGTTCCCCTTTCGGGATTTCAGCCGGTTCGTCACCGGCACCGGTAAGTCGGGGACGCATGGATTTTCCCAGCTATCCAGAAGACATATCTTCACTCCTATATTCGCGCCGACACGGCGCACCACTAATTCCTCACGGGCATATCCTTCATCGCCCCATTTCTCGCGCCCGAATGAGCGATCAAGGCGGCTCTCGTGCCGAGTCCAGTGGACAGTTTCATGCCCCCTGGTGGCGTAATAGCCGTGGGCATCATGGAAGGCTGCGAAGGGCGGTAGCTGAATGCGGTCGGCTGACGGGATGTAATAGGCCTTGTCGCCGCCGTGGTTCACGGTTGCCGGGATGCTGGCAAAGAATGCCTCGGCGGCTTCGATGCGCTCCGCCTCCGGCCATGGTTCCGGCACGATATGGAACCGTTCCGGCAAGCCGTCGATCTGCGCCACGTTGAACACGGTATAGGTCTTCAGAAAACGGAAGCCCTGTTCCTGATCCTCCCCACTGGCATCGTCATGCACGGTCCTGGTGCTGTCGCCATAATAGACCACGGTTGCGCCATGCTCCCCTTTGCGCACCTGCGCGCCCAAGGCTTGCGCCTGCTTGTAGGTCATCCATGACGGGCTGACGAAACCGGATGCCTGCGCCTCTATCCACAAAAGAAGAACGTTGATGCCACGGTAGGGCTGGCCGGTGGCGCGCAAGGGGCGAGCCTGACCGGACTTGGCGATGTCGCCGCCGCTCCACGGTTTCAGCCAGGGGCGGGTGCCTTGCTCAAGTTCGGCCAGGATGCGGTCGGTGATATGGCTGTGAGGGTCTTGCTTGCCGGTGTTCTGGGTCATTGATGTTACTCCCTTCCAATCCGCGCAGGGGGTCATGCCGCGCATGACCCCCTGCCGACCCGGCGAGGGGCGGAGAGAGTGGGGGCAAGGTCCGGTGCCGGGGGTGGTGCGGGCGCAGCGCAGCGAGCCACGGCCCCAAAGCGGCACCTTGCAGGGAGAGAGAGGCAGAGCCTCTTTCTCCCTCCGGAACTGTGGAAAGGTTGCGCCGCTGGCGGCGCTCAATCATGAGCTTAGGAAGCCATTCTACAATCGATGCACAGAAGCCGTCCTGCGGCACCGTGCCAGGGCGCGCGTCATATGATATTCGACGCCACTGTAGCCGATGCCGACCTGCGCGGAGATCTCCGCATAGGTCATGCATTTCAGCCGGTGCATGAGGAAGATGCGGCGGGTCTTGCGTGGCATGGCCAGCAGTGTCCGTCGATAGACCCTCCGGACGTCTCCCTCTTCGATCCTCCAGGTCTGCTCGGGAGGCGCAGGTGCATCCCGACCCTCGTCGATGGGATAGGTGACGATGTGTGCCGACGCCCTGCGACGCGCACGGCTGATAAGAAGGTTGCGCGCGCATCGAGTGAGATAGGCCGGCGGGTTCTCTATGTGTTCGATAACGTCCGCAGCGAAAAGCTTCATGAAAACTTCCTGCGCGAGGTCGGGGGCATCGTCCCCTCCCACGCGCTTTCGGAAGAAACGCAGAACCCGTGCATATTCTTCTCGGTAAAGCGCCTCGAACGCAACTGTGGAATGGGAGGGGGTCATCGTCTTGCCTCCCGGCGTTCGCGCTTGTTTAGTGGCGCGTCGCGCGAGGCGCGGTAGAGCGTGATGCCGGCTTCGATGCGGTCGAGGATGAAGGTGTCGCGCTCGATCCTGGCGATGCGGATGTCGGCCTTGGATAATATGTCGAGATCGACCGCGCACCGGTTGCCAAGTTCGCTGTCGATGACATCGCGCACCCGCTGCCAGCAGCGCTCGTCCTTGAAGGCGGGATGGTTGACGATGATCCAGAATTCATAATCCGAGAACTGGATTGTCTGCCGGTCCTCATACCAGGAGCGGCGCGCATAGGGGCCGATCAGGATGATCCGTCTGATCTTCCCCGGTCGGGGTGCCTGGACCTTCTCGGGCTCGAAGCAGGCGCGGATGATACGCGCGATGCGTTCGATCTCATTCTGTTTACGCCGGATTAGATGATTGACGCGCGCCATCACCACTTCGCGCGCGTAAACGTCGATAGGGGGTGTCATTTGCAGCTCGCACACCAGCGGTCCGCGCGTCTGGGCGCGGATCGTGCAAGCGGTGTCCGCTGTGCGCCGCCGTCGCGGCTTGCAGCAACTGCCCGACCTTAGTGGCCGAACCTACATGATGCCTGGCAGGGTTATCCCCGAGATGGCCGCCAGTTCTTCCATCCCGTGCCGCCGAATATGCCAGACTGGAGGAATCCGGGCAAGCTGTCTGGCGGGATCGCTATTTACCAGCGACTGCGCTTTCCAGTTCGGCAATCCGTTCCGAACAGACCTGATGGACGACGCGGCCCAGTTCCTCGACGCGTTCGCCAAGCCATGCCAGTTCTTCGGCACTTATCCGGTAGTGCTTGGAATAGCGGGCTTTGGTGTACGCTTCCTTCAGCTTCTGGAACTTGGCGCGTTCGGCGTGCGTGGCTTCCGGCCATATGCCATAGAGGCGGCGGTCCAGCCCTTCGGCCAGCGAGCGGAGAAAGGCGATGTTGTGGTTGTGGGGTGCTTATGCCGAACGGCGAACTATGCCGCGCCACCGTGGAATGATCCGGTTTCCCAGGTCATCCCGGCAATCGGCTCGGCATAGTTTTACGTCCCTCCAAAGCACGCGGTGCAAAAGGCAGTGGTCATGACCTCATCGTTGGACGATGACGGTGGCCTGTGACATGACACACATGATCCAGCAGTGCACACACCAGCGCTCGAACCCGATCGGCCGTGAAGCCGCCGTCGTCCGGGTGGACGCGGTCAGTCAGATGTCGCCGGTTCCACTTCCAATAAGGCGCCAGAATTTGCGTGAATCGGACCGTCTCAGCGCATTCGCAGCCGAACCCGGTGACGTTGGCGTAGGCTAACGATCGATCAACGTGCAGGCCAACATGCCGAGCGCACCAGGCATCGGGGAAACCCACATCCAGCAGATGGGACGAAACCGCGAGTTGCACGACGATGCCGGCAGAGTAGAGGAAATCGGGCCAGTCACCGGGCGCTTCGGGCGCTAGGGAAGTCATGAATTCTTCGGCTCGGCGGTAGCGTACGCGGCTGAGCTCGCGTCCCTCCTGCGTGCGTCGGAGCTTGACCGGTTCGGCGCCATAGATCTTCCATAGGGCGGCGAGAGCGGAATTATCGTCTGTTGATGAGATCAACGCCGTTGGGGGCGCGGAACTCGCCGCGTGCTGTGATCGAACAGGAACAAACTGGTCCATGGTCATCTCCGGTCCGCATTAGGCGGTCACGCGGAAAGGACGAGACGGATGCGGAACAGTCCCGAACTCCCGCACGCTAGGCGCGGGAGCCGCCGGAGCTGGTAACATGCCAGAGACATGCGCCGCCGCCTTTCACCCGAAGGTTTGGACATACGCGACGGCACCCCGGAAACCGAAGTGTCCGAGCTTGCTTCTCTGGCGGGATTACCAGTCCCGGCGCTGACCTTTGCACAGCGCATCAAGATGTTAGCAGAGGCGAGTCCCCGCGCCAAGCTACAGTGCATCGAGGAAGGCGAGCAGCCGATCCCCCGGCTTATAGCGTCCTCCCTTCTGCCCTTTGAACGGCTTGACCTTGGCTAGCGCCGCCTCCTTCAATGCGAGGTGTGCGTGCAGGTAGACCTGGGTGGTCTTGATGGACTCATGCCCAAGCCAGAGCGCGATAACGGAGATGTCCACGCCAGCCTGGAGCAGTTCCATCGCCGCGCTATGTCGGAGGACATGAGGGGTGACCCGCTTGCGGCCGAGCGAGGCGCATCGCAGCTTCGCGGTCTCAGCATGGCGTGCCAACAGACGCTGCACAGCGTCAGGGCTTAGATGGCCGCCATGTATGTTGGGGAACAGCATCGTCGAACCGCGCTGCCCTGCCTCTTTAAGCCAGGCTTGAAGCTCACGACACGTCTGTCTGGTAAGCGGAGTGCAGCGTTCCTTGCGACCCTTGCCGAGGCATCGGACGTGCGCGCCGGTGCCCAGAACGACGGCGTCGCGCTCAAGCTGGACGATCTCGGACAACCGCAGGCCGGTCTGCGCGGCGAGATGCAGCAGCATGTGATCACGTCGGCCGATCCAAGTGCTCCGATCGGGTGCTGCGAGGATCGCGTCGATCTCGCCGCGGGTCAGGAAATGCACCTCGCGCTTGTCGTGAAGCTTGCCAGGGATCGCGAGTATGCGTTGGATCTGCCCAGCAAGGGCGGGCTCCTCGAACGCGACGAAGCGGAAGAAGGCTCGAATGGCGGTCAGGCGCAGGTTGCGCGTCTTGATCCCGATCGCCCGGTTCGCCTCTAGATCGTCGAGGAAGGCGCCGATAAACGGAGCATCAAAATCGGTGAGATCGAGCCGGGAGGGCGGCTTACCCAACTTTGCCTGCGCAAAGGTGAACAGCAGCCGGAACGTGTCGCGGTAGGATGCGATGGTGTGCGGACTGGCGTTGCGGTGGTGCATGAGGCGCAGGGTGAAGAAGCGCTCGATGAGCGATGGCAGGGCCGCGGTGCCGGTCATGACACCATCTCCCAGCGCGCTTCGAGTCTGCTCGCAGCTTCGCTCATGAGCTCGGGACAGGCCGAGAGGTACCAATATGTGTCGCGAACCTTGCTGTGGCCGAGATAGGTGGTGAGCGTTGGCAGCAGGCGCTCAACATCTTCACCTGCCCGGTACCAACGCAGGAGGGTGTTGACGGCAAAGCTGTGGCGCAGGTCGTGGAGGCGCGGACCCCGGCTATATAGCTCGGGATCGCGTAACCCGATCCGCCGCAGCACGCTGATGAATATGCGTTCGGGGTACTGAGGCCGCAGCCGCTGACCTCCTCGCAGGACGAAGAACCAGGGGCTATTGCGGCAGGCGCGACAGTCATCACGCTGTGCGGCGTAGTCAGCGAGCGCCCGGGTGGTGGTCGGATGCAGCGGGACAAGCCGATCCTTGCCACCCTTAGTCACAGGCAGCGTCAATATCCCGGCCTGAAGATCGACATCCGCGCGCTTGAGGCCAATCGCCTCGCCCAAACGCATGCCCGTGGTCGCGAGCAGGCCGAAGAGGCAATGATAGGTGCGACGGTTGATGCCCTTGGCCAATCCCCAGCGCAGCGTCGCGTCGAGCAGTCGCTGGATCTCCGCTTCGGTGTAAATATAGGGGCGCGGCCGCCGGGGTGATGGAAATATCCCGGCAGGCAGTGTCTCGGTCTGGATATCGAGGCTCGAGAGATGCCGGGCAAACCCGCGCACCATCGATAGCCTGTTCGACCAGGACGCGCGCTGGGCTTGGGTAATCCAGGCCACTGCCAACTTGCGTGTAATGACGCTGGCCTGGGCTGCGTCCATCAAGGTGACGAAATCGCTGAGGCAGCGCTCTTCGTTGTCAAAGCGATAGCCAAACCCGCGCCGCATGAGCACATAGCGGGTCAGCGCCTGACGCAGCACGCTCATTGCTCGCCTCCCAACCAAGGCATGCCCAGGGGACGCAGGCTGTCGAGATCTACCTTAGCGTAGATCCGCGTCGTGTCGTGCTGCTCATGGCGCAGAAGTTGGCCGATCTCGGTCAGCGTCGCGCCGGACCGCAGCAGATCGGTCGCCAGGCTGTGACGGAAGGCGTGTGAGCCGCGATGGGCGACGCCGATGACGCCGGCTTGGGCGATCGCCTTACGCGCAACAGTCTGGACGCCAGGTGCCCCCTTGAACCCAGCATATGGCGCTACCGCGAGCAGGAACAGGCTACGACTGTCCGACGGCGGGCGCCCATCCTGCAGATAGCTGGCGATCGCCGCGCCGACGTCGGGCGGCAGCGGCATGGTAGCCGTCTTGCGTCCCTTGCCGCGAACCGTGAACTGGCCCGCCCGCCAGTCAAAATCGTCGAGGTTGAGCCTCGCCACCTCGGTCGCCCGTAACCCCAACCGGGCGAGCAGCATGAGGATCGCATAGTTACGTCGACCCATAGCCGTGCTTTGATCGCAGCTGGCGAGAACGCGCTGCACATCTTCGTTCGGCATGAAGCTAGGCAATCCGGCTTCGGCAGGCCGGCGCACGGATGGAAGCGCAGTCGTCAGGTCTTCGGCGAGAAAACCTTCGGCGTGCAGATATCGCAGGAACACCCGTAGGCGAGAGCACATGATCCGAGCGGTTGTCGGCCCGCGATCACCGCCATGCCGCTCGACGTAGCGCGCCACCTCCCGACCCGAAAGACGCGCAGCATCGACGCGGGTCGCGATACCCAGCTCCTTAAGGAACGGCCGAAGAAACCACAGGTGGCTCGCGATCGACATTGGCGCGAGGCCACGCTGGCGTTCCATATAGAGCGCGTAAGCCTGGAGGATATCTTCGCACGGATCGCCGCAGGGCATGGGTCGGGGCGCAATGGCGTTGGCTTCGCGCAGGACTAACAACAACCGGGCCAGGGCCAGGGCATCCCCTCTGTACTGCGGACGGTGCCGTGACCGCTCGGCGAGATATCGGGTGACGAGCCCTTCCCGGACATCGGCAAGATCCGAGCCGGTGGCAGCAAGCCAGAACCCGAAATCCCGAGCAAGGCTCAGATACCGATGGCCGATCTCCCGGCTGTAACCGCGCCGCCGAAGCCACTCGATGTAGAGGTGAATGTGTTCGGCGAACGGACCACGCTTCAGGCCGCGCAAGATCCGACTGCTGCTCAAATATCCATCGGTGATCATCGTCGTTCCTCCACGCACATGATGTGCGTGAGGAGGAAACTATGCCGCGTCGATAGCCGCTAAGGCACCGGAGCCGATGTGAAAGCGGGAACCCATCGGCATAGTAAGCTGCTCGGCATAAACCCCTTTATGCCGCGCGCGGCATAATGGAGTGTAAAAAGTCAACGTGAGCAGCAAGGCGGAGTATAGACGCTCAGCGGCCTGGTGCAGCATAAAGGCCGCATCCCGATGCTCATGCTGAGAAAGGAAAAACAAGAAGCCCTTCTGCGCACTGGCGGCTTGTGGCATCCAGTCCTCGAAATACTCCCGCGCGGCGTCTAGCGCTTGCTGCGGTGTTTTCGGTTTCGGCTTCGTCAGTTCGCGGTCGTCCGCCTCGTAGAGGGCGGTCCCATCCTTGACGACTTCCATGAAGAACACGCGACCATGGGCTAGGCCGTCGTTCACCTCGTGCAGAGAATGGACGATGAAATTGACCGGCGTGCGCAGCGTCTTTTCGATTGTGTAAGCGCGGATCAGCCGCTCCTCTGCCTTTGCCCAGTAAGCGGCCCGATCGGTCAGTTCTTTCTGGCTGACGATGATGAGGATATCGTAGTCGGACTTGTACTGGTTCGCTGATAGCGGCGCATCTACCCAGTCACCCCGCGCATGGCTGCCAAAGAGGACAACCTTCAGGATGCGCGCGCCCTTCCGGGGGCCGGTGGCATTCTCTATGGCGCCGCGAAACTCTTCGAAAATGACCTCGACGATGCGCTCAAGCTCGCGCTGCTTTGCCGCAGGAAGATGGTCGGTATCGGTACGCATTGCCGGGATTCTTTCTGCATTCGCCGATGTTTGGCAAGTCCAATCGCAGCAAGGCTATGGCATAATGATCAAGCCGTTCGAACTGCGCGCGCGGGGGCTTGTCCGCAAATCTGACGCGCCCGCTTTTCGGCAGATTGCGTTGGGCGAGGGACGGCGGTTATCGGCGAGGGGAAGGGAGGTCATTCGCACTGATCGGCGCATCCACAGCGATGCCGAGCGTCTTGCCCGTTCGGATGCGCCTGACGTTCGGGTGGTCGTGGGCTCCCCTGACGTGCCTGCCACATAATGCTTCCTTCTATTCCAACGAAAGGATCGCATCATCAAACCGTGGGATTAAACAGTTTTCTCGAAATGGGATGCGACGCGTCGCTGTAGATCGGCCCGGAAGCAAAGCCCTACTTTAAATTATCTCCCGAGACGTCATAGGTCTTCGACACGGGTCAATTCCCTGCGATCCACATCCCGATGACGATGAATGAATCGGGTGCGTGAAAGATGCACTGATACTTGCTGCTATATCCGGTCTGTTTGCTGGTTCCTTGTTTGCATTATCTCAGCGATCACAGAAACTGCTACCTCCCACGGAGCTTTGCCAGTACGTGCCAGCCCGATAGGCGAACGGATCGACCGCAGCTTTTCGGCATCATAGCCGGCACGGGCCAATCTGTGATTTCTGCCGGCGACGCGACTTTGGGCGCCAAGCACTCCTAGATAGGCAGGATCGTGTTGTAACGTAGCCGATAAAATCTGGTCATCCAACTCATCGTCATGATTGGCAGCGATAACCGCCGTCCAATGGTCCGGCTTTATGTCTTTGATCGCTTCATCCGCTGAATTGCGATCATATTGCACATTCGCGATCGGCGGAGGGTGGTCGGGACCGTTTGGACGAATTAGGAGAGTTTCAAAGCCAGACATGGCGCCGAGCGCGGCAATCGCCAACGCAATCGGATCGCCACCTGCGATTACCAATCTCCATGGGGGATAATAAGAAAGACTGTATATCTCTCCGGTGAGCTGGAAGGCAGGACGCTGACAACTTTCTGCGACCGTCCGTTCCAAACCATTGCTTTGCCAACGGACGGCTTTGCGCTTAGCGGAGAGCGCGAGAAGACTAGCGACCGCTCCCTCGTCGGATGAGATGCGCTCCAGCAGGACTTCTAATGCGCCGCCACACAGAAGCCGTATGTCAATCCATGGACTACCATCGCCATACAACAGCCGTTCCGGCTTGCCGTCCTGCATGACCATCTTAGCGTGATTGGCAATGTCGGCTTCAACGCATCCCCCAGAAAAATATCCTGAGGCGGAATCTCCTTCGAAGACCATCTGGGTTCCCACCGGGCGCGGCGATGATCCAGCAACGCGGATTAAAGTGCCTAATACAAGGTGGGCATTTCGATCTGTAGCAGCTCGCAAAGCTGGTCTGATATCATTAGTCCAGCCGAACAAAGGCCAGTCAGCATCGATCAGGCGCACGTAAGATTCTTCCCTCGCGCTTGACCCATGGCCAAGCTGTCATTCGTTGATGCGCAGTATACCTGGTTAATTATGGCCACTCCTGCAGTATTGCAGCCGTGGACGACCAGATTTCGCCTAGCTCGAATCGGCTTTTCGATGATGCCCTTTGCCATGGCTCTGGTGGAGTACTTGATTAACATGGCGAGGATATCCGTTCTGTCGGGCCAGATCATTCCATATTATCGCGACAAGGTCGTCCGGCTGCCGAAAATCGCTCTCGCGATGATGTCGCGCTGCACATCATTGGCGCCGCCATAGATGCTGGTCGGGCGCGCAATCAAATAGATGAGACGGAGGTCCTCGTTGTCCGCTCCCAGCGGGACGGCACCCCGACTGCCGCCGCGCTCCCCTGCTGCCTGCAGGCATGCCTCGCTAATGCGTTGGAATAGATCGGACGACAGCATCTTTAGTACACACAATTCATGCCCTTCAACGCGGCCATCGATGTAGGCGTCCGTTGTTTGCGCATAGAGCGCGACATAATCCTCGAGATCGCAGAGCAATTGCCCATGCAACTGGCGCAAGGCATGCTGATCGCTCTGAGCAAAGCTGATCAGGCGGTCGAGGACATCAAAGGCGTACCGCGCTGGAGCGGGGCTCGCCGTGGTGATCCGCTCGACGCCGAGCAGCGCTTTAGCGACGGTCCATCCCTGTCCCGGTTCGCCGACCAAGTTTTCCGCCGGCACGCGGACATCGTCCAGAAATACCTGGGCGAACTCATCCTCTCCTGCCAGGTTGACGATCGGTTCGACCGTGATGCCGGGCAGGTCCATGTCGGCGAGCAGGAAGGAAATGCCCTGCTGCTTGCGTTCTTCCTGGCTGGTCCTGACCAGCAGGAACATGCGCTGGGCGTCGGTGGCCATGGTCGTCCAGATTTTCGTCCCGTTGACCACGAAATGGTCGCCGTCGCGCCGCGCCGTCGTCTTCAGGCTGGCGAGGTCCGATCCGGCGTTGGGTTCCGAATAGCCCTGGCACCAGATCACGTCGCCGCGCACGATTTCGGGCAGATATTTCGCCTTCTGTTCGGGCGTCCCGAACTTGATCAGCGTCGGACCAAGCAGCGTGCCGCCCATGTCGAGCCAACGGGCAGTCCCGAACTGCGCCATTTCCTCATGATAGGCGAGCTGCTTGGTGAGCGGCAGCCCTAGCCCGCCATATTCCTTTGGCCAGGAGGGAAGCCGCCAGCCATGGTCGTGCATCAGGCGGAGCCAACGCTTTTCGCTGTCCCCGCGCAGGCGAAATATGACTGGCCGCCGCCATTCGGGCGGATAATATTCCTCCAGCCAGTCCCGCAGCCTCTTGCGGAACGCCTCGTCGGACAGGGAATCCAGTTCTGCGGGTTCGGTCACGACGATATCCTGTTCTGTTCGTGCGCGCGCAAGGCCTGCTCCCGGTGCGTGCTGGCATTGCCCAGCCAGGCGGAATGGCGCAGCGCGGCGTTGACGTAGAGCCCGACATCGGCTTCCTCGGTATAGCCAAAGGCGCCATGATACTGGATCGCCGCCTTGGCGATCGCCATCGCCATGTCGGAGCAGCGGGCCTTTGCGCGGCTGATGGGGCCACGCGCGTGGGCGGCGCCCTGCGTGCCCAACAACGTAGCCGCACTGCGCCAGGACGCGCCGGCCAGTTCCATCTGGCCGAAGAGGTTGACCAAATGATGCTGAAGCGCCTGATTGGATGCCAGCGGCCGGCCGAACTGAACGCGCTGACCGACATAATCGATCGTCATCGCCAGCATCGATTGGGCCAGCCCCTCCAACTGCGCCGAAACCGCGAGCAGGCCCCGGCCCATCGCCAGCGTCACCATGTCCCGAGCGGCGGGTCCGCGCGCAAGAAAATGGTCTTGCGGCAGGGTGACGCCGTCGAACCGGACGTCCGCCGTGACGCTGCCATCCGCCATCGCATGGGACGTGGCCGTAATGCCCGCGCTGTCGGCCGGCACCATGACGATCGCCAGATCGCCATCATGGTCGGCCGTCACGAGCATCGACACGCCGTCCGACCATCCGGGCACGCTCGCCTTGTCGCCATGCAGCACGATCATGCCGTCGGCGATGCGCGCCGTGGTAGACAAGGGATCGTCCTGATGGCCGGCCGCCGTCGCTTCGCCATGCGCCAGGCTGAACAGCCCCTCGCCCGTCGCCAGCCGCCGGGCGCAGGCCCGGGCCAATGCCGTATCCGACAGGGCCAGGACCGTGGCCGCGATCACGGCATTTTCGATAAAGGGTTCGGGCAGCAGGCGCCGGCCGAACATTTCCGCGACGACGAGCGCCGCCGACAGGGGCAGGCCGGAACCGCCATCGCTTTCGGACAGGAGGATGCCGGTCCACCCCATTTCGGCGATGCCGGTCCAGATCGCCCGGTCCACCCCACTCGCCGGCTTCCGCAGCCGGGCCAGGTCGTGCCGGTCGTCGGCGAACGCGGCCGCCGATTCCCGGATGAGCGTGTCGATTTCGCCTTCAGCGCGCCACATGGCCAGTACCCCGCAACATCAAGCGCACATCTGGCTGCCACCATTCACCGACAGGCGCTGGCCGGTGATGTAGGATGCCGCGTCGGAAAGGAGGAAGCATACCGGCCGGGCGACCTCCTCGGGCGCGCTCCACCGTTGCAGGGGAATGCGCGAGAGATAGGTGTCGCGGAACTTCTCGCCGCGGATGACTTCCGTCATGGGCGTTTCGACCATGCCGAACGCGACGGTGTTGACCCGGATGCCATAGCGGGCCAGTTCGCGCGCGCCGCTCATCGTCATGCCCGCGATCCCGGCCTTGGCCGCGCTGTAGTTGATCTGGCCGACGGTGCCCTGGACGCCCGCATCGGACGAGACGTTGACGATGGCACCGGGCGCGGCATCCCCCTGTTTCGCGCGGTCCACCATATGCTGGCTGACGGCCTGCATGAACAGGAACGCGCCCGTCATGTGAACGTCGAGCACCTGCCGCCAGTCGTCCAGCGCCATCTTGCCCAGCATCGCGGGACGCGTGATCCCGGCATTGTTGACCAGCCCGTGGACGGCGCCGAAGCGGTCGCACGCCTGCGTTACGACTGCCTGCGCGAAGGCGGGGTCGCTGATGTCGCCGACCTGTGCCAGCCGGTTCGCGGCGGTGTCGCCGCAGACCTGCTCCAGTGCCTGGGCGTTGCGGTCCACCAGCACCGCATTGCCGCGCAGGGCGCAGACCAGATCGGCTATCGCGAGCCCTATGCCCTGTGCCGCGCCGGTGACGATGACGGTACGACCATCGAGCGACATGGGATTGGCGATTATACTGGATGACTGTTGCTGGTCTGCGGTCGCTTCGGCGGTGCCCGTCATGCTTTCCTCATCTTATTTTTTCCGAAATCGGACGATGTGTCGCGATGGCTTCGCCGGCGTCGCCGCCATCGACCGTCCGGTTCGAACCGTCGGCTATTGCCCTCAACATATGTTGAGCATATGCTAGTCATATGTTTCAAAGTCAAGTTGGGAGAGGGATGCGATGAGCGGGCTTTTCAAGGCGTCTGGACGCCGGCATCGGCCGGCGCGGCCGGGGGCCGATAGACATGGCATGTCCCGCCGCGCGGCACGGGCAGCGCTATGACGATCCCGTCCCTGCCGCCCGGTCATGTCGGACCCTTTGCGGGGCTCGATGTCCCCTGGCTGCTCAAGATGCAGGCGCAGCACCGCCGCGACCATCCGTTCGTCATCTGGGCGCCGTTCGAGAGCGACGCGCGCACATGGACCTATGGCGCGTTCAACGAGCGGGTCGAGGCGCTGGCTGCCGGCTTCCTCAAGCGCGGCCTGAAGGCGGGCGACACGCTGCTGATCCATCTGGAAAACTGCGTCGAATTTCTCTTCTCCTGGTTCGCGTGCGCCGAAATCGGGGTGATCGCCGTGACCACCAATGCGCGCGCGGCGGCGGGAGAACTGGCCTATTTCGCGGATCATTGCGGCGCGGTCGCGGCGATAACGCAGCCGTCCTTCGCCGCCATGCTGGCGCAGGCGTGCCCCGATCTGCGCTGGATCGCCGTCACCGCGCACGATGCCGGCGCAACGCCCGCCGTGCAGGATCGGCCGGCCCGGTCGGAATCCTTCGATCGGCTGTTCCTGGACGATGCCGGTCCGGCGCGCCGACCGGCCGACCCCTACGCATCATGCAGCATCCAGTTCACATCGGGCACGACCGCCCGGCCCAAGGCGGTCGTCTGGTCCCACGCCAACGCCCTGTGGGGTGCCAAGGTCAACGCCCAGCATGAAGGGCTGCGCGCCGACGACGTCCACCTCGTCTACCTGCCGCTCTTTCACACCAACGCGCTGTCCTATTCGATACTGGCGACGCTGTGGGCGGGGGCGAGCGCCGTGCTGATGCCGCGTTTTTCCGCCAGCCGCTTCTGGGACTATGCGATCCGCCATCGCTGCACCTGGGCATCGATGATCTCCTTCTCCACGCGCGTGCTGATGGAGCGGGACGTGCCGCCCGATCACCATTTCCGCATGTGGAGCGCGCCGATTTCCGATCCGCCCGCCTTCGACCGGTTCGGCATCAAGACGATCGGATGGTGGGGCATGACCGAAACCATATCCCATGGGATCGTCGGCGACTTCAACCATGTGACCCAGCCGCTGGGCATCGGGCGCGCGGCGCCCGAATATGACGTTAGGGTGGTCGACGATGACGGGTCCCCGACGCGGGTGGGGGATGCGGGCAATCTGCTGATCGGTGGGACGCCGGGGCTCTCGTTGTTCAAAGACTATCTGCACAATGCGCAGGCCATGCAGAGCAGCTTCGATGAACATGGCTATTTCATCACGGGCGACAGGGTGCAGCTGCTGGAAAATGGCGTCCTGCGCTTCACCGACCGCGCCAAGAACCTGATCCGCGTCGGCAGCGAGAATGTGGCGGCTTCGGAGATCGAGCAGATCGCGATGGGCGTGACGGGCGTGCGCGAGGTGGCCGTGGTCGGCAAGGCCCATCCGATGCTCGACGAGGTGCCGGTCATGTTCGTCATCCCGAGCGATGGCGTGGACCATGCGTCCCCCGAACTGGTCGACGCGATCATGGATCGGTGCCGGCACAGCCTGGCCGCGTTCAAGATGCCGCGCGAGATCCGGCTGCTGGACGAATTTCCGCGCGCGACGCTGGAGAAGGTCGCGAAGAACGAGCTTGTAAAGTTGCTGGGATAGGGCAGGGCGATGAGGGACGACATGGAATGGCCGGTGCGGCCGGCAGAGGAATATCTCGCCCATCTGGCCGAGGGCCGCTTCATGGTGCAGCGGTGCCGCGACAGCGGGGACCTGTTCTTCCATCCCCGCGTGGCGGCGCCCGCCACGGGCAGTACGAACCTCGAATGGGTGGAGCTGTCCGGCCGGGGGACGGTCTATTCCACGACCGTGGTGCGCCAGAAGCCGCCGGCTCAGGACTATAATGTGGCGCTCATCGACCTGGAGGAAGGGCCGCGCATGATGGCCCGCGTCGACGGCGTGCCGCCCGAAGATGTCGCGATCGGCATGGCGGTGCGGGCGCGGATCGTCACGGAGAACGACCAGCCGCTGGTGATTTTCCGCCCGGCCTAGATTTGCAGGAACCCGATCATGAATGGATTTCCCCGCGGTAGAACGGCCATCGTTGGCGCCGCCACCTTCGGCATGGGCGAAGCGCCCGGCTATCAGGCGATCGATATCGCGGCCTATGCCGCGGTCGAGGCGCTGCGTTCGGCGGGCATGACCCCGGCCGACGTCGACGCGCTCTTTCTGTGCCTGCCCGACGATCATCTGGCGGGGCTGACCATGGCGCAATATCTGGGCATCCAGCCCAGGATCACCGACAATAACCGTACCGGCGGATCAGCCTTCCAGACTCACGCGATATGGGCGGCGCTGGCGCTGGACGCGGGCCTGTGCGACGTGGCGCTCATCACCTATGGCAGTACCCAGCGCAGCGCCGCCGGACGGCTTCAGACGGTGGCGGGTGCGGACCCGTTCGAGGCGCCCTACAAGCCGCGATTGCCGACCGCAGCCTATGCCCTGGCCGCGGCGCGCCACATGCACGACTATGGCACCACGCCCGAACAGCTGGCGGAGGTCGCCGTGGCCGCGCGCCTGTGGGCAAAGCGCAACCCCGATGCCTTCATGCGCGATGACCTCAGCATTGAAGATGTGCTGGGCGCGCGCCGGGTTGCCGATCCGCTGGGTATCCGCGACTGCTGTCTGGTAACGGACGGCGCGGCGGCGATCGTGATGACGCGCGCCGATCGGGCAAAGGATCATGCGGCGACGCCCATCCACCTGCTGGGCGGCGCGGCGGCGACTACCCATTATCATATTTCCAGTATGCCCGATCTCACGGTGACGGCCGCGCGGGAATCGGGCGCGCGCGCCTTCGCGCAGGCCGGGCTTGCACCGCGAGACGTGGACGTCCTGCAACTCTATGATTCCTTCACCATCAACCCGATCCTCTTTCTGGAAGATCTGGGTTTCTGTCCGAAGGGGGAGGGGGGGCGCTTCGTGTCGGACGGGCGGATACGACCTGGCGGCGATCTGGCGCTCAACACCAATGGCGGCGGCCTGTCCTGCTGCCATCCGGGGATGTACGGCCTGTTCGAAATGGTGGAGGCGTTCGTCCAGCTGACGGGCCAGGCCGGCGCGCGCCAGATAGCCGATGCGCGCGTGGCGCTGACCCACGCATCGGGCGGCTTCCTGTCGAGCCAGGCCACCCTCGTCCTGGGACATCCCGACACGGTGTGACGCGGCGTGCAGGGACGCCGGGGTCGGATCATGCTTGACGCTCAACATTTGATGAGTATTAATTATACAAAAGTAATTGCGAGCGGTGCTCGCGCCTGCTCCGCCACCGGGACGAAGGCCCGGAGATTTCGGAACCGAAAAGCCAAGATCGTCATCAAAAAAAGGAGATTGAGATGCGTTGGGCGACCTATCAAACCGTTGACGCGCCGGGCGTCGACAAATTGGGCCTTGTGGACGGCGACGTCATACATGGCTACCGCGGGACCGGCGACCTGATCGCGCTCTTGGGCGACGACGGCGACCGTTTGCGGCAGGCGGCCCAGGAGGCGAAGAGCAATCCGCTGGAAACCGTCGACCTGGCCGCCGTCAAATTGCGGCCGCTCTTGTCCGCGCCGCCCTCGATCCGGGATTTCTCGTCCTTTCTCGAACATTATCGCACCAGCATCATCAATCTGGGTCAGGAGTTCAACGAGAAGCTGCTGACGCTGCCGATCTTCTATTATACCAACAACACCAACATGCTAGGCGACGGGGACGAGGTCAGCATTCCCGGTCATGCCCAGAGCATGGATTATGAGTTGGAAATCGCCTGCATCATCGGCAAGGCGGGCATCGATCTGACCCCGGAGGAGGCCGAGAGCCACATCGCGGGATATTGCATCCTAAACGACTGGAGCATCCGGGATCTTCTGGCGGAGGAACTGTCGCGCGCGCCGATGGCCGCCAAGGGCAAGGATGCCGGCATGGGGCTGGGCCCGTTCCTAGTGACGGCGGACGAACTGGAAGACCGGCGCAAGGGTCTGGGCTTCGACCTGAAGATGACGGCGACGGTCAACGGCCAAGAATATAGCAACAACAGTTGGGCGTCGATCAACTGGAGCTTCGGTGAAATGCTGTCCTATGCCTCGCGCAACGTCTGGCTGCGCCCGGGCGACGTGATCGGGGGCGGGACGGTCGGTCGCGGCTGCATTCTGGAGCTTGGCGGCACCTTCGGGCGCGACACCTATCCCTGGCTTCAGGAAGGCGACGAGGTGACGGTGGAGATCGAGCGGCTCGGCAAGATGACCAACCGGCTCAAGCGCGGCAAGCAGCCTTTCCCGCTCAAGGCGCGGACGATGGACATGCTGCCCGCCTGATCGCGGATGGCCCGACCGTGATGGGGGAGCAGGGTCGTCCTGCTCCCCTTTTTGCTGTCCGCGATCGGGACGGAGCCCGTCGCGGACGGTCGGTCGCACCCGTTCAGGCGGGTGCCTGATCCCGGACGGGATATTGGGGCAGGCAGAGGAACACGAAGGTGGCCAGCACCATCAGGACCGCGCCGCCGACCAGGGCGATGTCGTAGGAACGGGTCGCGTCGAAGATGAAACCGGCGACGGCGGGGCCGAACGCGGCGGACGCGGAAAAGCCCGAATACATGATCCCGTAGATGAGCCCATATTGGCGAAGCCCGAAATAGCGCGCCACCAGGAAGGAAACGAGGTCGACCTCCATGCCGAAGGACAGGCCGATCAGCACCGCCAGCACCGGCGCGGCAGGCAGGCCCAGCGACAGGAAAAGGACGCAACCCGCGGCGCTGCACAGCAATATGGTCGCGGCGATGTAGGGCGCATAGAGCCGATCGAGCAGGAAACCAACCAGGAGCCGCGCGCCGGCGCTCGACATGCCCACCAGCGCCGCATAGCCCGCCGCATCGGCGGCGGTGAGGCCGGTGTCGATCAGCATCGGGATCAGGCTGACGAGCAGGCCATAGCTCGCGAACGAGGCCAGGGAGCAGGCGAGGGCGATGGTCCAGAATGTCGGGCTGCGCAGGAAGGCGTAGGAGGTGCCGGATCGGCCCTGCGCCGGAGCGCTGGCAGTCCCGCCCGGCGTTCGGGGGAAGCCGAGCCAGGCGATGGGAAAGGCCGCCAACGCCAGCAAAGCGAGCATGGCATAGGACCATCGCCACCCCACACCCTGGATGACGGCGGTCGACAGGATGGGGAGCAGCGCCGCCGCAAAGCCCATGCCCGAGAACATGATGCCGAGCGCCATGCCCCGCCTGGCCGAAAATGTCTGGTTGACGGCGCGCGAATAGCTGACCGGCGCGGTCCCGCCGCCGACGACGACGGCCAAGACGAAGCAAGAATAGAAATAGGCCGGCGATCCCGGTGTCAGGGACAGGGCGATAAGGGCGCAGGCGAGGAAGGGGATAGAGAGCAGAACGAGGCGGCGTGTGCCGTATCGGTCCAGCAAGGTTCCCAGCGGCGGCGATACGAGCGCCTGGACTCCCGTCATGAACAGCAGGGCCAGGCCGATCTCTCCCCTGGTCCAGCCAAACTCGCGCGACAGGGGGATGATGAAGGTGCCAAAGCTCGCCGTCAGCAGCGACACCGCGCTGAAGGCGCTGCCGATCGTGACCGCCGACAATATCCGCCAATTTCGTCGGATTTCGGGCGCGTGCCGATCGCTTGCCGGGTCTGTCATGATTGCGTCATTCAGGACCGGATACCGGGCCTGCCCCCTTCAGCGTGAAATGGCCGTTGTCGATCACCACGGCATCGCGCTCGACCGCGATCGCCCGGAAATGGCCGCTGTTCCAGATTTCGGTCCGGATGGTTTCGCCCGGCAGCACAACGCCGGCGAAGCGCACATGGAAGCGGTGCAGCGCGGCGTCATCATAGCCGAGCACCGCCTGCAACAGCGCGCGGCAGACGATGCCCGCCGTGCACAATCCATGCAGGATGGGGCGTTCGAACCCCGCCTTTTTCGCGAAAGCGGGATCGGCGTGGAGCGGGTTGAGGTCGCCGTTCAGCCGGTAGAGCAGGGCCTGATCGGGTCGCGTGGCCAGGTCTACCACATGGTCGGGCGGGCCGTCGGGCGCTGCGGTCGCGGGCGGGGCCTGTTCGCTCTTACCGCCGAACCCCCCGGCGCCGCGCAGATAGACGGTGCGCAGCAGCCGGGCCAGGGCCTGGCCGCGATCGTCGCGCAGCATCGTTTCGGTGCGCATCAGCGCAGCCTTGCCCGGACCCTTGTCGATCAGATCGACGATCCTGGTGCTGCTCGCGACCGTCGCGTCGACCGCGATCGGGGCAAGCAGTTCCAGGCTCTGGTCGGCGTGCAGCACGCCCGACGCATCCAGGCTGGTCGCGGGATTGGCGAACCAGAAACCGGGATGGGCCAGGACGAAGGCCATGCTGGGGACGATCTTCATCGGACGGTTCACGTCGATGAAGGTCAGTTCGTCTTCATCCACGGGATCGCGCCCCATGCCGATCGACAGGGCATAGAGGGCCACGTCGCGCGGGCTCAGCGTCTGCCGCCCCTTGGGTATGTCGAATGCTAGCAGCTTTTCCGGGTCCAGTGGCATGGTCTGCCTTTCATGATGAGGGATGCATGTGGGCTGGGGCGCCTTGCGTCAGGGAAGTTCGAACAGGCCCGCCGCGCCCATGCCGCCCGCGATGCACATCGACACGACGGCATAGCGCACGCCCCTGCGCCGCCCTTCCAGAAGAGCATGACCGACCAGCCGGCTGCCGGTCATCGCGAAGGGATGACCCATGGCGATCGCGCCGCCGTCGACGTTGAGCCGGTCATCGTCGATCCCCAGCCGGTCGCGACAGTAGAGCAGCTGGGACGCGAAGGCTTCGTTGATTTCCCACAGGCCGATATCCTCGACGCGCAACCCCGCGCGGTCGAGCAGTTTGGGAATGGCGAAGACCGGCCCTATGCCCATTTCGTCCGGGCCGCATCCTGCCGTCTGAAATCCCCGATATATGCCCAGGATGGGCAGACCTTCCCGCTCGGCGGTGGCGCGGTCGGCCAGCATCTGGGCCGACGCGCCGTCCGAAAGCTGGCTGGCGTTGCCGGCGGTGATGAAGCGGCCTTCCTTCACCCGTCCGCCGCCCTGCCAGACGGGCTTGAGCTGGGACAGGCGTTCCTGGGTCGTTTCGGGACGCACCCCCTCATCCTCGGCCAGAAGGACATGCTCTTTGATCATTTCGCTCCGATCGGGTCCGGCGACGCGCCGTTCGACGGCGATCGGGACGATCTCCTCGGAAAGGCGGCCCGCCTGCATCGCGGCGGCGGCGCGCTGATGACTGAGCGCGGCATAATGATCCTGCGCGTCCCGGCTGACGCCGTAGCGTTCGGCGACGATCTCCGCCGTCTCGATCATCGCCATATAGGCGTCGGGCTCGGCGGCGATCACGGCCTGTGATTCCGAACGATAGGTCGGCCTGTGCTCGTTCAGGGTGAGCGAGATGGATTCGACGCCCCCGGACAAGGCAAAATCCATTTCGTCGCACTGGATGGATCGCGCCGCCAGCGCCAGGGTGGTGAGCCCGGACCCGCATTTGCGGTCCAGCGTGAAGGCGGAGACGCTTTGCGGCAGGCCGGCGGCGAAGGTCGCCATGCGCCCGATATTGTAGGACTGTGTGCCCCACTGGCTGGCGGCGCCGAAAAATATGTCGCCGATGCGCTCGGGGTCGACGCCGCTGCGCTCCACCGCCGCCTTCATGACATGGGCCGCGAGCAGCGGCGCCTCCGTGTCGTTGAACGCACCCTTATAGGCGCGGCCCACGGGGGTTCGGGCCGTGGATAGGATTACTGCTTCGCGCACGGCTGGCCTTTCATCGCGATGGGGGATCTGGGGGCGGGGCGGCATGGCGAGCGGGCGCATCGTCCCGCTCGCCGCGCGCGGCCGCGGCGTCACTTCGCCTGAAGCGCGCCTTCATAGGTGCCGTCGATCAGGATGAACGCGATCCGCGCCACCTGGTCGGTGCGGTTGCTCCAGGCATGGTTGGTGCCGCGCTGGACGCACACGTCCCCCGGCCGCAGGGTGACTTCGGAATCGTCCAGGACCAGGACGATCTCTCCTTCGATGACGACGCCATAATCGACGGTTTCGGTCCGGTGCATCAGCGGGTGGGGCTGGCTCTTTTCAAGGGCCGTCGTCGCGTCGGGCGTGCCCAGCGCGCTGAAATAGGTGGCGATCTTGTCAGGCTGCGACAGTTCGGGGATGTCGGGCGGGATGTCGGCTATGCGGATGCGGCATCCGTTGGCGACCGGCTGCATCTGATGCGGGCGGTCCATCGGATCCTTGTCGCTGCTGTTGATGGGAACGGGCATACCCTGCGTTTCCCAGACCTCGTAGGACCGCAATTCCTCCTGCACGGGCGAGGTGGCGTAATGGGGGCAATGGTCGTCGAACACGACCACCGCCTTGCCTGCGGCATCATGGCCGGTGACGATGCGACGGGGCGGCGCTTTCATCGGGATATCTCCTTGTCTTTTCTGCTGTCGATGGAAAAATCGGATTGCCTCAATATCGCGTGGACGCCCGCGCTGACGAAGACGATGAGGTTGCGATAGGCGGTCTCGAAATCGTCCGATCGCACGATCTGGCCCGACAGGCCGTTGATCCGGCCGCAGTCGGCGCCGGTATAGACCATGCCGCCGAGCAGAAATTGATACGCCCAGTAGAGCCGCTCGTCGGTGGACTGGGGGTAGGTCATGCGCATCGCATTCACGAAATATTTGGCCGTCGGATTGTAGAGCCTGCCCAGGGCGCCGGCCCATTCGCGCTGGACGGACAGTTTCGCGACCAGCTTGAGATAGTTCCGCCAGTCCTGATCGCGTATGGCGCGCGCGAACAGCGGTTCGAAGAAAGCCTGGACTAGCTCTTCGATCGGTGGCGCGCCCTTCGCCCGGCTGCGGCAATGTTCGAGCGTTTCGAGCCTGTCGTGATGCACCAGGTCCGCCCGCCGCGCGAGCACGGCATTGAACAGGTTGACCTTCGACCCGAAATGATGGCCGATCAGGGCCAGGTCCACCTGGGCCGACCGGGCGATCGACCGCAGCGACGTGTCGTTGAAACCCGTGGCGGCGAACAGCTTTTCCGCCGAATCCAGAATGCGTATCTTGCGCTCCGTATCCTGTCCCTCTTGCGCCGTTTCCGATCGCATCCTCGCCATTTGAACTCCTGCCCCCAGTAATGGCTCATCAAATGTTGACCAGATATACATTTGAATGTCCAGTTATCCGGTTCGGCAGAGGGGAGCGTCGCGGGGCGGCGGGGCAGGGGCGGGGCGATCAGGAGGCGCGCAGCAGATCGCGCGCCACGACCCAGCGGTGAATCTCGCTGGGGCCGTCATAGATGCGCATGAGCCGCACCTTGGCCGCCATCAGGTGCAACGGCATCTCCTTGCTCGCGCCCATCGCGCCGAACGCCTGCATGGCGTCGTCGACCACCTGGGTGGCCATGTCGGTCGCCTGATATTTGATCATCGACACGAGCGTGCTGACATCCTCCCCCTGGTCGAGGCGCCAGGCGATGTCGAAGGTGAGCAATCGGCAGGAACGGATGCCGGCGGCGGCATTGGCGATCCACCACTGGACCGCCTGCCTGTCGGCCAGCCGCTGGCCGAATGTCACGCGCTCCTTCACATGGGCGAGCATCATGTCCAGCGCGCGTTCGGCGATGCCGATGCACCAGCTGGCGATTTCCAGCCTGCGGGTGGCGAGGCGCGTCTGCATGGGGCCGAACCCCTGACCCTCGACGCCCAGCAAGGCGCTTTCGGGAACATCCACATCCTCATAGATCACTTCATAGGTGTAGGTTCCGCCGATCATCCGGATGGGGCTGCTCACGGCGATGCCGGGCAGGTCCTGGTCGACCAGGAAGGCGGAGATGGCGGGCCTGCCGTCGTCGGGCGACGATGTCAGCGCCATCAGGATCGTGAAATCCGCCTTGTTCGCCTTGCTGATCCAAATCTTCGTCCCGTTGATGCGCCAGCCGGCTTCCGTCCGCACCGCCCGCGTCCGCATCCGGCGCGGGTCGGACCCGGCATCCGGTTCGGATATGCCGATGGCGGATATCGTCTTGCCCTCGACATAGGGGGCGAGATAGCGGGCCTGCTGATCGGCGTCGGCCGCCGCCATCATCATCCGCAGGTTCGGGGAATCGGGCGGAAAGGTGTAGGGGACGACGGTCCTGCTCAATGCCATGTTGGTCGCGGCGATCACCGTGTGGGGCAGGTCGGAGCCGCCCAGTTCGACCGGGGCGTCCATGCCCCACAGGCCCAGTTCCTTCGCGCGGGCGTCGATGCGCGCCAGATCGTCGGCCGCCAGGATACATTCCTCCCCGCGCGCCTCCTTTTCCAATATCCCTGCCTCCAGCGGCATCAGCTCGTCCGCGACGAACCGTTCGACCAGGTCCACGATCTGCCGATATTCCTCGCTCAGTTCGAAATTCATTGGGGCTCCCCCGGAAAAGCTGAAAAATGCGGCGTGCGCCGCTCGCGCGAGGCGGCGACGCCCTCCGCGAAATCGGGCGAGGCGAACAGCAGGCGCTGGTGCGCCAGTTCCGCCTCCACCGCGGCCCGGAAATCCCGCCCGGCATCCTTCGACAGCAGCGTTCGCGTCGCGACCATCGCGGCGGGGGCGTTTTCCGCCAGTTCGGCGGCGAACGCCCCCGTCGCCTCGTGCAACCCCTCTCTGGGCGCGAGCCGGTCGATCAGGCCGATGTCCAGCGCCTCCTGCGCGTCGACCCGGCGGCCGGTGAGGAGAAGGTCTCTCGCCCGCTGCGCCCCCACCAGCCGGGGCAGCGTGTAACTGAGCCCAAAGCCGGGCGAGAGCGCGATCCGAACGAAATTGCCCTGGAACCAGCAGTCGCTGGCGCCGATGCGGAAATCGGCCGCCAGCGCCAGTCCCAGGCCCCCCCCTATGGCCGCGCCGTGAACGACGGCGACCAGCGGCTTGCGGCGGTCGATCAGCCGGGCGGCCGCCTGATAGATCGGCATTGGGTCGGGGCGATTGCCGCCGGAAAAATCGGCGCCGGCGCAAAAATTCTTCTGGTCCGATGTGAGCAGGCACAGCCGGACGCCGGGGTCCCTGTCGCACGCTTCGATCAGGTCCGCGATCTGCGTGATCATCGCTACGTCGAAGAAATTGTGCGGCGGCCGGGACAGGGTGATGGTGGCGACCGGCCCGTCCGTGCGGAAGGTCAGGGCGTCGCCGCTCATGGCACGGGCTCCTCGTCGCAGCCGATCTCCGCCAGAATCTCCCGCGTATGCTGGCCCAGCTCGGGCGCGTGGTGCCGGATTTCGAACGAGGACGCGCCATAGTTTACCGGCGATCGTATCGCCCGATAGGTCCCGCCCGCCGGATGTTCGACCGTGTCGAACAGATGGACGGCGCGGACGTGCGGGTCGTCATGGATATGTTCAAGGTCGATGACCGGCATACAGGGAATGTCGGCGGACTCGCAGAAGCCGACCCATTCGGCATTCGTCCAGCGCGGGGCTTCCTTGCGGACCTCGGCATAGAGTTCGCCGAAATGATCCTGGCGCGTTTCCAGCGTGCGGAACCGTTCGTCCGCCATCAGGTCGGCCCGCCCGGTGAAGGCGAAGAAATCCTGCCAGTTGCGGTCCGAATAGGGCAGGATGCAGCAATATCCGTCCGCCGTCGCGAAGGGGCGCCGCTCGGTGCTCCTGATCCGGGGGTAGCCCGGCCTGCCCCGGGGCGGGACGAAGGCCGCGCCGCCGAAATGCTCCACAAGGTTGAAGTCGATCGACACTTCCAGCATCGGCACTTCGATCGCCTGGCCCTCATTCGTGCGGAATTTGTGAACCAGCCCGGCCAATATGGCGTTCGCGGTCGCCTGTCCCACGATCTTGTCGCATATCACCGATGGGGCATAGGCGGGGGCGCCCGTCAGTTCCTGCGACAGCGCGGCAAAGCCGGAACCGGCTTGGATCATGTCGTCATAGGCGGGCTTGGACGCATAGGGGCCGTCCGCCCCGAAACCGTAGGCGGCGCAATAGATGATGTCGGGCTTGATCGCGCGGCAGCGGTCATAATCGAAGCCCAGCCGCTTCATCACGGGCGCACGCAGATTGTGCAGGATGACATCGGCCGTTTCGAGCAGGCGCTCCAGCGCCCGCTGACCATGGCGGCTCTTGAGATCGAGCACGATGGAGCGTTTGTTGCGGTTGAGATTGAGGAACATGCCGCTGATCGTGGGGGTCAGGTGCGGACGGTGCGCGCGGACGCTGTCGCCCGACGGTGCTTCGACCTTGATGACGTCGGCGCCCAGGTCGGCCAGGATGCGGCTGGCATAGGGGCCCATGATGACCGTGCTGAGATCGATGATGCGAACGCCATCCAATATGCCGCTCATGCCCGCCTCGAATTCCCAGATGTCGAGATCGCGTTGTTCAAAACTATCCTCGCCCTTTCGGCATGTTTAAAGCCTGAATATCATTGCCAAATGCAGCCGAAGCTTTAGGCGAGGCCCATGGTGGTGAACAGGGTTGCGGCCAAATAACAAAAATGTGTTTTCTTGGGTCGCCGCTTATCGGGCGCGCCGGTTGATGAGCTGTGCGACGGCTCTCTTCATGGCGCGGGCCGTGTCCGCGCTATGATATTCGACCTGGCCGATCCGGCCTGCCAGCGACAGGGCCATATGCTGCCATCCGCCGGTGATGTCGCGCGGCAACGGTATCCCGATCGCACCATTGTCTTCATGGACCAGCCCCTTGGAAATGAAGTGTCCGTCGGATCTGGCGGTGTTCACCCGCTCCATCACCTCAGCCAGCGAAAGGGTGGCGAGCGCGGGATCGCCTTCAGCCTTCGTGCGATGCACCAACATGCGGATGTCGGTGTCGGTAATGTCCGTGAGCAGAGCGATGCCTGCTGCGCTGCGAACTGCGTAGCGGCGCACGTTGAGGGCTATATGCACGTCGCCGGGCTTGCGGTTCTGCACGACGTGAAGATAGCGTACGAAGATGCCCGCGCGGGACGTGAGGCAGGCGGCCAGTCCGCTGGCAGCCGCCAGATCCTCCAGCATATCGAGTATCGACCCGTCCCGGAAATATCCCGTGTCCCGCCACGTCGCCAGAACGGCGGTCCGCAAGGACGGAAGATAGGCTTTCGTCGCCGCCTCGAAATCCAGATATCCCAGTTTCACCAAGCTCTTGAGCAGGGCGGCCGTCGAGGATTGCGGGAAGTTGAGACGGCCCGATATCTCGTTCGCCCTGGCCGGGCGACGTATCTCGTCGAAAAATTCCATGATGCGCAACGTGCGCGCCGCCGATTTGACGGCTTCGGGTGATGCCCCGATATCCTGAAGCATCGGAATGTCGGACCAGGATGAAAGCTTTGTCATGGCGTTGCCCAGTCGGAACGTTCCCTAAGGGAGGTGGATGGAAAGTTCGGCCTCGCCCAGGCGCAGGGACAGATATCGCGACGGTTGCGAGCGGATGTGATCGACATAGGCCGACGCCATGTCGGCATTGTCGGCGACGATCAGCGCGCCTGGCCTCAGCCGCTCCCTGACCAGAGCCAATATGTCGAGATACAAGCCCTTCGCCCCGTCCAGGAACAGAAGGTCGATGCTCCCGGGCAGGTCCCGCCCCAGCGTGTCGAGCGCATCCCCTTCGCGAATGTCCACCAGATCGAGCAGGCCGGCGGCGTCGATGTTGGCGCGGCCGCGCGCGACCTTGGACGGTTCAAATTCGCTCGTGATCAGCCGCCCGCCGCCATTGTCGCGCAGGGCGGAGGCAAGGTAGATCGTCGAAATGCCGAACGACATGCCGAATTCCACGATCGACGTCGCCCGCGTCGCGTGCGCGAGCATGTAGAGCAGCGTCCCGTCCTCTCGGGAGACGGGCAGGGCGACATCCTTCATCCGCCGGTAGAAGTCGACATAGCCCGTGCGGCTGCCGAGGAGAGCGGCCTGTTCTTCCCCCGACAGGCGCGAAAATTCCTCCCGCACGGGGGCCATGCCGGCCTCTGCTTCCTCGAACAGCCGGTCGAGCAGCGCGGCGACGGGTGCCTGGTTCAGGATCGACATGCCCGCCTCCGCCGTCAGCCGCGTTCCGCCGCCAGCCGCTCGGCCGCCAGCCTGATCCCGGCGACGATGCTCCTGTAGCCGGTGCAGCGGCACAGATTGCCCGACAGGGCTTCGCGAATCTCGGTCTCGTCGGGGGTCGCATTCTCCGCCAGAAGCTCGACGGCGGTCAGCACCATTCCCGGTGCGCAAAAGCCGCACTGGAACGAGCCCGCGTCGCGAAATGCCTGCTGGATGACGCTGAGCGTACCGTCAGCGTCGGCCAGCCCCTCGATCGTGGTGATCTTCGTTCCGCCCACCGTGCCGGCCATCGTCAGACAGGATTTGGCGACCTTGCCGTCGATCAGCACGGTGCAGGCGCCGCAATGGCCGGTCATGCAGCCCATATGCGTGCCCGTCAGCCCCTGGCCTTCGCGCAGGAAGGTGAGCAGCGACATGGCGGGCGGCACCAGTTCCTCGCATAAGGTCCCATTGATCCGGCCGCGCAGCAGGACGACGTCTTCGAACATTTCCTCGGCGTCAGACATCACAGGCCTCCCATCGCTTGGTGTTCCGGCTGTTTCGACAGGGCGATCGCCCGCTCGACGGCGCGCCGCGCGCAGACGCCGGCCATCGCCGTGCGATATGCGCCGTCGCCCCGCTGGTCGGAAATCGGCTCGCGCACGCAGCCGCGGGCGATGTCCTCGACGCGCAGCAGCATGTCCCGGTCGGCGGGCGCGCCATGCAGCGGGGCAAGGGCCGCGCTGATGTCGCGGGGCAGCGCCTCCACCGATCCCACGACGACGCGGATGTCGGTCAGGCAGCCGCTCTCGTCCAGTTCGACCAGCGCCGCCGCCGTGGCGGAGGCATAGGCGCCATGCGTGTTCTTCAGCTTGTAATAGCCCCAGTTCGCATTGCGGGATGCGTGCGGCACGATGATGCGGGTCAATATGGCTTCGCTGCCCAGGCCGTGGTCGGTGCTGCGCAGCAGTTCGCCCACACCCAGGTCGCGCACCGCCCCGTCGCGCGCGATCCTGAGCGAGGCGTCCATGGCGAGAAGGGCGGGGATCGTGTCGTACAGCGGGTGCATGGACACGATGTTGCCGCCGATCGTGCCCCGGTTCCGGACCTGCCAGCCGCCGCCGATCTGCGCGACCGCATGGGCCAGGAGCGGCGCGTGCCGGTTGACATGGGGGTCGCGTTCGATGTCCCGGTGCGCGCACAGCGCGCCGATGGACAGCGCGTCCTCGCCGGGCTCGATGCCCTTCAATTCCTTGAGCCCGTTGATGTCGACCAGCACGCTGGGCACGAACACATTGTAGTTGAGTTCGGGCATCAGTTCCTGGCCGCCCGCGATGATGGACGCGCCCGGACCCAGGCTGGCCAGCAGGGCGGTCGCCGCCTCCACATTGCGCGGGCGGGCATATTGCACGCCGATCATGCCGCTTCTCCCCTCGTGGCGTCGGATGCCCGCCGCGCCTCGTCGATCGCTTTCCAGACCGCCGCCGAGGTTACGGGAAATTCGCAGATTTCCGCGCCCAGCGGCGACAGGGCGTCGTTCACCGCGTTGAAGATGGCGGAGAAGGTGCCGCCCACGCCGGATTCGCCCGCGCCCTTCGCGCCATGGGGCGTATGCGGGCTGGGACAGTCATGATGCAGGATATGCAGCGGTGGCATGTCGAGCGCGCGCGGCATGACATAGTCGGCGAAGGATCGGGTGAGCAGCCGCCCGCCCTCGCCATAGAGTTGCTGTTCGCTCAATATGCCGCCCAGACCCATCGCGATGGCGCCGCTGATCTGGCCTTCGACCAGAAGGGGATTGATCACCTTCCCGCAATCATGGGCCGTCGCGAAATCGAGCATGGTGACGGCGCCGGTATCGGGATCGACCTCCACCACGGCGATGTAGGCGCCGTTGGAAAATGTCGCGTAACCGTTCATCCGCCCCTTTTCGTCGGGATTGTGGTTGAGCGAGGCCGAGCGGCAGGTGCCGGTGGCTTCGAGCGGTGGCGTGATGAAGGAAGCGATGTCGTCATTATTGTGCGTGTGCGCGGCCCAACTGACCTCGCCGATCGACAGCTTCCTGTTGGTGGTCGGCGCGGTGAACATGCCGTCCTCGATGCGCAGGTCGGATTGCGGCACGTCCATCATGCGCGCGGCCACCTGGGACAGCATGTCGCGCACCTTGGCGGCGGCCATGACGGCGGCGCCGCCGCCCAACACCAGGCTGCGGCTGCTGTAATTGCCCGCGCCGAAGGGCGTGGTTTCCGTGTCCCCCTGAACGACGCGCACCTGGTCGATATGGACGCCCATCTCGTCGGCGACCATCTGCGCGATGCCGGTGGCGTTGCCGGTGCCCGGATCGGTGACGCCGGTGGCGACGGTCACATGCCCGCTGGCGTCGATCTTCACCGTGGCGGTGTCGTAGCCGATCGCCAGAGTGCCCGGCATGGTGCCCCCCTCCGGGCACACCTCATAGGCGATGCCGATCCCCAGATGGCGGCCCTCGCGGCGCAACTGGGCCTGGCGTTCGCGCAGCGCCCGATACTGTACCGCATCCAGCGCCTTGGTCAGCGCGCCCGCATAGTCGCCGGAATCGAGGATGACGCCCGTCGGGCTCTTGATGGGAAACTGGTCGGACGGGATGAAATTGCGCATCCTGATTTCGGCCGGATCGATGTCCAGCTCGCGCGCGGCCTTGTCCATCATATATTCGAGCGCCGCCGCTGCCGCTTCCTTGCCGTAGCCGCGGGCGGAGTTCCACGGCGCCTTGTTCGACACGGCGACGCTGATGTTCATGTCCAGATTGGAGACCGCATAGGGGCCGGGCATCGTCACGCCCGTCACCAAGCACATGCACCATCCCAGGTTCGGCGCGGGCGCACCGATATTCGCGCGGACATGGTCGCGAATGGCCAGGATGCGGCCGTCGCTGCGAAAGGCCATCTCGACATCGTGGGTCTGTTCGCGGCTGCCGAACATCAGGCATTCCTCGCGCGTTTCGACCCATTTGACGGGCTTGCGCGTCCGGCGCGCCAGTTCGCACAGCAGCACCTCCTCAGGATGGATGTGCATCTTCAGGCCGAAGCTGCCGCCATTGAGGGGCGCGATCACGCGTATGCGGTTTTCCGCCATGCGCAACGCCCTGGACAGGAAATAGCGCAGGCTGTGGGGAGACTGGGTCGTGCTGTACAGCGTGACCATCTCGTCCTCGCCGTTCCACAGGGCGTTATAGACGCGCGTCTCGATCGGCTGGGTCGAATAGCGGTGGATGTCGATGCTGCCCCGGACCACATGGTCGGCCGCCTCGAAGGCCTGGGCGCAGTCGCCGTCTCCCATCGGCATGGCCACCAGGATGTTGTCGTCCCATCCGGGCACGACGCGCGGCGCGTCGGGCGCCATGGCGTCCTGCGTCGTGATGACGGGCTTGTGGACCTTGTAGTCGATCTGGACACGGGCGGCCGCTTCGATCGCGCTGTCCCTGTCCTGGGCTACGATGACGGCGACGGCCTGTCCTTCATAGCCGACATGCTCGCGCGCCAGGCAGTGATGCGCGACATGCTTGCCGCCGACCAGCACCGGGTCGCAGGGATGCGGGATGGCGTCCATGGTCCGCGCCGCATCCTCTCCGTCGATCGCCAGCACGACGCCGTGAATCCGCTTCGCGCCGGACAGGTCTATCGACCTGATCGTGGCCGACGCGTGAGGGCTGCGGATGAAATGCGCGTACAGCTGGCCGGGAAAGACATAGTCGTCAGCATATCTGACCTGCCCGGAAACCTGGGCGGCGCCCCGCCGGTTGGGTTCCGCCTTGCCGACATAGGATGAGTGGCCGGTATCGGCTTGCATCACATTCTCCCGTATAACCAGAATGTTATGTTGTACGTTCACGAACCCGTCGCCGGGGGAGGCGGCGGGCCGGTGCGGCGGTTGGCGACCGAAGTCACGGGCCGCGCGCCGCAACCGTCTATATCACGATGAATTATTATTCAACATCTGATGAGTAAGGCTTCCGACCCGTGCCGTCCGTGAGCATGGGGAGCGGGCGGATCCGTGCAGTCGGCCCGTGCCGCGCCCGTCGTCAGTCCTCCAGAATCGCCCGTATGCCGGCGCTGGTGAAGGTGACGAGATGGTCATAGGCGGTGGAGAAATTGCCCGACTGCACTAGCCCGTCGGACAATTTGTCGATGCGGCCGCTATCTGCGCCTGTGAACACCATGCTGCCCAGCAGGAAATGATAGGCCCAGTATAATTTCTCCTCGGACGCTTCGGTGTAGACCATGCGCATCGCGTTGATGAAATATTTTGCCGTCGGATTGTAGAGCGCCGCGAGCATTTCGACCCATTCCTTTTCCACGCTGAGCCGGGCGACGAGGCGCAGATAGTTCCGCCATTCCGGGCTGGACTGCGCGCGTCCGAACAGCGGATGGAGAAAGGCGGCGACCAAATCCTCGATCGGCGGCGCGCCCTTGGCTCTGGTCCTGCAATCCTCCAGCGCCTCCAGCCGGTCGCGGTGGACGATGTCGGCCCGCCGGGCGATCACCGCCTCGAACAGCTTTTGCTTGGACCCGAAATGATGGTTGATGAGCGCCAGGTCGACTTCCGCCGCAGTGGAGATGGACCGGAGCGGGGTTCCCGCGAAGCCGTCGCGGGCAAAGAGCTGTTCCGCGGCATCGAAGATGCGTCGACGCTTGTCGGTGTCGCTGCCGCGCGACGTGGAGCGAACTGCGTTGACTTTGGCCATCTACAATCTCATATCCTAACAATGACTCATCAATTGTTGAGCGATTCATCCTTGGGTGAATGGTAGATGAGGTTGTCGTCCAGGAAAAGGGGCAAGGAGAGGACATGGAATTAGGGTTGAAGGACCGTCTGGCGATCGTGACAGGGGGAAGCCGGGGCATCGGCTTCGCCGTCGCATCCATGCTCGCGCGCGAAGGCGGCGACGTCGCCATCCTGTCGCGTCACGCGGACGAGGCGTCCGATCTGTGCGCCTGCCTGTCCGACGAGACGGGCAGGACGGTGCGGCCCTATGCCTGTGACACGGGCGACGACGGACGGGTTTCGGCGGTGGTCGACGCAATCGCCGGGGATTTCGGACGCATCGACATTCTGGTCAACGGCGCTTCGCTGCCGGGCGGCGGTGGCGGCTTTCGTCCGTTGGCGCAGATCGATACGGACGACGTGCTGACCGACCTGAACGTCAAGGTCATGGGCTATCTGCGGATGGCGCGCCAGGTCGCGCCCCATATGGTCGCCCGCAAATGGGGGCGGATCGTCAATATCGGCGGCATGGCGGTGCATCACACCGGATCGACCGAGGGCAGCATCCGCTGCGCGGCGGTGGGCGCCTTCACCAAGAATCTGGCCGACGAACTGGGTCCGGACGGCGTGACGGTGAATGCGATCCATCCCGGTCCCACCCTGACCGAGCGGTCGCGCGACGTGGTCGCGAAGATGGCGGCCGCGCAGGGCAAGACGGAAGCCGAGATCGAGCGGCAATTCGCCGCCACCAGCGTGCTGGGCCGTTTCGTCACGCCCGACGAGGTCGCGACGGTCGTCGCCTTCCTCGTCTCTGCCGGGTCGGCCGTGGTCAACGGCGAGTCGCTCGAACTGGCCGGCGGCACGCGGGGCGTCATCAGATATTGAAGGGACGGCTGGCGCGGCATGACCGATACGGAAGCCTTGTTCACCCCGCTCGCCATTGGCGGCGTCACTATCAAGAACAGGGTGGTGATGGGGCCGATGGCGCTGCTGGACGCGCATCCGCCCGGATATGCCAGCGAGCAGACGCGCGCGGCCTATGCGGCGCGCGCCGCCGGCGGGGTCGGCCTGATCGTCACGGGGGGCACGGTGGCGACGCGCTGGGCCTGGGAATCCGCACCCTTCGCGCCCGTCATGCGCTTCGACACGCCCGAGACGCTGCCCAGCCTGAGCGAGCTCACCGAAACGGTGCACCGGCATGACGTAAAGATTTTCGCGCAACTCATGCAGGGCTATGGTCGTGGCGGATCGTCGCGAATGAGGGGCGTGCAGTCCGTGGCGGCGAGCGCAGTCCCGCTCGTCGCGCAAAAGGGTTTCGGCATAGAGGGCTATACCGATCCCTATGTCGGCGAAACGCCGCGCGCGCTTCCCGTCGCGGAAATCCGGGAGATCGAGGCCGCGATGGGGGTTGCCGCGCGTCATGCCGTGCGCGCCGGCTTCGACGGGGTCGAAATTCCCTGCTTCGTGGGTTATCTGGCGGCGGGCTTCTTCTCGCCGCTGCTGAACCGGCGCGAGGATGAATATGGCGGCTCGTTCGACAATCGCTCCCGCTTCATCATCAACAATGTGCGGTCGGTGCGCGCTGCCATAGGCCCCGACATTCCCGTCGGCGTCCGGCTGACGTGCAGCGACCATGTGCCGGGCGGCATCGAATTGGAGGAGGCGCTGCAGCTGGCGCAGCGGCTCGAAAGCGAAGGCGTCGACTATCTGTCGCTGTTCATGGGCAGTTACGAGGTGATGGAAATCGCCGCTTCGCAGCGCGACAACCTGTTCGAGGACCATGGCTATGCCCAGGCGTTCAAGGCGGCTGTGAAGATCCCCATCATGGTTCCGGGGATGCACGATCCGCGCAATGCCGCCCGTGCCGTCGCAGCGGGGCATGTCGACTTCGCCGTCGTCACCCGGCCTCTGCTGGCGGATCCAGAATGGGCCAACAAGGCCCGCCGGGGAGAGGTGGAGAGCATCACGCCGTGCGACCGCAGCAATTTTTGCGTCACCCGCTTGCTCGGCGGCCTACCGGTGCGCTGCCATCGCAATCCCCGGATGGGGTGGGAGCGCGATGGAGTAAGGGCGGGCGGTCCCGTATGACGGGCCGGCAAAAGCATAAAGACCGATAGCGACACAGAGGAGAGTTTATGGAAGGTGCACCCCGCAGAATCGTCACGGGCCATAACAGCGAGGGCCGGGCCGTAATTTCCTGGGAAGATCGGTGCGTCACCTGCGTCACGTCGCCGGTGCAGCCGGAGCTGCGATCCTGGGAGATATGGCGCACGCCGCAGCTGCCGGTCGAGATCGGCAACGAGCCCGATCCGACCGCCCGCCCGTTCGAGTTCGATCCGTCGCCCGGCGGCGCCGTCATCCGCATGGCGGTGATCCCGCCCGACACGCCCGACCTGTATGATCCGGCCAAGATCACCGAATATTTCGAGAGTATCGGCGCCGCGCATCACACCACCACGACCGAGCATCAGGCGCAGCCGCATCCACACATGCACCGCACGGGGACGGTCGATTTCGGCATCGTCATCGAAGGGCATCTGACGCTGATCTTGGACGAGGGCGAAGTCACGGTCGGTCCGGGCGATGTCGTCGTACAGCGGGGCACCAATCATGCCTGGTCCAACCGTACCGACCAGGCCGTGCGGATCGCCTTCGTCCTGCTCGACGGACGGTTCGGGCCGGAATCGGGGGGATAGACGCCAGGGGGCGGATCGCCCCGCCATACCGGAATCGTGCCCCAGGCCGCAGGAAACCGCATCTCTGAAGTCAACAGATGTTGAGCCATTAAACATCATATGTTGATATGATGTGCGGACGCGGATAATAGGGGGATCGCTCCTTGCCCGACCCGCGCGGCCCGCGCGCGGATGATCCTGATAGGACGGAGTTAGCTATGCCTGTTGACCGCTGGATAGATGTTCACTGCCACTTCTTCCCGCCCATGCCGGACGAAGGACGGCAGGCGATCGTCGACATCCTCAATCAGAATTGCTGGTGCCTCTCGCACCTCGACCAATGGACGCCCGAAGCGACGCTCAGGATGATGGACGAGGTCGGCATCCAGATGCAGATGCTCAGCTTCATGGGGTCGAGCGCCGAGACCTTGCAGAAGGCTAATGACTATGGCGCCGAACTGGTGCGCCGCCATCCCGACAGGTTCGGCCTGCTCTACGCACTGCCCACGAACGATCCCGAGGCGTGTCTGAGGGAGATACCCTATGCGCTGGACGAACTGGGCGCCGACGGGTTCGCCGTGCAGCATATCTTCAGCGGCGCGACCATCAGCGATCCGGCGCTCGACCCCGTCTGGGAGGAGTTGAACCGGCGGGAGGCCGTGGTCTTCGCCCATCCAAACGCCTTCGGCAGCGCCTGGGGAAGGCCCGGCGCGCTCATCGAGGTCGCGTTCCAGACCGCCAGCGTGATCACCGACCTGATCTATCGCGGGCTGTTCCGCCGGACGCCCGACGTCAAGTTCATCTTCACGCACAGTGGCGGCGCCTTCCCGGCGCTGTCGGGCCGCCTGCTGCTGCTGGGCACGCAGCCCTGGGTGCCCAATCCCAACAATATCACGCGCGACGACATGCGCGATACGTTCCAGCGCATATTCCTGGACACGGCGATGACCATGCCGACGGGGCTCAATGCCGCGCTGGCGATGACCTCGCCCGACAAGATCCTGTACGGCTCCGATGGCGGCGTGCCCTGTTCCACCGACGAGTCCCTGTCGCTCAATCTCGACGCGCTGGTCAATTTCGACGGGCTGAGCCGCGATCAGATCAATGCGATCGGGCGGAACGCGCTCACCCTGTTCCCGCACGCGAAGGCAAGGATCGAGGCGGCGCTCGGCGCCCCGCACGACGTTGCCGACCCCGCGACCCTACCTGCCTGAGCATCAGGCCGGCCGACCCGCAGACGGTGGGCCGGCTGTCGCTGCTCGGATGAATATCCCGCTATTCCAAGGAGATGATAATGCGTGAATGTACCAAATTCTATATCGACGGGCAGTGGGTCGAACCCAGCAATCTGCGCACGGTCGATGTCATCAATCCGGCGACGGAAGAAGCGGACGGCATCGTCGCGCTCGGCAATGAGGAAGACGTCAATCGCGCCGTCGCGGCGGCGCGCCGCGCGTTCGACAGCTGGTCGCGGACCAGCCGGGAGGACCGTATCGCCCTCTTGGAACGGATCGCGGCCGAGGGCGAAAAGCGGGCGGCCGACCTGGCCGCGGCGATGACCGCCGAAATGGGCGCCCAGAAGGACTGGTCGTCGGGCGGGCAGGTGCCGTTCGGCCTGGCCCATGTGTCCGTGGCGATCGAGATTCTCAAGAATTTCGTGTTCGAGGAAAAGCGCAACAACACGGTCATCCGCAAGGAGCCGATCGGCGTCTGCGCGATGATCACGCCCTGGAACTATCCGCTGAACCAGATCTTCACGAAGGTCGCGCCGGCATTGGCGACCGGATGCACCATGGTGCTCAAGCCCTCCGAAATCGCGCCCTATTCCGCCTATATCGTCGCCGAGATGCTGGACGCCGCCGGCGTGCCGGCCGGTGTCTTCAACCTGGTCAACGGCGACGGGCCGGGCGTGGGCAGCGTGCTGTCCAGCCATCCCGAGGTGGACATGGTGTCGTTCACCGGCTCCCTGCGGGCGGGCGTCGAAGTGGCCAAGAACGCCGCGCCCACGGTCAAGCGCGTGCAGCAGGAACTGGGCGGCAAGGGCCCCAACATCATCCTGGACGATGAACGGTTCGCCGACGGCGTGCGCCAGAACATCCAGGCGCTGACGATGAACACGGGTCAGTCCTGCGCTTCGCCGGTCCGTATGCTCGTGCCCGCCGCCCGCATGGAGGAAGCCAAGCAGGTCGCGGCCGAGGAAGCGGTCAAGGTCGTCACCGGCGATCCCTTCATGGACGGGTGCATGATGGGGCCGCTCACCGGCGAGGCGCAGTGGACCAAGGTGCAGGGCTATATCCAGGCGGGCATCGATGAAGGCGCGGCCCTGGTGGCCGGCGGTCCCGGTCGTCCGGACGGTCTGACCAAGGGCTATTACGCCAAATTCACCGTCTTCGGCGACGTCACGCCGGACATGAAGATCGCCAAGGAGGAGATTTTCGGGCCCGTCGTTTCGATCATGGCCTATCAGGACGAGGAAGAGGCGATCCGTATCGCCAACGACACGCCCTATGGCCTGTCCGCCTATGTCTGGGGATCGGATGTCGACCACGCCAGGGGTATCGCCGACCGGATCCGGGCCGGCATGGTGTTCATCAACGGCGGCAACATCGACATGGTGAACCTGGCCTTCGGCGGGTACAAGATGAGCGGCAATGGTCGCGAGTGGGGCGAGTTCGCGTTCCACGATTATGTCGAGACCAAGGCCATTTCCCTGCCTGGCTGAATGACCTTTGCGGCACACGGGTATTGCGTCCGTGTGCCGCAATATAAACCATAATAAATAGGGTGAGGATAATCGTCATGTTCAGTCCGGATTATATTATCGTCGGCGCCGGCTCGGCTGGCTGCATCGTCGCCAACAGACTGTCGGAACAGCCCGATATCAATGTCCTGCTGATCGAGGCTGGTGGCAGCGACAAGAGCATCCTGTACAAGATGCCCGCCGGGTCCTTCCCGCTGCTCAGATCGGGGCGTGGAAACTGGAACTATCACACGGTTCCGCAGAAGCATCTGAACGACCGCAAAATCTGGTTCCCCCGCGGCAAGGTGCTTGGCGGGTCGAGCTCCATCAACGCGATGGTCGTGTCACGGGGCAATCCGGACGAATATAATCAGTGGCGACAGCTCGGCAATGTGGGCTGGAGCTTCGATGACTGCCTCCCCTATTTCAGGAAGATCGAGAGTTTCGCCGGCGGTGAAAACGACATCAGGGGACGGGACGGCCCCTTGTGCGTGGGGATGCCGGGCTTCGACGAGCTTCGTCCCCTGTCGCACGCCTGGGTCCACGCCTCCATGCAGGCGGGCCACCCCTTCAATCCGGACAGCAACGGGCTGGACGTCACGGGCGTCGGCATGATCCAGACGAACTGCACGAGCGGCCTGCGCAACAGCGCGTCCACCGGCTATCTGCGCCCGGCGCTGACGCGGCCCAACCTGCAAGTCGTCACCGACGCCCATGTCACACGCCTTCTCATGAAGAGCGGCCGGTGCGAGGGCGTGGAGGTGCGCAAGGGGAATGAGCTCAAGCAATATCATGCCTCGACCGAAGTGATCCTGTCCGCCGGCGCGATCGGATCGCCGCAGATCCTGCTGCTGTCGGGCGTGGGCGATCCGGAGCATCTGCGTCAGGTCGGGATCAAGACCGAGCATGAACTGGCGGGCGTGGGCAACAACCTGCGCGACCATCTGACCATTTCGGTCAAGCAGAAGCTGACGAAGCCGCTGTCGATGGTGGACGACCTGCGGCCGCTCGGCATGTTGCAGGGCTTCGCCAACTGGGCCCTGTACAAGCGGGGCGTGGTGGCGAACAGCGCGTTGCAGGTCTGGACGCTGTACAAGTCCGCCGAGCATCTGGCCGACCCGGACATACAGAGCATCATCGTGCCCCTGATATATAGCGACCATGGCCGGCAGGTGACGATGGAGCACGGCTTCACGGTCGTGTCCTGCGCCTGCCGCCCGCAAAGCGTGGGCACGCTGCGGCTCGCCTCCAGCGACCCGGCCGACGCGCCGCTGATCGACCCCAATTATCTGGGCAGCGAAGCGGACATGGCGCCGCTCATCTCAGCGGTGCGCAACGTCCGCAAGATCATCGACCAGGAAGCATTCAGGTCCATCCGGGGCGAAGAACTCTATCCCGGCGCCAGCGTGACCTTGGACGCGGACATTGCAGCCTATATCCGGGCCGAGGCGCAATGCTTCTACCATCCGGTCGGCACATGCAAGATGGGGACGGACGATGCCGCCGTGGTCGACCCCGAATTGCGCGTACGCGGCGTCCAGGGGCTGCGCGTCATCGATGCCTCGATCATGCCGGATCTGATAACCGCGACGACCAACTTCCCCACAATGATGATCGCAGAGAAGGCGTCCGCGATGATTCTGGGTCAGGACCATCCAGCCGCGCCCTCCGAGCCGGCGATGGCCGCCGCCTAGGCTCACCGAAGACGCTGACGAGGATTTTTCGGTTTGGACCTTCATATTTCTGGGCGGGTGGCCGTTGTGACGGGCGGCAGCGGCGGCATGGGCCGGCAGATCGTCCGCTTCCTGGCCGCAGAGGGCGCGCATGTCGCCATCGTCGGCCGCGACGCCGAAGCAGGCAGGGCGCTGGCGCAGGAGGTGGAGCGGGACAGCGGCGCGACCGTGCGCGCCTATTCCGCGGACCTTGCCAGTGATGATCAGGTCGATCGCGCCGTCGCGCAACTCTGCGCGGATTTCGGCCGGATCGACATTCTGGTGAACGGCGCGGCGCTGCCTTCTGCAGCAGGCGAGTTCGAAAGGCTGGCTGAGCTCGATCTCGACCCGCTGCTCGACGAGATCAACGTCAAGGTGCTGGGCTATCTGCGGTCCGCGCGCAGCGTAGCGCCGCACATGCAGGAACGCGGCTGGGGCCGGATCATCAATATCGGTGGTGTGGCCGCCTATCTGAATGGTGCGCTGGGTGGCAGCATCCGCACCATCAGCGTCGGCGCGATCACCTCCAACCTTGCCGCCCAGCTGGGTCCGCTGGGGATCACCGTCAACTGCATCCATCCCGGTCCGACGGTAACGGAGCGATCCGATCACATCATCGCCAAGGTCGCCGCCGACCAGAAGGTGAGCGAGGAGGAGGTGCGCCGGCGCTTCGCCTCGCGCAGCATATTGGGCCGCTTCATCGACGCGCGGGAGATCGCCGCGACCATCGCCTTCCTATGTTCGCCGCTCGCGGGCGCGATCAACGGCGAGTCCCTCGATCTGAGCGGTGGATGCGTGGGCATGATGCGCTACTAAGCTGCGATGCGGCCACCATGATCCGTTCGTCCTGAACCCCACCCGAAGTGTGGAAGCCGCTTCAACCGCTCATGCCGGGCCCGGCCTGTCGCCATCCTGCGGGATCTGCGCCGCGATCGCCTTGGCCGCCAGATAGCCTACCGTCATCGCCGGGCCGATGTTGCAACCTCCGCTGGGGTTGGTGCCCAGAAAGGGGTTCGCCATGTCGGCGCCCGCGACGTGCAGGCCGGGGATAGGCTCGCCCTGCTTGTCCAGCACGCGACCCTGCGCGTCCGCCGCCAGCCCCGCCGTCGAACTCGTGTCTCCGGGATAGAGGCGGATAGCGTAGAAGGGCGCGACCGCGATCGGTCCGATGCAGGGGTTTGGCCCATGCGACGGATCGCCCATGGACCGGCTATATGCGTCCCGCCCCTTGGCGAAGTCCAGGTCGATGCCGGTCTGCGCATAACCATTGTTGCGCGCGACGGAATCGCGCAGACCCTCCGCGGAAATGCCAAGATTGCGCGCCAGCCCGTCCAGGGTTTTTGCCTCGGTCAGATAACCGTTCCTGACGAAGGACCGATAGGGCAGGGGGCTCGGGCGCACCAGCCCCAGCCCGTAGCGCCGCAGGAAGCGATGATCGCATATCAGATAGGCTGGCACCGCGCCGTTGGCGTGCATGGCGGGCACGAAATCGGAATAGGCTGCGGCTTCGTTGATGAAGCGGCGGCCGTCCCCGTTGACGGCGATCGCGCCCGGATAGCAGCGGTCGAGCCCGAAATGTGGGAACAGGATTTCCCGGCCGCTGCGCGCGACCATGCGGGAGACCGGCGTGTAGCAATAGTCGTTGATGGTGCTGTCCGACAGGCTGGCGCCCGCCGCCAGAGCGGCCGAAATGCCGTCTCCGCTGTTGCCCGATGGGGGCAGGGACAGATGGTCGGCGGGAAATGGCGCGCGCTGTTCGCGCATCGTCCGATTTCCCGAAAATCCCCCCGACGCGATCAGGACGCCCCTGCGTGCGCGCAGTTCGCGGCTCTGTCCCTTGTGCGAACAGCGCACGCCCGACACGCGCCCCCGTTCGACCAACAGGTCGCTGACCGCCGTGTTCAGCAGCAATTCTATCCGGTCGGCACGATCAAGAACCGATTTGAGAAGGCGACCGACGAAGGCGTTGCCGAACACCATGCGGGGAGAGCGTCCATAGCGCAGCAGCCCGGCGAGATGACGTGACAGCAGGCCGGTGGCGTAGAGCATGTCCCTGGGCGACCGGGTGGCGCGCAGCAGCCGCGCGATATCGGCATAGTCGACCTGCATTCCGCCGAAGATCGTCATCGCTTCGAGCGGGGGGCGAACATGCTTCAGCCACCGGCCGAGCACCCGGCCGTCGAAGGGGACGGGGGTCACGGTCCTGAAATTCCGGGCGCCCGGCGCTTCGGCGTCATAGTCCAGCCCGCCATAGCCCTGAAACGCTATCTCCGAATGGCCTTCCAGATAGGCAAGTGCTTGCGGGCCCGCGCGCAGGAGCCGCTCCACCAGCGCCCGGTCGAGCCTGCCCTGCGTCTTATGTTCCAGATAGGTGAGCGGCGCTTTGACATCCTCGGGAGGCAGATGGTGGCAGCCGGGCAGGAAGGCTCCGCCCGCCGCATAGGCCGTGGCGCCGCCGACAAGATCGGTCTTTTCCAGGATGCGCACGAACAGGCCGGCGTCGGCGGCGACGATGGCCGCCGTCAGGCCGGCTGCGCCCGCTCCCATGATGATGATGTCGCAATCACTCTCCATACCGTCCTGGCCACTTATCTCGTTGAAAACATAAAGGGCACCGACAGGGCGATCGTGATGGCCAGGGGCATGTCGGCCCGCCGCGCCGGCGATGTCCCGCATCGTCGATCAGCCTCGTCGACCGGCCCCTTGCCTTGTAGCCTAGATGCACTGGAACAGATTGGGGAGGCGTGCGGAGAAGAATTACATATCTGTTATTTGGCCGATATTCTTGTTGGTTCCTCGGCCGACATGCAAAATCGCCAGCCTGGTTGACGATCCCGCCGACGATCGCGTCGCACCCGTGGATCGCATCGACATGCCATGCCGAACGGACATGGACCGACCCAAGGGACATTGCGATACAATGGAAGATGCCGAGTTTATTCGCCCCCTGTTCGACGAAGTCGCGCGATCGGGCTTCGGGCAGGCGTTTTTCGACATCCTGTCAGACGACATCATATTTCAGGCCACGGGCACGTCCCCGGTGGCGGGCCGCTATGTCGGCAAGCAATGCTATATGGACAATGTGCTGACGCCGATCAAAGAGCGTGTGGCGGCCATGCCGATACCGATCGTGGACCGGGTGCTCGTCGACGGCGAATGGGCGACCATCCTGTTCCATTCCGAAGACGTGTCCGGGAAGAACGGCAAGGATTTCAGCATGACCTATTGCTGGCTCATCCGCGTCGCCGACCGCAGGATCGTCGAAATCATCGGCTTCTACGATCAGAAGAAGATGATCGACCTGTTCGACGACTGACCCGGACGACAAAAAAGCCGCCCGCATGACCCTTCCCCTTGGTGATCGTGCGGGCGGCTTCCCCGTTTACGGGAACGGGTCGGTCAGAACTTGTGCGACGCCATGATGCCATAGGTCGCCGGCGCGCCGGTGAAGCGGACGATATAGTCGTAAGCGAGGGCGACGTTAGTGATGTAATATTTGTTCGTCACATTCTTGCCGTAGAGCATGATCTTCCACTCGCCATCGTTGGTTTCAACGCCCGCGCGCAGATCGAGCGTCGTATAGCCCGGTATCGCATAGGCGGCGGGATTGCCGACCAGCGCGTTGGTGCCGCTGCGATAGGCGACGTCGCCGCCCAATATGCCGTGCCAATTGTCGCTGATCGGCCATTCATAGCCCAGGCCGGCATTGATCGACCATTTGGACACGAAGGGCATCTTGGTGTCGGCATAGTCGGTCGGCGGCAGGCCGCCCGCATTCACGCCGGTGAAGGTGTCGATCTTGGCGTCAAGATAGGTGACGGCCAGGGTCGGCGTGAAGCCCGACAGCGGCGCCGTGGATACGGCCAGTTCCGCGCCCTTCACGGTCGACTTGGGAATGTTGACGAGCCCGTCGAGCGCGCCGAACACCGGATCGATCAGCTTCGACTTCAGCTGCTTGTTCTTATAGTCGTAATAGAAGCCATTTGCGGTCAGAGTGACCTTGTTGTCGAGCAGGCGCGCCTTGATGCCCGCTTCATAGTCGATGACGGATTCCTGCCGCACCGGCTGGAACTGAGTCCAAGTGGAAGCCCCCAGCGAGGGGAAGCCGCCGGCCTTGTAGCCTTTCGACATATTGGCATAGAACAGGATCTGGTCGCTCGCGCGCCAGTCGATGCCCACGCGATAGGCCAGATTATCTTCCTTGAGTCGGTCCAGATAGCGTCCCGACAGGCCGGTCGCCGGATTGATCGACACGCAATCACCGACCTGAAGCGGCGGGAGGTTCGACTGGCCGCTGAAAAGGCCCTGAAGAATGTCGAAGAAGGCGGCCAGCCCGTCATTGCCCCGGTCGGACACGCATCCGTCGCCATCGCGCGTCGTTTCGGTGTAGCGCAGGCCACCCTTCAGGGTGAGGGTGGGCAGGATGTCGATTTCGGCGGCGCCGAACGCCGCGTAATTCTTCGTGTCCTGACGCAGCGTCACCAGGTCGCCACGCAGCCCGGTGGCGAAGAAGACAGAGCTTTGCGAGAAGCGCGCGTCGATGCCTTCGTTGGCGTCGTCCTGGGCGTAGTTGAGGCCGACGGTCCAGCGCACATGGCCCCTTGCGCCATTGTCCAGCCGCAGTTCCTGGAAATAGCTGTTGAAGGTGCCGAACGAGCCGTACATCGACTGTTCGAAATCGGCGCCGCCATTCTGCTGGAAGGCATCGCGCTTGGCATGAAGGTAGGAGGACAGGGACGTCAGCGTCAGGCTGTCGGTCAGCTCGTATTGGGCGCGCATACTCGCCTGGATCAGGTGGGTGTCGTTGTACAGCGGCAGGTTGGGGGAAAAGCTGGCGGCGCGGGGCGTGTGCGGCGCGGGCGGATAGTTGAGCTCATAGTCCGGGGCGAGGCCCGGATTCTGGATGTTGAGCTGATAGAATTGCGGCTGCTGCGGGTCGGACTTGTCGCGCCAGCCGTTGACGTTGAGGTTGATGGTCAGGCGCTCGGTCGGCTGCCAGTCGAGCAGCCCGCGCAGCGCCCAGGTGCTGGTCGCGCCGGTGGTGTCGTTGCGCGTATAGCTGTACTGCCAGTCGTCGCCGGTGCTCGCCCGGCCCGCCAGGCGGACCTTGACGGTGTCGCTGAGCGGGCCGCTGACATAGGCGTCGGCGACGAGCGTGTTGAAGCGTCCAAAATCGAGGCTCATGCCCGCCTGGAAGGTGGATGTCGGCTTGGCCGCGATATAGTTGATCGCGCCGCCGGTCGCGTTGGCGCCGAACAGCGTGCCCTGGGGGCCGACCAGCACTTCGGCGCGTTCCAGGTCGAAGTTGGTGAGCGACGCGAGGATCGGGAACGGGAGCGGTATCTGATCGAGATAGACGGTGACGTCCGGATAGGCCGAGAGCGTACCGTCGGTGAAGCCGACACCGCGCAGGGTATAGACGGTCGTTCCCGTATTGCTGGGCGAATAGTTGAGGCCCGGCACCGCCGCCGCCAGATCGGCCGCGCTCTTGACGCCCTTGTCCTTCAGCGCGTCGGCGGAAAGCGCCACGATCGGCGCGCCGACCTTGTTGATCGACTGTTCGCGCTTCTGCGCGGTGACGATGATGTCGCCCGAATTGGACGGCGCGGCGGTGTTGTTGGCGCCGGTCGAGTCCTGGGCCATTGACTGGGCCGACATCGTAAGGCCAATAGCCGTGCCCAATAGCAGCGCAGATGTTCGAATACTCATAACCCCTCCCACATATGTCGCGATTGATGCGACTTTTTTGGCGAGTTCTGGCTCGCAGCAGGCGCGATCGTGAAGGTTTTCCACCCTCCCAAAGCGCGTTTGCTGACGCCGGAACCTGTGATGAGTATGAAATCAACAAGTGATGAGGGTCAAGCGAGCTGCGCGTGAAAACTCATATGTGCTAAATTGCCGACCCCGTTGCGTTCGCGTTCGAAATGCTGCCAATCATGAGGGCGAAGGCGGATACCGCAGTCAGACATGACTGATCTAGGGACGCCCCCTCATGTCCTGTCACGAAACTCGCATCGGCAGCACAACCGTCATGACATGACACGACGCGCCTGCCCGGACGAATGGAGAGATGTCGCAATGAAGCTGTTGGTGCCCGTCAAGCGTGTGATAGATTATAATGTGAAGCCGCGGATCGCCGCAGATGGCAGCGGCGTCGATCTGGCGAACGTCAAGATGTCGATGAACCCATTTGACGAGATCTCCGTTGAAGAGGCAGTTCGTCTGAAAGAGGCTGGCATAGCCGATGAAATTGTGGTCGTCAGCATCGGCCCGGCCAAGGCGCAGGAAATTCTGCGCACGGCGCTGGCCATGGGCGCAGACCGTGCGATCCTGATCGAGACTGACGTGAGCGTGGAGCCTTTAGGTGTGGCCAAGCTTTTGGCGAAACTGGTTGCCGAGGAGGAGCCGGGCCTGGTGATCCTGGGCAAGCAGGCGATTGATGACGATAGCAACCAGACCGGACAGATGCTGGCTGCGCTATTGGGCTGGGCTCAGGGCACGTTCGCCAGCAAGATCGAGGTCGAGGGCGACAATGTTGTCGTCACCCGTGAGGTCGATGGCGGCCTGGAGACGGTACAGCTTACGCTGCCTGCGATCGTGACGACGGATTTGCGCCTGAACGAACCGCGCTACGCATCGTTGCCCAGCATCATGAAGGCCAAGACCAAGCCGATGGCGACGCGGACGCCCGGCGATTACGATATCGACATCGCGCCACGCCTGACCACCCTCACCGTCAGCGAGCCGCCTAAACGGACCGCAGGGATTAAGGTCGCAGACGTTGATGAATTGGTTGCCAAGCTCAAGGCATTGGGAGTTGCAGCATGAAGACGCTTGTATGGGTAGAGCATGAAGCTGGCCTGATGAAGGATGCGACCCTTCCGGCGGTGAGCGCCGCCACCAAGCTAGGCGAGGTTCATCTGCTGGTTGCCGGATCGGGCGTAGGGGCCGTGGCCGCGGCCGCCGCGAAGATCGCCGGCGTAGGCACGATCCATGTCGCCGACGATGCGGCATTCGAACATGCATTGCCCGAAAATGTCGCGCCGTTGATCGTAGCACTTATGAGCGATCATGATGCGTTCGTCGCACCCGCGACAACGACCGGCAAGAATATCGCGCCGCGTGTCGCCGCGATGCTTGACGTCATGCAGATCAGCGAAATCCTGTCGGTCGAAGGAGCCGATACTTTCACCCGTCCCATCTATGCGGGCAACGCCATCGCCACCGTGCGAACCAGCGACAGCAAGCTGGTGATCACCGTGCGCGGCACCGCCTTTGTGAAAGTAGACGCTGAAGGCGGATCGGGTGAGATCATGGCGGTTGCCTCTACCGGCAACGCGGAGCTTTCCAAATTCGTGAACGCGGAAATCGCGAAGTCGGAACGTCCCGAACTCACCAATGCCAAGGTGATCGTGTCGGGCGGCAGGGCGCTTAAGAACAGCGAAACCTTCGAGGCCACCATTTTTCCGCTCGCCGACAGGCTGAGGGCGGCGGTGGGCGCCAGCCGCGCCGCGGTGGACGCAGGCTATGTCCCCAACGACTATCAGGTCGGCCAGACCGGCAAGATCGTCGCACCCGACGTCTATATGGCGGTCGGCATCTCCGGCGCCATCCAGCACCTTGCGGGCATGAAGGATTCCAAGACCATCATCGCGATCAACAAGGATGAGGATGCCCCCATCTTCCAGATCGCGGACATCGGCCTCGTCGGCGATCTCTATACGATCGTACCAGAACTCCTCGAAAAGCTTTAAGTAGCGCCTGGGCTTGTAGTTGCTCGAGTATAATGTAACCTCAGCGGGGGGCGGGTCTGGTCAAATGCCCAGCATCACCGGAATGCCGGATCCTACTTACTTCTTGCAATGGTGTTAACGCATAAGATTCTGGCGCGTGATCCAGAGAGTGAGAGGTTGGCCGGGACGGGTTGAGCCCGTTCGGTCGAGAGAGAGCGCTGGGTCGGCTCCTCCGTCTCCCGCTTTGACGAGGTATCTTTCATGCTTCACGCTCCCGTCTCTGGAGCCGCTCTGGCGGCTTCGCTTCCGCTCACGCCCGACGGGCCTCCAGCCGCCGTCATTCTCGCCGCCGCTTGCCCTCTCCTTCCTCATCTCAAACAAGGCGGCACGATCGACGCCGCGATCTTGCGCTCACCTATAAAGCAGGCCTTCAGTGCCTTTGAAGCCACCAGCGCCTGAGGCTGGAGGGCGGCCTACAACGCCTGCGAGACGGCGACGGTGCTCTTCCTGCGCAAATACGGAAAGCCGCTCGCAAGGCCTCGTCTCCGGCTGAACGGCTCGCCGCGCTCGGCAAGAGCATCGGTTTGCTGCCGACGCACACGCGCCGGTCCGAGGAAGCCCAAGCCTTCCAGCAATTCTCGACTCCAACGCCGTTCGGTCTCACCGAGGTCATGACTTTCCTCGTCGAAGACGAGTTGAACGCGCAGGGCGGCGATTTCTCGCGCGGTCTGGACTGGGACTCCTATGTCGTACGCGATGGCTTCCTCAGTCAATCTCCTGTCCGATAACTTCTATTCTCGGTCACGAAAATGCAGCCGATATGAAGACAGAATTACCCGTCACTCCCTCTGATTAGTAGATTAGACAGGGCATTTGATTGGGCGCGGCGAAATTCGCCGCCAACGTTGAAAGGGGCGCCAGAAAGCTCGACGTACTCATGGAACTGGGCTGGCGAGTTGCGGCCGTTGGGTGGAAGGGAAAGCAAAATAAGGTAGTCTATTTACGCTTTTCGAGCAGGCGCGTGGGCGTAAGCCAAGCCTTATCCCAGACCAGCTCCTTTCGCGTTGCCCGCCGCCAGTCCCGATGCCGCAGTCTGAGCGATAGCAGTCTGCACTTGGCCAGCCCGCTCATTGATCGCAGCGACTAGCTTGCTGCGATCGTTGGTGAAGATGGTCGCGGACTCCTTGGCCCGGGATATCCCCACATAGAAGGACTTCTGGTCGACCAGATTGGTCGACTTGCTGTCGGCATGGATGATGACGTGATCGGCAGTCCGCCCTTGGGCGGCGAAGGCGGTATCAACATAGCCATGGGCGATGTGCCGGTCGCGGGCAGAATCGAGATGAAGCGTCTCGTTCGTTCCTCGCCCGGTCTGGATGGTGGCGGTGCGGGCCTGCTGATCCACGGCGATCACCTCGGCGCGCGCGCCATTGATCCGACCCGCCTCCCGGTCATTGCGGGTAAACCGGATGGCATCGCCGGCTTTCAGGTCGATGGGCTGGGCTGAGAAGGCCTGGGCATGCCCCGCACCCCATTGCCGCAAGCGCCAGTCCACCTCACGCCCATCCTCGGTCTTGAGCGCGATGGCGGCCTTGGCCGGATCGATGCTCTCGACGTGGTAGGCTGCGCCCCGCGTCACACCCTTGTCGGCATAGTCGCGGGTGAAGCGCACTACATCCCCTTTGTCGTAACTCAACGGATCGCGCGCCTCCGCACGGGTCAGCCCCTTGTTGACGAGGGATTCCACCGGGACGGCAGGCCCCGTCAGCGCCCCCGATGCGCGGAGCGCGGCGCGAATGTCGGCGGTCAACGCATCGCGCCCCTCGCGCGATGGCTCGATGACGATCGTGTGGGCACGCTCAGCCTTGTCCAACGCCGCATACCGCTCGGCAATGGCCACGAAGCGTGTGTCTCGGTCAGCTTCCTCGATGATCTGCCCACCACCCTGATCGAGCGCGGCCATGGCTTTCCTGGCATCCCCCTCGATTGACGCCAGCACAGCCTCCTTGGTGGCAAGATTGGTCTGCCGCACGATCTCGGCCAGCTTGGCGGTTTCCATGCCAGCGCCCTGCAATTGGACGAAGGCCGCACCCGCCTCGACAGACCCCAACTGCTTCACGTCTCCGACCAGCACGATTCGGGCGTCATGCTTCGCGGCGAGGTCGAACAGCCGCGCGGTATCGCGCGCCGACAACAGGGATGCCTCGTCCACGATCCACGCGGCGGGCCGGGTGGGATCAGCCCGCTCTGGCGACAACAGGTGCCGCGCCACGGTATCGCCGCGCGTGCCCAGCGCCTCGCCCAATACCATCGCCGCCGACGCGGTCGGAGCCAAGGCCGTCACGGCTATCCCCCGCGCTTTGGCTTCGCGGGCGAAGGTCGCCAGCACGGTCGTGGTCTTGGCGGTGCCGGCATAGCCCTGGACGGCGGTGATCCGGTTGCGGCTGGTCAGAAGCTGCTCGGTGGCGGCGCGCTGATCGGGATTCCAGCCATGACCTGCGCGCTCGGCCTGCGCCGCTGTGCTGGCGACAGCCTTGGCGGCGGCAAGCGGCGAGGCGATGGAGGCAAGCCCGCCGCGCCCCTCGGCCTCGATCCGAAGCATCCTGGCTTCAGTCTCAACATTCTGACGGGTGGTAAACCCGGCGAACTCCGCCCCACGCCGGTCGATATGGGAGCGGTCAATCAAGCCGCCCTGTTTCGTCGCGGCATCGATGGCCGCCCCGATCTGGGCGTACCCGATCTTGCCCAGTGCGATCCGTCCAGCCTCCTCTTGCAAGGCGGCGGCTGAGAATACCGACTGCCGCTCGCCCAGCTTGTCGGCGGCATGGACGACGGCGCGGACGGCGGAGCCGTCGCCCTGCAATTCCATGGCCGCGCGATGGGCAGGATCGGCGGCCTTCGCTTCGGCCTCTCTGACCATCGCCAGTCTTGCCTCGGCGCCAAACCCCGCTTTGGCCGCTGTCTCCCGCCACTCCACAACAAGGCTCCCATGATCGGCGGCAAACTTGGCCTCGCGGGTATCGAGCGTGGCAACCTGCTTCTCGATGGCGCTTGCCGTGTCGCGGGACGTACCGCGCTCCGCCAATGCCGCCTCGATCTCCGCGCTGCGGGTGCTGAACGCCTCGATGACTGCGGTGGAAACACCCCTGATCTCGAACAGGGAATCCTTTCCCGCCTCGATCTCATAGCCCAGTTCCCGGACCTTCAGCGCCAGTTCCTGCCGGTAGATCGCCCCGATCTGCTTCTGAAGCTGGTAGATCGCGCGCGGTTCGAGGCTGCGCCACGCGCCATCCTCGCCCTGCGTCGCGTTCATGATGACATTGTGGGTATGAAGCTGAGGGTCCTGGGCGCGGCTGGTGCCGTGCTGGAAGCTCGCGATCACCAGATTGCCGGTCGCCTCGCGGGCGACCGTGCCGCCATCGCGGATGCGGGTGGCCGCCATATGGCGTTCGACATGGGCCAGCGCTGTTTTAACGGCTTGCCCATGCGCTTCGATCAACCGCCGGTCGCCCGCAACCTCGGCAATGATCGACACCGACTTGGGGGCGCTCAAGGTCACGTCCCAGCCGGGGCGATGCTCCAACTGCCCGTCGCGGAACGTACCAAGCTGCTGGTCGCCAACCTTGCCGTCTAGCAAGGCGCGGAACTGATCGCGATCCACCTCGCCGGACAGGCCCAGCGCCTCCGCACCCTGGCCCCGCCATTGGGAGGGCGATAGCCCGGCCTCGGCATAATAGTCGTCGGCCTCATAATAGCTGCTGGCCTGCGCTGAACTGGTGAGGGCAGAAACGGAAGCTACCATCACACCGGTCCCTCACTGTCGGGCTTCGGGGACGGTGACGGCTCCGGTGATGGTGGCACAGCTTGCGAGGCCTGCCCCCAGAGCATGGTCGACGGATCGGCGGCGATGAACCCCGGCTGGTGGGGATCGCCGCGCCGCGCGATATGATCGGCGGTCAGCCTGATCCTCGCCACCGGCAAGCCGTCGGGGAGCAGGAGATATCCCTCATGCCGCGCAAGGCGGAGCTGGCTCTCCATAATGGCGGGCCGCACCTCGCGCATTCTGCCCAAGTTGATGCGGTGGCCCTCGGCGCCGTCACCCAGCATGTCTGTCTTGGTGCGGATCTCCATCTCGCAATCGCCAATGGTCTGGCTGGCCCATTGCCGTGTGTCGCTGTCGATGGTTTGCAGGAACAGCTTGGTGTTGCAGCAGCCCAGCATGGATTCGGCGATCTGCGGCCCATAACGGTGCTGCATCTGCCCCAGCGCCTGGAAGGTCAGCACGACCGCAGCGCCGAACTTGCGGCCCTCGGGCAGCAGCCGCGCCAGATTGTCGACACGGGGCAGGTCGGCCAGTTCGTCCAGCACGAACCAGATGCGCCGGTCCTCGGAAGGGTGCAGGCCCAGCACGGCGCTGGCCGCGCATTCTAGCCAGCAGGCGAGCAGGGGCTTCGACGCCTCGAAATAGTCCTCCTTCCTCGGCACGAATATCCAGGGCAGCGCACCGGGATGCCGGTCGAGCGCTTCAATGAACTTGCGGAAGGCGAAGGGCTTGGTCTTGCCATCCTCAGCGCGCAGGAACTGGATCAGGTCCGCTGCCTTGGCCAGCATGAACAGCACACTGCCCGTGGCCCGGTCGGCATCGTCGGCAAAAGTCCGCGCCGACGAACTGGTGGCGAGCCATTCCTTGAGGTCATCCTTGGGGCGGTTCTTCAGCGCATGGAGCAGGTCGGGGAGGGTGCGCCTGTTCTCCTGCCACAAGGCCCGGATCATGTTGGCGACAAGGATACGGCTGGTATCGAGCCACACATCGCTGTCGTGTTGCCCGGTCTCGGTGATGAGCTGGTGGGCGATGCGGTCGGCATCGGCCGGATGGGCGATCTCGGCGAAGGGCGACCAGAAGGCGCAGCGGGCGTCAAACGGATTGAGGATCACGTCGCCGCGCGCCGGATCATAATAGTGCGCGATGAATTCGCCGCTGGTGTCGTAGACCAGCGCGGCTTCGCCGCGCGTCTCGATGCGATCGAGCAACTGGCGCAAGGCTGTGGTCTTGCCGCTGCCCGTCGTGCCGATCATCGCCATGTGGCGTGTTTCCAGACGAGCGGGGATAGGAACCTTGCCGATCAACAGGGTGCGGGCGTCAGCCTCCTTGCCGGTCAGCCTGGCCAGTTGCTTCTCGTCCACCACTTGCGTTCCGCCGATCCAGCGATCGGCCAGCAGGCGCTCGCGCCGCCGCCCCAACGCGCCGCGTGACGCAATCAGGCCCACGAGCCAGGTGCTGAAGCCAAGCCAACATCCCCATATGGCCCAGGCCCAGACAAGATCGACGCGCCGCCGAAAATAGGGGTGGGCGATGATCTGGCGTGCCGATCGCCCTTCCTCGATATGGTCGGGATAGTGAACGTCGATCCCTGTGTCCGCCTCCCAGCCGGACACGGCCCAGAGCTTGGTCCTGGCCCAGTAGTAGGTGCCGGTGGCGAGCATCGCGTCGCGGCCCAGCATCATGTTGGGCAGTGTCAGTCCGCCGAGAGCAACCGAGGCCAGCATGACGAGGGCCTGCCGCTTGAGACGGGCGCCTTGCGTGCTGAGATGATGCTTGCGTAGGGCATCGGCATGGTTGCGGCGATCGTCGGGGCGGGTCATGGCCGGTTCTCCCGCGCAAGGCCCCGCTGGCGATTATAGGCGGCTGTGATCTCCTCGGTGAGGATCGCGTCGCTCTTGCGCGCGCCACTGGCGGCGCTGCGGGCGTAGCAATAGGCAGCGCAGGCGGTGAACAACGCGCGGTCCAGCATCCGCTCCACATCCACGATGCGCGTACCGACCGATGCCAGTTCGGTGACGATCTCGCGGGCGTCGATCCCTCCACTTGTCCCCTGGACGAGGGCAGCCAGCCCCATGTCCACGACGCGGGCGAGCATGGCATATTCGCTCAGTCCGCGTTGTCTGGCAAAGCCGGCAAGGGTGCGGTGCTGGGCCGGAGAGAGCCGCACGGTCTGGGCGCGGGCGCTCATCGCACCGCTCCTGGCGAGATGCTATTCGCCATCGCGAGGAACGGCGCAATTGCGCCGTTCTCGTGTCCTCCCGTTTGACGAGATGCTATCCGCATCCTGTCAAACCCGCAGAAATGCTGGATGCACCCGTGCGTGAGGTGTGTATCTGAATTGTCGGCTCGATGCGTAGCATCGCAGCCCTGCGACTTTGTCCGTTGGGCGACCGGATCAGGCATGGTCCGATCCTTCCCGGCAGGCTTCGCCCGGTGCGTCAGGGGTGGTGGCCCTTACCCAAGCGGCGATGACACGCTTGGCTTCGCGGTCGGCCTTGGGGCGATCGATCTCCCGGCGCTGACGGGGCTGGTCATAAAGGCCGTGTTCGATGATCCAATTCTGGGTCACTTCATCGATGGCATCCTGCAACCGCCTGTCGAGCTGCCTTACCGTGATGGGATCGAGATGCGCGGTGACGTGCGGGGCTTCGATCAGTCCGCCTAGCGGGAGATAGGTCCCACCTGCATCCTGCAGGGGGCCATCCACCCGCAGGGTCGATACGACGCCACGGTGGGTGTGCAGAACGGGGCGTTCATTGAGCATCCAGTGGCTGATCGAACAGCGGTAAGTTTCACCATCATCATTGAAGGGTAGCAGCCGCTCGATCAGCGGTTCGACCATGGGCGCAAGCCGCTGATGGACCGTGAAGCGCAGCGTGACATGGGACTGGCCCCGCAGCCGTGCGGCCAGCCAATCGATGCTGTTGCGGATTGAAGGCATGAGTCGTCCTTTCGTGAAACCACGATTGCGGTGGTTCATCGTTTCGCGAGATGCAGACGCGACGGGCCCGCCCAGCCATTAGACCGGAGCCGGGAAGCATCTACGGTTTAGTTCAGTAGCGGCGGGGTTGAAGGCTGTTCAGCCAATCCTCGACATCGCCGGATCGCCATCGAATTTTGCCAGAGCCAATGTGGCAGGGGCTTGGAAAGCTGCCGTTGCGGGCGCGGCGATAGAGGGTGGTCCGAGATTTGAAACCGGTGACGTTGAGCACGTCCACGACAGTAAGGAGTTGGTTGCGATCAGGGGGCATGTAGGCGTCCTTTTCACTGGTTGGAGTGCAGGACGTGGCTTTGGGAGGCGCTGGACGCTATTCAGTTCCGCATTCACGGGAATTCATGCATGGGCAATTGGCGCAGATAATTGTTGAAGGCTGGATAGACGCCAGCATGGATTTTCTCCATCCGGCTATCGCTAATCCTCTCTTTGCTAAGGATTTCCTTTTTTCGTTCGAACGTCAGTCCGTCGAGTTCGGGGCGTCGCAAAGCTATGATGATCTGGATCGCCTCGCGGAAAGAGTTTGCACGGCGGTCTGCTTCGGAATGGGCAAGAAGCCACTTTATGCGGCGGTCGAATAAGTCGCCGTCGGCGGTGTCGAGCAATGTTCTGGAGGTGACGAGGGCAGGGGCAACGCGACCGCCCAGCTTGACCAGCAATTCGCTCATGGGAATTGGACGGTGCGGGATGCATTGCCAAAGGTTTTGATCCCGGCTGACAATGAGAAGCGTGCCGTGATCGGCAAGAAATGCCCGAAGGGCGCTCTTCGTAACGGGCTTAAGGTTCCCATCGGGAAGTCGCTCGACGCATGAGATGTCGCCGCTGGCGATCTGTTTTCGAAAGTCGTCAAGTGCCCGTAGATTACGCGCCAGCGTTTCATCCGGCTCGGTGAGGATTTCTTCGATTTCCGGTTCATCGCGCACCTTGGCGCGTTTGCGCGCCCATACGAAGGTGCAGCCTCCAGCAAAAAGGAGGACCAAACCGCTGCCTTGTGCGATCCGATCCTGAGCAGCGATCAGGACCACAGCTAGCAATACGACGACTACCGAGGCTAATTGCGCTAAGTGGAGCCCGTTGCGACGTTTGCGTCCGCGCTTCGCCGCCGATGCCATCGCGCCGAGCACACTTGTCGGGATGATGGCAGTCAAGGCCGTTCCTGCTGGTCGTTTCAGAAACGCAATATAGCCATCCCGAATTTTGACGAACTCGGCGGGGCGAAGAGGCAACTGCTCTCGCATCTATCGGCTGGCATAAGCAGAGTAAGGCGAATCTTCAATCGGAAGGGTGCCGGGCGCGTGCGAAGCCGAGGCGTTGAGATGCACTGCGTGGCAATCGCCAAAATTATGTTTGCACCACCGGCGCACCACCAGAGCGAATATGGTGGCCCCCGACGGGGTAAAAGTATTGGCTAAGTCATTGAAATATTGGTCGGGACGAGAGGATTCGAACCTCCGACCCCCACACCCCCAGTGTGATGCGCTACCAGGCTGCGCTACGTCCCGACCGGAGCGGCGCAATTAGAAGCAGTTTGGGGAATATGCAAGCCATTCGATGCAGGCTTTTTGCGCATTCGTCGGAAACCCTAATCATGTTGCCTCCGCCGTGCGATCTGTGTTAGCCGCGCGCCCTTGATCTGTGGGCGTTTATCGGCGCCCGCGACTGGACAAGAGAATAAGGCGAAAGTCCCAAGCATGTTCATATCTCCAGCCTTTGCCCAGACTGCGGGCGGGGAATCGTCCGGCGCCTCCATGCTGGTTCAGATGGCCCCGCTGGTCCTCATCTTCGTCGTCTTCTATTTCCTGCTGATCCGTCCGCAGCAAAAGAAGATGAAGGAGCACAAGGCCAAGATCGACGCCGTGAAGAAGGGCGATCAGGTCGTGACCGGCGGCGGTCTGGTCGGCAAGGTGGTGCGCGTCGACGAATTCTACGCCGAAGTCGAACTGGCGCCGGGCATGAAGGTGAAGGCGGTGAAGTCCACCCTGACCGACGTGATCGATCCCGCCACCGCCAAGCCCGCGAACGACTGAGCCCCACCCATGCTGAATTTCCCTCGCTGGGCGGTCGTCGCGATCCTGCTGCCGCTGCTGATCGGCATAGCCTGCGCCGTGCCGAGCTTCCTGCCGGACACGGTGGTCGGGCAACTGCCCAAATTCATGCAGACCCGCGTGAATCTGGGCCTCGACCTGTCGGGCGGCAGCCACCTGCTGCTCGAAGCCTCGACCCAGGACGTGGCGAAGCAGCGCATCGCCAATATGGAGGAGCAGGTCCGCACGGAACTGCGCCGGGGCGACACGAAGATCGCGATCGGGGATATTTCCAGCCGCGACGGGAAATTGAGCTTCATGGTGCGCAACCCGTCGCAGGTCGATGCTGCCGTCGAGCGCATCCGGCCGCTGACCCAGGGTGCGGGTCTCACCGGCCAGCGCGATTTCAATGTGGAGGTGGTGAACAGCTCCACCATCGTCATCACCCCGACCAAGGCGGGCATCGACAATGCGGTGAAGGGCGCGATGGAAGTCGCGACCGAGGTGATCCGCAAGCGCATCGACGAAATGGGCACGCGCGAACCGACCATCCAGCAGCAGGGCGACAACCGCATCGTCGTGCAGGTGCCCGGCCTTCAGGACCCCAGGGCGCTGAAGGACCTGCTGGGCCAGACCGCCAAGCTGGAATTCAAGCTGGTCGACGTCAACGCCAACCCCGCCGAGGTGGCGCAGGGCCGCGCGCCTGTGGGCAGCGAAGTGCTGCCCTATCCCACAAATCCCGCCGGCCCGCCGGTGATCGCCGTCTACCGGCAGGTCATGGTGTCGGGCGAGGATCTGACCGACGCGCAGCAGGGCTATAACCAGCAGGGCAACGAGCCGATCGTCAACATCCGCTTCAACGGTGCGGGCGGGCGCAAATTCGGCCAGGTGACGTCGCAGAACGTCAACCGTCCCTTCGCCATCATCCTCGACGGCAAGGTGCTGTCCGCGCCGAACATCAACGAGCCGATCCTGGGCGGCAGCGCGCAGATCAGCGGCAGCTTCACCGTCGAAAGCGCCAACCAGCTTGCGATCGCGCTGCGTTCGGGCAAGCTGCCCGTCGCGCTGACCGTGGTGGAGGAACGCACGGTCGGCCCGCAACTCGGCGCCGATTCGATCCGCGCGGGCCTGCTCGCCTCGGTGATCGCGGTGGCGGCGGTCGCGGCCTTCATGTTCATGAGCTATGGCCGCTTCGGCATGTACGCCAACCTCGCCGTCGCCATCAACGTGCTGGTGATCCTGGGCGTCATGGGCATATTGGGCGCGACGCTGACGCTGCCGGGCATCGCCGGTTTCGTGCTGACCATCGGCACCGCGGTCGACGCCAACGTGCTGATCTATGAGCGCATCCGCGAGGAGCGGCGGCGCGGGCGCGGGGTCGTGCAGGCGATCGAACATGGCTATAAGGAAGCCAGCCGCACCATTTTCGAAGCGAACGTGACCCATGCCATTGCCGGCGGCATCATGCTCGCTCTGGGGTCGGGACCGGTCAAGGGCTTCGCGATCGTGCTGCTGATCGGCATCGCGACCAGCGTGTTCACCGCCGTCACCTTCACGCGCCTGCTGGTGTCGCGTTGGGTCCGCGCCAAGCGCCCGACCGAAATCCACATCTGACGGGCGGAGAGAAACATGAAACTGCTTAAGCTCGTCCCGGACAACACCAATATCGGCTTCGTCAAGCTGCGCCACTGGGCCTTTGCCCTGACGGCGCTGCTGACGGTGCTGGCGGTCGGCGCGACCTTCTACAAGGGGCTGAACCTGGGCGTCGACTTTGTCGGCGGCCTGATGATCGAGGCGAAGTTCGAAACGCCGCCGCAGACCGACAAGGTGCGCACGGTAATCGACCGCCTGGGCGTCGGCGACGGTTCGCTCCAGCAGTTCGGCGATCCGAAAACGGTGCAGATCCGCCTCCCTCTGCCGGAACAGGGCGGCGCTGGCGCGGCCAACGCCATCGTCGAAAAGGCGCGCAAGGCGATGACGGCGGAATTCCCCGGCGTCACCTTCTCCCGCTACGACACGGTGTCGGGCAAGGTGTCGGGCGAACTGATCCAGAACGGCGTGCTGGCGGTGATGCTGGCGGTGATCGGCATCGCGATCTTCTCCTGGTTCCGCTATGAATGGCAGTTCGGCGTCTCGACCTTCGTCGCGATCATGCACGACGTGCTGATGACGCTGGGCTTCTTCGCCATCACCCAGCTCGAATTCGACCTCAACATCGTCGCCGCCGTGCTGACCATCGTGGGCTATTCGATCAACGACAAGATGGTGATCGACGACCGCATCCGCGAAAATATGCGCAAATATCGCAAGATGGACATGAAGTCGCTGATCGACCTGTCGGTCAACGAAACGCTGCCGCGCACGGTCATGACCTCGGTCACGGTGCTGCTGGCGCTGGGCGCGCTGCTGCTGCTGGGCGGCCATGTGCTGCGCGGCTTCACCGCGGCCATGATGCTGGGCATCATCGTCGGCACCTATTCGTCGGTCTATGTCTCCTCCTCGCTGCTCATCAGCCTGGGCCTGTCGCCTGCCACGGCGGAGAAGAAGGCGAGCAAGGTCAATATCGCCGCCCAGGCCGAGCGGATGGGCCCGCGCGACGACGGGGCGCGACCCTGAACGGGAACCGCTCCGGCATAGAGCTGCGCCGCGATGAATCGGGGCAGGGGCCGATCGTCACCGGCTTTCAGGGGCGGGGTTTTCGGGTCCGCGACGATGTCTTTCCCGAAGGCCTGCTGCTCTCCCCGGTGCGGGCGCTCGCCTGGCAGGATGCGCCGCCCGTCGATGCGCTGACGGTGGCGCATCTGGGCGACCTGTTCGACCTCGACGTCCAGCCGGAATTCCTGCTGGTCGGCACGGGCGCCGCCCTGCGCCAGCCGCCGCGCGCCTTCGTGCGCGAACTGGAGGGGCGCGGCATCGGCGTGGAGGTGATGGACAGCCGCGCCGCCGCCCGCGCCTGGGGCGTGCTGCGCGCCGAGGAACGGTGGATCGTCGCGGCCCTCATGCCGCTTGTCTGAGGGGGCTGTCCGCCCCGCCTTGCGCTTTCCTGTTCCTTTGCCTACTCTTGTCGCCAAGTTCCGGCGCTTTTCGGCGCTGGCGAAGAAGAAAAGAGATACGGCCATGGTGCAGCACAGCCGCCCATCGCCGCAGAGTTCCGGCCCGGCCGGCGGAATTTCGGGCAAGGGGGTCCGTTCCGGTCAGGGCAATGGGAGCAAGGCTGCGGCCCTCACTCCCCCGTCGAAATCGCGGGGCCTTTTGCCTCATCCGCTGCGCGGACGCCGGTCCTACGCGGCCATCGACCTTGGCACCAATAATTGCCGCCTGCTGATCGCCAAGCCATCGGCGGACGGCTTCATCGTCGTCGACGCCTTTTCGCGAATCGTGCGGCTGGGGGAGGGGCTTGCCGCTTCCGGCCGGATCAGCGACGCCGCCATAGAGCGCGCGATTTCCGCCCTGTCGGTCTGCGCCGACAAGCTGCGCCGCCGGCACGTCACCCTGGCCCGCTCGGTCGCGACGGAGGCGTGCCGCCGCGCCTCCAACGGGGCCGAATTCATCCAGCGCGTCTATCGGGAAACCGGCATCGCCCTCGACATCATCAGCGCGCAGGAAGAGGCGCGGCTGGCGGTGCTCGGCTGCCACGCGCTGCTGGAGCCGGGCGACGGCCCCGCGCTCATCTTCGACATTGGCGGTGGCTCGACCGAACTGGTGCTGGTGGACGCCAATCGCGCCGGCGCGCCGCATATCGTCGATTGGGTGAGCGCCCCCTGGGGCGTGGTCTCCCTGACGGAGAGCGAGCCTTTCGACCATGCCGATCCCATGGACCGGCTGTCCGCCTATGCCCGGATGCGCGCCCGCGTGGCGGATGCCTTCGCGCCGCTGGCCCGCCGCCTGCCGGCTCCGCAGGCGGATATCCGCCTGCTCGGCACGTCGGGCACGGTGACGACGCTGGCCAGCCTGCATCTCGACCTGCCGCGCTACGACCGGCAGGCGATCGACGGGCTGATCGTGCCGTCGACGTCGATGCGAGCGATTTCGGCGCGGCTGTCCTCCATGCCCCTGGCGGAGCGGCAGAAGCTGCCCTGCATCGGGACGGAGCGGGCCGATCTGGTCGTTGCGGGCTGCGCCATCCTGGAATCCATCCTCGACATCTGGCCCGCCCAGCGCCTGGGCGTGGCTGATCGCGGCATTCGCGAGGGCATATTGCGCGGCCTGATGGACCGCGACGGAGTGAAGATGTGAGAGGCCCCCTGTGAGAGGTACCGGTGCTGGCAAGGTGCGGGTCAAGACGGCGAAGGGGCGGACGGCACAGTCCACCCGCTGGCTCGAACGCCAGTTGAACGACCCCTATGTCCGCCGCGCCAAGGCGGAGGGGTGGCGCAGCCGCGCCGCCTTCAAGCTGATCGAACTGGACGAGAAGTTCCATTTCGTAAAGGGGTCCCGCGCGGTGGTCGACCTGGGCGTGGCGCCTGGCGGCTGGGCGCAGGTGGTGCGGAAACTCTGCCCCAAGGCGAAGGTGGTGGGCATCGACCTGCTGCCGACCGATCCCATTCCGGGCGTCACCCTGTTCCAGATGGACTTCATGGACGACAGCGCGCCCGCCCTGCTGGCGGAGGCGCTGGGCGACGCGCCCGATCTGGTCATTTCCGACATGGCGGCGAACACCGTCGGCCATGCCGCGACCGACCATCTGCGCACCATGGGGCTGGTCGAGGCGGCGGCCATGTTCGCGGTGGAGAATCTGCGCAAGGGCGGCACTTTCGTGGCCAAGGTGTTCGCGGGCGGCACCGACGCCGACCTGCTCGCCATCCTCAAAAGGCATTTCACCACGATCAAGCATGCCAAGCCGCCCGCCAGCCGCAAGGGCAGCGTCGAATGGTATGTCGTGGCGCAGGGCTTCAAGGGCCGCCCGGAAGAGGGCTGATCCGTCCACCATCACCAAGAGATTGAAATGCCTCCCTGTTCCTGCGAAGGCAGGAACCCGGTTCGGCCCCTGACGCGGCACTCCTGCCCTCGCGGGAGCGCCATGGAGGCCGTCCGGGGCATGGGGGAACATCATTGGTTTCGACGGTATCGACGGTCGCCTATCTGGGGCTGGAAGCGCGCGGCGTGGAGGTTCAGTGCCAGCTCGTTCCCGGCCTTCCCAATTTCATCGTCGTCGGCCTGCCGGACAAGGCGGTCGCGGAAAGCCGGGAGCGGGTGCGCAACGCCATCGCCGCCATCGGCCTTTCGCTGCCGCCCAAGCGGATCACCGTGAACCTCTCGCCCGCCGACCTTCCCAAGGAGGGGTCGCATTTCGACCTCCCCATCGCGCTGGCCCTGCTCGGCGCCATGGGCGTGATCGATGCCGAGACGCTGGCGGGCTATGTCGTCGTGGGCGAGCTGGGTCTGGACGGCCGCATCGCTCCGACGCCCGGCGTGCTGCTCGCCGCGCTCCATGCGGGGGAGCGGGAACTGGGCCTCGTCTGCCCGGTGGCGCAGGGCGCCGAAGCCGCCTGGGCCGGTCAGGTGGAGGTGATCGCCGCGCCCGACCTGCTGGCCATCCTCAACCATTTCAAGGGCGCCGCCGCCCTCTCGCCGCCGCAGCCCGGGCAGGTGGAGCCGCCGATCCGGACCGCGGACCTCAGGCAGGTCAAGGGGCAGGAAAGCGCCAAGCGCGCGCTGGAGATCGCGGCGGCGGGCGGCCATAATCTGCTGATGGTCGGCCCGCCCGGCGCGGGCAAGTCGCTGATGGCGAGCTGCCTGCCCGGCATCCTGCCCGAACTGACGCCGGGCGAGGCGCTGGAAACCTCCATGGTGGCCAGCGTCGCCGGCACGCTGGAGGGCGGCCGGATCAGCCGCGCCCGTCCCTTCCGCAATCCGCATCACAGCGCCTCCATGGCGGCGCTGGTCGGCGGCGGGCACAAGGCGCGGCCGGGCGAGGTCAGCATGGCGCATCTGGGCGTGCTGTTCCTCGACGAACTGCCCGAATTCCAGCGGACGGTGCTCGATTCGCTGCGGCAGCCCCTGGAGACGGGGGAAGTCACCGTGGCGCGGGCCAATGCGCATGTCACCTTCCCGGCGCGGGTGCAGCTGGTGGCGGCGATGAACCCCTGCCGCTGCGGCCATCTGGGCGATCCGGCGCTGGCCTGTTCCCGCGCCCCCCGCTGCGCGGCGGACTATCAGGCCAAGGTGTCGGGACCGCTGCTCGACCGCATCGACCTGCATGTGGAGGTGCAGGCGGTGACGGCGGCGGACCTGGTCCTGCCCCCGCCCGCCGAAGGATCGGCGGAGGTCGCGGTCCGGGTCGCCGCCGCACGGGCCGTGCAGACGCGCCGCTATGAAGGGACGTCGCTGCGCACCAATGCGGAGGTCGATGGAGAGCGGCTGGAGGATGTCGCCGGGCCGGATCAGGCCGGGCGCGAACTGCTGGCGCAGGCGGCTGCGGCGATGAAGCTGTCGGCGCGGGGCTATACCCGCGTGCTGCGCGTGGCGCGGACCATCGCCGATCTGGCGGGGGCGGATCGCGTCGGGCGCGTCCATGTGGCCGAAGCGCTCAGCTACAGGCGGCGGGCCCCGGTGAACTGACGGCGCCCGACCCGGCCGGGTCGGCCCTCCACGGCATCGCCCGGAAAGCCGGCGCCCGCTTTTCTACGCCCTGTTAAAGCTTGCCGGGTTCCGTCATGACCACGTCCATGTCCGCCATGGCCAGCCGCAGCAACTCCACCATGCCGTTGCGCGCGGCGGCCGTGTCGCGGGTGGCGATGGCGCGATAGACCGCCTTGTGATCGGGCAGGGGATCGCGCGGCAGCAGCTTCTTGCGATGCTTGAAGGTGGTGGTCCAACTCACCGCCGCCCCCACCGAACTGGCCAGCGCGGCGAGCGCGTCATTATGCGTCGCCGCCAGCACCGCATGATGGAAACGCTGGTCCGCCGCCCGCCCTTCCGGCGTCGAAAGGCCGTGCTTTTCCATCTCGTCCAGCGCCCGCGCCATGATCGCCAGTTGCTCGTCGGTCCGCCGCCGCGCCGCGAATTCGGCCGCCGCCGGTTCGATCACGCCGCGCAGTTCGAACAGGTCGCGGATGAAGTCGCGGTCCGGCTCCCCCGCGAACATCCAGGCGAGCATTTCCGGGTCCAGCACATTCCATCGGCTGCGCGGCAGCACGCGGGTACCGGCCTTGGGCCGGCTTTCCAGCATTCCCTTGGCGATCAGGATGCGCACCGCCTCGCGATAGGCGGTGCGGGATACGTGAAGCCGCTCCGACGCCTCGATCTCCCCCTCGAACAGGTCGCCGGGCTTGTGGACGCCCATCAGGATCGCCGTGCCCAATTGCCGGGCGATGGCCTGATGGATGCGAAGCGAGCCTTCGTCCGTCGCGAATTTGCGTTCCGTTACGTCCTTGCGCTCGCTTCCCAATGTTCAGGCCCCCCCGGTTCAGTCCTCGAAGGCCGTCGTAGGGCAATGCCGCCCACAAAGGAAGGCGTCCGCCACCAAACGCAGCGGCGCGATGTCGGCGTCGATCGCCCGGTCCTCGACCAGCCCCACGAAGCGGCGATACATGGCCGGATATTCCTCGTCCGGCGCCTTGATCTGGATTTCCCCGTCCAGGCGCAGCATATTGCCGCCCTCCGACAGCAGCAGGCTGCCATTCGCCGTCTCGACCGCGATGTCCCATGTCTGCGGGCCGGTCTGGCGCCAGTCGAACACGGCCTCGACCGTCGCGCCCGACGCCGTCGCCATGCTCAGCGCGGCGCCGATGGGCGCGTCCCTGTTCTCCGGCACTTCCAGGCTGGCCGACAGCATCGTCACCGGCTCCGGCACGATCTCCGTCAGGATCGACAGGGCGTTGATGCCCGGATCGAACACGCCGAACCCGCCCGCTTCCCAGATCCACGGCTGGCCCGGATGCCAGTGGCGGACATCCTCGCGCCACTGGATGTCGATGTGCCGGATCGTGCGCTCCGCCACCCACGCCTTCGCCTGCGCGACCGCGGCGGCATAGCGGCTGTGCCAGCTTGCATAAAGGGTGACGCCCTGCGCGCGGGCGAGGGCGATCAGCGCCTCCACTTCCGACACGGTGGCGCCCGGCGGCTTTTCCAGGAAGACGTGCTTGCCCGCCAGGATCGCCTGCCGCGCCGCCTGGTATCGGACCTGCGGCGGCTGGCAGAGGATCACGGCGTCCATGTCCGGCTCCCCCGCCAGCATCGCGTCCATATCGGGATAGTTGTTCACGCCCTCGCCCCGCGCATTGCGGCTGGCGACGGCGACAAGGTCTATGCCGCCGGTCTTCGCGATGGCGGGAAGGTGCTGGTCGCGGGCGATCTTGCCCAGGCCCACAAGGCCTGCCCTGATGGTCATAGGACTTTCACCTTCGTCTTGCCCTCGTCCGCCGCGCGGCGCAGGCCGTTGCGCACGGGCAGGGTGAAGGGCGCGGCCTCCACCTCGAACACATCGCCTTCCTGCGCGGCGAAGCCTTCCGAAAAGGAAAGGGTGGCGGTGCCGAAGAAATGGACATGGATGTCGCCCGGACGGCGGAACAGGCCATATTTGAAATGATGATGTTCCAGATTGTCGATCCGGTGGGACATGTTGGTCTCGCCGGAAAGGAAGGGCTTTTCCCACACCGTCACGCCATTGCGGACGATGCGGCTGGTGCCGCGCAGGTCCTCCGGCAGGTCGCCCAGCAGCAGTTCGGGGCCCAGCGCGGCCTGACGCAGCTTGCTGTGCGCAAGCCACAGATAATTGCCGCGTTCGGTCACATGATCGGAAAATTCATTGCCGATGGCAAAGCCGAGGCGAACCGGCGCGCCGTCCCCGTCGATCAGGTAGATGCCGGCGACCTCCGGCTCCTCCCCGCCATCCTCCGCGAAGGCCGGCATGGTGAAATCCTCGCCGGGATGGACCAGTATCTGGCCGTCGCCCTTGTAGAACCATTCGGGCTGCGCGCCGACGCCGCCGTCGGCGGGCTTGCCGCCCTCCACGCCCATCAGGAACATGCGCATGCTGTCGGTCAGATCGCCCGACGCGGCCGCCTTGTGCATCTTGTCGCGGCCTTCCGCCGAGCCGAGATGGGTGAGGCCGGTGCCCGCGACCAGCAGGTGCGCGGCATCCTCATGGTCGATGGGGCAGAGCAGCCGGACGGCGGAAAGGTCCACCGCCCCGCCCAGCCGCGCTTCCGCCATGGCGGCCAGGCCCTGCCCGGCCGCAATCGCCTCCAGCGCCAGCGCGCGGGTGGAGCTTGCGCCCTCCACGCGCCGGGCCGCGCCGGTCCGGTCGAGGGCGGCGACGCCGCGGCGGCCGCCTTCCTCGAACTGGACCAGCGACCGGATCATGGATTCATCCACGGACGGCATCACCGGGCGATCTCCAGCCTGCCCTCGATACGGCGGTTGAGCTTCCACGGATTGGCGGCCTGCAAGGCGGGCGGCAGCACCGCGTCGGCCACGTCCTGATAGCAGACCGGGCGCAGGAAGCGCATGATCGCCAGCGTGCCCACGGACGTCGAACGGCCGTCAGAGGTCGAGGGGAAGGGGCCGCCATGCACCATGGCATGGGTGACTTCCACCCCGGTCGGCCAGCCATTCGCCAGCACGCGTCCGACCTTGCGGGACAGGGTGGGCAGCAGCTTCGCGGCATCGGCCTGGTCGCTGTCGTCCATCTGGAGCGTCGCGGTCAACTGGCCCTCCATCCGGGCGATGGTGTCGATGACCTCCTCGATCGTCGCGCATTTGACGAGGATGGAGGAGGAACCGAACACTTCATGCGCCAGCGCCGGATTGGCGCGGAACTGCTCGCCGCTGGCGGCGAACAGCGCGTGCTGGCCGCGATTGACGCCGTCCGCCGCCGCGCCGCGCGCGATGGTGGTGACGCCCTCCGCCCCGGCCAGCGCCGCGACGCCCTTTTCATAGGCGGCATGGATGCCGGGCGTCAGCATGACCTGCGCCGCATTGGCCGACAGCGCCTGGGCCGCCGCAGCGACGAAACGGTCCAGATCGGGGCTGTCGAGCGCGATCACCAGCCCGGGATTGGTGCAGAACTGGCCCGAAAACAGCGTCAGCGATCCGACGAAGGCGGCGCCCAGCGCTTCGGCCCGGGCGGCCAGCGCGCCGGGCAGCAGCACGACCGGGTTGATGCTCGACATTTCGGCATAGATCGGGATCGGCTCGTCGCGCCCGGCCGCGATCTTCATGAGGGCAAGGCCGCCGCCGCGCGACCCGGTGAAGCCCACCGCCTTGATGCGCGGATCGGCCACCAGCGCGCCGCCCAGGTCGTTGGTCGTGCCGGGCAGGTAGGAAAACACGCCTTCATGCAGGCCGCTGGCCTCGACCGCCGCGGCGATGGCGCGGGCGACCAGTTCGCCGGTGCCGGGATGGGCCGGATGGCCCTTCACCACCACCGGGCAACCCGCCGCGAAGGCCGATGCGGTGTCGCCGCCCGCGACCGAGAAGGCGAGCGGGAAGTTGGACGCGCCGAACACCGCGACCGGTCCGACCGGCTGGTTGACGCGGCGCAGGTCGCTGCGCGGCAGCGGCTGCCGCTCCGGCAAGGCCTTGTCGATGGTGGCGTCCAGCCAGTCGCCCTGGCGGACATAGCCTGCGAACAGGCGAAGCTGGCCGACGGTGCGGCCCCGCTCGCCTTCCAGCCGCCCGCGCGGCAGGCCGGTCTCGCTCATGGCGGTGGTGATCAGCAGGTCGCCAATGGCCATGATCCCGTCGGCCACCGCCTCCAGAAAGGCGGCGCGGGCGTCGGGCGTCAGCGTGGAGAAGCTCTCGAACGCGGCATCCGCCAGCGCGCAGGCGTCCGCGACATCGGCGGCCGAGGCGTTGTGAAAGGCGATCCCGCCCTTCGCGCCGGTCGACGGGTCGATGGCGAAGAAGGGCTCGCCGCCCTGGCGCTCGCTCGCGCCGACAAGAATGGCTCCGTTGAACATGGGGATAAACTCCGAAATGGGGGATTAATGATTGTCGCGCGGCAGGCCCATGGTCTGGGCAATGCGCTGATATTTCTCCGCGCCCTCCAGGATCGCGCCGCTGTTCAGCTGGCCGACGACGGAGCGCTGGATTTCCTGCCACGGCGTCTGCGAGGCGGGATAGGGATAGCCGCCCTCCGCCTCCAGCGCCGCCCGGCGGCCGGCCAGTTCCTCGTCGGGAATGAGGACGTTCACCGTGCCCCTGTTCAGGTCCATCCGCACCCGGTCGCCGGTCCGCAGCAGCGCCAGGCCGCCCATGGCCGCCGCTTCGGGCGAGGCATTGAGGATGGAGGGACTGCCCGAAGTCCCCGACTGCCGCCCGTCCCCGATGCAGGGCAGGGCGGACACGCCCTCGGTGATGAGGTAGGCGGGCGGCCGCATGTTCACCACCTCTGCCGCGCCCGGATAGCCGACCGGGCCGGCGCCGCGCATGAACAGCAGCGTATCGGGCGTGATGCCGACGGTCGGATCGTCGATCCGCGCATGATAATCCTCCGGCCCGTCGAACACGACCGCCGGCCCTTCAAAGGCGTTGGGATCTTCGGGGTTGGACAGATAGCGCTGGCGGAACTCGTCCGAAATCACGCTGGTCTTCATCACCGCCGCGTCGAACAGATTGCCCGACAGCACGAGGAACCCGGCCTCCTCCTTCAGCGGCTGGGCGAAGGGACGGATGACCTTCTCGTCCTCGATCTCCGCGCCCCGGCAATTCTCGCCCATTGTCTTGCCGTTGACGGTCATCGCGCCCTCGCGGATCAGCCCCTGCCCGATCAGCTGGCCCACCACCGCCGGCACGCCGCCGGCGCGATAATAATCCTCGCCCAGATATTCGCCCGCGGGCTGGAGGTTCACCAGCAGCGGCACCTTGTGCCCCACCGTCTCCCAGTCCTTGAGCGGCAGCTCCACCCCCACATGGCGCGCGATCGCCGCCAGGTGGATCGGCGCGTTGGTCGACCCGCCAATGGCCGAATTGACGACGATGGCGTTGTGGAACGCGTCCAGCGTCAGGATGTCGGACGGCTTCAGGTCCTCCGCCACCATCTCGACGATGCGCTTGCCGGTGAGGTAGGCGACCTCCTGCCGGTCGCGATAGGGCGCGGGGATCGCCGCCGATCCCGGCAGCATCATGCCCAGCGCCTCGGCCAGCGAGTTCATCGTCGTCGCCGTGCCCATGGTGTTGCAATAGCCGGTCGACGGCGCGGAGGACGCCACCAGCTTGATGAAGCCCTCATCGTCGATCTTGCCCGCGGCCAGCAATTGCCGCGCATGCCAGACGATGGTGCCCGAACCCGTCCGCTCGCCCTTGAACCAGCCGTTCAGCATCGGCCCGACCGACAGGGCGATGGCGGGGATGTTGACCGTCGCCGCCGCCATCAGCAGCGCGGGCGTCGTCTTGTCGCAGCCCGTGGTCAGCACCACCCCGTCCAGCGGATAGCCGTAGATCGCCTCGACCAGCCCCAGATAGGCCAGGTTGCGGTCCAGCCCCGCCGTCGGCCGCTTGCCGGTTTCCTGGATCGGGTGGACCGGAAACTCCAGCGCGATGCCGCCCATCTCCCGAATGCCCTCGCGCACGCGCTCGGCCAGCACCATATGATGGCGGTTGCAGGGCGACAGGTCGCTGCCGGTCTGGGCGATGCCGATGATCGGCTTGCCGCTGCGCAGTTCGTCCAGGCTCAGGCCGAAATTCAGATAACGCTCCAGATAGAGCGCGGTCATGTCTATATTGTCTGGGTTGTCGAACCAGGCGCGGCTGCGCAGCTTGTTGGCGGGCTTGGACGAATCGCTCATTGAGAAGGCACCCTGTCGAAGAAAATGGTCAATGGATTCTCGGGCACGTTGACGCGCTTGCCTCTCCGATATACTCATACAAATAGAAATTCAAGGATGGTTCGGGCCAAGTGACGAATTTGCTGAGCCGCTACGAGGTCGTCGGGGACTGGGGCACCAGCCGCCTGCGGCTGTTCCGTATCGAGCAGGGCCGCGTCACCGCCCGCCATGACGGCCCCGGCATCGCTGCGGCGGCCGGGCAGGCGGAAGCGGCCTTCGCCGCCACCATCGCCCCCTGGCTGGAGGAAGCCGCGCCGACGGAAATACGCCTTTGCGGCATGGCCGGCGCCCGCGACGGCTGGGTGGAGGCGCCCTATGCGGATTGCCCCGCCGACGCCGCGACCTGGCGTGCGGCGGCGGCGCGGTTCGACTGGCGCGGCGTGCCCGTCGCGATCATGGCGGGCCTCGCCTGCACCGGGACGACCGGCGCGCCCGACCTCATGCGCGGAGAGGAAACGCAGATATTCGGCGCCATCGCGCGCGATCCGGCGCTGGGGCAGGGCCGCCGGCTCATCGTCCTGCCCGGCACCCACAATAAATGGGCGGTGGTGCAGGATGGCCGCGTCACCTCCTTCCGCACCATGCCGACGGGGGAGCTTTTCGCCCTGCTGCGGGATCGTTCCACCCTGGGCGCGCCGGCCGACCGGCCCGATCCGGCGCAGGAGGCGCAGGGCTTCGCGGACGGCCTGCGCCGGGCGGAGGAGGAGGGGCGTCTGCTCTCCTCCCTGTTCGCCGCGCGCAGCATGCGGCTGCGCGCCGGACGTTCGGCGGACTGGCCGGCAGGCTATCTGTCGGGCCTGCTGATCGGGTCGGAGGTCGCGGAAATCCTCGCCACGTCCGGACTCGCCACGTCCGGACAGGCGGACGACATATGGCTGATCGGGGACGCCCGGCTCTCGGTGCGCTACGCCCAGGCGCTGGGCAGGCGCGGCGTGCCGAGCGAGACGCTGGACGGCGACGCCTGCTCGCTCGCTGGTCTGTCCTGATGGGGGCCTGTCCTGATGGGGGCTGTCCCGATGGGGGGCTGTCCTGATGAGGACCGGGGAGGAGAGAGGCTGTTCCCGCCGCCCCATCCGCCAACGCCCCATCCCTCCAATGCCCCATCTCACGGAGACCCCTCATGACCCTGGACGACCTGCTCGCCGAAGGCGCGCCGCCCATTTGCGCGATCCTGCACGGCATCGGGCCGGAGGAAGCGCTTGCAGTCGGCGCCGCCCTGATAGGGGCGGGCACCCGCATTCTCGAACTTCCCTTCAACTCGGGATTCAGCCCACCTGCCGCGCTCCGTTCCGGTCCAGCATGTCGCGCACCTTGGCGGCCAGTTCGGCATAGGTGAACGGCTTGGTCAGCAGTTCCACGCCCGGATCGAGCCGCCCGTGATGGATGATGGCGTTGCGCGCATAGCCGGTGGCGAACAGCACCCTCAGCCCCGGCCGCTCCGCGCGCGCCTGTTGCGCGATGTCGGCCCCGGTCATGCCGCCGGGCAGGATGACGTCGGTGAACAGCAGGTCGATGGACTGCGAAGCGCTGTCCAGCGCCTGCAAGGCCGCCGCGCCGTCATTCGCCTCGATCACCCGATAGCCCAGTTCCTTCAGCACATCGACGGTATAGGCGCGCACCTTCTCGTCATCCTCGCACACCAGCACCGTCTCGTCGCCGCCGCATATCGGCGCGGCGCGGTCCACCGACCCGGTGTCGTTGTCCGGCAGCGGACCGTAGAAGCGGGGAAGGTAGATCTTGACCGTCGTGCCATGGCCGCTTTCGGAATAGACGCGGATATGGCCGCCGGACTGCTTGATGAAGCCATAGACCATCGACAGGCCAAGGCCGGTGCCCCGCCCGACCTCCTTGGTGGTGAAGAAGGGTTCGATGGCGTGGCTCAGCACCTCCTCGTCCATGCCCTCGCCCGTATCGGACACGCTGATCAGCACATATTGGCCGGGCTTTACCTCCACCTCCTGCGCGGCATAATCCTCGTCGATATGGGTATTGGCCACCTCTATGGTCAGCTTGCCGCCGTCCGGCATGGCGTCGCGCGCATTCACCGCCAGGTTCAGCAGCGCATTCTCCATCTGGTTGACGTCGATCTCGATCGGCCAGATGCGCGCGCTCTGGATCGTCTCCACCTCTATCGTCTCGCCCAATGTGCGGTTGAGCAGGTCGGACATGCCGCTGACCAGCCGGTTGGGGTCGATCCGCTCGGGCGCCAGCGGCTGGCGGCGGGAAAAGGCGAGCAGCCGCTGCGTCAGCAGCGCGGCGCGCTCCGCGCCCGCCATGGCATTGTCGGCGGCGCGCCGCAGCCGCGCCTGATCCTCGTGAAGGCCGCGTTGCAGCAGTTCCAGATTGCCGGTGACGATCTGCAGCAGATTGTTGAAGTCATGCGCGACGCCGCCGGTCAACTGGCCCAGCGTCTCCATCTTCTGCGCCTGCCGCAGCGCCTCTTCCGCCTCCGCCAGCGCCCGGGCATGGGCGCGCTGCTCGGTCACGTCGCGGGCGACGCAATAGATAAGGTCGTTTTCCGGCACCGCCGTCCAGCTGAAATTGCGGTAGCTGCCGTCCTTCGCCCGGAACCGGTTTTCGAATCGCACCGTCGGCATGCCCCGCGCCAGCCCGGCGATCTCCCCCTTCGTCTTCTCCAGATCGTCGGGATGCTCCATCCATTCGGACGTGCGCCCGATCAGGTCCGCCTCGCTCCATCCCAATATTTCGGTCCAGGCGGGGCTGGCGGCCAGCCAAGTGCCGTCCCGGTCGGCGACCAGGAACGGGTCGCGCGCCAATGCCCAGAGGCGGGCGCGATCGGCGCGCATCTCCTTTTCCGCGACCACCCTCTTGGTCGTCTCGCTGACGATGCACAGCGCGCCGCCGACGGAGCCGTCCGTCTCGAACACCGGGGAATAGTTGATGTCGAAGAACACCTGTTCGCCCTGTCCGCCGTCCCGCTCGATATAGAAGGGGCGGTCCTTGGCATGCACGGACTGCCCCTGGTCGACGACGGAACGCAGCAGCGGCTCCAGATCGTCCCACAGTTCCGTCCACCCCTCCCGCGCCGGGCGGCCCAGCACGCGGGGATGCTTGTCCCCGATGGTGGGCGCATAGGCTTCGTTGTAGAGCGCGCAGAGATCGGGGCCCCAGAACAGCACGATCTCCGCCTGCGACGACAGCATCAGCCGGACGGTCGACACCAGCGCCGGGGACCAGCCGTGCACCGGCCCCAGCGGCGATCCGGCGTCGATGCGCGCGGTCAGGGCGCCCAGCGGCCCCTGCGCGGCGATCATCTCCGCTATGCCCGGCGCGCCGCTCATCGATTATCCTCGGTCAGCCTGTTCATAGGGCGAGATACGCCTGTCCGGCGCTTTGTATCCGTTCAGGCAGAAGGCGTTACGACCTTTTGTCCACCGGTCAGGGTTATCCTTGCAACAGGCGAAACAAGCGCGCATGGATCGGCGCCATGACCGCGACGACCCTGAGCCGCCCCGCCACCGCCGTCCCACGCCCCGCGCCGATCGCGCGCTGGCTGCTGACGGTCGCCGCCCTCGTCTTCTGCATGGTCGTGGTCGGCGGCATCACCCGCCTGACCGAATCCGGCCTGTCGATCACGCAATGGAAACCGATCAGCGGCGCCATCCCGCCGCTGACCCACGACCAGTGGATGGAGGCGTTTCGCGCCTATCAGCAGATTCCCGAATATCGGCAGTTGCGGCAGGGCATGACGCTGGGCGATTTCCAGTTCATCTTCTTCTGGGAATGGGTGCACCGGCTGCTCGGGCGGCTGATCGGCGTCGCCTTCGCGCTGCCGCTGCTCTGGTTCGCGTGGAAACGGGCGATCCCGCAGGGCTATGGCTTCCGTCTCGTCGCGCTGCTGGCGCTTGGCGGGCTGCAGGGCGCGATCGGCTGGTGGATGGTGGAATCGGGCCTGTCGGTGCGCACCGACGTCAGCCATTACCGGCTGGCGGTGCATCTGCTGACGGCGCTGTTCATCATGGGCGGGCTGATCTGGACCGCGCTCGACCTGCTGACCCGTGCGAACACCCCCTTCGCCAGGCCCGCCATGCTCCATCCCTTCGCGGTGGTCGCGCTGCTGGCGCTGCTGGTGCAGCTCATGTTCGGCGCCTTCACCGCCGGTCTGGACGCGGGCTATGTCTCCAGCACCTGGCCGCTGATGAACGACCATCTGGTGCCGGAGGGGATCGAATGGCTGGGTTCGCTCTGGGCCACCCTTTCCAGCGATCCCTATCTCGTCCATTTCATCCATCGCTGGTGGGCCTGGGTCGCCGCGATCCTGCTGGTCATGCTGGCGCGCATGGCGAAGCAGGCGGGGCAGCGCGGCCCCTCCATCGCGATCAACGCGGCGGTGGGCACGCAGGTCGCGCTCGGCATCGCCACGGTCATTAGCGGCATCGCCCTGCCGCTGGCGGTGCTGCACCAGGCGGTCGGCGCGCTGGTGGTGGCGTCCGCGACCTGGGGCGCCCATGCGCTGGGGGAACGCCGGGGATGAGCGCCGTCGCGCTCGTCTACACGCTGTTCGGCTCGCGCGAGGCCGCGACCCGCATCGCCCGCCAGCTGGTGGAGGAAAGGCTGGCCGCCTGCGCGAACCTGCTGGGGGAGGCGACCTCCATCTACGAATGGAACGGCGCGGTCGATACCGCGGCGGAGGTGCCCGTCCTCTTCAAGACCGCGCCCGCCCGCCGTGACGCGCTGATGGCGCGCATCGCGGAACTGCACGATTATCGGGTTCCGGCGATCCTCGCTCTGCCCGTAGACGCCGCCCACGCCGCCTTCGCCCGGTGGGTGGACGATCGGACGGGCTGATCGACAGGTATTATTTTACCCGTCAGCAAAGCCGCCGAATCTCTTGACTTGCGCCCTTCCACCCGTCATTAGCCCGCATCTTCCGAAAGCTGGAAACAGCCTTCAATTCACTGTTTCATTCTTGGAGTATTGGCACCATGAAGGCGCTGATGAAGACCACCAAGCCGGCGACCCCGGCCACGGTCGAAAAGAAGTGGGTCCTGATCGACGCGGAAGGCCTCGTCGTCGGCCGCCTCGCCTCGACCGTCGCGAACATCCTGCGCGGCAAGCACAAGCCGAGCTTCACCCCCCATGTCGATTGCGGTGACAATGTCATCATCATCAACGCGGAAAAGGTGAAGTTCACCGGCCGCAAGCTGACCGACAAGGTCTATTACAAGCACACCGGCTATGCCGGCGGCATCAAGGAAACCACCCCCCAGAAGGTTCTGGAAGGCCGTTTCCCCGAACGCGTCCTGGAAAAGGCCGTCGAGCGCATGATCCCCCGCGGTCCGCTGGGCCGTCAGCAGATGCGCAACCTGCGCATCTTCGCCGGCGCCGAACATCCGCACGCCGCGCAGAACCCCGAAGTGCTCGACTTCGCGTCGCGCAACCGCAAGAACAAGGTGGGTGCATAATGTCCGATAACCGCCAGTCTCTGTCCGACCTCGCGTCGCTGACCGCTAACGCTCCGGCCGCTGCCGAAACCGTCGCCGCCGACGCGCCGATCGCTCCGGTCCAGCCCTCGGCTCCGCTGCGCGCCCAGGAAATCGACAGCCTCGGCCGCGCCTATGCGACCGGCCGCCGCAAGGATGCCGTCGCCCGCGTCTGGGTGAAGCCCGGCACCGGCAAGATCACGGTCAACGGCCGCGATCAGGAAATCTACTTCGCCCGCCCGACCCTGCGTCTGGTGATCAACCAGCCCTTCGGCGTCACCGAGCGCGAAGGCCAGTATGACGTGATCGCCACCGTCAAGGGCGGCGGCCTGTCCGGCCAGGCCGGCGCAGTCAAGCACGGCATCGCCCAGGCGCTCGCCAAGTACGAGCCGGCGCTGCGCAGCGCGGTCAAGGCCGAAGGCTTCCTGACCCGCGACAGCCGCGCCGTCGAGCGCAAGAAGTACGGCAAGGCCAAGGCCCGCCGCAGCTTCCAGTTCTCGAAGCGCTGATCGGTTCGACCGTTACGAATGCAAGGGAAGGGGTCGGGTTTCCGGCCCCTTTTCCTTTTGGGGCAGATGAACCCCCGGCAGGCAGGGCGCGCGGATCAGGCGGAGCTGGAAATCCGGATCAGCCGAAAGCAAAAGCGCTAACCGCGGCCGCCGACATCCGCCAGGCGCGCCGTGGCGATCTGCTGGATCTGGAGGACATCCTTGCGCGCCTCCAGGAAGCGGCGGGGATTGATGGCATTGCCGTTCACCCGCACCTCGAAATGAAGATGCGGCCCCGTGGAGCGGCCTGTCGATCCCATCCGCGCAATGGCGTCGCCGCGCGCCACCTGCTGGCCGACCCGCGCGCTGAAGCCCGAAAGATGGGCATATCGGGTCAGGATGCCATTGCCATGGGTGACCTCGACCACATTGCCATAGCCGTTGCGCTGGCCCACGAAGCTGACCTTGCCCGATGCGGCCGCCAGGATCGGCTGGCCCATGCTGCCGGGAAAATCCAGACCCGCGTGAAAGGCCGCATGGCCGTTGAACGGATCGCTCCGATAGCCATAGCTGCTGCTCAGCATCGGCGTCGCCGTGGGCTTGCCGGAGGGGATGGCGAGCAGGCTCCCTTCCAGAAATTCCATGCGGGACAGCGCCTGGGCGAGCTTTTCGAACTCGTCCGGCAGGACGTCCTGCCCTTCCCATGGCACGAAAGGGCCGCCCTGTGCGCGGGCCGCCGTGCGGGCGAGGCTGTCGGGATTGAGGCCGAAGCTGCGGATCGCGGCGGCGGCCTTGTCGGCACGATGCCGGACGGCGTCGGTCAGCAGGGCGGCAAAACGGCGCTGCCGTGCGTCGATCCGGAACAACGGCGCCGCTTCGGGCGCGACGCTGATCTTGGTGTCGAGCTTGGACGTGCCGTTCCTGGTTCCGCTGTCGGCCTTGCCGACCACATCGCCGGCCGGGGCCGCGCCCTCCTGACCGAAATGCGTGCGGTAGAGGTCGTCCATGAAATCCTGGCGTTCCTGCAACTCCTGCGCGAGCTGGTCGACCGACTTGCGGTAGCGCTCGACCTGGCTGGCGCTGTTGGCAACGGCCTTGTCACGGGCGGCGAGGGCGGCGCGCTCCTGCTCGATCTCCGCGTTGTTGGCGGCCATGGACAGGGATAGCGCAAGCCCACCGATCAAGGCGGAAGAGAGCAGGCCGACCGTGGCGAGCTGCGCCCTGCGCGAGATACGGATGAACTTCACCTGGCCGCCGGAGCGCAGGAAAATCTCCCGTTCCGGACACAGCTTCGAACACCGGGCAGTCATGCCGGCCCAGAGGGCGGCTGCCCCCATCTTGCTCCATTGCGACAATTGCGACCCCGCGTGCTTTTTTAGTGAACGGGGCGCTAACAAAAGGAATCGAGTCGCGCGAATCCGGGGGAGCGGAGTCGTGACGAGTCGAAAGATGAACGGGGTGAAACGTGGAACCGGGCAAAGGGTTCCGGTCCCCCGCGAAATTTTTGCCGGCGCTCTCCGCCCTTCGCAAACCGGCCTCGCCAGCCTCTGCGGCGCTGGATAGAAAGGCGTCATCTCCTGGCGTCCCCGCCACGTCGGATCGGGACGGGGCGGATCGTCGGGCCTGTTCTTGACCGGCGGCCGCCACATGGCTATAGGCGCGCCTGCCCAAAGGCCGGAATGGACGGATTCGTTCGCGCCGAACCCCGGTCCTCAGGGCATCAGAGCTGAACATTGCCGGTGCTCTTGCGGCTCCGGGCGGGTTTCCGCCGGAGCCTTTGCTGTTTGGAGGCGATTCGTTTTCCAGGCCGCAAGGAACGCGGGAATGCATGCGGTAAAGTAACTGAAAGAGGTGAAGGGCTTCATGCCAACGATCAACCAGCTGGTCCGCAAGGGCCGCGAACTGCAGAAGACCAAGTCGAAGGTCCCTGCAATGGAAGCGAACCCGCAGAAGCGCGGCGTTTGCACCCGTGTCTACACGACGACCCCGAAGAAGCCGAACTCGGCTCTCCGCAAGGTGGCGAAGGTGCGCCTGGTCAACCAGCGCGAAGTCATCACCTACATTCCGGGCGAAGGCCACAACCTTCAGGAGCACAGCGTCGTGCTGATCCGCGGCGGCCGCGTGCGCGACCTTCCCGGTGTGCGCTATCATGTGCTGCGCGGCGTTCTGGATACCCAGGGCGTCAAGGACCGCAAGCAGAGCCGTTCGAAGTACGGCGCCAAGCGTCCGAAGTAAGGGGAGACCAGTAATATGTCACGTCGTCGTCGCCCCGAAAAGCGCGTCATCCTGCCCGATCCCAAATTCGGTGATGTCGTGCTGTCGAAGTTCATGAACAGCATCATGCAGGACGGCAAGAAGGCCGTCGCCGAGTCCATCGTGTACGGCGCTCTCGACACTGTCGAGGCGAAGTCCAAGAAGGACCCGATCGCCATGTTCCATGACGCGCTGAACAATGTGAAGCCCGGCATCGAGGTCCGCAGCCGCCGCGTCGGCGGTGCGACCTACCAGGTCCCCGTCGAAGTGCGCCCGGAGCGCGCCCAGGCGCTGGCGATCCGCTGGCTGATCACCGCGTCGCGCAACCGCAGCGAAACCACCATGGCCGCCCGCCTGTCGGGTGAACTGCTGGACGCCGCCAACAACCGCGGCAATGCCGTCAAGAAGCGCGAAGACACGCACCGCATGGCGGAAGCGAACCGCGCCTTCTCGCACTATCGCTGGTAATCCGGCGCTGGAAAAAGGCGAAGCGGGCGCCCATATCGTCCGCTTCCTCTCATGGTTTCGAAAAATCGGTCCGTTCGCCACGGGTGGCTACCCATGGCGGACGGATTGGTTTAGGGGCCACGCGCAGATTTAACGAATCCCCAACCGCCGGCGCGCCGGCAACGGAGAAGCATCATGGCCCGCAGCCATCCGCTCGAACGCTATCGCAATTTCGGTATCATGGCGCATATCGACGCCGGCAAGACCACCACGACCGAGCGTATCCTTTACTATACCGGCAAGTCCTACAAGATCGGCGAAGTCCATGACGGCGCCGCCACCATGGACTGGATGGAGCAGGAGCAGGAGCGTGGGATCACCATCACGTCGGCTGCGACGACCTGCTTCTGGAACGATCATCGCCTGAACATCATCGACACCCCCGGCCACGTCGACTTCACCATTGAAGTCGAGCGTTCGCTGCGCGTGCTCGATGGCGCGGTCGCCGCGTTCGACGGCGTCGCGGGCGTTGAGCCGCAGTCGGAAACCGTGTGGCGCCAGGCGGACAAGTACAAGGTTCCGCGGATGTGCTTCATCAACAAGCTCGACCGCACCGGCGCCAACTTCTATTATTGCGTGCAGACGATCATCGACCGTCTGGGCGCCACCCCGGCCGTCCTCTATCTGCCCATCGGCGCGGAATCGGACTTCAAGGGCCTGGTCGACCTGGTCGAGAACCGCGCCATCATCTGGAAGGATGAGAATCTGGGCGCCGAGTTCACCTATGAGGAGATTCCGGCCGACCTCGCCGACAAGGCCGCCGAATATCGCGAGAAGCTGATCGAGCTCGCCGTCGAACAGGACGACGATGCGATGGAAGCCTATCTGGAAGGCAATCTGCCCGACGTCGCCACGCTCAAGAAGCTGATCCGCAAGGGCACGCTGGGCCATGCCTTCGTGCCGGTGCTGTGCGGTTCGGCGTTCAAGAACAAGGGCGTGCAGCCGCTGCTCGACGCGGTGGTCGACTATCTGCCCTCGCCGCTCGACATTCCCGACGTTCAGGGCATCAACCCCGATACCGACGAGCCCGACAGCCGCAAGACGGCCGACGATGCGCCCTTCTCGGGTCTGGCGTTCAAGATCATGAACGACCCGTTCGTGGGTTCGCTCACCTTCCTGCGCGTCTATTCGGGCACGCTGACCAAGGGCAGCTATCTGAACTCGGTCAAGGACAAGAAGGAAAAGATCGGCCGCATGCTCCTCATGCACGCCAACTCGCGTGAGGACATCGACACCGCCTATGCCGGCGACATCGTCGCCCTGGCGGGCCTCAAGGAAACCACCACCGGCGATACGCTGTGCGCCGAGCGCCAGCCGATCATCCTGGAGCGGATGGAATTCCCCGAGCCGGTGATCGAGCTGTCGGTCGAACCCAAGACCAAGGCCGACCAGGAAAAGATGGGCATCGCGCTCAACCGCCTGGCCGCCGAGGATCCGTCCTTCCGCGTCTCGACCGACCACGAATCGGGCCAGACCATCATCAAGGGCATGGGCGAACTGCACCTCGAAATCCTCGTCGACCGCATGAAGCGCGAGTTCAAGGTCGAGGCCAATGTCGGCGCGCCGCAGGTCGCCTATCGCGAATATCTCGCGAAGAAGGTCGACATCGACTACACCCACAAGAAGCAGTCGGGCGGCTCGGGCCAGTTCGGCCGCGTCAAGGTCACCGTCATCCCCGGCGAGCGCGGTTCGGGCTACCAGTTCTTCGACGAGATCAAGGGCGGCAACATCCCGCGCGAATATATCCCGTCGGTGGAAAAGGGCTTCCGCGAGACGGCCGAGACCGGTCATCTCATCGGCTTCCCGATCATCGACTTCGAAGTCCACCTGACGGACGGCGCCTATCACGACGTCGACTCGTCGGCCCTGGCCTTTGAAATCTGCGCCCGCGGCGCCATGCGCGAGGCGGCCGCCAAGTCGGGCATCAAGCTGCTTGAACCGATCATGAAGGTCGAGGTCGTGACCCCGGAGGAATATCTGGGCGACGTCATCGGCGACATGAACAGCCGCCGCGGCCAGATCCAGGGCACCGACAGCCGCGGCAACGCGCAGGTGGTCGAGGCGATGGTCCCGCTGGCCAACATGTTCGGCTATGTGAACCAGCTTCGCTCGTTCACCCAGGGGCGCGCGAACTACTCGATGATCTTCTCGCACTATGACGAAGTGCCGCAGAATGTGGCGGACGAGGTCAAGGCGAAGATGGCCTGATGAATTTCCCGGGCCGGGCCGCGCAAGCGGCTCGGTTTTGGGCTGGCATTCTCTAAATTTGCTGCTATGGACGCGCCTTCGCGAGGCGCGGCCGAGCGGTCAGACCAAAGCTGATTTGATTAGAAGGTAGGATAAAATGGCTAAGGCTAAGTTTGAGCGGAACAAGCCGCACTGCAACATCGGCACCATCGGTCACGTCGACCATGGCAAGACCTCGCTGACCGCGGCGATCACCAAGGTGCTCGCCGAAACCGGCGGCGCGACCTTCGTCGACTATGCCAATATCGACAAGGCGCCCGAAGAGCGCGAGCGCGGCATCACCATCTCGACCGCCCACGTCGAATATGAGACCGAAGCCCGTCACTACGCGCACGTCGACTGCCCGGGTCACGCCGACTACGTCAAGAACATGATCACCGGCGCGGCCCAGATGGACGGCGCGATCCTCGTCGTTTCGGCCACCGACGGCCCGATGCCGCAGACCCGCGAGCACATCCTGCTCGCCCGCCAGGTCGGCGTGCCGCAGCTCGTCGTGTTCATGAACAAGGTCGACCTCGTCGACGATCCGGAAATCTTGGAACTGGTCGAGCTGGAAATCCGCGAGCTGCTGTCGTCCTACGACTTCGACGGCGACAACATCCCCGTCATCCCCGGTTCGGCCGTCAAGGCTCTGGACGGTTCGAACGACGAAATCGGCAAGAACGCCGTTCTGAAGCTGATGGCCGCTGTCGACTCGTTCATCCCGCAGCCGGAGCGTCCGGTCGATCGTCCGTTCCTGATGCCGATCGAAGACGTGTTCTCGATCTCGGGTCGCGGCACCGTCGTGACCGGCCGCGTCGAGACCGGCATCGTCAAGGTTGGCGAGGAAGTCGAGATCGTCGGTCTGAAGGATACCCGCAAGACCACCGTGACCGGCGTCGAAATGTTCCGCAAGCTGCTCGATCAGGGTGAGGCCGGCGACAACATCGGCGCGCTGATCCGTGGCGTGGGCCGTGAAGAAGTCGAGCGCGGTCAGGTTCTGGCCAAGCCCGGCACCATCACCCCGCACACCGAGTTCGACGCGGAAGTCTACGTCCTGTCGAAGGAAGAAGGCGGCCGTCACACTCCGTTCTTCGCCAACTATCGTCCGCAGTTCTACTTCCGCACCACCGACGTGACCGGCGAAGTGATCCTGCCCGAGGGCACCGAGATGGTCATGCCCGGCGATAACGTGAAGCTCGGCGTGAAGCTGATCGCCCCGATCGCGATGGACGCGGGTCTCCGCTTCGCCATCCGCGAAGGCGGCCGCACCGTCGGCGCAGGGGTTGTCGGCACGATCTCGAAGTAATATAGGACCGCAGCGGCGCGAATCGCCTGATTCGCGCCGCTGAGTTTTTTACCGCCCCGGATCGCCTTTCTCCGGCTCCAGTCGAGCTAGAAGGGCAAGGAACGGGGCGGATATTTTTTGGTTGGCGCATTTTCATAAATCATCGGCTGCTCCGGCTGATTTCTGAAAATGCTCCGGGTTTTGGCTCTTTCGCATCGGTACAGGAACAATGGACAGCAACATCCGCATTCGCCTCAAGGCGTTCGATCATCGCGTGCTCGATCAGGCGACCGGCGACATCGCCGACACCGCCCGCCGCACCGGCGCCCTTATCCGCGGTCCGATTCCCCTTCCGACGCGCATCGAAAAGTTCACGGTCAACCGTGGCCCGCACATCGACAAGAAGTCGCGCGAGCAGTTCGAGGTCCGCACCTACAAGCGCATGCTTGACATTGTGCAGCCGACGCCGCAGACGGTCGACGCGCTGATGAAGCTGGATCTGGCTGCCGGCGTGAACGTCGAAATCAAGCTGGCCTGAAGCCGGCAAGTCCCTGCCAACCCGCAAGGTGGGCAGGGTATCGGGCATTCCGCTGGCCGGAAGCTCAAAAGACACAGGGATACCGCACGGCCTCTCCGGTGAACCGGAAAGGGCTCGTGGTCCTGGTCCCCCGTCGCTGGTCCCGAATAGGGGTCGGCATCCAACCCGGACGGGGTGATCTATATTGGGGTTGGGCCGCGAGGGAGAAATCCTGAGCGGTTTTTTCGTTGGATACGCCCGCTGCTAAGGCGGGCCTCTATGGGAGTAATCGGTGATGCGCACAGGCGTGATCGCTAAGAAAGTCGGGATGACCCGTCTGTTCCAGGAGGACGGACGTCATATTCCGGTTACGGTTCTGGCCCTTGAGGGCAATCAGGTCGTGGCCCGCAAGGAAACCGATCGCGACGGCTATGTCGCGGTTCAGCTCGGTGCGGGCGTCGCGAAGGTCAAGAATGTCGCCAAGCCGCAGCGCGGTCACTTCGCCAAGGCGGAAGTGGAGCCGAAAGCGCGCCTGGTCGAATTCCGCGTTGCCGAGGATGCGCTCCTCGATGTCGGCGCCGAGATCGCGGCCGACCACTTCATCGCCGGCCAGCTGGTCGACGTTGCCGGCCACACCCAGGGTAAGGGTTTCGCCGGCGCCATGAAGCGCTGGGGCTTCGGCGGTATGCGCGCCACCCACGGCGTCTCGATCAGCCACCGTGCCCATGGTTCGACCGGTAACCGTCAGGACCCGGGCCGCGTCTTCAAGAACAAGAAGATGGCCGGTCACATGGGTGACCGCGAGCGCACCCAGCAGAATCTCGAAATCGTCCGCACGGACGTCGAGCGCGGCCTGCTGTTCGTCAAGGGCAGCGTCCCCGGCGCCAAGGGCACCTGGCTGACCGTCTGCGACGCCGTCAAGGTCAAGCGTCCAGCCGACGCTCCCTATCCGGCGAGCCTGAAGCAGGCTGCCAACAGCAACAACGCTCCGGCCGAAACGCCCGCTGAAGAAGCGGCCGCTCCCGAAGCGACCGAAGGCCAGGAGGGCTAATCATGAAGGTCAAGGTACAGACCCTCGATGCCGCAGCCGCCGGTGAAGTGGAACTGAACGATGCCGTGTTCGGCGTCGAACCCCGCACCGACATCCTGCACCGCGTCGTCACCTGGCAACTCGAAAAGCGTCGCGCCCCGGCCCGCGCCACCCGCGAGCGTTCGGACGTTGCCCGCACCGGCAAGAAGTTCGGCCGCCAGAAGGGCGGCGGCACCGCCCGTCACGGCGACCGCAAGGCGCCCGTGTTCATCGGCGGTGGTAAGGCGCACGGCGCCCGCGCCCGCACCTTCGGCCACGACCTCAACAAGAAGGTTCGTGCGCTCGGCCTGAAAATGGCCCTGTCGTCGAAGGCCAAGGACGGATCGCTGATCGTTCTCGACAATCTCGACGTGGCGGAAGGCAAGACCAAGGCTCTGGTCGCGCACCTCGCCAAGCTGAACCTCAACAAGGCTCTGTTCATCGACGGCGACGCGGTGAACGTCAGCTTCGCGAAGGCTTCGGCGAACATCGTCGGCGTGGACCTGCTGCCGGCCGTCGGCGCCAATGTCTACGACATCCTTAAGGCGGATTCGCTGGTGCTGACGCGCGCCGCGGTCGAAAAGCTGGAGGCGCGTTTCAATGGCTAAGAAAGAAGCCGCGACCGTCGACAACCGTCATTATGACGTCGTTGTCGCGCCGGTCATCACCGAGAAGTCGACCCTTCTCTCCGAGAACAACGCCGTGGTCTTCAAGGTCGCCAACGATGCGTCGAAGCCGGAGATCAAGGCCGCCGTCGAAGCCATTTGGGGCGTGACGGTCAAGAGCGTGAACACGCTGGTCGCCAAGGGCAAGACCAAGAAGTGGAAGGGCAAGCCCTATACGCGCTCGGACGTCAAGAAGGCGATCGTTCGCCTGGCCGATGGCCAGTCGATCGACATCACCGAAGGAGTGCGCTGACCATGGCGCTTAAGAGCTACAACCCGACCAGCCCCGCCCAGCGCGGCCTGATCCTCGTCGACCGCAGCGCGCTGCACAAGGGCAAGCCCGTCAAGGCGCTGACCGAAGGCAAGCGCAAGACCGGCGGCCGCAACAACAAGGGTCATGTGACCTCGCGCGGCATCGCCGGCGGTCACAAGCAGCGCTACCGCATCATCGACTTCAAGCGTCGCCTGTGGGACGTCGAGGGCACGGTCGAGCGTCTGGAATATGACCCCAACCGCACCGCCTTCATCGCGCTGGTCAACTATCCCGACGGCACCCAGGCCTATATCCTGGCGCCGCAGCGTCTGGCTCCCGGCGACAAGGTCGTCGCGGGCAAGAAGACCGACGTGAAGCCGGGCAATGCGATGGAACTCGGCCAGATGCCGGTCGGCACCATCATCCACAATATCGAGATGAAGCCCGGCAAGGGCGGTCAGCTCTGCCGTTCGGCGGGCACCTATGCCCAGCTCGTCGGCCGCGATCGTGGCATGGTGATGGTCCGCCTGTCCTCGGGCGAGCAGCGCTACATCCGTTCGGACTGCATGGGCACCGTCGGTGCCGTGTCGAACCCGGACAACGCCAACACCAATCTCGCCAAGGCCGGTCGCAATCGCTGGCTCGGCAAGCGTCCGCTGACGCGCGGTGTGGCGAAGAACCCGGTCGACCACCCGCATGGCGGTGGTGAAGGCCGGACCTCGGGCGGCCGTCATCCGGTCACGCCCTGGGGCAAGCCGACCAAGGGTGCGCGCACCCGCCACAACAAGGCGACGGACAAGTTCATCATCCGTAGCCGCCACGCGAAGAAGAAGAGGTAAGCGAGATGGCTCGTTCCGTCTGGAAAGGTCCGTTCGTGGACCTCAGCCTTCTGAAGAAGGCGGAAGTGGCGCAGGACGCCGGTGGCCGTTCGGGTCCGATCAAGACCTGGTCGCGCCGTTCCACCATCCTGCCGCAGTTCGTCGGCCTGACGTTCAACGTCTATAACGGCCGCAAGCATGTGCCGGTCTCGGTGAACGAGGACATGGTGGGTCACAAGCTGGGCGAATTCGCCCCGACCCGCTACTTCCCCGGCCACGCCGCCGACAAGAAGGGCAAGCGCTAATGAGCAAGGAAAAGGCTCCCCGTCGCGTCGCCGACAATGAGGCGCTGGCCGTCGGCACGCAGATCCGTGGTTCGGCCCAGAAGCTGAACCTGGTCGCCACGCTCATCCGCGGCCGCAAGGTCGAGGACGCGCTGAACATCCTCGCCTTCTCGAAGAAGGCGATGGCCGTCGACGTGCGCAAGGTGCTGGCTTCGGCCATCGCCAATGCGGAAAACAATCATAATCTGGACGTCGACTCGCTGGTCGTCGCGGAAGCATCGGTGGGCAAGAGCTTCACCATGAAGCGCTTCCACGCTCGCGGCCGCGGCAAGTCGACCCGGATCCTGAAGCCCTTCAGCCGCGTGCGCATCGTCGTTCGCGAAGCAGCTGAAGAAGCGGAGGCGTAAGAGACATGGGTCACAAGAGCAATCCGATCGGTCTGCGTCTGCAGATCAACCGTACCTGGGACAGCCGCTGGTTCGCGGAAGGCGCCGACTATGGCCGCCTGCTTCTGGAGGATCTGAAGATCCGCCAGTATATCATGAAGAACCTGCCGCAGGCCGCGATCTCCAAGGTGGTGATAGAGCGTCCCGCCAAGCTGTGCCGCGTGTCGATCTACGCTGCCCGCCCCGGTGTCATCATCGGCAAGAAGGGCGCGGACATTGAGAAGCTGCGCAAGAAGCTGGGCAGCCTGACCTCTTCGGACGTCAGCCTGAACATCGTCGAGATCCGCAAGCCGGAAATCGACTCCAAGCTCGTCGCGCAGGGCATTGCCGACCAGCTGGAGCGCCGCGTGGCGTTCCGCCGTGCAATGAAGCGCGCGGTGCAGAGCGCCCTGCGTCTCGGCGCCGAAGGCATCAAGATCACCTGCGGCGGCCGTCTGGGCGGCGCGGAGATCGCCCGCGTGGAATGGTATCGCGAAGGCCGCGTTCCGCTGCACACGCTGCGCGCGAATGTCGACTATGCCGAAGCCGAAGCGCACACCGCTTATGGCGTCTGCGGCATCAAGGTCTGGATCTTCAAGGGCGAAATCCTTGGTCACGATCCGATGGCTACCGACCGGCTGATGCTGGAGGCTCAGACCTCCGGCGTGCGCCCGGCGCGCTGAGAATAAGGTAGGTATAGCGTCATGCTGCAACCGAAGAAAATGAAGTTCCGCAAGACCTTCAAGGGCCGGATCAAGGGCGACGCCAAGGGCGGTTCGGCCCTGAACTTCGGCGCTTACGGTCTGAAGGCTCTGGAACCCGAGCGCGTCACCGCCCGCCAGATCGAGGCGGCCCGCCGCGCGATCCAGCGTCACCTTCGCCGTCAGGGCCGTCTGTGGATCCGCGTGTTCCCTGACGTGCCGGTGTCGAAGAAGCCCGCCGAAGTCCGGCAGGGCAAGGGCAAGGGTTCGGTCGAATATTGGGCGGCCCGCGTCAAGCCCGGCCGCATCCTGTTCGAACTGGACGGCGTTCCCGGCCCGCTCGCAGCAGAGGCCTTCTCGCGCGCCGCGATGAAGCTGCCCATCAAGACCAAGGTCGTTGCCCGCCTCGGCGACACCTCGCACCTGGAGGGCTAAGCCGTGGCGAACGTTGCCGACCTCAAGACCAAGACGGACGACGAACTGTCGACCGAACTCAACAACCTGAAGCGCGAGCAGTTCAACCTGCGCTTCCAGGCGGCCACCAACCAGCTGGAAAAGCCCAGCCGCGTGCGTGAAGTCCGCCGGTCGATCGCGCAGATCAAGACCCTTCAGTCCGAGCGTTCGCGCTCGGCTGCGAAGTAAGAAGGAAATCACACGATGCCCAAGCGCGTGCTGACGGGAACGGTGGTTTCCGACAAGACCGACAAGACGGTGGTGGTTCGCGTGGAGCGCAAGGTTAAGCATGCGCTCTACGGCAAGATCATCCGCCGTTCGAAGAAGTACCATGCCCATGACGAGGGCAATGTCTACAAGGAAGGCGAAACGGTCCGCATAGAGGAGACCGCTCCGATTTCCAAGCTCAAGACCTGGAAGGTCATCGAGCGCGTGGACACCCACAAGTCGCCGGAAACGGCGGCCTGAGGGAGGCTCGCTGAGCCTTTGAAGAAAAGTGTCGCGCGGGGCTGGCCTTTTCCGCCTGGAAAGGGTACAGGCCCGCGCTTCGCGTAGAGTCAGATGGCTCCTCAAAGGAGAGTCAGATGGTTCGCCAAGGGCTCTAGTGCAGTGAAATTCGGAACCGCCGGGAATTGTCCCGGTAGGCCAAATAAGAAGGAACCGGATCCATGATCCAGATGCAATCCAATCTTGACGTCGCTGACAACAGCGGCGCCAAGCGCGTCCAGTGCATCAAGGTGCTGGGCGGCTCGAAGCGTCGCTTCGCGAGCGTGGGCGACATCATCGTCGTCTCGATCAAGGAAGCTGCGCCTCGTGGCAAGGTGAAGAAGGGTGACGTGCACCGCGCCGTCATCGTGCGCACCGCCAAGGACGTGCGTCGCGCTGACGGTAGCGTGATTCGCTTCGACGGCAATGCCGCCGTGCTGATCAACAAGAACGAGGAGCCGATCGGCACCCGTATCTTTGGCCCGGTCGTTCGCGAACTGCGCGCCAAGAAGCACATGAAGATCATCTCGCTCGCCCCCGAGGTGCTGTAATGAGCGCTGCCAAGATCAAGAAGGGCGACAAGGTCGTCATCCTGGCCGGCAAGGACAAGGGCCGCACCGGCGCCGTCCTGCAGGTGCTGCCGAAGGAGGACAAGGTCCTCGTCGAAGGCATCAACGTGCATGCGCGTCACCGCAAGCCCGACCAGGCGAACCCGCAGGGCGGCATCGAGCGCAAGCCCGCGCCGCTCCACATTTCGAACGTCGCTGTCGCCGACAAGGATGGCAAGCCGACCCGCGTCCGCTTCGAGGATCGCGACGGCAAGAAGGTCCGTGTCGCCGTCAAGTCCGGTGAGGTGCTGTAATGAGCGACAAGTACATCCCGCGCTCGAAGGCGCTCTATGACGCCGAAATCGCCAAGGCGATGACCGAGAAGTTCGGTTACAAGAACGTCATGGAAGTGCCGAAGATCGAGAAGATCACGCTCAACATGGGCGTTGGCGAAGCCACGCAGGACAAGAAGAAGGTCACTTCGGCCGCCGAGGAAATGGAACTGATCGCCGGCCAGAAGCCGGTCATCACCAAGGCCCGCAAGTCGATCGCGCAGTTCAAGCTGCGTGAAGGCATGCCGATCGGCGCCAAGGTCACGCTGCGCCGCGAGCGCATGTATGAGTTCCTTGATCGCCTGATCAACATCGCTCTGCCCCGCGTGCGCGACTTCCGCGGTCTCAACCCGAAGAGCTTCGACGGCCGCGGCAACTATGCCTTCGGCATCAAGGAGCAGATCATCTTCCCCGAGATCAACTATGACCGCATCGACAAGGTGCGCGGCATGGACATCATCGTGACCACCACGGCGAAGACGGACGAGGAAGCGCGCGAACTGCTGCGTCTCTTCGGCTTCCCCTTCCCGCTCGAAGAGAAGCAGGCGGCCTGAAAAGGTCCCGCTTCTCTTTCCAACCGTTAGGCTAAGAAAGAGAACTTAAGTCATGGCGAAACTGAGTTCGATCAACAAGAATGAGCGCCGCAAGAAGCTGGTGAAGAAATATGCCGGCCGCTATGCGAAGCTCAAGGCGATCGCAGCCGATACCGCGCTCGACGACACGGAGCGTCTGATCGCGCGTCTGAAGATGGCGGAAATCCCCCGCAACGGCAACCCGACCCGCGTGCGCAATCGCTGCGAGCTGACGGGCCGTCCCCGGGCCTATTACCGCAAATTCCGTCTCTGCCGCGTGCAGTTGCGTGATCTGGCCAACAAGGGCCTGATCCCCGGCGTCACCAAGTCGAGCTGGTAAGGATCATTTGAGATGGCATTGACCGATCCCCTGGGTGATATGCTCACCCGCATCCGCAACGGGCAGCAGGCGAAGAAGGACAGCGTTGTGTCCCCCGCTTCGAAGCTCCGCGCCCGCGTGCTCGACGTGCTGCAGCGCGAAGGCTATATCCGCGGCTATTCCGAGGAACTGCTCGGCAAGCATGCCGGCCTGCGCATCGAGCTGAAATATTTCGAGGGCCAGCCGGCGATCAAGCATGTCGCCCGCGTGTCCAAGCCCGGCCGCCGCGTCTATTCGGGTTCCAAGGAACTTCCCGTCGTGCGCAACGGCCTTGGCATCACCATTGTCTCGACGCCCAAGGGCGTTCTGTCCGACGCCGAAGCGCGCGAGCAGAATGTCGGCGGCGAAGTGCTGGCGGAGGTGTTCTGATGAGCCGTACTGGTAAGAAGCCGGTTGCCGTCCCCGCGGGCGTCACCGCCGCTATCGCCGACGGCCAGCTTTCGGTGAAGGGCCCCAAGGGCACCCTGTCGCTGCCGCTGGCCGACGAAGTCACCTACAGCATCGAGGAAGGCTCGATCGCGGTGAAGCCTGCCAATGACAGCAAGCGCGCCCGCGCTTTCTGGGGCATGCAGCGCACGCTGATCCAGAACCTGATCACCGGCGTGACCGAGGGCTTCTCGAAGAAGCTGCTGATCACCGGTGTCGGCTACCGCGCCAATGCCCAGGGCAAGACCCTGAAGCTGCAGCTCGGCTATTCGCATGACGTCGACTTCGCGGTGCCCGAAGGCATCGAGATCAAGACCCCGGACAACACCACGGTCGAGATCAGCGGCATCGACAAGCAGCAGGTGGGTCAGGTTGCCGCCGAGATCCGCCGCTGGCGCAAGCCCGAACCCTATAAGGGCAAGGGCATCAAGTACGCCGGCGAGTTCATCTTCCGCAAGGAAGGGAAGAAGAAGTAAGATGGCAAAGCTTTCCCTCTTCGCGCGGCGTCGCCGCCGCGTCCGCACCGCGCTCAAGGCTGTTTCGGGCACCCGTCCGCGCCTCAGCGTCCACCGTTCGGGCCGTCACATCTATGCCCAGATCATCGACGATGCGCAGGGCAAGACCCTGGCCGCCGCGTCGACCCTGGACAAGGATGTTCGCGGCAATACCGGCGCCACCGCCGATGCCGCTGCGGATGTCGGCAAGCGCGTTGCCGCTGCGGCGACCGCCGCCGGCGTCACCCGGGTCGTCTTCGACCGTGGTGGCTTCCTGTTCCATGGCCGCGTCAAGGCGCTGGCCGATGCGGCCCGTGAAGCCGGGCTGGAGTTCTGATCATGGCTGACGAAAACGATATCCAGGCCCAGCCGGGCGCACCCGCGGCCGTTGAAGGCGGCGAGCAGACCGAAGGCCGGGGTCCCGGTCGGGGCCGTGGCCGTGGTGGCGACCGCAACCGTGGCGAGCGTGGCGGCCGTGGCCGTCGCGACGACCGTCGCGGCAATCGTGACGAGGAACAGGGTGAGGAGCTGATCGAGAAGCTGGTTCACATCAACCGCGTCTCGAAGACGGTGAAGGGCGGCAAGCGCTTCGGTTTCGCCGCTCTGGTCGTCGTTGGTGACGGCAAGGGCCGTGCGGGCTTCGGCCATGGCAAGGCGCGCGAAGTGCCCGAAGCCATCAGCAAGGCGACCGCTTCGGCGAAGAAGGCGATGGTCCGCGTTCCGCTGAAGGAAGGCCGCACCCTGCACCATGACGGCAAGGGCCATTTCGGCGCCGGCAAGGTGACCGTGCGTTCGGCGCCTGCCGGTACGGGCATCATCGCGGGCGGTCCGATGCGCGCCGTGTTCGAAAGCCTCGGCGTCGCTGACGTCGTGACCAAGTCGAACGGCACGTCGAACCCCTACAACATGATCCGGGCGACCTTCGAGGCGCTGGGTGAACAGGTCAGCCCCAAGGCGGTGGCGCAGCGTCGCGGCAAGAAGGTTGCCGACCTGCTCCGTCGCGGCGGCGCCTCGGCCGAAGTCGCCCAGGCGGATGCCGAAGCGATTGCGGAGTAAGACATCATGGCGAAGATCAAGATCAAGCAGATCGGCTCACCGATCCGCCGTCCCGAAGCTCAGAAGAAGATTCTGATCGGCCTCGGCCTTGGCAAGATGCACCGCGTGGTGGAGCTGGAAGACACTGCGGAAGTCCGCGGCGCCATCGCGAAGCTGCCCCATATGGTGGCGGTGGTCGACTAAACCGTCATCCCGGCGCAAGCCGGGATCTCAAACCGCTGGGCGCTTCTTCCAACGGGATGTGCCCAGCCTCACGAGGCCCCGGCATTCGCCGGGGCTCCGGCCCGGTCCTGGTGGATCGGGCCTTCGCGCGAACATAGCGAAAGCGAGTGCAGATTATGACCAAGCTTAACGAACTCAATGACAATGCCGGCGCCCGCAAGGGCCGGATGCGCGTCGGCCGTGGTATCGGCTCGGGCAAGGGCAAGACCGCCGGTCGCGGCCAGAAGGGCGCGAAGGCGCGTTCGGGCGTCAGCATCAACGGCTTCGAAGGCGGCCAGATGCCGCTCCACATGCGTCTGCCGAAGCGCGGCTTCAACAACATCTTCGCCAAGGATTACGCGATCGTGAACCTCGGCGCGGTGCAAAAGGCGATCGACGCCGGCAAGCTGGACGCCAATGCCACCATCGACCACGCGGCGCTGAAGGCGGCCGCCCTGGCCCGTGGCGGCAAGGATGGCGTGCGTCTGCTCGGCAAGGGCGAGCTGACGGCCAAGGTCAACCTGCTCGTCGCCGGCGCGTCGAAGGGCGCTGTCGAAGCCGTCGAAAAGGCTGGCGGCAAGGTCGAAGTGATCGCCGTCGTTCCCGCCGCTGAAAAGGCCGCCGCCAAGAAGGGCAGCGCCAAGGCCGCGAAGAAGGCGTGAATTAAGCCGTAAGGCTTGCAAGCATGGCCCCGCTGCCCGATATGGGTGAGCGGGGCCACGTGTTTTGGGGACTCCGGAACCCTCGACGTCCGTATCGAGTGGAGGCTGAGCCTGTCGACAGGCGCAAGGCCATTCGGAATGGACGGGGTGCAATTCCCGGTTCGACAGCGCCCCATCGCCCCGCTAAGGGGTTAGCGATTCCGCTCCGGGCTTTCCAAATCCCGGCAAGATGTTTTGAAGGGCAGCCAAGATGGCATCGAGAGCCGACCAGCTCGCATCCAATCTCAGCCTGGCGAAGTTCAGCCAGGCGACCGACCTCAAGAAGCGCCTGTGGTTCACCCTGGGCGCGCTGATCGTTTTCCGCTTCCTGAGCTTCGTGCCGCTGCCGGGCGTCGATCCGACCGCGTTGTCGCAGCTTTACAAGCAGACCAATGGCGGCATCCTCGACATCTTCAACACCTTCTCGGGCGGGTCGCTCTCGCGCATGAGCCTGATCGCGCTGGGCGTGATGCCTTATATCACGGCGTCGATCGTGGTGCAGCTCGCCGCCTCGCTCTCGCCGCAACTCGCGGCGATCAAGAAGGAAGGCGAAAGCGGCCGCAAGAAGCTGAACCAATATACCCGCTACGGCACGGTGGGCCTGACCGCCGTCCAGGGCTATTTCATCGCCGTGGGGCTGGAAAGCTTCGGCGCCCAGTCGGGCGTGCAGGCGGTGGTCGATCCGGGCTATCTGTTCCGCGTCGCGGCGGTGATCTCGCTGATCGGCGGCACCATGTTCCTGATGTGGCTGGGTGAGCAGATCACCTCGCGCGGCATCGGCAACGGCGTCTCGCTCATCATCATGGCGGGCATCGTCGCGCAATTGCCGGTGACGCTCAGCAACCTGTTCAAGTCGAGCAGCACGGGCGCGATTTCCGGCCTGGTCATCTTCCTGGTGATCGTTCTGGGCTTCGGCCTCATCGCCTTCATCTGCTTCATGGAGCGGGCGCAGCGCCGGGTGCTGATCCAATATCCCAAGCGCCAGACGCGCCAGGGCTTGATGCAGGCCGACCGCAGCCATCTGCCGCTGAAGGTCAACACGGCGGGCGTGATCCCGCCGATCTTCGCCAGCTCGCTGCTGCTGATGCCGCTCACCGTCTCTCAGTTCGCCGGCCAGACCGTGGCGGGCGAGAGCAGGCTGGGCGATTTCGTGCTGACGCTGAACCAGTATCTGTCGCACGGCAGCCCGGTCTATATGGCGCTCTATGGTCTCGGCATCGTCTTCTTCTGCTTCTTCTACACCGCCGTGGTGTTCAATCCGGAAGAGACGGCCGACAATCTGAAGCGCAATGGCGGCTTCATTCCCGGCATCCGTCCGGGCAAGAACACCGAAAATTATCTCGACTATGTGCTCACCCGGATCACGGTGATCGGTGCGGCCTATCTGGCCTTCATCTGCCTGGTGCCGGAATTCGTGATCGCCCGGGCGGGCATTCCCTTCTACCTTGGTGGGACTAGCCTGTTGATCGTCGTCAATGTTACGGTCGACACCGTGACGCAGATCCAGAGCCACCTGCTCGCCCATCAATATGGGGATCTGATCAAGAAGGCGAAGCTGAAAGGGCGTCTGCGCTAAGCGGCGCGGAACGGTAAAAAGCGCGAAGAACAGGGGAGAATGCGCGACATGAATATCATTCTGCTCGGCCCTCCGGGCGCCGGCAAGGGAACGCAGGCGACGCGCCTGGTGGACAGCCGGGCCATGGTGCAACTCTCGACCGGCGACATGCTGCGCGCGGCGGTGAAGGCCGGGACGCCCATCGGCCTCAAGGCCAAGGCGGTGATGGAGGCCGGCGAACTGGTGTCGGACGAGATCGTCTCCGGCATCATCGGGGAGGCGCTGGATGCCCTGGCGCCCGAAACCGGCGTGATCTTCGACGGCTATCCGCGGACCGAGGCGCAGGCCCATTCGCTGGACGGCATATTGGCCGACCGCAACCGCACCCTAGACCATGTGATCGAACTGGAAGTGAACGAGGATGCCCTGGTAGAGCGCATCACCGGCCGCTTCACCTGCGCGACCTGTGGCGAGGGCTATCACGACAGCTTCAAGCAGCCCAAGGTCGAGGGCGAGTGCGACAAGTGCCATGGGCACGAGTTCAAGCGCCGTCCCGACGACAATGAGGAGACCGTCCGCACCCGCATGGCCGAATATCGCGCCAAGACCGCGCCGATCCTGCCGATCTACGAAGCGCGCGGCATCGTCTCGCGGGTCGACGGCATGGCCGATATGGACGATGTGACGGTCGCGATTGCCGCCATATTGGACGGCAAAGGCGCCTGACACCTCTCCGTTCGCGCCGGATTGTCGCATTCGGCCGCTCGGCAAATGCGGCAATCGGCATTAGGCTACCCTCCTGATCAGGGAAGGGAAGGCGCGATGGGAAAGCATCGGATATGGATATGGGCTGGCGTGGCGATGGCTGCGCCGGCCCATTCTGCCGTCACCGGCAGCAGCGATCATGGCTTCGCCGTGGAGAACAGCATCCACATCTCCGCCGACGCGGCCACCGTCTATCGGCTGTTGGGGCAGCCGGGGCGCTGGTGGAACGGGCAGCATACATATAGCGGCGACGCCGCCAATCTCAGCCTCGATCCCGTAGCCGGCGGCTGCTTTTGCGAGAAGGTGCCGGGGAAGGACGGCAGGCCGGGCAGCGTCGAGCATGGCCGCGTGATCCAGGCGCAGCCCGACAGGCAGTTGCGCCTGTCCGGAGCGCTGGGCCCGTTGCAGGCGGAGGCGGTGACCGGCACGCTCACCTTCGACATTGCGCCCGACGGCGAGGGCGCGCGCGTCGGGATGAGCTATGTCGTCGGCGGCTATCTCCGCACCGGTGCGGCGGGCATCGCTCCGATCGTCGACAGGGTGCTGGCCGAACAGTTGCAGGGGCTGAAACGCGCCGCGGAAGCAGGCGGGCAATAGCTTTCCACCCCGGTTGCGCCGCTGACGTGCAATGCCATGCCAGCCGATAGGCCGACGGGCGCGCAACCGGCCTCGTCGCGCCACCGCCGCTTTTTTCCGGAAATGCCGCCGGGCTGCGCGTTAACCACGATATTAACGGTATGATTGCTGTTCTGTTGCTATGGCGGACTCATGACGGGGCCGCGCCCTTCCACCCGCCGCCTGACGGAATTGGACGCCTTGCGGGGGCTGGGCGCGCTGTGCGTGCTCGTCTTCCACTATTCGACGCGCTTCCATGAGCTGTTCCCCCAGGCGGCCCATGTGCCCTTCCGCTTTCTGGGCGGCAATTACCGGGTGCTGCTGTTCTTCGCCATCTCCGGTTTCGCGATCTTCTTCACGCTCGATCGCATCCGCACCACCGCCGATTTCCTGATCAACCGCTTCGCCCGGCTCTATCCCGCCTATCTGGTCGCCATGCTGCTGACGCTGGGCATCGAATATCTGGCCCATGTCTCGCAACTGCTGATCGGGCCGGGAGCGATCCTGGCCAATGTCACCATGCTGCAGGGCTTCGCCTTCCTGCCGGAGGTCGACGGCGCCTATTGGACGCTGACGGTAGAGATCGCCTTCTATGTCTGCATGCTGTCGATCTGGAAGTGGACGGGCCTCAGGCGGCTGGAACCCGTACTGCTCGCCTGGCTGGCCCTGCGCTGGCTCTATGCGCTGTGGCCGGGCATGCCGGAGCGGATCGTGATGCTGCTGGTGCTGCGCTACGTGCCCTTCTTCATCATCGGCATATTGTCCTATCGCGTCTGGGCAGGGCAGCGGAGCTGGCGGCAACAGGCGCCCTATGCGGCGCTTGCGCTGCTGTCGATCGCGACGATCGACAGCCCGGACATCATGCTGGCCGGCCTCCTGCTGCTCGCCGCCTTCGCAGCGCTGACCGCCGGGCGGCTGCACTTCCTCAGCCTTCGTCCGCTCGTCTGGATGGGCGGTATCAGCTATTCCTTCTACCTCATCCACCAGCATGTCGGTTTCGTCGTGATGCTCAAGATGGCGGAGGCGGGATATAGCCCCTGGGCGGGATTTGCGGCGGCGTTCGCCGTGGCGCTGGCGCTGGGCACGCTGATCAACCGGCTGGTCGAACGGCCGGCTGGCGAGGCGATATTGGGCTGGTGGCGCCGTCGCCGGGAACGCGCCGCGCCGCGCGAGACGGCCCCGAGCCGGGCCTGAGGCGATTCGGAAGCGCTGCTCGATCCCTAAGGCCTAATCCGCAAAGGGAAACATGGACCACCAGGGCTGCTTCTCCCGCAGCACTCGGGCAAAGCTTTCCCGCGCCTCCAACCGTTCCAGATAGGCGCGCAGCCCCGGAAAACCCCCGCGCATCGGCTCGATCTTGTCGGCATAGAACAGCGCCGGGGCCGCCGCGCAATCGGCCAAGGTGAAATCGTCGCCCGCCGCCCAGCGCCGCCCCGCCATCCGCGCCTCCAGCAACGCATAGGCCTTGCCCAGCATTCGCCGCGCCTCTCCCACGCCATGGGAATCGCGGGCGACGCCCTCGGGCCGGATCTTGTCCGCGACGATCGCCTGCATCGGCGTCATCACATAGAGGTCGAACAGCCGGTCCATCAGCCGCACCTCCAGCGCCGCGTCGGCATCCTCGGGAATCGGCCGGAAGGGTCCGGGATGATGCCGTCCCAGATATTCGACGATGATGCTCGTTTCCGCGACCGTCCTGTCCCGCGCCTCGTCCCGCAGCACGGGGAACTTCCCCAGCGGCCACAGCGTCAGCCACGCCTCCGCCACGGCCGGATCGTCCAGCATGCGCGCTTCGAAAGCCGTGCCGTTCTCGTAAAGGGCGATCAGCACCTTCCAGCTGCAGGAGGAGAGGGGGTGGTAATAGAGAATCATGTCGGCTCCTCTCGTCGGCCATGGGTTCGTGCCATTCCGTTCCCCTGTCTTGTCATCCATCCGTCACGAAGCGCCAAGCGCGGAATCGCCCGGCCCGGGGAATTGCGTGGCAAGCCAAATTTATTTTCCGCGCCAAATTGTCCCTCTTGCCTTTTGCAAAGCCAAGGAAAGTCCGTGCGTCGCTGCGCTGCGCCGTGCCGGACCGTCGATGAAATGAGTCTCCGCGTCGATGAACCGAGTCCCCGAACTGTCATTTACCCCCTTGAAAGGAAATGAAGCTGTGGCACTATCCCTTGTATCGGGTTAACGGGGGTTACCCAACAGATTGTGATCGCACCAACCGGGCCGGTTCCCGGAGGAAGGCTGTTTTTGCCCTTGCGATCGCGTCTGCTGGCCCCATCTCCGTGCCTGACCGGGTCGATAATGCTACATTCGTTCGGCCCGGCCGGCAGCGGCTTGACCGAATCGAACGAAACAGGAACATTCGGGGAGCTGGTCATGGATTTTCGAGACAGCGAACAGGTGAGTGCAAGCGACGTGGCAACCGTGATTGACGAAGTGGTCGAAACCGTGGCGGACAAGAAGAAGGCTCCCGCTCCTTCGGACCAGGCGCCGGCCCCCAAGGCCGATCCCACGCCGGGCTCGTCAACCGTGCTGGAACGCCGTTTCCATGTCGTGACCGACGCCAGCCGCGACGCGCTGCTGACCGATTTCGGCAAGGACACGCTGCAGGACCGCTATCTGCTGCCCGGCGAGAGCTATCAGGACCTGTTCGCCCGCGTCGCCGCCGCCTATGCCGACGACGCCGACCATGCCCAGCGCGTCTACGACTATATCTCGCGCCTCTGGTTCATGCCCGCGACGCCTGTGCTGTCGAACGGCGGCACCGGACGCGGCCTGCCCATCAGCTGCTATCTGAACTCGGTCGACGACAGTCTGGAAGGCATCGTCAACACCTGGAACGAGAATGTCTGGCTCGCCAGCCGGGGCGGCGGCATCGGCACCTATTGGGGCAATGTGCGCGGCATCGGGGAGCCGGTGGGCCTCAACGGCAAGACCAGCGGCATCATCCCCTTCGTCCGCGTGATGGACTCGCTGACCCTCGCGATCAGCCAGGGCAGCCTGCGCCGCGGCTCGGCTGCCTGCTATCTCGACATCTCCCATCCGGAGATCGAGGAATTCCTGGAAATCCGCAAGACGTCGGGCGACTTCAACCGCAAGGCGCTGAACCTGCACCATGGCGTCCTGCTGACCGACGAGTTCATGGAGGCGGTGCGCGACGGCAAGGACTTCGCCCTGCGCAGCCCGAAGGACCAGTCGGTGCGCGGCAGCGTCAACGCCCGCGCCCTGTTCCAGAAACTGGTGGAGGTCCGCCTCGCCACCGGCGAACCTTATATCGTCTTCAACGACACCGTGAACCGCACGATGCCCAAGCATCACCGCGATCTGGGGCTCAAGGTGTCGACCTCCAACCTCTGCTCCGAAATCACTTTGCCGACGGGTCGCGACCATATCGGCAATGACCGCACGGCCGTCTGCTGTCTTTCCTCCCTCAATCTCGAAACCTGGGATGAGTGGAAGGACGACAGGCAGTTTGTCGAGGATGTCATGCGCTTCCTCGACAATGTGCTGCAGGACTATATCGACCGCGCGCCGCCGGAAATGGCGCGGGCGAAATATAGTGCGAGCCGTGAACGGTCGGTGGGCCTGGGGGTGATGGGGTTCCACTCCTTCCTCCAGGCCCGGGGACTTCCCTTCGAAGGCGCGATGGCGAAAAGCTGGAACCTGCGCATCTTCAAGCACATCAACGAGAAGGTGAACGAAGCCTCGATGCAGCTCGCGGTCGAGCGCGGCCCGTGCCCGGACGCCGCCGACATGGGCGTGATGGAGCGCTTCTCCTGCAAGATGGCGATCGCGCCCACCGCGTCGATCAGCATCATCTGCGGCGGCGCGTCGGCCTGCATCGAACCGATCCCGGCGAACATCTACACCCACAAGACGCTGTCGGGCAGCTTCGCGGTCAAGAACCCCTATCTCGAAAAGCTGCTGGTCGAAAAGGCGAAGGACTCGACGGCCGTGTGGAATTCGATCCTGGAAAAGGGCGGCAGCGTCCAGCATCTCGACTTCCTGACCCAGGAAGAAAAGGATGTGTTCAAGACCAGCTTCGAGATCGACCAGCGCTGGCTGCTCGAACTGGCCGCCGACCGCACGCCCTATATCGACCAGGCGCAGTCGCTGAACCTGTTCATCCCGGCCGATGTGGAGAAATGGGACCTGCTGATGCTCCACTACCGGGCATGGGAGCTGGGCATCAAGTCGCTCTATTATCTCCGCTCCAAGTCGGTCCAACGCGCCGGCTTCGCGGGCGGGGTGGAAGCGGACAACACCATCGACGCCCCCAAATTCGAAATCGGCGAGACCACCGACTATGACGAGTGCCTCGCCTGCCAGTGACCCGATAATTTCCTCTCCCCTTGTGGGAGAGGAAGGGGCCCGCGCGGCAAAGCCGCGTGGGAAGGTGAGGGGTAAGGCCCAAACCCGAGGATCGCCCGTGCGAGAGAACTCCGCCGCAACGCAACCGACGCCGAGAAACGCCTCTGGACTCTCCTCCGCGAAAAGTTGCCGAGCGCCAAGTTCCGCCGCCAGGTTCCCATCGGCCCCTATTTCGCGGACTTCGCCTCTCATGCCGCCCGCCTGGTCGTCGAACTGGATGGCGGCCAACATGAAGAAGCGGCAGATGCGCCCCGCACGGCCTTCCTCGAACGGGAAGGCTATCGCGTGATCCGCTTCTGGAACCATGACGTGATGCAGAATCTGGAAGGCGTGCTGGCAACCATCGCCGCCTTCACCCCTCACCCTCCCATCGCTGACGCGATGGGCCCCTCCCTCTCCCACAAGGGGAGAGGGTCTGGTATAAGTTTCGCGGAGTAAAAACCCATGCCCCTTCTTCAAGCCAGCAAGGTCTACAAGCCCTTCGAATATCCCTGGGCCTATGAGTTCTGGAAGCGCCAGCAGCAGCTCCACTGGCTGCCGGAGGAAGTGCCGCTGGGCGAGGATTGCCGCGATTGGGCGCAGAAGCTCAGCGACCATGAACGCAACCTGCTGACGCAGATCTTCCGCTTCTTCACCCAGGCGGACGTGGAGGTGCAGGACTGCTACCACGAAAAATACGGCCGCGTGTTCAAGCCGACCGAAATCAAGATGATGCTGACCGCCTTCAGCAACATGGAAACGGTCCACATCGCGGCCTATTCGCACCTGCTCGACACGATCGGCATGCCGGAAAGCGAATATAGCGCCTTCATGCAGTATAAGGAGATGAAGGACAAACACGACTATCTCCAGCAGTTCGGCGTCGACACGGACGAGGACATCGCCAAGACGCTGGCCATGTTCGGCGGCTTCACCGAGGGGCTGCAGCTTTTCGCCAGCTTCGCGATGCTGATGAACTTCCCGCGCTTCAACAAGATGAAGGGCATGGGCCAGATCGTGAGCTGGTCGGTCCGCGACGAGACGCTGCACTGCGAGGGCATCGTCCGCCTGTTCCACGCCTTCGTGAAGGAACGCGACTGCCTGACCCCGGCGGTCAAGGACGACATCATGGACATGTGCCAGAAGACCGTCCGCATCGAGGACGCCTTCGTCGACCTCGTCTTCGAAATGGGCCCGGTGCCCGGCATGACGCCCAAGGACATCAAGAAATATGTCCGCTACATCGCCGACTGGCGCCTGGGGCAATTGGGCCTGAAGCCCATCTACATGATCGACGAGCACCCGCTCCCCTGGCTGACCCCGCTGCTGAACGGCGTGGAGCACGCCAATTTCTTCGAAACCCGCGCCACCGAATATTCGAAGGCGGCGACCCGCGGCCAATGGAACGACGTGTGGGATGCGTTCGACCGCCGCTCCAAGCTCAAGGGCAGCACCGCCGCCAATGCGGATGAAGCGGGCGATCCGGATATGTTCAAGGCGGCCGGGATCGCGGCGGAATAATCATGACAGGCGAAAAGGCGGCACCGCTCCCACGGTGCCGCGCTTCGGTCCAAGGCAATGCTTCCCCGGCAGTCCCGCCGGCCGGCAAGCTGACCCCCGCATGAACGCCCTGTTTTGTTCCGTTCATGCAACGTTTATCTGCTTTGGTTTGTTGTGCTCCCATCGAAAAGTCGACCAAGGGAGCCAGAGATGAAATCCACCCTGAAAACCGCTTTCGCCGCCCTGTCGCTTGGCGCCGTGACGCTGAGCGCCGCCCCCGCAGCCGCCGATCCGCCGCCATGGGCCGGACATGGCAAGGGCCATGGCCGCGACGACTGGAAGCATGGCGGCCGCCACGACAATGGCCGTCACGAAGGCTGGCGCCGTCCCGGCGGCGTGATCTACAGCTATGACTGGAACCGGCCGGACCCGCGCTATGGCCGCTACTATCGGCCCGACCGCTATTATCGCGGCGGCTATGAGCCGATCCGCGTCACCCGCTCCACCCGCATCTATCGCGGCTATGACGACCGCTATTATTGCCGCCGTTCGGACGGGACCACCGGCCTCATCGTCGGCGCGGCGCTGGGCGGCCTGCTCGGCGGCCAGCTCGACCGCGGCTATTCGAACACGGCGGGCATCCTCATCGGCGCAGGCGCGGGCGCGCTGCTGGGCCAGGAGATCGACCGCGGCAATCTGAGTTGCCGCTAAGCCGTGAGGGGAGGGCGAAGGCCTTCCCCTCCCGACCCGCTCAACACCGGGCCATCAATAGCGGGCCATCAACACCATGGATGCCGCGCCCCGTCCCATTCCCGCGCCAGCCCTTCGGTCACCAGCATCTCGCCGATCGACTGCCCGCCGCGCGTCACCACCCGCAGCGCCCGCCCATAGCGGTCCGTCTCCCGATCCCCGCTCTCCAGCGAGAAAGGGCCGGCATTCATCAACTGCTGCAATCGCTGCGTCGCGCGCGCTCCCAGAGCGGCTTCCTCGGCACAGCGCGGCCCGTGCGTTTCCGGCGCGTCGATGTCCATCACCCGCACCTTCTCGCCATGGAACCAGAAGGTGTCTCCGTCGACCACGCAATTGACGCCCCCGCCGACATGGCAGAAGCCGAATTGCGCCGACAGGCTGTCCCCTGCGACGGGAAAGGCGGCCTCCCGCCCACTCCTCTGGAAGCGCTGCGCCAGGTCCGGCCCGAACCAGCCAAGCGCCGCGCCGATCAGCACCCCGCCGATCACCAGGACGGCGATGGAGGGCCCACGGGACTTCCTGGGTTGCAGGCGCCCGCGCCCAGCCCGACGCGCCTCCGCCAACCAGACCGTTTCGCTGCGCTTCTTCCTCGACCCTCGGCTCATGACGCGGCCATAACGAAAGCCGCTCCTGCCGTCTCGCGCCAAAAGCGTCCGATTTGACCCTGATCAATGATCGCCGCCCGCAAGCCGCCACGCTGTGCCCATCCGCAGGAGGCTCCATGACCACCCCCTATGCCCGCATCGGCGGCGAAGCGACCGTCGCCGCCATCGCCAACCGTTTCTACGACCTGATCGACCGGAACCCCGCCTATGCCGATCTGCGCGCCATCCATGCGGCCGACCTCAGCGCCGTGCGCCATGGTCTCACCCGCTTTCTGGCGGGATGGTCCGGCGGCCCGCGCGACTGGTTCGAACGCGGCCAGTGCATCATGTCGCTGCACCGCGCCTTCCCGATCACCTCGGCGCTGGCGGATCGATGGTCCGCCGCCATGACCCGCGCCATAAAGGCGCAACCGGGCATCGACCCGCAACTCGCCGCCGCCATGGCCGATGCGCTCGGCCATATGGCGCGGGGGATGATCAACCTGTCGCTGGACCAGAACGCGGCTTAGCCGGATAGCAGGCCGGCGGGCCGGACCTTATTCCTCGTCCTCGGTCGGCCCCAATATATCCTCCTCATCGTCCATCTGCGGTTCGCCGGCGAAGGCGTCATTGTCGATCCGGCCGGATCGGTTCATCTCCTCCATCCGCTCGACCAGATCGGGCGTGTCGTCGGGAATGATCTGCGCCGGGTTGGGCCGCCCGCCGCGCTCGCTGTCCTCGGCCAGGTCCGTCGACCGCACCCGCGCCTCATCGGCCACGTCCTGCGCCTGCGAACCCGCTTCGGCCTGTTCGTCATTCTCCTCGCCCGTGTCGGGAAAGGGACTGTTGTCGGGTCGGTTCATGCTCTGTCTCCTTTCCCGCTCCAACGGCCGGCGGCCCGCGCCGTTCCCGCCGGGCAAAAGGCGCTGGACAGCATCCCGCGAACGGGGCAAGAGCCGCGGCGATCCTTTTCGCTTCGTTCTGCACAAGGAACTTCCATGCCCCGCCAGCTTATTTCCTCCGGCTCGCCCTTCGAGGCGCAGGTCGGCTATTCGCGCGCCGTCGTCCAGGGCGACTGGTGCTTCGTCGCCGGCACCACCGGCACCGATCCCGAAACCAGGGCCATGCCCGAATCCGTCGTCGATCAGGGCAGGAACGCGCTGAAGGTCATCGGCCGGGCGCTGGAGGAGGCGGGCTTCTCCTTCGCGGACGTGGTGCGCGTCACCTATTACATCACGGACCCGGCCTATTGGGATGTGCTGGGGGAGGCGACCGCACCGGTCTTCGGCGACATCCGCCCCGCCGCGAGCTGCATCGTCACCGGCCTCATCAAGCCGGAGATGAAGATCGAGATCGAAGTCACCGCGTTCAAGGGATAACAGCCATGCTGACCATGTACGGCATCAAGAATTGCGACACGATCAAGAAGGCGCGCAATTTCCTCGACAATAGCGGCAAGGCCTACAGCTTCCACGACTATAAGGTGTCGGGCGTCGACAAGGCGAAGCTGGAGGAATGGGTGATGGAACATGGGTGGGAAACCATCCTCAACCGTTCCGGCACCACCTTCAAGGCGCTGGACGCGGGCGACAAGGCGCATATCGACTCGGAAAAGGCGATTCTGCTGATGATGAGCAACCCCTCAATGATCAAGCGCCCGATCCTGGACCTGGGCGACCGCACCATCGTCGGCTTCAAGGCGACCACCTATGAGGACGCTCTGGAGGGCGTGAAGGCATGACCGTGGGGAGGATGCTCCGGCCGGGCATGTATCGGGCCGCCATCCTCCTCCTCACCCTGTTGATGGCGGCGCCTGCGATGGCCGAACCCTTCATCATCGCCCATCGCGGCGCCAGCGGCGAGCGGCCCGAACATACGCTCGCCGCCTATGAGCGCGCGATCGACCAGGGCGCCGACTATATCGAGCCGGACCTGGTGCTGACCCGCGACGGCGTCCTCGTCGCCCGGCATGAAAATGAGATTGGCGGCACCACCGATGTCGCGGATCATCCCGAATTCGCTACCCGCAGAACCAGCAAGACCATCGACGGCCAGCCCGTCTCCGGCTGGTTCACGGAGGATTTCACGCTCGCGGAACTGCGCACGCTGCGCGCCCGCGAACGGCTGCCGCAGCTTCGCCCCGCCAACAGCCGCTTCAACGACCTGTACCTCATTCCGACCTTCGAGGAGATATTGAAGCTGGTCCGCGCCAAGGAGGCGGAGCTTGGCCGCCGCATCGGCCTCTATCCCGAAACCAAGCATCCCGGCTATTTCGCGGGCATCGGCCTGCCGCATCAGCAGCCCTTGCTCGCGCTGCTCAGCCGATATGGCTATCAGACGGAGGCCGATCCGGTCTTCATCCAGTCCTTCGAGGTCGGCAACCTCAAGGCCCTGCGCGCGGCGACCCGCCTGCGCCTGATCCAACTGGTGGACGGCGAGGGCGGACCGGCCGATGAACCCGGCACGACCTATGCCGACATGATGACGACCCAGGGGCTGCAACAGATCGCTGACTATGCGGACGGCGTCGGCCCTGCGACCGCCATGGTGCTTGCCCCCGACGGGTCGACGGGCCTTGTCGACCGCGCCCATCAGGCCGGGTTGCAGGTCCATGTCTGGACGCTGCGCATGGAAAACGGCTTCCTGCCCGCCGCCTTCCAGCGCCCGGACGATCCGCAGGGCAGGGGGGACTTTGCCGGCTATGTCCGGGCGGTCGCCGGCACGGGCGTCGACGCGATGTTCAGCGATTTTCCGAAACAGGCGCGGCAGGCGCTGAATCCCGCGCCCTGATGTCTTGTCAAATCTCCGGCGGGAGCGAATAACAGCCCTATGCTTTCGCAGAAGACCCGTTACGCCATCCGCGCCCTCCAGCATCTCGCAGACCGCTACCGGCAAGGCCCGGTGCCCCTGAACGAGATCGCCACGCGCCAGAATATCCCGTCCAAATTCCTGACGGTGATCCTGTCGGAACTGGCGCGCGAAGGGTTGGTCGCGACGCAGCGTGGGCGGGATGGCGGCTATTGGCTGGCGCTGGCCCCGGTCGACATCAGCTATGGCGACATCGTCCGGCTGACGCGCGGCTCGCTTGCGCTCACCCCCTGCGCCAGCCGCTTCGCGCATGAGACCTGCACCAACTGCCTGCCCGAATCGGAATGCCGCCTGCACCGGGTGATGCTCCGCGTGCGCGACGAAACCGCCAAGGTGCTCGACAGCATCAGCCTGGCGGAACCCTTCGCGACGGAGGAAATGGGTTAGGAACCTTGGCCGGTTGAGCCATCAGGCGCGCCGTGCTCCTGCCTTCGCGGGAGCAGCTTGTGCATCGGGGAAAGCGGAAAAGCAGCAAGCCGCCCCAGCCCCCTCGAATGCCCCTCGCTCCCCAAGGCCTTGCACCCGGCGCGCAGCTTCGCCACATCAGCGCCATGACGACTCCGCCCCTCAAAGCCGCCCTGATCCCCGTCACGCCGCTCCAGCAGAATTGCACGCTCTTCTGGTGCACGGCGACCCATCGCGGCGCCTTCGTCGATCCGGGCGCGGACCTGCCCATTCTGAAAAGGGCGGCCGAGCAGCATGGCGTCACCATAGAGAAGATCCTCGTCACCCACGGTCATATCGACCATTGCGGTCAGGCGGGCATCCTCGCCCGCGATCTGGGCGTTCCGATCGAGGGGCCGCATGAAGCCGACCGCTTCTGGATCGACCGGCTGGGCGAGGACGGCGCCCGATACGGCATCGACGGCGAAAGCTTCGAACCCGACCGCTGGCTGGAGGACGGCGATCAGGTCACGGTCGGCGACCTCACGCTCGACGTCTATCACTGCCCCGGCCACACGCCCGGCCACGTCGTCTTCCACCATGCGCCCAGCAAGCTCGCCATCGTCGGGGACGTGCTGTTCCAGGGGTCGATCGGCCGCACCGACTTCCCCATGGGCAATCATCAGCAGTTGGTCGATGCGATCACCGGCAAGCTCTGGCCGTTGGGCGGCGACACGGCCTTCGTCCCCGGCCACGGCCCGATGAGCAACTTCGCCCATGAACGCCGCACCAATCCCTTCGTGGGGGATGCCGTCCTCGCCTGACCCTATCGAACCATCGCCATGGCGGGCGGCGCCGGCACCTCCCGCGTCGCGCCATAGGCGACAGTGAGCGCCGCCACCGCCATGCCGACCATCACCGCCCAGGTCAGCAGCGCTCCTGCGCCGCGCCAGACGGTCGGCTTCTCCGCATCCATCCCGAAGCCATGGGCGATTCGCGCCAGCACCAGCGCCAGCGCCGCGCCCCAGAGCCAGATCGACGCCCCGACCGCCAGTTCCACCAGTCCGAAGAGAATCAGCGTCACCGGCACATATTCGATGAAATTGGCATGCGCGCGCATCCGCTTGGCCAACAGCGCGCTGCCACCGTCGCCGTGCAGCACATGATCCGAAATCCGGATTCGCGCGCATCGAATCCCCAGCCACATGTTGAGCAGCGCGCAGGCGGCGGCCAGCGTCAGCGTGATCGGCAGCAACATCGGATTTCCCCCCTTTCATGGCGACGCCCCCAGAATAGGGCGGCGGCATGGCGGGGCAAGAAGGACTTGCGCACGGGCCAAAAAACGCTATAGGCGCAGGGCTTCGCGATCATCCGGGCCGCATGGGTCTGCGGCGCCGTTGGCGTCGTCATCCATCGGATACGGCCAGTCGCACTAACAGATCAATTTATGGAATAAGGTGCCGACATGGCTGTCCCCAAGAGGAAAACGTCCCCGTCCCGCCGCGGCATGCGCCGCAGCCATGACTCGCTGCGTGTCGAGGCCTATCAGGAATGCTCGAACTGCGGCGAACTGAAGCGCCCGCACAATCTCTGCGACGCCTGCGGCCACTATAACGGCCGTGAAGTCGTCGCCGTCGGGGCCTGACGCTCAAGCATTTCTCCTGAAAAGGGTGCGTTAACTTGTCCAGCCAACCGCGAATCGCAATCGACGCGATGGGCGGGGATGAAGGCGTACGCGTGATGATGGCGGGCGTTGCGCTCGCCCGTCGCCGTCACGAAGGGTTGCGCTTCACCCTTTTCGGGGACGAGGCGCGGATCAAGTCCGCGCTCGACAACCACCCCAATCTGCGCGCCGCGTCGGAAATCGTCCACGCGCCCGATGTGGTGGCTTCAGGCGACAAGCCCAGCGTCGCCATCCGCAAGAAGACCAGTTCGATGAGCATGGCGATCGCGGCGGTGAAGGCGGGCGATTGCGGCGCTGCGGTCTCCTCCGGCAATACCGGCGCGCTGATGGCGATGGCGAAGCTCGCCCTGCGCACCATGAAGGGCGTCGACCGGCCCGCGCTGGCCGCCATGCTGCCGACCCTGGGCGACAATGACGTGGTCATGCTGGATCTGGGCGCCAACACCGAATGCGACGCCCGCAACCTTGTCCAGTTCGCGGTGATGGGCGCCGCCTATGCCCGCATCGCGCTCGATCTGGAGCGGCCCCGCGTCCGCCTGATGAACATCGGCACGGAAGAAATGAAGGGGACGGAGGAAATCCGCGACGCCGCCGCGATCCTGCGCGCCGCGACCAGCCTGCCGCTGTCCTTCGAAGGCTTTACGGAGGGCGACAAGATTGGCCGGGGCGATGTCGACGTCATCGTGTCGGACGGCTTTTCCGGCAATGTCGCATTGAAGACGGCGGAGGGCACGGCCCGCTTCGTCACCGACCTGCTGCGCACCGCCTTCACCAGCTCGATCCGTTCCAAGCTCGGCTTCCTGATCTCCAAGCCCGCGATGCACCTGCTGCGCCATCATCTCGACCCCAACAACCATAATGGCGCCGTTTTCCTCGGCCTCAATGGCGTGGTCGTGAAAAGCCATGGCAGCGCAAACGACAAGGGCGTCGCCAATGCCGTCCATGTCGCCGCCCGGCTGCTGGAGGAAGACATCACCCGGCGCATCGCCGCCGACATGCACGGGATCGAGGGGTTGACCGCCCCGGCATCCAGGATGGAGCTGCCCGCAAAGTGATCCGCCGATCCGTTCTCCTGGGCACGGGCTCCGCCCTGCCGGTCCGCTCCGTCACCAATGCCGAATTGGCGCAGACCGTGGACACGAGCGACGAATGGATCGTCGAGCGCACCGGCATCCGCACCCGCTACATCGCGGGAGAGGGTGAAACCACAGCGACGCTCGCCACCGATGCGGCCAGGGCGGCGCTGGAAGCCGCCAGCCTGTCCGCGCAGGACATCGACCTGATCGTGCTGGCCACCGCCACCCCTGACCAGACCTTCCCGGCCACCGCCACCATCGTCCAGGCCGCGCTTGGCATCAACGATTGCGTGGCCTTCGACGTGGCGGCGGTCTGCTCCGGCTTCCTCTATGCCATCACCGTGGCCGACAGCATGATCTGCTCGGGCGCGGCGCGAAACGCCATCGTGATCGGCTCGGAAACCTTCAGCCGCATCCTCGACTGGGAAGACCGCACCACCTGCGTGCTCTTCGGCGACGGCGCAGGCGCGGTCGTGCTGGGCGCGGAGGAAAGCACCGATGGCAAGCGGGGCATCCTCGCTTCGAAACTGCACGCCGACGGCCGCCACAACCAGCTTCTCTATGTCGACGGCGGCCCCTCCACCACGCAGACGGTCGGCAAGCTGCGGATGAAGGGACAGGAAGTCTTCCGCCACGCCGTCACCAATCTGGCCTCGGTGCTGACCGAAGTGATGGCCGCTGCCGACATGACCGCGGCGGACATCGACTGGCTGGTCCCGCACCAGGCCAATGCCCGCATCCTCGATGCGACCGCGCGCAAGCTGAAGCTCGCGCCGGAAAAGGTGGTGATGACGGTGGATCGCCATGCGAACACCTCCGCCGCATCGGTTCCCCTGGCCCTCGACCTCGCCATGCGCGACGGGCGCATCCAGTCCGGCGACCTGCTGGTGCTGGAGGCGATGGGCGGCGGCTTCACCTGGGGCGCCTGCGTCCTGCGGGTGTAGGGCCAGGATCGGTCCTGGAACATCGTGCGGAAAAGCCGGCCCTGAGCCTGTCGACAAATGGGAACCGGCTTTCTGCTTGAAAGAATGCGACAGCAAAAAGCTGGAGCGCGCGACCTGCGCCGGATTTAACGCAGCGCGCTCTGGAGCCGCCGATCCGATGCAGTCGTTCGGAATCCGTTCCGGAACAGGCCAAAAAGGAACCGTTCGCGCCGGGCCCGTCCGACGCCTTGCCTTTTTCCGGGCCCACGGTTCCAAAGAAGCGAAGCCCTTCGACAGGGCGAACGGGTGAGAAAAAGCGGCCTGTCTGCTTTCCAGACCTCTTCACTTCCGACTCAACCAACCAGCGCCCCGGCAGCATCCCCTTGCCAGGCCGATGTCACCCAAAATGGATGGCATCCCTGCGCCATATTGTTCCCCAGTCCCATTGCGGGACCGCTACACCGCCCATTTTTCACGGTTTTTTAAGGATTTCGCCGGGTGGTCATCTTGCCGAATCATGCAGAATCGCGCACATTGTCAAATGATCACCCGCATTTAGGCTCGACGGGTGTCAAGGTGGGGAAATGCGATGAGCGGTAACGGAACTCTGACGCGCGCGGATCTCGCGGAGAGCGTGAACCGTCATATTGGCCTTTCACGGGCAGAAGCGGCAACCTTAATCGAATCCATTTTGGAGCATATGTCCGCCGCGCTCGAACGCGGGGAGAATGTGAAGATCTCCAGCTTCGGCACCTTCGTGTTGCGCGACAAGACGCAGCGCATGGGCCGCAACCCCAAGACGGGCGTGGAAGTGCCGATCGAGCCGCGCCGGGTGCTGACCTTCCGCGCCAGCCAGACGATGCGGGACCGCGTCGCCTCGGCCTGAGGGGGCCGTCGGCAAAACAGCCATTTTCCCGAAGGTTGACCTTTGCGCCGCTAAAGGTGCAACATCAGGACCATGGAAAAGGCAGAGGGCGCATTTCTGACGATCAGTGAGCTGGCGAGCGAACTCGATTTGCCGCAGCACATATTGCGCTATTGGGAAACCCGCTTCACCCAGCTCCGTCCGCTCCAGCGATCGGGCAACCGGCGCTATTACCGCCCGGCCGACGTGGCGCTGGTGCGGCGCATCAACCATCTGCTGAATGTCGAGGGCTTCACCGTCCGTGGCGCGCAAAAGGCGCTGGCCGATGGAGGTGGCGAGCCGCCGGTCGCGCCCGCGCCCAAAAATGGCGAAACGGCCCCCCACGCCGATCTGCTGCCGCGCCTGGAAGCCATCCGCGCCCTATTGGTCAGGGCGATCGGGGAATAGGGACCGCACGTTCCGATCTGGATATATGCTGCACGCCATCATGCGCCTTTCCGGTCGCGTCCGGACAGCCGTCATCCCATCGCCGCCGCCCACCGTCAGGGGATCGGCGTTGCCGTCCGGTTCAGCGCGATCCCGGCCCCAGCGCCGGGTCCAGGTCGCGCGGGCGCGTGAAGCTGGCCAGGGTCGCGATATTGGGCTTCGCCTCGCTCCAATGTTCGATGGGCAGGTCCATCACCGCGATCGAAGCGGTCGGGAACTTCACCTCCACATCCTCGCGCAACGGGCTCGCGCCATCGTCGGGCACGAGGTCGAGGACCAGTTCCTCCAGACCCGGATTATGCCCGGACATCAGCACGCTGCCGGCGCTGTCGGGCAGGTCGCGGATCACGTCGAACAGGGTGGGCGTGGAGGCGAGATAGATGCGCCGGTCCCAATGCGGGTCGATCACCTCGCCATAGCCGGTGAAGAAGACGTTCAGCGTCTCCACCACCCGCACGGCCGGGGAGGCGACCACCATGTCGAAATGCAGATCGCGCGCCTTGGCGAATTCCCCCATCACCAGCGCCGCCTTTTCCCCCCGGCGGTTGAGCGGCCGGTCGAAGTCCCGCGCAACCGGATCGTCCCAATCGGACTTGGCGTGACGGAACAGGATCAACCGCTTCATTTTTTCTCCAGGTCCCAGAGTGATTTCGAAGCAGGTGGAACGCCTGCTGACTCGGAAATCACGAAAACACAGTCACCAGGTGCCGGATTCGAGTCCCTGAAGCCCTAGCGTTGCATTACCGTTAAGGCCAGCGCGGGATTGCCCGCTGACCGAGATGATGGCCTCGTCCAGCGTCAGGCGGCGGATCGGCGTGCCGGCGGGGAAAGCGCTCAACAACCGGCTGGGCATGGCGGCGGACAGGATGACGAAGCTGCCCCGGTCCTCCGCCCGTCGGATCAGCCGGCCGAAGGCCTGCGCCATCCGCGCCCGGATCAGCCGGTCGTCATAGGCGCTTCCGCCGCCCGCCAGCTTGCGCGCCGCGTGCAGCACGGTGGGCTTGGACCAGGGCACCCCCTCCATCACCACCAGCCGCAGCGAATGGCCGGGCACGTCCACCCCGTCGCGCAAGGCATCGGTGCCCAGCAGCGAGGCGCGGGGATCGTCACGGAAAATATCGATCAGCGTGCCCGTATCCATTGGATCGACATGCTGCGCGTAGAGCGGCAGCCCCGCCCGGGCCAGCCGGTCGGCGATCCGCGCATGCACCGCGCGCAGCCGCCGGATCGCGGTGAACAGCCCCAGCGTCCCACCGCCCGCCGCCTCGATCAGCCGGGCATAGGCGCCCGACAGCGCCGCAATGTCGCCGCGCTTGATGTCGGTGACGATCAGCACTTCCGACCGTTCCGGATAGTCGAACGGGCTGCTCGCCTCGAACTGCTCCGCCCCGCGCGGCAGATGGGTCGCCCCGCTCCGGCTCGCCGCATTGTCCCAGTCGCCGCCGCCCTTCAGCGTGGCGGATGTGATCAGCACGCCCTGCGCCGGTTTCAGCACCGCCTGCGCCAGCGGCTGCGTCGGGTCCAGCCAGTGGCGGTGGATGCCGATGTCGAACTCCCGCCCCTCGATCCGCTCGACCGCCAGCCAGTCCACGAAATCCGCGTCCGCCGGCCCGCCGATCCGCGCCAGCAGAGCCAGCCAGGCCGTCACCAGATCGCGCCGCCAGCCAAGCGAGGCAATCGCCCCCTCGACCCGCGCCCGCGCCGCGCCGTCCAGCCAGTCGGGCGCTTCCTCGATCACGGCTTCCATCCGCTTGCCAAGATGGGTCAGCGGCCGCAGCAGCGCGTCCAGCGCCCGCGCCGCCTCCTGCGCCGCCTCGACCAGCGCGCCGTCAGGTTCCGCCAGCTCGGTCTCCAGCCCATAGCCTGCATCCGCCTCGCCACCATCGGCGGCCCGCGCATAGACCGTGCCCCGCACCGCCGCGAGCAGCTCCTCGACCGGCCCGAACGGCTCGCCCGCGACGATCCGCTTCAGCCATTCGTCGGCCGGCAGCGCCCTCGCCGCCTCCGCCGCCGCCCGGATCGCCTCGCCGCCCTGCTCGTCATAGCTGGCAAGGTCCGACAGCCGCGCCGCCAGACCCCGACGACGCCCCCGCGAATTGCCCTCCGGCCCCATCACCCAGCGGCGCAGCTCGATGGCTTCCTGCCCCGACAGGGCGACGGAAAAGGTCGAATCCGCCGCATCGAACAGATGATGGCCCTCGTCGAACACGATGCGCTGCGGGGCCTGCCCCGTTTCCCGCCCCCGCGCTGCGTTGATCATCACCAGCGCATGATTGGCGATCACGATGTCCGCATCGGCCGAAGCCCGCGCCGATCGCTCGATGAAGCACTTCCGGTAATGCGGACAGCCCGCATAGATGCACTCGCCCCGCCGGTCGGTCAGCGCGGTGGAGCCGTTGCGCCGGAACAAGGTCGGCAGCCATCCCGGCAGGTCGCCGCCGATCATGTCGCCATCCTTGGTGAACGCCGCCCAGCGCGCCACCAGTTGCGCCAGGATCGCCGCGCGCCCCGCAAAGCCGCCTTGCAGCGCATCCTCCAGGTTCAGCAGGCAGAGATAATTTTCCCGCCCCTTGCGCACCACCACCCGCTTCGCCGCCACGGCGGGATCGGGGAACAGGCGCAAACTCTCCCGGTCCAACTGCCGCTGCAACGCCTTGGTAAAGGTGGAAATCCACACCGTCCCCTGCGCCTCCCCGGCCCAGAGGGATGCGGGGGCGAGATAGCCCAGGGTCTTGCCGATCCCGGTCCCGGCCTCCGCCAGCAGCATATTGGGCTGGTCGCGATGCGCCTTGGGCCGAAACACCTCCGCCGCCGCCGCCGCATAGGCGCGCTGTCCCGGTCGCGCTTCGGCTCCCGCGCCGGTCAACTGCTCCAGCCGCGCCACCACCGCGTCGGGTTGCAGCGATACCGAACGGGGGGCAGGGCGGGGTGGGCTCTCCTCCCATTCCGGCAATTTGGAGAAGAGCCAACGCTCCGCCTCCTTCGGCTGGGCGATGCGCCCGGCCACCAGCGGCGCCCATGGCCAGCGCAACCGGTGCAGCGACTGCGCCGCCGTCCAGCCGCCCTCGCGCTCGGTCCATGCGGGGGCTTCCAGCGTCGCCAGCAGGGCGCCGGTCGCCGCCTGCAACAATTGGGGAATGTCGGCCTCGCTCGCCGGACGAGGCAGGTCCAGCGCTTCGGCCAGCCCCTTGGGCGTCGGCACCAGAAAGCGCTCGGGATGGATGAAGGCCCACAATTCCAGCAGGTCCAGGCCATTCAAATCGGGATAGCCCAGCCGCTGCCCGGTCAGCGGCGCGTTCAGCAGCAGCGTCGGCGTTTCCGCCGTCCGCGCGATGGCGGTGCCCTTGGCGACCGCTGCGGTCCGATCCCCTTCCCGAAGCCATATACCGCCATGGCTGGCGTGAAGGGCGGGCAGGGCAGCGGGGTCGATCACCTCTCCCGCTTAGGCGAACGGGAACAAAAGGGAAACCTGAAAAAGCGCCCGATTCAGCCGAACCGACGCCCGAAACCGCTCCCCGGACGCCCGCCGGGCATGCGCGGCTGAAAGGCCGTCGGCGTCAGCCGCGCGGCCCGTGCGATCTCCAGCCGGTCGAACAGCGGTCCGTCGGTCAGTTCATAGGGGAAGCGGATGCCCATGCGGTCCTCTTCGGACCATTGCACCGTGCCGAACACGACATGGCCCTCATAGTCGATCTGGCACTGGCTGCGCACCGGCAGGCCGCAGCCCGCAATCTGCGCGCCGCCCTCGCTCAGGTCGACGATCATTCCTTCCACGCTGTCGAGCACCGTCGTCACGACGACGGGTATATCGACCGTTATTCTGTGACGGCTGCGCGGCTGCATAGTCCCTCCTGAGCCCCCTAAGCTCCCGATAAATATGCCTGAACAGGGTTAATCAAAGTTAAAGAGCTGGCGGGAAAAGCCGCCATTCGTCTCCATTTCGGCACCTGGAATCGCCGCGTCGGGTCCAAAATGAAGCTTGATCTATATTAATGAAGCCTTTGCCGTTCCTTCCGCCGCATGATGTTTTCCGAGTCGTCAGATGTTTTCAACGGCCGCGAAAATGCTTAGGGGGGCATGCATCATGACCGTGTCCGAACTCATCCGCACCGCCGCGCAGGCGTCCAAGGCCTGGCCCTATGAGGAAGCGCGCAAGCTCCTGAAGCGCTATCAGAACGGCGCGCCCGAAAAGGGCTATGTGCTGTTCGAGACGGGCTATGGCCCCTCCGGCCTGCCGCATATCGGCACGTTCAACGAAGTGCTGCGCACCACCATGGTCCGCAACGCCTATCATGCGCTGTCGGACATCCCCACGCGCCTGATCGCGTTCAGCGACGACATGGACGGGCTGCGCAAGGTGCCGGACAATGTGCCCAACCAGGCGATGCTGGCGCAGCATCTGGGCAAGCCGCTGACGCAGGTGCCCGATCCCTTCGGGAAGTTCGAAAGCTTCGCCCATCACAACAACGCCATGCTGCGGGAATTTCTCGACCGCTTCGGCTTCGACTATGAATTCGTCTCCGCCACGGAGCGCTACAGGTCCGGCGCCTTTGACGACGCGCTGAAGAATGTCCTGCGCCACTATCGGGACATCATGGACATCATGCTGCCGACGCTGCGCAAGGAACGGCAGGCGACCTATTCGCCGGTCCTGCCGATCTCGCCCAAAAGCGGCATCGTGCTTCAGGTCCCGGTCGAGGTGATCGACGCCGACGCCGGCCTCGTCCGCTTCGAGGATGAGGGCGAGCTGATCGAACGGTCGATCCTGTCCGGCGGCGCGAAGCTGCAATGGAAGGTCGACTGGGCGATGCGCTGGGTCGCGCTGGGCGTCGATTATGAGATGGCGGGCAAGGACCTGATCGATTCCGTCACCCAATCCTCGAAGATCTGCCGCGCGCTCGGCGCCCGCCCGCCCGAGGGCTTCAATTACGAAATGTTCCTCGACGAGAAGGGCGAAAAGATCTCCAAGTCCAAGGGCAACGGCCTCAGTCTGGAACAATGGCTGACCTATGGCCCGCAGGAGAGCCTCGCCTTCTACGCCTATCGCGAACCGAAGAAGGCGAAGCAGCTCCACATGGGCGTGATCCCCCGCGCCGTGGACGAATATTGGCAGTTCCGCGGCAATTATCCGAACCAGCCGGTCGAACAGCAACTCGGCAATCCGGTGCACCATATCCATGACGGCAAGCTGCCGCAGGGCCGCCTGCCGGTGACATTCGGCCTGCTGCTCAATCTGGTCGGCGTGATGGGCGACGCCAGCCGCGAACAGGTCTGGGGCTATCTCCAGAACTATGTCGCCGACGCCAATGCGGAAAGCTATCCGGAACTGGACGCGCTGATCGGCCATGCGCTCGCCTATCACCGCGATTTCGTCGCCCCGACGCTCCAGCGCCGCGCGCCGACCGAAGGCGAAGCCGCCGCCCTGCGCAGGTTGGACGCCGAACTCGCCGCCCTGCCCGCAGGCGCCTCGGCGGAGGACATCCAGAATATCGTCTATGCCATCGGCAAGGATGAAGCCTATGGCTTTGCCGAACTGCGCGACTGGTTCAAGGCGCTCTACCAGACCCTGCTGGGGGCCGACCAGGGGCCCCGGATGGGCAGCTTCATCGCGCTCTACGGCATCGAAAACAGCCGCCACCTGATCGCGGAGGCCCTGGCCGCCTGAGCGGCGCACGGCGGAACATAACGGGGCGCGGGGCGTTTCGGCATATGGTCCACCCCCTTTCGGACTGATGGTGCGCCCAGCGCGCGCCATCGGCCGCGCCCGCCCGGAAACGAGCGGCGCGGCCAAGGGGGGTAAACGGACCGGAAGCGCCATAGCGCAAAAGGAAACGGCCCCTCGGATCTTCCGGGGGCCGTTTCGTTTTTCACGCCTGGCGGCTCTTACCAGAAGAAGCCGCGATGCACTTCCATCACCCGGCCGGTCCGCACATTGACCAGCAGCACGTCGTTATAATGCCTCACCCACCGCAGGTTCGCGCCGGCGCGGGGCAGGCGATAGCGATAGGGGTCGGAAATATAGTAGCGCGAATTATAATAGTTGGGCTGAAGCCGCGCGCCGACTTCCCAGCGATTGTAGCGGAAGGGGGCCCGCCAGTTGCCGCCGCGATAGACGTCGCGGTGCGACCTGCGGTAATCGCGCCAGTCCTCGCGCAATTCCTGCCGGGCTTCGCGCACGTCCCGACGCTCCTCGCGGACGTCGCGCCGGTTGCCGTAGCGCTGCGCATCGCGCAGGTCGCGCTGTTCGTGGCGCAGCTCACGGGCGCTGTCGCGCACCTCCGCGCGGGACTGGGCCATGGCGGCCCCCGGCATGACGGTAGCGGCCATCAGGCCCAAGATGATCAATTTACGCATAGGTCTTCTCCCATTGCCTGGCGGCTGAAGTGCGGTGGGGGAGGGGAGAACTTTCCCCGGCCCGACCGGTTCCGCCGACCACGAAGACGGATATGCACCCCGCCACCTGAACACGCCGGGAATGAAACGGTCAGGAATCAGTCATTTATGTCGCACTTTGTATCAGGGGCCGCCGGGGCCGGCGGTCCGGGGATCAGGGCGTCCAGGGCCGCTCGCGAAACCATTTGGTGACGACATATTTGGTGCCCCGCTCCACCGGGCGCGCGGCGTGCAGGCTGGATCGGTTGGGCGATCCGTCCCGCTCCATATTGTTCCACATCAGCAGCATGCCCTCGACGGGCGGGACCATGAACCCGCAATGCGGGAAATGCGTCTCCCCGCCCGCTTCCACCGGGGAGAGATAGATCATCGCCGTCCAGCTCCGCTGTCCCCCGGTCTTCAGCATGGCCGGCCAGTAACTGGCCGTCACCGGAAAATAGTCGCAATGCGCCTTATATTCCTGGCCCGGCTGGTATCGCTGCCCCTGCAGCGTCTCGCCATGCTCCGCCGCCAGGCCCATCAGCGCGCAGATGCGGTCGCTGATCCCCCCGACCAGCGGGCTCCAGGGGCTGAGGTTGCAGCTCGCGCTGGTGCGGTAATCGGCATTGGCGCTGCCGGAAAACAGGGTGGAGGGCTGCGCCCCCGCATCGATCAGCTCCCGCAGGCCCGCACATTCCTCCGCGCTCAGAAATTCGTGCCGGCCATAGATTTCAAGCTGCGGCGTATCGATCCGGCTGACCATCGGATTGCGCTCCAGCCGCGCCCGCACCGTCTCCCCGATCCGCGCCCGCGCCGCGGAGGCGACCCCGCCATCGTCAACAATCTCGCTCATGCCGCTCTCCTGCCACCGGCCCGCGCCCCTGCGCAAATGAAAAGGACCTGGAACGTCGCCGTCCCAGGTCCAGTATGTCCTGAAGGCCAGTTCAGGAGCGCATGTCTTCCGGCATCACCAGAAGAAATCGTGGATCACGTCGACCACATAGCCGTCGCGTATGTCGACCAGCAGCGCGTCGTCATAATAGCGAATCCAGCGCAGCGAGCCGTAGGCCGGCGGCAGGCGGTAGGAATAGGGATCGTCGATCCAGTAGCTGTTCGAATAGAGCAGGCTGTTCAGGAAGATCCCGATGGAAAAGCGCGAATAGCCATAGTTCCAGCCGCGCGGCGCATAATAGCGGCCGATCCGGTAGCGGTCGCCATAGCGGGAACGATAGCTGTACCAGTCATAGCGCCGGTCGTTGCGCCAGCCATTGTCCCACCGCCTCTGTCCTTGCCACCGGGTGCGGTCGTCGAAGCGCCGTCCGTTGTTCCAGCCCGGATTGCCGCCATTCCACCGCCGGTCGTCATCGTTCCAGCGGCGGTCGTTGCGGTCGTCGCGCCGATCCCAGCCGCCCCGATCCCGGTCGTTGCGGTTCCGGTCGTTCCGGTTCCAGTCCCGGCCGTCATTGTCGCGCCGATTGTCCTGCCAGTTCTGCCGATCGCGGTCGTTTCCGCCCCAGTTGCCGCCGCCCCTGTCGCCGCCACCCCAATTACCGCCACCTCTTTCGCCACCACGGGGTGTGGTCTCGAAGCGCTGCTGGTCGCGGTTCCAGCGGGTGACCGTCGCGGGGCCGCGCTGGTCGGGCCGCGCCTCATTGCCGCGCCATTGCGGCTGGGCGACCTGCGCCGGCCGTTCCGGCCGCTGCTGCCGCATTTCGCCGCCCTGCCACTGGCGCTGCGGCTGTCCGTTGCCCTGGCCGCCACGGCCGCCTTCGGGCCGGCCGGCCCGTTCGCCGCCACGGCCGCGCCAGCCGCCATCGTCGCCCCGCTGGGCATAGGCCGGGGCGATCCCGCCCAGTACCGTCGCGGTCATCAAGCCCGCCAGCATCATTTTCCTCAACATGCCGTTCGCCTTTGTTTCACGGGGCCATTCGCCCCTCATATGTCGCTTTTAGGACTTGTGCGATGTCACGATGCTGAACTTGTCTGTCAGCGATTTGAAAGAATCCCCGGCGGCGCCTCAAAGGCTGCTTTGCGCCGAAATCCCCGGAAATGTGACCGAAGGAAGGCAAAAGCTGATCCAGATCAGTGCGCGCCCCTGCAAAGCCCCTTAGGAATGCGGGGTGACGATAACGCCCACTGCCGGCAGCGCCCGACAGGCCCTGCGCCAAGCGACGATGGAAAGCCATCAGCGTGTCGACGACCTGTTCTCGCATTTTTCGCTGAACGATCGCCCCGGCTATGCCGCCTTCCTGAAGGCCCATGCCCGGGCGCTCGCCCCGCTGGAGCGGATGACCCGCCCCGATGCGCCGCGGCTGCCGCTGCTGACCCGGGACCTTGCGGCCCTGGGCGAACCGCAGCCCGCGCCGCTCGCCGCGCCGGCGCCCCCGTCCGATGCCTATCGCTGGGGTCTGCGCTACACGCTGGAAGGATCGCGCCTGGGCGGCGCCATGCTCGCCCGCCGCGTCGGCCCCGGCCTGCCGCGCGCCTATCTGTCCGCCGTGCATGAAAAGGGCGGCTGGGCGGATTTCCAGCGACGACTGGATGAAGCCGCGGCCGATGGGGGCCAGCCATGGATCGGCGACGCGATTCGCGGCGCGGAGGCCGCATTCGATCTGTTCGCCGCCGCCGCCAGGGGCGAAGTGGCGCCCGTCCATGGCTGACGGCAATATCCCGGCCCAGGATTTCGCCGTCGACCTCAGCAATTGCGACCGGGAGCCGATCCATGTGCTGGGCACGGTCCAGCCCTTCGGTTTCCTGATCGCGCTGACCGCCGACTGGCTGGTGTCGCGCGTGTCGGCCAACAGCGCCGATCATATCGGTCTTTCGCCCGAACAGATGCTGGGCCGGCCGATCAGCGGCATCTTCAGCGGGGAGGCGGTCCATTCCCTGCGCAACCGCATCACCCTGCTGCGCGGCCCCGACGCGGTGGAGCGCATCTTCTCCCTCACCCTGGTCGACGGGATCGCGCCGTTCGACGTCGCCGTCCACTTCTCCGGATCGCTGGTCGTGATCGAGGCCGAACCGGCGTCCCATGACGAGATGGAGGCCAGCAGCATGGTCCGCTCCATGGTGTCGCGGCTCGGCCAGACGCAGGGCATGGCCGCCTTCCTGCGGGACGGCGCGCGGCAGGTGCGGGCGCTGACGGGCTTCGACCGGGTGATGGTCTATCGCTTTGCGGAGGGCGGCGACGGCGAAGTCGTGGCCGAAGCGCTGCGTCCCGGCATCGACAGCTTCTTCGGCCTGCATTATCCCGCGTCCGACATTCCGGCGCAGGCGCGGGCGCTCTACCTGCGCAACATCTTCCGCGTGATCGCGGACGTGCAGGCGCAGCCGGTTCCCATCGTGCCGCAGCTCGACCCCTCTGGCGCCGCGCTCGACATGTCGCTCTGCCTGACGCGGGCGGTGTCGCCCATCCATATCGAATATCTCGGCAATATGGGGGTAGGGGCCTCGCTCTCCATCTCGATCGTCGTCGAAGGGCGGCTCTGGGGCCTGTTCGCCTGCCACCATTATGGCCCCCGCCTGCCCAGCTTCGCGCAGCGCAGCGCCGCCGAACTGTTCGGCCAGATCTTCTCGATGATGCTCGAAAACCGGGAGCGCAGCGAAACCTCCGCCTATGAGGGCAAGGCGCGGCAGGTGGCCGACCGGCTGATGTCGGCGGTGGCGCAGGACCATGACCTGCTGTCCAACGCCCGCTGGCTGGGCGAGGTGATCTTCGACACCATCCCGGCCGACGGCGTCGGCGTCTATATCGACGGCCAGATGACCTTTTCCGGCCTCGCCCCGGACGAGCGAAGCTTCGCCGCCATCGTCGCCATGCTGAACCGGGCCGCCGCCGGCCAGGTCTTCACCACCGATCATATGGCGCGCCTGCTGCCCGAATCGTCCGCCCATGCCGACCGGGCGGCGGGGCTGCTCGCCATCCCGCTCTCGCGCCGCCCGCGCGACTATGTGGTGCTGTTCCGGGCGGAACAGCTCCGCTCGGTGCGCTGGGCGGGAAGCCCGGAAAAGCATATCGAATATGGCCCCAACGGCCCCCGCCTGACCCCGCGCAAGAGCTTCGAACAATGGTCGGAACTGGTGCGCGGCGCCGCCGTGCCCTTCACCGCCGCCGAACTGCGCGTGGCGGAGGCGCTGCGCACCGCCCTGCTGGAAGTCATATTGCGCCTGTCCGATTCCGCCCATGATGAACGGCAGAAGGCGCATGAGAAGCAGGAATTGCTGATCGCGGAACTCAATCATCGCGTCCGCAACATCCTCTCGCTGATCCGGGGGCTGCTGTCCCAGACCCGCGACAGCGCCGAATCGGTCGACCAGTTCATCGACACGCTGGAAAGCCGCGTCCACGCCCTGGCCCGCGCCCATGACCAGATCACCGCCGACCGCTGGGCGCCCGCCCGGCTCTACGACCTGATCGAGGTGGAATCGGCCGCCTATCTGGCCGAACGGCGCGACCGGGTGAAGCTGACCGGTCCCAATGTGCTGCTCACCCCGGCCGCCTTCACGGTGCTGGCGCTGGTGATCCATGAGATGCTGACCAACGCCGCCAAATATGGCGCTCTGTCCGACAATGGCAGCGTGGCCATCGGCTGGAGGGTCGATGCCGACGGTAGCCTGCTGCTCGACTGGCGGGAAAGCGGCGGGCCGGCCGTGGTCGCGCCCACCCGCCGGGGCTTCGGATCGACCGTGATCGAACGGTCCATCCCCTATGATCTCGATGGCCGGGCGGAGGTGCATTACCGCCTTTCCGGTCTGGAGGCGCGATTCTGCATCCCCTCCGCCCATGTCGCCTCCGTCCTGCCCGACGTCGTCGGCATCGAACGCGCCAGCCCCGCCCCGGCGCCCACGCCGACGCTGCTCAAGGGGCGCAACGTCCTGCTGGTCGAAGACAATATGATCATCGCCATGGATGGCGAGGACGCGCTGCGCGACCTCGGCGCCGAAGTGATCACCGCCGCCAGCGTCAGCCGCGCGCGGGATGCGATCGCGAACCATGACGTCGATCTGGCGGTCCTGGACTTCAACCTCGGCAATGAAACCAGCCTTCCCGTGGCGGAACTGCTGGCGGAAAAGGGCGTCTCCTTCCTCTTCGCCACCGGCTATGGCGACGGGCTGGACCTGCCCGAACGCTTCGGCGACGTGACCCTGCTCAAAAAGCCCTATTCCGGCGCCACTCTGGCCCAGGCCATCGCCCCCGTGCTGGAAGAAAACGGAGCTTGAGGGCCGCCCGCCGCCGCCTTTCACGCCCCACCCGAAACAGTCCGTTTCCAGCGCCCCGCTTGCGCCGCGCTCAAATCCATCCGATCTCCTGGGCATGAGACAACCGACTCTCTTCATCCCCCATGGCGGCGGCCCCTGCTTCTTCATGGACCCCAGCGACCCCGATCGCCCGCATTGCGACCCGATGTGGCAGCCGATGCAGGACTATCTGGCGGGCATCGTCGCGACCCTGCCCGAACGCCCCCGTGCGATCCTGCTGGTCTCCGGCCATTGGGAGGAAAGCCGGTTCACCGTCCATGACGGCGAAAGGCCCGGCCTGCTGTTCGACTATTACGGCTTTCCCCCGCACACATATGCGCTCCGCTGGGATGCGCCCGGCGCGCCCGCGCTCGCCCGCCGCGCCGCCGGCCTGCTGGAACAGGCGGGCTTCCCCACCGGCAGGGAGGATGAGCGCGGCTGGGACCATGGCGTCTTCATCCCGATGAAGGTCGCCCTGCCGCAGGCCGACATCCCCGTCGCCCAGCTCTCGCTCCGCGGCGATCTCGATCCCGACGCGCATCTCGCCGCAGGCCGGGCGCTCGCGCCGCTGCGCGACGAGGGCGTCCTCATCATCGGATCGGGAATGAGCTTCCACAATCTGCGCGTGCGCGGCGCACAGGCGACCCAGCCTTCGATGCTCTGGGACGAAGCCCTGACCGCCGCCGTCACCGACCCCGATCCGGCCAGCCGGGCGCAGCGCGTCGCCGCCTGGGCCGACCTGCCCCATGCCCGCTTCGCCCATCCGCGCGAGGAACATCTCCTGCCGCTGATGGTCGCCCTGGGCGCGGGCGGGGAGGATGCGGCCGTGCGCGACCACGCCAGCAATGTGCTGGGCTGGGCCGTGTCGGGCTACCGCTTCGGCTGAACCGCAGGAACGCGGATGGCCTCAGGGCTTCCGCAGCGCCGGAACCGCCTTCGCCGCTTCGTCCGGCGTGATGCCGGATGGCGGCACGGCGTCCACCACTTCCTCGCCCCGCATCACCCGTCCCGCCCGCTGGATCGCACCCCGCAACCGGGGATAGATGCCGCACCGGCAGATATTGGTGATCGCCGCGTCGATCTCCTCGTCGCCCGGATCGCTGGTCCGCCGCAGCAGCACCGACGCCGCCATGATGACGCCGGGGATGCAGTAACCGCATTGCGAGACATTGTCCGCCGCGAACACCTGTTGCAGCGGATGGCCGCGGTCGGGCGACAATCCCTCTATGGTGGTGACGAACTTGCCCTCCGTGGCGGCGATCGTCACCTGGCAGGAGCGTACGGCTTCCCCGTCTATGTCGACCGTGCAGGCGCCGCAATCGCCCGTGCCGCAGGCATATTTCGTCCCGGTCAGGTTCGATGCGTCGCGCAGCGCCCACAGCAGCGGCGTCGCCGGGTCCATGCGATATTGGACGGGCCGGTCGTTGACCGTGAACTTCGTCATCCCGCGCCCTCTTCCTCGACCTTGTGGTAGAGCACCTCGTTGCGGATGTGGATGGTGCGCGAGGCGAGCCGGATTTCCTGGATGAAGGTGCCGAAGGCCGCCGCCTGCAACACCATGGCCAGGATGAAGAGGATCGCGATCGGCGTGCCCAGATGCACCCCGAACAGATTGGCCGCGAACAGCAGGATGACCACCAGACAGACGGCGCAGGCCGACGCCACCGACAGGAAGATCGCGCCATTGACCACGCTCATCCGCCGGTCCAGCACGCGGATTTCGCTGACCATCCGGTCATGTTCCTTGCCGCGGGACGCGAGGATCTTCTCCTCCACCTTCCGCGCCCGGTCGATGATCCGCGCCAGCCGCCCGACGCAGACGTTCAGGAACGCCCCGATACCCGCAAGCAGGAAGACAGGAGCCAAAGCGAGCTGAATAGTCTGTGCGACCTGGGAAACCTGGGGGAGTGCGATCATCGTTTCACAGCAGCGCAGCGCGAAGGAAATGGCAAGGGTTGAAATGATGGCATGGGACTCACGCCATCATGACTTGAAGGAAACGCGCGCCTGCGAAGGCAGGAGCCCAGTTCCGCCGTCCGGGCATCACTCAACCCTCCGAACCGGGCTGAATGCGAGCCGCCTGTCCCGCTTCAGCGCCTCCGCAGGAGCGCAATCCTATATTCCTCAGGCCTATATTCCTCAGGCCTATATTCCTCAGGCCTATATTCCTCAGGCCTATATTCCTCAGGCCTATATTCCTCAGGCAGCGCCCTTGGCCGGCGTGTTGACGCCCATGGACTTCAGATAGTGCCGGATATTGCGCGCGGCCTGCCGCAGCCGCTGCTCATTCTCCACCATGGCGATGCGGACATAACCCTCGCCATCCTCGCCATAGCCGACCCCCGGCGCGACCGCGACCTTGGCATGGGTAAGGAGCTGCTTGGAAAATTCCAGGCTCCCCATGTCCTTGAGGGCAGGGGGCAGCGGCGCCCAGGCGAACATCGACGCCTTGGGCGCGGGAATGTCCCAGCCCGCCCGGCCAAAGGCCTCCACCATCACGTCGCGGCGCTTGTGGTAGAGTTCGCGGTTCTTCTGCACGATGTCCTGCGGCCCGTTCAATGCCGCGCAGGCCGCCGCCTGGATCGGCGTGAACGCGCCATAGTCCAGATAGGACTTCACCCGCTTCAACGCCGCGATCAGTTGCCGGTTGCCCACGGCGAAGCCGATGCGCCAGCCCGCCATGGAATAGGTCTTGCTGAGCGAGGTGAACTCGACCGCGACATCCTTGGCGCCCGGCACCTGCAGGATGGAGGGCGTCGGATTGCCGTCATAATAAAGCTCGGAATAGGCAAGGTCGCTCAGCACCCAGACCTTGTTCTCCTTCGCCCAGGCGACCAGCCGCTCGTAGAAGGCGAGGTCGACCGTCTCCGCCGTCGGATTGCTGGGATAGCCCACCACGAGGATCGACGGACGCGGCACGGTGAAGGCCATGGCCCGTTCCAGCGACTGCCAATAATGTTCGTCCGGCGTGGTCGGCACGGATCGGATGGTCGCGCCCGCGATGATGAAGCCGAACATGTGGATCGGATAGCTGGGATTGGGCGCCAGCACGACGTCGCCCGGCGCGGTGATCGCGGTGGCCAGGCTGGCGAGGCCCTCTTTCGACCCCATGGTCACGACCACCTCGGTCTCCGGGTCCAGATCGACGCCGAAGCGGCGGCCATAATAATTGGCCTGCGCCCGGCGCAGCCCCGGAATCCCCATCGACTGGGAATAGCCGTGCGCGCTCGGCTTCTGCGCGACCTCGCACAGCTTGGCGATGACATGGTCGGGCGGCGGCAGGTCGGGATTGCCCATGCCTAAGTCGATAATGTCCTCCCCCGCGGCGCGTGCGGCGGCCCGCATCGCGTTCACTTCGGCGATGACATAGGGCGGCAGACGCTTCATGCGGTAGAATTCTTCGGACATTGGGGCTTTCCTGAAAGCTCGCTGTAAGGAATAGTGCGTGACGCGCATTCGGCTTGTCACGATCCGGCTATAACCCGCCAGCCCGCGACACGCCAGAGAAAGCGGCGGACCGGACCATGCCAGGCGAAGGAAGGTGGCCATGAAAGCACAGGACGTCATGGAACCCCATCTCCCCACGCTGGAGGACATGCAGCAATGGACGCAGGTGCTGGGCCGGGCGCAGCAGTTGCTGCTGGAACAGGCGGCGGGCGCGACCGGGCGCACGCTGCCCTTCGATCCCGAAGCCGTGGCGCGCATCCAGACCGGCTTCGCCGACGAAGGCTTGGCGCTGTGGCAGCGTTTCCTGGATTCCGGCGGCCTGCTGCGCGACCAGCCGGAGCCGCCGCCCTCGGGCAGCCCCGCCGCCGCGCGCGACCGCCGCTTCGCCGACCCGGCCTGGACCGAGCATCCCTTCTACGACCTGATCCGGCAAAGTTACCTGCTGCTCTCGGATTATCTGATGAAGCTGGCCGACGCGGTGGACGGCGTCGATCCGAAGCAGAAGGCAAAGCTGCGCTTTGCCACCACCGGCCTGCTCGACGCCATCGCCCCCAGCAATTTCCCGCTGACCAACCCGCTGGTCGTGCAGAAGACGATCCAGAGCGGCGGCGAGAATCTGGTCAAGGGCCTCCAGCACATGCTGGCCGATCTGGAAAAGGGCCAGCTCACCCACACGGACGGCACGGCGTTCGAGCTTGGCCGCAACATCGCCTCCACGCCGGGCAAGGTGATCAGGGAAACGCCGCTCTACCAGTTGATCCACTATGCCCCGACGACGGACAAGGTGCTGGAAACGCCGCTGATCATCTTCCCGCCATGGATCAACCGCTTCTACATTCTCGACCTGTCGCCGGAAAAAAGCTTCGTCAAATGGGCCGTGGACCAGGGGATCAGCGTCTTCCTGGTGTCGTGGAAATCGGCCGACGCCTCGATGAAGGACCTGGTCTGGGACGATTATATACTGAACGGCCAGATCGACGCGATCGACACGGTGCGCGACCTGCTGGGCGTGCCCGGCGCCCACGCCATCGGCTATTGCGTCGCGGGCACCACCCTTGCCGCCACACTGGCGCTGCTGGCGGCGCGGGGGGAGGGAGAAAAGGTCGCCAGCGCCACCTTCTTCACCGCCCAGGTCGATTTCAGCAAGGCAGGGGACCTCAGCCTGTTCGTCGATGACGAGCAGATGAAGATGGTGGAGCAGCTTTCCTCCGGCGGCTTCCTCGACGGGCGCTACATGGCCGCGACCTTCAACCTGCTGCGCGGGCGCGACCTCATCTGGAACTATGTGGTCAACAATTACCTGCTGGGGCAGGATTATCCGCCCTTCGACCTGCTCTACTGGAATGGCGACACCACCAACCTGCCGGCGCGCTGGCACAGGGATTATCTGACCCAGCTCTATCGCGACAACCTGCTGGTCCGGCCGGGCGCGATCAGCGTCGCGGGCACGCCCATCGACCTGCGCCGGGTCAGGACACCCGCCTATGTGCAGGCAGGACGGGAAGATCATATCGCCCCGCTGGAAAGCGTGTGGAAACTGACCGAACATTTCTCCGGCCCGATCCGTTTCCTGCTGGCGGGGTCGGGGCATATAGCGGGCGTGGTGAACCCGCCCGCCGCCGGCAAATATCAATATTGGACCTGCACCGAATCGCAGCCCACCCTGGAGGCCTTCCTTGCACAGGCGAAGGAGACGAAGGGGAGCTGGTGGCCCGACTGGATCGAGTGGATTCGCGGGCAGACCCCCGCCACGGTCCCGGTGAAGGGCGCCCGCCGCCCGGGCAGGGGCCGACTCAAGGCCATTGAGGATGCGCCCGGCCGCTATGTGAAAACCCGTTAGTTCCTTCACATGGGACAGGGGGGACAGGGTTTGCGGCAGCCCGCCTCGTTGCAGCGACGGGCCGTATGAGGCAATTTTGTTGCACTGCACAAAAACACTTGCAACCGCATTTCGATCCCTATATTGTGCACTGCAACAAATGGAGGTTGGTCCATGGCCGTTACCCCAAAGCCAGTGCGTAAGAAGCCTGCCGCCAAGAAGGCGTCGTCGTCGACCCTGTCCGCCAGTGAGGCGCTCAAGGCCGCCGAAGCTGCGATCAAGGCCCCGGCCCCGACGAAGGCGAAGCCCGCCGTCAGGAAACCGGCGCCGCCCAAGCCCGTCGCTCCGGCCGCCAGGCCGGCGCCCGTGGCGAAGGCCGATCCGGTGGCGGTGATCGCGGCGACCACGGCGGTCGACGCCGCGCCTGAGCCCGAGCTGGTGAAGGATGCGACGCCCGAACCCACCCCCGTCGCCGCGGCGCCGGCGGTGAAGACGCCGAAGTTTGAGCCGGTTGCGGAACCGACGCCGACCGAACCGGAGCTATGGAAGAGCCTGTCGTCCAAGGCCGGGCCGCTAGAGCCCATGTTGCTGCCCGCCACAGAAGGAACGAAGATGATGAACGACGTGATCGAGACCGGAAAGAAATTCGCTGAAGAAACCAAGGCCAAGCTCGAAACGGTCTATGCCGACCTGAACGAGAAGGCGAAGGTGAGCGTCGAGAAGTCGACCAAGGCGATCGAGGAGTTCAGCGACATCGCCAAGGGCAATGTCGAAGCGCTGGTCGAATCCGGCAAGATCGCGGCCAAGGGCTTTGAGACCCTGGGCCAGGAAGCCGTGGACTACAGCCGCAAGAGCTTCGAAAAGGCGACTGCCTCGTTCAAGAGCTTCTCGACCGTGAAGACGCCGACCGAATTCTTCCAGCTCCAGAGCCAGCTGCTCTCCAGCAGCTTCGACGAATTCACCAAGGAAGCGGCCAAGAGCAGCGAAGCGCTGATGAAGCTGGCCGGCGACGTGGCCTCGCCGCTGACCGCCCGCGTGACCGTGGTGACCGACAAGGTGAAGGCGCTCGCCGCCTGATCCCCCCTCGGTTTTCTGAAACAGGGAAACGGCTCCGTGATCGGGGCCGTTTTCTTTTTTGCGCAGCGCGCAGATGCCCGGTCCGGGCGCTGGAATCCACCCGCATCCTCTCCCGCTCCCCCACAATATTGCGCCTCTCCTTTGCGGGTTCCCCAACGTCGTTCGTCTTGGGAAGATGTGGGGCAGTTGATCGTCCCCGCCACTTACATTCCGCCGAAGAGAGGCATGGGTTTCCATCATGGTCGATTGCACAGCTTCCGCCGCCTTGATCCACCAGGGCATCTTCCCCATAACGCCGCCCGCACGGCACCGGCAGGGGAGCAGCGCTGATGCACGGTGACGTGATGACCTGGCTCCTGCCGCTGGTCGCGATGCTGGGGGCGGGACTGTTCGCCGGTTTCGCGGCGGGGATTTTCGGGATCGGCGGCGGCTTCGTGGTGGTGCCTGCGCTGTTCGTGGTGCTGCCGCTGCTGGGCGGCACGCATGACGCCATCGCCCATGTCGCCATCGGCACGTCGGCGGCGACGATCATCGTGACGTCGATCCGTTCCCTCCTCGCCCATGCCAAGCGCGGCGCGGTGGAGTTCGAGGTGCTCAAGACCTGGGCGCCGTGGATCATCCTGGGCGACGGCGCGGGCGTGCTGCTGGCCGGCCATGTCGACGGACGCATCCTGACCATGATCTTCGCGATCGGCGTGTTCCTGATGTCGCTCAACTTCCTGCTGCCCAAGGTCGGCGGCAAGGTGATCAGCGACACCATGCCCTCGGGCATCGCCCGCGTCGGCATCGCCGGGGGCCTGGGCACCTTCTCCGCCCTGCTCGGCATCGGCGGCGGCACCATCGCCATCATGGTGATGACGCTGTGCGGCCGCTCGATCCACCGCGCCATCGCCACCGCGTCGGGCATCGGCACGCTCATCGCCATTCCCAGCGCCATCGGCTTCGCGCTGATCGGCCTCAAGGAAGGCGGCCTGCCCTGGGGATCGCTGGGCTATGTCAACATCCCCGCGACGCTCGCCATCGCCTCCATGTCCGTGCTCACCGCGCCGCTGGGCGTCGCCGTCGCGCACGCCATGCCCGCCGCCCCGCTCAAGAAGATCTTCGGCGTCTATCTGGTGATCATCGCCTTCGTCATGTTCCGCAACGCGATCCGCATGTGACCCGCTTCCCCTTCCCGCCCATGGCCGCTGCAAGGGCCATGGGCGGGATTTTGCCATAACCTATTGAAATAAGGTTATTTCCGGCCGGTTTCTCTTTTCCGCCGGTCGCCGCAGGGATGCGCTTCATCCATTCTGCACAACCGTTCATGCGCAAAATCCCTTTCCTCGCACGTTGACCCCCCATCGGGACGAGGAAGAGGAGAAGAGACATGAAACGCTCGACTGTCGCCAGCGCCCTTGCCATGCTCGCCATGGCGCCGCTTTCCGCAACGGCCATGCCCCATGGCGCGATGAGCTATGAGGAAAGGCTCGCCGCGATGGAGGACGACATGACCCTGCCCGCGCCGATTGCGGGCGTGCAGAATAAATATTGGTTCAACTATCGCACCGATGTTGCGGAGGCCCGCAAGGAACTGGCCCACGACCTGCGCCACGCCACCGATGCGGAGGATGAGCGCGACGCCTGGGACGAATATCGCGCGGAACTGGCCGACGCCCGCCGCGACTATGCGAAGGAAATGCGCGAGAAGGGCTATCGCACCGGGCAGGTGCGGGTCCACGGTTCCGGTCGCTGACCATGACATGGGCTGGAGGGTGGTAGAGCCGCCGGAGCATCGTGCGCAAAACCGGTTCCCACTTTTGCGCACGATGCTCTGGAAAGGATGCGGCAGAAAGCCGGAGCGCGCTGCGTGCGATTGGCGCAGCGCGCTCCGGGCGCGCCTTACGCCGCTTCATCCTCCGGCATGACGTCCACCATCACCTGCACGCTCTGGCCCGCGCCGCCGACGAACAGCCCGTCCATCGGCGCGACATCGGCATAGTCCCGCCCCATGGCGACGAACAGATGCCCGTCCCCGGCGATCACGCCGTTGGTCGGATCAAGGCCGATCCACCCCCGCGCCGGCCCGCACCACAGCATCGCCCAGGCATGCATCGCGTCCGCGCCCACCAGCCGCGCCATGCCCGGCGGCGGATCGGTGCGCAGATAGCCGCTGACATAGGCGGCGGGCAGCCCGAACCAGCGCAAGGCCGCCACCATCACATGGGCAAAGTCCTGGCACACCCCATGGCGCGCCGCAAAGGCCTCCGCCACTGGCGTCGCCGCGTCCGTCGCCCCGCTCACATAAGCGAATTCGCCCTTGATCCGCTGCGCCAGCGCCAGCGCGGCCCCGACAATCGGTCGCTCCGGGACAAGCAAATCCGCCGCCCAAGCCCCGATCTCCGCCACCAGCGGCACGCGCTGCGAGGCGTGGAGATAATGCGCCGGCCCCGCCGGTCCCATGTCCCGCGCCACCAGCGCCGCCTCCGCCACCGCGCCGACGGTGGGATCATCGTCCCGCGCTTCCGCCGCCGGCCCGCCCTGCACCCCGGCGCGAAAGCTGCTGTCGATGCTGATCCGGCGCAGCGGGCTGTCGATCTCCAGCCGGGCGACATGCACGGGCCATGCCCCCGGCCGCGATTCGATGGAGGAAGGCGCCGGATCGACCGCCAGATGATAGTCCGACGTCCACTGCCCCGGCCAGGGCGCGGGCCGCAGCCGCAGGTTCAGGCGCGCCAGTTGCACCGGCGCATCATAATGCACGATGGTCTGATGCCGGATGCGGTAGATCATGACAGCAGGCTGGCGCCCTCGCTCTTTTCCTTGCGCCGCTGCAGGAAATAGCGCTGGCCGATGGCGTCCGACAGTTCCAGCAACCGGCCCTCCGCATCGCTCAAGTCCGCCATGCCGAGCACATCCCCCGTCAGCGGCGCCAGCCGCGCCGCCAGCATCGCCGCCAGCCGTTGGGGCTCCTCGGGCATGCCATCGCCATGCAGCGTCGGCAGCGCCCCGACATGCTCCGCCAGCCTCTCCGCCTGATAGACGATGGAGCGCGGATTATGCGGCTCCAGCGCCACCAGATCGCGCACCGGCGCCAGGGCGGGCCCGGCCAGATAGCGGTTGCGATAGCTGATCTGGCTGTCGTTGAGGTCCAGCAGCACGGTCAGGTCGTCCGCCGAAGCCCCATCGCCCCCGAACAGCATGGCCAGACGGCAGCCATTGATCGCCCGCTCCATCCGCCGCCCCATGTCGTGGAAGCGCCACCCCTCGGTCCGCCCCATATTCTCCGCCGCCAGCCCGGACAGCGCCGAAATCCGCTCGATCATCCGGGATGACGCCTTCAGCAGGGTCTCCGTCACCCCGCCGTCGAAATCGGGCAGGGGCAGCCGCACCAGCCGCCAATAATCCACCGCCAGCCGGTCGCGCAGCCCTTCCCCTATGCCCGCCACCGCCGCCAGCAGGGCCCGCACGCTGCCCGGCTGCGCGCCATCGCCCAACGCCTGCGCGCAGAGCGGCCCGACCGCCCCCGCAACAGCCGGGATCGCGCCCCAGGACGCAAGCTGTCCCATCAGCCGGTCCATGGCGGGCGATCCCACCGCCGGCCCCAGATCGGCTTCGATGGACCCGCCGACGATCGCCCGGATCACCCGCGCCGTCATCTCCATCCGCTCGATATAGCGGCCCAGCCAATAAAGATTGTCCGCCGCCTTGGCGGGCAGCATGCCGCCCACCCGCCGGATCGCCGGAGCCGCCGCCGACAGCCCGTCCTGCGGCACCGGCTTGCCGTCCAGCACGCACATGTCCGCCGACAGGTCGCCTTCGCCCATCAGCGCGGCGCGAATGTCGCCATGCGCCGCCAGCCGCGCAAAGGCGCCCGGCATGATCCGCCATTGCCCCAGCTCGTCCCGCGCCACGAACACCCGCAGGGTGAAGGGCAGGGCGGTCAGCCTGCCCCCGACGATCGCGGGCGTGGTCGACAGCCGCACCACTTCCTGCCCGACATAATCCATCGGCCGCCGCGCCATCGCCCCCAGCAGGGCCGCCCGCTGCGCCGCATCCATCCCCGATCCGGGCAGGAACCGCGTGCCCGTCAGCCCCGCCACGTCCCGGTCGAAGGCGGACCCCACCACCAGCTCGTCCATCGCCCCCGCCACATGCGCCCGCTCGGCCGCCTGTCCGCACCACCATGTCGCGATATTGGGCAGGATGAGGTCCGCCCCCAGCACCTCCCGCGCCAGCCCCGGCAGGAAGGCCGCCATCGCCCGCGATTCGATCACGCCCACGCCCGGCCAGTTGGCCAGCATCAGCCCGCCCTTGACGCAGGCGTCGAACAGGTCCGGCACGCCGATCCGCGATTCCGCGTCGAACGCCAGCGGATCGAGGAAGCGGCTGTCCATCCAGCGCCAGAGGCCATCGACCCGCTTCAATCCCTGGATCGTCCGCACGAACAATTGCCCGTCCGACACGATCAGGTCGTCGCCCTCGACCAGCAACAGGCCCAGATAGCGCGCCAGATGCGCTTGCTCGGCATAGCTCTGGTTGAACCGCCCCGGCGACAGCAGCCCGATGCGCGGATCGCTCCGCTCGCAATCCGCCGCCAGCCCGCGCCGCAGGTCGCTCAGGAACGGCGCCAGCCGCCGCACATTGAGCGCGCCCAGCAGGTCCCCGGTCGCCCGCGACAGGGCCAGCCGGTTCTCCAGCGCATAACCGACGCCCACGGGCGTCCGCACCCGGTCCGCCAGCACCCGCCAATCGCCCTGCGGCCCCCGCGCCAGATCGGCGGCGTAAAAATGGACGAAATGCCCATGCGGCGGCGGCGCGCCGGTCATCACCCTCCAGTGATGCGGGCTGCCGGTGATCACGCTCGCGGGCAGCTTCCCATCGCGGACCAGCGATTGGGTGGAATAGATGTCGCTGATCACCCGCTCCAGCAACTGCGCCCGCTGGATCAGCCCCTGCTCGATATGCGTCCATTCCCGCGCCCCGATCAGCAGCGGAATGGGGCTGAGCGGCCAGGGCCTTTCCTGCTGGTCCCCGGTCAGCCGGAACGCCAGCCCCAGGTCGACCGCCTGCCGCTCGACATTGCCCGCCAGCACCGCCGGATCGCCCTGCGCCTGCGCCGACAGCCGCTCCAGCATCGTCCGCCAGTGCCCGGCCATCTCCGCGCTCGCTCCGGCGAACAGGTCGCCCTCCGGCGCCCGCGCCAGATAGGCGTCGGCCCAACCGGCCGCTTCCACGACAGGGGCGCTCGCCACGGTCATGGATGCCGGAAACGCAGGTCCAGCGTCATCGGAAATTCGCCCGGGGCCTCGGCGGGCGGCATGTCGACCGGCCCCGGCGTATGGCCATGGTCCTGAAACCGCGCCTTGCGCCGCGCCTCCGCCTCATAGGCGTTGATCGGCAGCGTGTCGTAATTGCGCCCGCCCGGATGCGCGACATGATAGACGCAGCCGCCCAGCGACCGACCGCTCCAGCTATCCAGCACGTCGAAGGTCAGCGGCGCGTTGACCGGCAGGGCAGGGTGCAGGCAGGCGGCCGGCGCCCAGGCCTTGTACCGCACGCCGCCCACCGCCTCGCCCGGCACGGCGGTCGGCGTCATCGGCACGCGCCGCCCGTTGCAGGCGACGACATGCCGCCCCGCGACCAGCCCCGTCGCCCGCACCTGCAACCGCTCGGTCGAACTGTCGACATAGCGCACGGTCCCCCCAATCGCCCCGGTCTCGCCCAGCACGTTCCACGGCTCCAGCGCATGGGCAATCTCCAGCCCCACGCCGCCCGCATCCACCGCGCCATGCACCGGAAAACGGAACTGCCGCTGCGCCTCGAACCAGTTGGGATCGAACGCGTAACCCGCCCCGCGCAGGTCGCCCAGCACCTCCAGAAAATCCGCCCAGACGAAATGCGGCAGCATGAAACGGTCGTGCAGCGCCGTTCCCCAGCGCACCAGACCGCCCTGCTGCGGCTGCCGCCAGAACCACGCCGTCAGCGCCCGCAACAGCAATTGCTGGGCAAGGCTCATCCTCGGCTCCGGCGGCATCTCGAAGCCCCGAAACTCCAGCAGCCCAAGCCGCCCGGTCGGCCCGTCGGGGGAGAACATCTTGTCGATGCAGATTTCGGTGCGATGGGTATTGCCCGTCACATCGACCAGCAGGTTGCGGAACAGCCGGTCCACCAGCCATGGCGGCGGCGCATCGCCATCACCGGGAGCAGGCACCTGCGCCAGCGCGATCTCCAGCTCGTACAGCCCGTCATGCCGCGCCTCGTCGATGCGCGGAGCCTGGCTGGTCGGCCCGATGCACAGCCCCGAAAACAGGTAGGACAGCGAAGGATGCCGCTGCCAATAGAGCACAAAACTCTTCAGCAGGTCGGGCCGCCGGATGAAGGGCGAGTCGTTCAAACTCGGCCCCCCCAGCACGATATGATTGCCGCCCCCGGTCCCCACCGAACGCCCGTCGACCATGAACTTGTCGGCGGTAAGGTCGCAGGTCCGCGCCAGCGCATAGAGCCGCTCGGTGATCTCCACCGTCTCGTCCCAGCTTGAAGAAGGCTGGATATTCACCTCGATCACGCCGGGATCGGGCGTGGCCTTCAGCACCTGCAGGCGCGGGTCGGGCGGCGGCGCATAGCCCTCTATCCGCACCGGAATCCGCATCGCCTCCGCCGCGCCCTCGACCTGCGCGATCAGTTCCAGATAATCCTCCAGCGCCTCCACCGGCGGCAGGAAGATGGACAGGAAATGCCCCCTCGGCTCCACCGTCACGGCGGTGCGCACCGCCCCCTCGATATGGAACTGCTCGACCCGCTCCTGCGCCACGGCCCCGCCCGGCGCGTCGGGCACCCGCTGCACCGGCTGGGCGTGAACCTCGTCCACCGTCGCCCGGAAATCCGGCAACGGCCCGCGCGGCTCGCTCGGATCGCGGGGATGGATATAGGGAAAGGCCGCCTCCGGCACATGCGGCAACGACCCCAGGGGCAGGCGATAGCCCAGGGCCGAATCCCCCGGCACCGCGAACAGCCGCCCGCGCCGCAATTGCCAAATCTCGCTCTGCCAGCGCGGCGTCGCGGCCTGAGCCTGCCACCGCTGCACCGGCAGCACATAGCCGACCGGCTGGTCCAGCCCCCGCTCGAACGCCCGCACCATCCGCGCCCGCGCCTCCGGATCGGCGATCTTGGGATCGTCGGGCGAGGTGTTGACCGGCAGGTCCGCCTCCTTGACCGCCCATACCGCCGGGTCTTCGAAAACCGGCTGGATATGATCGGCGGAAAAGCCCATCGCCCCCGCCATATGCGCGATGAAGGCCTGCGCATCCTCCGCCGTCACCGCCCGCGCGTCCTCCGGCGCGACCTCATCCGCGATCAGCGCCGCATCGCGCCAGATCGGCACCCCGTCCTGCCGCCAGTAGACCGCATAGGCCCAGCGCGGCAGGCTCTCGCCCGGATACCATTTGCCCTGCCCATGATGCAGCATCCCGCCCGGCGCGAAGGCCTCCCGCAGCCCCCGGATCAGCCGGTCGGCATAACCCGCCTTGGTCGGTCCCACGGCATCGCCGTTCCACTCGCCCGCATCGCCGCCATTCTCCGCCACGAAGGTCGGCTCGCCCCCGGTCGTCAGCCGCACGTCCTGCGCCTGCAAGTCGGCATCCACCTGCGCGCCCAAGGCCATCACCGCATCCCAGCGCGCATCGGTGAAGGGCTTGGTGATCCGCACCGCCTCGGCAATGCGGCTGACGCCCATGGAAAAGTGAAAGTCGACCTCCGCCGGTTCCGCCATCCCGCTGATCGGCGCGGCGGAACGATAATGCGGCGTCGCGCAGAGCGGGATATGCCCCTCTCCGGCGAACATCCCCGAAGTCGCATCGAGCGCCACCCAACCCGCGCCCGGCACATAGGCCTCCGCCCAGGCGTGGAGATCGACCACGTCCTGCGAAACCCCCTTCGGCCCCTCCAGCGGCTCGACATCGGCCACAAGCTGGATCGAGTATCCCGATACGAAGCGCGCCGCAAAGCCCAGCCGCCGCAGCAACTGCACCAGCAGCCACGCCGAATCCCGGCACGACCCGGTGCCGATCTCCAGCGTCTCCTCCGGCGACTGCACACCGGCCTCCATCCGGATCACATAGCCGACCCGTTGCTGAAGCTGCCGGTTCACCTCGACCAGAAAGTCGATCGTCCGCCCCTCAAACCCCTTGTGGCTCTCCACCAGAGCCTCGAACAGCGGCCCCTGATCCTCCAGGTCGAAATAGGCGGCAAGGTCGGTCTTCAACTGCTCGTCATAGGCGAAGGGATACTCCTCCGCATAAGGCTCCACGAAGAAATCGAATGGATTGATGATGTCGAGATCGGCCAGCAGGTCGACCTCGACGGAGAAACGGTCGACCGGCTCGGGAAAGACGATCCGCGCCAGCCAGTTGCCGTGCGGGTCCTGCTGCCAGTTCAGGAAATGCCCCGGCGGATCGATCTTCAACGCATAATTGGGGATTTTCGTCCGGCTGTGCGGCGCGGGCCGCAACCGGATCACCTGCGGCCCAAGCGTGATCGGGCGACTGTAGCGATAGGACGTCAGGTGGTGGAGCGCGGCCTTCAGCATGAAAGCGATGAAACGCCACCCCCTGCTGCAATGCAATATGGAATCGCTTCGGCGGCAAAGAAACTGAATTTATATATAGAAGCCCCTCCCCTTCAGGGGAGGGGTTGGGGTGGGGGCAGGCCGTTACTCCCAGCTTTCCCTTAGGGCACGCCCCCACCCCTCAATCCCCTCCCCTGAAGGGGAGGGGAAGCGCGCTCCTCAAGGCACCAGATCCACCCGCTCCGCATCCGGCATGACCGCATCGATCAGCAACGACCGGTGGCAGGCCGCCGCATCCCGCTCGAAGCACAGCAGCGCCACGGCCTGCTCCTCCGCCATCTCCACCAGTTGCGCCGCTTGCACCATCGCCTCGGGCAGCTCCAACTGCCCCGCATAAATCTCCGCCAGCCGCTGGTGCTGCCCCTTGCGCGCCGCCTCCCGCCCGGCGGCGGGCGTGCCCAGCGCCTTCAACCCGACATAATCGATCCCCGCCTCGCGCAGCCCGGCGGCGAGGATATTCTTGGAAAAGCCCGGCCGCCGCGACAGCGGCACCGCCCGCACATCGGCCAGCATCGTCACGCCCGCCGCGCGCAGGGCGGCGATCACCTCGTCCTGCGTCGCGCCCTCATAGCCGATGGTGAAGATTCGCATGCCCGACAGACTAGCCTGTTCCTGCGCGGCGGCAAAACGCTACTCGTTCCCCTCGGCCCGCTCCATCATCTCCATGAAGTCGCGCGCCGCGTCCCGGTCCGCCGGGTCCTCGAACGCCTCGTCCAGATCGGGCGCCGCCCCCAGCAGGAACATCAGCGACCACAGCGCAAAGCGCCGCCGCCCGTCCGTCTCCAGCCCGAAATCCACCCGCATGCGCTCCAGCCCCGCTTCCAGGGCATCGGGCGTCAGCGCGTCCACATCCCGCACCCCGAAATAGCGGTGCAACTGGTCGTCGAAATTCATGCCGCCACCGTCTCCGGCAACCCCCAGTCGATCGCCCCGCGCCCCTTCTCCTCCAGAAAGGCGTTGGCCTGCGAAAAATGCCGGCACCCCAGGAACCCGTTATGCGCCGAAAGGGGGGAGGGGTGCGCCGCCTTCAGCACCAGATGCCGGCTCCGGTCGACAAACTCCGCCTTGCGCTGGGCATAGCTGCCCCACAGCAGGAACACCACCGGCTCGCGCTGCTGGTTGACCAGCCGGATGATCGCATCGGTAAACTGTTCCCAGCCGCGCTTCTGGTGCGACGCCGCCTTGCCCATCTCCACCGTCAGCACGCTGTTCAGCAGCAGCACGCCCTGCCGCGCCCAATGCTCCAGGAAACCGTGGCGCGGCGGCGGCAGCCCCAGGTCGCTCTGCAATTCCTTGTAGATATTGACCAGCGACGGCGGCGTCCGCACCCCCGGCTTCACCGAAAAGCACAGGCCATGCGCCTGCCCCTCGCCATGATAGGGGTCCTGCCCCAGCACCACCACCTTCACCCTGTCCAGCGGCGTCAGGTCCAGCGCCCGGAAATATTCGCTGCCCTTGGGGAAGATGCGCTTGCCCTGCGCCTTCTCCTCCTGAAGGAAGCGCTTCAGCCCCTGCATATAGGGGCTCTCGAATTCCCGCAGCAGCGGCGCGCGCCAGCTCTCGTCCAGCTTGATCGTATCGCTCATGGCCCGGCGTGATGAACCCCGCGCCGATCCGCTGTCAACAGTGCTTGCCCTTCTCCGGCAAATCGGGGAAACAGGCGGCATGCCGCGCCTTCGTACCAAGCTGATCGCCTTTCTGGCCCTGTTCCTGGCCCCGCTGCCCACCGCCGACGCCTTCGGCCCGACCCCCAATCCGGTCCAGCACAGCGCCGAATCCCGCCTGATGGCCGAATTCGCCCGTTTCGCCACGCTGACCGACGGCACGGTCGGCATCGCGGTGCGTGATCTCGGCACGGGCGAGACGCTCGCCTATAATGGCGACACGCTGTTCCCCATGGCCAGCACCTACAAGGTGGCGGTCACGGCCAAGATCCTCTCGTTGCTGGACGCGGGCAGCCTCAGCCTCGACGAACCGCTCATGCGCCTCGGCCGCCCGCTGCCGGTGCGCACCCTGATCGACATGAGCCTGACGCTCAGCGACAATGAGGCGACCGACGCCCTCGTCGCCCGCGCCGGCGGGCCGCAGGCGGTCAACGACTGGGTCCGCGCCGCCGGGATCAGGGGGCTGCGCGTCGACAGCAACACCCGCGACCTGCTCGCCCGCGCCAAGGTGACGGGCATTGGCTTCGGCGATGAAGCCGCGATGGAATCCGGCCTCTCCGCCAGCCAGCGCGACGCCCGCGACATGCCCAATCTGGGCTTCGCCGCCGACCCGCGCGACACCGCCACGCCGCGGGCGATGGACGACCTGCTCGCCGCGATCCGCCTGGGCAGGGTGCTGCGGCCCCAGACGACCGCGCTGATGCTGTCGGTCATGGAACGCTGCAAGACCGGCAAGGCCCGGCTGCGCGCCATGCTGCCGCCGGGCACGCGCATCGCGCACAAGACCGGGACGCTGAACGGCCTCGGCAACGACGCGGGCATCGTCACGCTGCCCGATGGCCGCATGTTCGTCATCTCGGTCTTCGTGATGAAGGACCATATGGGCCATGAGCTGCGCGACCGCATCATGGCCGAAGCGGCGCGGGCCGCTTATGATTATTTCCTGTTCGCCCCCGATCGGCACACGGCCTGACGCATCCATCTTAACTTCCATCCCGTTTCCCGATAGGCTTGCGGACACAGGCAGGAGGGGATGCGATGGACGACAAGACGGCGGCGTTCCGCGACTTTTGGCCCTATTATCTCCAGGAACATGCCCATGCGGGCACGCGGGCGATGCACTATGCCGGCACCAGCCTGGTCGTGCTGCTGATCGCCGCGCTGCCGGTCGCGGGAAGCTGGTGGATGATCCCCGCCGTGCCCCTCGCCGGCTATGGCTTCGCCTGGATCGGCCACAGCCTGATCGAACATAACCGCCCCGCGACCTTCCGCTATCCCTTCTGGTCGCTGCGGGCCGATTTCGTGATGTGGTTCCGCTTCCTGACCGGAAGAATGGCCCGCGACCTCAAACGCGCGGGCGTCCGCCCCGATGGCTCGGTCGACCCCGCATTGCGCCGCGAATTGTGATGGTCCCGACCGGTTTGGGTGGAATCAGGACATTCCCCCTCCCGCAGGCGGGAGGGGGCTAGGGGGTGGGCTGGCGCGACATCTGCGTTGTTTTGCAACGGCTAAGTCAGAAGCTCGCTACGCTCGCGCCCACCCCTAACCCCTCCCGCCTGCGAGAGGGGAATGTCTTGGATTGGCCATTCCCCACCTTCCCCACCTGCCCATACAGCTTGAGGTGCTGCAAGCTTGACCCCCGCCCCCGCTCTGCCAAAAGGGGGCCCGCAATGGCCCTCACCGCCCACTTCACCCGCCTGCCCGACCTCGCGAGCCTAGCCCCCCGCTGGCAGGCGCTGGAGTCCCGCGCCGCCGCCAGCTTCTTCCTCGGCTGGACCTGGACCGGCGCCTGGCTGGAAAGCTACGCCGTCCGCCCCGAACTGCTCGCCGTCACCGACGCGCAGGGCCGGGACGTCGCGCTAGCCCTCTTCGGCCATGCCCTGCAACCCCGCCTGCTGGGCCGCAGCGCCACCCTGTCGCTCAACCAGTCCGGCGACCCCGGCGCCGACCGCCCCTTCATCGAATATAACGGCCTGCTCGCCGCAAAGGGCAGGGAAGGGGAGGCGACACGGGCCGCCCTCCAGGCCCTGCAAAACCGCAACGACTGGCGCACCCTCCGCCTCGACGGCATCGCCCCCGACTCGCCGCTCCTGACAATCCCCGCCCGCCGCAAGACCCGCCTCGACCGCTCCCCGGTCTATCAGGTCGACCTCGCCGCCGTCCGCGCCGCCGACTATCTGTCGCTGCTCAGCTCCAACAGCCGCGCCCAGATCCGCCGCGCCCTCAAGGACCATGGCGGCGCGCTCCCGGCCATCGCTAAAGCCGCCCCAGCCGACATTGCCCCATGGCTGGAGGAAATGCGGTCCCTCAACACCGGCCGCCACGCCGACAATGCCTGGGACGACCCCGCCTTCCGCCGCTTCGCCGCCGCCCTCGCAAGCCGCGACGAAAAGGTCGAACTGCTGCGCTTCACCGATGGCGGCGGAACCGTCGGCCTGCTCCTCAACGTCCTCCACGACGGCATAGCGATGAACTACCAGTCCGCCTTCGCCGCCCCCCGCGCGCCGAAGGACAAGCCCGGCCTGCTCTGCCACGCCGCCGCCGTCGCCCATTATGCGGAACGCGGCCTCGCGCTCTACTCGCTGCTCGCGGGCAAGGACCGCTACAAGCAGAGCCTCGCCACCCGCGAGGAAGCCCTTGAATGGTGGCAGGTCGACCGCTTCAGCCCCCGCCTCGAAGCCGAAGCGTGGCTGCGCAAGCTGCTCAGACGCCCAGCTTCCGCATGATGCGATAGGCGATCCGCCGCGCGCCCTGCGCCTCCGGCCGCGCCCCGATCCGCCCGACCGGCAGCCCGCGCCGCCGCAGCAGCGCATTCAGGCTGTGCAACTCGCCCTCCGCCACGCTCCGCTCCGACCGCCACGTCACCGACAGGCTGACCGACACGACAGGGCCATTCTCCACGAAATGCGGCGCCTTGACCGGCACATGGATCGCATCGCCCGGCAACAGCGTCACCGCCATGCCCCGCTCGCGAAAACCGTCCCGCCAGTCCAGATTGCGATGCCCGCCCGCATGGAAGGCCTCGCTCTGCACTGCGGGCACCAGTTCCTCGTCGCCCGCCGGAAAGACCGTCATCGTCTTCTCGCCCCGGATCTGGAGCAGGATATTATGCTCCGGGTCCATGTGGAACGGCGTCACGCTCCCCGGCGAGGACAGGAAGATGAACGCCTCCCGATGCAGCATCGGCCCGGTCTCCCGCTCCACCAGCGGCGCCAGTTCCGCCAGCGCCCGGTCCAGCAGCGCGCCATAATCCGCGTCCCGCTCGACATTCTTCAGCACCGCCCAACTGCCGTTGGTCTCGATGGTCCGGATCGTCTCGCCCAGCGTCAGCCCGTTGGACGGCGTATCCTCCGCCCGCACCCCCAAAGGCAGCTTCCCCAGATTATACTCGACCGAAGCAGCGGGCATCCGCTCCGCCAGCCCGGCCAGAGCCTCCAGCGTCAGCAGCGCATGCCCCGCCAGCCCATGGCTCAATTTCGCCGCCCTGTCCGGATAAGCCGCCGCGAAGGCTGCCCGCGCCTCTTCCGGAAACACCGCCGCCTCGATGGCGCTCACCGCGTTCATATCTGCCCCTTCAACCTCTGCCCCAGCGCCTCGACGCCATTGGCCAGCGCAAAGGCGACGCTTCGCCCCGCGCCTCGCAGGGCGATGCGATATTGCGTGATCGTCCGCCGCTCGCCCCACAGGCTGTCGATCATCGGATGGTCCGCCGCCGCGCAGCTATCCATCCAGCCGATGGCGGGATCGCCCAGCACCGCCTGCAGATTGGCGATCTCGATCAGCACACCCGGCGAAAAGCGCCCCAGCGCCTCGTCAAAGGCGATCTTGAAGGAAAAGGCTCCTTCGCCATGCCGGAAATTGACCAGCATCGCGATCGCCCGCCCATCCAGGTCCATGCGCAGGAAATGCAGCCGCCCGTTCTCGAAAGCCGCCGCGCAGGCCCCCCGGAAGAAAGCCGCATCCTCATCCCTGCAGGCCAGCGCCGATCCTTCCGCCCCCTTCCAGCCCGCGGCCTCCAGCGCCAGAAATTCCCCGCACCACGCGGCCAGCTCCGCCCCGTCGCCCAGCAGCCGGCTCCCGACCGTGCCCAGTTCGGCCAGCCGCTTCTGCAGGCGCCGCAATTCCTTGCGCTTCTTGGCCCGCACATTGGTTTCCCAATAGGCGTCCGCGTCCAGTTCCGACCGCAGCATCGCCCGGTCGTACCGATGCACCTCCCGCCGCCCGCGCCGCTGCTCGACGCACAGCGCCTCCAGCGCCGCCGCATTCGCCCCCGCCGCGTCCAGCCCCCGCAGATGCAGGAAGCCCGGCGCCCAGTCCGCCTCGTCCAGCTGCTCCAGCAGTCCCCGCCACGCCGCCACTTCCTCGCCCCGCCGGATCAGCGGCGCGCCGAAGAAGCAATGATCGTGCATCCAGTTGGTGACGCAGCGCAGCGGCAACCGCCCATGCCGCGCCGAAACCGTCACAGGCATCAGCCCGATCAGTTCCCCGTCCCGCTGCGCCTCCAGCATGCGCACGGCGGTGCCGACCGCCAGATGGTCCAGCGCCGCACACAGCATGTCGGGCATGTAGAAGGCATTGGCCTCCGCCGCCGCGTCCGCCAGCGCGGCCCAGCGCGCCCGCTGCACCGGCGCATAGGCGCGCGCATGCGCCATTGCGGGATGGGAAGCCATGTCCATGCCCCCGGCCATATCCGCCAATGATTAGGGAAAGGCTAACCCGCGTTCATCGCCAGGATCATGTTCCGCACCTGCGGATAGACCTGCTTTTCCCATTTGCTGCCGGAAAAGACGCCATAATGGCCGACGCCCGGCTGCAGGTGATGGCGTTTCAGATGCGGGCGCAGGCCCGTGCAGAGCGCATGGGCGGCCGCGGTCTGGCCCACGGCGCACACGTCGTCCTTTTCCCCTTCGACCGTCAGCAGCGCCGTCTTGTGGATGGCGCCCGGATTGACCTTCCGCCCGCGATAGGTGAGTTCGCCCTTGGCCAGCAGCGTCCGCTGGAACACCTTGTCCACCGTTTCCAGATAAAATTCCGCCGTCATGTCGAGCACGGCGAAATATTCCTCGTAAAAGGTCTTGATCTTGTCCGCCTCGACCTGCCTGCCGTCGGCCAGCAGCTGGTAAAGCTCGCGGTGCGCGGCGCCATGCCGGTCCATGTTCATCGACATGAAGGCGGAAAGCTGGAGGAAGCCGGGATAGACCCGCCGGCCGCGCCCGGCATAGCGCATCGGCACCAGGCTGATCAGATTTTCCTCGAACCATTTGATCGACTGCTCATTGGCCAGTTCGTTGACGACCGTGGGCGCGGCGCGCGTGTCGATCGGTCCGCCCATCAGCGTCATGGAGCGCGGCGTCGCCGGGTCCTTGTCCTCCGACATGATCGACACCGCCGCCATGGCGGGCACGCAGGGCTGGCACACCGAAACCAGATGCGATCCCGGCCCGATTTCCTGCATGAAGGTCATGATGTAGTCGACATAATCGTCGAATCCGAAGCGCCCGGCGCTCAGCGGCACGTCCCGGGCGTTCTTCCAGTCGGTGATGTACACGTCATGGTCGCGCAGCAGCGTCTGGACGGTGTTGCGCAGCAGGGTCGAGAAATGGCCCGACATGGGGGCAACCACCAGCACCCTGGGCTGCGGCGTTTCGACATCGTCCTTCGCGAAGTGCAGCAGGTTGCCGAACGGCAGGTCCAGCGCCACCTCTTCCCGCACGGCGACCACCGCATTGCCGCTATGCACCTCCGTTATGCCATAGGCCGGCCGGCGATGCGTCAGCTTCGCGCCCTGGAACACGTCCATCAGGGCGAACATGCGGCGGGGCATGGCCCAATCCGCCACCGGTCCCATCTTGTCCTTGAAGGAGAGAGCGATCTGAGCACCGAAGCGCGCAGGGGCCATCATGTCGTTCCAGGCCTGATAGCCGCTATATAGCATCATCATCTTGCTCAAACGCGTCCTAAGCTCTTTCGGTGCCGATTCGGTCCCATGCCGGACCGTTATACAGGTTTTGCATATTGCACCGCATCATGATTGATGAAACATAGGAATGAAGCGGGAGGAACGCCATGGCCGACGCCGAACTCACCATTTCCAGCAAGACTTATTCGTCCTGGTCCCTGCGCGGATGGCTGTTGTGCCGCATGGCCGGGCTGAAGGTCGTGGAAAAGACGATTGCGCTCGACGATCCCGAAAACCGGGCGGAATTGCTGCTTCTGTCGCCGTCCGTGCTGGTGCCCCGCCTGACCCATGAGGGGGCGGGCGTGTGGGATACGCTCGCCATTGCGGAATATCTGCATGAACTCTATCCGCACGCCGGCCTTTATCCCGCGGAGCGGATCGCGCGGGCGCACTGCCGTTCGGTTTCGGGCGAAATCCACTCCGGCTTCATCAACCTGCGCTCTGCCCTGCCCATGAACCTGAAGGTGCGGCACGAAAAGTTCCCGGTCTTTTCCGGGGCCAAGCAGGACATCGAGCGGATCGAGGAAATCTGGACCGAATGCCTCGGCGCCTATGGCGGACCCTGGCTGTTCGGGGAAAGGCCGACCGTGGCCGATGCGATGTTCGCCCCCGTGGCGCAGCGTTTCCTGACCTATGCCGTGGCGCTGTCGGAGCGGTCGGCCGCCTATTGCAACTGGAGCAACGACTGGGACCTGATGCGCGAGTGGATCGACGCCGCCCGCGGGGAGAAGGATGAGGTCGAGGAACTGGAAGTCGAATTTTAGGGCGCGCTGCGTTCAATCGCACGCAGGTCGCGCAAGCTTTTGTTGCCGCATCGTTTTAAGCGCAAAACCGGTTCCCACTTTTGCGCACGATGCTCTGGGGCGCGCTGCGTTCAATCGGACGCAGGCCGCGCGCTCTCATTTGCAGGCCGTCATGGCCTGAATGCCGATCGGTCCTTGTTCCCGATTCCGCTCAACCACTCGCCGATCATCGCGCGTCCGGCAGCGACGGCTGCGGGGCCATGGTCGGCATGATCCTGCCGAAGGGCAGTGCCGCATTGCTTCGCTATGTCGAGATCGGCCCAGAAATGCGTGAGCCAATCCTCGAAACGCGGGTCTTCGCCCATTTCCGCGTGGAACTGCAACGCCAGCAGGTTGGGACCGCGGCGAAAGGCCTGATGAGCATAGTTTTCGGTCGACGCCAGCAGCTCGACCCCGGTCGGCATGTCGAAAGTGTCGCTGTGCCAGTGGAGGACGGGCACGCCGTCCAGATGGCGCAGCGGGGATTCCGCGCCCGCCTCGTTCAGCATGACCGGCGCGAATCCCAACTCCATCCGCCCGCCGGGATAGACGGGCGCGCCGAGCGCGGCGGCGATCATCTGGCTGCCCAGGCAGACGCCCAGGGTCGGCAGGTCCTGCTCCAGCCGGGCGGACAGCTTTTCGATCTGGAGCGGAATCCAGGGGTGCAGGTCCTGCTCATAGACGCCCATCGGGCCGCCCATCATGATCAACAGGTCCGGGGTGCAGAGGTCGACATCGGCAAAGTCGGGGCTGGCGACGTCGATCCGTTCGATCGCATAGCCCGCGGCCTCGATCGGTTGGAGATAGCCTGCCGCTCCCTCCCGCGGCACATGTCGGACGATCAGCGCTTTCTTCATCTCCACCATGCTGGTAGCCAAAGAGAACATGGCCTGCCACCCCAGCCTTTCTTGGGTTTTTGAAATGAGGGCTATTGGCGGGCGATGCGCATCAACGCGACCGCGCCTATGCCGAGCCAGATGATGTTGAGCACCATGGAGGGGATGGCGCCGTGCCACCATGTGTTGAGGATGAACAGCGTCGAACCCAGAGCGTTCATCCCTTGGAACAGGGCCGACTTGCCGGACACATGCCCGCTCGACACGAGCAGATAGGCGCCCAACACCAGCAACGCGCCCAGCCATCCGGCGATTTCGACAAGGATCGGCAATCCATCCCCCGGGAAAAGGGATGGTCTAGCTTGCCGAAGGCGGACCTGAATAGTGGTTCTGGATCATCTGGGCTCGATCCAGGCAAGTCGTGCGTCTGCAAGGGCCGGTCCCAGTCCCACCCTCATGCAGTCCCACCCTCATCCAATATTCCATCTGGCCGGGGCTACCGGACGACAATGCTTCCCCTCCCCTTCAGGGGAGGGGACCGAGGGGTGGGGGCGTGCCCCATGCGCAAACTCAGCCTGTAGAGGCACTCCCCCACCCCAACCCTTCAAACGAGTCACGTGCCTCGTTTGACCCTGAAGGGGAGGGGCTTGATGGCAGGAAACCACCCATTTCCGCCAGCCCATCCGCATCCTAACCCGGCAATTTTTAGGGACTAACACGGAGCTTCTGGGGAAAGCCCTTTACATCGCCTCCCGGATTGTCTGTGAAAGACTCCAGCGCCAAGGCAAGGACAGGAACCCGCAACCCATGACAATCCTCGTGACCGGCGCCGCCGGCTTCATCGGCATGGCCGTCGCGGACCGTCTTCTGTCCGAAGGCCGGGCCGTCTTCGGCATCGACAATATGAACGACTATTACCCCGTCTCGCTGAAGCGGGACCGGATCGCCGCCCTGCACGATCGCCATGGCGGCCTGTTCACCTTCGCGGAGCTGGACTTCGCCGACATGGACGCGCTCCAGGCGGCGCTGCACGACCATCCCGTCGACGCGATCGTCCATCTGGGCGCGCAGGCGGGCGTGCGCTATTCGCTGATCAACCCGCACGCCTATGTCCGCTCCAACCTCGCGGGCCATGTCAACATGCTGGAAGTGGCGCGGGAAAGGCGGGTGCGGCACCTCGTCTACGCCTCCTCCTCCTCGGTCTATGGCGGCAACGACACGCTGCCCTTCCGGGTCGAGGACCGCGCCGACCACCCCGTCTCGCTCTATGCCGCGACCAAGCGCGCAGACGAGCTGATGAGCGAGACCTACGCCCATCTCTTCCGCATTCCCATGACGGGCCTGCGATTCTTCACCGTCTACGGCCCCTGGGGCCGCCCCGACATGGCGATGTGGATCTTCACCTCGAAAATCCTCTCGGGCCAGCCGATCCCCGTCTTCAACCACGGCCGGATGCAGCGCGACTTCACCTATATAGACGACATCGTCAGCGGCGTGATCGGCTGCCTCGACCATGCGCCGGAAGATGACGGCGCGCCCAAGGCGGGGGGCAGCCGCTCGCCCCACCGGCTCTACAATATCGGCAACAACCGCCCCGAGGAGTTGATGCACCTCATCTCCGTCCTGGAGGAAGCCTGCGGCCGCAAGGCGGAGATCGACTTCCAGCCGATGCAGCCGGGCGACGTGCCGGCGACCTTCGCGGACATCAGCGCCATCGCGCAGGACATCGGCTTCGCGCCGACCACCGGGATCGAACTGGGGGTGCCCCGCTTCGTCGACTGGTACCGCGCCTATCATGGTGGAACGGCAGGCGCATAAACGGCGTCCTTTACAGGTTTATTCCCCTGACCGTGGCGCAATGCAGCACGGCGCCCCATAACCGCTTCCCTCGTAAAAGGTTCCGCCATCCGCCGATATTATTCGGCGGCTCATCGCTTTTTCATCCATTGTGGCGTTAATGGCGCGGAAATCATCATTCGCGCTTGCGAAATCGATTGCCAATACTAGGGGAAGACGCTTATCCCCGGCAGCCGGGTGCCGGTCGTTTCGACCGGTCGGGTCGCGGAACGAGGTAAGGACGGAACACCCTGGGACGGTGGATCGTCGCCGCTGTCGTCAGTCGGAAAAAGCCGGCGGCGGCGGTGGAAAAAAGGGCTTACGCGTGTCGACAGTAACGAAGATCGTGCCATTCGGCTCAGGCGGGCGCATTGCGGAAACCGCGCGCCGGACATTGTCCATCGCGGCCGAAGGGCTCAGCGCTCTCGAAAACCAGTTCAACGACCGGGAATTTTCGGCGACCTTCCTGCGGCTGGTCGGCATCATCATGAATGTGCGCGGCCGCCTGATCGTCACCGGCATGGGCAAGAGCGGCATCGTCGCGCGCAAGATGACGGCGACGCTCACCTCGACCGGCACGCCCGCCATCTTCCTGCACCCCGCCGACGCGGGCCATGGCGACCTGGGCATGGTCACGCCGGACGACGTCGTGCTGATGCTGTCCCATTCGGGCGAATCCAACGAACTCGGCCCGATCATCCAATATTGCAAGCGCTTCGCCATCCCCCTGCTGGGCATGACCGCGCGCAAGCGCAGCACGGTCGCGGCGGCGTCCGACATCTGCATCCTGATGCCCGACGTGAAGGAAGCGTGCCCCAATTCGCTCGCGCCCACCACCTCCACCACGATCCAGATGGCCTTCGGGGACGCGCTCGCCATCGCGCTCATGGAAATGCGCGGCTTCTCGGCGGACGACTTCCATAAATTCCATCCCAATGGCCGGCTCGGCGCGCAGCTCGTCAAGGTGCGCGAACTCATGGCCTCGGGCGGCGACGTGCCCCGCGTGGAGGAGGACGCCTCGCTGCTCGACGCCACCATCGAAATGACCCGCGCCCGGCTTGGCGGCACGGCGGTGGTCAACGGCAAGGGCGAACTGATCGGCGCCTTCACCGACGGCGACCTGCGCCGCACCGTCACCGGCACCCGCCACATGAACGAGCCGGTCGGCCGCTACATGACGGTCAGGCCCGTGTCGGTCGGCCCGGAAGAACTTGCTTCCGAAGCGCTCCGCCTGATGCACGACCATAATATCACGCTCCTTTTCGTCTGCGAAAAGGACCGCCTGGTCGGCGCGCTCCACATGCACGACCTCCTCCACGCGGGCGTCGCCTGAGCGCCATTCGCCCCAGGGACGACCGCACTCCCGCAAAGGCGGAAGCCGGGGCGGGCAAATTCGGGGTTCTTCAGCCTGATCGATTTGGGTGGAAAGCGGACACCCCCATTATCCCTCTCCCTCGAGGGAGAGGGCTGCGCAGACTTGGCAGCTTGCTGCCTAGTCGTAGCTGGGTGAGGGGGTTGCGATCCAACGGATCGCGCGGGCCGCAGGCCCGCTCCCCCTTATCCAGATCAGCCCAGGCTCCTTCGTCGCCAAGGCTTCCCATCCTTCTCCCTCCATGGATAAGGAAGGTCGTAAAATGGCCATGTCCCCCATCCCGATCCGTCCACCCAGCCCCTGACCGCCTTTCCGCACATGCCCCTTCACGCAGCTCCTCAACGGCATTGCTCCTGAAATGACCCCGCCCACCCTCATCGTCATCCCCGCCCGCGCCGGCTCCTCCCGCCTCCCGCGCAAGCCGCTGCGCCCGATCGCGGGCCGCACGCTGCTGCACCGGACCATCGCCATGGCCCGCGCCGCCACGACCGGCCTCTCCGACATCCAGCTGCTCGTCGCCACCGACGACGAGGAAATCGCCGCCCACGCCCGCGCCGCGGGCTGCGACGCCGCCCTGACCGACAGCGCCATCGCCACCGGTTCCGGCCGCGCCCTCGCCGCCGCCCGCCAGTGCGACAGCCAACCCCGCTTCATCGTCAACCTCCAGGGCGACAGCCCCTTCCAGCCCCAGGACGCCCTCCGCGCCGTCATCGCCGCGCTGGAATCCGGCGCACAGGTCGCCACCCCCGTCATCGCCCTCGACTGGCCCGCGCTCGACGCCCTGCGCGACCACAAGACCCGCTCGCCCTTCAGCGGCACCACCTGCGCCCGCGCGCCCGACGGCCGCGCCCTCTGGTTCTCGAAGACCATCATCCCCGCCATCCGCAATGAGGACGCCCTGCGCCAAAGCCAGCCGCTCTCCCCAGTCTGGCGCCATGTCGGCCTCTACGGCTACACGCTCGAAGCCCTTACCCGCTTCGAAGCCACGCCCCCCACGGCGCTCGAAAATCTCGAAGGCCTCGAACAGCTCCGCCTGCTCGAACTCGGCATCCCCGTCACCACCGTCCCGGTATCCCCGCCGGTCTTCGACAGCTCCGGCATCGACACCGAAGCCGACATCGCCCGTGTCGAGGCGCTGATCGCCGCCCATGGCGATCCCACCCCCTGATCCTCAACATCTTCCGTTCGTTTCGAGCGAAGTCGGGAAACATCATCAGTCCATGCGCCGCATCTTCATCATCCGCCACGGCAACACCTTCGAAAGCAGCGCGCAGGCCCGCCGCATCGGCGCGCGCACCGATATTCCGCTGGTGGAAAGCGGCCATGCCCAGGCCGACCGCCTCGGCGTCTGGTTCGCGGCGCAGAACTTGCCGATCCGCCGCCTCCACAGCAGCCCGCTCCTCCGCGCCCGGCAGACCGCCGCCAGCATCGCCGCCGCCACCGGCCACGCCAGCGACGGCTCCCTTCCCTGGCTCAACGAGATCGACCACGGCCCCGACGAAGGCCAACCCGAAGCGCAGGTCCTGACCCGCCTCGGCCCCCAGGCCCTAGCCGCCTGGGACGAACAGGGCATCCCGCCCAAGGACTGGAAAGTCGACGCCGAACCGCGCATCGCCGCCTGGAGGCAATGGTTCGCGCAAGCAGGGGAGGGCGCCGACCTCCTCATCACCAGCAACGGCGCCGCCCGCTTCGCGCTCCTTGCGCTAGGCCTGCCGCTCGCCGACCTCAAACTCCGCACCGGCGCCTTCGGCGAACTGACGGTGGGGGGAGGGGGCGAGGTCGATCTCATCCGGTGGGACGTCCGCCCATAACCGCCGCCGAAAGCCCAAAACGACAACCAAGAGCAGTCAGCAAACCCCATTATCCCTCTCCCTCAAGGGAGAGGGCTGCGCAGACTTGGCAGCTTGCTGCCTAGTCGTAGCTGGGTGAGGGGGTTGCGATCCCGGGGATCGCGCGGGCCACAGGCCCGCCCCCTTCATCCAACTCCGCCCAGACTCCTTACGTCGCCCAGGCTCCTTACGTCGCCCAAGCTCCTTACGTCGCCCCCGGCTCAATCCTTCCGCTGCGGCACCGTGAACGTCCCCGACACGCGCCCGCCCGAGCCGCTCCCGGAAACCCCCGGACCGCCGCCCCCGGCAGCCCGCCCGTCCACGGTCGAGCGCCCGCTGGTCAGGTCGATCACCAGCCGCCCCCCGGTCAGCCGGTTCGACCCCTGCGTCAGCGACACATTGCCCAGCATGGTGATCAGCCTGCTGTTGAGGTCGTAGATCGCGACATTGCCCTTCGCCGTCTGGTCCGCCTTGCGCACCACGACATTGCCCGACGCATCGATCCGGTCGATCTCCACGCCGCCCGGCCCGGTCCCGCCCCCCGGCTGGTTCCGGTAAGCCACCGTCATCCGCGCCGCATTCAGCGTCATGCCCGCCTGCGTCACCTCGACATTGCCCGACACCACGACGCGGTCGGCGCGGTCCTGCACCTCGATCCGGTCGGCGGTGAAGTTGACCGGCGCATTGCTGTCATGATTCTTCAGCACCTGCGCGTCCGCCCCCGCATAAAGGAGGCCCGCCGCGCCCAACGCGCCCAGCGACAGCAAAAGAAGGGGCTTTCTCATCACCTTTGCCCTTTGAGACCATTTTGTTCGATACGCAAGCTCGCCCGCCCGTTCAGCGTCACCGTCCGCGCGCTCAGGTCAGCCTCCAGATGATCGCCGCTGAACGTCCCGATGGGTATCCGCCCGTCGACCCGCCCCGCGCTCTGCATCCGCCGCGTCTTGAGGTCCACGCCCACGTCCCGCGTGGTCATCCGGTATCCGCCCTCCGACTGGAACTGCACCGGCCCGTCGATCGCGACCCGCTCCGTATCCATGTCGTACCGCCCCTTCTGCGCCCGCAGCAGCGCCTGCCCGTCGGACAGCAGGATCCGCGCCGACATGTCGTTAAGGTCGACGATCGGCTCGCGCGAACTCTTCTGCACGGCAGAACCCGCCCGCAGGGAAAAGGGCTGCCCCTTGCTGTCCTCCCCGCGATAGAGCGCCTCGGTCACGCGCATCCGCTCCTTCGCCACCTCGACCTTGTTCTTGTCGAGCACGAAGCTCACCTTGTCCCCCCCGGTGAAGGGCGCCGTCGCCAGCAACGCCGCCAGCACGCCCACCGACACCGGCAACCAGTTCTTGAGCAGCCCGACCAGCCGGTCGTGGCTCCCCCCCGGCCGCGCCCAGTGACGGCGCACATTGCGTTGCTGATCGGCCTGTATCGACATGGGTTCAGCCCTCACATATGCGCGAAGATGTCGATCTCCGGCCAACCCGCCAGGTCCAGCTCCGCCCGGTGCGGCAGGAAATCGAAACAGGCCTGCGCCAGTTCCATCCGCCCCTCGCGCACCAGCCGCTTGTCCAGCTCCGCCTTCAACGCATGCAGGTACCGGACGTCCGACGCCGCATAATCCTTCTGCGCGTCGGACAGCACGGGCGCGCCCCAGTCGCTCGACTGCTGCTGCTTGCTGATCTCCTGCCCCAGCAGCTCGCGCACCAGTTCTTTAAGGCCATGCCGGTCGGTATAGGTCCGCACCAGCCGCGACGCGATCTTGGTGCAATAGACGGGCGCCGCCACCACGCCCAGATAATGGCGGATCGCCGCAATGTCGAAACGCCCGAAATGATAGAGCTTCAGCCGCTCCGGATCGGCCAGCGCCGCGCGCAGGTTCGGCGCGGCATAATCGCTGCCGGGGTTGAAGCGGACCAGATGCTCGTCCCCCCCGCCGTCGCTGATCTGCACGACGCACAGGCGGTCGCGGGGCGTGATCAGCCCCATGGTTTCGGTGTCGACGGCGATCGGGCCGGGGGCAAGGACGCCCTCGGGCAAATCCTCTTCATGGAAATGGACGGTCATGATTCCCCTCTATGGCCAAAGCCGCCGGTTCGCAATCGCCCCTTGGCGACCGGGAACGAAAGGCGACCGGGGCGGTCGCAAAGCCGCCATTTTCAGGCCTTTTACCCGCCTCAAAAATCATTCGCCTGTCCCGGAAAAGTTGATATAGTGATTCCCAAACCGCGCGTGAGCGGTGGATTCTGCATGTCATTCGCCCGACATGCTTGTCTGGTTTAGTCTGGGGCGAAGCGAAAGTGACCAACAGGGCATGAGTTTTGATAGAGGTCGCCGCGGCGGGCGCGGCAAGGACAAGCGCGACAGTTTCGGCGACGACAGTTTCTATGAAGGCGGCCGTGGCGGCTTCGGCGGTGGGTTCGACCGCGGCGGTTTCGGTGGTGATCGTGGTGGCTTCGGCGGCGGCGACCGCTTCGGTGGCGGCGGCGGTGGTGGCTTCGGCGGCGACCGTGGCGGTTTCGGCGGCGGCGGCGGTGGCGGCGGCTTTGGCGGTGGTCGCGGCGGCGGCGGCGGCGGCGGTTTCGGCGGCGGTGGCCGCGGCATGCCCGCGCAGGTCGTCGGTGAAGGCACCGGCGTGGTCAAATTCTTCAACGGGCAGAAGGGCTTCGGCTTCATCGTCCGCGACGATGGCGGCGAAGACGTGTTCGTCCACATCAGCGCCGTCGAGCAGGCGGGCCTGACGGGCCTCGCCGAAGGCCAGCCGCTCGGCTTCACCCTGGTGGATCGCGGCGGCAAGGTGTCGGCCACCGATCTCAAGATCGAGGGCGAACCGCTCCCCGTCACCGAACGCGCCCCCCGCGAACCCCGCGCCGGCGGCTTCGGCGATCGTCCGGGCGGCGGCGACCGCGGCCCGCAGCGCCAGCTCACCGGCGAACGCGCCAGCGGCACGGTCAAGTTCTTCAACGCCATGAAGGGCTTCGGCTTCATCCAGCGCGACGACGGCCAGCCCGACGCATTCGTGCACATCAGCGCCGTAGAACGCGCCGGCATGAGCGCCCTCAATGAAGGCGACCGCCTCGACTTCGAACTGGAAGTAGACCGCCGCGGCAAATATGCGGCCGTCAACCTTCAGACGAAGGCCGACTAAAGAACAGCCTGCCCGCTTTAGGGAGAGGATAAAAGGGGTCGCCTGCCCGGCGGCCCCTTTTTTGTTTCATGCTAGGTTTGATAGGCAGCTTTGCGCCTAATCCGGTCATTCAGCGTTTCGAGATGCACCCTCTATCAGCAGCGTCCCGAGTGTTTGCTCGCGGCGCAAAATGGCCCCTCCAGAGGACGATATCTACTGTCGCTCTTGCCCCATCCTAAATAGTAGCTTTAATTGCAGTATGTATCTGAAACAGGCAGTCATCGAGAACAGTGGTCCGCTCCGGCGGATCGACCTAGATCTTGCGTTCAGCAGCGAGGGCGCCCCGAGACCTATTGTGCTCGTTGGAGCTAATGGTGGCGGAAAGACGAATATCTTGTCTCTCATCACTGATGCGCTCTTTGAGGCCGCTGCTGTGCACTATGAGAACGTGCTTCCTGCCAGAGGTGCTGGCCGAGCTTGGTTCAGGGTGGTCGGCGGTCGAACGACCACAGTGGGCACACTTGGCGGATTCACGCTTTTGCGGTTCGAGCATGGCGGTGAAAGCCTTATTTACAAAGAGAAGGCTGGCACCGTCGATCCAGTTCAAGCGAGGGAAAGGGTGTCCGCTGATCTCGCTGGGGCTGTCAACTGGCCGACGGAAGGCTCAGTGAAGGAGTTTCCTGTCGGGGACGAAGTATCACGCCGCATCTTTGGGGACGGGGTTTATGCCTACTTCCCGTCCAGCCGGTCCGAAATACCGTACTGGCTCAACAGGGAATCGTTGCCGGAGACTGAGTTCGATGTGTTTGCCGCATTCGCTAAACGTTTGCGGAAACCTATTTTCGTTGAGCGGAGCCTTGACCAAATAAAGCAATGGCTGATTTCCGTTATCCTTGAATCCAGAGCGCACATCGGTTTGGCAGTCGGCCCGGAACAAGCCTTGCAGCTTCAAGTCAGGGGCGACGTGAACGCAACACTGATGTCGGAATTGGTACTCGCCCAATGCAACTTGGTTCTACGTCGCGTACTTGACGACGAAGATGTCAGATTTGTTTGGTTGGGGAGAAAGTCGCCCGATAAGCTCGCAGTCGCGCGAGGAGATGAGCTTTTCCTGCCCAACCTCGATGCCCTTTCGGGAGGACAGTCGATTCTGTTGGGTCTTTTTGGCACGCTTCTGCGGTATGGGGATCAATCAAGCAGTGGTCATGCGCTCGATCTCGCGTCGATTGAAGGAATCTGCATTGTCGATGAGATCGACTCGCACATACATGTCGATCTTCAACATCGAATTTTACCCTCGCTGATTAAGCTATTTCCTCGCGTTCAATTCATAATTTCAAGCCATTCACCGTTGTTCGTGCTGGGAATGGAGAAGGAGTTCGGTACCGACGGTTTCCAGCTCGTCGAAATGCCCGGCGGGCATTCCGTCACTGCTGAAACCTACTCTAAGTTTGGCAAAGCGATGCAGGCTCTGACGGCGACCGAAGCATTCAATGAGAAGCTGCTTTCAGAGACAGCACAGACAGGCCTTCCGATCATATTCGTCGAAGGGGAAACCGACACACCTTACATTCGTCGCGCTGCTCAATTGCTCGGTCGCAATGAACTGCTTGAACGCTGTGATGTTCAGTGGATCGGCGCTAAGGACGAAAGCGGTCAAGGGTTTCATACCGGCAAGGCGGCACTTGACCATACCCTCGCGGTGCTTCGCGCAAATCCTAAGCTCTCGAATAGACCGATCCTTCTTTTATACGATAACGATGTGAATAAGGCCGATGCGGACCATGGCATTGTTTCAGTAATAAGCATGCCGACGAATGACGGAAACTCGAAAGTGCGGGCAGGAATCGAAAATCTCCTGGCGGAAGCATCCATTACCGAGGCTGATTATGAGGCGATTGAAAGCCGGAAGCCGAATGGGGATGTTCTCACTCGAAAAACTCTTCGCAAGGCTGAACTATGCCAGAGGATGTGCGAGCATGGGACGGGCGACGACTTTGTAGCGTTCGGTCCCGCACTCGACAAAATCGAGGCGTATCTCAACAAGGTAGCGCCGCAAGCGGGTGATGAAGTAGGGCCAGCACCGGCAGAGGCTTAACTTGCGGTAGACTCCGAACACCGATTTTTGCGTCCATGCTGGGGAAGCTGCCTTTCCGGTTCCGGCCAAAATCCCCTCAAACCCGCCGAAACGGAAACGGCGCCACCGTCCGCTCATAGCCATGCAGATCCAGCGCCCGCGTCACCGGCGGCAAAGCGCGATCCGGACACCCCCGCCGCTCGCACAGATGGCAGGTCGGCCCCACCCCGGTCGCCGCGCCCTTCTCCAGATCGATCCCGTCGGCATGCACGATCCGCGCCCCATGCTTCGCCTCGCAGCCCAGCGCGATCACCGACCGCCCCCGCGCGCCGCCCTCCTTGGGCAACCCCACCGTCAGGCTGACGAAGCGCCGCCCGTCCACCGTCTCGATCAGTTGCGTATGCACCGCATCCGGCGCCTGCCCCTCATGCGCGTCCCAGCGCGGGCAGGTGCCCCCCAGCCGCGCAAAGGGCCACGCCTCCCCGTCGAAGCGCTTCGACACGATGCCCGCCCGGTCCACCTTCGCCATGAAGAAGGGCACGCCCCGCGCCCCCGTCCGCCCCAGGCTGGTCAGCCGATGCGCCAATTGCTCCATCGACACGCCGAAGCGCGCCCGCAGCAGCGGCAGGTCGTGCCGGCTCTGCTCCGCCGCCTTGGCGAAACGGTCATAGGGCATGATCAGCGCCGCCGCCGCATAGTTGGTGAGCGCGATTCCGGCGAGGCGGCGGCTGTCCTCGTCCGGCGGCCCCGCCCGCGTCACCTGCCCGCTTATGGCGTCCGCCAGTTCCTGCGCGCAAAGCTGATAGGCCACCGCGAACAGCCGCCCCGAAGAGGCCAGCCGCTCGCTCAGCAACAGCCGCCGCCGGTGCATGTCATAATGGCGCAGCGTTCCCGCCAGTACATCCTCCCGCACGATCTGCACGGCCATGCCATGCCGCTCCTTCAGCCGCGCCCGGATGCCCGCCTGCAAGGCCGATGGATCGTCGCCCAGTTCCCCCGCCAGCGACTCCGCCGCCGCATCCAGCTCCGCGAAATGATTGCCCGCCCGCGCGATCGTCTCGCGCAGCCAGTCGAGCGGCGCATGCAGCGGCGCCACGCTCCCCGGCGCCCCCGCCAGTCCGGACGCCACCTGCTCCGGCAGGCGCCGCAAATCGCTGAGCGCCCGGTAAAATCGCCTGATCGCCTCGCTCACCCCCGGATAATTTTCCGCGACCTCCAGCACTTCGTCGCGGGCGATGCCGATGTCGCGCACCAGCGCGTCGGACAATATCTCCCCCAGCGCGCTGGCGGCCCCTTCCTGCGTGCTGGCGACGAAATCGCGAATGTCGATGTCATAGACATTGGCCAGCCGCAGCAGCATCTGCGCCGTCAATGGCCGCTGATTGCGCTCCAGATGGTTGAGGTAACTGGGCGACACCCCCAGTTCCTCCGCCATCCGCGTCTGGTTCAGCCCCAGCTCCCGCCGCAAAACCCGCAGCTTCGGCCCCAAATAGAGTTTCCGATCATCCGCCATACTGTCACTATGTCAAAAAATGACAACATGAACAAGTCACCGCATGACACCGCTTCACTAATCGGCCTTCATTGACCGACTCGTTCATGGTTTGATGCGTCATCCCAACGGAAAGGAAGACCCATGGAAACGACCGAAGCACCCCAGCCCGCCCGCTCCCGCGCGGTTTTCTCCCAGGAGGATTTCGGCCTGATCCGAACCGCCATCGCCCATTATCTGCGCGAGGTTCAGGACAAGCCGGAATCTGTCAAATACGCCAATCTCTACCACCGCCTCGGCCGGGTGAGCTGAGCGTTTCAGGGTTCAGGAGAGGGAAGGGCGCGGCGGAAAAACCGACCGCGCCCTTTTCCCGTCAGAACAGCCGCGTCAGCCCGTAAAAGGCCGCGCCGATCACCGCCGCCGCCGGCAGCGTCACCACCCAGGCGACGATGATGCTCGACGCCACGTTCCACCGCACCGCCGACAGCCGCCGCGAAGCCCCGACGCCCACGATCGCGCCGGTAATGGTGTGGGTCGTCGACACCGGCACGCCCAGATGCGTCGCCAGGAACAGCGTCAGCGCCCCGCCGGTCTCCGCGCAAAATCCCTGTCCGGGCGTCAGCCGCGTGATCTTCGACCCCATGGTGTGGACGATCTTCCACCCGCCCAGCAGCGTCCCAAGGCCCATCGCCGCCTGACAGCTCAGCACCACCCAGAAGGGCACATGGAACCCGCCCGTCAGCATGCCCTGCGAATAGAGCAGCACCGCGATGATCCCCATCGTCTTCTGCGCATCATTGCCGCCATGCCCCAGCGAATAGAGCGACGCCGACACAAGCTGCATCTTGCGGAACACCCGGTCCGCCCCCTGCGGCGTGAAGCGCCGGAAAATCCAGCTCACGACCAGCACCAGCAGCAATGCCAGCACCAGCCCGATGGCGGGCGACAGCACGATGGCGGCGCTGGTCTTGAACACCCCGCTCCACACCACCGCGGAAAGTCCCGCCTTGGCCGTCCCCGCGCCCAGCAACCCGCCGATCAGCGCATGGCTGCTGGAGGAGGGGATGCCCAGCCCCCATGTGATGAGGTTCCAGGCGATGGCCCCCATCAGCGCGCCGAAAATCACCGCCGGATCGATGATGCTGGCGTCGACAATGCCCTTGCCCACGGTCTCCGCCACATGCAGCCCGAAGAAGAGGAAGGCGATGAAGTTGAAGAACGCCGCCCAGGCGACCGCATATTGCGGCTTCAACACCCGCGTCGACACGATGGTCGCGATCGAATTGGCGGCGTCGTGCAGCCCGTTCAGGAAATCGAACAGCAGCGCGACCCCGATCAGCGCGATCAGCAGCGGAAAGGCGATATGGGCTTCCATCTATCTGCTCTGGCCGGATCAGGCGTGGTCGATGACCAGGCCGGAAATCTCGTTGGCGACATCCTCGAACCGGTCCGTCACCTTCTCCAGATGGCTGTAGATTTCGTTGCCGACGACGAAATCCATCGGATTGCCCTGCCGCGCCTGATTGTAGAGCGCTTTCAGCCCCGCCTCATGCAGGATGTCGGCATGCCCCTCCAGCTTCACCAGCCGTTCGGTCAGGTCATGCAGCCGCGCCGAATTCAGGTTCAGCGACCGCAGCAGCGGCATCGCCTCCGCCGTGATCCGCGCGCATTCGACGATCAGGGCGCTCATGTCCTGCATCTGCGACGGAAATTCCTTCACCTCGAACAGCGCGATGGCTTTCGCCGTCTGGTTCATCTGGTCGATGGCGTCGTCCATCACCCCGATCAGCCCCGTAATGGCGCTGCGGTCGAACGGCGTCACGAAGATGCGGCGCACATCCTGCAGCACTTCGCGGATGATGTCGTCCGCCTCATGCTCCCGGTCCGAAATCTCCTTGATGTGGGCGTCGATGTCCGGCCCGCCCTTCAGCAGCTTGGCGAGCGCATCGGCGCCGGCGACCAAAGTCGCGGCATGATCCTCGAACTGCTCGAAAAAGCGCCCTTGCTTGGGCATCAGCGCGTGAAACCAGCGCAGCATTCCAGTCCTTTCGCTTTGCCATTCCTTGACCCGCAGCAACGTCCGCACGAACAGGCCCGGGTCCCGGGGCGGTTCGCGGAAAGCGGCGATGATGGATTGCAGATCGGGTTCGTCGACAGCCTTTGCAGCTTCGGCAACGGGGAACCAACGCAGTTCCCGCTGCCCTTGTTCGGGCCATTGCGACAACTGGCCCGTCACCGCAAGCGGGAAAACCTCGACCGTCGCCTCTTTCGTGTCGCCCCGCCGCCGTTTCTTGTCATAGCGATAGCGGCCGAGCGGCGCGGGGCAGGCAATGCCGTGAATGCCCGCCTCTTCATAAGCCTCCAGCTCTGCGGCGCGGTGGCCGGCCATGCCCTTGATGCGATTGCCCTTGGGAATCACCCAGCGCCGCGTATCGCGAGAGGTGATCAGCAGGATACGCATCGACCCGTCGGGGCCGGTCGAATAGGGAAGGGCGGCGATCTGACGCATTCAGCCGCCCTTATACGCCCGCCGGCGCATCCGATCGAGTTTCGCCCACCCCTGGTCCATCCGCGCCTTGTAACGAAATCGTCACATTGCGCAATCAACCAGGTTATCAGATCGACAGGCGGGCCGTCAGGCGGATGTCCCGTCCCGCCAGGGGGGCGTAATCCTTCAGGAAACTGGCCGCCCGCCGCGCCTCCACATCGAAGATGTTGTTGGCGGAAAGGGTGATGGTGGTCCGGTCATTGCCCTTGAGCGGCTTGAAGGAGAGCGAGGCGTTGACCAGCGTGAAACCGTCGGTCGGCGTTTCGGTGTCCGCGATGCGGTTCTGGGCGAAGCTGCGCTCGACCTCGCCCCGCAGGCTCAGCCGGTCGCCCTGCAATTCCACGCCGCCCAGCAGGCGAAGCGGGGGTATGCGCGGCGCCGGACCCGATCCGACGATGGTGGCGCGCACATAGTCGGCCACGCCATCCAGGTTGAGGGCATAGCCGCCGATCTGCCCCAGCTTCACCGTGCCTTCCGCCTCAAAGCCGAGATAGCGAGCATTCGCCTGCAGATTCTGGTAGCAGGGGAAATCCAGCGGTTCTCCGCCATTGGCGGCCATGCAGACGCTGTCGTCGGCCAGCGTATCGTAGATATAGCCGTCGAACCAGTTGTGATAGGCGGAAAGCGAGAGGGTATAGCCATTGCCCTGGCCGCGCAGCGTGCCTTCGATGCCCCAGCTCTTTTCCAGCCCGAAATCGGGATTGCCGAGTTCAAAGGCCTGCGTTCCCGCATGGTTGCCGCGGGCGAACAGCTCCTCGGCCGAAGGAGCGCGCTCCGTGCGGGACAGGTTCAACCCGACCCGCCAGCCCGGAGCGAGTTCCTGGCTGATCCCCAGCGAACCGGAAAGTGCATTGAAGCTGCGATGATAGGCGGGATTGAGCAGCGTCTCGTCCGCATCGGCCCCGACCCGCGTATGTTCATAACGCCCGCCCAGCTCGACCCGGGTGGTGCCGAGGTCGAAGGATTGCAGCGTGAAGAAGCCCAGTTGCTCCGTCTCGTTGCGCGGCAGGAATTTTTCTTCCCCCACCACGTGGAAGTTGCGTGCAAAGAACTGCGCGCCGATCGCGCCGTCCCAGCCGCCGCGCCTGGCCTGAACCAGTTCCAGCCGGGATTCGATCGACTGGTTGTAGAATGTCGTGCCGACCTCGCCCGTCTCCTCTATCTCCTGATGCTGATAATCGGCGAAGCCCGCGCGCAGGCGGATCGATTCCAGGAAGCCGCCATTGACGGGCAGTTCGGCGCGCAGGTCGGCCCGATCCTGCTTCATGTGCAGCCGCACCTTTTCCGCTTCGCCATCGGGATCGAGCGAATAGCGGACCGGCACGCCGTAGAAATTGTCGGTATGCGCCACCGAAAAGCCCAGATTGCCGCCATCGGTGATGAGCGCCGCGCCGCCCGCCACCTCCCATGTCCGCGCCGCGCTGTTGGGCAACTTGTCGCGCAGGGTGGCAAGGTCGCGGATTTCCGGATCGCTGCTGGCGTTCGCCTGGGCCCGCAGGGCGGGGGTCAGGATATAGCTGCCGGTGTCCAGATCGCCGCTCTTGGAATAGCTGCCGTCGAAATGGACAACGAACTTGTCACCGATGGGGGCCTCGATCTCGCCCGACCCAGTGCGTTCATTGGCTGCGCTGCCATAGGTGGCGATGCCGTCGACGTGGATCGGTTCGTCCGGCACGCGGCGGGGGATGCGGCTGTCGATCACATTGACCACGCCGCCAATGGCGGAGGAGCCGTAGAGCAGCGCCGCAGGGCCGCGCAGCACCTCGATCCGGTCGGCGGTGAGGGGATTGATCGCCACGGCATGGTCGACGGAGGTGTTCGACACGTCGAAGCTGCCGATGCCGTCGGTCAGGATGCGCACGCGCTCGCCCTGGAAGCCGCGCAGCACGGGGCGGGAAGCATTGGGGCCGAAGGAGGTTGCCGAGACGCCGGGCTGGTGCGCCAGAGTGTCGCCGATGGTGGGGCGCAGCGCCCGGGTGAGTTCTTCGCCGGATACGACCGACGTTCCTGAAAGAATATCGCCCTGCCGGCGTGGAATGATGGCGGTGACGACGATGTCCGCTCGTTGATCATGATAGGCTTGGGGCGCCGCGTCGGCGGGTGCGTCCTGAGCGAAGACGGGAAGGGCGGCAGACAATGCGGAAAAGGCGCAACCGGCACGCAACAGTGCGGAACGATACATTCGGTTCGTCATCCTTGAATGGGAGGAGATGTGCTCTCCTATCTGAAATGATATAGCATATCAATACTGCTCGGCGCGGGATCGATCGCTTGCCCGCGAAATCGGCTCAGCCAGTCGCAGCGGACGATCAGAGAAAGAGGAATTCCGCCAGTGCGGCAACCGCAGCCGGGCTTTCCGGGCGGAGAGCCTGCCGCACTTCGATGGCCGGGAGCGGACGTTCGAGCGCGACCCGCCTGATCCCGGTCATCCGGCCCAGGTCGCGGGCGAGGGGGCCGAAGGCGGCGAAGCAGCCCGCCCCTTCGCGCAATATGGTCATGATGTCGAACAGATTGTCGGTTTCCAGCACCGGATCGCCCAGCCGGACGCCGCCGCGCAGCAGCGCCTCGTCGATGATCCGCCGCAGGCCGTTGCGCGGCTCCATCGCCAATGTCGGCATGGCGGCAAGCTCTCCGGTCGCAACGCTGTCGCGGCGGGCGAGCGGATGCTCCGCGCCCGCATAGAGGTTGATCTGCTCCGACCAGCCATAGCGGGAGGATGGCTCATTCGTCTCGCCCAACGCATAGAAATAGGCGATGTCGGCCTTTCCCCGGCGGAGCGCCCAGGCAGCTTCGTCGGCCAGGTGGATCGTCAGGTCGAGCGTGATGGCGATGTCGTCATTCGCGGCCTCGAACGCGGCCAGCGCTTCCTGGAAATGGCCGAAGACCGGGGCGGGCGCGGCCAGGACGATGCTTTGCCGCGATGGCGCCGATTCCGACGGAGGGGTGGCGGGGATCATGCCGTCCGCCTGATCGACCCCCCAGTTTTCCGGCTGATCCTGCGACAACAGGGTCATGGCCTCCGCCGTTTTCCGGCCCGCAGCGGTCAGGCGCGGGGCGCCGGCAAGATCGTCGAAGAGGCGGTAGCCCAGACGCAGCTCCAGCGAGGCCAGATCGCGCGCGACATCATCGGGCGTGATCCCCAGATCGCTGGCGCAGCGCGAGAGGCTGCCCGATGCCACCATCTGCGCGAATATATCCAACTGGCGCAGGGAAGGCGTGGCCATGGCCCCTGATAGTGCAAATATCGCGCGGGGTTAAGGCCGATATTGGGTGAATATCGCTTTGGCATATTGACGAAGGCCGCCCAAAGATGGCAGGGCGCTCAGCCTGACGGGCGGGTATAGCTCAATGGTAGAGCACTAGCCTTCCAAGCTTGTGATGCGGGTTCGATCCCCGCTACCCGCTCCATCCCCTCATGGAGGCCCGTCCACGCCCATGGGCGACATCGTCAATCTACGACAGGCGCGCAAGGCGAAGGCTCGGGCGGATAAGGAACGCCAGGCGCAGGGCAATCGCGTCAAATTCGGCCGCACCAAGGCGGAACGTCTGGCGCAGTCAGCGGAAGAAGAACGGAACAGGCGGCTGATCGAAGGCGCGCGCCGTGACAATAGGGATGATAGTCCCAAATAATAGATCGCTGATTCTGAACCACAGGCAAGAATATAAAGTCTAAAACATCATCCATCAAAATGAACGAATGTTCATATTGGCCCTGTTCTGATCATTTCGTCGGCCCTTTGGCTCGATTGATCGGGAATAGCCTTCAGGCTTTGCGCTGAATCGTGAGGCTCGCGGGTTTGATCATGGCTATGACTGGAAACATTCGCTCACTTCGCCCCGCCAGGGCCGCGATTGCCGCTGTTCTGGCTTTCAGTTCGCCTCCGCTGCTCGCGCAGACCATCGTGCCGCCGAGCCAGCCGGTGATTGTCAATCCAGCCGCGGAACCGGAGCAACCGCCAGCTTCGTCCGCTCCGGCATTTGCGCCCGCGCAGCCTGTGGTTCAATCGACGCCTTCGGTCGAACAGCGGCTGGATGCCGCCATCGCGGCATCGCAGGCGGAGGAGAAGGCGCAGACTGCGGTAGCGGCTCCGGTGGAGCGGCGCGCACCAAGGCCAGCGACCCGAACGGCAGCGCGGACCGAGCCTGTCGCGTCCCCGCAACGCGCTACGGCCCCGGTACAAAGCGAAGCGCCTGTCCCGGCGCCTGTACAGGCGGCCGCTCCGCCAGCAGCCGCCGCTCCTGTCAGGCCGGCGCCGGTTCCTCCGTCGCAAGCCGGGATCGATCCCGCGCTGCTTTGGGCGCTGGGCGGCGGCTCGCTGCTGATGGCGGGCCTCGCGGGCGCTGCCCTGTTGCGCAGGCGCAAGCGTCGTGAGGAGCAGTGGGAAGGCGAGGAGCATTGGGAGGGCGAGGTGATCCAGCCCATGCCTGCGGAACCTGCTCCCGCCATGCCGCTGATGACGCCGCCGCCCGCGATTGCTCCTGCGCGGAGCGAGGAGGAAAGCAGCTTGGAAGCGATGGTGGCTGCGCCGCCCAGCCCGGAAAACCTGTTCCGAACCCACGCCAAGCGCATGACCCGCGCAAAATTCCTCCTCGCGCAGCGGCAGAAGCAGGCGGCGACCCCGGCGGCGGAGGAAACCATGGCAGCGCCGCCAGTATCAGCCAGGCCCGCGCCTGCGGCCACGCAGACGGTCTATCGTTTCGGTTCCGACCGGCGCCGCGACAGCGTCTTCAAGCCGCGGACGAGCTGAGCCCGATTCGATTCCTTGAGGGAAGGGGATGCCGGTTCCGATCGGCATCCCCTTCGTCATGCGATAGTTCCGCCGTTGCGGTTGCGTTGGATCGCCCGGCCTGATACCGGCCCGCCGGTAATTGCATGGCCGCCCAGGCCCGCTTCAAGGAAAGTTGCCCATGTCCGACCAGATCAACCGCATCGTTCTTGCCTTCTCAGGTGGGCTGGATACCAGCGTGATCCTGAAATGGCTGCAACAGACCTACCAGTGCGAGGTGGTGACCTTCACCGCCGATCTGGGACAGGGCGAGGAACTGGAGCCCGCCCGCGCCAAGGCGCGTCTGATGGGCGTCAAGGAAGAGCATATCTTCATCGATGACCTGCGCGAGGAATTCGTGAAGGACTATGTCTTCCCGATGATGCGCTCCAACGCGCTTTATGAAGGACTTTACCTGCTCGGCACGTCCATCGCCCGGCCGCTGATCGCCAAGCGGCAGATCGAGATCGCGAAGCAGGTCGGGGCGGATGCCGTCAGCCACGGCGCGACCGGCAAGGGCAATGACCAGGTGCGCTTCGAACTTGGCTATTACGGTCTCGCGCCTGACATCAAGGTGATCGCGCCCTGGCGCGAATGGGACCTCACCAGCCGCACCAGGCTGATCGAATTCGCTGAGAAGCACCAGATTCCGATCCCCCGCGACAAGCGCGGCGAAAGCCCATTCTCGACGGACGCGAACATGCTGCACACCTCTTCGGAGGGCAAGGTGCTGGAAGATCCGTGGGAAGAAACCCCGGACTATGTCTATTCGCGCACGGTGAATCCGGAGGATGCGCCCGACGCGCCCGAATATATCACCATCGATTTCGAGCGCGGCGACGGCGTGGCGATCAATGGCGTCGGCATGTCGCCCGCGACCTTGCTGGAAACGCTCAACGACTATGGCCGCAAGCATGGCATCGGCCGCCTCGATCTGGTCGAGAACCGGTTCGTCGGCATGAAGTCGCGCGGCATGTATGAGACGCCGGGCGGCACCATCTACCACCTCGCCCATCGCGGGATCGAGCAACTGACGCTCGACCGGGGGGCCGCGCACCTGAAGGATGAACTGGCGCCGCGCTATGCCGAACTCATCTATAACGGCTTCTGGTTCTCGCCCGAGCGCGAGATGCTGCAGGCGGCGATCGACTTCAGCCAGGAGAAGGTGACCGGCACGGTTCGCCTGAAGCTCTACAAGGGCGGCGTCTATGTCGTCGGCCGCAAGTCGCCCTATTCGCTCTACAGCGAGAAGGTCGTGACCTTCGAGGACGATGCGGGCGCCTATGACCAGCGCGACGCGGCGGGCTTCATCAAGCTGAACGCGCTTCGCCTGCGTCTGCTGGGACGCCGCGATCGTTGAATTTGATTGTCATCCCCGCGAAGGAGGTTTGGAACCGAAGCCAAGCCTCCGCCCGATACAAATTGCGACATTTTATCGGGTGACGTGACAAAATTGCGGGACAAAACTCCCCGATAAGCATCTGCAAGGACGGCAGCGCGCCGTTCGTGACAGACGCTTTGAAGGAAGATTTCCATGATCCGCAAATTCATGACCACGGTGGCGCTGGGCTCGCTGTTCGTCGGCGGGCTCGCTGCTTCGCACCTTGCTTTCGCTCAGGACGACAGCGCCGGACCGCGCGGCGGCGGCATGCTGATGATGGCCGACGCCAACAAGGACGGCGCCGTCACAAAGGTGGAACTGACCGCCGCCCTCGAAGCCCGCTTCGCCAGGCTGGACGCCAACAAGGACGGCAAGCTCGACCAGGCGGATCGCGAAGTCCTCCGTCAGCAGCGGCTCGATGAACGCTTCGCCGCGCTGGACACCGACAGGAATGGTCAGATCAGCAAGGCGGAATTTGCCGCCGGGCATCGGGGCCGGGACGGCATGCACGACCGCATGGGCAAGCCCGGCGGGCCGGACGGCCATGGCTGGGGCCATCGCGGTTGGGGAAAGCATGGTGGCGGACAATATGGTGGGGCACAGGGCATGCGCGGCGGTCCGGGCGATGAAATGAAGAAGGACGGCACCGTCACCAAGGCCGAATTCATGGCCCGCCCGCTCGCCATGTTCGACAAGGCCGACGCCAATCATGACGGCAAGGTGACCGCCGATGAGATGAAGGCGGCGCGGCAGGCCTTCCGCGACGGGTGGCGCGACCGCAAGGGGCCGCCGCCCGCCAATTGAGGGCAGGGGTGAAGGCGTCGATTGCGCGCCTTCGCCCTTCCCACCCGCATCCAGCCATGACAAGAACCGGACCATGAGCGAACGACCCCATCTGCTGCTCGTCGACGACGAGCGCTCGATCCGCGAGCCGCTGGCGCAATATCTCGGCCGCAACGGCTTTCGCGTGACGGCCGTCGAAAATGCGTCGGAAGCGCGGATGCGCCTTAACGCCAACGCCATCGACCTAGTGATCCTGGACATCATGATGCCGGGCGAGGACGGGTTGTCGCTCTGCCGCCACATCCGTGAGACCAGCGAGATTCCGGTGATCCTGCTGACCGCGAAATCGGAGGAGACGGACCGTATCGTCGGGCTGGAAATGGGCGCGGACGATTATGTGCTGAAGCCCTTTTCCCCGCGCGAGCTGGTCGCCCGCATCAAGGTGATCTTCCGCCGCGTCGCGACCGGCGGGCAGCGGGTCACGGCCCCCGATGGCGCAACCTATGCCTTCGCCAACTGGCTGCTCAAGACGCAGGAACGCACGCTGGTCGACGGCGAGGGGGTGGCGTTGCCCCTTTCCACGGCGGAATATAATCTGATGCTGGCCTTCGCCACCCGGCCCAATCAGGTGTTGAGCCGCGACCAGTTGCTGGACATCACCCAGGGGCGGGAGGCCAATGCCTTCGACCGGGCGATCGACAACCAGATCAGCCGCCTGCGCAAGAAGATAGAACCGGACCCGAAGAACCCGACCCTCATCAAGACGGTCTGGGGCGGCGGCTACACCCTGTCCGCGGACGTGCGGAAGCTGTGAGGCGGCTGCGCCTCTGGCCGCAGAGCGTCGTCGGCCAGATCATCATCCTCGTCGCGCTGGCGCTGTTCGTGGCGCAGGCGATCAATTTCACCCTGTTGCTGCGCGAGCGCCAACGGATCGAGCTGACCGCGCAGACCGCGCCGGGCGTCTATCGCATCGTCGACGCGCTCGACAACCGGCCGGACCGGCGCGGCGGCGACGAGGCGGATCGGCGGGGAAGGGTGCGCTTCCTGGATGCTGCCCCGCCCTTGCCGGGGCAAGCCCGGCCGGACGTCGAGCGCCGCGCGAGGGCGATGTTCGACGATGTCGGCCTTTCGGTCCGCTCCATCCGTGCGGCCGAACAGCCGCAGCTGCTGCCGCTGCGGCGCTGGGACAATTTCCGCATGCGCGCGGCCGGCGGCAGGCATGATCATGTGCATATGACGCGTCTGGCGATGGCGGTCGAATATCAGCCGGGCAAATGGGCGCTGACGCAGACGCGCATCGGGGACCGGCCGCCGCGCTTCGGCGGATGGCTGGTGGGGCAGACGCTGATCCTCTACGCGATCGTGCTGCTGCCGCTGCTCTGGGTCGGGCGCAGGCTGGCGCGGCCATTGAAGCAGTTGACCCTTTCGGCGGAGCAGTTCGCCCGCACCGGATCGGCCGACCCGGTAGAGGAAAGCGGCCCCGGCGACGTGCGGCAGCTCACCATAGCCTTCAACGCGATGCGCAGCCGCATCTTTGCGATGTTGAACGAGAAGGACCGGATGCTGGGCGCCATCGGCCATGACCTGCGCACGCCCCTGGCCTCGCTGCGCGTGCGCGCCGAATCGGTGGAGGACGAGGGCGAGCGCGCCCGCATGTCCGAGACGATCGACGAGATGAACCGGATGCTGGAGGATATTCTCTCGCTCGCCCGCGCGGGTCGCAGCAGCGAAGCCCGGCAGAAGGTCGATATGTCGGCGCTGGCGGACGCCGTGGTCGAGGATTTTCTGGAACTCGGATCTCCGGTCGATCTGGCCGACAGCGATCGCGCGGTCGCCAATGTGCGCCCGCAACAGATTCGCCGCGCGCTGCGCAACCTGATCGAGAATGCCATCGTCTATGGCGAGCGGGCTCATGTCTCGGTCGAAAGAGGGGATGGCACCATCCGGCTGATCGTGGCGGACGATGGACCCGGCATATCGGAAGACCGGATGGAAGAGATGATGGAGCCCTTCACCCGGCTGGAGGGCTCGCGCAATCGGGACACTGGCGGGGCCGGCCTGGGGCTGGCGCTGGTTCGGGCGATCATGACCGAACATGGCGGCGCGCTGAAGCTCGCCAACCGGGCGCAGGGCGGATTGGAAGCGAGTCTGGTTCTGCCGGCCTGAAAACGGCGATTTTCAGCCGAAGTTCACAGTGTATGCGCGCGCGTGCCCGGGCGCGCGTAGGCGCGTCGCGCAATGCGTCGGACGTTTCAAAGAGGGGTGGGCGATAGGCCGGCCGGCGGACAATAGGACAGGCCGAATTGGGTCATGTCGGGGAAATAGGATATTTTGTCAGGAGCCTGTTGCGCTTGGGTCACATGCTCCTGCGGGGGGCTTGGCGCAAGGTCGGGAGCAGAATGGCTGTAAATTGGCCAATTCGAGACCTTCCTTCTTCCTTGAGAGAGAAGAATAGGAAGTCTTGGCGGCGAAGGAGCCCAGGCTGATTTGGATGAGGGAGGAGCGGGCCTGCGGCCCGCGCGATCCCCTGGATCGCAACCCCCTCACCCAGCTACGACTAAGCAGCAAGCTGCCAAGTCTGCGCAGCCCTCTCCCTCAAGGGAGAGGGATAAAGCGGGTGTCCGCTCTCCACCCTTTTTCGTCTTCCATTTCGGCCTTGGCCCTGGGTCGAGCGCAGAATGACGCAGGCTAGAGGACTTCGCTCACCCGTTCTGGCGGCCGGGCGATCAGCGCGCCCTTGTCCGTGATCACGATGGCGCGTTCGATCAGGATCGGGTGCGCGGCCATCGCGTCGAGGACGGCCTTGTCGTCCGACACGTCCAGGCCGATTTCCTTCGCTATGCCCTCGCCCTTGCGGACGGCTTCCGATGGGCGGACGCCCGCCCTCTTCAGGACCGCCTCGATTTCGGCGCGGCTGGGCGGAGTCTTGAGATATTCGACGACCTCTATGTCGACCCCCGGTGCATTTTCCAGGATCGCGAGCGCCGCGCGCGACTTGGAGCAGCGGGGGTTGTGCCAGATGGTCGCCCTCATGCCTTCTTATCCCTCACGTTCCAGCCACTCTTCCAGCCACTTGATCGTGTAGTCGCCGTTGAGGAAGTCCGGGTCGGTCAGCAGCTTCTGGTGGAGCGGGATCGTGGTCTTCATCCCCTCGATCACATATTCCTCCAGCGCGCGGCGAAGGCGCATGATCGCGCCTTCGCGGGTGCGGCCATAGACGATCAGCTTGCCGATCATGCTGTCATAATAGGGCGGCACCTTATAGCCCTGATACAGGCCGCTATCGACGCGGACATGCATGCCGCCCGGCACATGATAGCTGGTGACGGTGCCCGGCGAGGGCGCGAAGGTGCGCGGGTCTTCGGCGTTGATGCGGCATTCGATGGCGTGGCCGGTGAAGACCAGGTCCTTCTGCTCGACCGAGAGGGGCTTGCCCTCCGCCACGCGGATCTGTTCGCGCACCAGATCGACGCCCGTGATCATCTCCGTCACCGGATGCTCCACCTGCAGGCGGGTGTTCATCTCGATGAAGTAGAATTCGCCGTCTTCCCAGAGGAATTCGATGGTGCCCGCGCCGCGATAGGCCATGTCGGCCATCGCCTTGCGCACGACTTCGCCCATCCGGTCGCGCTCGGCGGTGGAGAGGACGGGGGAGGGCGCTTCCTCCAGCACCTTCTGGTGGCGGCGCTGGAGCGAGCAGTCGCGCTCGCCCAGGTGAATGGCGTTGCCGTCGCCGTCGCCGAAGACCTGGAATTCGATATGCCGGGGATTGCCCAGATATTTTTCCATATAGACGGTGTCGTCGCCGAAGGCGGCCTTGGCTTCCGAGCCGGCCTGCTTCATCAGCGTTTCGAGCTGGTCTTCGGAAGGCACCACCTTCATGCCGCGTCCGCCGCCGCCAGAGGCCGCCTTGATGAGAACGGGGTAGCCGATCTTCGCGGCGATTTCCTTCGCTTCCGCGATGTCGGAGATCGCGCCGTCGGAGCCGGGAACCAGCGGCAGGCCGAGCGCGCCGGCGGTGCGCTTTGCCTCCACCTTGTCGCCCATGATGCGGATATGTTCGGGCTTGGGACCGACGAAGGCGATGTTGTGCGCCTCCACGATCTCCGCGAACTGGGCGTTTTCCGACAGGAAGCCATAGCCGGGATGGATCGCGTCCGCGCCGGAGATTTCGGCGGCGGAGATGATCGCGGCGATGTTGAGATAGCTGTCCTTCGCCGCGGGCGGGCCGATGCAGATCGCTTCGTCGGCGAGGCGCACATGCATGGCGTCGGCGTCGGCGGTCGAATGCACCGCCACCGTCTTGATGCCCATTTCATGGCAGGCGCGATGGATGCGGAGCGCGATTTCGCCCCGGTTCGCGATCAGCAGCTTTTCGATGGCCATGTGTGAAGCGGCCCTTATTCGATGACGATCAGCGGCTGGTCATATTCGACCGGCTGGCCGTTATCGACCAGCACGGCCTTGACCGTGCCGGCATGGGGCGCGGTGATGGCGTTCATGACCTTCATGGCTTCGACGATCAGCACGGTGTCGCCCGCCTTTACGGTCGAACCGACGGCGGCATAGGGCGCAGCGCCCGGTTCGGCGGCGAGATAGGCGGTGCCGACGATGGGCGAGCGGATGGCGTTGGCGGCCACGGCCGGGGCGGCGGCTTCGGCCGGAGCGGGGGCGGCGGCCGGCGCGGCCGTGGCGACCGGAGCGGCGGCGACGGGCGGGGGCGCATAGGTGACGGCGCCGCCGCCCACCTTGCGCGCGACGCGGATCTTGCGGTCGCCGTCCTCCACCTCGATTTCCGTCAGGTTGGTGTCGTCGAGCAGCGCGGCGAGATCGCGCACCAATTGTACGTCCACCTGCATTGCGCCCTTTTCAGCCTTGTCGTTCATTTTCAGTCCCTGGACGGTGAATTTCGTGTTCCGATGCCCGCGCCTATGCGCATTTGCGCCGGAGCGCAACTTATGTGCGTCGAGCTACAGTTCGAGCGCCGCCTCCAGCGCGAGCATGTAGGACAGGGCGCCGAAGCCCGCGATGGTCCCCTTCGCCGCCATGCCGACATAGCTTTTGTGGCGGAATTCCTCGCGCCGGTGGGGGTTGGAGAGGTGCACCTCTATCACCGGGACCGTGATGGCCTTGATCGCGTCGTGCAGCGCGACGGAGCTGTGGGTAAGGCCGGCGGCGTTGAGGATGACGGCGTGCGCGCCCTCCGCATGCGCCTCCTGCAGCCAGTCGACCAGATGGCCTTCATGGTTGGACTGGCGGAAATCGATCTCGACATGGGCGCGGTTGGCGGCGTCCTCCATCCGCTCGGCAATGTCGTCCAGCGTGTCATAGCCGTAGATTTCAGGCTCCCGCGTGCCGAGCATGTTGATGTTGGGACCGTTCAGGACATAGATTTTGCGCGTTTCGGCCATGGCGGTCCCCTTATGGTTGCGGGTGGGGCGTCGACGCCCCTATATGCGCGCTGATCTTTAGCCCTTCGTGTCGCGCCAAGTCGAGACACCTTGTTTGACAGGACAGAGCATTGAGCGTCGACGGAACCGTGTCCATCCATATCAATGGCGAGCATCGCCGCGTGCGTGCGGGCATGACGCTGGCGGAGCTGGCGAGCGAACTGGGTTTCGTGCCGGAGAAGGTGGCGGTGGAGCGCAATCTGGAGGTGGTGCCGCGATCGACGCTGGCGCAGGTGTGCGTCGACGATGGCGACGAACTGGAGATCGTGCATTTCGTTGGCGGTGGCGACCATCCGGTCGCGGGCGGCGGCGATGTCCCGGCGGTGGATGAGGATGGCTGGACCGTGGCGGGCCGGACCTTCCGTTCGCGGCTGATCGTCGGCACGGGCAAGTACAGGGATTTCGAGCAGAATGCGGCGGCCGTCGCGGCTTCGGGGGCGGAGATCGTCACCGTGGCGGTGCGGCGGGTCAATGTGTCGGACCCCAAGGCGCCGATGCTGACGGATTTCATCGATCCCCGGAAGATCACCTATCTGCCCAATACGGCGGGCTGCTACACGGGGGAGGAGGCGATCCGCACCTTGCGCCTGGCGCGCGAGGCGGGCGGTTGGGATCTGGTGAAGCTGGAAGTGCTGGGCGAGGCGCGGACGCTCTATCCCGACATGGTGGAAACGTTGCGTGCGACGGAGATACTGGCCAGGGAAGGCTTCAAGCCGATGGTCTATTGCGTGGACGATCCCATTGCGGCGAAGCGGCTGGAGGATGCGGGCGCGGTGGCGATCATGCCGCTGGGCGCACCGATCGGGTCGGGGCTGGGCATCCAGAATCGCGTGACGATAAGGCTGATCGTGGAAGGGACCCGGCTGCCGGTGCTGGTCGATGCGGGCGTGGGGACGGCTTCCGAAGCGGCCGAGGCGATGGAACTGGGCTGCACCGGCGTGCTGATGAACACGGCCATTGCCGAGGCGAAGGACCCGGTGCTGATGGCCGCCGCGATGAAGGCCGGGGTCGAGGCGGGCCGGATGGCCTATCGGGCCGGACGGATGGCGAAGCGCATGTATGCCGATCCTTCAAGTCCATTGGCTGGGCTGATCTGAGGCGCTGGCAAGAGGGTGCGCCATGCTCCCGCGGAGGCAGGAGCCTGTAGGATGGTGTCTGAACGGGGCAGGACGGGGCGGTCATGAGCCGCCTGCCTCATTGGAGCGCCTGCGCGGGAGTTATTGCGGTATCGGTGGGGTTGCGACTTTCGCCGTTGCAGCAAATTGACCCTTCGTCGGGTTGCTTCTATCTCCTTGGGCGGATTCCCGGCAGGAGGACAGGCGATGGTGAACAAGCTCTACCCCGATGCGGCGAGTGCGTTGGAGGGTTTGCTGTTCGACGGCATGCATCTGTGCGCTGGCGGGTTCGGTCTGTGCGGGATACCCGAGCGGCTGATCGATGCGATCCGGGATTCGGGCGTCAGGGATCTGACCATCGCCTCCAACAATGCGGGGGTAGATGGCGAGGGGCTGGGCAAGCTGCTGCGCACGCGGCAGGTCAGGAAGATGATCTCCAGCTATGTGGGCGAGAACAAGGAGTTCGAGCGGCAATATCTGGCCGGGGAGCTGGAGGTGGAGTTCTGCCCGCAGGGCACGCTGGCCGAACGCTGCCGGGCGGGCGGCGCGGGCATTCCGGGCTTCTACACCAGGACGGGCGTCGGCACGGCGGTGGCCGAGGGCAAGGAAGTGAAGAGCTTCGACGGGCAGGATTATATATTGGAGCGCGGCATCTTCGCCGATGTGGCGGTCATCAAGGGCTGGAAGGCCGATGAGAGCGGCAACCTCATCTTCCGCAAGACGGCGCGCAACTTCAACCAGCCCATGGCGACGGCGGCGAAGATCTGCGTCGCGGAAGTGGAGGAGGTGGTGCCCACCGGCAGCCTCGACCCCGATGCGATCCATCTGCCCGGCATCTACGTCAAGCGCATGATCGTCGGAGCGCCTTACGACAAGAAAATCGAATTCCGCACCGTCCGCCAGAGGGAGGCGGTTTGACGTGACATGCCCTTCCCCGACCCCTCCCGCGAGTGGGAGGGGGGCTGTCGGCCTGGCGGTTTCGATGATGTTGGCGGGCTGTTCGGCCGATCGGCCGGCGGCGGTTCCGGTCGCGCCCGAAACGCCCCCGGCCGGGATGCAGTATCTTTATGGGTCGGGGGAGGCTTCGGCGCTTTCGCTCCAGGCCTATCGGGCTTTGCTGGCGCATGTCGCGGCGAAGGTGAAGGCGCGCCCGGCCGACAGCGTGATCCTGGCCGAAGGCGCAGGCCTCGACGATCCGCGCTTCGTGCCCTGCGGCGCAAAGCCCCTTGCCGCCGTCTTCGATGTCGATGAGACGGTGATGCTCAACATCGGCTATGAATATCATGCAGCGCGGACGGGCAGGGGATTCGACACGGCCGCCTGGGATGCGTGGGAAAGGACGGGCGAAGCTGCGGTCGCGCCGGTTCCGGGCGCGGACCGGATGGTGCGCGCGCTGCGGCAGATGGGCGTGACGGTGGTGTTCAACACCAATCGCACCGCCGGGAATGTCGAGCCGACCGTCCGCGCCATAAAGGCGGCCGGTCTGGGCGATGCCGTGCATGGGCAGACGCTGTTCCTGAGCGGCGACGACGCCATGGGATCGCGCAAGGACGGGCGGCGGGCGACGATCGCGGCGCGATATTGCGTCATCGCCATGGGCGGCGACCAGTTGGGCGACTTTTCGGACCTGTTCAATGGCGGACCGCCGGTGACGGCGCGGCGTGCCGCGACCATGCGGCCGGCGATCGCGCAGATGTGGGGCAATGGCTGGTTCGTCCTGCCCAATCCGGTTTATGGAAGCGGCCTCAAGGGCGGCTTCGACGAGGTTTTTCCGCTGGACAAGAGGTGGGCCGCGCCTGCCGATGGGGAGAAATAACATGCCCTGGACTCGTGACGAAATGGCCGCGCGGGCGGCGAAGGAATTGCAGGACGGTTTCTACGTGAACCTGGGCATCGGCATCCCGACGCTGGTGGCGAACCATATTCCCGACGGCGTGGAAGTGACGCTGCAGTCGGAGAATGGCATGCTGGGCATCGGCCCCTTCCCCTATGAGGGGGAGGAGGATGCCGACCTGATCAATGCGGGCAAGCAGACGATCAGCGAATTGCCGCACAGCTGCTATTTTTCCAGCGCCGACAGTTTCGCGATGATCCGGGGCGGGCATATCGACCTGACCGTGCTGGGCGCGATGGAGGTTTCGGAACATGGCGACATCGCCAACTGGATGATCCCGGGCAAGATGATCAAGGGCATGGGCGGCGCGATGGACCTGGTCGCGGGCGTCAAGAAGATCATCGTCGTCATGGAGCACACGTCCAAGGACGGCAGTCCCAAGTTCATCCCGGCCTGCACCCTGCCGCTGACGGGCAGGAATGTGGTCGACATGATCGTCACCGACCTCTGCGTGTTCCAGCGGCCCGACCATGACAGCCCGTTCCGCCTCATCGAATGCGCGCCGGGCGTGACAGCGGAGGAAGTCGCCGCCAAGACCAGTGCGCATTATCAGTCCTAGAGCTTCGATCCGATCGAATCGGATCGCCGCTCCGAAGTTTTTTGTTTACCGCGATTTCTTAACCGGCGATCCAGTCGGATCACCTGCAAATCGCTCTGAGGAAGCACGATGAGCCTCGACGGCACCTATGACGATGGCAATGTCTTTGCCCTGATCCTGGCTGGGAAGATTCCTTCGACCAGGCTTTATGAGGACGAGCATACATATGCCTTCCTCGACATCCAGCCGCAGTCCAAGGGGCACAGCCTGGTCATTTCCAAATGGTCGAAGGCGCGGAACATATTGGACGTCGAGGACGAGGCGCTGGCGCAGGTGATGGCGACGGTGAAGAAGGTCGCCAACGCCACCCGCAGGGCGCTGGACCCCGACGGCATCCATGTCGCGCAGTTCAACGGCGCGCCTGCCGGGCAGACCGTGTTCCACCTGCATTTCCACATCGTGCCGCGCTGGGAAGGCCAGCCGCGCGGCTTCGTCGCCCATGCGCAGGGCGACTTTGCCGATCCGGCGGAACTGCAGAAGCTGGCCGAAGAGATTCGCGCCCAGTTCTGATGCGCCAGACCTTCGTGAAAGCGCCCTGAGGTGGCGCTCAAGCCCTTCAAGGCCCCCGGCGCGCGGCTGGCGCTGCGCGCCAAGCGGGAGAGCCGGCGCTTCGCCGGCGGCAGCCGGCCGGCGGAGATCGTCCTGGACATTTCCCGGCTGCTGTCCCGCAGTTTCCATGCCGCGCCGACCGGGATCGACCGGGTCGAGTTCACCTATGCCCGCGAATTGCTGGAGCGGATGCCGGACCGGCTGGCCTTCGCCGCCGTTCATCCGGCGGGCGGCTATTATGGGCGGCTGAAGGATGCGGCGGTGCGCCAGTTCCTGGCCTTCACCGCGGCGCGCTGGCGCAACACGGAGCAGGTGGACGAGCGCGAGAGCAAGGCGGCGGTGATCCGCCACCTGATCGCGCTGCGCCCGCGCCCGGTGCCGGTGGCGCATGGGCCGCGCATCTATCTGCAGGTGTCGCCCCATCATCTGGACGACGCCGATCAGGTCGGCGCGATCCTGCGGGCGGAGGGCGCGCGCTTCGTGACGCTGGTGCATGATGTCATTCCGCTGACCCATCCCGAATTCGCCCGGCCGCAGGGCGCGGAGGAGCATCTGAAGCGGGTGCGCACGATCGACCGCTATGCCGACGGGATCATCGGCAACAGCCAGGCGACGATCGATGCGCTGGCGCCGCGCCTGACGCGCGGCCTGGAGGGGCGGGTGATCCGCGTCGCCCATTTCGGCGCGGACGCGCCGGACATGGTGGTGGAGGGCAGCCATGAAGTGCCGGATCGGCCCTATTTCGTCTATATTTCGACCATCGAGCCGCGGAAGAACCATCTTCTGCTGCTCAACATCTGGCGGCGGCTGGTGGAGAGATGGGGCGACAAGGCGCCGGTGCTGGTGCTGATCGGGCGGCGCGGCTGGGAAAATGAAAATGTCGTCGACATGCTGGAGCGGGCGGAAATCCTGCGCGGCCATGTGATCGAGGCGGGCAGCGTGCCGGACAATGAGATGAACGCGCTGGTCGCCGGGGCGCGGGCGATGCTGATGCCCTCCTTCGAGGAAGGCTATGGCATGCCGGTGATCGAAACCCTGTCGGCGGGCGTGCCGGTGATCTGCAGCGACATCGTCGCGCATCGGGAGGTGGGCGGCGAGGCGCCGGATTATCTCGACCCGCTGGACGGCCTCGGCTGGCTGAGGGCCATAGAGGCGTACAGCAAGGCCGATGCGCCCGAACGGGCGGCGCAGATCGCGCGGATCGCGGCGTGGCGGGCGCCGACATGGGGGGATTATTTCGACATCGTCGCCGGCATGCTGGACGAAATGACGGTTCGCGCTTCCGCTTGACGTCCCTGTGCCGGGCGATCACAGAAGCTGTTGTATGGATTGCGTTTTCGAATGGCTGAAGCGTCGCTCCATTCGCGCTGATCTATCTGTGGCTGGGGGCGGCTTTTCAACGTGAACGCGACTCCGTTTCTGCGCTCGCCCCCCTTTCCGGGCATTGACCCCGCGACGGCGGCGATCAGTCGCATGCGGCGCGATGGCGAAGCGGCTGCGCCTGTTTCCGACGCCTTGCTGGACGCCGTCGCCGAGGCGCGGGTCGGCGGCACATTCTGGGGCCATCGGCCCGTCGGCATCAGGCGGGTCGCGCGGGCCGGCGTGGCCGTCCCGCAGGCCATGATGGACGGCCTTGCGCGGCAGGAAATCGGCATTGTGGGGAAGGCGGGGCGGGGCGCGGACTCCGGCCCCGGTCATGTCCTGCCGGAACCGACCGACCTCTGGGCGCTGATCGCGGGCGCGGCCTCCGTTCATGCCGGGGCGGACGACGAACTGGCGATCATCGCCGGGCTGCTGCATGTGCCGGTCTTCGGCGCGGACGGCGCGGCCATCGAGCCGGCGGTCCTGCGTGACAGCGCCCGTGCCGCGCTGGCGGCGGCGACCTATCGCGACTGTTTCAGCGGCGAGGACGCCGATGCCGTGCAGGCCGTGGCGCAACTGGCCGACTGGCGGCGGCATCTGGACGGCAATCATGGCATCGCGGCGGCGAGCGGCATGGCCTTGTGGAAGCGGGAGGCGATCCGGCGGTTCCTGTGGGACGGCGTCGCGTCGCCGCCCTTCCTGCCGGAGCGCAGGGGCCTGCGGCGTGCCGCCCGGCGGGGAGGCGCGCTTGCGGTCTGGCCGTCGCGCGTGACGCCCGGCGCCATGGAGGATGCGCGCCGGCAGGGCGTGACCATCGCCCGGGTGGAGGACGGCTTCCTGCGGTCGAAGGGGCTGGGCGCGGCGCTGCATCCGCCCGGATCGGTGGTGATCGACCGGACGGGCATCTATTATGACGCGCGCTCCGCCAGCGACATGGAGCTGCTGCTGGCGACCTGCGTCTTCACGCCCGCGCTGGAACGGCGGGCGGCGCGGCTGCTGACGCAGATCCGGGCTTCCGGCGTCACCAAATATGGCAAGGGCGGGGGGCGGATGATCGGCCTGCCCCAGGGTCGCCGCACGGTGCTGGCGGTCGGGCAGGTCGAGGACGATCTGTCGGTCGAATATGGCGGCGCGGGGGTGGCGGGCAATCTCGACCTGCTGAAGCGGGTGCGCGCGGCCGAGCCCGACGCCCATATCGTCTATCGCCCGCACCCCGATGTGCAGGCGGGTCTGCGCAAGGGGCATCTGAGCGATGCGGCGGTGCTGGAGCAGGCCGACGCCATCGATACCGGGTCGCCGCTGATGGAGCTGGTGCAGGCGGTGGACGAGGTTCATGTCCTCTCCTCCCTCACCGGGTTCGAGGCGCTGATGCGCGGGCGGCCGGTGACGGTCCATGGCATGCCCTTCTATGCCGGCTGGGGGCTGACCCGCGATCTGGCGGCCCCCAACGGACGGCGCGGGCGTCAACTCACCCTGGACCAGCTTGTGGCCGGGGCCTTGATTCTCTATCCACGCTATCTGGACCCGGTGACGCGCTTGCCATGCGGACCTGAAATCATGGTCGAGCGTTTGGCAAGCGGGGCGCCGGCCCCGGTTTCATGGTTGATCCGGCTGCGGACTTTACAGGGGAAGTTGCAGAGATTTATGACTTTGTCCGCCGAGTATTTCCATGGTTGATGCCAAGGCCAGAACCTTCCTGTTCCTCCAGGGGCCGCATGGGCCCTTTTTCGCCATGCTGGCGGAGGCGCTGAGGGCGCGGGGGCATCGGGCGCTGCGCATCAACATCAATGGCGGCGACAAGGTCGACTGGCCGGGGGAGGGGGCGACCGATTATCGCGGGACGTTCCGCAACTGGCCGATCTTCTTCGACGACCATATCGTCCATCATGGCGTGACGGACCTGATCCTCTATGGCGATTGCCGCCCCTATCATGCCTCCGCCCACAAGATGGCGCGGCTGCGCAACCTGCGCGTCCATGTGGTGGAGGAGGGGTATATCCGCCCCGATTTCCTGACGCTTCAGGAAGATGGCGTGAACGGCAATTCGACCCTGCCGCTCGACCCCGAATGGTATCTGGAGCAGGCGAGGGCGCTGCCGCCCGAGGAGAATGGGCGGCAGCCGCAAATCCCCTCCACCTTCCGGCAGCGCGCCTTCAACACCGGGCGCAACGGCATGGCGTCGGCGCTGATGCGGCCCGCCTTTCCCTTCTATCGCACGCACCGGCCCAACAGCTTCCTGTGGGAGACGGCGGGCTGGTTCAAGAAGCTGAACCTGCGCAAGGCGGAGCGCCGCAGGTCGCGCGAGCAATGGGGGGCGGTGTGCGACCGGCCCTATTTCACTTTGCCGCTCCAGCTCGATTCCGACTATCAGATCCGCGTCCATTCGCCCTTCGGCACGATGCGCGCGGCCTTGCGCTTCGTCATCAAGAGCTTCGCCGCCCATGCGCCCGCCAACACCGCCCTGGTGGTGAAGCGCCATCCGCTCGATCCGGGACTGGTCGCCTGGGGACGGCTGACGCGGCGGCTGGCGGCGCAATATGGCGTCGGGGACAGGGTCTTCTACCTGGCGGACTGGGACATTGCCGAAGTGGTCGACAGGTCGCTGGGCGTGGTGACGGTCAACAGCACGGTGGGCACGCTGGCGCTTAACGCCGGCAAGCCGGTGGTCGTGCTGGGCCATGCGGTCTACAAGGTGCCGGGCGTGGTGCACAGGCGTTCGCTCGACGAATTCTGGTCCGCGCCGGGGGCGCCCGACATGGCGCTCTATTCGGCTTTCCGCCGGGTGCTGATCGACCGTTGCCTGATCCGGGGCGGCCTGCTGAGCGAGGAAGGGCTGCGGATGCTGGTGGACAATGCCGTGGAGCGGCTGACCCGTCCCGCCCCTTCGCGGGCCGAGCCGCGGCTGGTGCATGACCGCCAGCCTGCCCGGGCGGCCTTGCGATAGGGGCGCGTGCCGCAGCAGGACGATCCGCCCGGCCCGCTGGTGCCGTTGGCCGCTGGCGCGAGTTCGCGCGTCTGCCGCGTGGGCGAGGGGCGCGTGGCCAAGATATTCCACGCCGCCGTGTCGGAGGAGATGATCGCCCGCGAGGTTGATGCGGCGACGCTGGCGGCGGAGGCGGGCCTGCCGGTCGCCCGGCCCCTGCGACGGCTGGACATGGCGGAGGGGCGGGCGATCCTCTATCCCGAAGTGACCGGGCCGACGCTGATGCGGCGCATGCGGCTGCGGCCTTTGCAATCGGGATCGTGCCTGCGCGACATGGCGGCGCTGCACCGGCGGATTCACGGGGAGGCGGCGCCGGGCCTGCGCTCCCTGCGGCAGGTGTTGCGCACGGACATCCTTTACGGCCCGGCGGATCGCGGCTTGCAGGAGGGGGCGGTGGCGCTGCTGGACGGACTGCCGGACGGCGACCGGCTGCTGCACGGCGATTTCCACATCGGCAATATTTTGCTGTCGCCTTCGGGCATGGTGGCGATCGACTGGTCGAAGGCGGCGCGTGGCGACTTCGTGCCCGACCTGTTGCGGACGGAGATGCTGCTGCGCTTCGGCGAGGGGCCGCAGGATCGGTTGACCAACATGGCGCGGGACTGGGCGGCGCGCCATTATGTCGCCAGCTACAGGCGGCTCGCCCCGGCGCTGGAGCATGGCGCGGAATGGCGGGCCGTCGTTGCGCTGGCCTGGTTGCGGGCGCGGGCGCCGGTCAGGCAGGCGGCTTTCCTGGCCTATTTGAACCGGGCCCTGGCTAGGGCGGGCCTGCCCCCCTACAGCGCGATGACCTGATCGGCCAGCCGTTCGACCTCCGCCCGGTCGTGGCTGACATAGAGCATCGGCATGGCGAGATCGCGCTTCATCCGTTCTATCACGGTCAGGATTTCCTCGCGCCGGGCGGGGTCGAGCGAGGACAGCGGCTCGTCCAGCAGCAGGAATCGGGGGCCGGACAGCAGCGCCCGTCCGATCGCGACGCGCTGCGCTTCGCCGCCGGACAGGGTGGCGGGCCAGCGGTCGAGCAGATGGCCGATGCCCAGAAAGTCCATGACCGCGTCGAACGGCAGCGGCGCGTCGCCATGGCGGCCGTAGAGCAGATTGGCGCGCACGCGCATCTGCGGGAACAGCCGCCCGTCCTGGAAGACATAGCCGGCGCGCCGCCGGGCGGCGGGAATGTCGATGCCCGCGCCGCTGTCGAACAGCGTCTCGCCGGCCACGGCGATCCGGCCGCTGTCCGGCGTCAATATGCCGGCGACCATGTTGAGGATGCTGGTCTTGCCCGCGCCGGAGGGGCCGAAAAGGGCGACAAGGCCGGCGCCTGCCTGCGCCCGCAGGTGGATGAGGCGGTCGCCGATGCGATGGTCGACGGCGATGTCAAAGGACATGGTTGGTCCTTCCGCCGCTCGCCCGGCGGGCCAATGCCTCCGATGCGACCAGCGCGGCCAGCGACAGCAGGATCGAGATGATGGCGAGCCGGGTCACCGCCGATTCGGCGCCCGGCATCTGCAGCGCGGAATAGATGGCGATGGGCAGGGTGCGGGTTTCGCCCGGAACGTCGGAAACGAAGGTGATGGTCGCGCCGAACTCCCCGATGGAGCGGGCGAAGCCGAGCACCAGTCCCGCCACTATGCCCGGCAGCGACAGCGGCAGCGAAATGGTGAGGAAGACGCGCCACCGGCCCGCGCCCAGCGTCTGCGCGGCCTGTTCCAGCCGGTGGTCGATGCCCTCGATCGACAGCCGCATCGCGCGCACCATGAGGGGCATCGCCATGATCGCGGAGGCAAGCGCCGCGCCGGTCCAGCGGAACATGAAGCTGACGCCCAGCATCTGTTCGAACAGCCTGCCGAGCGGGCCGTTCGCGCCGAACAGGAGCAGAAGCAGCCATCCGGTGACGACCGGCGGCACCACCAGCGGCAGGTGGATCAGCGCATCCACGAGCAGCTTGCCGGGGAAGCGCGAGCGGGCGAGCAGCCAGGCGAAGGTGAAGGCGACCGGCAGCATCAGCCCGACCGCCACCAGACTGACCCGGAGCGACAGCGCAACGATGCCCCATTCATCGGCAGAGAGGATCATGCCGCCCTCTTTCGGTCAGGATAGGGGAAAACACCAGCCCCCCGTCATGTCCCGCTCATCGGCATTGCATCGGTCGAGGCCAGGGGGCAAAGCCGGACAGCCCTTCAAACTGGAGCATGTGCATGAAAGACCTGATTGCCTTCGACCTCGACGGAACGCTGGCGGAGAGCAAGCAGCCGCTGCGCGAGGCGATGGGCGACGCCCTGGCCCGGCTGTTGCAGGTGGCGCATGTCGCGGTGATCTCCGGCGGGGATTGGCCGCAATTCGACAAGCAGGTGGCGAGCCGCCTGCCGGAACGCGCCGACCGCTCGCGCCTGTGGCTGATGCCGACGACGGGGACCAAGCTCTACACCCATCGCGACGGGCAGTGGACGCCGGTCTATGCCGAACTGTTCGAGGAGGCGCAGAAGCAGGCGATCCTGGCGGCGTTCGACGCCTCGCTGGAGGCGACGGGCTTCGTGCCGGAAGAGGTGTGGGGCGAGCGGATCGAGGATCGGGGCAGCCAGATCACCTTTTCCGCGCTGGGCCAGCAGGCGCCGATCCATGCCAAGGATGGGTGGGACCCCGACTTCGCCAAGCGCAAGGTGATCCAGGCGGACCTGCGCCAGCGCCTGCCGGGGCTGTCGATCAACATGGGCGGGGCGACCTCCATCGACATCACGCGGGAGGGGGTGGACAAGGCCTATGGCCTGAAGAAGCTGCGCGACGCGAGCGGGATCGCGCTGGAGGCGATGATGTTCATCGGCGATGCGATCTTCCCCGGCGGCAACGACTATCCGGCCAAGCAACTGGGGCTGGACACGGTGCGGGTGCGCGATCCGCAGGAGACGCTGGCGGTGATCGACGCGATCGTGGCCTGTCAGAGGTGACTTTCCCCTTCCTGCGGGAGGGGAGGAACAGGGTCACGGGCGGCTGAAGCCGTAGCGGGCGAGGATGTTCTGGCCGGCCCGCGACAGCAGGAAACGACGAAAGCCTTCCGCGTCCGGGTTCCGGCTCGCGCGCAGGCGGGCGAGGGGATAGCGGATCGGCGCATGGCTTCCCGCCGGGAAGGCGCCGACCACCAGGACAGCCTTCGATGCGCGGGCGTCGGTCGCATAGACGATGCCCAGCCGCGCCTCGCCCCGTTCCACCAGGGTCAGGGCGGATCGCACATTGTCGCCCAGCGCCAGCCGGTTGGCGACGCCGGGCCAGACGCCCAGCGCGCCCAGCGCCGCCTTGCCATATTTGCCCGCGGGCACGCTGTCCGGATTGGCCATGGCCAGCCGGGAGTCGCCCAGCGCCCTAGCGATCGGCATGCCGCGTGCGATGCGGAGCTTCAGCGGGGCGCGCGCCGGGGCGATCAGCACCAGCCGGTTGCCCGCCATGTCGGCCCTGCTGCCGCGCTGCACGAAGCCCGCCCTTTCGACATCGTCCATCCAGTCTTCGTCGGCCGACACGAACAGGTCGGCCGGGGCGCCGCCCCTGATCTGCCGGGCGAGGGCGGAGGAGGCGGCGAAGGACAAGACCGGCCGAGCATGGCGCTGCGCCGCCCAGGCATCGGCGGCGGCGCCCATCGCCTCCTGCATGCTGGCGGCGGCGAGCACCAGCGGGCCGCGCTGCTGCGCCATGGCCGGAACCGGCACCATATGGAGGAACAGGGCGATGGACGCGAGCGCGCGGAGAATCGGTTTCGGCATGACCCTTGTCCTGCCAGTTGCGCACCCTTTTGTCTTCGTCCTGCATCGGTTAAGCGGGAGCGTATGACCATGTTTCCGACCCCGCCGGTCCCGGCCTGATCGCACCGTGGCGGTCGTTCGTTCGCTTTGCGGTCAATGCGGCGTGGGATGCGGCATCCGCGCCGTCACCGGCGAGGGGCGCGAGGCGTCGATCGAGGGCGATCCCGTGCATCCTGCCAATGGCGGCCTGCTCTGCACCCGCAGCGAAGCGCTGAAGGACATGTTCGCGCTGGAGGGGCGGCTGTTGCGGCCGGTGGTGGATGGCCGCGCCGTCGGCTGGGACCGCGCCATCGACCAGGCCGCGCGCCGCCTGTCCGCCGTCATCGACCGTCATGGTCCGGGCAGCGTGGCGATGCATGTGCCGGGTGGCCTGCTGACCGAAGACTATTATGTCGCCAACAAGCTGATGAAGGGGTTCATCGGCTCCGCGCATGTCGAGGCGCCCTGCAGCGAGGCGGGCGGCATGGCGGCGGCGCAGCGCGCGGCCTTTGGCGAGGATGTGATGCCCGCCGCCTATGAGGATCTGGCGCAGGCGGACATGCTGCTGCTGGTGGGCATGCCGACGGCCCGCCGCCATCCGGTGCTGCACGAGAGGATGGCCGAGGCGCGGGCGGAGCAGGGCGCGCGCCTGATCCTGATCGCGCATGCGGGCGACGGGCCGGAGGTCGAGGCGGATGAGCGCCTGACCGTCGCGCCGGGCAGCGAGGCGGCGCTGTTGAGCGGGCTGCTGCTGCATTGCCATGACAATGGCTTGCTGGACCGGGAATTTCTGGAACGGAGGCTGTCGGTGCCGGCCGGTTTCTGGGCGGGATTGAGCCGGGGTCATGACCTTTGGTCGGTGGCGCGCGCCTGCGGCCTGGCGCCGGGCGAGGTGCGTGCCTTCTACGAGCAGGTCGCGGCGGCGCCCCGGCTGGTGACGCTGTTCAGCCCGCATGGGCAGGGCGAGGAAGCGCATCGCCTGTCGGCCGCCATCCTCAATTTCCATCTGGCGACCGGACGCATCGGCAAGGCGGGCGCCGCGCCCTTCGCCGTCACGGACGCCGCCAACGGCATGGGCGTGCGGGAAGTCGGCTGCCGGGCCGGGGAACTGGCCGCGCACCGGGATTTTTCGGAGGATGCCCTGGCGCAGGTCGGCCGTTTCTGGGGCGCGACGAGGCTGGCTGACCGGCCGGGGCTGGCCGGCGAGGCGCTGGCCCGGGCGATAGAGGCGGGGCGCATCAAGGCGCTGCTGATGCCCGGCGGCCTGCCTACGGCATCCCATCCGATCCGCAGCTTGCTGGAGCAGGTGCCGCTGGTCCTGTTGATGACGCCGTGGAGCGAGCCGGAAATGGACGCGCTGCGCATGGTCGCCTTGCCGTCCCCGCTATGGATCGAGAAGGATGGGACGCTGACCGGCGCCGACCGGCTGATCAGCCGCCAGCGCTGGTTGTTCCCGCTGCCCGGAGAGACCAAGCCCGACTGGTGGATACTCACCCGGATCGCGCAGGCCATGGGTTGGCGCGACGCCTTCCATTATGAGCGCCCCGCGGAAATCTATCGCGAGCATGTGCGGCTGACCGCCTATCGCAACGAGGGCAGGCGGTTGCTCAATCTCAAGCGGCATGCGCCGATCTCCAACCCGGCTTATGATGAGCTGACGCCGTGGCGCTGGGGGGAGGTGCCGTTCGACGAGGGGCTTTTCCCGACGGCGGATGGCAAGGCGCGGTTGATCGCCTTTTGGGATCAGGCCGCCTTTCGGGCCCGCTGACCGGCAAGGTGGCGAACTTCGGATTCCGGATGTGGGTGCGTCCGGAGCGGCAGGATTTGGCCAGTTCGAGCCGTCCCGACCAATCGATCCGGCGATCCCGGGATCTGTCCCAGGCCTTTTGTTTTACTGCTTGTTTTACTGCGTTTTCCGGGTCGGTGGATGATTCCATCTGCCTGGGAAGCGCTTTAGGCCGGCTGAGCTGCGATGGCGCGGAGATGCTCCAGCAGCGCGTCGCCATTGGCGGCCCAGGTGAAGCGTAGCGCCGCTTCGCGGACGGCTTCCCGTTCGGGCGGGTTCACCAATATATCGCTGATGGCGGCGGCCAGCGCTTCGGGTTCGCGGGCGACGATCCGGCCCGCCTCCGGCCGGTCGAGCAGTTCGCGTGCTCCCCCGACATCACTGATCACGACCGGCGTGCCGCAGGCCAGCGCCTCCACCCAGGCATTGGCCAGACCCTCGGACGAGGAGGGGAGCGCCATGACGTCGGCGGCGGCATAGATGCGCGGCAGGCGATCGTGCGGCACCGAGCCCAGGAAGCCGATGCGCCGGTCGACGCCCAGTTCCTCGGCCTGTTTTTCCAGGGCGCGGCGATATTGCCCCTGTCCGGCGAACAGCAGCGTGACGCCGGGCAGTTGCGGCAGCGCCTGGACCAGCAGTTCCTGCCCCTTGCGCGGGATGAGCGCGCCGACGCACAGCACCACCGGGCCTTCGAAACCCAGGCTTTCCTTCGCGGCGGCGCGGTCGCTTATTTCGAAACGGTCGAGGTCGACGCCGGTATAATGGACGCGGATCTTGTCCCCGTCGATGCCCATGCGCGCCATCGACCGGCGCATCGCGTCCGACACGGCAAGCAGGCCGGCGGCATCGTCGGCGGCGCGCTTCACCATCTTCCGCGTGCCCTTGCGCGTGCCCCAATAATGGATGTCGGCGCCGCGCGCCTTCACCGAATAGGGAATGCCGAGCGCGCGGGAAAGGCGCTGCGCCACCGGGCCGTCGGGGAAGAAGAAGCTGGCGTCGATGACGTCGAAAGGCTGCTGCGCATGGAGGCGCCTGACCAGCGGCAGGATGGCGCGGGTCATGCTGTGGACGTTGAAGCGGCCGCCGAATTTGGGAATGATGGGGAAGACCGGGCGGTGGACGGTCAGGTCCTTCCACCGTTCCTTGGCGGGCAGGGCGCGCAGGGCGGCGTAGCGCCCGGCGCTGGACAGCGGCCAGGGCGGAATGCCGAGCGGCGCGACCACCGTGACCCTGACGCCGTCCCGGCTGGCCAGCTCGCGCGCCTGCCGTTCCACGAAGACGCCGAAATTGGGGCGGCTCATGTCCGGGAACAGGGTCGAGAGCATCAGGACGTTCAGCGTCATCGCATCCAACTATCTCTTGTTCCCGCATTGCCCCGGGCGTCCGGCGATGCCGTCCGACGGGACAATGCTGGGGCGGGTCTCTTTCCGGCAGACATGGTCAGGACAGGGTTAAGGATGAAAGCGCCTTTGTCTACAGTCGTCTGACCAGTTGGACCGCCACGGCGCCCCAGGGTGGGTCACTTATCACCTGCTGGCGCGTGCCGCTGCCCAGGGGAAGGATGTGCAGCCGGTCGTCCTCGCGCCCGATCAGCCGCCCGAACAGGAAGCGCCCGGCGTGGCGCGGCAAGAGCAGGTCGCGGTTGAGCACGCTGGAAAACTCCTCCGGCATGATGCGGCGGCACCATATCTCGTCACCGCTGCGGTAATCGCCGATGCTGCCCGATACCTGCACCCCCACCATCGCGTCCGCGGGGGCCGGCGGGGCGAGCGAGAGCGGGCGGGTGGGCGCGCGGGCGCCCTCCGGCCCCAGCAGGGCGGCCACGGGCACGACATTCTGGCCCGGCAGCGCGACCAGTTCGGAAGAGGCGACGCCCAATGCCTTTGCGATGCGGTTCAGCCAGTTGACCGATACGGTTCGGGTGCCCGTTTCCAGGCGGCCGATCGTCTGGGCCGTGGTGGGCGGGACGCATAAGGCGCCGACCTGTTCCAATGTGAGCCCCTTGGCCTTGCGTACCTCCCGGATGCGGGTGATCATATCTTGTCCTGTTTCACCTATTTGGTTTTAACGCTTTCCTACAAACAGGCCGGCATGGCAAGTCCCCCTGCATCGGATTGCTGCAAGGAGAAGCGCCATGGCCACGCAATATGTCGAACAGATCATAGAGGACCCCTTCGGCCGGGCGCAGAAGGTCGCGGTCAACCTGCACGAATCGCCCCTCGCCTGGCTGCATGCGCGGGGGCATTTGAGCGAGCGGCATTATCTTGCCGGCGACAGGCTGCGCGCCGATTGGGAGAAGGCGGGTCTGGGCCCGCGGATCACGATGCGCTGGGATGCGGCGCCGGGGCGGCAGCGGGCTGGCGGCGCGGCGGGAGCGGAGCCGGGCCTGGCGCAACTGTCCGCGCGGGAGCGGTTCGACGGCGCGATCCGCGCCGCAGGGCCGGGCTTGGCCGATGTGCTGTGGCGGGTGGCCTGCGCGGGCGAGGGGTTGAGCGCGGCGGAAAAGGCGCTGGGCTGGCCGACCCGGGCGGGCAAGCTGGTGCTGACGCTGGCGCTGGACCGCGTCGCCGCCTGGTATCGGGTGGGGGAGGCGGGGTGACGGCCGGGACCGCCGCGCGCTTTCCCGCCGCCGGCCCGATCCTCTCTTCGATCCCGGCCATTCACAACCAATTCAAGCAGCCGGCGTTATGCATGGCATGGATGCAGGATGAAGGAGAAAGGCAATGGCCTGGACCGGACGGAGGTTCCTCGCGGCGATCGGCCTTGCCGGTGCGCTGGCCCTGGGCGGCTGTGCTTATGACGATGGCTATTATGGCGGCGTGAGCGTGGGCAGCGGCTATTATGGCGGCGGCTATTATGATGACTATTGGGGTCCGGGCTATTATCGCCCGGGCTATTATGGGGGCTGGTATGACGGCTATTACTATCCGGGCAGCGGCTATTATGTGTACAACCGCAGCGGCCATCGCCAGCGTTGGAACGACGGCCAGCGCCGCTATTGGGAAGGACGCCGGGAGGCCCGCCGCGATGACGGCCGGCGCGGCAACTGGAACAATGGCGCACCGCGTCAGGGCTGGCGGGAGCGTTCCGGCGGCGATGGCAATCGGTGGAATGGAAATGGGCGGTGGAATGGAAATTGGCGGAACGCCCGACAGGGCAATCCCGCTGCGGGCGCGCAGGCGCCCGGGCCAGGAAGGGGACAAGGGGATATGACGACGCCACGGACCGAACGCAATTGGGGGACGCCGCGCACGCGGTCCGACGGCGGCGCGCGTTCCGGTGGCGGCGGCCGCTCCGGCCGTGAGGGCTGGCGGGGTCGGCGCGACTGATGCGGCCTGGGTCCGGCGCGGTTATCGCCCTGCTCCTGCTCGCGGCCTGCGATGGCCGGGAGGAGAGCGCGATCGACAATCTGGCCAATGGCGCCAATGCGGCGCAGGTCGAAAATAATGTCCGGGCGGAGGCGCAGGCGGTTCTGGAGCCGCTGAATCCTCCCGCGCCGGGCATGCCCGGCGGCCTGCCGGTCGACCCGCGGCCGGTGGTGGAGGAAGACTCCATCGATCCCAAGGGTGCGCAGGGCGCCGCCCAGGTGGTGCAGGGCTATTACGGCCTGCTGGAGGAAAAGCGCTATAATGACGCGCAGGACCTGTGGAACGACAACAGCGCCATGGGGGCGGCAGACGATGCGCGCTTCGCCGCCCGTTTTCGCGGGTTCAGCGAAATCCATGCCCAGGTGGGCGCGCCCGGCGCGATCGAGGGGGCGGCGGGATCGCTGTTCGTGACGGTGCCGGTGCAGGTCTATGGCCGTCTGGCCGCGAACGGCAAGCCCTGGTATCGGCTGCGGCAGGTGACGCTGCGGCGGGCCAATGACGTGCCCGGCTCCAGCGAGGCGGACCGCCGCTGGCATATAGAGAGCATCGGCCCCTATGAACCGCCTGCCGGCGAAGCGACGGAGACGGCGGGCAACGCCATCTCCGCCACGGACAATCCGATCAGGAAATAGTCGCCTTCAGGATCTTGCCGGGGGTCTTGGGCGGCTCGCCCTTGGGCAGGGCGTCGACATGCTCCATGCCGGAAGTGACTTCGCCCCAGACGGTGTACTGGCCGTCGAGGAAGGTGGCGTCGTCGAAGCAGATGAAGAACTGGCTGTTGGCGCTGTTCGGGTTCATCGCGCGGGCCATGGAGCAGACGCCCCGGACATGCGGTTCGCGGCTGAATTCGGCCTTGAGGTCGGGCAGCTTCGACCCGCCCATGCCGGTGCCGGTCGGATCGCCGCCCTGCGCCATGAAGCCGGGGATGACGCGGTGGAAGACCACGCCGTCGTAGAAGCCGTCCTGGGCGAGCTGCGTGATGCGCTCCACATGGCCGGGGGCGAGGTCAGGACGCAGCTTGATGACGACGTCGCCGCCGCTGTCGAGGGTGAGGGTCAGGGTGTCGTCGGCCATGAAAAATCCTCTCTTCGGGGAAAATTGGGGAGATGGACCATATAGAGCGTTAAGACGGGGATGGAAGCCATTGCAATTGTGACGGGCATGGGCAAAAGCAGCGAAATGTTACAGGAACCGGACAGTAGGGGACGCGATGAGCGAGCGAGCCGATACGGCCGAACCCCGGCCGGACGAATTTGAGGATGTTGCCGCCGAGCAGGTCGAATCCCGCCATGATGAGGATGACCGGCTGAAGGGCGAATTCGTCGACGCCGTTCTGGATGCGGTGGAGGCGGATGACAGGGAACGGGCGCGCGAACTGGTGTCGCCGCTGCACCCGGCCGACATTGCCGACCTTCTGGAACTCACCCCGTCCGAACGGCGCGGGGAGGTGGCGGCCGCGCTGGGCGACCTGGTCGGCGCGGAGGTTCTGTCCGAACTCAACGACTATGTGCGCGACGACCTGCTGGACGCGCTGCTGCCCGAACAGGTGGCGGAGTTCGCCGCCGAACTCGACACCGACGACGCCGTCGCCATCATCGAGGATATGGAGGAGGCCGACCAGCAGGCCGTCCTCGACGCGATGGAGCCGGAGGACCGCGCCGCCATCGAAAGCGCGCTTTCCTATCCCGAGGAGTCCGCCGGCCGCCTGATGCAGCGCGACCTGGTCGCGGTGCCGGAGCATATGACGGTCGGGCAGGTGATCGACTATCTGCGCGACAATCGCGACCTGACGACCGATTTCTGGGAAATCTTCGTCGTGGACGAAGCGCACAAGCCGATCGGCACCTGCCAATTGAGCTGGGTGCTGACCTGCCCGCGCAGCGTCGCCATGGCGGACCTGATGAAGCGCGAACAGACCCTGATCCCGGTCGACATGGACCAGGAGGAGGTCGCGCTGCGCTTCCAGAAATATGCGCTGATCTCCGCCGCGGTGGTGGACGGCAGCGGCCGGCTGGTCGGCATGATCACGGTCGACGACATCGTCCACATCATCTCCGAGGAGGCGGGCGAGGACATACTCCGCCTGTCGGGCGCGGGCGAGGGCGACATCAACCAGCCGATCCTGGAAACCGTGCGCACGCGCCTGCAATGGCTGGTGGTCAATCTGGGCACGGCGATCCTGGCGGCGTCGGTGGTCGGGCTGTTCCAGTCGACCATCTCCAAATATGTGGTGCTCGCCGTGCTGATGCCGATCGTGTCGGGCATGGGCGGCAATGCGGGGACGCAGACCATGGCGGTCGCCGTGCGCGCGCTCGCCACCAACCAGCTCACCAGTTCCAACACCATCCGGCAGATCGTGCGCGAATTCCGCATCGCCAGCGCCAATGGCACCGCGCTCGGCATATTGATCGGCGTCGCGGTGGGCTTCATCTACGGCAATCACGATCTGGGGATCGTCATCGCGCTCGCCATGCTGATCAACAATCTGGTCGCCGGGCTGGCCGGCATATTGGTGCCGGTGACGCTCGACCGGATGAATATCGACCCGGCCGTTTCATCGGCGGTGTTCGTGACGACGATGACCGATGTGATGGGTTTCTTCTCCTTCCTTGGCCTTGCCACGGTCTGGGGTTTGTAATCGGCCAGCCAGCGCCCATCTTCGTGCCATGCCGCTTCACCTGACCAAGATCGCCTTTCGGAGCGAAAGTCCCGCGACGCTTCGCGCCTGGCTGGAAAGCCATGCGGAGGAGGCGCGGCTGACGACGCGCTATCTGCCCAAGCGGGTCGATGAACTGACGGGCGGTTCGCTCTTCTGGATTCATGGGCATCAGCTTGTCGGGCGCAGTCCTCTGCTGGGCTTTCAGGAGACCGGGCAGGGCCGTTACTGGATCAGGCTGGAGCCCCGGCTGATCCCGGTGCGCGCATTGCCCAAGCGGGCGCATCAGGGCTGGCGCTATCTGGAAGGCAAGGACGCGCCGCCCGATCTGGGCGAGGGCGAGGCGAACGATCTGGACGCCATGCCGACGCGGTTGCTGGGGGAGTTGTCGAAACTGGGCTTGCTCTAACGTCTTGCATCATCCTGCTCCTGTCTTCGCAGGAACAGGATGGGTCCGCGCAAGACCGGTTCCCACTTTTGCGCACGATGCTCTAGACCAGCGCCTTCACCCGTTCTCCAATCTCCCGCAACTCCTCTACGAAGCGCTTTCTCTCTTCGGCCTTGCGCGTCTCTTCGGGCACCCGCAGCAAATAGCTGGGATGTACCGTGATCCAGCCCTGCGCGCCGCCCTCCAGCGCCAGTGGCGCGCCACGGACCCGGCTGATCGTCACCGCCTTCCCCAGCAGCGCGCGCCCCGCCGTGGCGCCCAGCGCGACGATGATCCGGGGGCGGACCAGCTCCAGCTCCTGCGTCAGCCACCAGCGGCAGGCCTGGATTTCCGGCGTTTCGGGCGTCTGGTGTATGCGCCGCTTGCCCCGGCGCTCATGCTTGAAATGCTTGACGGCGTTGGTGATGTAGGCGCGCCGGCGGTCGATCCCGGCCTCTTCCAGCGCGCGGTCGAACAATTGCCCGGCCGGCCCGACGAAGGGGCGCCCGGCCAGATCCTCCTGATCGCCCGGCTGTTCCCCGATGAACATCAGCGGCGCATCGGCCGGCCCCTCCCCGAACACCGTCTGCGTCGTGTCGCGGTAGAGCGGGCAGCGGGTGCAGCCCATCGCCTCCTCGCGCAGCGCGCTCCAGGCCGTGGCCGCGTTCCCCCGGCGGGCGGCGGGTTTGGGTGGGGTCGCGATCATGGCCGCCTCCCTTGTCTGGGCGCCCGCCACCAGTTCGGGAATGAGCGCGGCCTCTGGCAGGTTGCGCCAATATTTCCGGGGCATTTCGGACAGCATCGCGCCGACCTTGAGCCGTGCCGGATTGAAGATCGCCGCATAATAGCCCTTCCAGATGTCCTCGACGGGATCGTCGCCCGGCGCATCCCTGCGCGTGGCGCCCGGTCCCTCGGTCAACGCCTCGCCGTCCCAATGGATGCTGAGTTCGGGCGTCAGGATCGACCAGCGCATCGAGGCGAAGCGCCGCACGAAGAATCCGGCATTGGCGCGGACGATATGATGGTCCGGTTCGAACCAGGCGACGAAGCGCGGCCCCTGCGCATCGGCCAGTTCGCGGAAGCGGACGAAGGCGCGCATCTTGTGCATGTCGCGCCGCACGGCCTTGGCCAGCGATTCCACGCGCCGGACCAGTGGATCGGCGCGATCTTCCAGGCTGGCGGGGCGGTCGCGCAACCGGGCGAGCAAGGCGTAGAGCAGGGCGAAACGTTCCGGGTCGCGGTGCAGGATCGCCGTTTCCGCCAGCTCGACAAAGGCGCGCGGGACGGAGAAGGCGGCTCCGCTTGCGACCGGAAGCGGTTCGTCGGCGGCGAAGAGGTCGCCAGCGCCCTCGCCGTCCTGCCAGACGATGTCGGCGGGCGCGATGCCCGCCAGCGTCAAGGCGCGGGCCGCGTCGCGCCAGCCGTCGAAATCATCCGGGCCGTTCAGCCTTGCGCGATACATGGTTCGGCATGGCTGCCCTGGGCGTGGAGCGCCGGGCCGGTGTCTGGGCCGGTATCTGGGCCGGGTTCCCGGCTTCGCGGGAACATGGAAGGAGCGCCTTCAGTCATTCGTCTCCGCTTCGGCGCGTTGCAGTTCGGCTGGCTTGCGCCGGGCGAACAGCGCCGCCAGCTTCTGCTCCTCCTCCGCGGTCAGTTCCTTCGCCGCGTCGGGGAACATCTCCTCCTCTTCCTCGTCGATATGGTGGAGGTAGCGCTTCTTGAGCTGGGCGAAGACGCGGTTCCATTCATCGCCGTTGAAGGGGAGGTCTTCCAGTTCCTCCAGATAATCGTCGATCTCCTTATGCTCCGACACGCTGTGCTGGGCATCTTCGCGCAGGTCGGGCCGCGCCAGCATGGTGGCGTAGAGCGTTTCCTCCTCCGCCGCGGCATGGGCGGTCACCTCCACCCGGAACTGTTCGAACAGCTTTTCCAGCCGATCCGGCTCGTCCTTCGCATCGGCCATCTTGTCGAACAGCTGCCGATGGGCGTCATGGTCCTGCTTCAACCGGTCGAAAATGCTGCTGTCGGCCATGGGGCATGCTCCTTCTCTTGCAGAAGGAACAACGATGGACCGCGGCTTTGGGTTCAGCCGAACAGTGCGCGAAAGATGATCGCGACGGGAATCCAGAGCAGTCCGCCGACGATGCTGGCGGACCAGAGCTGCACCAGATCGCGGCGGAAGCGAAGATCGAGGCTGTGCGCGGGCAGGCCGCTGCGGTCGAGCAACTCCCAGCGGCGTTCCAGTCCCCGCGCCGCGACGGCAAAGCCGCCGATCGCCACGATGATGCCGAGATGCAGCAGCAGCGATCCGCCCATCCTGGCGACGATGAAGATCTGAAGCAGGCAGAAGATGACGAGAGCGGCGGCCAGATGGGTGCTCATCCGCTGGGCATGGCCCGTGCGGCGGGTTGCGCCATCGTTCCACTTCGTCGCCAAAAACCGGGCCCTTTCCTTGCGTCGGACAAGGAAAACATGAACCGCCCGTCCGATCAACGGCAAAATGCGCGCGACTCACGGAAAAAGCTCATATTGCGACGCGGGCGGCGGCGCCATGGGCAGGGTCAGCCGGTCGGCCAGATGCACCGGCCGCCAGTCGGCCGCGACCAGGAAGGGGCGCAGCTTGGCGATGCTCTGCGTCAGCCGCGCGACATCGTCCAGCCGCAGCCGGCGATGGCGGCGGCTGGCGACGATCCGGTCCACGGCCTTCACGCCCAGCCCCGGCACCCGCAGCAACGCTTCGCGCGGGGCGCGGTTGACGTCGACCGGAAAGGAATCCCGATGCCGCAGCGCCCAGGCGAGCTTGGGATCGATGTCGAGCGGCAGGCAGCCGGTGACGGGATCGGTGGCGCTTTCCAGTTCCTGCGCCGAATAGCCGTAGAAGCGCATCATCCAGTCGGATTGGTAGAGCCGATGCTCGCGCATCAGCGGCGGACGCTTCAAGGGCAGCACGCTGCTGGGCGAGGGGATGGGCGAGAAGGCGCTGTAATAGACGCGGCGCAGCCTGTGCCGGCTGTAGAGCGAGCTCGCGCGCCGGATGATGGCGCGGTCGTCCGCCTGGTCCGCGCCGACGATCATCTGGGTGGACTGGCCGGCCGGGGCGAAGCGCGGCGCATGGGTGTAGCGGCGGCTGGCGTCCGACCCGTCCTCCATGGCATCGCGCATCCCCGCCATGGCGCTTTCGATCCGGTCCTTGTCCTTCTCCGGCGCCAGACTGCGCAGCCCCTGCTCGGTGGGCAGTTCGACGTTGATCGACAGCCGGTCGGCATAAAGGCCCGCCTGATGCGCCAGTTCCGGATCGGCGTCGGGAATGGTCTTGAGGTGGATATAGCCGCGGAAATCATGCTCTTCCCGCAGGCTGCGGGCCACCGCCACCATCTGTTCCATCGTGTAATCGGACGAACGGATGATGCCGGAGGAAAGGAACAGCCCCTCAATATAGTTGCGGCGGTAGAAGCTGAGCGTCAGGTCGACCACTTCCCGCACGGTGAAGCGGGCGCGCCGCACGTCGCTGGACCGGCGGTTTATGCAATAATGGCAGTCGAAGATGCAGCTGTTGGTCAGCAGGATCTTGAGCAGCGAAATGCAGCGGCCATCGGGTGCATAGGCATGGCAGATGCCCATCCCCTCGGTCGAGCCGATGCCGCCCTTCCGCCCCGACGCGCTGTCGCGCTTCGCCGTGCCGGACGACGCGCAGGATGCGTCATATTTGGCGGCGTCGGCAAGGATTTCCAGCTTCTGTCGGGTGGAGAGGGTGGCCATGAATGTTCGTCATATGTTCCCCGATCTCCCCTGTCCATAATCTCGATCAGTCAGGCTTGCGCAGGCTCGGCGTCCAGAACCTGGCGGACCTTCACCGCCAGCTGTCCGAGGGTGAAGGGCTTGGCGAGGAAGGAGACCCCGGGGTCGAGCATGCCGTTGTGGACGATGGCGTTGCGGGTGTAGCCCGTGGTGTAGAGGATCTTGAGGCCGGGATGGCTTGCCCGCGCCCGGTCGGCCAGCACGCGCCCGTTGATGCCGGGCATGACGACGTCGGTGAACAGCATGTCGATGCGCGGCTGGATCGCCAGCATCGCCAGCGCCTGTTCGCCGTCGGAGGCCTGGACGATGGTGTAGCCCAGCTCGCGCAGCGAATCGACGGACATGTGCCGGACGCGTTCCTCGTCCTCCACCACCAGGATGATCTCTTCGCCCCGCGCGCGGGGCAGTTCGGCAGGCGCCGCCATCAGGGTGCCGGCGGCCGGTTCAGGCCCGTAATGGCGCGGCAGGTAGATCTTGATGACCGTGCCTTCGCCCGGTTCGGAATAGATTTTCACATGGCCGCGCGACTGCTTGATGAAGCCGAAGACCTGGCTGAGGCCGAGGCCGGTGCCCTTCCCCACGCCCTTGGTCGTGAAGAAGGGGTCGAAGGCGCGCTCCACCACCTCGGGCGGCATGCCGGTGCCGCTGTCGGTGACGGATACCATCACATATTGGCCGGCCGCGACATCGCCATGGACCGCGGCATAGGCGTCGTCGAGATGGGCATTGGCCGTCTCGATCGTCAGCCGGCCGCCCATGGGCATGGCGTCGCGCGAATTGACGCAGAGGTTGATGATGGCCGATTCGAGCTGGCTGGCGTCGATGCTGGCGCGCCACAGCCCGCCCGCCAGCACGGTTTCCACCCGGATGCTCTCCCCGATGGTGCGGCGCAGCAGTTCCGACATGCCGCCGACCAGCTTGTTGACGTCGGTCGGCTGCGGGTCGAGCGGCTGCTGGCGGGAAAAGGCGAGCAGCCGGGCGGTAAGCTGGGCGGCGCGCTGCGCCCCTTCGGTCGCATTGTCGATGCCCCTGACGACCCGGGTGTCGGCGTCCGGCGCCAGCCGCCGCCGGACGATGTCCAGCGAGCCGATGACGATGGCGAGCATATTGTTGAAGTCATGGGCGATGCCGCCGGTCAGTTGGCCGATCGATTCCATCTTCTGCATCTGGCGCAATTGCCCCTCGGCCGTTTCGCGGTCCCGCGCCTCGCTCATCAGGCGCCGGTTGATGTCGGCCAGCGCCTGCTGGCTTTCGGTGGCCTCGGCCACGCGGCGATAGGCGGTGCGCAGCGCCACCGCGCCCAACAGGGTGATCAGCACGGCGGACACGGCAAGCCCGGCCGAAACCATGGTGCTGAGGCGGTTGTCATTGGCCGTCCGGCCCTTCAGCAGCTGCGCTTCCCGCGCCCGCATCGTCGCGACCAGCGCGCGGATGCGGGCCATCGTCACCATGCCCGCATCGAAGTCGCCCGCCGGCACGACCTCGCCCCGCCGCCGCCTTTCTATGCCCGTGCGCATCAGGAACAGGCGGTCGTCGAGCAACTCCTCCAGCTCCTCCACCGATCGGGCCTGCGGGGGATTGTCGCGCACCTCCATGCGCAGGGCGGCCAGTTCCTGCCGCCACTGGCCGCGGAAGACCTCATAGGGGCCGAGGAAGGAATCCTTGCGCGTCAGCATGAAGCCCCGCTGCGCGCTTTCGGCCTCCTGCGCGTGGAGCAGCAGCGCGGAAAGCTGGTTCTCGACGCGCAATGTGTGCTGAACCCAGATGTTGACCCGCTGCTGCACCGCATAGAGCCAATAGGTGCTGCCGAACGCCAGCCCGACGATCAGCAAGGCCAACAGCAGCAGGAAGATCGACCGTTCGGGGCGGATCGCGGGCATGGGGTGGAACATGCGAAAATATGGCGCGGGGAGCAAGCGGCGATAGGCTGTTGTAATCAGGTGAGGTCTGGCAGGCCTGCCTGGTTTTGGCCACCCTTTGGCGGGCCCGCCCCTCCCGAAGGAAGAAGCCGTGGTCGAAACCGTCTAGTCCCGCCAGCTCGAATCGATCCGGTCGATCTTGCGCACCATCGCTTCGAAATCGGGCACGCCCGGGCCGAGCGGCAATTGCACGCCGCTGAGGTCGCGCTGGTGCACGGCGATGACCTCCGGCGGGATGTCGACCGGCGTTCCGGCGGCGCCGGTCGCGACCTGGATTTCGCAGGCGCGCTGGAGCATCCACTGGATCAGGAAGGCTTCCGGCAGAGATTGCGCCATGACCAGCGTGCCATGGTTGCGCAGCATCATGATCCGCCGCTCGCCCAGATGGGCGATCAGCCGTTCCCCTTCCTCCGCCCGGATCGTGACGCCTTCGAAGTCATGATAGGCGATTCGGCCGATGAAGGCGGCGGCGTAGAAATTGGTCGGCGTCAGCCCCTCCCGCGTGGCGCTGACGGCCATGCCGGCGGTGGTATGGGTGTGGATGATGCAATGCGCGTCGGGCAGGTGGCGGTGGAAGACGCTGTGCTGGGTGAAGCCGGCGCGGTTCACCGGATAGGGGCTGCCGTCCAGCACATGGCCGTCCATGTCGATCTTAACGAGGTTCGACGCCGTCACCTCGCCATAGAGCAGGCCGAAGGGATTGATGAGGAAGGCGTTCTCCTCCTCCGGCACGCGCAGGGTGATGTGGTTGTAGATCAGCTCCGACCAGCCGAGATGGTCGAAAATGCGGTAACAGGCGGCGAGTTGCTGGCGCGCGGCCCATTCCGTGGCCGACATGTCGGGGCGCTGGCCCGTGGTCCTGGCGGCAGTTGCCATGGCGATCCTCCTCCTTGTTTATGGGGCGACTATCTGCCTGTCCCGCGCCCCTGTCGAGAAAAACGGCTTTTGGGTTGAATTTGCGCGACTCTGCTGGTAGGGCGCGCCCCACACGGCGCAGGGTGACCTGCGGCGACTCACCGCTATTTCATTCGGGCGGCCCGTCGGGAAGGGTTATGTTTCCTGGCGATCCGTCCGTTTTCGACTGGAGTTTGACTGGCTTATGCAAATCATCGTTCGCGACAACAATGTCGACCAGGCCCTGCGCGCGCTCAAGAAGAAGCTGCAGCGCGAGGGCGTGTATCGCGAGATGAAGCTGCGCCGTCACTATGAGAAGCCGTCCGAAAAGCGCGCGCGCGAAAAGGCTGCCGCCGTTCGCCGCGCCCGCAAGCTGGAGCGCAAGCGCGCCGAGCGCGACGGCGTCCGTTAAGGACCGCCTTTGTCGGGACGGTCGACCGATCGTCCCGTCCCTCTGCTGACAGAAAACATCACCCGCACCAATTTGCGAGGCTTAAGCCATGTCGACCACGGCCGTTCCCCTTCATCCTATCGCCAAGGGGTCGCTGACGCGGCTCTGGGTGGGTGTCGCCGTGGTGGCGCTGGCGGCCGGTGGCCTGGCCTGGGCCGGGCAGCAGGGCGTGAAGCCTTCGCCCGCCAGCTTCCTGGCGCATAATGGCGGCGAAGAGGGCGTGGTGACGACCGAATCGGGCCTGCAGTTCAAGGTGCTGGAGGAAGGCGCCGGTCCCAGCCCGACGCCCGCCGACGTGGCGCTGGTAGGCTATAAGGGCACGCTGCTCGACGGTACGGTGTTCGACGAGAATCCGCAGACCGCCATGCCGGTGGACGGCGTGGTTCCCGGCTTCTCCGAAGGTCTGCAGAAGATGAAGAAGGGCGGCAAGTATCGCCTGTGGATTCCGCCGCAGCTTGGCTATGGCGAGCAGGCGGCGGGGCCGATCCCGGCCAATTCCGTGCTGGTGTTCGACGTCCAGTTGCATGACTTCAAGTCCAAGGCGGACATCATGCGCATGCAGCAGATGATGCAGCAGCAGGGCGGAATGCCGCAGGGCGTGCCGGGCCAATAAGGTCGGCAACAGTCGAAAAGCGAAAAAGGGGCCGGGATTTTCCCGGCCCTTTTTCCTGGCGGATTTGCCTTGTCCATCTGCAACCCGCTGCTGCGGAGACGGGAGCCCGGTTCAGGCCGTGCCATGATCCGCTAATGCAGGGGTAAGGCGCGGGGACCATCTATCCTGCGACCGGAACCGCCGCGCTCCTGTCATTCTCCGCCTCCAGCGCTTTCGACCGCTCCTCCAGATAGACCTTGATCATCGCGACGATGGGGTCGGCGAGGAACAGTCCCATGATCCCGAACAGCGCGCCGAAGAGGATTTGCGCCGCAAGGACGAGCGCGGGCGCCAGGTCGGTGGCGCGTTTGGCCACCATGGGCACGATCAGGTAGCCGTCGACGATCTGCACCACCAGATAGACCCCGAAAGCGTAGAGCCCCGCATCCACGCCGGCGGAAAAGCCGACCAGCACGATCAGCACGCCCGATATGATCGACCCGATATTGGGCAGGAAGGCGAACAGCCCGGTCAATATGCCCAGCAGCCCCGCCATCGGCACGCCGCCCGCCCAGAGCAGCAGCCAGGTGCCCACCCCTTCCACCGCCATGCCGATCAGCCGGCCGAACATCAGCCGCCGCAAGGTCCAGCCCATCCTGTCGGCAATGGCGTAGAAGCGGCCGCGCTTGTCCATCGGCAGCATCCAGGCGACGCCGCGCTCGTAAAGCTTGGGCTCGATCGCGATGAAGATGGCGAGCACCAGCATCATCACGCCGCTGGTGATTGCGCCGACCATGGTGCCCACCGCCGCCGTCACCCGGCCGAGCGAACTCATCGCCTGCTGCGCCAGGCTCTTGAAATCCTCCGGCGTGGTGGTGACGCCCAGTTGCTGGAGCCACTGGCCGATACGGTTCACCTGCGTCTCCACGATGACCCGCATCGCCTGCGCTTGCGCCGCCAGGCTCGATCCGGTCAGGTAGAAGGTATAGACCAGGAAGGCGAGGGCGGCGATCAGCACGATGGCCAGCCGCCAGCCGCGCCCGATGGGCAGCACCCGGCCCAGCAGCCGCGTACCGCCGTCCATCATCGTCGTCAGCACCAGCGCGCCCATGATCAGCATGATGGGCTGCGCCAGCAGGACGAGCAGGGCGATGGCGATGCCGATGGCGAACCACACGCCGGCCCGCTTTATCTCATGCTGGACCAGCGGGCTGCGCAACTCGCTGGGGCCGGGTTCCTCTATGTGGATTTTCGTCCCGCTCAACCCAAGCCCCTATCGTGAAATGCTTATTTCGGCGGGGTAACGCTCGCCGGGCGCAGGCTGTTCCCCGCGCGGCCACCGCGGAAGGCATGGAGCCAGCTCAGCGGGTTCCAGGATGCATCGCCGTCGAGCGAGAAGGTGATGAATTCCGCCCGGCCGCCAATGGCCTCCCACGGCACCGGCCCGCCCAGTCCGTTTTCCTCCAGCGGTGCGCGGCTGTCGGCGCTGTTGTCGCGATTGTCGCCCATCAGGAAAACGTGATTCGCCGGAATCCGCACTGGCCCGTACCAGTCGAGCGTGCTTGGCCCCATGTCGATGGTGACGTAGCTCCTGCCATTGGGCAGCACCTCCTGCCGCACCGGCAGTTCGCACCAGCTCTTGCCGTTGGCGTCCGTCACCAGCGCGCCGGGAAATTGCATGGGCGGGCAGGGCGCGTTGCCGTCCACGGGAATGCGGATGGGCTTCAGCACCCTTTGCGGCACGGGCACGCCGTTCAGCACGACCTGGCCCCCGCGCACCTCCAATATATCGCCGGGCAGGCCGATGACCCGCTTGATATAATCCTCCCGCTTGTTCTGCGGAGAGACGATGACGATGTCGCCCCGCTCCGGCAGGCGCCCGAAGATCCGGCCTTTCAGGAAGGGCAGCGGGTGGAAGCTGGGGGAGACATAGGACCAGCCATAGGGATATTTGCTGACCACCAGCCGGTCGCCCTTCAACAGCACCGGCATCATCGATTCGCTGGGAATGTAGAAGGGTTTGGCGACGAAGCTGTGGAAGGCCAGCACCGCCAGGATCAGCAGGGCGATGCTCTTCGCCTCGTGCCACCAGTCGAGGGATGCCTTTTCCGGTTCGGAAGCCGGGCTGGGCTGTTCGGACGGGGCGGATTCGTTTTCGGTCATGTCGGCTGCCGTCATGGGAGGATTTCCGGCTGGAGAGGTGCGACGCTTATAACGGCAGGGCTTCGATAATCACAAAGGCCTGCGCCCATGGATGATCGTCGGTGAGCGTCAGGTGAACGACCGGCCGATGCCCGGCGGGAACCAGCGATTCCAGCCGGGCGAGCGCCCCGCCGGTCAGGTGCAGCGTCGGCGCGCCGCTGGGGCCGTTGACGACGCCGATGTCCTTCATGAACACGCCGCGGTTGAAGCCGGTGCCGACCGCTTTCGAAAAAGCCTCCTTGGCGGCGAAGCGCTTGGCGAGCGTGCCCGCCCTGGTGAAGGGGCGGCGGTTGGCCTTGGCCCGCTCCACATCGGTGAACACGCGATTCTCGAACCGCTCGCCGAAGCGGTCGAGCGAATTCTGGATCCGCTCGATATTGCAGAGGTCGGAGCCGAGGCCGACGATCAACGGGCCAGATCCATCTGCCGGCGCATTTCGCGGATGCTGCTCTCCAGCCCGCCGAAGATCGCTTCCCCGATCAGGAAATGGCCGATGTTGAGTTCGGCGACCTGGGGGATCGCCGCGACCGGCCCGACATTGTCGAAGGTCAGGCCATGGCCGGCATGGGGTTCGATGCCGTTCTTGGCCGCCAGCGCCGCCGCATCGGCCAGCCTGCGCAGTTCCTCCGCCCGCTCGGAACCCTCCAGATGCGCGTAGCGGCCAGTGTGCAGCTCGACCACCGGCGCGCCCAGGCGCATGGCCGCCTCGATCTGCGCGGCATCGGGCTCGATGAACAGGCTGACGCGCACGCCGGCCTTGCCCAGCGCATCGACGATCGGGCCGAGAGCGTCGATCTGCCCGGCCGCGTCCAGCCCGCCTTCGGTGGTGCGCTCCTCCCGCTTTTCCGGCACGATGCAGGCGGCGTGCGGCCGATGCCGGAGCGCGATGCCCAGCATTTCCTGCGTCGCCGCCATTTCCAGGTTCAGCGGCACGGTGAGCGCCGCCATCAGCGTGGCGATGTCCTCGTCGCGAATATGCCGCCGGTCCTCGCGCAGATGGGCGGTGATGCCGTCGGCGCCCGCCTTGGCCGCCAGCAGCGCGGCCTTGACGGGATCGGGATGCGTTCCCCCGCGCGCGTTGCGGATGGTCGCCACATGATCGATGTTGACGCCCAGGCGCAGATGAGCGGGGGTTCGGGACATGGGCTACTGCTTCCGGCTGCCGGGCTTGATCGCCGGGATCGCCGCCAGTTCGGGCGGGACCTGATCGGCGTCGTAGACCGGGAAGTTGATGCTGACGAGCGGATAGAAGGGCACGCCCAGCTCCACCTCTCCAGCGGAACGGTCGACCAGCGCGGCTTCCGCTATGACGATGCCGCCCTCCGCCTCGACCGCCTCTATCGCCTGGCGGGAGGAGAGGCCGGTGGTGACGACGTCCTCCACCATCAGCACCTTCTGCCCCGGCGCGATGGCGAAGCCGCGGCGCAGTTCGAACGTGCCTTCGGGGCGTTCCAGGAATACGGCATCCTTGTCGAGCGCGCGGCCGATTTCATGGCCGATGATGAGGCCGCCCATGGCAGGGGAGACCACCAGGTCGATTTCCTGCCGCAGTTCGCGCGGCAGCTTCTGCACCGTGGCGCGCGCCAGCCGCCCCGCGCGTTCCGCGTTCATCAGCACGCGCGCGCACTGCAGGTAATTGGCGCTGCGGCGGCCCGAGGACAGAATGAAATGCCCCTCCAGCAACGCGCCCGCAGCCCTGAATTCCGCTAATACTTCCTCGTCGGTCATCCGTGTCTTCGATCCATGGCTTACCCTTCATGGGTCGCCCCATGATCGCGCCCCTGTGCGCGGAGAGCGAGATAGGCTCACCAACTAGGCGTTGCAACAGCGAAGAAAATCTGGTTGTGGAAGCTTGAGGCGTAAAAAAAGATGCTTATAAGCCGCGGCAGACCGATACGGGCGGGGGGGACGTGTATGCGTGTGTCTTCGTTGCAGCGGCGCCAAGGGGTTACGGGGTAAGAAGACGCTTATGAACAAGGTGAAATCGCTCGTTCTCGCCGGGTTGTTGGCCTTTGCGCCCACGCTCGCCATGAACGGTCCGGCACTGGCCCAGGACAATGCCGCCGTCGCGGCTCCAGCCGCCGGGAACGAAGCCGCGGCCGCCGATTCGGCCGGCAATGCAGCGGCGTCCGCCGCGGATGCCGCGCCCGCGGCGAAGGTGGCCGCGCCGCCCCGGATGAAGCCCACTCCGGGCATCGGCATGCCGATGCCGGGCGAAATCACCCTCCAGAAGCAGTTCTCGCCCACCGGGCACACGGCGCGCTGGCTGCATGACGTGATGCTGGTGCCGATCATCACCATCATCTCGATCTTCGTCCTGGTCCTGATGCTCTATGTGATGGTCCGGTTCCGCCGCAGCGCCAATCCGACGCCGTCCAAGACATCGCACAATACGGTGATCGAGGTGATCTGGACCGTGGTGCCGGTCGTGATCCTGCTGGCCATCGCCGTGCCGTCGATCGGCCTGCTGGCGGACCAGTACAAGCCCGCCCCCAAGGATGCGCTGACCGTCAAGGTCACCGGCTATCAATGGTATTGGGGCTATGAATATCCCGACAACGGCATTCCGGAATTCGTTTCGAACATGCTGCCCAAGGACAAGGCGGAGGCGAATGGCGAGCCCTATCTGCTGGCGCCCGACAATCGTCTGGTCCTGCCGGTCGGCCGCCCGATCAAGCTGATCATCACCGGCGCCGACGTGATCCACAGCTTCGCGGTCCCCTCGCTCTGGGTGAAGATGGACGCGGTGCCGGGCCGCCTGAATGAGAAGAGCTTCACCATCGAGAAGCCGGGCGTCTATTACGGCCAGTGTTCCGAGCTTTGCGGCGCGCGCCACGGCTTCATGCCGATCGCGATCGAGGCGCTGGAGCCCGCGCAGTTCGACCAGTGGCTGCTGTCGCAGGGCGGCACGCTGAAGGCCGCCGCACCCGCGGCCACGGCCGAAGCCGCCGCGCCCGCCGCCGCTCCTGCCGCCAAGCTTTGATGTAAGGGCATAGACGCCATGACCACCATTACCGCAGATCATCACGGCGATCATGCTCATGAGCATCATGACGCCGACCACAAGCCGGCCTTCTTCCAGCGTTGGTTCATGTCGACCAACCATAAGGACATCGGCACGCTCTACCTGATCTTCGCGATCATCGCCGGCATCATCGGCGGCGCGATTTCCGGCCTGATGCGCGCCGAACTGGCGCAGCCGGGCATCCAGTATCTCCAGACCTGGGCGCAGTTCAGCGACGGTCCCGAAGCGACGCTGGACCAGGCCTATCACCTGTGGAACGTGCTGATCACCGCCCATGGCCTCATCATGGTCTTCTTCATGGTGATGCCAGCGATGATCGGCGGCTTCGGCAACTGGTTCGTGCCGATCATGATCGGCGCGCCGGACATGGCGTTCCCGCGGATGAACAATATCAGCTTCTGGCTGCTCATCCCCGCCTTCGTCCTGCTCCTCGGCTCGACCTTCGTGCCCGGCGGCACCGGAAACGGCGCGGGCACCGGCTGGACAGTCTATGCGCCGCTCTCCACCAGCGGCTCGGCGGGGCCGGCGGTCGACATGGCGATCCTGTCGCTGCACATCGCGGGCGCCAGCTCGATCCTGGGCGCGATCAACTTCATCACGACCATCCTCAACATGCGCGCGCCGGGCATGACCCTGCACAAGATGCCGCTGTTCGTCTGGTCGGTGCTGGTCACCGCCTTCCTGCTGCTGCTCGCGCTTCCCGTGCTTGCCGCCGCGATCACCATGCTGCTGACCGACCGTAATTTCGGCACGACCTTCTACGATGCCGCCGGCGGCGGCGATCCGGAACTGTACCAGCATCTCTTCTGGTTCTTCGGCCACCCCGAAGTGTACATCATGATCCTGCCGGGCTTCGGCATCATCAGCCAGATCGTCTCGACCTTCAGCCGCAAGCCGGTCTTCGGCTATCTCGGCATGGCATACGCCATGGTCGCGATCGGCGTCGTCGGTTTCGTCGTCTGGGCGCACCACATGTTCACCACCGGCATGTCGGTCAACGTGAAGATGTACTTCACCGCCGCCACCATGGTGATCGCGGTGCCGACCGGCATCAAGATCTTCTCCTGGATCGCGACGATCTGGGGCGGGTCGATCAGCTACAAGACCCCGATGGTCTGGGCTCTGGGCTTCATCTTCCTGTTCACCGTGGGTGGCGTCACCGGCGTGGTGCTGGCCAATGGCGGCGTGGATGACGTGCTGCACGACACCTATTATGTGGTCGCGCATTTCCACTATGTGCTGTCGCTGGGCGCGGTGTTCGGGCTGTTCGCCGGCTTCTACTACTGGTTCCCGAAGATGTCGGGCCGGATGTACAACGAGTTCCTCGGCCATCTGCACTTCTGGGTGTTCTTCGTCGGCGTGAACATGCTGTTCTTCCCGATGCACTTCCTCGGCCTGTCGGGCATGCCGCGCCGCTATCCCGATTATCCGGAAGCCTTCGCCTATTGGAACAAGGTCGCCAGCCACGGCTATGAGATCATGGCGGCCGGCATGCTGATCTTCTTCGTCAACCTTGTCTGGTCGCTGGTCGCCGGCAAGAAGGCGGAGGGCAATCCGTGGGGCGAAGGCGCCACGACGCTGGAATGGACCCTGTCCAGCCCGCCGCCCTTCCACCAGTTCGAGACGCTGCCGGTCATCGACTGACCGCAGGCAAGGGCGTTCCGGTTTGCCGGGACGCCCGGATTGGCGTAAAGGCCGCCAATTCCGGAATCAGGGCGATCCCGGCGCGGCCGTCGCGCCGGGTTACCGCATGAGGAGATTATGGCAAGCACGCCGATCATGACCGAAGGTTCGGCTCCTGTGATTCCCGCGCACTGGCGGGACTTCGTCGCGCTGACCAAGCCCAGGGTGATGACGCTGGTCGTCTTTACCGGGCTGTGCGGTCTGCTCGCGGCGCCGGGGCATATCCACCCGGTTCTGGCCTTCACGGCGATTCTCTGCATCGCGCTGGGCGCGGGCGCCGCGGCGACGCTCAACCAGTGGTATGAAGCCGACATCGACGCGAAGATGAAGCGCACGGCCAACCGGCCGCTGCCGGCCGGGCGGATGGACCGCCAGTCGGCGCTGCATTTCGGTGTTGGGCTCTCCTTCTTCTCGGTCCTGCTGATGGGCGTCGCGACCAACTGGCTGGCGGCGGCGGTGCTGACCGTGTCGATCCTCTTCTACGTCTTCGTCTACACCATCTGGCTCAAGCCCAGGACGGCGCAGAACATCGTCATCGGCGGCGCGGCGGGCGCCTTCCCCCCCGTCATCGGCTGGGCGGCGGTGACGGGCGACATCGGCGCCCTGCCGGTTGCGCTGTTCATGCTGATCTTCTTCTGGACGCCGCCCCATTTCTGGGCGCTGGCCCTGTTCGTGAAGACGGATTATGCCGCCGCCGGCATTCCCATGTTGCCGGTCGTGTCCGGCGAGGTGGCGACGCGGCGCCAGATCTGGTTCTACACCGCGATCATGGCCGTCGCCGCCATGGCGCCGGTCCTGCTGCGCCTTACCGGGCCCATCTATGGCACCACGGCCCTGCTCGGCACGGCGCTGTTCGTGGCCCTGGCCTTTCAGGTGTTCCGCCGGCGCGAGAGCGATCCCGCGCGCATGACCCCGGAAAAGCGCCTGTTCAAATATTCGGTCCTCTACCTCTTCCTCCTCTTCGGCGCGGTGGTCGTTGACCGCTGGGTGGCCGCATGACCCCCGAGGAAGACCGGCAGGTCCGCGCGCGGCAGAAATCCCGCGCCATCGTGACGGGCGTGCTGCTGGGCGCGCTGGTCATCCTTTTCTACGCGATCACCATCGCCAAGATCGGCGGCGGCCAGTGATGGCGAGCCTGCCGCCATCGCCTTTCGACCGGGACCGCCGCAACCGGCGGACCATGATCGGCATGGCGGGCGTCGGTCTCTCCATGCTGGGCCTGGGTTTCGCTTCCGTGCCGCTCTACCGCATTTTCTGCGAGCAGACCGGCTTCGGCGGCACCACGCAGCGGGCGGCCGCCGATGTGCAGGTCAGGGAAGCGGTGGGCCACCGCATGTCGATCCGCTTCGATTCCAATGTGGCGCCGGGCATGCCGTGGCAGTTCCATCCCGAACGCCGCACCCAGACCGTGACGGTCGGCGCGCGCAACATGGCGATCTTTGTAGCGAAGAACATGTCGGACAAGCCGGTGACGGGGACCGCGAGCTTCAACGTCACGCCGCTCCAGGCGGGCGCCTATTTCACCAAGATCCAGTGCTTCTGCTTCACCCAGCAAACGCTGCAGCCGGGGGAGCAGGTGCGCATGCCGGTGATCTATTATGTCGACCCGAAGATATTGACGGACGCCGACAATAAGGACACGCAGGAAATCACGCTCAGCTACACCTTCTATCCTGTTGAGCAGGACAAGAAGCCAAGCTAAGGCACAATCATAACGCGAACGGGGATGAGAAACGTCATGGCAGGCGCCAAGAACCACGATTATCATATTCTTCCGCCCAGCATCTGGCCCTTTTTCGGCTCCATGTCGGCGCTGGTCATGGCTTTCGGCGCGATCATGTGGATGCATCCCGATGCGCTGCCCGCCGGCGGCGGCTGGGTGTTCCTGATCGGCGTCGCGGGTGTGCTGTTCACCATGTACAGCTGGTGGGCCAATGTCATCGCGGAGGCGCATGCGGGCGATCATACGCCGGTGGTGCAGCTTCACCTGCGCTACGGCATGATCCTGTTCATCGCGTCGGAAGTCATGTTCTTCGTGGGCTGGTTCTGGTCCTTCTTCGACTTCTCGCTCTTCCCCAGCCAGTTGGCGCCGATCGAGGGCCTGTTCCCGTCGAAGGGCATCGAGGTGATGAACGCCTTCGAGCTGCCGCTGCTCAACACGCTGATCCTGCTCTGCTCGGGCACGACCGTCACCTGGGCGCACCATGCGCTGATCCACGGCGACCGCGAGGGGCTGAAGAAGGGGTTGACGCTCACGGTCATCCTGGGTGTCCTCTTCTCCTCCATCCAGGCCTATGAATATGCCCATGCGCCGTTCCCCTTCGGCGGCAGCCCCTATAGCTCCGCCTTCTACATGGCGACGGGCTTCCACGGCTTCCACGTGCTGATCGGCACCATCTTCCTGCTGGTGAACCTGATCCGCGCGCACAGGGGCGACTTCACCCCGCGCCAGCATTTCGGTTTCGAGGCGGCTGCCTGGTACTGGCATTTCGTCGACGTGGTGTGGCTGTTCCTCTTCGTCGCCATCTATGTCTGGGGCGGCTGGGGCGCGCCGGTCCACGGCGGTTGATCCTTCCGCCGATGGATTTGCGAAAGACGGCCGGACCTGTTCCGGCCGTTTTCTTTTTCGGCAGCGGGCATTATGCCTGACCCCATGTCCTCGCCAGATCCCCAATCCCCCATGCCGCAGCCGCTGTTGATCGCTTCGGCCATGGGCGCCTGTCCGCGATGCGGCGCGTCGACGCTGTTCGCGGGGCCCGTTCGCTTTGCCGCTTCGTGCCGGTCCTGTGGGCTGGACTATGGCCAGTTCAATGTCGGGGACGGCCCTGCCGCCTTCCTGACACTGATCATCGGCGCGCTGATGGTGGCGATGGCGCTGATGCTGGAATTGAAGGTCCACCCGCCACTCTGGCTGCACATCCTGCTCTGGACGCCGCTGACCGTCCTGGCCGTGATCGGCAGCCTGCGGGTGGCGAAGGGCGCGCTGCTCATCCTGGAATATCGCAACAAGGCGCGCGAGGGACGGTTGACCGCCGGGGACCGCGAGGCATGAGCCGCCGCCTGCCTCTTGTCCCGACGCTGATTGTCGCGGCGGCGGTGCTGGTGATGATCGGTCTTGGCGTCTGGCAGCTTCAACGCCGGGCGGAGAAGGAGGCGACGCTGAGCCTGGTCGCGGCGAATCCGTCCAAGCCTGCCATCGCCTTTCCCGCCCATCCGCCCGTGCCGCCCGAACTTCTGTTCCGGCGCTCCTCCGCCCACTGCCTTCGCGTCGTCCGTTGGCGCAGCGAAGCCGGGCGGGCCGCCGATGGATCGGTCGGCTACCGCTATATTGCCGAATGCGCGACGGGCATCGAGGGGCCGGGTGTGCTGGTGGCGGCGGGCGTCGCCAGGACGCCGGACGCCAAGCCCCAATGGCAGGGCGGTCAGATGCGCGGCTGGATCGGGGAGGAACCCGATCACCGCTCGCTCCTGTCGCGGATCGGCGGCCGGGCCATGCCCTTGCGGCCCATGCTGATCGCCGGAGAACCGGTGCCGGGTCTCAAGCCGCTGGCGCCGCCCACCGCCGCCGACGTGCCCAACAACCATCTGGCCTATGCCGTGCAATGGTTCTTCTTCGCCGGCATCGCGGCGGTCATCTACCTCCTCGCGTTGCGCAGACGGACGCCGCGACCTTAATGCTTGCCCGAAGGCGCGTCCGGCGTTACCGCGCTACCCCATCATGCACTATGTGAGCACCAGAGGGAGCGCGCCTGCGCTCGGGTTCGAGGATGTGACGCTGGCCGGGCTGGCGTCCGATGGCGGTCTCTATGTGCCGGAAAGCTGGCCCAGCTTCTCCGCAGACCAGATTCGCGCGCTTTCGGGCCTTTCCTATGTCGAAACGGCGGTACGGGTCATGGCGCCTTTCGTCGCCGGATCGCTGGGCGAAGAGGAATTGCGGGAGTTGTGCACCGCCGCCTATGGCCGGTTCAGCCATGACGCGGTGACGCCGCTGGTGCAGCTCAACCACCGGCATTGGCTGCTGGAGCTGTTCCACGGGCCGACGCTGGCGTTCAAGGATGTGGCGCTGCAACTGCTGGGCCAGTTGTTCGAGCGCTTCCTGTCGCGTCGGGACGATCATCTGACCATCGTCGGCGCGACCTCCGGCGACACCGGATCGGCGGCGATCGATGCGGTCGCCGGACGTGAGAAGATCGACATCTTCATGCTGCATCCGGACGGCCGCGTGTCGGACGTGCAGCGGCGGCAGATGACCACGGTGCTGGCGCCCAATGTCCACAATATCGCCATCGACGGCAGCTTCGACGACGCGCAGGCGCTGGTGAAGGCGATGTTCAACGACGCCGGCTTCGCGCGCCGTTTCAACCTGTCGGCGGTGAACAGCATCAACTGGGCCCGGCTGATGGCGCAGGTCGTCTATTATTTCTACGCCGCGGTCCGTCTGGGCGCGCCCGAACGCGCCATCGCCTTCTCCGTCCCCACCGGCAATTTCGGTGATGTGTTCGCGGGCTATGTCGCGGCGAAGATGGGCTTGCCGGTCGCGAAGCTGATGGTCGCGACCAACGTCAACGACATCCTCCACCGCGCGCTGTCGGAGGGTGACTATAGCCAGGGGCAGGTGGTGGCGACCGCCACCCCCAGCATGGACATTCAGGTCAGTTCGAACTTCGAGCGGCTGCTGTTCGACGCGGGCGGGCGCGACGGCAGGGCGCTGGCGGAGCAGATGAAGGGATTCGAGGCGAGCAAGGCGATGCGCCTCACCAATGCGCAGCGGGACGGCGCATCGGCGCTGTTCGCGTCGGCGCGGGTCGATGCCGACGCCATGACCATGGCGATGCGCTGGGCCTATGACGCGGCGGGGCAGGTGATCGATCCGCACAGCGCGGTCGGCCTGGCGGCGGCGCGGGCGATCGACCTCGACCCGGCGGTGCCGGTGGTCACGCTGGCGACGGCGCATGCGGCCAAGTTCCCCACGGCGGTCGAGCGGGCCACGGGAATCCGCCCCTCGCTGCCTTCGCGCGTGGGCGATCTGTTCGCGCGGGAAGAGGCCTATGCCAAGCTGCCCGGCACCTTCGACGCGGTCACGGCCTATGTCGCGGAGCGGGCGACGCCGAGGGGCTGAGGTGAACCTTCAGACCCTCATCGGTGAGCCCTGGCCGGACTATGGCCTGATCGATTCGGGTCATGGGCGGAAGCTGGAGCGCTATGGCCGTCACCGCTTCATCCGGCCGGAGCCGCAGGCGATGTGGGCGCCCGCGCAGGACGATTGGCAGGCCGACGGCGAATTCGTCCCCGGTTCCGACGAGGAGGGCGGCGGGCGCTGGTTCTACGAGCGCCCCGTGCCGGCCGAAGGCTGGCCCCTGCGCTGGAACGAGGTGACGTTTCAGGCGAGTTGCACGCCCTTTCGCCATCTGGGCTTCTTTCCCGACATGGCGCCGGTCTGGGACTGGATGCGCGGCAAGGTCGCGGACAAGGTCAGCGCCGGGGATCAGGCGCAGGTGATGAACCTGTTCGGCTATACCGGCGTCGGCACGCTGGCCATGGCGGCGGCGGGCGCGCAGATGGTGCATGTCGATGCCTCCAAGAAGTCGGTGGCGCAGGCGCGGGCCAACGCCGCGCTGTCGGGGCTGGAGGACCGGCCGGTCCGCTGGATCGTCGACGATGCGGCGAAGTTCGTCGCGCGCGAGGTGCGGCGCGGGCGGCGCTATGACGGCATATTGCTCGATCCCCCCAAATATGGCCGTGGGCCCGATGGAGAGGTCTGGCGGCTGGAGGAGGATCTGCCGGGGCTGATCGCCCATTGCCGGCAATTGCTGGATGCGGACAGCCGCTTTCTGTTCCTGACCGTCTATGCCGTGCGCATGTCGGCGCTGGCCATCGGGGAATTGCTGCGCCAGGCCTTTGCCGATCTGCCGGGCACCGTGGAAGCGGGCGAACTGGCGGTGCGCGAAGAGGCGCGCGGATTGATGCTGCCCACCGCGATCTGGGCCCGGTGGAGCCGCTGAGTCCATTCCGTCATTGGGCGACGGGCGGCTGAAGTTTCTTCCGTCTGCGCGGTCCAGACGTGTCGACCGGCTCCTGCCCGCGCCCGATTTAACGCGGTGCGCTTTAGAAACTGGCCTTCAGCCCGTCGATCACGAACTGAGCGGCCAGTGCCGCCAGCAGGACGCCCAGCAGCCGCGTGATCACCGCTTCGATCTTGGCGCCGAGCAGCGCCATGATCGGCCCCGCCGCCAGCAGCGACCCCAGCATCAGCACCAGCGTCACGACCACCGCGCCGATCACCACCAGCCGCTCGCTCAGCCCTTCCGCCCGTGACATCAGCAGCATGACCGTGGCGATCGAACCCGGCCCGGCGATCATCGGCATCGCCATGGGGAAGACCGAAACATCCTCGACCTCGGGCGTTTCCGCGATCTTCTGGGCCCGGTCCTCTCGCCGCTGGGTGCGCTTTTCGAACACCATGTCCATGGCGATGATGAACAGCATGATCCCACCCGCGATGCGGAAACTGTCCAGCTCTATTCCCAGCACGCCCAGCAACTGCTTGCCCCAGAGCGCGAACAGCAGCAGGATGCCTGCGGCGATGGCCACGGCGCGGATCGCCATGCCGCGCCGCTGGATCTGCGTCGCGCCGGTGGTGAGGCTGGCATAGATCGGCGCGCAGCCCGGCGGGTCGATCACCACGAACAGGGTGACGAAGGCGGAGATGAACAGTTCCGTCATGGCGCCGCGGCCACCCTGTCGTCGATCACCGTTTCATAGCCGGTGCCGTTCCACATGCGCACGGTCACGCGGCGGCTGCCGTCCGGGGCGGCTTCTGCGCTCCAGCTCAGGCTTTCGTCGCCGGGAACCGGCTGTATCCCGCCCGTTTTGCGATCCGGAGGGGGAACGGCCGACCGGGGGCCGTCGCCGGCGCGGCCGCGCTTGCAGGTCGCGACCTTGCCGATGAGGAATTCGGGCGCTTCACGGGCGCTGGCGAGCGTGTCGCCATGGTCCATGATCCATTTCCATTCGCCCTTCCTGTCCCGTTGCCAGATGGTGGTGAAATAGCCGACCGATCCGTCCGGCCGCTTCCAGCCGCCGGTGCTGGCCGCCAGATTGCCGTCGCAGGACACATAGATGGCCGACGGCGTCCAGCTTACCGGGGCGGGCGGATCGGCGCGGCCCTTCAGCCATTGCTTCGCCAGCACCCGCTGCGGCACGAACATCACCGCCTCGTCCGCCGCCGTTGCGCGGAAGGCGGTCCATTGCCCCTTCTGCTGCGCCAGCCGGTTGAAGGCGAGTTCGGCGGCGAACACGGAACTGGGATCGGGTTGATAACGCATGGGCGGGCGCGCGCCCACCAGCGCCGGCAATGTCAGGGCAAGAAGCGCGGCGCGCGCCTTCACAGCCCCTCCGGCTTGGGCAGTCCGGCCCGCGCATGCGCCGCCACCAGCGTATTGCGCAGCAGGACGGCGATGGTCATCGGCCCGACGCCGCCCGGCACCGGGGTGATGGCGCGGACATGCGCCAGCGCCTCGGCCGTGGCGACGTCGCCGACGATCCGGCTCTTGCCGTCATCCGTATCGGTGACGCGGTTGATGCCGACGTCGATCACGGTCGCGCCGGGCCTGATCCACTCGCCCTTCACCATTTCCGCCCGGCCCACGGCGGCGACGACGATGTCGGCGCGATGCACCACCGAGGCGATGTCCCGCGTGCGGCTGTGCGCGATGGTGACCGTGCAATTTTCCGCCAGCAGCAATTGCGCCATCGGCTTGCCCACGATGTTGGAGCGGCCGACGACCACCGCCTCCAGGCCGGAAAGGTCGCCCAGCTCATCCTTCAGCAGCATGATGCAGCCCAGCGGCGTGCAGGGCACCAGCGCCTCCTGCCCGGTGGCGAGCAGGCCCGAATTGACGACATGGAACCCATCCACATCCTTGGCGGGATCGATCGTGCCGATCACCGATGCTTCGTTGATGTGCGACGGCAGCGGCAACTGGACGAGGATGCCGTCCACCCGGTCGTCGGCATTCAGTTCCTCGACCAGGTCCAGCAATTCCTCCTCGCCTATGGAAGCGGGCAGCTTGAACTCCATGCTTTCCATGCCCACGGCGACGGTCATCTTGCCCTTGTTGCGGACATAGACGGAACTGGCCGGGTCCTCGCCCACCAGCACCACGGCCAGACCTGGCTTGCGTCCCGTCTTCGCTATGAAAGCGCCGACCCCGTCCGCGACCTTGCCGCGAAGCGTCTCCGCAAAGGCCTTGCCGTCGATGATCTTGCCGATGGTCATGATGCTTCACCCTGTTCTTCGATAATGGTGGAGAGCCGGCCATAGGCCAACGCTTCACCGCCCCCCTTGATCCGCAGCCGCTTTAGCCGGTTGGTGTCGCCCGATTCCAGCGAAATCGCGCTGCGGGGCCAATCCAGCCGCTTCGCCAGCAGCGCGATCAGCGCCGCATTGGCCTTGCCCTTTTCCGGCACGGCGCGGACGCGGGCGCTCAGCCACGCCGCGCCCCTGTCGTCCGTCCAGACGCCGCCGACCTCCTCCCGCGTCGCGCCCGGCGTCAGGCGGACGGAGAGGAGGAGATCGTCGCCGTCCCGGCTCCAGACCGTCACACCAGCCCGAACAGCGGCGGCAATATGGCCTGGCGGATGATGAGAATGCCCAGCAGCACGACCATGGGCGACAGGTCGAGCGCGCCCAGGTCCGGCAGCACCCGGCGGATGGGATTGTAGATGGGCGCCGTCATCCGATCCAGCGCGACCATCACGGTGCGCACGAAATCATTAGAGAGATTGACGACGTTGAAGGCGATCAGCCAGCTCATGATGGCCTGGATGATGATGATCCACCACAGCACATCGAGCAGGATGACGATGATCTGATAGAGGGCGTAGGCCATGCGATCTCCGAACTGATGGGCATTCGCTCTAGAGCGATTTCAAGCCGGATGGAACATCAGACGGCCCGGAAATCGCGGAAAGCAAAGCCGATGGAGCCGAGGGGATGCCCGCATCGCCAGCGCGGTGGGGGATTATTCCACCAGATGCAAGGCCCGTTCGGCCAGCGGCATGGATTTCGCCAGCCCCGCCGCTATACCCCGCCCCATGGAATTTCGCGACGCCACGCCTGAGGACGCTCCCCTGATCGCCGCCTGCCATGTGGCAAGCTGGCGCAGCGCCTATGCGCATTTCATGGACCCGGCCTATCTGGCGGGCGGGATCGAGGCGGAGCGGTTGGCGCATTGGAGGCGGCGGCTGGCCGAAGCAGCGCCCACACAGCGGATCATCGTCGTGGAAGAGGAGGGGCGGCCGGTCGGCTTCGCCTGCCTGGTCGGCGCGGATCATCCGCGCTGGGGCACGCTGGTCGACAATCTGCATGCCCTGCCGGACGCCAGGGGCAAGGGGCTGGGCAGCGCCTTGTTGGCCGAGGCGGCCCGATGGTCGCTGGAGCATTTCCCCGGAAGCGGCCTGTACCTCTGGTGCTATGCCGACAATCATGCGGCGAGGGGATTTTATGGGCATCGCGGCGGGCTGGTGGTGGAAAATACGGCCAAAGCCGGTCCCGATGGGCGCACTTTGCCGGAGCAGCGCTATCATTGGGCCGATCCGGCGCTGCTTCTCAAGGGACGTTGAAGAGGCAGATGAGTGTGCTCCTGCGCGGGCGGGAGCACATGGCCTTACCGTCCGATCACCGGTGCACCAACGTGCCCGCACCGCGATCGGTGAAGATTTCCAGCAGCATCGCATGCGGCACCCGGCCGTCGAGGATGACGGCGGCGTCCACCCCGCCTTCCACCGCACGGACGCAGGTTTCCAGCTTCGGGATCATGCCGCCGCTGATGGTGCCGTCCTCCTCCAGTCCCTGGATCGCCGCCGGGTCGAGATCGGTCAGCAACTGGCCCTGCTTGTCCAGCACGCCCGCCACGTCGGTGAGGAGGAAGAAGCGCGCCGCCTGCAATTCCGCCGCTATGGCGCCCGCCATGGTGTCGGCATTGACATTGTAGGTGTGCCCGTCCGCGCCGATGCCTACCGGCGCGACCACCGGAATGATCCCGTTCTGCGTCAGCGTGTCGAGGATGCTGCGGTCGACCCGCACCGGATCGCCGACAAAGCCCAGGTCGACATTGCGTTCTATGCCGGAATTGGGGTCCGCCTCCCGCTTGCCCAGCACCTTTTCGCAGAGGACCAGGCCGCCATCCTTGCCCGAAATGCCCACCGCGCGGCCGCCAGCGCCGGAGATCCAGCCCACGATCTCCTTGTTGATCGATCCGGCCAGCACCATTTCCGCGATCTGCGCGGTTTCCTTGTCAGTGACGCGCAGGCCGCCGACGAACTGCGATTCGACGCCCAGCTTCTTCAGCATCGCGCCGATCTGCGGTCCGCCGCCATGGACGACGACGACATTGATGCCGACCGCCTTCATCAGCACGACATCCTCCGCGAAATCGCGCGCCGCCTCCGGATCGCCCATGGCATGGCCGCCATATTTCACGACGAAGGTCTTGCCCGCATATCGCTGCATATAGGGCAATGCTTCGACGAGGGTTTCGGCCTTGGCGAGGAGCGCCGGATCGGGGGCGTGCTTGCTGTTCATGCGCGGGCGCATAGGGCACTATGCGCCCAGCCGCAAGCTAACGATCCAGCCGCCGCCCCAGCGCGACCAGCGCATAGATGACGGGCGGCACCAGCAGCGCCGACAGCGTGATCTTCGCCAGCATCTGGCCCAGCAGCAGCTCTCCGATCGGGAACACGCCGTAAAAGGCGATGGAGACGAAGAGCAGGGTATCCGCGATCTGCGACAATATGCTTGCGACCGCGGCGCGCAGCCAGAGCAGGCGGCTGCCCTCCCGCCCCTTGAGCGCGGCGAAGAGGGTGACGTTCAGCGTCTGTGAAATGCCATAGGCGATGATCCCGCCCAGCCAGATGCGCGGCGTGCCGCCCATCATCAGCGCGAAGGCGTCGCGCCTTGCCGGGTCCATGTCGCTGGCGGCGGGCACGGACAGCACGACGATGGACAGCAATATGGAGGCGATCAGCGGCAGGAAGCCCACCTGCACCAGCCGGTTGGCGACGGCGCGGCCATGCAGTTCCGCCACGGCGCTGGAAATCGTCACCAGCAGCAGGAAGGCGAATATGCCTGCCTCCACCGCCAGCGGACCAAGGCCGAACCAGGGACCGATGGCGGACAGCGGCCCCAGCGTCACCTGCTTGTTGCCGAGCACGCCCGCAATGCAGACCATGCCGCCATAGAAGATCGAAAAGACGAAAAGCGAACGCGCAATGGGCGCGGGATGCGAAGCCATTGCCGGCACTTACCGGGGTTTCGGCGGAGTGGGAAGTGCTTAGAAGGCGGGGCAGCTTCCGTTCGCCCGTTCAGCTCTCCAAAGCGCCCTTGGCGGCGCGCAGCCCCGCCTTGCCGTTCCGCGCGAGTGTGCGCTTCAACGCTTCCGGGCTTGGCGCGACGAGGAAGCCGAAGCTGACGCAGCCCTGTTTCGTCTCCACCGCATGGTGCAGGCGATGGGCCTGGACGATCCGCTTCATATAGGCGGAGCGGGGGACGTGGCGATGGCCGATGCGGCGATGGACGATGATGTCGTGGAAGCCGAGATAGATGGCGCCATAGGCCGCGATGCCGGCGCCCATCGCCGTCGCCCAGTCGCCCCACTGCCACTGCACGCCGCCCAGCAGCAGCAGGATGGAGGGCATGGCGAAGATCACGAAATAGAGGTCGTTCGCTTCCCAGCGGCCGGTGCGTTCCCGATGGTGGCTGGCGTGCAGGAACCAGCCCGGCCCGTGCATCACCCAGCGATGCATGACATAGGCGAAGCCCTCCATCGCGACGACTGTCGCGAGGAAGATGAGGATGAGCGAAAGGGCGGTCATCGGCGCATTATAGGTTGCGACCTGCATGCAGGCGAGCTGCAAAGGACAAAAAAAGGCCGCGACCGAAATGGATCGCGGCCCTTCGTAACTTGTCGTGCGATCAGAAGGACGCGGTAACCGAACCTACCACGCCGCCCCTGGCGGCATCGCGGAAGTTGCCAGCGCCAGCATTCGGCCGGAAATGGGTGTCGGTGTCCACATAGCTGACGCCGAAGGTCAAATGGCTCCAGGTGTAGGTCGCGCCGATGCTCCAGTCGGTATAGCCTTTGCCGACGGGAACGAGATAGCTCGGCCCGAAGCTGTGGCCCAGATGTGCCGACACGCCCAGCGGGGAATTCGGAATGCTGGCCGACAGGTCACCGGCAAGGTACAGATTGTCTTCCTTGTGAACGCCGTCGACGGTGAGCGCCTTGGCCTTGGGAGCATAGTTGGCGGTCAATTTGGCGGTCGCCGGGCCGAAGGTGCCCTTGATCGATGCATAGGGCTCGACGAAGTCGGTGTTGCCGCCGCCCGAGCCGGGATAGTAATAATAGAGTACGCCGACATCGAACGTGGCCGCGCCGACGGTCTTGGAGTAACCGGCGATCAGGTCAAGTTCCTGATCGCTGCCAGCGGCGACATAGTCATCGATCGAGCTGCCCCAGGTCGAGACGTAGAAGCCCGAACTGTGCGTCACGGTGAGGCCGCCCTGCAATGCGAAGCGCTTGTCCGTCTGCGAAATGCCGCGGAAGCGATAATCCGTGACCACGGCAGCGTTGCCGGTCACGGTGAGATCCGGAGTGGGCTCGTCCTGAGCGAAGGCCGGTGCCGACATGGCGGCAAGGGCAAGGGCCGAGAGGCCGAGTATGGACTTACGCATATGATTTCCCCTTGATGGTATCTGCGATCGTCCCACCTGCGTCATGGTCCCGGATCTCTATCGCCCTGCACGGGATGGACCGGGTTGCCTCAACGAAGGAGGGATGCCTTTCCCCGCTGCGGCGCACAAGATTTTATTGCTGGTCGATGAAGTTTGCTGCTGTAATGTTGCTGGTCTGCAACAAAATCAGGCATGATTATGGCACCGGGCGCGGCCGCGCACGGTTTTCGCCGCAATTCGGGACTGGCCGGCTAGGGGAAAAGGGGCGCTGAATCCCGCGCCGCGTGAATGACGCGCTGCGGATAGGGGATGGTGATGCCATGTTCGCGGAACAGCAGCCAGAGCCGGCCGAGCACATCGGACTTCACATTGCCGACGCCGCTTTCCGGGTCGCTGATCCACACCAATATGTCATGTTCGACCCGGTTCTCGCCAAAGGCGGTGAGCCAGACATTGGGCTTGGGATTGCGGAGCACGCGGGGGCTTTCCTGCGCGGCGCGCAGCATCAGTTCCTGCGCCAGCTTCAGGTCGCTGTCATAACCGATGCCGACGGGGATGCGGACGCGGACGTTGCGGTCGGAATAGGACCAGTTCTCCACCTCCTGCGTCATCAGGTTTTCGTTCGGGATCAGATGTTCCTTGCCGTCGCGGGTGATGACGCTGACGGCGCGCACGCCGATCTTGTTCACCCAGCCGAAGCTGTCGCCCACGACGATGACGTCGCCCGGCTTGATCGATCGGTCCATCAGCAGGATGATCCCGGCGATCAGATTGCCGAAGGTCTTCTGCAGGCCGAAACCCACGGCCAGCCCCAGCGCGCCGGAGAAGACGGTGAAGGCGGTGAGGTCTATCCCCAGCAGGTCGACGCCGATGAAGAAGGCGGCGACGACCACGACGATGGCGGCCAGCTTCTGCGCCAGCAGCTTCTGCGTGGCGTCCAGTCCATGGGCGCGGCTGATGCTGCGTCCGACGATGCGGTTGGCCAGGCGGACCAGGGCGAACAGCGCGACGCAGATCGCGGCCATGCTGACCAGCCCGAGCAGGGTGACGCGCCGCCTGCCGAGGTCGAGGCCCACGCCGTCCAGCATGTCCGCCACCGGGGCGAAGCCGCCGCTGCTGCCGGAAAGGACCATCACGAACAGCAGCAGGGCGATCGGCAGCACGGCAAGGCGCGCTATGGCGAGGCTGCGCAATATGTGGACGGCCAGCAGCGAGAGGGACAGGGCGAGCGCGGCGCTCAGGATCAGATGGGCGAAGTCCCCGATCGGCCAGAAGGCGACGGCCAGGGCCATGACGAGGGCGGCGATGGCGTGGCGCAGGATCGGGCGCAGATGCCCCGCCAGCGCCTCCCCCAGGGCGCGGAAGCGGTGGCGCAGGCGCGGCGAGGCGAACCGGGCGACGGCGCTGGCGACCAGATGGATGGCGACGGCCAGCGCCAGCGCGACCAGGGGATGGACGATGGCGGGATCGCCCGGCAACAGGGACAGGAGATCGGGCAAGCCCGGCGTCATCCGCGCATGGCCCGGAAGCGGGCAAGGCCCGCGTCGAGATCGGCTATCAGGTCGTCGCTGTCCTCCAGCCCGATCTGGAGCCGGACGAGCGGCCCCTCCGCCTGCCAGGCGGTGGCGGTGCGGTAGCGCGCAGGATCGACGGGCAGGGCCAGGCTTTCGAAGCCGCCCCAGCTATAGCCGATGCCGAAATGGGCGAGACCGTCGATCAGGGCGGCGCGGGCCTTTTCATCGCCGCCCTTGAGGACGAAGCTGAACAGGCCGCTGGAGCCGGTGAAATCGCGTTGCCACAGGGCATGACCGGGGCAGGAGGGCAGGGCCGGGTGGAGGACGCGGGCGACATCGGGCTGCTGCGACAGCCATTGCGCGATGCGCAGGGCGCTCGCCTGGTGCTGGTTGAGGCGGACGCCCAGGGTGCGCAGGCCCCGCGCGGCGAGCCAGGCGTCGTCGGGGCTGGTCATCTGGCCGAACAGATAGGCGGTCTGGCGGATTTTCGGGAAGAAGGCTGGGGTGGCCGTCACCGATCCGATCATCACATCGCTATGGCCGACGATATATTTGGTGCAGGCGAGGATGCTGATGTCGACGCCATGGCTGAGCGCCGGGAAGAACCAGGGCGTGGCCCAGGTGTTGTCGATCAGGGTCGCCACGCCCCGGTCGCGGGCTATGGCGGTGATGGCGGGAACGTCCTGCACCTCGAAGGTCAGGCTGCCGGGGCTTTCCAGGAAGATGGCGCGGGTGGCGTCGGTGATGAGGTCCGCGATCCCGGCGCCCACGGCCGGGTCGTAATAGACCGTCTCTATGCCGAGCGGACGCAGCATCTGCTCGCAGAAATTGCGGGTCGGATCATAGGCGCTGTCGACCATCAGGAGCTGGTCGCCGGGTTTCAGCACCGCCATCAGCGCGCAGGCGATGGCCGCCACGCCCGATGGGTAGAGCATGGTGCCTTCGGCGCCCGGCTCCATTTCGGTGAGGGCGTCCGACAGGCTCCATGCCGTTGGCGTGCCCTTGCGCCCGTAGAACAGGCGTTCATGCGTGCTGCGCCCCGCCGCGCTGCGCAGATGCGCGACATCGTCGTAGAGAATGGTGGAGGCCCGCCACACCGGCGGGTTGACGATGCCGCCGGGCTGGCCCGGCATGCCCGTCCATTCGGGCTTGCGGCCTGCCTGTGCGATCTGGGTCAGGGGCTTGCGGTCGCGCCGCTTGTCGGCATCCTGGCTCATGCGGCGGGGCCGGTCGCTTTCGGCGTGGCCGGGTCCAGCCCCCATTCGGACCAGCTTCCGTCATAGAGGGTGACGTCGGTCTTGCCGAGCAGTTCGAGGCCCGCGAGCAGGATCGCCGCCGTCACGCCGCTGCCACAGCTCGTGATGATCGGACGGTCGAAATCGGTCCCGGCGTCCAGGAACAGGCGGCGAAGGTCCTCGCCCCGCTTCATGCTGTTGTCGGCATGATAGAAGGCGGAGGAGGGAATGTTGCGGCTGCCCGGAATATGGCCCGACGCCATGCCGGGGCGGGGCTCCTTCTCCTCCCCCGTGAAGCGTGCCGCGCCGCGTGCGTCGAGCACCTGTTCGGCCTGGCTTTCGAGGTTGGCGAGAAGATCCTCCTTGGTGCGGACCTGCCCGACGGCGCGTTTCGCAACGGCATTGCCGGGCGGTGGCGCCGGCATGCCGCTTTCCGTCGGCCGTCCCTCCGCCAGCCATTTGGGCAGGCCGCCGTCGAGGATCGCCGCGCCCTTGCCCACGCCATAGAGGCGCATCATCCACCAGCCGCGCGCCGCGCTGTGGGTGGGGCTGTTGTCATAGACGACGATCCGGCTGTCCGCGTCGATGCCCAGCCGGCGGCAGCGCTCCGTCATGAAATCGTCGGTCGGCAGCATGCCGGGGCGCGGATCTTCCGCGTCGGCCAGGCTTGGCAGGTCGAGGAACGCGGCGCCGGGGATATGGACGGCCTCGAACTCGGCCCCGGGATCGCGGGGCACGCCGGGAAGGAACAGGCTGGCGTCGACGATCCGGAGGTCGGGCTTGCCCAATTCTCCCTCAAGCCAGTCGGTCGATACCAATATGTCCATGCGTGCCCTTGCTCCCTCGCTCGTTCGGCCACCTGCATGGGTGGCGCAGAGCCATTCTAGGAGCGGCGGGCGGAGGTGGGAAGGGCCGATTGGCCTTAGCTGGAGAGGTTGAGCGCGGTCGCGCGGCTGCCGGGGGTGCGGTATTGGCGCGGGCCAAGGTCAAGGCGGAAGGGGGAGAGGCGCTCGACCGGGGGCGATTGTTCTTCCCCGACGATGAAGACGCTGCCGCTGCGTCCCGTGCCTTCGCGGTCGCCCGTCCAGCTATAACGGGCGTCGAAGGCGATCAGCGGGATCAGCAGGGCCCGCTGGCCCATGGGGATGGCGGCGATCGCCTGTGCGTCCAGGCGCATTTCCCCGCTGAGCTTCTGCGTCTCGCCGGGCGCGATGGATACCACCGAATGGACGGGGAGGCCGGTTTCGCCCGCGAAGAATGGCTGGAACAGCGCCTGTTGCTGCGCATCGGCATTGGCGATCAGGCTGCGGACGAGGATGTCCTCCGCCGTGCGGCTGCCGCGATTGTGGAGCGTCAGCCGGTAGGCGATGGTCGCGCCCAGCAATGTCAGGCGGGCGGCCTGCACGTCCATGGCGAGATCGATCCATGGGCGGTCGGCATCGTCGGGCGCGGGCTTGGGTTCGGGCGGGGCAGGCATTGCCTTGGCTTGCGGCGGGGGTGTAGCCGGCACGGGCGGCGGCGCGGCTTCGGCTTCGTAGGGCGGTTCCTCCGCCGCGCCCTGCTTGCGGCGGCGCAGCCGGAAGCGGGCTCCGATCAGCAGGACGGCGGCGACCGCTGCGGCGGCGGCGATCCAGGGCCATGTGGGGGCGGGGGGCTGCTGAGGCGGGCCCAGCGGCGCCGGCGTCGGGCTGGGGACGGTGGCGTTGTCGGCAGGGGGGAGGCTCTGGTTTTCGATGGGGGATGGCGGCGGAGGCGTCTCCGCGGGGGCGGGTTTTTCGGCCGGGGTCTGGCTCTGCGGTGCAGCTTGCGGTGCAGCTTGCGGCGCGCGCTCCGGCCGGGAGGATGGCCGGGTGGGCTGGCTTTGCGGCTGCGGCTGGGCAGGCGCCGGGGCGGCGATGGGCGGAAGCTGGATCGTCGGCGCGACGACCGGCGGCGGCGTCACCGTGGTGGGCGCGCCACGAAACACGTCCAGTTCCGGCCCCTGTGCATTGGGATTGGTCTGGGTCTGCGGCTGGGTGCGAGGCAGGTTGAAGACCGGATCGGCGCTATTTTCCTGCTGGGCGAAGGCAGGCGTGGCCAGCAGCAGCGGCGCGGCGAACAGAAGCGAGAAGCGGAACCCCATGGGTGGCAGCCAAGGCATCCGCCCAAGTGAACCCGCCATGAACGAAAGGCAAGAGAGGCGCGGCGATGACATCTGCCGTGCAATGGCGTAGATGGCCTGCCATGACTGACATGCCGACTCCACTTCATCTGGGCCAGGCCAGTGCCTTGCCTGCGCGTCCCGAAGACGCCGTGCTCGACTATGTGCCCAATCCCCGGCCGGGAAAGCCCTATCTGGTGCGCTTCACCGCGCCGGAATTCACCTCGCTCTGCCCAGTGACGGGGCAGCCGGACTTCGCCCATCTGGTGATCGACTATGCGCCCGCCGCAACCATCGTCGAATCGAAGTCGCTGAAGCTGTTCCTGGGCTCCTTCCGCAACCATGCCGCCTTCCATGAGGATTGCACGGTCGGGATCGGGGAGAGGCTGTTCGCGGAGATGAACCCGATCTGGCTGCGCATCGGCGGATACTGGTATCCGCGCGGGGGCATTCCCATCGATGTGTTCTGGCAATCGGGCGAGCCGCCGGCGGGGCTATGGCTGCCGTCGCAGGATGTGCCGGGCTATCGCGGGCGGGGTTGAGCCGCCCTTGTCGTCATGTCAGCGAAAGCTGGCATCTCAGGAGGCAATGCGTGACCGCGAGGCGAAGCTGGACCTATATCATGACAAACAAGCCCCGTGGCGTGTTGTATGTAGGGATTACCACCAACCTTGCCGTTCGCGTCGATCAGCACCGTCGCGGCATGGGTTCGGATTTCTGTCGCAAATATAATCTGCATCGGCTGGTGCTGGCCGAGGAGCATGGCCGGGTCGATGACGCCATCGCCCGGGAGAAGGCGCTGAAGGCCTGGAAGCGGGATTGGAAGCTTCAGTTGATCGAGCAGAGCAATCCTGAGTGGCGGGATTTGTCCGACTTCATCGCGTAGCGGCCTGAGATCCCAGCTTTCGCTGGGATGACGAAGCTCTTTGTTTGACAAACGAACAACAACATTCGACCAACGACATCATCGGTGGGACGCCCGGCTTGACCGGTGAAGCGAAAGGGGCGATCCCCCTGTCATCCTGGCGCGAAGCTTTTGCCGCGCCGTTCCAACCTGTCGGAGTTGCGAACCTCATGTCCTTTTCGAAGATCCTTCCGCTGATGCTGGCGGCCGCGCCGCTTGCCATGGCGATGCCGGCGCTGGCGCAGACGGCGCCTGCCGGACCCGCCGCGGGCGTGACCACCCAATTGCCCCGTGGCGCCGCGCCAAGCCATTATGCCATCACCGTCACCCCCGATGCGGCCAATCTGAAGTTCACGGGCAAGACGACCATCGACGTCACCGTGACGCAGGCGATGCCTGCGCTGGTGCTGAACGCCGCCGACCTGACGGTGAGCAGCGTCACCCTGACTCCCGCAAAGGGCAAGGCGGTAAAGGGAACCGCGAAGATCGACGCCGACGCGCAGACCGTCACCTTCGACTTCGGCAAGCCGGTCCAGCCGGGCAGCTACAAGCTTGCCATCGACTATGCGGGGATCATCAATACGCAGGCGAATGGCCTGTTCGCGCTCGATTATACCGACAATGCGGGTCAGGCGAAGCGCGCCCTCTTCACCCAGTTCGAGGCGCCCGACGCCCGCCGTTTCGTGCCGAGCTTCGACGAGCCGAGCTACAAGGCGACCTTCGACCTTTCCGCCGTCATCCCCGCCGACCAGCTTGCGGTCAGCAACATGCCGGTCAAGGGCAGCAGCGACGCCGGATCGGGGAAGAAGCTGGTGACTTTCGGCACCAGCCCCAAAATGTCCTCCTATCTGCTGTTCTTTGGTCTGGGCGAACTGGAGCGCGCCACCAAACAGGCGGGCGCGACCGAGGTCGGCGTGATCACCGGCAAGGGGAATACGGGGAAGGCGCAACTCGCGCTCGACGCTTCGGCGGCGATCCTGCCTTATTATAACGACTATTTCGGCGTGCCCTTCCCGCTGCCCAAGCTGGACAATGTCGCCGGGCCGGGACAGAGCCAGTTCTTCTCCGCCATGGAGAATTGGGGCGCGATCTTCACCTTCGAACGCGCGCTGCTGGTCGATCCGCGCTTCACGTCGGAAAGCACGCGGCGGACCATCTATTCCATCGTCGCGCATGAAATGGCGCACCAGTGGTTCGGCGATCTCGTCACCATGGCCTGGTGGGACGACCTCTGGCTGAACGAGGGTTTCGCAAGCTGGATGGCGACCAAGGTCACGGACAAGCTCAACCCCGAATGGGAAATGCTGCTTTCCCGCGTCAATGGCCGCGAGCGGGCGATGAGCCTCGATTCGCTGGCGACGACCCACCCGATCCTCCAGAAGATCCACACCGTCGATGAGGTGAACCAGGCGTTCGACGACATCACCTATGAAAAGGGTGAGGCGGTCATCACCATGCTGGAGGGCTTTGCCGGGGAGGATGCGTGGCGATCGGGCATCCGCGCCTATATGAAGCAGCATGCCTATGGGAACACCGTGACCGACGACCTCTGGAAAGCGGTCGAGGGCGCGGGCGCCAAGGGCGTGGTGGGCATCGCGCATGATTTCACCAGCCAGCCGGGCATTCCGCTGGTGAAGGTGGACAGCGCCCAGTGCCAGGGCGGTTCGACCATCCTGTCGCTTTCGCAGGGCGAGTTCAGCCGCGATCGCAAGGACAAGGTGCCGCTCAAATGGAATGTGCCGGTGATGGCCCAGGCTATCGGTCAAGCGGGCGGCGGGGCGCAGCAGCGGCTGATCCTCAATGGCTCGGCGCAGGTCACGCTGCCGGGCTGCGGCGCCTATATCATCAATGCGGGGCAGACGGGCTATTATCGCTCGCTCTATCCGGAGGCGAATGTGAAGGCCCTTGCGAAGGACTTCACCAAGCTCGCCTCCATGGACCAGATCGGCCTGCTGGCGGACAATTTCCAGCTTGGTCTGGGCGGCTATCAGCCCATGGGACTGGCCCTCGACCTGATCGACGCCGTGCCCGCGACGGCCAGCCCCGCCGTGCTGGCGGAGGTGCCGGACTATCTCGACAGCGCCCATATGATGCTGGAGAGCGACAAGGCCGCGCAGGCGCGGGTTGCCGCCTATGCCTCGAAAAAGCTGAGCCCTGTGTTGGCGACCGTTGGTTTCGACGCCAGGCCGGGCGAGAATCCGCAGGTGCCGGTCCTGCGGTCGGCGCTGGTGTCGACGCTGGGCGGCATGGGCGACAAGGCCGTGGTGGCGGAGGCGAACAGGCGCTTCGCCGCGCTGGCCGGCAATCCGGCGGCGCTGGACGGGCCGCTGCGCAATGTCTGGCTGCGGATCATTGCCGAGAATGCCGACGCCGCGACCTGGGACAGGCTGCGCGCCATGGCCAATGGGGCGAAGACGGACCTCGAAAAGAGCACGGTCTTCGCGCTGCTGGGCGTCGCCAAGGATGAGGCGCTGGCGAAGAAGGCGCTGGACCTCGCCATGACGGACGAGCCGGGCAAGACGACCAGCGCGGCGATCATCTCCGCCGTGGGCGGGGAGCATTCGATGCTTGCCGTCGACTATGTGCTGGCGCACCGCCAGCAATATGAGGCGATGATCGACGTGTCGGCGCGGAGCCAGGCGATTGCGCGGCTGGGCGGCAACTCCGCCGATCCGGCGATGGTGACGAAGCTGGACGCCTATGCGACCCAATATCTGACGCCGGAATCGCGCAAGGTGGTGGATCGCTCCATCGCCGCGATCAAGACGCGGATCGAGACGCGGGCGCGGCTGAAGCCTGCGCTGCTCGCCTGGTTCGCCAGGAAGTGAGATGGGGGGCGGTGGAGCGATCCACCGCCTTTTTTTGGTCCTCCCCATCTTTCGATGGGGAGGAATTCTTACAGCAACCGCCGCTCGAACGCGCCGCGTTCCAGTTCCTCCCGGAAATCGGGATGGGCGATCCCGATCAGCGCGCGGGCGCGTTCCGACAGCGTCTTCCCCTTCAGGTCGACCCAGCCATGTTCGGTGACGACGATGTGGGTGTCGGTGCGCGGCGTCGTGACGGGGCCGTCGAGCCATGGCACGATCCGCGAGACCGTCCCCTTGGCCGCCGTCGAGTGGCAGGCGATGATCGACCGGCCGCCTTTCGACGCATAGGCGCCGCGCACGAAATCGAGCTGGCCGCCGGTGCCGCTATATTGGCGGCCGTTCATATATTCGGAGTTGCAGGCGCCGCTGAGGTCCACCTGAATCGTGGCGTTGACTGAAATCACCCTGTCGTTCTGCGCGATGATGTGCGGCGCGTTCACATGCTCGACCGGATGCGCCTCCAGCGCCGGATTGTCGTGCAGGAAGTCGTAAAGGCCCTGGTCGCCCATGGCGAAGGTGAAGACCGAGCGGCCGGGATGGATTTTCTTGCCGCTGTTGTCGACCACGCCGGCCTTGATCAGGCCGACGAGGCCGGGCGTGAGCAGTTCGGTATGGATGCCGAGGTTCCGATGATCCATCAGCGCGGCGCAGACCGCGTCCGGCACGGCGCCGATGCCCATTTGCAGGCAGGCGCCGTCCTCCACCATGCCGGCGATGATCGCGCCGATGGCATCGTCATTGGGCGTGCGCGGAAGGGGCGGAATCTGCACCAGGGGGACATGGTTTTCCACGATGGCCGTGACCGCCGAGAGCGGAATTTTGCAGTCGCCATGGACATAGGGCATGGCGGGATTGACCTCCACGATCAGCCGCGCGCCGCTGCGCGCGACCATCAGTGCGTAATCGGTGTTGGTGCCCAGGCTGAAGCAGCCGTCGGCATCCATGGGCGAAACGGTGACGAACAGCGTATCGACGCGCAGATGCTCGGTCAGGATGCGCGGTATCTGGTGGAATTGCACAGGAAGGGTTTCGACCAGGCCTTGCGCGCTGCCGGCGCGCAGGGCGTCGTTCCCCCGTTCGACGCCACCGTGGAACAGGCTGACATGGCGGATGCGGTCGTGAAGGTCGGGCGCGAGGATGGACTCGCTGGCCGCGGCGCAGGCGAGCATGCAGTAAAGCGTGCCGCCGGTGAGATCGCCCGAGCGGACGCGGACGGCCAGCGCATCCATCAGCGCGGGCGGGTAGCTGACGCCGAGACCGACGACCATCTTCGCGCCGTCCGGGACCAGTGCGGCCGCCTCAGCCGCCGACATGGTCCTGGCGCGATATTTTTCTGTGATGGGCATCCTTCTCTCCCCGGCTTTCGGGGGATTGTCGCGCCGTTGGCGCGGGAGTGCAATGGCGACGAAAGTAGGGGGGCGTCTTGCTTGCACGCCCCCTGCGCAAGCCGGGGAAGCTTTCAGCGGGCGAGGCCGAGCGCCCGGACGATGTCGTCCCATGCGACCAGCTTGAAATTCTGGGCCGCGGTTGCATTGTGGCCGTCCTGCGCCACGAACAGCCCGCCGGGATAGTCCGGCCCGAAATCGCCCAGCATCAGGTCGATGCCGTCGGTTTCCTCCGACCCGCCTATGGCGCCGTCGACCACGCGGAAGCGGCCGGCATAGCTGTGGTCGCTCAGGCGATAGGCGACATAGGCATTGTCCCCCTGGCTGGAGACGAGGACATAGCCGTCCTTCTCGCCCATCGGCGCGATGGCGACGCCTTCGGCATCCATGACGAGGTTCCTGCCGTCCGCCGCGGCGATCCTGGCGGGCGTCGCGGACCCGCCGGCGCGGGCATCGAAGCGCCAGAGGCCGACATCCTCCTCCGCCACATAGGCCATGCCGGTGCGGTCATCCACCGCGCAGCCCTCCGCCTGGGAGCCAAGCTTCAAGGTCCGGACGATGCTGCCCCTGGGCGTGGCGTCGGACATGTCGAGCGCGACCTGGTTCACCGTGCCGTCCTTCAGCACGACGAAGGCGTAGGTCGCACTCGCCGCGCGATAGAGGCAGACGCCATAGGCTTCGCCCCGCCCGGCATCGACCTTGCCGAGCGCCGAGAGTTTCGCGGTGGCGGGATCGAGGCGGAACAGGGCCAGCTTCGCATGGGCAAGGTCGTTGCGATCGCTGGCGGCCACCAATATACCGCTTTGACCGGCGATCCCCACACCGTCCCGCAGGTCGACATTGTTGACCCGGCCCGCGTCGAGAAAGTCGCGGGTCTTGCCGTCCAGCCCATAGACATAGAGCCCCGCCTTCTTGTCGGTGCCCACGATCAGGCTTTGCCCTGGATCGGCGGCGTTGCGCCAGATCGCCGGATCGTCCGCCGCGTCGGCATTGGGGGTGCCGACCGGGGCGGTTTCCCCGCGCGCGGTGACGGTCGCGGCTGGAGTGGCGTTGGCGATGCGCTGGGCCAGCGGGCGTTCGGGCGCTGGCGCGGCGCAAGCGGCGAGCAGAAGAGTCGCGCAAAGGGCGACGGATAAAGGTCTCGTCATGAAGTTCCCCCGTTCGCGGCGCCTCTTGGACGCGCTTCATGACGATGATGTGACAGGCACAGCCGGAATATCGCCCGGCATGTCACTGTTCTGTCACCATAATTTCACGCGATTGTATTCCCGCCGATCTAGGTGCCCCGCCAAGCCTATTCGACAAGGCCGTTCCAACAGGGGGATCATATGCAGCATAGTTTCATCCGGCAGCGCGCCGGCGTGCCGTCCGTTCGTCTGGCTCTGGCCTGCGGCATAGCCGGCTGGGCCCTGGCGTCGACCCAAGCCATGGCGCAGGTTCCTGCCGCGGAAGAGGATATGGGAGCGATCGTCGTCACCGGCACCCGCCCGATCGCTGAATCCGAAGCCGCCGCGCTGGAAATCCAGAAGAACTGGGACTCGCTGGTCACGGTCGCCGCATCCGATTCCGTGGGCCGCCTGCCCGACCAGAATATCGCCCAGGCCGCCAGCCGTCTGCCGGGCATCAGCGTCGAGCGCGACCAGGGCCAGGCCCGCTACATCAACCTGCGCGGCGCGCCCAAGACCTGGACCACCCTGTCGTTCGACGGCATCAATGTGGTGAGCCCCGAGGGCCGCGACGCCCGCTTCGATTCCATCCCGTCCGCCATTGCCGGCAAGATCATCGTGTCCAAGGCGGTGACGCCCGACATGCCGGGCGAGACGGTCGCGGGCAATGTGAACGTCATCACCCGTTCGGCCTTCGACTATGACGGCTTCCATCTGGCGGGGAAGGGCGGCCTTGGCTTTGCCGAACTGGGCGACAAGAAGGAATATGAAGGCGCGCTGGTCGTTTCCGACCGATTCCAGACGGGCATCGGTGAAATCGGCGTGCTGCTGTCAGGCAGCTATTATGAGCGCAACATGGTCACGGACAATTTCGAGACCGACTATGAGCGGGTGTCGCAGGACCAGCGCCCCGGCAACGCCACCCGCTTCTGGGCGCATGAGGCGGAGAACAAGCTGTACCGCCTGACGCGCAAGAACTGGTCGGTTTCGGGCCGGGTCGACTGGAAACCGGACGAGGCCAACAGCATTTCGCTGCGGTCGGTCTACACCATCTTCACCGACGATGAAGCGCGGGACAATTACCGCTTCGACCTGGACGACCGCCAGTCGGACCTGTCGAACGGCTCGGCCGCCTGTCCGACCGCGGTGAACACCACGCCGACCACCACCGGCTATGCGGATGTCTGCATCGGCAACACGCCGCAGAAGGGCACGATCTATGGCATCGACATCCGCCAGCGCTCGACCCTGCGCGCTTTCCGCCAGTCGATCTTCACCAACACGCTGGCGGGCGATCATGAATTTGCCGATGGCTGGAAGCTGAGCTGGGTCGGCAACTACACCGAATCCAAGGACGACCGATCGATCGTCGGCGAAGCGACCTGGGACAGCCCCAGCACGCGCACGCTGCGGCCGACCGTGGCCTATGACTTCAGCGATCCCAATCTTTCGCGCCTGACGCTCTACCGCACGCTGCAACTCGCCAGCCCGACGCGCTACACGGCGGGCGCGCAGGTCACGGCGGTCGACGATTTCACCAAGCCGCTTTCAGGCTTCACCGTCCTCGACGCGGTGGACACGACCAAGGCCTATACCGGCCGCCTGGTTGTGGCGCGCGAGCTGGAGCATGCGACATTGAAGGCGGGGTTCCAGTATGACCGCCGCACCAAGACCGCCGACGAGCAGCAGATCACGCTGAATGCCGCGCAGGCCGCGACCGTCCTGCCGACCGACTACAACCAGTTCTCGATCGACCGGAAGTTCCTGGGCAAGATCCCCATGGGCTACACCTTCCGCTATTTCGATACCGACAAGATGCGGGCGGCTTCCGAAGCGGCGCAGGCGGCTTATGCCTTCGCACCCAACACCGGAAACAACTACAGGGTACGGGAAGAGGTGCTCGCCGGCTTCCTGATGGGCACTGTCCACTACGACTGGGGCTCGGTCGTGGGCGGCGTGCGTGTCGAGCATGTCAAGAACCATGGCTTTGCGATCGCCACGGTCACGCCTGTCAGCGGACCGGCGGTTTCCACGCCGGAAACGCGGGAATCCAGCCAGACGCTGGCATTCCCCAGCCTGCACATCAATTACAATATCGACGACAGCAAGAAGCTGCGCTTCTCCTTCAACAGCGGTGCGGCGCGCGCCGATTATGATCAGATGCGGCCGAACTTCGTCGTGAACGACAGCGACCGCGTGATTTCGGGCGGCAACCCCGATGTGAAGCCGGAACGGGCCTATGGCGTCGATACCTATTTCGAATGGTATGTGAAGCCTCAGGGCTATTTGATGGTCGGCCTGTTCTACAAGCATGTCGAGGACGTGCTGTATAATCAGCGGCGCACCTATGGCCTGACCGACCTCAATTCCGGCGGGATCGACCGCTCCGACTATGGCTACACCCGTATCACCAATGGCGGTTCGGGCCGCATCTATGGCATGGAAGCCGCCGCGCAGCTCCAGCTCGAACCCTGGACGGAGAATCTGGGTCTTCCTTCCTTCATGGGCGGCTTCGGTATTTCGGCCAATCTTACCCTCAATGACAGCAAGGTCGAAAAGCCTGCCGTCGAGGGCATTCCGGCGCGCAAAGTGCGCCTGCCGGGCACGTCCGACTTCGTCTACAATATCGGCGGATATTATGAGAAATACGGCCTGTCGATCCGCCTGCAATATCAGAACCGCAGCAAATGGCTGGACACGGTTTCCGATACGCTGGCGGACGCTGGCGACACTTATTGGGACTCGGACGACGAGCTGGATTTCTCGGCGCGCTATGCGATCACGAAGAATTTCGAGATTTACTTCGACGCCTCGAACCTGCTCAACCATCCCGGCCGCCGCTTCTCCGACCCGGGCAGCCTGCTGCGTGCCAGCGGCGTGCAGGCGCCCGACAGCAGCAACCAGACGATCGAGTGGGAACGCTTCGGCCGTCGCTATACGGGCGGCATCCGGTTCAACTTTTGATCCGGCGGAGGCTTGAGGGAGAGGGGGCGGCCTTGAGGCGGCCCCCCCTATTCTGTCATCCCGGTTCCCACGGGCGGCGGTAAGCTTCACCCCAAGGGGGCACTCGCCCACCGCCGCAACCGCGCATATAGCGCTGTGATGATGCCGAAGAAGGCGATCACCGAAAGCACCACGGCCCACGGATTTTCCCCCACCAGCGCCATGGGCGCGTCGCTGTCCGTCGCCGCGACGATCCCTGCGAAGGCGACACCGAACAGGCTTTCCCCGACGATGAAGCCGGTCGCCATCAGCACGCCCATGCGCTCGGCAAATTCGGGGTTGGACTGGCGCAGCGCCCAGCGATTGTAGAGATGCCCGATCACCGCGCCGACCGGGATCAGCAGGGTGAGCGCCATCGGCAGATAAATGCCCATGCCGACGGCCAGGGGTGGCAGGCGCAGCTTGCCCGCCTTGCCCAGCAGTTCGTCAATGGCGACCACCAGCACGCCGATGCCTGCGCCGAAGCCGATCAGGCCCCAGTCGAGATCGCCGCCCAGCACGCCCTTCGCCAGGGCGGAGATCAGCGCAGCCTGCGGGGCGGGGAGGGCGGTCGCCTTGGCGCCCGGCGCGCCCGCGAAGCCGAAGGCGCTGTTGAGCAGGTCCAGTACGGGCGGGATCACCAGCGCGCCGAAGATCACGCCCAGCACCAGCGCGATCTGCTGCTTCCACGGCGTCGCGCCGACAAGCTGGCCGGTCTTCAGGTCCTGGAGATTGTCGTTGGAAATGGTTGCGACGCCAAAGACGATGGCGGTCACGAACAGCGCATAGGCGATCAGCGCCTGTGCCTGTTTCGGGTCGCCGCCCGATCCGTAGATCGCCGCCAGTATCAGCGAGGCGCCCAGCACCGCCAGAATGCCGACGCCGGAGATGGGGCTGTTCGACGCGCCGATCAGCCCCGCCATATAGCCGCAGACCGAGGCGATGACGATGCCTGCCACCAGGATATAGGCCAGCGTCAGCACGATGATCGGCACCGGGTTGGCCGCGATCGGCCCGCCCTGCGCGAAGATCCACAGCAGCACCGCGATCGGCAGCAGCGAAGCGATTATGGTGCCGCCGACGATGCCGATGGGAAGGTCGCGTTCCGTAAGGTCGAGCAGGCCGGCATTGCCCGATTTGCGGACCTTCGCCGCGGCCATGGCCGACCGGATGCCGCTGACGATCGGTCCCAATATCTTGAGCAGGGTCCAGATCGCCGCGATGCCGATGGTGCCGGCGCCGATGAAGCGCGCTTTCATCCGAAAGGTGGTGCCGACCAGATCGGCCAGATCGGCGCCGGCCGCGAGCGGCGCGGTGAGATAGGGGACAAGCCCGACCCAGCTGATCAGCAGGCCGAAGAACATGGCGATGCCGACCGACAGGCCGACCAGATGCCCGACGCCGATCAGCGCCATGGAAAAGCTGGTGGAGACGCTGGATGCGCCCGCGCCGAATTTGAAGAAGGTCGCGGCCTCCTCCGCGATCAGCTTCGTCTTGGCGAGGATGGCGAAGGCCGCGGCGGCGATCGAGCTGGCGACGATGGCGGCCAGGCCGCGCCTGTTCTCCTCCAGCCCCTCGCGCGATCCCGCGCCGACCTTCAGCACTTCGGCGGCAGCTACGCCTTCGGGATAGGGCAGGTCGGACCCCGTCACCAGCGCCCGGCGCAGCGGCACCGAATACATGACGCCCAATATGCCGCCCAGCGCGATGGTGAAGGCGCTCAGCCAATAGGGGAAACCCTGCCACCAGCCGATGATGACCAGGCCGGGCAGCACGAAGATGATGGCCGACAGCGTGCCCGCCGCCGACGCGATGGTCTGCACTATGTTGTTTTCAAGGATCGTGCCGGTTGCGAACAGCCGCAGCACGGCCATGGAAATGACGGCCGCGGGGATGGAGGTGGCGAAGGTCAGCCCGATCTTCAGGCCCAGATAGACGTTGGCCGCCGTGAACAGCAGGGTGATGAGCGCGCCCAATATGACGCCGCGAAGCGTCAGCTCCGCCATGGGGGCCGCCTTGGCCGAATCACTTGTCACTCGTCTGTCCCCTTGCCTGCGGCTGTTTTATCAGCGTCCGGTAATAATGTTGCTTGGCCTTGGATCAATCGGAAAGTGCGCGCAGAGGCGTCAGGAGGAGGCGCCGGGTTTCAGGTCGGCTGCGGCGGCGGCATCCAGATAGGCGTCGACCAGCCGCGTCCAGAGCGTGTAGCCGCGCGGGTTCATATGCAGCCCGTCGGGTCGGAACAGCGACGCATCGGGCAGGCCATCCGGGGCGAGCAGCACGCGACCGACATCCAGATAATCGAAGCGGCTCACCCGCGCCCGTGCCGCGACCGTCATGTTCACCGCGGCCATTTTCGGCCACAGCGTCCAGCGGATCGGGCTGGGCTTCAGGGACAGATAGGCGATATGCGCCTTGGGATAGTCGGATCGGAGTTGCCTGAGCAGGGTCAGGACGTTGTTCGCGACCTCGGCCGGGGTGGCGCCTGCTGCCAGGTCGTTTTCCCCGACATAGACGAGGATGGAGCGCGGCTTCGCCTTGGGCAGCAGGCGCTTGTAATAATGCAGCACATCCGGCGTGGTCGCGCCGCCGAAGCCCCGGTTGACGGTGCCGATGTCGGGGAAGCTGCCGCTTATGTCCCACAGGCGGATGCTGGAGCTGCCCAGGAACAGGGTGGCGTCGGTGATCGGGGGACCGGCCTCATTGGCCCTGGCGAATGCCTCGATCTCGCGCGAGAAAGGAAAGCTGGGGTCGGGATTGACCTTCAGCGCCGGCGCCTGCGTGGCGGCGTGCAGCAGGCCGCCGGACCCCAGCAGCAGGGCAAGGCCGATCAGCGCCCTGCCCGCCTTGAGGCCGCGCCTAGTGCCGATGCAGCGGGCGGAGCTGATATTTGCCGTTCGCATAGGTGCCGAACATGCCGGAAATGGCGGGATGGTCGACAGGTTCCTCACTGTCGTCCGCGACCAGATTCTGCTGGCTGACATAGGCGACATAGCTGCTTTCGCCATTTTCAGCGAGCAGATGGTAGAAGGGCTGATGCTTGTCCGGCCGGATGTCCTCGGGAATGGCCTGATACCATTCCTCGCTATTGGCGAAGACCGGATCGATGTCGAACACGACGCCACGAAAACCGAAGAGGCGGTGCTGCACCACGTCCCCGATGCTGAAGCGGGCGTGGACGATCGGCGGGGGGGTCACATCGGGTCCGAAAATCTGAATCATATCGTTCATATGACGCAATTTAGGATGCTTGCGGTGCGAAACAAGAAAAATGCTCGTCGCTGCTTGGCAAGGGTGAAATCATTCGCTAATGGCCGCCGCTCGACCGGAACGGCATGCGCCGGACCTTCTGCGGAGAGGTGGCAGAGTGGTCGAATGCACCGCACTCGAAATGCGGCGTGCCGGCAACGGTACCGAGGGTTCGAATCCCTCCCTCTCCGCCACTTAGTCATCCAACCGGATCCAAGATCATCCATAAAATCCCGTATTAACGGGATTTTAGGTGATTCTCGTGTCCAAGCGCATCCAGCGATATCCAGTCCAAGCCAACGCTATTTGGGGGCATTTTGGGGGCATCGAATTGGAGATTTGGGGGCATGCTGACCGACGCGGCAATTCGCAAGGCTAAGCCCAAGGAAAAGGACTACAAGCTGGCCGACTCCGGGGGGTTGTACCTGTTCGTGACGAAAACAGGCCACCGTAGTTGGCGGCTCAAATACCGTTTCGCAGATAAAGAGAAGCGCTTGGTATTGGGAAGCTACCCCGATCTGTCGTTGGCCGAAGCCAGGGATCTGCGGGACGACGCCAAGCGGATGTTACGTGATGGCCGCGATCCAGTGGTCGAGGCGAAGAAGCGCAAGCTTGCCAACGTCGTTCAGATGGAAAACACGTTCGAGAAGGTGGGCCGGCAATGGTATGCCGACCAAGTGGCTCGCTGGAAGCCTGTCCACGCTGCGGACGTCATCACCAGCCTGGACCGAGATATTTTTCCTGTCTTGGGAGGGCTTCCGATAACCGATATTGACGAGCCCCTCCTTCTCGCAACGCTTAAGAAGGTAGAAGGGCGAGGGGCCATTGAGACCGCGCACCGCTTGCTGCAGCGGTGTTCATCCATATTCAAATATGGCAAGGGCATTGGCGCCTGCCGTGAGAACCCTGCCGTTGACATGAAGGTCAGCCTCAAACCGGTTCCGCCCGCACGCCGGTGGCCTGCGCTGACGGAACTAGATCAGCTTCAGGCTTTGATTCGCGCCGTAGATTGCTCCACTTCCCATCCGATTACCCGTCTTGCGTCGAGAATGATGGCGCTGACTGCTCAGCGACCAGGGATGATAAGAACCGCGCCTTGGAGCGAGTTTGAGGGGATTGATTGGAACAAGCCTGATGAGATGGCGGATAAACCGCAGTGGCGTATCTCGGCTTCCCGCATCAAACTCGTGCTGGAACTCCGTGAAGATCAGGCGTTCGAGCACATCGTGCCGCTGTCGCATCAAGCTGTCGAGGTTCTGCATGTTGCTCGCCGTCTGTCGGGTAGAGGACCCTTGGTATTTCCAGGGGCGCGGAGCGGCTTGGAGCCGTTGAGTGAGAATGCCGTAGGATATTTGTACAATCGGATCGGCTACAAGGGACGCCACGTTCCGCATGGATGGCGTTCATCCTTTTCAACTATGATGAATGGTCTTGCGGAGCGATCGCATCCAGGTTCAGACCGCCTCGTGATCGACCGCCTCATCATCGATTTGATGCTAGCGCACATCCCGGCAGGAATGTCGGGTAGCGAGCTGATATATAATCGTGCCGCCTACATGGAACGGAGAAGAGAACTCGTGCAACAATGGGCGGATATGTTGATGGGAGGTCAAGTTGCCGCCCGTGATCTTTTAGGGGGTATAAGGCGCTCAAAATCTAACACGCGGTGATCAACTAATGCGGTGTGGGTCTCGCGATACTTGTCGAAGAATTTTTCGAGCTCCTTCTCGTCTGTGATCGGCTTTTTAGGCTTCACCTTCTTCCCGGTCACGAACATGCCATCGATCTCGACCTCCCCCTCCATGATAGGGCCTTTTTCAAGTTCTCTGTCGTTGATTGTCTGGATGGCTGCTCTGATCCGGTGCTGGAAGACGAATGGAGTCGAGTAGGAATTTTTGATGTGACGCCGCTGATGTAAGGCGGCGAAACCCATGACCCCGTTGGCGAAAGGCAGCGTGGCAGCCAGGATGCGGCGGAACGACCGTTTGCGGCTATGCAGATGGGTGCGGATTGTGACGGTATATTGCAGATAGCAAGTGCTGGTTTCGCCAACGATCTCGTTCGTGATCGTCCCCTGCATTTCCATTTCCGGTTTCGATAAGCGTCCACGATTCTTTGCACCCGCACTCCGGACACGTGGGGATGCCATACGGTCATCGGATAGCCACGAAGAGATCGGGGGCCTCGTCGTCGGAAAGCGCGTACACCTCTTCCATCGTCAGATTGACCGCCGCGCGGGAAAGGAGGGAGCGCTGGGCCACGTATAAGATGCTCTATGCGCTATATACGATGCTTTACGCCCACGCGCACAGGCCAATGCATCATATTCTATGCTTTCAGCACTAGAAGCAGTGCTAAGAGCTTTGCGGTTTGAGCCGTTGGTCCTATAACGTCCTTCATGACCAGCCATGACGATTCCGATCCAGCGCCCATCTTCGACGACAAAGCCTGGGAAGAGACCGCAAAAAACATGCTGCGCGCCGAAATGATGCGCCGCGGTATTTCCTATGCGACTTTGGCAGAGATGCTTTCCGGCATTGGTGTCGGCGACAACGAGTTGAACGTAAAGAACAAAGTAGGTCGCGGCAAGTTCAGCGCAGTCTTCCTTTTGCAGTGCTTCATGGCGCTGGGTGTCGAGTGGTTACAGGTCCCGAAGTCGCTTGATGAGGCATCCGGAAAGGCAGGTGCGCAGCATCTCGCGAAAGGCCCTCGCGCGCCAGGCGAAGGAGGAATGGCCAGATGATCAAGACCAGACAGCGGGTCATTGACCATGGGGAGGTGTTCACCGACGAACGTGAGGTGAATGCCATGCTCGACCTGGTCAAATCCGAGACGCAAAGGATCGACAGCAGGTTCCTTGAACCAGCATGCGGATCGGGAAATTTCTTGATCGAGGTCCTTCGTCGGAAGCTCGAGATCGTTGAGGAGCGCTACGGACGGGGGCAGCTCGAATTTGAAAGATACTCCATCCTGGCGCTTGGCTCGATCTATGGCGTCGACCTGCTGGAGGACAACGTATCTGAATGCCGTGACCGGCTCTACGATCATTTCAACGACATTTACTCGCGGTGCTTCGGCCCGAAATGCCGTGATGAATGCCGTTCCTCGGCGAGATATGTTCTGGATCGTAACATCGTTTGCGGTGACGCGCTCACGATGACGACCGTAGGCCGTCGGCCTGAACCGATCGTCTTTTCGGAGTGGTCTCCGGTCAATGGTAGCCTCGTGAAGCGCCGCGATTATTCTCTGGCACACCTCCTGGTGTATCAGCCGATGGAAGGCCCCAGTCTGTTCTCAGATTTGGGAGAGGAGGCCTTTATCCCGAAGCCCGTTCGTGAATTCCCTCTAACTCATTACTTGAAGCTGGCTGAGGCCGCGCATGCTTGAGATCAACTACAATCCCGACGTCCTCAGCTGCCTGGCGAACCTGAGCAACGACGAGGTGTTCACGCCGCCGGAGCTAGCGAACGAAATCCTCGACCAGCTCCCGTCGAGCCTGTGGTCTGACAGCGGCGCCACTTTCCTCGATCCAGTCACCAAATCCGGGGTGTTTTTACGCGAAATCGCAAAGCGCCTAGTCGAGGGTCTGAAGGGGGAGTTCCCAGACGAGCAGGAGCGGGTCAATCACATCTTCAAAAACCAGCTGTATGGGATTGCTATCACCGAGCTCACTGCGCTCCTGGCCCGTAGATCGGTTTACTGCTCCAAGAACGCAAACAGCCCCTTCTCCGTCTGCACCGATTTCGATGGTCCAGATGGCAACATCCGGTTTAGCCGGGTCGAGCACACATGGGATGGCAATCGCTGCAGATACTGTGGTGCTTCACAATCTGTGATGGAGCGTGGCAATGATCTCGAAACGCATGCCTATGGATTCATTCACACTGACAACCCCGAAAGCCTCTTCGACATGAAGTTCGACGTCATCATTGGTAACCCTCCATACCAACTCTCGGACGGCGGGCACAACGCAAGTGCGAGCCCGATTTATCACAAGTTCGTGGAGCAGGCGAAGAAGCTAAATCCCTCTTATCTGATCATGATCATCCCAGCGCGCTGGTATTCCGGCGGCAAAGGCCTGGACGGATTTCGGGCTGAGATGCTGGCGGACAAATCGATTAAAAAGCTCGTCGACTACCCGAAGCTCTATGACGCCTTCCCCGGCGTCAAAATCCGTGGAGGCGTATGCTACTTTCTCCGCGACAAGAATTACCAAGGTCCGTGCGTGGTTCAGACGATGTGGGATAACCTCCCCCTCGGCGATCCGATGGAACGCCATCTCAATCAATACGATGTTTTGGTTCGGCGCAACGAAGCAATCTCGATCTTGGAAAAGGTTAAAGCGTTCAGGGAAAACGGGGAGTTGGAGGGCACCTACGATACCGTGGTGTCCAGTTCAAAACCGTTCGGGTTCAGGACCAACTTCCATGGGCGGGCTCATCGACGTGGATTGGCCGATCCAGTAAAGCTCTACGGATCACAGAAGGTCAGCTGGATTGATAGAGGCCAGGTTCAGCAGAACGCTGGATGGATCGATCAGTGGAAAGTGTTGATGTCTGCCGTGCAGGGAACCAGCGCTGCCATTGAAACGAAGTTCCTGAGCGCTCCCAAGATTATCGCCCCCGGTGAGATTTGTTCGGAAACCTACAATGTGGCCGGCAGATTCGACGACCGGGATTCTGCATCACGCTGCGCGAGTTATCTCAAGACCCGTTTTGTCCGGTTCTTGGTGTCGTTGCGTAAGATTTCTGTCCATGCGTCCAAGGACGTCTACAGCTTTGTGCCAGTGGTCCCCTTCGATCGTATGTGGAATGATGAGGCCCTCTATAACCGCTACGGCCTGACCGAGGCCGAAATCGCTTACATTGAGGAGACAGTGGCGCCGATCGAATTGGAATTCGATCTGGAGTCAGGCGATGCCTGATCCGTTTTTTCCGCCCAAGCCCGAAATCAGCCCCAAAATTTACGCCTATCGGGATAAGAGCCCTGCTTACGAAGGCATGCTCAAGGTCGGTTTTACGGCGCGCGACGTCGAGGGCCGCGTAGCGCAGCAGTATCCGACCAAGCGCCCAGGTGAGTTGCCCTACGAGATCGTGCTCGAGGAGAGTGCTGTCTGGAATGACGGAGGCTCTTTCACCGATTATGATATCCATCGTCAGCTTCGAAAAAAGGGAGTCCGCAATCCCGCTGGTGAATGGTTCGAGTGCGATGTCGATGATGTTCGCGCCGCCGTCCTAGCGGTTCGTGAAGGTATCGACAACGAAGACAACCGTACGCAGAACTTTAAGATGCGTCCGGAGCAAGCGGCTGCGGTGGAGAAGACTTCGCGGTATTTTGCCAGCGTCGATGACGAAGGCACCAACCATACTCCACACTTCCTTTGGAACGCCAAGATGCGCTTCGGGAAGACGTTCGCCTCTTATCAGCTTGCGAAGCGCATGGGATGGAACAAGGTGCTTGTGCTCACCTTCAAGCCTGCCGTGCAGAATGCCTGGGAAGAGGACCTCAAAAGCCACATCGATTTCGAGGGGTGGCAGTTCGTGTCACGGGGGGGGCTGTCCGAGGCTGACGTCGATATGTCCCGTCCGATAGTGTGCTTTGGGTCTTTCCAGGACTTCCTCGGCAAAAACTCCGCCGGCGGTATCAAGGCCAAGAACGAGTGGGTTCACGCTACCAACTGGGACTGTGTGATCTTCGACGAATATCATTACGGCGCTTGGCGCGAGAACGCGAAAGAATTGTTCGAAGCCGAGGATCGCAGGGAATTGGAATTCGCCCAGGGCAATGGTCTCGACTACTTCTCCGAGGAGAACATGCCGATTACCACGGGCGCATACCTGTATCTCTCAGGAACCCCTTTCCGCGCGATTGCATCGGGGGAGTTCATTGAGGAGCAGATCTATAACTGGACCTATTCCGATGAACAGCGGGCGAAGGAGCAGTGGGAAGACGTAGACAATCCATATGCCTCTTTGCCGCGAATGGTGATGCTGACCTACCAGTTGCCTGATGCGATCCGGGAAATCGCCATGCAGGGCGAGTTCGACGAGTTTGACCTCAATGTTTTCTTTTCGGCCGACGGCGAAGGCGATCGGGCACGTTTCAAATACAAGAACGAGGTTCAGAGCTGGCTTGATCTCATCCGCGGGTCCTACGAGGAGACGGCCGTAGACAATCTGCGGCTTGGTAACGAACGGCCGCCGATGCCATTTTCAGACGTGCGCCTCCTTAATCTTTTGTCGCACACCTTCTGGTATTTGCCGTCTGTGGCGTCGTGCCACGCGATGAGGAACCTGATGTCCGAGCGGCAGAACCGCTTTTACCATGACTACAACGTCATGGTCTGCGCCGGCAGCCGGGCGGGCATCGGCGTTGCTGCGCTCCAGCCCGTTCTGGATGGCATGGATGACCCGCTCAAGTCCAAATCCATCACGCTGTCATGCGGAAAGCTGACCACCGGTGTGTCCGTAAAGCCTTGGACAGGCATCCTGATGCTTCGTAACATTTCCAGCCCGGAGAGCTATTTCCAAGCAGCGTTCCGTGTGCAGACACCCTGGGTCATCCAGAACCCCGATTCCGTGTCTTCATCGAAGCGGGAGATCGTGAAGAAGGAATGCTATGTCTTCGACTTCGCACCTAATCGCGCGCTGAAGCAGGTAGCCGACTACAGCTGCCGTCTAAATGTCGATGAGACAAATCCTGAGAAGAAGGTCGAGGAGTTCATCCACTTTCTCCCTGTCCTTGCTTACGATGGCAGCTCCATGCGCCAGATCGATGCCGCCGGCGTGCTCGATATGGCGATGAGCGGGACCACCGCCACGCTGCTTGCGCGGCGCTGGGAGAGCGCCTTGCTGGTGAATGTGGACAACAACACCCTGCAGCGGCTGATGAACAGCGACGCCGCCATGCAAGCGCTGATGAAGATCGAAGGTTTCCGTAATCTCAACCAGGAAATCGAGACGATTATCAACAAATCGGAATCGGTAAAGAAAGCGCAGGCTGAAGCCAGTGATCGTGATCTAACAGCGAAGGAAAAGAAGCAGCTCAGCGAGGAGGAGAAGGAATACAAGAATGCTCGCAAGGAGATCCAAACGAAGCTGGTCAAGTTCGCGACGCGCATCCCGATCTTCATGTATCTGACGGATTACCGCGAGAAGTGTTTGCGAGACATAATCACGCAACTCGAGCCGGGGCTATTCAGAAAGGTGACCGGGCTGGGGATACCGGATTTCGAACTCCTGGTGAGCCTGGGTGTCTTCAACAGCGGACTGATGAATGACGCGGTCTACAAGTTCAAGCGGTATGAGGATGCCAGTCTTTCCTACACTGGATTGAACCGCCACGAGGGAGCGGACGTCGGCCTTTACGACACCGTGATATCGGCGCACGAATTCGTCTGATTCGGGGCGCGTGAGCGCAATCGGAGCGAATGACCGCGATTGGTTTTTCTGCTAGATAAGCTTGCTGACAACAGCCCTATGTGAAGCTGCTGGAGGTGGAGGCCAAGAAGGGCCAGCTTCCGTGTGCCCGTGTCGAGATCGCCAAGCAGATGAAGGGCGGCGTGTCGCGCCAGTCGGTCTGGGTCTATGACGGGACCGAACTGACCGAGGATCGATCAGGCCTCCGGCGGACGGACAATCTATACCGGATACCGCATCGGCATCATCGAGAAGATGCGAGGTGGCGGGTCGATGCAATTGATCGTGCCCGGCGCTGGTCGCGCGATGCGCGCAAGCGCTCCGAGATATGCCGCGCCCCGGCGAAGCACGCGTCACTTTCGAGCTGGCCGAGATGCTGATAGGGCGAGAAGAGGTAACCCCGGAGGTCGGGACTTCACAGCCGCAACGCCTTGCTGTCACGCACCTCGACGTCCCCGATCTTTTGGGCGGGTTACAGAACCGCACCGAATTGCCGCGCAAGGCGCTGGCCGACATCCTTGTTCAGTCCGGTCGATTGGCGGACGCGGCGGTGAACCCGTCCGCCTTCGTCGACGCGGTGACAGCGATCATCCAGGCGGGCAAACGGCTGATGATGACGAACGGCATCATCTACAAGCCGCTGGACGAATGGTGGGCCCAGGACCTGTTCGCGCCCGAAGACCATGTGTCGGTCGATCACTGGTCTCGGTCGAGCACGCGCCGCTCGATCACATCGTCACGGACTTGAACATTGAGGCCGAGCTCGCCAAGGCGCTCGACATCAGCGGCGCGATAAAGGTGTTCGCCAAGCTTGCGCTGGGCTTCAAGATTCACCACGCCGTTGGGCACGTATAATCCAGACTGGGCCATCGTCCGCCAGTATGATGGTCGAGAAGACGTCTATCTGGTCAGTGAGAGCAAGGGCGACCTGAACACACTCCGCGAAGCCGAGAAGGCGCAGATCGCTTGCGGCAAGGCCCTCTTCAAGGCGCTGGACGTACCCTTCGTGACCGCGATCAACCTCGACGGAATTCTCGCGCAGATTTAGCGGCTGCTCGAATGCTGGGGCGAAGTACACTAAGTATCAGCTTTGATGCCGGGCTTCGCCTCGGGGTAGTGCGAAAAACCGCTTTGATCGCGAGAATGTGTCACGCTGGGTTTGCGCACCACGTTTCGATTTCGGATTCCCGCCAAGCAGTGCAATTGTTAGAGATCTGGATTTGCGACGGAAATGACCCTGCCGCAATCTTGTTATACAGTGTGGATCTCTTTAGACCTGTCCGACGTAGCACCTCTGGAAGCCGAAGTAAGCTCGAGCTGGATCTGCTGGTCTGATCGACTGGTCTCAATGAAGTTGCAAATGAAAGGCATATGGGAAGGATGGCGGCAATCAGGTGCTGCCGCTCCTTACTAGGAAGGTGTTCTAGAGATTGCATCAGGTTCGAAATCAGTCCGCCGAGTTTATCCAAATCGACTGGGCGCTCGGGGGCTTCTCCGAGAGCGGCTTTCCAATCGGTATTTAGGACGTGCGGGTTGGTCATACCCAACCCTAGGCTTTCTCGTCCTCTCCTTGGAGGTAGACGATTTGAAATTTAATCCAATCCTGTAGTCGGGCAGGAGGTCTATCTCGTGAACTCCTGCTAAGCTCAGCTTGTTATCCAGAGGGACTGTTTCTCGATTTACAGCGCTTTTCATTGGATAGCCTCGCTTTGCATCCCTAAGCAGGGATATGCCCGCCACGTTGCCGTCATGATCGTGCGAGTTCATTTGCGATGACAGATGACAAGCCTTGCCATCGGAATCGAACGCCGTGCCGGCTTGGCGATCCTCAAGAATCAACGTTCTCATGACAAAAAGTATCGTCTTGGCCCCGTTGTGCCGTTTGGCTGGGAGATCCTCTTTAAGCCATTCCCGGAACGCCAACTCACGATGGCTGGGATTTGGAGACGTCAGCTGCCTTTTTCTTTTAGAGAGGTTTACGAGTCGCAATGCTGCAAAAGCTACTTGGATCCCGGCGCTTATGCCAAAAAAGTAGGTTGATGCCGCTGTGCTTTTGAAGTTTTCATTATCCACCTTAGATGGGCGCTTGAATTCTGGATCATTTTTGGCTCGATCGATGATGTCTTTAATCTCACCAAACGTTTGGTAGAGTTCGTCATTCAGCCTCCCAAAATTGCCATCTTCGTCCTTTTGGGAGATTCCTTTTGATTTAACGACGCCTTTGGCAAAATTTAGGTTAAATTTCGATGCGAGTATGGGAGGGCGACCCTGTATTAGTGGAAGATTATTGGCTTTAAAGTGGTTTTGACGATAGCGATAAACATAGGCGTCGGCAATGTCGGACATGAGGTCTAATATAGCCCGCTCTGTCATTTCGGTGTAATCAAAGGGTAAGAATTGTCCGGCATCCAAAACTACAGCCCGTGCTGCGAGAACCTGAATTTCAAACATTGAATAAAGCACAAGCACATCTGCGATACATGCTTGCGCGCGGGATAAATCGGTACTTCCGAGATGCAGAGTCGCTAAATATTCCAAAGGCTCATCGAGGTGTCCGCTGATGACATCGAAAAAAAGACTCGGATTCTGTTTACGCATCTCGACAAGATCTGACGCTAGTCTGCTCGTTTCGATCTTCAGAGCGCCCGCAAGAAGAAGGCGGGCTTCTTGATGAGGGCGGACGCAAAGCATGTGATCCAAAAGGCCGGTGATCTCATCTTGATTTTTGTCTTCGAGGCCCAAGGCGAATTCTCGTGGCATGCGGATGCGATGGTCCATCAGGTGTCCGATGGGCAAGCTTGCGAGATCTTCTTCAGTAAATAGACGGCCGAGATACGTTTGCCGGTCCATGTCATGCGTTTGAGCGCTCAGAACAAAATCCCGCGCCAGGGACCTCAAAATCCCCATGTCCACGGGTCCGTTCCCAAAACCGCTTCTGACGAAATTCGAGGGATCTTCAAACATATGGTCTGGCTCCGGTGAACTGGCCCGGAGCGCTGTGGATGAAGACCCTAAAGTTCTGATTAAAAGCCGGATCGTATACCAATCGAAGACGTCGTTAGCTGTGTACGAACGTCCTTATCGAGCCGCAGTGGTTCGGTTTAGATGAGGACGTAAAGATGACTAACGATGAAGCGGAACTAGGTACGGAAGTTGCGCGTGAACTGCTCGCAGATCGCGAGTTGCTTGCCGCGCCGCAGGTAGCGGCCGCCCGGTTCGTGAAGGCTCTACTGGCGGCGAACCCTCGGGTGAAACTGCCGGCGATTGTTGCCAACCAGAAGGCCAGAGATTGGATGGAGGCTGCGCGTGTTACGCCGTCGATCCTCCGTGAGGCGCTGGCCGCTGGTCGCAAGGAGTTAAAATCGGTTAGCGCTGAAACCGCGCTTAAAAGGCCGAAGAAGAGCAAGAAGTATGCGCCCATCGATGCCGAGCCGGTCTCGACGCGGAATGCGCGGCAGCAAACCGCTTTGGGAACTCCAGTCCCGTCCAGGGCGAGCAGCGCTCACAGTGTCGCGGCTCCCAAGCCAGCACCTCGTGCTGATCTCTATAGTGATGTGATGGTGCCGAACTAATCCTTCCTGCCCAAGCCTTGCATCAAAATGGCGGGCGGCTGGATCGTGTCATCTGCCCGCAACTCTTCGAAATTACGCCCAACAGGACTCAAATCATGACGATGATTATCGATCAAAATGCTGACTTTCGCCGTGAGCCTCATGCTCTTGAAATGCCCTTGGTGATCTTCGTCACCGGCGACAAGGGAGGGACGGGTAAGTCGTCCAACACCTTAAACCTTGTGCGTCTGTCTCGCACCGACCAGCCTCAGGCTCCTTTGCCGAAATTACGTTGAAAGCTCAGGCGAGCGCAAACTAGCCGGCCGATAACCCGCACCGGCATAGATTGAAGAACTGCCGCTAGGCGCTCTGCGCTTTCCGTCACCGGCGCTCAGCAACTCACAAGCGGTTACTATCGAAAAATTTCTCTGGAGTGCCCGTTATGTCCGCAAAGACAGGATCAATCTGCCCGGAATTTCCGCCGCTCGCAACTTCACCGCCTCTGCCCATCATTGTCGTCAATGGTGACAAAGGCGGCATCGGCAAGTCTCTCATCGCCCGTATTTTGGCCGCATTTCTCCGGTCAGCCGGTTACCTCGTCGTCGGTTTCGATTGCGATGCGCGCAATGCGCATTTGGATCGCTACTATCGTAGCGTCATGCCGGTAACGCGGGCTTATCTTCGCCATACGGATGGTTGGGGATTGCTTCTTGATGGGTGGGAGAATTCCCCTTCAAATGCCGCGCTCCTTGTCGATATGCCAGGAAATGTTGGCGACGCGCTGGAGCGCGAGATGCACCGGGTAAATCGGGCCGCAGCAAAGCTCAATCGCGATATTTTGCATGTTTGGGTGATTGATGAGGAGGAAGACGTAATCACCCTGTTGAATCGCGTCAAAGATTTCGCGCCTCCAGAGAAAACGCTAATCGTGATGAATGGGCGGTTCGGCGATAGCCCTCGCTCATTCGTGCTGTGGCACGAGTCCGAACTGCGCGAAGAAATGCTTGCGGCCGGCGCGTCGGAGACCTTCATTCCGGCGCTGCAAATTCGGCCTCGTACGAAGATCGCCCGCGCACGTTGCCCGTTCGATGATTTGTCGATGTTGACCCTGAGCGTATCCGAACAGGTCGATTTTGAGCTGTGGTGGGACGACGTCATTCGAGCCTTTCGTCCGTTTTGCATTCAGTCGGGGTTGATCCTATGAGGCAACTTGTCGAACAGATGTATCGTGATCTATTGGAGCGCGAAGCAAGTTCCGAAGATTACGTCAGAATGGAAAAATTCCTCCGACGGCTTCCTGCGGGAATGCGGGATTCGCCGGGGGTTCTTGCTGAGATAATCTTCCGGTTAGAACATATCCGCCAAATTGATGAAGTCGTACAGAGGGCCTCATTCGAGGCGCAACAGACCGTTCATCGAGACCTACCAAAACGAGTTGAGAAGGCAGCGGAAACTGCCTTCTATACCTTCCGCGATCTGATGCCAGTCGATAGTCAGGACGCGATGGCGCGCCTGTATCGCTGGGGCGCGTTTTGGATGCTGTTTGTTTTGATCTTCGGCCTCGTCACTGGTGGGGCCAGCACCAAATGGTGGCTCTCGCGTCCTGAAGTACGCCAGCACGCAATCTCGGAAATCAACTTCAATCACTGCATTGATGCCGTCTTCGGAGCAGCAGCGGTCAAACAGCGCAATGTCGCCGAAGCTGCAGATTACGCCGTGGAACAGTTCCGCAGCGACTCTCGCCTTTGTGCGGCGGAATACGCCGACCGCCTCGCAAATCAGTAATTGAAGGCCCGTCAGTTCAACGATGTTGTGCTGACAGGCTCTCCCCTCCGCCTTCGGCTCCGTCCGCAGATAGCTGCGGGTTTAAGTTTAGTGTGCTTTCAAATTAACGTGGGAGGAAATTAGCCAGGGCTGGCCAACGTATACCGCGCATCGGCGCGGAGACGTCAGCTTTGTCGCGTGGTCGCTCTGGCGCTGCCGTTGACGTGGCCGGACCTGGCCGGGGAGGAGCGTTGCCCTCCCCTGGACCCCTCCCTCCAAGACTTTTCGAAACCCTTGTTTCTGGAGAAAATGAAATGACCCATCGCTCAGGCAGCGAGGTTCGTGTGCGCACCGTCGTGCTTCCCACGCGCTGGTCACCTGCCGAATATGACCTCCTCCAGGAGATCGCAGAACATTCGGACATCTCAACTGCTGAAGTGCTCCGCCGTTTGGTGCGGCAATCGCATCCCCAGCTCATTCCTTCGCGTCAGTTGGTTCATGATGTCCGGCGTATCGGCCAGAACATCAACCAGATTGCGCGTCATGCGAATACCGCGCGCTCCGTCGAACTCGTGGGTGAGCTGCAAGCCGCCTATGCCGACCTGCTCGACGCCATCCGCAGGATGCTTGCGTCGTGATCCCCTCAATCACATGGGGCCGAAACTTTTCGGGCCTGGAAATATATCTTACCTACAATCGCGATCACGAGATCCTCGATCTGCGTGAGGTTTCTTCACTCGGGAATGCATCTGCTGAAATGACCTTGGTCGCCGAGCAGGCGCCCAGGGCCAAAGCGGTCGTGATGCACATTTCGCTTTCCGCGGCCGTCGAAGACGGGGAGTTGTCTGACGCGACATGGAAGCAGATCATTGATGATCTGCTCGACGAATTCGGCCTTCACGGCCACCAGCTAGTTGCCGTCCGCCACCGCGATAAGCAGTATGACCATATCCACCTCATGATCTGCACCGTGTCGCCTTTAACTCTTAAAACACCTCCGAAGCAGGCTTTCCTCGCGCCGCACGCGCGTCGCAAAGGGGTTGCATCTTTCGCCCTCAAGAAGACTGAGGTTGAGCAGTTGCCCGTGGCGGATGTCGTGTGGCGTTCGTTCAATCAGTTTGCACTGTTTCGGCTTCAAGACCTGTGCAGGACGATCGAGAAGCGGCTCGAACTGCGCCAATTGCGTACCCACCTCGAGATGGAGTTGGCACGCGAAATCGGGCCGTCGCGTCGGACCAAAGCTGCCCATGAACATCGGCAGGCCCGAACTGGTGAGCGGTCTTTGCTTGAAAGGGCTGATGACATCCGTGCCGCTCTGGACCTTCAGACGTGGCACCAAGCTGGCCGGGCTCTCGCCGCCATCGGTGTCGGCTTCGAGGCTGCTTTGCGCAAAAGCAAAAAGACAGGGGCGAGGATCGTTGGCCTGACGCTGTTCGATCTGCGGAGCGTCAACAATCGAATCAAGGCCTCCGATTTGGATACCGCGGAGCGCCGATATGGGTTGCTTCAAATTGAAAAGCGCCGCCCTGCGGACGCTATCACCTTTGAGCGGTGGTGGCCTGAAAATACCGACTATCTGCGCGCCTGCCCGGAGATGAAGGTCGAAGAGGTGCGACCAGACCGGACAGAATTTAATCTATACCGGACGCAGCATTTCGAGGCGCGCCGAATTGCGCGTCTCGAGCGGGAGAAGCTGAAACGCGCGCACCGGGCAAGGCGGAAGGCTCTGTCTGAGCGGTTGACCAAACAGCGCAAGGAGGAAACTGCACGTCTCCCTTCGTCGCAAAGGCGATCGTTCAGCGTTGCGTTCACGAAGAACGTGCGATTGCCTCAACTCAACGCGCTGGATGAGGAACATCAGACGCAAATAGGCAAGCTTCGACTACCGCGCTTGTTGAGCTACGCGCTTTTCATACCGCATCACGTGCCCGAAAAAACCGTGGTCAAGCATAATGATCCGGTGTTCTACGAAATGCCCGCTCACAAACCGATCACGAAGGAAGCTGCTGTGGAGCGTTCAGCGATTGCCCCTCGGCGCACCCAATCGAAGGCAGAGCCTGAGATCGACACTGACGCCGACATCGATCGTCAACTGGCCTGGATTGCGCAACAATCAGGCCGTTCGCGTTGACATTGTGAGAGAGCCAGGGCGCGCCGTCTTGATGAGCGGATTTGCGAACCTGCTTACAGACATGCGACCGTTATTGTCGCAGACTGTTGTACAGCTTGGCTCGTCTAAAAGGCGTGGAAAGTTAACAAGAAAATCGTAGCTCCAACGAGCCGATAGCGTTAGCTGGACGCGGAAAATGGGGGGCTGATTTGCAAGAAGCGGAGTTTAAGGCTTGGCTTGCCGAGCGGGGAGCAAATACTGAAAGCGGTCGAAACACTCGTGCCCATGCGGTTCGGACCATCGAGAATAACCTGTCTGCGTTAGGCTCTCCTCATTCGGATCTCGCCGACGCCTGGCAGGCGGACAAATTTGTACATTTACGTCAGCGTCTGAAGGCAATGCAGGCCGACTTCCAAAACGGCGGCAGTGATTTCAAGATACTCATGCCGCAGTCTGAGAGGCCGCTAAATCGATTGGCTAGCTGGCGCTCCTGGCTGGGCCAGTACGGGCAGTTTTTGGGAGGGGCGGTACTGGGCGATCGGTACGCCGACGCCATCCGATTGCATGTCCTTGAAAACTACATTGAGCCGGCACGTGAGCGCGAAGAGGATAGCGTTGAGGTCCTGGTACGCGACGTCAACGCGGCTCTCGGCCTGAAGGAGGCTTGGCCGAACATCTGCCAGGCTCTTGCCGGCCGCAAGTTTCGCGAAATGGCTGATGTGAGACTGGCTGAGCGTGTCGGCGCGAATATCAGCCCGGCAACGGTCTTGCGTTTTGATCTCGCGGCAAATGACGGTGACATCGAAGGGGAATTGCGTCAGCGATACGGCGTCCCGCTTGTGGATACCGCTAAGATTCTGGCATTTGGCCTGCCAGATGGGCGTCAGCTTGCCTGGGAGCGCACGGTCTCGGTAGCTCAAATTTGGATTGAAGACAGTGTCGATCGAGAGTCTTGCCCGCTTCCTATTCACCGCACGTACCTTCCCACTCAGGCGCGGCATTCTAATCTACCGCCTCGGCTGAAACATAGGGCGGCAAATGGACACAGGCCGCGACCCGTTTTGATCGTTCGCCCGGCGGATGCAATGCAGATTGTTGAACTGCTCGATTGGTATGACGATGCCGGCCCTTATGTCGATCGTGACTGGCTGGATCGGTTGCGTTCTGAATTTCTTGAGCGCCATCCCGGGTTTGTAAGCTTCGAGGACGGCGCCAGCTATGCGTCCAATGAGGGCAGCAAAAGACGCAATCTGGTAGAATATGCACAAGCTTTGGTAGGTCAGCTCACGGGCGAAGCGAAGGATGAGCCGTCCTTAGGCTCATCGTTGCTCGACCTGCTCGTCGGCAAAGCCGGGGTGCCATGCGAGCTTCTTGATTGGCGGGTGATCAATATTGTCCAAGCGCTTCGGACTGACAATCCAGGAGTGGTGGAGCAAGCAGCTGAGGATCTCGCTCAGGCCGGGGACGACGTTGCCGGAGTCATGGCTTTCGTCGGCGCTACGTGGCCGCTGATGCTGCCTCATGCGCAAGCAAATCCTTATGCCGAAAGCCGGACGATATCGACCATGCTTCGCGCGTTGATCGCTCCCGAAGGAATGTTTGGCATCCGATCCACCCCCACTGACAATGCATGTTGGATGCTAACCGGGAGCCCCGCTTTCGAACCAAACCCATTGAGCGAAGGTGAGTTGGCTGGCGTTATGCGCCTTGTCCGCACAGTGGAACGTCTCATGCGCGACGAGTGGCAATGGGCGCCTCGCGACCTCTGGGATGTTCAGGGATTTGTTTGGGAAACCTGTCAGAAGCGACTACCAGAACCGGCAGCGGAGGTCAGCGTGATGACCGATGAAAAGCCAATCTGGCTCGTGACATCTCGCGATGGCGAGGCTGACGGGTTCGCCAGCTTCGTGGAGCGTGGGACATGGCATCTGCTCTACGATAGCGACAGCAAATATAATCATATGGTTCGCGAGATGCAGCCGGGCGATAGGATCGTCTTGCGAGACTATCTGCCAAACCAGCGGAATGCGCCATTCGAGACAAACGGTAAACCGGTCAGCGCCATGCGGATAAGGGCTACCGGTATCGTGAGGGGTGATGGCGAAGACGGTTGTCAGGTTCAGGTGGATTGGACCCCGTTGCCCGAACCTTTGCTGTGGTGGCTTTACACCAACAATGACACGATCTGGCGGCTCCCACTTGAGCGTGAGGCGGCGCGTAAGCTCGCGGCGTTCATTTTTGAAGGCGAAGCACAAGATATCGCCTGGTTTCTGAATCTACCTTTCTGGCGTGACCGCCTCAACGCGTCGCAGGATGATAATATGATGCTCAATCCGACCAATCTCATTCTCTACGGACCTCCCGGCACGGGGAAGACCTACTCTACGGCCCGGGAGGCCGTGCGCTTGTGCGTTGGTTCGGCCGATTTTGCGGAAACGGCGGAGGGGCGGGCTGCTCTCATGGCTCGCTATCGGCAGCTCGAAGCGGAGAAACGCATTGCGTTCGTCACCTTCCATCAGGCCTACGATTATGAAAATTTCGTGGAAGGTTTGCGGCCTGACGAGGATGCCGAAGAACAGGGAGCTGGTTTCCGGCTAAAGCCGTATCCCGGCATTCTACGGGAGATTTGTGCGCTCGCTGAACATGCCCGAAAAAAGGCGGAAGCAGGCGAATCGGGTCGGGCGATCGATCTTTCCATCTGCCGATTCTGGAAGATGGGCTTGGGCGCTATTCGCCAGGAGGAGGAAGTTTACGAGGCGGCGCTTAAGGACGAATACATCGCTTTGGGTTGGGGGAGAGCGGAAGATTGGAGCGATGACCGCTTCTCGACCGTAGAGGCGATCAAGTCCCATTGGTTGTCGCTGTTTCCTGAAAGCCAAGAGCCCAGCAATTGGACCCAGACCCACCGTTTCCGCAATGATATGGCGATCGGTGATATCGTCATCGTTCCTTTCGGCAATAGCGCGTTTCGAGCCGTGGGGCAGATCGTAGGTGACTATGAGTTCATCCCTGAAGCCGAAGGGTATTTTGCCCACCGGCGCAAGGTGAAATGGCTCATGACAGCTGATGAGCCGCTGCCTCTTGACGTTATCATCGACGGCAATTTCACTATGCGCACCGTTTACGAGATACCTCGTAAGCGCATCAACATTCCTGCATTGAGCCGTCTGCTTAAGGCCGATGAAGAGCCGGGTGAGCGGCCGATCACTTTGACCAAGCCCGACGAATTTGTATTAGTCATTGATGAAATCAATCGGGCTAACATATCAAAGGTATTTGGAGAGCTGATCACACTCCTGGAGCCGGACAAACGGCTCGGCATGCCTAACGCTCTGACTGTACGACTGCCGTATTCGAAGGCAGAGTTCGGCGTGCCGGCGAACCTTCACGTCATTGGCACGATGAACACCGCTGACCGGTCTATTGCATTGCTCGATACTGCTCTCCGTCGCCGCTTTAAATTTCGCGAGATTGCCCCTAACCCCCAGCAGCTCAAGAATGCTGCAGCAGCAACGAACATGCCTCTCGTCGAGATATTGAGGACAATAAACGATCGCATTGAATATCTGGTCGATCGTGAGCACCGTATTGGGCATGCCTTTTTCATGGGCTGCAAAACGTCCGACGATGTTATCGATGTGATGCGCGATAAAATCATCCCGCTGCTCCAGGAATATTTCTTCGAAGACTGGAGCCGCGTTCGGATGGTGCTCGGGGATGGGTTCATTGGCCAGGAAGTGATCAAGGCTCCTCCGGGTATGGACGGTATGGATCGCGAGCGCTGGTTTGTCCGGGATTTCTACAGTGCTGAGCCGAAAATTTCGCTCTCGGATGCGTTTGCTCGTCTTCTGGGCAAAGGGGCAATTTTGTCAGCGGTCAACGAGGATGACGAGCCCGACGCGGAGAACGACGTCGCATGACGCATCTCCACGTGCCCGAGTGGGGACGAGTAGCAATCGGTCCAGATGGCTTTTCCCTGGCCCAGGCTGAGGCGCTGCTTTCTGCCGCTCGGGCACATCCGATGGGTGGAGAGGATGGGAGCGCCATCCTGACCGATCATCGTCACCACCTGCGGGCCAAACAGATGGTGGGCGTCATCGCCGCACCAGGTTGCAGCTTAGAAATCTTGCCGAAAGTCGATCCTGAGGCCGAACTGGGCGATCTCCCGACGGTTCGGTCCCGCCTGATTTCCTTGCTGGACTTGGCGCTGGGGCTGAACTTGGCGGACGGCGCTCAGGCCGCCATGGCTCATGGTGCGGAAAACCTGCTCGACATCTTGATCCGCCTTTTCGCGCAGCGGCTTCTAGCCCTGGCTCGCCGAGGCTTGCCCCGGGCCTATCAGGCTCGAGCTGAGGATCTTCCGACACTGCGGGGGAAGCTCAATATCGTCCGCCAGCTGACAGTTCATGTGGGCCGTCCGGATCGGCTCGCCTGTCGCTTCGATGTGCTGTCCAGCGACATACCGCTGATGCAGGTGATGAAAGCAGCCGTGGTCTTTCTTTCTCGGTTGGCCCGCGCGCACGACACGCGCCGACTGCTAGAAGAACTGCGCTTCGTTCTGGCAGATGTCGCAGATGTGCCTATTTCCGCACTCCCCTGGGAGAAAGTCAGGATCGATCGCACCAGCCAGCGGTGGGAAACTGTCTTTGCTTTGGCGAAATTGCTGCTCAGGCGTGATTGGCAGGGAACGGCTTACGATCGTCGATCACACAACGGCATAACGCTGCTCTTTCCGATGAATGACCTATTCGAAGCAGCGGTCGCTGCCCTGCTACGACGGGCTTTGTCAGGAAGCGGCATCAGCGTCGTGGAGCAGGGAGGCCTTCGTCATTGCTTGGGCGAATGGACAAAAGATGAGGATTGTGAGGGCCACGTGTTCCAAACACGACCTGATATCCTTCTTCGCCGTGGAGGGAAGGATCTCGCCATTATCGACACCAAATGGAAATGCCTCGCCCAGGATGTTTCGGTCGCGAAGAGGGGGGTGGCTCAAGGTGATGTGTACCAGATGATGGCCTATTCGCGGCTCTATCGGTGCGATCGCCTGATGCTACTCTATCCCGCAGTCGCGGGGAGCGGAACAATCCTCAGCCGCCGCTTCGGCATAGCGGGGGGGCGAGAAATGCTGGCGCTCGGATTAGTTGATTTGACGGCGCAGATGAACCTCGTCCAAAACGAATTGAAAAAACTGATTTTCGACTTTCTGCCTCGTGAACTCGAGAGTGATCTGAAGTTGGCTACAGCATGATCTGTTTGCGTTCGGTGCGTTGCAACGTCCCCGCGCCAATCTGACCAGAACTTCCGCGGCGCAGGCCCGGCGCTCCTGCATCGTACTGGAAAGGCTGCCTGGCGGGACAAGAACTAAAATTTGCCGATGCGTAAGTAAATCAACTTTTCGGCAGTAGCTGTCTGTGTAACAGATCCGATGTTGGTTTTGTTGGCAGTCGAGAAGGGGGCATTCTGATTGATAGCTGCATCTCGTCAAAGCACCCGCTGGTTTGCGCCATTCACCCAAGCGCACGGAATTCGAGGCGAATGATGGTGCGACCATTTTTGTCGCTTGATCGTGCCACGCTGAAGCGCATGTCAAGAATCCATCAATTCAGCGCCAGCTGCCGTCAACCGTCGCTCCCGTACCCTGTATATGGGCGGAGCGTAATCTCGCTCAGATCTTCGTGATCGCTGGCTGCTGGGTAGCGCCACGGAGTTTTTGGCGCTTACAACCTAGCGGCCGCCCATCGGTGAAATCTCGCATCCGATGAATAATTGGCCTCAGAAACTCTTGAGTTGAAATTGCATGACCGCATTGAAGACCACGCCGCAGGCGACCATACAGCAGATCCAGACCTTGCTCTCGGAAAGTTACGGATCGGGATTCACGATCTTCAAGGAACTGATTCAAAACGCTGATGATGTTGGCGCTAGCAGGCTTCTCTTGGCGGGGCACGACGGCTTCCCTGATGCTAACAACGTGCTGCTGCGTGCGCCTGGGATCTTCGTCGCCAATGATGGTCCAGTGAGTTCGAGCAACTGGGAGGGGCTACAACTAGCTGCCGGTGGCAGTAAGGGTGGTGACGGGCAGGCAGTCGGCCGTTTCGGGTTGGGCCAGAAGGCGCTTTACCACCTGTGCGATGCATATCCCGTGTTCGCCCGGATCGATGGCGGTCCTCAGCCGACCACGATGATCCTCAATCCGTATGAGGAAATCGCTGAGGCCGATCACGCCCGCGCATGGAAGTCGCTTTCGGCGAAGGACGAAATGCTCTTGGCTGAGTGGGCCGATGGTCAGGGGATGGCGATGGGGCTCGTGCTTTACATCCCGTTGCGCACTGATACGCTGCGGCCCAGTTCTGACTCCCGGATTAGCCTGACCAGAGCGCAATGGAATCCTCGCGACGCATTGAAGGATATTGTAGATGGCGAGCAGCTCCACGCCACAATAAGTTGCCTGCGTCACCTCGCGCGGATCGACATCGAATGCCCGGGCGAAATTCCCTGGCGCGCCGAAGTCCAGCCGGGGGGCACGCGCCTCTCCGGCCCGGGCGATGACGCCCAGCGTCAGATGGAGGCTGCGTTTGGGGGGCGCTTCACTGTAAACGGGAAAGCGTGCGAGGTACATGGCGCCCAGCGCAGCCTCACCGACGGAACGGCTGTGACGCTGAGACAAGAAGATGACTGGCCCTCTGCTTGGACGTTGACCGGGTTGGACAAGGCGAAAGCCACGCCACATGGAGCTTCGATCATTTGCCGGCACCCGGTAGGTCCTGGTAAGTCCGCGCGGCTACGCATATGGCAGGGTGTCTATCTGCCACTCGGTGACCCGGCCAAGGACCGCAGTGTCGTACTTGGCGATCCCGCGCTGCCAGGAAATGAAAATGTCGACATCGTCGTCCACGGTGACTTCTTTGTGTCGAGCAATCGCGCGAGTATCCTTGTTAACGACGGTAACAGGGGGCAGGACGCGATCAAGCTTCGCTGGAACGAAGCCTTGCAGGCCGAAGCTTCGCTCCCCTGTGTGCTCGACGCGGTGGCTCAGGCGGTCCTCGGCATCAAAGCCAACAACGATCGCTATGAGCTGATTCGCGCTCTTGGTGAAAGTCGTTGGTGGGGGGAGAGGGCGAGAGCGATTTGCGGAGGTCGCGCGCTGGTGCGACGACTCGATGGGAGCGATAGCAACTGGCGCATTGAGAAGGCGACGCAGCTGCGCCCTATGCCTTCTTCCGAGGCAACTCGCCCGCGCCGCCTCACGGAGGCGTGGAAGGGCTTTCTTGATTGGTGCACAGCAAATGAGTTCGTGCTCGCGCAAGGCGTCACGCTCGGCGAAGCGCGCCCTGCGTGGGAGGATCGGGAGCTGGCCGAGTTGGTAGCCGGCTTCGCCCCAGCATCTCTATCGAGCAAGGATGCCGCCAATACATTGGTCGAAATTCTCGATTACAATGCCAGCACGAGTGGAGGCGAGATTGGTCCGTTGGCCCGGGCCGCAATGGCGAATGCGTTTCGGGCTGCGATGCACAATGGTACGAAGTTGGCGCCGATGGCCCAGCTCAGGCGACTGACTTTGCATTTGCCGCACGATCAGGTGCTCGTCCTCCCCAAGTCGGTAACCGATCCGGAGTTGCTCGCTCGCCTTGCAGAACTTCCAGACACATTGTGCATTCGCGCAGAATGGATAAGCGAGGAGCAGGCGAAGCAAACGCGTAGGCTTGCGCGTGACGAAGCAGTGTCGTTGCTGGCTGTGCTTGAACCGGTGACCCAGCGGCCAAGCCGTATCTTTGATCAGGCGCTCGCACTGATCGGACTTGTTTTGCAGAACGGCCCGACGCTTGCCGAACTAGCGCGCGACAGCAAGGCAGCATCGCTGAAGGTCATCCCCGTTGTGCGGGTTGATGATCGAGCAGACATCATGCTCTCCCCCGCGGAAGTTCTCGATCTCATGCGCGAGAAGCTGCTGTTCCACCACGGCCCCCACTCGCAGCTTGAAAAGCTTGCCAGCGCGATTGTTGAGCCGGTGATCTACCACTTGCGGCAGAATATCGCGCTCACCCCGCCGCCGGGCATGTCGCTGGCTTCGTCGAACACGGTATCCGACAAGGTCGCGGTACTGGGGAAAGTTCTGCAATTCGGGCCGATTTTAGCGCGGGTCGAACTGTTCAAGGAATTGCGCGAACATATGCCCGCACCGCTGATGCGGCGGCTGATAACGGGCGAACCGGGCCTACGTGATCAGGTCACGTTGGCGCGGCTTGTCGGCTTGCCTGTGGCACTGGGATCTCTCGTCCATAAATTGATGGCGGATGATGTCTCGATCCGTCTGCTTGACCCGGCCATCGCCGACAAGCTCGGCCACGAGGAGGCGCGCAAGACCGACATCGAGGATCTCGATCTGGCCTGGCTCGGTGAACAGCTGGTGCGCCGGCGCAGCTTCGTCGAGCCATTTAGCGAAAATCAGGCTGAAACTTTACTCACGTCGGGCCTCTCGAAAGAAGTCCTGATGCAATTGGCGTTGCACCGGGCGATGAATGAGGAGGGACTGCACCGCGCGGACACCCTGCTTCGAGGTGGGCTCAATGCCGTTCCCGTGACCATGCGAAGCCTCGTGCGGAATTTGGACCCTTGGCCTGATCCGCGCGCGTCTGCCGTGCAAAATGACCTGATAGTCGGATGGAGTCCGCAGCGCCAGGTTAGGCTCGCCCTAGACAGCGCCGAACCGCATCGGTTCTGCTCGGAGATAGCCGAGGTGCTGGGCAGTATCGCGTCACTCGAGGATTCGATGGATGCAAATCTGCGTGCACGGGATTGGTTGGCGGTGGATGGGCGCGGACGGGCGCCGCGCGATGTGCTCGACCTGCCGATCTGCGCTGCCGAAGCGTGGACCCAAGTGATGGCCGCACAGACCCCGGTCCTCCGCGAGCACTTGTCCCCCGAACTGCTTTCGGCGCTTGATCGCCATCGCCTCGTCGACGATCGAGCGACGGCTTTCCGCCGGGTGCTGCGCGACGCGGCCGAAAGCCGCCTGGCGGGGTTGATCGTCGATACGTTGAACGGGCGGGCGGATCTGACAAAGCTTGCGCACGCGCGCTGCGAGCTGGCCGAAGGCGCTTGGCCGATCGTTGCTAGCGCGCTGCGCAACTTTTCGGATGAAGAGGCGCTACGAGGGGTAATGGCCGGCATCCGCTTTGCCGACCCCGATCTCGATGCCGTCGTTGACCAACTCAATGCGCTGGCCAGAATCGCCGCGCGCGATGGTCAGGTCGGTGAGGCCGCCCGCAGGTTGTGGCGCGCCGGTTTCGAGAAGCATGCTCCAGACCTGCGTATCGAAACCGATTTTCTGCCCGCGGATCTGCTTGTGGAGAGCGAGGCCGGTCGTTTTGCGCGTGCCGACGAGTTGGCCCTCTCTGCTTCAGGTGTGGAATCGCGTGATCTGTTGGCACGGCAATGGCAGTTCGATGTGCCCGCCAATCATTCGCCAGCCGCACTTAGCAAAGAGGTAGCGAGCAGGCCGATCGGGGACATGGTTGAGGCGCTCTTCAAGCCGTTCCAACCTTTCCATGAACTGCACACTGCTGTGCTAATGGTTCTGGCCATGCTGGGGCGCGACAAGGGCATTCGCCGGGTCGCTAGCCAATTCATGGGCAATCCCGATTTCGACGACATATGTGCAGACCTTGATGAAAGATCGCGCCGACAGCTGGGCTTGTACGATCCGCTGGCCGACCACATGGCGCGCCTGCGCCTGGTCGTAGTTCCGGTGCAGGACGGCCGGGCGCTGGCTCTGTCAGCCGCGGGCACCATCGTGCTGGCTGCGGCCGAGCGTGAAGGCGCGTTGCTCTATGGCTGTTTAAAGGCGGGCGACGGGTCCCATAATTGGCAGCTGACGATGTCACCGATCGAACCGCGGGATCTAACCCACGCCACGAATCTACTGCGCGGTGCTGTGAAGAAGCTCGTCGAACCAATCGGTATGCGAATGCAAAATCAGTCTAGCGCGGTGCTGGCCCAGTTCGATGGCTACCTCGCTTCCGACCAAGCAACTCTTGACGAACTAATCGCCGACATCCGCGACGGCTTGGCCGAGCGGATCAAGAAGCTGACCCGCGGGACTTATCTCAAATCGGCATTAAGCCGCTACGACGACGACCGCAAACAGGGCCGCCACGAACAGGACGATACCGCTGCGCGGCAGCGCGCCAAGGACAATCTGTGGGCAGCGATCTCTCGCCCGGAGGCAGGCAAGGAATTGCTCGCGTCGGTCCGAGAGAAGATGTTGCGGCGCAACTACGCGCCATCGCGGACGCTGTTTGAGCTCTTCCAGAACGCGGTCGATGCGGCCCGTCAGAAAGGCCAGCCTTCCGACGTTCGCGTCGAGGCTGAACGCGACGAAACGGGCGCGATTTGCCACCTTCGCTTCATTCACTGGGGGCGGCCGGTCAACGTGCCGGGCGGCCCGCTGACGCCTGCCCGCTATGCGCGCGATCTCGATAATATGCTCGATCTGGACTCATCTGAGAAGGAAGCCGATCACGGCAAGCACGGCCTTGGCTTCAAGACGACCCACATGCTGAGCGACAATGTGGGTGTCGCGAGCGGGCGGCTGCGCTTTCGCATCAAAGGTGGGATGATCCCCGAAAAGTGGGAAGATGGCCGCGCTCTTCAGCAGTTGCATAACACCAAAGACGCGCCGGCGACAATCATCGATATGCCGATTTCCCCCGGTCTGGAGCATGCTGCCGCCGATGCGTGGAACTGCTTCGTTGAGGTCGCACCGTTCCTGCCCGTTACCGCGCCAGAAATCGGCGAAATGGTGATCAAGGACGGCGGCGAAACCCGTAGTGGCGAAGCCGCCGTCACTGAGGTCGCTCCAGGTATTGCTGCGGTCCAGTATGGCCACGATCAGCGCTCTTTGCGCCTTGATCTTGGCCGCCAGCATTATCTCTACGTCAAGCTCATCGCGGGTACGCCAGTGCCGTTCGCCAAGGGGTGGAGCCGGCTGTGGAACCTTGCTCCGCTGGATGGCGAGACGGTGAACGCCGCGTGGTTGATTGACGGCCGGTTTGAGATGGACCAGGGGCGACGCGGGCTCCATGGTCAGGGAGAAGATAAACGCCGCGCTATGCGCGCGCTTGGGGGGCCACTTGGTGATCGGCTAGTCGAACTTTTCCAGGGCTGGGACGAGATCGCGCCTATAGCTGGCCTGGCTGTCGATGGCCGTGACGATTTCTTCGCGCTCTTAATCGACCGTATGATCGACGACACGCGCGACCAACTTGCGCTCGAACTGCATGGGCGAGCTGGGCAGTCTCTTCAAGTTGACGCACTGCGGGGACTGGCTGCGCTCGTCGATGCATGTCCGGTGGTACCACTGTCCGGAGGCGGTCTGGTTTGCGCTGATGAGGTTGAGGGCGTCTATCGCAATACCCTAGAAGATCCCGTGACATTGCAGCGCGTTAGAGCTTGGGGCGATTATCTCGGTTTTCACAACCACGCGATAAACGCGGGGTGGGCCGCAAATCTAGAGGCACTCGGCTTCGACAAGGTGGCCGGGATCGATCTTGGCGTCCTCGCAGAGAGGCTGTTCTCCGGTGGGGGTGTTGATCCGTTTCGTGCTGCGGCGTTCGGCACGGTGTTCAATTCGAGCGAACGCCAGAATTGGCATCCTGAGGAGCGCCAGCGGGCGGAGCGCGCGTTGCGCGATGTTCTACTGCTGCCTGAGGACGGCAGCTATGTGCGTTCTAACCAGTTATTGTTCCCGCAAGACACACGCGAGACTCAGGAGGGCGAGACTGAGCGACAGCGCGCCGCCTTTGCGCCCGCCGCGGGCAGACTTAACTCTGACTATACGGGCAATGCGGTGGAATTTGCTCACCTCGTGCGCGCGCTGGCGGGCTATTCTCAGATCATCGTACGCAAATATCTCGCAACCGCTAATCAGGACTCAGCTCGCCTTTTTGCAGCCCTCACCTATTTGGCCGATCGCCCCAGCGAGATTGGTGGGATCGAATGGCTCTCCACCGTCGCCGACCTTCAATCTTTGAAAGAATATCGCCAGCTTAGCCGCCAGCAGCAGCTTTCGATCGAGGCCCGACTCGTCAACAACGGCGAAAATCCTACTTCTCCCCAATCGGCGTTCGATTTCGAGGATGATGTCGTACGCAGCGCCGAGGCAATCCTTCAAGACGTGGCCTCTTGGTGGGAGGAAAACCGCTTTGCCCTAGTTGCGCGGCATGATCGCCTCACATACGGCGAGCTCTGCGACCCGGCGGACCTCATCGATATGGATGACGTGGCCTGGTTCACGCTTCTCTCGCTCGGTTCGTTTCAGACGTTGGGCCGGATCACGCCTCAGCAGTCGCGTGGCTTCATTGAGCGCTGTGTAAACGAAGGGTGGTGGCGCGATCTCGCGACCATCGACGAAAGTGATCGCGAATTGAAGCCGTATGTCCAGCGATTGCTCGACTGGACAGAGATCGGCGCGGCAGACGACTATCTCATGTGGCGACGTTGCCTTGGCGATATGTGCATGATCGCGAGGCATCTTGAAACCTATCGTGAGATTTTTCTCAATCTACCACAGATGGTGCGCCAGCATGACGACCAACTGGCGCTCCGTGATTTGTTGCGCCCGTCCAGCAGCCACATCGTCGCCCGGATGGGGCTAGATGCCGCGCCGATCGCCCGGTCCCTCGGTATGGGCGCGAATTGGATCGTGCGTGAGCTGGCAAGGCGTGGCGTCTATGACGAGGATGATGCGGAAATCGTCCAACCCTTCGCGTGGAGCGCGCGGCTCCGAATCCGCCACTTTGCCAGTGCGATCCGCCTCGGCGATTTCGAATCCGGCATTGATGAGGGCCGGGCCTTGTATGACGCCGTGCTTGATGAAGTGGGAATCGACCTGCCCTTCGGAACAGACGGCGACTTGCCGCTAGAACTGCTCAATACCCGTGAACCCGGCCGCGGATGGTTGCCCGCCCGCACCCAAATTCTCGATGGAACCTGGATCGCCCCTGATCTCGATGAGGTGACGGAAAATGCTTGATGCCACCGATGCGCTAGCGCCAAATACCCCCGTTTCGCATCCGATACACGGTACGGGACAAGTCATTGCCGATACCGGTGCCACGGTAGTGGTTCGTTTCGGCGCGGAAATCCAACAGGTCCTGCGCTCCGAACTCGCCCTTGCCCGCTCGCTCGAACTTGCTCTGGGCGTCGGCCAGCTCGATGATAGCGCCGATGGCCTGCTGCGCGCCAGCGCACTGGCGATCCGTTCGGTCAACGACCAGTGGGGGGTGTTCTCGCGCTCGCGTGTGCAGCTACTTCCACACCAGCTCTGGGTCTGTCACAAGGTCAACCGGCAGTGGCCGTTCCGCTGGTTGGTCGCCGACGACGTGGGGCTCGGCAAGACAATCGAAGCGGGCCTGGTCCTCATGCCACTGGTGGCACGCGCACAGGTGCGCCGCCTGCTGATTCTCGCGCCCGCCAAATTGGTACCGCAGTGGCAGGCGCGACTGCGCCAGATGTTCGATCTCCGCCTGCAGATATACGACCGCGAGGTAGACAAGCCCGCTGCCGATTTCTGGGGAACGGCGCAGATGGTCGTTGCGTCGGTCCATACACTCAGGCGCGAGGTCGCTGAGGGGCGCGCCGAGGCCAGTCGCTTCCTTGATGCCGAGCCGTGGGACGCGGTCGTCGTCGATGAAGCGCATCACCTTCATGCCGACGAGAGAACAGGGGAGACGCTTTCGCTTGAGTTATTGAAGGAAATGGAGAGGAGACAGAAAATCCGGTCGCTGCTGCTGTTCACCGGCACGCCACACCGCGGGAAGGATCATGGTTTCTTGTCTCTGCTTAGTCTGCTCGACGCCGAACGGTTCGGGCCGGACAAGGACGTCGATGAGCAGCTCGCCGCGTTGCCCGACTTCATGATCCGCAACAACAAGGCTACAGTTACCGACCTCAAGGGCAACCGCCTGTTCACGCCGGTCACAGTCGAAACGCGCGACTATGCCTTCTCCGAAGCTGAGGCCAAGTTCTACGAAACACTGAGCGCCTTCATCATCGACGGCCGCGCCTATGCCTCTACACTCGATGGAAGAGCGCAGTCTGCCAGGATGCTGCTCCTAATTGCACTGCAGAAGCTCGCCGCATCCTCAATCGCGGCTATCCGTAGCGCGCTGATCAAGCGCCGGGCAAAGCTGGCGGCCGTGGCCAAGAATGCGAGAGTGGCACTCAGCATTCCCGAGGAGGCTGAAACGCTCGACGACCAGGCGATCCAGGTAGAGAACACCTTGGCGCAGATGCTGGTAGAGCTGATGGACGGCGAGGTCGCGCGTCTCGATGAACTGCTGGAACTCGCTGAGCCGATCGTGCACGAGCAGAAGATCGAGCGACTTGTCGGCCTGATCGACAAGGATTTGCCGGAAAACGAACCGGTCCTGCTGTTCACCGAATATAAGGCGACGCAGGCGATGGTCGTCGATGCATTGCACGATCGCTTTGGGCATGGATGCTGCGCCTTCATCAACGGCGACGGACGGCTCGACGACCTTTCGCTCGCTAATGGCAGCCGCGGCCCGCGCAGTTGGACTCGGGAGGCGGCCGCCGACGCATTCAACGGTGGGAAGGTGCGCTTCCTCGTATCGACGGAGGCCGCAGGAGAAGGCATCGACCTTCAGGAACGCTGCGCCACGCTCGTACATGTGGACATGCCATGGAACCCGATGCGGCTGCACCAGCGCGTTGGCCGTCTGTCGCGTTACGGTCAGAAGCGGCCAGTCCAAGTTTTCATCCTGCGAAATCCGGACACTGTCGAGGCTCGGATCTGGGATCTTCTCAATACCAAGCTGGAGCGCATACAGGCCGCACTCGACGTCGCAATGGACGAGCGCGAGGACATCAGCCAGCTGGTTGTAGGCATGAGCGGTCCGGCGACGATCGAGGCGATCTTTGCCGAAGGGCAGACGCGCGGGCGCGAAGGGCTGACTCAATGGTTCGATCAGCGTTCCGCCACGATTGGTGGGCGCGACGTCGTGGAGAGCGTTCGGAATATGCTTGGCAGCGTTAGCCGCTTCGATTTCGCACAAGTCGGGCGTAATCTCCCCCAAGTTGATCTGCCAGATCTCGAACGCTTTTTGAAACTCGAGCTTGAACGTCAGGGGCGGCGCGCCATGAGCCGCGCCGATGGATTAGAGGTGAACTCGCCCGATGCCTGGAGCAAGTCCGACTACGCTATCAGTAAGAAGTACACGGGCCTCGTGTTCGATCGCAACGCTCCGATCGACTCAAAGCAGGCTCCGACCAGATTGGTAGGCGTCGGCCATGCACTGTTCGACCGTGCTCTGCTGGAAAGTGAGAGGCGCGACGTGTTCCTCGCAACGTGCAACAGGCTTGATTCTCCGCTGCTTGTTGCCACGATTAGCGATGAAGTCACTGGCCAAGGCCAAACGGTCAGCCGCGTTGTAATCGGGGCGTGGCAGGATCCTGAGGGCAAGGTGCACATCCTTCGCGACTGGGAACTGTTACAGCGGTTGAACCGTCTTGGCCGATCGGATGCCGCGACAACTTCCCTGCAAAACGGAGGCGCGGCTCTGGCAACGCTCACCAAGGCCTTGCTGGCGCACGCCTATGAAGCAGCGCCAGGCATCGCAGAAGGCATGACCCGCCCGACCGTAAGAGGCGAAGTGTTGCTTGTCCCTGAGGAGATGGCAGATTGAGCGAACGCACTTTTCTCAACGGCTCCTAGCGTACGCACGTATCGGAAAGTGCCGACTGTGAGAACGAAAAGAGCCAGCCAGCGCCTGCCCGACCGGAGTTTTCATGAACGGCCACCCCGTTAGGCCAGCGGCCATATTGAGTCCGAACATCGGAGCGTGTCAGGATACAAAACCAGCGGGCTATCCGCTGATCACCGATAGTTCGCTACGGCCACGGGCGACGGGCGTCACTTCGATCTTCACGGGGATCCGTTCTTTGATCTCTTCGACATGGCTGATGACGCCCACTCTGCGGCCCGTCGCATGGAGGTGCTCCAATACCGATAGGGCTTGGCCGAGGCTGGCCCCATCTAATGCGCCAAACCCCTCATCAATGAACAGGCTTTCGATCTTGAGGCCGCGGCCGGTGGACATCTCGGCAAGGCCGAGCGCCAAGGCGAGGCTGATCAGGAAGCGTTCTCCGCCCGAAAGGTTGTGCACACCGCGGATTTCGCCAGCCATGTCATGATCGACGACCTGGATAAGCATGTCGGCACCAGAAGCGCGTTGAAGTTCATAGCGGGGCTTGAGATCCGTAAGCCTCGAATTTGCGTGCGCCAGCAGGCGATCAAGCGTTAGCCCCTGGGCAAAGCGCCGGAATCGAGCGCCCGTCGCATCGCCGATGAGTTCATCAAGGGCGAGCCACACCCGCGCCGCTGCCCGCTCGCGTTCCAAGTCGGCACGAAGCTTCGTAGTCTGCGTCCGAACCTCATCATCCCGGCGGAGCACGAATTGGGCATCTTGGAGCGCCTTCTGCGCCGCCTCGCCCGCGTGCTTGGCTTCGCTGACCGCTTGAGCAAGGGCATCGCCAGAGAGGGAAGGAGGGTCAGTCTGATCGTGGCGGGTCAGATCCTGCTGCCGTTGAATCAGTAGGGCAGCGGCATGCTCTGCGGCTTTGTCGATGCTGGCAAGAGCCTCAGCCTCCTGATCGATGGCCTCCTGTCCCGCTCGAGTTGCGTCGGCGACGGCGTCTTCTTCGATCGCCAACTCAGTAAGGCGTGCGTGAAATCGACCTTGGCGATCCAGATGGTCTTTGATCCTGCGCTCTGCTTCTTGGTCCGCGGACTCTTTGTGAGCGGTTGCGGCCGCCTGCTGCTCTCGCGCCTTGCTGGCCTCTACTTGGGCAACTTCCAAAGCTCGGCGGCTCTGCGATAGGGCCGCTTCGTTGCGGGCGACGACGATCTCCACCGTGTCGCCGCCAAGCAGGCTTTTCCGAGCGTCCGTTTGCCGAAGATGATCTTCCTCCCACCCCTTCGCTTGAGACTCGATTTCTTCGAGTCGGGCGGTGGCTGTGGCGGTCTCCGTACGCGCGTCAGCAACGGATCTCTCCAGCCCCGGAATTGCGGCGAGGAGCCGTGAATGTTCCGCAGAATGGGCGCGCCAAGCCTTGGCAGATTCATCGAGCCAGGCTGCGGGGTCAGGTAACTGTCGCCAATGTGCGCTGCCGCCGAACCTTGCGTCGATCGATCGCGCGAGCCGATCTCGTGTTTCGGTAGCGTGCAATTGGCGTTCCGCTATGCCGCTCGATTGCTGCTCGATATCGCGCACTGTCTGAGCGGTGAGACTTGAGGCTGCGCGGCATTTCTCCCACTCGTTTCGAGCCTTTTCATCGGCGACCTGCGCAATCGTGACTGCGGTCCTCGCCTCCGTCATCGAAGCGCGCTGCTTATCCAGCGCGGCGAGTTCGCTTTGCAGAGTGGCTTCGAAGTCAGGCCCGGCCGGATCAAGGTCCACCGAGCTGCACTTTTCTGACAGGACTGCAAAGGCAGATTGGGCATTATTGCTGGCCGCAGCCAATGCAGCGGTCTGACTTTCTATGTCGTGGTCCAGCCGGAGGATTGACTGGTCAGTAGCCTGGATGCCTGCGGTGAGGGCGGCCTCTTCAGCGGTCTTTGAAGACAATGAGGCGTCCAGCTCGGCGATGCGCTCCCGCTGCTCCCGAAGCTGTAGGCCCAAGAGCGAGTCGATCGCACTCAACGCATGTTCGGTCGCTCCGCAAACTGGGCAGGCCTGTCCATCCTCAAGCGTGGCGCGAAGTTGCATTGCCGCTTCGCCCGAGGCCGTTTCGGCTAGCTCGCCGGCACGCCGTGCCTCCTGCAATTGCGCTCGCAGAATAGGAAGGGAGGAGCTGACCTGGGAATGCCGGACGACCAGATCTTTGCGTTCGGCCTTAGCGTCATCGAGATTGCTGCGCAGACGAACCAGGAGGTCACGGGATGTTTGTACCTGAGCTTCTTGATGCTTCCAGTCTACTAGGAGAGGAGAAAGACCTCCCAGGCGATCCCGTTTTTCAATGAGCGCTGAGAAGGCAGCATCGGATGGTGCTGAAGCCTTAGCCTCGTCCAATATGTTGCGAGCCCATATGGCAGCGGCGGCTGTTCCCTCTTCGGCTGCCTTGGCGGCTTCCCATGTGGCGTTGGCCTCTATTTTGGAAGCCTCTGCTTCCTTTGCGCTCTCTGAAAGCTGGGACAGCTTTATATCGACGGCTGCGATCTCGACGAGCTCTGCCGCGAGTTCCTGCTGCTGTGCAGCCAATGTGGCAAGCCCGGCGTTCGCCGTAAGCCACGATGCATGAACGTCTCGGGTCTCTATGGCCTCAGTCAACGAACCGCCGGCAGCCTTCTCAACCTCTTTACATTCGGATAGGGCTTGCGCGCGCGCAGCGCGGACGCCTGCTATGCCATCGAGTGATACGCTTGTTTCGGAAAGCTTGCGGTCGAGCGTGCGGGCTTCTTCGATCTCAGGAGATTGCGCCGCAACCCGTTCCGTTTCGACCTGGACGTTAGCTATCGCCTGATTTTCTTCGGTTGCCGTTTGCGTTACGCGTTCGCTTGCCTGCTCAAGTGCACTTTGCCGCAGGACAACAGTTTGCTGCGCTTTTTGCGCCTGCGTGGCCGCTTCCTGGACCGCGGTCCAGTCTCCGGCGAGCGCGTACGCCGCTTTGCTTAGGCGCAATGCTTCGTGCCGAGGGGCGGCTTCTTCGCGGGCTGCGTTCGCGATCGATGCGGCCAACTCACATTCCGTCACCTTGTTGGCCAAGGCAATGCGATCGGTCTCCCAGCGAACAGCTTTGGAGAGTTCTCCCAGCGCAGACGCGGTTCGATCTGCAACGTCCTTCGCGGCGCTTTGCTGCTCTTCGGCGATCCGGCGTGTTTCGTCGTCGAGGCCGTTCTGCGCCTCAATGCGGTCTAGGATTGCCTGCTGCTGGGCCCGGAGCGTCGTTGCCTTTTCATGAGCTGCGCGGCCAAGACTCGCATAAATATGTGACCCGGTCAGCCGTTCGAGTAGCTGGGCTCGCTCGTTATCGTCAGCCTTGATGAAGGCTTCGAAATCGCCCTGCGCCAGGAGGACGGCCCGACGAAACTGCTCAGCTGACAAACCGACGAGACGGTGAATCTCCGCTAGCGTTTCAGTTTTGGTCCCACCCAAGATCTCGCCGTCAGCAAGGCGCGTGAGGTTGTGCCGGGTGGCCTGCATGCGGCCATCGGTCTTCTGACGGGCGCGCTGAACGGTCCATCGAGCACGGTATCGCTCGCCGTCCCGGCCCACGAAGTCCAATTCCGCATACCCCTCACCGGAGCCATGCCGAAGGATGGCCCTAGGGTCTCCTGCCGACAACTCGTCACCTTGGGCAGTTTCGAACTTGGCCCGTGCCGGTGCTGCGCCGAGACGTGGTACCGAATCGAACAATGCCAGGCACATTGCGTCAAGCAGGGTAGATTTCCCTGCGCCTGTCGGGCCGGTGATCGCAAAGATGCCGGCGTCGCTTAGTGGCTCGGCTTCGAAATCAACTTCAAAATCGCCGTTCAGGCTGGCGAGATTGCGTCCGCGGATTGCTAGGACACGCATTAGGCGTCCTCCCTCGATGCTTGAGTCTCAATGAGAAGGGTCTGAAACGCTTGCTTCAAATCATCCGGTGGTTCGCTGCCGTGAGCCCGCTCGAACAGCTCTGCGAAAACAGCATCAGGGAGGAGTTCGGCTAGATCTACATCGCGCTCAGCGATGGCTTGGTTGGTGGCCTCACGAGCCGAGATCCGTGCAATGCGCGTCAGCCGCACAGCCTTCCCATCGAGCGCCGCCATGACCCGAGCTTGTAGGTTCGGTTCAGGGCCATCAACGAGTACCGAAACTTCCACAAACGGATGCAGCCCGCGAGGAAGATCGGAATCGAAGTCCAGTCCCTGAATTGCGACCTCAACCTCACTGATCGGCTTTGGGCCGTCACCCGGGATCGTCAGAAAGGGGACGATGCGGGGAATTTCTTCCTCTCGGGCCTTCGCGCCGTCCGGCACAAGGTCGACTATGCTGACGGAATGGCGGTAGAGCCTTTCCGTTGCGGACAAGGGGAATGGTGAACCCGCATAACGGATCAGAGTATCGCCCTTGATCGTCTGAGGACGATGAAGATGGCCAAGCGCAACATAAGCTGCTCGGTCGTCAAAAAGCGCTGTGGCTTGGGCTTCCTCACCCCCTACGGTGATTCGACGTTCTGAATGTTCGGAGATGTCCCCTTCCGCGACGTGAAGGTGGCCAGTCACTATGAGGGGCAATCCGTCTGCTTTTGCAGCGCCCGCCGCCAGAACATTGGCGTACAACTCGCCAAGGCCGCCAGCGCCCATATCTCCCGGCCGGCAATAGGGGACGGCTGCCAACCATGCTGCGGTCTTACCCGTCCGACCGGTGAGTGGGATCAGCAATCTATCGAGGTCCGCTACGCCGTTTTCACGGGGTAGGGAGCCCACAAGGTGAATACGCCCTGGTCCAAGAAGTGCGGCGGGCAGATTGATCCTCGCTGCGCTGTCATGGTTCCCGCCAATGATGACGACCTGCAGCTTGGGGCAGCGCGCCGTAGCGTCCCGAAGGAAGGCATAAAGCCGTGCCATGGCTGACACCGGCGGGTTCGCTACGTCATATATGTCGCCCGTGACGAGCAACAGATCCGCTTCTTCGGCTATTAGGCGATCCAGAAGCCAGGACAGAAATGCGTCATGCTCTGCTTCTCGTTCATGGCTGAACAGCTCATGCCCGATGTGCCAGTCAGAACTATGGATCAGCCGGAAGGCCGGTATCGATTCGGTCATGGGTTCAATTTCGCAAAATTGGCGACAGAAATGGACGTAACTCGATTGCGGCGGAGATGGTCAGCGGCGGCTTAGCAGCCATCTCCGCTCTGGCAGAGGTGTCTGGCAAGGACGATCATGGCTTCCGTGTCCCGTCCGCAATAAGCTCGTAGCGCCGTATCAAGTGCCGCTCGGCGGTCTTCCGTCGTTGCGGGGGAGATGGCCTCCAGATATGCGGCCTGGGCGTTCCCGCCGTCTTTGACCTCCAACTCTGAATAATCAAGATCTGGGGCGACGGTGGGCAGAACAGCCTTGATCGACCAGCTTCCACGTTGGTCGCGGTGATACCAGTTGGCGCGAGTGACCGGCAAAAGGTCGACGACCCGCTCAATGATCGAGTTGAGATTGTCCGCCAGATCAGGGAAAAAGTCAGCAAGTTCGCGAAGGCGCCCCTTTTCAAAGCTAGCGTTGTAAGCGACTACCGCGCCCGACCTGGGGATCATCCTTACCAGCGCTTCGGCACAGGCCCTGCGTGGGTCCGCCCCGTCCAGACTGAGGAATTCATGGTGCTGAAGGCTTCCATCCTCCGCTTCGATATGAGCGGAAAACTGGAACGGCACCTGTTGATAGGGGTGGGTACCCACCCAGCGAGGAATGGCAAAAGCGATCGTCTCAAAGTCCAACCACGTTCGGGGGAAGGCCCAATCTGCCATGGCGGCTCGGGCACCTTCCACATTGTGATCGGGCTCGCCGCTAAGGGTAGCTTGAAATACCCGTTGATGGGTCGGATTGGTCAGCGCCGCAGGGTCGACCTCGAAAAGATCCTCGACCCCGCGCTTTAGCCACTGATTGCCCCCCCCGTATGGAAGCACGGTCACAGGCCATTCCGGGCCGGGAGGAAGCGCTGCTTCGCAATATGTGGCGAAATTGCACGGGAGCCCGTTGCAATGGGAGCCCGGAAGGACGGTGGGTTCGGTGCCAGTGAGCGTTTCGCGTGCAGCTGCCACTACTGCGGCTCGCGTTTCGACGCGATCCTGTATGTTGGAAGTGAGGTCGCTGTCGAAAAATAGGCCCTCAAGCGACCCATCAGGTTTGAGAACGAAATCGGAATCCAGATGACGAATCGCTGCGCTCTCGATTGGAACGCCGGCTTCGCGGGCGACCCAGACCTGCGTTGCTAGGTCATTGACGTGATAGTCCTTGGGCTTGGTCGAGCTTTTGACCTCGGCCATGTGCCAGCCACCAAGGCCATTTGGCTCGAGAATATCGACCCGCACCAGAACGCCATCATGCTGAAAGGTGGCTTCGAAGATCGGATCCTCGTGACCGTTTTCCAGCAAAGCCTTCGTCGTCGCCAACGCAGCGGACAGATCGGGTTCAGCCTCCACCATGACACCGCCCGGCAAGAGCGAGCAGGCAGCCTCGCCAACCTCGTGCCCGGCAGCGAACCGCGCTTCTGCGCCCTCATCGTCTTCCGCGAGTTCAGGGCGATGAACCGATAGCCATAGCCGCTTCGGGCATTGCTCGAAATAGGTGATCCTCGATTTGGACAGACCATGCGGGCGCGGTGAGACGCTCATGCTGCCACCCTCATGATGAGGTTGAGGAGGGGGAGGAAGAATCGTGGAGAGCTGATCGTCATGGTTCAACCATGCACAGTCGATGCGACAAATGCGGTCGTTTCGGGTGGCTGGGCCTGAGACGGCAACATCGTCAACGCAGCCACGATGCGCTGGCGCATCATCTCAATCAGGGCATCAGGCTGCTCGATGACGAGCTCGTTGCCCCAAGTGAACAGATGCTCGGCCAACTCTCGCATGCCGCCGCTGGTGAAGCGGATGAGAAGATCTCCATTCTCCAGTTCTTCGATCTGCTGATGGCGATGGAAGCGCCACTCTCGCGCTCGCGAGGCTGCCGATGCGTGGACGCGAAGCACGACGTCTTGCTTCTCATCTCGCCAAACTGCGAAACTGTCGGCTAGCCAGGCGTCAATGTTCCAATCATCCGGGGCGCAGCCGAGCTTTTCGCTCAGCCGGGGTTCGATCATACGATCCAGTCGATAATAGACCGGATCGTTTTCGCGGTCGGGCATTTTTCCGACCAGGTACGACAGAGGCCCGTGGACAATGCCGTAGGGAATGACCCGTCGCCAGCGAGGCTCCTGCTGCTGAACGGCGGCATAGCTGAATTCGAGGCAGCTGCCGGACAGTATTGCGGCTTGGACGGTGGCGATTGTCTCGGGCGGCACGGTCGCAACAGGTCCCGCGGTGACCATCGTCCGCTGAAGCCGAGTGAGCGCTTCTAAATCAGGATCTATGCGGCGCTTCTCGCGATCATCGAAGGCCCCTTTGACCTTCGCCAGAAGGTTCGCCAACTGGTCGGCGCGAACCGTCTGTCCGGCTTCTCGCCGTCCATCCACCTCGGCTTGCAGGGCTGCAACTTCAGCCGCAGTGGGGCGGGTATAGACGCGGCGAAGGCTGTCCCTGATGAGAAAGCGCTTTCGGCGATCTTCTGTCACTTCCTCAAGGTCGAAGTGCCGAGCGATGACGTCGCGCATGCGCTCGGCGGTCCTTCGATTGACGCCCAGCGTCTCCGCCATTTCATCGAGAGTCAGGCCCTCTGTAGATTCCGAAAGCGCGTGAACGAGCGCCAACAATCGATCCAGTTTGGCCATACGATCGGTCATGCTGCACTACCCCCCATTTATGTCCAACTACGACCGCACCCGTCGTTTTTTCAAGAGCCTAAAGGCGGAAATTGAGACCTGCGACTCGTGGAGGTGCGCGGTGTTGGCTGGAGGAACAGCGCTGGTTTGAGGATCTACCGAAACAAAAGCTGATCTGCCATTTCGCCGATGCGTTGATACCCGGCGATCCGATTTCGCCAAGCTTCCGGGATGCCGCTCTCGCCATAGAGGGCGCCCGCGAGCTGGCCCGTAATGGCAGCTGTCGTATCAGCGTCCTCGCCGAGATTGGCGGCAGTGAGGACAGCCTCGGCGAAACTGCCGGTCCGGCCGATGCACCAGAGTGCGGCTTCGAGCGAATGCGCCACATAGCCTGACGCGCGAATATCCCGCCTCGGCTTACCGCGCCAGGATCCGCTCACGATGTGGGAGATCCTCTCGGTTATGCCCTCTGCCGGGATGCTGAGAACATCGTGGAGGCTCTTGCCGGCAATCGCCATCGCGATCATTCGCCCGTAGATGACGCAGGCATCTACGGCCTCAGTCGCGCCATGCGTGACACGGCTTTGACGAGCGGCTGCCTCTTCAAGGGAGGGGATGTCGTCATGATACCTCAGAGCGATTGGCGCCAAGCGCATCAGGCTCCCGTTCCCCGCGGTGGTGGGGTCTGTTGATCCCGCGATGGGGTTTCCCGATCGCTCCCAGTGCGCCAATGCTGCGCTGACGGTCATGCCGATGTCGAAGCAGTGCCCGTTTGATGAATAGGCTCCCTCATCTCGCCACGCGACGAAGCGCTTCATCAGATCCGTTTCATCGATGCCGTCGCAGGATATGAGGCTGTCCGCCAAAGCGAGCGCCATTGACGTGTCGTCGGTCCATTCGCCGGGCTTCAGACCGAAGGGGCCGCCGCCGATCATGTCGGTAAGAACGGGATAAGTGTCCCGGCGCGCAAACTCCAATGTCGTTCCCAGTGCGTCGCCTACGGCCAATCCAATCAGAGCGCCTCGGCCTCGATCACGGGTGGCCGCGGGCGTCTTGGCGGGACGAACCTCTGCGACTGCGACTTTATGCTGCACGTAGGTGAGCTGCTCGTGCGTTTCGATCGCTCCAGGACGAGCCTTTCGCACTTGCTCTATGGCAGCCCTTGGTTCGGTTCCCAACTCGACCAGCAGCCGTGCGGCTATCATTCCAGCGCGTCCCAAGCCGCCCTTACAATGTACCACTATGTCGAAGCCCTGGCGTAGGCGTGAGCGCAGATTTGCGCCGCTGGTGGTCCATTCCTGCTCGAACAAAGGACCCGGTATGCTCACGTCAGCAATGGGCAGATGGAACCAGTCCATGTGGCGCGCGCGTACTTCCTCTCCGAGCCGATCCACGCCGAGACTCTGGAATTCTAGAGGTTCGATGAGAGAAATCACCGCCGCCGCTCCGCTAGCTTGAATGGCGTCTAGGTCGATGCAAAAGGTCGCGATCCCACGCACCCGTTAGTGAATCGGGCTGCTTTTTCCCGGGGCAGAATGTGATCCCTATTCTGCCGCCGCTGGCGTGTGTTTGGACGAACGCGATTTGCAGTGGATGGCTCGAACTGGTGCGGGGGGTATGGGCAGCGTCTCTTTGTTCCATTCTTGTCCTTTCGAGCCACCTTAATGGCTCCAGCTTGAAGTTGGAGAGAGTTACTACGACCGAATCTGACAGATACGGTCGTACCTTCCTCTTCTTGGCCTATGAGAGGCCAAACTGTCTTGACCCAGCAGTCACGATAGGGTGGTGAAAGCATCATAGGGGGAAATATCATGAAGATTGATCGAGATAAGCTGAAAGAGGCAGGAGCCAGCGCCGCAAAGGTCAGCCAGAAAATTGGCGAGAAGACGGTCGATGGGGTGAAGAAGGCTTGGGAAACGGAGATGGGGCGCACCGCCATCACCGGCGCTGCGGCCGGCGCGGCTATCGCTGCGGTCGTCCCGTTCGTCACGGTTGGAGCCGGCTTGCTGATCGGTGGCGCGATTTCCGTTTTGGCGAAGAACGTCAGGTCGGGTCAGTAAACCTCGTCTGGGACCGGAAGCCTGCCAATGGCGAGACGGTCTCAACCTGCCATGGTCAGCCCCACCTCAGTAGAGGCTGCGAGGTGATCGAGAAACGCTGAACGGAACCTAACATGTTTGGAATATTCCTGCTGGCGGCTGTAACCGTCGTTGACGGCGATACCCTGCGCTTGGACGGAGAACGCGTACGTCTGGTAGGTATTGATGCCCCTGAGATACATAGGTGTCCGGCGGGGCGCGCCTGTGCTCCTGGCGATGGCCAAGCGAGCAAGCGCAGCCTGCAAAATCTCATGAACGGCTCCCTCAGCATTCGCCGCGTCGGACACGACCGTTATGGTCGTACCCTCGCGCACGTATATGTGAACGGCGTGAATGTTGCCTGTGAGCAGATCGGCCGCGGGCAGGCGGTTTACATGAGGAAGTGGGACAATGGGCTCGAATTGGCGCGGGAGTGCAGGTGATGGCTCGTCGCTGGGATGAGAAGGGTACAGAGGTGGATGGTCCCGCGTTTCCTTATCTCGTGGCTCTAGAAGTGATCATTATCGGAGGGCTTCTCCTGTTGGGCATAGGCATGATGCTGGCATCCGGCTTGAGGTGGCTCGTTGGTCTGTTCGGTTAAGCGAGAACGGAATGATGGGTGAACGCCAAAGCGATAGCTCGGTCATACATGCTAATCGCATCGCGATGGCTCGCGAGCTGGTAACAAAATCGCGTTCCGGTTCGACAAACCGATTAGCCCGAGAATTGGGTATTCAAAACGCCTATGCACGCCGCATTATGCAGGAGCTGGAGGGGGCCGGATTGGTGAATGCACCAGACAAACGCGGCGGGAGAACGGTTGCATCAGGAGTGTTTGTCTCGGAGATATGAGTTGATGCGGCTAATTTTTATTGCCTTCTTATTGGTCACCGGCGCTGTTCTGCTGCACCTGGCTTGGAATGCGGCGCTTAAGATTTTGCAGAGCATTGTCAAACTCGCCTACATGTCAGCTAAGGTGGTGGGAGCGGCGCTGGTGGCGGGATTGGCTGGCCTCGTTGCCTTCGTTGTTCTGCCTATTGCTGTCCTGGGTGATTGGTTCGGAATCGCGGTTGTGAGTGTCGCGATCGCAGCCTTCGTCCTGTGTTGGAGGAAATTCGCGGTTCGAGACGGACGCGCCGCTCGTCCGCTGTCCCCGATGGAAGAGGATCAGTCGACGTCCCTCCCGATCGTCGAGGAAGTGATCAAGCCTGAGGCGGATCCCCGCATCGCTGAGGCGTGGGAAATGGCGGGAGAGCTTGCACCAGAATACGCTCAGCGTCTTTCCGCAGCTAGGCGCCACTGCGCTCAAGTGTTGGAGATGGCAGCTGGGGGCCCGGTCGAATGGAGCATCGTCGATTGTTCGACATTTATCTCGCGCACCGTGCCAGATGCGGTTTCAACGGCTGCAGCACTGATGATGGACGCTGACCACTCAGAGCGGAGCAGCCTTGCCGGTGAACTGGTCGTTGATCTGGAACGGATCGCGAGCCGCGCGCGCGAGGAAGTCGACAGTCGCCGCCGTCAGCTTCGCAACAGTTGGCACGTTATCCGAACCCATATTGCAAGCCGGACGGCACGCGATGCGTCCTGATGGTGCGGCGGCGGGTTCTGACTTTGTGGCATGCTGCACGTCGACGACGCTGATGCTTTAGAGATTGAAGTCCGGGACGGCCCCGAGCCGTCAAGCCGGTGAATCGACCACCGGATAGTGCGGCATCGGCCATTCATGATCCGCGTTGTCCATCATCAGGTCGATAAACAGCGGCAGAAGGGAGCCCAGCAAGGCGCCGCAATCTCTAACTTGAGTGCGGTTGACCTCGCTATTCCAGGTTGCCCCTCCGTGGACCAATTGGTTTCGCAGGACGTACAGGCGTCCAAACAATATCGACAGCAAGGTGGCGGTGTCGTGGCGACGAAGGGCGTTCGCCGTAGCAATGCGCTCCCGTTCCAGCATTCCGCTCCAATCCTCGAAACCGGCAACCTGATTGTGATGATGCCAGAAGGGCGCGAAGACATAGCGGTTGTCTAGCAGCAGCCTAATTTCTTGACTGAAGCGCTGCCAAACCAGGTCATAAATTCGATGTTTGCTGTCGAAGCTAACCAAAGTGGAGAAGAAGCGCGCGAAGGCATCGCGCTCGCGCTGACTCTCTCCACCCAACGCTAGGCTAACGTCGCCTGCGTACGCTGCGTTAAACCCGATCCAAAGCAGTATGAAGCGCACATCTTCATCGCCTTCGCTGGCTTCTGCACGGCGCAGCCAGGAAAGCGCTCGGTGAACTCGAAGAGTGAGAGGCATTGCGAAGCCATCACGTAAGCTACGTTGCTTCCGCTTGAGCGCCTCAGGATGAAGCGGACTAGAAGATGGGTAGCGGAAAGACATTGCTCAGCTTCTCTGTATCAGATGTCTAAGATATTTCTGCGATGTAAAGATCGCGCAACCGGCCAACATATATCAAGTATTAGGGCCGTCTTGGTTCGAGATTAGAAGCGGAGGGGCTGCAGGCTCTTCGCCATCTGCGATGTATCCGTGAATGATATCGCCCGCCTTGAAGGTCGCATTGCCGCCTTTGTTAAGGAGGCCGAGGAGGCCAAAGCCTAACACGCCCAAAATGACTCCGCCCGTGTTTGAGGCACCTTCAGTGCCCTTCGTACCGGCCAACGCGACCGGCCCCCATTGCGTGTCGACGTGGATCAAGCGCAGGCTCAGTTGGCCTTTTCCTCCCGCCGCGCTGGTGCCCGAGACGGAAACGATTTCGCCCCAAGCAGTAGATCCGATCGGGATTGCGGTTGCCCCATCAACTGTCACAGGTGAGTTGACGCGCAGCCGGAAGCGGTCGCCGGCTTTAGCTGATCGGCTGTTGACTTCCCGAACAACCATCAGTTCGACATCCGTCCCTTTTACCCAACGAGGATGGGATGGGGCCGGGACGACGGAGGCTTCTGAAGCGACGTCCTGTGCGGCCGCCAACGGGCTGCCGACTAGGAGAAGTCCTGCCATAAAGGCTGCGCGCAACATTGAGTTAGTGAGAGCCCGCAGTGGTAGCTGCCGCGGCGGTACCGCTTGCCGACAAGAAGCGGACCGCGGTGCCAGTCGCATTCGCCTTGCCCCAGCTGAATGCCGACACGTGAGCATCGCCATACTGCGCTTTGACCACGGCATCAGCACCGAGCTTTTGCGCGCGTTCCCAAAGCTCCTTGTAGATTTTGTCCTGCGAGGGCGACTTGCTGAACACCGTTGCTTTGCGGACGCCCGCCTTGACCTCTCCTAGGATCTCATAAGGGCGGTCAGTGATATCGTATGGAAAAACGGGGACGCCGACTTCCTCGTTTACGAGCGGCTGGGCATGGGGCGCTTGGCTCAAGGCAGGCGCTGCAATACCCATCGAGAGGGCGGCAATCAGAACGAAACGCATAAAGTATACTTTCCCTGTTGGAGCCGGCTTACTTCGCGGCGGGAGCCACCGTCGGAGCCGACTGGGCTGCGATTGCGACTGAGGAAGCTGCGACAGGAACGGTCACAGGCTCGGAAGGTGTGGCCTCAGCGAAGACCAAAGGCACGTCTTCACCGATAAAGCCCTTGACCTGCGATCCCGCAGCGATTTTGGCGCTTGTTCCTGTGGTGAAAAATCCAACGACAGGAACGAAGGCCACAGCAGCTACGACGCCTGCCGTTCCGGTAACGCCTTTGTCATCAAACGTGCCGGTCAGCCGGATCTGGCGCCCGTTCACGCTCACATTGAGGAGCGAGGCGGTCAAATGGCCTGACTTGCCCCACATCCCTTTATTACGAACCTCGGTGATTTCACCGACGGCTGGCGAACCGACCGGAATGACGACCTGTCCCCCAACGGAAACCGGCTCGATCACGGAGAGCCTGAAGTGCTGACCTACCCGAAGTTTCTTGCCTTCGGTCGTCAGGGGCTCTTCCATCTTAAGTTGGATTTCAGTGCCTGTGCGGAGAACATTGTTGGCCGCGGGTCCCACGGCGAGTGCAGGCGCTTGAACCTGAGCATGTGCAGGCGTTGACGACGCGATTGCGCACGCGAGCGCAACATACATCAATCTCATTGATTTACCCCCATATTTGGCCTTCCCCAAGGCCAGTCATCGTGTGGCAGAGCGCCGGTCGGGATGTCAAGCGAACGGCCTCTGGGATTGAAGAACCTTGCCCTGCGGACCGTCTTACTGGACCGAGCCTGTTTGAAGTATTTGGTCCATTTTGGATGCTATCAGCTTCCAGAAGGACAACCCTTCCCAATCAGCTTCGACAGCAAGTTCGCCGATCCGCTCGGCTACTTTGACCGGCGCTTGGTTACCATGTCTCCTCAACAGCATCATGGCCGCGCCCAGTGCGATATGATCGTTGGTCATCCTATCGCTCTCCTGGATTAGCTCTTAACGCCGGACGGCGTCTGGACTTCCACCGTCATCTTGTAGCGATAGCGCTGCTCGCCAAGGATTCCGTAGCCGTAGGTGGTAAGTACAAGTGCGATACCCGCGATCAGCACTCCCAAAGTTATCAAGCACCCGCGCACGACATATCCTCTTTTGACGTGAGCCTTATTGTTCGGAGATATTTCGATCAGGCTAATAGCTGGGGCGGTGGGCTAATCGTCTTATAAACGCTGGATTTCGAACGGATTGAAGCTGTCATGCCCTCGGAAAATCGCGAGGAGTGCGGACATCGAGCGTCGGGAATAGGCCGCGCATATGACCGATGTTCCAGGTCACGATCGTGGGGATACCGTGTACCACCGCTGTTTCGCCGATCATTCGATCGTAGAGGCGAGCCCCGATCCCGCCATCGGCTGCATAGCTGCGCACCGTGTCGAACGTCTGCGCCGGGGTCAAGCCGATCAACTGGGTGACGGTTCTCACGCTTTCAAGCGCGGCCCAGGCTTCCTTTGCCGTGAAACGAAATGGCGCGTGTGTGCCGCGACGGGTCAGGGTGCTATAGACTTCGGCATAGCTGTGTGCGGCAACGCCCAGCACATGACCGCGACCAGCGTCGAACAGGTCGGCCGACGAAGCATGATGCTCATGATCGCCTGCCAACGCCGCTATAATCACATTGCTGTCGATTAGCGCATCAATCGTCAATGTCATGCTCACGGGTTCGATCGAGAGCCTCATTGGCGCTTTCGAGGCTGACCGGCTTGCCGCTCGACGGACGAACCAGCAGCGCGCCGCGCCGCACCAGCTTGCCGGTATTGGCTGGAATACCTGGCGGGACATAACCTCGCAGCGCGTCCTCGATCACCTCACTGGCCGTCATGCCGGTGAGTTTCGCAAGCGCACGGACCCGATCGCGCGCAAAAGCCGAGCGGACGTTGAGCTGGATATTTTCGGCACGACCCATGACCGAGCTCCTTTGCGATGAGATATATCATGTCGACGCTCGGTGGGCTATCGAAATTCCGTTTTGGCTAGCCCTGAAATCTGACACCGTCGTTTTGTCCTGGTAGAAAAGAGGACTTGAGGGAATCGACTTCACTGATCGAGCTTCCAATCATTATCTGCGATGATGTTTTGCATGTTCCAAACCACCCGTGGATTAGGTCCTCCTGCGCCGCTGAATTGGGGATATGCTGTAAAATGCGTGCGGAAACCCGGCTTCAGATCGAGCGACAGATTATCCTGGCTTTCGCTGACAGGGGTGCACCGGTCGATTGGCTGGTCGGGTGTATCGCATTCGTAAAGGCGACCGGCCAGGGTCGCGCTTTCGAGTGCCTCCATCCCATGGTTTTGAAACCATCCCTTCACGGAATAGCGAAGCTGCTGATCGTCAGCGTTGGATTGAAGTGCCTGCTCCTCGATTGTCCATTCTACAACGGGGGACCTTGCAGGTAGCTCATGTTCGCTCCACCAATCTTGAAACGCTAGAACTCCCAGCCATGCGGCAAGCGCGTAAGCGGCCCAACGGAAAGGGGCTACCTGCATCATTAATGCGAAGGCGACGCCCGCGCCTACCCAGGCTAGAAGATCATTCTCGCGTTCCGCCACATCTGCTCCCTGCCGTTGTTCGGAGCCTGATGAGGTGATCTTGCGTCAAAATCGGTCATAAGATTTGTGGTTGGATCTCGATCTTGGCCACCCGAATTCTGACAAGCTGATATGCAAGCCGCCTGTAATTGGTTGACGCAGAACCGCTTCGCAACAGCCGAAACACCCCTTGCGCATTTCAAAGCTTGTCAAAAACCGATCCCATCCGCGGTGCGAAAAGGCGTTCATAGGTTCGCAGCAGGTGGTAGTCCGTCATGCCTGAAACATAATCACAGATGATCCTCATCGGATCGGAAGAGCTGGCGAATTTGGCGTACGCATCGCAGGGCAGGAATCTCTTGGGCTCAGACTTCATGACCTCAAATACGGCGATTACCATCATCTGCCCTTTGAACTCGAGATGCTGGACGCTGGGGCTACAAATGACTTCCTCGTAAACCAGCTTCGTTACCGCAGCCAGGAAATCCGCTACGGGTTTTGGCACCTCCGCACGATACCGAAGCCTGTGCTCCTCAAATTCGGCTTCGTCGCGGATCTGGATGCTCGGGATGACGAAGTTGAGGATCCGGTTGATCTGGTGTTTGCGGTCGTTGCCGTCACCAAATAGGCGATCGAGTAGGCCACCATATACGTCGTTGCCATACTGCCCGCGATATTGGCTGTTAAGATAGTCGAGTAGGCCTTGGCAGGCCGAAACGGGCACGTGCATTTGAAACTGCTTTTGATCTATCAGTTTAAGCTCGAGCGCGTCCTCTAGATCGTGGATGCCGAAGCTGATGTCATCTGCAAGGTCCATGATCGAGCAAGCGAGGGATTTATGGCGTGCTTTGGCATGCCTCCCTGCACGAATGTCAAACTGGCGGAAAGCATCCTGATCGCCCTTGGAAAGCGGGGAGAGGATCCAGTCCACGACATCCTGCTCGCAATCCAAAAAGCATTTCGGAGGCTCGGATGCCTTGCGATCAAGCAGCGGCATACCGCTCGTATCTGCTAACATTCCCGGACGGAGGTCCGGGTTGGCCACTTCGCTGAACGACGCGGGGTATTTAAGAACGCCGAGCAGCGTCTCGCGCGTCAGGTTCGAGCCGGCAACCTCAGAAAATTTCTCCAGGCGCGATAGAATCCGAAGCGTTTGGCCGTTCCCTTCAAAGCCGCCATGATCTCTCATGCAGTAGTTGAGGGCAATTTCGCCGCCATGACCGAATGGAGGATGCCCCAAATCATGGGTGCAGGCGATCGCCTGAAGGAGCGCATGTTCGGGAAGGTGCTCAAGGGCTGGATGGCCGGGCAGATTATGGACGAGCTGTTTGGCTAACCCGCCAGCGATCTGCGCGACTTCAAGCGAATGTGTGAGGCGGGTGCGGTAGAAATCGCTTTCCCCTAGGTTGAGGATTTGGGTTTTACCCTGCAGCCGCCGAAAGGAGGCTGAGTGGACGACGCGGCCATAATCCACGTCGCCCTCAGATCGCGCATCAAAAGATTTTCGCAACTCTGGTGTTCTGCGATCGAGCCAGCTCATCATGTCCCCAGTTCCTCTGCACAATATCTGCCCGCTAGCATGGAGAATGAAGTGCGGGAACCGACCCCGTTCCGCCACTGACGCGCGGCCGCGGATAAACGTCGCAAGAAGGGGTAGTCCTATCCTCAAACCTCACCACGGATCAAAGAACGTGCTTCTGCGGCGCTGGTTGGAAAAAAGATGTCGCGGGCAACGCTTCCACAAAAAATTAAGAGCTTAGAACGTAACGACTGCGGAATGATGACTTCTGGAACGGCAGGCATCGGCTCAATGCGACCAATTTTGTCGTGCAATCAGATATCATCCCTCAGCAGTCCTTGGGACTGACGCATTCGTCAGAGGGCCCTGCGGGCATTGACAGGAGAAGTTCGGAATTGACGCAGCGTAATATCACACCGGTGGATATCGAGATTGCAGAACTCCTCTATCCTGTGCTGGTTGAAGCGGCACGGGGCGGGGAGAAGCTTACTTGTCTTCAGTTGATCGACCGAGCGAAACTGCGTCATCCGGACAATGTGGCGATTCAAAAACAAGTGCCAGTCGGGCTCGGTCGCCGGCTGGCTACAGTACGTGCGTTTACAGCGCCCCTTGGCTACCCGGACCTCACCTGCCTTGTAGTTCAACTGCGGACCAACCTGCCTGCTGACGTTTTCCCGAATCCCGAGGCTGAACAGGCGAAGGTCGCTGCTTTCGACTGGAAAAATGTGGAGCCCGCATTTTTCCTGCAGTTGGGAGAATGGCGCAAAGCCAATGAACGCAAAGCGAAGTGCGATCGCGGGACAGCCGTGCAGATCGTTTGGGACTATTACTCAGCCAATCGCGTTCGGATGCCCTCTGCTATCAAGCAGTTTAGGGAGCTTCTGATTGAAGAGGTGATGGGTGGTGAGGACGTCGAGCAGGCGTTCGCAGCTATCGTTTCAGAGCTGACTCCAGAGGTGGCGTGATGATTAAGCATCTCGCGATCAAACATTACGCCTGATGCGGCCGGTCCTTTGGCGTCGGGACCACTGTGGTTACGGCACCAGCCAGCGTTCCCCATCGGCAAGGCGCTGGATAGGCGGAAGGTCGATGCCTGGTGCATCCCATGACAAACCGTGGACTGGGACCAGGGCGCACGGGTTTACCGCTTTGGCAAAGCGCGCGATGTCGAAAGGGCTGGCGTGGCCGCTGGTGTGGAGGTGCAGCGCCTTCGCACCGGCCTGCAGGGCATGACCCCAACCCGTGTTTGGTGCGGTTTCATCCAAGTAGCCGCGCCAATTGGAGAAGACGTATGCATCACGGTCTGTGAAGCCGAGGCCACCGCGCGCGAACTCTGCCACCATGGAGTCCCGCGTCATAACTATCGCTCGACCGCCTGATAGGCGCTTGCGGGAGGTGGCATATGGTTTCCTAGCAAGAGCGTCGACCCAGTCATCCCGTCCTTGCCTTGCATAGAGGCGTTTTCCGGAGCCGGTAATGATTACCTGCAACTCAGGGAAGCGCGGATCGCCGGGTAAGGGGATCCCAGTGCCAGGTGCGATCCGTTCCAGCACGTCTGCGCCATAAAGGTCCACCACCAGGGAACGCCCGGTGCGTTTCGCGGCGCGGAACAATGTGACTGTTCGATCGAGATTCTGTGCGGACCAGTTTACGAAGATGTGTCCCGGCACCTCCTGGGCAAGCTGGGTAAAATCATGCTCCAGCTGCGCTTCGGTGACGACAGGCTTGTGGGTTCCCAGGTTCGTGCCTTCGATGATCAGCGCGTCCACGTCTCGCGGCGGATTTGCGATCATCGCCTCAACGAGTGCGGCCTTACGCCCATGGCAGCGAAAATCTCCAGAATAGAGTATGCGGCGGCCCTCTGCTTCGATCAGGAGCATGTACGCGTCAGCGGCGCTGTGGTCGGTGAGAAATGGGGTCACCGTGAATGCGCCGAGGGCGAGAGGACCTGACCTAGCCCGCCAAGTAGAGATCGAACGCGAAAGCGGCGTCCCGAACAGGCCGGATGTAAGCCGCATCAACTCCGCTGCTTTTTCACCGGTCCAAAGTGGCCAATGCGCGGGCAGTTCGTCGATCAGGCCCCAGTGATCCATGTGCGCGTGGCTGAACAGGACGGTGGCCGGACCGTCGCGATCGAGTGTCTGGGGTAGGAGGCCGCTCGCCTCGCGCGGTGCGTCGAGCGGCCGGCCGGCATCCAGGATCAAGCGCTCGCCTCCTGAGGCGACGAGTTCGATGCACGAGCCGCCGATCGCGCGCGTGCCGCGATGAACAATCACCTCAAGCATCAGGGGCGCGGTTCCACTTCCGCGATCTTGCCTGGGACCAGAATGCAGAGGCAGGAGGTTGCAGGCTTGCAGCCAATTGGAAGGACTTTGATACCAAACCGTTTGAGGCGCGCCTCATGCTGGTTTTGCACGAAGGAAGCCCCATGGGAGCGATAGCGCTCCATCTCCGTCTCGCGTAGCACCCCGTTGGCTCGGGGCGAACAGTAGTTGCCGACGACCACTCCGGGAGGAAGGATGACGGATGCAGTATCGCCAGCGTCGGCAAATGTCTGCCACGCCGCAATGGCGGGGCCGGTCTTGCCGAACATTTCGGCTAGCGCGAGAAGGATCCGTGCAGCTTCGGAATAGGCTGAGCGTACCTCGCTGGGACCGCTGTCGTTATCCATCCATGCCACGTATTTGCGGAGCTGAACCACTACGTGCGGTGCCGCTGGCTTATTGTGGTCGGACCGTAGCTCACCGTTTACGGCGCATTTCGCTTCCCAGAACCCGATATCATGACCCTGCGCGACTACCAGATCCATGCGCGGCGCCACTTTCCCAGTGGCATCGGGACGGGCAGGAAGAGCCATTTCTAGATCCAGCGTGCCCGCAGTGACGGCGACCAAATCATCTACGAAGCGCTTCTCGTCACCTGCATAGGTTTCAGCGGTGTGAACCCATTTGGTGACCTCCATCATGGGTATCTCCGTCCCATGACCGAGCGAGAAGGAGGTGTATTTCTGAGCATATTTGCTCTCGTCTTCGTGCCCTTTAACGACACCCGCCACATATTTGTCGTGGACTTCGAAGCGAGGCGAGCCGGAACTTATACTCAGCTTGGCTATGGACTGACCCTTTACATAAAAGTTCAAATAACCATTGCGCACCGCAACGCGTAGTCCATGTGGACCCGCATCTTCGCCCGGCAGCACCCAGCGGTCGAACAGAGCTTTGATGACGGCGACATCCCGATAGTTGCGAAGGGCGTCGACGTCGAATTTGCGTTCAAAAAGTGGCATGAAGGCTCTCTACTCATCAATTGCGACAGATTTGGTCATGGGTGAATCGTTCAACAAAGGTAGTGTCAGCTTGGCCGAGGACGTGGCGTCCGTTGCCGGCTGTGCCATCACGACCGTTCGGCCGCCTTCCTGCAGAACGTCGATAACACCAGTTCGGGAGAGCTTATCAACGCACTGCTGCATCCGCCGGCTTGCCACGGGAGGATTGTAACCTTGCGGCCAATAGGTGCTGACGATCAAACCCGGAGGGCCGATAAGGACTACCGATAGTTTGGTGGATACGGCGCGCCACAAAGAAACGCTGCTATGGGTTGTGCTACTACCGAACAGGTCGTCCAGGTCCACCAGGACCTTGGCCGCTTGACGCCAATATGCCGCTGCGGCGTTGTCGTGATTCCTCTTTTCAATGGGCTGCATTATGGCCGGCTCGCTACCATCTCGCCCGTGTAACATAGGGGAGCAGGCAGTTATGACGTCCCACAACGCTATTCCGGCGGGGTAGCCAGTTCCTCCCTGAGCAACAGCTATGCGACCTCCATATCGGCGGTCTCCGGAACCAGATTCCGCGGTCATGCCGATCACACCGGGGTTAGCTGCGATGACCTCTTCGAGGAAACAAGAACCCTCGTATCGTGTCGTACACGCCTCCTCTACGCTGCTGATTATCTCATCCGTTCGCTTCGGGGTCGCAAGTGCTGCAGGGCGATAGGTCCGCACACCGTCATCGGCGGTCACGGTGAGCAAGGGTGCGGCATCAGCCGAAAGCAAAGAGCCCACTTTCCTACCGTAATGATAGATGGCGATGCTGTCCTTAAAGGGCATCATCCGCAGTGGCGTCTCTGGCGAAAGTGGACAACCCGGCCGAGCCCATCGCTCGAACAGCGCGCGTACAGCGTTACCTGGATGGGCCGCGTCCCACCGAGCCAAAGAGCTGACGTCGTAAATTTGAGGCATCTTTATTCGATTTCCGTGGGTTGACTGCATCCCTCAGGATTTGGGATTTTCACATCCAGACGTCATTCTGGTTGCTGAATGGGGGGTATAGGGAAAGGGCGGTGAGCCGGAAAGCAGGCATCAGCATGAACTGGTGCCCACCTGCAGAAGGCCTCCGACTATCGGCATGTGGATGAATAGTTCGCAGGGAACACCAGGCCGGGCCTTGTCGAGCGCGTCAGCGTAGAGCTGGATTTGCGAGCCGTGCCCGACCGCTCGGGCATCCCAGCTATCCGGCGAACCTGGGAAGGATTTGTGATCGATGATGGCGAAGCCGCTGTCATGTTCAACCAGTAAATCGATGCGACCCGTTACAAGCTGATCTCCGATCCGGGCGGAAACTGGGGTCTCGCGATGAATTCGGCCGCTCGGCCATCGCTTCGAGATCTCAGCGAACAGCCGCTCATTGGCTTCCAGCACGTCCTTTGCGGCAACCTGATGCACCCCCCAGCGATCGAGGATCGCCTGTGCTTGAATAAGCCGGGCATCATACGAATCGTGAGGTTGATCTGCCGCAATGATAGCGTGCACGGCTTCGCCGAGCAGGGTCATGTCTGGGCTGCCTGCGAACGGCAAACGCGGGCCGATCGTCGATTTCTCTACGATGATGAAGGTTTCGCTGCTGGAAGCCTCGCTAGGGCGACGATAAAGCGGCGCTCGGTGCGTCGCTGGCCGCGCGATGCGTCCGAATGATACAACCGGAGGTTGAGACTCCCCGCCTTCACCGCACACCAGCGTTGCTGTTCTTGCAGGAAAAGTTTTCGTCCCCGCATGGATTTCTTCGCCTCCGCTGCGTGGTAGAGCGAAATGCTCCGTTTCGTCCCCATCGAGAACCTTCAACCAGTGAAGTGTCCCCTTAGCTGGAGCCGCAAACACAAGATGATCGCGAGCGCGGGTCATGCCGACGTAAAGAAGGCGGGCCTCCTCATCCCTCGATCGGATCGCAGCCCGTTGCCCAAGCGCCGAACTGGGCGCTGAAGAATCGAGATATACGTCCTTTTCTTGGCTCGCATATGGCCAAGGCCAATAGCGGATCCAGCGTCCGACGAGAGGATTTTGCCAATCCACGTCACCATCAGCCTCGGCCATGGGTTCGAACAGTCGAGGCTTTGGTTCTTTGCCTAGCCCAGTCAGGATTACGACGGGCCATTCAAGCCCCTTCGCTCCATGGTAGGTCATGACTTTAACAGCATCGTCCCGAAGGCTTCGCGGGCGGGCTGGGTTCTCTGCAGCCAACGCGAGTGCCAGCCCCGAAGGCGTCGCAGGAGATCCCTCGCCCGCGCAGCTTTCCTCATAGCTCCGAGCGAAGCCGCGAAGCGCTTCGAGATCATCGAGACGCGCCGGCACATCGCCCCAACTTTCGATGTGGCGATTGAGCTCAGGGAGAAGGATGATCGCATCGATAAGGTCGGCTGGCGTCAGCGACAAAATGCCCTCATGAATCTCTTGGAGGGCTGTGGAGATTGGTACGATGGCGAGCAGTGCCTCTGAGGCATTTTCCGCGCCAAGCGCCTCAAGCCAGGTTTCTGATTCTGGATCCTCGGCGAAGAAGCGGGCAAGTTCGGCAAGCGCGAGACGGTCTGTGGGATCTGCAACCCAGCGGAATGCCGCCATTACCAGTTGGACATGCGGCGTTTGGGTAAGGCCTTCACGCTCAACGGCTGCCTTGACACCTTGCTGACTGAGCGCAGCCGACACTTTGGCGATGTCCGCTTTGCTGCGGCACAGAATCGCTATGTCTCCAGCGCGGAGCGCCCGAACGCCATTGGGCTTGGCTGCCACTTCCCATGTTTGGTCGGCTGTCACCATCTCGCGGATTTGGGCGGCTAAAGCGGCATATTGAAGCTCAAGCTTTCCTTCGAGCCACCAGACTGCCAGCGGCGCCTGCGTGAATCCCTCTTCGCTGCGACCCGTTCCGCTGAACGCATGATCCTCCGCCTTAAGACCCATCGCGCTCAGGGCTGGCGCAAAGGCGGCGTTGACGAGGTTTATGATGCCCTCGCGGCTTCGGTATGAGGTCGCTAGCACATCCTGCGGTTCACTCGACGATGCAGCTACCCCTGCAAACGCGGCTTGGGTGAGGGCGCTGTCCGCATTGCGGAAGCCGTAGATGGCCTGCTTGGGGTCTCCCACCCACGTGCTTGCGTCGACTAACCCGGACATCGCAGTGAAAATGGCGACTTGAAGCGGGCTGGAATCTTGAAATTCATCGACAAACAGCCGACCAATGCGCTCGCCCAGTCCGGCGGACATTACCGGATCGCGAAGGACGTCGAGCGCGAGCGCCTCTTGGTCGGTGAAATCCAATAAGCCGCGCTTTGCTTTATAAGCTTGGAATGCGGTCAGGGCTTCGGTCGCACAGGCGAAGACCGACCTGATGAACTGGCTGCAATCCTCCCGAAGCCGCGGATGTGCAGGGTGGCGGCTCGCTGCTTGTGCAACTGCGTCGAGAGCGTCGATGAAGGCCTGACCATCTTTCTTGGCGCAGCCCACCTTCGATAGGCGGGCCCAGTTTGGCCAGGAAATCCGTTCTCCTCGACGAATGCTTGCATCGGTCTGGCGCAGCAACATTACGTGGGGCTTGGCAGTTGCGCTCGATTCAACAGGAACCGCAGTCACTGCCGAACTTACGGCCTTTCGCAAATCTGCATCAAGATCGTCACTGCGTCGGATCGACACCGGTGGTAGCAGTTCGAGGAAGGTTGCGACTGATCGCTCCGCTGAAACGGATAGATCCTGGGCGGGAATTCCATTCGCTCGAGCGAGCTCGATCAAACGCCTGACGGTGGTCCGCCAATCACTTCGTTCAGCGTCAGCGGCTCGCTTGGGCTCGAAGAACCCCATGACATCGGCGAGCGAGTTAAGCGTCGGCGCGTGGCGCTCAATCGCAGCATCAGCAGCGATCGCGAAAATTCGTGGCACGCTGCCTTCGGGAATGACCTCGGCCCGCGGAGATCGCCCCAAAGCGATGGCGTTCTCAGATACAATCTGACCGCAAATGGCGTTCACCGTTCCAAAGCGGGCTCCAAGCAATCGCGCTGCCTTATCCGGCATGCCCAATTCGAACAGTTTAGCACGCGAGCGCTCGATCAGTTCGTCCGCCGCTTTCACCGTGAATGTGGTTGCGACGATCGTCTCGGGATCACGGGATGTGACCTCCTTCGCGATGTTGCCGACAATTCGGGTGGTTTTGCCGGCACCGGCAGACGCCACGACGGTCGTGATATTGGGAACGGTCATGTTCAGTTGGCCTCCACGCCTACGCGGCAGAGCGCTGTAAGTTCGCAATAGCGACACGGTTCGGCCCCCGTCTCGATCGGGAGATCGGCCGGTATGTGGGCCTCGGTCTCATCGGCACCCGTCGCAACCGCAATCCCCTCCCGGGCTAGATCGAGCCACACCTGCCACGTCGACACGAGATTCGACCATGTGTCGGACAGGCTATGGTCGGATTCGACCGATTCCTCCGCCATGAACGAGCCGCTCAGCCCGATCAGCTGTCGCTGGTTCAGCATATAGAATGCGCCTGGAGCAGGCGTGGTGCTGTTGGAATTAGCTATCGCACCGTATGTCGCGAGCTGAATCGAACGACCTTCGGCGAGCTCGTTGCGTCGCTTCTTTGGGCTCCTTGACCATTTCAGATCTATTACGCCGGTGCCGTGAGTCGGGTGTTCTATCAGCATGTCGATGCGGCCCTTTACATCCGGTCCATCGACGAACTTCCTCGCGCGTTCGATTTCCGTCCCAATCACCTTTACGTCCATCGCCTGTAGAAGACGTGCGAGTTGGGCCAGAGCAGCTGGGACTTTGACCCGGGCCGACGCAAGCTCACCCGCATATTCCGGCTGCTGAAGCGGCGTCGCGATCGCACAAAGCAACTCGTCAAACAGATTGTTGGCTTGCGAGAAAACGACTGCTGGGTCAGGCACAGGGCCTGGCGGGAAAACGCGATTTGCAAGTTCATGGGCGAGGTTGCCAAGCAGCTGGCTTGTGCCAGGGATCTCAGCAACCCGGCCGCCTGAGAGCCGCAAAACGTCAAGAATGAGCCATCGCAGTTGGCAGTCCGCGAGATGCTCCAAGCTGGTGGCGCTTTCGACGCGATCGTCGAGTTTGGCGATTACAGATGCCGGCAGAGACCAGCGAGGGCGCTGTGCTGGCAGGAGGTTTGGAGTGATCGCTTCACGGAGAATCTCGTGCCCTGCGAGCTCATGATACGGCCCGTACAATAACTGTTCTGCTGACCATTGGATCAAGTCCTTAGCAGGTGTCGTCAATGGGTTCAGCTGATGGGCGAGGGGATGGCTCGTCGTCTCCTCCCCCGCCGAAAGCGCCGGTGAGAAAAGAATGACGCGCTCCCCAGCGCGATGCACTGCGTTGGCATTGCTCCACCCGATTCGGGCGCTGGCCGCGGCCGACGATTCGATTTCGCAGCCATGAGTCTTAAGAGCAGCAACCTCCGCGGCGGTCCATGGCGTTGAGCTTACGCGTTCTCCGGGACCTTTGAAGTCCCACCAAAGTACATTCTTAGCATCGCCCCAGATGGCGCCTGGATTACGCACGGCACGTAAACCGCCCGACGTCGCTATGTGGTTGGGGTTTTGAGCGCCGTCCGCAAGCACTTGGTCTGTCATGCGTCCAAGCAGCAGCGGAGAGAGCATCTCGACGTTCAGCACATCAATCGCTTGCACGAGGGCCTGTGCGGCACCAACTAGCGCCAGAAGAAGCGGATCAGCATTTCCAGCATTCGTCTCGAGCGCCCATTGCGCAACGCGAGAAGCGATCGACTTGGCCGCCTCCGCAGGCATGCCTTCGTGCCGCGGGTATAATTCTCCAGACGTCCATTGCCTCCACGCCGCAAGCTTCGCATCGCGCTTTTCTTGAGGTTCTGTGGACATCCTTTCGGCAAGATCTGACTCGATATTACCCCATGCAGCGAGCCAGGCTGGGCCGCCCGTGCCAGGTTCGCGGCTCAGTGCATAGGCGAGCTTGCGCGCCGCATGTCGCGCGATCGGGGGGCGCGGTAGCATGAGCAAGTCAAGCATCGCGTTCGCGTTGAATGGTGCCCAAGAAGCGGCGAACGCGAGCGGCAGTACCTGAAGCGCTCCACGCCATGGCGACGAGGCCGACAAGCCCAGAGCGGGAAGCCCGCGAGCTTGAAGCGCGCGGTCCAGCAGCGCGGTGTCTCCGTCAGCGCTCACAATGACCGTGCCATGCAACTCGGTTTCCGAACAATGGGCGAGCCACTCTGCAGCTGCTTCCGCCGCCGCCAAGGCTGTGTCCGCGTGGACGATCGCAAAGCTACCATCGCCTGCTAATGTCGAGGGTGAGCCGCTCGCGAGAAAGGCTTGCACGTGGCCCAGGTCATTGGAGGAAATTGCACAGGCAGGAGCCTGCGAGATTTCTACCCCCGATCCCTCCAGCGTATCGATAAGGCGCTGCCAGAGAGGCGGCAGCAAATCTCGGGGCTCGACCAGCTCGATTGAAGCGAGCGGCAGGCTTGCACGGGCCTTGACCGCATCGCAGAGCGTTCGCGTGCGATCTGCGACCCCGGGGGGAAGGGGCGGACCGGCCTCTTCCACCACCGCGAATGCATCAACACGTGCGGCGCCAATAGGGCTGCCGGACCAGCCGCCGGCGATCAGTTCATCTCGCCAATCGAGCAATGATGCGGCAGTGGCCCACGGATCAAGGGTGAAGGACTGACCGAAGAACAGGTCCGGGGCTGTGGCCAGCGCGGTACGCAATTTAGTAGCGTAGCTGGAAACTCGAACCGCATGTGCCACCCGGGGAGCTGTGAGGCCAAGCTGCACCTCGAGCATCTCTATCAGGCCTTGTGGCCCCACTACTGCGGCATTGAAGACGCCTTCATTCGGGCCCGGAAAATCCGGAAAGGAACGGCCATTGCATGAAAGGCCGAAGATAAGCTTCATTCTTAACTATCCCCCATCCGCGAGCTGCCTCGTCAGCGCACGGCATTGCTGGCCGTAAGCGCAAATGCTTTGTCATGTCATTAATGAATGCGTCCACGACAATATCGGTCGTCACAGTTTCGGCTCATGAAAACAGAGCCTTGGCGCCTTCCTCTAGTATCGCCAAGCTGTGCCCAATTGCTCGGAAAGGTGGCACCGGATCAATCCCGCAAGGCGGCTGCTGGAAGCAGGATGTTTGAGAGGTCGAGTGGGGGAATTTTGGCTGTCGCTGAGAAGTGAAATGTTCCTTAGGCGTCGGAGGGCAGCCGCCTCCGCGCCAAGTCGAAGAGACCAGATATGGTATATGTGAATGAAGAAGATCGGCAGCGGATCTCGGACGGCGAAGATGCCGCTCGCGCGCTTGCCAAGATGGGGGGCTGGACCACTCAGCCCTGCGATGGGCTATTCCCGCAGATTCTGAGCCAATATCGTTACAGTGAGCGGGCCGGGCTCGTTCTTGGTCACTGGCGTCGCGAAATTTCGTTCAGCAAATTGATCGAGGCAGTCCGTCAGTTACGAACGGACATCCTTATCCTTAAGCCAGGGCGCGACACCTCTCGGCGGAAGACCTATTATCTTTCGCTGATCCTCGCTCGGGCCGGCGAGGTCCGCCTCCACCGGGGCCTGCGGCTCTGGTCTGCCGATTTCGATTCGCCGCTGTGGGTAGTCGCAGATCCACGGGATAGGGATCTCGACCCCTGCTTTTTCAGCATTCGGTCGACCGGCGTTGCAGAGGAAGCTGGAGCACCGTTTGGTGATCCGGTCTCTGCTGAGACAGGCTTGCGGATCGCCGATCTTCGCTGGGTCGCGGAAATCGGAGGAAACTTCGTATGAGCCACGACGAGAATTTGCATTGGGAATCGTACCTTCCCGCTGGATGGCGACCGCTGTTTCGCCAGCTGTTGGCCGATCTGCATTCGGCTGGCATTTCGGTGAGAGTGACGCAAGCCAAAGAGAAGTTCGGGGAGCTGAGAGTCTATATCGATCGGCCTGACCAAGCGGCAGCGCCGCTCATTGCAGCCGCTGAGCAGCGTTCGACCCGCATGTGCCAAGAGTGTGGAGCTGCTGGCGAGCTCATGGTCGGTAATTATCTCTATGCCACCCTTTGTGAGGAGCACGGGGCCGGTTTCACAAAACCGCTGGGGCGACCGATGATATCGCTGAATCTCAGATACCCCAAAGACGATTGAGGACGAGCGCTGCCGACACGATGCGGCAGCGGCTTTGATCGGATGAGAAGAGCTCAGGTGACTGAGCAGATGAGATGAAAATCTTGGGGTGATGCGCGTCCAAGCTCAGCGGATCGCGCCCCCAAAAGGAAGATAATAAGTATGTTTAGCTCGATGAACGCGCAGCCCGGCTCGGGTGCGCCAACAATCCCGTTCGTCCGTGACGCAGTCCAGCGTGCGATGATCAAGGTCGCTTGGGAAATCGGCGGGCCTATCAGCGTCGATCCGGCTTTCGGGGGTGGAGCGCTTCTGCTTCAGGAAGCCAACCTCTTGATCCTTGGTACGTCAGCATTTCGGCCCCTTGGCGAGCAGCTGTTCGGCCAGATCGGTGACCTCTACGGCATGGACGCTCTGCTCGTCCGGTTCGACGCATATCAATGCAGCTTCGATATTCTTTTTCACGGCGAAGGCGAGTGGCTGTCGGATTATCGGCAAAGCCTTTTGGGCGGACAGGTCTGGTTTGTTCCCGCGCATGAAGACCAATCCTTCACTGTCAGGGCTGATAGTCAGGGACTCTTCCTCAATCCCCCGATGCTGCCGAACTCAATTCAGCGGCCTAGTGCGACCGAGATCCAGCCGGCAGGGAGGGACGTCGCATGACCCAGAAGAAGTCGAAGTCGGGTCCAGAGGAATTGTCTTGCTTCTATCTCGATTGGCCCGCCCATCCTCAGTTCCGGTACATGCGTTGGTATTGGAAGTCAGACGGGGCGCGTATCGGGATCGCCGCCCCCGTGTTGGCGAAGCTCCACCCCTCTGGCCATCGGGCGGCTCGGCATGACCTTCTCCTTCCGAGCAGTGCGCCAGGGGAATATGCGGACCTGCGCTATTTGCTCGAACGCTATGATGCTACCCAGCCCCTGATCGAACGGAATGGTTATGCCCAGTTCAACATCATTCTCGATGCCGACCGCCCTCTCCACGCCGATTGGGAGCTCGTCCGCGCCTGGGCACTGAGCTATTTCGTGCGCGAGCTGCAACTTGCCGCTGTCCTCGTCCTGCATGCGCCATTCCTGGCGGGCTCTGCGAACGAACCCCATGTCCACATCTTGGTGCCAGCTCGGCGGCTGACTGCGAATGGGTTTGGTCTGCACGCCCGTGACACATGCTCCGATGCAGGTGCGGCTGAAGCGCTTGCCAGCTGGTTGGCGTTCAACGGGGTGGAAGCCCTATGAAGCTGATCGAGCCGCCGACCAGGTGGGTCAACCTGCTGCTGATGATGATCCGCGAGGTGCCATGAGCAAGTCGCATTGGCGGCAAGGGGCGAAGCGCGGCAGATTGAAGCACGGGGTGATCCAGCGTCAACTTGATAAACTTGGGTGGCGAAAGGCGCCGAAGCTCCCAGTCGGTTACCCTCGCCGTGTCATACGTTTGGACCTGCGCATGATGCGGGAACACCCGGCCGCCGTCTGCGCCCGGGCGACGCATGACCTGGTAGTCGTTCTGCGCTGTGGCAAACCTGCTTTCATGGTGGTCCACTTTGCCTATGCGACAGAATTTTTGGACATTCGGCGTATCATGAAGAAGCCTGCCTCACAGGGCAGGTGGCGTCGCTCAACCTGAACGTTGATCAGAGCTAACGGCTTAGCAAGGAATGAAGAATAAGGCCGAACGGTGCTTGCTATCACCCCTTCGGCGCTACCTGCGACTGACACATGGCCGTCAATTTGGAGCAACGTCAATTTATGGCGAGGACGCGCCGTGGACGAATTCGCCCGAGCCGAGGCAGCCGTCAGCGAAGCGCTCCTGTTGCTATCGGAAATACCTGGGCGGGGCGACCCAGTGAGCCTGCCGCATCTTGTTGGCCAACGCTTCGCGGCGCTGGGCGAATTGGTAAGTGAAAATGGTGCGTTCGCGGCAGAGGGGAAGGGCGTGGCTAAATCACTTGCCGAATGGAACGTACATCACTCCTTCCGGTCCCTTTTGTGCCACGGGACGGCGACGGTGACCGTCGATCATCGTGGCCGATGGCATCTGGTACTGAAAATGCTCACCTTCAGATCGGGCGAGGCCGTCCGGGAGTCGATGGTCATAGATGAAGAAGAGGCTGCCGAACGGCTGACCGCGCTGCATGCCTCACGCCAGCGGCTAGAAGGCAGGTTGCGGGGCATGACGGCCGGCATCTGTCGTTAGCTTCGACGCTTGGTCCCGCTCATATGGGATGTAACTATGCCTGACAGGGCGTGATCGCGCACGGACGCGGAACTTGTCGCCATCAACGCGGGATACGTTGAAGGCGAAGCTTTGCCGTCATGCTTTTTGCGTCTGCATCTCAGGCGTCGCCAGCCCAAGCTGGATATTGACCATCAAAATTTGGAAATCTCGACGATGCTAAGAACAACACGCCGGAGCAACGGCGACGGGGATCAATCTGCCTCATTGAAGCGGGGTCGCACGCCTGCGCCGATCGTGGAACGCCCGGTTCCAAAGTTTACAGATTGGGTGGATCCCCCCTCTTTTCGTGAAGCGCTGGTCCTCCATCTGGGCCGCTTTTCCGAGAGCTATTACCAACTCCACCGATCCATCATCCAACCCGGGGAGAAGTTCGATCGCGCGACCCTGCAATCGTGGGTCGAGGGACGTCGCACCCCGCAAAGAACGACGAGTCTTGAGCTGCTAACGCGTATCGAGCGGCGCTACGATTTGCCCATGGGTTACTTCAAATCGAAGCTGCCGAACCCTGCGCGCGCGGCTTCTGGTCTATTGGTGAAGGGGCTGCCGAGAGCTGAGCAGCGGCGGCTGGCTTGGCACCTGCCCGATGATTTTAACTCAAGGCCGCTCAAGGAGCAGAAGGAGATCCTGGATTGGGTTCAGAACGTCGTGATCTCCGGCGCCACCGAATATCGCCGCTTTCAGGCTCAAGCCATGAAGCTGCGCTACGCGATCCGGTTTCCTTCGCTGACAGGCAAGCAGATAAGAGCGTCGGTTCCGAACGTTGGGGCTTACGATCTCGGTGACCAGGCTGACCATATCGGCGTGGTGGATGCGCCGCCTCGCCTTGTGTCGGAACTGACCGAGCTTATCCGTTTCAAGACCGCCACCCTCACAGATATCGGTTTCCAACGCATTGGGGTCTGGAACGAGGAAACGACAGCCCAGAAGATCGAGCATTTCGGCCTCATGTTCGGCGCTTTGGCCGCCTCGCCGTCGGGGGCCGTTCATGGGCATGGCGTGCCGCTGAAGGACATCTCGTTCGCCATGCTCATCTTTCCGCGCGTTTGGGACTGGTATGCCCAGTGGCGTGAGCGGCGACGCGGCTTCTTCACTCGCTGGGAATGCGACATGCTGCGCAATGCCATGGCGTTGGTCCGTTCCGAGACTGGATGGCTGCGGCAGCATCCAGAACTCGCTTCGCGCCTCGTGCCGGCTGCAGGACTCATATCGGCTGAGGAAGTCGCAGCTGTGCGTGCCGATTGGCAGGGTGCTTGCGATTTTCTCCATGCGCATGCGGGCGCACGTGTGAAGGAAGTGGAGCGGGTCGCGCGGATCCATCGTGATCCGTTTGAGCCGATACTGCCGATCCTGGAGGCGTCGAGTCCGGTGGCGGAATATCTGAAGATTGCCGATGAAATTCTGAAGCTTCGCCCAGACGCGCGGCGGTTTCCGCGTGCGGCCGCGGAAGTGGCTCGCTCCTACCTCATCATTCGTCTGGGCCTACATCTTGGATTGCGACAGAAAAACTTGCGGCAGCTGATGGTCTGCCCGCGAGGGCATCTGCCGCGTTCAGAACGGCAGCTTGAGGCGCAGAAGCGCGGTGAAATTCGCTGGAGCGAGCGCGACCATGGCTGGGAAGTTTTTGTGCCTGCTGTCGCGTTCAAGAATGCCCATTCATCCTTCTTCGCCGGCAAGCCCTTCCGGTTGGTCCTGCCCGATCTCGGCGGTCTCTATGACCATATGAGCGCCTATATCGAGCGGCATCGCCTTGCTCTGCTCAACGGTGCGGAAGACCCTGGCACCTTTTTCGTCAAGACGGTCAAGAGGACCAGTCGGGACGCGTCATACAATCAAAATACATTCTATGAAGCGTGGAGGCTTGTGATCCAGCGCTATGGTGTCTTCAATCCTTATACCGGGAGAGGTGCAATCAAAGGATTGCTGCCGCATGGGCCGCACAACGTACGGGACGTCCTAGCCACGCACATCCTCAAGCACACCGGCTCCTACGAACAGGCAAGCTATGCCATTCAGGACACTCCGGAGATGGTAGCAAAGCATTACGGTCGGTTCCTTCCTCAAGACAAAGCAGCGATGGCCGCTAAAATTTTGAACCGGGTCTGGGAAGCCGCTTGATCTGGAAAAGTGGGGCCGGCTCAGCCGGCCCCAGTAGAAGAACTTGGATAGGCCAAGCCTTCGGGTCGCGGAGGGAAACTGCTCGCAATTCAACCGATTCGGATAGGAAGAACTCGACATTCAGTGGCGAAGCGGCTCAGTTGGCGCGAGTGACGGAGATGATGGATATGGCTGATCGAAGCATGTTGGCGAAGCTTTGGCACGAACGTGCGAAAATCACACGGCAAGACATCTTCGGGTCTTCAGACGAGCAACTGCGACCAATTGCGCCCTCATCCCAAGCCGATGTGGCCGTACCGGGAATGGTAGGGGAGAACTACTCGAGCGGTGGGTTGGCCATCGTCTCTGTCAATCCGGCGGGCGGGAAGGATGATTTTCGTCCTACCGCGGGAGACGCCAAGTTGTACGATGCTGCAAAGAGGATCAGCCTATTCGACGATGTTCAATCGTTCGAGCAAATGAATCGGGCATATCGCTTGGGCATGCCTTCGTGGGGGGCGCAATGGCGCCACATCAATGCCATCTTGGCGGCGACTCATCAAAGCCTATGGCAGCTTGCCTATCCCTATCTGGTCCCCTTTCGAACCCGGCACGACAAGGGAAGTGCGCTCAAGCAGGATGTCATTGATCGGGCGTACCAGTTGGGGTTCGTCGAGGTGATGCGTGAATTGCAGCCTGCGTTAGTAATCCCGGTCGATCGGCATTCGGAAGCAGCTGTTCATCGGCTGAAGATCGAGACATCTATGACATTTGAGATCATTTATTACACGCGCCAGCAAAACGCTCATACAACCCGTACCGATACATTAGAGAACATTGCTCGTTATCACTTCAGCATTCCGCATCGCGAAAGCAACGGCCTTGTAGGCGATCAGGCAGCGTCGTGAATGGGCGGACTTAGGCGAGAGCCATCGACTGATCGCCTATAAACTCCGGCTGGCGTTTGATTAGGTCTTTGCAAAATCGATGAAATCTCGCATTCGTCCCCACGTCAAATTTGGGGGCACCTTTTGTGAATGATCTTGGGAATGCATGCAGTGGTTTCAATCAGGATGAACTTGATGAACTGAAGAGCGTGGCGGCACTGTACATCGAGTCTGGTGGGCTCATCATCAAGCTAGCCAGTTGGGTCGGGGCCAAAGCGGACGACCTGATCCACAAGGTTCCTGCAAACTGGCAGCACCTCATTGAGGAGGCTACGGACCTTGCCTTGAAGGAGAGCTATCGGCTCGCATTTGCCACCCAGCCCGATCAAGAAAATCAATCGCTTTTAAACAAGGCCCTTTCTTGGGCTCAGGGCGAGACTTGGCACAGGTTTGCCACCAGCGTTGCGGGAGCGGCCGGCGGCCTCGGCGGAATATCCACGACACTTATCGATCTGCCTGTGACGACGACCCTGATCCTGCGGTCGATCCAGCAGATCGCGACGGGATATGGCGAAGACCTAAACGATGAGGCCGTCCGCGCACAATGCCTTGCCGTTTTCGGTTTCGGCGGCCCCCTTACCGAAGACGATGACGCCGAGACCGGCTTGTTCGCCAGCCGTCTGGCGCTTTCCGGGAAGGCTACCGCCGAACTCATGAAGACGATTCTTCCTCGTTTCGGCGTGGTTGTCAGCGAGAAGATCCTTCTGCAGTCTACGCCCATCATCGGGGCTGTCACTGGCGCGGCGATCAACTCAGCCTTCTCGTCCTACTATCAGACCATGGCGCATGTTCATTTCAGACTTCGTCGGCTGGAGAAGGAGCATGACACGGATCAGATTCGCGCTTGTTTCGAGCGCATCGTCTCGACCCGTAGAAGGAAGAAGAGCGCGACGAAAATACCTGCAATGACCGTGGCGTAACGCATAAGAGACGCCGCGCTCGATCGAGGTCCACACGTTTTAGGCTTGGGCTCGGTCGGCTCGCGTCTCCAGCGATGCCATGTTGGAACGGGCAGTTGAACTCAAGGCGCACTGCGTCCTGCCATTCAACGCTGGGTAGGGAACGAGCGGTAGCCTGAATCTGTCCGTGTTGATACTCGGAACAGGTCAATGGAAATCGTGACTACGGACGGGCAGGAGATCGTCGCTCGGTAGAGCTGCCGTATCGATAGGTGGTGGCGCCAGTGCGCGACCATGCGGCAAGCCCGGATCGCGGGGGTCAGGGCCACCGCCATGGCTGGCGCCATCACCGCGACTCGGCGCAATGTTGAACTCGGCTCGCCCGATCGACCGCAGCATGTCATCATGATCGGTGATCCGATCGCAGATGATGTGAATGATTTCGCCCTCCTTCTGTAGCCGCTCGCGCATGGCAATCATCGATGCCGACATGACCCGCCGTCGATAGATCTCGAACCTGTTCGGCCAAAGGATGCCGTTGGCAACGCCGGTCTCGTCCTCGATGGTGACGAACAGCACACCCTTGGCTGACCCGGGTCGCTGCCGCACCAGTATGACCCCGGCCGCCTCGACATTGCGCCCGTCGTGGATGAAGCGAAGATCGGCGCAGCGCACGACCTTCATCCTGCCAGCTTGTCGCGGCTGACACATCGTCGTTGAAGAGTGAGTCGCGGCGAAAGCGTTTGCACCACGGAAGCCCATCACGTTAATTTCATAACCAATCTTGGATAGAGGATGTCATTGGTAATCGTTTTCGTATCCCGCTAAGCATTTTTACATGAACGATGACATGGGTGACGGTCGGCCGAAGCTGGGCCATATGTGGCTGCGAGCGACGTTCGCACCGCAAAGTCCGCCGCCCTATACCGAAAGCTACCTCGTCTCGGGTGCGCGGCGCACCGAAGTAATCGCTGGTCGCACTGTCGAGCTCTACCCGCGTTCCTATGCGACCGGTGACAATGTCATCGCCAACCTGCGCTTTGCCCTGCGCTATGAATCCCTGGATCTAGGCGTGCTGGCCGCAACCTTCGTTGCCATCGACGCCGAGGTCGTCGCGGCATGGGTGCGCACCGAGCCGAGCGGCAGCTACGCGCGGCGCGCCTGGTTCTTCTATGAGTATCTGACCGGCGAACGTCTCGACGTGCCCGATGCCGCGGCCGGCAATTATGTCGAGGCGCTCGATCCGAAGAAGTATATGGTCGGGGCGCGGCGGAACTCGTCGCGTCACCGCGTCATCGATAATCTGCTCGGCACGCCGGACCTGTGCCCCACGGTGCGCCGCACGGCGAAGCTGGAAGAGCAGATCGGCGTCCATATCGATGCCGAAGCATGGGCGATCATCGAACGCTATGACCCAGCCGTGCTTGCCCGCGCGGTGCGGCATCTCTTCACCAAGGAGACGCGCGCATCCTTCGCGATCGAAGGGGAGGTACCCAACCCGGATCGGACCGAGCCATTCGTCGCCGCGCTGCGCTCCGCCTCCAGCTTTGACACGGGCGACAAGGAAGCGATCGTCCGGCTGCAAAATGCGATCGTCGATCGCCGCTATGCCGCGACCGACTGGCGCAGCTTCCAGAATTTCGTCGGCGAGACGACCGTTGATCTCCGCGAGGAGGTGCATTTCATCTGCCCCCGACCTGAAGACGTTCCCTCGCTGATGATGGGCTGGATGGCGCTGACGGCGCGGATGCTCGCCGACGACATCGAGCCTGTCGTGGCAGCTGCAGTCGCGGCCTTCGCCTTTGTCTTCATTCACCCGTTCGAGGACGGCAACGGTCGCATCCATCGCTTCATCGTTCATCATGTGCTGAGCAAGACCGGTTTCAGCCCTGACAGCATGATCTTCCCTGTGTCGGCCGCCATCGTCCGCGATCAGCGCAGCTATGACGCGGTGCTGGAGAGCTTTTCAAGACCCCTGTTAACCGCGATCGATTGGGGCTGGACCAGCGAGCGCGAGATCGAGGTCCGCAGCGAGACCGCGCTGCTCTACCGCTTTTTCGACGCCACGCCGCTTGCCGAATATCTCTATGACCGCGTTATCGATGCTGTCCGTACGGAGATGCGCGAAGAACTGGGCTTCCTGGCTATGTTTGAACGCGCGATGGAAGGGGTCCGCACAATCGTCGATATGCCAGACCGCCGCGCCGCGTTGCTGATCCGCCTGATGCTTCAGAACGGCGGACGTCTTTCCAATAGCAAGCGCGCTCAGTTCGACGAACTGACCGATGCCGAGATCGTCGTGATGGAGCAGGCGGTGCAGTGGGCGATGGCCGAAGCGGGGGATATACCTCGTGCGGCAAACGCTTTCTGAGAGTATGTGATTACCCGAGGCTATCTGCGGTGGCGATCACGTGGGCGGCACACTAGGATCCCTGTACCCCACCAAGCTTGCCGCCAGTCGCATCGACCAGTAGCCGTTCGGCATCGCGCCAAGGGCGGTCATTCAAGTGCCGCGGTTACTTGGAACCGGACAAAGATGGCTCTGCATCAATTTGCTTTCTAGCGGGTTGAACGCACGGCTGGGTTTAGCTGAGGCTGTCTCGGGTTGCAGGGAGGAGCAAGCTCCATTGTCCGACCGATTCGATCTTGTCTTTTGACCATATGAGCCATATGTATGGCTCATATGAACGACGGAGAATAATGATGATCGCGGAAGCATGCGGCCTCGCTGACTCGCTCGGGCTAAAGACAGGCCCGCGATCGCCGCTGGCGATCGCGAACCGCATCAAGGCTGGACTCCCGCTCTCCTCGCTAGAGCGGTTGTCGAAGGCTATCGCGCCGGACGACGCTAGCTTCCCGTATCGCTTCGTGCCCCGTGCAACGCTGACGCGGCGCAAAGGCGCCAGCGAGCCAAAGCTCACCGTTGACGAAGGCAATCGTGTCGCATCCGTCGCCAAGGTCTGGGAATTTGCGATGGAGATCTATCACGACGAGATCAAGGCGCGCGAGTTTCTCTACCGTTCGCACCCAATGCTTGAGAACCAGAGGCCGATTGACGTGGCTACCGACACGGGAATTGGTGCCGATCTTGTTATCAATCTCCTCGGCCGAGCGGCCTATGGCGGCGGCGCTTGAAGCCGGGGATCGTTGACAGGGTTCTCTACAGCTACCGGATCGGTGACCCTGCAGGAAAGCATCCAATCTATGATGACGAGGGAGCCCGCCTTTTCCCGGGACGCTGGAACACCCCGAACAGCCCGATGCTCTACACCTCTGAGCATTATGCGACCGCGCTGATCGAGAAACTCGCCCACTTCAACGGGGTGCTTCCCGGGAACCAGCACTACATCCGCCTCACGATTCCGCCGGGCGTCAGCTACGAAGAATTCCCGCAGACTTCCCATCCGGGCTGGGACGGGATCGACGATTCGATTTCGAAGACCTTCGGTGCCACATGGTGTCTCGAATGTCGCTCGTGCATACTCATCGTCCCATCAATTCCCGGCGGTCGAATCGAGCGCAACTTTCTCATAAATCTGCGTCACCCCGACGCGGGCAAGATCACTCACGACATGGCGAGTCCGGTACCTTGGGACCTGCGCCTGTTCCAGATTTAGCCACTTTTTTGCGCGGACCATCGGCCGGGGCACAGTGCGCCAATCTCTGCCACCGCAGGACGCAGATGGCGATCCCGGAACCCGTCATTCCGGCCATTGAGTTGCCAAGTCTCACATCGGCTGGGCCGAGAGCTTCCGTCACGAAAGTTACCCAGAGGCACCAACGGCATTATCACAGAGCACCTGTCCGTTCGTTTATAGGACTGATCAGGGTCGCAGATTAGCCAAAGCAAACTGGACGGCTCGAAAAACGTCAGGATTTTGCGCTGTCATGGAGGCGCTGGCGCGGGGCGGCCTGACTGACCGCCTTGTGGGCTTGTTTTCCCTAGTTCTGCGGGCTGATCTGCTCCTTGGTGGATCGTTTCGGTATCAAGCAGACGCAGTTCGGCCTTCGAGCCACGCGAGGCGCTGGAAATTATAGACCAGGTTGGCCATGCCGATCTTGATCCTGGCGCGGGCGATACCGATGGTGCGGACGACGAGGCCCATGCGGTGCTTTTGCCCGGCAAAGACATGTTCGACGGCAGCGCGGACCTTTGACCGCTTTGCATTGGCCCTCGCTATCCGCCCGGGCAGCGGCCGCCGGGGCAACCGCTTCTGGTGGATGTTGCTGGTGAACATGCCCCTGGCGAGGAACGCCTCGTTCTTCTTCGATCGATAGGCGGTATCGGCCCAAACGCCCGAGGCGGTGTTCTCCTTGCTGATCAGATCGGGTAGTCGCGCCCCATCATGGGCATTGGCGGCGCTCGCATCCCAGGTGCGGATCAGCCCATGAGTCCGATCGATGCCGATATGGTTTTTATAGCCGAACATCGGAATGGCCAGATCGACCGGCTTTGCCGCCGTGGGATCGGCGCCTTCCCTGACCTTGGCCTTGGTATATTTGATCGACCAGCGCGCATCGCGGTCTTTCTGCCGGACCTTGGCGGGCGTCCAGTCCTGGGGAATACGACCCTCCTTGATGGCGGTCTTCTCCTCCTGGGTGTTGCGCTGCTTGGGCGCGGGCACGACGGTGGCGTCGATGATCTGCCCGCCCATGGCCAGATAGCCTCGATCCTTGAGCGCGGCATCGAAGCGCGCGAATAGCCGGTCGATCGCCTTGGCCTTTACCAGCCGTTCGCGGAACAGCCAGACCGTGGTGGCATCGGGCACGGTGCCCTCCAGCCCGACGCCCAGGAAGCGCTGGAACGAAAGCCGGTCCTTGATCTGGAACTCCGTCGCCTCGTCGGACAGCGAATACAGCGCCTGCAGAACGAGGATCTTGAACATGAGCACCGGATCGAACGGCGGGCGCCCGCCCTTATTGCGGGGTCCGCGTCGCAGTGCGGCCACCAGCGGCCCCCGGAATAGCTCGAAATCCACCACAGCCGATAGCCGTTCCAACGGATCACCCGCCGCGCTCAGCGCCTCGTAACGGTCCGAAAGATCAAAAAAACCAGGCTGCCCTGCCATCACCGCCTCCGCTCGTCGCGAAAGCCAATGAATCATGCAGCGAAGCTAATCACCAGCGGTTTTTCGAGGCGTCCAACTATCTCGCCACCCATGCCGATTTCGCCGCAAGCTGGTGAGACGCTGGAAAAATCAACCTTTGAGTAATAATGCCTGATAATAGGGCAATTATTTGGGGTCGGGGGCATTGGTGAACTTCAAAGATTTCGCAATGAATCTCGTGACGCTCGGCGGATACGAGCAGCTTGAGGCTGCGAAGGCCACCTACGCATCAGTCTACCGAGAATACGAAGATAATCGAAATAGGCTATACTACCTGGAGCGCACGAGGATAGATAATCTATCAAATCTCGGAGAATTGGTAATTGACAGCTTCAAATCAGCTAAGAAAGCAAGGAAAATTCTGCGCTATGTTGATCGTTGCCATGCCGCTTCTCTGCCCGAAAAAAGCCTGCGAAGTGCTGAATTCGGTCAAGAAATTCGTTTAAATAACGTCGATCGTATTATTGAGGAATATTCTTCATCTGTTTCAGTCGCTGGCGGCGCGGGGGCGGGAGCGGCTGTGGCAGCAGGCTCTTGGTCGTTGGTTGCGCTAATAGGTTCGGCATCGACAGGCACCGCCATTTCGACACTTTCAGGAGTAGCCGCCACCAATGCCACGCTGGCATGGTTCGGCGGTGGCGCACTAGCCGCCGGTGGAGCAGGTATGGCCGGCGGCACCTTAGTTTTAGGCGGGGTAGCTTTAGCCCCGGTTGTCGCGATAGCCGCTTGGCATTCCCGATCAAAGACTAAGGAAATAAACCAGGAAACAGAAAGCGTTCGGTACGCTGACCTGCAAACTCGTCAAGCTATTGGGCCAACGCAAAGCGCTATCAATGTAATCAATAGTTGTCTGGGGGGCATTCGTCCTTCAGCGGACGTGCTTCAATGGGAAGCTGATGCTGCAAAATGTTTATTGTTCCCGATATGGGGATGGTCATTATCTAAAAGATTTCTGGCGAGACTAATAGGAAAGCCATTTTACTCTGATGAAGAACGCGAGATTCTGGATTCACTTGAATTGGCACTAATGGAGTTCACCGGCTGTTTCCAGCGGATGCAGGACGGCGGCCATACTAATGGGGGAGTAAATGAGGGAATTTAGTATATACCAAAACTCCAAAGGAAGTTCTAGAGCAGTGAAAAACGGGTGGTGTTGGCCCGCATTCTTCTTTGGGTCATTATGGTCCTTGTTTAGCGGATTCTTTTTAGCTGCCATAATTATGCTTCCAATCGAGTTGGTTTTGAATATCGCTTCCAATGGACTTGAGAGAGGTCGCGAGCCTACTGAGTTTCCCGAACCTGCGGCGATGGCAATCTTAGTTATTGCTCTCATCGGATTGGGAATCCGCCTAGTTTATGGTGCACGGGGGAACAAGTGGCGCAAGGCTCGGTATCTTAGGGGGGGCTTTGAATTCCGTGGAGTGGTAAGAGCAGAAAATAAAGCGGGCGCCGTAAAATCACACGCCAGATAATCGAAAAACTACTTCTATCGTATCCCGTGTACTCTTTGGGAGTATGCGACATATTTTCGATTTTAAAGGCATAACATTGACCTTTTTTCAACGTGGCTTTCTTGCAGTCGTTTGCATTCTTCTCGGTTTTATCTTCTTCCCACTTTTTTTCCTGGGAGGGTTAATCGCTTGGAGTGTCTACCGAGACATTGTCGAAGCCCCCGCACGGCGAGCGCAGCAGGCACAGATCGAGGCCTCGATCAATGCGCCGGTAAGTGTAGAGGATATCCGATGGGCGTGCGAATCTCCCGCAGAGGCAGCTTTCCTCGATGCCATGATATCAGCCTATTCCCTGCAAACCGGGCCGGGTGCCATCGAGGGACAAGGATTGCGGCTGCGTAGTCAAATATCGATGGGACGACTGCGGATTTACACGGGACATGCGTCGTCCCAGTACCGTGCGGATTTTTTGGTCGATGACAAACTTGTCGTGGAAATTGATGGAGCTACCTATCATTCCTCTCCCGAGGCGGTCGCACGCGACCGCCAAAGGGACGAAGACATGAGACGAGAGGGCTACACAGTCCTAAGAATACCAGCGCAATTGGTGTTTCAGAATTCTGTTGAGGCTGTGAAGAGGGTTGAAAATGCCAGGGCGGCAATTAGGTGAATGCCGACAGATTCTAGGGGGATCTTCAACAATGGCATCGGCAGCTCTGCCGAGTCGCCTGCCGCTAACCCGCCAGTCCGGAATCGGACAATAGTGTTGAAAAACTCTGGCTTGAAGTAGCCTTCGGGGTCTGATTCACTGTCCATACAGGACGGAGATGGGCCGATGATGGGCGAGCGGACGGTGGCGCAGGAAGCGCTGTTTTACAGCTGGACGCCTCGAAAAACCGCTGGTGATTAGCTTCGCTGCATGATTCATTGGCTTTCGCGACGAGCGGAGGCGGTGATGGCAGGGCAGCCTGGTTTTTTTGATCTTTCGGACCGTTACGAGGCGCTGAGCGCGGCGGGTGATCCGTTGGAACGGCTATCGGCTGTGGTGGATTTCGAGCTATTCCGGGGGCCGCTGGTGGCCGCACTGCGACGCGGACCCCGCAATAAGGGCGGGCGCCCGCCGTTCGATCCGGTGCTCATGTTCAAGATCCTCGTTCTGCAGGCGCTGTATTCGCTGTCCGACGAGGCGACGGAGTTCCAGATCAAGGACCGGCTTTCGTTCCAGCGCTTCCTGGGCGTCGGGCTGGAGGGCACCGTGCCCGATGCCACCACGGTCTGGCTGTTCCGCGAACGGCTGGTAAAGGCCAAGGCGATCGACCGGCTATTCGCGCGCTTCGATGCCGCGCTCAAGGATCGAGGCTATCTGGCCATGGGCGGGCAGATCATCGACGCCACCGTCGTGCCCGCGCCCAAGCAGCGCAACACCCAGGAGGAGAAGACCGCCATCAAGGAGGGTCGTATTCCCCAGGACTGGACGCCCGCCAAGGTCCGGCAGAAAGACCGCGATGCGCGCTGGTCGATCAAATATACCAAGGCCAAGGTCAGGGAAGGCGCCGATCCCACGGCGGCAAAGCCGGTCGATCTGGCCATTCCGATGTTCGGCTATAAAAACCATATCGGCATCGATCGGACTCATGGGCTGATCCGCACCTGGGATGCGAGCGCCGCCAATGCCCATGATGGGGCGCGACTACCCGATCTGATCAGCAAGGAGAACACCGCCTCGGGCGTTTGGGCCGATACCGCCTATCGATCGAAGAAGAACGAGGCGTTCCTCGCCAGGGGCATGTTCACCAGCAACATCCACCAGAAGCGGTTGCCCCGGCGGCCGCTGCCCGGGCGGATAGCGAGGGCCAATGCAAAGCGGTCAAAGGTCCGCGCTGCCGTCGAACATGTCTTTGCCGGGCAAAAGCACCGCATGGGCCTCGTCGTCCGCACCATCGGTATCGCCCGCGCCAGGATCAAGATCGGCATGGCCAACCTGGTCTATAATTTCCAGCGCCTCGCGTGGCTCGAAGGCCGAACTGCGTCTGCTTGATACCGAAACGATCCACCAAGGAGCAGATCAGCCCGCAGAACTAGGGAAAACAAGCCCACAAGGCGGTCAGTCAGGCCGCCCCGCGCCAGCGCCTCCATGACAGCGCAAAATCCTGACGTTTTTCGAGCCGTCCAGCTTCAACCTGGAACGACACGTGCCGGCAGACCATCTGCTGCGATCTATCGATAGGTTCGTCGATCTGTCCGGCATTCGCGAGCATTTGCGGCCCTATTACAGCGAGACGGGACGGCCATCGATTGACCCGGAACTGATGATCCGGATGCTGCTCATCGGCTACTGCATGGGGATCCGCTCGGAACGCAGGCTGTGCGATGAGGTACATCTCAACCTGGCCTATCGCTGGTTCTGCCGGTTAGGGCTGGAAGGCGATGTGCCCGACCACTCGACCTTTTCCAAGAACCGCCATGGCCGGTTCCGCGACAGTGATCTGTTGCGCACGCTGTTCGAGACGACGGTGGAGCGTTGCATAATGGAGGGACTGGTTGGCGGTGAAGGCTTTGCCGTCGATGCCAGCCTGATCGCGGCCGATGCCAATCGCCAGCGTGGGGTTCGCGGTGGTGAACCCTTGCCGCCAGAGGCGACCAACCATGCTGTAAACGAATATCTGGCGGTGCTCGACGATGCGGCGTTTGGCGGCGCGACACCTGTCGTACCGAAGTTCTTGTCGCCGGCCGATCCTGCTGCACGCTGGACCAGCGCCAAAGGCGGACAGGCCTTCTTCGCCTACTGCACCAATTATCTGATCGACCTGAAGAACGCCGTCATCATGGATGTGGAAGCGAGCACGGCGGTACGTCAGGCTGAGTTGACAGCGGCGAGGCGAATGATCGATCGTGTGCAGGACCGGTTCGAAATCTGGCCCGCGCGACTGGCGGCGGACACCGCCTATGGCTCTGCAGAAAATCTGGCATGGTTGGTCCATGAGAAAGGGATCGAGCCGCACATTCCGGTGTTCGATCATAGCAACAGGCGCACCGACAGCTTCCAACGGCCCGCGTTCCGCTTCGAGCATAAGCGCGATGTCTATGTCTGCCCGGGAGGAAAGGATCTGAAGCGATATAACCGCAATTTCGCAGCAGCTCGTCCTGGCGTCGATCAGGATGGCTTCATGCGATATCGCGCGTCTAAAGCCGATTGTGACGCTTGCGCGCTCAAGCCGGACTGCTGTCCAGGCCAACCTGTCCGCAAAATTCTGCGGTCAGTCCATGAAGGCGCTCGCGATCTGGCCCGCGATCTGTCGTTGACCGACGCCTATGTCACCTCACGCCGGGAACGGAAGAAGGTCGAGATGCTGTTCGCGCATCTGAAACGCATACTGAAGCTCGATCGACTGCGCCTTCGGGGACCAAATGGCGCAAAAGACGAGTTTCTCCTCGCCGCTACCGCCCAGAACCTCCGCAAGATGGCAAGGCTTCTCCCGATGAAGCTGCAACCAGCAACGGGCTGATCCTCAAGACGCCCCTCAGGATATTCCTGCTTGGAGCCCTGCCTCGGGAAAAGCCGACTTTTTCAACACTATCTGCCATTCACAGTCGTTCGACGCCCAAATCCCATTACCCACAGCGGACCGTCAGCTATTTTGCGAAGAGTCTGTTTGGAAATACGCCCTTGACCAATCCGCACCGGCTCGCGGCTCACAAACGGGAATTCTATCAATTAGACTCTTGATCTGAACAAGAAATCGCGCCCATATGAATAATATGCGAAGGGTGGGCCGTCTCAATGTAACGTAAGGGAGTGAGATGATCGAGCATCGCGTATGGTGTCCTGCTGGCTATCAACAAAGCGGCATCGCAGGGCAACGGATCGCTATCGCGGGCCACTCTCACACGTCCGATGAACCGGATAATGCCGCAATGACTGAGAATTGCCTGAAAAAAGTGATTTCCGGGGAATATCCCAATCTACAGTTCTTTAATCGGGTACCCGGTTATTTCGGCTGCGACGATCGGGCGGGTTTCTGGAATTCTGTGCTCTTCTTCAATTTCGTGCCCAGTATCGTCGGCGCACGATCGGAATGGAACAATAATGGCACGAAAGAGCAGAACGAGGCGGGGCGCGCCCGGGTTCAGCGAATTCTCGACAAGTATAAGCCGGACAAGCTGTTTGTGTTCACGAAGAAGGGCTGGGATCAGTTCCCTCCGACACTGGAAGATCAGAAGGTACGTCCGCTGGTCGAACCTTTGAACTGGCACACCTATCAGACTGCCAGTGGCCACGAGGTCAAGGCCATTGGCCTACCCCATCCTGATCGAGCAAAGAAGGCAACGCAGATCGAAAGGGTGAAAGCGCTGATGGCCTCCTAACGATCAGACATGGGCCGAGCGACATAGTGTGAATCGGATCGCACTATGTGGGGATGGCCGCCGATGGCGAACAGTTCCGCTATGTCAGAGATGATTGCGGCTTTCTGCAGCCTTCGATCCGCATAGACTATGAATTGCTCCGCGCGGCGGTCGAACACGACGCGACCGCGTGGATGTTCCTCATACTCAGATGAGACAATTTCTATCGGCAAACCTATCCGCTTTAAGGCGGCCGACCCGGCCGCGCGCCAGGCTTCCCAGACTTCATAATGCCCAGTTGGATGGGTCAGGAAATCGCCGTATTCATCTGCGTCCTTGAGGCTGACGACATGGCTGACCAGTTTCGGCCCGTTGGAGGTCGGTACACGCCAGAATATCCCGACGCAGGGGCCTTCTGGGTTATACGCATCTGATTTCGGCTGTGCGTTCGACATCGAAAATTCCATCCCTGTCATATGTCTCGGATCGCGCATCTATATGCGATCGTGCCCGGGACACAGGGCCAGCTTTTTCGGTTGGCGTCATTAGGAAGGCAAGACTCGCATTTTCCAAGCGTGCATGGACGTGAAAAATTGATGATTAAGAAATGACCAGTCTGGATGTCCTTGTGTGCCATTGTAGACTTCCTCATAAGGGCGTGTAATACCGACCTCCAGTGATGCTGACTCACGAGGGGGATTCCCAAGGCGCTGAATTTCTGAATCTATGGCTTCCCGTTGGAGGGCATGGCTATGGGTGCAGCGATCGGATTGCGGGACGACTTTGACGCGGTGGGCTTGAGGCGACTGGCGCGTGCGACCAGGAGCGCGAACCAGGGACGGCGGCTGCTGGCCTTGGCGGAAATTTATGATGGTGGGAGCCGCAGCGATGCCGCGCGGATTGGCGGCGTGACGTTGCAGATCGTGCGCGACTGGGTGGTGCGCTTCAATGCCCGGGGGCCGGACGGACTCCTCGACGGGAAGGCGCCGGGCAAGTCCCCGTTGTTGAACGATGCCCAGCGTCGGGCTCTTGCGGAGATCGTTGAAAGCGGCCCGATCCCGGCGATCCATGGAGTTGTTCGCTGGCGGCTGATTGATCTGGTGCGGTGGCTCCATGGCGAGTTTGGTGTGTCCCTGACGGAAACGACTGTGGGGCGGGAGCTGAAGAAGCTGGGCTATGTCAAACTGACGGCACGCCCGCGTCACCATGCCCAGAACGAATATGCGATGGAGGACTTTAAAAAGGGGGCTTTGCAGCCGAGCTGGCAAAGATCAAAGCCGCCCTCCCGCGTGGCACGCCGATAGAGGTCTGGTTCCAGGACGAGGCCCGGATCGGCCAGAAAAACAAGATCACCCGGCGCTGGGCCAGGCGTGGCACCCGGCCGTCGGCACCCAAGGACCAGAGGACGAAATCGGCCTACATCTTCGGTGCGATCTGCCCCGAACTCGGCAAGGGGGCGGGCCTGATCCTCCCGTTCTGCAACACCCAGACCATGTCGCTGCACCTGACGGAGATATCGCTCGCTATCGAGCCAGGTGCCCACGGTGTTGTGTTGATGGATCAAGCCGGGTGGCACATGACCGGAAAGCTGGAAGTGCCAGAGAATATCAGCATCATTCCGCTGCCCCCGAAATGCCCCGAACTCAACCCGGTCGAAAATATCTGGCAGTTCATGCGGGATAACTGGCTGTCCAACCGGATCTTCATATCCCACGACAACATCATCGACCTTTGCTGCGAAGCCTGGAACAAGCTGGTCGATCAGCCGTGGCGCATCATGACTATCGGACGCCGTAAATGGGCGCGTGGGTCGTGATCAATGCATCTTGGTATAAGGCAGAGCAACCAAACATGGTCGATGGCGGCGCGGCAGGTTCATCGGCGGCGGGAATGGCAGCTTTGCCGAGTCGCCAGCCTCTAACTCGCTATTCGCGAAACGGCCAGAACCGGTCAGCCACCGTGCGCCTCACGGGTCATCGTGCGCAATCTAAATGAAAACTTTTAACCCGCATTATCGACCACGGTGTTTTGCGGGTTAAACGCCTTCTTCTCATAGACGGCAATGATCGCCTGCCCATCCCAGACATAGCACAGGTGCCGCTCTTGACGGCAGTCGGTGAGCAGTCGGGGACGGAACACAGCGGCGCATTCCCCGCCCGGATGGCGCACGCTCTGATAAGCGATGCCGTCTGCCCCACGGCTGCGCAACTCGATCGCAAGTGCTTGGCCGGAGACGTAGCTGTCAACGGCGTAGAGGTCAGGCAGCGCCTCGCGCAGATCCCGGATATCATGCAATTCTGCGTCGAGATCGACCGCATATACGCGCATGTCCAGTTCCTGCGCCGGTTCCCGAGTGAGCGCCATGAACCGCGCGCGGTGATGGCTGGTTTCGGCGATCGCGGTCTCGATCTCTCTGGCTGCATAGAACAGGCCGAAGCTGCCATCGGAAAAGCGGCTTCCGTCTGGATTGAGATGGGTAAAGGCGGCCATGATGACAGAGGTGCCCGGCCCGGATACGCGATCCTCCGGCGGCACCAGTGCAAGGTCACCGATCTCATCGCGCAGCCGGTCGTTGGTCATCGCCTCGATCGCATAGACCGCTTCGAGATCGGCGGGATGGGCAACGTCCTCGAACAGCGATATGGGCGGGAAGCGGCTTGCGATGATCCGATAGCATGGTTGCCAGCGCACACGCGCTTTCGGAATGGCATCCATTATCCGCGCTGCGCGTCGATATATTGGCGCACGACATAAAGGTCGGCGACATTGCCCGAAGTCATCCGTTCGATCGCTGGACGCCCGGCGAACAGCGGCGCGTCGTTCGGTTTGCGCACCCATTCGTCGGCGGTGCGAGGCAGGAGTATCGTGAGTCCCTTGTAGATGCCCAGCACATAGGAAATTCTCTCGAGTGCGTCCTTGGGAATTGCTGCAATGGCGCCGCGTTTCCAAGTCTGAAAAGTGGAGCGCTTATCGAGCCCGAGAAGCTTCATCTGTTCGGCCTCCTTGAGGCCCCAGGCATCGGCAATGCGGAAGAAGGTGCGCAGCGCCGGACCGGTCAGGTCCTTACGGCTTGGCGCTTTGGCTAGGGCTCCGGACTGGGCAACTGTGGCCATTTGCAGTCTCCTTCTCTCGATGGAGATGTATGATATCCGTACATGATGTCAAGATCGGTCACTTTTTCATACGAAATGATGGCCCATCGCTTGCGATCACCTGTTTGGATCAGGCCAGGAATGATCGCTTGGCGCGGAACGACGACGCTGAGGTGCCAAGCGGGCCGGTGCGAGAGATGATGGCGGAGCTTGAGATGGCTACCCGCCTTCCGTGGACCGCTGAATTTTGGGCTCCAAGCAACGAATGAAGTCAAAAGTTCAATCATCCGCGTTGCCATTGCGGCGAATAAGGCGATTGTCGATGAGCTGAGGATGCTGGCTACCAGTGCAATAGATGGCCATCGACTGTGACAGGAAATGTCGCATCTGACTGGCAAAGGCGAAAGAAAAGGAGCGTCTATGAAAAAGCCGGTGAGCGTCGCCACTCTGAGCGAATTTGGAAGGGTGCGGCTGTCAAAGTCGTTTTTCATGCGCGACTTTTTGTTCTCGGACATCGCGGCAATTCACGGACTTCCAAACGTACCGGATGATCCTGATCTCGCCATCGCTGCGGGTAGCCGCTTGTGTGAGGACCTGCTTGAGCCGCTACAAGACCGCTTCGGTCGGCTGGCCATACGCTCGGCATTCCGCTCCTGCGACGTCAACGGACTTGGCTCCGAGATGATGAATGCCGGTAAAGCGGGCTATAACTGCGCCTCCAACGAGCGCAACTACGCGAGCCATATTTGGGATCGGAAGCGTGATGGTATGATGGGAGCGACGGCCTGTATCGTCGTTCCGTCTTTTTGGGATGCCTTCCAGGAGGAGGGCGATTGGCAGAAGCTCGCATGGTGGATCCATGATCATCTGCCTTACTCCAGTCTTTACTTCTTCCCCAAATATTGGGCTTTCAACATATCCTGGTTCGAGCAACCTGCCAGAACGATTCACAGCTATACCAGTCCGAAAGGCTGCCTGACCAAGCCCGGAATGGAAAATCATGTCGGCACACATGGGCATGAATGGGCCGGAATAGAAAAAGCGATGAATTCTTAATCGGCGCACTGACCGCGTCATTTGGCGCATACACCGCGCGCCGAGATAGGGGGGGGCGGTGCTTTCAGTCGGTCAGACGTTGTCGTCGATCATGCCGATGATTGGGAAAACTTGTTTGATCTGGCCGTGGGGGATCGATGCCGTCGCCTGTTCGCGATATTGTCTTAGCTCGATAAGGTTGCGATCGCGGGCGAGCAGTCGACCGGCGGTCCACAAGGAGCGCCCTGATTCATCTCGCAGCTGGATCAGTACATCCGCATTGATCGATGCCGGTTTGACGCGGTCGAGTAGTACCCGCTCGCCGGCTCTGAAACGCGGTTCCATGGCTTCGCCAGGGATGTACATGACAAAATAGCGTTCAGTGTCGCCCAGCCCGAAAGGTGCTGCCATATAGGCTACTGGACGAGAAAGATCGGCTTCCCAGAGTTCAAGCTGCTCGGCAAAAGCTAGCCCGCCTTATTCACCAAAAGTGTCCTGAAGGGTTGGCGGGAGTGGCGTAAGCCTCTGATCTGAATTAGGAACTGGGTGTCTAAGCCGAACCTGCCGCAGGGCAGAAAATGCCACGGGCCACACCCGCCATGAACGATGATATCGCAAGCTCATTTGGATTCCCAGCAGTCGGCCGCAAGAAAATCACAGCTGCGTTCGACGGTGGCCGGCTTACCTCGGATGGCGGTGTTCTACTGCTTGCACAGGCCGAGCGCGCGATGGGGATTTGCCAGCGCCTGGCGGCTTGTATTGCCGATCCGCGCGATCCAGCGCGGGTGATCCATCGCCTGGATGACATTCTGCGTGCCCGTGTGTTCGCGATTGCGTGCGGCTATGAGGATGCCGATGATCTCGATGCTCTGCGCGACGATCCAGGCTTCCGCCTGGCGCTCGGCAAGCTGCCGGAATCGGGCGCGGGGCTGGCCAGCCAACCGACGATGAGCCGGTGGGAAAATGCACCGACTACGCGCGAACTGGCCAGCATGATGGCCGCGATGATCGACATCTACTGCGCCAGCTATCCCGCCCCTCCGACAGCGGTCACGCTGGATATCGACGACACGTGCGACGTCGTGCATGGCTATCAACAGCTCTCGTTCTGGAACGGGCATCATGGGGAGCGCTGCTTCCTACCGATCCATATCTACGACACCGCGACCGGCAGGCCGGTGGCCATGCTGCTGCGCACAGGCAAGACGCCTTCTGGAAAGGAGGCGGCGGGGCACATCCGACGCCTGGTGCGTCACCTGCGCCGTAATTGGCCCGATACCCACATCACTATCCGCGGCGACGGGCACTATGGTCGACCCGAGGTCATGGCCTACTGCGATGCGGCCCGCGTCGATTACGTGTTCGGCCTGCCCACCAATTCAGCGCTGCGCGCCGATCCCGCCATTGTTGCGGTCGCCGATGCCTGCGCGGTCAAGCGCGCCCAGCGTCAGTGTCCCGTCCTGCGCAACTATGCCGAGACCCGCTATGGGGCAAAGACCTGGAAGTGCCAGCGTCGCGTCGTTGCACGGATCGAGGCCAGCACGCTGGGCATGGACATCCGCTATGTCGTCACCTCGTTGGCAACAGGATCGGCCGAGCACATCTACGACACGCTCTACTGCGCGCGTGGTCAGGCCGAGAACCTGATCAAGCGCCACAAGTCCCAGCTCGCCAGCGACCGAACCTCGTGCCGCTCGGCCAATGCCAATCAGATGCGCCTGATACTGCACACTGCCGCATACTGGCTGCTATGGCGCATCCAGCAGGCGATGCCCAGGACCGCTGCTCTGGCAAGCGCGGAGTTTACCACCTTGCGCCTGCGGCTGCTCAAGGTCGCTGCGCGCGTCGTAGAAAGTGCTAGCCGCATCCGCATTGCCTTCGCTTCCGCCTGTCCGGATGCCGACCTGTTCCGCGCCCTCGTTCTCCGGCTGAAGCCTGCGCCGACGTAGCCCATGCGGCAGCGCCGCAGAACTCCGAGCCCAGCCCTTCAACCCGAAAAGCCCATCAATCCGAATGCGGTGAAACAAACGCCAGCGATGCCGGTCGTCCGCGCAATACAGCCAGCCGCAGCAAATGCCCAGAGCGGGCCCGAAACCGAGCGTCGTGAATAAGAGAGGCTAGGCCGCTCTCCTCATGAAAGTGGACACTCGCCGCGTACACTGGGATGCCGCTTTGCTTCGAAACCACGGGAAGGGCCGGATCGTCCTTCAGCGTGATGTCGGATGCCGGAGATCGCAGCGGCAACCCATCCGTTTCACAGATGGAAAATGCATCCGGAAACGTGGCCCTGAGCTTAGCGACGCTTTGTTGTGAGAGCGAATAGCCGACCGTGGGGTTGGGGTAGATCCGGGTGAGCGTGGAAGGCGCAAGGCCGGAACGGCGTGCAATCTGGCTTGCTGAAAACCCGGTTTCCTTGATCAGGCAACCGATCAGGCTGCGGGCTCTATCCTGATCCCACTCACCGACAAAAGACATGTGTATGCGCCCGTTTACTTAGCGCGACAGCCAACCACGACCAGATGCGGCCGTCGTCCGTCGCGTCTACATCATTATGCGCTTCGATCATTCCGGCGCAAACTATAATAGCGCAAATTTGCAAGTGCATATTTGCGCAAATTCATCAGAAAAATTGCGGTGCGGCATACCGGCATATCGCGACTGCGACCATTTCTGTCATTCTTGAGAGCGCGAACTCGCAAAAAAGATTTGCACGGCTTTCGGTCTGGACATAGATGTTTGCGCATGTTGCGCATATTTGCGCAACTGCAGGTGTCATGGGGGGAGTTACGAACAGCATCAGCGCAAAGCCTTTTGCGTACGCGAAAGCACTGGCGCCCGTCGTTTGCCGCTCATCTGCCTGAGAATCGCAGCCAATAGGGGTTTTGAATGAATAAGAAGTCGAGGTTCAACCGGATGCTGCTGTTGTCAGCCTCCTTCCCAGCGGCGGCTCTGCTCGCAAACGCTGGTGGTGCACTGGCGGCGCCCGCCACTGTGACCGTGCCGGCCGGGGCAGGGACCGGCGCGGCGGTAAATGCCGACATTGCCACGGCCATCACGACGCCGGCTAATCCCGATCTCACGGTTACGATTGCTAGCGGCGCAGATATCAGCGGCGCAAGCATCGGCTATGATTTCGTCGCAGGAGGTTTTGCTGCGGGTCAGGGCGACGGCGCGGTAAACCTCACCAATGATGGTCGCGTAACCGGCCTGAGCTTCGGCGGAGTTGGCGTGGCAAGTGCCGCCAACAGCTTCACCGCCACTAGCAATGGCGAAGTCGTCGGCAGCGTAAGCGCAACGGACTTTGGCGGCGCGGTATCGGTCACCAACAACGGCTCGGTCGGTGGCAATGTTGTCGGCTCTGGCTTTGGCGATGTCACACTCGCAAATGGCCTGGCTGGCGAAGTGGGTGGTAGCCTGATCGGGCAGGCGCTCGACGCCGCCAATGTCTCGATCACCAACGTCGGCACAGTCGAAGGCGACCTTGATGGATCGGCCACCACCGGCACCGTCAGCATCGCCAACAGCGGCGATGTTGCAGGCAGCGCCTTTGCCTCGACCGGCGAAGGGGCGATCTCCGTCACCAACGCCGCGTCTGGCCGCATCAGCGGCGATGTGTCCGCGGGATCCGAATCCGGCGCGATCACGATCGCGAACAATGGCCAGGTCCTGGGTCAGACTGACGCGTTTAGCCGCAATACGACGTTCACCTCGACCGGTCCGACGACCACTGTTTCGGGCACCACCACGACCACCCAGTCGAGCACTTCGCAGCAGACCGTCGGCGGCGATATCGATGGCACTTATGCTGGCATCAATGGCTCGCTGAACTTCGGTGCTGGCAATGACGGCAGCATCACTCAGGTGAGCGGCACGAACAGCACGGCGACCGTGACGGGCACCGTGTACGGCGACATCTATTCCGAAGCGTCTGGCTCTTCGTTTGCTACGCAGAATGTGGCCGTGTCGACCGATTCGCGCGACGCGGCGGGCACCGGCTCGGTCGTGAGCAGCAGCAACAACACGTTCAATGTTGCGTCGACTGGCGGCACGAGCACGGTCAACATCTCCGGCACCGTTGCGCCTGGCGATTCGGGCCGAAATGGCGATGTTACCTCTCGCGGCGATACTGCGAGTGCCGTCAATATCAACGGCGGCAAGGTGTCGGGCAATGTTTCGTCGACCAGCCAGGGCGTGGCGTTCAACGGGGCATTCACCTCGGAAGACACTGACACCTATGACGCAGGCGTTTTCCAGGGTTCCACCTCGGTAAGCGGCACGCAGTTCAATCAGGCGCGGGCAGGCGGAGACGCTTCCGTCTCGCTTCAGGGCAGCAGCCTGGTTAACGGCAATGTCAGCGTTGTGGGCGGTGCCTCGGCTTCGGCAGCTATCGGCTCGGCAGCCAAGGTCGAACAGGATGTGTTCGTCAGCACGGCTGTCCCGACTGGCCCATTCTTCTTCACCGTAGGCGATGCGTCCTCTACAGCCTCCAGCACGCGGACAACGGATGCGTCGGGAGACGGCACTCAGGTCGACACGTCGCTGTTTACGGTGTCGGCTCCGGCTGTCGCTGCTGATGCCACGCTCAACAATGCGGGCCGAATCGATGGCGATGCGACGGTTGCAGCCGGCTTCGGCAACGCTACGGCCACGATCACCGGCACTGTTGGCGGTTCGGTGAACGCCAGCGCGTTCGCGTCCACCTCGAGTAGCGGTTCCACCTCGGAATATAGCGTTGCTGGCGGACTCAACACGCTGACGTCGCAAACCGTCACGGACAGCTTCGCCGATGCTGGTGGCCAAGCCGATGTCGTGATCGACACCGCTGCCGCGCTTCAGGGTAAGGGCGTGCCAAGCGTTGCAGGCAATGTCTTTGCTTCGGGCATTGCTGGCGCTTCGATCACCGTCGGCAGCGGCAGTGTCATCGGTGATGCTGCGACGGGTACGGGCGGCAATCTGTTTGCCAACAGCCTGGGCGAAAGCAGCAGCGATGAGACGGTCACGACCTACGCTGCGGACGGTTTCACGCCCGTCACGGTTGCATCGACCTTCAGCACTGCCGCGGTAGGCGGTGCCGCTTCGGTCACCAACAACGGCACCGTTATTGGCGATGTCGAGGTTCAAGGACTGACCTCCGCTTCGCTCGTCAACAATGGCGATCTGGGCACCGGCGGCAATCTGTTCAGCGTTTCGGCTCTGGATGGCAACAGCACTGTCACGCTGACCGACACGAATCCGACCAACGCTGGCATCCGCGCCCTCGCCGCGACGGTTGACGCAATGCCGGTGGGCGGCAACGCCAGCTTCACCAACAGCGGCAACGCCTTTGGCGATGTTGAGCTGGAAGGCTTGACCGGATCGTTCACCAACAATGGCATCCTGACCGGCACGACCACGCTTGGTGGTTCGGTGTTCAGCGGATCGGCCACGGTCGATGCGACGATCAACACCACCAACGTGACCGTGACTCCCGTTGCCGCTTCGCAGACCTACACTGTCGATCAAAACGGTGTTTCGGGTGGCTTCAGCGTGACGGGCGCGGTTTCGACGCAGAACGAGGTGGCGTCTGCGCTGTCTTCACTCCTGTCGCCGGCGGTTCCGCTCGATGCCTCGCAGGTCGATCCGGCTGCGTTCAACCTGACCGTGGGTGGTGAGGCTGCCGTCAAGACCGCCGACATCAAGGCGACGATCAACCTCAACAACGGCTCGATCACACTTGGCGACATCGACGCACAGCGTGACGACAGCGGGGCCTTCCTCACCGACACGACCGTCAACCTGAATGGCAGCGGCTTCCTAGGCGCGAGCGAACTCCGTTCGGCTACCTCGACAGCGCCTGCCAACTTCACGCCGGTCGCCACGCTGCCGGAAGAAGCTGAAGGCCTGTTCGGTCCGACCGCCGTCCGCGTGTTGGGCGTCAACACGGTCAACAAGACCGGTGCGGGCACCTTCGTGGTGACGGGTGCCGAATATGTTCCGGCTGAAGGCTCGACTCCCGCAGGCTGGACGATGGATGTTGGCAACTTCAACGTGCAGGCTGGCGAAGTTCAGCTGGACGTTGCTGGCGCCGACGCCGTGTTCGGCATCAAGGGCAACATCAACAATGATGCCACCCTGGTCCTCGGCCGTCGTGCACCGACCTTCGTTCAGACGGTTGGCAACAGCATCGTCACGCCGGGACCCGAAGCGATCAAGGGCATCGAGCTCTATCAGCAGGGCAACTACACCCAGACTGCCAACGGCACGACGGTTGTGGGCGTCAACCCCTCGCTGGTCCGCTTCGGCAACCTGTCAGTCAACGATGGCGGCGCAGCTCCCGAAGTGCTGGGTCCGATCACCGGTGGGGTCAGTGTTCCCTACTTCACCACCCCGACCAATGCCGGTGTCTTCTCGATCCCGTCGTCGGTCACTGTGGACGGTAACCTGAACCTGGCCGGTAAGGTCGCGGTGACGGTGTCGAAGGATAGCCTCTATTCGACGGGCGACGGCTATACGCTGTTCACCTATACCGGTACCGGCAATGTCACCGCCACCGCGGCACCGACGCTCTCCTCGCAGTTCGTCACTTTCGATCTGAAGCATGATGCGACCGCTAAGACCGTTTCGATCGAGGCGACCCGCAACAGCTACGCCACGGGCGCAACCAATCCCAATGCCGCTTCGGCAGCCGTGGGTCTGGACAGCGCGCTGGCTGACGTCATTGCTCGGGTGAAGACGGATGCTGCTGGCGGCAATGGCTTTGCTTCGGTTACGGAGATCGCCAATGCGCAGGACATCGCCAACATCGCTGCTGGTCTCGACTGGCGCCTGAACAGCGCACAGGCGGCGCAGGTCTTCAACGAGCTTTCCTCGGCGGAGATCTACGGTTCGCTGGCCGCGGTTGATCAGAACGCGGTTTTCAACACCACCGTCAACCGTCTGGCTGCTCGCCGTGGCTATGGTGAGGCGCTGGGCACCCAGATCTGGTTCAACCCGTCGGCGAACTTCGCCAAGACGGGGGGCACCAAGTCCGGAGCGTCGAAGATCAAGACCAACAGCTATGGCGGCGCCTTTGGCCTCGACGTGGCCTATCAGGAAGACGGCGCCTTCGGCATCGGCTTTGGCTATGGTCAGCATGACGTCACTGCACAGGGTTCGCAGGAAGAGGCGCAGGTTCGCACCTACACCATCGGTGCCTATGCGACCCAGGGCTTTGGCCCCTTCTACGGCAGCTTCCAGTTGGCGTACGGCTTCTCGAAATTTGAAGTCGAACGCGACCTGGACATCCTGGCTCGCACCATTGAAGGTGACTTCAAGGGCAAGCAGTTGGATGCCAGCCTGGAGCTGGGCTACGACTTGACCGCCGGTAGCGGCCTGGTCGTGACCCCCTATGGTAAGCTGGCGCTGCGTCGCTGGTCGATGAACGGCTTCACTGAAGAAGGTGGCGCTGGCATCGGACTGAAGGTGGATCATGCCTCCAAGACCGTCTTCTCGCCCGTTCTGGGCGTGAAGGCCGGGGCTCTGCTCGGTGACGCCGATGGGATCGCCTATCGCCCCTATGCGAAGGTTCAGTACAGCTTCCAGGGCAGCATCGGCAGCGATCGCACGGTCCAGTATCTGGGCGGCGGGGATGCCTTCCGCCTGAAGGGTGTGGATCCGGACGGTAACGGGCTGATCGAACTGGGCGTGGATGCCTCGGTCAATAAGCGCGTCAACCTGTTCCTCTCTGGCGGTTACGGCTTTGGTGGCCACAACAGCCTCGGCCAGGTCCGTGGTGGCATTAGCTTCGGCTTCTGACATCATTCGCTAACAATGGGAGGGCGCGGCGGTTTCGGCGCGCCCTTTCGTTTGCTTGCCCGCCTTGTTCTCCCGCGCGCGCGTTGGACGATAGCTATGTCGAGCGCCGCATCGGACTGGAAGAATTCTGCTGCGTCCAAATCTGTCGCGTGACTTATTCACACCCCAACGAGAAATATTGGCGCAGAATCAACGAGTAAACAGAACGTGAACAACTTTGGAACAGGCATAGAACCTCTCAAGACGATTGCGGGTCTGATTATGGAGAGGCTTGCCCATTACGGGGTTCAGATTTTGACTAATGGGGACGGCGCACTATGCTTTTTCACGCCTTCTCCCGGTCATGTCGGTCGCCCTTGGGTGGCAGGTGAATACGCACAAGGACTGGAAGACGGCGCAACACGGGAGTTGCAGCAGCTCGTGAGGGCCTCGCCGATGCTTGCCCGGGCTATCGTGGAGGAGCTTACGGTTTCCGGACTGCCCTCGACCACCGACTGAACAGCGTCTCTTGGCTCTAACGCGCCAGTCGCATAGCTGCGTATGTACGGGTGAGGCTTTCCTTCTCAGAGACTTTTCGGGCTCTCCCCGCATGATCAGAAGATCAGCATCTGTGATGTCTAGAGAAAATGCCTTAACTTATAGGCAGTTAAATCGATGTAGATGAGAGGCGGAAGCGGCGGCTCAAGCGGGTCGACGCGTTTGGTTAAGGAATGCGCATCAATATGAACAAGATCCCGGTAGCTGCACTTGTCGAGGGCCACATCGTCACACTGGAAGGCGATCGCTTTGTTGATCCGCGGAGTGATGTCGCTGAGCTGACGGCGCCGTTGACCGTGGTAGGGCATCATGCCGGGATTCCTACAGCGCAGGATGAACTGCGAGCCTATAAGCTCATCGGCGATAGGAGTGATGTTGCGGCAGAGGATGTTCCTGAGCAGGCCTGCACATTGTTGCTCGTCACGCCGGCGCCCTCGACGAAATTGCTTGTAGCTTATTTTCCTGATGATCAACATGAAGTACCGCTGGATGTCGATGATCAAGACGAGCTTGAATGATTCTTGCGCCGGATGATCCGGGTCCGATCAGGCCCGACGAAGCCTTGGATGTGCGTGTCCTGAAGGTTTTCGACGGCGACGGCTTCCTAGCAAATGTTTGGCACCCACTGCGAGAGGCATGGGTGGAGCTCGTCCCTTTCCGGTTGGCGTTCATAGATGCACCAGAAATGGAACAGCCCTTCGGGCCCGAAGCCCGCGACTTTCTGCTCGGGCTGGTAGGTGGCAAAAAGCTTCGTTTGCTTCCGATTGGCAAGGAAGCGACGGGCGGCGTACCTATAGACCCGTATAAACGCCTCCTCTGCATGGCATATTTGACGGAGCAGATGGATGCCGGAAGGGTGGAATATTATCATGAGGGTAAGCGGGGATCTGGCTTGGTGACGAGACCCCGGTGCGTTACCCGCAATATCGAGCTGGAGATGATCGTAAACGGTTGGGCCTGGGTCACAGAGCAATATGCGTTCGACCGCGAAGCGGAATATTTCAATGCACAGGACGATGCCAGCCGGAACCGGCGCGGATTATGGGTGAGCAACAATCCCGATCCGCCGTGGAACTTTAAGCGTCGCCAGAAGCATCGAATGCGGCAAGCGGAGGGGCAGGGGCGACTGATTTAGAGCGGGTTCACGATGGGTGGAATCGCGAGGGATTCCCTTTTTGCTGATCGTGTGATTCATAGGTAGCCGTCACGACGGAGGCTGCGATGGGTTGGCGACCGGGGCAGAGTTACTCGCAGGATTTACGCGATCGGGTGCTGGCGGCTGTGGACGGCGGAATGCCCGTCCGCGAGGCGGCCGTGATCTTCAAGGTCAGCGTGGCCTATATCTACAAGGCGCGGATCCGGCGTCGGCTGACCGGTAATACCGGGATCAACCCGAACCGTGGCCGTCCCCCGCGCAAGCTCTCGCCGGCACAGGAGCTGGCGCTGGCGGCGCACATCCGCTCGCGACCGGGGATCACGCTGGCGCAGGCGCAAGCGTGGCTGCTGGCCGAACACGGAATCGGGCTCAGCACCGGCGCGATGTGGAACGCGGTTCGGCGGCTCGGCCTGTCGTTTAAAAAAAGCCCTGCACGCAGCCGAGCAGGAGCGGCCAGACGTGGCGGCACGTCGCAAGCTGTGGCGGGCAGCCCAGCCGTTCATCGACCCTGAAAGCCTCGTCTTTCTCGACGAGACAGGGGTAAACACCAAGATGGCGCGGCTCTATGGCTGGGCGCCGGTCGGCGAACGCTGCCGCGATCGCGTGCCGTTCGGACACTGGAAGACGATGACCTTCATCGCCGGCCTGCGTCTGACGGGCATGACCGCGCCCTGGGTGCTCGACGGGCCGATGGATGGCGATGCATTCCGGGTCTATATCCGCGACGTCCTGGCACCCACTCTTCGACGCGGCGATGTCGTGGTGCTCGACAATCTGCCCGCCCACAAGGTCGCCGGCATCCGCGAGGCGATCACCGCCCGGCGCGCCCAGCTCTTCTACCTGCCGCCCTACAGCCCCGACATGAACCCGATCGAGATGGCCTTCTCCAAACTCAAGGCGCTGCTGCGGCAGGAACCGGCCCGCACCGTCGATGCCCTTGTCGAGCGCATCGGCAACCTGCTTGATCGCTTCCCAGCCCAAGAATGTGCCAACTTCTTCCACGACGCAGGGTATCAACGGTCAATGTGAAAATGCTCTAGAGCTGTGCCTCGCTTTCCATATCATCAGACGTTCAGTTCAAGTTGATCCCATTCAATGCCGGCAGCCTTCAACCGCGCAAAAGGGTCAGCATTCTCGTCGTCGAACGACCAACCTTCTGGCATGCGCACTTTCAGGCCGAGCTCGAAGTCGAGGCGCTGTCGTTCAGCTTTGGAGATCATCACGATCTTCAAATGCCGCTCCAACAACTTCGCGACCGCTGACGCATCTGCTCCCGAAGAAAACATCTTCTCGCACTGATTACGAATGAGCGCCAAGGGCACAACATGTTCACGATGGTCAGCGGACGCCCGTGAGCGCCCAGCCATGATGATATGGTTAGGGATCAATGGCTCATCAAGCAAACGCGAGTGACGCCAGTTTTCTTCCCATGACTGATGCATTACCCAAGCAGCTCGTTCAAACACGCGTCTGGTAATTTCTTTTTTGTCGAGTTCAGGTCGCATACTATCCGGCACTATGTAGAAATGATGCCCATTGTAGGTTTGCGTTGGGTTCCGCAAGCCGGCGTATGTCAACATGCTTCAGTTTCAGCTGCTCGAGCATCCGGTTAAAATGTCATCGCGGTCCGCAATTCGGTTAGGATTGAGCTCACAGTGTCTCGATGCTTTTCATTCCGGGCAGCCCAAAGGCGTCGAAGCACACTCTCCTCTATAAAATCGTCGAGTTTCGCGGTTCTCAGCCCAAGGACAAAGTCCGAGAGATCTTCCATCGGCGGGCAATCGCCCGCCTGCTGGAGAATGGCAGCGAGTTGCTTCGGTGTCACATCGAACGCAGTCACGCCCACGTCGTGGACCGCAACCTCTAGGCCAGCGCTCATGAGGACGATCGACAGCACCGAATTTATAGCCGTGCCACGCCAGGTGATGACGTGGGTGTCTCGCGCCGCGGGGATGAGTGCGCGCCGATGGAGGCCGAGTTCGCGAAACGCGGTGCGCCCCTGCAGGAGGAACTTCTTTCCGGCTGCATCGAGATATGCGGGGATCTCGTGGTCAGACAGCACCTCCAGCATCGTCGCGGTGACGTGGTCGTGCAGTTGCTCGTTCGCGGGCCGATCGAAGCGAGGCAGCTTCCCGGATCGATGGGGAACAACTTCGAGCACCTTGGCGCGGTCATCGACCGCCTCTACGCGCCATCTACGGCCTGCGAAGCCTACGAGTGATCCTATCCCGAGGACATTGGTGAGCGGAACGGTCCCGAGGGTACGGCCGCTCGAGACAAGGCGCCATTCCTCGTCCGTCTTGAAGACGGCATAGAAGTCGCGCGCCTGGACCAGTTCCTCCCCCGCACGACCGAGCATGAGGATGCCATCTGGCGATTGTTCGAGAAGTTCGAAACCCTGAGGACCAGCCCCGCGGAGCAAATCGGCGTAGTCGGACGGCGCGAAGGCTAGGTAGCTGTCCCGACCGAATAGGAGCTTGTGCGCCGCGGGCGCACGGACGCCGCCCTCGGATGCTATGAGCGAGAGGGTCTGATGCAGAGCCACCGTGGCAAGCGAGGGGTCTTCTGTAGAGGGCTCGACCCAATTCTCCTGCAGAAGTCGGACGCAGGCGACGGCCCTCACCGTTTCGAGGCGTAGCTTGTCCAGCGGATCGGAATCCGGATCGAGATGGTCTTCGCGGACATAGATGCGGAGGACCGCCGGGCTACCGCGACGGCCGCTCCGACCGAGGCGCTGCTTCAGACCGGAAAGCGATCTGGGCGCACCCACTTGGGCGACCGACTGGACGCTGCCCAGATCGATGCCGAGCTCGAGCGTTGTCGTCGCGACTGCGGTGGTAGGCTGGTCGCCAGCCTTGAGCCGCGTCTCCAGCGTCTCGCGGAGTTCCTTGGAGAGGCTGCCGTGATGCGGGAAGAATTCCTCCGGCACCTTGTCTCGCTCCGACCGCTCGCGGAGGCGGTCCGCGAGTGCCTCGACCGTCCGGCGAGAGGCAGCGAAGGCGAGGTTGTTCGATCCGCGCAGGTTGGCGAAGATATGGTCGGCGATTTGGCTGAGCGCATCGTGCGCACCGTTTTCGGCGATCTCATCGATCCCGACTGCCTCGGGAGGCTCCTCGTATCCTCGAATCTGCAGCCTGACACCTGGGCCGCTCTTCGGCGCCCGCAATACTGTTACGCTCTGGGGGCTGACCGCGTTCATCCAGCGGCAGGCCGCGTCGGCATCGCCTAGCGTGGCGGAGAGGCCGACCCGTCGCGGGCGTCCGGACGCGATCCTGTCGACGCGACGGAGAAGAGAGGCCAAGTGCAGCCCGCGCGGGCCTTGGAGGAATGCGTGAAGCTCGTCCACGACGATCCCATGCACGCCTCTGAACAGCTTAGTGGCATCGGCGGGGCGGCGCAGCAGGAGGGCCTCGATCGATTCAGGGGTGATCAGCGCGACGCCCGCTGGCGCCTTGAGCAGTCTCGTCTTAGGACCCTGAGGCGCGTCGCCATGCCAACGGGTGATTGGTAGACCAAGGCGTTCGCACAGAGGTTCGAGACGCCTGAACTGGTCGTTGATCAGCGCCTTGAGCGGACTGACGTATAGGAGGCGAAGGCCACCACCTGTCATCTCCGCTGCCTCGGTGAGCAGCGGCAGGAACGCTGCCTCGGTCTTGCCCGAGGCTGTGCCGGCCATGATGATTACGTCGCTGCTGGATCCCAGGATCGAGCGGATCGCCGTGTCCTGTATCTCACGCAGGCCGGTCCATCCCTCATCGCGCACCCAGCGGCGGATTTCAGGATGAAGCCGATCATAGGACGGGGCGTCAGATGCGAAGGTCGACAAGCTCTTCGTCCGCCTCTGGCTCTTCTGGCTCCTCCCTGTCCGGCGAGACAGCTGCGATCAGATCGTGCCACTGCGTGTCAGGGTTCTGCTCCAAAACGGACAGAAACTGGACGAAGGCCTTGATGGTGTTGCGGGGTGTGCGGAAATAGGCCTCGCCGATCCGCTTATTGCAATGCTCCATGAAGGCGGTCTTCGCCTCGTCAGGCACGAGGAAGGCCGATGGGTCTCCGAGTGCGAAGACCGACCTGATGTTTCCTAGCAGCACGAGGAGATCCTCGGGCGACAGGCTCTGGAGCCGTATCACTGGTCCGCTGAGATCGATCCGCCCCTCTGTGGCGAAGCTGTTCTCTTCCAACCGCGATTGGAGCGCCTTGTAGCTGTAGAGGCCACGCCGACTGTCGAGTAGGAACTCCGGCGTTCCTCCGAAAACGAAGCCGAGCCCCTCGACATTGCCCTGCAGCACGTCGTTGAGCGTCCTGAGAAGCTGCTCGTAGTTCTGGTTGCGCGCTTGGGAGCTCTGCAGCTTGTAGAGGTTGACCATCTCGTCGAAGACCACGAGAAGTCCTGAATACCCCGCGATGCGAACGAACGCTGAGAGAAGCTTGAATGTGTCATAGACGTCCGCGTCGTCGATTATGCTGCGAACGGGGAGGGCCTGCCGCGCCTCCGTCTTGGTGGGATACTCGGCCCTGAGCCAGCGCAGCGCCGCCGCCTTGAGGCCGTCGTCACCATCCTCGTGGGCGCGCCAGTATGTCTTGAGCACCGTGCAGAAGTCGTGACCGCCTAGCATCTCCAGCAGGGGAGCGAGGCGCCGGTCGATGATTCGCTCGACAGGAGCTCCACCGTCTTCAGCCTCCCGAACGCACTCCGTTACGAATCGCTCGACAATGCTAGGAAGAGCGCCGCCTTCCGGCTTCGTGCGTGTCGCCATGTTCCGGACAGCCTCCGCATAGAGGCCGCGGGCCTGTCCCCCAGTCGCGTGAAGCCTACGGTCGGGAGCGAGATCGGCGTGGACCGTGACGCATTTCCGTTCGAGGGCGATGAGACGCACGAGATTCAGGAAGAAGGTCTTGCCTGCTCCATACTCGCCGATGACGAAGCGAACGGCCGATCCGGCGTCCGCGATCCGGTCGATGTCGCGGACGAGCGCGCCGACCTCCTGAGAGCGTCCGACCTGGATATGCTGGAGGCCCACCCGTGGAACGACGCCGGCGGAAAGGGCCTGAATGATGAGATCCCGGTCCTTGCGTCGGATTGTGCTCAAGCGGCAACTCCCATTGGTTCAAGTTGGTCAGTCACTTCGGAGGAGACGCGCACGTCGTCGTCGTCCTCCACGATCGGCTCGCCCAAATTGTCGAAGCCCCATTCGTTCAACGTCTCGATGGCGCCGTCTGGCATCAGGCGCAGCTCAGCCGCGAGTGCATCGAAATCGGTCCGAGCCATCGGGCCGGCCAGAAGGCGAATAAGAAGATTAGAATGGGGGGCGTCGAGGCCAGCGAAAGCCGATGCGGCGACGCTTGCCTTAGGCGGAGGGGCGGGGGCTGGTTCGGGCTCCTCCTCGACAAAGATTGCCGCGAGCATCGCGGACACCTGCGTCGTTTCGCCGCGGATCCTCTCAAGCCTGGCGGCGTCGATGGCAACGCCCGCCCGCTTTGGCTCGTCAGGCAGCGGCACCATGCGCTCGTCAGTGGCTGGCAGCACCTCCACCGGACCGGCATCCTCGCCGCTGCGATGCAGGGCGGAATAGAGCGTGCTCGCGGGTAGCCCGAGCGCCGCGTGGAGCGCCTCGAGGAACCTAACCTCGTCGGGCAGGACTCGGCCATCTGCTAGCACTGCCTCGACCGCGGAGGCCGCGAGCGCCGCCCTGCTCTCAGGAGCGATGTCCGCCAGCTTCTTCAGGGCTGCACGGACCTTTGGCGGATCCGCAGCGAGAGCGTTTCCGCACGCGAGCAGCCGGATGATCTCCTCTTCCTTGAGCTCGGGTGTCGAGCGCAGACGGCGTTCAATGGCGTCCATCTCTGAGGAGGCGACAGTCCCGTCCGACACTGCGGCCAGCATTGCGACTTCAACCATGCCGCGGGCAGCCGCGTAGACCGAGCGTTCGGGATCGACGGCCCCACCAAGGCTTGCCGGGAACAGGGCGACGCGTCCATCGGCCCGGAGCGCAGCGGCCGGACCGTAGCGGCGATCGGGCTCGAACCCGAGATCCAGCGCGTCGAGCGCGAGGCCCATCCGCCGAACGAGAACTGCAGGCAGCTTCTCGGTGCCCGGCCCTAGCTCCAGATCGAGGGCGCGTGCCACGTCGCCGACCGTTGCCAAGCCGCCAACTGTCGATTGATCGAGCGCGTTCCGGCAATCGGCGAAGGAGGCCCGTCCCCGGCGGAGCTCCAGTGGTAGCAGGAGGTCGCCGCGCAGCGTTCCGCGAGCATTTGGGTCTCGGCCCAGCAGTCGGCTGTAGGCTGATAGATCTTCCATGCAGCCGTCGAGGATCGTGCGAAGGCTATTGAGCGGGGCCTGCGTCCCAGAAATGTCAGGAAGATCCATTTCGATCGAACGGAAGAACGTGTTGCTTGCCGCCTGATATCGGGAGCGGATCTTCGACTTCGGCCGTCGGACCCGTAATCCTTCTGGATTGCGGACGGCGAAGCGGACGCGCCATAGGCCGAGCAGCTCTTCGAAGCACCGCTGCCCCGGCGTCCGGAGGTAGACGTCTGGAAGCGATAGCACCCATAGAAGACAGTCGTCGGCATCGAAGGGCTGGTTTCGCTCGATTCGGCTGCCAAGCCGCACTCGGACATTGAGCGGCAGCTCCATCTCGTAGTTGTGCGGCGGAGCGGATGTTAGCTGCTGATCGGCGTTTTCGCCGTATAGGCAGGAAAGCGCGAGCAGCTTCGACGCATAGGCCGCAAAAGAGTAGTTCTCTCCATGGATTAAAAGGAGGCGCCGAAGCTCGGCGAAGATCGCTGACGCCTCGTCCTTGGCTTCATCGACCAGCAAGCGCTGCTCGAGGCCGTAGAAGAACACGAACACGTAGCCGATCGGGATGTTAGGATCCGTCCGGCCATTCTCCAGCCAGTCCAGATAGGTCCAGCGTGCCCGCGGATCGAGGCGATCGTAGCTCGGCCAGTATGTCAAGGTGTCGCCGGAGGGATCGCCTTGAGGATTGATGGGAAGCGTGGGATCGATCCGGCTCTTGTCACGCGCCGGGTCATGCCGGGCAGGAGTGCCATAGTAGACCATATCGAGAGTGACGGTTCGCGCTCCCACCTGAACCACAGCCGGGTGGTTAACCCAGCAGGCTGGAGCGCGTTGCCTCTTCGATGTCGAAGATGCGGGCGCGGAGGGGCAAGGCCGCGGCGTGGCGACCCCCGGCTTGGTCATCCGCGTTGCATAGTCTGACGCCTGCTCGAGGGTCGAGAATGAGTATCCGCCATAAAGGTATCGGCCATTGGCGCTCAGGCTGACGCCCGGCGGAGCCCTACCGAGGTTCGAAGGCGGAGAGGGCGATGACGCTGTCGCCGCGGTTGTCTCCGTGGGCCGACCGAGTTCGGGCTGTCCGTCAGTGCCTATCGCCGGGGCGCCAGACATCATCTCGCCAAATCGACGCGCGACTCTAGAGAGCCAACCTTCTGACTGGGCCATCATTCTTCCCCCCGACTTAGGGATACTGTCCCAAAGTTATTCGGATTGCCAGAGCCTTACTCTTCCCCAAAAATGGCAAAGTGATCTGAATCAGTTGATGTTAGCCGTAGAATAATAAATGCGGATATAGCAGCGTGAAGTGTCGATCCGCCCGTGCGTGGGATTCGCGGAGGAAGTCGATGACAGGGGGAATGGACGAAATGGTGTTGTTCGGAATTCCGGTCATACCGGTGCTTGTTTTTGCGGTTCTCGTTAGCCTTGCATACGCGTTCGTCCGCTACTTCTTCATTCCCGCGAAGCGGCTGGATGCAAGCCTAAAGCAGATCATCGAGAACGTGGAGGCAGCGCGGGCGAACGGGCTTCGCGACCTCTCGAAGTGCTTCGAACCCGACCGTGCGATCGCCGCCATCTTCAACGAGTATCGCGAGACGCTCCACGTTCAGAAGGATCTCGACACCCAGACGGGCGAGATGGTCGAGAGGGCTGTCCGCTCGACGGTGCCGGCTGAGATGTTTCTCTCGCCACACGCTGTGGTGGACAATCGCGTCCATGCCGAGTTCTTCAAGCATCTGCCCGGCATTTTCACCGGCATCGGCATCATCGGGACATTCACCGGCCTTCTGACGGGCTTGAGCTCCTTCCAGATCTCGGACGATTCCGGTGTAGTCCGGAACAGTCTGACCGCGTTGCTGCATGGCGTGAGCGAGGCGTTCGTCGTTTCGGCCTTCGCAATCATCCTTGCGATGCTCACGACCGGACTGGAGAAATTCCGGCTCAACAGCCTCTACCGCAAGGTAACGCAGCTCGCTCACGAGATCGACGCGACCTATGAGGCCGGTGCAGGCGAGGAGTATCTAGCTCGCCTCGTGACTTCTTCGGAGGACGCCGCCAGTCAGACCAAGATCCTGAAGGATGCGCTCGTCGCAGATTTGCGGGAGATACTCACCGACCTTGCCGATCGGCAGATCAACGCGACGGTGCAGCGCTCCAACGAACTCGGCACGACTATCGCAGGTGCGCTGACCGACGCACTCAAGGGACCGCTCGACCAGATCGCCGGCGCGGTGGGCCAAGTCAGCCAGGATCAGTCGTCCGCCGTGACGAAGCTGCTGACCGACGTGCTCGCGAGCTTCAGCGACCGCTTGGAGAACATGTTCGGCACGCAGCTCTCCGGCATCGGCGACATGCAGCAGCGCACGATTGACGCGATGCAGACTGCGGTCTTGAAATTGCAGGACCTGACCGACAACGTCGAGGCTGCCGGGACGCGAGCTTCTGACGCGATGTCGACCAAGCTTCTCGAGGTTGTTCAGGCGGTCGAGGCCAAGCAGGCCGCGATGTCGGAGGAGCTCCGCACTGTGATCGAAGAGATCCGCTCATCGACGGGCGAGATGCAGGAGGCGACCCAGACCCGCGTCCAGGACATGCTGACTGCGCTTGGTGAGGGGATGGCGCAGGCGATCTCCGCCATTGAGAGACAGGCGGCTGAACGCTCCAGGCTTCAGGCCGAGGAAGACGGCAGGCGTGCTGAGGCGGCGGCTGGCCACGTCGGGCAGATGCGGCAATCCGTTGATGCGATCTCCTCCAACGTCGATGGTCTCGTGGCGGCGATCCGCGAAATGACCGCGGGCGTCCAAAGCGCGACGCGGGATGCGTTCGTTCGTCTCAACGGGGGGGCGGACTCCCTGCTGGCCGCCGCTAACAAGCTCGAGAATTCAGGGCGCGAGGTCGTTGGCGGGTTCGACCGCATCGCGAATGTCACCACTGGCCTTTCGGAGGCCGCAGGCAGCGTTGCCGGGGCGGCTAGGGGCCTCGACTCTGTCGTCTCCGATTACCGATCAGCCCGCGACGCGGTTGCCACCATGATCCAGGATCTCCGCGCTACCGTCGAAAATGCCTCCCGCGAGGCAAGCCTGACCGCGGATGTCCTCAGTCGGATCGAGGGCGCAACGCAAAAACTGGCGTCGGCGCAGTACGAGGCGGACGGCTTCCTGGACGAGGTTGCTGACGTTATCGGCAAGTCGCACGAGAAGTTTGCGGAAGGCATGCGAGGCACGGTCATCGAGGCGAACCGGGTGTTTCACTCCCAGCTGTCCAGCGCCACCGGTTTGCTCAAGGAGGCGATCCAGGAACTCGAGGCCTCCTTACCTTCGACCGGTCGGCAGGCGGCGTGATCTGAATGTTCCAGCGCGTTACTATGGGGCATCGTGGTCGCGAGGAGGGCGAGAAACCCTTCTGGATCTCGTTCGCCGACCTTATGACTGCCCTGATGGTGCTCTTCCTGCTCGTCATGAGCGTGGCGCTCCTTGCCGTGACGCGCACGATTTCGGAGCGCGAGCAGCTTGAGGCCGAGAGGCAGGCGGAGATTGTCAAGCTCCTCGACCGCATCGACAAGGCTGCAAAGAAGCAGGGCATCCGCGTCGATCACAACCGTGCCGTCATCGACTTCGGAGATCGTGCCCGCTTCGATTCGGCGAGCAATGCCCTCAGTCCCGAACAGGAGCGATTGCTGCGGTCGTTTGTCCCGGAGGTGCTCGCGATAGCGCGGGACAAGGGCGGGCAGCGATGGCTGAAGCGGATTGTGGTCGAGGGCTTTACTGACCGGAGGGGGAGCTATCTCTACAACCTGAACCTCAGCCTCCAGCGTAGCCAGCGCGTTCTGTGCGCGCTGATGGCGCGGCCGCAGGCGGGCGAACGGCCCATGGATCGACGCGAGCTAGAGGAGATACGGCGGCTCTTCCTCGTCGGCGGCTACTCCTCAAATTCCGCGAAGGCGTCGCTCGACGCAAGTCGACGCATTGAGCTGCGCCTGGAATTCTTCGGCGTTGATGAACCGGCGGCTGCACCTGTCGACGCGTTTGAAGGCGAATTCGGTACATGCGCCCTCTGAGCCCGAGAATGACGAAGCTGCAGCAGCGGCTGGCCGACGTTGGCGCTGCGGCGTTCCGCGACATGCCGGAGCCCGACCTCCGAATCTTGAAAGGGCATGTGCAGTCACTTCAGGCCATGCTCAGCGGGGCAGGCGCGGGTGCGGGCGCTTCGAACGACCGGATCCAGACGGAGATACTGAGGTTTCGCGAGACCGGCAGGCTCCATGATGTTCGGTCGGCACGCTTGGTGAGCTGGGGAACGCGCCTCAGGTCTGTAGGCCAGCCAGCGCTAATAGAGGACGGTGAACGGTTCGATCCGCTGCTGAGTGAGATTGATGCCTTCCGATCGATGCCCCGGCCATACAGGCGGTGCTGGCGGGGCCTGCTCGATGGCTACGTGAACTACGATCCCCGAAATGCTCGTGGTGCCGGTGATCGGAACTGGCGGGTCCTGCGGGAATATCTGAACGACAATCTTCCACAGCTCGAACGCTCCGGGCAGGCACCGGACTGGCTCGCCGCGATCGACGACCATGCTAACCTGCTGACTGAGGATCCATGCACGCGCTACGGGGCCGAGCTTCTCACCGGGGAGGGGAATCCCCTCGAGGTTCTTCGTCACGATCTCTCCGCGGGTGACACTTCGTGGATCGGCCAGCGCATATTCGAGGCGCAGATCGAGGCAGCGGTAAGGTTCGATGACCGGAAGTTCCGTGATGTTCTCCCGCGCGTCATCGGTTTGATCCTGGAGCATGATGTGCTCGCGGATCACGGCCTGTCCCGTGTTCTAGATCGCTACTCCGAATGTTCCTCGATCGAGGTCGATCCGGCGCTGTGTGAGACCTCCGTCGGTCGATGGGGCAATCCGTGGCTCGAGCGCAACGACACACTTTGGACACTGGTCCGTCCGGACACGCGACGGATGGTTTCCTCGTGGCACAAACTCCGGCTGATCGAGGACTTCTTCAACCTCCTCTCGGCCGATGGCATCAACGACCAGCGTCGCATCAACTTCTGGAAACGCCACGTTGATCAGATCAGCGACATGCATTTCGCGCTTGGCGACGCCGCCTATCGCGATCCGCGTCCGAGCTTCAAGACCCTGCGGCAGATGATGAAGGGCCGCATGCTCAACCTTACAAACGGAGGCGTTTCCAGCAACAATGCCTTCATCATGCGCATCGCCGGCCACGTCTACGTGGAGTTCGGAGAGGAGGGCAACGCTATGTTCGCCTTCGATGCTGCCAAGCTGCCGTTCGATCTCTCGAAGTTGCAGGTGGCGGGAAACAAGACCGCGCTCAAGCACCCGAGCAACGTCGCGCGTATCATCCACAAGGACGGCGTGGGTGAACGGTGGGAGCGTAAGGCCGATCGGCTCATCGCCTCCCTGTCAGCCGCACGAAGTGGCTCCCAGGTTAGTCATACGACGCCGTCCTACGGCGCGCGCCCATCAGCGCCGCCGCCCCCTATCACCATATCCTCCAACCCCTCACCAGCCCCGCGACCCGCGAGCGCCGACTCCGAACTGTTCGCGTTCTTCGCCAAGCATGGGATCAAGACAGCGGATTCGCGAGATAAGGGAGGTTCGCTATGGGCCTACGCGCCGCGCTTCGGTCCTGCGACGAACGAACTCACCCGTAGGAACTTCGCTTGGGCGGAGCGTCGCGGGGCTTGGTATCTGCGCTCATGATCTGGGGTAGGAAGGCGGCCAAGACGGAAGTGCGCCAGGTGGCCCCGCGATCGCCCGTCGTTGAGGATGGTGGCATTCTCCTGCCGAGCGGTGGCGAGCCGACCCCCAAATCGAAGGCAGCGACGGCGCTTCTCGACCAATTGGCGGATGAGGGGCTGGCCGAGCGGGTGGAGGATGGTCACCGCTTGAATTGGTCCCAGCTCTTCGTGCTGTTGGAGGACGCGGAGGCTGCGGAAGAGCTGGCGATACTCGATCTTCCATCATCCACTGCTGCGGTCCCGAAGATTGTCAGCCGGAAGTCTCTGACCGATAGAGACTTCTCGGTCGCAATAGACGGATGGTTCGATACCGACCGTCGACCAATGTCCGGCGTCAGGCTCAAGGGCGGTGCCCTCGAAGCCGACGGTGGCGTTCAGCTCGTCGCTCCAGGCGTCTGGAACCTTATCGAGCGAATCCGGCGGTTTGCGCGCCGTCCGGAAGGGGAACGGAACGAAGCTGACCAGCGCCGGGCGTGGGGAGAGATTCGTCAGTTGGCAGTAGCCGCTGGCGCCTCGCTCGACGACTTCCTCTATCGAACCGTGGTTCTCACTCCGGACCGACTGCAGATGGCGCTCCGTCGATCGGATGGACTTGGCCTCGTGGAGATCGAACCGTGGTTCGAGGGGGCACCCGCCGACTGGCTCGAGGCGTTTGATAAGTCGGGTCAGGTGCGTGACAGATACGACCTACCAACGCCGCACGGGATCATCCAGGTCATGATCTCGCCGGAGGTCGGCACCGTGCTGCGGGAGGTCAAACGCATGCCCGGTCGGCGCGTGGCTGGCGAGCGGGCGCAGGCGTTCCTCCTCAATCCCATTGCGGCGCTCGGACCGGACGCGGCAGCTGTCGTCGACGAGGACCAGTTCGAGGAGGCAAAGCAGCAGGCGGGCATCGTGTTCGAACGGTTCGCCGCGGTGACACCTGAAACCAATGGAGAAGGTGCTTTGGGGCTGCTCATCACGAGCGGGTCAGGCGACGCTATTGAGACGCGCGAGATCATGCTCGAGGAAGCCGACGTACTCGAGTTCATCGAGGGCGTAGAGCGGAACCTTGATCGTGGCCTCCAGCTGTTTGCTTGGGACGAATACGAGTTCGAGCTTGACGGCGATAGCAGGCTACACTGCGAAGCGCTTCGCCGGGCGCTCGGCCATCGCGAGGATGGGGTCATCACGCACGGCCAGATTTACGACCTCTCCGGCTATTCGGAGCGCGTCGAGGGAATCGGCCAAGAAAAGTCCTTCTACTCACCGCACATTGCCAAGCGCGACGATGGTGAGGGCTGGTTCCCCGAGAATCTAGTTCCGATGATCGGATGGACTGATCCGAACACCGAACAGCCGTGCGTTCTGCCGCTGACCGACAAGCTATCGGCCGAACTCCGCAAGGGGTTGGAGATGGCCAAGGCGAAAGGAGCCACTTCCGTATCCTTGACCGGGTGCCCCACTCCCATACCCGTCCGCGAGGCGGAGGCGATAGTTTCTACGTTCGGACAGGTGCAGGATCAGGCGGCAAAGGGCACCTTCAAGCCAGAGTCTCCTGTCCGTCGCGGCAAAAAGCCTACGTTGATCCTCAAGAGCAATATCGGACAGGTCGACTACCAGGAGGAGCGGCTCGCGGCGCTAGCCGAAAAGCCGGCTCCCGCCCGCCTTCCTTCCAGTCTTCGTCCCGGCGTCGCGCTGAAGCACCACCAGCTTGAAGGTCTTGCATGGATGCAACACCTTCTCGCACTGGCCCCGGATAAGTGCCGGGGCGCACTGCTGGCGGACGACATGGGACTTGGGAAGACGCTTCAGATCCTGAGCCTCGTCGCGAGGGCAAGGGAAGAGGATCCCGGTACGCCGCCAGCGCTGGTGGTTGCGCCGCTTTCTCTCTTGGAGAACTGGAAGGAGGAGGCAGAGAAGTTCCTCGAGTCTGGAACGCTGAAGATCCTCATGGCTTACGGCGAGGGCCTCGCTGGTCTCCGCGTCGATCGGTCCTCGGTCGACGAGCAGCTTCGCCGGGAGGGTCTGGTGCGCTTCCTCCGGCCGGACTGGCGGGGTGATGCCGACCTCGTCCTTACGACCTATGAGACGCTGCGCGACCTGGAGTTCTCGTTCGCGCGCGAGAAGTGGTCGGTCATGGTCTGCGACGAGGCGCAGAAGATCAAGAACCCCAACGCGGCGATGACCCGGGCTGCCAAGAAGCAGCAGGCGAAGTTCCGTATCGCCTGCACCGGGACGCCCGTCGAAAACAGCCTAGTCGATCTGTGGTGCCTGTTCGACTTCGTGCAGCCCGGTTTGCTCGGCGCGCTCAACGAGTTCGGGTCGACCTACCGCCGACCGATCGAGGCGAAGAGCGACGATGATCGGGTGAAGGTGGAGCAGCTTCGGGGTATCATCACGCCTCAGTTGCTCCGCCGGATGAAAGCAGATGTCGCGACCGACCTGAAGGCGAAGGTCGTGGACGAGGAAAGCCGCAGTTTGGATATGAGCCCTTTCCAACGCGGCCTCTACGTCGGAGCCATCGACACCTTCCGGCGATCGGGGGCGGCACCGGGGAGCCACCTTGCACTTCTCCACAAGCTCAGGCTCCTTTGTTCCGATCCGGATGAAAACGCGGGTAGCGCATATGATCCGGTTGAGAGCTACCGAGCACGGTCACCGAAGCTGGATTGGCTAATAGAAGTGCTTGAGGTAATCCGCGATCGCGGAGAGAAGGCCATCGTCTTCTGCGAGTTCAAGGCGATCCAGCGCTTGATTCGACACTATGTGCGCGAGGCCTTTGATGTTCCCGTCGACATCATCAACGGCGATACGACCGCCGTGGCGAGCAGCATCGATAGCCGGCAGAAGAGGATTAGGGCCTTCCAGGAACAGCCTGGCTTCGGCGTGATCGTCCTATCGCCCGTGGCCGTCGGGTTCGGGGTGAACATGCAGGCGGCTAACCACGTGATTCATTTCACCCGGACCTGGAATCCCGCGAAGGAAGATCAGGCAACCGACCGGGCCTATCGCATCGGACAGACGAAGGACGTGTTCGTCTACTATCCGACCGTGTCTGCTGGCGACTTCAAGACGTTTGATGTTAAGCTGGACGAGCTTCTTGAGCGGAAGCGCTCCTTGGCGAGCGACATGCTGAACGGCAGCGGCGAGATCGGTCTACGCGATTTCGACGTAGACGAGCTAAGGCCGGTCGATCCCTGATCGCATTGGGTCCGCACATTGTCGGACGGCGAACAGCTGGAGGACCGTGTTACGCAGTAAGGTGGCGGATGTGAGGAGTATAGGAGGCTTGCCACCGAGGCGCTTCACGAATTCCCGCTGTGCGATATGAAAGTGGGGGCATTCACGGGGGCATGCACTATAAAGATGAATAAAATAACTTAATGAAATGAGTGTCTTGAAAAGAATGTTTGGTTCCCTCCCTCTCCGCCATATTATCCCTCAAGTCGCTGAATTCCGGCAAATCGTTCCGCCTGCTCCCTGTGGGCTAGCTGTGCCCGATAAGGGTTGCTTTCATCGGTTGATACACGCCCGGCGATGGCGGGTGCCTCTTCCAGAGATTCAACCCCGGGCTCCCCATCCGGTGCGATCGATCGTCCACGGGCGCTCCAGTCCTTGTGGGACGCTGCCGGGAAGGATGCGGTTGCCGATCCTGGCCAGATCGGCCATTGCCGGTCCATTCGGTGGCCAGTCAAAAGGTTCAGGATCCATGATGACGCTTTACGACGCCTTCGTACCGGGGTGCCTTCAGATTTTGGAGTCTGTCTCGAGACTGGTTGTGAAAGCGAAGTCCTATTGCGATGCGCAGTCTCTCCCCCCGGAACGGCTGCTTCATGCCAGACTCGCTCCCGACATGTTGGACTTCGCCTATCAGGTGAAAAGCTGTGCAATCCATTCCATCGGCGCGATCCATGGCGTTCAGCGCGGGAATTTCTCGCCTGACATCGCGGCGCCACCGGCCAGTTTCGAGGAATTGAACGCCAGGGTGATGGAAGCGGCCGACGCCCTTGGCGCACTTCAAGTTGCCGATGTGGAAAGCTTGAGCGACAGGCCGATGACATTTACCATCGGTGACAAGCTGCGCTGGGATTTCCTGGGCAAGGATTTCCTGCTCAGCTTCTCCCAGCCCAACTTTTATTTCCATGCCTCCACGGCCTACGACATTCTCCGGACGAACGGCGTTCCCCTGGGGAAGCGGGACTATCTGGGCGCCGTTCGGAAGCTGCCGTCGCCGCCAGCGCCGATCTGATCCGCTGGCGGCATGGCGGGCGGGGCCCCGCCGTGCCCGCGGACGTAGCGAGCCGGGGAACTAAGGCTGTCTGGGCAGAGCATAGGCGATGACATAATCGCCCAGCTTCGTGCCGAGGGAGCCATGCCCGCCTGCAACGACGATCACGAACTGCCGTCCGCTCGCCCTCGACCGATAGGACATCGGCGTCGCCTGTCCCCCGGCCGGAAGACGGGCACGCCACAGCACCTTGCCGGTGCGCGTGTCATAGGCGCGCAGATAATTGTCGATCGCCGCCGCCATGAAGGTGAGCCCCCCTGCCGTCGACATCGGACCGCCCAGCGATGGAACGCCCAGCTTGAACGGGATAGGCAGGAAGGTTTCGTCGCGGATCGTGCCGTTCTTATGTTCCCAGACCTTCCTGCCGGACCGCAGGTCGATGCCCGCGACATAGCCCCATGGCGGCGACTGGCAGGGCAGGCCTGCGAAGGACAGGAAGGGGTTCATGTCGACCGCGAAGGGCGCGCCCGTATTGGGATTGTACCCCTGCTCGTCCGATCCGCGCCGGTCGGAGCCGCCCGCCGGTCCCCGTACGCCATGGTCCTCCATTTCCGCGCGGGGGATGAGCCTGTCCACGAAAGCGATATGGTTGGGATGGGCGAATGCGGCCTGGCGGATCGGGTCTATCGAAATGCCGCCCCAGTCCATCACGCCGAAATTTCCCGGGAACACCAGCGTCCCCCGCAATGAGGGCGGCGTGAAGGGCCCCTTATAGTCGAGCGACTTGAACCGGATGCGGCAATAAAGCTGGTCGAGCATGGTTGCGCCCCACATGTCCCTTTCCCGCGCCGGGGCGGACATCAGGGATATGGCGGAAAAGGGCTGGGTGGGCGACAGGCGGTCGCCCGGCGCTGCGCCGCCCGGGACGGGGCGCTCCTCCACCGGGAACAGGGGCTTGCCGTTCCGGCGGTCGAGGACGAAGAGATTGCCGGTCTTGGTCGACTGCACCAGCGCCGGCACCCGGCCGCGGCCGGGCAGGTCCAGATCGACCAGCGCCGGCTGGGCCGGGACGTCCATGTCCCACAGGTCGTGATGGACCGTCTGGAACACCCAGCGCGGCCTTCCGGTCGCGATGTCCAGCGCCAGGACCGAAGTGGCGAACCGTTCGGTCGTCGCGGGCCGCCTGCCGCCCCATTGGTCGACAGCGCCCATCCCCATCGGCAGGTAGATCAGGCCCAGCGCCTCGTCAGCGGCCGGCGTGCTCCAGCTGTTGGGGGAAGAGGGCGTGTAGTGCCGGCCCGCGCCCAGCGGGGCGGTGCTGTCCGGATTGCCCGGATCGAAATTCCAGACCAGTCGGCCCGTGAGCGCGTCATAGGCACGGATGACGCCCGAGGGCACGTCGGTGGAGATATTGTCGTAAACCGCGCCGCCGGTCACGACCAGGCCATGCGCGACAAGGGGCGCGGACGTCACCTGATACCAGCCGCCATTATAATGAGGTTGCCCCGGGAGCAGGCTGACGGTCCCGGCGCGTCCGAAGCTGCGGCACGGCGCGCCCGTGCGCGGGTCCAGCGCAATCAGGCGGCTGTCGTTCGTGGCGAGGAATATGCGCCGGGGACAGTCGGCGGCGCTCGCACCCGCGCGGGATGAATCCCAATAGGAAAGGCCGCGGCAGGTGAGATGCTGCATGTTCCTTGCCGAAGTCCTGATCAGCGGATCGAACCTCCAGCGCTCCCTGCCCGTCTCCGCGTCGACAGCGATCACCCGATTATGCGGCGTGCAGAGATAGACGGTGTCGTCGACCTTGATCGGGGTCATTTCATAGGTCGTCTCGCCCGGATCGCCCGAGCGCTTGAGATCGCCCGTCCGCAACTGCCACGCCACCTCCAGCTTGCCGACATTGGCGGGCGTGAGCTGAGTCAGGGGCGAGAATTTGTCGCCACGCCAGCTTCGGGCATAGGCTTGCCAGTCATCATCGGGCATTGCGTTCGGCTCCGCCGCGATCGCGCTGCGCGGGCCAGGAAGCGTGCCGTCGAGATTGTGGACGTCGCGCATCAGCGCGGCCAGGCCGAAGATTCCGGCGATCGCCAGCGCCACCGCCAGGGGGCCGGCGTTTCGCACCCATCCCCCAGCCGGCGCAAGGCGCCGCACGGTCCATGGCAGGATCAGCAGCAGGCCGAAGAGGAAGATCAGGTCGCCGCGCGGAACGAGCGGCCACCAGTCCACGCCGATTTCCGCCCAGGCCCAGACCATCGTGGCGAGGACGAGCGCCGCGAACAGATGCAGGGCGGCCGCGCGCCGCTTCCAGAGCAGAAAGGCGCTGGCCAGCATCGTCAATCCCGCGGCCGCATAGAAGGGGCTGCCGCCCAATGAGGCGAGCCAGATGCCGCCGATCAGGTTGGCCGTGCCGACAACGCCTATCAGGACCGCGATGACCTTCAGCAATTTTGCAGTCTGGCGGCCGGACTTCATCGATTTGCCTCCGATGATCTCGCAAGCAAACCGTCGCGCAGCAGCGATGTTCCGTTTCGGGAAGTGAGGAGAGACGCAAAGGAGGACGGGCCTTGCCGGAGGTTCCACCCTTGCTGCCCGCGGGTTCGAATGGCTTTGCCGGAAGCGGTCCTCCGCTCAGTTCAGCGCAAGACCTCTGATCAGGGCCAGGACGCTGCCGAGCGTGGACACGTCCGGCGTGCGCATGCGGTCGCCGGCGAACTGGAAATGCGTGAGCGCCACCTGCTGCTGGGGCGAAAGGAGGATCTTGGCCCCCACGACGCGATCCGTGATGCGCGCGACGATCGCCGGAACCTCGCCAAGCTCCCTGATGGAAATCGTGCCCCTGTCGCCTATGCGCCAGCCGCCTTCATTGGCGAAGGCCACGCCGCTCGACGAAATGTCGAGCAGCCGCACCGGGGTGGCGCTGTCCCCTGTACTGAAAAGCGCCGTTCCGCTGATGGGCGCCCGCTCTTCCGCCCTTCGCGGCGTTTCGACGCAGACGATGATGGCGATGATGCAGACGAGGACGTTGTACATGCTCCAGAACGCCACGATGCCCTTCTGGTCCGAGAAGAAGGTCGGCGCCAGTGGCGAGCCATAGCCGAACAGCATCCCGCCCACGGTCAGCAGAAGCACGACCGCAAAGCGCGACAGCAATTTCCAGTGGATCACCGTCCGGGAACGGTCGCCGCCCTTGTTGGTCACCTTGAACGGCCGTTCCCCGGGGAACAGCAGGGTGTGGCAGGATGCGGCCACGATCTCCGGCGCGACCAGCAACTGGGACGTGTCGGTCAGAAGCGGGAGTATCCGGCCGTTGGAATACCAGCTGATGGCGAAGGCTTCCACCAGGATGCGGGGCAGCAGGAATGTCGCAAGCTCGCCGATCGGCGCATCCATGATGGTGAGGCCCGTCATCCAGTAGAGGATCGGCACCAGCAGGCAGGCGAGGCGGAAGGGAAAGCTGCCCATCCAGTAGAGCAGGGTTTCCAGCAGGCTCATCCTGTCGATCCAGCCCAGGCCCTTGCGCGAGAACAGGCCGTCGGCGCTGCGCATGATCTGCATCGCGCCGATGCACCAGCGGATGCGCTGGGTGCAATATTCGCCGATCCCTTCCGGCGCGAGGCCAAGGCTGAGCTTTTCGTTCAGATAGGCGGTGACGAAGCCATGCTCTTTCATGCGGATCGACAGCAGCATGTCTTCGGTAATGCTGTCGGTCGGGAATCCGCCGATCTTGGCAAGCGCGGCGGTGCGGACGACGGACGACGTCCCGCAGGAAAAGGCGGTGCCCCATCCGTCCTTGGCCGGCAGCAAGGTGTCGAAGAAGAAGCGCTGTTCGTCGGGCAGGTCCAGATGCCCCTTGATCCTGTGTTGCAGCGGATCGGGGTTGAAGAAATGCTGCGGCGTCTGGACCACCCCCACGGTCGGGTCCTGGAACAGGGCCACGCAATGGGACATGAAATTGGGCAGGGCGACGAAATCCGCGTCCAATATGGCGATGAAATCCGGCATCTCGCCACGCGCGGCCAGTGTCGCCAGGCCTGCGTTCATATTGCCGGCCTTGGCATGAGCATTATCCGGCCGCGTCAGCCATTCCACGTCGCGACGGCGGCACAGCGCCTCCACCTCCGGCCGCCGGCCGTCATCCAGCAGGAAGACCTTCGCCGGATAATTCTGGTTGAGGGCGCCGGTAATCGTGCGGTCGAGAATCCCGACATCTTCATTATAGGTGCAGATGAAGATCGCGGCGCTGGGCCTGTTGACATGCAGCCAGCGTATGTTGCCGCTGACGTCCTTCAGTCGGTCGCGCCGCCGCGTCAGCACGACCAGCACCAGCACCCCGCCTAGGGTGGAACAGACCTCCAGCATGAAGAAGCCCACCGAAAGCAGGGCGGAACCGGGCGTGTCCAGGTCGAGCGTGGCGACCATGCGCCATGTCATGTAGATCAGGATCGATCCGATCGCGGCGCCGCTGACGATCAGCCGATGCAGCGGGTTGGCCGGCCTGAGTTTGGGAAAGATCAGCAGGCAGAGGCCAAGGGTGGCGAGGCCCCAGAAATAGGACGGGATCTCGGCGGGGTTCATGGCCGCGTTACAGCACCACCCGGCCCGCCGTGCCGACCGGGCACTGCTTCTTGCCCTTCGCGTCCAGCATGATCCGCGCGCCGATCAGATATTCGCCTGCGGCGGGATTGGGGACATGGCTGGTGACGCGGAGCTGGGACGGATCGCTGACCCCCATGTTGACGACGGTTCCCGGCCAGCGATCGCCGTTCGAAAAGGCGATGAACGTCACGGGCGAACCGATGGTGAGCCTGCTATAGGCGCTGCGGCCCACGGTGAAATAGGCGAAGAAGGACGAACAGTCGGCCAGCATGTAGATCGGATCGCCTTCACGCAGCGACTCCCCGGGGGCGGCGACCTTCGCCCAGACCCGGCCGTCGATGCTCGCCTGCAACGGAAGCTGCAGCCGCCGCATGGCGCCGGCCTTGCCATCGCCGCTCAGCTTTTGCGCCTTGGCCAGCGCTGCGGTCAAGTTCTCCCTCTCGCCCCGCAATTCGCTCAACGCCAGATTGAGATCGCTCAGCCGCTGGGTCGAATATTGGACATTGCTGTAGCCGTTGTTGAGGAACAGCCCTTGGCCCGCGGCATGCGCCTCGATCAGGTTCGTGCGTCGGCGTGCCATCGCCGCATTCCTGTCCGCCAGGGCGGCGCGCTGATCCTGTTCCGCCTTCTCAAGTCCGGCTGCGCTGATGAAGCCGCGGCCGGCGAGGGCGCGGGTGCGGTCCAACTGTTTCTGCGCAAAGGCCAACCGAGCCTGCGCGGCCGACAGTTGGGCGGAGCTTTCGTCCGCGACGGCATCCATCTGCACCAGCTTTTCAGATCGGTAGACGCCCGATTCGCGGCGGATATGGTCGGCGTCAGCCCTGAGGGCTGCCATCCGGCCGTCGATACTGGCCAGTTTCGCCTTGAGCTGGTCCACATCTTCCGATCCGGCACGGACGGCCGCCGACAGGCCCACCGGCGCGGCGAAGCTCCCCAGCAATTGGTTCCGCGTCACGCGGTCGCCGACGTTCGCGCCCAGCCGGTCGACTTCGCCGGAGATCGGCGCCCTGACCAGGCCCATGTCCGCCACCAAAGTGGTATTGTAACCCGCCGTGAAGATAAAGCTGCGCACCAGCACTGCGACGGCCATGACCAGCAGAAGGCCGCCGACCAGCATTCGCCGCGGTAGGTGGAACCATTGCCGCCCGTCGCCCTCGGCCAGCCGCAATTCCTTTGCACCATCGGATGGAAATTTGGCTTCTACGCTCATTTCGTCCCCAATCTGATGGACGAATCATACATGGACATGGTTAAGAAAGGTTGGAGGCGCCGCCTGCCGGCTTCATGCCCCGGCCCGGCGCCGGGCCGGAACTATCGCGCTGCACCAGCCTGAAGGTGAAGTGCGGCGCGTCGGCGGAGCCGCCCGCGAGCGCGTCGATCACGGCGCTGCCCATCGCCTCCAGCGGCTGGCTGACGGTGGTGAGGGGCGGCCAGGCCGTGAGGCCGGCGGGCGTGTCGTCGAAACCGACAACAGACAGGTCCTCCGGCACGCGCAGCTTCAGCCGGTGCGCGACGGTCAGCGTGCCCAGCGCCATGTCGTCATTGGTCGCGAAGATCGCGGTGGGGCGCTCGCCTCGGGACAGCAGATGCTCGCCAGCCTTTATGCCTGATTCGAAATCGAAGGCGCCTTCGACGAACAGGGACTCCTCCAGCGGCAGGTTCGCCGCGGCCATGCCGTCGCGAAAGCCCTCGACGCGCTGCATCGCCGCCTTGTGGCTGGCGGGTGGGGTGATCACGCCGATGCGGCGATGGCCGAGGCCGATCAGATGATCCGCGATCATCCGGCCGGCCGCACGCTCCGGCGTGGGGATGTTGAAGCTTTCCGCCATCACCGATCCGGCGATGCGGGCGCAGGGCAGCTTCAGTTCGGACAGCCGCTGGAGCAATTGCGCGTCGTCCGACAGGGGCGGTACCAGGAAGACGCCATCGGGCCGCAATGCCGCGACCAGGCGGTCGAGAATGGCGAACCGTTCTTCCCCTGTCAGCGGCATCGGCTCCACCACCAGATGATAGCCCAGGTCCCGGCACCGGTTCGCCGCACCCGACTGGATGCCGCCATTATAGGAGGGCGCGGGATTGTTGTAGAGGAAGGCGATCATGAAGGATCGCCCGCCCGCCAGCCGCCGCGCGGACTGGTTGGGCCGGTATCCAAGCTGGCGGATCGCCGCCGTCACCCTTTCGCGCAGCTCCTCGCTGACATTGGGCGCCTGGTTGACCACCCGGGAGACGGTCTTGATCGATACGCGGGCCAGTGCCGCAACGTCGTGGATGCTGGGCATCAGCGGGGCTGAGCGAAAGAAAGGACGGTCATGCACCGGTCTTGCCATGGAAGGCCGATGGAGGAAACAACGTTTACCCGGATAACGGCACCGCCAGACGCCGATATTCATGCCGGAATCGTAAATATGGTACGTAAATCAGGGAAAATGGTCGCGGGGAGCCGTGAAAATTGTCCTTGATCCGGCATCGGTAACGGTCTAGAGCGGAAAGACAACGTTGTCATACTCTCCAAGCAAGGCAACGGCTGTCATCCCGGGCGGCGGTCGGATGAACTGCACGCTTCAGGCCGTTGCCCGGGATGCGCTTTTCACGGTCGGCGCAGGGTCAGCAGGACTTTCAGGCCGGGACCGTTATCCGCCAGCGTCACCATGCCATGATGCAGCCGCGCCACCGCTTCCACCAGGGACAGGCCCAGCCCCGATCCCGGCTTGCCGCGCGCCGGGTCGAGCCGGCCGAAGCGCTTCAAGGCTGCGGGACGGCTCTCCGCCGGGATGCCCGGGCCATTGTCCGCCACGGCGATGAGAAGGTCGCCACCCTCGAGCGCCGCACTCAGTTCGATGCGGTCGCCGCTTTCCGCATAATAGAGCGCGTTTTCGATGAGATTGGCGAGCGACTGGCTCACCAGTTCGCGATGGAGCGGAAAGGTCAGCGCGTCAGGCGCGGAAATGGCCAGCGCAAAGCCGCTATCCTCCACCAGCGGGCCGTAGATTTCGCCCACGTCGCGCAGCAATTCCGCAACATGGGTGTCGCGCCGCTGGTCGCCCCCGAAGCCCGCCTCGGTCCGGCTGATGAGCAGCGCCGTGGTCAACATGGAACGCAGCGTCTGCGCTTCATGATGCACCTTTTCCAAGGCATCGAGCGCGGTGTCGTCCCGCGTCTGGGCGCTGGCCTGCTCGACCACGGAGATCAGCCGCGTCACCGGGGATTTAAGGTCGTGGGCAAGGCCGTCTGTCATCATGCGAAGCTGCGTCACCAGCGCGTCGATCCGTTCCAGCATGGCGTTGATCGACTGGCCGAGCCGGTCGAAGGCGTCGCCGCTGCCATCGGTCGGCACCCGCCGGTCCAGCGCGCCCACGGCGACGTCGTTGGCGGTTTCCGCTATGTCGGAAACCTGCCGCGCCAATATGCGGCCCAGCATGATCGCGAAGCCCAGCGCCAGCACCAGGCTCATGACGAAGGCGACGGTCAGCGCCTCCTCATAGATGCGGGTAAGTTGCAGGCTGTTGGAAACGACCATGCCGGTCAGCAATTGCCCGCCGCCGCGCAGCTTCACGGGAATGACGCCCATCGGTTCCGGCGCGTCGCGGCCGATGCGGTAGAGCGACATGATCTGCCAGCGCCCGTCTGCCGCCAGCCCGGCGGGCCACGCGCCCAGATTGCCGCTGACGGGCCGTCCCGCCCTGTCGGTCAGCAGCAGCACGGCGCGCTCCCCCTCTATGGCGCGGAAACGCCGGGCGATCTCTGACCGCAGGGCCGCCGTCCCGCCGCTGCGATGGAGCGCGAGCAGGTCGTCGCGGGCATCCTCCACCGCCTGCCGGTCGGTGGCCACGACGGTGCGCTGGCTCGCCTGCTGCACGAACAGCAGCACGCCGCCGGTCACCAGGAACTGGCAGAGGAAGGCCAGCCCGACGAAGCGCCCGATGGTCGAACGGGCAAAGCCGAACCAGCGGCGGGAGGGGAGGGTCTTAGGATGGCCGGAAGCGGTCATGGACGCCGTCCCGCACGCCCTGGAGCCAATCGGCATTCAGCCCTGACGGCCTGCAAATGACGCTTTTCCGTGCTTCCGGTGCTCACATACCATGAGTAGGCTGCGCTCCGGGCCACGGAAAACCACCATTTACGGCTCGTCATCATCTGAATGTCGATCGGCTCTAACTCTCCGGTCCCAGCCGATAGCCCATGCCGCGCACCGTATGCAGCAAGGGCTTGTCCCCGCCTTCGTCCAGCTTGCGGCGCAGGCGGCTGACATGCACGTCGATGACGTTGGTGCCCGGATCGAAATGATAGTCCCAGACGCCCTCCAGCAGCATGGTCCGCGTCACCACCTGATCGGGATGGCGCAGGAAATATTCCAGCAGGCGGAACTCGCGCGGTTGCAGGTCGATGGTGCGCGATCCGCGCTTCACCCGGCGGGAAAGCAGGTCCATCTCCAGGTCCCCGTGCCGCAAATGGGTGACGACCGCGCTGCCGCCGCCGCCCCGGCGCAGCAGCAACTGGACGCGGGCCATCAGCTCGGCAAAGGCGAAGGGCTTCACCAGATAATCGTCCGCCCCGCTGGTCAGTCCTTCCACCCGGTCCTCCGGCGTGCCGAGGGCGGAAAGGATGATGACCGGCGTCTCGATCGCCGCCGCGCGCAGGGCCTTCAGCATCGCCATGCCGTCCATCGCCGGCATCATCCGGTCGAGGATGATCGCGCCATAGCTGCCGTCGCTCGCCAGGAACAGGCCGTCGCGGCCATTGTCCGCCCGGTCGACGGTGAAGCCCGCCTCGCCCATGCCCTTGGCCACATAGGCGGCGGTCGCCGCGTCGTCCTCCACCACCAATATCTTGTGGCTCATCTTTCCCCTTCCGGCCGGTCCAGCATCACCACGCGCATATGGTCCGCATGTTTCAGCCCCAGCATGATCCTCGGCTGGGGATGGTGTAGCAGATAGGCGCTGGCCTGATCCAGCGAGCGGATCGGCATGCCGTCCAGGCTGACGACGCCGTCCCCGACGCGGATGCCCAGGCGCGCCGCCTGGCCGTCGGTTTCCATGCTGGTGACGACCACGCCCGATCCCGCCGGCATGCCGTTGCTGAGGGTGATGCCGGGCAGGGCCCGGGCCTGCGCGGCCGCCACCTCCATCCGGTCGTCGCCGGCATGGCGCACGTGCAGGAAAAAGGCGCCGCTCATGACCAGCGCGCAAAGCGCCAGCGCCGCCAGAAGGACGCCCGATGCCGCGTGGCTCAGCCTCTGCCTGTCCATGCACCCGCTTTCATGGGCGGAAGGATGATCCATGGGCGCCGCCATGTCATGTTAAGCTTTGTTCATGCCGGGGCCGCGCCTTCGTGGACGGCGACGCGTCCCGTCCGCTCCAGCTTGCCCCAGCCGACGACCCAGCCGCCAATGGCCGATGCGATGGCGCGCACCACGACCCAATACATGATCTGGCGATAGACGAAGCGCTGCGCCACCAGCAGATGCGGCGGATAGCGCATGTCCCGGTTGTCGAGCGCATAGGCGGCCCAGCCGCAGAGGATGTCGACGCCGGTGAAGGCCAGCCAGTATAGCGCCATGGTCCACACATCGTTGCTGGTCTGCGCCCAGCCATGCTGGTTCACCCGGACGATGGTGCCCAGGATCGAGGTGACGAGCGCCAGGTCGATCAGCGGGGAGATGGCGGCGAACAGGATCTGGAACAGCCAGGCCTGCGGCAACCCGACCAATGCCAGCCCCGTCGGCCGCCGTTCGCGCAGGATGCGGCCATGTTTCCACAGGCATTGCAGCGTGCCGAAGGCCCAGCGGTAGCGCTGCCGGGCGAGCGCCCGGAAGCTTTCGGGCGCTTCGGTCCAGGCGACGGCTTCGGGATCGTAGGTGACGCGCCAGCCTGCCCGCTGGATCGCGATGGTGAGGTCCTGATCCTCCGCCAGCGTATCTTCGGGATAGCCGCCCACCGCGTCCAGCGCGGCGCGGCGCCACGCGCCGACCGCGCCGGGCACCACGGTCATGGCATCGAAGCCGGCGAGCGCCCGCCGCTCCAGATTCTGCGCGGTGATATATTCGACTGCCTGCCAGCGAGTGACGAGGTTCACGCGATTGCCTACCCGCGCATCCCCCGCCACCGCGCCGAGCGCGGGATCGGCGAACCAGCGGGCGAGGCGGCGGATCGTCTGCGGCTCGAACTGGGTGTCGGCGTCGAGCGCGATGACGACTTCCCCCGTCGCATCGCGCAGCGCCCGGTTCAGCGCCGCCGCCTTGCCGCCATTCCGAAGCGTCAGCAGCGTCACGCGCGGATCGTCGGCAAAGGCCCGCGCCACGATGGCGCTGGTCGCGTCCTTAGACCCATCATCCGCGACGATCAGTTGCAGGCCCGGATAGTCGCTGGCCAGCACGCGGCGCACCGAAGCCTCGATCACGCGGGCTTCGTTATAGGCGGGGATGATGACCGACACGCTGGGCCGATAGTCCGGCGGTGTAGGGCGTCCCCGCCGCGCCTGGAACCAGGCGAGCAGCGTCATCAGCACCGCCCGCGCCAGCCCCAGCGCAATCGCGACATAGAATATCCAGCCGAGCAGCGCCGAAAGCGTCGCCAGCGCCACGAAGGCGGCGACGTCGACGCGCACCGCCAGCAGGTCGCCGGCCTTGACCGGCGGCATGGCGGCCTGCTGCGGCAGCCCGGCAAGCTGCGACACCGGCACGAAGCGATAGCCCTCCGCCCTCAGTCCAGCGATGATGCGGGGCAGCGCCGCCACGGTCTGCGACCGGTCGCCCCCGCCATCGTGCAGCAGGATGATGTTGCCGGAGCGCTCGGTGCTGGCCGCATGCACCTGATCGATCACCTGCCGCACTATGGCGTCGGTGCCCGGCTGCTGCCAGTCATTGGGATCGACGTGCAGGCCGACCACCGTATAGCCCAGCTTCTGCGCCGCCAGCGCGGGGCCCAGCTCGTCCGCCGTGGTCGGCTCCGCATCCCCGAAATAGGGCGCGCGGAACAGCCGCATGCTGCGCCCGGTATAGGCCTGCACCAGCCGCTGCGTGGCGTTGAGCTGCAACCGCGTCGGCTCCTCCGACCAGGTGGCGAGGTTGGGATGGTCGTAGGTGTGATTGCCGATCTCGTCCCCGTCAGCGACGATTCGTTGCAGCAGCCCCGGATGCTCCAGCGCATTTTCCCCGATCACGAAGAAGGTCGCCGGCGTTCGGGTCCGTTCCAGCACCTTCAATATCTTCGGCGTCCATTCCGCATCCGGCCCATCGTCGAAGGTCAGGGCCAGCATCTTGCGGTTCTGCCCGCCGGTGCGCTCCACCTGATAGGGGGTGGGCAGCGCGCCATAGCTTTCCTGTTCAATCGTTCCCAGCGGCCCGAAGGCGACGGCGCGATGGCCCTGCGTCGGCGTGGCGGTGATGCGCAGGATCTCGCCCGACCCCTCGACATCGGTGTTGAGCGTGCTCGCCACGGTGCCGAGCCTGGGCCGGCCGCCGGTGCGCCAGGCGGTCAGATCCGCCCAGATGCCCGGGTCCTCGCTGCCCAGCCGCCACAGCGCGACGCTCTGGACGCCCAGGCGCTTCAGCACCAGCAGCTCGTTCCAGCTCGCGGCGGCATCCAGCATCCAGACCTGATGCCGCTGCCCCGCCTCGTCATAGGCGAAGCCCGCATTGCCGCTCGCCGCGTCGTAGAGCGGGCGCGCGGCGCTGTCATGCGCGGCGAGCCAGGCTTCATCGAGCGACAGCGCGTCGGCGGTCCCGCCATGCCAGTCATAGGCATAGCTGCCGAGCGCGACGATGATATGGTCCGCGCCGATGGCGCGCAGCGCGACCTCCGCCTGCCGCGCGAACCAGTCCTGGGCGGCGATGGGACCGGGCTGGCCGCCCTGCCAATGCTGGTCGTAATCCATCAGGATCACCCGGTCCGCCACGGCGGCGAAGCGGGCCAGCGGCCAGCCCTGTTCCCCGGCGGGAACGGTGAGCGCGATCTTCGCGCCGTGCGGCAGGGTGGCGCGCAATATGCGGAGGAAGCGAAGATAGCCGGGCATGGCGCTGTCCGGCAGGGATTCCAGGTCCATGACCAGCCCCGCCTCATGGCGGCGGGCGACATAGCCGCTCAGCTGCCGGGCAAGCGCCAGCGCCGCTGCGGGATCGCGCAACAGCCGCGCCGCGCCCGCGCCGTCCCAGCTTTCGCTGCCGATATTCTGCACCATGGGCAGCACCCTGGGTGGACGGGGCATGGCGGCGATCATGCGGTCGAACGCCGCGTCCGTCGCGACATGGATCGGCTTGCCGGGACCGGGCGCGGTGATCAAGGCCGGCACCACCCAGTCGAGCTGTCCGACATGGCGGCGCAGGGAGGCGATGCTGCTTTCATCGCCCGGCATATAGAAACCGACGTTCAGCGGACGGGCCTGCACGCGATGCTTGCCCCAATGCGGCAGCCATTTGGCGATGTCGCGCCGCAGCGAGGAGATGCCCGACAGGCGGGCCGCATGCGGCTGGGGCAGGGGCAGGGCGAGGTCGCCTTCCGACGGCACGGCGACCAATGTGGTGGCGAAGGCGATGGCGGCGAGCAGGATCAACAGCAGCGCGCCCGCCAGCAGGCGCCGCGCCCAAAGTCCCCTGCGGCCGGTGGGATCGAAGAATATGGGTCTGGTCATCGTTCGCGCTGTCGCCCTGTTTCGGGCCAGCCTTTACGCGCCCGGCCTTGCCGGGCCGATGGGCCATGCATGAACTATTGGTCATGATTGAACGGGCTGAACGAGGTCGCCCCGTCGCGCTGCCTATCGCGCTGCCTTCCACGCTGCTCCTGCCAGGTCCGTCATCCCGCCTTCCCGGGAAGCAGGGCGGCAAACAGGCTTCCCCCTCGGTCAAGCTTTTCTACCCCGCCGATCAGCAAAGCTTGAAAGACAAATCTCTACCGGCAAACTAGATAACGGCCCGTCTCGATTCGGCAGGGAGAGGACATATGGAGTGGCGATCGGCGATCGGCCGGCACTGGGGTCGCTGGAGCGACGCCGTGAAACGCGAATTGCTGCGGGAGCCGGATCGTATCTCATCGACCGTGGGCCTGAAGCGGTCGCGCCGCCCGCGGAACAGGCCGAACGGCTGGAACGCTCGCTCGAACTGCGGTGAACATGCCGGGCGGGGCTTGCCCTTTCCGTCCCTGCCTCCAATATTCCGGCCGCTTCTTGTTCTGGAGATCATATGTCAGCCACCGCCCGCGTCGCCACCCGTGCCGTCGAACCGCTTTTCCTCGACCGCTGGTCACCGCGCGCCTTCGATTCCTCCCTCATCCCGCAGGAGGATCTGGACACGATCTTCGAAGGCGCGCGCTGGGCGCCCTCCGCCTTCAACTATCAGCCCTGGCGCCTGCTGTACGCCACGCGGGACAGCGCCAATTGGAGCCGCTTCCTGGGCGTGCTGCTGCCCTTCAACCAGAGCTGGGTGCAAAATGCATCGGTGCTGCTCTACATCCTGTCGGACACGCTGATCGCCGCGCCCGGATCGGAAGATTTCAAGCCGTCGCACAGCCACAGCTTCGATGCCGGCGCGGCCTGGGCGCTGCTGGCGTTGCAGGCGACGCGGCTGGGCTATCATGCCCATGCGATGTCGGGCGTGGATTTCGACAAGGCGCGCGTGGAACTGGGCGTGCCCGACCGTTTCCGCATCGAGGCCGCCGTCGCCATCGGCCGCATCGCGGACAAGTCCATCCTGTCCGAATCGCTCCAGGCGCGCGAGGTGCCGAGCGGCCGCAAGGATATTTCGGAATTCGTCACGGCTGGCAATTTCCCGGCTTGAGGCGGGAAGGGAACGGCCTTCGCCTGTTCCGTCATGCTGAAACAGCTTGGGCATGACGGTTCCCGAATGACGCCCGCCGGTCCGCCCCGAATTCAGGTCCGCGCCAGCGCCTCCGCCGTGGCGTCCATCGTTCCCGGCTCCTGGTCGCCGGTCAGGGCATAGGACATGTCGCCGCGCCGCCAATAGGCCACGGATTGTTCCCCTTCGCGCACCGCGTCGGGATGTTCGGGCGCGGCGGTCTTCTCATGCACGGCGAAGATCGTCATCCGGTGACCCGTATCGGTGCGCACCGCCATCAGCAGCGCGGGGGCCTTGTCGGTCGGGAAGAGCTGGACGTCGGTCACATGCCAGTCGTCGGGCAGTTGCGGCATGGCGATGCGGGTGTTGAGCGCGACTTCCCGCGCATCGAAGCGGGGCGCCTCGATCTGCGAATTCATGTCGGCGCGCAGCATCGCGATCCGGTGCGAGGCGACCGCGTAGCTGACATAGGCGGGCGGCCGCTCGAACCCCACCATCCAGACCGCCAGCGCCGCCGCCAGTCCCGATGTCGCCAACCCCGCCGGCATCAACCGGCGCCAGCGGCTTTTCTGCGGTTGCGCCAATCGTTCGGCCCTGTCGGCCAGCCCGGCGGGCACTGGCCGCCGGTCCTGCGTCAGCATGCGGAGCGCGCTGCGGACGCTGAGGTCGCCCATGACGCGGGCGGCCAGCTCGGGCTGGCGCGAAAGGCGGGTTTCGACGACGAAACGCCGCTCCACATCCAGCTCGCCGTCAATATAGGCGTCAATCTCCAGATCGGTAATTTCCGGATCGGTCGGACGATCAGTCATCGCTTCCTCCTATCAGCCGGAGGCCCATCGCCCCCTGCTGCCCCTGTTCCCGCTCCCTCAATGCAGCCCGCGCCCGCGCCAGCCGCGACATCACCGTCCCCACCGGCACCCCCAAAGTCTCCGCCGCCTGCTGGTAGCTGAGGCCCTCTATCGCCGTCAGGTGCAGCACGGCGCGATGATGCTCCGGCAAGGCCGCGAATTGCCGCGCGATCTGGACCAGCCGGGCATGTTCCTCCTGCCCCGGCTCCAGCCGGTCGACCAGCGTTTCGGCAAAGCGGCCGTTGCGCCGCGCCTCCGACGCCTCGCGCCGCTTGGCGGAGAAGAAGACATTGTGGACGATCGCCAGCAGCCAGCGGCGGCGGTCGCGGTTGGGCTGGAACGTCTCCTGCCGCTCTATGGCGCGGACGATCGCGTCCTGCACGACATCGTCGGCGTCCTGCTCGTCGCGGGTCAGCGACCGGGCATAGCGCCGCATCGCGACCAGATCGTCCCTGATGCCGGAACCCTCGTCCATCATCGCCATGTCATGCCGCCTGCGCGGCGGGCGTGGCAAGCGGGATGTGCAGCGCCTCGGCATAGCTGCGCGCCACATCCTCCAGCACATCGTCCCAGGCGAAGCGCGCCGCCGCCTCCGCCGCCGCAGCGCCCAGCGCGGCGCGGCGGGCGGGCTGGCGGATCAACCCCGCCACCGCCGCCGCATAGGCCCCGACATCCTTGGGCGGCACCAGCAGGCCGGTGCGCCCGTCAGCGATCAGGGCCGACGCGCTGGGCACATTGGCGGAGACGATGGCGAGGCCCGATGCCATCGCCTCCAGATTGACATTGCCGAACGCCTCCGTGACGGAGGGGTTGATGAGGATGTCGGCGCTGGCGACGGCGCGGCCCAGCATTTCTCCCGACAAATGGCCCATGAAGGTGGCGTTGGGCAGCCGCTCGGCCAGCCAGTTCCGCGCCGGTCCTTCGCCCACGATCAGCGGGCGGACGGCCAGGCCCTGGGCGCGGACGGCGCCGACGGTCTCGGCAAAGACGCGCAGCCCCTTTTCCAGCACCAGCCGGCCGAAGAACAGCGGCACCATATCCGCCGCATCATAGCCAAGCCCGGACCGGAAGGCCGGATCGCGCAGCGCCGGACGGAAGCAGGCGGGGTCGATGCCGCGCCCCCAAATGGCGATCCGCCCTCCGCCAAGCCGCTCCGCCATATCCCGCGCTATGGGCAGGGTAGGGCAGAGGATGCGGTCGCAATCGCCATAGAAGCGGTCGAGATAGCGCTCCACCGGTCCGCGGAGGAAGGACAGGCGATAATAGTCGAGATAGGTTTCGAAGCGGGTGTGCAGGCTGGCGACTACCGGAATGCCCAGCGCCCGGGCATGATTCTGCGCCTGCCGCCCCAGCAGGTCCGGGGCGGAGAGGTGGACGATGTCGGGCGCGAAATCCTCGAAATCCTGACGGGCGGCGCGGGTGAAGCCCAGGGCGATGCGATATTCCGGGCGGCCGGGAATGCTGATCGATCGGACGGAGCGCACCTCGCCCACCGACGCGAACGCCTTGCGCGGCGCGGTGGGCGAATAGATCCGCACCTCCGCCCGCACGCGATGCAGCAGATAGGCGACCAGCCGGTTGAGCGCCTGGTTGGCGCCGTCGCGCACGCAATCATAATTGCCGGAAAACAGCGCGACCCGCAGCGGACGGCCCAACGCCGCCGACAGCGCAAGGCGGGATTGAGAAAGGCGCATAGGGTCGGCACGAAGGTCGGCGGCATGGTTCATGCCCGGTATACGCGGGGGGAGGGTGGTCTATTCCCTCCGTTTACAGCAGGCGGGCCGGCGCTAGATTGAAGAGGTGATTCCACACCGCCACCATTCGTCATGCTGAACTTGTTTCAGCATCCATTTATCCCCACGAACCGCGGTCTCGGAAGGCGCGATGGATGCTGAAACAAGTTCAGCATGACGGAAGGAGGCGGGCTTCACGCCGACTTCGCACAACCCTGATACTAGCCTTCCTCGCGGCGCTCATCGCAGGCGCCGCCGGCTATTGCCATTATCTCGGCTATCCCAACGGGCGAATCTTCACCCCGGTCCCCGCTGCCGCACCCAGGGAAGACGGCACCGTCGCGGTCTTCTTTTCCGGCGACATGGGGTTCAACGCAGGCATGGGCCCGGTGATCGCCCACCATATGGCGCAAGGCGGCGTCCCGGTGCTGGGCGTCAATTCGCTGGCCGCCTTCGCCCGCCGCCAGTCGCCGGAGGAAAGCGGCAGACTGGTGGAGCAGGCCGCCCGCCGCGCCCTGGCTCAGCCCGGCGCGCGAAGGCTGGTGTTGGCCGGGCAATCCTTCGGCGCGAACATGCTGCTCGCCGGGCTGGAGCGCCTGCCGCCCAGCCTGCGCGCCCGCGTCGCCATGGTCGCGCTGATCGTCCCCGCCGACACCATGCTGTTCCGAGCCACGCCCGGCGGCCTGTTCGACTTTGGGGACGACGGCCCCGCCGCGCCCGCCGCCCATGCGCTCGACTGGGCGCTGGTGCTGTGCATCCATGGGATCGAGGAAAGCGGCAGCCTCTGCCCCGGCTGGCGCCAGCCCAATGTCCGCGTCGTCGGCCTGCCCGGCGGCCATTTCCTGGAGGATGATTCGGAACGGGTGGCGAAGACCCTGCTGCGCGCTTTGTCGGACGCGGGCCCGAACATTGCCAAAAATTCAGACAGCGCAGAGCCTCCCGCAATCTGAACGGGCCTAGAAGCCATGATCGTTCCGGGAAAGGATGGTTCTTATGGCGATAGGGAGGCTTTGGGCGGCGCTGGCGCTTCTGGTTGCAGCCGCCCCCGTCCTCGCGGCCAAGGTGCCCGTCGCGCAGCCCGAAGGGTTGTGGCTCAGCCCGCATGATAATGTCGCCGTGCGCACCGGGCCCTGCGGCGACCGGCTGTGCGGCTGGATCGTCTGGGCCGACCGGGAGGCGCAGGCCGACGCCCGCGACGGCGGCACCCCCCGGCTGGTCGGCACCGAATTGCTGGAGGATTATCGCGCCGAGGGTAAAGGGCAATGGCGCGGCACCGTCTTCGTCCCCGATCTGGGCCGCCGCTTCAGCTCGCAGATCAGCCAGCTTTCGCCGGGCCAGTTGCGGGTCAAGGGCTGCATATTGGGCGGCCTCATCTGCAAGTCGCAGCTCTGGACCCGGATAGACCGGTTGCCGGGGCAGTCATGATCCGGTTCCGCCGCGTCCGTCTCTGGCTGATACCCGGCCTGCTCGCGGCGGCAGCGCTGCTGCTGTCGACCTCCAACGCCAGCAATCCGGCGCGGGCAGCGGCCGATCCGGTGCCCGGCGCGACCGGTCCGGTCGCGGAAAGCCAATATAGCCTCCCGCCGCTGGGCCGGATCGCCGTTTACCGGCCCGCAGGCGCGCCGAGCGGCGTCGTGCTGGCGCTGTCCGACCGCCATGGCTGGGACGATGACAGCGCCGACACCGCGCGCCTGTTGGCGGCCCGCGGCGCGCTGGTGGCGGGCATCTCCACGCCCGCCTTCCTGCGGGCGTTGCAGGTTTCGCGCCGCTGCATCAACCCCAATTACGGCATCATCGCGCTGGCCCGCGACCTGCAGCACCGGCTGGCGCTGCCCATGTACGACAAGCCGGTCCTGATCGGCCGGGGCGAGGGGGCGGCGCTGGCCTATGCGACGCTCGCCGCCGGACCCAATGGTGCGTACAAGGCGGTGGTCTCGCGGGACTTCACGCCGCTTCTGGACGGCGGGCGGCCCTGGTGCCGGTCAGGGAGCCTGAAGGCCGCACCCGTGCATCATGGCTTGGCCTTCGCTCCCAGCCGCAAGCTCCCTTCGCCGTGGATCGTGCTGTCCGACGTCCGCCCCCGCCCGGCCCTGCAACGCTTCGTCGCCCGCACCGGCAGCGGCAGGCTGGTGACGGCCGCCAAGGGGCAGGGGGAAGTCGCGCTGCTCTCCCAGCTAAGGCCTTTCCTGGCCGCGCCGCCCGCCGACGCCGCTTTGCCCAGCGGGTTGCCGCTCAACATCGTCACCGACGCCGCCGCGCCGCGCACCGGCATGATGGCGGTCCTCTATTCGGGCGACGGTGGCTGGGTCGGGCTGGACAAGGATGTCGCGGGCCAACTCGCCCATGCGGGCATCCCGGTGGTCGGCATGGACAGCCTGTCCTATTTCTGGAGCCAGCGCACGCCCCAGGGCGCGGCCCGGGACCTGAGCGCGATCATCCGCGGCTATTCGCGCCATTGGCATCGCCCCCGCGTCCTGCTGGTGGGCTACAGCTTCGGCGCGGACGTGCTGCCCTATATCGTCGGCGGCCTGCCCGCCCCCCAGCGCACCCAGGTGCAGCGCCTGTCGCTGCTGGGCCTCAGCCCCGGCGCCGATTTCCAGTTTCACATGAGTAGCTGGCTGGACATGGATTCGACCCGTCAATATCCGACCGTTCCCGCCATAAAGCGGCTGCGCGGCCTGCCGATGCTCTGCGTGCGCGGAACGCTGGAGAATGACAGCGCCTGCCCCTCCATTCCCCAAGGGTTGGCGCAGATGGTGGTGGTGCCCGGCGGCCATCATTTCGATCGCAACGCCCCGCTGCTGGTGACTCATATGCTCAAGGGGCTGACGATATGATCCTGGTCGAGCGGATCAAGGCCTGGAAAGCGCCGCTGACGGTCGCCGTCACGCTGGCGGTGGCGGCGCTGGGGCTGGTGGCGCTGCACGGCCTGTTGGCGGAAGTGCGGCTGAAGGACATCCGCCATGCCGTGCATCTGATCGCCGGCTGGCGGCTGGCGGCGGCGCTGGCGCTGACGGCGGCGAGCTACATCGCGCTCACCTTCTACGACTATGTCGCGCTGCGGATCGTCGGGCGGCCCCTGCCGTGGCGGACGGCGGCGCTGGCGTCCTTCTGCAGCTACACGCTCAGCCATAATCTGGGCCTGTCGCTGCTGACCGGCGGGTCGGCGCGCTACCGCATCTACACCGCCGCCGGGCTGGAGGGCGGCGACATCGCCCGCATCATCGCCTCGGCGGGCCTCTCCTTCTGGGGCGGGGTGTTCGTGCTGGCGGGTGCGCTGATGCTGGTCCATCCGGCCACCATCGGCATCATGGGATGGACGATCGGCATGCCGTGGCAAAGGCTGGCGGGGGGCGCGATCCTGCTGACGGCGGCGGCGGTCCTGCTCCTCCTTGCCCGCCCCGCCCGCGCCCCGCGCCTGTTCGGCTGGCGGCTGGCCCTGCCGACCCAGGGGCAGGCGCTCGCCCAGATCGGCGTCGCCTGCATCGACCTTGCCGCCGCCAGCGCCGCGCTGTTCATCCTGGTGCCCGGCATCGCCCCGGCGCTCTATCCCACTTTGTTCCTGGCCTATGGGCTGGCGGTCATCGTCACTCTGGTCAGCCATGTGCCCGGCGGTTTGGGCATATTCGAGGCGGTGATCGTCGCCACCCTGCCCGATGTGGACAGGCCCAGCCTGCTCGCCGCGCTGATCGCCTATCGCCTGATCTATTATCTGATCCCGCTGCTGCTGGGCGTCATCGCCATCGCCCTGCATGAAGGCAATGGCTGGCGCCACCCGGTCAGCCGGGTGCTGGACGGCGCGCAGGCCGCCGCGTCCGGCATGGCGCCGGTCATGCTGTCGCTGCTGGTGGCGGTGGGCGGCGTGATCCTGCTGATCTCCGGCGCGCTGCCTGCGATCCAGCACCGCATGCGCATCGTCACCGGCTGGCTGCCGCTGACCTTCATCGAAGCGTCCCATTTCGCCGCCAGCGTCATCGGCACGCTGCTGATCCTGCTCGCTTCCGGCCTCTACCGCAGGCTGGACGCCGCCTTCTGGATGACGCGGGCGCTGCTGCTGGCGGGGGCGATCTTCTCGCTGATCAAGGGGCTGGATTATGAGGAAGCGAGCGCGCTGCTGCTGATCGCCGCGCTGCTGCAATGGACGCGGGGCGCCTTCTACCGCCGCACCAGCTTCACCGCCGAAGCGCTGACCCCCGCCTGGATCGCGACGCTGGCCGTGGCGGTCGGCCTGTCGATCTGGATCGGTTTCTTCGCCTATAAGCATGTCGATTATCAGAACGACCTGTGGTGGCATTTCGGCCCGCACGCCAACGCCGCCCGCTTCCTGCGCGCAGGCCTTGCGACCGCGGTGCTGGCGGTCAGCGCCGCCTTCTGGCGCATGTTCCGCCCCGCGACCGCGCCGCGCCTCGCCGACCGCCCGTCCATCACGGCCAGCGCGGACGCGCTGGCGCTGGCCCAACGGACCGACGCACTGCTGGCTACCACCGGCGACAAGCTGTTCCTGACCTCCGGCACCGGCCGCGCCTTCGTCATGTACCAGGTGCAGGGACATAGCTGGATCGTGATGGGCGACCCCGTGGGCGACCGATCGGAATGGCCCGACCTGCTGTGGCAGTTGCGCGAAAGGGCGGATGCAGAACAGGGCCGCCTGCTGCTCTACCAACTGAGCCTCGACGCCCTCCCGCTGGCGATCGACCTTGGCCTCGCCATCGTCAAATATGGCGAGGAAGCCCGCGTCGACCTGCATCATTTCACGCTCGACGGGCCGGACGCCAAGCCGCTGCGCTATGCCGAACGCCGCGCCATGCGCGAAGGGGCGACGTTCGAGATCGTGCCGGCGGGCCGGGTGCCCATGCTGATGGCGGAATTGAAGGCGATCTCCGACCAATGGCTCGCCGCCAAAGGCCATGGCGAAAAGGCGTTCAGCGTCGGCCGCTTCGACCCCGCCTATATCGCCGCCTGCGATTGCGCCCTCGTCCGGCAGGAGGGACGGATCGTCGCCTTCGCCAATATCTGGGCCATCGCCAATCGCCGCGAACTGTCGGTCGACCTGATGCGCCATGCGGATGAGATGCCCTATGGCACGATGGATTTCCTGTTCATCCGCCTGATGCAATGGGGCCGCGAACAGGGCTATGACTGGTTCACCCTGGGACTCGCGCCGCTGTCGGGCATAGAGGCGCGCCGTCTGTCGCCCTTCTGGGCCAAGGCGGGCGCCTTCTTCTTCCGCCATGGCGAAAGCTTCTACGGTTTCGAGGGGCTGCGCGCCTATAAGGACAAATATGCCCCGCGCTGGGAACCCCGCTTCATCGCGGGGCCAAGCGGCATATCCCTGTCCCGCGCGATGATCGACCTGCAAAAGCTGGTCGGCGGCGGACCGGGCAGCGCAGCGACAAGGACGCGGCGGCGCAGGACGCATGCACCGCCGGCGGCGGGCCTGCATGATGAGGGAGGCCAGTCATCGGGACGGCTGGCAGGGGCGGATGTGGGTTGAGATTTTCGGCTTGCCGGCTCGGAAGCGGGTGACGCAGAGGGGATGGCCGACGGTCTGAACGCCGCCCTCTCCCGAAGGAGCGCGGCGCGGCCTGATGGCGACGCTCGACCAAAAACATCTTCCGCACATATCGCAAAAATCACGTGATGATATGTTGTAACTTTGCTCGGCCTCGCTTATGTAGCACGCACCATGCCGATCAGCCTTCGCCAGCATCTGCTCAACGGCCGGATCGATCGCATCGCGATCGCTCTGTCGGGCGTGTGCGTGGCGCATTGCTTCGGTACGGCCGTGCTGCTCGGCGTGCTCGCCTCGGCCGGAGGGATTTTCGAAAGCCCGATCTTCCATGAGGCCGGCTTGGTGCTGGCGATCCTGCTGGGCGCGGTAGCGCTCGGCCATGGCGCCGTGGCGCATGGCTTCATGATGCCGGCCGCGATCGGATCGCTGGGCCTGGGAATCATGGCCGGTGCGCTCACCATGGATCATGGCTGGCAGGAAAGTGCCTATACGCTGCTGGGCGTCGCGATCCTGGCGCTTGGCCACGATCTCAATCACCGCGCCGGGCGATAGCCGCTCCAACATCGCGCATGAAAAAAAGGGGACCCGGCAAGGTCCCCTTTTTGCCTGGCCGCTGATTCCGGCTCAGATCGGTTTACGGTCCAGCCGATGTTCGCCCTTCACCCAGCGCACCGTGCCGGTGCTGGCGCGCATCACGACGCTGTCGGTGGTGAGCTTGCCGCCCGGCAGCCGCTTGACGCCGGCCAGCAACGATCCGTCGGTGACGCCGGTCGCCGCGAAGATGCAGTCGCCCTTGGCCAGTTCGTTGAGGTCATAGACCTTGTCCAGGTCGGCAATGCCCCATTTGCGGGCGCGTGCGCGCTCGTCATCGTTGCGGAACAGCAGCTTGCCCTTGAACTGCCCGCCGACGCAGCGCAGCGCCGCGCAGGCCAGAACGCCCTCCGGCGCGCCGCCCGATCCCATGTACATGTCGATATTGGTTTCGGGATTGGTGGTGGCGATCACGCCCGCCACGTCCCCATCCGGGATCAGCATGATGCCGCAGCCGATGGCGCGCAGCTCCGCGATCAGCTTCTCATGGCGCGGCCGGTCCAGCACGCAGACGATGATCTCATGCGCGTCGACGCCCTTGGCGCGGGCGACCGCCTCGACATTCTCCTTCACCGACCTGTTGAGGTCGATGACGCCGTCCGGCAGGCCCGGGCCGACCGCCAGCTTCTCCATATAGACGTCGGGCGCGTTGAGCAGGCCGCCCTCTTCGGAAATCGCCAGCACGGCCAGCGCGTTGGGACCGGCCTTGGCGGTGATGGTGGTGCCCTCCAGCGGATCGAGCGCGATGTCGATCCGCGGGCCGGTGCCGATCGCGTTGCCGACCTTCTCCCCGATATAGAGCATCGGCGCTTCGTCGCGTTCGCCTTCACCGATGACGACGGTGCCGTCCATATAGAGGTCGTTGAAGGCCAGACGCATCGCTTCGACCGCGGCGGCATCGGCGGCCTTCTCATCGCCGCGGCCGATCAGCTTCGACGCGGCGATCGCGGCCGCTTCGGTCACGCGCACCATCTCCAGCACCAGCACACGATCGAGTATCGAGCTTGCCTGCACCATGTCGTTTCCTCTTCAGCCGCTATTTTGGAGAGCGCGATAGGATGTCGCTCGAACATTGTCGAGGGTGCGCTTTTCGCGAGGGGGATGCAACGGAAGCGCGTTTGTGGCGTTCGCAGCAGGACAAGACCAAGGGCCGCTCCGATGATCCTTCTGCTGATTGCCGCCAGCCTCGCCGCGCAGCCCGATGGTGCGCCGCGCCGGATCGCCAGGGTTCAGCCAGCGCCATGCCAGGCCGTGCCGGCGCTGTGCCTGACCGATACGGTCGCGCAGGAACCGCGTCTGGGACGAAGCGCGGCTTCAGCGGGCGACGGGAAGATGAGCGCCTACCGCTTCGATGCGCGGCCATGCCGGATCGTGGGCAATATGGGCTGCCCCAAGCGCGCCAATCGGCAGATATTCCGGCTGGGCGAACCCATCGGCCAGACGCTGGCCCGCAGTTTCGGGCTGGATTGAGCGTGCGGAACGGAAAGGGGCGTTCGAAGCCATGCTCCTCCCGCCTGTGGAAGGGATAGGGGGGCGCAAGCGGCGAGCTTACAAGCTGGCTGTTGAAAACCGCCGCCGATGTCGCGCCAGCCACCCCTCTGTCGAAGGTCCTGGATGGGTCAATCCCAGCGCCATGCCTTACACCTGCATCTCAATCCAGGATATGCATCACCATCGGCGTTTGCAGCAGGCTGTCCGACCCCGCCAGCCGGTCCAGCGTCTCCCTTACGCAGCGTTCCTCGCCTGCATGGGTGACGATCGCCACCAGCACGCCGTCCGTCTGGCTGGCGCCGCGCTGGATCATGCTCTCGATGGACACGCCGGCGTCGCGGGTCGCCGCCGCGATCTCCGCCAGCACGCCGGGCCGATCCTGCACCTTGAAGCGCAGATAGGCGCGACCCACGCGCTTGCCCGCATCGGCCGGCTTCTGCTGGGCCAGGGCGGCCACGGGCATGGCGAGCGCGTCGCCATATTCGTCGCGCGCCACGTCGATCAGGTCGGCGACCACCGCCGATGCGGTCGGCCCGTCGCCCGCGCCGCGTCCCTGGAAGAAAAGGCGGCCGACGAAATTGCCCTCCGCCACCACGGCGTTCAGCGACCCGTCGACATGGGCCAGCGGATGGTCGAGCGGCACCAGCATCGGGTGGACGCGCTGGAACAGGCCGTCGGGGCCATTTTCCGCCATGCCGACCAGCCGGATGCGATAGCCGAGCGCTGCCGCCTCCGCGATGTCCGCGGCGATGACATGGCGGATGCCGGTGGTCGCGACCGCATCGAAATCCAGTTCCGTGCCAAAGGCGAGGCTGGCGAGGATGGTCAGCTTGTGCGCGGCGTCGACACCGTCGATGTCGAAGCTGGGATCGGCCTCGGCATAGCCCAGTTCCTGCGCTTCCTTCAGCACCTCGTCGAAGCCGCGCCCTTCTTTCTCCATCGTGGTCAGGATGTAGTTGCAGGTGCCGTTGAGGATGCCGTAGACACGCGCAATCTCGTTCGCGGCCGCGCCTTCGCGCATGCCCTTGATGACCGGGATGCCGCCCGCGACCGCTGCTTCATATTTGAGGGCGACGCCCGCCTTCTCCGCCAGCCCGGCAAGGTCGAGGCCATGATGGGCCAGCATCGCCTTGTTCGCGGTGACGAAGGGCTTGCCGACGCTCAGGCACTGGCGGGCGAGGGTGAGGGCAGGGCCGTCCGCCCCGCCGATCAGTTCCACCACCACGTCGATGTCGGCGCGGGTCGCCAGCGTGGTCATGTCGTCTACCCATTCATAGGGGGAGAGGTCGACGCCGCGATCCTTGTTGCGGTCGCGCGCGGAGATGGCGACGATCTGGATCGGGCAACCGGCGCGGCGGGCGATCAGGTCGGCATTGGTCTGGAGCAGCCGAATGACCCCGCCGCCCACCGTGCCGAGGCCGACCAGCGCGACGCGCAGCGGGGCATGGCGGTGCAGATTGGTCATGGCTTCCGTTCATCCTTCCTGATCACGAGACGCCGCGCTGATAGCGGCCTCTGCGCTTCTGTCCAAGGAAAAGGAGCCGACCGCGGAACCGGAAGGCTGCCGCCATCGCGCAATCAGCGCGCCGTCCTTGTCCGCCCGCAGGGGCCCAGGGCGTCCAGGACCATCTGATAATCCGCACGGGCCAGCTCGGCGTCCTGGGGCGAGAGCGCCCGCACGGACCGGGCCGGCAGCGCGTTGGGCAGGCCGCAGGCCAGGCGGTACCAGAGCAGGCTGCCCGGCGCCGGGGGCCGGGCAGCCTCATCCACGATCTCGCCCAGCGCCACGGCCCAGCGCGGTTGTTGCCCGGGCCGGCGCAGGATGGACAGCGAGACGGGGTCGCCATTTTCCGTGCGGAGGAAAATCTGCGTCTCCCCTTCGCCGGCGATCGTGCCCGCGACATGGAAGGCATCGCCCAGTCCGATGATGCGGGGCGGCGCATCGACGGCGACCAGTTCGGACAGGATCGCCTTCACCCGCTCGGTCTCCGCAGGGGATGCGACGATCTGCGCATCGCGTGCGACGAGCTGGATTTCGCCGGGGCGCCCGCCGGGACGCGCGAACAGGATGACCTGCGCTTTCTTCAGCTTGGGCATCTTGCCCCGCGCATCGAGCGGCGCGTCGTAGAGGTAACGGACGGTGGGGCTGATTCCCCCCTCGCCGCGAATCAGATTGGCGACATTCGCCTCCACATAGACCCTTTGATACCCTGCCGGGACGGTGCCGGCCTGCGCGGGTTTCAATTTGATGATGTTGCCAATCCGCGCCTGTGCCACCAGCGGCGCGGCGTCCGCGAGGTCCGCGATGTCCGCATAGGAGAGTCCGGCCACGCGTTCCGATGGTTGCGTTACCATCCGGCCCGAACCCGTCTGAGCCACGGAAATCTGCGATTGTACGGCGGAAATGAGGCAGAGCAGGGCGAGCTTCCGCAGGGGCATGGTGGATTTCTTTTTCATCTTCGTCCTAATGATGGCAGTCCGTGACATGTTTGTCACATGCAAGTCTTTCCGGTGTGTAATGGCGGTCGCAAATGATCATATCGATAAAGCGTTTGCGTGCCACGATGCGCCGCGATAGGAGTTCGCACGGTAGCAAATGGACGGATAGGGGCCAAGATGACCGGGGTAGCCCGGCCAGCTCGGGCCGTTTTTGGCTTATTTGCCGATAATCAACTGGTAAGCTGAGTTAAGGAGTGTCGTTGCCGAATGGCCTATGCTGACCACTCGCAAGGATCGAGTCGCACGATCTCGATCATTATCGTCGCCCTGATTCACGCTGTTCTGGGTTATGCCTTCGTCACCGGTCTTGGCATGAAATATGTCAAAAAGGCGGCGGAACAGCTGAACGTGATCGACGTCAAGGAGGAACCGCCGCCACCGGACGAGGAGCCGCCGCCGCCGCCGCCAGACCAGCCGGTCGAACCGCCGCCGGTCGTCGCACCGCCGCCGATCGTTCAGACCCCGGCCCCCGCACCGCCGATCCAGACGGTCCGGACTCCGCCGCCGGTCTTCAACCCGGTTCCGGTTGCCGCTCCGCCGCCGCCGCCGGCTCCCCCGCCGCCGGAGGTGCCCGCATCCCGTGCGTCGCCGCGCAGCAGCCCGGGCAGCTGGCTCAGCGATGCCGACTATCCGAGCCGCGCGCAGCGTGAAGAACGCTCGGGTACGGCCGGGTTCCGCCTGGAAATCGGCCCGGACGGTCGCGTGACCAACTGCACCATCACCTCTTCGACCGGCCATGCCGACCTCGACGAGGCGACGTGCCGCCTGCTTCCGAAGCGTGCGAGGTTCAAGCCCGCGACGGCAGCCGGGGGTGGTCCGATGTCGGACACGTACAATGGCCGGATCACCTGGCGTCTGCCGGAATGATTTTGAAAAGGGCGGGCGAGCGCCTCCGGATGACTGGACGCCGCCTACCCTTGTTTATTGATCCTTTGAGAGGGAAGTCTTGAACATGTTGATGTATCTCGCAGCAGCTGCCGCGCCCAAGGCGGAGAACCCGTATGGCCTGATGGAGGCCCTTGAGCAGGGCGGCACCATCGCCTGGACCGTCTTCATCATCCTTTGCGGTATGTCGATCGGCACCTTCTACATTCTGTTCACCAAGCTGATCGAACAGCAGAAGGTGATCAACCAGGGCAAGAAGGTTCGTGCGACCTTCTGGCGCGCCGCCACCCTGAAGGAAGGCACCGCCAAGCTGGAAAAGAACTCGGCCTACAAGCAGATCGTCGACGACGGCATCAAGGCCCAGGAAGAACACACCAAGCTGACCGACCCGGTCGAAGCCCATGACTGGCTGCACGGCTCGCTCGCCCGTTCGGAAGCCTCGATCAATTCGAAGCTCGGCGGCGGCCTGGCGTTCCTCGCCACCGTCGGTTCGACCTCGCCGTTCATCGGTCTGTTCGGTACGGTTATCGGTATCTACCGCGCGCTCATCAAGATCGGTGCTGCCGGTCAGGCCTCGATCGACGCCGTCGCCGGCCCGGTCGGTGAAGCTCTGATCATGACCGCCCTGGGTCTGGCCGTGGCCGTTCCCGCGGTGCTGGCCTACAACTTCCTGCAGCGCCGCAACAAGTCGATCGCGGAACAGCTCAACGGCTTCACCGTCGACCTGCTGGCTCACCTGGTGTCGAACGGCGCCGTGAAGCCGACGATCGCCGCTGCCCCGGCCGCTCCGGCCGCAAAGCCGGCCGCTGCGCCGACCAAGGCCTGATAGGCTGAGATGCCGGCAAGGGGGCCGGCGGCGGCTGCGACGCCCGGTCCCCCTTATCGGACGTGGGTCCCGGAATGCCGGGGCGCCATCGACAAGCATGTTAGGAAATAATCAATGGCAATGAGTGTTGGCTCTGACGGCGGTGAAGACAAGCCGATGTCCGACATCAACACGACGCCGCTCGTCGACGTCATGCTGGTGTTGCTCATCATCTTCCTCATCGCGGTCCCGGTCGTCGTCCAGACGGTTCAGCTGCAGCTCCCCAAGGTCGCGTTCGAGCCGACGACGACGAAACCGGAAAACGTCTCCCTGTCGATCACGCAGGGCTCCGACGGTAGCTGTGCGGTCTACTGGAACCTGACCCGCGTCTCCTCCGACGAGCTGCTCGACCGTGCGGTCGCGAAGCTGGAGGCGGACATCAAGAAGGCGGGCGGCGTTGAGAATCTGACGCCCGAGGATCTGCCCGAAGTGCATATCCGCGGCGACATCAACGTTCCCTATCGGTGCATCGGCGGTACCATCTACACGATGCAGCGCGCCGGTTTCCCGAAGGTCGGCTTCATATCCGAGCCCGAGCCGGGTTCGCATACGCAGCGGCTTTAAGTTACAGCCCTTTGTGCCGCATTTTCAGACCTGGTGGCCGGTCCACGTCCATCGATGAAAATGCTCTAGGAGTATCGCCATGGCAATGAGTGCCGGAAGAGACGATGGCGAACCGATGGTGGAAATGAACACGACGCCGTTGATCGACGTCATGCTCGTTCTCCTCATCATGTTCATCATCACCATCCCGATCCAGACCCACGCGGTCAAGATCGACCTGCCGCAGAACGCGCCGCCGACCGACAGCGTCATCGACCCTGTCAAGAACAAGGTGGCGATCGATCCCAGCGGCGTCATCACCTGGAACGGTTCGGCCATCGACCTGCTGACCCTGCGTCAGTATCTGCAGCAGTCGCTGCGGTTGCCGGTCGAACCCGAATTGCAGTTCCAGCCCAATGCCGCCACCCGCTACGTCGTCGTCGACGAAGTGCTGGCGGAGATCAAGCGCGCTGGCGTGACGAAGCTGGGCTTCGTCGGCAACGAACAGTACGGCAATTTCTAAGGCCGTCGGAACCGGAGCCGGCACAACGCCGGAACCGGTTCGATAGGATTTGCGCATCGAAAGGGGCGCAGGACGGGCGTTCGCTGGATCATCGGACGTCCGTGCGCCCCCAGGGCACGAATACGCCGCCGCCGTCTGGCCGGGAATGTTCGACTTCCCGTTTCCGGGCGCGGGCTGGGGTGACGCAATCGGGCGCGTGATGCGCGGACCTGCATGGGGGCTGCTTCGGCGGCCCCTTATTTTTGCCCGGCCGGGTTCGGCTTAATGCTTTCTTCACCGCGACGGGCGATGATGCGGCCGGTCAAATCGGCATGGGATCATGGGCGCCAAAGTTCAGACAAACCCGTATCACGGCAATAATCGTCTGGCGGATCGCCGCACGGCTGTGATCGGCGTTCGGGTCCGACGCCCGGGCGAGACCTGGTTCAAGAGCCACATCACCGATGTCTCCGAAGTCGGCTTCCGCTTGAAAAGTTTCATGAAACTGGCGGCGGACGATGATCTGTGGATCATGCTGCCGGGCTTCGAAGGCCGCCGGGCGCGCGTGTTGTGGAGCCGGTCGCATGAATCGGGCTGCGTCTTCGAACGCCCGCTGCATCCGGCGATTCTCGATCACATCATCCGGATCAGCCAGTAAACCGGCGGCGATTCGCTTGCTGGCGCGCTTAGTTCAAAGGCCGCCATCACGCCGATGATCGGCGCCGACGGGGACGCCGACCCATCGTCTCCTCCACGGCTGCGCTCCCCCGCTGACGGTGCCGCTGGCCCGCTCCGGACCATCCCATCCGCGTCTCCATCCGCGTCGTCCTCGACCGGCGCGATGAACTTCGCTGCCGTCCATGCGATCTTCGCCTTGTTTTGGCAGCGGCCGCAGCCTTGCCGATGCCGGGCGGTGATGGGCGCGGGTCGCATCGGACTGGAGAGCATGATGACGCGACAAGCCTCCATGTCCACGGTCTCGACCCATCCGGTCCTTCCGTCCATGGCGAATTCGAGCGTATCGGCGGCGCTCCGACGCAGCCGGGTGGGGCTATATCCTGATCGTCATGAACGGTGCTTCGACCGCCTGTTCTGCGTCTGCCGAAGCGTCATTCCGACCCATCGCGCGTCGCCATCAATCGTCAGAAGAACAGCTTGCGGAAGCTGATCGTCACCGCGCGCCCCAGCGGGTCCAGATAACCCGGCTGGTACCGGACCGGCGTGGTCCCGTTCGCATCGGTCACGCTGCGCCGCTGGTTGAAGAGATTGTCGATGCCGATCGATATGCGCGCCCCGCGCAGGAATGGATGGTTCTTCACCAGCGAAGGCATCTGCCCCAGATTGGCGAACAGGCGCAGGTCCACCGTCGCCAGGCTGCCGAAGTCCAGCCGCGACGCGCCGCCTGCCGTGCCGTTCAGGGCGCCGTCGACATGGGTGCCGCTCTCCCAATCCACGCTCAACCGCGCGCCGAGGCCGTTATTGGTATAGCCCATCCGTGCATTCAGCTCATGCCGCGGCTGGCCGCCCGACGATCCCGTGGCGTCGCCGTTCAGCAGGTCCAGTTCCGGCACGCCGGGCGCGATCAGGATGCTCTCCGTGAAATGCCAGCTGTGATAGAGGCTGAAGCTGAGCCGGCCGCCGCCCCCGCCGCCACGGCCGCCGCCGAAACCTCCCGGCCCGCCAAAGCCGCCGCCGGGACCGCGCGGACCTCCGCCAAAGCCTCCGTCCGAGCCGCCCCGACTGCCTTCGCCTGGCCGCTCGCCGCCATCCTGTCCTTGAGGGGGCTGTCCGCCCTGGCCGCCGCCCGGCCCGCGATTGCCGAACAGGCTGCGCAGGTCCTGCAGCTCCTTGGGCCGCTCCTCAGGCCTGGCGCCGGCGGCACGCCAGGCTTCCACCACCTTCTGGATGTGCGATTTCAGCGGAATGGAAAGGTCGAAGCCCCAGCGGAGCTGCTCGCTCCGCGATCGCAGATAATTGATCGGCCGCGCATCGACCTGCACCAGATTGCCGTCTTCGTCCCGCAGGAAGCGCTGGGGGAAGGCGTCCTCAATGGCGGGGCTCGGCGTCGGGAAGGCCGAGATCGGGTTGCTCGTCCGGCTGTTGGTGTAGGTCGCCGTCAGCGTAAGGTTGGGTTTGTCGAACGGCTTGATATTGGCGCTGAGGCGGAACTGGTCGCGCACGCTCTCCTTGAGGGCGGCATTGCCTCCGCTCAGTTGCGTCACGAAGACGGTCTGCCCGGTCGCATAGTCGAACACCGACACATTGGGCGTGGACACCAGCGGATCGGTGATCTGCGTGCCCGTGGGCGCGGCGCGATCCTGGTTGGCCGACATCAGCAACTGCACGGCGGGCACCGGCCGCCAGCGCATGCCGTACCCCAGGGTCGAAAGCGTGCCGAAGTCGGAATAATGCTGCGCCGCCGCGTTCACATTGACGCCGATGTCGCCCACCGCGGCCAGCACGCCCTTCGACCGGCTGGTGATCGGCAGGTCGACGCTGATCTGCCCGCTGCCGATTTCCCGGCTGTAGCTGTTGTCGCGATCCTCGCCCGAACGGATCGGCCAGCTAACGAAGCCATTGGCCGATCCGCCCACGCGCACCGCGGTCGTCACCGCGCCGGCCGGCAGGTCGAACAGCGGACCCGACAGCAGCAGGTCGCCCTGCACCGCCTTCGATTCCGCCTCCGCCCGGTCGATCACCCGCGTCGACAGCAGGTCGGACGAAAAGCCGCCGAACGGGTCCGCGCCTGCATCGATCGCGCTCTGGATCGCTCCGGTCGCAAACCCCCGGTCGGTCGAAGTCCGGGTGTTCGAATAATCGCCATTGCCGGTGAACGACCATTGCCAGCCGCCGCCCAGCAGGCCGTTCAGCGTCACGCCGACATGGCCGGTCGTGCCCTTGATCTGCTGTCCCAACTCGCCCGTCTGGCGCAGATAGCGATAGAAGCTCGTCGGCGTGGCGAAGGGCGAGAAGGGGTTGCCGGCGGGCAGGTCGAACGCGGCTGCCTGAAACCCTTGCAGGCTGTCATTGTCGGACAGTTCCAGCCGCCCGTTGACGGTCATGGACACCTTGCCCAGGGCGCGGGCCAGCGTCGCATTGGCGGCGAAGCTCTCCGTCGCCGGGCTGAGCGTGCGATGATGGGCCAACTCGCCGCCGGTCATGCCATTCCCGCCCACCAGAAAGGCGTCGATGCCCGATTGCCGGTTGGCCTGCTCACCCTGCACGGTCGGCACCACGCCGCGCTCGCTCTCCAGCAGGGATGCGGCGGTCTTGTACTGCAGGTTGAGGGTGAAGCGATTATCGCCCCGGATGCGCAGCAGCCCGCCTTCCGCCGAGCCGTTCTCCCGCCCGCCCTGCGTCGTTGTGCCCGCGCGCAGGTCCACCGTTTCGGCGCGGAACCGCTGGCGCAGCACGATGTTCACCACCTTCTGCGTCGGCGCATAGCCATAGCTGAGCGCCACCTGTTCGGGCAGGATGTCGACCCGCGCCACCGCTTCGGACGGGATGTCCTGAATTTCCGAAAAGCTGGAGATCCGCTTGCCGTTCAGCAGGATCACCGGCGTCCCATTGGTCTGAGGCGACAGTTCGGAGATCATTTCGGATATGGACGTGACGCCCAGGGCGCGGACATCGGCGGGGGAAAGCTGCTGCTCCGGCTTGACATTGCCGACCACCGCGCCGCGTTCAGGCTGGCCGGTGACGACGATCTCATCGGCATCATCCATCTGCCCGGCCGGGCCCCTCGGCTCCTCGGTCTGCGCCATCAGCGCGCCCGGCGCCGCACTCATCATCAACGGAAACAGAAGACAGGCAAAGGAACGGCGCACTGTTTACCCCTTAGGATCAAACCCTGAATGCCCTCCCTCTAGGGGGAAGTTGTCGCAAGACTCTGGCAATGCCCATAAAGATTTGTCGCAAAATGTAATCCGGCATCGTGCCGCCCGGGTCGGGCCGCATCGCAAAAGACCCTGGCGGCGGGACTGCGACCTGCCATGCCGGAAGGGGATCGCGCGTCTGCCGATTGCATTGCCCGCCAGACTTTCTACACCTTTGCGCATGCGCACGCTCTATCCCGCCATCGAACCCTTCGCTTCCGGACATCTCGACATGGGGGATGGCCACCGCGTCTATTGGGAGCGGGCCGGGACGCCGGGCGCCAAGCCGGCCGTCTTCCTGCATGGCGGGCCGGGCGGCGGCATATCGCCCGACCACCGCCGCCTGTTCGATCCGGAACGCTACGACGTCCTCCTCTTCGACCAGCGCGGCTGCGGTCGCTCGACGCCCCATGCGGAGCTGGAGGCGAATACGAGCTGGCACCTGGTCGCGGACATCGAACGCCTGCGGCAGATGATGGGCGTCGACCGATGGCTGGTCTTCGGCGGAAGCTGGGGATCCACGCTGGCGCTGGCCTATGCCCAGACCCATGCCGACCGCGTGACCGAACTGGTGCTGCGCGGCATCTTCACCATCCGCAAGCAGGAGATCGACTGGTATTATCAGCAGGGCGCCAGCCGCATCTATCCGGACAAATGGGAACGTTTCGTCGCGCCCATTCCGGAGGCGGAGCGTGGCGACCTGCTCCACGCCTATCGCCGGATCCTGACCGGCGACGATCGCACGCGGCAGATCGCCGCGGCCAAGGCCTGGAGCGTCTGGGAGGGCGAGACCATCCGCCTGCTGCCCGACGAAGCGCTGTCCGCCACGCATGAGGCCGATGATTTCGCGCTCGCCTTCGCGCGGATCGAAAATCATTACTTCGTCCATGGCGGCTGGCTGGAGGAGGGGCAGCTCATCCGCGACGCCGGGAAACTGGCGGGCATCCCCGGCGTCATCGTGCAGGGCCGCTATGACATGGCCTGCCCCGCAGAAACCGCCTGGGCGCTGCACAGGGCCTGGCCCGGGGCGCGCTTCGAGATGATCGAAGGGGCGGGCCATGCGTTCAACGAACCCGGCATATTGGACGCGCTCATCCGGGCGACGGACGGGTTTGCCGCCCAAGCGAAAGGATAAGCATGCGCATATGGATGGTGCTGGCGGGGGTCCTCACCCTGATGGGCTGTGGCGAGAGCAGCGACCGGATCACCGCGGTCGACCGCCGGGATACGCCCGAAACCGGCGCCGCGGCCGCCGTCGCGAAGCTTGACGAGGCCCAGCGCAACGGCGTGCTGGAACGCGCGGTGCGGGCGTCGGGCGCGGCTTGCCCGACCGTCATCCGGTCGGAGCGGACCGAGGTGCGGCCCGGCGTCAAGGGCTGGAAGGCCGCGTGCAATGACGGCACGGCGCATCTGATCGAAATTCAGGCCGACGGCACCGCCAACGTCACCAGCCGCACCCACTGACCGTCGGCTTGGCGCATGTCCCGGTGCGAGGCATGGCGGCCCATGCCGTCAGCCTGCGGCGACATCCTGAAACTGGAGGTTGGCCAGCCGCGCATAGAGGCCCTTCTGCCGCATCAGCGTGGCATGGTCGCCCTGTTCGACCAGCCGCCCTTCGTCCAGCACGAGGATGCGGTCGGCGGCCCTGACCGTGGCCAGCCGGTGGGCGATGACGATGGTGGTGCGGCCCTGCATCAGCCGGCCGAGGGCATCCTGCACCAGCCGTTCCGATTCGGCGTCGAGGGCGGAGGTCGCTTCGTCCAGCAGCAGGATCGGCGCATCGCGCAGAAGGGCGCGGGCGATGGACAGGCGCTGGCGCTGGCCGCCCGAAAGGCGCGCGCCGCCTTCGCCCAGAAAGCTGTCAAGGCCCTGCGGCAGGGCGCGCAGGAAACCCTCCGCATTGGCGGCGCGGGCTGCGGCCCAGATCTGCTCGTCGCTGGCGTCCCATCGCCCGTAGCGAAGATTGTCGCGCGCGGAGGCGGCGAAGATGATGCTTTCCTGCGGCACCATGGCCATCATGCCGCGCACCTCGGCCGGATCGGCCTCGGGCAGGGGCACGTCGTTCAGGCGGATCACGCCCGAATCCGGATCGTAGAAGCGCAGCGCCAGCTGGATCAGGGTGGACTTCCCCGCGCCGGAAGGGCCGACGATGGCGACCGTTTCGCCCGGCGCGATGTCGACGGAAATGCCATGCAGGGCCGCCTGGTCGGGCCGTGTGGGATAGCGGAAATGCACGTCCTCGAACTGGAGATGCGCGCCATGCTCGGTTCGCGGCACCGGGACGGGACGGGGCGGCGGGGTTATCTGCGGTACGGCGCTCATCAGTTCATGCAGCCGTCCGGCGGCGCCCGCTCCGCGCAGCAGGTCGCCCCAGGTCTCCGACAACGCGCCGAACGCGCCTGCGACAAGCCCGCCGGTCAGCACGAAGGCGGCGATGCTGCCGCCCGACAGGCGTCCGGCGGCGACGTCCAGCGCGCCCTGCCACATGACCGCCGTGATCGATCCGAAGACCAGTGCGATGACGATGGCGGTCATCGCCGCGCGCAGGGCGATCCGGCGGCGCGCCGTGGCGAAACCCGCCTCGACCGTGCTGTCGAATCGCGCCGCTTCCCGTCCTTCCTGACCGAAGGCCTGCACGATCTTCATCGCGCCCAGCGTTTCCGACGTGACGCTGCCGACATCGGCCAGCCGGTCCTGGCTTGCCCGCGACAGGGCGCGCACGCGGCGGCCAAGGCCGATGATCGCCACCAATATGACCGGAATGCCCAGCAGCAGCAGCCCGGCAAGCTTGGGCGCCAGCGCGAAAAGATAGATGAGGCCGCCGGTGCCCGTTACCACATTGCGCAGCGCGATCGACACGGTCGATCCCACCACCTGGTCGATGATGGCCGTGTCGGCGGTCATGCGCGACGCGATTTCGGAGGGGCGGTTTTCCTCGAAGAAGCGGGGTTCCTGCCGCAGCAGATTGGCCTGGGTGGCCGACCGGATGTCAGCGACGACGCGCTCCCCCAGCCAGGACACGAAATAGAAGCGGGCGGCCGTCGCCAATGCCAGGACCACCACGATCAGGAACAGATATTCGAACCAGCGGCTGATGTCGCCGCCGCCCATGAAGCCGCGGTCGATGACCAGCCGGAACCCGCTGGGAATCGCCAGCGTCGCGGCGGACGAGATCAGCAGCGCGGCGAGCGCCCCGGCGATGCGGCCCGGATAGCGGCTGGCGAAGCGCCAGATCATCGCCAGGCTGCCGAGTGGGGGGCGCGCCTTGTCGCGCGGCGATGGTTGGTCCACATCCTCCATGGCGCCGCGCTCTAAAGGGATTTTGCGTGAAAGGGAACATTTCCCGGTTCCGAAATCCGACCGGGCGCTAACCGGCGGGCGCGATCTCCGCCGCCAGCGCCATGATGCGCTGCGGTCCGGCACGGCCGGTCAGGGCATAGGCCATGTCGCCCGCTTCCCAATAAGCGATGACGTCATCGGCGCGCCGCGCGAGCAGCGGCCTCGCCTCCGCCGGGGTTTCGGCCCGGTCCGCGAAGAAGGAGAGCTGCTCGCCCTCCGGCGTGGTGATCGACACGGCGACGGCGGGGCTGTCCGGCGTCGGGTAAAGCTGCACGTCATGGATGCGCCACTGGGCCGGCAGCGGCGGCAGGACGATGCCGGTCGAACGCTGTATCTCGCCGGGGTTGAGCGTGGCGCTCTCCACCTGGGACGCCATGCTCTGGCGCAGCAGCCCGGTGCGGTGCGATGCGGCGGCTTCGTCCAGGAAGGTGGTGGCCTGCGCCGCCTGCGGAAATTCGCCCAGCTCGCCCCGCGCGATCCAGCCGGTGGCGACCAGCGCGGCGATGCCCGCCGCCCGGCCGAGATGGCGCCATGCCCGGCCATGATCATTGTCATTGGCGACGGGGATCGATGTGTCGCGGCGGCGGCCCACCAGCGTGCCCTTGGTCCCGTCATGCTTCAGGCGGAAGTCGATATGCGGCCAGCGCTTGCGCCAGCGCCGGGCGACAATCCGCTCGCCGGGACGGGCCGCGTCGTCCAGCAGCACGACCGCGCCCGGAGACAGGCGCGCGAACAGGTTGTCCGCCGCGCCGCGCACCATCGGATGCACCGCCCAGGGCGGCCCGTCGATGATCAGCAGGTCGATGCTGTCGGGCAGGCTGTCGATGTCGTACCAGCGGCCCGGCCAGTCCTCGCTTTCCGCAACCAGCGGCGCGTGGCGCAGATCGGCCGTAAGCCCATGGTCGGCCAGCCAGTTGCGGGTCGCCTGCACGAAGCCGTCATGCTGGTCGAAGCTGGTCAGCCGCCCCCCGCCGTGCAGCGCCAAAGCGCGCGCGGCGATCAGCGTCGATGCGCCTGCCCCCAGTTCCACCACATGGGCGGGCCGCAGCCGGGCGATTTCCCGCACGATATGGCGCAGGAAACCGACATCGGCCTTCCAGCTCCCCAGATGCGGCAGGGCGTCATGGGGCAGGCCAAGCTCGTCGAGCAGCGCGCGCTTGTCCGCCTTGCGCCCGCCCGACAGGCTGGCCAGCAGCCAGGGCCAGGTGATCGCGCCGAAGCCGACGCGCCAGATCATGTCGGACAGGCGGCGCCGGGCCGCCACGGCATCGGCTTCGCTGAGGGACAGGAAACCGGTCAATTCTCTGGAGGTCACGGGTGCGCCTATCCTTTATCTGCGGGTCGAGACTGGTTATGCGGCGGGATAGCCGGTTCGCTTGGACCCGTATATCGCCAGCACAGGGAACGCCGATGACACGCATCATATCCGCGACTGTTGAACGTTGGCCGGTCGCGGGGGCCTTCATCATCAGCCGGGGCGCGAAGACGTCGGTGGATGTCGTGGTCTGCACGGTGGGCGATGGCGCGCATGTCGGGCGGGGCGAGGGCACGGCGATCTATTATGAGGGCGAGACGGCGGAAGGCTGCGCGGCGGCGATCGACGCCTATGCCGGGCCGCTGGAGCGGGAGGCGCTGCTGAGCGCCATGCCGCGCGGGGCCGCCCGCAACGCGCTGGACTGCGCGCTCTGGGACCTGGAGGCGAAGCGCGCCGGGGTGCCGGTGTGGAAGCTGGCGGGGCTGGAGGAGCCCAGGCCCCTGCCCACCGCCTTCACCATCAGCCTGGGCGATCCGGAGAAGATGGAGGCGGATGCGCGGGCAGCGGCGGGGCGCGGCTTCGGCCTGCTCAAATGCAAGCTGACCGGGGATGGCGACCGGGCGAGGATCGCGGCGGTGCGGGCGGGCGCGCCGGACGTCCGGCTGATCGTCGACGCCAATGAAAGCTGGCACGATCTGGACATTGTGGCGGAGGCGCAGGCGCTGGCGGAACTGGGCGTGGAGATGGTCGAACAGCCGGTCTTCCACGGCAGGGAAGAGCGGCTGGCGGGGATCAGGTCGCCGTTGCCGCTCTGCGCGGACGAGAGCTGTCATACGCGGGCCGATCTCGACCGGCTGGCGGATTTCGACGCAGTGAACATCAAGCTCGACAAGGCGGGTGGGCTGACCGAGGCGCTGGCCCTGTCGCGAGAGGCGCGGGCGCGGGGATTCCGCGTGATGGTCGGCTGCATGCTGGGCACGTCGCTGGGCATGGCTCCGGCCGCGCTGGTGGCGCAGGGGGCGGACTGGATCGATCTGGATGGCGCGCTGCTGCTGGCGAAGGATCGGGAAGGGGGGCTGGAACTGCGCGACGGGCTGCTGCTGCCTGGCGGGCTATGGGGCTTGGATTAAGTTATCTCCCAGCATGACGAAGGAGGAGAGGGGGGCGACCCTCAATATCCTAGCGTCAATCCCACCGCATAATATTTCGGCCCCACATTGGCCTTGGCGCGCAGCTTGGGGATCAGCGGCATGGCGAGCGTCGCATAGGGCCGCATATTGTCGCCGCTGAAGCGCACGCCCGCGCCGATGGTGGCGGAAGCGGGGAGGGTGTAGGTCGCCTCGACGCGCCCATAGAGCTTCGTGTCGCCATCGCGCAGATAGACGCCGCCGCCCGGCGTCAGGCTGAAGCCGGCAATATCCATCGCATAGCCGGCGCCGATTTCCGTGCCCCAATGCCCGTCCGCGCGTCCGTAATTCACCTCGGCCCCGATCCCTTCGGCATGGGCGGCAGGGGTGAAGGCGAGCGCAGCGGCGGCCAGCAAATAACAGGTTTTCATGGCTGTTCCGAAATGTCCGTTCGTCATTGCACCCGCCTGACTCCGGCCGATGCGCCGGGCAAGCGGGAGCAGGCAAGGCGAGTCCGATATGCGGTCAGGCGAGTCAGGCGGGGGCGCTGCCCCCCGGCTGGTCCACGCGCACCACGGGCTGCACCTCCGGATAGGGCATGATCGCCCGGCCGTCGGGCGCGGCGGTAAAGCTGGTCTGCGTTGGATAGGCGAATTCGATCCCCTCCGCATTGAAGCGCTTCCAGATGGCCAGGCCCACGCGGTGCCGCGAAAGGAAATAATCATGGGTGTCGGGGTCGGGCACGTCGAAATTGAGCTGATAGTCGAGCGAACTGGCGCCGAAGCTGACCAGCCCCGCATTGACGAAGATATGCCCCTCCGCCTCCACGATCTCCTTCAGCATGGCGGGGATGGCGTCGGCCTTGTCCTCCGGCGTCTGGTAGATGATGCCGATGGCGAAGGTCACGCGCCGCTGCGCCAGCGTCTGCAGGCTGGTGATCTCCTTCTGGAGGAGGTTGGCGTTGGAGATCACCTTCTTCTCGCCGCTCATCGCGCGCAGATGCGTGCTCTTAAGGCCGATGCGCTCCACCCGGGCGGTGGTCTGGTCATAGGTGATGACCTCGCCCTGCCGGAAGGGTTTGTCGAAGATGATCGACAAGGCGGCGAACAGGTCGGAGAAGATGCCCTGCGCCGCAAGGCCGATGGCGATGCCGCCGATGCCCAGGCCCGCGACCAGGCCGGTGACATTCACCCCCAGATTGTCCAGCACGACGATCAGCGCGATGGCGAACAGAGCGAAGGTCACGAGTACGCGGATCAGGCCCATGGCGTTGGCCAGGCTCTGGCTCTCGTCCGCCGAGGTGCGCCGTTCCACCAGACCCAATATGATTTCCCGCGCCCAGATGGCGCATTGGAAGACGGCGGCGATGGTGAAGAGGAAGACGACGGTCTTCAGCACCATCTCCGGCGGCCGGGCATAGCTCACCACCAGCCGCGCGGCGACCATCGCCATGAAGAAATGGGTGGTGCGGGCAAAGGCGCGGCCGGCGACGTTGGCAAGGCCCAGAGTGTCGCCGGGATGCCCCTTCAACCGTCCGCCCACGCTGCGCAGCGCCGTCAAAAGGCTGTAGATGGCCACAGCCGCGCCGATGGCGATCAGGATCTGCAGATAGTGGAGCGAGAACCAGTGGACCGTCGACTGCCACATCTCGGCCAGATTGGGCGGGCGGACGTCGATCTGCGGCAGGGTGGCGGTATCTTTCTTGGCGGCCATGAATATCCTTGCGGTTCTGGATGCGGATCAGGCCGCCATCGGAAGGGCGGCCGTGCCGCCGGCATCCTCCAGAAAGGCGATCAGTCCGCGTTCGTAACGGGAAAGATAGCGGGTTGCGCGCGGCAGGCGAAGCCCCTGTCGCCATGCATCCTGTCCGTTGCGGCAAAGCTCGATCAGCGCGGGGTGGATATAGCTTTTGCGGCTGATCGCCGGGGTGTTGCCCAGCGCGGCGGCGACCGGCTCGATCATCTGCTTGAGCGACATGCTGCCCGCCGCCAGCGTTTCGAAGGCAATGACGGAGGCGCCCCAGGTGCGGAAATGCTTGGCGGTGAAATCGCCGCCCATGGCTTCGGCTATATAGGCGTTGACGTCGCCCGAGGTGATGGGCCGGGCGACGCCTTCCTCATCCAGATATTGGAACAGATGCTGTCCCGGCAGATCCTGTACGGCGCGAACGAAGCGGACGAGGCGGCGGTCGGTGACGGTCAGCTCATGCTCCCGCCCCGACTTGGCCCGGTAACGCAGGCGCAGCGCCTGTCCGCGCAGGTCGACATGGCGGCGGCGCAGCGTGGTCGCGCCGAAGCTCTTGTTCGCGGCGGCATATTGCTCGTTGCCGACGCGCACCTTCGCCAGGTCGAGCAGGCGCACGACGGCTGCCAGCGTCTTTTCCTTGCGCAGGCCGCGCCTGGACAGGTCGGCTTCGATCCGGGCGCGCAGCCTGGGCAGGGCGCGGCCGAAGGCGGGGCAGCCGGCATATTTCTCCGCCTCCCGCGCGGCGCGGAAATCGAGGTGATAGCGATATTGCTTGCGGCCCCGGTCGTCATAGCCGGTCGCCTGGATATGACCGTGCGGATGGGGACAGAACCAGCAGTCGCGATAGGCGGGCGGCATGGCGATGGCGTTCAGCCGGTCGATCTCTTCCCGGTCGGTGATGCGCGCGCCGCTGGCGTCGAAATAGGCCCATCCTCTTTTCATCGCCCGGCGCGTGATGCCCGGCAGGCTGTCATTGGCATGGACGAGGGAATCGGGCGGCATGGTTTTTCCTCAACCCGCCGTTCCTCGCTTCGTTCCGCAATGCGCGATAGGGGAATGGCTGGAAGTGGCCAATGACCGAAGCGCAACCCTCAATGAATCCGCATGAACCGCATGCCGCTGGGCAACCGCCAATGGAGCGGGTGACGGCGCATCACCGACAGATGGGCGAGCGTCAGCGTCAGGCAAAGGATCGCGGCGGGAATCGCCACGGACTGCGCCACCGGCAGCAGCAGGGCGATTGCCGTCGCGGCGGCCGATCCGCCCAGCGCCAGCAAAGTCGCGCCCGGCTCGCCATCGGGCCCGCGCAGCCAGAAGACGCATCCGCCGACGCCCAGCGCGAAGGCCATGGCGAAACGCGCCGCCTGTGCCGGTTCCGCCAGGCCGCAGCCGATCAGCAGCAGCAGGATCGCGCCCGCCAGACCCAGGCGCGGCATGCGGCCGAGCAGATGGGCGATGACCGGATAGATCAGCAATTCGCCCATGGCGACGGCGATGAGGATTGCGGTGGCGAGCCGGGCCTGCTCCGGTCCCGCGATCAGCGCCACGACCGCCGTCCCGGCCCAGGGCACCAGTCGCAACGGCGCCATGCGGATGTGGCTGATCCACCCCTGCAACCCCGCGCGGGTATCCCAGCGCCGGTCGGCCAGCCGCAACTGGAAGGCGGCGATGATGAACAGCGCTTCGGCGCCCCATGGCAGCAGCGCCGGCGCAATCAGCGGCGCGGCGAGCACCAGCCCCAGCAGCAGGCCGTGGGCCGCGCCCAATATCTTCAGTTCGCCCTTCATGCGGCGCTCCCTTGCGCGACGGGTGTTGCGGGAAATAACGGCTGGCGCGCGGCCAACTTGCGCTTCCGGGTCAAATAGGTGTCGAGGCCGATCTGCAACGACAGCATCATGAAGATGAAGGGCTGATAGGCGATGCCCACGAACAGCGATCCCACCATATAGATGACATGGCCCTGTTGCAGGGCGAGCGCGAAGGGCGACACCCAGGCTTCATCGCCTTCCCGGTTCCGGTACATGCGCCGGATCGCCTCCGTCCGGATGAAGCAGATGAGGTGCAGCAGCGCCCAGAGGAAGAAGCCGAAATAGCCCTGCTCGCCCAGCATCTCGAAATAGGCGCTGTGATAGGCGCGGCCATGGTCGGTGACGATGCGCTTTTCCATGCGCGATCCGGCGGCGTCGATCACCCGCTCCTGCATGACATAGGTGAACCTGTTCTGCAGATAATTGTCGAAACCGCCGCCGCCCGGATGCTCGCCCACATAGTCCAGCGTCCATTTCCACACGGCCAGCCGGGTGGAGGCGCTTTCGTCCTGGCTGTGATTCTCTATGGTCGACATGCGCTGCGTGAAGCTGGCCGGCAGGAAGGGGATGGTCGCCAGCGCCGCCAGCGCCATCAGCGGGCCGTAGATGAACCGCCGCTTCGACCGCATCAGCATCAGCCCCGCCAGCACGGCGATGCAGACAAGGCCCGTGCGCGCCTCCGTGCCGATGGGCATCAGAAGGCAGGCGAAACAGAGCGCATAGGCGAACAGCCTGACCCGCCAGTCGGGCGGAAAGACGGTGCCATGTTGCGACAGCCAGAGGATCAGCGGGATCAGCGAAATGGCGACGGTCGAAATGATGCTGCCTTCATAAAGGCCGCTATTGTTGTCGACCATCAGGTTCAGCACGCCATAGCCGCCCCCCGACAGCGCCGTCTTCATGCCCCCATTGATGATGATCGTGCTGGCGCAGAGCACCATGAACAGGGCCAGCGCCTCGATCCGCAGGCGGGTGCGCAGGGTGACGGGCAGGAAGATGGCGAACAGCATCGCCTTCCACACCCAAGCCCATTTGCTCGCGGCGTTGATCGGAAAGTCTGCCGTCGCCGTGGTATAGCCGCACCAGACTAACAACAGCAGCAGGATCGCCTGCCGCGCAGACAGTCGGCAATCCTTCTTGTCGTCCACCAGCAGCCACGCCCCCACCGCCAGTACGAAGGCGATGAAGGAGATGGGGATGCTGTTCAGCAGGAAATAGGAGAGCCGTTGGGGCGAAACGATGTCGATATAGGCATAGACCGCGATCAGCAGGAACGGCCTGCGGAAGCCCAGCAGGAAGAAAGCGCCGAGGAAGGCGACGAAGAACAGGTCACGCATCGCCGCTCTCCGCCTCCAGGCCGGAGGGAGGATCGCGATCCAGATCGGGCCGCGACAGCAGCCGCCAGGCCGCCAGCAGAATGACGCCATGGCTGATGAGAAGGGAAAGGGCGTCGATCATCGCGTGCTTGAGCTATCCGTCACTTCCAACATGCTCCTGCAAAGGCAGAAGCCCAGGCCGGACGGCAGGACTAGGCTTCTGCCTTCGCAGGAGCATGTTGTACTGAAGCCCGAACCCTCCCACCCCTAACCCAACAGAGTTGACGGCCCGTTAAACCTTTTTCGGCAAGACTCGTCGCCATGACACGGATTCTCCATGTGCTGGACCACAGCCTGCCCATGCATAGCGGATACACCTTCCGCACCCGCGCGATCCTGCGGGCGCAATTGGCGAAGGGCTGGGACGTGCGCGGCATCACCGGCCATCGCCATGCCGCGCCGGGGCCGCTGGAGGAGGTGGTCGACGGCCTGCATTTCCACCGCACGCCCGGCGAATCGACCGGCGGCCATCCGCTGCTGCGCGAATGGCGCGACATTTCCGCCCATGCCGACGCCATCGATATGCTGGTGCGCCAGTGGCGGCCCGACATCATCCACGCCCACTCGCCGGTGCTGAACGCGATCGCGGCGCAGAAGGTGGCGAAGCGGCACAATATCCCCATGATCTACGAGATCCGCGCTTTCTGGGAGGATGCGGCGGTCGGCAACGGCACCGGGACGGAGGGCAGTCCGCGCTACTGGCTGACACGGCAACTGGAAACCCATGCCGTCCGCGCAGCCGATGCGGTTGCCGTGATCTGCGAAGGCCTGCGCGGCGATCTGGTGGCGCGGGGAATCGACGCGGCCAAGATCATCGTCTCGCCCAATGGCGTCGACATGGACCAGTTCGGCACGCCCGTTCCCCGCGATCCTGCGCTGACCGCGCAACTGGGGCTGGAGGGCGCCGACGTTGTCGGCTTCATCGGCAGCTTCTACGATTATGAGGGGCTGGACGACCTGATCGCCGCCCTGCCGAAACTCGTGCGCGCCCGCCCGAAGGCGAAGCTGCTGCTGGTCGGCGGCGGCCCGTGCGAGCAGGCGTTGCGCGACCGGGCCATGGCCTCGCCCTTTGCCGACCATATCGTCTTCGTCGGCCGCGTGCCGCACGATCAGGTCGAGGATTATTATGCGCAGGTCGACATCCTCGCCTATCCGCGCAAGTCGATGCGCCTCACCGATCTGGTGACGCCGTTGAAGCCGCTGGAGGCGATGGCGCAGGGTCGGCTGGTCGCCGCGTCCAGCGTCGGCGGCCATCGCGAACTGATCGAACATGGCGTCACCGGCACGCTGTTCGCGCCTGACGATCCGCCCGCCCTTGCCGCCGCGCTGGCGGGGATGTTCGCGGATCGCGGCTTCTGGGAAGAGCGGCGCGCGGCGGCGCGCGCCTTTGTGGAGCGGGAGCGTAACTGGTCGTCAAACATTCTTCGCTACGAACCCGTCTATCGGCAATTGCTGGCGCGCCCTGAAGGGGCGCGTGCGGCGGCGTGAGAAGAATGCGTGGGCTGCTGAAGGCGCTTTCGGGCGCGCTCGGGGCCGGGCTGCTCCTCTTCTCGCTGCCCACAGGGCTGGTCGAAACGGTCGTGGCGTCGAGTGGCCTTAGCGAAGTCATCCCGGCCGCCGCGCCGCCGCTGGGGCTGAAGGCCCGTCTGCTGCTGGCGGGTTTCGGCGCGGCGATGGTCCTGGGCCTGATCTGGGCGGGACAAAGGGAAAAGCGCGTCGCTCTGCTGACGCATGACAAGCAAGGGCGCGGGAACGGCGCCGCAGGAGTGAGTGAAATGGGTTTTGCATTGTCGAAGCTGAACTGGCTGTCGCGTGACCGGAGCAGGTCGGGTCCGGCGCTGCGCCGTGCCGACGCCCATCCCGATGCCCCCGCGCGTCCGCCGATCTTCGCCAGCCGCGACTTTGGCGGCCTCGACATTTTCGCCCGCACCGCGCCCGGACGCGAAGATGGGGAGGCGGAAGCCGCTGTCGAGGCGCCCATCACCGCGCCGGGCAGCCTTTCCATTCCCGGCATGCCGGACAAGATGACGGAGGAAACGGCCTTCGCACGCCTGCAGCGCGCATTTTCGTCGGAGACCGTCGATGCCGACCCTCAGGAGATCGCGCAGCCGGCGCAGCCCGAGACCGCTCCCGCGCCTGCGCCCATCGAGCATCTTTCATTGGCGGAGCTGACCCAAAGGCTGGAACAGGGTCTTGCCCAGCGCAAGCGCATGGGCCGGCCGGCCTCCGTTCTGGCCGACATGCCGGTCGAAGCCGCCGTGCCCGTGCGCGATAAGGTGGAGCAGGGCGTCGATGAGGCCCTGCGCGCCGCTCTGGGGACTTTGCGGACCATGGCCGGCCGCGCCCGCTGAACCGGCAGGCGAGAGCGCGCTGACGGGCGCTCTCCCTTGATGGCTCTCACCAGTCCTCTATGGTGAGCGCCGACAATTCGACCCACTCGCCGCCCGGCACCGGACGGCGGCAGTCGATGCTGATGTCCGCGACGAAATGGCCGGACAGGCTCCATTCCGCTTCTTCGATTCCCTGGACAAAGGCTGCGCGCCGCTCGGCCGCATCGGGCCCGGCCAGGGTCAGCGCGACGACATGGCGCCGCCCCTGGAACAGCGCGCTCGCCCAGGGACGGCTGACGGCGCGTTCCACCATGACGGTTCCACCCGCCCGCGCGATCAGTTGCGACAGCAGACGGGGCAGGGGGTCGCGCGCTTTCGCCGCACCTTCATTTTGGAGCAGATTCCGGATGGGAGCGTTCACGTGGATGCTTGTCATTCGCCCATGCTCCTGCGATATGTGTTCATGAAATGTTCTACTCGCCTCTTCATTCTCATGCCGGGTTCGCGGCCCCTGCGCAGGTCGAAGACCAGCCGGGGATCGCGCACGCTCTCGCGGCCGAACCGGGTCGCGGGAATGCCGTTTTCCCGCAGAAATTTTTCGACCTCTCGCAACAGCATAGTCCCGCTTCTCCTCTGTCGATTCGATCCGCCTGCGCGAATCCCTCAGGTGATTTTCATGTTGCCTAATTTCCTACTTGTCTAGGAAAATTCCTATCAGTAATGGATGAGATATGGTCGGTATTGGAGAAGATCCGCGCATGGTGCTGGAGCGGCTGATTGCCGAGCGGGGCGACAGCTATTCCGATCTTTCGCGCCTGTTGAACCGCAATCCCGCCTATATCCAGCAGTTCATAAAAAGGGGCACGCCGCGGAAGCTGGATGAGGAGGACCGGCGCATATTGGCCCGCTATTTCGGCGTGGCGGAGGAAATGCTGGGCGGGTCGGTCCCGCGCGGAACCCCGCCGGTCAGGGTGCGGTCGCTGCCTTCGGTGGTCAGCGTGCCGCGGCTTTCGCTGGGCGCTTCGGCTGGGCCGGGTTCGCTGGACGAGGATGAGCGGGCGGCCGGCCTGATGGCCTTCGACGCCAACTGGCTGCGTCATCTGGGCGTTCGGCCGCAGAAAATATCGATCATCCGCGTCGATGGCGAATCCATGGCCCCCACGCTCAGCGATGGCGATGAGATCATGGTCAATCATGACGACGATGCGGGGCGGCTGCGCGACGGCGTCTATGTGCTGCGGCTCGACGGGGTGCTCATGGTAAAGCGCGTGGCCATGGGGCCGCGCAGGGGTTTTTTCTCCGTGCTCAGCGACAATCCCCATTATCCCGACTGGATCGACATCGATCCGGCGCTGGTCGTGATCGTGGGTCGGGTGGTATGGACAGGAAGACGGCTGGTTTAGGGCGGGTTTCGATGTGATTGAATCAGATCGCCGCTATAATCTCTTTATTGTCCGCGATTTCTTGACCAGCGATCGGTTCGATTGCTGGAAATCGCTCTGGGAGGCAGGCTTTTGAACGACAATGGCGCGGCCATCCGCAAGGCCACCGAATGGCGTGGGGCGCGGCTGGCGCTGGCGACGGTGGTGTCGACCTGGGGCTCCGCGCCCCGGCCGCGCGGCAGCCATATGATCGTGCATGAGGACGGCCGGTTCGAAGGCAGCATATCCGGCGGATGCGTCGAGACCGACGTGCTCCAGCGCGCGGCGGAGGTGATCGGGGGACGGCCGGCGAATCTGGAAACCTATGGCGTGGCCGATGGCGACGCCTGGGCGGTAGGCCTGCCCTGTGGCGGGGAAATCAGCGTGCTGGTCCAGCCGGTCAGCCCGGAAGGCTTCGACCCCGCATTGTTCGAGCGGATCGCGGCGGAAAGCGAGAAGGGCAGGGCGCTCACCCTGTCGACGGATCTTGCGACCGGCCTCACGCGGGAAGGGGCGGGGGAGGGGCAGTTCCACAACCGCTACGATCCGCCCCGCAGATTGCTGATCGTCGGTGCTGTGCAGATCGCCCAGTCGCTCAGCGCACTGGCGCGGGCAATCGGCGTCACTCCCGTCGTCATCGATCCGCGCGGCCGTTTCCTGACGGAGGAGCGCTTCCCTGGCGTCGAACTGGACGACCGCTGGCCGGACGAAGCGGTTGCGGCCCGTTTTCCCGGCGAATCCACCGCGGTCGTGACGCTCAGCCACGACATCAAGATCGATGATCCCGCCTTGGCGGCGGCGCTGCGTGGGCCGACGGGCTACATCGCCGCGCTGGGATCGCGCAAAAGCCATGCGGCGCGATTGGAACGGCTGGCTGCTCTGGGCTTTTCGGCGGAAGAACTGGCGCGCATAGACGGCCCCGCCGGCCTCGACATAGGGGCGATAGGCGCGGCGGAAATCGCCCTCTCCATCGCAGCCGGCATGGTCGCGGGCTTCAACGCCAAGCGCTAGAGACAATCGACATTCAGAAGATGACGAGCCGAGCCGAAGACCACCGAAGGTAAAATGGTGGTTTTCCGTGACCCGGAGCGCAGCCTACTCAAAGTAGGAGAGCACCGGAAGCACGGAAAAGCGTCATTTGCAGGCCGTCAGGGCTGAATGTCGATTGGCTCTAAGCCAAGCCTCCCCATCGACGAAGGGGAGGGCGGCCAGCCCTAGCAGCACTTCCCCCCATTCCTGCCCCCATAACGCGACTCCTGCCGCTCCCGGAAGAAGGCTGTCCGGTCCATCGGCGCACGCTCGGGATGATGCGCCCGCATATGGCGCAGATAGGCGTCATAATCCGGCACCCCGACCATCATATGCGCCATCTGCCGCAGCCGGTGGAGGAAGATGCTCATTCCGCCGGGACCAGTTGCGCCGGAATTTCCCGTGCGGTCGGCGCCGCCACCTTCCGCGCGGCGAGGCAGGTGCGGATGGTGAACAGCAGCACCGCCAACACCACGAACAGGAAGACCGCGACCAGCGCCGCGTCGATCCGGTCGTTGAAGATGATCTGCCGCATCTCCGCCATCGACTTGGCGGGGACCAGCACCTCGCCATCGCCCGCCGCGGCGCTGAACCGGGCGGCATGCGCCAGGAAACCGACCTTCGCATCGGCGGAAAACAGCTTGAGGAAGCCCGCCGACAGGGTGCAGATCAGCAGCCAGGCGGTCGGGATCAGCGTCACCCAGGCGAAGCGGTCCCGCTTCATCCGGAACAGCACCGCCGTTCCCAGCATCAGTGCGATGGCCGCCAGCATCTGGTTGGAAATGCCGAACACCGGCCAGAGCGTGTTCACCCCGCCCAGCGGATCGGTCACGCCCTGATAGAGGAAGAAGCCCCAGGCCGCGACGGTCAGCGCCGTTGCGATGACCCCGGGAGCCATGCTCTTGCTGTCCTTGAAGGCGGGCACCGCCAGCGCGATCAGATCCTGCAACATGAAGCGTCCGGCGCGCGTCCCCGCATCCACGGCTGTCAGGATGAACAATGCCTCGAACAGGATCGCGAAATGATACCAGAAGGCCTTCATCGCCGGCCCGCCCATGATATGGGAGAATATCTCCGCCATCGCCACCGCCAGCGTCGGCGCCCCACCCGCGCGGGAGATGATGCTGTGCTCGCCCACATCCTTCGCGGTCTGCAGGATCAGATCGGGCGAGATGGGGAAGCCCATGGCCGTCACCGCCGCCGCCGCGCTGCCCGCGTCCTTGCCGATCACCGCCGCAGGGCTGTTCATCGTGAAATAGATGCCCGGATCGAGGATCGACGCGCCCACCAGCGCCATGATCGCCACGAACGCCTCCATCAGCATCGCGCCATAGCCGATCATCGGCGCATGGGCTTCGCTGGCGATCAGCTTGGGCGTGGTGCCGCTGGCGATCAGGGCATGGAAGCCCGAAACCGCCCCGCAGGCGATGGTGATGAACAGGAAGGGGAACAATCCGCCCGACCAGACCGGCCCGTTGCCGTTCACGAACTGGGTCACGGCATGCATTTTGAGCGGCGGCGCCATGATGACGATGCCGATCGCCAGCGCCGCGATCGCCCCGATCTTGAGGAAGGTCGACAGATAATCGCGCGGCGCCAGCAACAGCCACACCGGCAATACCGACGCTACCGCGCCATAGCCGATCAAGATCCAGCAAAGCTGCACCGGCGTGAAGGTGAAGGCCGGCCCCCAGACCGGCGAAGCGGCGATGTTCTGCCCATAGACGATGGCGGCGAGCAGCCCGACCAGTCCCAGCAGCGACACTTCCCCGATGCGCCCCGGCCTGATCCAGCGCGTATAGGCGCCCATGGCCATCGCCAGCGGCACCGTCGCCGCCACGGTGAACATGCCCCAGGGGCTTTCCGCCAGCGCCTTCACCACGATCAGCGCCAGCACGGCGAGGATGATGACCATGATCATGAAGGCGCCGAACAGCGCGATGGTCCCGGCAACCTGCCCCATTTCCATGCGGATCAGCTCGCCCAGCGACTTGCCGTCGCGGCGCATGGAGATGAAGAGGACCATGAAGTCCTGCACCGCGCCCGCCAGCACCACGCCCGCAATGATCCAGAGCGTTCCGGGCAGATAGCCCATCTGCGCCGCCAGCACCGGTCCCACCAGCGGGCCCGCGCCCGCAATGGCGGCGAAATGATGCCCGAACAGCACCGTCCGGTCGGTCGCCACATAGTCGAGGCCATCGGCCCGCCGGATCGCGGGCGTGGGCCGCGACGGGTCGAGCCGCATCACATTTCGCGCGATGTAGAGCCCATAATAGCGATAGGCGACGAGGAAGCTGCTGACCGCCGCCACCACGATCCACAGCGCATTGACCGCCTCGCCGCGGGATACAGCCACCACCGACAGCGCCACCGCGCCCATAATCGCTATCATTATCCAGGGAATATGCCGGGTCATCGCTCTCTGATCGCTTGTTCGTTGGAAAGTGCGCACAGTAGAGCCGCAATCTTCAAAGACAATCATCTTGTCCGGAAACCGGACTGCGCGCCCGCTGCCGTTTGAACGGCCAGTCCGTTGCTCCGCCTGCCCAGAGCGCCCACCATATGATCACCGGCTGCGCAGCCAGGCGCGGCCCGTGATACCACCAGCTCAGATGCACGCCGCCAAGCGGAATGTCGTTCAGGGCATGGTGGAAATTGGCTGGCCACACGCACAGGGCGTAGAGCGCGAGAGCCATGCCCGCCGCCCTGCGCAGCGGCGTCAGCATCAGGCCGATGGCGCCGGCGATCTCGGCCACGCCGGTCAGCGCGATCGTCATATGGGGTGCGGGAACCCAGTCAGGCGTGATCGCGACGAAGCCGCTGGGCCGGGTCAGGTGCAGGGTTCCGGCCAGGCCGAAAGCCAAGGCCAGGACCGTTTGCGCGACCCGTCTCCCTCTGCCGTGCGGCCTCGCGCCGTCGCGAATCATCCAAGCTCCAGTTCAGCCTCATTCTCGCCGTCCCAGATATGGGCGCGCTGCGCCTGGACCTTTATCATGACAAGGCCGGGCGTGTCCGGCCCTTCCTCGAACCAGTCCTGCAACTGGCTGTTCCAATGCGCGCGGAACGCATCGCGATCGCGGATCAGGTCGGCGCGGCCCTCCACGGCGATGAACAGCGGGTTCTGCTTGAGCAACCCGGTACGCCCCTGAAAGGACAGGCCGACGCGCGGATCGCGTTCGATGTCCTTCACCATCAGCGTGTCTTCCGTGGTGAAATAAAAGCTGTCGCCGCCATAGGCGACATCCTGGTTGTTGCTCATCGGCCTTGCGCCGATCTGGCCGCCGTCGGCATGGGTCGACAGCATCGCGAAATCGATGTCCTTCATCTTCTCCGCCAGACTGTCGAGCGTCAATTGCATCATAGTCACTCTCCTTGTCCCCTATCGCGCAAACGCATGAAATCAGGGGCGGCTCCACCGGATTCGCCTTGGGAAGGAAAAGAACATATCATGAACATGATCGACCGATTCGCATGGAGCGAAATGTCATGGAAAACCAGCCCGGCAAGACCCTCTTCCGCCTGTTCTTCGCCCTGAAGCCCACATTGCTGATCGCCCGCCAGACGGATCATTTCGCGGAGGCCATCGCCGGCGGCGCCCGGCGCATCGCCGTGGATCACCAGCATGTGACGCTGGCGATCACCTGCGATTATGTCGAATATCCCTATGCGGTGATCAAGGCGCTGATGCGCGCCGGGACAGGCGTGATGGCGGAACCGTTCGACCTGCGGCTGGACCGGCTCAGCATCGGCAACCGGTCCGCCGCCCTGCGTCCGTCCCATAGCGTGCCGCTGCTCGGCACGCTTCAGAAGCAGATCGCGGCGGGCATGAAAGGCGCGGGGGTGATGCTGCGTCCCGGCTGGAGCTTCAGCCCGCACCAGACGCTGTTCTACCGCGACGGTCCGCCGGAACAGCGTCGGGTCGATGGCTTTGGCTGGCATGTCGACCGGTTCATGCTGATATGCAGCCATGTCGGGCGCACGCATCATGAGACCCTGGCCACCTGGACTCTGAAAGGAAGTGGGCAGTACAGCCTTTTCTAGCCGCTTCGGCTCCCGCGAGGAAAGCCTGCCGGGGATCAGCCGGAACTTGCGTCCTGGCCGATGATCCGGGGCGCCCGCACATAGCCGAAGTCGCCCGTGCCCGACCAGGACCGCCCGTCAGGATAGCGCAGTTCGATTCCCGCCAGATCGCGTTCGTCGGCCAGGCGCATGTTGACGCCCATCATGCCGTTTCCGAACCGGGATACCGCGCTGGCGGATAGGGTGAAATGGGTGGTCGATCCGCATCGACCGCAAAACTGGATCTCCGCCGCCGGATCGTCCTTGTCCTCCCGGCAATAGCTTTGCGTGGCGCCCTCGACACGCACCTCGCGGGGGTCGAGATAGGCCCAGTGCGCGCCCGTTTTGCTGCACAGCGTGCAGTTGCATGCATTGATGAACGCCGGGCGTTTCTCGATCGTCAGGCCGATCCGACCGCAGAGGCAGGTGATCCTCACCATCGGCCGGGCCTCACCCTTGGGTCACGCTTTCCAGCACGGCGGCGCGCAATTCGGGAAGTCCCATGCCCTTTTCGCTCGACGTCGCGATGATGTCCGGATGCGCGGCGGGCCGTTTGCGGATCGCCTCGGCCACGGCCTCGTGGACTTCCGCAAGATGGCTGGCCTTCACCTTGTCCGCCTTGGTCAGGACGATGCGATAGCTGACCGCCGCAGCGTCCAGCATGTCGAGGATGTCGGTATCGACATCCTTGATGCCGTGGCGGCTATCGATCAGCACCAGCGTGCGCTTCAGCTTCGCCCGCCCGCGCAGATAGTCGTTCACCAGAAACCGCCATTTGCGCACCATGTCCTTGGGCGCGCGGGCATAGCCATAGCCCGGCATGTCGACCAGCCGGAAGCGCAACGGGTCGCCCACGTCGAAGAAATTCAGCTCCTGCGTCCGCCCCGGCGTATTGGACGTGCGGGCAAGGCCGTTGCGGTTCGTCAGCGCATTCAGCAACGATGATTTGCCGACATTGGACCGCCCCGCAAATGCCACCTCGTTCACCGCCATGTCTGGCAGGAATTTGAGGTCGGGCGCGGATTTGAGGAAGGCGATGGGGCCGGCAAAGACCTTGCGCGCTTCCTCGATCAATTCAGCCTGTTCCTGTTCGGTCAACGCCCCGGCCTTATTTCGCGGTCGCTGCGCTGAGTTGCGGGTGGCGCTTGTAGAGCCACCATTGCTGCAACATCGACAGGCAGTTGTTGGTGATCCAGTAAACCAGCAGGCCCGCCGCGAAGGGCGCCATGATGAACATCATCATCCACGGCATGATCGCGAACACCTGCTGCTGCATCGGGTCCATCTGCGCCGGGTTCAGCTTGAACTGGAAGTACATGCTGATGCCCAGCAGCAGCGCCAGCACGCCGATCCCCAGGAAGGCGGGCGGGGTGAAGGGCAACAGGCCGAACAGGTTGACGATGTGCAGCGGATCGGGCGCGCTCAGATCCTTGATCCACAACACGAAGGGCTGGTGGCGCATTTCGATGGTGAGCTGCAGCACCTTGTAGAGCGCGAAGAAGATCGGGATCTGGATGAAGATCGGCAGACAGCCCGCGAGCGGATTCACCTTCTCGCGCTTGTAGAGCTCCATCATCTCCTGCTGGAGCTTGGGCTTGTCGTCCTTATATTTCTCCTGCAGCGCCTTCATCTTGGGCTGCACCGCGCGCATCGCCGCCATGCTGGCGAACTGGCGCTGGGCGACGGGGAACATCAGGCCGCGCACCACGAAGGTCAGGCAGATGATCGCCACGCCGAAATTGCCGATATGCTCGAACAGCCAGTGGAGCAGGGCGAAGATCGGCTTTTCGAACCAGTAGAACCAGCCCCAGTCGATCGCCCGGTCGAACAGCGGAACGCCGGCGTCTTGATAGGCTTCCAGCGTCTTCACCTCCTTGGCGCCGACGAACAGCCGGTTGGTCTGCGTCACTGCCTTGCCTGGCGCGACCATGATGGGGGCCAGCGACACGTCGGTCTGGAACTGCGTGCCGGCACCTTTACGCATCTGGCCGGTGAAGGCGGCCTTCTGGTCGGGAATCAGGGCGGAGAGCCAATATTTGTCGGTGAAGCCGATCCAGCCGCCGGTCGACTGGAAGCTCTGCGTCGCCGGACCCTTTTCCAGATCCTTGTAGTTCACGTCATAATTGGCCGCGCCGTTGAACACCCCCATCGGGCCGACATGGATCGTCCAGGTGTCGGGATCGGCCGAGGGAGTCGCCCGGCTGACATAGCCGTAGCTCTTGACGCCCACCGCGCCGGCGCCGCTGTTCGACACCTTCTGCTGCGCGGTGATCATGTAATTTTCGTCGATGGAATAGCGGATCTCGAAGGTCTGGCCCGCGCCATTGTTCCACGTCAGCGTGACCGGGCTGGACGGGGTCAGTTCCTTGGCCGACGCCGTCCACAGCGTGCTGCCGTCCGGGGTCTTCACCCCTTCGCCCTGCCAGCCGAAGCCGGCGAAATAGGCGTGCCGGGTGCCGCTGGGGCTGTAGAGGCGAATGGCCGGCGACGCCTTGGCGATCGTTTCCTTGTAGGTCGGCAGCACGATGTCGTCGATGCGCGCGCCCTTCAGGTTGATCGATCCGGTGATCTTGGGCGTGCGGATGGGCACGCGCGGGCTGTCCTTCAGCGCCAGCGCCAGGTCGCGGACCGCAGCGGACCCTTCCGCCGCGGGGGCGGCGCCGGACGGGGTGAGCGGCGTGGTCTTGCCGCCCTCGATCTTCGTGGCCGGCGGATTGGCGGCGGGGAAGAAATATTTGGCGACATAGGGCCAGCCGAACAGGATCGCCGCGGTCAGCAGCACCGCCAGGATGATATTCTTCTTGTCGTCCACGCTTGTCGGCTCCGCCGTATCTCGAAATTCGTATCAGGGGACCGGATCGTAACCCGAACCGCCCCATGGGTGGCATCGCATTAGCCGCTTCGTGGCCAGCCAGCTACCCTTCACCGCACCATATTTGCCGATCGCCTGAATCGCATATTCGGAACAGGAGGGCGCATAGCGGCAGGAAGGAGGCAAAATGCGCGAAGGCCCAAGCTGCCAGAAGCGCGCGATCAGGATGAAAAGGCGGGCGATCACGGCCTGTCCCTGCCATGTCTGCCCCTGCCATGTTCCTGCGAGGGCGGGAAGCCCGTTCCGCCGCTGCCTTCCGTCGCGACCCCGGGTTCCTGCCTGCGCAGGGGTGCCGTGTCTTTCGGAGGGGAAGGCCGCCCCTTCCTGCGCGGCGCCTCATCAACAGGCCGGCTCATCACCTTGCCCAGCGCCTTTTCCAGCTCCCGGCGAAGCAGGCCGAAGTCGCGCTCGATCCCCTCGGCGCGCCCGATCAGCACATGATCCGCTCCGGCTATGCCATGCGCCGGCAACAGATCCCGCGCCAGAACGCGAAAGCGGCGCTTCATCCGGTTGCGGATGACAGCGCCGCCAATCTTTTTCGTGACCGTGATGCCGTACCGCATCGCCGGATCGCCGTCGCCGCGTTCGCGCACCAACAGGACAAAGCCTGGCATGGGCGCGCGCCGCCCGCGATTCGCCGCCAGAAAATCAGCGCGCCGGGTCATGACCGCAGGCGCGCGCTCAAGCGGCGCGTCGTTCAGGCGCTCAGGCTCTTGCGGCCGCGTGCACGACGAGCGCGCAGCACGTTGCGGCCGCCGGGGGTCGCCATGCGAGCGCGGAAACCGTGACGGCGCTTCCGAACCAGATTGCTCGGCTGATAGGTGCGCTTCATCGTTCATTCCTCAAAAAACTAAAAGAATCGGGCGTGACAAAAAAGGGCCGCCGGGCGGGCGGCCGCATGTCAGGGGGCGTCCGATAGGCAAAAGGGAGAGGCGAGTCAATGGCGGAGGAGAAGGTCGTGATGGTTTCGAGGACGGTTCAGCGCGATGTCGGATTCCGGTCGAGCGCTGCCGTCCGTGGATCATCATACCGTGGGAACCTGGCTCTCATGAGCCGCCTGTCTCATTCGAGTGCTTCGCAGGAGCACGGTGCGCTTCATGGGGTGCGCTTCAAGGAAAGCGGAAGGTCAGCAAACCGCGCGGAAGCCGCCGCTTACTTCCCCCGCGCCGACGCCACCGCGGCCTTCAGGGCGTCATAGCCCACGGCCCCATTCAGCACCTGACCCCCGATAACGAAGGTCGGCGTGCCGCTTGCCTGCAGTTTCTGCGCCAGCCCGATATTGGACTGGATCTCCGCATCATATCTGCCCCCCGCGATCGCCGCCTGCGCCGCCTTCGCGTCGATCCCGACCTTCGCCGCCGCCGCGAGGATCGTCTCATGCGTTACCTTGCCCGCTGCATAGAGCGCCCGGTGGAAGGGCATATACTGGTTCTTCTCCGCCGCCAGCAGCGACACCTTCGCGGCATCGATGCTCTCGTCGGACAGGATCGGCAGTTCGCGATAGACGACCTTCACCCTCTTGTCCTCACCCACCAGCCTGGCGAGATCGGGCAGCGACGCCCGGCAATAGCCGCAGGCATAGTCGAAAAATTCGACCACGGTCACATCGCCATTGGCGGCCCCTTCCCACGCGCCGGCATAGGGGGTCTCGATCGTCTTGCGACTGGCGTCGATCATGCCCGACATCCGCTTCGCCTGCAGCTTCTCGACCGCCTGCGGGATGATCTCGGGATGTTCCAGGATATAGTCGTGCACGATCTGCTCGATGGCGGCCTTGTCTCCGGCGTCGACGCGGCCCGTGCTCTGGGTGCCGAGCGCCGCGCCCGTCGCGGTGGCGGCGATGAAGGCGAAAACGCCAAGGGTCATCATGATGGTCCTGTTGGAAAGCGCTGCGCGAAAGCTGGGCCGCCTTTGATCTGTCATCGTTTCTTTCGCTTCTGCTCGACGGCTGCGCGGGAAACCATGGCGATATCCTGCGCGCGCAGATAGTCAACCGTGCCCGGCTTCAATCCCTGCATCGCGGCGTCGGCGCTGCGCAGCGCCATCTGATCCTCGCCCATCATCGAATAGCGTTCCGCCGTCGCCAGCGCGGCACGGGGTAGGTCGCCGCGATGTTCATAGACCACGCCCAACTGGTACCAGGCGAAGGGATTTTCCCGGTCCCGCGCAATGGCGTTGCGCAGCACCTTCTCCGCCTCCGCGAAATTCGCGTCATTTTCCGTCGCGATCAGCGCATGGCCCAGCAGCGTGGCGATCAGCGGCTGGTTGGTGAGCTGCACGGCCTCCCGCAGCGGCGGGATGGCGTCGGCGGGCTTGCCGCTTTCCAGCAGCACCTGCCCCTTCAGTTCCAGAAAATAGGGATCGTGCGGCGCGGCGGCCAGCAGGGCGTCGACCTCCGCCAGCGCCTTGTCCGGATAGGCGCTCTTGTGCCAGGCATAGGCGCGGGCATAATGCGCCGGCAGCGACTGGTCGCTTTCGGGATATTTGAGCAGGGTCTGGCTGGGTTCCGACACGAAGCCCACCAGCTTCGCCTTGATCCTTTCGAACCGCGCCTCCAGCTTCGGGTCCATCGGCTTGTCCCAGGCGGGATCGACCGTATAGACTTCCCGCAGCACATTGATGCGCTCGCCTGAAAGGGGGTGGGTGCGGCCGTAACTGTCGTCCTGCGGAATGGCGAGGCGATATTCCTGGTTCTGCAGCTTCTTGAAGAATTCCAGGCTGCCCTTGCCCGAAACCCCCGCCTTGCTGAGATAGCGCGCGCCGGCAAGGTCGGCGGAGCTTTCCTGCGCCCGCGAAAAGGCCAGGAACTTGCCCATCGCCGCCTGCTGCCCCATGCCCAATATGCCCATGCCCGCTTCCGCGCCGCCCGCCGCGATCGCCGCCGCGCCCAGCACCAGGCTGAGCAGGGTGATGCCGGTCGCCTCCTTCATCCCCTCCCCGTAACGGATGACATGGCCGCCCTCGATATGGCCGAGTTCATGCGCGACCACGCCCTGCACCTGGTTCACATTGTCGGCGGCCGCGATCAGCCCGCTATGCACCCAGACATATTGGCCGCCCGCCACGAAGGCGTTAATATTGGGATCGTTGATGACCAGCACCTGGACATTGCGCGGCTCCATGCCGGCCGCCTCGACCAGCGGCGCTGACATGTCGGCCATGAACGCCTCTGTCTCCGCGTCCCGCAGGATCTGCTGCGCCGCGGCCGGGCGCGACAAAAGGGCGAGCGATGCGGCGGCGATGGCCGCGAAACGAAGCCAGCGCGCGGTCATGCGAGGATGGTTCGGCGTGCAGGGGCGGTGCGGGGCAGGGGAAAAGGCTCCATCGCTGACTGTCAATGCCGTCCAGGGGATGAACGGCAACTGAAAGGCGTTATGTAGCCCATAAAGCGGCAGGTCCAATAGGGGCTTTGGCGGGAAGCGAACACCCACTTTATCCCTCTCCCTGGAGGGAGAGGGCTGCGCAGACTTGGCAGCTTGCTGCCTAGTCGTAGCTGGGTAAGGGGGGTGCGATCCAAGGATCGCGTGGGCCGCAGGCCCGCTCCCCTCTCATCCAGATCAGCCCCGGCTCCTTCGTCGCCAAAGCTTCCCATCTCCCTCCATGAAGAAAGAAGGTCCTGAAATAGCTGCAAAATCCCGCCGGGGGAAAATGAAAACGCCGCCGTCCGGCCGCCCGAAGCGGCAAGACAGCGGCGTCTTTCCATCGCCTGTCGGCTTACTGGCCGAAGGTGCGCTGCCACCAGCCGCGGCGCGGCGCGCCATCGTCACCTTCGTCTGCCGCTTCGGCTTCTCCGTTCACGATGAGCGTCTCCGCAGCCTCATCGGATGGAACGGCCTCGACGGGCGTTTCAACGGATGACGCGGTCTCGGCGGCAACGGCTTCCTCGACCACCGGATCGGCCTTCTTGCGACGCGTGCGCTTGGGCTTGGCCGGCGCCTCTTCGGCGGCGGGCGCTGCCGGTGCAGCCTCGGCAGCAGCGGCTTCCTCCGCTACCGGATCGGCCTTCTTGCGGCGCGTGCGCTTGGGCTTGGCCGGCGCCTCTTCGGCGGCGGCGGCTTCCGGCACGGCTTCGACGGGCGTTTCCACAGGAGCTTCGACCGCAACGGCTTCCACCGCTTCGGCGGCAGGCGCGGCGCTTTCCTTCGCCTTGCGTGCACGGGGGCGGCGGCGGGTCTTGGGCGCTTCTTCCTCGGCAGGGGCTTCGGGCGTTGCTTCCGCCACGGGCTCCTGAACGACTTCGGCCTCGACGGCTTCCTCGCTTGCAACCGAGCCTTCGCTCACCGCTTCCTCGCCGGCTTCGCGGCGGCGGCGTCCGCCCCGGCGGCCCCGACGGCCACGGCGACGGCCTTCGCCCTCCGCTTCGGCGGCGGCTTCGGCCAGAACAGCCTCGGTCTCGCCCTCGATCTCGGCTTCCTCTTCAGCGCTGTCGGCGTCCTCGCCAGCCTCGCCTTGGGTCTCCGACTCGGCGCGATGCTCGTCGCGCTGACCGCCGCGACGGCGACGACGGCGGCGACGGCGACGGCCGCCTCCTTCCCGATCATCACCGCGATCCTCGCCCCGCTCGGCGCGTTCCTCCTGCGCGGCGTCGACTTCCTCGATCTCTTCCTCGTCCAGTTCCTCGATGACGTCGAGATCGTCATCCTCTTCCGCGATCGGAGTATAGTCCACCACCCGCTCCGGACGCGGCCCGCTGGCCTCGACCGACATGCGCGCGCCTTCGACCTCGCCATCGGGCAGGATCGCGATGCGCACGCCATAGCGCTGCTCGATCTCGTCCAGCTCCCGGCGCTTGTTGTTGAGCACGTAGAAGGCCGCTTCCTGGCTCGCCCGCAGCGTGATCAGGCTGCCGCGACCGCGCGCCGCCTCCTCTTCCAGCATGCGCAGCGCGCTGAGGCCGGCCGACGAAGCGGTGCGGACCAGCCCCGTGCCTTCGCAATGCGGGCACTGGCGGGTCGATGCTTCCAGCACGCCGGTGCGCAGCCGCTGGCGGCTCATTTCCATGAGGCCGAAGCCGGAGATCCGGCCGACCTGGATACGGGCGCGATCGTCCTTCAGCGCCTCCTTCATCGCCTTCTCGACCTTGCGGATGTTGGAGTTCATCTCCATGTCGATGAAGTCGATGACGACCAGGCCCGCCATGTCGCGCAGGCGCAACTGACGTGCAATCTCCCGCGCCGCTTCCAGATTGGTGGCGACAGCGGTCTGCTCGATGCCATGCTCGCGGGTCGACCGGCCCGAGTTGATGTCGATCGAAACCAGCGCCTCGGTCGGATTGATGACCAGATAGCCGCCGGACTTGAGCTGAACGACGGGATTGTACATCGCCGCGAGCTGGTCCTCGACGCTGGCGCGCTGGAACAGCGACACCGCGTCGGCATATTGCTTCACCCGGCGCGCATGGCTGGGCATCAGCAGCTTCATGAAGTCCTTGGCCGCCTTATAGCCATATTCGCCCTCGACGATGACCTCTTCAATATCCTTGTTGTAGATGTCGCGGATCGCCCGCTTGATGAGGTCGCTGTCATTGTGGATCAGCGCGGGCGCGTCCGACTTCAGCGTCTTCTCGCGGATTTCGTCCCACAGGCGCGCCAGATAGTCGAAGTCGCGCTTGATCTCCGGCTTGGTGCGCTGGAGGCCCGCGGTGCGGACGATGCAGCCCATGGTGGAGGGCAGGTTCATCTCCGCGATGATCGACTTCAGCCGCTTGCGGTCGGCGGCGTTCGAAATCTTGCGCGAAATGCCCCCGCCATGGCTGGTGTTGGGCATCAGCACGCAATAACGGCCGGCAAGCGACAGGTAAGTGGTCAGCGCCGCACCCTTGTTGCCGCGCTCCTCCTTGACGACCTGCACCAGCAGCACCTGGCGGCGCTTGATGACGTCCTGAATCTTGTAGCGGCGGCGCAGCGCCATGCGCTTGCGGCGCAGTTCGTCGGCGGCATCGTCGCCCTTGCCGCGACGGCCGCGGCCCCTGCCGTTATCGCCGCCATTGCCGTTCTCGGCCGTTTCCTCGCCATGATCCTCATCGTCATGATGATGGGTGGCCTCGACGACTTCCAGCCCGCCGTCGGCGGCGACATCCTCGTCATCCTCGACCTCGGCGCGCAGCGCGGCCTCTTCCTCCGCATGGGCGCGTTCCTCGCGCAGCAGCGCTTCGCGGTCCTCGCGGGGGATCTGATAATAGTCGGGGTGGATTTCGCTGAAAGCCAGGAAACCGTGCCGATTGCCGCCATAATCGACGAAGGCCGCCTGCAACGACGGTTCTACGCGAGTGACCTTGGCGAGGTAGATATTGCCCTTGAGCTGCTTGTGCTCGGCCGATTCGAAGTCGAACTCCTCGATCCGGTTACCTTTGACGACCGCGACCCGGGTTTCTTCCCGGTGGCGCGCATCGATCAGCATACGCATTGTCATTTATTGTTCTCCGGCGCTGGCGGCCGACGGCACTGGGCCGGGCTGCCGCGCGATAGTAAGGGGGCGGCGCGAGTTGCTGCATCGCCCGGTTTGGCATGGAAAATTGCGTGTCTGCTGCCGGGGCAGGGCCGGACCATGTGCCGGACACCACCAACCACGCCGCATCGCCCGGGATCGGGTTCAGCGTGGATTGGAAATCATGCCTCATGCAGCGTCAACCTGTTCGTGCATCGGTTCCGGGCGTTGCCGCCCGCCGGTGCCATCGTGAATATCCCCGAAAGAACGTCGCCCGAAAAGGCGCGTCTCCAAGGAATGTGAATGGGTAGCAGTCAAAATGGCAAGGAGCAACGGCTCCTGGAAATATTGTTTCGCGTCGCGCCACTTCGACCCGAATGGCGCCAGGCGGTTTATCGCCCCTTGTGTGAAGATGGTGTTAAGCCTGCCGTTCGGCAATGCTTGACGCATCATTCGGTTGTCGTTCGCCTGCGCGCATGAAATTGCGCTGGACGGCGACGGGCCGCGCGGTGCACAAGCGGCGCATGCTCCAAAGTCTTGCGCTCGCAAGCATGATCCTTTCGGCCGTCCCCACTTCCGCCGACCCGCTCCATGGCGACCGGGCGAGCATGCGCTTCGACGCGCCCGCGCATATGGCGCCCCGTCCGGCGAAGCGCCTGCACAGCATCACCGTTCCCATCCCGCCGGTGGCGCGCGGCGTTTCCTTGCCCCCGGTGGAGGGACCGCGCGACGCATCCCGCCCGCTGGTCGTGATCGATGCCGGCCATGGGGGCCATGATCCGGGCGCCGTGAACCGCGACAATGGCGAGCGCGAGAAGGACGTGACGCTCGCCATCGCGCTGGCGATCCGCGACCAACTGGCGCGCTCGGGCCGCGTCCGCGTCGCGCTGACCCGCAATGACGACCGGTTCCTGGTGCTGCAGGAGCGCTACGGCATCGCGCGCCAGCTCAATGCGGACCTGTTCATCTCCATCCACGCCGATTCGGCCGATGACGACCAGGCGCGCGGCGCGACCGTCTACACCTTGTCCGAAACCGCATCCGACCGCGAGGCGGCCCGGCTGGCGGCGCGAGAAAACAAGGCGGATGTGTTGAACGGCGTCAATTTGGGTGGCCAGCCCAGCGATGTCTCTTCGATCCTCATCGACCTGACGCAGCGGGAATCGATGAACCTTTCGGTGGCCTTCGCCCGGCTGCTCCAGCGCGAGGCGGCGCCCTATGTGCCGTTTCGCGGCACGGCGCACCGCTTCGCCTCGCTGATGGTGCTGAAGGCGCCCGACACGCCGTCGGTGCTGTTCGAGGCCGGCTATCTCTCCAACAGCGCCGACGCGGCTTTCCTGGCGTCGAAGGCAGGCCAAGCCAACATCGCCAAAGGCGTCGCCCGCGCGATCGAAGTGCATTTCGCCCGCAGGCTGGCGGTCGGTAACGGCGGTTAGGCCCGTCCTTGCCGTCTTGCCGTCATGCTGAAACAGGTTCGGCAAGACGCTTGGGCAATCAGGACCGGGCCGCCAACGCAGTCCGGCCTCACATGGGCATTCCACTCTGGCGCTTCCCCCATTTTGACCTTACAGCCTCGACCATCATGGAAGAGGCACGCCCCAAATACGCCGCATCGTCCTTTGCTCAGCGCCTGCGCCGCGGCGCGAGCGGCTTTGGGGAACGCCTCCGGCCCCATTGGGACAAGCGCTGGTTCCGCTGGATCGCGATCGGTTTCGGCGGTCTCCTCCTCGCCTATGCGCTGTTCTGGCTGGTCTTCGCGCGCGGGCTGCCCGATGCGGCGACGCTGCTGGAATATGAACCGCCCCTGCCGACCATCGTGCGCGACACCAACGGACAGCCGGTCCACAGCTATGCCCGCGAACGGCGCGTGCAGCTCCAGTATAGCGACTATCCGCCGCTCCTCATCCGCGCCTATCTTTCGGCGGAGGACAAGACCTTCTTCGAGCATCATGGCGTCGACATCCCCGGCTTCATCGGCGCGGTTTTCGATTATGCGACCAAGATCGGGTCGGGCCAGCGCGCCCGCGGCGGCTCCACCATCACCCAGCAGGTGGCGAAGAACCTGCTGATCGGCGACGAATATTCCCCCACCCGCAAGGTGAAGGAAATGATCCTCGCCTATCGCATGGAGGGGGTGCTTTCGAAGCAGCAGATACTGGAACTCTACCTCAACCAGATATTCCTCGGCCGCAACGCCTATGGCGTGCAGGCGGCGGCGCGCGCCTATTTCGACAAGGATGTGGCCGACCTCAAGCTGCATGAGATGGCCTATCTGGCGATCCTGCCCAAGGGGCCCGCCAATTATCGCCCGGAAAGCCCGACCGGCCACGAACGCGCACTCGAACGCCGCGACTGGGCGCTGGGCGAAATGTACAAAAATGGCTGGATCACGGAGGCGCAGCGGAACGAGGCGCAGGCCCAGCCGCTCGGCACCGTGGCCGCGCACGGCTCCAGCTTCGACGCCCGCGCCGGCGGCTATTATATGGAGGAGGTGCGCCGCCGCCTGATCCAGCTTTTCGGGGAGAAGGCGGAGGATGGCCCCAACAGCGTCTATGCCGGCGGCCTTTGGGTCCGCAGCCCCTATGATCCGAAGATACAGGATCTGACGACGACGGCGTTGCGCAACGGGCTGTTGCGCTTCGACGCGGGCAAGGGATGGTCCGGGCCGGTCGCTAGGATCGACATGGATCGCGGCTGGAAGCGCGAGCTGGCGGCGAGCTATATCGACGTGGACTATGCCGGATGGCGCGTCGCCGTGATCGTCAGCCGGGATTCCTCCGCGGCGCAGATCGGCTTTTCCGATGGATCGACCGGCACGCTGCCCGCGGGCGCCGCGCAACTGCCCTATCGCAAGACGGGCAGCCCGGCCTTCGCCGCGATGAAGCCCGGCGACCTGATCGTGGTGGCGCGCAACGGACCGAGCTGGGCGCTGCGCAACGTGCCCGAAGTCTCCGGCGGCATGGTGGTGGAGGAAACCCATTCAGGCCGCGTCCGCGCCATGCAGGGCGGCTTCGACAACCGTCTCTCCTCCTACAACCGAGCCACGCAGGCGATGCGCCAGCCGGGATCGACCATCAAGCCCTTCGTCTATGCCGCCGCGCTGGACAATGGCATGACCCCGGCCTCGATCATCGTCGATGGTCCCTTATGCGTCTATCAGGGCGCGGGCCTCGGCCAGAAATGCTTCCGCAACTTCACCGGCGGCAGCGCCGGGCCGCAGACCATGCGCTGGGGCGTCGAACAGTCGCGCAACCTGATGACCGTGCGCGCCGCCAGCCAGACCGGCATGGACCGTGTCGTGCGCACCATCAAGGCGATGGGGATCGGGGATTACCAGCCCTATCTCTCCTTCGCGCTGGGCGCGGGCGAAACCACGGTGGAGCGGATGGTGAACGCCTATGCCATGCTCGCCAATCAGGGACGGCAACTCAGCCCCAAGCTGATGGACTATGTGCAGGACCGGCGCGGCAAGGTGATCTGGCCGCTGCGCTGGCGCGCCTGCGACGGCTGCAACATGGCCAATTGGGATGGCAAGCCCATGCCCCGCTTCGGCTTCGAGGGGCGGCAGGTGATGAATCCCATGACCGCCTATCAGGTCGTGCACATCGCCGAAGGCGTGATCCAGCGCGGCACCGCCACCGTGCTGGCGGACCTCAAGCGCCCGCTGTTCGGCAAGACCGGCACCACCAACGGCCCGACCAATGTCTGGTTCGTCGGCGGATCGCCGGACATCGTCGCGGGCGTCTATATCGGCTATGACCAGCCGCGCAGCCTGGGCGGCTGGGCGCAGGGCGGCCGCGTCGCCGCCCCGATCTGGAAGGCGGCGATGACGCCGGTCCTCGAAACCATGCCCAAAACGCCCTTCATCGCGCCGGCCGGCATCCGCATGGTCACGATCGACCGCCGCTCGGGCAAGCGCGTCTATGGCGTCTGGCCGACCGACGAACCCAAGCCCGCCGTGATCTGGGAAGCGTTCAAGCCCGAATCCGAACCCCGCCGCTCGATCCGCAAGGAAGAGGTCGCCGCCCAGGACAAGGCCGCCGCCCGCATCGAAGCGACTGTCCAGCGCCGCCAGCGCACCGACAGCGACTTCCTGCAGGACCAGGGCGGGATTTACTGACAGGGCAGGGGGGGGTGGTCGCCTCCCTCCCTTTCCTTTGACCACGACATGCTGCCGCCAGGGCAGGAGCCGAGTCCTGCCGTCAGTGGAACGCCGCATCGCCTGAACCGGGCTCTCATGAGTGCCTTCGCAGGAGCGCTTTGTGCTTAATGCAGCCACTGTCGAACAGAGCGCCGCCTCAGCCCCTATCCGATCGCCTGTTCCGCCGGGATGTAGGGCAGTCCCAGCGCCTCCGCCACGGCCCGATAGGTGATCTGCCCGTTCCACACGTTCAGCCCGGCGAGCAGATGCGGGTCCGCCCGCAGCGCTTCGTTCCATCCCAGGTCGGCGATTCGCAGCGCATGGGGCAGGGTCACGTTGTTGAGCGCATAGGTGCTGGTCCGCGCCACGGCGCCGGGCATGTTGGCGACGCAATAATGAACGATGCCCTCGACGATATAGGTGGGGTCGTCATGGGTGGTGGGGTGGCTGGTCTCGAAGCAGCCGCCCTGGTCGATCGCCACGTCCACCAGCACCGCGCCCTTCTTCATGGTCTTCAGCATGTCCGCCGACACCAGCTTGGGCGCGGCGGCGCCGGGGATCAGCACGGCGCCGATCACCAGGTCCGCCTCCGCCACGCATTCGGCCAGATTGGCGCGGTTGGAAAAGCGCGTCTTCGCCCGCGCCTCGAAATGAATGCCCAGCCGCTCCAGCACTTCCGGGCTGCGGTCGAGGATGGTGACGTCCGCGCCCAGACCCGCCGCCATCTGCGCCGCGTTGAAGCCGACCACGCCGCCGCCGATCACAGCCACCTTCGCGGGCAACACGCCGGGCACGCCGCCCAGCAGCACGCCTCGCCCGCCATGCGCCTTTTCCAGCGCGGTCGCGCCGGCCTGGATCGCCATGCGTCCGGCAACCTGGCTCATGGGCTTCAGCAGCGGCAGCCCGCCATGAGCGTCCGTCACGGTTTCATAGGCGATGCCGATCGCCCCCGACGCCATCAACTCCCGCGCCTGGTCGGGATCGGGCGCCAGGTGAAGATAGGTGTAGAGGATCTGGCCGGGGCGCAGCAGGGCGCGCTCCTCCGGCTGGGGTTCCTTGACCTTCACGATCATCTCCGCCGTCGCGAAGATGCCGGCCGGATCGTCGACGATCTCCGCACCCGCGCGGGCGTAGAGGCCGTCATGCGCGCCGATCCCCTCCCCCGCGCCGCTTTCCACCAGCACGCGGTGGCCGTGGGCGGTCAGCTCATGCACGCTCTCCGGCGTCAGGCCGACGCGATATTCGTGATTCTTGATCTCCCTGACGGTGCCTACGATCATGACCATCCTCTCCATCCTTGCCGGCGAAGCTGTAATGTCCGTCAGATAGGCATCGTTCCGGCAATTTGCCCGTTGCGGCGGAATGAGCGTTCAGGGCGCCTCCCGCACCGGCACCGGCGCGTTGCAGAGGTCGACGCCGCCTGCGGGCCGCTCGTAGAAATCGTCCTTCCGGTTCGCCCGCAGGCGAAGGTAATCGGCAAAGCTCCGCGAGCCGACGTCCATCACCTGATAGCGTGGCCGCTGCGATTCCGGCAGGTCGCTGGCGAGGCGGACGGAGAGGATCGGCAGGCGCTTCTCCCCCGCGGCATAGAAGCCGAGATCGCCGGAGCCGCGCGGCAGGCTGGCGAGCAGGTCCATGCCTTCGATCACCCGGCCGACGACCGCGATATTGCGGTCGAGCTGGCGCGGGGCCTGGCCGATCACGGCATAAAGCTCGGCGCCGGTTCCCGTGTCCGGGGAAAGGTTCCGCGCCACGCCGACCATGGCATAGCAATGGGGCAGCCAGGCCGACGCCTCGTCGATCGCGACCGGCCAGCCATTGATGAAGCCGGTGCGCGGGGCATAGGCGTCCGGATAGGGCAAGGGTGTCACGGGCGTCTTGAGGGCTGCGAGGGGGCGGGCATAATCCGCCCTGATGTCCGTGGCGATGCCGATGGGCAGGGCTTTCTTCTCGGTCACATCGCCCCATTGGGCGACATAATTGTCCTGCACGCGGTAGACGCTTTCGCCATCCCACCAGCCCGCGCGGGCGAGTGCGCGGATATTGGCGACGTGGGCGGGCGCGAAATCGGGCGCGAGCTGGATGACGACGCGCTTGTCGCCCTCGACCGTCATGACCAGCAGCGTATCGGCCGCGATGGCCTGCCATGCGCTGGCGGGCGCCTGTGCGACGATGGCGGACGGGGTGGCTGGCGCATCGGCGGCAAGCGCCGGGGAAGGCAGGAAAAGCGCGGCCAGGAAAGGGAAGGGACGGATTTGCATGCTGCAATCAAGCATGGGAGGGAAAGGAAAGTAAAGCATCCCCTTGCCTAGCGCGCCGACGCACGATAGGGAGCCGCCTCCAGTGCAATGCGGAGCGGTGGCCGAGTGGTCGAAGGCGCTCGCCTGGAAAGTGAGTATACGTCAAAAGCGTATCGAGGGTTCGAATCCCTCCCGCTCCGCCATTTACCCATCCCTCAGTGTTCATAGTCAACCGCCAAAGGACGCGGTTTTCTGCGGCTTTTCAGGCCGTATGTATCCATCGGTGTCCGTTGATATTCGCCCACAGCCTCGCTAGAATGTGGGGAGGGATGTGGGGAGAAATCCAAGTGTGGGGAAGCGTCCCCACATTGTGTGGGGAACTGACATGGGCAAGCTGACCGCCAATGAAGTCAAAGCCGCACTGGGCAAGCCCGGAACCTATAGTGACGGGGACGGCCTTTTCCTAAAAGTAAGTCGCACTGGCGGTGCAAGCTGGCTTCTGCGTGTCCCGCCGAAGGGCACGGTTTTCCGCGGAAAATCTGGCTTTCAGAGGCCGTCACGTCCGCAACTATTCACCCACAGCCTCGATAAAATGTGGTGGAAAGTGTGGTAGATTTCAGGGGGTGTGGTGGGATGTGCCCTGGCGAGGTGAAGCATGGGAAATTGACGGCCAATGAGGTGAAGGCCGACCTGGGCCTCATGGCCAACCGGCTGGAGGCTGACATAGCCTCGCACGGCGTCATATTATATCGCCTGACGTCGGCGGCCTGACTATGTGTTTGATCCCATGGTTGAAGCAAATGACTGGGGTGTGTCTCTCGCTTACGGGAAGAGACGGCCAGCTCAAATGTCTGGCCGTCCCCCTGTCGTTATTGGACAAACCGCCAGTGATCGAAGTCGAATAGCGACCTGTCGCCGCTGCCCTTGAAAAGCAGGTACAAATCATGGGTGCCGATTGCACCCGCTATGCTTGTCTGGCGTTCCTGCCAAACGCCAGGCGCGCCGGTTTCGCCGATCGGCAGAGTGCCGATCACTGGCCCGTCAGTACGGTCCAAACGCAGCTCTATCATCGAACCCGGCAGGCCGTTGGCGACGGTGGCAATGAACCATTTGGCGCCAGCGGAACCAAAGTCCACACCAGCGACCTTGATGTAGCTGCGATTCTTGGTCGTGGTCACGAAGATACCGGATTTCGCATCCCCCGCAGTCGTTACGCCCGGAGCCCAATCATATGGCCGGTCCTGATCGCGCTTGAGACGCGAGGTCCAGGCTATCGTCTCTGCTTCAACGCGCTTGTAAGGATTCAGCGCCTCAAGTTGAGGTGCGCTGGTTCTGTCCCACCAGTGCAAGTTGGGGATCGTGCCGTCTGGATTGTAATTGAATTTGGCGACCGCCACCGAGCGCCGCTCGTGATGCATCGGCGTCATCGCGAAGTTCAGTTCATAGTTAAAGCCGAACAGGTACGATCCGCCCTTGTAGTCGATGATGCCAGGATGGTTGCCGGTCGCGCGCGCGTCGTGAGCCATGATCGGCCCTTTATAGGTCCATGGGCCCGTCGGCCTGTCGCTCATTGCGTAGCCAATCCCTTCCGAGCAGCAGGTGGAGGCGAAGGCCATGTAGTAGCGGTTTTTCCGCTTATAGAACCAAGGTCCTTCCTGATAATCCAGGATCCGATCGACCTTGGTGATCTGACCTGAATAGGAAATCATGTCCTTGTTGAGCTTGACGTAATACAGGTCAGGATTGCCCCAGTAAAGATAGGCTTGACCGTCGTCGTCGATCCAAACGGTCGGATCGATATTGTCATTGGCCGGAGCGATCAAAGGCTTGCCCAACACATCGACGAAGGGCCCCTCGGGCTTGTCGGCGACCGCCACTGCAATGACATTCTTGGGCCGCCCCGCGATACTGATCGGAGCGTAGAGGTAGAATTTTCCATCTCTGGCGATGACTTGCGGGGCCCAGGCGTCGTTGCTCTGCACCGCCCACGGAAAAGTCTTCAAGGAGGCGACGGTTCCCCGATCGGTCCAGTTCACCATGTCCGTCGAGCTGTAGAGCTGCCAGTCGAGCATCTTGAAACCGGTTGCGTCATCCTCATCATGACTGGTGTAGAGATAGACGACGCCATCATGCACAAGGGGGGCAGGGTCGGCCGTGAAACGCGTCTGGACGATGGGATTCTGCGCGCGAGCCAGCGACGGCACAGCCAGGGCACACAGAATTGCAGTCGCCGCCCCGATACCAATTCCGTTCATTGAAATCCCTTCGATTTTCAAACTGGATAGTCGACGCGAGTTCTGCCTCTTGAACTCTGCTGTGTCGTACGCTCGAGCATATGTCGCATTTCGAGCTAGAGCGTTTTCCAAGCAGATGGAATCATCTGCTGACTCGGAAAACGCGACAAAACAAAAACTTAGAGCAGTCGAGCCTATGCAATCGGATCGGAATCGGCTCTAGGGTGTGTGGGGATTCAGCCCATGGCGGGCTGCAAATGGCGGCTTTCTGCGCTTCCAGTGCTCACGTACTTTGAGTACGCTGCGCGCTGGTTCTCGAAAGCCACCATTTTCGCTCCACCCTGAACTGAATCCCCACACACCCTAGACCGATTTGAGCCGCATGGTGCGGGCCGTATAGACCTCGACGCCCTGCCACTTGTCCGATTCGAAGCGGACGCGAATCTTCGACTTACCCTGCGTCATTTTCGTCGGCAGCGCATAGGTCTGCACGTTGCGGGCGCTAGTACTCTCCCCCGGCAAGCGTTCGCGCACCAGTTGCTCGCTATCGATCATGATCCGAAAATCCTTGTCGCGCTGCCCGCCGCCATAAGCGACCTGAAGCGCGAGCGGGCCGGGCGCGACGGCCAGGTCAAATTCGAAGAACCCGACATTCACGTTCCGGCTGCGGTCGGCGACGTGGGAAACGGGCGCCGACTGACCGCTGTCCGCAAAGGCGTGATCCACCTCCGGCTGTTGCTCCCCCAGCCGGATCACGTCGATCGTGCGCGCGGCCAAGTCCGCCCGGTCTTTCGAGGCTTGGGTCCACGCGGCTTCCTGGGTCGGCCATTCCGCCACGTCGAAGCGTCGGAAATAGACGGCGGTGCGGTTCTCATGCTGCGCAAAAAAGGGGCGTAGCGTCAGGTCGCCCGGCTTGCCCTGTTCGCCCAGGCGATAGTGATGCAGTCCGGCAGCCGCCACCAGCACCGGTTCGGCGCGGTCGGTAACGATGGCGGGGTCGAGGCCGTCCCAAGCTCCCTTGCCAGGCCCCATATCACCAGCCAGGACGAGCGGCCCGCTGACGAACGCCACCAGCTTGGCATCATCGGGCATCGATTCGACCCGTACCGGCATGGGCAGCGACAGTTCAATCCGGTCCCCCGCCTTCAGTCCGGTCAGCATCAGATAGCCGCCATCCCGGACGCCCGCAGTCTTGCCGTTCACCTTCAACAACGGGTCGGCGCACCAGCCCGGCACGCGCAGCGCGAGCCTTTTCGGCGCATTCGTCACCGCAATCCGCACCATATTGCCCAGCGGAAATTCGGTATCCATGTCGAGTTTCGCTTCGGGCGCGTTCAGCGTGGAGGCGTAATAGAGGTTGATCGCAACCGCATCGCCGCGCTTCCAATAGATACTTTCGCCATGCTTCGAATGGCTCTCCATACCCGAGCCGACACAGCACCAGAAATCCTCGGTGGGGCTGGAATGCACCCGTCCCATTCCCGGTGCCAGCGCGGTGAAATAGGTGAACATGCCCGTCTTCGGGTCTTGCTGGCTCATGATATGGTTGAGGTGCGCGCGCTCGTAGAAATCGAAATAGCTGGCCTCGCCACTCCAACTGTACAGATGCCGCGTCAGGCGCAGCATGTTGTAGCTGTTGCACGCCTCGCACGTCTGTTGGTCGAGCCGTTGGGCAAGCTGGCGCGGCAGGCCGAAATGCTCGTGATCCGAGTTGCCGCCGATGACGTAGCTGTGGTCGCGCGTGACCGTGGTCCAAAAGAACTGTGCGACTTTCGCGCGGTCCGCGTTGCCCGTCAGTTCATGCAGTCGCGCCTCGCCGATGATCTTCGGAATCTGGGTATTGGCGTGCTTGCCGGCGAGTTCATCACGCCCGGCCTGAAGCGGATCGACGATCGCGTGATGCCGCATCCGTTCCGACAGGGTCAGCCAGCGGCGATTGCCGGTGCGCTTGTAGAGTTCGGCATATGATTCGGTCAGCCCGCCATGCTCGGTGCGCAGGATGTCTTGGACCTGCGTATCGCTCAACCCCTCTAGGATTTTGCCCAGATAGTCGCCCAGCCCGATCGCCACGGTCAAGCCGTCCTTGATCCCCGCATGCTGATGCGCGTCCAGCGCGCCTGCCATGATCTTGTGATAGGTGTACAAGGGGACCCATCCGTCGTTCAGGCTGAACCCGGTCGAGCGGATTTCGCCCCTGCGCAGTTCCTCATACACGACCTTGCCATCGACGGTCTTGCCGTCGCGATCGACCGTGGTGCCGCCAGCATAGCCGTCCCCGTGCCTGGCTTGGATCGCCTTGAGTTGGCCGACGATATAAGCGGCGCGGTCGCGGAATTGCGGGTCGCCCGTCTGGGCGTGGATCAGCGACACCGCGCTCATATAATGGCCCAGCGAATGGCCCGCGATCCCGCGCGATTCCCACCCCCCATAGACCTTACCCCTAGTCGGCAATCCGGCGCCGGCGTGGAAATTATGCAGCAGCCGGTCGGCGTCGAGCGACAGGAGATAGCGCGCGTTCGCCCGGACCGACGTCAGGAAGATCGAAGGCTTCAACCTGACCTGCGACAGGGAAAAGGGTGTCGCGATCGACGTCGCAGCCGGCGCGGCCCATGTGAATCGCGGCAGGGCCCCAAACGCGATTCCAGCCCCCAGCGTACTGCGACGCGTCCAGCTCATGTAAATCTCCCAATCAGATGCCCAAGAGCACCCTATCGAACCAATTTGTCGGAGTAAACTATGAATCTTATCGGAGTAAATGTCGAGGTCCAGGCGCCACCTCGGTTCGACATGGACCGTTCGTCGGGTGCGATATTTGCCGCATATGGCGGATCACACACCATCGTGGCTGCGCATATACAAGCCCGTGCTTATGCTGGTGCAGCACGGCCATTACCTTATTCAAATCCTGGTGCGGCGAGATGCTGGCTTGTGAACCATAACAGTGAAGGATTGGGTATCGTCGGGGTCCGTCTCAATGTCGCTCAGCACGATAAGGCGCTGCTTCGCCGCCGGCGACGCGGCGGAAGGCGGTGGGGGAGAGGCGGCCGGCAAATCGACGGAAAAGCTGGCAAATCGACGGGAAAGATGGTCGCTGCAACTGCGGCCAACGCGGCAACAGCTTTCACGCGATCCGGTCCCGGTTCGCGCGGGCGGTCGTTCGATGTCGGCGTTTGACCATCATTCCATAACGCTCAGAACGGTTACCGACTTGGGCGGCAATGTCACTTTCAACCGGCCGCCGATCACCTTGGCGGCACTTGGCTGCGGCTTGACCATGTCGGGCTTGTCATAGCTGTTGACCGCATCGACCCGCGATGCGGTCAGCACGGTACCCGATGCCTTGCGCGCGCGGATGCCCGCCACCGCCGCATCGATGGAGGCGGCATTGTTCGGGTCGACGTTGGTGAGCGCGATCCACAGCTTCCCGTCGGCGCCGCGCGCCGCAATCGCATCGATGCGCGGCACGCTCACCTCGCCGAACCTGTATGTTCCCGCGTCGAAGCTAATCGGCAAGCGCGTGGCGTTCTGGAACGGCACATACATTTTGAACAAGTAATAGGTGGGCGTCAGCACCATCTTCGGCCCGTCCGTCAGGATCATCGCCTGAAGCACGTTCACCATTTGGGCGATGGCGGTCATGCGGACCCGTTCGGCATGGCGGACGAACATGTTGAGGTTGATCGAAGCGATGACGGCGTCGCGGATGGAGTTCTGCTGATGCAGGAAACCATCCTTGCTGCCTGGCAGCTTCGCGAGCCAAACGCCCCACTCATCTATGACCAGCGGGACTTTCTTGTCCGGATCGTATTTGTCCATCACCGCTGAGTGAACGCGGATCATCTCCTCCATCTTCAGCGTGTCCTTGATGAGCATCGCATATTCGCGCTCGCCAAAGTCGATGCTGGAAAAGGGCGGGGGCCAGCTGATCCAGGTATAGTTGTGCATCGACAGCCCTTCGATGCTCCAGCTCCAGTCATGCGCCTTCCATGCCTTCATGACGGCTTCGGTATAGGCCGTGTCCAGTCCGCCGGGCCCAACCGCGATCCGTTGCATCGGGTCCGATCCGGCTACCGAACCGCCCGCAGGATTGTCCGTGCCCTGCTGTTCGAGGTTGAGGTTACGGGCGAAGCGAGCGTAGCGCTTCATTTCATCGACATAATAGTCGGGCGTGTACGCGCCGCCACAACTCCAGCTTTCGTTCCCAAGACCCAGAAATTTGACTCGGTAGGGTTTGGGATGGCCATTGGCTGCGCGTTCCGCCCCCGCCGTCGTGCCGCGATCAGCGGTCATGTACGCGAGCCAGTCGGCGGCTTCCTTGACGCTGCCCGATCCCATGTTGACCGATATATAGGCTTCGGCCCCGATCTGATCGATGAAGTCGAAAAATTCGTCCGTGCCGAAATCATTCTTCTCCAGCGCGTTGCCCCAGCTGCCGTTCACCGTCACCGCCCGCTTGGCGCGAGGACCGACCCCATCGCGCCAATGATATTCGTCGGCAAAGCACCCGCCCGGCCAGCGAACGCTCGGAACATTCAATTCCTTCAGCGCCTGAACCACATCGCTGCGAATGCCACGCACATTGGGTATCGGCGAGTCTTCGCCCACCCAGACGCCGCCATAGATGCCTGTTCCCAGATTTTCGGCGAACTGACCGAAGATGTCGCGGTCGATGGTCGGTCCCGTACCGTCGGCGGCGACCGTCATGGCGACAGATGCCGGTTGCGCCAGAGCCGACGCCGGAACAGCGGCTACCGCCAACGCCAGCGTGAGATTTAGCTGCACCCTTCGACCCTCCCGCCGCCTATCCAATATTCAGACATGCCGCTGTAGGAAATTACTCCGACTATTTCTAGGAATATCTTCACTCAGCGCTGGGGAGGGCGCCGTCAAAGCTAAGTGGCAACGGGTAAACAGACGGCGTGAGCAGCCGCCCCAAGAGCCCGTTCCGATACTTCAACTCGTCGCCCGAGGTGATCCGCCTCGCTGTGCTCATATATGTCCGCTAAACTTCAAGACTCCCGATTGCGTGCAAATTGAGGAACGGGAAGAGGCGCGACCCACGGCAGCCGACGGGTGATCCAGTTCTCATATTGCGGCACAAGACCCGTGGCGTCGTCGAAGCTCGCGACGGGAAGCTCGATCTCATCGCCGGCAAGGTTCACGAACCGAGATCCGCATGTAGGGCAATGTAGCCGATAATAGCCGGGGCTGCTCTCCCACGCCGCATATGGACCGCAAAGAGCGACGGCCGCGCGGGCAAAGACGGCAAAGGCAAGATAGGGTGCGCCATGCGCTCTCTGACAAACAAGGCAGTGACAAAGGCCCACACGTGACGCGTCACCTCGGGCTATGAACCTCAATGCGCCACAGGCGCAGCCACCCGAACGTTCCATAGTTGCTGTTGTCATGCGCGAACAACACGCAGCCACGGGGAAAGACCCAGGCCGATCGGGTTGAAGACGACCTTGCGTCCATCGACGGCGGAGAAGAGCGAAAGCTGCCCGTCCGCCGTCGGGCAGATAAAATCATGCGCCATATGTCGTATAAGGGTCGCTTTTGCTGGGTCGATCGCCTGTCTTGGGTAATGTTGCAGGGCGTAGGGCGAGTTCCAGTTCGTGTCACGAGCCAAGATTCATTCTCGAAGACTGGACGCCACCGCTCGTGCCGTTGTGTCTCTATTATTCCAATCGCCGGAATTCTTCCAGGCATTCATCACGATGGCGCGCGACTTGGCCGCCGGACGGCTCACACAGCCTTGAGCCTGCTGGTGTAGGTTCGGGCAGCGTGCAGCTAAAGGGCCGTTTGACAGGCGGAGTACTAAAGGTGACTTTCCAGTTCGGAAAACGGTCGCGAGAGGATCTGGTAAAGTTCGTTGGCGGCAAAGCCTGCGGCAATGAGAGCAAGGACTACGAACACACCAAATTGGAATGCCGCTGACCAACGTCGGCTATTCTCCAATTGGCGCGCAATGCGCGCATCTGCGTCCGCTCTTGGCTGAGCCCGGCGCTCATAGGATGATTCGGGATCATTCGCAGATCGGGGACGGGAAGCCAGGCGCGGTTCATTGATTATGGCAGCGATATCGAGCCTGCCCTGCGCCTGAATCCCGAAAAAGCGATCTTTCCGCCAGACGACCCGCCCTATAATCGTCAGTCGCCCACGCCGTATCTCTACATAAGTGCCGCGCTCGGGGGCTTCGTCGGATGCCACGAGTGCGCCACCCGAGGACAGATTATGGATCACCGCTTCGACCCAGGATTCGCCCACGCGCATCCTCGCCGGAATCAACACCGGGTGACGTGTCTCACGAGGTTTGTAGCCAATCTGTAACGCCTTGAGCACGCGACAGCCCTCTCCCAGATCCGTCGTTCCTAAACTATCATGGTGAAAAGAATGCTAAGACGGAGCGATTACAGGTTGCTTCCGGGAGCATGGCGTCAGGGCATGGTGCATCACCCTCCACCAGTTTGGGTGATTGGACTGCCCGCGATGACTGGTCCGATTGCGTAGTTAGTTGAATTGCGCCTCCGATGCCAGCCTGGACGGGAGGCGGAGCGTAGCGGAGCCGAGCGGCCAGGCTGGCATCCTGATCGTTTCCGGGGCCGGTGGTCGATATCCGAGGCTGCTGTGCGGCCTTGCCCGGTTGTAATGATCGCGCCACCAGCCGGTGACGATCCGCACCTCTTCAAGACTAAAGAAGATTTCGCCGTTGAGCAGTTCATCTCGCAGACGGGCATTGAAGCTTTCGATATAGCCGTTCTCCCGGCTGAACTCGTCGATGATGTTGAGCATCCGGAACTTGCGACCGTTGTGCGTCTGATCCTCGACGAAGTCGTAGGACCACACATGCCCGCGATGCTCCGGGCGCAGCCGGACGCACGATCCGTCGCCGCGCCAGAGCCGCCGCCGTTTCGGTTGCCACTTCGGCACTTTAAGACCCTCCCGCCGCCAGAGACGCTCGACCACCGACAGGCTGACCTGCCAGCCCGCTTGGCCCAGCAAGGCATGGATGCGGCGATAGCCATACCGGCCAGCGTCTCGATGCCGGCGACGAATGCTGGCAGGTTGGCACCATCGATGGACATGCCGATGTCCATGGCGAACTGCAACGGATACCTGCACAGGGTCGGGAGCTTCTCTACCACGATATTCTCCAGTTCCCGGGCCGGGATGTGCATGCCTTCGCTGCTTTCCCCATGCTGGAGTGCCCGGCTGACATAAGAGCATCTGATGGCGACGAGTTCGCGTTGGACTGACAGCACCGTCTGGAAAAACGCCTTGCACGGCCGCGCTGGCAGAATGCCATCCTCTGGTCAGGCTGAAGGCGTCACCGAACCGCTGGGTCCGTGCCACGTCATCGATTGCCGGGCATGGCCCCGAGTCGTGGGCCGGTGAGATTCGCGTTATGCCCGCCTGTCAGGTGCCCCGGGACACCATCAGGCCTTTTCCAAGGTGCACTGGAGCGGGTGCTGGTTCTGGCGGGCAAAGTCCATCACCTGATTCACCTTGGTTTCCGCCACTTCATAGCTGAAGATTCCGCATACGCCGACGCCCCGCTGGTGGACGTGCAGCATCACGCGCGTCGCCTCCTCCATGTCCATGCGAAAGAATTGCTGGAGAACGTGCACGACGAATTCCATCGGCGTGTAGTCGTCGTTCAGCATCAGCACCTTGTAGAGAGAGGGCTTTTTCGTCCGGGCGCGCGTGCGCGTGGCGATGCCGACATTGGGGCCGCCCGGGCCGTCGCCCTGGTCGTCCTGATCCTTGTCCGCCATCATCGCGGGATATGCCATCATCGAGAAGCTGTTCATGATGGGGAAGGATATGGCTATTTGCTCTTGCATGGCAAGGGGTCCGACGGGGCGTAAACCATCCTTCCGGGTGGGAACGGCCTGGGGGAGGGGGGAACGGGGTGGAAGGCGGCGATTCTGTTCCACGTTCTGGCCTGGGGGCTCCGCGCTCCTGCTCCCGGCGGATCATCGCACCGTCTGAACCGGCCCTGCCGACTGTAACCTCCCGGCCACGGCTGGCGAAAAAACATCCTATTGCCCGGCCTGGCACCGCTTTCATCCTGTCCTACATCCCCGCGGTCAGCCTATTCCGCTCCCTTCTTTGAAATGTCGGACCCATTACCCGGGCGGCTACGCGCGCTCGCGCGCATGCGCGCATATGGTGTGAACTTCGGCGTAAAGCGGCGCTTTTCCGTCGCCTTCCATCGCCAATCGCCAGATTTTGCGTGACAGGGGGCCTCCAAATCTGTAGGGGCGCCCGCAGCAGACCCCCGGCAGAAATGTCGATGGTCTTCCGTCCGAGACAGTCGGTGAAGGGAATATGCCCTTCTTAATTTCCGGCCTAGACGGGGAAAAGTTCTTTACCGGCCGGGCCTTGCCTGTCCGGGTCTGCCTGTTCTCCCTGAGGGATGCGGGCCAGTCGATCTCTCCCCTTCGGACCAATGCCCCGCGATTCGTCGCGGGTTTTTGCCGTCCACCGGATTTTCCGGCGGACATGAAGTGGAGTAAAGGCATGGATCGTAATCAGAAAGCTGAGGTCGTTTCCGCGCTGAACGCACATCTGGCCGAAGTCGGCGTGGTCGTCGTGACCCGCAACCTCGGGCTGACGGTCGCCCAGTCGACCCAGCTGCGCCAGAAGATGCGCGAAGCCGGCGGCACCTACAAGGTTACGAAGAACCGCCTCGCCAAGATCGCCCTTGAAGGCACCGACTATAGCGGCATCAGCGACCTGCTGACCGGTCCGGTCGGGCTCGCTTCCTCGGCCGATCCGGTCGCAGCCGCGAAGGTTGCGGTCGAATTCGCCAAGACCAACGACAAGCTTGAGATCGTTGGCGGTGCGATGGGCGAAGTGCTGCTGAACGCGGAGGGCGTCAAGGCGCTCGCCTCGATGCCGTCGCTGGATGAACTGCGCGCGAAGCTGGTCGGCCTTCTGGTCGCCCCGGCTACCAAGCTCGCAACCGTCACCCAGGCCCCGGCTGCCCAGCTCGCGCGGGTCTTCAACGCCTATGCGGAAAAGAACGCGGCCTGATCGCCGCGGGATTGCCCGGAATATTGTTTTCAACTCTCGTTTAAGGGGCTCATGCCCCGCCCAGAAGGGAATAGGTAAAGTAACATGGCAGACATCAATGCTCTGGTCGACCAGCTCTCGGCCCTGACCGTCCTCGAAGCCGCTGAGCTTTCCAAGGCTCTGGAAGAAAAGTGGGGCGTTTCGGCCGCCGCTGCCGTCGCGGTTGCCGCTCCGGCCGGTGGCGCTGCCGGCGCTGCTCCTGCTGAAGAAGCCAAGGACGAATTCGACGTCGTCCTGACCGGCGACGGCGGCAAGAAGATCAACGTCATCAAGGAAGTCCGCGCCATCACCGGCCTGGGCCTGACCGAAGCCAAGGCTCTGGTCGAAGGCGCGCCGAAGGCCGTCAAGGAAGGCGTCGGCAAGGACGAAGCCGAGAAGATCAAGAAGCAGCTGGAAGAAGCCGGCGCGACCGTCGAACTCAAGTAAGTTCGGTCGAGCCCCGCGCAGGCGGGGCTGCTTACCGGCTATGGCCGGAGGAAATCGGGGCGGTGCCTTCGGCGCCGCCCTTTTTCTTTTCCCTGGACGGTATTGGTGAGGGAATGTCGGTTGCTGCGGTTGAGCGCATCATACCCCCGCCTTCGCAAGAGCGCGCCATACTTCCAGGAAAGCTGAAGGGCAGCAGCCCACCCCGCATCCTCATTCCCCGCGCGGCCGGCAAGAAGAGTTGGCCCCCGCCAACCATCCTTCGCTGCCGCTAGAGCAGATTTCGATCCGATTGCATCGGCTCGACTGCTCTAAGTTTTTGTTTTGTCGCGTTTTCCGAGTCAGCAGATGATTCCATCTGCTTGGAAAACGCTCTAGGCCGTAGTGACGATTTAATCATTTGAGCCATAGCATGATGCTGGCGAGTTTGACGAAGCCGAGGAAGTTTGCGGCGAGTTTGTCATAGCGTGTTGCGATACGGCGCCACTGCTTGAGCTTGGCGAAGAAGCCCTCGATGCCCCAACGCTGTTTGTAGGCGATGCGATCATAGTGGTGCTGATATTTGCGATGGCGGCGAGGTGGGATGACCGGCTCGCCGCCTTGCTCGTAGATGAGATCGTGCAAACTGTCGGCGTCATAGGCACGATCAGCCAGCACCTTGCCAGCCGGGATGCCGCGGATCAGATCGCAGGCGGGCGCCATGTCGTTTTGCTGTCCGGGGCCGAGGATGAAGCGGATCGGCAAGCCCAAGGCATCGACTACGGCATGGATCTTGGTGCCGAACCCGCCTCTCGATCGTCCGAGAGCCTGGGCTTGAGCGCCCCCCTTTTTACCCGTGCCCCAGCCGCCTGGGCCTGGGCGCGGATCACCGTCGCATCGATCGCCAGCCATTCGATGTCGGGATCATCCGACACAGCCTCGAAGATCCGGTCGATCACGCCTTGCTCGACCCAGCGATAATAACGCCGCTTGGCGGTCTGATAGGGACCGAACTTCTCCGGTAGATCGCGCCAGCGTCCCCCTGAACGCGCCAGCCAGAGCAAGGCGTCAAGAAACAACCGTCCGTCACTGCGAGGACCGCGCTTGCCCTTGCGCCCGCCCGGAACGAACTCCCGCAGCCGCTCCCACTGATCATCCCGCAGCACTTCGCCTTCCACGCCAGCCTCCAAAAGCCAGCCTTGAATCACAAATCCAAACCGTCGTGAATCCCTAAAATGTCACTACTGCCTAGACCCGATCCGCCTGCACCACCGTGTCGAGGCCGCGCAGGGCGGAGAGGATGCGGTTCAGATGCTGGGCGTCGGCGACTTCCAGGTCGATGATGTCGGTGTGGAAGGGGCCTTCGCGGTTCACCAGTTGCAGGTTGAGGATGTTCGCCTTGGTCGCGCCGAAAACGTTGGTGACGGCCGCCAGCGCGCCCGGCTGGTTCTTGACGATCACCTGAAGCCGTGCGGTGCCGCCCTTGGACCTGCTGTCCCAGCTTAAATCCACCCAGTCGTCATCCTGTCCCGCCTCCAGCGAACGGCAATCGATGGTGTGGACCTCGATCGGTTCGCCGGTGCGGCGGACGCCGACGATGCGGTCGCCGGGGACGGGGTGGCAGCAGTCGCCCAGATTATAGGCGATGCCGGGCGTCAGGCCGCGGATCGATACCGGAGCGTGCTGGCGCGGATGGGCTTCCTCCATGCCCTCCACGCTGGTGGAGCCGGGAATGAGCGCCTCCATCACCTCCGAATCGAGCAGGCGATGGGTGGCGATGGCGACCATCAGGGATGCGCGGTCGTCCAGCTTCAGGCGCTTCAACGCCGCCTTCAATGCCTTGTCGCCCAGTTCGCTTGCCAGTTCGGGGGAGAAGCGGCCGATGATTTCCTCATAGAGCTTCTCGCCCAGAGCGACTTCCTCGCCGCGCTGCTTCTGGCGGATATAGCGGCGGATGGCGGCGCGGGCCTTGCCGGTGATGGCGAAGGTCAGCCAGCCGGGCTGCGGCTCCTGTCCTTCGGATTTCAGGATCTCCACCTGATCGCCATTCTCCAGCGTCGTGCGCAGCGGCACGACCCGGCCATTGACCTTGGCGCCGACCGTCTGGTTGCCGAGCGAGGTGTGCACGGCATAGGCGAAGTCGACCGGCGTCGACCCCTTGGGCAACTGGTGCAGCTCGCCCTTGGGGGAAAAGGCGAAGATGCGGTCCTGATACATCGCCATGCGGGTATGTTCGAGCAGTTCGTCCGCATCCTGGCTCTGCTCCAGGATTTCGACCAGGTCGCGCAGCCAGGCTGCATGGTGGTCGGTGGCGTCGCCCTTCTGCTTATAGGCCCAATGCGCGGCGAGGCCGAGTTCGGCGTCATGGTGCATGTCGCGGCTGCGAATCTGCACCTCGATGCGGGCATTGTCCTGATGGATGACGGTGGTGTGCAGCGAGCGGTAGCCGTTGCGCTTGGGCGTGGAGATGTAATCCTTGAACCGCCCCGGCACCATCTTGTAGGTCTGGTGGATGACGCCCAATGCGCGGTAGCAGTCCTCCGTCGTCTCGGTGATGACGCGGAAGGCCATGACGTCGGTCAGTTGTTCGAAACTGATATGGCGTTCCTGCATCTTCTTCCAGATGGAATAGGGATGCTTCTCGCGGCCCGAGACCGTGACCGGCAGCCCCTTGCCGCCCAGCAGCAATTGCAGTTCCGCGCCGATCCGGTCGACCTTGTCATGGCCGCCTTCCTTCAGTTGCTCCAGCCGTTTGGTGATGCTGTCATAGGCTTCCGGCTCCAGCTCGCGGAAGGCCAGCAACTGCATCTCGCGCATGAAGTCGTACATGCCGATTCGCTCCGCCAGCGGGGCGTAGATGTCCATCGTCTCGCGGGCGATGCGGCGGCGCTTCTGCTCATTCTTGATGAAGTGCAGCGTGCGCATGTTGTGCAGCCGGTCGGCCAGCTTCACCAGCAGCACACGGATGTCGTCCGACATGGCGAGCAGGAATTTGCGCAGATTCTCCGCGGCCCGCTCATTTTCGGACATGGCCTCGATCTTGCTGAGCTTGGTGACGCCGTCGACCATCCGGGCGACGTCCTTGCCGAAGGCGTGCTCGATCTCCTCATAGGTGACGAGCGTATCCTCTATCGTGTCGTGCAGCAGCGCGGTCACGATGGTCTGATCGTCCAGGTTGAAATCGGTCAATATGCCGGCGACTTCGATGGGATGACTGAAATAGGGGTCGCCGCTGGCGCGCTTCTGAGACCCGTGCTTCTGGACGGAAAAGACATAGGCGCGGTTGATCATCGCTTCGTCCGCATCCGGATCGTAGCGCTTTACCCGTTCAACAAGTTCGTATTGGCGTAGCATCCTGTTGCGATTGTCCGCGATGCCCCTTGCTGTGCAACAAAAAAATCCCATCTTAGGTGAATAGCGATGCGCTTTTGCAACGCGGGTGGCTTTGAGCTATCAAATGAAGACGATGACACATAATCTGGCGCAGGATCTGGAACAATGCGCGCTGCCCAGCGCATTGGAGGCGATGGGAGAACGCTGGTCGTTCCTCATCTTGCGGGGCGCTCTGTCGGGAATCCGGCATTTCGAGGAGTTTCAGTCGACCCTCGGCATTGCCCGCAACATCCTGGCGAATCGGCTCGCGCGGCTGGTGGAAAACGGCATCATGGTGCGTCAGCCGATGCAATGCGACCGGCGCAAGGTGGAATATCGCCTGACCGACAAGGGACAGGATCTGGCGCCTGCGATGATCGCGCTGCGCCAATGGGGTGAGAAATGGGGCTGCGGTCCCATCTCCTGCCAGGTGCTGGCCGACAGCCGCGACCGGCAGCCGATCCGCAAGATGACCATCCAGGCCCATGACGGCCGCGCGCTGGAGCCGAGCGATCTGATCTGGTTGTGCGTCGATGAGGAGACGCCGGTGACTCAGGAAGCGGCGGCTGCCTGACGATAATGCGCGCTTTGAATCGGTCGGCCATGCTGAATTCGTTCCAGCATGGCGAGCCCCCTTTGTGTTTCATTTTTTCATCGATCACGTACCGGCCGCAAAAAACCGGTTCCCACTTTTTTGCCTGATGCTTTAGGCTGGCGATAATGTCGGTTCATCGTTTCCAGCCCCAGCCTTTCTTCGCGGACAAGAACCGCGCCTTTTGGAACCTCCAGTCCGTGGGGTGGGCCGGCGCCTTCCTGTTGCGCGGTTCCTCGACCATCGCCAATGGGCAGCCGCTTTCCAGCCTGATCCCGGTGATGATCTCGACCGTGTCGGGCTATTCGGTGACGCTGCTGATCGCGGTAGTGTTCCGCTTCCTCCAGCGGCAGCGGCCCATCGTGACCTGGGGCGCCTCCATCGTCACGGTGGTGGTCGCGGCGGGGTTGGTCGCATTTATCGACGCCTGGGTCTTCTCCACCCAGAATCGGGGCAGCGACACGGCGGGGCTGCAACTGTTCCTGGGCGCCTTCTATCTCAGCATGACATTGCTGGGGGCATGGTCGGCGCTATATTATGCGATCAACTTCTACCTGACGGTGGAGGAGCAGGCGGACCAGTTGCTGCGGCTGGAGAATCAGGCGTCCAGCGCGCAACTTGCGATGCTGCGCTATCAGCTCAACCCGCATTTCCTGTTCAATACGCTGAACTCGATCTCGACGCTGGTGCTGCTGAAGCAGACCGACCGGGCCAATGCCATGCTGTCCCGCCTGTCCTCCTTCCTGCGCTATACGCTGATCAACGAGCCGACCGCGCAGGTGACGATCGAGCAGGAGATCGAGACGCTGAAGCTGTATCTGGAGATCGAGAAGATGCGGTTCGAGGATCGGCTGCGGCCGGTCTTCAACATCGATCCGGCGGTCTCGCAATCGCGCCTCCCCTCTCTCCTGCTGCAACCTTTGGTCGAAAATGCGATCAAATATGCCGTGACGCCCAAGGAAGAGGGCGCGGAAATCTCCGTCACGGCGCAGCCTGCCGGTGAAAACGTCCGGATCATCGTATCCGATACGGGTCCGGGATTGAATGAGGGGTTCACCCGCCCGAACAATCCGGCCAGCGAAGGAACGGGCGTCGGTCTGGCGAACATCCGCGACAGGCTGATTCAGGCCTTCGGGGAACGACAGAGCTTCGAAACGCGTTCCACGCCTGGCGGCTTTTCGGTCCTGATCGAAATACCGCTTAACCTGGATGAACCATCGAGAGTGGCCGCATGACCATCAGAACAATCCTCGTCGACGACGAAAGCCTGGCTATCCAAGGCCTCAAGCTGCGTCTGGAAGCGCATGAGGATGTCGAAATCGTAGAAACCTGTTCCAACGGCCGGGAAGCGATCCGCGCCATAAAGACGCATAAGCCCGACCTTGTGTTCCTTGACATTCAAATGCCCGGTTTCGACGGATTTTCCGTCGTGCAGGGGCTGATGGAGATCGAGCCGCCGCTTTTCATCTTCTGCACCGCCTATAGCGACCATGCGATCCGCGCCTTCGAGGCGCAGGCGGTCGATTATCTGATGAAGCCCGTCGAGGAAGGCCGGCTGGCCGACGCGCTCGACCGGGTGCGGCAGCGGCTTTCGGAAAAGCGTCAGGTGCAGGAAGTGGAAAAGCTGCGCGAAGTGCTGGCCGAGGTAGCGCCCGATGCGATGAACGATTTTTCGGGCGATGGCGACGCGCCGGCCGCCAATCGCTTCGAGAAGCTGATCAACATCAAGGATCGCGGGCAGATTTTCCGCGTCGATGTCGATTCCATCGAGCGGATCGATGCGGCGGGCGATTATATGTGCATTTATACCGCCGACAATTCGCTGATCCTGCGCGAGACGATGAAGGACCTCGAAAAGCGGCTCGACCCCCGCAATTTCCAGCGCGTGCACCGCTCGACCATCGTGAATCTGAGCCAGGTGCGGCAGGTGAAGCCGCATACCAATGGCGAATGCTTCCTGGTGCTGGAATCGGGCGCGCAGGTGAAGGTCAGTCGGTCCTATCGCGATGTGGTGGCGCGGTTCGTGCATTAACAACCTCCCCTCCCGCAAGCGGGAGGGGCCGGGGGTGGGCAGCGAGCGAAACGAGCATCCGGACGGCAGGCCGCTGGTAATCGCCCTCCGTTCCGACGCTTACTCCTTCACCGAAACACCCATTGCCGATTAAGCCCGAAAACCACCGCCGGGGTTACGAACAGCATGGCCGGGATGGGCGACCATTCCGGCCATTGCATATGGGTCACGCACAACCACACCCATAGCGCGTTCAGCGCATAGCTCACCAGCGACACCGCGACGAAGCGGACCCCCCGCGCCGCCTGGTTGTCGCGCCCGCCATGCCCACGAAAGGTGAAGCTGCTGTGCGTGACATAGCCGACCGCCACCGCCGCCAGATAGCCGATGCCGTTGGCGACTTGCGGATGCAGCCTGACCGGCGCGGCCAGCGTCCAGTAGATCGTCGCCTGACAGGCGGTCACGAACAGCCCGGTCAGGCCGTAACGGACGATCTGCCAGAACAGCGCCTGCTTTTCCGGTGTGAAGATATGAAGGATTTTCATGCCGCCCCGTTGCGCTTTGATGCGGACCCTCTAATCGAGCCACCATGAAACTGCAAAGCTGGTCTGTCCTGCGCGCTCATGTCGCCCCTGTCGCGGCGCAATTCTCCGGCTATGCGGAGCGCAACTGGAAGTGGCTGACCGTCCTGCTGTGGATCGGCGCCATGGCCTATATGATCGCCACGCGCTGGCCGCAGATCCATTGGCTGACGCTCAGCGATACGGACGACAATATCCGCTATCTGCAGGTGAAGGACTGGCTGGCCGGGCAGTCATGGTACGACCTGCGGCAATATCGGCTGGATCCGCCCGCCGGGTTCAATATCCACTGGTCGCGGCTGGTGGACCTGCCGCTGGCCGCGCTGATGCTGTTCTTCCGCGCTTTCCTGGACCAGGGGCTGGCCGACCGGCTGGCCTGCGGCATTGCGCCGATGCTGCCGATGCTGCCGCTGATGCTGGGCCTTGGCTTCATCGCGCGAAGGCTGGCGGGGGGGAATAGCTGGTTCCTGGCGGCGGTGGCGCCCTTCGCCGCGCAGATGGGCATCAGCATGTTCCTGCCGATGCGGATCGACCATCATGGCTGGCAACTGGCCTTCACCGTCCTGATGCTGGCGGGCGTGGTCGACCGCAACTGGCTGCGCGGCGGCATCGTCGCGGGCGTGAGCAGCGCGCTGTCCATCACCATCGGCATGGAAATGATCGTCTATCTGGCGGCAGGCGGCGCGCTGATCGCGATGCGCTGGGTGTTCAAGGACGGCGCGGCCCGGCGGATGCTGCCTTATGCGATCAGCCTTGGCGGAGCGACGTCGCTGCTGTTCGTGCTGTTCGCCAGCTACGCCAACCGGGAAATGGTATGCGACGCAATCTCGCCCATCTGGGTGGCGATCTTCGCGGTTGCGTCGGCCGGGATGGTGCTGCTGGCGCTGCTCCCGCTCAAGAGCTGGCCGGCGCGGCTGGGTGCGGGGGTACTGGTCGGAGCGGCGGTGGCGGCCTTCGCCTGGATGAACTGGCCGCAATGCCTGTCGGGCGCCTATCAGATCTCGCCCGAGCTGGAGAAGCTGTGGCTGGTCAATATCCGCGAAGCCAAGCCGATCACCGTGCAGGCGCGCAGCCTGGTGGTGCCGTTGATGGCCATTCCGGCGGCTGGCCTGATCGGCCTGCTTTGGGCGCTGTGGGACGCGCGCAGGGACGCCGACCGGCTCTGGGCCTGGGCCACCGTAGGCCTGATGATGCTCTTTTCCACCGCGCTGCTCTTCTGGCAGCTTCGCGCCGGACCGGCGGCGCAATTGCTGGCCATACCGCCCGCCGCCTGGGCCGCCTATCGGCTGCTGTGCCTGATCGAGACGGGGCGGCCCGCCGCCCGTCTGGCCGCGGCGCTGGGCGCGGCTGTGCTCGCCGGGGCAGCCTTTGCAACGCCGCTTTATCCGCAGTTGAACCAGCTCTGGGTCAAGGCGACGGGCGAACAGCCCAAGCCGCAAAGGCCGACGGCACAGCTGCGTCGCAAGGCCATCGACAAGGCCAATGGCCGGTGCCGCACCCTGCCGGCGCTGCAGGTGCTCGACCAGTTGCCGCCCGCCACCATCTTCACCATGGTCGACCTGGGACCGCGCCTGATCGTCGCGACGCACCACAGCGCCGTGGCAGGCCCTTATCACCGCAACGGCGCGACGATCCTCGACATGCACCATGCCTATGACGGCCCTGCCGACGCGTTCCGGCCGATCGCGGCGAAGCACCATGCCACCTATCTGCTGGTCTGCCCCGGCTTTCCCGAGGGCACCATCTATCAGTCGCGCAGCCCCAGGGGCTTTTATGCCGGTCTGATGCGGGGCGAGGTGCCCGGCTGGCTGAAGCCGGTGCCGTTGAGGACAGGGATGACGCTGCCCTACACGCTCTACCGCATCGACTATTCAGCGCCGGGCGAGAAAAAAAGCCTTGAGCAGCGTTGATGCTTCCGCGGCGGCGAGGTCGCCATAGACCTCTGGCCGGTGGAGGCATTGCGGTTGCGTGAAGAGGCGGGGCCCCTGTTCGATCGCGCCGCCCTTGGGGTCCGCCACGGCATAATAGAGGCGGGCGATGCGGGCGTGGGAGATCGCCCCGGCGCACATGGCGCACGGCTCCAATGTTACCCAGAGGTCGCAGCCGGAGAGGCGGAAGTCGCCCAGATGGGTTGCCGCGGCGCGGATCGCGACCATTTCGGCATGGGCGGTGGGATCATTGTCGCGCCGGTTGCGATTTTCCCCTTCACCGATGATGCGGCCGTCGAGGGTGACGACCGCGCCGATGGGCACCTCTCCCGCTCCGGCGGCGGCATAAGCGAGATCGAGCGCACGCCGCATCGGATCGGGCAGGGGGAAGGGCGAGGACATGGCTTCGCCCATACAGGATGACGGAGCTTTGGGGGAGGGGCTGTAATGCCTCGCTATCCCGCTGTCAGAACAGGCCTCAGGGCTTCTGTACGTCCACTGTCGGCAGTTCGACCGTCTCCTTGCGTTTGCCGACCTCGACCCTGGCCACGCTGGCCTCATATTTGGGCAGGGAGCCGCCCTTGACCGCGATTTCCGGCAGCCGTCCCTCCTGCGTTTTCTGCAGGTCGATGAAGCCGGTGGCAATTCCGCCGGCCAGAACCAGCAGGACGATCAGCAACAGGCCACCAATGAATCGCATTTCCGCCTCCTTTGGCTTATGGCCCGTCAACGCTCATGAGTCGGAAAGGGTTGCGGCCCCGAAAGGCGCTGGGCGGGTTGACGAGCGTCGGGAATCCCGTTATCGGCGCCGCTTTCCGAACGAACCCGAATTACAAGGTTGATTGACTATGTCGCGCATTTGCGAGCTGACCGGCAAGGGCCGCCAGGTGGGTCACAATGTTTCCCACGCCAATAACAAGACCAAGCGTGTGTTCCTGCCCAACCTGCAGAACGTGTCGCTGATCTCCGAAGCGCTGGAAACGACCGTGAAGCTGCGCGTGTCGACCCATGGTCTGCGTTCGGTCGAGCATAATGGCGGCCTGGACAACTGGCTGCTGAAGACCAGCGACGACAAGCTGTCGCTGAAGGCTCGCCGCCTGAAGCGCGACATCGCGAAGAAGAAGGCCGCTGCCGCGGCCTGATTCGGCTTGCTTCGTTCGCTTGAAAGAGCGGCCTGGCAACAGGCCGCTTTTTTGCGTTCGCATGGATGGTGGGGCTGGCTGATTTAAACAATCCGAGCCCATGTACCCTAAAAGGGTTTGCCCCAGAATTTGGCGACCTTCGGATCGCTGGCGCAGGAAGCGCGCAGCGCCTGCCATTGTGCCTGGTCCAACGCCGGGCGGTAGGATGTCTCCGGCTCCACGGCAGCGGCGAAGCGGCGGCGGCGTTCGGCGGAGAGGGGATGGGAGGAAAGCCAGCTTATCGCCCGCGCTTCCGTGCCCTCGTCCTTGCCGCCGATCCGGTCGAAGAAGGCGGCCGTCGCGGCAGGCGAAATCCCGGCGCCGCGCATCTGGTCGATGGCGACGCCGTCCGCAGCGCTTTCCGCGCCGCGGCCATAGCTCAGCGACAGCACGCCGTTCAGATAATTGCCGGCATTGCCCCCCGCGCCGCCCAGCACGACGCTGAGGCCAAGCTGGCGGATGAGGCCTGTCATCGTGTCGCGGTGGCGCACATGGCCCAGTTCATGGCCGAGCACGCCCGCGACTTCATCGGCGGACTTTGCCTGCTGGACCAGGCCATCGAAGAGGATGATCCTTCCCCCCGGCAATGTCACCGCATTCACCATGGGAATGTTGGCGAGCGAAATGTCGCGGGCCTCATGGCCGGGGTCGATCCGCGCCGCCAGCCGTTCGAGCGCGGCATCGCCTGCCGGTGTGTGGCAGAACCGCCCGCCGAAATCGCCCACCATGGCATCGCCCATGCGGTTCTCCCAGCTTTGCGGGACGAGCGGGGCGATGACGGCGGGTGCTTCGAGCGCCCCCCAGACGATGAGCGCGGCGGCGACGGTGAAGATTCCCGCCGCCGGCCACAGGCCGAAGCGATCGATCCAGCGGCCATAGCGTTCGCCCGTCGGCAGATGGGCGGCGATGTCGGGAGGCGCTTCGCCGGAAAAGCCCAGACGCCAGCCGGGGATCGCCTTATGGCCATAGGCCGAACGGTCGTCCTGCAGGCCGATGACGGTAAGGTCGCTCCAGTCTATGGGCAGGCCTGTCCAGCCGCTCTCCGGCTCCTCCAGCACGAAGCCGGTGCCGGCGGTACGAAGCAGGACATTGCGTCGGACCGCCGACGCGCCGTCATAATGCCAGAGCCGGAAGTCCGACATGCGGTTCAGAAAGCGCCGACGTCCAGCGCGTCGAGCAGGCCCTCGCCATGGCGGCTGGTCTTCGTCTGCGACTGTGTGAGTTCGTCGGTATAGATCGTGCCGGTCACGCCCATATGGGTCACGAAGAACTTCCAGTGCCGGTATTGCAGGAAGATCGACCCGATGCCGATCGTGCAGAGGACCAGCGCAATGTCACCCAGGAAAAGCCATATCCAGTCTTTGGTCCGCGCGTAGAAATGGAAGTCGAGGCCCGTGAGCGACAGCCCCTCCACCGCTTCACGGAAGAAACTCGCGTAGAAGGCGAGCGCGATGAGGCCGAGACCCAGATAGAAGGTCAGCACGAACGCGATGATGCCGAAGATGGCCCCGGCCATGCGGGAGCCGGCACCGTCCTGTCCCGGAAAGCCCGCCATCGCGACCATTGCGCCTCCGCCCACGAACAGCAGGATCGGCAGGAGGTAGAAGAGCAGGAAGCGCCGGAAGGTCGGGCCGTGATCGCCTGCCGATTCGAAACTGTGCGGGCCGAAGCTCATCTTGTTCCAGCGTTCGTTCCACAGCGACATCATCGACCAGGGGACGAGCAGGCCCAGCGCCAGGCTGCCCACCGCCGACTTCCACATATAGGAAATGCCGTAGCCGAAGCCCTGATCGTCGCTGCCGCCCCGGATGCCGTGCCACCATGTCCGGCTGAGCCGGTAGCGCAGCGCGCGGAAGCGGGCGAGACCGACCATGTAGAAGATCGTCACGAACGCCGCGAGCGTCAGTATCGCGGCCATGCCGCCATGCCCCTGAAGGACGAGGGCCTGCGCGCCGAACTGAAGGAAGAGGAACGGCAGGCCGATCAGCGCCAGCACCATCAGGAAGCCGAGGAACAGTTCCTTGCCCGTTCCCGTCCATTCCAGCCGGTCGTCGATGAAGCGCGTGTTCGCCCAGAGATAGCGCCGCGTGCGCGTTGTCGCCCAGAAGCGGTATATGCCTAGCGTGACGATCGTCAGCAGCAGGTTGGTGAAGGCAATGGGCGCATAGTCGCGCCAATTGCCCTCAAAAGCGAAGCCGTCGCCGCCAATGCGTTCCTGATCCATGATGCCCCCCTTGGTCCCCGGTGGGAGAAGACTATGCCGGGGACCGTTGGTCAAGGGGTTTCATGGCCATATGGAATGCTATCCCCCTGAAATCACGCGGATCGTCATTTTTTACGGCCGATCAAAAGCTGGCGTAGCGCTCATTGCCGATGAAGCCGAGCTTCGTCACGCCTGAGCGGCGGATGTCGGCCAGCACCTCATCCACGGTCACGTAACGCGCGCCGGCATCGGGCTGGAACTGGAGTTCCGGTTCGGCAGGCAGGCGCAGCGAGGCGGCGAGATATTGGCGGAGCGTCAGCCGGTCGACGGCCCCGCCGTTCCAGCGGATAGTGCCGTCGGCGTCGATGCCGACCCTGTTCTTGACCGTGTCGACCGGCGGCGGCGTCAGTTCCTTGGGAGTTTGCGGCAGGTCGACGCCGACGCTGTGCGTCTGGATCGGGATCGTGATGATGAACATGATCAGCAGCACCAGCATCACGTCGATCAGCGGCGTTGTGTTCATGTCCGACATCGGCGTTTCCCCGTCGCCCGGCCGGGGTCTTGCGAAGCTCAAGGCCATATGCATCCCTCCTGTTGAAATAATGATATAACAACACATACATCATGCGCTGATCGCGATGCGCTGGCAAGAGGGCTTCTATTGACAGGGCGGGCGGCCCATTTATGGGGAAGGCGCGGCTTTTTTCGGCTGCGCAACCTGCCATTTCAACAGAAAGACCCTCCGTGTCCGCCATGCTCAAGATAACCCTGCCCGATGGTTCCGTGCGTGAAGTCGCGCCCGGCACTACCCCGGCGGACATTGCGGCGGCGATCGGGCCGGGGCTGGCCAAGGCGGCCATCGCCGCGCGGGTCGATGGCGAACTGCGCGACATCATGCGCCCGCTGGAGGCCGATGCGCAACTGGCGCTGGTGACGTCGAAGGATGAGGCCGATGCGCTGGAACTGGCCCGGCACGACTTCGCCCATGTGCTGGCCGAAGCGGTGCAGGCGCTGTTTCCGGGGACGCAGATCACCTTCGGCCCGGCGACGGACGATGGCTTCTATTATGACTTCGCGCCCCCCGTCATCGAAGGAAAGCCGCGGCCTTTCACGGAGGAAGACCTGCCCGCCATCGAGGCGAAGATGCGGGAGATCATCGCCGCCGACAAGCCGCTGCGCCGCGAGGTGTGGAAGCGCGAGGACCTGATCGCGCGCTGGCGGGCAGAGGGCGAGACGTTCAAGGCCGAATGGGCCGCTGAGCTTCCCGAGGGCGAGGAACTGACCGTCTATTGGTCGGGGGGCGACTGGCTCGACATGTGCCGGGGGCCGCATCTGGCCTCGACAGGCAAACTCGATCCGGCGGCGTTCAAGCTGACCCGCGTGTCGGGCGCCTATTGGCGCGGCGATCAGAAGAATGCGATGCTGAGCCGCGTCTATGGCACCGGTTGGCTCAACAGGAAGCAGCTCGATGCGCATCTGACGCGGCTGGAAGAAGCGGCCAAGCGCGACCATCGCAAGCTGGGCGCGGAGATGGACCTGTTCCACCTCCAGCAGGAGGCGCATGGATCGGTCTTCTGGCACCCCAAGGGCTATATCATCTGGCGGGCTCTGGAAGCCTATATGCGCCGCGCCATCGACGATGCGGGCTATCGTGAGGTCAAGACGCCGCAGGTGATGGACGCGCGCCAGTGGGAAGCGTCCGGCCATTGGGGCAAATATCGCGAGAATATGTTCGTCATCCCCGACGAAGTGCCGAATGTCGAGGATGAAGGGCCGCTGGTGTCGGACGATGCCGACTGGATGGCTTTGAAGCCGATGAACTGCCCGGCGCATGTCCTGATCTTCCGTCAGGGGATCAAGAGCTATCGCGACCTGCCGCTGCGCTTCTACGAGAATGGCTGCTGCCATCGCAACGAACCGCATGGGGCGCTGCACGGGCTGATGCGTGTGCGCCAGTTCACGCAGGACGACGCGCATATCTTCTGCCGCGAGGACCAGATCGTGGAGGAAGTGCGCGCCTTCTGTGCGCTGGCGGATCGGATCTACAGGGATTTCGGCTTCACCTATTCGATCAAGCTTGCCCTGCGCCCCGAAAAGCGCTTCGGCAGCGACGAGATGTGGGATCAGGCGGAAAATGAATTGCGCGACGCGGTGGCGGCGGCGGGGCTCAACACGCCCGAACATGGCTGGGAGGAACTGCCGGGCGAAGGCGCCTTCTATGCGCCCAAGCTGGAATGGCATCTGACCGACGCGATCGGGCGGACCTGGCAGGTGGGGACGATCCAGTCGGACCGGGTATTGCCGGAGCGACTCGACGCCTCCTATATTGGCGAAGATGGCGAGCGGCACCGGCCGGTGATGCTCCACCGCGCGATCTTCGGTTCCTATGAGCGGTTCATAGGCATCCTCATCGAACATTATGCGGGCCGTTTCCCGCTCTGGCTGGCGCCGGTGCAGGCGGTGGTGGCGACCATCGTGTCCGATGCGGACGGCTATGCAGGCCAGGTGGTGAAGAAGCTCCGGGCGGCTGGCATCAGGGCGGAAACCGACGTCCGCAACGAGAAGATCAACTATAAGGTGCGCGAGCACAGCCTTGCAAAAGTGCCGAATCTGCTGGTCGTCGGCCGCCGGGAGGCGGACGAGGGCACGGTGGCGCTGCGCGAGCTGGGCAAGGAGGGGCAGAGCGTCCTTTCTGTCGACGACATCATCGCCCGTCTTGTAAAGGAGGCGAAGGCACCCGATATGCAGTGAGGCAGCAATGCCACATGGGGCCGGCAAATCCGCGATTGCGGGCTTGCCGCCCCTTTCGGCTTTGCGCTAAAGGGCCGCCAGAGTCGATCTATCAACTACCATAGGAGAAGCCACTATACGTCCCCCGATGATGCGCCGTCCCATGGCGCCGCCGCCGAAGTCCGGTCCCCGTTACAACGAGTTCATCAACGTGCCCAAGGTGCGCGTGATCGATGACGAAGGCGAAAATCTGGGCGTGATGTATACGCAGGAAGCGATCGAGCGCGCCTATGAGATCGGGCTGGACCTGGTCGAGGTGTCGCCCAACGCCGATCCGCCGGTGTGCAAGTTCCTGGACATCGGCAAGTACAAGTACGAGGCGCAGAAGAAGGCGAACCTCGCCCGCAAGACCCAGAGGACGCAGGAGATCAAGGAGATCAAGATGCGTCCGAACATCGACGATCATGATTATGATACGAAGATGAAGAAGGTCCACGACTTTATCGGTGAAGGCGACAAGGTGAAGATCACCCTGCGGTTCCGTGGCCGTGAATTGTCGCACCAGCAGCTTGGCATGCAACTGCTCCAGCGCGTGGCGGAGAATGTGGGCGAGATCGCGAAGGTCGAAGCCTATCCGCGTATGGAAGGCCGCCAGATGCTGATGGTGCTGGCGCCGAAATAAGGTCGCCATTCTTCGGTGACATTAGTCGGGCGGGGTCTGGAAGCAGGCTCCGCCCGAACTGTCTGTGGGCACCTAACCATAAGCGGGTGCGGATGGCCTCTCCGCCCGCTGGATCTGGTCACGGCCTGACTTCTTTGCACGGTAGAGCGCCTCGTCGGCCTTGCCGATGGCGGCCATCACCGGCCCGCCGCGCCATGCGCATAGCCCGGCGGAGAAGGTGATCGGCTGCTCGTTCGCCGTGCCCACGGGCTCCCGCCGCATCCGTTCCGCAATGCGGGCCAGCGACCAGCTCGCCTCATCCTCCATCGCGTCCTGATAGAAGATCGCGAACTCCTCGCCACCCCAACGGGCGATGATGTCGATGCGGCGGGTCTGGGACGACAGGCGCGTGGCGAAATCGGCCAGGACGCGATCGCCCGCGTCATGGCCGAGCATATCGTTGACCTGCTTGAAATGGTCGAGATCGATGATCGCGATGCAGCCCCTGCGCTTGGCGAGCGGGAGCGCGTCGAGTTGCGCCAGGAACCCGCGCCGATTGGCGATGCCGGTCAGCGCGTCCTCATTGGCGGCGATGTTCAGTTCGTCGATCTGTTCCCGCGTAGCGGCGGCGGCTCCGCGCACGCCGTGGAAGAGCCTGGAAATAATGTCCCCCACTTCCGGCAAGGTCGCCCCACCGCTTTTCCGGCCGGGCTGCCCCACCGGGTTCAGCGCATCCGCCAGCGCATGGATCGGGTCCAGCAGGGCGCCGATGCCCGTCAGCGCCCCGGCCGCGCCCGCCATGGTCGCCAAAGTCAGGACTATGAACTCCGCCCAGGCGATACGTCCTGTTGTCACGCCCCAGACGATATAGCCGAGCAGCGGCAGGTGGGTGGTCACGAAGCAGAGGGTGAAGAGGCGAAACCGCAGGGAGCGGGGAAAGATGAAGGAGGTCGCGAGGTAGAATTGCATCCCGGGGCCCTGTCATTGCAATGGGGGCCAAAATTGGGACGGCGTGTAAAGGCGGGATGAAGGAAGAGGGTTAACGCCCGGCGCGTGGACGAACCGTGCCGTGCATGAGTCGAACGGTTAACGGGAGGCGCCCGGCACCCATTTCACATCGTCCGCTCCATTGCCGTTGAGGCGCCGGGCCAGCACGAAAAGCAGGTCGGACAGGCGGTTGAGATAGGCCAGTGCCTGCGCATTGAGCGCAACGTCGGCTGCCGCGGCCGTGGCGGAGCGTTCGGCGCGGCGCGTGACGGCGCGGGCCAGATGGACGGCGGCGGCAGCAGGCGACCCGCCTGGCAGGACGAAGCTGTCCAGTGGCGCCAGATCGGCGTTCATCGCGTCGATCTGCCGCTCCAGCCGCTCGACCTGGGAGGCGACGATCCGCAGCGCCCAGGGAGCGTCCTCTCCCTCCGGCAAGGGCGTGGCGAGGTCTGCGCCCAGATCGAACAGGTCGTTCTGGATCGCGGTCAGCCAGCCCGCCTCCGGCCTGTCGTTCATGGCGACGATGGCAAGCCCGATGGCGCTGTTCGCTTCATCGACATCGCCCACCGCCTGCATGCGCGGGGCATGTTTGGGCAGGCGCGACCCGTCGACCAGGCCTGTCGTCCCCGCGTCCCCGGTACGGGTGTAGATCTTGTTCAGCTTCACCATGCCGGGCGGGACCCTCAGCCGTTGCCCTTCATCAGCAGCAACAGCGCCACGATGATCACCGCCACTGCCTGGAACAGGATGCGGTTCATCATCATCCTGTTCTGCTTGAGGCTGGATGGGCTCGGCCCCCCCTCGGGCGAGTTCAACTGTTCCTTGGTCGCCTGAAGAAAGGCGACGATCCCCCGGATCAATGCGAACAGGGTGGCGCCCATGGCCAGGATCAGGGCGATGACGAGCAGCGTGTTCATGCCTTGAATCTAGGCGCTGGCCAGGGAAATGCCAATCGGAAAGCGTGCATGGCGCAGATCGTCGGCCAGTCGCCGTGGGTCCATGCCCCCCGCGCGCAGATCGGCGAGGGCGATCGACCCGTCGCGCTTGGCGAGCCGCCGGCCGTCCGGCCCGACCAGCAGGGGATGGTGGACATAGATGGGGGACGGAAGGTCGAGCAGCGTCTGGATCAGCCGGTGGATGTCGGTCGCGCTGCGCAGATCGTCGCCGCGCAGCACATGGGTCACGCCCATCGCCGCATCGTCCAGCGTGCAGGACAGATGATAGCTGGCGGGAGCATCCTTGCGCGCCAGCACCACATCCCCGGCGGCAAGCGGCTCGGCGCTGATGCAGGACGCCGCTTCTTCCCCGGGCGGAAAGGGCAGGGCGCGCCAATGCAGCGGGCCTGCCCGTGCGGCAGCCCGCGCCATGTCGATCCGCCAGGCATGCGGCTCGCCCAATGCGATCCGCCTTGCCCGTTCCGCATCATCCAGCCCGCGGCATGTGCCGGGATAGACGGGCCCCTCCGGCCCGTGCGGCGCAGTCGCGCTGGCGGCGATGTCGGCGCGGGTGCAGAAGCAGGGATAGAGCAGCCCCATGGCCTCCAGCCGTTCCAGCGCCGCCTGATACCGGTCCAGCCGCGCCGACTGGAAGACGATGTCCCCATCCCAGGCGACGCCCAGCCAGCGCAGGTCCTCGATTATGCCGGCGACATGCTCCGGCCGGCTGCGGGTGCCGTCTATATCCTCGATCCGCAGGAGGAAGTATCCGCCGCGCGTCCGGACCAGGTCCATGGCCAGCAGCGCCGACCAGGCGTGTCCGACATGCAACCTACCCGTGGGGCTCGGGGCGAAGCGAGTCACCATATGCTGTGGCTGCGCCGATTGAGTCATACAGGCCCTTGACGGGATAGGGGTGTTAATGCTGTCATGCTGGCGTCACGTTTCTGATCGATCAGGACGGTGGCGAAAGGGGGTTGAAGGGTAATATATGTACCATCCCGACCTGATACGACATCCGGAAAACTGTCCGGCTTTGGTCCTGAACGCGGACTACACGCCTTTAAGCTATTATCCGCTGAGCCTCTGGCCCTGGCAAACCGCCATCAAGGCGGTTTTTTTGGATCGGGTGGACATCGTCGCCAGCTATGAGCGGCAGGTGCACAGCCCCAGCGTTCAGATGCAGATACCTTCGGTGATCGCGCTGAAGCAATATGTGAAGCCGTCGGAACATCCCGCCTTCACCCGGTTCAACCTGTTCCTGCGCGACAAGTTCGCCTGCCAATATTGCGGTTCCCCGAACGACCTGACCTTCGACCACGTCATTCCGCGCCGGGCGGGCGGGCGGACGACCTGGGAAAATGTCGCAACGGCCTGCTCGCCCTGCAATCTCAAGAAGGGCGGCCGCACGCCGAAGGAGGCGCATATGCAATTGCATGTGACGCCGATCCGCCCGACGAGCTGGCAGTTGCAGGAACATGGCAGGGCCTTTCCGCCCAACTATCTGCACGAAAGCTGGCACGACTGGCTTTATTGGGATGTGGAATTGCTGGCTTGACGACAAACCGGCAAGGCTGAGCGGCGCGCCCCTGCGAAGGAAGGGCCCGGCCCGACGGTTCGAACCGGGTTCCTGCCTGCGCAGGAACATGTCGCGTTCATTCTCATTCCATGCCCGGAAGCCAGTCCAGGTCCATATCCTTGTGCCGGTTGGTATAATGGCCGATCTCTTCCAGCCGCGCCATGTCGCGCAGGGTGATCCGCCCATTGGCCCGGCTGATCAGCCCTTCCTGCTCCATCTGCCGGATCATCCGGTTCACATGGACGGAGGTGAGGCCGATGGCATCCCCGATCTCCTCCTGCGTCAGTTTCAGGTCGAAGCTGTCGGTGATGCCGTCGTCCGTCACCCGAAGGCGATCGAAAATGTCCAGCAGGAAGGAAGCCACGCGCGCCTTGGCCGAGGTGCGTCCCAATGAAGCGAGCCGGTCGGTCAGCGCGACCCGCTCCGCATTGGAAAGCAGGAACAGCAACGCGGCGACGCGGGGATATTCCTCCAGCAGCCGGCGCAGAGCATGCTTGTCGAACGGACAGATGATCGAATCCGACAGCGCCACCAGCGATTCCGGCGCGCGGTTATAGATTGTGCTGGCCGATCCGATGAAATCGCCCGGGAAATAGACCCGTAGGATCTGCCGGCTTCCATCGGGCAGGATCACGAAGCTCATTACCCGTCCTTCGCGCAGGACAAACAGTTCCGTCACCGTTTCGTTGACGCGCTGGATCATCGCGCCGCGCTTCACCTTGCGGGGATTTTCCTCCAGCCTTGTAAGCGCCTTCTTCTCCGCATCGGACAGGGGCACATGCTTCGCCAACCTGTCCGCGAAACAACTTGTTGCCACCAAAAACACCTTTTTGCTTACATTGTCGTTACGATGGCAAAACGCCCCACGCGTCTTTTGGCTGCATTTCCGCAAACTGCACTAAACTCGATCAATAATGAGCGGGCGAACGCACAAATGTTTCATGGCGGCGCAGAAAGAAGCCCGCGATGGAACCGTCGTGCCGACTGCCTTGCGGAAACCGTAATTAACGTTAAGAACCCAGCCGATGGACCGCATTCATATCCGCGGCGGCAAAGCGCTGAACGGCCGCCTTCCCATTTCCGGCGCGAAGAACGCCGCGCTCACGCTGTTGCCCTGCGCGCTGCTGACCGACGAGCCGGTGACGCTGCGCAACCTGCCGCGGCTGGCGGATGTCGACAGCTTTGGCCATCTGTTGAACCAGCTCGGCGTGTCGACCATGATCGAGGGCGCCCGGCCGGAGGATTTCGGCCGCGTCATGACCCTGCGCGCTGGCCGCGTCACCTCGACCGAGGCGCCCTATGACATCGTGCGCAAGATGCGGGCATCGATCCTGGTGCTCGGCCCGCTGCTCGCCCGCGCGGGCGAGGCGCGGGTGTCGCTGCCCGGCGGTTGCGCCATCGGCAACCGGCCGATCGACCTGCACCTGAAGGCGCTGGAGGCCTTCGGCGCGATCATAGAGATCAATGCGGGCTATGTTCGCGCCAGTTCGCCCGACGGCGGCCTGCCCGGCGGCATCTACACCTTCCCCGTGGTGTCCGTCGGCGCGACGGAGAACGCGCTGATGGCCGCCGTGCTGGCCAAGGGCGTCTGCATCCTGGAAAATGCGGCGCGAGAGCCGGAGATCGTCGACCTCTGCAACCTGCTGATCGCCATGGGCGCCGACATTGAAGGCGTGGGCACCGACAAGCTGACCATTCACGGCAAGCCCCGCCTGCACGGCGCCACCTACAGCGTGATGCCCGACCGGATCGAGGCGGGCAGCTATGCCTGCGCCGCGGCGATCACCGGCGGCTCGCTGGAACTTGCCGGAGCCAGCGCCGAAGACATGCACGCCATCCTCGCCGCGCTGCGCGACGCCGGGGTTCATGTCGAGGAACTGAAGGACGGTATCAGGGTGTCGGCGGACGGCCGGCTTCGCCCGCTTACCATCTCGACCGCGCCCTTCCCGGCGTTCCCGACCGACATGCAGGCGCAGTTCATGGCGATGCTGACGCTGGCCGACGGCGCGTCGGTGCTGACCGAGACGATCTTCGAGAATCGCTACATGCACGTGCCGGAGCTGGCACGCATGGGGGCAGACATCGGCGTCAATGGCCGCACCGCGGTGGTGCGCGGCGTTGATCGGCTGGTCGGCGCGCCTGTCATGGCGACCGATCTGCGCGCCTCGATGAGCCTCATCCTCGCGGGCCTCGCCGCTGAAGGCGAGACCCAGGTCAACCGCGTCTATCATCTCGACCGCGGCTATGAGCGGCTGGAGGAGAAGCTCTCCGCCGTCGGCGCCGACATAGAGCGCGTCAGCGATGGCTGAAGGACGCGGGCTCGAGACGGACCGCGCGGCGTTGCTGGCGCGATACGATCTCGATACCGGTGGCTTTGCCACGCTCGACCAGATCACCGCCTTCGCCGCCGCGCTGTGCGGGACGCCCATCGCTCTGGTCAGCATCGTGGAGGATGACCGCCAACGCTTCCTGGCCCGCACCGGGCTGGATGCGGAGGAAACGCCGCGCGATATGTCCTTCTGCGCCCATGCGATGCAGGGAAGCGGCATCTTCGTGGTGCCCGATACTGCGCAGAACCCCGATTTCCGCGACAATCCGCTCGTCACCGGGGCGCCCTTCATCCGTTTCTATGCCGGTGCGCCGCTGATCGATGGCGAGGGGGCTTCGCTCGGCGCGCTATGCGTCATCGACGACAGACCGCGTGACGGTCTGACGGATGTGCAGCGCCAGGGGATTTCCCTGCTGGCCCGTCAGGTCATGGTCGAGCTGGAGGGCCGTCGCCGCGACCGCGACGTGATCGCCCGCCAGCAAAGGGATGCGCAGGCGGTGGCGGAAAGCGATCGCATGTTCCGGACCCTGGCCGACACCATGCCGCAAATGGTCTGGTCGACGCTGCCGGACGGCTATCATGACTATTATAACGCCCGCTGGTACGAATTCACCGGCGTTCCCCTGGGATCGACCGATGGCGAGGGATGGAACGGCATGTTCCATCCGGAGGATCAGGAGCGGGCCTGGGAACGCTGGCGCCATTCGCTGAAGACCGGCGAGCCCTATGAGATCGAATATCGGCTGCGCCATCATAGCGGCGATTATCGCTGGACATTGGGTCGCGCGCTGCCGATCCGGGACGAGGAGGGTGCGATCGCCCGCTGGATCGGCACCTGCACCGACATCAACGACCAGATCGCGATGGTGGAGGAGCGGGAGGTCATCGCCCATGAACTTTCCCACCGTATCAAGAACATCTTTTCGGTGATTTCCGGCCTGATCGGCCTGTCGGCGCGCCAGCATCCCGAAATTCGCGCGGCGGCCGACGACCTGCGCGACCGCATCATGGCGCTGGGACGCGCCCATGATTTCGTGCGGCCCCATGGCCCCAATTCGCAGCCGGACCAGGACGAGGGTCGGCTTTGGGGCATATTGGAACAGATTTTTGCGCCCTATCGCGACGCGCTGGGGCCGCGCATACGCTTCTCAGGCGATAATCCGGCGATAGACGACCGCTCCGCCACGCCATTGGCGCTGCTGTTCCATGAACTGGCGACCAATGCCGCCAAATATGGCGCGCTTTCCGTTCCTTCGGGCGGGGTTGCGATCCTCGTGGGGAGGGAAGGCGAGGACATCCGCATCGACTGGCGGGAAGAGGGTGGACCGCCGGCGCTTCCGGCGACGCATGAGGGCTTCGGCAGCCGGCTGATGCAGCTCAGCATCGAACGGCAACTGGGCGGGCGGATGACGCGCGACTGGCGACCTGAAGGCCTTGGCCTCAGCCTCTGGATTCCAGCGCGCTCCATGAGTCGGATGCCGGCAGGAAAGGGGTGAAGCCCGCGATCTCGGCGGCCTCCAGTTCCGGTCGGTCGGTGGCGGCGAGATGCAGCGTTTCGGCTATGCTGTGCGCCCGGAACGGCTTGGTGATGACGCCGAGCGCGGCGGTGGAAGCCGCCCCGATCTGCGCGGGATTGGCCGTCACATAGATGACCCGTATGCCATATTGGCTGGCCAGTTCGACGCCGATGCCGGGGCCGGTCGGTCCGTCGCGCAGATTGAGATCGACAAGGGCGATATCGCAATCGTCGGCCGCATCCAGCGCCGCCTGACGATCGGCCGCGATGGCGCCGACCGTAAAGCCTGCATCCTCCACGATATGCTCGATCTCCAGCGCGACGAAAATCTCGTCTTCTACGATCAGAACCTTTTTGCTCATCCCAACGTCCACGCAACCGGAGGCGTTAAATGCGCGGATCGCGGGGCGGTTCCCGCAGATGCGAAAAAATTTTTCAGGCGCTGTCGGGCTGCACGCTGGTCCAGAGCGTTTCGAAGGCCGTGCCCTGCATCAGCAGGACCGAGGCGGGATAGCCCGCGCCGCTGGCCTTCTGCGCTGTCGCGGTGGCGTTTTCCACCGCTTCCTCCCGCGTCGCGAACGGCCCGTAATAGCGGTTGTCGAGATTGATCTTCCAGACGCCCTCATGTTCCAGGACGATGTAGCGGGCATGGGGCAGGGGCACTTACAAAACCTCCGTATTATAATGGTGCCAGGCCATGATCGCCGCGGCGCCGCGATGGGGACGCCAGCGTTCGGCGAGTTCCCGCGTCAGCTTTTCGCTGGGGCGTTCGGCCAGGCCCAATATCCGTCCGATCTCGATCTGCACGGCCAGATCGCCCGCCGGCCAGACATCCGGCCGTCCTTCCGCGAACAGCAGGTAGATTTCCGCCGACCAGCGCCCGATCCCCTTGATCCGCACCAGTTGCGCAATGGCGTCCTCATCATCGTCCGGCAGGTCGTGCAGGTCGATGCCGCCGCCGACCACCAGCTCGGCCAGGCTTCTGGCATAGCCCTGCTTCTGCCGCGACAGGCCGCAGGCGCGCAGCGTATCGAAATCGCGGACGAGCAAGGCATCCGGCGCGCAGCCCGCGCCCAGTTCCGCCTCCAGCTTGCGCCAGACCGCTGCGGCCGCGGCGACGCTCACCTGCTGGCCGACGATGGTGCGCAGCAGGGTTTCATAGCCCGGCTCGCGGATGCGGGGCGGCGGATAGCCGACCCGGCCTATCGCTGCGGCGAAACCGGGCTCCATCGCGGCGATGGCGTCCAGGCTGGCCCGCAATTCTTCTGCTGTATTTACCATGAATTGTCGTCCGGCCCTTGATTTCCCGTTGCCCGTCCGACATGAGCGGCGGGAAAAATTTGAGGGACCTGGGTACATGGCGAAACTGATTGTGGTCAACCGTTCGGGCGAAGAGCAGGCGGTCGAGGCGGAGAACGGCCTTTCCGTGATGGAAATCATCCGCGACAACGGCTTTGACGAACTGCTGGCGCTCTGCGGCGGCTGCTGCTCCTGCGCGACGTGCCACGTCTTCGTCGATCCGGCCTTTGCCGACAACCTGCCGCCGATCAGCGATGATGAGAACGACCTGCTCGACAGCTCCGACCATCGCAACGAGACCAGCCGCTTGTCCTGCCAGCTGACGTTCAGCGATTCGCTGGACGGCCTGCGCGTCACCATCGCGCCGGAAGATTGAGGTCGGCCGGCAGAGGGGAGCGAACCGGCCTGTAGAGCATCGCGCAGAAATGCCTGTCCCGAGCCTGTCGAAGGATGGGAACCGGTTTTCTGCTTGAAAGGATGCGACGACAGAAATCTGGAGCGGCCTGCGCCTGATTGACGCAGCGCGCTCTGAGGGCTGGTTCCTGACATCGTCCTCCGTGTCACCCCCGGACTTGATCCGGGGGGGCCTGCCATTCAGACGTCTGCGTTTCGGAAGAAAAGCGGCGCCCCGGGTCGCGTTGGGCGCGACAGCTGCCCTCTGCCCGCCATCAGCCGTTCGGGACGATCAGATATTTCTCCCCCGTGCGGCGGGCATTGTAGGTCAGCACGGCGTCGCGGGTCAGCGCTTCCTTGAGGGAGATGCGCGCCTTGTAATGGCTGGCAAAGGTCGTCGTCAGACCGTCGCGCACCCGCTGGCGCAGGCGTTCGGCCGTTTCCGCGTCCGTCCTTTGCAGGAAGGGAAAAAGCAGCCAGCCGCCGACGTTCCAGCCAAAGCCGAAGCTGCGCGTCAGGATGGTCGGCGACAGGTCCAGCGCACCGTAGACATAGGCCTGTTTCAGAACGTTCGAGCCATAGCGGCTATAGGGCGCGTCCTTGCTCGCGGCCTGCTCCATGGCATGGAGGATCTGGCTGACCAGATGGCCGCCGCCGATCGCGTCGAAGGCGATGGACGCGCCTGTGGCGGCGACCGCGTCCTGAAGCTGGACGAGAAAGTCGTCCCGGGAACTGTCCAGCACATATTCCGCGCCCAGATCCCTGAGGATCGCCACCTGCGCTTCATTGCGGACGATATTGACCAGCGGAATGCCGTCCTCCTGGCAGATGCGCACCAGCATCTGGCCCAGATTGGACGCGGCGGCGGTGTGGACGATCGCCTTATGCCCTTCGCGCTTCATGGTTTCGACGAAGCCAAGCGCCGTCAGCGGATTGACGAAGGCCGATGCGCCCTCCTCCGCGGTGACATCGTCGGGCAGGACCATGCAGCCGCTGGCGGCGAGCAAGCGATGTTCCGCGTACATGCCGCCGCCGATCATCGCGACCCGCTTGCCGAGCAGGGCCTGGGCTTCCGGTGCCTCGCCCGCGGCGATGACCGTGCCCGCGCCTTCATTGCCGATGGCCATGGATTGGCCGACCCGCCCCGCAAGCGCGCGGCGCGCGGGATCGGGCATGCGGGCGACGATCCGGCCTTCGGCATAATCCGCATTTGCCACATCGGCGGAAGCGAACAGCAGCCCAAGGTCGGAGGGGTTGATCGGCGCGGCTTCCACCCGGACAAGCACCTGATCGCCCGTGGGAGCGGGGAGCGTTTCTTCGGCCAGTTCGACGATCAGGCGGCCGTCGTCATCCAGGGTCGAAAGCAGCTTGAGGCCGTGGGTGTCGCTCATGAAAACTCCCTTTTCAGGCAGAGGGGCGGTCGCTGTAGAATGCCGGAAACATCGTCTTGAGGGCGGCCAGCTTCGGCATGTCCCAACGCTGGATATAGGGATGGCGCGGGTTCTTCGTCAGGAAGTCCTGATGATGGGGGTCCGCATCCTGGAAGCCGGTGAAGCCTTCTATTCGGGTGACGATGGGATCGCGCCAGAGGCCCGATTGACCGAGTTGGGCGAGATAGGCCCGGGCCGCCCTGTCCTGCCCTGCATTCAGGGGAAATAGCGCGCTGCGATATTGGGTGCCGTGGTCCGGGCCCTGATAGTCGAGCGTGGTCGGGTCCGCGATCACTGAGAAGAAGATGCGCAGCAACGTGCCGTAGCTGACCTGCCGGGGATCGTAGGTGACGCGAACGGCTTCGGCAAAGCCGGTATCGCCCTGGCTGACCTGTTCGTAATCGACCCTGCGGCCCCGAGGACCGCCTGCGAATCCGGAGACGGCGAGGCGGACACCCCTTACATGGGAGAAGACGCCTTCCACGCCCCAGTAGCAACCGCCCGCGAAGATGGCGGTTTCAAGCTTGCGGGCAGGGGCTGCGTCGACCGCCGGGGCGGGCGCGAGGACCGGCCGTTCGGCACGCAAAGGGGAAGCGACGGCCAGGGCCGCCAGAAAAGCAAGCGCGATGCCGTCAGCGCGCCGCATCGCCGGCGGCCGGGGCGGATGCAGCCATGGCGGGACTGGTGAGCGGCGGCGCGTCACTGTTCGGCTGAAGCACGAAGACCCCGATAGCGCCGATCGCGAACCCGCCCATGAAGCGCAGGAACAGGTCGGATTTCAAGAAGGCCAACATGGCGTTCTTCCTTTCGGTCGTCTTGGTCGCCGCAAGCGGGCGGAAATGAATGTCGCGCGGCTTAGTCCCGGATGAACGCTGCGCCAGGGCAGTTTCGACCAACGTCCGATGTGGGACGATGGATGTCGGGCAAGGCCAGTTTCGGTTCGAAACGGGATATAGACCCCCGCTCTCCATCTGCAAGACGGCGCCGGAGAAATTTTCCGTTTCCGAAATGGAGGTGATGGGGGAGGGGAAGGACGGACTTGGCGTCCGGTCCTTCCCTTCCAGCTTCGCTGGTCCCGTTCCAGGCTAAGCCCGGGGGGATTGAAGAGGGCTCACTTCAAAGCGGCGCAGGCTTCCTGGATGCGGGTGCAGGCCTTGCGCAGCACCTCTTCCGAAGTCGCGTAGCTGATGCGGAAGGCCGGGGAGAGGCCAAAGGCGGCGCCGTGGACGGCGGCGACCTTCGCTTCGTCCAGGAAATAGCCGATCAGCGCTTCGTCGCTGTCGATCACCTGTCCCTTGGGCGTCGTCTTGCCGATCACGCCGCTGGCATCGGGATAGACGTAGAAGGCGCCCTCCGGCGTCGGGCAGTCCAGGCCCGGTGCGTCGTTCAGCATGGCGACGACCATGTCGCGGCGCTTCTTGAAGGCGGCGTTGCGCTCTTCCAGGAAATCCTGGTCGCCGGTCAGCGCCGCGACGGCGGCCGCCTGGCTGATCGAGCAGGGATTGCTGGTCGATTGCGACTGGAGCTTGCCCATCGCCTTGATGATCCATTCCGGGCCGCCGGCAAAGCCGATGCGCCAGCCCGTCATGGAAAAAGCCTTGGAGCAGCCGTTGACCGTCAGCGTGCGGTCGTAGAGGTCCGGGCAGACCTGCGCGATGGTGGCGAAGGGGGTGGGCGCGTACCAGACATGCTCATACATATCGTCCGTCATCACCAGCACATGGGGATGGCGCAGCAGCACTTCGCCCAGCGCCTTCAGCTCTTCGGCCGAATAGGCTGCGCCTGACGGGTTGGAAGGCGAGTTCAGCATGACCCACTTGGTCTTCGGCGTGATCGCGGCTTCCAGCTGGGCGGCGGTGATCTTGTAGCCCTGGCTTGCCGGCGCCTCGATGAAGACCGGCGTGCCGCCCGCGAAGTTCACGATGTCGGGATAGCTGACCCAATAGGGCGCCGGAATGATGACCTCGTCGCCCACGTCGACGGTCGCGACCAGCGCGTTGAACAGCGTGTGCTTGCCGCCCGAATTGACGCTGATCTGGCTGCGCTTGTAGATAAGGCCATTGTCGCGCTTGAACTTGAAGGCGACGGCTTCCTTGACGTCGGCGGTGCCGTCCACGTCGGTATAGCGGGTAAGGTTCTTGCGGATCGCCGCGATCCCCGCCTCCTTCACGAAATCAGGCGTGTCGAAGTCCGGTTCGCCGGCGGAGAGGCCAATGACGTCCACGCCTTCGGCTTTCAGGGCATTCACGCGCGCGCTCATCGCCAGGGTGGCGGAGGGCTGGATGCGACCGAGGGCTGCGGAAGTCTGGCTCATCATGACAATCTTTCTCTAGAATCCCCTAGGTCCGCGTGAAGCGGACGCGAGGCTCCTTAGTGTGCAACGAAAGAAGGGGCAACCGCCAGTTGGCTTCGGCTGGCCGTAACGGCAGATTATAGGGCCGGGAGGGAGGAAGATCTGCAATTCATTCCGTGCGGAAAAGGGTTGCCCGTGCCCCTATAGCGCGCTGCGTTCAATCGTACGCAGGGCGCGCGCTCCAAGCTTTTGTTGTCGCATCCTTTCAAGCGCAAAGCCGGTTCCCACTTTTGCGCACGATGCTCTAGCGCACCAGCGACGCCGCCACCATGCCGCGCGCCGCATTGCCGATGAAGAAGCCGGTTTCCAGGTCGCGGGGGCGCAGGTCGGCCTCCACTGCCTCCCCCATGTCGAGCAGGCTGCGGCGCAGCACGCCGGGCAGCAGGCCGCGCGACAAAGGCGGGGTCAGCAGCTTGTCGCCGCGTTCGACGAAGATGGAGGAGAAGCTGCCCTCCGTCAGGAAGCCCTGTTCGTCCGTCATCACCACTTCATAGGTGCCGCCGCGCCGCAGGGCGTCACGGTAGAGCGAACGGTCGGTCGTCTTGTGCGCCAGCCGCGCATCGGCGGCGGGGGCGTTGCGGGGGACGAGCGCGACCTGCATGATCGCCTGCGGCCAGGTGCGGTGCTCGCGCACTTCGATGGCGATGGAGCCCCGGCGCGACACCAGCAGGCGAAGGCGGCTGCGCTCCCGCAGGCGGAAGGTCGCGGCCTGAAGCTCATTGCGCACATTATGGCGGTCGAAGGCGAAATCGAGCGCCTCCGCGCTGGTCTTCAACCGCTCCAGATGCAGTTCGAGCAATCTGATGCCCTCGACCGGATCGAAGGCCATGGTTTCGAGCAGATCGAACCGTCCGTCAGCCAATGCCATGGAAAATTGCAAACCCCTTATGCCGATCGATGATGGCGCGATGAATCAGGCCGGTGCGAGGAAGCGCCCCTTGGCCAGACATTCCGCCCATTCGGAAGCGACATCCGAATCCGCGACGATGCCCGATCCCAGACCCAGGCGTCCCTCCCTGCTGCCTTCTTCGACGCAAATGGTGCGGATGGCAACATTGAACGCGGCATCGCCCGACGGATCGATCCAGCCCATGGAGCCGGTATAGACGCCGCGCGGAAAGGGCTCGACCGCGTCGATGATCTCCATGGCGCGGACCTTGGGCGCGCCGGTGATCGACCCGCAGGGGAAAAGGACGCGCAGCACGTCGACGGGCGACAGGCCGGGCAACAGCCGGGCCCGGACGGTCGACACCATCTGGTGGACGGTCGGATAGGTTTCGACCTTGAACAGGTCGGGCACAGTGACGGTGCCGGCGCGGGAGACGCGCGACAGATCGTTGCGCAGCAGGTCGACGATCATCAGATTTTCCGCGCGCTGCTTGGCATCCCGCTCCAGCCATTGGGCCAGTTCCGCGTCGCTGGCGAGATCGGGATCGCGGGGGGCGGTGCCCTTCATCGGGCGCGCGGTCAACTGGCCCCGGACATGGGTGAAGAACAGCTCCGGCGAAAAGGAGAGGATCGAATGTTCCCCGGTGCGCAGCACGCCGCCATAGCCCGCCTGCTGGCGCGGACGGATGGCGGCATAGAGCGCCATGAGATCGCCGATGAAATGCGCGGCGCAGGGGAAGGTCAGATTGACCTGATAGATGTCGCCGGCGCGGATATAGTCCTGGACCTGGGCGAAGGCGGCGCGATAGGCGGTCTCGTCGATCAGCGGCTGGAGGCGATCGACCCTGGCGCCCGCCGGGTCCGGCAACAGGCCGGTCATGGCGGCGGGATCGATCAGGCGCACCCCTTCGAACAGGCCGAACCAGAGCAGCGGCGTCTTCGGCCTGTCCTGCCGATGCCGTTCCGCCAGCGGGTGAAGGCGGTCCTCCAGCGCCAGCCCGGCTTCATAGGCGATGAAGCCTGCTGCGTGCAGCCCGGCTTCTGCCGCTTCGGACAGCCGGTCGAGCGCTGGCTGCACCTCCGCCAGCCGATGGGCGGCGATGACCGATACCGGATCGCGATAGAGGCGCGCGGGGGCGGGAGCCCGGGCACGGGCGTCGTCGAACAGGACGAAGGCTTCGGTCGGTCCCGGAAGGCGCATGGCCGCCCTCTTAACAGGCTTTGCGCGGCGCGGAAGCTCTAACAGGGCGCGGGCATGTTGCACGGGGTGCGCATTGGCCATAGGGGGGAGGGCATGAACAAGGGATTGCCCCAGGATGATGCGGCGCGGCCGCTGCGGCCGGCGCTGGCGCTGGCCCTCAGGGGCCGTTGTCCCGCCTGCGGCGAAGGCCGGATGTTCGCCCGCTTCCTGAAGCCCAGTCCCGCCTGCCGCCATTGCGGACAGGCCTGGGACGCATCGCGGGCGGACGATTTCCCGGCCTATATCGTCATATTGCTGCTGGGGCACCTGCTCGTGCCGCTGATGATAGAGGTGAACGCGGCGCTGGATATTCCGCTGGGGGTGCAGGCGGCGCTATGGCCGGGTCTTGCGATCCTGCTTGCGCTGGCGATGATCCAGCCCGCCAAGGCGGCGGTCATCGCCTTCCAGTGGAGCCGCCGCATGGACGGCTTCCGCTAGAGCGGGCCATGATCGGTTGAAAATCGATGCGATCCCATCAGTCCGGACGGATGATGAAGTTGCGTTCCATCGCCTCCCGCAGACTCTCGTCGATGGTGCGGCGCCCTTCCGAACCATGGGTCACGACGGTCGTGTCGGCGGTGGCGACGCATATGCCCTTCTGAAAGCCCGCCGAACTGATCGTCCAGCTCGTGCGCCCGATATGGCCGATCGCGCAGTGCACCTCGAACGGATAGGGAAAGTGGGATTCCTCGACGAAATTGAGGTTCACGTTCGCGACCAGCCAGCGCACCCCCTGTTCCTGCGGATGGCGGCCCAGATGATGGTGGAAGCGGATGCGGGCCGTTTCGAATATGCCGGAGATCGCCACATTGTTGATGTGGCCCATCGTGTCGATGTCCTGGAAGCGGGTGTCGATGCTGGTGACGAAACGATAAGCTTCCGGGCGGAGGCGCCAGGATTCGGGTTTGGCCATGTCCTGCTTGTCCTATGTCCTGTTTTCCTATGCTCTTAGCCCTTGGCGGCGGGGATGCAATCATCGGGTCGAAATTGATCGGACTGCGACCTTTATGACACAGGCGCGAAGCTTATCGTTCTGCTGAGGTAACGGATCGTTTCCGGGCGCGGCGGTAGACTTCCGCGCAGGTGCAGCATAGCTTCCGGGCCGGATTGTCGCGCATGGGGGTTTCGATGCAACGCTATAGTCGGCTGGCCATTTTCCTGCACTGGGCGATCGCCGCCCTGCTTGCCTTCCAGATCGCGGTGGGATGGGCGCTCGAGGATCTTGGCGCGCGCGGCTTCGCGCTTTTCCAGTGGCATAAGTCGATCGGCATCTCGATCCTGCTGCTGACCTTCGCCCGCGTCGCCATGCGCTATTGGAAGCCGCGTCCCGCGCCGGTCGAGCGCGGCTGGCAGGGCGCGCTGGCCAAGGCGGTGCATGCGGGCCTCTATCTGTTCATGCTGGGCGCGCCGCTCACCGGATGGGCCTTGGTGTCGACCGCGAAGGTGAAGGTGCCGACCTTGATCTTCGGCATCGTCCCCCTGCCTCATCTGCCCCTGCCCATGAGCGCGCATGAACTGGCCGAGGGCGGACACGCCCTGATCGCCTGGATCGGCATCGCGCTGTTCGTCCTGCACGTCGGGGGTGCGCTGCGGCATCATGTGCTGATGGGCGATGGGTTGCTGTGGCGGATGATGCCGGCGCGTTCGCCGCTGTTGCTGGCAGCCTTGCCCGCGCTGATCGCGGTGGGGTTCGTCCTTGGGCGCGCCGTCCTGCCAGCGCCCGCAGCGAAGGCGGTGGCCTTGCCGGTCCTGCCGGCGGCGGCCGAGGAGGAAGAGGAAATGCCCGCCAATGCCGCTGAGCCGGCCGACGATGCCGTCAATGCCGCGGCCCCGGCCGAAGCCGGCAATGCGGCGGTCGCGGAAGAACCGGTGGGACCGCCGCCCGCCTGGTCGGTGCAGCCCGGCGGGACCATCGGCTTTTCCGTCGGTAACAGCGGCGAGACGATCAGCGGCCGCTTCTCCAAATGGACGGCGAAGATCGTCATGGACCCGGATCATCCGGACAGCGCGGACATCCGCGTGGAGATCGACCTGGCGAGCGCCAGCGTCGGGGACAGCTATAAGGACGGCATGCTGGCCGGGGACGAATTCTTCGGCGTGGCGGCGCATCCCAGGGCCGTCTTCACCGCAAGGGGCGCGGAGAAGACGGGGACAAACGCCTATCGCGCTTCGGGCACACTGAACCTCAAGGGGGTAAGCAAGCCGCAGAGCATCCGCTTCACCCTTTCCGGCACCGGCAAGGCGCGGAAGGTCTCAGGATCGGCCACCATCGCGCGCGCGTCCTTCGGCGTCGGCAATGGCGAGAGCAGCGCGGGACTGGACCCCAAGGTGTCGGTCAGCTTCGGGTTCAGTGCGCAGGCGGAATAAGCAGGCATGGATTTGGCGCTGCACTTCTGCCAAAGCGGCGTCATGGACAGGAGCACGGAAAAGCCAAGCGCGCGCATAGAGGATGGGGTCTTCCTGGGCTTCGTCCTCATCGTCTCGGTCGCCTTCGCGCTGGTGGTCGAGCCCTTTTTCGCCGCCATATTGTGGGGCGTGATCGCCGCGATCCTGTTCGCGCCGGTCAACCAGCAGCTGATCGGCATGATGCCCCGGCACCGGAACAGCGCGGCGGCGCTGACGCTGTTGCTGATCGTCGCGCTGGTGATCGTGCCGGCGATCATCCTGGCCATGGCGCTGGTGCAGGAAGCGACCCTCTTCTACGCCAAGGTGCAAAGCGGCGAGATCAACTTCGCGCGGATGTTCGCGCAATTCCAGGCGAGCCTGCCCGGCTGGGCCGCGGCCTTTCTCGACCGGCTGGGCATAACCAACTTCGCCGCCGTGCGCGAAATGCTGAGCGCCGGCGTCGCGTCGAGCTTCCGCACGGTCGCGAATCAGGCGTTGCAGATCGGGCAGAGCGCGTTCAGTTTCCTGATGGCGCTGGGCGTGATGCTGTACCTTACCTTCTTCCTGCTGCGCGACGGGCCGAAGCTGGCGGCGATGGTGGACAGGGCCGCGCCGATGCGGACCGCGCATCGCCGGGCCCTGATCAATCAGTTCGTCGTCGTCACGCGTGCGACGATCAAGGGCAGCATCGTCGTCGCCATCGTCCAGGGGCTGATCGGCGGCGTGGTGTTCTGGGTGCTGGGCTTGCCGGGTGCGCTGCTCTGGGGCGTGCTGATGGGGGCCTTCTCGCTGATTCCGGCGGTCGGAACCGGGCTGATCTGGGTGCCGGTCGCCATTTACCTGTTCGTCACCGGGGCGGTGGTGAAGGGGCTGATCCTCGCCTTTTGCGGCATGTTCGTGATCGGGATGGTGGACAATATCCTGCGACCGATACTGGTCGGGCGGGACACGCGGATTCCCGACTATGTGGTGCTGATCACCACGCTGGGCGGGATCGACCTGTTCGGGTTCAACGGCATCGTCATCGGGCCGGTGATCGCGGCGCTGTTCATCGCGACCTGGAACATCGTGACGAAGATGCGGACGGGGGCGGATGGGCTGGAGGGGCCTTTGACGGAATGATCAGGCGCTTCTCTTCAAGAAAGTGAAGGGCTTCGACATTTGAACGGGACAGGTGGCTCGTGAAAACGGCCCGAACGGAGCCTGGTTTCCGCGATCTATAACTCCTCCAGCGCGGCGCTGGCCTCCATCCAGCTTTCTTCCGCCGCTTCCAGTTTCCTTTCCAGGTCGGCGCGTTTCACCATCAGTTCGGTCATGGTCATCTTAGCCTCCGCGCCGGTCGCGCTTTTGGGGTCGAACAGCGCCTGGTCGATGCGGCTGCGTTCGGCGGTCAGCATGGCCATCTCCTTTTCCGCCTTGCTGACGGCGTTCTTCGCCGCCTTCTGCCGTTCGCGCCATTGCGCGGCGTTGCGCTTTTCCGCCTTGCGGTCGGTCTTCGGGGCATCGCCCCCCGAACCCCCATTGCCGCCATTGCCGTCGGCCTTGCGCAGGATGATGTCGGTATAATCCTCCAGGCTGCCGTCGAAGGGCTGGGCCGTGCCATTGTCGACCAGCACCAGCCGGTCGGCCACCAGTTCGATCATGTGGCGGTCGTGGCTGACGATGACCACCGCGCCCGAATAGTCGTTCAGCGCCTGCACCAGCGCTTCGCGGCTGTCGACGTCGAGATGGTTGGTCGGTTCGTCGAGGATCAGCAGATGCGGCGCGTCGCGGGTGATGAGGGCGAGGGCCAGCCGCGCCCTTTCCCCGCCCGACATGGAGCCGACCTTCTGCGTGGCGCGCTCCCCGGAGAAGCCGAAGCGGCCGAGTTGGGCGCGGACGGCGGCGGGGGTGGCGCCCTTCATCACCCGGCTCATATGTTCCAGCGGCGTGTCGCCGACGTCCAGTTCTTCCACCTGATATTGGGTGAAATAACCGACATTCATCCTGGCCGAGGCGTTCATCGCGCCTTCCATCGGCTTCAACTGCGCGGCGATCAGGCGGGCGAGCGTGGTCTTGCCATTGCCGTTGCGGCCGAGCAGCGCCAGCCGGTCGTCGGGGTCGATGCGCAGATTTACGCGGCGCAGGACGGGCGTGTCGTTGTAACCGACCGCCGCCATGTCCATGGTGATGAGCGGCGGGCGCAGTTCCGGCGGGCTGGGGAAGCCGAAATGCAGCGTCGGGTCCTCGATGGCCGCGGCGATGGGCTGCATCCTGGCCAATGCCTTGGCGCGGGACTGGGCCTGTTTCGCGGTGGAGGCGCGGGCGGAGTTGCGGGCGACATAGTCCTGCAACTTCTCGCGTTCGGCCTGTTGTTTCGCGCGGGCGGCCTCCTGCTGCGCGAGGCGTTCGGCGCGCTGGCGTTCGAAGGCGTCGTAGCCGCCGGGATAGAGGGTGATCTTCCCGCCCTCCAGATGCAGGATATAGTCGACCACATTGTTGAGCAGGTCGCGTTCATGGCTGATGACGACCACGGTGCCGCGATAGGCCTTGAGGAAATTTTCCAGCCAGAGCGTCGCTTCGAGGTCGAGATGGTTCGACGGCTCGTCCAGCAGCAGCAGGTCGGGGTTGGAGAAAAGCAGCGCGGCAAGGGCGACGCGCATCTTCCAGCCGCCCGAATAGCTGTCGAGCGGGCGGCCCTGCATTTCCTCGTCGAAGCCGAGGCCGACGAGGATGCGGGCGGCGCGGGCCGGCGCGGTATAGGCGTCGATCGCGTTCAGCCGTTCGTAGATATGGCCGAGGCGGTCGGGGTCTTGCGTATGTTCCGCCTCCGCCATCAGTTCGGCGCGTTCCCTGTCGGCGGCGAGGACGGTGTCGAAGGGGGTGGCCGTGCCCGAGGGCGCTTCCTGCGCGATATAGCCGAGGCGCGTGTCGCGGGGCATGTCGCAACTGCCCTCGTCCGGGTCGATCTGGCCGATCATCACCTTCATCAGGGTCGACTTGCCCGCGCCGTTGCGGCCGATCAGGCCCACACGGCTGCGCGGCGGCAGGGAAGCGCTGGCGCGGTCGAGAATAGTGCGGCCGCCGAGGCGCACGGTGATGCCGTTCAGGTTGAGCATGGAGGGGGCCTCTAGCAGAGCGGCAAGGCGTGGTGAAGGCGTCGAGGGGGAGTTTTGCAGACTGCCTCATGCCTGCGAAGTTCACGGCGTTGTGGCCGACGCATTTGCGTGGGTGCGGACCGGTGGCGTTGATTTCGCAATAGGAGAATTTTTGCGGAATGGGTGTGCGGAAGATGCCCGCTTAGGGCGGGTGGAATGGGTTGACGGTGGGAAAGAGCGTGAGGGCGCTATGCCATGGTCGGGGCCGTGTAGGACAGGGGTTTGGGCGGTGGGGGAGTCCATGTCCTTTGGGAGGCGTCAAGGGGAACGGGCAGGAGATGGGTCCCCGCCTTCGCGGGGATGACGGGAGTGAGATGGGGATGACGAAATGGGGAAAGAGGTGACGGGATCGGGATGGACGCCATCCGGGGTGGGGATGATGGTTTATTGGGGGAAAGCGGGCGTGGTTTCCGCCGCATAAAGCGTGAACTGGCTGTGGAGGCCGCCATTGGATGATTGCCCCAGCCAGAGGTCGAACAGGCCCGGTTCGGCGATGATCCTGCTGCCCGCGCCGACAAATTGCAGGTCGGTGCGGGACAGGGAGAAGCGCACCGTCCTGCTCTCGCCCGGGTCGAGGGTGACGCGCTGGATGCGTTTCAACTCGCGGATCGGGCGGGTACGGCTGGCGACACGGTCGCGGATATAAAGTTGGACGACTTCACTGCCCTTGCGGGTGCCCTTGTTGGTGAGGCGGGCGGTGATTTCGATGGCGCGGTCCCAGCGCAGCGCCGTGTCGGACAGTTTCAACCCTTCCAGCGTGAAATCGCTGTAGCTGAGACCGTGGCCGAAGGGATAGCGCGCGCTGTTGTCGGTGGTGGCGTAGCGCGAGCGATATTCGGTGCGGTTGTCGATGACCGGGCGGCCGGTCGACTTGCGGTCGTAGAAGAAGGGTTCCTGCCCCGATTCCCAGGGGAAGCTGACCGGCAGCTTGGCGGACGGGTTCTCCTTGCCGAACAGGATGTCGGCAATGGCATGGCCGGATTCGGAGCCGAGGAACCAGGTCGCGAGGATCGCCTGCGCATTCGCCACGCCGTCATGCAGCGCCAGGGCGCGGCCGTGGCGGAGAAGGACGATGACGGGCTTTCCGGTCGCGGCGACGGCATCGGCCAGCGCCTGCTGCACGACGGGGATTTCGATGGCGGTGCGGGACTGCGCCTCGCCCGACATGTCCTGCGATTCGCCCAGCGCCAGGATGACGATGTCCGCCGCCTTCGCTGTTTCCACCGCTTTGGCGACGCCCCCGTCGATGGGCGTCAATATGCCGCTGCCCGGCGCGACCAGCAATCTGGCTGGGTCCGGCATGGCGGCGCGCAGGCCGGTGGCGATGTCGACGCCCTTGCCCTTGTCGCCGTAAAAGGCCCAGGGGCCGTAGACATTCTCCCTGTCCTCCCCGAACGGGCCGATGAGCGCGATGGTCTGCGCCCGGGCGGGATTGAGCGGCAGGACGCCATCATTCTGGAGCAGCACGATGGAACGCGCCGCCGCCTCCCGCGCCAAGGCGCGATGGGCGGGGGTGGAGATGCGGGTCTTTTCCGCTTCCTCGTCCAGCGAGCGCCAGGGATTGTCGAACAGGCCGATGGCGGTCTTGACGTAAAGGATGCGCCGGACGGCGACGTCGACCGTTTCCATCGGCACCGCGCCGCTTTTCACCAGATCGGGGATGTGGCGGATGTAAAGGCCGCTCTGCATCGACATGTCGACCCCGGCCAATATGGCGAGGCGGGTGGCGTCGCGCTCATCCTCGGCATAGCCGTGGGCGATCAGTTCCTCGTCCGCCGTATAGTCGGAAAAGACGAAGCCGCGGAACTTCATTTCGCCGCGCAGCGTGTCGGTGAGCAGGTCGCGGTCGGCGGTGGCGGGCACGCCGTTGATCTCGCTGAACGCCGCCATGGTGGTGAGCGCCCCCGCCGCGAAGGCGGCGCCGAAGGGCGGGAGATGGGTTTCGCGCAGCGTTTCGTCGCTGATGTCGACGCTGCCATATTCGAGGCCCCCGGCGACGGCGCCATAGGCGGCGAAATGCTTGGGGCAGGCGAGCAGGGAATCGTCGCGGCGCAGGTCGCGCCCCTGAAAGCCGCGCACGCGGGCGGCGGCGAAGAGGCCGCCCAGAGCGACATCCTCCCCGGCTCCCTCGACCACCCGGCCCCAGCGCTGGTCGCGGGCGACGTCGACCATGGGGGCAAAGGTCAGGTGCAGGCCGGCCGCCGTCGCCTCCACCGCCATGGCGCGCGCCGTGCGTTCCGCCAGCGACGGATCGAAACTGGCGGATTCGGCCAGGGTCACGGGAAAGATCGTCTTCAGGCCGTGGATGACGTCGCCCGCGAACAGCAGCGGAATGCCGAGGCGGCTTTGTTTGAGCGCGATCTCCTGCGCGCGGCGCGCGCCCGCGACGCCGATGCCGTTGAACAGGCAGCCGACCCGGCCCTTGCGGATTTCGTCGGCAAGCTGCCTTTCATTCTGGATGCCGACCTGCGGATTGGGGGGATTATAGGGGCGGAAACTGTCGGCCAGGCAGGTCATCTGCCCCGCCTTCTCCTCTATGGTCATGCGCGCGATCAGATCGTCCACGCGCTCCACCTCCGTCGCGGCAAGGGCGCGGCGGGGCAGGGGAAGGGTCAGGAAGCCGGCAAGGGCGGCGGTCAGGACGGCGCGGCGGGTCGCGGGAGGAACTGGGGTCATCAAGGGGAGCGTAACAGATTCCGGATGAACCGCACTTATCCCGTCAATGCGCGCAGGAAAGCAAGCTATGGAGAGATGGGATGAGCCCTGAAGCGGATCAATTCGGTCCGGCGGCGGCGCCCGCGGCCAGCGATGGTGGACAGGGCTTCTATTAAACTGGAGCCGAAAAACGGCGGTTTTCTGCGCCTCTCAGAGACCTCCGTTTTGCCGATACCCCCACGGATACCCCCTAAGCTGCCTTGCTTGCCTGCGCCGGACAAGACGCAATCCAGTTTTCGATTTCCGATTCTCTCCATGCGACAATACCACCGCCCAGCTCGACCGGCTTGGGAAATGTGCCTGCCGCCATCCGCTTGTAAATCGTGGCCCGGCCGAGCGGGACGCGGTCCTGCACCTGGCGGATGCGGAGCAGCCTTTCCGGCCGTGCCTCTGCGGTTTCAACGTCAGTCATGGGCCTGCTCCTGAGAGGGGGATAGAGTTTCGAAATAGAATACGATCGGCTTTTCGCTCACGGTGATAATGCCGAACCGCTCGCCCGCCCTGAATGTCGACGTCTGCTTGCGGACGATTTCAGCCGAGCGTTGCAGATATGTTCGCCACGCCTCCAACGAATAGCCGCCCTTGTGCAGGTTGCAGGGCGCGCATGCGGGCATCATATTGCCGACCGTGTTGCGCTCGGGCTTGAGAAGGCGCCGCTCTTCCACCGGCAGGGGCCGGCTCCACGCATCGGTCACGATACGACGCACCGGCTCCACATGATCGGCGTGCATGGTCTTTCCCAGATCACCGCCGCAATAGGCACACTTGCCTGCAAACTTTTGGCGCAGCGGGTCCCGTTGGCGCTTGCTGCCGCGCCATTCCTCGTCGGCCGGATCGGCAAAGTGGAGGAGATCAGCCATGGCGCACCTCCGTATCGGGCTGCCTGCCGAGATAATAATCCATGTCGCGCTGCGCCTGGCGCTTGGCGTCGCTGACGATCTTGTCGATCACCTTCGCCAGCTCGGCGTTGATGTATTGAAGCGCCGCCTTATTTCCCTCGTGAACCGAACCCCAGTTCGACACGATATGCAGTTTAGCGTTCTCCAGCAGGTTCTCGCCGCAAAGCCAGGCAGATGCTTTGATCGCGCTCTCGCCGGCGGAAAGGCGGTGGCGCAGGTCGCGCGCCTTGATCTCCGCTTCATCGATTCGAAGTGTCATGACTGCGGCCCCTTCGTCGCCGGAAACCCGTTGTGCTCGCGCTCGTCGAGGAGGCGGCCTGCGGCCTTCTTCCCGACGCGCTGATGCACGGCGATGTCTTGCCCTTCATACATCAGGCGGTCGGTCCAGCCGCGCAGGTCGGCATCATTGAAGTCAGGGAGAGCATGGCGGTCGATCAGTTTTCCCGCCTGCGAGCGGAAATAGGGGAGGTCATCAGGCTCCCACGCCAGCCACTCGCCCCACTGCTTGAACAGGAACGGCACGAGCATCGCCGCGCACTGATCGCGCAAGCTGCGCGCCCAATCAGGATGCATCGGGCGCGCGCGCGGTCCGCTCTCACCTCCGACGATCACCCAATCCAGTGCCGCCAGCCATTCCGGCTTTAGCGTGACTGGTCCCAGCAGCGGCTCCATGGACAACCCGATCCACGGAATGCCGAGCCTCTCCTTCAGGTCGATGAGGCGCGGAATGTCCCGGTCCGCCTCATCCTGATTGACCACCGATATGATGAGACCGGCGTGCCGGGGCCATGCGCCGCAGATCGCTGCCAACCGCTTCTCCACGATGGACACGCGCTTGGTCACGATCTGGATTTCGAGCCGGTCGCAGGCGCAGATATGGCGCCAAGCTTCATCGAACCAGCCCAGCGGCACCTCATTGTCGAACAAGTCCGACATAGACTGGATGAACACGCGCCGCGTGGAGTTGGGATGAAGCTGGCCGATCAGTGCATCAGCCGCCCACCAAGAGGCGCCGTTATGCAGCTTGTAGAGCAGCTTTGCCGCGCCCTTGATCTGCCGCCTCTCAGCCCCGACACCCCACAGGCCGCCGCCGAAGCGCTCCGACCACGTCTCAGCATAGCAACCATCGCAGCCCGGCCCCACCTTCGTGCAGCCCCACCAGAAATTGACCGTGGCGTCGGTCCACTCGATCCCGCTGATCTCAGCCATCGATATTCCCCTTCAGGACGTCGAAGGAAACTGCGACCACCCAAGGGTTCGCCTCCCATGCGCCTGGGCCGTTGATGCTGTCCCAGAGGGATGCGTAGGACCGGCGCGGATCAGCGAAGTGGCGCGTCACATTCGGGTTGGTTTCCAGATAATCGATCCAGCCCCACAGCACCCCGACGCCCCGCGCTTCGATGCCCTCCGCGATCGCGTCTGCCTCGCTGATGTCCTGCAACCGCTCCACCCTGACCTCGGATACCGTCAGCGTCAGGCGGCTGGCCCAGCGCGGCATATGCAGCGGCGTCGACCAAGGCCCGCTCGATTCGACATCGGCGATCCAATAGCCATGCCGCCATGCCTTAGCCGGATGGGCGTCATAGTCGAACGTCGGCCCAGCGCCTTCGCTCGGCCCGGTGAATTCGGGATAGTAGCGGTCACCATCGGCACGATAAGCGACACACGGGCCATTGTCCGACATGCCGGCCTGCCACGTTTCCTTGACCCAGAGCCGATCGCCCTCCGCAAAAGGCGCATAATCCGGCGCGATGTGGGGAACGTCTGCCTCTGCAATGCCCAACGCGCCGCCGCCGCTGTTGCGAGCGTGAAAACAGCCATCGTCGAGCTTCTCAATGAACTTGGCAACACGCCGTGTCTGTGTCTTGCGCCCTTCGCGGATGGCGCGCACCATCGGCGCGCTGAAGAGGATCGGCCGATCAACCATTGCGAGCTTCCACCAAGCCGCAGTCGCACGGCCCAGGGCGCGCGATGCTGAAAGAGATGCAATCAGCGCTGTGAAGGGTCGCGGCGATCACAGTATCAATCGCGCTTTGCACCTCGCCGGCGTCAGGGAGCGGCAGCCACCACAGATGCGGCTCGTCCTCCTGCTCAAATGGCCATCCGCCCGTATCACGAGGGGCAAACTCGAAATGCTCGCGACCGATGCTGATCTCGACGGCCATGGCCCGGCCGAGATCCAACGGCGACCCACAATAGGGCGGCTCGCCGATCGGTGAACGGAACCACAGGACGTCCCGGTGATCTTCATGCCATTCAGCAAAGCGCCGCGGGGTGAGAGCATCAGCCATCGTCCGATCTCCTAACAGTGACCGTCCAATTCGAACCGTCCTTCAGAGCGATCTCTGTCGAATATTCCTCGACAGACACGAAGGCCGGCAGGCCCTCCGATTCGAAAGCATGGTTGAGCAGCACGCCATATGCGCGCAGCTTTTTCTCTTCGTCAGGGTCGCGGTCCCAATGCTGGTTCAGGATCTCGGCGACCCGCTGGGCGATACCTTCCGGATCGGCCATGTAGTCAGTCACAACCAGGACGGGTGCGATCAAGCTATAGGAGGTCGTGCCGTTGCCATTCTTGCGTGGCGGGGCCTCGTAGTGAACCGCAAAGACGTCTTGGTCGCGGTCTGGCCTGCTATTGTGCAGATAGGCAGTGGTGCTGACGGTGAAGCACTGATGCTCGCTCACAGCAGTTTCTCCTCGGGCGGATGATTGGCGAGAATCCAGTCCTGAGCCTCCCGAGCGGCCTCGACATAGGCGCGGCTGGGCGTCTTGCTCTCTTCCTGGCCGGGCCGGAACGCGGCCCAGATGCGGTTGCGGATGGCGTGCGGCAGGCGGTACCAATGCTTGCGGCAGCCCCACGAGGCAGGCGGCACCTTCGCAGTGCAGCCGGGCCAGTGGCAGTGGTGCCCGCCGGTCGGGCCGGACAGCCGCGTGCGGACGTAATCGGCCTTGTCACCGATGCTCATTTTTCCATCCTTTCGACCGGGCGAACGCCATCACCTCCGCCTTGGTGGCGAACAGGCGGCGCCCGACGCGGTACTGCTTTTCCTCCGCGCAGACGGGGACGAAGCCCTTGCGGCGAAGGAAGGTTTGCGCCCGCTCGAACGGCTCCGTCCGAAGGCGCGCGGCTTCGTCCATCTTGGCCTTGATGCGCCGGGCAGTGATGCCGGCGGCGCCGCGGTAGCGCGGCGACGCATTGCGCTCGATGATGCCGCGCTTGCGCATCAGGATCTGCGCCAGGTTCATGTCGGCATCGGCCGGTACCGGCATGACGTCGCCGATCTGGTAATCGGGGAGAGGGCGCTTCATGCTGCCTCCTCTCGGGTGAATTGCATCGTATCCACGGCCGCGATCCGCTCCCCGATCCAGCGCATCACCGGCACGGCCATGCTATTGCCGAGCATCTTGTAGCGCGGGCCATCGGCCATCATCCGGCCTCGGTAGGGAACCAGCGTGAAGTCGTCGGGGAAGCCCTGGAGGCGTTCGCACTCGCGCGGGGTCAGGCGGCGGACGGCAGAACCTTGGAGCGCGGCCGGATAACCCTGTCCCGGCTTGCCTCCTCCCACAGTGAGATTGGCGTGATCGCTGGTCCGAATTTCGCCGCGTTGATTCTCCATGAAGGCGACGGCGGGCTGGCAGACATAATCGCCGCCCTGGTTCCCGCCGACCGGCCCGCCAGCCATGATTGGCTGTGCAACGTCTGTTTGCCGCGCCTTGTAATCCTTGCCGCTGTTCATCGGCATGATGGAAAAGGCCACGGCGGGCATCACCCCAGCATTGGCGTGGCTGTTCCGAAAGCCGCCAGCCCACAGAGTGGGAGAACAATTCTCCATTGCGTCGGCGCCATAATCCTTGGCGGAGAAGGCGACCGGGACCAACGGCGTGCCCCGCCCCGTGCCATCCTCGCTTGCGTCAAACCCCTCCCCGCGCAAGCTGTGCGTGACGAAGTTGATCATGTCCGAATGAACGCCGCGACCATCCTTTGCCATCAGCGCTGCGGCGATCAGTCCTCCATCGCAGTCGAAGTCGGTTCCGAGGCCACCGCCTCCAGTGCTGCGGCTAGGGATGGTGGGAGCGATTTGCCTCGCTTCTCTGCGCGGCGCAGGATGCCCCGACAGGCCGTGGCGCTCAAAAAGAACCGCGGCGGCACGTCGCCAGTCTCCAAGATATCCGACAACGAACACGCGACGGCGCCGCTGTGGAACTCCGAAGTGCTGAGCGTCGAGAATGCGGTAGGCGAACCCATACCCGAGTTCTGCCATCCCTCCGAGGATGGCTCCAAAATCCCGTCCTCCGTTCGATGACAGGACACCGGGGACGTTCTCCCATACCAGCCATCGGGGCCGTGCGCGATCAGCAAGGCGGAGATATTCGAGGGCCAGGTTGCCACGGTCGTCAGCCAATCCGCCTCTAAGGCCGGCGATGCTGAACGACTGGCAGGGGGTTCCTCCGACAAGAAGGTCAACTGGTCCATATTCGGTGCCTTTGATCTGGGTGAAGTCTCCGACAAGCGGGACATCGGGGTAGTGTTGAGCCAGCACGGACCGGGGCGCGGCTTCGATTTCGGCGTAGCAGAGCGCTTGCCAGCCCAGCGGCTTCCATGCTGCCGTCGGGGCGCTGATGCCTGAGCAGACATCGATATAGGCGAGCGAACTCATCAGTCTGCCTTCCCGACCATCTCATTGTGGACATGCACCAGCGCGCTCACGGCGGCGGTGATGGTGGGATCGTCGCCGAAGCTCACGAGCACGGTCCGATTCGCCCGGTCCTCGTCCTCGATCGCGACAATGTGCAGGCCATCGGCTGGCCAAATCTGATCCTCCGCCAGTTCGCCGGGATGGCGGTTGCTCTCCGCCCAGCGCTTGCCCCAATTGGCGCGCAGAAGGCCGATCATCTGGTCGATCGGGTCGACCGGGGAGGGAGGGATGCCCTCGTTATGGCAAACGACGCAGGTCGCCGGGTTGCGACGACAGTGGACGTATGAGCCGTCGCCCTGCTTGAAGGCATGGCACAGGCCCCAGCGCGTCTTGACGATCTCGTATTCGTGGATGCCGACGCCGAGCTTCATCAGTCGGTTTCTCCGCATCCACGCCCGACCAGTTCGCCGTTCTCGCCGGCGGTGAAGTCCTTCCAGTGAACCCAGCGCCCGCCGCAGTCGAAGCCCCACTCGCGTTCTTTCGCGCCCGTGAAGAACAGCGACACCGCCGGCTCTCCGTCGATCAGTTCGAGCCGATGCAAGGCCTCCGCCTCGCGCGTGACCAGGCTGCCCGCTTCCCGAATGAACGTGCCCTCAGGCGTGATCTCGCGATAGCGACCCGAGATCAGCAGCGATGTGTTCGGCCACGGATGATCATGGAGCGCCCGGTCGTCATCGTCGCGCAGGATGCGATGCAGGTAGACGTTCTGCTGCTCGTTGCGCGGAATGATCCACCAGCGGAGGAGATAGGGATTGTCGACGGTGCCGATCACGAAGTCTGGCATGCGCATCATGGCGCGACCTGCCCACACCTGCATGTCTTCCAGGGATGCATAGCCAATGTTCACAGATCATTCTCCCGCTCGCACGGCACGATGCCGGCAAGGTCGCTGGAGCAGACGGCGCAATCGCACTCGTCGCTGGTGGATGGGTTTGCGGGCCGACCGGCCTCGACGGCCGACCCGCGCGGATCAATTGACGACCGGGAGGGGGGAAGGTCGTCCGAGGCTCCCGTCCGCTGCGTGACAGGGGGGTAAACACGCAGTTGGGACAGTGGGGGTTTGTTGAGCAGGCGAAGCTTGCGCTCCGTTGCGGCGGCTGCCTGCCGCGCGATGCCCGACAGGAGGGTGGAGTGTTCGATCACTGGCCCACCCCCATGACGCTGGCGGCGGCGCGGCACAGCGCGGCCATCAGCTTGAAGGAGCCGAGCCACATCGCCGCGCTGATCAGACAGCAGGTGCCGAAGACGGCCGGGTGTATCGCGAATTCTACGGGTTCGGGCTCGATCCTCATGCGAAGAGCCCTCCGAGCGTCAGGCCCATGACGAAGGCGCATAGGAGCGTGAGGGCGCCCTGGCCTTCTTCGGTGCCGAACAGCCAATCAGCTTCGCGGACCGCAGTCCTGGCCAGCGCCATGGAGAGGTTGCGCACGGCGATCACTGGACCGCCCTCAAGATCGGCCGGCGACCGCGGGCAGGGAAGGGGATGACATCGGCGGCACCGGCGGGCTCGGCAGGCCGCTCCAGCATCTCGGCGACCGCAAGCATGCGCGACGCGCCGTTGATCAGCAGCTCACGGGCCCGCGCCGGGTCGCGCTGCAGGGCGGCGTGCGCCTCTTCGGCGCAGAAGCGCGCGGCGTTGACGAAATCGACCGGCCGCAGGCGCATCGGGCCGGCGTCGCGCAGGATTGCGTCAGCCCGGCTCAGCGCCTGGGCAAAGGACGAGCCTACGGCATAGCTTTTGTGGGACATGATGATCTCCCCACCTGCTCGCCTGCCGGCTGGATGCGCGGCGGCTCAGGTGATGGAGATATAAACACCATATCGGTGTTAGCTTGTCAACACCAATTCGGTGTTTCAATCATCGGGCGGAATGTAATCGGGGTAAAACCCGCTGTCATCTGGTGTTTCTGATTCTCTGCTGGGCTCGGGAAGGGACGGCTCTTCGCCATCAAGACCAATGCGAATAACCGCTCCCCATTCGGCCCGGTCCTGAAAGATGCATGAGGTGATTCTGCCCCGTGAAAGATAGCTGCGGATGAGCTGCGCCTGCACGGCCTTCACATAGCCGATCTGCACCCCGCGCGCGCTGAACACGGCGATGGCCTGCGGGTCGACCGGGTTCTTCGGCTCAGGCACTAGGCGCGCTTCCTCACCCCGCTCGCACAGTAGGATCTCGAACCGGCGGTTCGACTTGTCCTTGTTGAGATGGTCGGCGCCCACGATGGCGAGGGAGAGTTGCACGCTAACCGCCGTTGGGCAGTTGATCCACTATGCGGATTGTCAGATTTCCCAAGTGATGCTCGTTTCCGTCAATGGTGGCAAAGCATCGCAGGGTATATTCTGATTCGATCAGCAGAGGCGCGATCTTCATCGCCCCGTTCACAAAAACGAGCGGCTTCGACTGACCATAGCTCGGCTTGCGTTCCGGCCAAGCTATCTGCCGGATAGGCGGCAAGTCGAACTCGTTCACCACGCTCTCGGAGCCGTCCGGAGCGAACTTCTTTAGCTGAATAGAAATCGTTTCAGGTAATTCCTCGGGATCCATGAGGATGTTCACCTGGCAACAAATCTGCGGCAAATTGACCGGAAGCGGGACAATATTTTGGAGCAACAGCTCACCAGTGTATATGCCCATCAGCGAAATCTTGCCGCCGAGTTCTTCCCGGATATCGTCGCAGAAAATCGCGTAGCCGCCCGGCGTAGCGGGGTAGACCGTCACCCTACCACACTCACGCGCACATCAGACTTGCCAAGCATCCCAAAAGAAACCTGTGCTCCCGTCGACGTCTGACCCTTCCCCGGCTCACCTTTCGCCGAGATGGGTGGATTCGACGGAGAACTTACAGTTCGGAACACTGGAGGCACGATAGGGGAATGATTGGTCCCTACGCCAGCCGTCTTCTCTCTAAAATCCATGTCGATATCGTAGCCCAGGAGGTAAGCATATTCAGCCACCCGAGCGACCGAAATATCCTCCCGGCCGTTCAGCTGCCGATTTACGACAGAACGATGGACATCGAGCTCCACGGCGAGCGCGGTTTGGGTCAAACCTTCCTTGCGGCGCTTTTCGTAGGCTTTCTGCACCAAACGGTGAGTCTTGGCCACAAAGCGCGCAGCGGCGCGGCGCCTGCCATTAACACCAGTTCGATATGACATCGTCAGGTTCCGTTCCTTCAACAAACTTGGCGTTTTCGCCAAACAATTCCGCACGCAGCCGCACAGCTTCCGAAATATAACCGTTGTACAAGCCGTGTTCCAAAATGCGCCATTTAGCGTCCACGGCCGAAACGATAAAACAGTCCTTTTCGTAGAACCATCCAAAGACACGCACGTCCGGCGTCTTCAATTCCCAGATCCCGTTCTCTTTCGGTTGGAGGCACTTGAACTGCGTAGCAGCCATCACCTCCTCGCCCTCGCAGAAATCAGCCAGCAAGCCGTCCAACTGTTCCTTGGGTTCGATTTCGATTTGTCGGTCAGAACCTGTCTTTTCGATCCGCTGCTCGATCTGCCCTGGTACCCTTTCCAACAAATATATTCGTCTAATCTCGAGGACAGATGCGCCGAGGTCCGCATCAAACCGAACCAGCGCTCCCGACGCCTCGAGCTCTACCAACGTTGACATATAAGTCAACAAACCCTGAGATTCAATGAACGCTCCGTCGGCATATTAGTGCCGCCGCCCAGACCAAACCACACGGCCAATAATCCGCACATCCGCCAGCGAGACAACCCTGTTGGGAATGCCGGGGTTATCCGAAATCACCTCGACCTTGCCGCGCTCCGCCGGCCCGAGCCGTTTAACCGCCCCCGCCCCTTGTAGCGTCATCGCCCAGATACGATCCCATTTATTGAGCTCATTCTGGTGCGTGTCGATCACGATCATGTCGCTGTCGAGCAGAGTGGGCATCATGCTGTCGCCCACGCCGTCGGCCACGACCAGCTTATGCGCCGGAGAGGAGCTGATCAGGCGCAAAAGGCTGGCGTCAAAGTCGATCGTGCCCTCTTCGATATAGTCGTCGAGATTGGACCCATCTCCCATGGCGAAGCCGAGATTGATACGCCGCAGAGCGACCGAGTTTTCCCCTTCTGTCACCTGACGTACGACGGGCAGATCGGGCACAAGATCCGCGCTCACCTCACCGTCGAGCGGGGTGATGATGTCGGTGGGGGGAACGCCCAGAGCTCGCGCCGCCTTCTCGATCCAGTCCGGTTTCAGCGTGCGCATCCCTTTTTCAAGACGCTCCACCTGCTGGGCCGATGTCCCCATGCGCTTTGCCAGCTCCGGCCGGGCCCAACCTTTCGCTTCACGCAGTTTCGCAATGTTGTTCACCAAAGCCATGCCCTCTTTTGCACCAAAATGGTGCGCATCGCCCATACGCCAAATTGGTGTTGACAAGTCGGTGTCACCGACACCATATTGGTGTTGCAAGGAGTTCATGGCATGACACTCAAGGAGTGGCTGGCCTCGAAGCGTATGTCCGTTTCGCGGTTCGCCGAGATGATTGAAAGAAGCCCGGAAGCTGTGCGCCGTTACGTGAATGGCGACCGCATCCCTGATCGTGAGACCATGCCGCTGATCGTCCAGACCACCAAGGGCAAGGTCACGCCGAACGATTTCTTCGGCGTCGGGCCCAAGGTCCGGAAGGAAGCTGCGTAATGTCTGTGTGCTGTGATCATGGAACTTCTCTACGCGCAGGCGCGCCCAGCGTGTTGGGCAAGGCGCCCCGACTCACACAGAATTCTTATCGGGAGGCCGTCAGCGCGACGCTGATCGATCTTGCCCGCGCCGAAGGCGGGCTGACCGATCAGGACATGGCCGATCTGCTCGGCAACTCCGCCGCGTCAGTCGGCAACGCCCGGAACAAGAAGGGCGACCTGAGCGCCGTGGCCATGTTGAGCATCGGCAAGGCGTTCGGCCCGGAGAGCCTGAACACGGTGCTGTCGCTGATCGGCGCGAAGGCGGTCCCTGCGGACGCGCTGTGCTGCGACAATGTCGGCCATATCCCGCTGAAGATCGCGGAGGCCCTGCCTCTGTTGATCGCGCTGCTTTCCGATGGCGTCTGCTGTGACAGCGACGTCCGCAAGCTCGAAGCGGCGGGCGTGATCGATGAATTCATCAAGGCGGCCAGCGTGCTGGAGCGCCGCCGTAACGAGGTCCGCCTGCGGGCCGTCTGAAGCTGAAACAGAGCGGGCGCTGATCGCCCTGGAGTGAACCATGACCTGCGCAACTAGCGCGGCGCTGGCGGATGCCGGTTCCGCGAACGCTCTTTCTTTGCCTGCAGTCCCGACGGCTTCCATCGTCGGCAATGCCACTTTGTATCTGGGGGATTGCCGGGCGACGCTGGCGATGCTTCCGGCAGACTCGATCGACAGTGTCGTGACCGATGCGCCCTATGAATTGGATTTCATGGGCCGGTCATGGGATCGTACCGGCATAGCCTTCGACGTCGATATGTGGAAGGCGGCCCTCCGCGTGCTCAAGCCGGGCGGCCACCTGATCGCCTTCTCCCACGCTCGCACCTATCACCGGATGGCCTGTGCGATCGAAGATGCGGGCTTCGAAATCCGCGACCAGATCATGTGGATCTATGGCTCGGGATTCCCCAAGTCTCGCAATTTGGACGGAGACCGTCAAGGTTGGGGTACCGCGCTCAAGCCGGCCCACGAGCCCATCGTACTCGCTCGTAAACCATTGATCGGCAGCGTCGCGGCGAACGTTGCCGCACACGGCACCGGAGCCATCAACATTGACGGCTGCCGGGTACCGACGGACGATAAGCTTCGGGCAGGTGCTGGAATCATCCCAGTGCGCCACGAACCAGACGTTCCCCGCGGCCGTGCGGGCGAAGCGAGTGCAGGTCACCGCTATAGCGATCGGGGCGCAACCAACTTTGCAGCCACCCCCGGTCCGCGCGGCGGCGTTGCGCGCGGCCGCTGGCCCGCGAACGTCGTTCACGATGGCAGTGACGAAGTGGTTGCTGCTTTTCCAGATGCACCGGGCCAGCAAGGCGACCTCAAATCGCACGCGAACTGCAGGCAGTCTCCTAATGGCATCTTCGGCGGGATGCGTCCGGCACTGGATCACCCCGCGCGCCGAGACTCCGGAACGGCCGCCCGTTTCTTCTACTGCGCCAAGGCAGGCAAGGCTGATCGGGACGAAGGGCTCGATCAGTTTGAGCCGAAAGAATTCGTGGCCTTCCAGACCGCGAACGGCACGAGCGGCAAAGCCAGCAGCATCAGCGAAGGGCGGGACACAGAGTACCGCAACACTCACCCGACGGTGAAGCCGACGGCGCTGATGCGCTGGCTCGTCCGTCTCATCACCCCGCCGGCGGGCGTGGTGCTCGATCCGTTTATGGGCAGCGGTAGCACGGGCAAGGCGGCTATGCTGGAGGGCTTCGGCTTCATCGGCTGTGAGCTGACCGCTGATTATATGCCGATCGCGGCGGCTCGCATCCAGCACGCTGCAGCTATGGCAGGCGAAGAGGCGGCGCAGGGCAGCCTCTTCGCGGAGGCGTCGAAGTGAGCCGCCGCTACCGCCGCCGCACCTTCGCCGAGGTCACCGCGCAGGCGCGCGCTGACGAACGCGCCCAAGTCGCGCAGTTCGGCCGCTGGCAGATCGCCGCCGTCGCCAACCTCATCGCCGCCGGGCGGGTCGATGCCGAAAGCGGCTCGCTCCTGTCCTCCCGGCTGGCAGCCTTTGTCGAGCAGGTCGAGCAGGGCCTGCACCTTTCCACCAACACGCCTGCTCAAGGAGAAAAGAAGTGACCGACGCTATGATGGCGGGCGATCCGAATGGACCGCGCCGCGCCGCTGACGGCGGGCATGTGCCCGGCGCCTGCAATACGATGGGCGAGTTCATCCGCTCGCTCGAAGACGGCCAGTTCGACGCCGATTGCTACGAAGAGGTCAAGGATCTGTCGGCGGCGCTGGCCGAACACGCCTGGCGCAATGGCGGCAAAGCCAAGGGCAAGGTGACCCTGACGATCGACTTCACCCAGGACGGCGGCCTGACCGAGATCAAGGCCAAGTTCAAGGTGACGAAGCCCGAGGATCACCGCGCCAAGTCGGTGATGTGGCGGACGGAAGACAACCGCTTCACCCGCACCCAGCCCAACCAGCAGCAGCTTTTCGGCATCCGCGACGTGAGCGGACCGGCCGAGCGCCCCCGCGACTACTGATCCACCACAGGAGAAAATGACCATGGAAATTGACGATCTGAAGGGCCCGATTGGCGAGGCCCGCGAACTGGTTGAGGCTTATATCAAGCCCGTCCTGACGAGCATCAGCGACCCGACCGGCGGCGTCGTGGCTCCGTTCGCGATGACGCCGAGCGGCGCGCATGTGATCCCTGCCAAGGCGTTCGACGACTATCGCCCCCAGCCCGTCCGCCGCATTGGCGTCGCGCACCTCACCTCGCTCGATAGCATCATTGCCCACGCCCTGCGCTTCAAGGATGAGGACAGCGCGATCTTCGCCAACGACGACCGCAAGGCTCCGTCGCTGACCGTCGTGCTCGATTATCACCGCATCGGCGCGGACAGCGACCCGCGCTTCGGCCAGCACCGCGCCCACTTCGCGTTTCCGCTGTCGGACGAGTGGACGGCATGGACCGAGCAGGACGGCCAGCAGATGCGCATGGTCGAGTTCGCCGAATTCCTCGAAGACCGGATCATCGACGTCCTCTATGTCATCCCCGAAGAGGACGAGCTTTCCGACGACCTGAAGAAGTTCATCAATGCGGGCGGCGGCGAAGCTACGATCGCGACGCCCCAGCGCCTTGTCGAACTGGCGCGCGGCCTTCAGGTGCATGAAAGCTCGGCGGTGCGGGAAGTTCGCAACCTGTCGACCGGCGAGGCCCAGATCAGCTTCACCTCGGAGCACACGGACGCCAACGGCGAACCGCTGCGCATCCCGGGCCTGTTCCTGATCGGCATCCCCGTCTTCCGCAACGGCCCGATCTACCGGATCGCCGCCCGGCTCCGGTACCGCAAGACGCCGACTGGCGTGGTGTTCTGGTATGACCTGTGGCGCACCGATCGCGTTTTCGATCATGCCTTCAAGGAGTCGTGCGAGCGCGCGGAGGTCGAAACCGAGCTTCCCCTGTTCTTCGGCAAGCCGGAATAATCCGATGAAGCACCGGGAGCATTCGTATCACAAAGGCGTGCACGGGCGGAGGATTTCCATCCGCCCTGGCATCGGCAGCCCGACGATGGTCGCGTTCGTGAAATGCACGAAGTGCCCAACGGAAGGCTCGCGGAACCTGCGTGCGCGGATGCCCCCGGAGCAGATCGACAAGAAATTCACGCAGGCTGGCTGGGCGCTCGATCCGCACATCTGCCCCGGCTGCCGCACCCAGGCCAGCAATGAGAGGAAAGCCATGTCGGCCAAGCCTTCGCCCGACGCCATGCGCGCCCAGGGCCAGATGTTTCACCTGTTGCAGACCCATTTCGACCCGAACAAGGGCGCTTTCGCCCAAGGATGGGACGACAAGCGTGTTGCCGCCGACACGGGCCTGTCGGAAACCGTCGTCATCGAGTTCCGGGAAGCCTGCTTCGGCAAGCTGAAGGAGCCGGCGGAAATCACGGCGCTGCGGAGCGACATCGCCGCGCTGGAAAAGCTGCATCAGGAATCGTCCGCCTCCTTCGTGGCAGAGATCGCCAACCTCAAGAAGCAGATGGGCGCCATCAGCGCCAAGTGGGCGTTCTGATCATGGGCGCGCTCTATATCCGCGCCCGGCTGGTGAACGCCTATCGCCGGATCTTCCCGCACCCCGCGGTCGTCGCCATGCGCGAGCGGCGCCGCGTGGCGAACAAGGCCGTCGTTTCGACCAAGCGCCGCGACCATGCGGCCATCATGGCGAAAGCCGCCCAGCTTCGCGGGGAGGCGCGCGACTGATGGGCCGCCGGAAATCCACCGCGGCTTTGGTGCCCTGCTCTAATGGCTGTGGCCGGTCGTACGAGCCGTTCAAGGGCCGGAAGACGACGCTTTGCTATCCGTGTTCGCTCAGTGCGAACGGGCGCAATCCCAAGAAGAACGAGAAGAACCGCGCGGCGATGCTCCGTCGGCTCGCGGATCCGGCGGTTCGCGCTGAGACCCTGCGCATCGCCCAGGAGGGACGCCGGCGGAAGCTGGCGGAGGATCCTGAGTTCCGAGCCCGGTGGCAGGAAGTAGGGCGCGCGCTGGGCAAATCGAATGCGATGCACAACAAGCACCCGAAGGGCTCGCCCGCGCGCATGAAGGCGGCCGCGACCCGGACCGAGACGATGCTCGGCTGGTGCCCGCTTGAGTATAGGGACGAATATCGCCGCCTGATCCACTCGAAGAGGCTGCGCGCTGCCGACGCACGCGCTGTCATCGAAGCGCAGATCAAGGACGACGCCCAAAAGCAGCGCGCCCGGGCCGCGAAGGCTCAGCGTCTCTCCTTCGATGAACAGATCGCTCGCATCCGGGAGGGTAAGGCATCGGTCGTGGCGAAGTTCACGCCGTCGACGGACACAGGCCCTTACACGCTGGGCGGCGTCGCCTCGGGGATGATCTGATGGCGGCGCCCTGGTTCATGCAGGAGGCCCGGAAGCGCACGGCGGGCAAGAGGCGGTCAGGCAGCGGCAAGCGTGCCGATGGCATGGCCGAGCGCCCCGTGCAGCGCGGCGCCATTCGCCTGCTCGCCATGCATGGTGTCGAAGCCGTCCACGTGCCGAACGGTACGCATTTGGCGGGCGACAAGCTGGCGCGCATCAAGCAGATGGCCGCGCTTCGGAAGGATGGTCTTCGCCCCGGCTTCCCCGACCTGATCCTGTTCAACCGCAAGGTGCAGCTTCAGGTCGGCTTTCTCGAAGTGAAACGCGAGATCGGCAATGACCTTTCGGAGGATCAAGAGGACTGGCGCGATGATCTGATCGCGTGGGGCTTCCCTTGGGCGATGATCCGCCTGCCGGAAGAGGCCGTGGCCGCCATCCGCGAATGGGGGTGGATCCGGTGAGCATCCGCGTCATGTCCCTGGTCTGGGAAATCAACCTTCCCGACAGCGAGAAGATCGTCCTTCTCGCGCTGGCCGACTGCGCCAACGATGAGGGGCAATGCTGGCCGTCCATGGCGACGCTGGCAAAGAAGTGCAGCAAGACCGACCGGACGGTGCAAGCGGCCATGAAGAGCCTGGTAGCGGCTGGCCATGTAACGCGCACCGAAGTTCCGGGCCGTGGCTGCCGCTACAGCGTCCACCCTGTTGCATGCCCCGAAAAGACTTCACCCCCGAAGCCGCTTCGCCCCGAAGCCGCTTCGCCCCGAAAGGATTTCCCCCCGAAGGGAACGACGGGAACCCCCGAAGCCGCTTCGGACAAACCGTCAAGAACCATTCCCTCAGATGCTGACGCATCTTCGGGGAAGCGTGCGACGCGCCTGCCGGAAGATTGGCAGCCTGACATGCTTCGCCCCGGCACTGTGTCATTCGACATCGTGAGCCGGTGGGAGCCTGGGCGGCTGGAGCGGGAGCTGTCCCGTTTCCGGGATCACTGGGCAGCCGCGAGCGGGAGCAAAGCCCGCAAGCACGACTGGCAGGCCGCATGGCGGACCTGGATCACCAACGCAGAGGAGTTCGGAAACCGCAATGACCGTTCAAACCGCGATAACCGCCGCCACACCTCCGACGACATCCGTGACCCGCTGGTGCGAGCCGTCGTTGCCCGCCAAGCTCGACGCGCTGGTGGGGCAAGGCCTGAGCCTTTCTGAAATGCCCGTCGTCGGTCCGATCAGCGCTGGTCACCTCCAGGCATATGTCGACGCCAGCGTGCCGCCCGCGCCGCAGCTTGGCCAGATCGAAACCATGATGGGAAAGCTGTCGATCGCGTTGCCGAAGCGGGAGATGTCGGACGAGGAAGCGAACGAGCGCCTCGACCTCTATTGGCAGGCGCTGAAACGGCATGCCCTCCCGGATCTCCAGCAGGCGTTCATGACGCTGCTGCGTACCTGCAAGTTCTTCCCCACCATCGCCGAAATCGAAGCCGCCGTCGCGCCCATCCGTGGCCGCCGCACGCGCCGTCTCGTCGCCGCCCGTCTGCTGCTGATGAAGCATCAACGCGAATGGCGGCCTTCGGGAGAACCGCTGACGGCGGACGAGGTGAGGCAGTTGGGCAGCATCCTCGCCGATCCGATGGGCCATAAGGCAGGAGAGGCGGCATGAACATCAGGACCGCGCGCAGGCTGTCCGGTCTGACCAGGGCGCGCTTCGCGTCTGCCGTGGGCGTCAGCGTGGGTACGCTCAAGCGCTACGAACGGGGAACCCGCTTCCCGACCGAGCGGCGCGTGATCGCGATCGAGCAGTGCCTCACTCGGCTGGGCGTGAACCTGGCCGACCTCGACCAGCCGCTGGCCATCGGCACCGCGCATCAGTAGAACAAGAAGAGAACGGAGTTTACGGGCATGGCGGACAAGCCGAAGTTTGAAATCGTAAATCGGCTGGGCGAGGTGTTCGAGGGCGACACGCCCAGCGCAGCGCGTGCGGCCATGATTGCGGCGGCTCGGCAGGCGTTGATTGACGACGCGGCCCGCTGCCCTGAGAAGGTGACGGCGCTGAATGCCCGCCTGGCGCGCATGGATGCCGCCCGCAAGCGCGAGCGCCAGCGGATCGAGCATCTTGTCCTGGGCCGGCCGCGTCCGATGGAGCGGGTGACGGAGGGTAAGCGCAAGGGGCGCCGCAAGCCGAAGATGATCGATCGTCCTGTGCGGCTGGAGCCGGGCATCGAGGAGGCGGTGCAGATCCGGGAGGCGTGGGATCACAAGGCCTATGGTACGCCGGAGACCTGGGACCGCTCCACACGCACGCATGATGGCTCGCTGGTGCAACTGCACCGCAACGGCACCATCGACAAGGATCAGCTCGAATGGGCAGCCCAAATCGCGAATGTCTATCGCAGCCTGGAGGCGGACGTTGCAGTCAAGGTCGCCAGTCTGGAGGCGCGCGTCGACCAATCGAAGCGGCTCGGCGGGCAGGCGGCGGAGAGCGTCTATCGCGTCCGCATGCATCTCGCCTATGGCTATTGGCGTGACATGCTGCCGCTGCCCAAGCAGATGGTGCTCGACATGGTCGTCGGCGACACGATCGGCTATTCCGTCGCCGCGCATCGCTATCGCGTTCACAAGCGCAAGGCCAAGCGCTTCCTGCTCGACGCGCTGAACCGCTGGCCCATGTGCGTGGCGCACGCCTTCTCTATGGTGGACCGGGGGACCGTTGCAGCTCTCAACGCTGGGCAGAAGGTCATGCCGGGGTGGCTGGCCGGACCGGCGCGCCGCGGCGCTGTGAAGGCTGAGCAGCACGTCGTCGATGCTCTGGAGAGTGCGGATGAGCAGATCACGACGCGCCACCTCTATGACATCGACCCTGAGTTCTTGGACGAGCGCGGATTGTTGAAGGAATGGAGCGACATAGCGGACATTATCCGGGCGCGTTTCGGCGCGGTGGAAGACGAGGCAGCGTAGGCGGAGTTCACTTTTTGGCTTGCAAGTGGCCCCGAAATGTTCCAAAAACGGCCTTGGATAAATCCGCCCGATGCACATGCGCCGGGCGGATTTGTCGTTTCAGGAGGATGCATGGCGAAGGCTCCTGAACCCACGACGCAGACGGGTGCACCATGGCGGCGGACGCAGGGCATCGTGTCCCGCATCCGCTGCGCCTTCGGCCGGCATGAATGGGTCACCGGCGACGGGCACTGGCGCCGATGGTGCGCAGAGTGCGGCAATGGCAAGGAGTCCGCACCAACGCGACCCCGTGCCGCAGGAGAGCAGCAATGAAGACCTGCATCACCTGCCGCCACTTCCGCCCCGGCATGCTGCTGCGATCTATCATGCAGTATCATGACCGTTGCATGCGCCCCACCGGGACAACGACCGATCCTGTTCACGGCGAACAGGTTGTCCTCCTTGATGCCCAGGCGCTCAAGGAGAGGCGGCCGGGTAAGGCTGGCATATTCCACCGCCGCGACCGGTGCGGCCCAGATGCCACCTATTGGGCCGAGAGGCCGACTACGCCACCGAGCCGGCCGAGCCGATGAGGCCAGCGCAACATTGTTGCGCGGACCAGCAACGATCGGTCCCCCGTCGCGGGTCCTTCCGGGAAACCTGCCAGTGAGGGGGGCAAAGGCGCAGAAGCTCGCTAGCCACAAACTCCGCCTTAGTTCTTCCTCCCTCAAGTAATAAACGACGGATTTCTGCGGGTTTCACAGTAATCGGACAGGGAAGTGCATGGACATTGACCTGAACGAGCCAAGTCGACCGCAATTGGCCGCACTATTCGGCGTATCCAGCCGATGGATTGGCGAACTTCGTTCGAAGGGTGATCTTCCCGCCGATGGTGCGAGCTGGGCGGAAAACCTCGAAGCCTATGTGAACATCAAGATCGGTCGGTACGATCCGGATAGTCTGGACCTCGAAGCAGAGCGCGCGCGCCTGGCGAAAGAGCAGGCTGATGCCAAGGCGATGGACAATGCCGAGCGCCGGAGGGAATTGGCATCCCGCACCGACATGATCGCGGCTGGTGCCGGCGTCATCATCATGGCGGTTGCCCGGCTTCAGCAGGTCGGCGCGCAGGTCGCCCAAGGCGACACGAAGCTGCGCAAAAGAATCGAAACCGCCATCAATGACGTGCTGACCGACCTGAGCATGACGCGCATCGAGGAGGCGGTAGGCGGGGGCTTGGATGACGAAGACGCCCCTGGAGACGAAGACGACTGAGGTTCTGCAGGTCACCAGCGCGAACGGGGCGATAGTCGCGCAGCAGTGGCTTGCAGCTTTCGCGCCGAAGATCCGGCCGAAGCTGTCGCAGTTCATGTGCGACTATGCTCGTTCGGACGATGGCGCGAAGATTCGACCGTTCCCATTTCAGGCGGACATTGCGGACAGTTTCACCGACCCTGAGACCGCTCAGGTTTCGGTTCGGAAGAGCAGCCGCATCGGCTATTCGACAATCCTCCAGAGTTTCGTTGCCTGGCGCATCAAGTACGATCCGGCGCGCACGCTGATCTATCAGCCGACGATCGATGATGCTGAGAAGTTCAGCCGCGACGATCTCGACCCCGTCCTGCAATGGTCCGTGGTCCGCTCGGTCGCCACCTTCAAGCCGCGGCATTCGGACAATCAGATCCGTGCCAAGCGATACAAAGGCGGCTGGATACAGATTAAGGGGGCGAACAGCCCGAAGGAATTCCGGCGCGTCACCTCGGATGACGTGTTCCTTGAGGAATGCGACGGTTATCCCTGGGCATCGAAGGAGGAAGGTGACCCCGCCCGACTTGCGTTCAAGCGCAACCTTACGTCGCCGCGGCGTTTCAGTGCGGCCGGATCGACCCCAAAGGTCAAGGGGTTCAGCCGGATCGACGCCTTGTTCGAGCAGGGCAGTCAGGAATTTCGTTACGTTCCCTGCCCCCACTGCGGGCACATGCAAACGCTGGTGTTCGGCGACGGTACCGGCCCCGGCATTCGCTGGGAACCCAAGGAGAATCCAACCCGCGCCTGGTATAGGTGCGAAAACGGCTGTGACATCGATGAGGCTGAAAAGCCGTGGATGGACGAGAATGGCGAGTGGCGCGCACACAATCCCGGCGCCTTTCCCCGCCATCGCTCCTTCCATATCTGGGCGGCCTATAGCCAGCATCCCGGCGCTGCATGGCTGGAAATCGCGCGCGAGTTCATGGAGGTCCGCAAGGATCCGAACTTGCTGCGAACCTTTGTCAATCAGGTGCTGGGCGAAGCCTGGGCGGAACGTGGCGAAGCTCCGGAATGGCAGCGGCTCTATGACCGGCGCGAGACGGGTATGCAGCTTGGAACGCCGCCATCATGGGCTGGGCTGCTGATCGGCGCCGCGGACGTCCAACGCGGTGGCGGCGGGCGCATTGATATGGACATTTGGGCCTTCGGCCCGGGGCGCAAGCGGGCGTTTGTCGAGCGCGTCGAGGTGTTTGGCGCAATCGCCGACAAGAAGACCTGGCAGAAGCTCGACGAGGAGGTGGCTCGCAGCTGGGTCACGGAAGACGGTCGAGCGTTGAGACTTGCTCGGGTTGCCATCGATTCCGGTGACGGTGAGAACACGATGGAGGTCTACCGCTGGGCGCGCCGGCACCCAGGCTTTGCCATGGCGGTGAAGGGCCGCGAGAGCATAGCCGCTCAACAGGCCATCGGATCTCCAAACTGGCAGGACGTGACGGTGAACGGCCGGAAACTGAAGAAGGGCGTCCGTCTATGGAATGTCGGTACCTCCATGCTCAAGATGGAGCTCTACGGCCAGCTTGGCATGGAGAAGCCCGTCGACGGCGAAGAGTATCCCGACGGATACATCTATCTGCCGAACGGCACCGGCGATGAATGGATCAAGCAGTTGGTGGCGGAGGAGCTGCGATTTGTCCGGCTTCGAAATGGCGGTGTTAGGCGAGAGTGGCACAAGACCCGCGACCGCAACGAGGCCTTGGACAATGCTATCTACGCTAGGGCCGTTGCCATCAGCCTGCACGTCGATGAGTGGAAGCCCAGGCAGTGGCAGCGCGCCCTTGGCGAACTAACGCCGCCGCCGGCCTTCTCAGGCGCGCCGGCACTTGCGCCTGCCGATATGGCTGAACCTGAGCAGATTCAAGCCACGCCCGCCCCCAAGCCGCGCGGCAAGAAGGTGCGGCCGCCCAACCCATACACGTCCAGGAGGCGATGATGACGACTTGGACGCAAACGGACCTTCAGGCTGTCCGCTCGGCGATAGCGAGCGGAGTCCGGTCCGTGACCTTCGCCGACGGCCGGAAGACTGAGTATCAGTCCCTGGATCAGCTGCTCGCCGCCGAACGCGTGATCGCCGCCGCCCTCAAAATGGAAGCTCAGGCCATGAGCGGTATCAATCGCCGCCGCACTCCATACTACAAGAGCGGCCTCTGATCGTGGGTTTTCTTGATCGCCTGCTCGGCCGCTCGGCATCAACGCCGCCCGCGCCTGCTCGCCAGAGCATTCGTCGCGGCGCTCGCGCCGAATACGACGGAGCCACGGTCGGGCGACGCGCGGCTGGCTGGAGGCGCACCCGCCTTGATGCCAACGGTGAATTGTCGCCTGCGGTGCAGATCGCGTTGCGCGCTATCGCGCGCGACCTCGACCGCAACAATCCGTGGGCTACGGCGGGCGCGAACAAGATCGCCGAACACATGGTCGGCACTGGCATCACGTTTCAGGTCTACAGGAACGGAAAGGTCGATGACGTCCTAAACAGGCTGGCCCGCGAGCATTTCGACACAAAGGCCTGCGACGCGACGGGCGGACATGACCTGTACGGTTTGCAACTGGTTGCGGCCCGCACGATCGTCGTCAGCGGAGGCGTCCTTCTCCGTCGCCGGTGGCGCCGGAAAGGCGACAAACTGCCGCTTCCCATGCAGCTTCAACTGCTCGAACCCGACTATATTGACATGTCGCGCAACGGACCGATGGCTTCCGCCCCTGGCGTCAATGGCGGCTACTATGTTCACGGTATCCAGTTTTCGCCGCTCGGCCGCCGCGAGGGCTACTGGCTGTACAATTCGCATCCAGGCTCAGCGAAGCCTCTCGACACTTCGTCCACCTTTGTCATGGCGCGCGACGTCGCGCACATCTTCCGGGCAGATCGTCCTGAACAAGAGCATGGGGCATCCTGGTTCGCGCCGGTCATTCTCCGGCTGAAGGACTTCGGTGATTACGAGGATGCTCAACTCACGCGGCAGAAGATCGCGTCCGCATTCGCCGGCTTCGTTCATGGCGATGATGACGGACAGTTCCCGGGCATCGGCAACGATGCCGACGGCGAAGACCCCGCCGACCGCGAGCCTCTCGACTTCGTTGAATCCGGCACCATCCAGTATCTGCGACCGGGCGAGCAGATCACATTCCCGACGCCGCCGTCTGTCGACGGCTATATGGACTATTCACGCGTGTCGCAGCGCGCGATTGCGGCGGGTTTGGGCGTTCCTTATGAGTTGCTGACCGGCGACCTATCGCAGGTCAGCTTCATCTCGGGTCGCTTCGGCCGGCTGACCTTTAACCGCTCCCTCGCCACATGGCAGTGGCTGATGTTTATTCCGAAGTTCTGCACGACCGTGGAGCAGTGGTTCCTCGAAGCCGCCGAACTGATGGGCCATGACATCAGCGGCGTGACGATGCGCTGGACGCCGCCGAAGCAGGAGATGCTTGATCCGGCAAGCGAGGTGCCTGCCAATCGCGATGCTGTGCGCGCGGGCCAGAAGACGCCCAGTCAGGTTATTCGCGAAAATGGGGACGATCCCGACACCTTCTGGGCTGAATATGCCCAAGATCTCGAAAAGCTCGACGCTCTCGGCCTGATTCTGGATTGCGACCCGCGGCGCGTCACGCAGGTGGGCAATGCGGTCCAAATCCCCAACGCGGACCAGAGGAACCCCGTAAAATGACAGAAATCCTGATGTACGGGATCGTCGGCGACAGCTGGGACGGTCTCGACGCCAACACGCTCGTCCCGATGATCTCGGAAGGCGATGACGACCTCGATGTCCGGATCAATAGCCCCGGCGGCTACGTCATGGAGGGGCTGGCGATCTATAACGCCATCATCCGCCAGAAGGCCAAGGGCCGTAAGGTGACCACCCATATCGACGGTTTGGCCGCTTCCATGGGTTCAGTCATTGCCATGGCGGGCGACGATATTGTCATGGCCGACAACGCGCTCATGATGATCCACAATCCCTGGGATTGCGCGTGCGGCGACGCCGCGGACCTGCGCCGCGCGGCGGACAAGCTCGACATGATCCGCGATCAGATCGTCGGCATCTACGCGAAGCAGACGGGCATCGATGCCGAAGCTTTGATCGCGATGCTCGATGCCGAGACGTGGATGACCGCCGTCGAGGCACTGGCGCAAAACTTCATTACGTCGACGGAGGACGCGGTCACCGTGTCCGCGTCTTACGTCAAGCCATTCGGGTTCAAGCATGCGCCCGATAGCCCGCTCATCTCCGCAATGGCGATGGCGCGCACCACCCCGACGGCGCCCGCGCCAAAGACCAAGGAAAACCTCATGAACCTTTATCAGACCCGCGCGGCGCTGGTTGCCGCAATCGCTGCGTTCCAGAAGGACGGCGGAACCCAGGAGGAGATCGACAAGATCCGTGCCTCTGCGCTCGCGCTCGACGCAAAGGACGCTCTTCCTGCCACCGGCGCGCTTGCGCTCTCGCCCCAGCCCGCTCCGGCGGTGACTGGCCTCACGAGCGCTGACGTGCAGAACGCCGTCGCGGCGGAGCGCACTCGCACCAGCGGCATTCGCGCGCTCGGCAAAAAGCACGGCATGGAGGATGCATTCATTGAGGAGCTGATCTCCAGCGATACCACGCTGGATGCTGCCCGCGAGAAGATCCTCGATAAGCTGGCGGAGGCTGGCGACAGCGCGAACATCGGGCACAATAGCCCCGCTCGCGTCACGCAGGACGCCCGCGACAAGTTTATCGAGGGCGCAACCAACTGGATCATCGTGAAGGCGGGCGTCGCCAATCTGGTTGAAAAGGCGGCGGCGGCCCGTGGTGAAACTGTCCGGATCGATCCGGGTGAGTTCCGCGGCGTCCGCAACGTCGATCTGGCGCGCGAAGCCCTGTCGAACATGGGCATCAATTGCCAGTCGCGCGATCCGGACGTCATCGTCCGCGAAGCCATGACGGCGCGCAGCGCCATCATCACCCAGACCACGGGCGATTTCCCGATCCTGTTTGAAAATGCGATCCATCGGACGCTGCAGGCAGCCTATGCGGTGACTCCGGACACCTGGTCGCGGTTCGCCGGCATTGGATCGGTAACCGACTTCCGTCCGCATACTCGCTATCTGCGCGGTAGCTTTGGCGCGCTGGACAACGTCAACGAGGCCGGCGAGTTCAAGAACAAGCCGATCCCCGACCTGGCGAAGGAGCAGATCAGCGCAACGACCAAGGGTAACATCATCAATCTGAGCCGCCAGGCGATCGTCAACGACGATATGCAGGTGTTCTCCGGGCTGGCGGTTGACCTGGGCCGTGCTGCGAAGCTGACGATCGAAATCGACGTCTATGCGCTGCTGAACTCGAATCCGCTGATGAATGACGGCACCCCGTTGTTCCATGCGAACCATGGCAACCTCGCCGCCGTGGGCGCGGCTCCGTCCGTGGCGGCGTTCGACGCGATCGATGTCGCCATGGCGCAGCAGAAGGACATCAGCGGTAATGAGTTCCTCGAAATCGCTCCGTCCGTGCTGCTCGTTCCGCGCGGCCTGCGCGGCGCCGCGATCACGGTGAACAACAGCGAATATGACCCGGATGCGGTCAGTAAGCTGCAGAAGCCGAATATCGTGAAGGGTCTGTTCAGCGACATCGTGGCTTCGCCGCGCCTGACTGGCACCGCCTATTACGCCTTCGCCGACCCGCAGGTCGCGCCGGCAATCGAGGTGGTGTTCCTGAACGGCGTCACCGAACCCTTCACGGACAGCCAGGAAGGCTGGCGCGTGGATGGCGTCGAGTGGAAGGTGCGCCACGATTACGGCGTCGGCGCAGTGAACTGGCGCTCGGGTTACAAGCAGCCGGGGGCCTGATCGCCTAGCGATCTCGTCGACTGATCAGGATGGGCGGCACGGGCCGCCCTTCCTGTTTCTGGAAGGAGAATTGCAATGAAGTTCGTGAAGCTGCGGACGTCGGCCCATGTGAACGGCGTTCTTCGGCACCCCGACGAGGGTGTGCTGCATGTCACCAACGAGGAGGCCGAACGTCTGTTCGAGAACGAAAGCGCTGACGATGTCACCGCCGACTTCGATGAAGAGCTGGCCAAGGCCGCCCCGAAGGACACCATCACCACCGGCAAGAATGCGGCCAAGCCCGCCGCTGCCGATAATCAGGAGTAAGCGCCAATGGCACGCAATTTTGTTCAGCCGGGTGACACGCTCACCTTCACGGCCCCCTATGCCGTCGCCTCGGGCGCGGGCATGCTCGTCGGCGCTGTTTTTGCCGTCGCCCTCAACGCCGCTGCGCTCGGTGCTCCGGTCGAGGGCCGGGTCGTTGGCGTCTGGGACCTGCCCAAGGCAGCCGGGGAGGCTTGGGTTGCCTATACGACCAAGGTCTATTGGGACAACACCAACAAGCGCCTGACCAGCACGTCGGCCGGCAACACCTATGTCGGGGTAGCCGTGCAGAACCAGGCATCGGCCGACACGACCGGCCGCGCCAAGCTGAACGGCACGGTCGCCTGATCGTGTCTGCTATCCACGCCGCAGCTCTGGACGCGCAATTCAACGCTCCCGGATCTGCGGCGGCGGACTATGATGACGGGCTTTCTGTCCTGCCCATTCGCGTGATCCTGAGCCAGCCTGACGTGCTTGCGGGCGCCGGCCAGCAGATCGTCACCGCGACCATGATCATCGACATGCGGCGCTCCGAAGTTCCCAGCCCGGCCCACTCTGCGGTTGTGCGGGTGGGCGAGCGCGATGCTGATGGCGTTCTGAATGTTTCGGCAAGCTATCAACTGGTCGATGAGCCCCTGAGCGATGTCGAGGGCCTGACATGGTCCTGTGGCGCGGAACTGATCGCGCCGTGAAGATCGCGGCGAGCTTCGGCTCGATCAAGGACGATCTCAAGAATATCGAACTGTCCATCGCCTCTGTCGCGACCGCTGCGATGGGCGACGCCGTGGCGGGGCTCAAGAATGAATTGCGCGGTCAGGTGCTGGAGGCTGGCATGGGCCAGCGCCTTGCAAACACCTGGCGGGCCGACGTCTATCCATCGGTCTATGGCCGCAAGAGCATCAACCCGGCCGGCGTCGTCCGGTCGAATGCCCCGCTGATCATTGATGCGTTCGCGCGCGGCGCGACCCTGCGACCGGTGAACGGCGCGAAGTATCTCTGGATACCGACCAAGAACGTTCCGAAGCATCGCCGCGCTGGCAGCTATCGCTCCAACCTGAGCCGCCGCTCCGGTGGCGGGAGCGCCATGTCTCCGGAGGAATGCGAACTGCATTTCAACACCGAGTTCATTGTTCGCCCCGGCCGGGCCGGTTCACTCCTCGCATTCATGGACCTGACCGCCGGGCTGAACGCCAAGCGCGCCGCGTGGCGCCGCGACACGGCCGGACGTCGGGCGCAGGGCCGCCGCTCTCGCCCCGTGCTGATGTTCGTGCTGCGCAAGACGGTGAAGCTGCCGCGCCGGTTCGAGATCGAAAGCGTGGCCGAGCGCTGGGCCGCGAAGTTGCCCGCGCTGTTCGAGGCGCGCTGGAGGTAAAATGTCGCATCGACTTCAAGTCCTGGCCGCCGTGAAGGCGGTCATCACCAATGCGCTGCCGACATGCGAAATTGTCGGGCTCACCAATGACGCGGACCGGCCCCTCCGGATTTCTCCGCTAGACACGATCGTCATGCGCGACGGCGATCCGGGCGAGCCTGCGATCGATCTTTGCCCGCCCGCTTACCATTATGATCATAGCATCCCGGTCGAACTGATGACGCTGGCGAGCCCGAACGTCGATATGCGCGAGCGGCTGGACCAGCGCGCGGGCGCGATCGGCGCAGAGATCGCCGCCGACCCATTCCTCGGCGGCCTGTGCACCTTCATCGACGTGACCGCGCTGGAGATTGTCGAGGCGGTCGTTCCCGGTGGGTCGAGCCAGTTGGTCGGCCAGTTCGAAATCATCGCTTCCTACAGCACCAGCAGCCCCCTGGGCTAAAAGAGATGGACATGGAAAAATGGCTCTCTGTGCCCGGGTATGAGGGGTTCTATGAGGCCTCCTCCCTTGGGCGCGTTCGTTCTCTGGACCAGCAGCGCGGGCATCGCATGTGTCGAGGACGTATACTGAAGCCGCGCCCTCATCCTTCAGGCTATTCCCAAGTGCGATTGTACATCGATCGCATTGCGCGGGACCATTCCATCCATGTGCTCATCTGCTCCGCCTTCCATGGGCCTCGACCAGCAGGAAAAGAGGCAGCGCACAGCGATGGCGTGAAATCAAATTGTCGTGCTTCCAACTTGTCTTGGAAGACGCCGAAAGAGAACGCGGAAGACAAGCGGAGGCATGGCACTGTCGTTCGCGGCGAACATCATGGACGCTCAAAGCTGACACCAATCCAAGTCGCCGAAATCATCCGATCTGAGGGCAAACAAGCTGAAGTCGCAATACGGCACGGCATTTCTCAGCCGCACGTCCATCGCATTCGTCGCGGTCAACGGTGGTCACACCTTCCTTCTGTCGGCTAACATCCAAGGAGAAAGAAATTGGGCTACGGTCAAGGTATCAATGCCGTTTGCAGCGGCGTATTCGAGAGCACCTACGGCGTTTCGCCCGCCAGCGGCTTCAAGAAGCTGCCGTTCGTCAGTTCGACGCTGGGCGAGGAGCGCCCGCTGATCGAGGACGATCAGCTTGGCTTCGGGCGGGAAGGGCTCGATCCTTCCTATGACGTTGCGACCAACGACGGCGACATTGTCGTCCCGGTCGACCAAGCCGCAATCGGGTTCTGGCTGCGTGCCATGTTCGGCGCTCCGGTCACCACGGGCACCGGCCCCTATACCCATGTGTTCGAGTCGGGCGCGGCTTCGCTCCCGTCCATGTCGCTGGAGATCGGCAATCCGGACGTGCCGTCCTTCTCGACGCACTATGGCGCGGTCGCGAACCAGATGCGCATCGCCATGGCGCGCAGCGGCATGCTGAATGCCACGATCGGTCTCATGTGCCAGGGCGAGACCGCCGAAGACGACGCATCGGCGGCAGGCACGCCGACGGCGCTGACCGGCACCCGCTATGCGCAGGCAACCGGGTCGATCAAGCGCGGCGGGGTGGCCCTTGGCGCGGTCGTTTCCGCCGAACTGGCGATCAGCAACGGGCTCGACAAGATCGAGGTCATCCGGGAAGATGGCCGCATCGATGGCGTCGTTCCCGGCGTTCTCGCGGCCACGCTCACCCTGCGCACCCGCTTCAACAGCCTCCAGCTTTTCAACGATGCGACGAACCAGACGCCGATCGCGCTGGAGGTCGGCTGGGTAGCGGGTGCGAACTCCCTCAAGTTCGCACTGCCCCGCGTGTTCCTGCCGCGCCCGAAGAAGCCCATCGAAGGCCCGCGCGGCATCATGGCCGACTTCACCGCCCAGGCGTCCGGCGCCGGCGGCCACAAGGTCACCGCGACGCTGATCAACACCACCGCCACCTACTGAGGAGCGCCCCATGGCTGGAAATACGAAGGCGGCGAAGCCCGCCGCCGACACGTCGAAAGCGACAGACCCGGCCGGTACGGCGCAGGATCAGAAGCCCGTCACTGACGCGCTGCCCGATCCTGTCGTCGCCCCCGAACCCGAACCGCTGCCCACGTCGATCGACACCCGCACGCCGGTCGACCTGCGTGCCCGCGTGAAGCTGGTCGACGCGGAAACCGGCGAGACCATCGGAAAGGTCATCGCCGCGGATGTCGTCGCCGGCCAGGTGACCCGCTTCGCCGTGGAAAACGGTAACCTTGTCCGCAAGGATGACCGTTTCGTCACGATCACCGAAGATCGGTCCATCCGCTTCGAATGGGTGGAAGGGGTGCCGGCCGAATGACCGTCGTCATTGATCTTGAAGCTGAACAGGACCGGTCCAAGCCTTGGTGGTTTACCCTCTACCCCGCAATCGAAGCGGAGAAGGAAGAGGATTGCCGCCCGGCCGTGCGGGTGTTGTTCGATCCCATCGGGCGCATCGCCCTTCGGGCAGCGCGCCGCGCCGCTGGCGAGGTGGTGTTGGATGCCGACCTTCCGGATGACGAGAATGCGCCGGTTCCGGCCGACCTGATCGAGATGGCGGGCGACGCTCTCAGCGAATGCCTGCTGATGGCTGGCATCAAGGCCTGGGAAGGCGTGGGCGTGGGCGATACCCCCGTCGAGGTCACCCCGGATCGGCTTCGCCAGTTCCTGGCCGACCCGATGCGGTTCGAACGGCTCGACAAGGCCTATGTGCAGCCCTTCGTGACGAGGGAACTGGAAAAAAACGGATTATCGCCCTTGCCGAATGGAAGTTCGGTGGGGGCGACGCCTATTGCCGCGACATCTGCCAAGCGCACAAGGAAGGCCGGTGCGAAGCGGACGAAGCCGAAGGGGTAAAGGGTTGCCCCTATGCCGAGAACGAAGTGCAGACTGAGGCGGGTGCGAGCGTTTGGGACGTCATATCCGGCTGCGGCCGCCAGTTGCGCGCGCACATGGGCGGACCTTTCGCGCTCGATTTCAGTGCCGTCCTGACCATGGGTCAGGCCCAACAGGCAGACATGAAGATGCTGGCCGAAACGCTCCCCTATGTGGAAGCGGTCGTCCTGGCGCAGTTCGATAAGGAAGACGGGGATGCCGAGGCCTAATATCGCCATCCGCCTCGGGACAGAGGGCGCGGCCGATGTCCGGCGCGACGTCGAGAGCGTCGGCACGGCGAACGAAGCGGCGGCCAATCGCGCCCGCTCGGCTTGGGACAAGGCATCGGCCGACATCGAGGCAGCGCAGCGCCGGCAGGCAGCCGCAGCGGCGAAGATCGCCGCCATCATGCCCCAGACCGCGACCCAGATGCGCATCAATGACGTGGTGGGCACCGGATCGACGCTGAATGAAGGTTCGGCGCGGGTTTCGGCCGCCGCGTTTCGGGAAGCATTGGCGGCGCAGGAAGAATATGAGCGCGGCGCCACCCGGCTTCGCGCGGCGCTCGATCCCGCCTTCGCCGCCCAGCAGCGCTTCAATGCGGAGATCACGGAAGCCCGCACCCTCCTCGCCAACGGCGCGATCTCCCTCGACGAATATTCGAAGAAGCTCTGGCAGGAGCAGCAGGCGCTGGAGGCGGCGAGCGGCAGCCAGGGCCGCATTGCGACGTCTTCGAATGCGATGAGAGCGGGCCTGCAATCGGTGGGGTTTCAGGTCCAGGACTTCCTTGTGCAGGTCAATGGCGGGACGGGCGCGCTGCGCGCCTTCTCCATGCAGGCTCCGCAGTTCATCGGCGCGCTACAGTCGATGGGGTACAATGCCGATAGCAGCAAAGGCAGGTTCGCATCCTTCATGAGCCTGCTGGGCGGCCCCTGGGGCGTCGCCCTGGGCATCGCCATCCCGGCTGCCGCCATGTTGGCGGAAAAGCTACTTGATGGTGGTGACGCCGCCAAGGAGGCGCAGAAGGCAATCGACAAGCATCGCGACGCGGTCGAGGCGCTTAACAAGGCGATGCGTGATTCGATCCTGACGGCACAGGACCGGGCGCGCGCCACCTTTGTTGACGCCGAGAGCCAGCGTCTCATGGCGCTGGCGACCCGCAACACTACGCAGGCATTGCTGGAACAAGCAAAGCTGAAGGCTGAGCAGAAGCGCGACGACGTCAAGATCACGGCGCGCGGCGACGTCGTTAACCCCGGCTTCGTCAGCGCGTCGCGCGAGGTCGAGCGCCTCGCCAAGCTGCTTGCCGATAACCAGGCGGCTCTCAAGCAGCAGACCGAAACCGCCAATATCGCGCAGGGTCAGTATATCGCGCAGATCCTGCGCGACATGAGAACGCCGGCCGGGCGGGTCAATCAGCAGTATGACCAGCAGGTCAACGCCATCATCAAGGCGGGCGGGGACGCGAACAGGCAGGCCGCAGCGATCAACCGGCTGGAGGCCGCGCGCGCCGCGGAACTGAAGCGCATCGATGAGCAGGCGGACGCCTTGCGCAAGAGCGCAAATGCCCGTCGCGACGGTGACACCGCGACACCGAGCCAGGTCAGCAAATTGCTGTTGGAGGCATTCGGCGGGACGATCACCTCCACCACTGGCGGCCAGCATGTGAAGGGCTCCTACCACTATCGGGGGCAGGCGGTGGATTTCGTGCCGACTGGCGGCATGGGCGCGATCAGCAAGGAGCAAATCCGCACCGTGCTGGAAGGCGCGGGGCTCCAGATCAAGGAGTTGCTGGGCCCCGGCGACAAGGATCACAACGATCATTTCCATGTCGCCTGGGCGGGCGGCAAAGGGCAGATGGACAGCGCCCGGATCATGGGCCAGTTGATCGCGGAAGAGGTCCGCAAGTCGTTGGCGCTGGAAAAGCAGCGCAATGAATGGCTGAACGAGCAGGGTCAGCATGTGGGCGAAGGCGCGGCTGCCGCCCTTGGCCAGGAGGGCGAGCGACTTGCCGAAAACCGGCGCGCCATGGCGGAGATGCGCGCCGACATATCCAGCGGCACCGCGCTTCTGAACATCGAATGGCAGTTGCGGGGCAAAAGCCGCGATATTGCCGCCGACATGCTGGAGCTTGAGCGGTATCGCCTCGACATCGCTCGACAGTTTCCCGACGCGACCGCCGCCCAGGTCGCGGAGTTGCTCGCGGCGAAAAAGAGCCAGATCGAAATGAACCGGCTGCTCGAAGACTTCGGTCGGGACTGGCAGGAGGTTAGCGAATTTGGGCGCGGGTTCGTCGATACCGTCCTGTCTCCATCGACATGGGATAGCTGGGGCGGCGCGGGCAAGACCATCCTGCGCGAGCTTCAGGACGAAATGATGAAGCTCGCGATCGTCAACCCGATCAAGAATTTCCTCTTCGGTGACAGCCTGCCCACGCTGGGATCGGTTCTTGGCTCTTTTGGGAAGAAGCCCGGCAACAATGCGGTCGGCACCCCCTATTGGTCCGGGGGCATGACCTATGTCGGGGAGCATGGGCGCGAGCTGGTCGACCTTCCGCGCGGGTCTAGGATCTTCACCGCCAACGACACGCGCCGGATGTCTGAGCAGAGCGCGCCGCACGTGACGTTCGAGGTCCGACCGCTGAAAGGCGATGTGTTCAATGCGGAGGTTGCCGTGATTTCAGACGTCCGCGTCGCCCAGGCCGCGCCGATCATTGCCAACGGCAGCAGTCAAGGCGCTCAGGCGGCGATGCAGCGCCGCGCGAATAGGCGGCTTGCATGATCGTTCTTTCGCCCACGACCCTGCCGGCGAGCGTCACGCCCTCCTTCATCGATAACGGCGGCACCATGCGGAGCGCCACCAATTCGAAGGGCCTGCGCCTCAATCGTCTCGGCAACCACTTCCGCGCCGCCGTGACGATGCCGCTCAGCCGGGCGGACAATGCCGCCAGCCTGATCGCGGACCTGATCGCCGCGAAGGAGGAAGGTCTGCGCATGGCCTACCCCCTCCAGGGGGTGGATCAGGGCAATCCCGGCGCCCCTGTGGTCGACGGCGCGGCCCAGGCTGGCAAGACGCTCAACCTGCGCGGCCTGACGCCGGGCTATGTCGCCCGCAAGGGGTTCTGGGTTTCCATCGTCAATACGGCAGGCCAACATTTCCTGCACAACGTCAGCGCGGAAGCGACGGCGAATGCAGGCGGCCTTCTCGCCCTGCCGATCAATCCCATGCTCCGCTATGCCTTTGCGGACGGTGCGGCGGTCTTCCTCGCCCAGCCGATGATCGAAGGCGAGATCAGCGGCAACGAGCAAAGCTGGCAGATTGTTCGCGGCGGTCGGATCACGGGGCTCGCCTTCACGATCGAGGAAATGGGCTGATGGACCGCGTCCTCCTTTCCGGCCTCATGAAGATCGAATTGCGCGATGGGCGCATCATCCGCCTCTGCGACGGCGGATTCGTGCTGTGGGGCGAGGAAATCTACCGATCCTCCGACACGCAGTTCGGCATGATCGGAGCGATGCAGGCGATGGAGGAGGGTGTGGGCGACGAGGTCCCCGCCTTCCAGATTACCTTTCTCCCGGTCAGCACGGCGGCGGCGGCGGACCTGTCCGCGCCGGGCATGCAGGGATCGCGCGTCAGGATTTGGATCGCGGAGATCAACCCCGACAGCGGCCTGATCATCGGGACGCCCGATCTGCAATTTGACGGGATGATCGACCGCACGGTCCTGCGCGTGGGCGTCCGGAAGCGCGAACTCGACATCGAGTTCGTATCGACCTCCGAACGGCTGTTCACGATTGTGGAGGGGAACACTTTGTCGGCCGCGTTTCACAAGTCCGTCTATCCCGGTGAGTTGGGCGAGGACAACGCTACAGGCCTTGGCGTCGGAGTGGCTTGGGGTGCCGAAGCCCAGCCAGGCGGAAACTCGCAAACGGTCTGGTCGAACATCGCGGCCCAGATCTCTAACGCGGGGTCTATCAGGGATCGTTTTTAGCCATGAGCGAACTAATCCGACGGGCGGAGGCAACCCGCCGCACCATCAACAAATATCGAGCCCGCCCGTTCGACTGGAAGACCCGTTCGACCTGCATCCACATGGCGCGCAGCCATTTGCGCAACATGGGGCACAAGCCGCCGTCGGTACCCGATTTCCGCTCGGCCGTCGGCGCCCGCCGCGCGTTGGCGAAAACCGGGTTCGACAGCCTGACGGCGCTGCTCGACAGCCTGCTCCCGCGCATCGCTCCTGCCGAAATGCTGGTGGGCGATATTGCCATTCTGCCCGGAGACGAAGGGATGGAGGGTATCGTCATTTCGGCAGGGGGGAAGCTGATCGGCTATAACGAGGATGCGCCAGACGGCGTTAAGCCGCTGATGGCGCTGGTCCCGCTCCCTGCCGCGTGGCGGGCGTAAGCTATCAGCCCTCGCTACTGAACGCATGGGCGAAGCATTGTATTGTATGCTTCGATGTCCTTCTGGGTACGCTTCTTGGCGCGAGAAAAGAATTTTACCCGCCTGTATTCTCCTTCGTCCTTAACTTCCATGACCGCTTCAGTGACAGGATTTGAATAATAATACCATCCGACTGAAACGACCAAACCATTCTCAATTACCATAGTATTAACTGTGGCGCTTTTCTGTCTGCTCCATACCTCAGACACGCAGCCGGCGACCTGATTTACTGTTTTGCTGGACTGAACATCAACGACTGGCGGGCGATCTCTTAATTCACCGACCGTCGCGCAAGATGTCAGCGCGCAGCCCGCCATAAAAATCCCGAATCTCTTCATAAATCCTCCCATGGGGCCGCCACCTTATGTCCAAGACGCTTCGAACTGTAGCGGTAATTGCTGGCGCGGTAGCGATCGTTGCCGCTACGGGCGGTGCCGCTCTCGGAGCATTGGCTCCGGCCGGTATGGCCGGGACTGCGACTGTGGCGGGTGTTTCTGCGGCAACCTTGACGACCGTCGCGACCGTCGCGTCCGCTGTCGGCATGGCCGCCTCGATCGGCGCACAGATCACGGCGAAGAAGCCGCCGGCGCGCGGCACGGTCAACGAGGTCATCATCTCGGCCGAGCCGCCAGCACCCTACCTGATGGGCCGGACCTATTCCGGCGGCGTTCTGCGTCACGACGTCGGGTACGGTGCGACGCTCAAGAAGGTGCCGAACCCCTATCGCGGCCAGGTGATCGAATATTCGGTTGCCGGCCCCTGCGACGGGCTGGAAAATACTTATGTCGACTATACCATCGTGCCGTTCTCCGGTGGTGCGGCGACCGGCTATTATAACGGCTATCTCTATCGTGACGTTCGCGTCGGGCTGGCGACTGAAACCGCACTGACCCCGCATTTCGCGGGAATGCCCAACTGGACCGCGAACCACAAGCTGTCGAGCAAGGCGGCGATCCTGCTCAACGGCAAGTTCGACAAGGACGGCAAGCGGTTCGCGTCCGGCTGGCCCGCGACCGGCGCCGTCTGGCGCGGCGTCAAGACCTATGATGCTCGGAAGGACAGCACCTATCCCGGCGGGTCCGGCTCCCACCGCATCAATGATGAGGGCACCTGGGAATATTCGGAAGATCCGGGCCAGCACGCGCTCGCCTATGCGCTGGGCAGATTCCGCAACGGCAAGAAGGTGTTCGGCGTCGGCCTGCCCGTCGAGGGCATCATCATCGAGCATTTCGTTGAACTGTCCAACGTCTGCCAGGCGAACGACTGGAAGGTCGGCGGCGTCATCTATGAGCCCGGCGACCGCTGGGCCAATCTCAAGCGCATTCTTGAGGCGGGCGGCGCGGAACCGCTGTTCATCGGTGGGAAGCTCGGCCTGCGCATCAATGCGCCGCGCGTTTCGATCTATGACCTGACGGCCGGTGATCTCACTGAGGATGACGCGGAAATCCCGGCAGCCAAGACGTGGCGCGAACGCCGTAACGGCATCCGACCGAAGTACAGGTCCGAAGCGAACAAGTGGACCTATGTCTCTTCCGACCTCGTATCCGTCCCGTCGTACATCGCGGATGACGGCGAAGAGAAGTTCGAGGAGTTGCAGTGGGACCTGGTCCAGAACAAGGATCAGGTCGCGAAACTCGCTGCCTACCGGCTGGTGAATGGCCGCGAGATCGGGCCGATCACGCTCGTCTGCAAGCCGCACATGCGTGCCTTTGGCCCCGGCGACATGATCACGCTCAACCTGGGCGCCGACCACGCGCTGAGCGGCATGGATGCTGTCATCCTGAAGCGCAGCGTCGATCCGGGTTCGATGAAGGTCACCTTGACCCTCGAAACCGAGACGCCGGGCAAGCATGATTTCGCGCTCGGCCGGACCGGCACCGCGCCGCCGGCGCCAGCACTCGCGGCGACCGAAGACAAGGACGTCATCGCTGCCGAGGTCATCAAAACAGATGAAATCCCGTGGACCGGGGTTCTGGACGATGATCCGGAGCATCCCAAGCCGGAGGATGGCGCGACCGTTGGCATGACGGATGCGGAGGCTGTCGCCTTTGCCCAGCTCGAAAGTGATACCGCCGCCGCGCAAGTCGCGATTGCCGCCGCCCAGACCACCATCACCAACATGCAGGCCGACGCGGCGGCGGTGCAGGCGGCGCTGACACAGGCTCAGAACGACATCCTTGCGGCGCAGGATGACATTCTCGCCCAGGGCGGCGACATCGCCACGATCGAGACGACGCTCGGCAACCAGGGCGCTTCGATCACCAGCCTGCAAACGACCGTCAGCAACCATGCGGGGCAGCTCTCGACGCTGACCAGCACCGTCAGCACGCAGGGTGCCACGATCATCGCGAACAGCACGGCGATCACAACCCTCACCGGCAATCTGGCAGAATATCAGCTGCGGCTCTCCACCAACCGCCCGAACCTGCTTCCGAATGGCAGTGCAGAGGCCGGGTTGCGCGGGTTCAGCGGACCTGCCGATTGGACCTATGTGGCGACCAATCCCAATGGTTCCTACTTCCTTCTCGGAGGACCGAGCACCGGTACATTCGTCCTGGCCAGCAGCAACATTCCGCTGGGGGCCGGCACCTATACGCTCTCCTACGAAACCAGCAACACCGGCAATCCCAGCGCCTATTGCGACGTTCTCTGCTTCGATGCCGGTGGAGCCCTCATCTTGGACGGAGGGCAAAATGCGATCATCGGCTCCTCGTCGTGGGGCGACCGCGCGGCCCGCGCATTCACCTTCACCGCACCCGCTGGTACCTCCTACATCTGGGTTCGGCTGGTGGGTGAAAAGTCAGCCGCTTCAGACCGCGTCCGCATAAGGAGGATCAAACTAGAAACGGGTTCGGCGTGGTCTGATTACAGCAACGAAGCATCCGTCGCACAGAGCTTCGTCGCACTCACCACCGCTGAAGGGTCGCTGGCATCTCTGACCACGACTGTAAGCACCCAGGGCGCCACGATCACCAGCCAGCAGACGGCGATCACCAATCTGACGACCCGCACTGCCACGCTCGAAACGACGGTCAGCACGCAAGGTTCGTCCATCACCACGATGCAGACGGCGATCACGACGTTGCAGGGCAATCTTGCGACGCTGACAACCACCGTAAGGGCAGGTAAAAACCTTTGGAACAACGGCGGCCCAGACAATGGAACCGCCGGATATATTGATGCATCAAACTGGACTCTCACGAGCGGCTATGGCTGGGGCAGCTTCTTCTTAGCGAATGTGAACGGCACATATGCTTTAGCGACCTCCGATATTCCAGTAACAGCTGGCGTAACGTATTCGTGGTCCGCAGATTTATCGTACTTCTCCGCTGCTGGATCAGCGATGTCTATCGACATATTGTGGTACAACTCATCCGGAACTCTCATTCTTGATGGTGCTAATGTTGCCAAAACGCCAAACCAAGACTTTGGCGTCTCCAGAACATCTGTAACGGAAGTCGCTCCGGCGGGGGCTGTCAATGCGAAGGGGCGCGTTATTGCGACCCGCGTTACGGGTTCCCAACACGGCGCCAGAATGCTCAAGTTCGAGCAGGGAGATCCATCGATCTACACATCTGACGCTGCAATCTCGCAGTCTTTCCAAGCCCTCTCCACCCTAACTACCCAATACGCCTCCCTCTCCAGCACCGTCAGCACCCAGGGCGTGACGATCACCAGTCAGCAGACGGCGATCACCACGATCAATGGGAACATCACGACGCTCTTCGGGCGCTGGGGCGTCGAGATTGACGTCAACGGCTATGTGAGCGGCGTGACGCTGAACAACAACGGCAGCCGGTCAGACTTCATTGTGCGTGCAGACCGGTTTGCCGTGACGTCGTCATCTGGTTCCGGCACCGCATATCCGTTCGAAGTCGTGGGCGGGGTTACGCGCATCAAAACGGCCGCAATAGGTGACGCGACGATCGACACGCTGAAGGTCGCTAACGGCGCCATCACGAATATTACCTACTCGACGGGCACCAACACAATGACCACCGGCTATGCGGTCGTGGCCTCCGTTACCATGACACCGGTGGCCGGAACATCGGTGCTGAAGGTCGACATCGCTGGTGTTTTCCAGACAGGGCTGGGGGCGACCGGCGGTACGCAATATGGCTACATTCGCGTCAGACGCGGCGCGAACGTAATTGTGCCGGAATTCAAAGCGGCAACCGGTCAGGGCGTTGCCGCGAACTTCTCCTACTTTGCGATCCTCTCCGGAATCACTGGCGAGCAGACCTTCACCGTTGAGGGCCGCAACCAGTTGGTCACCCCTGCGCCGCCGACGGGCGAGCCCAGCACCGTCCTCGCGACCATTGCCGTCACCGAGTTCAAGAAATGATGTCAGCCCAGGAGATTACCATGCGAGCTATCTTGTTTGCCGCCATCGCCATTGGAGCGCTGTGTGCGTCGACGTCCAATGCCGGCGCCCCGCGTGAGCAGTTGATCATCGTCGACAACAGCGAAGTCTGCGGCCCGGCGCGCCTCGCCTATCACAAACGTCAGGACGCTGAGCGCCAGGCGGAGCGCATTGCGCGTAGGATCGAGCGGGAGCAGGGGATCACGACCCGCATCGTCGTTATCCACCCCGGTCAGTTCTTCACCACTTGGAAACGCGAGAGCGCAAATCCGCTGCCCGTCTATCTCAACACGCCCCGCTGACCGACGCGATCATGATCAGCCAACCCGACGCCCCCATTCCGACTTCCAAAAGGAGCACCCTATGCTGCATCTGAAAACAGCCGCCGGCGAGCGGCTGGAAATCCCCCCGTTCGCCATAATCGCCGTCATGCGCCCCTGCGACGGCGTGAACCCCGCGGCGATCATCTTCGACATGGGCGACGGTCCGCAGGTCGACCAGCTCGCGGACCAGTACGGCTTCGTGAAGAAGGCCGCTGTCGACAGCATGGCAATGGTGAACCCGATTGAGGTCCGCATTCTGGAGCCGGTTCAAATCGGCGAGGGCGACGACGCGATGATCGGCTTCAAGGAGGGCCGCATGTTCTTCTCGCGCGCCCGGATCATCGGGCGTCGCGAGGTCGTGGGCGATCAGCATGGCGTCAACGCGAAGCTGTTTGTCGACCTGCTCGGCAAGCCCATGGCGATCAGCGTCGCGGATACGTTCGATGAAATGGACGGCGTCGAGCGGGAACCGCGGAAGTCGGCGCGCAAGGTGAAGCCCGCCAACAAGCCCGCCCTCACTGCTGGAGAATAACGATGTCAGAATCCGCCCCCACCCCCGCCGAACTGCTCGCCCAGCGCGACGAGCTCGACCGGCAGATCGCTCTCGCCAATCTGGCGGGCCTCAAAGCGATGCAGGCCGCGCTCAAGGCTGGCAAGGCGGGTACGCTCGCCGCCGATCTGGAAGCGATCCTGCCCCAGCTCGCGCCCGCGTCGGAACTCGGCTCGCCCTTCAACCAGGCGATGGGCGTGATTACCGTCATGCGCAATGTCACCGACTTCTTCGACCGCGAGGTTGCGCGGGTCGAAGCAATGACCGTCCCGCCGGGTGACCCCGAGGCGTAACCGATGCACGGCGCCAGTCTCACACAACAAGGAACATCGGCAATGACGCCAGGGGTTGAGGCGTTGATCGCCAAATATGGATGGATCTGGGTTGGCCTGACCTTTGGGCTGGCCGCGAAATATGCGCTGCTGATCAAGCGCGGAGTGAAGATCAAGGCGTGGCTGGTCATCGCAGACATTCTGCTGCTGCCGATGGTCGCCCTGATAGCGTTCTGGATCGTCAAGCAGGCGGGCGTGGACGGGGAAGGGGCGGCGCTCCTCACTGCGGCTGCAACCGTCGGGGCCGACCGCGTCGTCAAGCTCTATACCGACAGGTTCCTGCGCCAGGTGGACGCCGCCCTCATGGAGACGGTCGTGCAGCGCAAGGCGGCGATCCGGGAAGAGGTGCAGACAGAACTCAGCGGCGCGCGCGTGGTGAACGACATCGCGAAGGGGAAGCGCCCGATCGGAGACGAGTGAAGAAGGATGGTCCCCGCTCCGGGAGGGACAAAAGGGGGGGCGACCGTGCCGGAGCGGAGTAGACCCTGAATAGGGCAATCCAGAGCACAGGAATATCCGGGAAAACACCAACTCCACGCGGGCGCTTACGAGCGCCCTTTTTCATGGGAGAAAGACATGGATCACGCGCAACTTCAGCGCCGCCTCTTCTCGTTGGGCGTCTATAAAGGCGCCATCAACGGCACCTTCGATGCGCCGACCCGCGCCGCCACCCTCAAGGCGCTGACCGACGGTCCCGATTACGAGATCACTGCCGATGACGTCGCAGCCGCTGCCCGCGACATCAAGGTCGAACCGGCGACGATCTGGACCATCTATGACGTCGAGGCTGCGGGTGATGCCTTCATCGGCGGGCGGCCCACGATCCTGCCGGAGCCGCATCGGTTCAGCCGGTCGACCGGGCATCGCTATGACGCGAGCCATCCGCGCATCTCTTCCCGGACATGGAACCGGAAGCTCTATCCCGGCAGCCAGGCGGCGCGCTGGGAAATGCTGATGGACATGGTCGCGCTCGACGTCGACGCGGGGTTCATGTCCGCCAGCTATGGCGCGTTCCAGATCCTGGGCGAGAACTTCGCCACCTGCGATGCGCCGGACCCATGGTCCTTCGCGTGGCGGCAGTCCCGGACCGAAGGCGATCAGCTTGACGCCTTCATCCGGTTCGTGAGGGGGAAGGGGCTGGTCGGCGCCCTCCAGCGCCGTGATTGGGCCGCTTTCGCGAAGGGGTACAACGGCACCGCCTACCGCGAGAACAAATATGATGAGCGGCTCGCCGCTGCCTATGCGAAGCGGAGGGCGGCATGAGCTGGGCCACAGCATTGGGGCTCGCCCGCCGCCTCTGGTGGGTGCCCGTCCTCATCGGCCTTGTGGTAGCCCTCGCCCTGACATCGATGAAGGTCGATGTCCGCACGGCCGAGCGGGACAAGGCCCGGACCGACCTCAGCGCCGAACAACAGGCCCACAAGCAGACCGTCGCCAACTATCGCGCCGCCAGCGCCGAAGCGCTGCGCCAGGCGGCGGAGAATGTGAAGCGCGTCAAGGCCGAACAGGCCGCCATCACCGAAAGGAAGATCAATGACCTTCAGGCTCGTTATGCCGCTGTTGATGCTCGCTATGAGCGCGTGCGGGCAGCGCTTGCCGCCCGAACCGATCTCCGCAGTTCCGAAACAGCCCCCGTGTCCGTCGCCAGCGAAGCCACCTGCCGAGCTTATGGAGGAACCAGTTGTGACGGACTTCTTGCCAAGCTCCGGATAGCCGAGCGGCAGGCGTGGAACCTGATCAAACTTCGGGAATGGGCAGCAGAGCAGGCGGCGGTGAAGGTGGAGCCGGAACCGGCCACAGGGCTTGGCTCAGAGATTAACCCTTGATATGCCGCCGCTTCTGTCCAAAGGGGGCGGAGGGCGGCTCCGTGGTGCTTGGCGTAGCATGGGGTCGCCCAACGGGTGCCTGCCTGCCTCAAGCAACGCCCCCCGGTTTTTCCGCCTCTGTCCAATTTTTCCAATCCGAATCGGATCCTGTCGGGGCACATTTGAAGCGTGCGACCCGAAGGCTCTTAACTCAGCCTTCTCCTGGCCCGGTGGCTGATGCTGCCGGGCCGTTTTTCTGAATTGTCAGGCTGGTCGCCTCGCCCCATAGGTTTGCGTGGCTGAAAGCCGGGGCGAGGCATCGCGATTACGCACAGGGCCGTAATCAGGTTCCGGCCGGCTTCTCGTCGCCTTCGTCCAGCATGGCGTCGATCATCGATTGCCAATCTTCAATGACCTTGTCGTTGAACCCGAGGCCGCCTTCGCTGCTGGCATAGATCATGGCTTCACTCGGCTCCCGGATCGCTGCGAGGACGGCACGCACCATCGCCTTTGCATCGATCACGCCATTGATAGGCACAGAGCGAAGGTTGTCCGGTTCGCCGCCCACGTACGCGCCTTGCTCCTGGGCAGCATCGATAATGGCGCGGGAAGCGCGCTCAATCGGGATCATGTCGATCGACGTCATAGCTCGAACTCCTGAAGCCGCTCCCGAGGATCAATGGCGGCCTTCGATTTCGTTCCGGGCCGCCTCGGCCATGAACGCGCTGCGGGTCAGCTTCCGAAGCGCTGCCGCCTGATCGATGGCGTCGAGCATGCCCCGATCCAGCGACAGATTGACGCGGGCCAGCTTGTTGGCCGATGTGATGCGCGGAACGGCAAGAAGGAAGGCGCCCTGCGCCAGATCCTCTTTCACCGCTTCGCGCACCTGATCGACCGGGCGAGGATCAATTTCCTCCGCATCTTCGAACCACAGTTCCAGCGCCTCCACCGCATTGGGGAGTACGTCTTCCTGACGGTCGGCCGCCGAGAAGCAACCCGGCAGATCGGGAAAGCTGACACCAAAAGCGCTGTCCGCATCCTTGTGAACGATGGCGTAAAAATATTTCATGACTTTGCCTTTCCGGGGCGGCTCACAGCCACCCCGCCATCTTTGCTATGCTTCGCGCCGTTCCCAGCGGCAGGTCTTTCTTCGGGTGGGGCACGATGATCGTCCGGTCGCCCTTCCTGAATTTGTGGTGAGAGCCCTTCACCGAAACCTGTTCATAGCCCTCTTCCAGAAGCCGCCTGACGATCTTTTTGCTGTCCCGTTCCATGCGCAAATATATACACACGTCTGAACCATGGTGCAAGCGAAATTGCGCAATATTTTGCGCAATCGTCAAGGCGGCCGAAGATCATAAATCGGGCTGCCGCGTCGGCTTTGTTCGCATTATGTTCTCGTTATGCGACTCGCCCTAGAACATATGCGCTTCAAAGCCCTTTGCGTCCTTGATGAAGTGGCCGCGCAGGCCCGACCGGCGCCTTTAGTCAATCCGTCCGCCTCCCTACGCTTCGCGCTCGCCTTTCTCTGGTCAGTAGATGAGAATGGCGACCGTGAAATTTATGATGATTTCTGGCGTGCCGCCTACCAGCACGGGACCGACTATCTCGGAACAACCAACCGAGGCGAAGCCCTTCACCGGGCCTTCGTCAATATAGCGATCAGGGCCGGGCATGAACCCTCCGTCGCTCTCAAAAATGCAATGTGGATAGCGCGAGGCGCCCCCAGGAAAGCGCCTGTCCCTCCCGATGGACGAAAAGGATAAGTCTCCGCAACCCCCTGCATAGCCTGGCCTTCTCCCGCCGGCGCATGCATGCACAAGCCCTCTAGCGACTCACCCATTGTTCGCTTTATGTTCACTCCTGTGGACAAGAATCAACGCGAGATCATCACCCTTTCTCTCCAGGTGCTGGAAAACGCCTTGCAGCGCGCGCCTAAGGAGAAGATGGGCACAGCTGAGGTGCGCCTGGCGCTCCGCTGTCTCATGCCTCATTGTCCGGAGCGCTGGCCGTTATTTACCTTTTGGGACGGCTCCATCAGCGAGAACGATCTGGGCCGCAGCGCCAGCATGACCGCGGGCTATAACGGGATCAGGCTCCAGCTTAAAGCATCGGGGGCGCTGCGATGATTTTGCCCGGGCCGTCCTCGATAGCGATAGTCGGCGCCGACCTTCCCAACGCCCGCGCCGCGAAGCGCCGGGCGGAGATCGCAGCTTGCCGGCCGGGTGAGCCGTTGGAACTGCGGCGGGAGAGGGGAACCAGGGCGGGCAAGCGCGTGGTAGGCGTCTATTCGGCGCGAGGCATCGAGATCGGCTATGTGCTGCCTGCCCAAGCCGACCGGGTCGCCGGGCTGGTGTCGATCGCCCGCACGATCTTTGAGCGGGAGGATAGCTTTGGCGCCGTTGCTCGGGCTACCTTCGACGGTAGCGCGCCAACGTTGCCCGCACCCAAGCCCAAGTGGAAGGTTGAGCCGGTCCCAGAGCCGGCGGACGAATTCTGCGACATCTTTCCAGCGCGAGCGGCCGGCTAAGCGCGACGCCGCAATTCGAAGGGTGCGCCATCCTTGGGCATCCCTACGACAACAGGGATGCCGAACATCCTGTCGGCGCGATCATCTACCCCAAGATCTTCAACCAGATGCTGGCGCAGCGCAGTGATGTGCTCTTTTGTCATGACCCACTCGAGGCGATCCAGTTCCGCCGAGGCTCGTGCGGCGGCCGCCTCCGCCATCTCTCTATGGTAGTCGAACTTCACGGCCGGCCCTCCAGTACGTCAATTATAGCGGTGCAGATATCCCTGCAAAAATTGGGCGGGTTTGGTCTTCTGGCGATGCGCGAGCATTTCTCCGCTGGGCTCCCGAATAGCAGCGATCACCGCGCGTACTTGAGTCAGATAATCCTGCCACGGCGGCTTGCCGTCCAAAGTGGCGCCGGGAATGTTACCGTCCAGTTCGCACAGCGCACGGCGCGCGCTAAAGCGAGTTTATAAGCCAAATCCTCACCGCAGTCTTACCGAGGCTGGGAGCAATATTCCTGGTCTTCAGCCGTCGTGTCCATACCCACGCGGTCGCGCAGGCGGTAGGTTACGCAGATCCCCGAATCACGGGCATCGGCGATCGCCTGCATCAAATCCCGAGCCTTCGCAGCGGGGACTTCACGATCAAGCTCCTCCCCCACCTTCACCAACCGCTTCTGATGAAGTTCGGCTTCTTGCAAAGCAGAGCCGCCCAAGCTGGTGCCGGCGCGCTCGAGGGCGAGGAATTGATCCTGGATATTCTTATGCAGCGCTAGCCGCTCAGATGTGGCATCGCGCCCTTTTAAATAAAGAGTCATAAAGGCGGTGACGTCACGATCAAATTCCTGCGAGACCTCGATGAACTTGGTCACCTCAGTAGCCCGCTCGGTGCGATGGGTCTGATAATTCCACAGAGCGGCAGCGCCGCCGACAGACAGCAGAGATGCGCCGAAGGCGGAAGCAGCAGCGCTCGTGATGACGAGAGCTTTTGCGCTCCACCCGCGGGTCCGTGTCGGGCTCGATGCTGATGCGCTCATGGATTAGCCTTCCGTGAATGACCAACCTTCATTGTCGTCGACAGGCCTGTCGACGCATTAGCGTCGCGAGCACTCTCGCAGACCCGCTTCCATTCATCAAGCTTCATTAATTTCATAGCCGCTTCAACGCGCGCCGAGACCTTTATGGTGCAGCTGTCGCCTGCTGGCGCGGCTGAGTTAACGACCTGAGCTGCTACGGGGACTGAGTCGGCCGCCATGCCCGGAGCAACCGGCGCCGTCGCCAACGAGAGCATTGTTGCGATGACCAAGGGCTTAACAGTTTCAGAAACGATGCGCTGAAAGCCGATCGAGTTGATGTTCTGCTTCAGGTCCGGGACCATATCGGGGTGCGCGCGGAGCAGCTTTATCGCCTCATCGAAGCTCACCTCATGTTGGATACCAAGGTCCACGGCGACGAGCACGCCGGCGACGTAATTGACGAACGTCTGGATATTGAAATCGTCCAGGGTGTTGAAATCGTCTGCCGTCGTGTTGAGTCGAACCGAAATTTCGTCATCGATAACGAATTGGTCGAAACCAGCACGCATGATCTCGGCACGGAGGGACCGGTCCAGTTGCGTGATCGGATTTGGCTTCCCAAATTTTTCGCGCACCTCCTTCGAAAATGAGGCTCGGGGCTTCGATCTCAGCCATTTGACCCGACGAGCAGGGAGCGCGCTCCCCTCGTAGATTTGCTTGCTGGAATAAACGGTGGGCTTACCCGTGATCTGTCCGATGAGCACATCATCAGAGAAGTGCGGGCCGGGAACCACGATAATTGCGCCAGGTTCGAGGTCCCAATACAGGCGCTTAATTGCCCCCACATATCGCCCCAAGCGCTTACGAGTGTCCTTCCCGACATAGTCCGCAAGGTTGTCGGAAGGTCTCTTTCCCACCATATTTTCGTCATACCAATCGCGCAAAGCGATCGATCGCACCGCCATCTGGCGTAGCGTCCTATCGTCCGGCGCAGGCGTGCTGAACTCAAGTGGCATGCCCGGAAAGTCGAGGAATATATGGTTTGAGCGCTTAAAAACGTCGTAGAGCCAGTAGCCTTGGCCCGGCTGGAGTATGAAAATGTCTTCGGATGGCTCAAGAATTCGGGTCGCGATGTCGACCGTAAACGCTTGGCTATTCTGCGAAACCTGCATTTTCCCCCCTCGAGCTTAGCCCAACTTGCGCTCTAGTGAGCGCACATTCACCTGCCAAGAGCGAATTCAACCAGCCTGGATTACATCTCGCCAATATTCGTAAACAGTCGATGAACTAAGCGTCGGGGCTGTCCAACAGAGCCGCAGCGGGAGGCAGCCCTTCAATCAGCAGATCGGCCCTCTCCTGTATCAGCTCGCGCCGCCGCGTCAGATGATGGTGCCGAAGGATGCTTGCCGGCCGTGCGGCACGCGGCGGCCAGCACATCCCGAGAAAGTTAGCCTTCATCTTCCCCTTAATCACTGACTCGGAAAAGCAGGTCCTTGGCACGCATGGCGTCCTCCAGCAGCATGTCGGCCCATATCTGCGCCAGCTCGCGCCGCCGCTCCATATGTGCGGCCCGGTTATAAGCGCCTTCCACCTTGTCGACAGCGACGTGCCCGAGCATCAAATCGATGACCTCGCGATCGTCGGGCCTGCCGTGCTGGCGCCGCCACTCATTCATGATGGTCGAGAAGGATGAGCGATAGCCGTGCGGGCAATGCCGGCGATGATATTTCCCGCCGTTGGCCCGGATGATCAGCGCGCGGACGGCGTTCTCGGACATCGGGAGCGTGCCGCGCCAGGCATTCGGAAAGATGTACTCTCTCGCGCCGGTCAGCGGCCGGATGGCCTCCAGCACTTCGACGGCCTGCCGGGATAGCGGGACAAGATGCTCATAGGCCTCCTCATCCTTCAGTCGCAGCGCCAGCTTCATCGCAGATGGAGGAATACGCCATAGCGGCTCCGGACCGTCCAATCCCTCCATCTGGGTCCATTTCGCGTGGCGCTGCACCGCAGAGCGCACCGTCGTCAGCCCGATGAAGCGGTTCGCCAGCTTCGTGATCGGTTGGGCCTCTTCATGGTCGATGTCATGGATCATTTCCTTGACCTCGGCGAGCGTCGTCAGGGCAGGCTGTTTCGCGGCCTTGGGCTTTGGTTTCAGCAGCGTCTTGATGACGGCTGCCGGGTCGCCGGTGCGCATTCCGTTTGCCGCGGCATAGGCGAACACCTCGCCCGCGCGCTGCCGAATCCGATGGGCCGTCTCGATCGCGCCGCGACGCTCAACCTTGCGCAGAGCGTCCAGCAACAGAGCCTCCGTGACGTCGCGAATCGGCAGACGACCGATCTCCGGGAAGAGATCATCCTCCAGGCTTTCGATCACGTTCCGAGCGTGATGCTTGCTCCAGCGCGGGACATGGAGCGCATGCCACGCCCGGGCGACAGCCTCGAAGCTGTTCTCCGCGTCCGTGCGGGCGACGACAGCGGCCTGCTTCTTTTCCAGCGCTGGATCACGGCCGGCGCGGATGGCCTTGCGGGCCTCATCGCGCGCGTCGCGCGCCTCGACCAGGGAGACCTCGGGATAGCTGCCGAGCGTCAGCAGCTTCTCCTTTCCGGCCATGGTTCGGTACTTCAGCCGCCATGAGCGATAGCCGTTCGTCGTCACATAGAGGAACAACCCCTGGGCATCGCTGAGCTTGTAGGGCTTGTCGGCGCCCTTGGCCTTCCGGCACTGAACGTCCGTCAGCATGCGACCAGACCCGATTTGGGGGTATCGCAGGGGGTATGAGGGGTCGATACCCCCACGGATACCCCAAAACCGCGCCTGCTGACCGTAAACAAAGAGAGAACGTCTGAGACAGCCCACATATGAAAAACCCCGCTAAGTGCGGGGTTCTTATAGACGTTCTTGGGCTGTTCTGGAAGAACATATGGTGGACAGGGCTGGATTCGAACCAGCGTACGGGAAACCCGGGCAGATTTACAGTCTGCTGCCTTTAACCACTCGGCCACCTGTCCAGTCGCCTAACCGGCGTCGGAGGGTGCCCCGACCGGCTGGAGGGCGCTCCAATGGCGAAAGGAGACTTGCCTGTCAATGGCCCAATGTGAAAAGAGCGCTTCCCATGAAAAGAGGAAATCGCACCGGAAAGGCCAAAGGGACCTTTCCCCGCTTCTATGGACGGCATGCCGTCATCGCCGCGCTCGCCAATCCGGACCGGGTGGTGCGCAAGATATGGGGGACGAGGGAGGCGCTGAACGCGCTCGACCTGCCGCCCGTCTTGCCCATCGTCTATGCCGATGGCGCCGATCTGGGCCGCATGGTGCCGTCGGACGCGCCGCATCAGGGGATCGTCGCGGAGGTGGAGCCGCTGGACGATGTCTGGCTGGGCGACGTGCTGGAGGCGGGGCAGGACGATAACAGGCCCGTGCTGGTGCTGGACCAGGTGACGGACCCGCATAATGTCGGCGCGATCCTGCGGTCCGCCGCGGCGTTCGACGCGTTGTGCATCGTGACGCAGGACCGCCATGCGCCGCCCGAATCGGGGGTGCTGGCGCGCGCCGCGTCGGGCGCGCTGGAGATCGTGCCCTGGGTGCGGGTCGTGAACCTTGCCCGGGCGCTGGATGAGATCGCGGAAGCCGGTTACTGGCGCATCGGGCTGGACGGCGAGGCGGAGCAGACGCTGGGCGAGGCCATCGGCACGTCCCGCGTCGCGCTGGTGCTGGGGGCCGAGGGCGAAGGGCTGCGCCACAACAGCATGGCGCATTGCGACATTTTGGCTAAACTGCCGATCAGCCCGCGCATGGAGAGCCTGAACGTCTCCAATGCGGCGGCGATCGCCCTCTACGCGGCTGCCAGCCGGTAGCGGCCGGGGCCACGGACGACAGGGGGTTCGATCGTGACGGTCTTTCTACGCTCGGGCGCCGTGCTGGCGGCCAGTCTGCTGCTCTCCGGCTGCCTGGTGACGCCGGGCAGGTTCGATTCCACGCTCGACATCCGCGCCGACCGGAGCTTCAGCTTTACCTATAAGGGCGAGATACTGGCATCGGACATGGGCAAGGGCCTGGGTTCGATGCCGGGCAATGACGATCCGATCAACGGCGCGACGCCCAGGGACCAGCAGAGCAGCCTGCGCACGGCGCTCCGGTCCGGGACGCAGGGCAAGGCCGAGGAGCGTTTCGACGTCAAGGACGACAAGGGCGACGAGCAGCAGATGCAGGCGATCGCGGCGGCGCTGTCGAAGGAGAAGGGCTTTCGGTCGGCCCGCTACATGGGCAATCGCCGGTTCGAGATCGACTATGCGATCAGCGGCCGGCTGACCCACGCCTTCCTTTTTCCCTTCAACAGCGACGCGCAGATCGTGCTGCCCTTCGTGGCGGTGGAACTGCGTGGGGAAGACCGGGCGCGGGTGAAGGCGCCGGGCTATTCCAACGGCTATGACAAGAGCCAGAACCCGATGGGCGGCAATGGCGGCGACGATGCCGCCAAGGCGCTGGACGGCACCTTCACCCTCACCACCGATGCGGAGATCGTCAGCCAGAACCAGGAAGACGGCGCGCAGGACGTGGCGCAGGGGAAACGGATCGTCTGGAAGATCACGCCGCTGACCGGCGAGGCGCCGGCGGCCACGCTGAAGTTCAGGCCCTAAGCTCAGCACCCATTTCGGGCGGGTTCGAGGCGTCGGAATGGCATAAGGTAGCGGGTTCGCGTCGAGGCCGTGCCCGACGGCGGGCTCGCAACCAGGAGCCGGCCGTCACCAAAAGGTCGTAGCCGCCGCCATCGCGCCCGCGCCGGCCATCCCCGCCAGCAAGGCCACGAGCATATAGCGCCAGCCGCTGCCCACCCGGATCAGCCTGACCTCCGTCAGGGGCGGCGGAGGGGGGGCGCCGCCCTTTTCCGGAAAGGCTTCCTCGATCCGCTTCACAAGGCCCGGCAGGCGCTGCAAGATCCGGACATTCTCGATCAGCGCGTCGGCGGCCTTCGCCTCCGGCCCCAGTTCGGCGCGCAGCCATTCCTTCACATAGGGGCCGCTCGTCTCCCACAGGTTGATGTCGGGGTCGAGCGCGGTCGCGACGCCCTCCACCATCACCATCGTCTTCTGGAGCAGCAGCAGGTGCGGCTGGGTCTGCATGTCGAAATCGCGGGTGATGGCGAACAGGCCGTCCAGCATGCCGCCGACCGACAGTTCGCGCACCGGCTTGCCCCGCATCGGTTCGCCCACGGCTCTGAGCGCGGTGGCGAATTCCTCTACATTGTGATGGCCTGGCACATATTGCGCCTCGAAATGAATTTCCGCCACGCGGCGGTAATTGCCGGTGATGAGGCCGTAGAGGATTTCCGCCAGCCACATGCGCGCGCGCCGGTCGATGCGGCCCATGATGCCGAAGTCGATCGCGACGATGTCGCCATTGGCGGTGACGAACAGGTTCCCCTGATGCATGTCGGCATGGAAGAAGCCTTCGGCGATCGCCTGGCGCAGGAAGGCGTTGACCAGCCTTGCCGCGATTTCCTTCACATCATGGCCGGCGGCGATCAGCGCGTCCCGGTCGGAGATCTTGACCCCGTCGATCCACTCCATCGTCATGACCTTGCCGGTCGTGCGATCCCAGTCGATGGCGGGCACGCGATAGCCGGGCATGGCCTCCATCGCCTCGCCCAGTTCCGAAGCCGAGGCCGCCTCCCGCCGCAGGTCGAGTTCGCGCGCGGTCCAGCGCTTCATGTTGGCGATGACGAGGCGGGGGCGGAGGCGGGCCACTTCGCCGCCCAGCATCTCGACATGGGCGGCGGCCCATTCATAGGTCTGGATGTCGCGGTTGAACTGGTCGATGACGCCGGGGCGGATCACCTTCACCGCGACATCGCGCCCGTCCGTCGTCACCGCGCGGTGCACCTGCGCGATGGAGGCGGCGCCCACCGGCACCTCGTCGAAGCGGCTGTAGAGCGTTTCCAGCGGCCGCCCGAAGCTCTGCTCCATCTGCGCGCGGATGGTGGCGAACGGCACGGGGGGCAGGGCGTCCTGCAGGCGCAGCAGGTCGTTCGCCGCATCCTCCCCCACCAGGTCGGGACGCGTCGCCAGCGTCTGGCCCAGCTTGATCGCCGCCGGGCCGATGGACTGGAAGGCGTCGGCATAGCGCGGCTGCCGGGGCACCCGCGCGCCCAGCCGCGCCACCCGCACCAGCCGCCGCACCGGCGTCGGCGTCAGCGGATCGCGCTCGATCCCGGTCAGCGCGCCATGCCGCGCCAGGGTGCGGCCCCATTTCAGCAGCCGCCAGATATGCGTGAGGTGGGAAGGCATCGCTATTTATGCCCTTCCCCTGCGGGAGAAGGACGTGACGGGCGCCCCATCAGATTTTCCACCCGCTATGGATCGCCACCAGCCCGCCCAGGATCGGTTCCACCTTCGTCTGCACGAAGCCGGCGTCGCGGATCATCCGCTCGAACGCCGGCATGGGGGGGAAGCGGCGGATCGATTCGATCAGATAGCGATAGCTGTCCTCATCGTCGGCCAGCAGCTTGCCGAGCCTGGGCACCAGCCGGTGCGAATAGACGTCATAGACGTCGGAAAAGCCCGGCCATGTCGTGGTGGAAAATTCCAGGCAGAAGAAGCGCCCGCCGAACTTCAGCACCCGATGCGCCTCGCGCAGCGCCCTGTCGACATGGGTCACGTTGCGGATGCCGAAGGCGATCGTATAGGCGTCGAACGCCCGGTCCGCGAAGCTCAGCTCCTCGGCATTCTGCTCCGACCAGATGAGGCCTTCCAGCCCCTTCTTCCTCGCCCGATCGACGCCCACGGCCAGCATTTCGGGATTGATGTCGGAAACCGTCACCCGCGCGCCATGGCGATGCATGCGGAAGGCGATGTCCCCGGTGCCGCCCGCCATGTCCAGGATAAGCTCATCCCGGCGCGGCTTCACCCGGCTGACGAACTGGTCCTTCCAGAGCCGATGCGCGCCGCCCGACATGGCGTCGTTCATCAGATCATATTTGGACGCCACATTGGAGAAGACGGCGCGGACCATCCCCTGTTTTTCGGCGGCTTCGACATCGCGATAGCCAAAGGAAGCGGTTTCACTCATGGGCGCACGCTCTAGAGCATTTTTCCGGGGAGAGGAAACCTCCGAGATCGGGTAAAATGTCCATGGCGCGCCCCATGCGGCAAGTGGCCTGTTGCCGGGCGGTCCGGGGCGCTCCATAGAGGGCCATGCCCGAACTTCCCGAAGTCGAAACCACCGTCGCGGGCCTGCGATCGGTCCTGCAGGGCTCGCTCCTGACGCGGGTCGAGCCGCGCCGCGCCGACCTGCGCTTTCCGATACCCGTCGACCTGCGCCAGCGGCTGACCGGCGCCACCGTCACCGGCCTGTCGCGCCGCGCCAAATACGGCCTGATCGACACCGACCGCGGCGACACGCTGATCTTCCACCTCGGCATGTCGGGCCGCTGGCGAATCGATCCGGCGGAGATCGGGCCGCATGACCATCTGTTGATCGGGACCGGGGGAGGGCGGCTTCTGTCGCTCAACGACCCGCGCCGCTTCGGCTCGCTCGACCTGGTCCGCAGCGAGGCGTGGGAGGCCCATAACCCCTTCACCCGCATGGGACCCGAGCCGCTGGGGCCGGATTTCACGGCCGATGCGCTGGCCGCCGCGCTGAAGGGCAAGGCGACGTCGATCAAGGCCGCGCTGCTCGACCAGCGCATCGTAGCCGGGCTGGGCAATATCTATGTCTGCGAGGCGCTCCACATGGCCGGCATCGCCCCGACGCGCGAAGCGGGCCGGATCGGCCGCGCCCGCCTCGCCCTGCTGGTCGACGCGATTCGGGAGGTGCTGACCGCCGCCATCGCCGCGGGCGGATCGACGCTGCGCGACTATGCCCGGCCCGACGGCGAACTGGGTTATTTCTCCAAGCAATGGCGGGTCTATGGCCGGGAGGGGGAAGCCTGCCATTGCGGCACGCCCGTCAGGCGCCGCGTGGATGGGGGCAGATCGACCTTTTTCTGCCCGAAATGCCAGAAATAGCGGGGCGCTCAGCGGTTGACGCAACCCCTGTTCCCCTGTAAGGGGCGCACCTTCACGAGAGCCGGTTGGGGATTCCGACGGGCTCCTTCACGAGATTTGACGAGAACCGAGGACAGTAAATGGCCAATACGCCGCAAGCCAAGAAGCGCATCCGCCGCAACGCCCGCCGCGCCGAGATCAACGGCGCCCGCATCAGCCGGATTCGCACCCTGGTGAAGAAGGTCGAAACCGCCCTCGCCGCCGGCGACAAGGCTGCCGCGACCACGGCGCTTCAGTCGGTCCAGCCGGAACTCGCCCGCGGCGTCGCCCGCGGCGTGCTGCACAAGAACACCGCGGCCCGCAAGTTCGGCCGCCTGACGAAGCGCGTCAGCGCGCTCGGCTAAGACCCAGCCACTTTCCAGCTCGTCGGTCAGAACAGGCCCGCCCCGCAGTCGATGCGGGGCGGGCTTTTTCATGTTTCATTCACCAAAAGGTCATTCTGGAGGAAGCCCCGATTTCCGGCGATTCTCCTTCGATTCGAGAGGGGCGACGGTTCGGAGAAGGTAATAATATATTGAAATTGCTGGATAATTTTTCAAACCGGCCTTTTCTGCGGGGTTTGCCGAGTCAACGGCTTTATTTCACATTTTTGACTGGCAGCGCCCTTGATCCGGCGAAGCAGGCCTGTCTATTTTGATCCTCCGGCCGCCACTCGAATCGAATTTCCGGCGGTCATCAGATGGTTGGTTGATGCACGAGATTCGGGAAGGCGGGGCTTTTCCGGAACGGGTCTCTGCGTCGCATCGCCCCTGCCTATGGGGTGCAGTTGATGGGGGTCGACTGTTTATGAAGGATATTACGGCAGTGATTGGAAGTTTGAGCGGTCTCGACACGCAGCAGAATGCGCGCCTGGAGACTGCCTGGGCGACCATTCGCGCCGGGCTGCGCCGCGACATCGGCGCGCGCATGTTCGACCAGTGGCTGAAGGCCGCGCAACTGGGCGATTATTGCCCCGAATCGCAGACGCTGGACCTGTTGTTCGCTTCCGACTTCACGGCCAATTTCGTGTCGGGCCAGTTCGGGGATCGGCTGCGCATGGCATGGCGCTGCGCCGGCGCCGGCGTGCGCGAGGTGCGCCTGCGCCGCGCCCCCAATGCGGTGGGCCCCCGGGTTCTGGAACTGCCGCCGGCCGAGGCCCTTGCCGTGAACGACGGCGGGGTGGCGGACGATCAGGCCCCCGCATCCAATTTCCAGCCGCGCCACAGCTTCGACCAGTTCGTGACCGGCGAGACCAATCATCTCGCCTTCTCCGCCGCGCAGGCCATGGCGGGCAGGAGCCAGCCGCGGTTCAGCCCGCTTTTCATCCATGGCGGCACCGGGCAGGGCAAGACCCATCTGCTCCATGCCATCGCGCAGGGCTTCTCCGCGCATTCGCCCTCGGCCCCCGTGCTCTACATGTCGGCCGAGCGGTTCATGATGGAATTCGTGAACGCGATGCGGGCGAACGAAACGATGATGTTCAAGGCGCGGCTGCGCGCGGCGCGGCTGCTGCTGATCGACGACATCCAGTTCATCGCCGGCAAGGGTTCGACGCAGGAAGAGTTTCTTCACACGATCAACGACCTGATCGATTCGGGCGCCCGCATCGTCGTGACCGCCGACCGTGCGCCGCAGATGCTGGACGCGATCGATGCGCGCATCCTCTCGCGCCTCGCCGGCGGGCTGGTGGCCGACATCCGTCCCGCCGGGCTCGACCTGCGCCTCGCGATCCTGGAGGCTAAGCGCGCCATTGCGGGCGACCCGCCGGTTCCGGACGCGGTGGTCGATTTCCTGGCGCGGTCGATCCGTTCCAATGTGCGCGAGTTGGAAGGCGCCTTCAACAAGCTCATCGCCTATGGCCAGCTCACCGGCCGATCGATCGACCTGGAGTTCGCGCAGGCGATGCTGGCGGACGCGGTGCGGGCCAATGCCCGCCGCATCACCGTCGACGAGATCCAGAAGGCCTGTGCCGCGCATTACAAGATCGACGCGGCGGAAATGCGTTCCAAGCGCCGGGCGAGGGCGGTCGCCCGTCCGCGCCAGGTGGCGATGTATCTGGCCAAGAAGATGACGCCGCGTTCCCTGCCCGAAATCGGCCGTATCTTCGGCGGGCGCGACCATAGCACCGTGATCCACGCGGTGCGCACGATCGAGGAATTGCGGCAGAGCAATCCGGACATAGACGCGGACATCCGCGCCCTGCAGCGCCAGTTGGAAGGCTGACAGGCGGGCGGCTTTGGATTAGAGCCAATCGACATTCAGATGATGACGAGCCGAAAATGGTGTTTTTCCGTGACCCGGAGCGCAGCGTACTCAAGGTATGTGAGCACCGGAAGCACGGAAAAGCGTCATTTGCAGGCCGTCAGGGCTGAATGTCGATTGGCTCTAGGCTTCGCGCCATGATCCGACAACTCGCCCTGTTCCTGGCCGCCCTCTTCTCCCTTGCTCCCGCCCTTGCCCAGAGCCCTGCTGCTGCGCCGCCGCCTGCCGATGTGCGGGTTGCGCTCGACACCGGCGCGGGCCGCATCCTGATCGCGGTGCATGTGGCGCAGGCGCCGGCGACGGCGGCGAATTTCCTGCGCTATGTCGATCAGAAGCGGCTGGACGGCGCCAGCTTCTACCGGGGCGTCGGTTCGGCCGACTATGGCTTCGTGCAGGGCGGGGCGCAGAACGATCCCAAGCGCATCCTGCCGCCGGTCAAGCATGAGCCGACCAGCCAGACCGGCCTTACCCATGATGATGGCGCGCTCTCCATGGCCCGCTATGCGCCCGGCAGCGCGACCGGGGATTTCTTCATCGTGCTGGGCAAGATGCCCGGCATGGACGCGCATCCCGAAGCGGCGGGCGACAATCAGGGCTTCGCCGTCTTCGCCCATGTGATCGAGGGAATGGATGTCGTGAAGACGATCCTCGCCGCCCCCAAATCCCCCACGGCCGGCGAGGGCGTGATGAAGGGGCAGATGCTGGAGCAGCCGGTAACGATCCTGACGGCGCGCCGTCTTCCCTGACGCTGACCTTGGCCCTGACGCTGGCCCTGAGAGCGGATGATGGAGGGCGGAAGGCGAATGATGGGGCATGGCTTGTTCGGGACGAGTCCTGTCCCTGTTGGAAAATCGCGCCGCCTGAGCCGGGCTCCTGCTCTTGCGGCAGCGCGGCTGGCCCGATGCCGCTGCATCGTTAACCATATTCGCCGGGCCGCCTCCAATGAGGGATGCCCTGCGCGGTCGGCTCTATGCCTTGCCGCTTTCCCCTTTAAGATTCAGCTTTTTGCGGAGAGCAAGCCATGCAGGTCGACAGCAACGACACCCCGTCCGAACGGGCGGAGCTTCACTTCCTCGCGGCGCTGGTCGATGAACTGATGCGCAAGCTGCTTCATTCCGGCGTGCTCAGCCAGGCCCAGCTCAACGAGATCGAGCAGCAGGTCTCCCATCGCGTCGGGCACAGCCCCCGCGCCTGGTAGGCCTGTTCTGCCGAGGCCGCTTGCGATAGCATCGTGGGATGCGCGTCCTCACGGCACTCCTCCCCCTTGCGGCCTTCCTTGCCGGACCGGTCTGGGCGCAAGCCTCCGAGCGGGCGGGGCATTATTATCTGCGCGGCGTGATGGAGACGGGGTCCGAACTGATGCTCCATCCGGACGGCCGCTTCCAATGGTATCTGGTCTATGGCGCGCTGGACCTGTTCGCGGAGGGGCGGTGGGCCGAGAGGGACGGGGCCGTCATCCTCACTGCCGAAAGGACGAAGGACGTGCCCGAACCCGGCTTCCGAACGCTTGTCCTGAAAGTCGAGGACCGGTCGCTCGTCCCGCCCGATGGCCGCGGCGCCTATGTCAGGCCCGCCGACGACAGGGACTGACCCCGACTGCATGTCGGCCGTTCTTCAGGGGGCGCTGCGTTGAAGCGGGCGCCGGTCGCGCGCTCCGGGTTCCTGTCGTTGCATCCTTTCAGGGGCAACCGGTTCCCGCCCTTAGCCGGGGTCGGGCCAGGCCTTTCTGCACGATGCTCCCTAGCGGACCGCCGGTTCCAGCAGGCGGATCGTTCCCGCGTCGGCGTCGATTTCCGCCCGGCAGCCCACCGGCAGGCTGAACTGGCTGGCGACATGCCCGAACAGCGCGCCCTGGAAAGCGGGGACGCCAAGGGGCGCCAGATGCTGCCGCAACACCTCCGCCAGGGTGAACCCGCCATAGGAGGCGCCGCTGGGACCGCAATCGGTGCATTGCCCGAACACCACGCCCGCCACCCTGCCCAGAAGGCCGGCCAGCGCCAATTGGGTCAGCATCCGGTCGATCCGATAGGGCTGCTCGCTCACATCCTCGATGAACAGGATCGCGCCGTCGAAATCCGGCAGCCACGGGGTTCCCATCAGCGTCGAAAGCACGGTCAGGTTTCCGCCCAGCAGCCGCCCGCTGGCCTTTCCGCCCCGGAAGGTCAGGATGCGCCCGCTGCGCTGCACCAGCCGGTCCTCATGCCCGTCCGGATTGGTCATCAGCGGCGTTGCTCCATCGAAGGCGACGGCGCGGAAGGCATCCCAGGAAAAGCGCGGCCAACTGCTGGCCGCATTGGGCCCGTGGATGGTGACGAAGCCAGCCCGCGCCGCGAAGGCGAGATGCAGCGCGGTGATGTCGGAAAAGCCGATCAGCAGCTTGGGATTGGCCCTGATCTTCGCGAAGTCCAGATAGGGCAGGATGCGCGCGCAGCCCCATCCGCCCCGGGTGGCGAAGACGGCGCGCACCTGCTGATCGGCGAACATGGCGTTGACGTCGGCTGCGCGGTCGGCATCCGTCCCGGCCAGATAGCCGTAGCGTTCGACCAGATGCCGGGCGGGCCTGGGCACCAGCCCCATGGCGACGATAGTTTCCTTGACCAGATCGAGGTCGAAGCTGTCGTCGGTAAAGCCCGCCGGCTCGATCAGGCCCACGCTGTCGCCGGGGCGCAGCCGGGGCGGCTTCACCACGCCCGCAAGGGGCGCGGCCGAAAGCCCGGGAGCCGCCATCGCAGCGCCCAGCGCGGCCATCAATGCCCGCCGGTCCAGCCTCAAAAACTGCTTCCATTCTTGCGGCGGTAGCTGCCCTCGACCCACTGCATGTCGATGTCGGGATAATGCGCATCGCCCAGCGGAACGCGCCCGACGACCAGGAAGGCGCAATCCTCGCCGCTTTCATTCACCAGATGATGGCCATTGGGATCGCCCTTCGGGAAGGAGGCCATGTCGCCGCCGTGCAGGGCCGTTCGGCTTCCTTCCTCGATCAGCATCGCTTCGCCGCTCAGCATGACGAGGAATTCGTCCTCATCCTCATGCCAGTGCCGTTGGGAGGATGCGGCGCCGGGCTTCAGTACCACATGGCTGATGCCGAAATCGGAAAGGCCGGTCGCCGGTCCCAGCCTGCGCACCCATCGCCCCGCCACCGCATCCGCATATTCGGGCGGATAGCCCGTCCGATTGGTCTGTTCGATGGCGGCAAGGTCGATCCTGGGCATGACATATCCTCCTGCCGGCGTCGGCGCCGGCGGTCCCGCCAGCTTCAAAATGCGCGCTGTGCGCCACCGCATTTTGCGAGCCGCTGACTGTTTCAGCCAGCTTCAAAATGCACGTCGGCTGCACGCATTTTGCGAGCCGCTGACTGTTTCGGCCAGCTTCAAAATGCTCTAACGCAACCCCATGAACAAGACCAGCGCCGATGCAAACCCGATCGACATAGCCGAGAAGCTGATCGCCTGTCCCTCCGTCACACCGGCCACGGGAGATGTCTTCGCCGTGCTGGAGGCGATGCTGAAACCGCTGGGCTTTACCGTCGACCGCTTCCTGGCGGGGGAGGCGCCGGACGGCCCGGTGGAAAATCTGCTGGCATGGCGGACGACGGGGCCGGGCAGGCATTTCGCCTTTGCCGGGCATCTGGATGTGGTCCCGCCGGGCAATGGCTGGGCGAGCGATCCCTTCCGGCCGGAGGTGCGCGGCGAGTTGCTCTACGGGCGCGGCGCCGTCGACATGAAGGGCGCCATCGCCGCCTATGTCGCCGCCCTGCACCACCTGCCCGAAGACCTGCCCGGCACGATCAGCCTGATCATCACCGGCGATGAGGAAGGCGCGGCTGTGCATGGCACGCTGGCCCTGATGGAGCGGATGGCCGCCCATGGGCTGCGTCCCGACCTTTGCCTGGTGGGCGAGCCGACCTCCTCGCAGCGGTTGGGCGATGTCATCAAGATCGGCCGGCGCGGATCGGTCAACATGTGGATCCATGTCGACGGCGTGCAGGGCCATGTCGCCTATCCGCATCTGGCCGACAATCCGATCCCGCGCCTGATCCGCATCCTGTCCGCCATCGATGCGCTGGTGCTGGACGAGGGCAATGACTGGTTCCAGGCGAGCAATATCGAGATCACCAATCTGGATGTCGGCAATCCGACGACCAACGTCATCCCCGCCGCGGCGCAGGCGCGCATCTCGATCCGTTTCAACAATGAACATGGCGGCGCGGAACTGGTCGACCGCATCACCGCCATCGCCGCGGCCGAAGGGGGCAGGGTGGAAGCGAAGATCAGCGGCGAACCCTTTCTGACCGAGCCGGGCATGCTGTCGGACATGGTCGCGGGCGCGATCCGGGACGTGACGGGGGTGGAGGCGGACCTGTCGACCACCGGCGGCACGTCCGACGCGCGCTTCCTCTCGCGCCTGTGCCCGGTGGTGGAATTCGGCCTCAACAATGCGACCATGCACAAGCTGGACGAGGCGGTGGCGCTGGCCGACCTGCGCGACCTCACCGAAATCTACCGGCTGGTTACGGCGAAGGCGCTGGCGAGCTAGGGCATCGTGCGCAAAAGTGGGAACCGGTTTTGCGCCTAAAAGGATGCGGCAACAAAAGCTTGGAGCGTTGCGCGGAACGGCCTGTCCCGGTCCTGTCGAAGGGCAGGAACCCGGTCATGACGGAAGGGAATGAAATCCCGCCCCATGAGGAGCGGGATGCGCATGGCCATCCGCTTCAGACGGAGCGATGCCGGACCAGCGGCGCGGGCGCGGCGAAGCGGGCGAGATAATCCTCCTCCCCCATGGGCCGGGCCAGATGATAGCCCTGGAACAGCGTGCAGCCGATCACGCGCAGCATTTCCATCTGCGCCTCTGTCTCCACCCCCTCGACCACCACTTCCATGCCCAGTCCCTGGATCAGCCCGACGACGGCGCTGCAGATCGTGCGCGCTTCAGCCGAAACGGCGATGTCGCGGACGAGCGACCGGTCGATCTTCACCCGGTCGACCGGCAGTTCGCGCAGCCGCGAGAGGTTGGAATAGCCGGTCCCGAAATCGTCGATGGCGATGCGCACGCCGTCGCGCCGCAGGGCGCGGATCTGGTCCAGCGTCCGCGACTTCATCTCCATCGCGAGCGATTCCGTGATCTCCAGTTCCAGCATGATCGCCGGCGCCCGATGCGCGTCTATCGCATGGCGCAGGCGCATGAAGAAGTCGGCCTGCCCCAGTTCGCGGGAGGAGATGTTGATCGCGATCCGCTGCCTTACCCCGGCCTGCGCCCAGCGCGCCGCCGTTTCGCACACGCGGCTCATGACCCAGTCGCCCAGCGCCACGATGGCGCCGCTTTCCTCCGCAATCGGCACGAAGGAGCCGGGCATCACCAGATCGCGTTCCGGATGCACCCAGCGGATCAGCGCTTCGGCGCCGATCGCCCGGCCGCTGGAAATTTCGATCTGCGGCTGGAATTCGAGGAGGAACTCGTCCCGTTGCAGGCCCAGCAGCAGGTCGCGCTCCAGCTCCGCGCGGTCGGCGGCTTCCAGCGCCAGTTCGGTGGTGAACATCTCGGCCCGGTTACGGCCCTGATGCTTGGCATGATACATGGCGATGTCCGCCGATCGCAGCAGCGCGGGCAGCGTGTCGCCATGTTCGGGATAGCAGGCGACGCCGATGGACGCGCCCAGGTCGATATGCTGGCTGCCGAGGTCGAAGCGTTCGCGCAGCGCGAACTGGATGGCGCGGGCAATGCGGCCGGCCGTGTCGAGATCGGGCATGCTGGGGACGAACAGGGTGAATTCATCGCCCGCCAGGCGGCCGATCAGGCAATCGCCCGCGCCCGCGCTGGCCTGCGCCATGGCGACTTCGCGCAGGCGGCCGGCAACGCGCGCCAGCAACTGGTCGCCCGCCGCATGGCCCAGCGTGTCGTTCACGCCCTTGAACCCGTCCAGGTCGATGAAGAACAGGGCCGCAAGCCCTTCTTCGCTGCGTTCCGCCAGCAGCCGTTCGACCTGCCGGCAGAAGCTGGCGCGGTTGGGAAGGCCGGTCACCTGATCGAACAGCGCGAGCGCCTGCACATGGTCCAGGTTCGTGCGGACCTGACTGAACAGGCTTTCCATCGCCACGGACAGGTCGGGCAATTCCCGGCCTATGTCCCGCGGCACGGCGGATTGCAGGTCGCCATGGGCCGCCGCCAGCAGGCGTTCGGTCGCACCGTCGATGGCGCTGGCGGTGGTGGCCACGGTACGGCGGGCGGAGGCCCAGCTGAGCGTGCCGCACAGGATCGCGATGATGAGGGAGCGGCCGATGCCGTCCATGTCGGTCGCCTGCCCCTGCCCAAGGACCAGCGACAGGATGAACACCAGCGCCCCCGCGGCGCAGGCGAAGGCAGTGGCGCGGCTCGTCAATGTCACGCCCTGCATGAGTCTCCCTACCCCCGCCAGTCCGGCGTTGGACTGGATCAGTGGGATATGAAGGACAGTGGTTAAGAAAAGGTCAGTGAATCAGTCCGAAAGGCTTATTTTTTGCGCCGCAGGATGACGTAGAGCGCGCCGTCGCCGCCATGGCGCCGATGCGCGATCCGCACGCTGGCGATGCGGTCGGCATAGCTGCTGGTTTCCAGCCAGTGACCGATCTCGCCACGGATGGCGCCCCGCCGCGAACCGCCGCTGGCGGAGGGGCTTTTCGGCGGTTTCCCGGTGACCACCAGCAATATTCGCACGTCCCTGGCCCAGGCCGAGGCCAGCGCCTGGTTAAGCCGCGAATGGGCCGCCGACAGGCTGTGGCCGTGCAGGTCTATGGTCATGTCCGGGGTCAGATTTCCGCTACGGATTCGGCGCTCCCAGCCAGAATCCAGAGTGGCTGCGGGAGTGTGCGCCGGGGCCGTCGCGACTGCCTGAACGGACGGAGCCGTTAACCCTGTCCCGTCCTTTGCGGGGGTTGGCGGCGTCGGAAGGGAAGAGATGCGCGCGCCCGGCCTCAGCGGCCTTACGGAGCGGGTCAGCGCCGTCCAGAGCGCCTGTTCATCGGAGGTGAGACCGCGTCGGGGCATCGCAGCATGATGTCAGGGCTGCTGACCCAGGCGCGCCGCCGACCCGAGCGGCAGCAGGATCAGCGCGCTGCCCCGCGCCGACATGCCGCCCGCGATGCTGCGCGCATTGCTGCCGGCGCCCCAGAAGCTGTCGAAGCGGTTTGCGCCCTTGATCGCGCCGCCGGTATCCTGCGCGATCCAGATGCCATTGGGTTCCGCCCGGTCCAGCGAGAGCAGCACCGGCGCGCCCAGCGGCACATAGCGGGGATCGGCCGCCACCGTCGCTTCGGGCGTCACGGCGACGCCCATCGCGCCCAGCGGGCCGGCGCCGGTCAGTTCCCGGAAGAAGACGAAGCTCTTGTTCTCGTTCATGATCGCCGCGCCCTCGGCCGGATGGGCGCGCAGATATTGCATGATGTCCTGCATCGACCCGGCCTGGATGAGGCCGCGATCCTTCATCAGCTTGCCGATGCCGGTATAGTCGCGGCCATTCTGCCCGTCATAGCCGATCCGCATCACGCCGCCGTCGGGCAGCAGCAGGCGGCCGCTGCCCTGCACCTGGAGGAAGAAGAATTCCACCGGATCGGCGGCCCATGCCAGTTCCAGCCCCTTGCCGGCGAGCGACCCCGAAACGATCTGCGACCGTTCGTCGAACGGCACCAGATTGCTGCCGTCCACCTTGCCGCGAATGGTCCTGCCCTTCAGGCTGTCGCTGAACTGGCCCAGATTGACGTCGATGAGCGTGGGCGGGCGGCGGTAGATCGGCACCTCGTAACCCGGCTGCCGCGTGCGCGACCCCGCGATTTCCGGCTCATAATAGCCGGTGACGAAGGCCTTTCCGTCGCCCACCTGCACCGCTTCGAAATAGCGGGCGAAAAATTCGCCGGCCGACGCCTCCGGCCAGCTCGACGCGGCGGCGCAGGCGCTGTTCCAGTCCGTGCCGCGCGTCAGTCCGCTCTGGTCGCCCCGCCGCATCAGCGAAGGGCAGGAGAGGCGGAACGCCTGCAACGCCTTGCGCGAACGCTCGCCCGACGGAATGAGGTCGGTGATGGCCGGGCCGGGGGCGATTCCGGCGCTGACGGCATTGGCTGTATCGGCCGGCGCGGTCGCGGGAGGCGTGACCGCCACGGGCGGACGGGGAGTGGCGGGAACGGGGCGGGTTGCGGTCTCAGCGCCGCGAGGCGGCCTTGAGGGGGCAGGCCCACCCGCGCCGGGCGGAATCACGCCGCCGGCGCAAGCGGACAGCAGCAAAGCCGCGGCCAGCGCGCCCCACGACTGACGAAGGCTCATGCCGCCTCGTCGGTCTCGCTGAGCTTCCAGTTGGGATCGGTGCTGCGCAGGTCGCGCGTGAAGGTCCAGATGTCGTTGGTGCCGACAGCGTCGGTCAGCGAACCGGCGACGACATTGCCGTCGCGGTCGCGGGTGACGGCGGCGATGTCCGCCTCGAAACGCAGGGAAATCTCCGCCATGCGGCCAGTGACGCCCGCATCGACGATCTGCACCTTTTCCATGCGGACCAGGCGGTTGTCGAGGACATGGCCCTCCGCCTCCCGCGCCGCGATCGCTTCCTCGAAGGAGGCGAGAACATCGGCATCGCAAAGCCATTCCAGTTCCTGCCGGTCGCCGCGCCAGAACGCCTCCAGCACCATCTTGTAGGCGGCCTTGGCGCCCTCCACGAACTGGGGCACGTCGAAGCTGCGGTCGGCCGCGATCAGCGCGCGGACGCCCGCTTCGCCGCCGGGAGCGATCAGCCCGTCCGACAGCCGCACCGAATCGCCCGCCATTTCCGGAACCGGGCGCGGCTGCACGATCGTCACCTTGGCGCGTTCCTCCGCCGGGCGAAGCGCAGGCTCCTGCTCATGCCCGGTCCGCTTGCCGAGCACCGAATAAAGCCGCAACGCCAGAAAGCCGGCAATCATGGCGAGGATGACGATCACATACACGGGGTCAGGCACCCTTTGGACTGAATCTGAAACTGTAACGCAACCAACATAGGCATGTTTCCCCGCATATTCAAATGGCCGCTTTTCATGTGCCGCATTGCCCCCTCCTGCCGCCCCTGCTAAGCGCGCGGATCGACATGCGCGGACATTCCGCCCGCCAGGCAAACCTTAAAAACCAGGGAAATGAGATGGCCGAGGAAGCCGATACCATTCAGACCACCGGCAATGGCGCCGACAATGGCCCCCAGATCGCGCTGATCAGCCAATATGTGAAGGACATGTCCTTCGAAAATCCCAATGCGCCCGCCGTCTATCAGTGGCAGGACCAGCCGCAGATCGACGTGCAGTTCAACATCGGCGCCGACAAGGTGGGCGAGGAAGTCGTCGAAGTATCCCTGAAGATCGAGGTCAAGGCCACCGCGCCGCAGGGCACCGCCTTTGCCGTGGAACTGGTCTATGCCGCGATCTTCGGCATGCGGAACGTGCCCGAGGACCAGATGCAGCCCTTCATGCTGGCCGAAGCGCCGCGCCTTCTCTTCCCCTTCGCCCGCCGCGTGCTGGCCGACGCGATCCGCGACGGCGGCTTCCCGCCGCTGCTGCTCGATCCCATCGATTTCGGCGGCCTCTATGTCCAGCAGGCGCAGGCCATGGCGCAGACCGCAGGCGAGCCGGCCGGCCACGCCTGAGTCCGGGAATGATCCATCCCCCCGTTCGGGCTGAGCGTGTCGAAGCCCGCCACTTTCTTCCGATGAAGAAGAAGTGCAGCCCTTCGACAAGCCAAGGGCGAACGGGAGGAGGGGGTTTGCCATGAAACTCGCCAGGGCCCTTGGTTCCGTGGGCGGGCTGACGCTCGCCAGCCGGGTGCTGGCCCTTGTCCGTGATTCGCTGGCGGCGCGCTATGTCGGCGCGGGATTCGCGTCGGACGCCTTCAACGGCGTCGCCTTCCGCCTGCCCAACATGTTCCGCGCCCTCTTTGCCGAGGGCGCCTTTTCCGCCGCCTTCATCCCCATGTTCAACCGCAAGGCGGCGGGGCCGGGTGGGGTCGCGGACGGCTATCGCTTCGCTGAGCGGGCGCTGGCCGTGTTGCTGCCGGTGCTGGTCGTCTTCACCGCGCTGCTGATCGCGGCGGCCTGGCCGATCACATGGGCGCTCTCCGGCGGCTTCTCCCGCCAGAACCCGACGCCGGAGCAATTCGCCTTCGCGGTGACGCTCTCGCGGATCACCTTGCCCTATCTGGCGCTGATCAGCCTTGCCTCCCTGCTGGGCGGCATATTGAATTCGCTCGACAAATTCTGGGTGAATGCCGCCGCGCCGATCCTGCTCAACATCGCCATGATCGCGGGGCTGTGGCTGTTCCACGGCGCCGACGAATATGAAACCGCGCAGGTGCAGGCGATTTCCGTCACCGTGGGCGGGGCGCTGCAATTGCTGTGGCTGATCTGGGCCTGCCGCCGGGCGGGCGTGTCGATGAAGCTCAAGCGCCCGCGACTGGACGCGGATGTGAAGGAACTGCTCCGCCTGATCGTGCCGGCGGCGGCGGGGGCCGGGGCTTCGCAGATCAACCTGCTGATCTCCACCGCCCTGTCCGGCTGGCTGCTCGCCTCAGGCTCCATCACCTATATCTATTATGCCGACCGGCTGAACCAGTTGCCGCTGGGGCTGATCGGGATCGGCCTTGGCACCATATTGCTGCCGACCATTTCCCGCCTGCTGTCGACGGGCCAGGAGCAGGTGGCCATGGACACGCAGAACCGCGGCATCGAACTGGCGCTGTTCCTGACCCTGCCCGCGACCGTCGCCTTCATCACCGTGGCGGAACCGATCGTGCGGGGCCTGTTCCAATATGGCCGCTTCACCGCGCTGGATGCGGAGCGCTGCGGCTGGGCGCTGTCCGCCTTTTCCATCGGCCTGCCATCCTATGTCCTCGTGAAGGTGCTGACGCCCGGCTATTATGCGCGCGGGGACACCAGGACGCCGGTCCGCTATGCGATGCTGTCGATCCTCATCAACATCGTCGGGAACATCGTCCTGATCCCGCTGATGGGCCATGTCGGGCCGCCGCTGGCGACGGCGCTGTCCTCCACCGTCAATGTGGCGATGCTCTATTCGACGCTGGTGAAGCGCGGCCATTTCGCCGCCGACGGGCAGTTGCGGCGGCGCCTGCCCCGCCTCGCCGTGGCGGCGGTCGTGATGGGCGGGGCGCTCTATGCCGGCGAAGGGCTGCTCGATCCATGGCTCGGCGGGGTGATGGTCCAGCGCTATGTGGCGCTGGCGGTGCTTGTCGGCGCGGGAATCGCGCTGTACGGGGTGGCCTGCTTCCTTACGGGCGCCTATCGGCTCTCGGACCTGAAGGCGCTGATGCGGCGCAAAAGTGCAACCAAGACAGAGAACGGATAGAAGAATGCGCGTCCTTTCCGGCATCCAGCCGACCGGCAATCTGCACCTGGGCAATTATCTGGGCGCGATCCGCAACTGGGTGCGGATGCAGGACGAGATGGACAGCGGGAGCCAGTGCTTCTTCTTCCTGGCCGACATGCATTCGATCACCGTGCATGAAGGGCGCGAACAGCGTATCCGCAATGTCCGCGACATGGCCGCCGCGCTGGTCGCCGCCGGGATCGACCCGGACCGCTCCGTCCTCTTCAACCAGGCGCGGGTGCCCGCCCATGCGGAACTGTGCTGGCTGCTGAACGGCACGGCGCGGATCGGCTGGCTCAACCGCATGACCCAGTTCAAGGACAAGGTGGGCAAGGACCGCGAGGGCGCCTCCATCGGCCTGTTCGTCTATCCGGTGCTCCAGGCCGCCGACATCCTGGTCTACAACGCCACCCATGTGCCGGTGGGGGAGGACCAGAAGCAGCATCTGGAGCTGGCCCGCGACATCGCCACGAAGTTCAACACCGATTTCGGCGTGGAGCTGTTCACCCTGCCCGATCCGATCATCCCCAGGGAATCGGCGCGCATCATGTCGCTGCGCGACGGCACGGCGAAGATGTCCAAGTCCGACCCGTCCGACATGAGCCGCATCAACCTGACCGACGATGACGATGCGATCATGCAGAAGGTGAAGAAGGCCAAGACCGATCCCGAACCGCTGCCGGACAATGCCGGGAGGCTGGCCGGGCGTCCGGAGGCGAACAATCTTCTCGGCATCTATGCGACGCTGTCGGGCATGAGCGTGGACGCGGTCTGTGCCGAATTCGCCGGCAAGGGCTTCGGCGCGTTCAAGCCGGCCCTGGGCGAACTGCTGGTGGAAACGCTCCGCCCCATCCGTGCGCGGTTCATGGAATTGCGCACCGACGACGCCGCGTTGGACGCCATCCTGGAAAAGGGGGCGGCCAAGGCGTCGGCGGCGGCCGCGCCCACTTTGCGGGCGGCCTATGACGCGATGGGACTGATGCGCTGATGCCGCAGGGGTCGCCAAAGCGGCGGCCCTTTCCGGTTCGTGACGGAATAATCCATGCCGCGGCGTCATACGGATGGCAGGACATGGTTTGCGCCCGTTCGCCCGTTACGTGCGTTCAAACGATGTTCAGTTGCGTTTTGCCATGGCAGGACGCAAGATGTTTGGCAGGCGAAGTGCCTGGTACAGGACGCAAGAAAAATGACCCGTTTCAAAAAGATCGGCTTCCTCGCGGCGCCCGCTTTGGCGCTTGTGGCGCTGTCAGGCTGCGCGAGTTCCTTCAAGGCGGATGTGGCGCGCTTTCAGCAGCTTCCGGCACCCGCCGGCCAGAGCTTCACCGTTGTCGCGGACGATCCGCGCCTGGCGGGCGGCCTTGAATTTTCGCATTATGCGGACCTCGTCAGCCAGCGTCTGACGCAAACCGGCTATGTCGCCGCCGGCGATCCAGCGCGGGCCGACCTGATCGTGCGCGTGGCCTATGGCGTCGACAATGGGCGCGAAAAGGTGCGATCGACCGGATTCGGCAATCCCGACCCGTTCTTCTACGGCGGTTGGGGCTGGCGGGGCCGCTGGGGCCGCCCCTGGGGCTATGGCTTCTATGACCCGTGGCTGTTCGGGCCCGGCGGTTATAATGACGTGACCAGCTACACCGTCTATACCGGCGACCTCAGCATGAAGATCGACCGCGCCGCCGACAATCGCCGCCTGTTCGAGGGCAAGGCGCAGGCCCAGTCGCTTTCCAACAAGCTGACCTATCTGGTGCCGAACCTGATCGATGCGATGTTCACCGGCTTTCCGGGCCAGAATGGCGAGAATGTGAAGATCACGCTGCCGCCCGAGAAGAAGGGCTGAGCGGCTTTCCTCAGGGCGGCTCCCAGCCATGCCCCTTTGCCCGGCGGTCGAGGATCGCCGGGCTTTTCTTCTGGAAAGCGCGAGGGTCGCCGGGCGGTCCATCGCACCGGGCCGCCCGTCTCGCTGGAGCGCCTTCGCCGGAACATGGCGCGAATCACGGTCCGTCGTCGACCCCTTGCCGGCCGGCGAAGGGCAGCAGCTCCTCATAGACCGGAAGCGGCGGCTTGCCGTGCACGGAAACCCCGCGGCGCAACAGGAACGCATGCCGCACGATCTCCGCCTGCTGCTCCAGGCCATAGCGGCGGAACGGCTTTCCCGGCACGATCTCATAGCCGTAGCGGCAGAAGGGATGGCGCATCAGCGGCAGATACCATCTGCCGCCCCGCTGCGCCTGCCAGACATGGGTCATTTCATGGATGAAATGTCCCTGGACGTGCAGGGGGCTGTCGCAGAAATCAGGGCAGAACAGGGCGCTTTCCGGATGAAACCAGAGGTCGCCGTCGGGCGCCATGGTGACTTGCCGCGGCTGGAACGGCCACCATTTGCGATTATGCACCCGCACCCGCCGATAATCGATGGCGGCGGCGAACACCGACCGGGCCAGGGCGGTTTCAGCCTCGGTCAGCGGACGTCCGGTCAATGCGCCTCATGCTCCTTTTGCGGGGGAACGGGAGCGGCCGCGCCGGGCTTCTGGATGATGGCGTCGACCAGCAGGCGGTCGCCATTGGCGAGCAGGAAGGTGAGCGTCATCCTGCCGCGGCCGATCGCCGTGTCGTTGACGCCCCAGAGCATCAGATGCTTGCCGCCCGGCGCGAAGGCGACCGTGGACCTGGCGGGGATGGGGACGCTGTCGAGCGGCTTCATCGTCATCCTGCCGCCCTCGCTCATGCTCTCGTGCATCTCCACCTTCAGCGCATAGTCGGTGAGCACGCCGCGCAGCGCCGTGTCCGCGTCGCCGCCATGGGCGATGAAATAGCCGGAGGACGGCATGTCCTTGTTGGGGCTGAGCCGCACCCAGGCCTGATCGACATAGGTGGGCGCGGGATCGCCGCACGCCGTGAGCGCAAGCGGGCCGGCAAGGGCGATTAGGGGGTAAAATGCGCGCATGGGCAAAGGCTTCCTCAATGTCCCGTTTCCGATCGTTTCCTGGAGGTAATCGTCACAGCTTCTTGTGCCAAGCGAAAGCACGCCTATATCCCTTGCGCAAACGCCCTTGCCTTGGCGCTTTCGTGAGGTATGGGGCCGTCAACCGCTGAATATGATTTGGGGTTCAAAGAGGACACAATGGCAAAAGTAATCGGTATCGACCTGGGCACCACCAACAGCTGTGTCGCTGTGATGGACGGCGGCAAGCCCAAGGTGATCGAAAATGCGGAAGGCGCGCGGACGACGCCCTCCATCGTCGCCTTCACCAAGGACGGCGAGCGCCTGATCGGCCAGCCTGCCAAGCGTCAGGCCGTGACCAATCCGGACAACACCATCTTCGCCGTGAAGCGCCTGATCGGCCGCCGCTTCGACGATCCGATGACCAAGAAGGACATGGAGCTGGTGCCCTACAGCATCGCCAAGGGTCCCAATGGCGACGCCTGGGTCAATGCCGGCGGCAAGGATTATTCGCCTTCGCAGATTTCCGCCTTCATCCTGCAGAAGATGAAGGAAACCGCCGAGAGCTATCTGGGCGAGACGGTGACGCAGGCGGTCATCACCGTGCCCGCCTATTTCAACGACGCCCAGCGTCAGGCGACCAAGGACGCCGGCCAGATCGCCGGTCTGGAAGTGCTGCGCATCATCAACGAGCCGACCGCGGCCGCGCTCGCCTACGGGCTGGAGAAGCAGGACGGCAAGACCATCGCGGTCTATGATCTTGGCGGCGGCACGTTCGACATCTCGATCCTGGAGATCGGCGACGGCGTGTTCGAGGTGAAGTCGACCAATGGCGATACCTTCCTGGGCGGCGAGGATTTCGACGCCAAGCTGGTGGAGTTCCTGGCTTCGGGCTTCCAGAAGGATGAGGGCATCGACCTCACCAAGGACAAGCTGGCGCTGCAGCGTCTGAAGGAAGCGGCCGAAAAGGCCAAGATCGAGCTGTCCTCGGCGCAGTCGACCGAAGTGAACCTGCCCTTCATCACCGCGGACCAGAACGGTCCCAAGCACCTCGTCAAGACCATCACCCGCGCCGATCTGGAGCGGCTGGTCGCTGACCTCATCAAGCGGACCATGGATCCCTGCAAGAAGGCCCTGGCCGATGCGGGCGTGAGCGCGAGCGAGATCAGCGAAGTCGTGCTGGTGGGCGGCATGACCCGCATGCCCAAGGTGCGCGAGGCCGTGAAGGAATTTTTCGGCAAGGAACCGCACACCGGCGTCAACCCGGACGAAGTCGTCGCCATGGGCGCCGCCATCCAGGCGGGCGTGCTGCAGGGCGATGTCAAGGACGTGCTGCTGCTGGACGTGACCCCGCTGAGCCTCGGCATCGAGACGCTGGGCGGCGTGTTCACCCGCATGATCGACCGCAACACCACCATCCCGGCCAAGAAGAGCCAGGTCTATTCGACCGCCGACGACAATCAGCAGGCGGTGACGATCCGCGTGTTCCAGGGCGAGCGTGAGATGGCGGCGGACAACAAGCTGCTCGGCCAGTTCGATCTGGTCGGCATCCCGCCTGCGCCGCGCGGCGTGCCGCAGATCGAGGTGACGTTCGACATCGACGCCAACGGTCTGGTCAATGTCCATGCCAAGGACAAGGGCACGGGCAAGGAACAGCAGATCCGCATTCAGGCTTCGGGCGGCCTGTCGGACGCCGACATCGACCAGATGGTCAAGGATGCCGAGCGCTTTGCCGAGGAAGACAAGAAGAAGCGCGAGGCGGCCGAGGCGAAGAACAATGCCGAAAGCCTGATCCACACCACCGAGCAGCAGCTTTCCGAGCATGGCGACAAGGTCGATGCTGGCCTGAAGTCGGAGATCGAGACCGCGATCGCGGCCACCAAGTCTGCGGTCGAGGGCGGCGATGCGGAAGCCATGAAGGCGAAGGCGCAGGAACTCGCCACGGTCGCGATGAAGCTGGGGCAGGCCATTTACGAGAAGGAGCAGGCGGCTGCGGCTGCTCCGGGCGCGGACGCGCCGAAGGCGGATGACGATGTCGTCGATGCCGAATTCTCCGAAGTGGACGATAACAAGGCGTAAGCTGATGTGCTTGCCCCGTCAGGACTGTTATGGCCTTGACGGGGCAGGGACGCCGGGGGCGAGATGAGCACCGAAATCGACTATTACGAACTGCTCGAAGTCGAGCGCACGGCGGACGCCGCCACGATCAAAAGCGCCTATCGCAAGCTGGCGATGAAATATCACCCGGACAAGACCGGGGGCTGCACCGACAGCGAGGCCAAGTTCAAGGCCGTTTCGGAAGCCTATGAATGTTTGAAGGACCCGCAGAAGCGCGCGGCCTATGACCGGTTCGGCCATGCGGCGTTCCAGAATGGCGGCGGTTTCGGCGGCGGGCGCGGCGGCGCGGGCGGCTTTTCCGATCTGGGCGATATTTTCGAGACGATCTTCGGTCAGGCGGCGGGCGGCTTCGGCGGCGGGCGGCAGGCGCAGCGGCGCGGGGCGGACCTGCGCTACGACATGGAAATCACGCTGGACGACGCCTATCACGGCAAGAAGACCGAGATCGAGATCGAGGTTTCGGCCCCTTGCGAAAGTTGCGACGGCTCGGGCGCGCAGCCGGGCACCGGGGTCAAGAGCTGCGGCACCTGCCATGGCCATGGCCAGGTGCGGGCGCAGCAGGGCTTTTTCGTGGTCGAGCGGACCTGCCCGTCCTGCCATGGCGCGGGTCAGGTGATCGAAAGCCCCTGCCGTAGCTGCCGGGGCGAGGGGCGGGTGGACAAGCCCAAGACGCTTTCCGTCAACATCCCCGCCGGCGTCGACGAAGGCACGCGCATCCGCCTGTCGGGTGAGGGCGAGGCGGGGGCGCGGGGCGCGCCGGCCGGCGATCTCTACATCTTCCTGCATGTGAAGCGGCATGCGATCTTCGAACGGGACGGCACGACCCTGTTCGCGCGCGCGCCGGTCAGCTTCACGACCGCCGCCCTGGGTGGGGTCATCGAGGTGCCGGGGCTGGATGGCCGGCGGCATGAGATCAAGATTCCGAGCGGCATCCAGTCGGGCAAGCAGATTCGCCAGCGCGGCGCGGGCATGCCTGTGCTGAACGGGCGTGGGCAGGGCGATCTGGTGATCCAGGTCGACGTCGAGACGCCGACCAAGCTGAGCGCCAAGCAGCGCGAACTGCTGGAAGCCTTTCGCGAGACGGAAACCGGCGAGGAATGCCCGCAATCGACCGGCTTCTTCAGCAAGCTCAAGGAATTGTGGGGGGACTGATTTTCCCTCCACCCTTCGGATGGTCTTCCCTGCCTTCGTTCGCCCCGAGCTGGTGGAGGGGCTTTTCTTTCTTCGAGGAGAAGGGAAGGGCTTCGCCGGGCTCAGCCTGAATGGCGACAGGGCAGGGACTTTCGGTCCCGCCGCGCCCAGGCGTAAAAGGGAAATCCCCCCGCCATCAGCAGGAAGCTTGCTCCGCTGGGCACCAGCCCCGCGCCCCATAATGTCCAGAGCGCATAGCAGAGCCCCAGCAGAGCGGCGGGCACCGCCAGCTGGAACCTGAGCGCCGCCAGCGCGCAGCCGACATAGAGCCAGAGCGTGGCCGAGGTCGACAGCAGCGCCATCGCCGTGAACAGCGCCACCAGCCCCTGCAGGCTGTTGGCGATCAGCATCAGCGTTCCGAGCAGGCAGGACAGCAGCAGCGCGCGGACCGGCGTGCCGCGACCGTTGGTCCCGGCCAGCCAGCGCGGCAATTCGCCGCCCCGCGCCATGGCAAGCGGCACTTCACCCTGCAACAATGTCCAGCCATTGAGCGCCCCCAGGCAACTGATCGTGGCGAAGACCGCGATGAGCCCCGCCGGGCCGGGCGACCAGTAATGCGCGACGAAGGCGGCGAAGGGGGAGCCGGACCGGCTTTCCTCCGCCGGCAGGGTGAGGGCGATGCCGGAGCAGACCAGCAGGTAGATGAGGCCGGTGACTGCCGTGCCGATCAGCGTGGCGCGCGGGATTGTCCGGGCGGGATCGCGCACCTTGTCGGCGGCGACGCTGGCCGATTCGAAGCCGAGCAGCGCCCAGAGCGTCAGCGCGGCCGAGGCGGTGATGCCGGCGCTGGTGAAGCCTTGCGCGGGGAATGGCGCGACCTGCGCCCGGCCATGGCCCAAGGTCAGGGCGAGCAGGACGAAGACGACCGCTATCGGGATCAGCTTGATCGCGGTGGTGGCGAGCTGGGTCGCGCCCGCGGCGCGTGCGCCGACCAGGTTGATGCCGGTCGTCGCCCAGAGGAAACCGATGGAAAGGAGCGCCCCCATTCCGGGTCGGTGCAGCGCGGGCAGGATGCTGCTGAGATTGGCGGTGGCGGCGACGGCGATGGTGACATTGGTGAAGATCACCGAAATCCAGTATATCCACCCGATCGCGAAGCCGGCGGACGGGCCATAGGCGCGGGTGATGAACTGCGCCGTGCCGCCGGCGTCGGGCATCCGCACCGTCAGCCGGGCGATGACATAGGCAAGGAGGAGGGAGCCGGCGATGGTGAATATCCAGCCCGCCACCGCATCCCAGCCGAACGGCGCGAGCGAGGCGGGCAGCAGGAACACGCCGGACCCGATCATGTTGCCCATCACCAGCGCAATGCAGGCGGGCAGGCCGAGCGTGCGGCTTGCCGGCACTGGCCCGTTCACGAAGCGGCTCGCTGCATCATGTCCCGTTTGATGGGCCCATGCCGCGCCGCGCGCAATGGGTCAATGGTCGGTGGCGATGAAGGGGGGCGGTGGACGGTCCGTTGCGGGCGCTATGCGCGACGGGCGCCTGCGAAGGCAGGGCGCGGCTTTTCCGCCTTCGCTGGATTGACTGGGACGGTTTGCCGAAAGCGGGAGCATCGGCCTGCAAGCGGGATCGCGCCGCTCAAAATCCAGCCATGATGCGCGCGGTCATGAGGATGAGCTTTCTGCAATCGCGTTCGAAGCCATTGCATTTGCGGATTTTTCCCGCTGACCCCAGATGGGCGTCGATGCTGCAACGCAGCAATCCTTTTATCAAGAGGTCGCCATGTTCTCCCTGTTGTCGCTATATTTTGCCTATCGCCGCGATGTCGTCGTTGCCGAGCGCTATGTCGCCGGACTGGCCAGGGCCGAAGCCCGCCCTGCCGCCCCGGCGGCGCGGCGTCCGGCCGAACGACTGCCCCTCGCCGCCTGAAACGCAGGGACGCTCCGTCCGGCTTGGGCCGGATGGAGCGCCTTGCCTGCCCCGGCGGTCAGGCCGCCAGGAACATATCCGGGTCGAGCGCCATCAGGCTGTCGGCGCCGCCCTCGATCTTGCGGCGGAGCGCGCCGGCGTCGGGCATGATGCGTTCCGCGAAGAAGCGGGCGGTCACCAGCTTGGCTTCCAGGAATTTCGCGTCGCCTTCCCCCGCCGCGAGCAGGGCCGCCGCGGCCTTGCCCATGCGAAGCCACATCAGGCCGGTCGCGACGATGCCCAATATGTGCATATAGTGCACCGCCCCCGCCCCGGCATTGTCGGGGTTCTTCATCGCATTCTGCATCAGCCACATGGTCGCCGCGCCAAGCTGGCCGCTCGCCTTTTCCAGCGCCTCCGCAAGGCCGGCGAGCTTCTCGTCACCCTTGGCCTGCGCCACTTCATCCGCGACGATCTTCAGGAAGGCCTGAAGCGCGCGGCCGCCGTTCATCGGCAGCTTGCGCCCGACCAAATCCATCGCCTGCACGCCGTTGGTGCCTTCGTAGATCTGGGCGATGCGGACGTCGCGGACATATTGTTCGACGCCATTTTCCCAGATGTAGCCATGGCCGCCGAACACCTGCTGCGCCATGACGGTGACGTCGAAGCCCTTGTCCGTGCCATAGCCCTTGATCACGGGGGTCAGCAATTGCACCAGATCGTCGGCGGCCTGGCGTTCCTCTTCGGTGGCGGCCTGATGGGAAAGGTCGACCTGGAGCGCGCCCCAGAGCATCAGCGCGCGCAGCCCTTCGGTCAGCGCCTTCGCCTCCATCAGCATGCGGCGGACGTCGGGATGGACGAACAGCGTGTCGGCCTTTTCCTCCAGGTCCCTGGGGCCGGTCAGGGCGCGGCCCTGACGGCGGTCATGGGCATAATGGGCGGCGTTCTGATAGGCGATCTCCGCCTGTCCCAGGCCCTGGAGGCCGACGCCCAGCCGCGCCGCGTTCATCATGATGAACATGGCGGCCAGGCCCTTGTTCTCCTCGCCCACCAGCCATCCGGTGGCCCCGTCATAGTTCATGACGCAGGTGGCGTTGCCGTGAATGCCCATCTTGTGTTCGAGCGATCCGCAGGAGACCGCGTTGCGCTGCCCCAGCGATCCATCCTCGTTCACCAGCAACTTGGGCACCACGAACAGCGAAATCCCCTTGCTGCTGTCCGGCGCGCCGGGGGTCTTGGCAAGGACGAGGTGGATGATGTTTTCGGCAAGGTCATGCTCGCCCGCGGAAATGAAGATCTTGGTGCCGCTGATCGCGTAGCTGCCGTCGGCGTTCGGAACCGCCTTGGTCTTGATGAGGCCAAGGTCGGTGCCGGCATGCGGCTCCGTCAGGTTCATCGTCCCGGTCCATTTGCCCGACACCATATTGGGCAGATATTTCCGCTTCTGTTCCTCGCTGCCCTTGGCGAGCAGGGCGGCCACCGCCCCGCTGGTCAGGCCATGATACATTTCGAAGCTGTGATTGGCCGAGAGGATATATTCGCTGACCGCCGTGGCGACGACATGGGGCAGGCCCTGGCCGCCATATTCGGCCGGCGCGTGCAGCGTGGTCCAGCCGCCCTCGACATAGGCGTCATAGGCCGCCTTGAAGCCGGTCGGGGTGGTGACGCTGCCGTCGGGGTGGCGGGTGCAGCCTTCCCTGTCGCCCACGGCGTTCAGGGGGAAGAGGACTTCGGCGGCGATCCTGCCGCCTTCGGTCAGGATCGCGTCGACCAGGTCCGCCGACGCATTTTCGAAGCCGGGGAGGTTGGTGTAGCGGTCCAGCCCCACGATGTGATCGAGCACGAAGCGGGTGTCGCGGACGGGGGCGGTATAGCTGGGCATGATCTTCTCCGGACGGTTCTGTTCTGGTGGGGGATTATCTGTCGAGGACGGTCACGAACTGCGAGAGTTCCGCTATGGCGGCGTCGATGTCGTCCTTCTGCCGCGTGAGCAGGTCGATGCGCGCCCTGCACTTTTCTATGGTGACGCGGCGCTGTTCCTCATGCTCCTCGTCGGCGTCATAGAGGTCGATCATCTCGCGTATGTCGGACAGGCTGAAGCCGACCCGCTTGCCGCGCAATATCCAGGCCAGGCGGGCGCGGTCGCGGCGCGAATAGATGCGGGCGAGGCCCTGCCGTTCCGGGGCGATCAGCCCTTCATCCTCGTAGAAGCGCAGGGCGCGGGCGGTGACGCCGAATTCTTCCGACAGGTCGGTGATGGTATAAGACTGCCGGTCGCTGTGATCGGGCAGTTCGATACCGGCGATACTGGTGTGTTTGTCCATGCCGGCTGATGTAACGGTGCTTTACGTTTACGTCAAGGTGAGTGTGCGGCCCCTGGCCCTTTTGTCCTAGTGACAGGGCGGGCCGCCGCCGCTAGGGCCTGGGCCATGATGGGGGCAGTCAGACGATCGGAATCGGCAAGGGGCCTGCTGGCTGCGCTGGCCCTGCTCGTCCTCGCGATCCAGCTTGTCGCGCCTTCGGGCTTCATGCCGGTGCGGACCGAACGGGGCGTCGTCGTGACGCTCTGCACCGGGCAGGGCGCGGTCAATGTCGTGGTCGACCGGGGCGCCTTCGACCGGCATGGCGAGTCGGGCCGGCATCGTCCGGACGACGGTGCGCCGGGGCAGCAGCATTGCCCCTTTGCCGCATCGGTGCAGCCGCTGGTTCCGCCGCTGGCTCTGGCCGATCTGCCCCTGCCCGCCTGGCAGCTTGGTTTCGGGCCCATCGCCTTCGCGCTCAAGACCGGGCTGATCGCGCGGCTGGCCGCGCCGCCGCCGCCCTCCTCGGGGCCGCCCGCCTTCTGAAAATCCGCCATTTTTCCGCGATTTTTCAGTAAGGTTATCATTTCATGCCAGTCTTTTCCGTTTCGCGCGGCGTCTCGCTGTGCGCGCTTGCCTGTTCCCTGTCCGCTCCCGCTTTGGCCGAGGAGGCCGAGCAGAGCCGGATCATCGTCACCGCCAGCCCCGTGGTGGAGGAAGCCGCGGCGAAAGTCGTCCGCACCCCCGGCGGCGTCGACGTGGTGTCGGCCGGGGATTTCGAGGACAGGCTCGCCATCTCCCTGCGCGATGCGCTGAGCTTCTCGCCCGGCGTCTACACCCAGCCGCGCTTCGGACAAGAGGTGCGCATCTCCATTCGCGGGTCGGGCCTGTCGCGCGGCTATCATATGCGCGGGCTGACGCTGTTGCAGGATGGCATTCCGATCAACATGGCCGACGACAATGGCGACTTCCAGGAACTGGACCCGCAGGTCTTCCAGCATCTGGAGGTCTATCGCGGCGGCAACGCGCTGCGGCTGGGCGGGTCGACGCTGGGCGGGGCGATCAATGCGGTGACGCCGACCGGGCGCACGGCGCCGGGCGTGGAGATGCGGGTCGACGGCGGGTCGTTCGACACGTTGCGGGCGAAGGCGGCCTATGGCCATGCCGACGCGCGGGGCGACGCCTGGGCCGCGGTGACCGCCGACCGGTCCGACGGCGACCGCGACCATGGACGGCGCAGGGCGCTGCGCTTCAACGGCAATGTCGGGCTGAAACTCAGTGAGCGGGTCGAAACGCGCTTCTGTGCCAGCGTGCAGACGATCCGGCAGAAGTTGTCCGGCGCGCTTAATGAAAGCGACGCGCTGGATCATCCGGCGAAGGGCAATTTTACTGGCGATCAGGCGCGCAACATCGATTCGATCCGCTTGCAGAACCGCACCACGGTGGCGCTGGATGGCGGGGAGCTGGCGTTCGGCGTCTATTATAACGCCAAGGCGCTGGATCATCCGATCTATCAGGTCGTGGACCAGAAATCGGAGGATCGCGGGGTCTTTGCCAGCCTCGACCTGGCTGGTGACCTTGGCGGGATTCCGGTCGGGCTGACGCTGGGCACGCAGGCGCGTTTCGGGCAGGGCCGGTTCCGGCAGTTCGTCAATGCGAACGGCAGGGCGGGGGCGCCGACATCCTATCAGAAGGCGCGGGCGCAGACGATCAACAGCTATGGCGAGGCGCGGATCGCGCCGCTTGCGGGGCTCTGGCTGATCGCGGGCGGCATCTACACCCATGGCGAGCGGCGGCTGGACAACCGCTTCGCTCCGGCGCGGAGCGGGGATGCGTCCTTTGACGCCTTCGCGCCGAAATTCGGGCTGTTGGTCGAGCCGGCGCAGGCGGTGCAATTCTATGCGAACTATAGCCGGTCGGTGGAACTGCCCGGCTTTATCGAGCTTGGCCAGACGCAGTTCGATACGCTGGCCGTCGGCTTCGTCCCGCTCCAGCCGCAAAAGGCATGGACAGCGGAGGTCGGCACTCGCGGGACGCTGGGCATAGCCCGTTGGGACATCGGCATCTACCGGGCCGATCTTCGCGGCGAGATGCTGCAATATGGCGCGGGCGACAGCGCCATTCCGGCGGCGACCTTCAATGCGGGCCGCACGCGCCATCAGGGCGTCGAGGCAGGACTGGACCTGACGCTGACGCCTTGGGCGACGCTGCGGCAAGTCTATCAATATAGCGATTTCCGCTTCCGGGGCGATGCGCAGTTCGGGAACAACCGCCTGCCGGTGGCGCCGCGCCATTTCTACCGGGCGGAACTGAAGCTGGGGACGGAGCGGCTGAGCATTTCGCCCGCCGTCGAGTGGCTGCCGCAGGGTGCCTGGGTGGACTATGCCAACACGAAGCGGGTGGGCGATTACGCGACGCTGAACCTGGGAGCGCAGGCGGAAGTGCGGAAGGGGCTGACCCTGTTCCTCGATGCGCGCAACCTGACCGGCGAGCGGGCGGTCGGGGACATCAGCGCCGTGGTCGACTATTCGAAGCTGACGCCTGCGAGCCGGGCGATCTTCTATCCGATCGAAAGGCGGGCTCTTTATGGCGGGCTAAGGGCCCGCTTCTAACAGCACTGGAGCCGACTCGGTAATAGGTTTAGGGGCAGGCGGATGTTGCGCCTTTCCGGACTGAAACTGCCCCTCGACCATCCCGCCGGGGCTATGCCCGCCGCCATTTGCGAGCGGCTGGGCCTCGAACCGCAGGAATTGCTGGCCCATGTCGTCGTGCGCCGGGGCAATGATGCGCGGCGGAAGAATGCGATCCAGCTCGTCTATACCGTCGATGTCGAACTGGCCGACGAGGCGGGCGTGCTGGCGCGCTTCGCGAAGGATCATGACGTCCGCCCGCGCCCGGACACCGGTTATAAATTCGTGGCCAGTGCGCCGCCGGGCTGGTCGGGCAAGCGCCCCATCGTGATCGGCGCGGGTCCGTGCGGGCTGTTCGCCGGCCTCATCCTCGCGCAAATGGGATTCCGGCCGATCATCCTCGACCGGGGCAAGGTGGTGCGGGAACGGACCAAGGATACCTGGGGCCTCTGGCGGCGGGCCGAACTCAACCCCGACAGCAATGTGCAGTTCGGAGAGGGCGGGGCCGGCACCTTTTCCGACGGCAAGCTTTATTGCCGCGTCAAGGACCCGCGCTTCCTGGGCCGCAAGGTGCTGGAGGAATTCGTCGCTGCCGGTGCGCCCGACGACATCCTGACCGAGGCGCATCCGCATATCGGCACCTTCCGGCTGGTTTCCATGGTGGAAGCGATGCGGCGGCAGATCGAGGGGCTGGGCGGCGAATATCGATGGCAGCACCGGGTCGACGAACTGGAGCTGGAGCGGCAGGCGGACGGCACGCAAAAGCTGCGCGGGCTGCATCTGGCGGATGGCGGCTTCATCGAGGCGGACCATGTCGTGCTGGCGGTGGGCCACAGCGCCCGGCCCACCTTCGAGATGCTCCACCGCCGGGGCGTGCATATCGAGGCGAAGCCCTTTTCCATCGGCGTGCGGATCGAGCATCCGCAAAGCTGGATCGACCGGGCGCGCTATGGCAGTTGCGCGGGGCATCCGGTGCTGGGGGCGGCGGCCTACAGCCTGGCCCATCATTGCGCCAACGGGCGGACGGTCTACAGCTTCTGCATGTGCCCCGGCGGGCGGGTGGTGGCCGCGACGTCCGAGGAGGGGCGCGTCGTCACCAACGGCATGAGCCAATATTCGCGGGCCGAGTTCAACGCCAATTCAGGGCTGGTCGTCGGCATCGATCCGGAACGGGACTATCCCGGCGGGCCGCTGGCGGGGATCGAATTGCAGCGCCATTGGGAAAGCATGGCCTTCGTCGCGGGCGGCGAAAGCTATCATGCGCCGGGGCAGAAGGTGGGCGATTTCCTTGCCGGCCGCGCCTCGACCGGGTTGGGGGAGGTCGTCCCTTCCTACAAGCCGGGCGTCACCCTGACCGACCTGTCGCGCTGCCTTCCCGAATTCGTGCTGGAGGCGTTCCGCGAGGCTATCCCGGTCTTCGGCCGGCAGATCGCGCGCTACGACCATCCGGACGCTGTGATGACGGGGGTGGAGACGCGCACCTCCTCCCCCATCCGCATCACGCGGGGCAGGGATTTCCAGAGCCTGAATGTCGCGGGGCTTTATCCGGCGGGCGAGGGGGCAGGCTATGCGGGCGGCATCCTTTCCGCGGCCATCGACGGCATCAAGGTGGCGGAAGCGGTGGGGCTGGGCATCGCGGCGACATGACGTCGCACCTTCCCGATTGCGCAGCCATGCGCGACCTGCCGCTTTGGCGGGGTGAAACAAAGCGGTCATGCGCCCGTCATCCCGTCGTCTCCTGACCGACGCTCTGCCGTAACTCCAGCGTCAAGGCGCCGTCATGCAGCCGCGTTAGCAGTCGTGGCATGACGACCAGCCCCGACCGCTGCATGCGCATTCCGGCCGCCGACAAGGCGCGGCTGCGCGTCCTTTTCCTTGCCAAACATGCCTGCGCGGGCGGGCGGCCGGACGCAGTGGACGGCAATCACGCCATCTACCATCATGAGATGCGCTCCACGCTGGAGGGCATCGGCCTCCATGTCGCCGCCGCCAGCCGCTATGATGCCCTGTTCGAACGGCCCGATGCCGATTTCGTCGTCACCCTGCTCAATCGCGGCGGCTTCCAGAACAGCGAGATGCTGGCGCCCCTGCTGCTGTCGTGGCGCGACGTCCCCTTTCTGGGCGCCAGCCCGATCGTGCGCGGCGTGTCGGACGACAAATATCTGAGCAAGCTGATCGCGCGCGCCCGCGGCGTGCCGACCATGAAGGCGCAGCTCTTCCGGCGCGGCGGCCTGCCCGGCGGCCCCGCTTTCGCGGCCGAGCGGCTGGTGGTGAAGCCGAACGCATCCTCCGCCTCCTGGGGGCTGGCCATGGTCGACGGCTGGGCCGAGGCGCTGGTCCATGCCGATCGTCTGTTCGACCTGGGCCATGACGTGCTGGTGGAGGCCTGGGCTCCGCTGCTGGACGTGGCGGTGCCGGTGGTGGGCGGCAGCGGCAACGCCCCCTGGGTGCTGCCGCCGATGATGTACGTCCCCGCCGACCCGCATCGCGAGCGCAGCTATGAGGAAAAGCGCGGCCTGGTGGATGCGGGCGACGATCCGCTGGTGCTGGTCGAGGATCGCGACCTGCGCGAGCGGCTGGAGGATTTGACCCGCCGCCTGCTGCCCGAATTCTGGCCGTTCGACTATGGCCGGTTCGAGTTCCGCTACGATCCGGCGACCGATGCGCTGCTGTTCATGGAACTGAACCTGTCCTGCAATCTCTGGTCGAAGAAGACCATTTCGCGTTCCGCCCGTTCGCTGGGCGTGGATCATCCCGCGCTGGTCGAGACCATCGTCGCGCACAGCCTGTTGCGGCAGGGGCTGTTGCGGCAGGGGCTGTCGGCCGACGTGCCGGACCGGGCGGCGGCATGACGACGGCATTGATCCTGGCGGGCAGGCGCGACGGCCTGACCGATCCGCTGGCGCTGGAAGCGGGCGTGTCGCACAAATGCCTGGCGCCCGTCGCCGGCAGCCCGATGCTGACCCATGTGGCCGCGGCACTGGCGGCAAGCGACGGGATCGGGGAGATCCGCGTCGCCATCGAAGATCCCGAAGTGCTGGCGGGCGTACCGCTGCTGCGCCGCCTGCTCGACAGCGGCCGGATGATGCCGGTGGCCGCGCGGCCCAATCTGGTCGACAGCATCCTTGCCGCCGCGCAGGGCGCGCAGTTCCCGCTGTTCATCACCACCGCCGACAATGTGCTGCTGACGCCCGAAGCGGTGGCCGACATGCTGGGCCAATGCGGGACGCCGGGAACCGACGCGGCGGTCGCCTTCGCCCGGCGCGAGTCCGTGCTGGCCGCCCATCCGGAGGGGCAGCGCAAATTCTACCGCTTTGCCGAGGGCAGCTATTCCAACTGCAACAGCTATTGGCTGAAGGACCGCGCAGCCCTGACGGCTGCGGAGACATTCCGGTCGGGGGGTCAGTTCGTCAAGCATCCGATGCGCATCGTCAACGCCTTCGGTTTCCTGAACCTCGTCCGTCTCCGCCTTGGCATCGGCACGCTGGCGGAGACCTTCGCCCGCTTTTCCCGGCGGTTCGGCATGACCATCGCGCCGGTGATCCTGAGCGACGGCGCGGTCGCCATCGACGTCGACAACAGCCGCACCCGCGCCGTCGCGGCGGAACTGCTGAACGCCCGCATGGCGGTGGCGCAGGCGGCGGAGTAGCCGCCTTGTTCACCCTGCGCGCCCTGCCCGCCGGATCGGGCGACAATGAGCTGATGGCCGCCTATCACCGGGGGCTGCGCAGCCATTGGAGCCTGAGCCGATGGGTCCTTGCGCGGTTGTTGGCGGAGGCGGGGCAGGGCGGCTGGAGCCGCGCCGAGCGGGCGATGCTGAGCGAAGCAACGCGCGCCCAGGGCCTGTCGATGCGCGACCGCAAGGGGCTGCACCGGCTGCTCAATCCGGGCGCCTTTCCGCTTGCCGCCAACCCGCTCAAGAACAAGCGCCTGTTCGCCCGGCTGGTGCGGGAGGCGGGCCTGCCCGCGCCGGACAGCCACGATCCGGAGCGGGAGGCGCTGGCGCAATGGCTGGGCCGCCATCATGACATCATCGCCAAGCCCAGCTACACGTCCAGGGGGCGGGGCGTGGAGCGTTTCGTCCGGGACGGGGACCGCTGGCGCGGCGGCCATCGCCGCCTGTCCGAAACGGCGCTGCTCGCCCGGCTGCATCGGCAATGGGCGCGGGGCGGCGTCATCCAGCAGCGGCTGGCCACCCATCCGGCGCTGGAGCCGGTGTCGCCCGGCGCGCTGCCGACCCTGCGGGTCGTGACCGTCCTTGATGAGCGGGGCGCGCCGGAGGCCTGCGCGCTGGCCTTGCGCCTGTCGGCGGGGGAGGGGCGGCCGGTCGACAATTTCAATGCGGGCAATCTGGTGCTGGCGGTGGACGATGCGGGGCGCTGCGGCGCTGCGTGGCGCGGAGGCATGGGACGGGTTCGTCCGGGCCGGCACCCCGCCACCGGTGCGATGCTGGAAGGCATGATGCTTCCCGACCGGGATGCGGCGGAGGCCCTGGCGCTGGCCGCGCACCGGCGCTTTCGCGAGGGCTTCGCGGTCATCGGCTGGGACATCGGCCTGACCGCGCAGGGACCGGCGCTGATCGAGGGGAACTGGAACCCCGGCACGGACATTGTGCAACTTGTCAGCGGGCGAGGCGTCGGGACCGGACGCATGGGCGCATTATACCGCCATCATCTCGACCGTTTGCCCGATCAACGCTGGCGCACGGCCCGCGCCATCGAAACGGAGGCGCGGCGGTGATCGTCCTCTACGTCCACGCCCTGGCGGCGACCGGCGTGGTGCGCAATGCGCGGCTGTTGGCGGCCGCCCTGGCGGAGCGCGGCCATCAGGTGGAACTGGTGACGGCCGCGCCCGGTGGGGAGGGCGTTCCGGGCGTGCGCCACCATGCGCTGCTCCAGCAAAGCCATGCCTCCCGCCTGATCGAAAAGCTGATCGCGATCCACGCGCTGCACCGCCATTTGCGGCGGCGCGCGCCGGGCCTGCTGATCTCCGCCGGCAATCACGGTCATTTCGTCGCCTGGGCGGCCAGCAGGGGGCTTGGCGGCCTGCGCCGCGTCTATCGCATCAGCAACGACATGGTGCGTGCCGTTCCGGGCGCCCCGCATGGCGGATCGGCGGGGTGGGAGCGGCGGATCATGACCCGCCTGATCGCCGCCGACGCCGACCGGGTCGTGCTGGTGTCGCCGACGCTGGCCGCCGCGCCGGCCTTCGCGGCGGCGGCGCGCGAGGGGCGGGTCGCGGTCATTCCCAACGGCATCGACGCCGCCGCGGCGCGCGCAAGGGCGGAAGGTCCGGCGCCCCATGGCTGGATGACCGAGGATGCGCCGGTCATCCTCGCCATCGGCCGGCTGGCGAAGCAGAAGAATTTCGAGACGCTGCTGCGCGCCTTCGCCACCTTGCGGCAAAGCCGGCGGGCGCGGCTCATCATCCTGGGCGAGAGCCGGGACCGGATGCGCGACCGGCTGATGGAGCAGGCGCGCAGGCTGGGCATGGCGGACGATCTGGCGCTGCCCGGCGTGGTGGCGAACGTCTTTCCCTGGCTGGCGCATGCCGACGCCTTCGTCCTGCCGAGCTGGTGGGAAGGATCGCCCAATGTGCTGCTGGAGGCGATGGCCGTGGGCGTTCCCGTGGTCGCCTCCCGCACGGCGGGCAATGCGGCCGATCTGCTGGATGGCGGGCGGTTCGGGCGGCTGGTCGACCCGGCGGATGCGACGGCCATGGCGGATGCGCTGCTGGGCCAGATCGAACCCGCCAGCGCCATCCTGCCGGGCAACAGGATCGAAGCGTTCAGCCTGGAGAGGGCGATGGCGGGCTGGACGGATATTGTGGAGCGGCTCGGGGTGACGGGACGTCCGGGGAAAGGCCGAGTCGCCGCCGCGAGCTTCGGTCCCGTTCACCAAAACCGATCAACGACAACGGGTTGGCCGCCATCCCCGCCGCGCGCCCGGCAGCCATGCGGCCACGCCGGCGCAAAGGCACAATCGTGAAATATTATGCATGTCGATGAGATTGCTGGTTTATATTCATTACCAGCAGGATCGATTTTGTAATATATAGCTTCGCGCTGCTTTCGGCCAGTCAGACACAGCCGCAGCCGCAATCCACGACATCATTATCCTGGCAGAGGAGGCCCTTATGCGTGCCAGATATTTGGTGCTTTGCTCGTCCCTGCTGCTGTCGACAGGGGTTAGCGCCAGACAGCCCGGCGACCAGCTGACCGTCATTGCGTCTCCCGAAAAGGAGATGACCCTTGAAAAATGGCAGAGCCGGACCGCGACCCGGCTGACCGGCAGCATCCGCCGCGCCGCCGATCAGAATTTCGACCGGGATGCGACCGGCTATACCCGCGTCGAATTCCGTCTGGACGGGGAGGGGCGGCCGCAAGCCGTCTCGCTGGCCCAGCCTTCATCGTCGCCCGCCGTCGACAGCATATCCCTGCGGGCGGTGAAGCGGATGGGGCGGCTGACGCCCCTGCCGCCGCAGATCGCCGCCTCGTCCCGGTTCGAAGCCTGGATCGTCGTCGCCAGCGACGCGCTGGAACGCGACGCCATGTTGCGCCGGCTGCGCACCGACCACCGCGCCCGGACGATGGCGCAGGCCGACGGCGACAGGCCGGTCCTGATTGCGTCGCGCTGAGCGCCGTCCTTCCCCCCGGACGGCGTTGCGCGATGCGGAGTCTGGAGGAGCGGCCGGGCGGTTCGATGCGGCGCGGGTCAGCCTGCGCGCATCCGCCCCGTTCGCTCTTCCAGCTTCCCTTGCCCGTCAATGGAAATAGGCGGCGGTATAGGGAAGCTGGAAATAGTTGAGCCCGCTGCCGATCGCCCGGCCCAGGCGCGAGCGGCTGTCGCGGAAGAACAGCTGCTTGATGTTGAGGCCGACGCCGAAGAAGATGTCGCGCTCCGGCTCTCTTCCGGCGGCGCGGTCGGCATTGGTGAAATTCCTGCCGCGATAGCCGACCTGCAGTTCGACGAAGCGCAGCGGGCTGTCGCGCAATCCCCTGAAACCGGAGAGTTCGAGCGCCAGAAGGAAGCGCTGCTGCTCATAATGACGCTTTCCCTTGAAGCTGTAGACCTCTGAATTGGGCATCATCAGCAGGCGGAAATCGAGCTTCTCCTCCAGCCCCGGCACGGTGTGGCGGAGCACCGAGAAGGCCGCGCCGCCGCTGTTGAAGACCACGTCCTGTATCGAAAAGCCGCTGTCCTTCTTATGCGCGTCCCACAGCTCGCCATAGAGCATGAGGCCCATGGAAAGCAGCGCCGCGGGCGCCGCCGCCCGCGCCCGGTCATGAGTCCTGCGGGCGATCCGCGCGCCCAGAAATTCAGCGAAGAGATAGGCATTGAAGGCGTGGGTCAGCTTGTCGATGCCCAGATTATGGGTGTTCTTGCCGAACCAGCCCTCATCCTTGAAATGGAAATGGGTCGTGCCGTCGGTCCAATAGGCCTGCGTCGCGGTGATATAGGCGAACAGGCCGATAGTCTCCCATCTGGCGGCGCCGATGCGGCTGCCCAGCGAATGGTAACGCCCTTCCATGACGGGATCGGGAGGAGGCGGGATGCGCGGATCGGCCGGCCCCTGGACCCTGTTGCCGGTCTCGGGCGGTTCCGGCGTCATGGCGCGGAGGTCGAAAGGTGTTGCCAGCAGGGCCGTTTGGACCGCTTCATCCGGGCGGACGTCTTGCGCATCCGCCGGCGTCAGGGCGATGCAGAGAGCCCAGGGGAGCGGCAGGAATGTCCATGCAGGGCGCATCCTCTCCTCCCCGACAGACTGCGCCCATTGCAGGCTTTGCATGGGCGCTTGATCTCATCGCGGGAATTTAATCTGGACCGGCCATGGGGGACAATTTGCGAAAATGGGTAATGCTTGCCCATTATTGCTTATTGCATTGGCAACTGCGTCCAATAGCGGACGATCTATATCCTGTATCGCGCCCTGCCCCGACGCGCCGGCGAAAATCCCCGGTGGCGGCGATGCGCCATGACATCTGCATGCCCGGGCCGCCCTATATGTCGGAAGTCATATGGCGTCGGATCGGATATTTTACCATTCTGTATCAAAGCGATACATATTCGCGGGGAAAGGCAAAATAGGTTGGAGGATCAATTATGAATGCGTAAACATACGCAATGGGGACAGGTCTCCGGTGGAGAATGGAGGCAGTCGGTGAGGGGCCCGTAGAGGTCGCTCCCGTGCCAGCGCCAGCTTTCCCAAGGTCGTGGACGGCGGGATTCTGGCACCATTTCCCCCGCAGGTTCCCGCAACGGCTCCGGGCGATGGGGCCACTGTCCCGCGCGGGGCAAGGACGATGGGGAGAGGACATGATTGCTAGCCTGGGCGTTTCCCTTCCCGGTCCGAGGTTGAGGGAATGATCGGCGCCCTGTTCCTGGCGTCCGCCCTGACGGTGGTCGATGGCGGCATGCTGCGCGTGAATGGCGAGCCGATCCGGCTGATCGGCATCGAAGCCCCCGACATTGTCGGCCGTTGCCGCAAGGGCAAGGCCTGCCCGGAGGACAGTTCGCGCCGGAGCAAGGAAAGCCTGAAGCACGCTTTGCGCGATCCCATCACCATCGTCCCCGTGGCGCGCGACGCGTATGGGCGCACCGTGGCCATCGTCTATGCCGGTGGGCTCAACATGTCGTGCGAACAGCTTCGCAAGGGCATGGCCGTCTATAGGCCGGCATGGGACATGGGGCGCCGGCTGGCCAGGGAATGCCGTTTCCTGACAAGGCGGTGATCGGGCGCGGCATTCTTGGAGCCCAAAGCGCCCCCGGCCTTGCCGTGGGTCCCGTGATTTCGTGGAAAGTGTGGATGCCCGACAAGGATTCGAACCTTGATTGACGGAGTCAGAGTCCGCTCTCTTACCATTAGAGGATCGGGCATCAGGATGAGCCAGCGGCTCACCGGAGAGGCGCAAATAGGCGGCGATTCCGGATTGGTCAAGAGTTTTGCGACAGGCCTGCCGGACAATTTCATGCCCTGCCCGGCGCAACCATAAAAGAAAACCCGCCGGACAGGCTGTCGCTTCCGGCGGGCTCTTCATCGATCCCCGATGGGGTACGAAGGCTGGGAGCCGCTTCCCGAGATAGGAAGCGGACCCCATTATTTCAAAGCGCTTATTCCATGTCCTCGGTGGTGAAATCCTCACCCTGGACGACGGCCAGCGGATCGTCGCCAATGGCGGCTTCCGGACCCTGGCGCAGTTCGGCGGCATGCTCTTCGGCAGCCGTCTTGGGCGCGATCAGGTCGACCTGGCTGGAGGCCCGCAGCGCCGCCCGCATCGCCGCGTCACGCGACGAGGCGGCGACGCGCATGCGGTTCATGCCGGCGCCGGTGCCCGCCGGGATCAGGCGGCCGACGATGACATTCTCCTTGAGCCCGACCAGCGTGTCCTTCTTGCCCTGGACCGCCGCTTCCGTGAGGACGCGGGTGGTTTCCTGGAAGGAGGCCGCCGAGATGAAGCTGCGCGTCTGGAGCGACGCCTTGGTGATGCCGAGCAGCACCGGCTTGCCCTCTGCCGGCTGGAAGCCGGGCTGGAGCTTGGCGTTGATCTCCTCCATCTCCTCGCGGTCGACCTGCTCGCCCACCAGCAGCGTGGTGTCGCCGGACACGGTGATCTCGACCTTTTGCAGCATCTGACGAACGATCGTTTCGATGTGCTTGTCGTTGATCTTCACGCCCTGCAGTCGATAGACTTCCTGGATTTCGGCAACCAGATATTCGGCCAGCGGCTCGATGCCGAGCACTTCGAGAATATCGTGCGGGTCGGGCGAACCACCGATCAGGTTGTCGCCGCGCTTCACATAGTCGCCTTCCTGAACGTCGATCACCTTGCTCTTGGGGATGAGGTATTCGACCGGCTCGCCGCCATCCTCCGGATTGATGGCGATCTTGCGCTTCGCCTTGTAATCCTTGAGGAACTGGACGCGGCCCGACACCTTGGCAATGATGGCATTGTCCTTGGGCTTGCGGGCTTCGAACAGTTCGGCGACGCGCGGCAGACCGCCGGTGATGTCGCGGGTCTTGGCCGCTTCGCGGCTGACACGCGCCAGCACGTCACCGGCCTGCACCTGCGCGCCGTCGTCCACCGACAGGGTCGCCCCCACCGCCAGCATATAGCGTGCGGCTTCGCCCGACTGGTCGTCGAGCAGGGTGAGGCGCGGACGAAGGTCTTCCTTGGTGCGGGCGGACCCACGATGCTCGGTCACGACGCGCTGCGCGATGCCGGTCGCTTCGTCGGTCTGTTCGGTCAGCGTCTTGCCGTCGATCAGGTCCTGATACTTCACGATGCCCGGCTTTTCGGTGATCACCGGCATGGTGAAGGGGTCCCACTCAGCGAAGCGATCGCCCTTCTTCACGGTGTCGCCATCCGCGAACAGGATGGTGGCGCCGTAAGGCAGGCGGTGCGTTTCGCGCTCGCGGCCCTCGCTGTCGATGATCGCGATCTCGCCATTGCGGGCGAGCGACAGGCGGCGGCCATTCTTGTCGGTGATGGTCGGCATGTCGCGCAGCTCGATCGTGCCGTCCGACATGGCTTCCAGGTTCGACGTTTCGTTGAAGTTCGCCGCGCCGCCGATGTGGAAGGTCCGCATGGTAAGCTGCGTGCCCGGCTCGCCGATGGACTGCGCCGCGATGACGCCGACCGCTTCACCGATATTGACCGGCGTACCACGGGCGAGGTCACGGCCGTAGCACTTGCCACAGACGCCCATCTTGCTTTCGCAGATCAGCGGGCTGCGGATCTTCACGGCCTGCGTGCCGATGGCCTCGATCTGCGCGACCAGCGCTTCGTCGAGCAGCGTGCCGATCGGCACGATGACCGAACCGTCCTTGCTGTCGACGATGTCCTGCGCCGTGGTGCGGCCCAGAATTCGTTCGCCGAGCGAAGCGATGACCGAGCCGCCCTGCACGATGGCCTTCATCTCCAGCGCCTTGTCGGTGCCGCAATCCTCCTCGACGACGGTGCAGTCCTGGCTGACGTCGACCAGACGGCGGGTCAGGTAACCCGAGTTCGCCGTCTTGAGCGCGGTGTCGGCCAGACCCTTGCGGGCGCCGTGGGTGGAGTTGAAATATTCAAGGACGGTGAGACCTTCCTTGAAGTTCGAGATGATCGGCGTTTCGATGATCTCACCCGACGGCTTGGCCATCAGGCCGCGCATGCCGGCAAGCTGCTTCATCTGCGCCTGCGAACCACGGGCACCGGAATGCGCCATCATGTAGATGGAGTTGATCGGCGCCATGCGGCCCGTATTCGGGTCCTTGGGCTGGGCGCGGATTTCGTCCATCATGGCGTTCGCGACCTGGTCGCCGCAACGGCTCCAGGCGTCGATCACCTTGTTGTACTTTTCCTGCTGGGTGATCAGACCGTCCTGATATTGCTGCTCATAGTCGGCCACCAGCGCCTTGGTTTCGTCGACCATCGCGGTCTTCGAATCCGGGATCACCATGTCGTCCTTGCCGAAGCTGATGCCCGCCTGGAACGCGTGGCGGAAGCCCAGCGCCATGATGGCGTCGGCGAACAGCACCGTGTCCTTCTGGCCGGTGTGGCGATAGACCTGGTCGATGACGTCCCCGATTTCCTTCTTGGTGAGAAGGCGGTTGACGACGTCGAAGGGCACCTTGTGCGACTTGGGCAGGCATTCGCCCAGCAGCATGCGGCCCGGCGTGGTCTCGAAGCGCTTCATATACTGATTGCCGGCTTCGTCGGTCTGCGGCACGCGGCTGATGATCTTCGAGTGCAGGGTGACGGCCTTGGCATAGAGGGCCTGATGGACCTCCTGCATGTCGGCCAGCAGCATGCCTTCGCCCGGCTCGCCTTCGCGTTCCATCGACAGATAATAGATGCCCAGCACCATGTCCTGCGAGGGGACGATGATCGGCTTGCCGTTCGCGGGGCTGAGGATGTTGTTGGTCGACATCATCAGCACGCGGGCTTCAAGCTGGGCTTCCAGCGACAGCGGCACGTGGACGGCCATCTGGTCGCCGTCGAAGTCGGCGTTGAAGGCCGAGCAGACCAGCGGGTGAAGCTGGATCGCCTTGCCCTCGATCAGCACGGGTTCGAACGCCTGGATGCCGAGGCGGTGGAGCGTCGGCGCGCGGTTCAGCATGACCGGGTGCTCGCGAATGACTTCGTCGAGAATGTCCCAGACTTCCTTGCGCTCCTTCTCGACCCACTTCTTGGCCTGCTTCAGGGTCATGGAGAGACCCTTGGCGTCGAGGCGGGCGTAGATGAAGGGCTTGAACAGTTCGAGCGCCATCTTCTTGGGCAGGCCGCACTGGTGCAGCTTGAGTTCCGGGCCGGTCACGATGACCGAGCGGCCCGAATAGTCGACGCGCTTGCCGAGCAGGTTCTGACGGAAGCGGCCCTGCTTGCCCTTCAGCATGTCGGACAGCGACTTCAGCGGACGCTTGTTCGCGCCGGTGATGACGCGGCCGCGGCGGCCATTGTCGAACAGGGCGTCGACGGCCTCCTGCAGCATGCGCTTTTCGTTGCGGACGATGATGTCCGGCGCGCGCAGTTCCATCAGCCGCTTCAGGCGGTTGTTGCGGTTGATGACGCGGCGATAGAGGTCGTTCAGGTCCGAGGTCGCGAAGCGGCCGCCGTCCAGGGGAACAAGCGGGCGCAGTTCCGGCGGGATGACCGGCACGACGTCCAGGATCATCCACTCCGGCCGGTTGCCCGATTCCAGGAAGGACTCGACGACCTTCAGCCGCTTGATGATCTTCTTGGGCTTCAGTTCCGACTTGGTGACGGCCAGTTCGTCCAGCAGCGCCTGCTTCTCGCCCTCAAGGTCGAGGTCCATCAGCATCTGCTTGACCGCTTCCGCGCCGATGCCGGCGGAGAAGGCGTCTTCGCCATATTCGTCCTGCGCGTCGAGCAGTTCGTCCTCGGTCAGGAGCTGATACTTCTCCAGCGGGGTCAGGCCCGGCTCGGTGACGATGTAGCTTTCGAAATACAGGACGCGCTCAAGCTGCTTGAGCTGCATGTCGAGCAGCAGGCCGATGCGCGAGGGCAGCGACTTCAGGAACCAGATGTGCGCGACGGGCGCGGCCAGTTCGATATGGCCCATCCGTTCGCGGCGGACCTTCGACACCGTGACTTCGACACCGCATTTTTCGCAGACGATGCCCTTGTACTTCATGCGCTTGTACTTGCCGCACAGGCATTCATAGTCCTTGATCGGACCGAAGATGCGGGCGCAGAACAGGCCGTCACGTTCCGGCTTGAACGTGCGGTAGTTGATGGTTTCCGGCTTCTTGATCTCGCCGAAGGACCAGCTGCGGATGCGCTCCGGAGAGGCAAGGCCGATCTGGATCTGGTCGAAGGTTTCCGGCTTCTGGATCGGATTGGCGAAGTTCGTCAGTTCGTTCATTTTTCAGTCCCTCTAGAGGGTAAATTGTTCGGGGCGGGGCAGGGAGGGAGCGCCGTCTTCGGGAGACAGCGCTCCGGAGTTCCCTTTATTCCGCCGCCTGCGCGAAGCCGTCATCGTCCTCGATCTCGTCCATCGACGCGAGTTCGACATTGAGGCCCAGCGAGCGCATTTCCTTGACCAGCACGTTGAAGCTTTCGGGAATGCCGGCCTCGAACGTGTCGTCGCCCTTGACGATCGCCTCATAGACCTTGGTGCGGCCGACCACGTCGTCCGACTTCACCGTCAGCATTTCCTGCAGCGTGTAGGCGGCGCCATAGGCCTGGAGCGCCCACACCTCCATCTCACCGAAGCGCTGGCCGCCGAACTGCGCCTTGCCGCCCAGCGGCTGCTGAGTGACGAGGCTGTAGGGGCCGATGGAGCGTGCGTGGATCTTGTCGTCGACCAGGTGGTGCAGCTTCAGCATGTAGATGATGCCGACAGTCACCTTGCGGTCGAACTTGTCGCCCGTGCGACCATCGAACAGGTCCGACTGCCCCGACGAGTGCAGGCCCGCCAGTTCCAGCATCGCCGACACGTCCGCTTCGCGGGCTCCGTCGAACACCGGGGTCGCCATCGGCACGCCGCGTGCGAGATGTTCGGCCAGGTCCACGATCTGGTCGGCCGTGCGGCCTTCGATCTGGTCGGCATATTGCGGCCCATAGGTTTCGAGCAGGCGGGTCTTCACCGCATCCGGCATCTCACCGCCCTGCGCGTTCGGGTTGGCTTCGCGCCATTCCTCCAGCGCATGCTTGAGCTGCTGGCCCAGGCCGCGCGCGGCCCAGCCGAGGTGCGTTTCGAAGATCTGCCCGACGTTCATGCGCGACGGCACGCCCAGCGGGTTCAGCACGATGTCGACATGGGTGCCGTCCTCCAGGAACGGCATGTCCTCGATCGGCAGGATGCGCGAGATGACGCCCTTGTTGCCGTGACGGCCGGCCATCTTGTCGCCCGGCTGCAGCTTGCGCTTCACCGCGACGAAGACCTTCACCATCTTGAGCACGCCCGGGGGCAGTTCGTCGCCGCGCTGCAGCTTGTCGACGCGGTCCTCGAACTTCTCGACGATCAGCTTCACCGCTTCGTCATATTGCGCCTTGACGGCTTCGATGCCGGCCTGGCGGGCGTCGTCCGCAACGGCGAACTTCCACCATTCATGACGCTCGACCTCAGCCAGCAGGGCTTCGTCGATTTCCACGCCCTTGCGCACGCCCTTGGGAGCGGCCGTGGCGGTCTGGCCCAGCAGCATTTCCTGGAGGCGGTTGAAGGTCGCGCGGTTCAGGATGGCGCGTTCGTCCTCGCGGTCCTTGGCGAGGCGGTCGATTTCCTCCCGCTCGATTGCCATGGCGCGCTCATCCTTGTCGATGCCGTGGCGGTTGAAGACGCGGACTTCCACGACCGTGCCGGCCACGCCCGGCGGCAGACGCAGCGAGGTGTCGCGCACGTCGCTCGCCTTTTCACCGAAGATGGCGCGGAGCAGCTTTTCTTCCGGGGTCATCGGCGATTCGCCCTTGGGGGTGATCTTGCCGACCAGGATGTCGCCCGGCTCCACTTCGGCGCCGATATAGACGATGCCCGCCTCGTCGAGGTTGCGCAGCGCTTCCTCGCCGACGTTCGGAATGTCGCGGGTGATGTCTTCCGGACCCAGCTTGGTGTCGCGGGCCATGACCTCGAACTCCTCGATATGGATCGAGGTGAAGACGTCATCCTTCACGATCCGCTCGGAGATCAGGATGGAGTCCTCGTAGTTGTAGCCGTTCCAGGGCATGAACGCGACCAGCGTGTTGCGGCCCAGCGCCAGCTCGCCGAACTCGGTCGACGGGCCGTCCGCGATGACGTCGCCGGCTTCGATCAGGTCGCCCACCTTCACCAGCGGGCGCTGGTTGATGCAGGTGTCCTGGTTGGAGCGCTGGAACTTCTGCAGCGTGTAGATGTCGACGCCCGACTGGCCGGGTTCGATGTCGCCGGTGGCGCGGATCACGATGCGGGTCGCGTCGACCTGATCGATGATGCCCGCGCGACGCGCCGCGATGGCGGCGCCCGAGTCACGCGCAACCGTGCCTTCCATGCCGGTGCCGACGAACGGCGCCTCGGCACGGACCAGCGGCACGGCCTGACGCTGCATGTTCGATCCCATGAGCGCGCGGTTGGCGTCGTCATTTTCCAGGAACGGGATGAGCGAGGCCGCGACCGACACCAGCTGCTTGGGGCTGACGTCCATCAGGGTGATGTGGTCCTTGGGCGCCATCAGGAATTCGCCCGCTTCACGCGCCGAGATCAGGTCTTCGGCCAGCGTGCCCTCTTCGGTCAGCTCGGCGTTGGCCTGCGCGATCGTGTGCTTGGCTTCTTCCATCGCCGACAGATAGACGACCTCGTTCGTTACCTTGCCGTCGATCACCTTGCGGTAGGGCGTTTCGATGAAGCCGTATTTGTTCACGCGGCTGAAGGTCGCGAGGCTGTTGATCAGGCCGATGTTCGGGCCTTCCGGCGTTTCGATCGGGCAGATGCGGCCATAATGGGTCGGGTGAACGTCGCGGACTTCGAAGCCGGCGCGCTCGCGGGTCAGGCCGCCCGGCCCAAGCGCCGACACGCGGCGCTTGTGGGTGACTTCCGACAGCGGGTTGGTCTGGTCCATGAACTGCGAAAGCTGCGAGGAGCCGAAGAACTCACGCACGGCGGCCACGGCGGGCTTGGCGTTGATGAGGTCGTTCGGCATCACGGTCGACACGTCGACGCTCGACATGCGTTCCTTGACGGCGCGCTCCATGCGGAGAAGCCCGACGCGATACTGGTTTTCCAGCAGTTCGCCCACCGAGCGGACGCGGCGGTTGCCGAGATTGTCGATGTCGTCGATCTCGCCCTTGCCGTCCTTCAGGTTCACCAGTTCCTTGACGACCGCAAGGATGTCCTCGGTCCGCAGGGTGGTGACGGTATCCTCGGCGTCGAGGTCGAGGCGCATGTTGAGCTTGACGCGGCCCACGGCCGACAGGTCGTAGCGTTCCGGATCGAAGAAGAGGCCGGCGAAGAGGGCTTCGGCGGTTTCCTTCGTCGGCGGTTCGCCGGGGCGCATCACGCGATAGATGTCGGCCAGCGCCTGGTCCCGCTCCTCGGCCTTGTCGGCCTTCAGCGTGTTGCGGATCCACGGGCCGGTGGTGACATGGTCGATGTCGAGCAGTTCGAGGCGGTCGATGCCCGCCTTGTCCAGCTTCTCCAGATTTTCCGGCGATACTTCGTCCCCGGCCTCGATGTAGATTTCGCCGGTCGACTCGTTGATGAGGTCATAGGCGCTGTAGCGGCCATAGACTTCCTCGGTCGGGATCAGAAGGGTTTCAAGGCCGTCCTTCTCCGCCTTGTTGGCGGCGCGGGGCGAAATCTTGTGACCGGCGGCGAACACCACCTCGCCCGACTTGGCGTCGACGATGTCGAAGGCGGGCTTCTGGCCGCGCCAGGCTTCGGCGGTGTAGGGAATCTGCCAGCCGCCTTCGCCGCGCAGGAAGGTCACCTTGTTGTAGAAATAGCCCAGAATGTCCTCGGCATTGAGGCCGAGCGCATAGAGCAACGCCGTGACCGGCAGCTTGCGCTTGCGGTCGATGCGGACGTTGACGATGTCCTTGGCGTCGAATTCGAAGTCGAGCCACGAACCGCGATAGGGGATCACGCGGGCGGCGAACAGATATTTGCCCGAAGAGTGGGTCTTGCCCCGGTCATGGTCGAACAGGACGCCCGGCGAGCGGTGCATCTGCGACACGATGACGCGCTCCGTGCCGTTGACGATGAAGGTGCCGTTCTGCGTCATGAGCGGCATGTCGCCCATGTAAACGTCCTGCTCCTTGATGTCCAAAACGGAGCGGGTTTCGGTGTCGGCATCCACCTCGAACACGATCAGGCGCAGCGTGACGCGCATCGGCGCCGCATAGGTGATGCCGCGCTGACGGCATTCCTCGACGTCATATTTCGGGTCTTCCAGCTCGTAATGGACGAAGTCCATTTCGGCGGTGCCGGCGAAATCGCGGATCGGGAAGACCGAGCGCAGGGTCTTTTCCAGGCCGGAGACATAGCCGATCGACGGATCGGAACGGAGGAACTGCTCATAGCTCTCCCGCTGGACTTCGATCAGGTTCGGCATCTGCACCACTTCGTGGATGTCGCCGAATACCTTTCTGATGCGCTTCTTCGCGCCGGTATTGCTGATCGTGGGGAGAGCTTTGGTCGCCATTGCGTATCCTGCCTGGTTGTTCGTCGCATTTTTTCGCATCGCAGCGAAAATTCAGCCTGGCCTGTCGGTTTCAGGGGTGATTCGCCCCTCCACCGCCACGCAAAAAAGTGCGGGCCGGGACTGTCCGATCCGCACTGTCAGCGTCTTGTGACCCGCCGTTTTCGCCCAATCCCGCCGGTCCCGTGCGCTAAACGAAGCCGGTCCCCGGGCGATCCGGGGGACGGTTCCCGCACGCCCGAGGGCAGTGCAAGAGCCGGATTTGAAAGACCCATATAGGCTCTATGCCCGCTCTTGTGAAGGGGGCAGGTCTGTTGATTCTGGCTGGTTGCCGCGTCAGGTCGTTGCTGTAGAGAGATGGGATGGCTTTTGCCGGGATTCAACCTCTTCTGCCGTCTGCTCGTCTGTCGTGAAGCCATGGGCGCGTCTGTGTTGCGCTTTCGCACTGGCCATGGCGGCGCCTGCCTATGGGCAGGAGGACGATGAAGCCGGGGAACCTTCCGCCGGCGAGCATGCCGTCTTCGTCACCGCCCGTCGCGTGGCCGAAGCGCAGGAGAGGGTGCCGATCAGTCTTGACCGCCTTGATGCGGCCGATCTGGAACGGCGCGGTATTGCCAGGCTGGCCGATCTGGCTGGCGTCGTGCCTAATCTCACCATGCCGACCATAGGTGCCTTTGGTGCGCAGCAGCCGATCATGCGCGGCGTCTTTTCTCCCATCGGCGCATCCACGATTGGCCTCTATGTCGATGACGTGCCTATTCAGATCCGGTCGCTGGAGGTGGCGGGCAATCCCGACCTGCGCCGTTTCGACCTCGACCGCGTCGAGGTGCTGCGCGGGCCGCAGGGCACGCTGTTCGGCGCGGATTCCATGGGCGGCACCATCCGCACCCTGACCCGGCAGCCTCAACTGGAAGGCTTGGATGGGCAGGCCAGCGGCGAGTTTGCGTTGGTCGGGAGAGGGGGATTCAGCCGCGAAATGCAGGCGGCCCTGGGCGGCGCCATATTGCCCGGCCAGATCGGCATGCGCGTCAGCGCTTATTATCGCCGCGATGCCGGCGTTATCGACCGGTTCGGCCCTGTTTCCGGCGGGCTGTTGACGAAGAATATCGATCACGACGCGGCGCTGGGTCTGCGCTTCGCGTTGAAGGCGGCTCTTGGCGAGCGCCTGGAGTTGACGCCGTCGCTTTTCTTCCAGAGGGCGAAGCGGGGCGACCTGCCCTTTTACGAAAGCAGCCTGGGTCTCTTCCGTCAGACCGCCAGCCTCCGCCAGCCGGGCCATGATCGTTTCCTTTTGCCCGGCCTCACTGCGCGGCTGGACCTGGGCGGCGCCGTGCTCACCGGCGTCACCGCCTGGTTGGACCGCCGCAACCGCCAGATAGTGGATTATTCGGGATATTTCGGAGAGATCATATTGGGTGGCATGGTCCCGGGAATCCGTACGCCCGGCGGCAGCTATAGCCGGACGACGGTCGATCAAACGGTTTTCACGCAGGAGTTGCGCATTGCATCCGCCGATCCTCGTGCGTCCGTCCGCTGGCTCGTCGGCGGCTTCTACAGCCGATCGCGGATCGCCATGGAACAGCATGTGGTCGAGCCTGGGATCGCCGATCTCGCGCAGTCGCAACTGGGCCTGTCGATCGAGGAGATTTTCGGCCTGCCGTTGCTGCCCGGCGGGCTGAGCTATCAAAGCCGGCAGCAAATTCGCGAGCGCACGCTGGCGGTTTTCGGGCAGGCAAACTGGACCTTCGCGCCCCGTTGGGAAGTGACGGGAGGCCTGCGTCTGTCCTATAATCCATTGCGCTTCCGCTTGATGTCGGAGGGGCCTTTTGCGGGCGGCAGCAACGCGGTCGGGCCCCGGGGACAAAGCGATACGCCCCTCATTCCCTATGCCGGGCTGTCCTGGCGACCGGGGGGCGACAGTCTTGTCTATCTGAGCGCCGGCAAGGGTTTTCGCGGCGGGGGGACCAATGGAGCGGTGCCGGCGAACAGTTGCGCGGCCGATCTTTCGGCGCTGGGCCGCGCTGCCGCACCGGACAGCTATGGCTCCGACTCGCTCTGGAGTTATGAGGTGGGCGTAAAGGCGGGATTGCCCGCTCGGCGGCTTCACTTGTCGTTGGCCGCTTTCCGCATCGACTGGCGACGCATACAGCAGTCCGTCACCTTGCCCAATTGCGGCTTTTCCTATGTCGACAACCTGGGGGCGGCTCGCAATCAGGGTGTCGAGCTGGCGTTACGGAGCGAGCCGCTGCGGCGGCTGGTGCTGGATTTCTCGTTCGGCTTCGTGGATGCGCGTTTCCGCCGCGATGTTGGGCTTCCAGGCTCGACTATCGTCGCGGCGGGCGACCGGATACCCTATGTACCGCGATGGTCGGGGACGCTGGCGGCGGAATATGGCTTTACGCTGCCGGGGCGGCTGGACGGTTTCGTGCGGACCGAATGGCGGCAGGCAGGGCGCTATCGCCGCGCACCTTCGACCCGGTCGGTGGCCTATGATCCGCGTGTCTATTCGGGCGAGGGAAGCGAACTGCTGTTCCTGCGCATGGGGCTTGGCCGCGATGGCTGGCAGTTGTCCGCCTTTGCCGACAATCTGCTGAACAGCCGCGCGCTGCTCTACCGCAATGCGGAGCTAGTGCCGGTAACCGGATCGCCGCTGCGCGAAATGGCGCAACGGCCGCGCACTGTCGGTCTGTCAGCCAGCTTCGGCCTGTGACGAACGAACCGATGCGATAAGCGGCGCGGCGGCCAGCGCGAGTGCCGCATAGACCGAGACGGGCAAGCCGTAACCGCCGCCCGCCGCGCGCATCTGGTCTGTCCAGAGCGGCGCCAGCGCGCCAACCAGGCTGATGATCGCGGTGTTGAGGCCGAGCAGCCGGGGGAACACCTCCGCCTCCACCGCGTCGGCCAGCAGCATCGATCCCGACTGGCCCGGCAGCGCGCTCGCAACGCCCCAGAGCAGGACGAACAGCCAGACCCCGGCCATGTCCATCATGCGGACGCCCAGCAGCGCCATGGTCCCCGCGGCCAGCAGCAGCGCCGTCGCGGTCAGGCTGTGCCGCGCGCCGAGCCGGTCGGCCAGCATGCCGCCCATCAACAGGGCGGGCAGGCCGAGCAGATTGGCGCTGCTATAGGCGAGGACCGCCGTGGATTGGCTCAGGCCCTCCGCCATCAGGCTGTCCACCGCCGCGAACAGCACGCCGTTGATCGCGAGCTGCAACAGGGTCATGGCCAGCACGATCCGGAGGAAATTCCCCGTCCGGATGGCTGCCGGGAGCGCGGTCCGCTCCACCGGCATCGGCCCGGCATCCGTCCGGTCCCCGGGGACGAGCAGCACCAGCAGGGGGCAGGCCAGCACGATCGCCGCCGAGCAGAACAGCATGGCCATGCGCCAGGTCCAGAAGGTCATGGCCGCCGCGACAAATGGCGGTACGACGGCGCCCGCGACGACGGCGGCGCCCAGAAAGACCGCAAGCGCCAGGCCTCGCCGCGCCACATGATGCCGCGTGATGACGGCGATGCCGGGCACGATGGTCGATGCGCCCGCGCCGAAGCCCGACAGCGCCATGCCCGCCATCAAGGCCGTTCGCTGCTGCGCGATGGCGGCGAGCGCGAAGCCGGCCGCACTGAGCAGAACGCCGATCAGCAGCACCGGCCGGACGCCGGCTTTTCCCATGGACGAGCCGACCGCCAGGCTGGCAAGGCTCATCGCCAGCAGGAACGCGGTGGCGCCGCCGCCCGCCTGCCCCCCGAAATCGGCCGCGATCCCGGGCAGGAGCACGCCCAGCGACATCAGCGTGCACCCCTGGACCAGCAGCGTCATGGCCGACAGGGCGAGGACCGGAAGCCAGGCCCCGTCTGCGGAAAAGCGGGGGAGGAGGAGCAAGGGACGCGGCACGACGGCAGCTTTATCCGTTTTTCCAGCAATTTGAATGGATCGGTGTCCGATTTGTGCAATGCGGCAGGGCGCAATTGCGTATATTCCGCATGGGGACGTGGAGAGATCGGGGCAAAGCTGTGATCCGGACGGAGGATATTTACGACGCGGCGACCGACGACGGCGCGTTCGACCGGCTGGCTTCGACGCTGGCCGACGCGGTCGGCGCGCGCTCGGGCGTTCTGCATTGGGGCCGCACGCCCCAGCATGTCGCGGAAATCTCCTACTCCGGCTATTTCACCGATGCGCAAATGGCGCTTTACGACGAGGAGTTTCAGGACGACGACATTTGGGGCGTTGCGCTGGACCGGGCAGAGGCGGTCAATCGCGTCTGGAATGTCGAAGCGCTCGTACCGACCCATGCCTATGAAGGCAGCCGCATCTACAATGAGTGGATCAAGGGCATGGGCGACGATACTTTCCGTTGCCTGGGCGGCGTGATCCGGAAGGACGGGACGACCGGCCATATCGGCCTGCATCGGGGCCGCGCGCAAAAGCCGTTCAACGAGGACGAAGTGCGGGCGATGCAGGACAGCATCGATCATATCGGCCGCATGTTCGCGATCCGCAGCAAGCTGGACCGCGCCAACCATTATGGCCGTTCGCTGCACGCCACGCTCGACATGGTGGGCCATGCCGTCTTCACCCTGCGCGCCAACGGCGCGCTGATCGACTGCAACCGGATGGCGGACGCGCTGCTGCGCCGGGGTGATGCGCTGAGCTTGCGTCAGCGGCAGTTGAAGGCGCGCGATCCCCGCGACGACGAAGCGTTGCAGGCCGCCTTCAGGGCCGCGACGGCCCGGCAGGGTGGACAGGCGAGCGCGATCTTCGTCCATCGCGAACGGGGCGCGCCCTATGTGCTGTCGATCGCCGCGGTGCGGGTCGGCATGGAGCGGCAGATCGTCGCGATCGCCACCGATCCCGCGGACCGGGACCAGAGCCTCGCCAGCCGCATCCGATCGCTTTACGGCCTCACCAGGGCGGAGGCGGAGGTGGCCGAAGCGCTTTGCCAGGGACGGGGCCTGGAAGACCTGTCGCAGGAACGCGGCGTGGCGCTCAACACCGTGCGGACGCAGATCAAGAATATCTATGTGAAGCTGGATTGCAGCCGCCAGTCCGAACTGGTCGCCCGCATCGGCGCGCTGCCGCGCCTGAGCGGGTTCGAGGACATGGAATAGCAGGCGAGGCGGAGCGCCCTTCAGGGTTGGGCGGGCGCCGTCACGGCCGGCGACGGCGGCGCGATCTTCACCACTTCGAAGCGTTCCTTGCGGCGCACGCCCGCCAGTTCCGGCGCGGCGGCGGGCGGCGGCGGGGCTGCCGCCCTGGGGTTCCGCTGGAGCATGCATTCATCCTTGTTGCCGCGCGGCGTCTGGAAGCAGTTCCAGAGCGAGCGCTGCAATCCCGTGGCGCTGTTGTGGATATAGGCGAAGGCCATGCTTTCCATCTGGTCGCCCGACAGAGGCAGGCCGCCCGGCGCGGTTCCCGCTCGCCAGGCCATGATCCGGCATTCCGGGCGCCCGGCGCAGAAGGTCTGGGCCATGGTCGGCCAACTGTCGGGGGAGATGGCGCGCCCCAGTTCGACCAGGAAACTCCTGGCCCCCGGCGCGATGGCGATGAGCCGGACGCCGGCCATCGTCCGGCCCAGCGAATCCGCCCCTATCGCCTGCTGCGGCCGGGCGGCGAGGTCGGCCAGCGTGCCGCCGGTCAGGGCAGGCGGGGACAGACCGGCGGGCGCATCCGGATCGCCCTGGTGCGCGGCGGACAGGCGCGCGATGCGCTGCACCAGCGGCTCGCCGCTTTCGCCCGCGCGGCGGAAGGCGGGGGGCGTGCCCCACCAGCCCCGCCAGCGAAAGAAGAGATGGGTGCCCACGGACGTGATCTTGTCCAGGCTGCCGCTCCAATAGGGCACGACCCAATCGGTATGATAATGGGTGGCGTAGCCGACCGGCTTGTACACCTTGCCCGCCAGGGCCGCCCGCGCGATGTCCCGCGCCCTTTCCCAGGCCGCCTGTGTCGGCGTGCGGGCGAGCGCGCCGTCGCAGGTGAAGGTGAACTGGCACCCCGTCGCCCGTTCCTGCCCCTGGAAGACGACGCCGCAGACCGTCTTGGGAAAGGCGGGATGCCGCACGCGGTTCAGCACCACCTGCGCGACGGCCCGCTCGCCCACGGCATCGTCGCCCGCCTCGTAAAGCTGCGCGGCGGCCAGGCAGTCCGTGGCGCGGGCGAGGTCGATGGGCGATCCTGAGAAGAGGAATGGCCGCGCCGCCGGATTGGGCAGGCGGGAGAAGGGAATGGCGGCGTTGAAGGCCCGCGCCTGATCGCGCTCCAGCGCATAGACCTCCACCGGCGCGACTGCCGGCGGCGGCGTGGCGGGGCGCGTGAGCCGGGCGGCGGCGACGGCTTCCGGGCGCGGCCTGCCGGGAGGCACCCGCGCCTCCCAGGCGGAAACCATAGCGGGCAGGCCGACGAACAGCACGAGCCAGAGCAGCCACATCGAACGATGCGGCTGGCTGGTGGGGTTTGCGTCGGTCATGCCCGTTCCGGCTCTAGCCTGTGTCTGGCCTTATTCGGGCAGGAAGTCGGGCACCGACAGATAGCGTTCGCCGGTGTCATAGTTGAAGCCCAGAACGCGGCTGCCCGCCGGGAGTTCCGGCAGCTTCTGATGGATGGCGGCCAGCGTCGCGCCGGAGGAGATGCCGACCAGCACGCCTTCCTCCCGCGCGGCGCGGCGGGCAAATTCCTTGGCGTCGGCCGGATCGACCTGGATCACGCCGTCCAGCAACTGGGTGTGGAGGTTGGCGGGGATGAAGCCCGCGCCGATCCCCTGGATCGGGTGAGGACCGGGCTGGCCGCCGCTGATGACATGGGACAGGGTCGGTTCGACCGCATAGACCTTCAGATGGGGCCAGAGCTGCTTGAGCACCTGCGCGACGCCGGTGATGTGGCCGCCGGTGCCGACGCCGGTAATCAGCGCGTCAAGCGGCGAGTCGGCAAAATCCGTGGCGATTTCCTGCGCCGTGGTGCGGACATGCACGTCGATATTGGCGGGGTTCTCGAACTGTTGCGGCATCCAGGAACCGGGGGTCTGCTCGACCAGTTCCAGCGCACGCTCGATCGCGCCCTTCATGCCCTTTTCGCGCGGCGTCAGGTCGAAGCTGGCGCCATAGGCCAGCATCAGCCGGCGGCGTTCCAGGCTCATGCTCTCGGGCATGACCAGGATCAGCCTGTAGCCCTTGACCGCCGCGACCATGGCCAGGCCGACGCCGGTATTGCCGGATGTCGGTTCGATGATGGTGCCGCCGGGCTTGAGATCGCCCGACGCCTCCGCCGCCTCGATCATCGACAGGGCGATTCGGTCCTTGATCGACCCGCCGGGGTTGGACCGTTCGGACTTGATCCACACCTCCGCATCACCGAACAGCCGGTTGACGCGGATATGCGGCGTGTTGCCGATGGTTTCCAAGATACTGGATGCCTTCATTGCACTTTCTCCTGCGTGGGCTCGGCCGCCCTTGTTTCGGGTGGGTCGAAGGTACGGGCAAGGCGGAGTTCTGGAAAGAGCTTCGCCCAGATAAGGGTTATCACGATGGCGCCGATCCCGCCGCCGATCACCGCCGCGACCGGCCCGACCAGCGCGGCGAGGAAGCCGGACTCCGCCTCGCCCAGTTCGTTGGAGGCGGAAATGGTGAGCTGCGACAGGCTGGATACGCGGCCGCGCATCTCGTCGGGGGTGTGAAGCTGGATCAGCGACTGGCGGACATAGACGGACACCATGTCGGCCGATCCCAGCAGGATCAGCGCGCCGATGCCGACTTCCGGCGCGATGGCGCGGGGCAGGAAGGCGGTCGAGCCGAAGACGATCGTGGCGATGCCGAAGAGGATGACGGCGCCCAGCATCTTGAGTCCGACTTCCGTCTTCATCGGCCGGAAGGAGAAGAAAAGGGCCGTGACCCCCGCGCCGATGCCGGGGGAAGCGGCGAGATGGCCGAGGCCGGCCGAACCCACATGCAATATGTCGCGGGCATAGACCGGGAGCAGCGCCGTCGCGCCCGCCAGCAGCACCGCGAACAGGTCGAGCGTGATGGTCGCCAGAACCAGCCGGTTGGTGCGGACATAGGTGAGGCCGTCGATCATCTGGCGCACCGGGTGCCGGCTGGTGTCGCGCGGCGGCTGAGGCACCGGGCCGATCAGCATCATGCAGAGCAGGGCGACCGTAAACAGCCCCGACGCCAGCGCATAGGCCCCCCAAGGCTGCATCGCATAGGCATAGCCGCCCAGCGCCGGGCCCGCGATCATGCCCGCCTGCCACACGACGCTGGAAATGGCGATCGCGTTGGGCAGCAGTTCGCGCGGGACCAGATTGGGGGCGAGCGCGCTATAGGCCGGGCCATTGAATGCACGCGCGACGCCGACCAGGGCGGCGATGCCGAAGATCAGCGGCAGGCTGACCCAGCCCTCATAGGTGGCGAAGGCGAGGACGGCCGACGCCAGCACCAGCAGCAGCAGGGTGAAACGGGTGATCAGGCGCCGGTCGAAATGGTCGGCCACCCATCCCGTCACGGGCGTCAGGAAGAAGAGGGGCAGGAACTGCGCCAGCCCGATCAGGCCGAGCTGGGCCGAGGCGGCGGCGGTGCTCATCGTTTCGCGGGCGACATTATAGGCCTGCCAGCCCAATATGATCATCATGCTATATTGCGCCAGAACCGTCGCCAGCCGCCCCAGCAGATAGGCCCGGAAATTGCCGAAGCGCAGGGGATGGGCGGGAACCGGGGGGCTAAGCATGCGCCCTCCTTAGCGCCTGCACAATGATCCTCGCAACCGCGGCGGTAGAGAAAAGGCGCAGCAATATTTGGGGCGGTGATGGTCTGGCTTTAGAGGAGATCGGGCCTGTTCCCCATGCGCTTGGGCATGGCGGCTTTCGGCTGGGCAGGCTTTCCGTGTCGGTGGGGTCGAACCCTATCGATCCGGCTGCAACAGGATGCCGCTTACCGATCCATTGCGCACCGAGCAGACGAAGGGCACCGACCGCCGGCCGTCGAACGGACCGACTTCGCCTTCCACTTCCCAACCGGTGGACATGGTGCTGGCGGCGATCCGTCCCAGGACCTTCGCGCCCGGTCCTGCCTCTTCCCGCGCCTTGGCCGCGCAGGCATTGCGGGCTGCCGTGGCGGTCTGGATCGGGCCGTAGCCGGGCGACACATAGGGTTGGCGTCTGGCATCGCGTTCGGCCTGACGGTCGCGGGCGATGTCGCTGGCGATGGCGGCGTCCGTGGCGCGGCGCAGGTCGCGATAATCCTGTGCATGGGCGGGCAGGGCAGGCGCCAGACCCAGGGTGCAGATGCCCAGGGTGAAGGTGCCCCGTGTGAAGATGCCTAAGGTGAAGATGATCCTCTTTCGCATGGCATGTCTCCCCGATTATTTGAACAGGCTGCCCAATATGCCGCGCACCAGTTGCCCCGCAATGCCGCCGGACCTGCGGCTGGACCCGCCGAAGACCGCCCGGCCGATTTCATTGGCGACCTGACGCCCGACGGACGAGGCGGCGGAACTGGTCGCGGACTGGATCGCCTTGTCGAAGGAGGAGGGCCTGGCGGCTTCGCGGGCGGCGGCGGCTTCCTGCCGCGCCTGTTCCTTTAGCTGGGCCTCGCGCTGCTTGGCCTCTATTTTGGCCTGGGCGGCGGCCGCCTTGTCCGCTTCGGCCTGCGCCTTGGCGGCCTGCGCGGCGGCGGCGGCGGCCTGACCCCGGGCGGCGAGGATTTCCTCGGCCGACTCCCGATCGACGGTCGCGTCATATTTGCCCGCGCAGGGCGATATGGACTGGATGATCGCCCGTTCCCTGGCATCAAGCGGGCCCAGGCGCGACCGGGGCGGGGCGATCAACGTGCGCTGGACGATGCCGGGCGAGCCGTCCTCCTGCAGCAGCGACACCAGCGCCTCGCCCACCTTGAGTTCGGTGATCGCGGTTTCGACGTTCAGGTCCGGATTGACGCGGAAGGTTTCCGCCGCTGCCTTGATCGCCTTCTGGTCGCGGGGGGTGAAGGCGCGCAGGGCGTGCTGGACCCGATTGCCAAGCTGGCCCGCCACATCTTCCGGAATGTCGATCGGGTTCTGCGTCACGAAATAGACGCCGACGCCCTTGGAACGGATCAGGCGCACCACCTGTTCGATCTTGTCGGTCAGCGCCTTGGGCGCATCGTCGAAGAGGAGATGCGCCTCGTCGAAGAAGAAGACGAGGACCGGCTTGTCCGGATCGCCCACCTCGGGCAGCGTCTCGAACAGTTCGGAGAGCAGCCAGAGCAGGAAGGTGGCGTAGAGCTTGGGGCTCTGCATCAGCCTGTCGGCGGCGAGGACGTTCACATAGCCGCGCCCCTTCTCATCGACCTTCAGCATGTCGTGAATGTCGAGCGCGGGTTCCCCGAAGAAATGGTCGCCGCCCTGGCTTTCGAGCTGGAGCAATTGCCGCTGGATCGCGCCGACGCTGGCCTTGGTCACATTGCCGTAGCGCGCGGACAGGCTGTCGGCATTTTCGGCGCAATAAGCCAGCATCGCCTGCAGGTCGCCCAGGTCGAGCAGCAGCAGCCCTTCCTCATCGGCATATTTGAAGGCGATGGAGAGCACGCCCTCCTGCGTTTCGTTGAGGTCCATCAGCCGGGAAAGCAGCAGCGGCCCCATCTCGCTGACGGTGGTGCGGACGGGATGGCCCTGCTCGCCGTACAAGTCCCAGAAGATGGCGGGATTGTCGGCATAGCTGTAATTGTCGAGGCCGATCTCCCTGGCCCGCGCCACCAGCTTGTCCGCATTTTTGGCGGTGGGGGAGCCGGCCATGGCAATGCCCGCCAGGTCGCCCTTCACGTCGGCGAGGAAGACGGGCACGCCCAGTGCGGAGAAGCTTTCGGCTATGCCCTGGAGCGTCACGGTCTTGCCCGTGCCGGTCGCGCCGGCGATCAGGCCATGGCGATTGGCCCGGCGCAGGTTCAGCGTCTGGGGGATGCCGCCGTCCTTGTCGGGCGCGCCAAGGCCGATGAAAATGCCGTCGCTCATCTCGCGTCATTCTCCCAAAAAGGTGACGGGCCGCGCCCACCGGAGTCTGCCGTCCCCTTTGTAGAGGCGAGGCAGGGCTTCCGGCAAGCGCGACCCGTAACGATCGGCTGGTTTTCAGCTCTGGGCCTGTCGTGCGGCGCGCGCGCTTATTTGTCGCGCAGCCGCACTGGCAGGAACACGGCGGGCTGGCCGCGCCGCAGCACCTGGAGCAGGATCGCGCTGCGGCCCTGCGCCGACACCGCCTTCACCTGCGCGTCGAGGTCCGCCTGGGTCGCGACGGGCCGGTTGTTCGCGGTGATGATGACGTCGCCGCGGCGCAGGCCCTTGGCGCCTGCATCGGTCGAGCCGTCGACGGCGGTGATCACGATACCCCGCGTATCGGCGGCGATGCCGAGCTGGCGGATGATGGTCGAGGTCAGCGGAATGGCCGAAATGCCCAGCGATTGCTGGCTGGCCTGGCCATTATTGGAGGGGTTCTCCTGCTGCTGGCTGAAATCCTCATCCTGGCTCTGGGCGAAGGCGTTGAGTTCGTCTTCGGACGGGCGTTCGCCCACGACGGCCGTCACCGTCTGCCGCTGCCCATTGCGCAGCAGCACGATCGGCACGCGTCCGCCGATCGGCTGGTTGGCGACGATGGACGAGAGATTCTGGTCCGGCGTCACTTCCTGGCCGGCGACGCTGACGATCACGTCGCCCGCCTTGATCCCGGCCTTGTCGGCGCCCTTGCCAGGCTCCACGCCCTGCACGAATTCGCCGCGATTCTTGGCGAGGCCAAGGGAATCGGCCAGATCCTCGCCCAGCGGGCTGATCTGAATGCCCAGATAGCCGCGCTTGACGGCCTGGCCCTTGCGCAGCGTGTCGACGATGGGCGCCGCCTGTTCCGACGGGATGGCGAAGCCGATGCCGACATTGCCGCCCGAGGGCGAAAGGATCTGGCTGTTGATGCCGATCACATTGCCGCGCATGTCGAACATCGGGCCGCCGCTATTGCCCTGGTTGATCGACGCGTCGGTCTGGATGAACTTGTCGTAGGTGCCGCCGGTGCCGCGATGCACGGCGGAAATGATGCCGGCCGTCACCGTGCCCGACAGGGCGAAGGGATTGCCGATGGCGATCACCCAGTCGCCCACGCGCGCCTTGGTGCTGTCCCCGAACTTCACGAAGGGCAGGGCTTTCCTCGGCTCGATCTTGAGCACGGCGATGTCGGTCGCGGGATCGCGGCCCACCAGCTTGGCGGGATATTCCTCGCTATTGGTCAGCGTGACGGTGATGGAATCGACGCTGGCCCCTTCGGCGCCGGCGGACACCACATGGTTGTTGGTGACGATATAGCCGTCGGCGGAGATGATGAAGCCCGACCCCAGCGATTGCGCCTGACGGGTCTGCGGCCTTCCGCCCGGAGCGCCGAACAGGTCGCCAAAGGGCGTGCCGGCGAAGGGATTCTGCACCTGCACGCGCTGCTTGGTGGAAATGTTGACCACGGCCGGTTGCAGCTTCTCGACCATGTCGGCCAGGCTTGCCGGGGCGCCGGCGGGGGCGGCGGCCTGCATGCCTTCATTCTGCGCGACCTGCGCGCCGACATTGGAACTGGTCGTGACGGCGATGGCCGTGCCGCCGAGCAGCAGGGCGCCGGTAATGGCATAAGCGTAACGCACTCGTGACGGTCCTCTCATGAACTTGCGAAGGAAAGGCGGGACTCTGCGATGAGCGGGATGCGCCGTCTTGCCTTAACCCTCATTGAATGACGCTGGTTCCGTAATGAAATCAACGCCCCTGGAACTGCTTCAGGAAATCATTGTCGCGGGAGAGGACCATGGTGGTCGACCCCTGCCGGTCCGGAGCGAAAGTATAGCGATAGGCCTGCATGGCGCGATAGAAATCGTAGAACTGGGCGTCCTTGCCGAAGCTTTCCGAATAGATGCGGGCGGCGTTGGCGTCCGCCTCCGCGCGGATGATCTGCGCCTGCTTGGCGCCCTGAGCGCGGATGGTGAGCGCTTCCTGTTCCCGCGCCGTGCGCATGCGGGTGAAGGCGCTTTCCAGCGGCGCGCCGTCGGGCAGGTCGGCCCGCTTGATCCGCACATCGACGATCTGCGCGCCATATTGCCGGGCGACGCGGTTCAGGCCCGCCTCGATATTGTCCATCACTTGGCCCCGCTCGGGGGAGAGCAGCGCCGCGAAGGGCCGCTTGCCCAGTTCGTTGCGCAGCGCGGAGCCCAATATCGGGCGCAGGGCGTCCGACACCCGCTCCTCGCTGCCCGCCGCGATATACATGCGCAGCGGATCGACGATGCGGTAACGGGCGAAGGCGTCGACCTGAAGCCGGAGCTGGTCGGTGGACAGCACCTGCTGCCGCTCCATCTCCACCGACAGGACGCGCTTGTCGATCCAGACGATCTGGTCGATGAACGGCCAGCGCAGGATGATCCCCGCGCCCGTCTTGCCGAAATCCTCGCTGGGGCGATAGCGGTTGATGATCTTCTTGGGATCGCCGAAGCGCACGATCACGCCCTGCTTGGTTTCAGGCACGATGGCGATGGTGCTGCCGATCAGCAGCAGCGCGGCGATGGCCAGCAGCGCCAGCGCGACGGGATGGCGGACGAGGTTCTGCATCACTGGCCCTCCACGGTCGCGCTGCCCTGCGCGGTGCCGCCCTGCGCCCGGCGCTTGAGTTCGGGAAGGGGCAGATAGGGCGTGACATTGCCGCTTTCGACGATGGTCTTGTCGACGTTCGACAGGACACCCTCCATGGTTTCATAATACATGCGGCGGCGGGTGACGTCGGGCGCGAGCCTGTACTGCTCATAGACCTTGTCGAAGGCGGCGGCTTCGCCCTGCGCCTTGGCGGTCACTTGCTGCGCGGCGGCGCGGGCTTCGTTGAGATAGGTCTGGGCCGTCTGCTGCGCCGCGGACACCGCCTTGAACGCATCGTTGACGGCGGTCGGCGGATCGGCCTGCTTGATCGCAACGCCCTGCACGCGGATGCCCGAGCGGTAGCCGTCCAATATCTCCTGCATTCGTTGTTCGACCTGCTGCTCGATCTCCGTGCGGCCGGCGCCCAGCGCATCCTCCAGGCTGACGCTGGCGACGACGGAGCGCATCGCGCTTTCGGCGACTTCGCGCACCGATGAGTCAGGGTCGGAAAGCTGGAACAGATAGAGTTCCGGGCTGCGGATGTTCCAGCGCACGGAATAGGCGAGGTCGATGATGTTCTGGTCGCCGGTCAGGACCAGATTCTCGCTCTCCGCCCGCGTCGAGCCGATGTCGATGGTGCGGATTTCCTCGACGTCGACGGTCGTCACATTTTCCAGCGGGGCAGGCAGCGTCAGGCTGATGCCGGGGGACAGGGTGCGGCTGTATTTGCCCAGCAGGGTGACGACGCCGCGTTCCTGCGGGCCGACCCGGTGGAAGCAGGTCAGGACCAGCCACAGCACCACCAATATGCCGATGGCGGCCGGCCACAGCGCCTTGCCGGATGGGCGGGGCGGCAGATTGCCGAAGCCGCCACCCCCCTGGCCGAAGCTTTCCTTGCTGCGGCGGAGCAGTTCCTCGATCGCGGAAGGGCCCTTGGCGCCGGGGCGTCCCGGCTGGGTCCACGGGTTGCGCGGCCCGTCGCTGCCCTTGCCTTCGCCGCCCTTGCCCTGGCCGTCATTGCCGTCCGGACCGTCGCTCTTGCCGCCCCACGGACCCTGGGCCATGGCGCTCGCTATGCCCGGCATCCACCCGAAAAATCTCTTCATGCCTTCTCTATAGGTAGGCTCTCCGGCGAAAAACAGTGCCCTTCGCAACGATTATTGTTTCGAATGATGTCGATGGCCAAGAAAAACGGCGGCCTGCCGGTTTCGCCGGACGGGGAAAGTCCCTAGATGGCCTGCCATGACCCAGCTTGAAGATTTCGCCGCTCGCCTCAAAACGCTGACCGACGGCCGCGCCAGCGCGCCGCGCCTGAAGGACGGGGTGATGTCGCTGGTGCTGGACGTGGCGGGCCTGTCGTCCGATCAGCGCGACGCCGTGGCCGCCGCGATCCGGGAGGGCGCGCTGACCGTGCCCGGCGTCGAGGATGTGCGCATCGCCATGACGGCCGAGCGCAGGCCGCTGAAGATCGTCGCCGTCGCATCGGGCAAGGGCGGGGTGGGCAAATCCACGCTGTCGGCCAATCTCGCCGTCGCGCTGCAAAGGCTGGGGGTGAAGGTCGGGCTGGTCGACGCCGATATTTACGGCCCGTCGCAGGCGCGGCTGATGGCCAGCGAGGACAGGAAGCCGCAGGCGAAGGACAAGCAGCTCATCCCGGTGCAGAGCCCCTTTGGCGTTCCGATGCTTTCCATGGGCCATCTGGTCGAGCCGGGCAAGGCGCTCGCCTGGCGCGGGCCGATGGCGGGAAATGCGCTGGCCCAGCTGATCGAGGCGGATTGGGGCGATGCGGAGCTGCTGATCGTCGACATGCCGCCGGGCACGGGCGACGTGCAGCTGTCGATGGTGCAGAAGCACAAGCCGGCCGGGGCCGTGATCGTCTCGACGCCGCAGGACCTGGCGCTGATCGACGCGGTACGCGCGGTGAGCCTGTTCGAGCAGACGCAGGTGCCGATGATCGGCCTGGTCGAGAATATGGCGGGCTATGCCTGCCCCCATTGCGGGGAAGTGTCGGACCCCTTCGGTCAGGGCGGCGCGGAAGCGGCCGCCGGGGAAATGGGGATGCCCTTCCTTGGCCGGATACCGCTCGCCATCGACATTCGCCGCCGGTCCGATGCGGGCGATCCTCCGGCGGCGGGGGACGACGCGCATGGTGTGGCTTTCCGCACGATTGCGGAGAAGGTCGTTGCGTGGCTGCGGGGTGGGCGCTGACGTCTTCACCCTGTTCCTTCTTTCGTCATCCCGGCGATAGCCGGACCTCGTGAGACTACTCCATGCCCTATCGCCTGAGATCCCGGCTTCCGTGGGGATGAAGGGGTTGGAGGGAACGGCTTGCGCCTCTCCAGCGTCCTTCCCATGTCTCGCGAATATGGAGGACCCCTCATGCCGCTTACCGATGCGCAGGATATAGCCGATCTGTTGAACGAAACCCGCACCATAGCGCTGGTCGGCATTTCCGACCGGCCCGACCGGCCGAGCTATGGCGTGATGAAGACCCTTCAGGATCACGGCTATCGCGTGCTGCCCGTCAATCCGCAGATCGCGGGCGAGCATGTCCATGGCGAATTCGTCTGGGCCAGCCTGTCCGACATCGGCGTGCCGATCGACATGGTCGACATCTTCCGCCGAAGCGACGCCGCGGGGGAGGTCGTGGACGATGCCATAGCGGCAGGGGCCAAGGCGGTCTGGATGCAGTTGGCCGTGGTCGATGAGGCCGCGGCGGCCCGGGCCGAGGCGGCCGGGCTCAAGGTGGTGATGGATCGCTGCCCCGCCATCGAGATACGCCGGCTCCAGCTCAGGCCCGTCGCCTGAACCTTCGGGCGCAATAGGGCTTTGCAGAGCTTCCAAGCCCCTCTATCAGCGATGGCATGGGGCGCGCACCGCGGAAGCAGGGTCAGCAGACGAAAAAGGGTTTGGACCGGCGCACCCTGCTGGTCGGCGGGGGTGCCACGGTGGGGCTGCTGCTGGCATGGGCCATATGGCCGCGCTCCTATCGCGCCAGTCTCAACACCGCGCCGGGCGAGACCGCGTTCAACGCTTTCCTGAAGATCGACCGGTCTGGCCAGGTCGTCGTCATCGTGCCCCAGACCGAGATGGGGCAGGGGGTCACGACCCTTCTGCCGCAGATACTGGCCGACGAACTGGGCGCGGACTGGCGGACCGTCGGCGTGCAGAGCGCGCCGATCGGGCCGCTCTACGCCAATATCCTGCTGGCGCGCGAATGGCTGGCCAATGACTGGAGCCGGCTGGCGGGCGAGGCGGGCGAATGGACCATCGATCAATATGCGACCCGCCGCGCCCTGATGCTGACGGGCGCGGGCACGTCGGTGCCGATGTTCCACCAGCCCTATCGGGAGGCAGGCGCGGCGGCGCGGGTGCTGCTGTGCAAGGCGGCGGCGGCGCGCTGGGACGTCGCCTGGGAAAGCTGCGACATCCAGAACGGCATCATTTCCGACGGCGGGCAGCGCCGGTTGAAGCTGGGCGAGGTGGTGGAGGATGCCGCGACCTTCGACCTGCCCGAGATATTGCCCTTCCGCCAGGCGGAGGTGGACCGGCTGGCGGGGCAGGAGCTTCCCCGGCTGGACACCCCGTCCAAGATCGACGGCAGCCATAATTTCGCCGCCGACATCCGCCTGCCCGACATGGTCTTCGCCTCCATCCGGCAGGGGCCGATCGGGGATGCCGTGCTGAAAAGCGTCAACGAGGGCGCGGCGAAATCCGTCACCGGCTTCCTGAAGCTGGTGCGGCGGGACCGGTGGGTCGCGGCGGTCGCCAGCAACTGGTGGGCGGCGAACAAGGCGCTCGATCTGGCCGATCCGGTCTTCGCGCTTTCCGGCAGGCCGGTGGACAGCACCGGGATGGAGGCGGCGCTGGAGCAGGCCTTTTCCGGCTCCGGCGAACGGCTCTATGCGCAGGGCGATCCGCAGCCGCTGTTCGGGGATGCGACCATCCTTGCCAGCGAATATCGGGTGCGGCCGGGCCTGCATCTGGCGCTGGAGCCGATGTGCGCCACCGCCCGGATCGGCGAGGACAGCGCGGAAATATGGATGGCGACGCAGGCGCCCGGCCTGGCCCGTGCCGCCATCGCCCGCGCGCTGGGGCTGTCGGCGGAAGCGGTGACGCTCTACCCGCTGCATGCCGGCGGAGGCTATGGCCGCCGCATGGATTTCGAGGCCGGCGTGCAGGCCGCGCTCCTCTCCCGCGAGATGGGGCGGCCGGTGCAACTGCTCTGGTCGCGGCTGGAGGATGTGATCCAGGACAGGCCCAGCGCCCCCGCCCATGCGCGCATGGCGGGCAAGCTGGGCCGCAACGGCGCGATCGAAGGCTGGTCCGCGAAGGTCGCCGCCCCCTGCGCCCTGACCCAGACATGGGCGCGCATCGCCCATGGCAAGCTGCCGCACGAGGCCGGCGCCGATGCGTCAGGCACGTCCACCCGGCTGGCGGTGGCGGGCATGGAGCTGCCCTATGCGGTGCCCAACTGGGCGGTCGATCACTTCCCCGCCGATGTCGGCCTGCCGCTGGGGTTCGCACGTGGCAACGCGCATCTGCACGGCGCCTTCTTCACCGAAAGTTTCATGGACGAGCTGGCGCATCAGGCGCAGATGGAGGCGATGTCCTTTCGTATCCAGATGCTGGGCGGCAATCCCCGGCTGGCGCATTGCCTGACCACCGTCGGCGCCATGGGCGGCTGGCAGGGCGGCATAGAAGGAAGCGGGCAGGGACTGGCGGCGCATGTGATGAACGGCGCCTTCATCGCCGTGATGGTGGAGGCGGGCATGGCGGAGGGCAAGTTGCAGGTCTCACGGATCGTCGCCGCGGTGGACGGCGGGGATCAGGTCAATCCGGACATTGCCCGGCAGCAGGTCGAAAGCGGCCTGATCCATGGGCTGGCATTCGCCATGGGGGCGTCCGTCCCCTATGCGAAGGGCATGCCGACGCGGGCGATGCTGGGCCGCATGGGTCTGCCGCGGCTGGGCGATGTCGGGGAAGTGACGGTCGAACTGATCCGCAGCACCGCGCCTCCCGCCGGGCTGACAGACCTGGGCGCGCCGCTGGTGGCGCCCGCCGTCGCCAATGCGCTGTTCACCACGGCGGGGCGGCGTTTCCGCACCCTGCCCCTGCTGATGGAAGGGTGAAATTCTTGGGCAAGATCGGCCTTCTCCTCATCAATCTGGGCACGCCCGACGGTCCCGACCCGGCATCGGTGCGGCGCTATCTGGCCGAATTCCTTTCCGACCGGCGCGTCGTGGAAATTCCGCAACTGCTGTGGCAGCCGATCCTGCGCGGCCCGATCCTGCTGACCCGTCCGAAGAAATCCGCCCATGCCTATCGGCAGGTGTGGATGAAGGAGGGATCGCCGCTCGCCGTCTATACGCGCGACGCCGCCCGCGGGCTTCAGGAGCGGATGGGCGCCGGCGCGATGGTCGATTGGGCGATGCGCTATGGCAATCCGGCGATCGGCGCGCGGCTGGAGGCGATGGTCGCCGCAGGGTGCGACCGCATCCTGCTGGCTCCGCTCTATCCCCAATATTGCGCGGCGACGACGGCCACCGCGCTCGATGCCGCCTATGCGGCTCTGGCGAAGATGCGGGCGCAGCCGGCGATCCGCACGCTGCCGCCCTATCATGCCGATCCCGCCTATATCGAGGCGCTGCGCGCATCGACCCAGGCGCAGCTCGCCAACCTGGATTTCGCGCCGGACCTGCTGATCGCCAGCTTCCACGGCATGCCGGAGCGAACGCGGCAATTGGGCGATCCCTATCGCGACCAGTGCGTCGAAAGCGCAAGGCTGCTGGGCGAGGCTCTGGGGCGGGAGGTCCGGGTCACCTTCCAATCGCGTTTCGGCCCCGCGAAATGGCTGGGCCCGGCAACCGATGCGGTGCTGCGGCAGCTCCCTTCGGAAAATGTCCGGAATGTTGCCGTCCTGACCCCCGGCTTCTCGGCGGATTGCCTGGAAACCCTAGAGGAAATCGCCATTCGCGGCAAAGAGGATTTTATCGCTTCCGGTGGCAATAATTTTGTCCATTTGAGTTGTTTGAACGCCTCCCCGGACGCTATGAATCTGTACGAGACTCTGGCCCGTCGCGAACTGGCCGGCTGGTTGGAGAGGTAAGTTTCGTCCCGTCAATATTCTTTGAGGAGAGCCACTATGAGCAAGGTTGCAGTCGTCACGGGCGGAACGCGGGGAATTGGCGAGGCGATCAGCCTGGCGCTCAAGGAGATGGGGTTCACGGTCGCCGCCAACTATGCCGGCAACGACGCCAAGGCGCAGGCCTTTTCGGACAAGACGGGCATAGCGTCCTTCAAATGGGACGTGGGCGATCACCAGGCCTGTCTGGACGGTTGCGCGCAGGTGGCCGAGGCGCTGGGGCCGATCGACGTCGTCGTCAACAATGCGGGCATCACCCGCGACGGCGTGCTGGCGAAGATGAGCTTCGACGACTGGAACGAGGTGATGCGCATCAATCTGGGCGGTTGCTTCAACATGGCCAAGGCGACCTTCGGCGGGATGCGGGAGCGCGGCTGGGGCCGTTTCGTCAATATCGGATCGATCAACGGGCAGGCGGGCCAATATGGCCAGGTCAACTATGCGGCCGCCAAGTCCGGCATCCATGGCTTCACCAAGGCGCTGGCGCAGGAAGGCGCGAAATATGGCGTCACCGTCAATGCGATCGCGCCGGGCTATATCGACACCGACATGGTCGCGGCGGTGCCGCAGGCGGTGCTGGAAAAGATCGTCGCCAAGATCCCGGTCGGCCGTCTGGGCCATGCCGATGAGATCGCCCGCGGCGTCGCCTTCTTCTGCAGCGAGGAGGCGGGCTTCGTGACCGGCAGCACGCTGTCGATCAACGGCGGCCAGCATATGTACTGATGGAAGGCGAGGGGCCTTCCATTGACGCTTCGGCGCCGGCGGCATCGCCCTTCGCTCCGCCCGTCAAGCGCAGCGTGACGATTGCGGGCCATCAGACCGCGATCAGCCTGGAACCGATATTCTGGCAAGCCCTGCGCGCGGCCGCCCTGCGGGAGGGTTTGCCCGTCAACGCCTTGATCGCGCGCATCGATGTCGCGCGCATGGCTGCGGCCGATCCGCCCAATCTGGCGAGCGCGATAAGATGCTGGCTTTTCAACGATAATATACGATCATAAAATAATAATTACTCGCAATAGCGTTGACTCTGCGAACAAGTCGCAATAGCAGACCCCTCAAGGTTCAAGAAAGGGGTTCTGTTTCCATGTCCAAAGCACTGTCACGACCGTCCTTCCTGGCGCTGAGTTGCGTCGGCGCGATTGCCTTTGCCTCGTCCGCGCAGGCGCAGGCGCAGGCGCAGGCGCAGGCGCAGGATGCAGCGCAGGGCGCCAAGCTTGGCGGGATGACGGTCACCGACACGGCGATCGAGGAATCGCCCATCAAGGTCGAAAAGGCGGAATCGCCCAAATATACCCGGCCGCTGCTCGATACGCCGCAGACCATCACGGTGATCGGCAAGGAAACCATCCAGCAGCAGAACCTGCTGACCCTGCGCGACGTGCTGTCGACCGTTCCCGGCATCACCTTCGGCGCGGGCGAGGGCGGCTTCGGCTATGGCGACCGCATCATCCTGCGCGGGCAGGACGCGAAGAACGACGTCACGGTCGACGGCGTGCGTTCCGGCGCGTTCCTGAACCGCAACGAAGTCTATAATATCGAGCAGGTCGAAGTCACCAACGGCGCCAATTCGGTCATGAACGGCGGCGGTTCGGTCGCTGGCACGATCAACCTGGTGACGAAGCGTCCGCTGGCCGACGACAAGACGATCCTGAACGCCGGGATCGGCACGGACAATTATTATCGGGCGACCATCGACGCGAACAAGCGCGTCAACGACCTGATCGCCGTGCGCCTCAACGCCGTCTATCACCGCAACGATGTGCCGGGCCGCGATGTCGAGGATTATGAGCGCTGGGGCGTGGCGCCCGCGATCACCATCGGCATCGACAGCCCCACCAGCCTGACGCTGCAGGGCGAATATCTGGATGACAAGGCGATGCCGCAATATGGCATCCGCTACTTCCCGGCGCTGGGGGGCATCGTCGACCAGTTCGACCGGTCGGGCTATTACGGCTTCGCCAATATCGACCGCCAGGACAGCAAGACCAAGTCGCTGCAGGCGATCTTCAGCCATGCCTTCAGCGATACGGTCAAGGTCCGCAACCTGACGCGGTACGAACATATCCGCCAGGATACGGTGACCAGCCAGCCGAACGGCGTCTTCTGCCTCGACAACGGAACGGCGGGCGGCTTCAATCCGGACACCGGCGGCGCATGCACCCAGCGCATCGGCACGACCGCCGCCGGCGAAACGCTCACCATTCCGGTCGGCTATTACCTGCCGATCGGCGGCCGCGGCAACCAGCGCTTCATCACCAATGAAACCGCCTATAACCAGATCGACCTCAGCGCCGATTTCGGCACCGGCGGCATCGGCCATACGCTGGTCGTCGGCGGTTCGGCCCTGTGGGAGCGCTACGACCAGTTGCAGGGCAGCCTGGGCCGCAGCGCCAACGGATTCGATCCCTATGCCGCGCCTTTCACCGCGCCTGCCACCGGCGCCGGCGCCGCCAATCCGGCCTATAGCGCCGCCGCCAGCCTTGGTTTCTACCTGCCGCTGGTGAACATCGCCGATCCGTCGTCCGGCATCGTCGGCCCGGCGGCCACCACCGGCCTAGCCCGCGTCTATGGCAGCAACAATTATGTCGGGCCGGTCAACTTCATCCTGGGCACGCATAATGTCGGGGAACAGACCAGCTATGCCGCCTATCTGTTCGATACGATGAAGTTCACCGACTGGTTCGAGATCAACGGCGGCGTCCGCTATGAGAAGGTCAAGGGCTTCAACCGCACCTTCACCTACAACACGACGGGCGGTTCGGCGCAGCTTGGCCAGATCAGCACGGTCGGCACTCGGCTGGAGGTGGACGACAATCTCTTTTCCTTCCGCATCGGCGCGGTCGTGAAGCCGACGCCGGACACCAGCCTTTATGTCGCTTTCGGCAACTCCAAGCTGCCGTCCAAATCGTCGGTCGACGGAAGCTGCACCGCGGACAATGCCGCGGGCGGCAGCGGCACCTGCAATGTCAGGCCGGAAACCACGAAGAATTACGAGATCGGCGCCAAGGCCGACCTGTTCGACAAGCAGTTGCTGCTGACACTCGCGCTGTTCCGCAACGACCGCAACCAGATCAAGGTGGTGTCGGGCGATCCGCTGCTGCCCGATCAGGCGACGGACGGCCGCCAGCGGGTGGAGGGCGTGTCCTTCGGCGCGTCGGGCAACATCACCAGCAACTGGACGATTTCCGCCAACTACATGTATCTCAAGAGCAAGATCAAGCAGGGCGTTTCCGACTATTGCCTCGCTCATCCGGGCGCGACCGACCCGGCCGCCGGCACCTGCGCCAACAGCACGACCTTCCTTGATCCGACGGCTGGTTACGCGCTGACCAATACCCCGAAGCATTCGGGCAGTCTGTTCACGACCTACCGCTTCGGCTTCGGCCTGGAACTGGGCTATGGCCTGACCTATCAGGGCAGCTTCCTGCTGAACCAGCCGTCGCTCGCCCAACTGGTCGCCAACAGCTATGTCGGCTACCGGGTGCCAAGCTACACGATCCACCGTTTCATGGCCTCCTACCCGATCACGGAGAATCTGAAGGCGCAGGTGAATGTGCAGAACTTCACCAATGAGAAATATGTGACGACGGTGCGCAACAACATCAATAACAGCTGGGCGCAGCCTGCCCCGACCCGGTCGGCGGTGTTCAGCCTCAACTATATGTTCTGACCGATCCCTATCCCCCGGCACTCGTCCCTTGCCGGGGGAAACGGGCGGGTGGCGATGCACTCCTATCCTCCTCGGGTCGCCACCCGTACGGTCCCATGGTAAAGATGCGATTGAGTAGCATTAGGATTCGCGTTATGGACCGGTTTCGCCGGCAGGGCGGCAAAGGGGATCTGGCATGCTTCGCGTAGCAGATGGATATGTTGAAGAGGCGGCGGATGACGCGATCGTCCCATCCCCCGCCGTTCCGCTCTCCGTCCCCAGCGCACCCGTTCGATTCGAGGCTGCTCCCGCCCGCTACGGCGCGCGGCGTGGGCCGAATGTTCCAGCCATTCTTGTTATCATCCTGCTTCATGCCGTCCTTATCGCCGCGCTGGTCCAGGTCCGGCATCATGCGCAGCGCGTGCGAGAGGCGCGCCTGTCGGTCGTGAACCTCATGCCACCGCCTCCTCCGCCTCCATCCGCGGAGGCCCCGCCACCCCCGCCGCAGACCAAGATCGTCGCGCCGCCGCCATTGGTGAAAGTGCCCCAGCCGCCGGCGCCGGCCGTGGCGACCACGCCCGAGATCGTGCCGCCTGCGCCGCCTGCTCCTCCCGTCGCGCTTTCCTCACCCCCCGCGCCGCCCGCCGCATCCATGGGATCGAGCCTGGTCCAGGGCGGCGACCTGGGCGCGCAGATGATCGCCGGCAAGCCGCCCCGCTATCCGGTGGAGAGCCGTCGCAGGCGCGAACAGGGGACCGTCGTTCTCGCTCTGACGCTGGGTCTGGATGGCGCGGTGGAGAATCTCTCCATCGCGCAGAGCAGCGGTTTTCCCCGGCTCGACAATGCGGCGCGCGACGCGGTGCGCGGCTGGCGCTGGAAACCCGTGCTGCGCGATGGCCAGGCGGTTCGGGTCAAGGGCGTGGTCGAAATTCCCTTCGTCCTGCGCGGCGGGGCGGCGTGACGGCAATGGGCCGCTTCCGCTTCATCCGTGCCTGTCCAGGTTCATCGGCATGCTGACCGTCATCCCCGAACTGCTGGATGGCCAGGCCGTCGCCCGGGTCCGCGCGCTGATCGACGCGGCGCAGTGGGTCGACGGCAATGTCACCTCCGGCCACCAGTCCGCGCTCGCCAAGCGCAACCTGCAACTGCCGGAGGATTGCGCCGAAGCGAAGCAGGCAGGGCAGATCGTGCTGGATGCTCTGGGCCGCTCGCCCCTGTTCATTGCCGCCGCGTTGCCGCTCAAGGTCTTCCCGCCGCTGTTCAACAGCTATGCGGGCGGTCAGGCCTTCGGCACCCATGTGGACAATGCAGTGCGGATGCAGGCCGGCACGGGCTTTCGCGTGCGCTCGGACCTGTCGATCACCGTCTTCCTGGAGGAGCCCGGCAGCTATGACGGCGGCGAACTGACGGTCGAGACCAATTTCGGCGTGCAGCAGGTGAAGCTGCCGGCCGGCCATGCGGTGCTCTATCCGTCATCGTCGCTGCATCGGGTGGAACCGGTGACGCGGGGGCGGCGGGTGGCCAGCTTCTTCTGGCTACAATCCATGGTGCGGGACGATGCCGCGCGGCAGATGCTCTTCGATCTCGACAGCAGCGTTCAGGCGCTGGCGGGCGAACTGGGCCATGACAATGCGCAGGTCATCCGGTTGACCGGCGTGTATCACAATCTGCTGCGGCGATGGGCCGACGCTTGATCTTGTGGGATATTGGGCAATGGCGGATGTCAATGCTTCGCGTCCCCTTCAGGGGAGGGGCTTATGGCAAGAAACCACCCAACCCGTCTCTCACTCCCGCCCGGCGCGGATTGCCGCGCCGCCGGCAAAGGGGGTGATCGCGACCAGCAGCAGGGACGCTGCGCCCAGGAACTTGAGCGCTGCGCCGCTTCCGTCGCCCAGCGTCCCGGCGCCGAAGATCAGCAGCGGCACGGCGAGCGGCAGGGCCAGTAGTCCGGCCAGCGCCCCGCTGGAGCGCAGGCCTGCCGTCAGCGTCGCCACCAGCAGCCCCAGCGCCGCAAGGGCGGGCGTGCCGATCAGCAATCCGGCTTCCAGCAAGCCTATGGTCGCCCCGTCCAGCTTCAACAGTGCGGCGGCGGGCAGGGTGGCGATCATCAGCGCCGGGCCGAAGCCCAGCCAATGGGCGATCAGCCGGGCGAGTATGACCGTCTCCTCCCCGATTCCGCGCAGGGCTATCTGATCGAGAACGCCCGCATCCCGATCCGGCGCCACCAGCCGGTCCACGGGCAAAAGACTGGCCAGCAACGCCGCGATCCACAGCATGCCGCCGCCGCTCCGCTGCAGCAGCGCCGCGTCCGGCCCCACGGCAAAGGGGTAGAGGCTGGCCACCAGCAACAGGAAGGCGACCGGCAGCCACAGCCCGGCGGATTGCCAGGACTGCCGCAAATCCCGCGCCGCGAGCGTCAGGAGGATGGTCATGCCTCCTCCTCCGCCCATGCATGGTCCTGCATCGCCACGATCACCGGCGTCGCCAGCGGCAGCGGCTGGTGCGACGCCGCCACGACGATCCCGCCCTTGGCCAGATGCCCCGCAACCGCCGTTCCGAGCAGGTCCAGTGCCGCTTCGTCCAGCCCGTTGCCCGGCTCGTCCAGCAGCCAGATCGGCGCGCCGCTGGCGATCACCCGTGCCAGCGCAGCCCGCTTGCGCTGCCCGGTCGACAGCATGCGCACCGGCACCTGGCGGAGGGGCTCCAGCGCCATTGCCGCTATCGCCGCGTCCAGTGCGTCCGACGCCACTGCATCCAACCGCGTCCAGAAACGGAGCGCCGCTTCGAGCGGTTGCTCCATGTCCAACGCCAGCCGCTCGTCCGCCAGCGCGATCCGGCCATGGCGATCGACCGTCCCCGCCGTTGCCCGCAGCAGCCCGGCGCAAATCCGCATCAGGCTGGACTTGCCGATGCCGTTCGGCCCCTTCAGCAAGGCGCTGCCGCCCGGCTCCATCGCCAGGTCGACGCCGCGGAACAGCAGCCGCCCGCCGCGCGCGCAGGCGACGCCCGACAGGTGCAATCCCGCCCGGCTCATAGAGTGACCATGTCCTCCAGCACATGCATGTCGAGGTCGGACAGGCCGAAATGATGGCCGATCTCATGCACGACGACATGGGTGATCAGCATGTCGAGCGGCACGCCGGTTTCCACCCATTCGTCCAGCAGCGGGCGGCGGAAAAGATGGACCGTCGGCGGCAGGTCTCCGCTCTGCGCCGCTTCCCCGACGGGCCGGCCGGTGTAAAGGCCGGTCAGGCCGAAGGGATCGTCGATCTCCATTTCCTTGAGCACCTGCGGATCGGCAAATTCCTCGACAAACAGCACGACATTCGACAGGTGCGAACGAAACGGTTCCGGCAGGCGCGACAGGGCCGCCAGCGCCAGGCTTTCTATATCCTCGCGCGTCGGCGCAAATCGGGGCTGTTGACCGGCATCGTCCATGGGAGAGACATAAAGCATGTTCCGAATCGTCTGCAAACCGCCGACGCTTGGGAAAATGAGTTAACGCCGCCAGGAATCGGCCGGGCAAGGGACGGGAAAGACAAATGATCGCGAAACTGGATGGGGAGGAACGCGCGCTGGCGCTGAGGAATCTGCCGGAATGGGCGCCGGTGCAGGATCCGGACGGCATCCGCCGCCTTTTCACCTTCAAGGATTTCAACGCCGCCTTCGGCTTCATGACGCGGGTGGCGCTGCTTGCGGAAAAGGCGGATCATCATCCCGAATGGTCGAATGTCTACAACCGCGTCGACATCCTGCTCACCTCCCATGATGCCGGCGGCCTGTCGCGCCGGGACATCGAACTCGCCGCCCAGATCGACGCCCTTTCATAAGGCCCTATTGCGACGCATTTCCTTCGATCCGGTCATCATAGCCGCTGAGCGCCGAGATGACCGCCGGGACATGGGCATAGCGGTGGCGCAGCAGCGCCAGCCGCGCATCGGTGCCGGTGCAGAGCGCCGCGATATTGTCCTGCAAATAGGCCAGCCGCTCCGGATCATAGGCTTCCTCGCCCCGGAAATGGTCGCAACTGTCGCGGTCGACCATGTAGCGCGTCACCTCATCGGGAAAGGGCTGGATGTCGGCCGCGCCGTCCGATGGCGGCAGGTCGGGGACATAGGGGGGCGGCGGGATGTTGACCACCGAAGGCTTCATCGGCAGCAGCCGCAATGGCACGGCGCTCGTCGGGTCGGCGTCCGCCTGCCGTCCGGCGCCTTTTCCGCCGGGGCGCGAAGGCGCGGCAGCGAGGGCGGAAGATGCAGGAAGCGTCTCCGCCGCCTCTTCCCGGCGCAAAGGCATGTCGGGTAGCGCGAGGGAACCGAGGACGTCACGCGGCTCGCCGGGCCGTTCCCCCGCCTTTGCGCTCGTCTGTCCATCGGAGCCAGGAGAACAACCGGCGGCCAGTGCCAGCACCAGCATCGGAAACAGCGTCTTGCCTGCGTTCACCCGATCTCCTCTCTCAAGCTGGCGATCAGGTCGGCGGCATGGTCCAGCCGCTCCTCCTCCTCATCCAGAATCGCCATGAAAGCGGTTCGCCTATATTGATGCACCGCTTCCTGGGAAAGACGGCTTGCCGCGGGACATGCAGAAATCACGATGTCCAGCAGCCGCTCCACCCCATGAAGCCGCCCCCACAGATAGTCGTTCTCCCGATAGGCGCGGCTGAAGAAAGCGCCGAAATTATTGAATTCTACGCCTTTCAGCGTCGCTTCCGCCCCGCCGGAGCGGATCGCGCTGCAATCCTCCGGCGAGATGCGGTCGACCTTGACCGGATCATATTCGTCCATCCCATGCCCTTGCAGCAGCGGCAGGGTGGCGATGTCGTAAAAGGGGAAGCCGAGATAGGCGAGCAGCATGGTCCGACGCGCCGCCCTGGGCAGCGCCGCCAGGGCATCGGCCAGCATCATGTCCGCCGCTTCGTCCCGTTCGCGCAGGCCGCGTAGCTGCGCCACCGCCTCCAGCGCTGCGCCGGGATCATTGGGGACTTCGCGCGCCGCCGCCTTGATTTCCCCATTGTAGAAGTCGGCGCCCTCGCATTCGGTATAGTGCGACAGGGCGGCGTAGATGGCGTCGTGCATCTTCTGGATGACGGCGTCGTCCGCGGCGCCCTCCACCTCCAGCGTTTCGGCCAGACGCCGGGCGAGGAAGCGCAGGCGGCGAATCCGGAAGGTCAGGTCATGCTGGCGGAAGAAGCCGACCGGGGCGGATGCGGGTCCGACATCCTCCGTCAACTGGTCCGCGCCGATCGACCTGACATGGCCCCATAGCGCCTGGCGGTAGCTTTCGCGCATCAGCGGGCTTTCCTCCCCGCTCAGGTGGAACAGCAGGTCGGCCAGGTCCTCGACGATGCCGGACAGCTTGAGGTGGCCGTAAGCGGGGAAGGCGAAGCCGGCGGAACTGGCGGCCCGTTGCTGGGCCTTGCTGCGCCAGGCGGACAGCCGCGCCGGCGTCGGTCGATCCAGGAACAGCATGCCGCCGATGGCGCTTTCGACCTCCGCCTCTATGCCGGGCCGCAGAGCGGTCAATATGCGCGCCATGCGCCGGATGCGGGCGCTGTGCCGATCTATGGCGTCCAGATTGTCGCGGATCGGCTGTTCGCGGGGAATGTCGCTGAGCGCGCCGAAAATGGTGCGGAAGAAGCCCGGCAGCGGCGCATCCTCGCCCGATGAGGCTTCCTCCGCCTCGCCGTGGCGGTTGAGCTGGATCGAGCGATGGCCGGGCTTGGGATCGATATAGACGAAGCGCCGGTCGACCTCCCGCCGGGAGGGGCGGTTCCTGAGCGCGCCGATGGCCTGGGCGAACGGGGCGTTGGCCAGCACCGAGCCGTCGATCAGCACCGCGTCCTCGGCGCGTCCGCGCGCCGCATGGCGGGGAAGGGCGCGCGCCAGAAAGGCGTCCCGCGTCGGCCAGGCGCGATGGCGGCGTTTCAGCACCCGGTCCAGCTCGCGCACGGTGAAGGGCGGAAAGGCGCCGGGAAAGCTGGCCGTGGCGCGGGCGGCGAAGACCAGTTCGGCGGGATCGGCAAGGTTGCGCTGTCCATGCCCGCGGGCGCGAAAGCCGATGGAGAGCCGATGTTCCGTCTCCACCACCTGTGGGGGGCTGTTGAGGTTCAGGCTCTGCGGATGCCCTTCGAAATCCGTGACGGTGACGAACAGGTCCAGCGGATGGCCGGGCGGCAGCAGCGCCGGGCCGCGCCCGGTCGCCTCCATCGCGTCGAAGGCGTCCAGGATCATGGCCGTGAAGATTTCCCCGCCGAAGGGAGGCTCGAACCAGCGGGAGCGGATGAAGTGCGACAGCTTGTGCCGAACCTCCTCCCGCGTATCGGGGGCGACGGTGCGCTCGACCGTGTCTCCCGGATGCCGCGCCGCCATCCACACAAGCGGCGTCGCCCAGAATTTGGTGATCCGCCGGGCGGGGCGGGCATCGGGATCGAGCAGCTTTTCGACATCGGCATTGTCGAGCCACATATCGGTCAGCGGGTCCAGCGACTGGCCAGTCTCTATCGCCTGCGCCAGGAAGATGCCGTTGATGCCGCCGGCGCTGGCCCCGGCGATGATGTCGGGCATCACCCGCAATTTGACGCCGCAGGCCGTTTCCAGATCCTCCAGCAGCTTGCGATAGACCGCCTCGCTGCTGTTGCCGGACGGCACGCCGTCATGGAACGCCCGGCTGGCCCGGGCCAGATGCCAGATTTCCTTGGTGATGCCGTGCATGTAGACGGCCAGGCTGATCCCACCATAGCAGACCAGTGCGAGCCTGAGTTCCCGCTCTTTCATGGGGTTGAGAGTTGCAGAGCAAGGGGGGCTTGTCGAGGGGGTGCTGATGGACAGGCGCGTTTGCCCAAAGGGTTCGGTGCTCCCGCCCTCGCAGGAACATGATGGAGCTTCGCCGTCACCCCAGCTTGAATTCCGCCCAGATGGGCAGATGGTCGGACGCCTTTCGCGCCCCCGCGCTTTCATGCACGCCGCAATCGACCAGCTTCAACTGCCCGCAATGCATGATCCGGTCGAGCCGCGCCACCGGCCGTCGCGCATGGAAGGAACGGCCGCAGGGCGCGAAGCTGTAATGCCGTGCGAAATCCGCCAGGCACCCCCGTTCCGCGCTCCATTCGTTGAGGTCGCCCATCAGCACCGTCGGCATGGCGTCGCGCTGCCCTGCCGCGTGGATCACGGCGGCGGCCTGCTTGCGCCGCCAGAGCCCGGACAGGTCCAGATGCATGCCGAAGATGCGAAGATGCGTCTTGCCCAACCTGACCTCCGCCATGGTCGCGCCGCGCGGCTCCAGGCAGGGGAGGTGCAGAACGTCGTGCGCGCCGATTTCCACATCCTTGCGCACCAATATGGCATTGCCGTGCCAGCCCATCGAATCGACCTGCACGTTGAGCGGCACCGGCTTATAGGGGCTGATGCTCTCCAGCAGCCAGGGCGGCAGCGCCGCAGAGCGGACGCCGAAGCGCCGGTCGGCCTCCTGCAGGGCGATGATGTCGGCGTTCAGTTCGTTCAGCACGTCGATCACCCGCTCGGGAACCCGGCGGCGGTCGGTGCCTATGGCCTTGCGGATATTGTAGCTCGCGACGCGAATGGTCTTCATGGCGAAACAATGCGCCACAGCGCGCCCGGTTTCCATGGCAAGATGCAAAGAGGATTTGTGTTCCGCATATGTTCTGATATGCGTGCCGCATGGCCAAGGCAAAGCGAAAATTCGTCTGTCAGCAATGCGGCACCGTTTCGGGCCGGTGGCAGGGGCAGTGCGACGATTGCGGCGAATGGAACAGCATTGTCGAGGAAGCGGCCGAAACGGTCTTTTCCGCCCGCCACGACCTGCATAGCGGCGGCAGGGCGCTGACGCTGGTGGGGCTGGACGACAAGGTCGAACTGCCGCCCCGCACCACCACCGGCATTGCGGAGTTCGATCGGGCGCTGGGCGGCGGCATCGTGTCCGGTTCCGCCACGCTGATCGGCGGCGATCCGGGCATAGGCAAGTCGACCCTGCTGTTGCAGGCGGCCGCGCGCATTGCGTCGGCCGGGCACAGCGTCGCCTATATCAGCGGCGAGGAAGCGTCGGATCAGGTGCGCCTGCGCGCGCAGCGGCTGGGGCTTGGCAATGCGCCCGTGCAGCTTGCCAGCGCCACTTCCGTGCGCGACATACTGACGACGCTGGGGGAGGGCGCGCCGCCCGCGCTGCTGATCATCGATTCGATCCAGACGATGCACAGCGACCTGATCGAGGGCGCGCCCGGCACGGTGAGCCAGGTGCGCGCGTCCAGCCAGGAACTGATCCGCTTCGCCAAGCAGCGCGGCACCGCCCTGATCCTTGTCGGTCATGTGACCAAGGACGGCAGCATCGCGGGGCCCCGCGTGCTGGAGCATATGGTCGATACGGTGCTGAGCTTCGAGGGAGAGCGCAGCCACCAATATCGCATCCTGCGCGCGATCAAGAACCGCTTCGGCGGCACGGACGAGATCGGCGTGTTCGCGATGGTGGCCGAGGGGCTGGAGGAGGTCGCCAATCCGTCCGCCCTGTTCCTGACCCATCGCGACGAGAATGTGACCGGCGCCACCGTCTTTCCGGCGCTGGAAGGGACGCGCCCGGTGCTGGTGGAGATCCAGGCGCTGGTCGTCCGCCTTTCCAGCGGGGCCACGCCCCGCCGGGCTGTCGTGGGTTGGGACAGCGGGCGGCTGGCCATGGTGCTGGCCGTGCTGGAGGCGCGCTGCGGCCTCAGCTTTTCGACCTGCGAAGTCTATCTGAACGTCGCGGGCGGCTATCGCCTGTCGGACCCGGCGGCCGACCTGGCTGTCGCGGCCGCGCTGATGTCGGCGCTGTCGGAGCGGCCGGTGCCCGCCGATGTCGTCCTGTTCGGGGAAATCGCCTTGTCCGGCGAAATCCGCCCGGTGGCCCATGCCCCGTTGCGGTTGCGCGAGGCGGCCAAGCTCGGTTTCAACCGCGCTTTCGTTCCCGCCGCCGTGGCCGATGGGGTCAAGGGCATTTCGGTCAGCGGTTATCGCGCGCTTGCGCAACTTGTTGACCAGATGCTCGGCCGCGGATAGCCAACAGCGCGATGAACGCGATCGACATTCTCGTCCTGCTGCTGATCGGCGGCTGCGCCATTTTCGGCCTGATGCGCGGTTTCGTGCAGGAAACCCTGTCGCTGATCGCCTGGGTGCTGGCGATCTTCGCGATCCGCCTTTTTCACGCTTCGGCGACGGAACTGGCGGCGCCCTTCGTCGGCAGCACCAGCGGCGCGGCGGTGCTTGCCTTCGCCTTGGTGTTCGGCATCACCTTCGGCGCGGGCAAGCTGCTGGCTCACGCCATCGGCCGGCGCACGCGGCAGTCGGTGCTGGGGCCCGTCGATCGGGTGCTGGGTGCGGGCTTCGGCGCGGTCAAGGGGCTGATCGGCGCGACGCTGGTCTTTCTGGCGTTCAGCCTGGTTTACGACACTTTCTACGGCAGCGGCGCGCGGCGGCCGGATTGGCTGTCCGATGCGCGGACCTATCCGCTGCTGAACGCCAGCGGTCAGGCGATCAGCGAATTCGTGGCGGAACGGCGGGCGCGCAAGCCATCCGAGACGGACTAGAGCCAATCGGCATTCAGATGATGACGAGTCGAAAATGATGGTTTTCCGTGACCCGCAGCCTACTCAAAGTAGGTGAGCACCGGAATCACGGAAAAGCGTCATTTGCAGGCCGCCAAGGCTGAACGTCGATTGGCTCTAGCGGGCGATCCCCCGACTCCGCCTGTCACCCTGTTTCCTCTTTCCGTCCGTTCCGCCTGCGTATTGGAGGCAACTTTCGGTTCTGCCCGTCCGTTTATCGGACAACAGCAACTGAAGGAGACAACCGATGGGCGAGATGACCGACAAGGTGAAGGCGGCCGGCAACAAGGCGGCCGGTGCGATCAAGGAAGCGGCTGGCCGCAACCAGCGTGATCCCGATCTGGTCGCGGAGGGCAAGGCGCAGAAGGCCAAGGGCACGGCGCAGGACGTCAAGGGTTCGGTCAAGGGCGCGCTTGGCGACAAGATCTGAGCCCAAGTCCAAGAAGCTTCCATAGAATGGCCTCGCCTTTTTGGCGGGGCCTTTTACTGTATTATTGACATCATACGCCTCTTGCTGTTCCAATCCTTTCAGCAAGGAGTTCAGCGACATGTGGGATCGACGGTCGATAATCGCGGGCGGGACGGCTTCGTTCCTGTGCGCCGCCGGGTTGCGGGCGCAGGTCCTGCCGCCGCAGGGCTTTGCGACGCCTTCGGGCACCGTTCCCTTCGCGCCCGATGTGTTTCGCGAGCGCCGCCGCCGGGTGATGGAGGCGTTGAAGGACGGCGTCGCCGTCGTCCATGGCGCGGGGCCGGTGGAAAGCAGCGCGGCGGTGGCGCCGCCCTTCGTGCAGGATGGCGATTTCGCATGGCTCACCGGCATTGTCGACGAGCCGGACGCCGTGCTTGTCATGGCGCCCGCCGAACGCACGGTCAGGGAATGGCTGCTGCTGCCGTCGCGCGATGTGGAGTCGGAGCGGTGGGAGGTCGAGCGCCTGCCGCTGGGCACCGAAGTGGAGCGGCGCACGGGCTTTTCCCGGGTGGCGCGCACCGGCGGGCTGGGGAGCCTTGTCACCGCTTTGGCCGAGCGGTCCAAGACGCTGCATTTCCTGGGGCCGATCGTCAGCGCGTCCGCGCCCGTGCCCAAGGCGCTGGAGCTTTACGGCAAGGTGATGCAGCGGGTGCCGGGCGTATCCCTGAAGGACGACAGCGGCCTTCTGCCCGCGCTGCGCATCGTCAAGGAGGCGCGCGAACTGGAGCTGATGCGCAAGGCGATGGCGGCGACGGCGCGGGGCCATCTCGCCGCGATGAAGCAGGTGCGGCCCGGCATGACCGAAAGGCAGTTGAAGGCGATATTGGAGGATGGCTTCCGCGCCGGGGGCGGCGACGGGCTGGCCTATGACAGCATCGTCGCCACCGGGCGCAACGCGGCGTCGCTGCACTATACCGGCGGCGGCGGGGTGATCGGGGAGAAGGATCTGATCCTGATCGACGCGGCGGCCTCCGTCGGGGGATATGCCTGCGACGTGACGCGCACCTTCCCCGCCGGCGGCAGGTTCACCGACGAACAGCGGGCATCCTATGAGCTGGTCCTCGCCGCGCAGGCGGCGGCCGTCGCCAGGCTGAAGGCCGGGGTCTATTATGAGGATCTGGTCGAGGCGGCGAAGGACGTGTTCCGCAAGGCCGGGCGGGTGGACGACTTCACCCATGGGCTGGGGCATCTGGTCGGGCTGGACGTCCATGATGTGGGCGACATGTCGAAGCCGCTGCCGGCGGGCGCGGTGATCACCGTGGAGCCGGGGCTGTACGTCCAGTCCGCCAATTACGGCATCCGGATCGAGGATCTGTACCTGATCACGCCGACCGGTTCGCAGCGGCTGAGCGAAGCCGTGCCGCGCACCGTCGCGGAGATCGAGGCGGCGATGGGGCGGTAGGCTTGCTTTCCGGGCGGATGGAATCATCTGCTGAGTTGGAAAAGGCGACAAAACGGAAACTTGGAGCAGTCGAGCCGATGCAGTCGGATTGGAATTTGCTCAGGGGGGTGTGGGCAAGTTCAAAACCATCCTTCTCCCTTGAGGGAAGGATGGGAAGCCTTGGCGACGGAGGAGCCGGGGCGGGGTTGGATGAGGGGGCGGGCCTGCGGCCCGCGCGATCCCTTGGATCGCAACCCCCTCACCCAGCTGCGACTAGGCAGCAAGCTGCCAAGTCTGCGCAGCCCTCTCGCTCGAGGGAGAGGGGTAAGGTGGGTGTCCGATTCCTTCCCACATCATGCGGGCTGGCGAGACTTGAATTTGTCCGTGCAGGACCGCGGCTTGCTGAAATCGATTTTAATCCTCTTCGGGCGCGGCGAGATAGGCCCGCACGTCGCGTCGCAGTTCGCCCGCGCAGAGGTAGAGGGCGATGACATTGGGGATCGCCATCAGGAAGAAGCTGCTGTCGACGATGCCGACCACGCGGCCGAGGTCGATGGCGGCGGCGGGGGGCAAGGCGACGATATAGAGGATCTTGTAGGTCCATTGCGCCCGGGGACCGTTGCCGAACAGATAGCCCCAGGCCTGAAGCCCGTAAAAGCCCCACGCCACCAGCGTCGAATAGGCGAACAGCACCACGACCACCGCCAGCAGCCAGGGGAAGGAGGGCGAAACCTGCGCGAAGGCGGCGGAGGTGATGGCGATCCCCTCCAGCCCGCCATTCCATGTGCCCGCCACGACCAGCGCCAGCCCGCCCAGCGCGCAGACGATCATCGTGCCGAGCAGCGGTTCCAGCAGGGCGACCAGCCCCTCCGACACCGGATGCCGCACCCGCGCCAGGCTGTGCGCCATCACCGCCGATCCCACGCCCGCCTCGCTGGCGAAAACGGCGCGCCGCATGCCCGCGACGAAGGCGCCCACCGCGCCGCCGGTCGCGGCCTGCCCGCTCCATGCGCCGTGCCAGATGTCCGCCAGCGCGCCCGGAATGGCGGCAGCGTGGAGGATCAGCACGGTCGCGACGCCGATCAGATAGACCGCGACCTTGAGCGGCGTCAGCCGCTTCGCCACCTCGCCCAGCCAGGCCGCGCCGCCCAGCGTCACCAGCGCCACCGCGCCGGCCAGCATCGTGCCATAGGCCCAGCCATTGGCGAAGCCGGTCACCACCTTCACCTGCGCGAAGCTCTGGTTGACCTGCACCATGGGGATCGCCCCGAACAGCGCGAAAAAGGCGTAGAAGCCGCCCAATATCAGCCCGATCTTCGGCCAGCCGCGCGCCGCGCCCACCGCCTTCAGCACATACATCGGCCCGCCATGCACATGGCCCTGCGCGTCGAAGACGCGATATTTGAGGCCCAGCGTCACTTCCGCCATCTTCACCGTCATGGCGAACCAGCCGATGATGAACATCCAGAGGATCGCGCCCGGCCCGCCCATCGTCAGCGCGACCGCGACGCCCGCGATGTTGCCGAGGCCGATGGTGCCCGACAGCGCCGTCGACAGCGCGCCCCACTGGCTGACGTCGCCCTTCGCCTCGCCCGCATGCGGCTGCGCCCTGAGGATGCGGAGCGCCCGGCCCACCGCGGTCAGGTTGGGAAAGCCGAGCCAGAGGGTGAAGAACAGCATCGGCAGCGCCAGATAGAGCACGATCAGCTCGATCTGCGCGCCGAGCACCGGCACCTTCATGAAGACCGCGCCGGAAAGGGCGTCGACCGCTGCATTGAATCCGTCCATTCGCAAGGGGATGGCCGGTCCTTGCTGGAAAGTCGAACAAAGATTGCTATGGGAAGCATGAGAGCTTCACCGCGGGGCGGGCAGGGACGATGAGCAGGAAATATTTCGGTACGGACGGCATTCGCGGGCGCACCAACCAATGGCCGATGACCGCCGAACTGGCGATGAAGGTCGGCATGGCGGCGGGCAAGCATTTCCAGCGCGGCACCCATCGCCATCGCGTGGTGATCGGCAAGGATACGCGGCTGTCGGGCTATATGGTCGAAAATGCGCTGGTCGCCGGGTTCACGGCGGTCGGCATGGACGTGGTGCAGTTCGGGCCGATCCCGACGCCCGCCGTGGCGTTGCTGGCCCATTCGATGCGCGCCGACCTGGGCGTGATGATTTCGGCCAGCCACAATCCCTATTTCGACAATGGCATAAAATTATTCGGTCCGGACGGCTACAAGCTGTCGGACGAGGATGAGCTGAAGATCGAGGCGATGCTGGACCAGCAGATCCCGCTGGCCGCGTCGCAGGACATCGGCCGCGCCCGCCGCGTGGAGGATGCGCGCGGCCGCTATATCCATGCGGTCAAGTCCAGCTTTCCCGCCGATCTGCGGCTGGACGGGCTGAAGATCGTGGTCGATTGCGCCAATGGCGCGGCCTATCAGGTCGCCCCTTCCGCCCTGTGGGAATTGGGGGCGGAGGTGGTGGCGATCGGCGTCACGCCCAACGGCATCAACATCAACGACCAGTGCGGATCGACCGCGCCGCTGCTGTTGCAGGAAACGGTGGTGTCGTCGGGCGCCGACATCGGCATCGCGCTGGACGGCGATGCCGACCGGCTGATCGTGGTGGACGAGCATGGCGCGATCGTCGACGGCGACCAGATCATGGCCCTGATCGCGGGCAATTTCGCGAAGGCGGGGATGCTGCGCGGCGGCGGGCTGGTGGCGACGGTGATGTCGAACCTGGGGCTGGAGCGGTTTCTGGCCGGGCAGGGCATGGCGCTGGAGCGGACCAAGGTGGGCGACCGTTATGTGCTGGAGCGGATGCGCGAGGGCGGCTTCAATGTCGGGGGCGAGCAGTCGGGGCACATGATCCTGTCCGACTATGCAACGACCGGCGACGGCACGATGGCGGCGCTGCAGGTGCTGGCGGCGCTGGTGCGGTCCGGCAAGCCGGCGAGCGAGGTGTTGCACCAGTTCGATCCGGTGCCGCAATTGCTGAAGAATGTGCGCTTTTCCGGCGGCAGGCCGCTGGAGCATGAGGATGTGCGGAAGGTGATCGCGCAGGCGGAGGCGGAGCTGAACGGGTGCGGGCGGCTGGTGATCCGTCCGTCCGGCACCGAGCCGGTGATCCGGGTGATGGCGGAAGGCGACCGCGAGGAGCAGGTCAGGGACGTGGTGGAGCGCATCTGCGACGCCGTGGCGAAGGCGGCGGCGTGACGGCGTTGCGTTGCGGTTGTCCTTGCGGATATGGCGCTGCCTTTCCGGCGCGTCCGGGCCGGGGGAGGCGGCGGGAGATGGGTTCCCGCCTGCGCGCGAACGACGGACGGAGGGCGATCGTCCATGCTTGAGATGCGGCCCGATTGCGAACGCTGCGGCGTCGATCTGCCCGCCGACGAGCCGGGGGCGTTCATCTGTTCCTTCGAATGCAGCTTTTGCGCGCCCTGCGCGGAGGCGCTGGACGACCGCTGCCCCAATTGCGGCGGGGAGTTGATGGACCGGCCGACGCGGGTGGGGGATGCGTTGAAGCGGCATCCGGCTTCGGCGGAGCGGCGTTTCAGGGGATGAGCATCGCCCGCATCCTGATCGTCGCCGGGTCCGACAGCGGCGGCGGGGCCGGCATCCAGGCCGACATCCGCGCCGTGACGCTGTTGGGCGGCCATGCCATGACGGCGATCACCGCGATCACCGCGCAGAACACGCTGGGCGTGCAGGGCGTCCATCCAGTGCCGGCCGACATGGTGATCGCGCAGATGGAAAGCGTGATCGGCGACATCGGGGTCGACGCGGTGAAGATCGGCATGATCGGATCGGCGGAGACGGCGGCGGCGGTGGCCGAGCGGCTGGCGGCGCTGGAAGGCGTGCCCATCGTCTTCGATCCGGTGATGGTGGCGACCAGCGGTTCGGCGCTGGCCGATGAGGCGACGGTGGCGGCGTTCGAGCGGCTGATGGCGCTGGCGGCGTTGGTGACGCCCAATATTCCGGAGCTGGAGGCGCTGGGCGGGGAGGAGATCGCGGTCCGCTTCGCGACGCATGTGCTGGCCAAGGGCGGCCATGGCGAGGGGCCGATGCTGACCGACCGGCTGATCGGGCCGGGCGGCGTGGTGAAGGCCTGGAGCAATGCGCGGATCGACACGCGGCACAGCCATGGCACGGGCTGCACGCTGGCCAGCGCGATCGCGACCGGGCTGGGGCAGGGACGGGACATGATCGACGCGATCGAGCGGGCGCGCAAATATGTGCGGGAGGCGCTGGCGCTGGCGCCCGGCCTTGGCGGCGGACATGGGCCGATGGGCGCGCCGTTCGGATTTCATGACCATGCCTGATTTCGCCCATGAATTGCGGCATCATCCGGGGCTGGTCGCCGGGGTGGACGAGGCCGGGCGGGGGCCGCTGGCCGGGCCGGTGGTGGCGGCTGCGGTGATCCTGCGGCGGGAGGATTGCCCGGACGGGCTCAACGACAGCAAGCAGCTCAGCGCGGCGAAGCGGGCCGTGCTGGAGGGGGAGATCAAGGCGCGGGCGCTGTGCTGGGGCCTGGGGGTCGCTTCGGTCGAGGAGATCGACAGCCTCAACATCCTCTGGGCGACCATGCTGGCGATGACGCGGGCGGTGGAGGCGCTGACCCATGACTGCGCGCATGTGCTGGTGGATGGCAATCGCTGTCCGCAATGGCGCTGGGCCTCGACGGCGGTGGTCGAGGGCGACGCCAAATGCCTGTCGATCGCGGCGGCATCCATATTGGCGAAGGAGGCGCGCGACCGGATGATGATCGAGGCGGCGGCGGCGCACCCGCATTATGGCTGGGAAAGCAACAAGGGCTATGGCAGCGCCCGGCATCTGGCCGCGCTGCGCGAGCATGGGCCGACGCCGCTGCACCGCAGGAGCTTTGCGCCGGTCGCGCAGTTGAGCCTGCTTTAGGGACGCGCCGGGGCGGCGACCGTCCCGATCCGATACCGATGTGAGGCCGCCGGGGGCTGGCGCTGCGCCGTCTTATGGTTAAGAAGGTGTTTATGCGCGCCTTTCTGACCTTCCTGCTGTTGCTGACCTGTGCGGTGGCGCCGCCGGCCGGGGCGCTGGAGGCGCTGGGGCCGGGGGGCTATCGCTGGCTGGAGGAGGGGCCCTTTGCCGGGCCGCTCTATCTGGTCATCAGCATCGAGCGGCAGAGGGTGCATGTCTATGACGGCGACCGGCTGGTCGGGGTCGCCAGCGTGTCGACCGGCATGAAGGGGCATCGCACCCCCACCGGCGAGTTTCCGGTGTTGCAGAAGCGGGAATGGCATCGGTCGAACCTCTATTCCAACGCGCCCATGCCCTTCATGCAGCGGCTGACCTGGGACGGGATCGCGCTGCATGCCGGGCATAATCCCGGCTATCCGGCGAGCCATGGGTGCATTCGCCTGCCCCAGGCCTTTGCCCGCAAGCTGTTCGGGATGACGCAGATCGGCACGCTGGTCAGCGTGACGTTGGACCGGCTGAGCCCCGCGCTGATGGTGGATGCGCTGGTGGTGGGCGATCCGGGGAGCGCGGTCGCCACCTTCACGCCGCAGGCGCCGGTCGTGCTGGCGCAGCGCGACGATGCGGGGGTGGGAGCGGGCGCGCCGATGCTGGAGGTCGATCCGGGGATATTCCGGCTGAGGTTGATGCGGCGTTAGGGGGCCTTCAGATGGGGCAGGAAGGCGGCGGGTTCCTGCGAGACCCCGCCGCCTTCCTGTTTTCCGGCATTCCGATCAGGCCGCTTCCGCGGTTTCCTCCGTCGCGGGGAGGCGGATGAGATAGTCGAAGGCGGACAGCGCCGCCGTCGATCCGGCTCCCATGGCGATCACGATCTGCTTGTAGGGCACGGTCGTGCAGTCGCCTGCCGCGAAGATGCCCGGCTGGCTGGTTTCGCCGCGCGCGTCGATCTCTATCTCTCCGCGCGGGGAGAGGGCGATCGCGTCCTTCAGCCATTCGGTGTTGGGGACGAGGCCGATCTGGACGAAAATGCCCTCCAGCTCGACATCATGCTCCGTGCCGCCGTTGCGGTCCTTGTAGCTGAGGCCGGTCACTTTCTCGCCATTGCCGTCGACCCTGGTCGTCAGGGCCGAGGTGATGATCCTGACATTGGGCAGGCTGGCGAGCTTGCGCTGGAGCACGGCGTCGGCGCGGAGCTGGCTGTCATATTCGATCAGCGTCACATGGGCGACGATGCCGGCGAGGTCGATCGCCGCCTCCACGCCGCTGTTGCCGCCGCCGATCACCGCGACGCGCTTGCCCTTGAACAGCGGACCGTCGCAATGGGGGCAGTAGGCGACGCCCTTGTTGCGATATTCATCCTCGCCGGGCACGCCCATCTGCCGCCAGCGGGCGCCGGTGGAGAGGATGACGGTGCGGCCCTTGAGCGACGCGCCATTTTCGAGGACGACTTCGTGATAGCCGCCTTCGGCCCTGGCCGGGATCAGCTTCGCCGCCTTCTGGAGGTTCATGATCTCGACATCATAGTCCTTCACATGCGCTTCCAGCGCGGAGGCGAGCTTGGGCCCTTCGGTGCGGCTGACCGAGATGAAATTCTCTATGTCCATGGTGTCGAGCACCTGGCCGCCGAAGCGTTCCGCCGCGACGCCGGTGCGGATGCCCTTGCGCGCCGCGTAGATGGCCGCCGCCGCGCCGGCGGGGCCGCCGCCCACCACCAGCACCTCGAACGGGTCCTGGGCCTTGATCTTCTCCGCCGCGCGGGCCGCCGCGCCGCTGTCGATCTTCGCGACGATCTGCTCCAGCTCCATGCGGCCGCTGGCGAAGGGTTCGCCGTTCAGGAAGACGGTGGGGACGGCCATGACCTTGCGCGCGTCGACCTCTTCCTTGAACAGCGCGCCGTCGATGGCGGTGTGGCTGATGCGCGGGTTGAGCACGCTCATCAGGTTCAGCGCCTGCACCACGTCGGGGCAGTTCTGGCAGGAGAGCGAGAAATAGGTTTCGAAGGCGAAGTCGCCGTCAATATCCCTGATCTGCTGGATCAGGTCCTGCGCCGCCTTCGACGGATGGCCGCCGACCTGGAGCAGCGCCAGCACGAGCGAGGTGAATTCATGCCCCATGGGCAGGCCGGCGAAGGTGACGCCGATGTCCGTGCCGGTGCGGCGGATCATGAAGCTGGGGACGCGGCTGGCGTTACCGGCGGCGATCGTCACCTTGTCCGACAGTTCGGCGATCTCATCCAGCAGCGTCTTGAGTTCGCGGCTCTTGGGGCTGTCGTCCAGCGATGCGACCAGCTCGATCGGCTGGGTGATGTTCGCCATATAGGCCTTGAGCTGGGCCTTCAGATTTGCGTCCAACATCTTCGGTCTCCTTGGGTTGGGCGCGCCTATCCGGGGCGCGGCTATATGTTCGCCGGAACGGTGCGACCCGAAGGTCCGGCGGTGTTTGCGATGATGCGATTTGACTTCGTCGTGCTCCTGCGAAGGCAGGAGCACGCGGCATGCAGAGGCGCTGCCGGATCAGGGAGGAACTCGACCCGATCCGGCAGACGCCTTTCAGGTCTTCAGATCTTGCCGACGAGGTCGAGCGACGGAGCAAGGGTCGCTTCGCCTTCTTCCCACTTGGCCGGGCAGACTTCGCCGGGGTTGGCGGCGACATATTGCGCGGCCTTGACCTTGCGGAGCAGTTCGGTCGCGTTGCGGCCGACGCCTTCCGAGGTGATTTCCATGAACTGGATCACGCCTTCGGGATCGACCAGGAAGGTCGCGCGGTCGGCAAGGCCCACGCCCGGGCGCATCACGTCGAAATTATTGGTGATCTGGCCCGACTGGTCGCCCAGCATGTAATAGTTGATCTTGCCGATGGCCGGCGAGGTGTCGTGCCAGGCCTTGTGGCTGAAATGCGTGTCGGTCGACACCGAGTACACCTCTACGTTCAGCTTCTGCAGCGTCGGGTAGATGTCGGCCAGATCCTCCAGCTCCGTCGGGCAGACGAAGGTGAAGTCGGCGGGGTAGAAGAAGAAGACGGCCCACTTGCCCTTCACGTCGGCGTCGGTCACGTCGACGAACTTGCCTTCCTTGTAAGCGGTGGCCTTGAACGGCTTGATGGTCGTGTTGATAAGCGCCATGGGCTTTCCAGTTCCTTTTTAGGGGGTTGCTGTTGCCCGACCCATGTAGGGAAAGCGCAGGGCGCCGTGAAATTGGTTTTATCGACAAGGTTGATTGATAAAAACGATCACCGCCAGCTTCATTGATCGATCTAGCCGCTTCTCGGCTTTTGCAGGACGTAGTTCATCGCCTCCTCCAGCATGCCCAGCGCTTCCTCTATGGTGAAGGTGGAGGAGTCGAGGCACAGTTCCAGCCACAGGCCGTCGATCATCGCGGTAAGCCCGATGGCGGCGATGCGCGCGTCGGGACGGGGAATCTGGGGCGCCGCCTCGCGCAGCAGCACCTCCATGCGTTCGCGCCCGCCGCCATAGGTTTCTGCATGGGTGGCGGCGATGGCGGGATTGGTCTTGTTGAGGCTCCAGAAGGAAATCCAGGTCGCCAGCAGATCGGGGTCCAGCACGGGCGGCTGGAAGTTGGAGCGCAGATAGGCCCAGAGCCGTGCGCGGGGGCAGGAGCCGGCCTCCGCCACGGCGCGTTCCATGGCGGCGGCGACCTTTTCACCGACATCGCGATAGGTGGCCAGGATCAGCGCGTCGACGCCGTCGAAATAATGGGTGAGCAAACCGGCCGAAACCCCGGCATAGGCGCAGATCGCGCGGACGGAGGTGCCGCCCACGCCCTTTTCCGAAAGACAGCGCGCCGTCGCCTCGATCAGGGCCTGCCGCCGGACATCGGCGGATTCGCGAACGAACCGCGCCCTTTCCGGGCGCCCCTCAACCTTGTTCTCCATCTCTTTTCCCCGCCCATGATCCTGCCTTCCCGCCGCAGCCGCTGGCAAGCGGCTCCGCCCCCTGTCGGGAAATGGATCGAAGCCCCGCGTTCAGCGGTTTATCGGGTCAATTGCAAGGAGAAAGATGGATGAATCGTCGCAATCTGGGCCTGATTCTCCCGCTGATGGCGATGGGAGCGCTAACTTCCGGTTGCGCCAGGAGCGCCGACGAGGGCGGGGCCGCGAACAATGCCGCGCAGCCGGCCGATGTGGAGGCGATTGCCGAGCCGGATGCCGTCAATGCCGCCGCCAACGGGGCGGCGGGCCTGCCCACCGACGACTGGGTCGGGCGGTGGAATGGGCCGGAGGGGCTGTTCCTGGACATCCAGCCGTCGCCCGATGGCCGGCCCGGACATTATGCCATCGCCAATCAGGACAATCTGGACCGGCAGGGGGACTATCCCGGCGTGGCCGAAGGGGCGACGATCCGCTTCGTGCGCGACGGCAGGGACCTGAGCATTCGTCCGGGCACGGGCGCGGAAACCGGGTTCAAGGACCTTGCCGGCCGGCAGGATTGCCTGATCGTGCTGCCGGGCCGGGAGGGCTATTGCCGCTGATCCGGTCAGGAACCCGCCCGCTCGCTTGCGCATTTATGCCGCCGGGTGGCGTGAAGACGAGGAGGATTTCTATGGCGGATTATCAGGATCGTCCGGCGACGACCACGATCATCGAGAAGCGTGGCGGCGGCGGAACCATGGTGGCGGTTCTCTTGCTGGTCGTGGTCGTGGCGATTGCCGCCTTCTTCCTGATCAGCAGCCAGAGCCGGAAGGACAGCGCGGTCGAGAGCGCGGCCACGCAGGTCGGCCAGGCGGCGAGCGATGTCGGAGATGCGGCCAAGGACGCCGCGGGCGCCGCGAAGGGCGAATAGGACCGGCGCCGCACCGGCGGTTTCCCGCCGTTCATCCGGTTGGATTGCAAAAAAAGGGCGCCCTGTTCGGGGCGCCCTTAATTCAGGCCTGCCGTCGTCGGCTCAGCCGGATGTCGTCAGCCTTCCACCTTCGCATGCCGGGGTGCGGCTTCGTTGAGGATGCGCAGGATCTTCTTGAGCGCGCTCGGCTCGTCCGTTTCCTCCATCGCCGCGAGTTCGCGGGCGAGGCGGCTGGACGCGGCTTCGAAGATCTGCCGTTCGGAATAGCTCTGTTCCGGCTGATCATCGGCGCGGAACAGGTCGCGGGTCACTTCGGCGATCGACACCAGATCGCCCGAATTGATCTTCGCTTCATATTCCTGCGCGCGGCGCGACCACATGGTGCGCTTCACCTTGGGCTTGCCCTTCAGGGTTTCGACCGCTTCCTCCAGCGTCTTGTTGGAGGACAGCTTGCGCATGCCGACGCCCTCGGCCTTGTTCGTGGGCACGCGGAGCGTCATCCGCTCCTTTTCGAAGCGCAGGACATAGAGTTCCAGCTCCATGCCCGCAATCTGCTCCTTCTGCAGTTCTATGACGCGGCCAACGCCATGCTTGGGGTAAACAACATAATCACCTACGTCAAAGGACAGCGCCTTGGCAGCCATTTGAAACCTTTCCATGTCTTCGGGGGAGCGGTGGCATTCGCGTTGCAGGTGCGAAAAGGTGCACGAGCCAGGGGAAGCGCGGCGCCACCATCATAACATCAGGCATTTGTCTCCGTAGTGGACGCGACCATGTCCACCTGTTGGCGCCTATTTAGCAGATTCGTAACAAAATTGCCACCCCCGGACACAAAATCCGGGAGTGGCGGTGCAAATTAAACGCAACAGCTAGTCTTCAGGAGGATGTCGGCGGCGGTTCGCGACAGCCTTGCGGCGCGGCGCTTCAGCTGCCCGCGCCGGGCTCCGGCGAGAAGAATTTCTCCAGCTTGTTTTCGATGCCCTTCATCTCGTCGGCGTCGGCGGGGGCTTCGCCCTTGACGGTGATGTTGGGCCATTCGGCGGAGAATTTCGTGTTCAGCTCCAGCCATTTTTCCAGGCCGTTCTCCGTATCGGGCAGAATCGCCTCGGCAGGGCATTCGGGTTCGCACACGCCGCAGTCGATGCACTCGTTCGGATTGATGACCAGCATGTTCTCGCCCTCGTAGAAACAGTCCACGGGGCAAACCTCGACGCAATCCATATATTTGCAGCGGATGCAGTTATCGGTCACGACATAGGTCATGGGTCAGCACTCTTGGTAGGGAGACAATCGGCGCCCTGCTATGCGCGGTCGGCGCGAAGGTCAATGAGGATATTGTTGGGGCGCGGGTAGTGGGCTTTTTCCTGTCATTCCTGTGGAGACGGGGATTCATCTCCCCTGTCGATGAACTTGGGGCAATGTTGGGAGATGGGTTCCCGCCTTCGCGGGAACGACAAAGGCGGCCCTTCAGGCGCCGACCGTCAGTTCCTCATAGCAGGATTGGGCTTCGGGGGCGGGGCCTCGGCGGCCGGGGAGCTGGAGGATGCGGACGACCCGGACGCCGCTGGGATGGGGAAAGGTGATGAGGTCGCCGGCCCGCACCGGCGCGTGCGAGCGTTCGATGCGGCGGCCGTTGAGGCGGATATGGCCGTCCTCCGCCATTTTCTGGGCGACCGAACGGCTCTTTGCGAGGCGCGCGAACCAGAGGAACTTGTCGATGCGCAGGCTGGGGCCGTGGGCCGCGACCAGGCCCGCGTCAGCCATTGCGGCCCAGCAGTTCGGCAAGGCCCGCAAAGGCATGGTTGCCGGTGGGGGCAGGGCCGGACGAGGCGGCGGGGCGCGGCCCCCGGTCGTTGCGGGGCTTGCCCTGGGCGGGGGCGCCGCGCTTTTCGCGGCCCGGATGCTGCTGGTGCGTCCGCGCCTTCTGCCGGCCACGGAAGGCCCAATTGGGTCCGCCCTCCGCAGGCGCCTCCACGGCGCGGAAGCCCGCGAGGCGCATCAGTTGGAGGAAGGCGTCCTCCGACAGGCCGAGCGAGACGATCTGCGGGCTCTGCGCGGTGAAGGCCTCGTTCCTGGCGATGGCCTCATGCGCGGTGCGGGCCATGCGTTCGGCCATGTCGATGCGCAGCATCTGTTCGCCAAAGCCGCGGAAGCCGGCGATGCGGGCGCCCATCTGCTCAGGCTTTTCGCCGGCCGGGATCAGGGTGAGGCCGGGGCCGGGCAGGGGCAGGCAGGGCTTGCCCAGGCGCGCGGCCAGCAGGGCGGCGCGCCAGCGGGCGGCGCCGGGCTTCAGCAGGCCGGGATGATAGATGTCGAGCACGCCGATGTCGATGCCGGCGCGGCGCAGCAGATGGCGCTGATCCTTGTTGAGATGGCCGAGCGCCGAATCGAGTTCGGTGCGCGCGATGACGCCGCCGGCATCGGCAAGCTGGGCGAAGACGGCGCGGACGACGGCGGGGACTTCGGGGTCGGCGCTGCTGCCCACCATCCTGGTGAGGGGCAGCAGATGCTTTTCCTTCTGCGCGTCCATCCATGCGGCAAGGCGGGCCGCCACCTGCTTCTGCACATCCTGTCCCATTGCGAGGAGCGCGCGGTCCAGACGGATTTCCGGGGTCAGCAGCGCGGGGCCGCCGTGCAGCGTCGCCACCGGATCGCCCTTCCAGCTTATGCCGGGGGCCTGTCCTGCTTCGTCCATGAGCGCGAAATCGGTATCGGGTGCGCCCAGCAATTCGTCAGCCTTCACTCGCAATATCCTTCCAAGGCGCCGTTCAGCGGCCGCCAGCAGCATCTTCCTGTCCTGATGCCGGGTAGCGGGATCGACCGAGAAACGAAATCCGTCAAGTCGCCCGATCGTCTCGCCATCGACGCAGACTGTCCCGTCCTGTTCGATTTCGACCGGCAGATTGGCCGCGCTTTGGCCGATGTCCCTTAGCAGAACGGTGGTGCGCCGGTCCACGAAACGCTGCGTCAGCGCGGCGTGGAGCGCGTCGGAGAGCTTTTCTTCGAGGGCGCGGGTGCGCTCCGCCATTTCCGCCGGATGGGCGAGCCAGTCGGCGCGATGGGCGATGTAGGACCAGGTGCGGGCGGCGGCGATCCGGCCGGAAAGGGTGTCGATGTCGCCCTGAACCGAATCGAGTCGCGCAATCTGCTGGGCGAACCAGTCGCGGGGGATGTGGCCCGTCCCTTCGGACAGGAAGCGCCAGATGCGGCTGACGGCGCGGGCATGATGTTCGGCGCCCAGCTTCTGGAAATCGGGCAGGCCGCAGGCGGCCCAGAGCCGTTCGACCTGCTTCCTGCCGCGTGCCCGATCGATCACCAGCGGGTCGTCGGCGAGCCGCCTGAGCACGGCGAGGTCGACCGCTTCGGGCGCGGCGCGCAGTTCGGGGCGGTCGGGCTTCTGCTCCAGATCGGAAATGAGGTGATCCAGCCGGTCGGTGCGCGGCGTGCCGTTGCGCCAGAAAAGCTGCTCCACCGGCGGAAACCGGTGCGCCTCTATCGCCTCTATCTCTTCCGGCGTGAAGGCGGCGTCGCCATCCTCATGGCCCAGGCTGCCGAAGGTGCCGTCCTGGTGGTGGCGGCCGGCGCGCCCGGCGATCTGCGCCATTTCCGCGACGGTCAGGCGGCGGGTGCGGCGGCCGTCATATTTGCGCAGCGAGGCGAAGGCAACATGCGCGACGTCGAGATTGAGGCCCATGCCGATCGCGTCGGTGGCGACCAGATAGTCGACCTCTCCGTTCAGGAACATCTGCACCTGCGCATTGCGGGTGCGGGGCGAGAGCGCGCCCATCACGACCGCTGCGCCGCCCCGGAAGCGGCGGAGCATTTCCGCCACGGCATAGACCTCCTCGGCGGAGAAGGCGACGATGGCGGAACGCTTGGGCAGGCGGGAGAGCTTCTTCGCGCCGGCATAGCTGAGCGTCGAGAAACGCGGGCGGCCGATGATCTTCGCATCGGGGACCAGCGCCTTCACCACCCGGCCGATGCTGGCCGAGCCGAGGATCATCGTTTCCTCCCGGCCCCTGGCGCGCAGGAGGCGGTCGGTGAAGACATGGCCGCGTTCCGGATCGGCGCCGAGCTGGGCTTCGTCCAGGGCGACGAAGGCGTAATCCGCCAGCCCTTCGTTCGCGGTCCCGGCCTGCCGACCGATCGGCATGGATTCCGCGGTGCAGAGGAAATAGCGGGCGCCGGGGGGCACGATCTTTTCCTCGCCGGTGATGAGGGCGACCTGCGCCGGGCCCTTCATGCCGGCCACCCGGTCATAGACTTCCCGCGCCAGCAGGCGCAGCGGGAAGCCCATCATCCCGGAGCTATGGCCGCACATGCGTTCGACGGCGAGGTGGGTCTTGCCGGTGTTGGTGGGGCCCAGGACGGCGGTGAGGGGCGATCGGGCGAACTGGGCCATGGTCCCTGCTATGTCGGGCATGGATCGGGGAAGGGCAAGGGGAAAGGCCCGGGCGGGAGGTCGAATTGGGGTGCGCGGGTCTTGCGGGTGGGCCGCCGGCCTTGCGGCGGGGGTGGGGGTGGGAGATGGATCCCCGCCTTCGCGGGGATGACGGGGAGGGGGCGGGGATGAACGGAGGAGGCGGGGGTGACGGGGAGAGGCGGGGATGAGGGAGGAGAGGCGGGGATGACGGGACGAGCGGCCGGGATGAAGGGAGGAGACGCCGGCATGAAGGGCGGATAGGCCAGGATGACGGGGACGGAGGCGGGAAGGCGCCGGGGATTGGTCCGCCGGTCCTTTGCGGGGCACGGCCGGTCGCGGAAAAAGGGTTAAAAAAGGCGTGTTTATTTGACTTTAACCTTGTGCTTTTACAAAATTGCGGATGAACGCGCGGCGGGGGTCGGGCGATATTTGCCCCGGGGGCGTGTTTTACCGTGTTTCATGATGGTCAGATCAATGCCCAGCAGGGTGGCGCTTCCGCGTCCCTGTGGCTGACTGACTCGATCCGCAGGGCGGGACCGGCCGAGGATCGGCGCGACTGGCGGGAGAAGCTGCGCGACTGGGCCGAGGATGTGGAACTGGTTCCCGACCTTGGCCAGCGGGTGGGAAGTTTCACCTGGTTCCGGGGACTTGCGACCTGTTTCGGGCTGTGCGCGGCGGCGCTTTATCTGTCGCCGGGCTTTCATGCCCTGCCCGGCGCGCCGCAGCCGCTGATGCCGGCGAGGCAGTTCGACGAAGTGCGCAGCCAGATGATCATGCCGCTTGCCCTGGGCGCGGACAGCGGGCGGCGCATGGGGCCGACCGACGCGGTGCAGCCGCTGCGCGAGACGCCGGAGCGGCCGCAGATCGAATTGCGCGCGCAGATCGGCGGCAGCGATTCGCTGGGCCGGGCGCTGGCGCGGGCGGGCGTGAGCGGCGGCGACGTGGCGACGGTGACGAGCCTGGTGGCGGGCGACACCGGCGCGGGATTGAAGCCGGGCACGCCGCTGGACATCGTGCTGGGCCGACGGCCGAGCCGGGACGTGCCGCGGCCGCTGGACAGGCTGAGCTTCCGGGCGCGGCTCGATCTGGGGATCGAGATCGCGCGGGCCGGCGGGGTCCTGCAGGTGCAGCGGACGGCGATCCATGTGGACGAGACGCCGCTGCGCATCCAGGGCGTGGTGGGCGAGAGCCTCTATCGTTCGGCGCGGGCGGCGGGCGCGCCGCCCAAGGCGATCCAGAGTTTCCTGCGCGTCGTCGCGCAGCAGGTCGATCTCGGATCGATCTCGGCGGGGGACCGCTATGACATCGTCACCGAATATCGGCGGGCCGACACGGGCGACGTGGAGGTGGGCGACCTGCTGTTCGCCGGGTTGCACCGGGCGAGCGGGCGCGGCATCGACATGCTGAAATGGACGCAGGACGGGCGGACCCAGTGGTTCGAGGCGTCGGGCGTCGGCCAGCGGCGCGGCGTGCTGTCGGCGCCGGTGGCGGGGCGCATGTCGTCCAGCTTCGGCATGCGGCGCCATCCGATCCTGGGTTATACCCGCATGCATGCGGGGATCGATTTTGCCGCCCATTACGGGTCGCCCATCTATGCGGCGACGGACGGCGTGGTGTCCTATGCCGGGCGGCATGGCGGGCATGGCAATTATGTGCGGCTGGAGCATGGCAACGGCCTTGCCACCGGCTATGCGCATATGAGCCGCATCGCCGCGTCGCCGGGGCAGCGGGTGCGGCAGGGGCAGGTGATCGGCTATGTCGGATCGTCGGGCCTGTCGACCGGGCCGCATCTGCATTATGAGCTGTACCGGAACGGACGGACGATCAATCCGCTGTCGGTGCGGTTCACCACGACATCGCAACTGGCGGGCAGGGAGCTGGCGGCTTTCCGGCAGCGGCTGGTGCAGTTGAAGAGCCTGCGCATCGGCCTGCCCGTGCAGGTGGCGCAGAAGAGCGCGGCGCCGGCCGCGGCCGGGAAATAGCTTTTCGCGGGCGATTCCCTCCGCTAACGGGCGTGAATGAACGCAGCGGCTTCCGACATCACCGCGATCCTGCTGGCCGGGGCGCGGCCGATCCCCGATCCCCTGGCGGCGGCGGCCGGCGTGGCGGTCAAGCCGCTGGTGCCGGTGGCGGGGGAGCCGATGATCAACCGGCCGGCCCGCGCCCTGCTGGCGCATCCGGCGGTCGGGCGGCTGGTCGTGCTGACCCAGGCGCCGGAGCTGTTCGCCGCCGATCCGGCGACCGCCTGGCTGGCGGAGCATCCCGAAGTGCGGTTCGAAAGGAGCGGGGGCGGAATCGCTTCCTCCCTCATCGCCTTGCTGGACCGGGGGGACCTGCCCTTTCCCCTGCTGATGACGACGGCGGATCATGTGCTGCTGGACGGGGCCATGCTGGACCAGATGGTGCGCGAGGCATCCGGCGCGGACATCGCCGTGGCGATGGTCGAGCGCAGGACATTGCTGGCGCGCTATCCGGGGTCGCGGCGGACCTGGCTCAAATTTCGTGACGGCGGGTGGTCGGGGGCGAATCTCTTCTGGTTCGGCAGCGGCAAGGCGCGGCCGGTGGTCGCGCTGTGGCAGGAGGTCGAGCAGGACCGGAAGAAGGGGTGGAAGATTCTGTCCGCCTTCGGACCGCTGGCCCTGCTGGGCGCGGTGCTGCGGATTTCGACGCTGCGGGGCGGGATCGCGCGGGTGGGGCGGCGCTTCGGGATCGTGGCGCGCCTGGTGGCGATGGAGAAGGCGGAGGCCTGCATCGACGCGGACAAGCCGGACGACGTGGCGCTGATCGAGGCGATCCTGGCGGGGTCTGTGCGATAGAAGGGGTGTGTTCCTGCCTGCGCAGGAGCACCTAATTCCATTTCCGCATGTTGTTCCATGTTCGAAAGTCAGTAGGCGTCCAGTTCCTCCAGCGCGGTGAAACGCTGCGACCAGAGCGCGCCGTAGACCGCCATCCACTGCACGACGGGCGCAAGGCCCTTGGCGCGGGCGGAATAATAGGTTTCGCGCCCGGCGCGGCGGGCCGTCACGAGGCTGGCGCGTTTCAGCTTGCCGAGATGGCGGGACACCATGGGTTGCGATACGCCGGAAATGGCGGTGAGGGCGTGGACGCTCTGTTCCCCTTCGCGCACCAGATATTCCAGCAGGGCGCGCCGGGTGCCGTCCGACAGGGCCTTGAACAGTTCGTCGCAGGAGGCCGATCGATCCCCCTTTAAAATATGGTCGGTCATGGACCCGTTCATAATCATCGGGTTATCGATGGGTCAAGGTGAAGGCGGTTTTTACCCTGCCCAGCGGCGTTAACCAAAAAAACTTTGGGCCTGTTCTCCGCTGAGTCTTTTGAGTCACACTAGCCGATCTTGAGTCTTTAGAGTCGCTGTCGACTCAATATCTAGTGGCTACCCGGTTCGTTCTCCGTCATGTTAACCATTATGTGAGGCTTGAACCCTAAGTTGCTGATCTTGACGGCTGACTCCGGAGGACTCATCGCTGGGCCTCAGAAGGAAACGGGGGTCACGAAATGGGTGTCATGGAACGCGTCGCGCCGCGGCGGAAAAAGGCGGTTGCGCCCGTGGAGGTCGAGGCCGACCGCCTGCTGCGCGGCGACTGCATCGCGGAAATGGCGAAGCTGCCCGATGCGTGCATCGACATGATCTTCGCGGACCCGCCCTATAATCTCCAGCTTGGCGGCGACCTGTTCCGGCCCGAGGGCAGCCGGGTGGACGCGGTCGACAATGACTGGGACAAGTTCGATACGCTGGGTTCCTACGATCGTTTCACCAAGGCCTGGCTGCGGGAAGCGCGGCGCATATTGAAGCCGAACGGCACCATCTGGGTGATCGGCAGCTACCACAATATCTTCCGCGTCGGCACGGCGTTGCAGGACGAGGGCTTCTGGATCCTCAACGACATCATCTGGCGCAAGTCCAATCCCATGCCCAATTTCAAGGGCACGCGCTTCACCAACGCGCATGAGACGCTGATCTGGGCGAGCCAGGGCGAGGATGCGCGATATACGTTCAACTACAAGGCGATGAAGACGCTGAACGACGAGTTGCAGATGCGGTCCGACTGGGTGCTGCCGATCTGCGGCGGGCAGGAACGGCTGAAGCGCAACGGCACCAAGGCGCATCCGACGCAGAAGCCGGAGGCCCTGCTCTACCGCGTGCTGCTGGCCTGTACGAAGCCGGGCGACGTGGTGCTCGATCCCTTTTTCGGCACCGGGACGACGGGCGCGGTGGCCAAGCGCCTGGGCCGCAGGTGGATCGGCATCGAGCGCGAGGACGATTATATCGAGGTCGCGCTGGAGCGGATCGAGGCGGCGCTGCCGCTGGACGAAAGCGCGCTGACCATCATGCAGACGGCGCGGCAGCAGCCCAAGGTGGCGTTCGGCACGCTGGTCGAGACGGGCTATCTGCAGCCCGGCGCGGTGCTGACGGATTCGAAGCGACGCTGGCAGGCGGTGGTGCGGGCGGACGGATCGCTGTCGGTGGGGGCGGATACCGGCTCGATCCACAAGATGGGCGCGACCTTGCAGGGTGCGCCGAGTTGCAATGGCTGGACCTTCTGGCATTGCGAGGTGGAGGGCGTGCTGAAGCCGATCGATGCGCTGCGGCAGACCTATTTGCTGGCGAACGAGCCTTAACGATCCCGGATTCCTTTCCGGCTCTGGGCGACGGAGTTTGAAGATGTTGCCACAGCTTCCTGCCGATGCGCGGCTTTACCTGCGCCCCATCTGGTTCGTGCCGTCGCCCGTCAGTCTGGCCGACGGGTCGGCGGCGCGGATGGGCAATGGGTTGCTGTGGTTCCAGGCTTATGAGCTGACGGCGCGGAAGGACGGGCGGCGCGTGGCGCGGGCGACGGTGCCGGTCGCGGAATTTGCCGACGCCATTGCGGGGCTGCCCGATGCGCTGGCGGAGCGGGCGCAGCGGCTGGCGGCCAATATCTCTGCGCAGCGTCCGCCCCTGGTGCTGGGGGAACGCACCATCCGGTTCGACGCGCCGCAGGTGATGGCGATCCTGAACATCACGCCGGACAGCTTTTCCGACGGCGGCAGGCATATGGACGATCCGCAGGCGGCGGCCGATGCGGGCTTCGCCATGGCGGCGGCGGGGGCGGCGCTGATCGATGTGGGCGGCGAATCCACCCGACCCAGGGCGCCGCGCCTGTGGGAAGGGGATGAGATCGCCCGCGTCGTGCCGGTGATCGAAAGGCTGGCGGCGGCAGGGGTTCCCATGTCCATCGACACCCGCAAGGCGGCGGTGATGGAAGCCGCGCTGGCGGCGGGAGCGGCGGTCGTCAATGATGTGAGCGCGCTGCGGCATGATCCCCGCGCCATGGAAGTGGCGGTTGCGGCGGGGTGCCCCGTCATCCTGATGCATGCGCCGTCGGCCGGGGACGATCCGCACGACAATGCCGGGGGTTATGGCGATGTCGTGGCCGATGTGTTCGACATGCTGGAGGCGCGGGTGGACGCCTGTCTGGCGGCGGGGGTGCCGCGCGGGAAGATCATGGTCGATCCGGGATTGGGCTTCGGCAAGTCGCTGGGCGACAATCTGGCGCTGGTGAACGGGCTGGCGACGTTGCAGGGGCTGGGCGTGCCGCTGCTGTTCGCGGGCAGCCGCAAGCGCCTGATCGGGGCGCTGTCGAACGAGGCGCCGGCGGCGGAGCGGCTGGGCGGATCGGTGGCCCTGGTCTTTCGCGCCGCTGAACTGGGCGCGCAGATGGTGCGGGTGCATGATGTCGCGGAAAGCGTTCAGGCGCTGCACCTTTGGCGCGGTCTGGCGGATGCGGGCTTGGGCGCGGTTTAGAGCATCGTGCGGAGAAAGGGGAGGCGGTTTAGGCCTTGCCAGGAAGGTCCCCGCTCAGGCCGTGGCGGAGGCCGTTCGGCCTATCGCAGCCAGCCTTTCGCCCGATAGGCTTCGGCAGTGGCCTTCAATCCCTCTTCCGTCGGCACCCGGGGCACCCACAGCTTTTTGGGCGGTTGCCTGCGCTTCGTCACGACCCAGTCGGGGTGGCAGAAATAGCTGACCCGGTCGGGCGTCAGCCTGGCGTTCCTGCCGCGCACCAGCCGGTCGAGCCGCGCGCCCATGCCCAGCAGCCAGGCGGGCGTCGCGAAGGTCCGCACCGGCCGTCCGACGGCGCGTCCGATCGCCTGCGCGAAGTCCATATGGTCCCAGCCGCCGGGCGTGCCGTCATCGACCTCATAGACATGGGTCAGGCTCTTCATGTCCTTTTCGACCGCCAGCGTCAGGAACAGACGGGCGAGGTCGCCCACCTCGATCACCGACAGGCGTCCGCCGGGCGGCATCAGCATGATCCCGCGCCGGGCCATGCGGAACAGTTCCAGCATCTCCCGGTCGCCGGGGCCGTAGATGGCGGGCGGGCGGATGATCGTCCAGTCGAGGCCGCTCGCCTTCACATGCCGCTCCGCCAGTTCCTTCGACCAGCCATAGTCCGACAGTTCCGGTTCCCGCGCCGAAAGCGAGGAGACGTGGATCAGCCGCTTGACCCCGCGATGCCGCATCGCGTCGACCACCGCCATGGTGCCGCGCGCATTGCCCGTTTCGAAGCCTTCGCGGTCGGGCGCGTTCACCACGCCGGCGATGTGGATCACCACATCGGCGTCGCGCACCAGCGTGTTGAGCGCCGCCCGGTCCTCCAGCGCGCCGGGCACCCATTTGAGATGGGCGCGCGGCGGCTGCGCCCGGCGGGTGATGGCGCTGACATGATGTCCTGCCGCCAGAGCCTGATGGAGCGTTTCGGCGCCGACGAAACCCGTCGCGCCCGTCATCGCAATGCGCAGGGACATGGGATCAGACCATCGCCATATGATCGCGGTGGACCAGCACCGAGCGGGGCAGATGCCCCAGCAGCGCGGCGATGTCCTCGCTGCGCTTGCCGGCGATGCGGGAGGCTTCCTCGCTGTCATATTCGATGAGGCCGCGGGCGATCACCCGACCATCCTCGGCCAATATGTCGACCACGTCGCCGCGGGCGAAGATGCCATCGACCCGCGCCACGCCGGCCGGGAGCAGGCTGTTGCCGCGGCCCAGAGCCGCCTCCGCCCCCGCATCGACCACGATCCGACCGCGCACGGTGAGGCGGCCGGCGAGCCAGCCCTTGCGCGCGCCCCTGGCCTGTGCGGCGAGGAAGATCGAGCCCTTGCCGCCATCGGTCCAGTGCGACAGCGGCGAATCCACCTTGCCGGAGATGATCGCCAGATGCGCGCCGGCCCCGGTCGCGATCCGCGCCGCCTCGATCTTGGAGGTCATGCCCCCCGATCCCATGCCCGAGGCGGAGCCGCCGTCCGCCATCCCGGCGATGCGCGCATCGATGCGCTCGATTGTCTCTATCAGCATGGCGTCCGCATCGACATGCGGGTTGGCGGTGTAAAGCCCGTCGACGTCCGACAGCAGCACAACTGCGTCAGCCCGTGCCGCCTGTCCGATGCGCGCCGCCAGCCGGTCATTGTCGCCGAAGCGGATTTCCGCCGTGGCGACGCTGTCATTCTCGTTCACGACCGGCACGACGTCGAGCGCCATCAGCCGTTCCAGCGTGGCCGACGCATTGAGATAGCGGCGGCGGTTTTCCAGATCGTCCAGCGTCACCAGCATCTGCGCGGCGGTGATGCCCCTTTCGTGGAGCAGGCTGGCCCAGCATTGCGACAGCGCGATCTGGCCGGTGGCGGCGGCCGCCTGCGCGTCTTCGAGCGAGCCGCGTCCGCCCTTGGGCAGTTTCAGCCGCCGGGCCCCCAGGGCGATGGCGCCGGAGGAGACGATGATGATCTGCTGGCCCGCAGCCTTGCGCGCCGCGATGTCGGCCACCAGCGTGCGCAGCCAGGATTCGCGCACCTCGCCCTTCGGATCGACGAGCAGGGCGGAGCCGATCTTGATGACCAGGCGGCGGATTTGCGAAGGAGGGAAGCCGGAGAGGGAAGAAGTCATGAAGCGGTCCGAATGCGCTCCTCCCCTGCAGGGGAGGCGTTGGGGTGAGGAGGCAAGGCGGGGGAAGCCCTATCCGGCAAGCCCCCATCCCCGACCCCTTCCCTGAAGGGGAGGGGAGGAGTTACAGTGGCGACCACGGCTTCTCGTCTTCTTCTTCTGTCCCATCCTCATCATCCTCGCCGGGCTGGTCCAGCAGCGGCAGCACTGCGTCCAGCAGGGCCGGCACGCCTTCGCCGGTCGCGCCGGAGATGATGAACACATCGTCCACCCCGGCCTCGTCCCGAAGCTGGCCGGCAATGTCCTCCATCAGTTCCGGCCCCAGCAGGTCGCCCTTGTTGAGCGCCACGATCTGCGGCTTTTCGTCCAGCCCGCCGCCATAGGCCGCGAGTTCATCCTGCACGATGCGGAACTGTTCGACCGGGTCGTCGCCGGTCGCGTCGATCAGGTGCAGCAGCACCCGGCAGCGTTCGACATGGCCCAGGAAGCGGTCGCCGATCCCCGCGCCCTCGGCCGCGCCTTCGATCAGGCCCGGAATGTCGGCCAGGACGAATTCCCGGTCGCGATGCAGCACCACGCCCAGTTGCGGCTTGGTGGTGGTGAAGGCATAGGCGCCGACCTTCGCCTTGGTGTTGGTGACCTGGTTGATGAAGGTCGACTTGCCCGCATTGGGCATGCCCACAAGGCCCACATCGGCCAGCAGCTTCAGCCGCAGCCACACCCACATTTCCTGCCCCGGCCAGCCCGTGCCATGCTGGCGCGGGGCGCGGTTGGTGCTGGTCTTGTAGGACAGGTTGCCGCGCCCGCCGTCGCCGCCGCGCAGCAGCACGACGCGTTGCCCGACCTGCGTGAAGTCGGCGAGCAGTTCCTGTTCATATTCCATCGTCCCGTCCTCATCCTCCGTGCCGTCGACGGGCGTGGGATCGGACAGGATCTGCGTGCCCACCGGCACCTTGATGACGAGGTCTTCGCCGCCGGCGCCATAGCGGTTCTTGCCCGCGCCGGGCATGCCGCGCTGCGCCTTGAAATGCTGGGTGTAGCGGAAGTCGATCAGGGTGTTCAGCCCGGCCACCGCCTCGAAGATGATGTCGCCGCCTTTGCCGCCGTTGCCGCCGTCGGGACCGCCATATTCGACATATTTTTCGCGCCGGAAACTGACCGCGCCGGGACCGCCCCAGCCGGACTTGATGAAAATCTTCGCTTGATCAAGAAAATGCATCGCGCGCCCATAGCGGTTTATGCGGCGGAATTAAACAGGCGCGCGGCAAAAGCGGCCGCTTGCCCGAAAAGCGGCCGGCGCCGGAGAAGGCGGCGCCGTGCCGCCATCCCCGGCAGCAGGGATCAGGCCGCCAGCGCGGGCAGCGAATCCCCGTAGAGGTCGGTCGACGAATCCGTCATCATGGGGCTGGCGCCCGCCTGTCCGGAGGCGCCTTCCTCGAAGACCAGGCAATCCGCCGCCGCGCCTCGGCCCAGGCTGAAGCGCCTTTCCATCCGGCCGGCATAGCGGAAGCCGAGCTTGCGCAGGACGTTGCCGGATGCCGGATTGTCCACGAAATGGGCGGCGCGCACATCGCGGACGCCCGAGGCGCGGGCCATGTGCATGACGGCGCTGGCCGCTTCGGTCGCGAAGCCGAGTCCCCAATAGGGGCGGGCGATCCAATAGCCCAGCTCCACCCTGCCATCAGCCGCCGCATGGAGGCCGCAGCCGCCGACAAGGCGCGGTGCGCCCTTGGTGCGGGTGAAGGCAAGCAGGCTGGGCAGGCGCGGGTCCTGCGGCTGGGCCAGGAACGCCTCCGCATCGGCCTGGCTGTAGGCGGCCGGTGCGCGGGTCAGGTTGCGCAGGACGGCCGCATCGCCGATCGCTTCTGCAAGGGCCGGCGCATCTTCCATCCAGCCGGGCCGCAGCAACAGGCGGGGGGTACGGGCGAACATCGAAAGTCTCCTAATCTCCGGCGCGCCAATGACCGCGAAAAGTTACGGCTTGACGACTATCTTCTCTGGCTGGGCCCCGCCCGCACGACGCGCGAGAAAGCGAGGGGTTCCAGAGAGTTGAGGGAAATTCAGGGGAGACGCCCGTCGACACGAAAAAGGGGCGCTCCCGGATGGGGCGCCCCTTGTTTCCCTCGAACTCTGGCGGTGTGACCAAAGTCGTTCCGCCAGGAGGATCGCCCCGATTGCGAGGGACGATCCGTCATCGATCGTCCGTTATTCGGCTGCTTCGGCCAGTGCGTCGACCGACACATATTTGCGGCCGAGCTTGCCGGTGTGGAATACCACGCGGCCTTCACCCAGCGCGAACAGCGTGTGGTCCTTGCCCATGCCGACATTGCGGCCCGGATAGACGCGGGTGCCGCGCTGGCGAATGATGATGTTGCCGCCGATCACTTCCTGACCGCCGAACTTCTTCACGCCAAGGCGCTTCGATTCCGAATCGCGACCGTTGCGCGACGAACCGCCAGCTTTCTTATGTGCCATGACTTAAACTCCTCGTGACTTTGCTGCGGCTCAGGCGATCGACACGATCTTGAGGATCGTGTGATTCTGGCGGTGGCCGTTGCGACGACGGTAGTTGTGCCGGCGGCGCTTCTTGAAAACGATGACCTTCTCGCCCTTCGCCTGCGCGACGATTTCGGCGGCGACGGTCAGCTTGGCTGCGTCCTTCACGTCGCTGCCTTCGCCGGCGAACAGGACGTCATCCAGGGTCACCTTGTCGCCAGCCTCACCGGCCAGCTTCTCGACGACGATCTTGTCTCCGGCGGCGACGCGATACTGCTTGCCGCCCGTGCGCACGACTGCGAACATGGCTCTTCTCTTCTCGTTCAAATCTGCTTTACGCAGATCGTCGAGGGACAATGCCCTGTTGGACCCGCGCGGGAATGTGGCCCGCTACTGGAATGACTCGCCCATGTCAACCGGCAAGCGCGGCATTCGGGGCTGGTTTTTGGCCTTGCGCGTCCCTATCTTGGCGCGGCGAAAGGATAGCATCACGCATGACGCCAGCGCCATACAGGAATGAAGCACTGGCCGCCCGGCTGCTGTTCATCCTGACCCTGTGGCTGTCGATCGGCGTGGCCCTGCTGAGCGCGCTCGCCCCCCTGGGACCGCCATCCAGCCGGTTCACCGGCTCCGCCTTCAACCCGGCCACCACCGCCGTGGTGTTGAAGGCCCGCGCCCATGCGACCCCTGTCGCCGCGCAGGCCATCGAGCCGGATGGCGACGGGCGGGCGCCGTTTCCGGCGTTCGCCATGAGCGGGCCGATGGCCATCGCGATGCTGCCGGGCGTCGTCCTGCTGCGCGCCGGCGACCGATTCTCTCCCGCCTTCGTTTCTTTCCCGTCCTTCCACCTGCATTCCCCCCGGCGGGCGCGGGCGCCCCCGGTCCTTTCCTGACGTATCGCCCTCTGGGCGGCCGTTCCAGGCCGCCATCAGGAAAAAGGAGCCTCTTCATGACCCGCAGAAGATCGAGACGCGGCAGCACGGGGTCGTCCCGCCGCCGTCCGCCATGGTGGTTCATGCCGGCCGTCATGGCGGGACTGGGCGCGGCCGGCGCGCTGTTGTCGGCGGCGATGCTGACCGTCGCTGAATGAATATGATATGCCGCCGATGGAGGGCGTTCCTCCATCGGGGGTCAGGGAAAGACACTCCATGCCCCATCACACGCCCCTGATCGGAACGATCGTCGCGGGCCTTGTCGTCGCCTTCGTCATGGGCGCCATCGCCCATCGCCTGAAACTGTCGCCGCTTGTCGGCTATCTGATCGCCGGGATCATGGTCGGGCCGTTCACGCCGGGCTTCGTCGCCAATGCCAGCCTGGCCAATGAACTGGCGGAGATCGGCGTCATCCTGCTGATGTTCGGCGTCGGCCTGCATTTCTCCCTGCGCGACCTTCTGTCGGTGAAGAACATCGCGGTGCCCGGCGCGCTGGGCCAGATCGCGGTGGCGACGCTGATGGGCATGGGCCTGGCGCATGTCATGGGCTGGCCGCTGCTGGGCGGGCTGGTCTTCGGCCTGGCGCTGTCGGTGGCGAGCACCGTCGTGCTGCTGCGCGCCCTGCAGGGGGCGGACCTGGTGGAAACGCGCCGGGGCCGGATCGCCGTCGGATGGCTGATCGTCGAGGATCTGGTGATGGTGCTGGCGCTGGTGCTGCTCCCCGCGCTTGCCGGGGTCATGAACAATGCCGATGCGGCGGGCGGGGCCAATGCCGGGGCCTTGCTGGCGCCGCTGCTGGGCACGCTGCTGAAGGTCGCGGGCTTCGTCGCGCTGATGCTGGTGGTCGGCCGCCGCGTCATTCCCTGGGCGTTGCACTGGGTCGTGCATAGCGGATCGCGCGAACTGTTCCGCCTGGCCGTGCTGGCGATAGCGCTGGGTGTCGCCTTCGGCGCGGCGGTCGCCTTCGACGTGTCCTTCGCGCTGGGCGCGTTCTTCGCCGGCATGATTTTGGGCGAGACGCCGCTCAGCCGCCGCGCGACGGAGGAGACGCTGCCGCTGCGCGACGCCTTCGCCGTGCTCTTCTTCGTTTCCGTCGGCATGCTGTTCAATCCGGCGGTGCTGGTCGAGCAGCCGCTGCCGTTGCTGGCCACGGTGGCGATCATCATCGTCGGCAAGTCGATCGCCGCCTTCGCCATCGTCCGCGCCTTCGGCCATCCGGGCGACACGGCGCTCACCATCGCGGCGAGCCTGGCGCAGATCGGGGAATTCTCCTTCATCCTCGCCTCATTGGGCACGGGACTGGGGGTCTTGCCGGCCGAGGCGCGCGACCTGATCCTTGCGGGCGCGATCGTTTCGATCTTCCTCAATCCGCTGATCTTCTCCCTGATCGTGCGCGGGCACAAGCAGGAGGAGGTGGAGGAAGAGGCGCAGGCCCAGAAGGCGAAGGCCAAGCCGCGCATCGGCCATGTCATCCTGGTCGGCTATGGCCGGGTGGGGAAGCTGATCGCGGATCGGCTGGCCGAGAAGGGCGCGCATTTCGTGGTGATCGAAGCCGATTCCGACCGGGCGGAGGAGGCGGAGGAGGCCGGCCTTACCGTGGTGCGGGGCAGCGCGCTGGAGGACCGGCATCTGCGGGCGGCCGGCATAAACGAGGCGCGGCGGCTGCTGATCGCCGTGCCCGAAGGGTTCGAGGGCGGCGCGATTCACGAACATGCGCGCCACCTCAATCCCCATCTTCAGGTCATCGCCCGCGCCCATTCCGATGCGGAGGTCAGGCATCTGGAGGGGCTGGGCGTGCCCCATGTGGTGATGGGGGAGCGGGAGCTGGCGGCGCGGATGTTGTCGCTCTGCGGGGCGGGTTAGGGTGTTGACGGAGCTTGGTCGATCGATGCGAAGGCATTCTAGAGCATCGTGCGCAAAAGTGGGAACCGGTTTTGCGCTTAAAAGGATGCGACAACAAAAGCTTGGAGCGCGCGGCCTGCGTAGGATTTAACGCAGCGCGCTCTAACCGGTGCCCAATCCGTCGAGGAACCGCGCCGCCTGTTTCCTGAGGGCGGCGCGGTCCTCCACGCTCATCCGGTTCCAGTTGCGATAGGGCATGGCGAGGCGCGGATTGCGCGCCAGCTTCCGCTCGTTGCGGGCCAGAAAGTCCCAGTAGAGCGCGTTGAAGGGGCAGGCGTCCTCGCCGAGGCGTTGCTTCACGTCATAGCGGCACCGGCCGCAATAATCCGACATGCGGTTGATATAGGCGCCGCCCGCCGCATAGGGTTTCGACCCCAGCAGGCCGCCGTCCGCGAACAGCGCCATGCCGATGGTGTTGGGCATTTCCACCCATTCATAGGCGTCGGCATAGACCTCCAGATACCAGACATGCACCTGCACGGGGGCGATCCCGGCGAGCAGGGCGAAATTGCCGGTGATCATCAGTCGCTGGATATGATGGGCGTAGGCGTGGTCGATGGTCTGGCCGACCGCCCGGGCCATGCAGTGCATGTCGGTCTTGCCCGTCCAGTAGAAGCCGGGCAGGTCGCGCTTCGCATCCAGCGCGTTGCGGCGGCCATAGCCGGGGCCTTCGTGCCAATAGACCCCGCGCACATATTCGCGCCAGCCGATGACCTGCCGGATGAAGCCCTCCGCCGCGTTGAGCGGGACCCTGCCGGCGCGGTATCGCCCCTCCACCGCCCGGCAGAGCGACAGCGGGTCGAGCAGTCCGGCGTTGATATAGGGCGACAGGACCGAGTGCCAGAGGAATGGCTCATCGGTCAGCATCGCGTCCTGATAGTCCCCGAAGCGGGGCAGGGCCTGGTCGAGGAAATGGTCCTGCTGGCGTTGCGCATCCTCATGCGTGACGGCGAAGTGGAAATGGTCGAGCGAGCCGATATGGTCTGAAAAACGCGCCGCGACCAGCGCCAGCACGTCCTGCGTGATCGGGTCGGGGCGGAAGCGGAGCGGCTGCGGCATCAACAGGTCGCGCCGGGGCGGCGGTTTTCGGTTTTCCGCGTCGAAATTCCACTGGCCGCCTTCGGGTTCGCCCTCTTCCGTCAGCAACAGCCCGGTCCTGCGGCGCATGTCGCGGTAGAAAAATTCCATCCTGAGCTGCTGGCGCGCCGCCGCCCAGGCATCGAATTCGGCATGGGAGCAGAGGAAGCGGTCATCCTCATGGATGGTGACGGGGATGCCGAAGCGGCCTTCCCATTCCTCCAGCATCGCGCGGACGCGCCATTCGCCGCCCTCCGTGACGTGGATGGCGGAGGGACGGTGGCGTGCGACGGCGCGGGCGACCTCCCCGGTGAAGCTGCCGCTGTTTTCCGGCTGGTCGAGCTTCACATAGTCGACCGTCCATCCGAGCGCCCTCAACCGATCGGCATGATGGCGCATGGCGGAGAGGATGAAGGCGATCTTGGCCTTGTGATGGCGGACATAGGTGGTTTCGTCCGCTACCTCCATCATCAGCAGGATGCTGCTTGCCGGGTCGGCGTTCCGGAGCGACGCGATGCCGGGCGTCAGCTGGTCGCCGAGGATCGGGATGAGGAGGGGGGCAGCCATGGCTTTTCAATGCATGAAGGGCTGCCCGGCTCCCGCCCGGTCAACCGCGGGGCTTGCGGGGGCCAGCCTTGCGCGGGCCGCCCTTGAACGGCCGCGCGCCATAGGCGGGCCTGGGGCCGTGCCCTTCATTGGGGCGACCCTTGCCGCGCGGGCCGCCGTCGCGCCGGTTTTCGCGCGCCATTTCGCGGGGCTTGCCCTCGATCTGCTCGATCGCGACTTCGGCGCCCTCGTCACTGGCCTGGCCGGTGCGTTTCACCGCGCCGACGAACTTCGCCGCGATGGCGGAAGGGATTTCGAACATCGTTTCATTGGCGGCGATGCGGATCGCGCCGATCTCCTGCCGCGACACATGGCCGCGGCGGCAGATGAGCGGCAATATCCAGCGCGGATCGGCATTCTGGTTGCGGCCGATGTCCATGCGGAACCAGACCGTATCCTCAAACCCCGGACGCGGTCCGTCGCGGCGGGCGGGCGCTTCGCTGGCGTCCAGCAGCTCCTCCGGCGCGGGAAGGGCGGCGCGGGCGCTCTTCACCAGCATGGCGGCGATTTCCTTGGGCGATTTTTCGGCCAGCAGTTCGGCGCCCAGCGCCCAGTCCTGCTCGTCCAGCTCGGCGCGTTCCATCAGCTTCTCGCGCAGGCGGGCATTGTCCTGTTCCTGGATCGCTTCCCGGCTGGGCGGGGTGCCCCATTCGACGGGGATCTTCGCGCCGCGCAGCATGGATTCGACCCGGCGGCGGCGCGGATAGGGGACGATCAGCACGGCCGTCCCCTTCTTGCCGGCGCGGCCGGTGCGGCCGGAGCGGTGCTGCATCGTTTCCGCGTCGCGCGGGATTTCGACATGGATGACGAGGCTGAGATTGGGGAGGTCGATGCCGCGCGCCGCGACGTCGGTTGCGACGCAGACCCGCGCGCGGCGGTCGCGCAGGGCCTGCAGCGCGTGGTTGCGCTCATTCTGGCTGTGTTCGCCCGACAGCGCCACCGCCGCGAAGCCGCGCTCCGTCAGGCTGGCGTGGAGGTGGCGGACATTGTCGCGGGTGGCGCAGAAGAGGATCGCCGTTTCCGCCTCATGATAGCGCAGCAGGTTGACCACCGCGTTTTCGATGTCGGCGGGGGCGACGGTGACGGCCTGATAGCTGATGTCGCCATGGCCGCGCTCGTCGCTGACGGTGGAGATGCGCAGCGCGTCCTTCTGGTAGCGCCTGGCCAGCGCCACGATCGGCTTGGGCATGGTGGCGGAGAAAAGGAGCGTGCGGCGGCCCTCGGGCGCGCCGTCGAGGATTTCTTCCAGATCCTCGCGGAAGCCCATGTCGAGCATTTCGTCGGCTTCATCGAGCACCACCGTCCTGATCGCCGACAGGTCGAGCGCGCCGCGTTCGAGATGGTCGCGCAGGCGGCCCGGCGTGCCGACGACGATGTGCGCGCCGTGGGAAAGCGCGCGGCGTTCCTTGGCGGCGTCCATGCCGCCGACGCAGGTGGTGATGCGGGCGCGCGCCTCGCCATAGAGCCATTCCAGTTCTCGCGCGACCTGAAGCGCCAGTTCGCGGGTCGGCGCGATGGCGAGGGCCAGCGGCTGGGCGGCGACGGGCAGGCGGTTCTGTTCGCCCAGCAGTTCGGCGGCCATGGCGAGGCCGAAGGCGACCGTCTTGCCCGATCCGGTCTGCGCCGAGACGATGAGGTCGCGGCCTTTGGCTTCGGGCTGGGTGACTTCGGCCTGGACCGGGGTCAGGCTTTCATAGCCCTTTCGCGTCAGCGCGTCGGACAGGAGGGCGGGGAGATGTTCGAAAGACATTATATTTTCCATCGGTAAAGCGACCCGCCATTCCCGACGGATACGAAGGTGACCTCAATGCGCTCCGGGGGGTTTTGGAGCCGGGGTGCAAGGTCATGCACCCCGAAGTTCACACCGTTGCCGGGCGAGTCCGCCCAAGGTCACGGTGTCTGGTGATCGCGTTATAACATGCATGCCTGTCCTCCGTTCGCCCTGAGCTTGTCGAAGGGGCTTTTTTCTTTCCTTCAGGAAAAGAAGAGGGCTTCGACAGGCTCAGCCCGAACGGGTGAGAGGGCGTTTTATGGTGCCAAGTCTCTAAAAAGCGAAAGCCTCCTTCCCCGCATGGAGGAAGGAGGCTCCCCTATCTGTTTGTGCGTCGGATCAGGCCGAAGCGACTTCCGCCACGTCGACCTTCACGCCCGGGCCCATCGAGGACGACAGGGCGATCTTGCGGACGTACTTGCCCTTCGAACCCGACGGCTTCGCCTTGACGATGGCGTCGACGAAGGCGTCGAAATTCCTGCGCAGGTCTTCGGCCGAGAAGCTCGCCTTGCCGAGGCCGGCATGGATGATGCCCGCCTTTTCGACGCGGAATTCGATCTGGCCGCCCTTGGCGGCCTTGACCGCTTCGGCGACATTCGGGGTGACGGTGCCCAGCTTCGGGTTCGGCATCAGGCCTTTGGGGCCCAGAACCTTGCCCAGGCGACCGACCAGACCCATCATGTCGGGGGTGGCGATCACGCGCTGGAAGTCGATATTGCCCGCCTGGATCGATTCCAGCAGGTCTTCGGCGCCCACCACGTCGGCGCCGGCGGCGGTCGCGGCTTCAGCCTTGTCGCCGCGGGCGAACACGGCGACGCGGACGTCCTTGCCGGTGCCGGCGGGCAGGGTCACGACGCCACGGACCATCTGGTCGGCGTGACGCGGATCGACGCCCAGGTTGATCGCGATTTCGACGCTTTCGTCGAACTTGGCGGTCGCATGGGTCTTGATCAGGCCCAGCGCCTCATCGACGCCGTGCAGCTTTTCGCGGTCAACGGCAGCGGCCAGGGCCTTCGCCTTCTTCGTCAGCTTTGCCATGGTCTTAGCCCTCCACCACTTCGAGGCCCATCGCGCGGGCGGAGCCTTCGATGATCTTCGTCGCTGCGTCGATGTCGTTCGCGTTCAGGTCGGCCATCTTGGCCTGCGCGATTTCGGCGAGCTGCGAGCGCTTGATCTGTCCGGCGGAAACCTTGCCCGGCTCCTTCGAGCCCGACTTCAGGTTGACGGCCTTCTTGATCAGATAGGTGGCGGGCGGCTGCTTCGTGACGAAGCTGAACGAACGGTCCGCATAGACGGTGATGATGGTCGGCAGCGGGGTGCCCTTTTCCATCTTTTCCGTCGAGGCGTTGAACGCCTTGCAGAATTCCATGATGTTCACACCGCGCTGACCCAGCGCCGGACCGATCGGCGGCGAGGGGTTGGCGGCTCCAGCGGGCACCTGGAGCTTGATATAGCCCGTAATCTTCTTGGCCATTTTCACTCACTCTGTTGCTGGGCGTGCCCGAAGGCGCGCCCGGTTCAAGTTTAGCGGTATTGACGGATCACCGGAGCGATCCTCCCGCACTTTCCCTTGTCGTCATGCCAGCGGAAGCTGGCATCTCAGGCCGCAAGGGAACGGCCTGGGGCACGAGATCCCAGCTTTCGCTGGGATGACGTGAAAATCACTTCGACAGTTCGACCTGTTCGAAGTCCAGTTCGACCGGGGTGGCGCGGCCGAAGATCGACACCGACACCTTGACCCGGTTCTTTTCGAAATCCAGTTCCTCGACCGTGCCGTTGAAGCTGGCGAAGGGGCCGTCCAGCACCTTGACGCTGTCGCCGATCTCGTAATCGACGTTGATCTTGTGCTTGGGCGCGGCTTCGGCGGCCTTCTGCGCGCCGAAATAGCGGGCGGCCTCCGCCTCGCTGATGGCCTGCGGCTTGCCGCTGGACCCCAGGAAACCCGTCACCTTCGGCGTGTTCTTGACGAGATGGTAGATGTCGTCGTTCATCGCCAGCTTGGCGAGGACATAGCCGGGCATGAACTTGCGCTCGACCTGCACCTTCTTGCCGCGCTTCACCTCCGTCACGGTCTCGGTGGGGACTTCCACCTGCTCGACCAGCTGGGAGAGGCCCATGCGCTCGGCTTCGGACAGGATCGATTCCTTGACCTTGTTCTCGAAGCCCGAATAGGCGTGGATGATGTACCAGCGCGCCATGTTATCCTGTCAAACTCCCAGTTTCGTCGTCAGGCCTGTCCGGCGGCGAACGCCAGCAGCCACTGGACGATCGCGCCGAAGAAGGTGTCGATGCCGAAGAAGAACAGGCCCAGCAGCGAGGTCATGATGACCACCATCACGCCGGTCATGATCGTTTCGCGGCCCGTGGGCCACACGATCTTCGACGCTTCGGTCTTCACCTGATTGACGAATTCGCCCGGAGAAACCTTCGCCATCGCCCGCACCAAATCCTTCCAACAAACACCAAAGCGCGAAGCAACAGTCCGCCCTCCCGATCCCGCCCTGTTCGGCGTCCGGGGGTGCGGCCGCGCTCCGCGACCCATGCTTCGTCAAGCACAGCTAGCCGCGAACCCCCGATATTTCAAGGTTTCGCGGCCAGTTCGCTTGGCAGGAGTGGAGGGACTCGAACCCCCGGCATTCGGTTTTGGAGACCGACGCTCTACCAACTGAGCTACACTCCTGCACTGGCCGGGGCCAGCGAAGGAGGGCGCTTTAGCGTGGCCCGCCGGGGAGAGCAAGCGGGAAAACCGAGGGCATGTTCCGATTGGATGGAATCGGAACATGCCCTCGGTTTTCCCTGCCTGCCGTGATTTCCGAACCTTGGGAATGGGCCATTTCACTGGAGATCGCCCTAGAGGAAATTCCCGCCCTTCATGATCCTGCGCACGCGGCCCTGCACGGGCATGCGGTCGAACGGCGTGTTTCCGGCCTGGGCGGCCATCTTCCCCGAATCCACGATCCACGGCGCGTCCGGATCGATGAAGATCAGGTCGGCGGCGGCGCCCGCCGCGAAGCTGCCGCCGTTGACGCCCAATATCCTTGCCGGGTTGGCGCTGAGCAGCGTCATCAGCCGGTTGAGCGTCACATGCCCGTCCCGCACCAGGTTGAGCGACAGGGCGAGCAGCGTTTCCGCGCCGGCCATGCCGGGGGCGGCGTCCGCGAAGGGCAGGCGCTTGTCCTCCGGCCCGCGGGGATCGTGGCTGGACGTGATGACGTCGACGGTGCCGTCCGCGACCGCTTCGATCGCGGCCTTCCGGTCGTCCTCCGACCGGAGCGGCGGAGAGAGGCGCGCGAAGGTGCGGAAATCCGTCACCGCATTGTCGGAGAGGAAGAGATAGGCCGGGCTGATGCCGCAGGTGATCCTGAGGCCATCCGCCCTGGCCGCGCGGATCAGGTCGAAACCTGCCCGGGTCGTCACCAGCCGGAAATGGATCGCGCCGCCGGTCACCCGCGCCAGCATGATGTCGCGGGCGATCGCCATCGCTTCGGCGCAGGCGGGCGCGTGGGGCAGGCCGAGCCGCGTCGCCGTTTCGCCGCTGGTCGCCACGGCCTTGCCCGCAAGGCCGCTATCCTCCGCATGGGTGATGACGGTGAGGCCAAGGCCCGAGGCATAGGACAGCACGCGCATCATCACGCCGGAATCGGCGATCCACTGGCGTCCGGTGCCGACCGCCTTCGCCCCTGCGGCCTGCATCATGCCGATCTCCGCCAGCTCCGCCCCCTTCAGGCCGCGGGTGGCCGCCGCGATGGGGTGGACCCAGAAGTCGGGCTTGCCCGCCCGCGTCGCCTGGCGGATGAGGCCGGCGTCGTCCAGCGGGGAGGATTGATCGGGCATCAGCGCGGCGCGGGTGATGCCGCCGAAGTGGAAGGCCGGCTTGTCGGTGGCGAAAACGCCGAGGTCGACGAGGCCGGGCGCGACGACGAGGCCCGCCGCGTCGATGGTTTCGGCATCTTGCGGCACGGTGATGTCGCCGGTTGCGAGGATGCGGTCATCCTCGATCAGGATGACGCCGGTGGCGAGGTCATTGCCTGCGGGGTCGGCCAGCTTTCCGTTGATGATGGCGAGTTTGGTCATTTCGGATTCACCTTGCGGCCAATGCCGTCAATCCCCCTGCCTTGCGTTTTGGGATGGGGCGGGAGATGGGTCCCCGCCTTCGCGGGGATGACGGGTGAGGGGGCGGGGATGACTGAGGAGCGGGCGGACGTGGCGAAGGAACGGGCGGGGATGACGAGAGAGGGGCTCGTCATGCCCAACCCTCCACGCCGCGCGCGCCTCTGGTCAGCACGTCCAGGCAGGCCATGCGGATGGCGACGCCCATTTCCACCTGTTCCGTGATGGCGGAGCGTTGCGGGTGATCGGCGACGACGCTGGCGATCTCCACGCCCCGGTTCATCGGGCCGGGGTGCATCACCAGCGCGTCGGGTCTGGCGATGGCCAGCCGTTCCGGCGTCAGTCCGTAGAGCATGTGATATTCGCGCGGGGAGGGGATGAAGGCGCCGTCCATCCGTTCATTCTGGAGCCGCAGCATCATGACGACGTCCGCGCCCTCCAGCCCTTCGTCCATGCGGGTGTAGGGCGTCGCGCCCAGCATCTCGACCTCCGGCGGCATCAGCGTCGGCGGGGCGACGGCGCGGACCTGCGCGCCGAGGGCCGCGAGGCAGAGCATGTTCGAGCGCGCCACCCGGCTGTGCAGCACGTCGCCGCAGATCGCGACGATCAGCCCCTCGAACCCGCCCTTGCGCCGGCGGATGGTGAGGGCGTCGAGCAGGGCCTGGGTCGGATGCTGGTGCCAGCCGTCGCCCGCGTTCAGCACGGGGCAGTCCACCTTGTCCGCGATCAGCGCGACCGCGCCGGAGCTGGCGTGGCGGATGACGATCACGTCGGCGGCCATGGCGTTGAGCGTCATGGCGGTGTCGATCAGCGTCTCGCCCTTCTTCACGCTGGACTGGCCGGCGTGCATGTTGACGACGTCGGCGCCCAGGCGCTTGCCCGCGATCTCGAAGGACAGCAGCGTGCGCGTGCTGTTTTCGAAAAAGGCGTTGATCTGGGTCATGCCGGCCAGCCGGTCGTCATGCTTGCGCGCGCCGCCCCGGTTGCTCCTGGCCCAATGTTCCGCCTCATCGAGGAGGAAGCGGATTTCCCATGGCTTGAGGTCCGCGATGGAGAGCAGATGCCGATGCGGGAACAGCGCCCGGCCGGTCAGGTCGCCCCCTTCAAGATCGGACTGGGTGGAGGAAACGGGGATGTCGGGCATGAGCCGACGCTTTAGGCGAGGGTGGGGAAGAGGGCAAGTATGCTCCCCTTCCTGCGCGGCAGGTTCAGCCCCGTCCGAGCCAGCGGCCCAGCAGCGCGCCGTCCTTCATCACCTCCCGCGCGGCATTGTGGCCGGGCGCGCCGGTCACGCCGCCGCCCGGATGGGTGCCCGCGCCGCACATGTAGAGGCCCTTCAGGGGTCCGCGATAGGCGCCGTGGCCCAGGACCGGGCGCGCCGCCCAGAGCTGGTCCAGGGTCATGTTGCCATGCATGATGTCGCCGCCGACCAGCCCGAATTTCCGTTCGAGGTCGAGCGGGGAGAGAATGTCCCGCGCGATCACCGATCGGGCGAAGCCGGGCGCATGGGCGTCGACCGTGGCGACGATGCGATCCGCCGCCGCCTCCCGCTCATCGTCCCAACGGCGTCCGTCGGGCAGGACCGGCGCGAATTGCTGGCAGAAGAGGCTGGCCACATGGCAGCCGGCCGGGGCGAGGCTTTCGTCCACGGTCGAGGGGATCAGCATCTCCACGATCGGCTCGCGCGACCAGCCTTCGCGCTTCGCGTCCATATAGGCGCGGTCCATATAGTCGAGCGTGGGCGCGATGATGATGCCCGACTGGTGATGTTCGCCCATGCCGGGCAGGCAGGTGAAGTCGGGCAGGGACGACAGCGCGACATTCATGCGGAAGGTGCCCGACGCCGTTTTGAACCCGCGGATGCGCCTCAGGAAATCCGGCGGCAGGTCGGCGGGGTCCATCAGCCGCTCGTAGAGCAGTTTCGGTCCGACATTGGCGATGACGGCCCTGCCCATCACCTCCTCGCCGCTTTCCAGCCGGACGCCCACGGCGCGCGCGCCGTCGACCAGCACGGATGCGACCGGCGCCTCCAGGCTGATTTCCACGCCGAGGCCACGCACCACCTGCGCCATGATCCGGGTGATCGTGCCCATGCCGCCGACGCTGTGGCCCCAGGCGCCCTTCTTCCCGTTCACCTCCCCGAAGACATGGTGCAGCAGCACATAGGCGCTGCCCGGCGCGTCGGGGGAGGCATAGTTGCCCACGATCGCGTCGAAGCCGAAGGCGGCCTTCACCGCCTCGCTCTCGAACCAGCCGTCGAGGAAGCCGCGTGCCGAGCGGGTGAACAGTTCCAGCACGTCGCGCTGCTGTTCCAGCGTCAGGCTGCCCATTCGCCGTCCCTGCCGGAGCGCGGCGGCGATCATCGCCAGCCCGTCGCCCGCATTGGGCGGCGCCTTCAGCGTCATGTCGCGCAGCAGGTCCGCCACCACCTCCAGCGCGTCATAATAAGCGGGGAGGGTGGCGGCGTCTTTCTGGCTGAACTTCGCGAATTCCGCCTGCGTCCGCTCCAGCCCGCCGCCCAGCTTCAGATAGCGGCCGTCCGGCTGGGGGAAGAAATTGCTGATCGGCCGTTCGAGCACGCGATAGCCATGTTCGGCCAGCCGCATGTCGCTTATCACCTTGGGGTGGAGCAGGCTGACCGTGTAGCTTGCCACCGAATTGCGGAAGCCTGGGTGGAACTCCTCCGTCACGGCGGCGCCGCCCACGATAGCGCGCCGTTCCAGTATCCGCACCCGGTAGCCGGCCCGCGCCAGATAGAAGGCGCAGACCAGCCCGTTATGCCCGCCGCCGATGATGACCGCGTCATAGGCCCCGGTCATGCCGCCCGGCTCCATCCCGGGGCCGGGGCGCGATGCAGCCGCGCCTGCGGAATGATCCGCCGCATCCGCGCGCAGAAATGGCGGAGCGCGACCTCCTGCGTCGACAGGGGGCCGACGGTGAAGCTTTCCGAGGAAAGGCCCGCCTGCACCCGGTCCAGCAGGGCGCTGTCCTCCGCATTCACCCGCCGGTTGATCCGCCAGTTGAGGTAGCGGGCGGCCTTCATTTCCCGCCGCTCGTCAGGAATCGCATAGGGAACCTCCCGGATCAGCGATCGGGTGGGGGACAGCGGCAGCCACTGCATGAAGTCCACCTGGTCGGGATATATGTCGAAGGCGATATTGGGCCACAGCCTGAAATAGGTCCAAAGCCGCTGCCGCTCATCCCCCAGATGCGGTATGCGCGGCAGGAAATGCTGATAGGCCCGCTCGGACGGGTTGGAGGAGGGCTGGCGGAGGATCGGCCCGCACATCCGGTCGGCATGGGCGCCGGTTTCCACCCGATAGCCCTCCCCCATCAGGCGCCGCAGTCCGGGATGCGCGACCGCGATATGCAGCCCGTCCGAATAATTGTCCCCGATGATCTTCCAGTTCACCGCGCGGGGCCGCAGCGTCATGCGCCCCATGGCCCTCAAGTCCGCGAAGCGATAGGCCGCGATCTCCTGACCATGGGGCGCCATCATCTCCGCGACGCCGGGGCCGCCGTCATCCTCCAGCCTGACGAAGAGAAAGCCGTGGAAATCCTCGACCTCCACGGCGTGGAGCCCATGGCGGGCGGGGTCGAAGTCGTAGCCGGCCTTCAGCGGCACCCCGGTCAGGCGGCCCCGGTCGTCATAGGTCCAGCCATGATAGGGGCAGGTGAGCTTCCTGGCGCAGCCCGCGGCGGCGTCCACGATCCGCGCGCCGCGATGGCGGCAGACATTGGCGAAGGCGCGGATGACGCCGTCCCCGCCCCGGATCAGGATGACGCTTTCCCCGATATAGTCCAGCGTGCGGAAATCGCCGGGAGCGGGAATGTCGCTTTCATGCGCCACGATCTGCCAGGAGGGGCGGAATATCCGGCGCAGCTCCAGCTCGAAAAATTCGGGATCGCGATAGGTCCATGCCGGCAGGCTCCATGCCGCATCCGGGTCCGCCAGTTGCCCGCCTTCCTCCACTATCCCGCGCCCCACCCCAGCCGATAGATTTTACGTATGTATAACAACCTCGTTTTTCCGGCAATGGCGGCGGTCGGACCTGTCCTAAGCCGTTCTTTCCGGCACCTCGCCCCAGTCGGCCAATAGGCTGTCCCGGCTGGCCACCGCCTCCCACGGAAAGACGAACCAGTCCTTCGTCGCGTCCCGGTCGATCGTTTCCGCGCGATAGTCCACCGTGGCGGCGGACCGGATATTGTCGATCAGGACCGCGAAGCGCACCCCTGCGGCGGGAGCGGCCGCCAGGGCATTGCGCACGGCATTGATCGTCCGTCCGCTGTCGTTGATGTCGTCGACGAACAGCAGCGTTTCGCCTGTCGCCACGCGCTGCGCCAGGCCGGCCAGCAGCGCCTCTCCGAAATCGGGCAGCTTCGCCGACAGGTCGACCGACAGCATGGCGAGGCCGGTCGCATGGCTGAGATAGGTGGCGGGCACCAGGCCGCCGCGTCCGATGCCCACCAGATAATCGGGCCGCCATTGCGACGCCGCCAGCGCGCGGGCCAGCGCATCGATCTGGGCCAGGAACGCATCCATGGTGACAGGGGTCAGGATCGGCTGGCCCATCGCGTCAGCCCGCCGCCGCCAGACGGGTTTCGGCATCCGCCGCCGCGCCGTAGCGGCGGGCGAGGAAGGCGCAGGCCATCAACTGTATCTGGTGGAACAGCATGACCGGCAGCAGGATCGGCCCCACCGCACTGGCGGGGAACAGCACCCCGGCGATGGGCACGCCCGACGCCAGGCTCTTCTTCGATCCGCAGAATTGCAGCACGATCGCGTCCTCCCGCGACAGGCCGAGCAGCCGTCCCAGCAGCAAGGTGAAGACCAGCACGACGACCAGCATGGCGATGCAGATCGCGGCCAGCAGCAGCAATTCGCCGCGCGACACCTTCTGCCACAATCCTTCCACCACCGCCGCGCTGAAGGCGGAATAGACCACCAGCAGGATCGATCCGCGATCCACCCGCCCCAGCATCGCCTTGTGCCGGCTGACGAAGCCGCCGATCCATGGCCGGGACAGGTGGCCGATGACGAAGGGCAGCAGCAGTTGCAGCACGATGTCCTCGACCGAAGAGAGCGAGATCAGGCCGCCCGTTCCGTTCTTCTCCATCGTCAGCGCGACCAGCAGCGGCGTCAGGACGATGCCCAGCAGGTTGGAGAAGGATGCGCTGACCACCGCCGCCGCGACATTGCCCCGCGCAATGGCGGTGAAGGCGATCGAGGATTGCACCGTGGAGGGCAGCAGCGTCAGGAACAGCAGCCCCGCCCGCATCGAAGGCGGGATCGCCGCCGCCTGCTGAGTCGCCAGGCCGATCAGGGGAAAGACCGCGAAGGTCGTTCCCAGGGTCGCCAGGTGCAGTTTCCAGGCCCGGGCGCCGTTCCAGATCGCCTCCCGCGACAGCTTGGCGCCGTGCAGGAAGAAAAGCAGGACGATGCCCGCATCGGCCGCCGCCCCGGCCAGGCCGGCGGCTTCCCCGCGGGCGGGCAGCAGGGAGGCGAGCGCCACCGTGCCGATCAGCAGCAGCAGGAAGGGGTCCAGTATCTCGCGCAGGCGTTGCATGGGTCGCCTTTAGGCAGGATGGACGGAAAAGGATAGACGCGCTCGTGCCGATGCGCCAACAGTCGCGACGAACCAAGAGGCCCGCGACACGGCGACATCCGTGACAAGGGCGGAAGAACAGCAAGGAGACTCCGGTCGTGAGCGAAGGGATAGCCATTGTCGAAAATCAGGGCGTCGTCGAAATCCACATCGACCGGCCGGAAAAGAAGAATGCGCTGACCGCCGACATGTACCGCACCATGACCGCCGCGCTGGCCGACGCATCCGCGCGGGACGGGATCGGCGCCGTGCTGTTCGCGGGCAAGGGCGACGCCTTCTGCGCGGGGAACGACCTTAAGGATTTCATGTCCGGTCCGCAGGGCGGGGAAGCGGCCTTCGCCTTCATCCGCGCCATCGCCGCCTTCGACAAGCCGGTGGTCGCCGCCGTGCAGGGTCTGGCCGTGGGAGTGGGGACGACCATGCTGTTCCATTGCGACTTGGTCTATGCGAGCCCCGACGTGCGGTTCATCATGCCCTTCGTCAATCTGGGGATCGTGCCGGAGGCGGGCTCCAGCCTGCTGGCGCCGGCCATATTGGGCTATGCCAAGGCGGCGTCGATGCTGCTTCTGGGCGAGCCGATGGATGCGCAGACCGCCGACCATGCGGGTTTCGTCACGGCGATCGTCCCGGCAGACGCGCTGCTGGACCATGCCCGGCAGAAGGCGGCGTTGCTGATGACCAAGCCGCCCCAGGCGCTTGCCGCCACGCGCCGGCTGATGAAGGGCGATCCGGCGGCGCTGAACCAGCGGATCGAGGAGGAGGCGCGCCTGTTCCAGCAGACGATGCAATCCGCCGAGGCGCAGGAGGCGTTCGCCGCCTTCTTCGAGAAGCGCGCGCCGGTGTTCCGCCGCTAGAGCGCGCTGCGTTAAATCCTGCGCAGGCCGCGCGCGCATCGTGCGCAAAACCGGTTCCCGCTTTTGCGCACGATGCTCTTAGCGTCCCGCCGCTGCGGAGGATTCCGCTATGGCTGCATCGGATCGGCTGCGGGTCGGCTGCTCCCGGCGCGCCCTAAGGCTTGCCGAAGCGGATTTCGCTGACGATGACGGCGGCGACCACCAGCGCGCCGCCCAGCAGGGCGCTGGCGGGCAGGCGGTCGCCCGCGATCCAGCCGATCAGGCCCGCCCAGACGGGCTCTCCGGCATAGATCAGCGTTGCACGGGTGGCCGACACGCTGCGCTGCGCCCAGTTCATCACCAGCTGGATCAGCGCCGTCATCAGGCCCAGCCCGCAGGCCGACAGCATGACGATCCAGTTGATGGGCGGGACGGCCTCTCCGGCCGGAACCATGCAGGCGAAGGCGAGCAGGGACGTCACCGCCAACTGGATGAACGTCACCCGCGCCACATCGACGCGGCCCGCCCAGAGGCTGATGAAGATGATCTCCAGCGCGATGGCGAGCGTGCTGATGAGCGTCAGCGCCTCCCCCCGGCCGAGCGACAGCCCGTCCCGCGGCGCGGCGATCAGCAGCAGTCCCGCAAAGGCCAGCGCCACGCCGATCCAGCTTGCGAGGCGCGGCCGCCTGCGCAGGACGATCCATTGCAGGATGGGGACCAGCGGCACATAGGCCGCCGTGATGAAGGCGGAGGTGCTGCTGGGGATCGTCCGCAGGCCCCAGGTCTGGAGCGTATAGCCGGTGAAGATGCCGCAGCCGATCATCGTCCCCGCCAGCCATTCCCGCCGCGTGACGCCGCGCAAGACCGGCAGGGCGAGGGGGAGGGCGATCAGGGCGGCGGTGCCGAAGCGCAGTCCGACGAAGAACAGCGGTCCGCTGTGCCGCATCGCCTGATGCACGATCAGGAAGGTGCCGCCCCACAGCAGGGTGATGCCGATCAGCGCCAGTTCCGGGCGCCCGATCATCAGCCGGGAGGGGGTTTCGGGTGCGGCGCCGTGCATGCCGTCGCTGGTGCTGCGGATGGCCGCTCAGGTCAAGCGCCGCTCCCGTCCGGTCGGCAGGGCGCGGCGTTTTTTCCGATCCTTTTCCCAGGTCCCTTTCCGTGCCGTCAGTCGTTGCGGATGTCGCTGCCCGCGCGTTCCATCGCCGCGCCGACATCCCGCTTCGCTTCGCGCGCCTCCCGCTCCGCATCGCGGGAGGCCTTGTCCATGGCCGCGCCGAGGCGGCCGGAACCTTCGTCTATCGCATTGCCCGCCTCGTCCAGGCCGCGGTCGAGCCTGTCACCCGCCCGGTCGACCGTATTGCCGACGTCGCTGCCGATCGCGGAGCCGGCATTTTCCAGATTGTCGGCCGCCTTTTCCGAACAGGCCGATGCGCCGAGGACGGTCAGCGCCGACATGGCGGTCAAGAATGATGTGCGCATGGGTTCACCCTTATCTTGCCTTCAACAAAGAGCAGATAAGCGCCCCTGCGGCGATAAGGTTGCGCAACGATCCTTCACCGGCCGCGCAGGCCGAACACCATGGACCGGTCCTGATCGGGGATCAGCCCCTCCAGCACGCGCCAGAAGCCGGTGACGGAGCCCTGCCCCGCCTGGGCATAGGCGGCGGCCATCTTTTCCCGCAGGGCGCGGAACAGCTCCGCCTCCAGCGCGACGCCGGCTGGGCTCAGCCGCAGCAATTTCTGCCGCCGGTCGCTGGCGCCTTGCCGGGTTTCGATATAACCCTGCTCGATCAGGTCGTTGAGCACGCGGCCCAGCGACTGCTTGGTGATGGCGAGCAGGCGCAGCAGGTCCTTGACGGTCAGGTCGGGCTGGCGCGAGATGAAATAAAGGGCGCGGTGATGCGCCCGGCCCAGCCCCTGCGCGGCGAGCCCTTCGTCGATCGAGCGGGTCAGCGCGGAATAGCCGAAATAGAGCATCTCTATGCCGCGCCGGATCTCATCCTCGCGCAGGAAAAGCGGTGAAGCGGGCGCGATCTGGGATGTCGGGACGGGGGATGGGGAATGGGGCGCGGACATGCCGGTCGGTTCCAGGCTGAGAGGAAAGGGCGCGCGCATATTGGCGGTTCCGGAAAATAATGACTAGGCTTTCCTTTCGCGCAACAGGCGCTATATGGCGGTCCGCGCCGGCGATGTCCGGGCGATGCTGGGGCGTAGCCAAGCGGTAAGGCAGCGGTTTTTGGTACCGCCATGCGCAGGTTCGAATCCTGCCGCCCCAGCCACATATTCCGACATGACGAGGTACTTTTCGGCCGCTCGCTGGAGCTGGCTCAAATGGCGCGGTTCCGATGCGGAAGCGATCTGCGAGGCGTTGACCCGACCCACCATGCGTTTGATCGGGGCCTGAGACGCGCGAATGGCGTTATGGCGAGCGGCATCCAAAAGCCGCATAAACAGGTCGGACACATGGCCGCACCAACCAGCTCGGCAAAGTTCATAAACCCTTGCCAACGGAGGGCCGTCCACACAGGATCGATGTTCCAAATTGCAGCCAGTGGTCGAAAGCGTGGCCTGCTATCGGATTGTCGCCGGTTCCAGCCATCCGCGATAATGGACCAGCCGCCCGATCAGGGGCAATGCGATGGGCACATCGAAATGGAAGCGCCCGCCTTCGGCCCATTCGCGGGCGGGCGAACGCGGGGCAAGCCATGTTGGCAAGGGCAGGGGACCGATCCACCAACGCCGCATGACCATGGTCAATCCCTGAGCGTCGCCGGGAAGATCGAAGGCGAAGCGGAACGGGCCGAAGCGCTCGACAAGCCAGCGGCCCCGTTGGCTGAGATGGCTCTGAAAGCGTCGCCCTCCAAAATTGCGGGTCCAGCTTTCGCGGCCGTCGGCTTCATGGAAATGAACATACAGGCGATGAGTACCGGCTTTGGGAAAGCCCACGATCCGCGCGATCAATGCCGCGGCCGGGTTCGACGCGCCGGTCACCGTGGCTTCGCCCGCTGCGCCGCCATCGCGAAACACATCATGAATGGCGCGCACCTCCGGGGGGAGCTGTCCGAAGCGGTCACCCATGATGCGGTCATACAGGGACGGCGGAGCAGGCAGTTCCGCCGTATCGCGCTGGATGGCCAGCTTTTCGAAGGCATCGGCATAATCGCTCAGCGTCAGCGCCTCTGCGGCATCGCGGGCGCCTGCGGCTTCCTGTCCCGACAGGATGCGCGCTACGATGGGCACCACGGACAATGTCGGTATTTCCGGGCCATCGCCCCGGTCGGCGATCAGCGTCCATCGGCGCTCGACCTTTTGGCCAGCCACGTCACCGAACAGGCGCACGATCATGGCGGAGCGATCGCTGCCCAGCGACCGGGTCAGGGATTGGAAAGGGTGAAGGAAACGCGCGAGCGGCGCGAGAGTCGCGACGAGCCGCCAACGCACCAGCCAGCTGGCGAGCCAGAGCGCCCAATTCTGGAACCGGAGTTCCGTACCCGCCCGGAAGGTGACGGCCGGGCGTCCCGCCAGCCTTTCGGGCAGAAGGGCGAGGTCGGGCACATCAACAAGCGCGACCTTGCGACCTGTGATCGCCTCCGTTCCCGCGCATCGGAACTGGACGGAACGCATCTCCTGCCATCCGAAGGCTTTCGCCCAGTGCTGACCGCGCCAGATGCGCAGGGGCTGGCCGACCTGTCCTGCTATGGCGGCGGAAACCGCCGGACCTGCCGTCGCCTTGTTGGATGCGCTGATCGCCATCTCGACCGCGCGCACCCTGTCCATGCCTTGCGCCAGATGACGCACCGCCGCGCCCGACAGCGCCGGCACGCTCGAAGCGCCGGAGAGGAGGATGACGCCTGCGGCTCTGGCGGCATCGTCCAGCGCCCCGATGCCGCACACAAAATCGCGGCTGTCGGCGATGTCGACATAGTGAACCCCGGCAGCAATGCAGGCTTTGGGGATGGCATGATCCATCGCCTGAAAGGGGCCTGAGGCATCCACCACCATGTCCGGCCTATGCTCCTCCAATGCGGTGGCGATCCGACTGCGATCCAGTGCCAGCGGCATCAGGCTGGGCGCATCCCCGCAAAAGGCGCGGGCCTTGTCGATGGACCGTCCAGCGACCAGCACCTCATGCCCTGCAGCGGCGAGACGCCGCGCGATGCGCCCGCCAAAGCCGCCATAGCCGCCAAGGAGCAAGATCCGGCTCACAGGATGCGGCGGGCCTGTTCCGTTGTCGGGATCCAACAGGTCGACCGCTTCCCGAACAGCCGATAACGATGGCGCGCAATCCAGCGATAGACGGGATCGCGCAGCCAGCGCGGAACGATACGGAATGCCGCCAGCCCATCCCAGGGGCGGTCCAGACCCGCCCATATGGCCAGCACCGCATCGCTGTCCCGCAAGGCGCGGCCGTCTTCCACCACGATCAAGCTTTCCGGATTGGCCGGGTCGATCCCGAACTGGCGGTAGAGCGCGGCCCCAATGTCACCTTGCATGGACGCGAGCCGAAAGCGACCGGCGCGGTCATGGCGCAGCACGAAAGCGGCATTGGCGGAGCAGAGCACGCACATGGCGTCGAAGACGATGATGGGGCCGTCGCTATCGCTCGACGCATCGTTCATGCAGCCTCCGCCAAGGGCATCCCAACCGTCCAATCGCCATCCAGCCCCAGTGGCGGCAGGGGATTGCCGACCAGCCCGCTGACCATCGCCGCCTGTATGGCGGTGGCCGGCCAGAGCTTGGACAAGGGGCCGACCACGCGGTCGCGAATCAACGGCAGCAGACGGCTGTCCGATTGATAGACCGGGGTGAACAGTGCGGTGAGCCATTGATAGGTCAGCACATGGCGACGGCGCAGTTCGATGGCGTGCCGAATCCCTTCATCGACACTATCCTTCTTTGCTAGACCCTTGGCCAGCGCCCAGGCGTCGAGCAACGCCATGTTGGCGCCCTGTCCCAGCTGAGGGCTGGCGGAGTGCCAGGCATCGCCGATATGGATCAGCGCCGGTTCCGCCGGAGCCGCAAGGGTCCGATGGGCGTAGCGGGCGAAGGTCAGTTGGTCAGCATCATGAATCTGATCGAGCAGCGGCATGCAGTCGGGCCATAGCTTGGCAACCTGCGCCTTCCATGGCGCCAGCCCGGTCTCGCGCCAATCGTCCAGCCGGTCCGCGCGGAGCGACCAGAAGAAAGCAGCTTTGGGCATCGTCGCACCGGGCGGCGTTCCGATGGGCAGGACTCCCGCCATGATGCTGGCGCGCTCGTAACGCTGTGCGAGTGCGTGGGGATCGAATGCGGCGGTCTGCGGCCAGTCGAGGCTTGCCCAAAGCGCGCCATAGGCCAGTTCCCGACCCGTGGGCGGCGCCAGCGCTGTGCGCGTGCCCAGCGCATCGACGACGAGATCATAGGGGCCACTCGTCTCTCCATCGGCAAAATGTAGCGCGCGCTTCAGCCCGACCGGGGCGCTCCCCGTCAGCGTGCGGCCGGTATGGACGGTGATTCCCGCCTGCAGGACGGCGTCATGCAGGATCGCGAACAGGCTGGCACGATGGATGCCAATGCCGAACATTTCCCGGTGGCGAAGGGCTGCATAATGGACGTCGAGGACAATCCGCCTGCCCGCCTTGCCGAAAAGGCGATCGACCCGCGCGCCCCGCGCCCGAGCCTCCTCCAGCAATCCCAATTGAAACAAGACCGCCATGCCCGTGGGCTGGAGCATCAAGCCGGACCCGATGGGTCGAGGCGTATCGAAGCGTTCGAACAGCGTTACATGATGTCCGGCACGATGAAGCAGCAGCGCCGCCGCCAGTCCGCACGGCCCGCAGCCCGCGATCGCAATGTCCAGCCCCCGCATGGTCGCTGTCTAGCTGAGTATACCGTCCTATCCAATAGGAGTGCCACAAGCGTTTAAATCAGCATCCTAGGGCGTGTGGGGATTCAGCCCATCACCCCTCCTTTGCGCCAAACGGACTTTCCTCCCGCCTGACGACGGTGCGGCGTGACAGAGCCGTCCTTACGCGATCCGCCAGCTCCTCGCGGCGATAGGGCTTGCCGATCACGTCGAGCCGCGTGCCGCGCGGGATGTCGGCGACCAGATCCTCATTATAGCCCGTGGTCATAAGCACTGGCGTTTCCGGATATAGTTCGTTGAACTTCTCGACCAGTTCCAGGCCGCTCATGCCACCCGGCATGACCATATCGGTGAAGAGCAGGTCGACCTTGATATTCTCAAGCTTCAGGAGGGCTTCCTCGCCGCTTGCGACAGGAATGACCCGGTACCCGATCGCAGCCAGTTGCTCGCTCGCCAGCGCGCGGACATCGTCACTGTCTTCGACCAGCAGGATCGTCTGTCCTCCGGCTTCGCCCGAAATCGCCGGCGCTGGCATGGGCCGCACGGGGCCGGACACGACCTCTTCGGGCGGCGCGACGGGAAAGAGCAGCCGCATCGTCGTTCCCTGCCCCGGCTCGGAGTCGATTTCCAGACGGCCGAGCGACTGCTGCACAAAGCCGTGGACCATTGCCAGGCCAAGGCCGGTGCCGCGCTCCTTGCCCTTGGTGCTGAAGAACGGTTCGGTGGCGCGTTGGCGAACCTCGGCGCTCATGCCATGGCCTTCGTCGCGGATGCTCAACACGACATAATCCCCTTCGGGAAGGCCATGCGCCGCCGCGTTGCCGTTCAGCTTCCAAAGCTCGGTCGCGATCGTCACGGTGCCGCCGCCCGGCATCGCGTCGCGGGCGTTGATCAGGATGTTGAGCACCGCCATCTCAAGATGCGTGGGGTCGATCTGCACCGCCGGGAGCCGGCGCTCCAGCGCGGTGACCAGCCTGATCTGCGGCCCCACGGTATTGTCGATCAAATCGCCGAATTCGTGGATCAGCTCGTTCATGTTGATCCGGCGCGGCTCGAGCCGGGTCTTGCGCGCGAAGGCAAGCAACTGGCGCGTCAGCCTCGCGCCGCGCTCGGCAGCGCGGGCAGCATTGCCCAGCATCCGTCGCTGGGCATCGTTCAGATCGTCTCCGAGCACGATGTCGAGATTGCCTGTCACCACCTGCAGCAGGTTGTTGAAATCATGCGCCAGGCCGGCAGTCAGTTGTCCGATCGCCTCCATCTTCTGCGCCTGACGAAAAGCCTGTTCAGAGGAGCGCCGACGCGTGACGTCAAGCTGGCTGGCGAAGAAATAGAGGAGCGTGCCGTCGTCGTCATAGACGGGCGCCACGAACACCGCGTTCCAGAAGGGACTGCCGTCGCGGCGATAGTTCAGGATTTCGGTGGAAATCGCTTCCTGCGCCCTTACGGCTTCGCGAAGGGCGCGGACGGTTTCCCTGTCGGTGTCGGCCCCCTGCAGGAAACGGCAATTGCGGCCGACGACTTCGCTTTCCTCATAGCCTGTCAGATCGAGAAACGCTTTGTTGGCGAAGACGATGGGATTGTCGTCCTGGCGCGGATCGGTAAGGATCATCGGCATCCGCGTCATCTGCAAGGCAGCGAAGAACACCGTACCGCGCTGGTCGAGCCCAGGTTCCGCCACGGTCGACCGCTTCCAGTGATGCGTCGGTCGGGCGCCTGTCGGACTATAGGAGCTGGTGTCTTCCAGATCGCCGGCTGGCTCGCCGGTCGCTTCGTTGGGATTGACGGGCGCTTCTGCGCCATCCTTGTCGGCCACGGGCTACCTCAAATCAGTTTCAACATCGCAATAAATCTTCACCGGCGATCTGGTTGCCATGAGTCTTCGATCGAGATTATCGGCCCGGTCCGACCGTCCCGTCTGCAACCAGTTCGGGCGTTTTGCGTTTGCGTCCGGCATCAGAAGAATTTTTCCCGGGGGGTCGATGAAAAAGCCAGAACCGTCGCGCGCGATCAGCGCTGACGAATGGCGCCAGATCGTCGATGGCGCGGTTGGCACGGCGATCGTCACCACCGATCTCGAAGGCCGGGTGACGAGTTGGAACGAGGGCGCGTCCCGGATGCTGGGCTGGACCGCCTCTGAGGTTCTGGGTGAGACGCTGGAGCGCCTGTTCCCCCCCGGAGAGGGCGCCTCGGCGCTCCGACAAGAGATGACCGACGCGCTGACCGTCGGCCGTGGCGGCGGAACGGAAGGTTGGCGCATTTGCCGCGACGGATCGCAGATATGGGCCGTAGGCGAAATGTCGCCGATCCGCGATCAGGCCGGTTCCGTGGTCGGATTCACGAAGATTTTGCACGACCGCACGAAAAGCAGGGAAGCGCAGGAGGCGATCTCCGAAGAGCGGCGCGCGCTGGAGATACTCAATCGGGCCGGCTCCGCGCTGGCGGCCAAGACCGATCTTCAGGAACTCGTCCAGATCGTCACCGATGCGGGGGTCGAACTGACCGGCGCCGAATTCGGCGCCTTCTTCTACAATGTCGAGAATGAGGCCGGGGAGAGCTACATGCTCTACACCCTGTCCGGGGCGCCGGCCGAGGCCTTCTCCAAATTTCCGATGCCGCGCAACACATCGGTGTTCGCGCCGACCTTCTCAGGCGAAGGGATCGTTCGCTCCGACGATATAACCAGGGACCCGCGTTACGGGCAGAATGCGCCACGCAAGGGCATGCCCGAGGGACATCTGCCCGTGCGCAGCTATCTGGCCGTGCCGGTCATTTCGCGTAGCGGAGAGGTGATCGGGGGCCTGTTCTTCGGCCATGCCGATATCGGCGTCTTCGACGATCGGTCGGAACGGGGCCTGGAAGGCCTGGCGGCCGAGGCGGCCGTCGCAATCGATAATGCCAGGCTGTTTCAGGCGCTCGAACGCGAACTCACACAACGGCGGAAGGCGGAGAGCGAGCTGGCCGACAGCGAGGCGCGCTTGCGGCTGGCCACGGAAGCGGCTGAAATCGGCACCTGGGACTACCACCCCGCCTCGAACGAACTTCGGTGGGATGTTCGGTGCAAGCAACTCTTCGGTTTATCCCCGGAGGCGGCAGTCACCTATGCGGGCTCCTTCATCGCGGGAATTCATCCGGACGACCGGGAGCGCGCGGATGAGGCCGTCCGGCGAGCGATCGATCCCGAGGGCATGGGCCGCTACGACATAGAATATCGCACCATCGGTATCGAGGACGGACGGCAGCGGTGGATTTCCGCGAACGGCCGCGCGCTCTTCGATACCGACCAGGGAACGCGGTTTGTCGGGACCGTGATCGACATTACCGAGCGGAAGGCGACCGAGGACAGGTTGCACCAGCTTAACGAGCGGCTGGAAGAACAGGTCGAGGCCGAAATCCGCAAACGCGCGGAAGCGGAAGAGGCGCTGCGCCAGTCGCAGAAGATGGAGGCGATAGGACAACTCACCGGCGGGATCGCCCACGACTTCAATAACCTGTTGGCAGGCATCATCGGCAGCCTGGAAATCATCGAAAGGCGCATTTCCGAAGGCCGGACCGAGGGTATCGAACGCTTCATCAACGGTGCGCAGACCTCCGCCCGGCGCGCCGCGGCGCTGACCCAGCGGCTCCTCGCCTTCTCTCGTCGCCAGACCCTCGATCCCAAACCGACCGACGTGAACCGGCTGGTCTTCGGCATGGAGGACCTCATCGCCCGCACCGTCGGCCCGGCCATCAAGGTCGAGGTCGTCGGCGCGGCGGGCCTCTGGCCAACCAGGATCGACACCGTCCAGCTCGAAAGCGCGCTCCTCAATCTCGCCATCAACGCTCGCGACGCCATGCCCGACGGCGGCAAACTGACGATCGAGACCGCGAACAAGTGGCTGGACAATCGCGCCGGGCGGGAACGCGACCTGCCGCCGGGGCAGTATATCTCGGTGTGCGTCACCGACACGGGGACAGGCATACCGAAAGACATCGCCGACCGGATATTCGATCCGTTCTTCACGACCAAGCCGATCGGTCAGGGCACGGGTCTGGGTCTTTCCATGATCCATGGTTTCGTGCGACAGTCCGGCGGCCAGGTTCGCGTCTACAGCGAAGCGGGGCAGGGAACGACGATGTGCCTCTATCTGCCCCGCTACTCCGGCGATGTCGCGGACGATGCCGCGGCGGCGGAATCGCCGATTCCGGAAACGGGCGCCGGGGAAACCGTGCTCGTGATCGACGACGAACCGACCGTTCGCATGCTCATAGTAGAGGTGCTCGAAGACGCTGGATATGTCGCGCTCGAAGCCGAAGATGGCCCCTCAGGGTTGAAAATCCTTCAGTCCGACGTCCGGGTCGACCTGCTCATCACCGATGTCGGATTACCCGGAGGCATGAACGGCCGACAGATCGCCGACGCGGCCCGCGTCGGTCGCCCGGACCTGAAGGTGCTTTTCGTAACCGGGTTCGCGGAGAATGCCGCTGTCGGCAACGGGCATCTTGAGAGGGGCATGGAGGTTATCACCAAACCATTTGTGATGACCGAACTCGCGAACAAGATCACCGACATGATCGAACATCGGCACTTCGGCGCCTGATCGACGCCGATCTCCGGCCGCATCGGTCAAAGGTCATCTTGAGGGGCGTGGCATGAAATAGCTGACCGTCCGGACCCGAGGACCGAAAATTAGGAATAGCGCGTTGTTTCGTCTGTTTCTATGGCTCATTACTGCCAGACGGCATATTCACCATGGGGATGGACGACAGCCAGCAGCCGGTCGTGCCCCGGCCCCGACCATAGCCGCAGTTCGAACTGCCGCGCGGTCTCATTCAGTTCCATCCGGAGCCAGAAGAACGGCGCATCGGCCGTCGCGGCAGCGGCATGGCTCTCCAACGTCGCAAGGATTTGCGCCTGCTCGACCGGCAGGATATATTGCCAGACCACCGAGTGGAACACGACCGTCGCGAAGCCAGTCTTAGGTGCCGCGCGCTGCACGAAACGCGCTGCATTCTCGGCCTCGACCACCAGCGAACCGCTTTGACCCAGCGCGACCGCCGCCTGCAGGCGTTCCATTCTCTCCCGCTGCTCAGCCCAGCAATAGGACAGCAGACGGGTGGCATCGGCCGTCTGCCGGATGTCGATCGGGCGACGGTCGCAGGCATGCCGCTCCGCCACGATCAAGTCCCGGTCCAGCGAGGGTGCCGCTCCTTCCCATCGGCTTGAGACAATCACGGAACTGGCCGGATCGCCCCAGATCGTCCCGCCGATCTCATAGCGAAACGCATCCCACAGGCTGTTCAGCCCCGCGCTCGCGCCCAGTTCAAAGCAGCGTAGCGGGAGCCCGGCCTCGCGCTCGATCGTCAGGAACCCGCCCAGCAGGCATGCCGAGCGCCGCACCTCATTGGTCTGCGGCTCATGTGTCAGAATGGCGGCCACCGGCCCGGCATGGTCGATCAGCACCTGCTCCGCCGTCACCCAAGCCTGTTCCGGATCCTCTGCCGCAGGCGGGTAGCAGGCTGCCAGAGCGGGCGCTTGCCCGCTCAGCACCAGATAATGCAGGCTCGCCAGCAGCCGGAGCGCGACGGCATCGCGCACCAGTCGATCGGCCGGAACCCCGCTCCAGTCCGCCAGCAGATGCGACACTATCCCGCCCGGGATGATGGCCCTGCCCGCGCGTTCCAGCACAGCCGCGCTGAACGGCGCACCCAGCGTCGCGCAGGCATGAGATTGGCGTTCAAAGGCTTCCAAAAGCGTGTTCGACATGGCGGTCTCCCGGATATTCGCTTGCCCGGAAAAGCCCCCATCGACATTGATCGGTCAATCTTGATAAATATAATCAATATGAAAGAGGGCGATTGGATATCCGCCGAGGAGGCGCAGTTGCGCCTGGGCGTTCGCGCGCAGACGCTCTATGCCTATGTCAGCCGCGGGCATGTTCAGGTGCGTGCCCATCCAGCGGACGCGCGCCGCAGCTTGTATCGTGCGACCGATGTGGATGAACTCGCCGTCCGCAACGGGCGCAGCCGCAAGCTGGCGGATGTGGCGTCCGCCGCCATCGCCTGGGGCGAGCCCGTCCTGAGTTCGGCGATCACCACGGTGCGCGCCGGCCGTTTCTTCTATCGCGGCCATGATGCCGTCGGACTAGCGGAGGATCGGCCGCTCGAAGCCGTCGCTCGCCTGCTGCTCGGCGAAGACCAACCCGGCGCCGACAACATGGAGCGAACCCCACCGCCCGACCATGTCGATCTCCACCATCGCCTCTACCAGATGCTGGCGGGGCGTGCCGCGGCCTCGCCGCCGATGCTGGGGTCGAGCGACGGTATGATTGCTGCCGAAGCGGCGCTGCTGCTGGACCTCGTCGCGGATGCGGCCGCTGGCGCTGTCCTGCCTGGCCCGATCCATCAGCGGCTGGCGAACAGTTGGGGCGCCGACCCCCATGGCGCGACGGCCGACATCATCCGCCGCATGCTGATATTGGTCGCCGATCATGAATTGAACGCCTCCACTTTCGCGGCGCGCGTGACCGCATCGACCGGCGCCGCGCTGGCCGCCGCTGTCCTTTCCGGCCTTTCGACGCTTTCCGGCCCGCGCCATGGCGGCATGAGCGCCATGGCGCGGCGTTTCGCTGTGGAGGCTGAGCTGCATGGCGCGCGGGACGCTGTCCACGCGCGGCTGGTTGAGGGGCGGTCCCTGCCGGGTTTCGGCCATCCACTCTATCCGCAGGGCGACATAAGGGCGAAAGCGCTGCTCGACGGCTTCGAACTGCCCGCCTCGCTGGCGGCATTGCGGGCAGCGGCGAAGGATCTGGCCGATGTCGAACCCAATATCGACTTCGCCATGATGGCTATCTGCCTGTCCTGCGGCCTGCCTGCCCAGGCGCCCTTTGCCCTGTTCGCGACAGCGCGCAGCGCAGGCTGGATCGCCCATGCCGTTGAACAAAACCGGACGGGCAAACTGATCCGGCCCCGTGCTCGCTATGTGGGGCCGGAACCGCTGATCGGGTCGGATTGACGGAACGGGCCTTGGCCGCGACACGGCTGTGCTTCAAGCCTCCATGCGGTCCGGCGTGTCTCCCTTGGCGACCCGCAGCAGCAGATAGCCAAGCAAGCCGGAAAGCAGGGAGCCGGCGAGAATGCCGATCTTGGCTTCGGCCTGGAGCATCGCGTCGTTCGAAAAGGCGAGAAGCGTGATGAACAGGCTCATCGTGAACCCGATCCCGCACAGGAGCGCCGTGCCCAGCATCTGGAGGCGGCCCGCATGAGCAGGCATGTCGGCCATGCCGAGCCGGATGGCGAGCATCGATGCGCCGAACACACCCACCACCTTGCCGACCAGCAGGCCTAGCCCGACGCCCAGCGTGACCGGCGCGACAAGGGCCTCCGCCCGAAGGCCGAGAAGGGGAACGCCCGCATTCACCAGCCCGAAGAGCGGCACGATCAGGAAGCCCACCGGCCAGTGCAGCAGATGTTCGAGTCGATGGAGTGGGCTATGTTCCTCCAGATCCGGTTTGCGGGGCGTCCCTTGCAGCGGAATGGCGAAGGCGAGGATCACGCCCGCCAATGTCGCATGGATGCCCGAGCGCAGGACGAAGAGCCACAATAGCGTGCCGATGAGCAGATAGGGAATGAGCCGGCGCACGCCGGAACGATTGAGCGCGAACAACAGGATGGTGACGGCCGCCGCGCCGCCGAGGTCGATCAGCGAGAGTTTTGCCGTGTAGAAGAAGGCGATGATGACGACCGCGCCAAGATCGTCGATGATGGCGAGCGCGGTGAGGAAGACGCGCAAGGAAATGGGAACGCGGTTGCCCAACAGCGCGATCACGCCCAGTGCGAAGGCGATGTCCGTCGCCGCCGGGATCGCCCATCCCCGCGCGGTCGCACCGCCGTTGAACGCCAGATAGACGAGCGCGGGCACCGCCATGCCGCCCGCCGCCGCAATGCCGGGCAATATTCGACGGGGCCAGGTGGAGAGTTGCCCGTCCATCACCTCCCGCTTGATCTCCAGCCCGACGAGCAGGAAGAAGACCGCCATCAGCCCGTCATTGACCCAGTGATGCAGGGACAATGGGCCAATCCGGCTGTGCAGCAGATGTTCATAAGCCCGACCGAGGGGTGAATTGGCGATCAGCATCGCCAGCGCGGCCGCGACCATGAGAATGATGCCGCCGGAGGCCTGTCCTTTGAGAAACTGGCGCAGGGCGCTGAGCGGCTTCACACGCAAGAGGGCCATCGAGAAAACTCCCGGCAAGTCATCAGCCCGCTGGCGGCCCGACCAACGGCTATCAACCTGCCCGCCCGACAGCCGAAGCGAACACCCGTCGCCGCTATGGCAAATGCGCTCGTGGCGCACAACCATATCCCGAAGTCAGGCGACGGGTCGCGGAGGATGAGGAGGGAGCATGGGACGCTTTCCTGATCCCTGAACCGGGCGCGGCAACTGAATCGACGCTGTCGCCTCTTCCGCATGCAACGGATTGTGCTCGATCAATGATGATCGGCCCAACGGTCTGCTACCCTTGCCGGGCAGGTGGGGCAGAAGATTACAGCCAATTAAATTGCGCAATGCTGCGGGAGGGGCGAAGGAGGGGCATCGGATCGGAAAGGCGCCCAAGGATGGAAGGCGGGCTGGAGACTGTCTATCATAGCTGCCGCGCCGAACTGCTGCGCTTTCTGCTGGCGCGCACCGGCAGTGCGGCGGAGGCCGAGGATATTCTGCAGGACATATGGCTGCGGGTCGGTCAGGGCCGAAGCGGTCCTGTCGCCAATGGGCGCGCCTATCTCTATCGGGTCGCGCAGAATCTGGTGCTGGACCGCCTGCGGGAGGCGCGGCGGCGCGCGGTGCGGGAGCAGGGTTGGATGGAGATGGCCGCCGGCGTGGACCTGCGGCATGCCGATCCCGCCGATCCGAACGCCGATGCGCTGGCGCAGATGACCGAGCGGGAGGAGGTGGCGCGGCTTGCTTCCGCGATCGCCAACCTGCCTGCCGGGGCGCGACGCGCCTTCCAGTTGCACAAGCTGGAGGGGCTGTCGCATGACGAGGTGGCGCAGCGGCTGGGGATCAGCAGGAGCGGGGTCGAGAAACATATGGCGGTCGCGATGAAATATCTGCGCCGGGCCCTGAGCGAGGACTGAGGCGGAGCGGGCATGATGGCGTCACAGCGGGACACAGGAGCATGAGCGGGAGGCGGCGCCCCGAACGGGCGAGCTTCGATGGGACCGGCTTTGGTGGGATAGGGCCATGACGGAGACGATCCTCGACCAGGCGATCGCCTGGCACCGCGCGCAGGATGACGCGGATTTCGACTGGGACGGCTTTACGCTGTGGCTGGAGGCCGATCCCGCGCATCGAACCGCGTTCGATTCCATTGCGCTGGTCGATGCCCGTATCGTCGAGCATCGTGCGACGCTGGCGGCGCTGGTGCCGCCGGTGGACATGCCGGGTCCGGCCATCGCGGCGGAGGCGCCGCGCCGGCGACGGCGGTGGGTGGGCGGTGGAGTCGCGGCGGCGCTCGCGCTTGCCGTCGCCATTCCCGCCTTGCGATCGCCCGCGCCGCAACCGGCGGACTATCGCACCGGGCCGGGGCAGGGGCGCACCATCCTGCTCAAGGACGGCTCCCGGATCGCGCTTGCCGCCTCCAGCCATTTGCGCGTGGAGGGCGCTGCGCAGGACCGGCTGGCGCTGGAGGGCAGCGCCCTGTTCGACATTCCTCACCGGCCCGGGCGGACGATGACGATCGAGGCGGGCGGGCAGCGGATCAGCGACATCGGCACGCGTTTCGACATATTGGCCGACGCCCGGACGATGCGGGTGGCCGTGGCGGAGGGCAGGATCAGCATCGCGCCGCGCGATGGCGGGGATGCGATCCCATTGCCGGCCGGGCGGCAACTGCTGGTCGATCGGCTGACGCATCGCGGCGCGACCAGCGCCGTATCGCCCGGCACCGTCGGCAGCTGGCGGCAGGGACGGCTGGTCTATGAGGCTGTGCCGCTCTCTCTGGTGGCGTCCGATCTCAGCCGCTATGCAGGGGTGCCTGTCAGGGTCGGGGCCGATGTTGCCGACCGGCCATTTTCCGGTGTGTTGATCGTGGGGGACGGATCGGGCCTTGTCGGGGAAGTCGCGCAGTTCATGGACCTTCGCACCGTGCATCAGGGCGGCGCTGTGCTGCTGCGCGCTGGCGCCCGCTAGCGTCGGGGCGCAGGAGCGGCCGATCCATGTCGAACCCGCGCCGCTGGCCGAGGCGCTGACGGCGCTGTCGCGGCAGACCGGGATAGCGATCGGCTTCGAAGGCCGCCTGCCCGGCCTTCGGTCGCGCCACGTCGACGGGCGGATGACGGTGGAGCAGGCGCTGGCGCGGATGCTGGAGGGAACGGGGCTGGAGGCGCGGCGTCTCTCCCCCACCGCCTATCGCCTGGTGCAAGCCGCGCCGCCGGCATCGCGCCGCGACCCCGTCCGGCCAGCGCCTCCGCTTCCGCCGGAGGGGTCGGTGGATATCATCGTCACCGGCACCAAGCGGGAGGAGCCTCTTGCCCGGCTGCCGATTTCGGTCGCGATCGTGCAGGCGCCCGGCGAGCAGGGCGGCGCGCTGCTTCCGGGCACAGAGGAGGTTGCGCAGCGGCTGGACGGCCTGACGCTCACCAATCTGGGACCGGGGCGCAATCGCCAGTTCATCCGCGGCGTGGCGGACAGTCCCTTCAACGGAAACAGCCAGTCGACCGTCGCCATCCTGATCAACGATGCGCGCGCCACCTATAATGCGCCCGATCCCGACCTGAAGCTGGTCGATGTCGAGCGCGTGGAACTTTTGAAGGGACCGCAGGGGTCGCTTTACGGCACCGGCACGCTGGGGGGCGTCTATCATATCGTCACGCGCCCGCCCGATGCGGGGTCGTTCGCGGCAATGGCGGGCATGGGCGCATCACTGGCCACCCACGGCGAAATGGGCGGCAGCGCGGAGGCGATGGTCAACCTGCCGGTCGTGGCGGACCGGCTGGCGTTGCGCGCCGTGGCCTATGCGGTCCGCGAGCCGGGATGGATCGACACGGCGGGCCGGGGGGATGCGAACCGGGGTGAGTTGCGCGGCGGGCGCGTGGCGTTGCGCGCGCTGGCGGGGGACTGGACCGTCGATCTCAACGGCATGGCCCAGATGCGGGACGTGGCCGACAGCCAATATGTCTATGCCCGCCATGCGTTGGAGCGGCCCGCCCAGCCTGCCGAGCCGCACGACAATGATTTTGCCCTGATGGCGCTGCGCGTCGCGGGAAAGCTGGGCGGCGCGAACCTGGTCTATGCCGGCAACTGGGTCGATCATGACGTATCGAGCACGCTGGATGCGAGCGATCTTTCCGCCTCCGCCTTCGGCATTGCTGCCCCGGCGCTTTATCTGGAGCAGCGCCGCAATCGCCTGTTCGACCAGGAAGTGCGTCTGTCGCAGACGCGGGATGACGGTCTGTCCTGGCTGGCGGGTCTCTCCTTCGTGGATGTGCGCAACCATCTTTCCGGCGTGGTCCGGGGGGTGCGGGATGAGACGGTCGGGACCGGCATACAGGGCGTGGTCGAATTTTCGGCTTTCGGCGACATGCGCATGCCGCTGACCGGGGCGCTGTCGCTCAGCGTCGGCGGCCGCCTGTTCCATTCCCGCATAGAGGAGGAGCAGGGCGCGCGCCACGCACGGATCGAGGCGTCGGTTGCGCGCAGCGGCTTTACGCCTTCGCTGGCCCTGTCCTGGCAGGCGGGCGTGCATGATTTCTTCTATGCGCGCTATGCCGGTGCGCTGCGGCCCGGAGGCCTTAGCCGGACCGGCGCCGCTTCGGCCGAGCGGTTCGAATCCGACGAGCTGCAGACGGTCGAGATGGGCTGGCGGCATTCGGCCTCCGCCTGGCTGACGGTCAATCTCGACGCCTTCCTGACGACATGGTCGCATATGCAGTCGGATTATCTGCTGGCCGACGGGTTGATCGGTACGCGCAATGTCGGCGATGCCCGCATCCGGGGGGTCGAGGCGTCGGTGGACTGGAAACCGGCGGCCGGATGGGCGATCAGCGCCGGGCTGGTCGGGCAGAGCGCGCTGTTGACCCGCACGAACGAGGGCTTGCGGCTGGAGGACCGGCATTTGCCTGTCGTTCCCGACTGGAAGGCGCGGCTGGGGGTGAACCGCCATTTCGATCTGTCCGGCTGGAGCGGCAGCATGGGCGTGAACCTTGCCTATCTCGGTCCTTCCCGTCTCAGTTTCGATCCGGGCCTCGACCGGCGGATGGGCGACTATGCGCTGGCGAATGCCGATCTGGCGCTGCGCCGGAAGGATTGGAGCATCCGGCTGTCGGGCAGCAATCTGCTGGACTGCAAGGCGGACAGCTTCGCCTTCGGCAATCCCTTCGCGCTCGCCAGGGGCACGCAATATACGCCGCTGCGGCCGCGGCAATGGGCGGTCGGGCTCACGAAAAACTGGTGACCGGCCTTCGCCCTGGAGCCAATCGGCATTCAGAAGATGACGAGCCGAGCCGAAGGCCACCGAAGGTAAAATGGTGGTTTTCCGTGACCCGGAGCGCAGCCTACTCAAAGTAGGTGAGCACCGGAAGCACGGAAAGGCGTCATTTGCAGGCCGTCAGGGCTGAATGTCGATTGGCTCTAGCGCATAGGTGGCGGTATAGCCGACATGGTCTGAAAGCATGGCGCCGTCCGCCCCATGGCCGAAGGGAATGTCGATCCGGCGCAGCGTCAGAGTCATCTGCCGGCCCGACGCGAAAAACTCCCAGTCGCGGGCGCGCCGTTCCGACAGGCGGGCATCGGCGGAGAAGGGCAGGTGCAACCCTTCGGCAGCGGCATAGGCATTGTCCATGGGCGTGCCGAAGCTCCAGTCCCGCGCCGCATGGTCCATAAGGTCGACGCGCCGCTCGACCGCCTGGCCTGCATTGAAATCGCCGCCGACGATCAGCGGGTCGTGAGGGTCGTGCCATTGGCGGATGAAGGCGGTGAGGCTGGCGATCTGAAGGCTGTGGGCATGGTTGGAGCGGGCATCCGGCACGTCGGAGGCGCGACGGCTGTTGAGATGCGTAGTGACTATATCGATCGGCCCGGGCTGGCCGGGAAGGCTGATCCGCACCAGCAGGGCGCCCTTGTTCGCCAGGCAGTCGAACCCGGCACAGGCGAAGCGCGGAAAGGCCATGCGGTGGACGGCGACGATGGGAAAGTCGGACAGGATCTGCAGGCCGCTGCCGACATATTTGCCGATGCCCTCGCCGTGGAGCGGGCTCTCGCCGGCGACGAAGCGCTGCTCCGTGACCGCCGGTCGCGCATCGTTCGTCGTCCGGTCGTCCGGGCCGTCCGCGACATAGGCATAGCCGGCCGCCCGTCCGATCGCCCTCGCATCGTCGGTAAAGGCTTCCTGCAACAGCACGACATGGGGATTGCGTCCCTCCGCGCGCATGTCGCGCAGCGTCGTTGCGATGCGGTCGAAATCGGCTTCGCGCCCCCAGGCCAGCGGCCAGGGCAGGCCATGGACATTATAGGTCATGACCGACAGGGCGCCATCGAAGCCGATGGGGACGGGCGGCGGCGGGAGGGCGCGCGTGTCAGCCGGAGGCGCCGCCGCGATCAGTGCGGCGACGGCGATCATGCGGAAAGTCCATGTCGGAATGCGCACAGCTTCTTCTCCTGTGGCGCAACGACGATGCCGGCAGAGCAACACCGCAGTTGTCGCCGGGCGAGAAAAATATTCATGCAGCAACTGCGGTCCTTGGCGGCGATGGCGTCTTCCCGATGAGGGCGAAAGGCGGATATGGCGCAAATTGTCACAGGCAGGTCATCACCCGGCATCATAGCGGCGCTCGATAGGCGCAGGCGTGCTGGGGGTGTGGACCTGTCATGAAACGACTTCTTCTTTCCCTTCATGATGTTGGTCCATGTTTCGAGGGTGAAGTCGATCGACTGCTGGATCGGCTTTCGATGCATGCCGCGCCCGGCGCGCTCGCGATGCTGGTGGTGCCCAATCATTGGGGCGCGCACCCGCTGTTGCCCGGATCGCCCTTCGCGACGCGGCTGCGTGGCTGGGCGGAGGCCGGCGTCAGCATGTTCGCCCATGGATGGTTCCACAGGGACATGGCGACCCATGACAATGCCCTGGATCGGTTCAAGGCGCGGCGCATGACCGCCGGGGAGGGCGAGTTTCTGGGTCTGGACGGGGCGACCGCTGCACGGCGGATGACTGACGGCCGCGATCTGATCGAACAGGTCACGGGCCTGCCGGTGGCGGGCTTCGTCGCGCCCGCCTGGCTTTACGGCAGCCCTGCGCGCGCCGCGCTTGGCCGGTGCGGATTCGCCTTGGCGGAGGATCATATGAAGGTGTGGCATCCGCCATCGGGCAGGATATTGGCCCGTGGACCGGTCATCACCTGGGCCAGCCGCAGCCGGGCGCGCATCGCATCCTCCCTGCTGGCGGCGCGGCTGTTGCCGCCTGTCCTGCGCCATGCGCCGGTCGCGCGGGTCGCGGTGCATCCGGGCGACGCGCATGTGCCCGCCCTGCTCGACAGCATCGACCGGGTGGTGCGGCGTCTGGGGCGGACCCACCGCCCGGCGCGCTATGGCGATCTGCTGGCTGGCTGAAATGCGTATCCTGACCTTCCTCCACAGTTTCGAGCCGGGCGGCGTCGAGCGGGTCGCGCTGCGGCTGGTGTGCCGCTGGCGGGACCAGGGCATCGACGCGCCACTGTTCCTGGGACGCGGCGATGGCGCGATGGGCGCTGAACTGGGCCGTGACCTTGACCCTCATGTGCCGCGCGGGCCGGGCTTTTCCGTTGCCGGGTTCGAGACCCTGTGGATGATTATGACATTGCCGGGCTTCATCCGCCGGACGCGGCCGGACGCGATGTTCTGCGCGGGCAACAGCTATGCGGTGGTCGCCGTGGCGATGAAGCTGCTGCTGGGACGCCGTTGCCCGCCCGTCCTGGCGAAGATCAGCAATGACCTGGAGCGGCGGGACATGGTCTGGCCGGTGCGTACCGCCTACCGGCTGTGGCTGCGCATCCAGGGGCGGTTCATCGATCATTTCGTCGCCATGGCGCCGGGGCTGGAGCGCGAGATTGCCGCGCTCGTCCGGCCGGGGGCCGGGGCGATCAGCATCATCCCCGATCCGGCGCTGTCGCTGGACCAGATCGACCGGCTGCGCGCCGTCCGGCGGAAGAGGGCGGGCAAGGGGCGCTGGTTCGTCGCCATCGGCCGGCTGGCGCGACAGAAGAATTTCGGGTTGATGCTGGACGCCTTCGCGCGGGCCGCGGGCCCCGACGATCGTCTGCTGATCTTCGGCGAGGGCCCGGAACGCGGCAGGCTCGCCGCGCGGTCCCGCCGGCTTGGCATTGCCGGCCGCCTTTGCTTCATGGGCCATGTTCCCGATCCCGCCCTGAGGATCGGGCAGGCCGACGCCTTCCTCCTCTCGTCCGATTATGAAGGAGTTCCCGCCGTGGTGCTGGAAGCGCTGGCGGTCGGCCTGCCGGTCATCGCGACGGAGTGCAGCGCCGCGATGCGGTCCTTGTTGGGCGACGGCGCGTTGGGGAGGCTGGTGCCGGCAGGTGATCTTGCCGCCTTCGCAAGGGTCCTGGCCGACGCGCCGGGGCTCCAGCATGCCGCCGCCAGTCTGGCCCAGGCGCGGCGCTTCACGCTGGAGGCGGCTGCCCCCGCCTATCTGGACAGCTTCGCCCGAATTGCCGCGCGACCGACTGAGGCGTTCCTCGTTGCGTGTCGTCAACCCATCCCGTCCACAATGACGAGCCCCTTATGACCGGCAACAGCTCCACCGGCCTGCTTCCTCCCCCCGTCGTGCCGCTCGAGCCGCCGGTGCTCGACCCCAAGCCGCTGATCCAGTCGGGCCGCAACTGGACCCGCTGGGCCGGGCCGCTGGTGTCGGTGCTGATCCTGGTCGTCGCGCTGCACCAGTTCCATGGAATCGACCCGTCCAGCCTGTGGGCGATGCTGCCCGGCAGCATCGCCTTCTGGGCGGCGTTCGCACTTTACTATCTGGCCGGGCCGCTTTCCGAATGGGTGATCTTCCGCCGGCTCTGGGCGATCCCGGCGGACGGCTTCGCAGCGCTGCTGCGCAAGCTGGTCAGCAACGAGATACTGCTCGGCTATCTCGGCGAAGTCTATTTCTACGCCTGGGCGCGGCGCAGCGGGAAGATCACGACCGCGCCGTTCGGCGCGATCAAGGATGTGACGATCCTTTCCGCGCTGGTCGGCAACGGCGTCACATTGGTCATGGTCGCCTTCGCCGTGCCGCTGCTGGGGGCGGTGGACGCGCGGCTCAACAGTTGGGAAGTGGGCGGGTCGATCCTGTTCGTGCTGGCGACATCGCTGGTGGCGATGCTGCTGCGCAGGCGGCTGTTCACCCTGCCGCGCGCGGAATTGCGGGTCGTTGCGGGCATCCATCTGGCCCGCATCGTCGCGACCACGGTGCTGGCGGCGATGATGTGGCACATGCTGCTGCCCGACATCGAACTCAGCTGGTGGATCCTGCTCGGCACGCTGCGCCAACTGGTATCCCGCCTGCCCTTCCTGCCGAACAAGGATGTGGTGTTCGCAGGCATGGCCGCCTTCCTGATCGGGCGCGACAGCGAGATCGTGTCGGCGATGGCGTTGATGGCCTCGCTCATCCTGGTGGCGCATCTGCTGGTCGGCATGGCGCTGGGCGCGACGGGCCTCATGAAGGAGAGCGAGGTGCAATGATCGCGACGCTGCTGCTCGCCGCCGCCATCCCCTCCACCCACGACCTTGGCAAGGCGGAGGGCCAGTGCCGGGTGGATGAAAAGGGCCCGGCCTTTCTGGTCGACGTCAACGGCCTCAAGGACCGCAAGGGACGGCTGAAGCTGGAACTGTACCCCGCGGACGACGCGGACTTCCTGGCCGACGACAATCTGCTGGTCGCGGCCGGCAAGCCCTTCCGCCGGGTGGAGGTGGCGGTCCCGGCCACCGGGCCCGTGCAGCTCTGCATCCGCGCGCCCGGTCCCGGCACCTATGCGCTCAGCCTGCTGCACGACCGCGACGCCAACCGCCGCTTCTCGCTTTCGGTCGACGGGATCGGCTTTCCCGGCAATCCGAAGCTGGGCTGGTCCAGACCGTCCGCCGCCGCCGCCAGGGCGGTCGTCGGCAGCGGCCCCGCCCATATCGGCATCATCGTCAATTATCGCCGGGGGCTGCTGTCCTTCGGCCCGGTGGAGAAATAGGCCATGCGCATCGTCGACGTCTGCGCCTTCTACGCGCCCAGCGGCGGCGGGGTGAAAACCTATGTCGAGCGCAAGCTGCGCGCCGGGGCGCTGGCCGGGCATGAGGTCATCATCCTCGCGCCGTCCGACAGCGATCGGGTGGTGGAGGCGGGCGGCGGCAGGATCGTCATGCTGCCCGCGCGCCGCTTTCCGCTGGACCGGCGCTATTCCTATTTCGACGACGAAGCGTCGCTCCATGCCATGCTCGACCGGTTGCAGCCCGATCTGGTCGAGGCATCCTCGCCCTGGGCCAGCGCGGCGATGGTGGCGCGGTGGCGGGGCGGCGCGCCGCGCGCGCTCATCATGCACGCCGATCCGCTGTCGGCCTATGCCTATCGCTGGTTCGGATCGGTGCTGAGCCGCGAGGCGATCGACCGGGGGTTCGACTGGTTCTGGCGCCACCTGCGCCGGCTGGACGAGCGGTTCGATCTGGTGGTCAGCGCCAGCGACAGCCTGTCGCGCCGGCTGGAGGCGGGACGGCTCCGGCGGGTGATGACGCTGCCCATGGGCGTCGAGCCGGGGCATTTCAGCCCCGCGCATCGGCATGAGGGGCTGCGCGCCCGCCTGCTGGAGCGCTGCGGGCTGGGGCCGGAGGCGACGCTGCTGCTGGGTGTTGGCCGTCACGCCCCGGAAAAGCGCTGGCCGATGGTAATCGATGCGGTGACGTCGGCGGGCTTTTCGACGCCGGTCGGTCTGGTGCTGGTCGGTGACGGGCGGGAGAGAGGGCGGGTGCGCCGGGCGTCGGCCCATAATCCGCACATCCAGCTGCTGGCGCCGATGCATTCCCGCCCGGCGCTGGCCGAACTGCTCGCCAGCGCCGACGCGCTTGTCCATGGCTGCGAGGCGGAGACCTTCTGCATGGTCGCGGCCGAAGCGCGCGCCAGCGGCCTGCCGGTCATCGTGCCCGACGAAGGCGGCGCGTCCGATCAGGCGCGCAGCGGCGGCGGACTGCTCTATCGCGCGGGACAGGCGGACAGTCTGGCCGGCGTGATCGCGAAATTCGCGCGCGCCGATGCGGTGGCGCGGCGCCGGGCGGCGCTGGAGTCTGCGCCGGCCGTCATGACCATGGACGACCATTTCGACCGGCTGTTTGCGGCCTATGACGATATTGCAGGGGCACGACGCCATGTTGCTTGACCGACGCATCACCCGCCCCCTGCGTCCGCACATTCCCTTTCCGGCCTTTCGGAAATCGCCGCAGGATGCGGTGGAGGTCCATCCCTGCGGCCTGCGCCATAGATCGACTTGCGAGTGCTGGTCGTTCGTGGCCGCCATTCTTTGGTGGTTGTTGCGTGCCGATCGGCAACATGGGAAGCGGCCGGGACAACCCTGACCGCGGCGTCAGGTCGCGCGGAAGCCAATTCCTGACATTCAAATAAAGATAATCGGTCTTCTTCGATATTTCGAAAGTTATATATCCATCCCGCAAATTGTGATCGGAAGTGAATATAATCTCCTTTGCATCGGAAACAGTAAACACTGCTAACGTTTCTCTAACCTTTCCTGCTCCAATATTGGTTCAGATCAATAGGTGTCGAAATCACCGGAGGGGGAAACGTCATGCGCAAATATTGTGCGTTGTTCCTTTTGGGTCTCTTGCCGAATGCGGCGATGGCAACGGATGCCACAACGACGATGGGCGTGTCAGCCACGGTATTGAACGTCTGCCTGGTGTCGGCGACGAACATGGCGTTTGGCAGCTATGATCCGACATCGGCGTCTCCGACCGATGCGACCAGCACGATCAATGTCACCTGCACGCCGGGCACATTGTTCAACATAGGATTGAACGCCGGAAGCGCCGTCGGAGCGACGGTATCGACCCGAAAGATGCTGAGCGGCGCCAATCCGCTCGGCTACGCGCTCTACAGCAATTCGGGACGCAGCACGAACTGGGGCAACTCGGTGGGGTCGGACACGGTCGCCCAGACCGCGTCGACGATCCTGCCGGCGGCGTTCACCGTTTATGGCCGCATCCCCGCCCAGCAGAGCGTGGCCGCCGGCAGCTACACCGACACGGTGACGATCACCGTCAGCTACTGAAGGCAGGTCCGGTCATGACAATCAGGCGGCATGGCGCAGGAACCGGACGGGTTCTGGCGGTGATGGTCAGCGCCCTGTTCTGGGGGATCGCGCCGTCGGCGAATGCGGGCGCGCTGCGCATCCTGCCGGTGCGGATCGAAATGGCGGCCGAGAAACAGTTTTGCAGCCTGACCATCGCCAATGATGACAAGGCGCCCGCGACTGTCCAGGTCAGGGGTTTTGGCTGGCGCAAGGATGCGAACGGCATCGACCTGCTGGACCCGGACGGGGGGCCGGTCGTCAATCCCTCCATTCTCAGCATTCCCGGCGGGTCGAGCCGGCTGGTCCGGTGCAGCCTGCCGGCGCGCAGCGGGTCGCGTGAAGAGAGCTACCGCCTGATCATCGATGAATTGCCGATGGCGACGGTTGCTCCCGGTACCGTGCGGACGTTGCTTCGCATCAGCATGCCGATATTCCGCGCGCCGTCCGGCGCGGCGCCCCTGCTTCGCTGGTCGGTCGGAAAGGGTGCGGATGGACGGCGGACGCTCATTCTGTTCAACCAGGGCGACCGGCATGTCCAGGTCACGGCGATCGACATGACGCCTGCCGGGGCTGGCGGGAAAGTCACGCGGCTCGACCGTGGTTTCTACCTGCTGGCGGGCGGGCGCATCGACCTGCCGCTTGAATCCCCGGATAGCGATGCGATCAGCGGAGTGCAGGTGGAGACGGCCACTGGCCCACTCGCCGCGTCAACCGCCGTCGCCGAGCGGTGAGGGTGGATGATCGATGCCGCTCGCTGCTGCATTGTCCGGCGCAGGGCGGGCCGGCTGGCGGCCGGGCAGGGCATCGGTCCTGCTATGGCTGTCGCTGGCGCAACCGGCGGCGGCGTCCGATCTTCCGTTGGCACTCGCCGTTCCGGTGGCGGTCGAGCCGGACGGCAGTCCGCGCCCCATGCCCGTGGGAGTCGTCATCAATGGCCAGCCGCTTGAAGAGACGGGCCTTGTCGTGCTGAGCGCGGGCCGCCTGTTCGTCCGGCAGGACATGCTGAGCCAATGGGGTTTGCGGTTGCCCGCGCCGCTTCGGCAAATGGAGGTGAGCGGCTGCGACTATGCCTTGCTGGACGGGCTGCCCGGCCTTTCGGTGAAACTCGACGGTTCGGGCGGAACCCTGCTGATCGACGCCGGGCCGTCCTTCTTCCCGACCGCCCATATCGGCCCGGAACAGCGCGGCGGGCCGGTGATGGAAGCGGTGCCGGTGCAATTTGCCGGCTATGATCTGTCGGTCGCGCGCTGGGGCGGCGGCTGGGCCGCTTCCGCCCTGCTGGATGCCGGGATGTCGGGCGGCTGGGGCGTCGCCGGCATCACCGCCCTGGTGCAGCAGGGCGGCGGCGGGCCGGGGGCGGTTCGTCTCGACAGCAATGTCATCCGCGATTTTCAGGATCGGCGTTTGCGGCTGGTCCTGGGCGACACATTGACGCGCGGCGCCGACTGGAACCGGCCGGTCCGGTTCGCCGGGGTGAGGCTGGGGACCGATTTCTCGTTGACGCCGGAAGCCGTCACCTATCCGGTGCCCCGGCTTTCCGGCTCCGCCGCCTTGCCCTCGGTCGTGGACCTTGCGGCGGCCAGCAGCCGCCAGAGCATGGCGGTTCAGCCCGGCGATTTCAAAATCGATTATCAGCCCGTCTTTACCGGCGCGGGCGAAGTGACGATGACGATCAGGGACGCCAATGGCGCCGCCCGCACCGTCACGCAAAGCTTCTACACCAGTCCGCGGCTGTTGCGGGAAGGGCTGGACGATTTTTCGCTGGAGGCAGGGTTTTTGCGCAGGGACTTCGGTGCGCGCAGCTTTTCCTATGGGGCTCCCTTCGCCGCCGGTTTCTGGCGGCATGGGCTGGGCGACGGCCTGACGCTTTCCGGCCGTATGGAGGCAAGCGAGGATGGGCAGATGGCCGGGCTGGGATTTGGCGCGCTTCTGTCTTCCTGGGGCGAAATATCGTTGGCGGCGGCGGGGTCGCATGGCCGTTCGGGTGATGGTTTCCTGTGGCGCGCGCAGGTGCAGCGGATCACGGCCCGCTATTCCGTGACCGCCAGCTACATGCAGGAAGATGCGCATTTCACGCAGGTCGGGGAGGATGATCCAGTGCCCGCCGGCCGCCGGGAATGGGTCGTGGCGGGAAGCCTGGCCCTTGGCGGGCGTGGCACCGTCAATGCCCATTATCTCGACAGTGAGGGCGGCGAAGGCGACCGTTTCTCCACCGGCTCCCTTTCCTATGCGGCCAGCCTGGGGGCGGCCTGGGTCACGCTGGGCGCGCGGCGGACGCGCTTTTCGGACAGCCGGACCAACGGCCTTTTCGGATCGCTGACCCTTCCCCTCGGCGCGCGGTCGAGCGCGGGCCTGTTCGTGGAGGGAGGCCGCACCGCCGCCAGCTTCAGCCAGAACCCGCCGCCGGACGCGGGGTGGGGCTATCGCTTCCTGGCGTCGCGTCAGGCGGATGCGCCGGTACAGATGGAAGGCGGCGTGACATGGCGCACGGCGGCCGGCGATGTCGATCTGTCGGCGTCGCGCATGGGGGAAATGGAAGGGATGCGGTTCCAGGCCCGCGGGGCGTTGCTGCGGGTAGGGGGGCGGATCATCGCGACACCGCAGCTCGATTACGCCTTTGCCGTGGTGGATGTGGCCGCCGATCAGGACGTGACGGTCTTCTTCGAAAACCGGCCGGTCGCGCGCAAGGCGGAACCGGGCAGGCCCGCGATCGTCACGGGGTTGCAGCCCTATGCGGCCAACCGGATCGCGATCGACCTGGATGCCCTGCCGATCGACACCGTCGTGACATCGGCGGAGCAGGTCGCGGTTCCGGGATACCGGCAGGCGGTGAGGATCGGTTTTGGGGGTGCGGCCGCTCACCCCGTCACCTTGCGGCTGGTCGACGGCGGCGGCGCGGCCATTGCGGAAGGACTGACCGTCACCATGGAGGGAGCGGCACCCGGCATTTCCGGACATGGCGGCGAAGTGTATCTGGCCGACGCGCATGAAGGGCAGGAAATCCTGCTGACCGGCCCGGCGGTCGCCTGCCGCGCGATCGTCCCGGCCCTGCCGGGCAACGCCGGTGCGGCACGGATGGGGCCGGTACGCTGTGTGCCGGATCGGGAGGGGAAGCGATGAAAGCTGCGGGATTCGTTCTGGCCGCGCTGGCCGGCATGGGGCTGGCGACGCCGGCATGGGGCTGCACCCTGTGCAGTTGTTCGGCGTCGACGACGGGGATCGGCTTTGGCGGCTACGATCCCACTTCGCCCGCGCCCAAGGACGCCGCGGGCAGCGTGACGCTCAGTTGCACGGGCCTGGTCTCGCTGGCGGGGACCATCGACATCGCGATCAGCCCGGGCTCGTCGGGCGATGCGCTGGCGCGCCAGATGACGCAGGGTGGCGCACGGCTCAACTACAACCTCTATACAAATGCCAGCCGCACGACCGTCTGGGGAACCGGATCGTCGGGGACCGGCACGGTCACCGCCTCGTTGAACGGGCTGCTGTCCTTCAGCCAGACCGTGTCCGTCTATGGCCGCATCGCGGCGGGACAATGGCCGCAGGCGGGGGCCTATGCCGACAGCCTGATCGTCACCATCAGCTACTGATGCCGACCGGCTTCGTTCCCATCATGAAGACGCCGCCCGCCTGCCCGTCGGCGGACAAGAGCGGCGCGGCATTGACCCAGACGGTCTGGCCGTCGGGACGGCCGCCCACCAATGCCGCCGCCATGCCGAACGGTTTCCCCACGGTCAGCAACTCTTCCACGGCATCGCTGATCGTGCCGCGGTTGGAAGCCCCGAACAGGGTCGCAAATCGGGTGCCGACGATCCGGCTCTTCTCCGTCCCGACCAGCTCCGCGAGCGCGGGCGAAATATCGGTGACGATGGCCCGGACATTGAAGGTTCCGCGGGCCAGTCCGGGCAGCCGGTCGATCAGATCCTCATAGGCGGCGATCCGCGCATCCTGGGCGCGCAGGGTCACGCGATCCGCGATTTCGTCGGCAAGCACGGCAAAACCGCCCGGAAAGGCCGCAGCCTGGACGCGATGGACGAGCGGCGGCGGCCCGGCGGCGTTCTGCTCGAACGCTTCCGGAATGCCCGTGTCGCGCACGCGTTCAAGCGCCCGCAACAGGGAATGGGAGTCGGAGCCCGCCAGCATCTGCGCCAGGGGGACTCCCAGCACCTGCTTCTCGCTGACGCCAAAGCGGCGGCGGGCGGCCAGATTGATTCGGGAGAGTTTAAGATCCCGATCCGTCAGGATCACCTGCGTGGGGATCATGTCCAGCAGGATGTCCAGTTGCGTTTCCGGATGATCCGGTCCGCTGGAGCATTGCCGGCCACTGGCCAGACGCTGGAACAGGTCCGTCGCAAGGAGCGTCAGGCCGACATGGCCATGGTTCATGATATGGATGGGTTCGCCCATTGCCTGTCGGGAATGCACGGCGAAATGCCGAATCAGCGCCGTGGCCGTGACGACCTGACCGGGCGGTAAATCATCCACCGGCTTGCTCCCCTTTTCCCATCATCCCGTCAGTGTCCGCATAATGCGTACAATATCGGGCCTGTCATTAAAACGGAATCGTAACGAGTGCGCTGCCGCCGATCAAATGCTTCCTCAACCCATTGTGTTGCCGGACGAATATGGACGGGGTCGGGGAAGGGAAAAATCCGGCGGGCCGTGCCGATACATATATTGCGTAAAATTCCCTGTCTTCGCCTTCGCGCGCCCTTAGCCGTGGCGCTTCCATCTTCCGTCCGGGGACGTGGGATGCCGGGCTTGCGCTACCGCTGGACGGGCGCGTGGGGGGCACCCGTTCAGGGGACGGATCCATGAGGCGCGACGCATCGCGATATTCATCCGGGACTGCCGGAATAGCGAACCCGGCGAAGGGGCGAGGCAGGAAGGCCATGCGATGGCTGACGGGCGCTTTGCTGCTGGCAGGCGCGGGGTCGGGCGTGACCGCCCGAGCCAATGTGGTCAGCGCCTGCTCCGGCGTCAGCCTTCCCAAATCGGTGCTGACGCAGACCATCGGCGATGTCATCACGCCCGTTCTGGCGCCGGTGGAATCGACGCTGAGCATCCTGACCTTCGGATCGGTCGACCTCGGCATCAACGCCGCATTGTCCAATGCGGCGTCGGGCGCGCCGATCAATCTGAATGTGCTCGACATCAACGGCAATGCCGTCGACCTGCTCTCCGACCCGAGTTGCGAAACGACCTCCGACAGTTTCAGCCTTCTTACGCCCAGGGGCATTTCCTTTGGCGGCAACAAGATCACCGGTCTGGGTACGCCGGGTCTTGAAGCCAGCGCGGGCGAGCTGGATGCCATCGCCATCGGCAACCTCGCCAGCACGGCCACGGGCGCCTATGAGGCGGTGGCGATCGGCGCGGGGGCATCTGCCACCCACATGCGCAGCGTGGCATTGGGTGCGGGATCGGTCGCCAACGGCCTCAGCCTGAACCTGCCCGCCTATCTGGTCGGCGGCACTGCCAGCGCGGAGGTGAATATCGGCGGCCGCCGCCTGACCGGGCTCGCGGCCGGGGCGAATCCGACCGACGGCGTCAATGTCGCGCAATTGCAGGCCGTCAACGACGCGCTGGGCACCCTGGCCGGCAACGCGGTGCAATATGACGGCAGCGCGCGGTCGATGGTCACGCTGCAGGGCGCGACCGGCACCGGCATCACCAACCTTAGCGCGGGAGCGGTGAACGCCACCAGCACCGATGCGGTCAACGGCTCGCAATTGCAGGCGACGAACGACCTTGTGGCCCAGAACAGCGCGGCCATCGTCCAGCTAGGCTATGATCTTGCGATATTGAACGATCTGGCCGTCAAATATCAGGATGGGACGAAATCCTCCATCCTCCTCGGCGGCGCAGGCGGCACGGCCATCACCAATCTGGCCGCCGGCACCACGAGCAGCGACGCGGTCAACCTGTCGCAGTTGAGCAGTTCGGGGAGCGGCAGCGGCAGCGGCGGTGGCGGTGCGGCGCAGGACGCGCTGCCCTATGATCCGGCGATCCAGGCCTATAATGCCGCGCGCGGCGGCGTCGACCAGAAGATCGGCGGCGTTGCCGCAGGCGAACTGAGCGCGGCATCGGCCGAGGCGGTCAATGGCGCGCAACTCTACGCGACCAATGTGCAACTGGCCTATAATGTGACCGCCATCGCCGACCTTCAGGAAGCAAGGGCAGGGTATCTCCAGGTCAACAACAGCTCCGGCCATGCCAAGCCCGTTGCGAGCGGCGCGGACACGCTGGCCGCGGGGGCAGGCGCCGTGGCGTCCGGCAGCGGCAGCCTGGCGCTGGGCACGCAGGCGCAGGCGATTGCGCCGGGCAGCGTCGCGCTTGGCTATGCTTCTGTCGCCGACCGGGCCAATACGGTGTCGGTCGGCAGCGCTGGGGCGGAGCGGCAGATCACCCATGTCGCCGACGGCATCGCGCCGACCGACGCGGTCAATCTGCGCCAGCTGCAAGGCGGAATGGGGCAGGCGGTGGATGCCGCCAACGCCTATACGGATGTGCGCTTCAATCTGTTCGACAGCGGCCTGCGCAATTTGCGCCGCGATGCGGAGGGCGGCATCGCTGCGTCCATGGCGATGGCTGGCATACCGCAATTTTCCGAGGCCGGCGGCGGCACCCTGGGCCTGGGCGTCAGCACGTGGCAGGGCGAACATGCGGTCGCCATGGGAATATCGAAGGTGTCGGATAATGGCCGTTTCATCATGCGGGCGTCCGCAACCTATAACAGCCGCAATCAGGGAGGCGCCAATGCCGGCATGGGCATCGCGTTCTGAAAGGCGCCGGTATCTGGCCCTGCTGGCACTGGTCCTGTGTCCGTCGCCCGCGGCGGCGGCCGAGCCGGACTTTCTGCCGGACATCGCGCCCTTGTCGGATTTCCCCGATCCCGGTCGCGCCACCCGCCGCGAGGGTGTGTTTCTGTTGCCCCAGACGCCGCGCCTGTTAACGCCCGGCATGACCAAGCGGCAGGTCTATGCCTTGCTGGGCGTGCCCCATTTCCATGAGGGTTTGATCGGTGAGCGGCGCTGGAACTATATCCTTGATTTCTATACCGGTTCTGGAACGGAATATCGGATTTGCCGCCTGCAATTGCATTGGGACCGCAGGATGCGCCTCGAAAAAATGGCCTGGAGCGACAAGGCGTGCCGGGACATGGTCTACGCGCCGCCGCAACCGCTGGCCAGCGATCCGCAAGGCCCGGTTACGGTGCGGAAGCTGCCGACGCTCACGGTCTATTTCGATTTCGACAAGGCCGATGTGCGCGAAGACGCGCATCGCGAACTGACCGCATTCCTACAGGGGAATGAGCGAAGCATCCAAAAGCTGTCGGTGACGGGTTTTACCGACAGCGCGGGACCGGATGCCTATAATGACCGGCTGAGCCTGATGCGGGCGGATGCCGTGGCCAGGGATTTGGTGGCGATGGGGGTGCCCCTGTCGAACCTCCAGGTCTCCGGAGCGGGGGAGCGCACGCTCGCGCACCGGTCCGAGGGAGGCGCTGCCGATCCTCTCAACCGGCGGGTGCTGGTCCGCATGATGTCGAATGACGAATGATGATAAATCCCTGCGCTTCGCAGCCGGATCGCTGGCATGTCCGGCAAAGCCGGTGCGCGGGAGCGAGGGTCGCTGCGTCCCGCCGAAAAGCTAGAGCCATCGACATTCAGCCCTGACGGCCTGCAAATGACGCTTTTCCGTGCTTCCGGTGCTCACCTACTTTGAGTAGGCTGCGCTCCGGGTCACGGAAAACCACCATTTTACCTTCGGTGGCCTTCGGCTCGGCTCGTCATCTTTCTGAATGTCGATTGGCTCTAGGCGTCAGTTGGGCCTCGCGCCGATTTCAGGGTGACGGGACGCAGGCTTTCCTTGTCCTCCGGAGCGACGGTTGCATGAATGTCGGGCCGGTAATGTTCGTCCGCGCGTTGCGATCCGTCGGGATGTTCGGGACCTTCCAGATCGACCGGGCGATGTCCCACTTCGCCGGGGGCGTCGGCCCGTTGCCGATGCGCTGCGGTCTGTCCATCATGCTCCGCTGCTGAATCCCGGTTTCCTGTAACGGGCGTGGACCAGGTTGGGCGTCCGCCTTTCAAGAGTTGCCGCCCGGCCAAGGCCGCGACGCCGAGCAATGCCAAAGTCCTCAACATGACAGGTCTCCTTCGTGATGAAGGAACGCGGCGGAGGAGATAGGTTTCCCATGGCGTTCGATGCCCTTTGTTCGATCCGGCGCTCAGGCCGGGTCGTCATCGTGCAAGGGAATGATGTGATCTGCCGGGTTCATGGAAAAGAAGACATGTTCTTCCCACAGGCGCAGAAGGTCGGCGGCGCGGCCGCTTTGCTGGGCGTTCAGCAATGCCGTCAGCAATTCCTCATGCATGACCGCCTGGTCCTGCAAGACACGGCCGTGCAAATCCTCGACCGAGAGCATGGCGAACCGAATTTGATCTCTCAGTTGGTCGTAGCGTGAGATCAATCGCGGAAGTCCGGTGAGCCGGACCAGCGTCATATGGAATTCGATGTCCAGCGCGGAGATGGTTTCCACATCGGAATTGGCCTGCGCCGCCCGCATTCCATCCACCACGGCGGCTAGCGGACCGAGATCGGTCTTGCGCTGCACGAGGATGCGAATGGCCAATATCTCGTCAGCCGCCCGAAGCGCGGCCAGTTCGGGCATGTCGCCCGGCGCGGACGGAGCAACGACATAGGATCGATTATGCGCCTTCACGATCAGTCCGGATTGTTCGAGCAACCGAAGCGCTTCGCGCACGGGGGCGCGGCTGACGGCCATCCTCGTCGCGAGCACGGACTCCCGCAACGGTTGCCCGGCGAGGAATTCCCCTGACAGCAGCTTTTCCCTGATCTGGGCATATACCTCGCTGACGATCGAGCTGGTTCGAACCGCGGTGAAATTCATGTCATCAGTGCTCGCGCGTGCCATTGCCGTTCCACCGCCTTTATGACGATTTCCATCCGATCGTCTCACATTGAGGTGCTGGCTGTAAGATAAGGTCCTTGTCCTGTTCAAGGTCGAACGGCCAGCCAGGCCCTGGCCTGACGATGGACGGATCATTGTCATGTCATATGCTTGCATATCGAATCGGGGAAATTGGGGCTGAAATCCCTCAGCTATGCTTTTCCGGCTTGCGACGCCGCCCGGCTCGGAATCAGCGCTCTTTGATAGTAATTTATTGAAGTAAAATGATATTATCGGATGTTTCGGATTTCGTCTTCTCAGCATTTGAAAAAGCAAAAAACTGTCGACAGTCTACAGTTAATAAGATATGCATGCGTACAAATATAAACAGGAGGGGCGAGTTGGAGAAATCTCCGGTCGATCTCGCGGCGCGGCATATTCTGCCTACGCTGGCGCTGTGCGTTTTCGTGAATATCGTCGATCGCACCAATGTGGGCATCGCCGCCCTCAACATGCGCGCGGATATCGGCCTGTCGGCATCGGCTTACGGGATGGGGGCGGGCCTCTTCTACATCGGCTTCTTCTTCGCCGGCGTACCCGCCAACCTGCTGCTCGCCCGAATAGGCGCGCGCCGGTGGATCGCGGCCCTGCTGGTCGCCTGGGGCCTTATCGCGATTGCCACCGGGTTCATATCCGATGCCGGAAGCTTCTATGCGGTTCGTCTGGCCCTGGGCATTGCTGAAGCGGGGTTCGTGCCTGCCATCGTCTATTATCTCGCGCAATGGTTCGACCGGCGCGCAATGTCGAAGGTCATGGGGCTGATGATCGCGATGATGCCAGCGTCGCTGGCGATTGGCGCGCCGCTGACCACGGGTCTCCTGATGGCGGTGGATTGGCGCTGGCTGTTCATCATCGAAGGCGCGCCGGCGTTTCTCGTCGCCATTCTGGTGCTGAAATCGCTGCCCGAGCGCATCGACGACGCGCCCTGGCTTTCCGACGATCAGAAAAAGGCCCTGTCCGCCCGGCTGATGGCGGACGGCGCCCGTCGTCAGGCCGGGTCCTGGCGGGACGCATTGACGCATCCCCAGGTGCTCCTGCTCAGCCTGCAATATTTCTGCATAGGGCTGAGCAGCCAGGCCATCATCTTCTGGTTCCCCCAGATCATCCGGTCGACCGGCATGTCGACGCTCGAGTCCGGGTTGTTCAGCACGGTGCCATGGGTGCTTGCGGCACTGCTCACGCCGCTCTGGGCCTGGCATTCAGCCTCGACCAACGAGCGTTACTGGCACGCCATACTGCCCTGCTTGGCGTCGGGAGCGATCACGATCGCCGGCGCGCTGCTCCTTGACGACAGCGCGCTTTCCGGGTTGTGGCTGCTGTCGCTGGGCGTTGCGCTGAGTTCGATGGCGTCGGCATCCTATTGGGCCATTCCGCGGGTCCATGTCTTTGGCGCGGCAGCCGCAGCAGCGGGTGCGCTCACCAATTCTTTTGGCAATCTTGCCGGTTTCGTGGCGCCGGTCGCCGTCGGCATTTCAAAGGATATGACCGGCGAATTCAGGCTGGTGCTCATCCTGCTGGCCATGCCCGCCTTCCTCGCGGCCCTGTGTTCCACCTTTGCCGGCCGAATGGCCGACCCGGTGGACCGGCGTTCGATCCCATGAGGCTGCACCGCATGCGCGATCGATTGAGGCAGGGCGGTCTGATCGGCATGTTCATCTCCCTGCCTGCTCCTTCGCTGGTCGAATCCCTGGGCGGCATCGGCTTCGATGCGCTGGTGCTCGACGCCGAACATGCCGCGTTCGGCATTGCGGAGCTTGAGGCGCTGATCCGCGCCGCCGACGTCGCCGGTCTGCCCGCGCTGGTCCGCGTGGCGGCCATCGGTCCGGACATCGGCAGAGCCCTGGACCTGGGGGCCGCGGGCGTCATCGTGCCGCGCGTGGAAAGCGTCGCCCAGGCCGAAAGGATCGTCGCTGAAGTCCGTTTCCCGCCGGACGGCGCGCGGGGCGCTGGGGCAGTCCGCGCATGCGATTATGGGGCTTCGCTGCAGCCATATCTGGAACAGGCAAATGATCATCTGGCCGCGATCGTTCAGATCGAGACACTGGCCGGACTGGACATGGTGGAGCAGATCGCCGCTGTTCCGGGCATCGATGGCCTGTGTATGGGACCGTTCGACCTTGCCGTGTCGATCGGCCATCCGGTGGGGTCGCCGGCGCATGCCGCCGCGATGGACCGGATCTGCCGCGCGGCGCGCGATGCAGCCATTGCCGGCATCGCCGTGTGCGCCACCGCCCGGCAGGTCCAGCATGCCCGCGATGCCGGAGCAAAGCTGGCGATCTTCGGCATGGATCGGATGTTCGCGCTTCAGGCGGCCGCGGCGGCTGCCGCTTCCATCAAGGCTAAACCCGGATAGACGCACCGAAAAAGACGCGGCCTTGCCCGCGACGAATATCAACAAGGGGAGGTATCATGACAAAAAATACGATCCACCGGACAATATTGGTCTGCGCCAGCCTGATCGCCATGCCGGCCATGGCGCAGGGGACGACCGAGGCGGGGCAAGAGGGGGCAAGCCTTGCCGACATCGTCGTCACGGCGCAACGCCGGTCGGAAAATCTGCAGAACGTCCCGATCTCGGTAACGGCCATCACGTCGGAATAGGCGATCAAGCTGGGCATCACCCAGCCGGACGTGATCGCTCAGATGGTTCCCGGCCTGCAACTGAACCACTCCGCCTGGGGCCTTACGCCGTTTCTTCGCGGGGTGGGCACCAATTCGGTCGCCATCGGCAATGAGCCTGCGGTGGCGCTGTTCGTGGACGACGTTTATCTGCCGACCGGTTCGGCTGGTGTCTTCCAGCTCAATTCGATCAGCTCGATCGAGGTTCTCAAGGGCCCTCAGGGCACCTTGTTCGGGCGGAATGCGACGGGCGGCGTGATCCACATCCGCACCAGAGACCCAAGCTTCGACCCCTCCGCCAGCGCGACCGCCAGCTATGGAAATTACGACACGATCTCTGGCCAGCTCTATGGATCGACCGGTCTTACCGACACCGTCGCGATCAATTTCGCCCTGCAGGGCATCGACCAGCGCGAGGGCTGGGGCGTCAACGGCACGACAGGGAACGAAGCCAACAGCATGTTGGGCTGGGGAGGGCGCGCCAAGCTGCTCTGGAACATGGGCGAAGAGACGTCGCTGCTGGTCGCGGGCAGCTATGACCGGCGCAGTTCCGATCAGGGGCAGCCGGGGCGCTCGATTGCAGGAACCTTTACGCGGGACGGTTACAGCGCGGATGCGGCGGGGCTGGGATTCTACGACGTCATGTCCAATCTCGACACCGTGCAAAAGTCGACCACCCGGTCCCTGAGCGGCAAGTTGACGCATGATTTCGGATCTGCGCGGCTCGTGCTGATAAGCGCATTCAGCAAGACCGTCGTCGATCCCGTGGTCAGCGACAGCGACGGATCGCCCAGCCCCTTCTTCCAGACGCGCGAATTCGCCATGGGCGGGCGCACGTTCACGCAGGAAGTGCAACTGCTCTCGCCCGAAGGCTCTGCGGTCAAATGGATTTTGGGCGCCTTCTACCTGCATGACCGGTCCTTCATGGACGCGACCTATGAGGGGCAGGCGTTCGGCACCTCCAAATCGCATACCGACGCGGTTCAGCGGACCAATTCGATCGCCGGCTTCGGGCAGGTGACAACGGAAATCCTGCCGAGGACCAACCTGACGCTGGGCTTGCGCTATACTTCGGACCGCCGGTCGCTCGATGCCGTTGCCCGATTGCTGCCCGCCACGGGCGCGGCTGTCTCATTCGGCCCGTTCGAGGATGCAAAGACATTCAACAGCGTGACCGGCCGGGCTTCGATCGATCATCATTTCTCCGACGATCTCATGGGCTATATTGCGTATAATCGGGGCTTCAAATCGGGCATATATAATTTTACCGGCATCGTCGCGGGCACGACCACTCTGCCCCCGCCGGTAAATCCGGAGACGCTGGATGCCTATACGATAGGTCTCAAGTCCGAATTCCTCAATCGCCGCCTGCGCGTGAATGCTGAAGCCTTCCTCTATGAATATTCAGACCTTCAGGTGCAGATCGTCCTGCCGACGGGAACGACCCTCACCAATGCGAGCAAGGCCACCATCAAGGGGATCGACTTCGAAATATCCGCGATCCCGGTCCGCAATCTGACGGTCAGCGCCTCCATCGGATTGCTGGACGGGCGGTACAAGGATTTCCGGAATGCCCCTTCCTTCTTCCTGCTGCCGCCGAACGCGCCCACGCCCTATGATCCCGCCAGATGTAGTGGACCCAATCCCTATCCCGCGGTCCAGGGTTCCGCCCCGGCGACGCAACGAAGCTGCGACGTATCGGGCAACAGGCTGATCCAGGCTCCGCCCTTCTCCAGCAATCTTCAGCTTCTCTATACGCTGCCGACCGACCTTGGGGATTTCGACCTGTCGGCATCCTGGGCGCATGGCGGCAATTATGAATATGACGTCTTCAGCAGTCCGCTGACGCGCCAGCCCAGGACGGACATCGTCAATGGATCGGTCCAGTGGACCGCGCCGGGCGGCACTTTCAACGTGCGGTTGTGGGCGAACAACCTGACGGGCGAGAAATATTACACCATCGCCACGACCGGGTCGACGGCCGGCGCCAAATATGCGGCCGCCGCACCCCGCACCTATGGCGTCACGCTGGGCGCGAACTTTTGAGGTCGAGGCGGCTTGCGGGGCAAGTTCCCGGAAGCCGCCCCTGGCGCAGTCCAGGGAAATATTCGCTGAAAGGAAGCCAGTTCTCGTGATGGATCATAGGGAAGAACTTCGATCCATCGTCGGCAGGGCCCATTGCTTTGCCGGGGATGAAATCGACCAGCGCTATCGAACGGACCTGCTTGGCCTCTACACCTGCTCTCCATCCTGCGTCGTCCGCCCGGGAAGCACGGGGGAGGTGGCGCAGGTGATGGAGGCGGCGCGCAAGGCACGCATCGCGGTCACCGTTCTGGGCGGCGGAACGGGGGGCGTCGGCGGCACGGCCTGCACGGATGGCGGCATCATCCTGTCGCTCGAACGGATGAACAGGGTCCTTGAGATCGACGAGGATGTCATGACCATCACCGCCGAAGCCGGCGTCACTCTCCAGTCCTTGCAGGAGGCGGCCGCCGGCAAGGGCCTGCTGATGCCGCTGGACATCGGATCGCGCGGCAGCGCGACGATCGGCGGCAACATAGCGACCAATGCGGGCGGCCTCAGAACCCTGCGCTGGGGCATGATGCGCGATATGGTGCTGGGGCTGGAAGCGGTCCTTGCCGATGGCACGGTGGTGTCGAGATTGGGCAAGGTGCTGAAGGACAATGCCGGCTATGACTGGAAGCATCTCTTCATCGGCAGCGAGGGCACGCTGGCCATCGTCACCCAGGCGGTCCTGCGGCTGCGGCCGCTTCCCACGACGGCGCAGACCGCCCTGTTGGCGTTCGATACGGTCGAGCAGGCAAGCCGGCTGCTTCGCCGGTTGCAACGGGATCTGGACGGGCGGCTGTCCAGCTTCGAACTGATGTGGAGGGATTTTTTCAACGTCATCGGCCAGGCGCAATCGGCCCGCCGTCCCTTGCCCATGTCGCCGGAATATCGGCTATATGCGATAGTCGAAGCGCTGGGTTCTCACCCGGAGCGCGATCGGCAGGTGTTCGAGGAAGTCCTGTCGGCCATATTCGACGGCGGGCTCGTCCATGATGTCGTCATTGCCCAATCGGAGCGTGAAAGGCAGAATATCTGGGCCTTGCGGGAAGATCTGCTCGAACCGCTGGCGGCCCTCTCCCCTTTTGCGGGCTTCGACATCAGTCTTTCGCTGCTCGATATGGACCGGTTCATCGAACAGACCGATGCGAAAATGGGCGAGATGCTGCCGGGCGCCGTGGTCCTGCACTATGGACATGGCGGCGACGGCAACATGCACCTGATCGTGAGCCACCCCGCCTTGCATGATCCGCAGGTCATGCATGCGACCGAATGCCTGGTCTATGACGCCATCCGTCAATATCGCGGTTCGATAGCCGCCGAACATGGCATCGGGCAGGCCAAGCTGGAATTTCTCGATCGATCGCGCTCCCGGGAGGAAATCGCGTTGATGCGGTCGCTCAAACAGGCTCTCGACCCGCTGAACCTGCTGAACCCCGGCAAGGTTTTTCCTGCCGCCGGATAAGGCCGGGCAGGTCGGCCCGGCGGCCTTCCGGCGCGGGCATGGGGACGATGCGGTCAGGCGCAGATTTGGAGATTCAATGGCGTTTCGATATGCTTGGCGGGATTTCAGCGCGCTGCAGAACATAGAGGATTACCGGAAGCGGGCGCGCCGCATCCTTCCCGACATGATCTGGACATATGTGGAAAGCGGTGCGGGAGATCATCTGACGCGGCTCGACAATGAGGCCGCCTTCACCCGCTGGAAATTGCGGCAGCGCTGTCTGACAGGACAGGCGGCGCCATCCTTGGGCACGATCATGTGCGGCGTCGACGTCAGCCTTCCGGTCGCGCTGGCGCCGACCGGGCTGGCCGGCGCCTCGCATTGGAGCGGGGATGTCGCAGCCGCCCGCGCCGCGGAGGCGGCGGGCACCCGACTGGCGCTGAGTACGGCGTCCTGCTATTCGATCGAGGAGGTCGCGCAGGCCACGAAGAGCAACCACTGGTTTCAGCTCTATCCCTTTGCCGACCGGCCGGTGGCGTCCTGGTTGATGCGGCGCGCGAGCGATGCGGGCTATGGCGCCCTGATCGTCACCGTCGACGTGCCCGTGCCGGGAAATCGCGAAGGCGAGCGCCGAGCCGGAATAGGCATGCCTACGGTTCTTACACCCGCGCGTATTCTGGACATCGCGCGCCGGCCCCGATGGATGGCGAACGCGCTGCTGCATCGCCGCAATGTGCCGGTTCATTATGTCGAGGCAGAACGGTTGCGGTTCGACGGGGCGGCTGGGGCAAGGCAGGCTTGGCGTGCCATGCAGCAGGATCTGGGCTGGGACGACCTGCGATGGATGCGGGACCAGTGGCGGGGACGCTTCTACATCAAGGGCATTCTGGACGCCGATGACGCGGAAAAGGCGATCGATCTTGTCGGCGCCGATGGCATTGTCGTGTCCAACCATGGCGGGCGTCAGCTCGATCGGGCCATGGCCTCGATCGATGCATTGCCGGCCATTTCCGACAGGATCGGCGGTCGGGCCGAAATCTATCTGGATGGCGGGGTAAGGCGGGCGGCGGATATTGTGACGGCCCTGTGCCTTGGCGCGACCGGCGTCTTCCTGGGCCGCCCCTATCTTTACGGTTTGGCGGTGGCTGGAGAAAAGGGTGTTGGGGAGATCATCGAGCTGTTGCGATCGGATTTGCATCGCACGCTCATTTTGATGGGATGCCGCTCGGTCCGCGATCTGGACCGATCCTGGATATTGAAAACAGGCGAAGAGGTTCCGCAACTCCGTCATCGCGGATAGAGCCCGGCAGCTTCGAACCGCTCCCTGCCACGGGCCCCTGGCGCGGGGGGAGGGGATATGCGCCCTTCCCGTCGAATCCTTGACCTGTTGCCCCCCGCATCTCAGGAAAGATCGGCCAGGTCGTAAATCGGCCGGATTTCGATCTCGCTCGGCCCCGGCATGGGGTTGGGGCAGCGCTTCGCCCAGGCGACGGCCTCTTCCATGTCCTTGACTTCCCACAGCCAGAAGCCGGCGACCAGTTCGCGGGCCTGTGCGAAAGGGCCGTCGATGACCGTCCGGTTCGGACCGTTGAAGGCGATCCGCTTGCCTTGGGAAGAGGGCGTCAGGCCGTCGGCGGCGAGCAGGATGCCGGCCTCCGCCAGTTCGTCGTTGAACCGGCCCATGGCTTCCATCGCCGCCCGAGTCTCCGGAGTGGCGACGAAACCTCGTTCGCTGTCCTCAGTGGCCTTTACGAGCACCATCACGCGCATGGCTTTTCTCCTGTCAGGGCTGGATGTCGATACAGCCTATATGCTGCCGTTCCGTCCTGGAGCATCGTGCAGAAAAGTGGGAAAGGGGTTTCTGCCTGAAAGGATGCGGCACGGAAACCGGGAGCGCGCGACCTGCCCCCGATTTAACGCAGCGTGCCTTAGAATGTAGGAGAAAGCGCGCCGGATCAACCTATGACCGCATGGGGCGGCGGCCCTTCCATGCCGGCCGGTCCGGGAAGAGTCATTGCTCAATCGCGACGAACCGACTCCCGTTCATGTCCGACATGCGCTAAACATGGATCAGTTCGCCGGCCGCTGGCGATCCTTCGTCGGAGCGTTCATGGCAGTCGAGATCGAACGGAAATTCCTGGTCGTGAGCGATGAATGGCGGGCGATGGCGGACGCGGGGCGGGACTTGCGGCAGGGTTATGTCGCGCATGGCGGCCATGCCAGCGTGCGGGTGCGCCTGTCGGCGGACGGGGCCTGGCTTACCGTCAAGAGTGCGCGGGCGGGCTTGGTCCGGGACGAGTTCGAATATGCGATACCCGCGGCGGATGCGGAGGACATGCTCGACCGGCTCTGCGTCGATACGCTGATCAGGAAGACCCGCTATCGCGTGCCGCATGATGGCAAGGTCTGGGAAGTCGACGTCTTTGCCGGGGCGGCGGAAGGGCTGGTCCTGGCGGAGGTCGAGATGCGGTCGATTGACGAACGCTTCGACCTGCCGGACTGGGTGGGGGACGAGGTGACCAGCGACCCCCGCTTCCGCAACTCGGCCATCGCGCTGATGCGGGGGTTCGAGGCGGCGGTCTGACCCTGAGGATCAGACTAAGGACTCATCCGCCATCGCCGCCGGGTCAGGGGCGCAGATCGATCGCCGGCTTTTCGGCATCGGGCAGACTGGCGCCCATGATCCGCGCCAGGGTGGGGGCGATGGCCCGCATGTCGATCTGTCCCAGCTTCCGCCCGGCGGGTACGCCTTCGCCCATCAGCAGGAAGGTCGATTGCAGATTGGCCGGTCCCGGAAAATAGTTATGCATGCCCCTGATCGGGGCGGGCGCCACCAGGGGCGCGGCGGGGCCGCGGAAGATGTCGGTCACGAAGCCGGGCTGGAGATCGACGTAGAAGGCCGCCTGCGGATTGCCGCCCATGCGGGCGATCCGTTCGCGGTCGGCGATATGGGCAATGCCATGGGCGGGATCGGCGGCCAGCCTGTCGAGCAGCGCCCCGACCCGCGCGGCGAGTGCCTCATCCCCAGGCCGGGCCAGCATGATCGCGGCCGATCCGCCGGAAATCCAGGGCATGGCCAGCCAGGATGCGACCTTGCCGTCCTTGTCCAGCACGATCAGCTTTTCGTCGATAAAGGGGCGGAACAGGTTGACGGCGCTGTGCGTCGCCTGGAAGCCATGGTCGCTGACCAGCGCGATCACCGCATCGGGATGCGCCTTGCGCTCCGCCGCGACGATCCGGCCGACGATGCCGTCGATCCTTTCCAGCACGGTCTTCGCTTCGGCCGTGTCCGGACCCTTCGCATGTTGCTCATGGTCCAGCGCGGTCAGGTAGACGGTCAGGAAACCGGGTCTGTGGCTTTCGATCAGAGCGGTGGCGAAGCGGCCGCGATTTTCATCGCCCGACAGGCTTTCATCGATCCCCATGGCATAGGGCGTGCCGGTCGCGCGTTCCAGTTCCGCCCTGAGGCCCGGCGTCGCCAGCGCATCCAGCAGCTTCACGTCGTCGGCATGGCCGGTGCGCCAGATCTGCGGCAGGTTCCAGGTCACGCCGCTGGCCGCGACGCTGACCGGCCAATGGACATTGCCGGTGGTGAGCCCTGCCTTGGTCGCCGCTTCCCACAATGTCGGCACCCGGATGTCGGAGGCGTACCAGGTCCAGCCGCCCTGGTTGATGCCATTGGGATCGAAGCTGTTATTGGCGGTGATCCCGTGCTGCGCGGGCGCAACGCCGGTGATCAGCGTCGTATGGCTGGGGTAGGTGAGGGTGGGCAGCACCCCCGTCACGCCCGAAGCGGAGGCCCCCTCCTTCACGAAGCGGCGCAGATTGGGGATGGCAAGGCCGCGCCTGTCCGCTTCCAGCACGTCGCCCGGGCGCAGCCCGTCGATGGAGATCAGCAGGACCGGGTTCGCCAGCGCCGCGCCCGGAAGGGCGGCGAGGGCGGCGAGGAGCAGCGCGGCCTTGTTCATCGCCTTAGAATCCCGCCTTCAAGGTAGCGAAGAATTGCGAGGGAGCGCCGACCAGCAGGGTCTGCGCATCGCCGCTATTGCCGAAACCGCCCGAGCCGATGGTGCTGACATAGCGCTTGTCCAGCAGGTTGGTGGCGTTGAGCTGCAATTCCAGATTCTCGTTGAAATGATAGCCGACGCTGGCGTCCACGATCACCCGGCCCGGCACCGATTGATCGTTGGTGTAGGTGTAATAGCGGCGCGACATATAGTTGACGCCGATCCGGCCGAACGCGCCCTCATGGTCATAGCTGATCTCGCCCCGGGCGATATGCCTGGGGCTGTCGACGACGGTCCTGCCCTTGATCGACGTGACGGCGCCGCTGTCGTCCACCACATCGTCGCGATAGGTGGAGTCGGTGTAGCTGTAGGAGCCATAGAGGCTGAAACCGCCGCCCAGCGTCAGCGTGCCCGCCGCTTCCACGCCGATCGCGCGGACATTGCCGACATTCTGGAGCGCCGAGGCGAAGCCCTGAATGGGGCTGCCGACCTGCACCGCGAGAAGGCGGTTGCGGAAGTTGACCAGATAGGCGCCGATCACGCCGTTGAAGACGCCGTCATGGTAGCGCAGGCCCAGTTCATAGGTGTCCGATGCTTCCGGCTTCAGCCTGCCCTTGATCGCGTCGAAGCCGATCTGGTTGGTCGAGAAGGGACCGGTGGTCGTCGCGCTGGCGAAGGCGCGGGTCGCCTGGGTGAAGCCGCCGAAGACCTCTGCCTGTTGAGACAGTTCGACCGCGAAACCGGCATGGGGCTGGAACCAGTCCTCGGCCTTGATACGGCCCTCCGGGAAGCTGGCCTGCACCACGGCGTCGGCTTCGTTCGTGACCTTGAACCCCTTCCAGCCCAGGTCGATCTTCACCATGCCAAGGTCGATCCTGTCCTGGACATGATATTGGATGGTGTCGGTGGTGAAGTCGAATTCCCACTGGGTCGCGAAGGGGTTCTTCGGATAGTCGCGGAAGCTGAGGCCCGGCTCGGTCCGGCTGGCGAAGGCGTAGAAGCGGCGGGCCTGGTTGAATTCGTTGTTCTCATACCAGCCGCCGACCGTGAAATTCTGGATGCCCAGCGCGAAGTCGACGCTGCCGAAGACGCCGATCCGGTCCATTTCATATTCGGTGGTGCGGACCGACATCGGCACGCCGTTGGGGCTGGGGACATAGGGCGTCGCCCACAGGCCCATGCCCTTGTTGTGGTGATAATAGCCCTTGAGCTTGAAGCTGGCCCGCTCGCCCAGCGGGGCGGCGATGCCCAGAGCGCCCAGCCAGTCCTTGCGCAGGCCGGCGGCGTCATAATAGGCGTCGTCCGCGCTGGTGACGTTGCCGGGATAGACCTGCCCGCCGGAAACGAGCGCGCCGCTATAGTCGTAGCGGCCATCGGGGAAGGGCGACCCGCCGCTGTTGCTGACCCGATCGACATCGTTCAGGCGGCTGGCATAGTCGATGGCGCGGGCATAATCGGGATATGTGTTGTCCCAATCCCAGCCCAGCCGCCGGATCATCGACATCGACATGTCCTGATAATCCTGTTCCCGCCGGTCGGAATAGCTGAGCCAGCCGTCAACCGTCACGTCGCCGACAGGGATCACGACCTTGGCATTGCCCATATGCTGGTCCTGCGTGCCATTGCCCTTATATTTGTCGGTCGAGCCATAGGCGTAGGAGGCATAGCCCCGGATGCCGTCGCGGCTGCCCAGCGCCAGACGGGCGAAGCCGCGCCAGCTTTCGTCGCTGCCATAGGTGAGGTTGCCCTGGCCGGCCAGCGCGCCGCCGGTCAGATAGTCGGCTGGATCGGCGGAGAAATGTTCGATCGTGCCGCCCAGCGCATTGGTCGCCTGGGTGCCGATGGAGCCGGCGCCCTGCGACACGCGCACGCTGCCGATATTTTCCGAGCTGATGGCGCGGGTGATATGCAGGCCGTTGTGATTGCCGTAGCTCATGTCGCCCAGCGGAATGCCGTCGAAGGTGAAGCCGAGCTGGTTCTGGCTGAAGCTGCGGATGGTGACGCGCTGCGACCATTCATAGTTGCCGAAGGGATCGGCCGACTGGAAATTGACGCTGGGCAGCTTTTCAATGGCCTTCAGCGGGTTGGTGCCGGGCGTCAGGGTGACGATGTCCTGCGCCTGGATTTCCTGAACCTGACGGGTTTCGCCCCGGCCGAAGACGATGATGTTCGCACCCTCGACCGCCGCGTCGGCGGCGGACGGTACGGGCGCGGCTTCCTGCGCGAAGGCTGGCATGGCGGCCATGGCCGTCGAGGCCATCAGCAGGGCGGTGGCGATACGCATGTGGACTTCCCCTTTTTCCGCAATCGTGGATTGGGGGGCGCCCTAGCGGTTCAATGTTGCACTGCGATGTGGGCTGTTTGACTGGAGGGAGACGTTTTTGTGACGGGGCTGTCACAATGGCGTGGCGTGATGGGCAAGTTGACGGATGAGGGAATAGGTTCCCGGCCGCGTGGACGAATTCGGAATGTCTTGCAGCCACCCGATCAATCAGTCCGGCGAGGTCATGAACATATCCACGCTGCCTAGCCCTCGCGAGCGACCTGGAAGCCGGCGAAGGACTGGGTGACCGGCATCAGTTCGATGCGGTTGAGGTTCAGATGGGGCGGTTGGCTGGCGACCCAGAACAGGGTTTCCGCAATATCTTCCGCCGTCATCGGATTGGCGGAGCCATAGAGCGCGTCCGATGCCGCCTGGCTGCCAGTGCGGACCAGGGTGAATTCGGTTTCGACCATGCCCGGTTCGATGGACGTCACGCGGACCCCCGTGCCATGCAGGTCCGACCGCAGCCCCAGCGAGAACTGGCTGACGAACGCCTTGGTCCCGCCATAGACGTTGCCGCCCGCATAGGGATAGGTCGCCGCGACCGAACTGATGTTGATGATCGCCCCCCTGCGCTCGATCAGGCGGGGCAGCAGCTTATGGGTGATGGTGACGAGGCTGGTGACATTGGTGTCGATCATCTGGCGCCACTGGTCGAGATCGGCCTGCTGCGCCGGCGCCGTGCCCAATGCCAGTCCCGCATTGTTGATCAGCAGGTCGACATCGGCAAAGCCCGGAGGCAGCGCGGCCAAGGCCGCGTCGATGGCGGCTTCGTCGCGCATGTCGAAGCTGATCGCATGCACCCTGTCCGCGCCCAGTTCCTCAACCAGCGCGTCCAGCCGTTCGGCGCGGCGCCCGGTGACTATCGCCTTCCACCCGGCGGCGACGAAACGCCGCGCCGATGCGGCGCCTATGCCCGCGGTTGCTCCGGTGATCAGCGCCGTCCCTGCCATGCTTCATTCCATCCTGTCAGCCAATGGCCGGGGATGTAAGCCCATTTGCGGCAATGCCAAGCGCCATTTGTCAGGCAATGGTCACGACGCGCGCATGCCCCTTCCGGTCGAGCGGCTTCACCACCACCTTGTCGCCCATCCGGTCGAAGGCGATGTCCACCGCCGCGTCCCCGAGGCGCAGGCCGTAGAGCGTCAGCTCGTCGATGAAGCGGGGCAGGGTGGGATCGCGCAGGGCAATCTCCGCCCCCGCGACATCGAAGGTCAGGCCCAGGCTCGACTGGATCAGCGACAGGGGCGCCGCCGCGGACCAGGCTTGCGGGCTGCACGCCACGGGATAGAATGTCGGCCCCTGCGCCCGCCGCCGGGGAAAGCCGCAGAACAGTTCGGGCAGCCGCATCAGGTCGACATAGGTCGCGGCCGCGAACAGCCCCTCGAAGATCTGGGCCGCCTGCGTCCGGTAGCCATAGCGGGAAAAGCCCGCCGCGATCAGCGCATTGTCATGCGGCCAGATCGATCCGTTATGATAGCTCATCGGATTGTAGCGCGCCTCCGTCGAGGCGATGGTCCGCACGCCCCAGCCGGAAAAGGAGGCCGGCGCCATCAGCGTGTGCACCACCATGTCGGCGCGCGCCTCCTTCGCGAGGCCGGTGAACAGCACGTGCCCGGCATTGGAGGAGCGGACGCGGCACGGCCTCTTATCCCCATCCAGCGCCAGCACATAGGTGCCGATCCCGGCGTCGAAGAAGGCGGCGTCGAAACGATCGCGCAGATCGTCCGCCCGCGCGCGGTGGTTCACCGCCCTGTCCGGATCGCCCAGTGCGGTGAAGATCGCCTCCGCCGCTCGCCACGCGCCATAGACATAGGCCTGCACCTCCGCCAGCGCGATCGGGCCGCGCGCAATGCTGCCATCGGCATGGAAGACCGAATCATGGCTGTCCTTCCATCCCTGATTGACAAGCCCCTGGTCGGTCAGCCGCCCATATTCGACGAACCCGTCGCCGTCGCGGTCGCCATGCTCGTCTATCCACCTCAGCGCAGCCTCGACATGGGGCAGGATGGAGGCGATGAAGCCGCTGTCGCCCGTTCTTTCCAGATAGGCCCCGGCCAGCATCACGAACAGAGGCGTCGAATCGATACTGCCATAATAATGGCGGAAGGGGACTTCGCCCAGTTCCGCCATTTCGCCATGGCGCACTTCATGCAGGATCTTGCCCGGTTCGGCATCGGCGGCGGCGTCATATTCGGTTGCCTGATGCGCGGCCAGATAGCCGAGCACGCCGCGGCTGATCGCCGGGTCCAGCCACAGCGTCTCCAGCGCGGTGATGATCGCGTCGCGACCGAAGACGGTGCTGAACCAGGGAATGCCGGCATAGGGATAGGGCCCATATTCGGTGTCGGTCGACAACATCGTGATGTCGGCGACCGACCGCCGGGCCACCTCGTTGAAAAGCTGGTTGGAGGAGCGCACGGTCGCCCCGCGCGTGCGCGCCTGCTTCAGCGCCTGCATGGATTCGCGCAGCGTCTTCAGGAAATGCTTGGACAGGTCGCCCACCGGCTCATCATCCTGCGGCTGGCAGCAGATTTGCAGATATAGCGTGCGCCGCTCGCCGGGCGGCACGGCCACCTCGAAGCGTACGCGGCTTTCCGTCAGGATCTGGGGAGCGGGATCGAAGCGCAGCAGCGTTTCGCGCCGCTTGTCGTCGCGCCCGTCATAGCCCAGCAGCACGGACTTTGGGCCGATCACAGGTTCCCGCACGGCGCCGCGCCGCAGACGGGTCATGCCGCGTATCTCGAACAGGTCCGCGAAATCGGCGGCGAAACCGATATTCACCGCCACGGTGCGGACCTCCGTGTCGAAATTGCGGATCGTGATCCGTTCATGCACCGCGCCTTCCCACAGGAAACGGGTGCGGCGCAGGTGGATGAGATCGTGTTCGACCGCCACCCGGCCGTCCCCGCCCGGAAAATCGGGATTGGTGAGGTCGCAGGTCAGCATCGCATTGTCGTCGCGAAGGCCAGAACTCAGCAGGATCGGCCGGGTGTCGTTGATGGTGAGGTAGAGATGCGACAGATGCCGGGTGTCGCGATGATAGAGTCCTTCCGGACTGCCCGGACCGGCAATCGCATCGCCGCTATGGTCGAAGACGGCGAAGCTGTCCCCATGTTTCAGCGTTCGCGGCCGCCGCTCATGCAGCGACGCCGTCGCCGGGATGAAGAATTGCGTCTGCGCCTGCGACAGCGCCTGTCCCGGATCGACGCCGTGACCGGCGTTCGGGACCGAAGGGCTGGGGTTTTCCGGCTGCAACTGGCTTGCCGTCATGCCTCTCTCCTGATGCCGGAGCGTTTTCACGACGGGTGAAAACGCTCTTGTCCTTTGATGCCGCATTTTCCGGGCTGTCGACCGTAAACGGTCCAGTTGAAAATGCCCTATCCCACGACCTGAAGTTCCGAACCTTCTCCGCGTAGCCGGCGCAGCATCGCGGCCTGCGTCCGCGCGCCGGGAAGATCATGATAAAGCTGAACATAATCGGCCGCCATCCGCTCTGCCGTGAAGCGTGCGTCAAAGGCGGCGCGCACCTGCGCGCGGTCGAGTTCGTGGAGTCGGCGGACCGCCGCGACCGCTTCATCCTCGCTCTCGACGATATAGCCCGACTGGCCATGGTCGATCACCTCGGGGACGGAGCCGCAGCGGAAGGCGACGACCGGCGTGGCGCAGGCCATGGCCTCTATCATCACCAGGCCGAAGGGTTCGGGCCAGTCGATGGGGAACAGCAGGGCGCTTGCCCGGCCCAGGAATTCGGCCTTCTGCGCCTCGTTGATCTCCCCGATATAGTGGATATTGGGATAGCGTTCGACCAGCGGCGCGATCTCCTCCTCCCAATAGGCGCGGTCCACCGCATCGATCTTCGCCGCGATCCGCAGCGGCAGTCCGGCGCGGGCGGCAATGCGGATCGCCCGGTCGGGGCGTTTTTCGGGCGAAATCCGTCCCAGAAAGGCAAGGTAGCCGTCGCTGGGGCCGGTGCGGGGCGGCAGCAGGTCGGCCGGCAGCCCGTGGTGGATCGTCCTTGCCCAGTTCACCGGCGGCATCGGCAGCCGCTGATGGTCGGAAATCGACACCAGGCTGTGATCGGGAAAGGCGCGGTAGAAGGCGGGAAGATCGGGCAGGTCCAGCCGGCCGTGCAGCGTCGTCACCGTGCGGCCGATGAAATCCTGGACCAGCGGCATGTGCAGCAGGTCGATATGGAAATGCAGCGCGTCGAATTCGTCGGCCCGGCGGCGCACGGCGTCCAGCAGGATCATGTGATAGGGAATGGGGTCGCGCACGTCGGGATTGAGCCGCAGCGCCATGTCTGTCACCGGCACCAGTTCCGCCGCGGTCACGGAGTCGCCGCTGGCGAACAGCGTCACCTCATGACCCTGACGCACCAGTTCCTCCGTCAGGTAGGACACGATGCGTTCGGTACCGCCATAGAGGCGCGGCGGCACGCTTTCGGCAAGCGGAGCAATCTGTGCAATTTTCATGGTCGGGCATCCCTTCGAAGATCGCGCCGCCACCGATCCCCCGACCTGCGGTGGGCGCCCCCGTTAAAAGCGTGAAAGGCCCGCAGGTTGCATGGCGAATGCGCTTCCATGTCGGGATTTTCCGGTGGGCGGGCCTTTTTCGGCCGGTCGACGGAAAGCGCCCGTCCGCATCATTTTTCGCGCCGCTGACTTCGGACTGACATAGTCGCCGCTTAGGTGAGCGACAGCGAAAATCTGGCCGGCCGGTCTGAAGTGGGGCGGACATGGCCTTGAAATATGGAGAGCAATTTGACGGTCATCACGATCGATTTCGAGGCGTCGTGCCTGCCCCGGCACGGCCTGTCCTATCCCATCGAAGTCGGTATCGCCCGCAAGGGCCAGGCGCGAAGCTGGCTGATCCGGCCGCATGACGATTGGGCCGGATGGCATTGGTCGGCCGAGGCGGAGGCGCTGCACGGCCTGAGCCGCGACCGGGTGGAGCGCGAAGGCCTGCCCGTCGAAACCGTGCTGGCCGAACTGGCCGACGCCTGCGCGGGGCAGCGGATGGTGGCCGACAGCATGATCGACCAATATTGGCTGGACACGCTGGCCGACGCGGCGGGGCAGGCGACGCCCTTCCTCATCGATCATGTCTCGCTGCTGCTGGACGAGCATCGCGCGGGCGAGCGGCAGATCATGGAAGCGGTCGCCCTTGCCGACTCGGTCCAGCCGCATCGCCACCGCGCGGCGAGCGATGCGCTGTGGCTGTCGTCGCTGCTGGATCATATCGCCGGCCGGACGATCCATGCCCCCGCCCTGATGCGCATGGCCTGACCCGTCCTCCCATCGGAAGACCGGGAGGAGTTCCATGCGCCTGCCGCAACCGGAAAATGCTTGAGCAACAATTTGTAACGCTCGGCAAATTTCGGAGACATTCAGTGCGCCTAAACCCTGACCGACCATGTCCGGTCGTCAGGGAGAAGGCCCCATGTTGCTCATTCTCGCATCCGGCGCAGCGGCCCTTGCCGTCGCCACGCCGATCCACAGCGCTGAAATCACCCATGCTTCGAACGCCTATCGGGCGAGTTACGAGACCGAATCGACGGTCCGCTTCCGCGAGGTCGAATCGCGCTTCGCCAACCGGCCGTCCATGCCGGTGTGCCGCTGGCAGGCCGAACTGGTCGTGAACCGGGACGTCGCGACGCAGGGCCGCACGCTGGCCGCCGTCGCCAAGCCGATCCATCGCTTCGCCCCGCTGTCGGGCAGCCATGCCGGCGGCTGCACTGCCGCGCGCGACGAGATCGAGGCGGAAGTCGCCCGCCACGCCAGCGCTCGCGCCGCCGAAGCGGTCGCCGTGGCGCAGCGGGACCGTTCGGTATTGCTGGGCGAGCTTGACGGCATTCATGCGCTGTCCGCGAAGGACGCCGTAACCGGCGGATGAGTCCACCGCTGATATTGATCGCGGAGGCCCAGCAGGATGTGCGCCATGAAGTGCGCCAGTCGCTGGAGGAAAGCGGGTTTCGGGCCCTGGCCGCCGCCTCTGCGAACGAAATCTGGAATGCCATGGACAGCATGCCCGTGGGAGCGGTCGTGCTGGACGCCGCGCTGCGTGGCCCGGACGGCATGGACCTGTGCCGCGACGTCCGGGACCGCAGCGACGTGCCGATCATCCTGGTGGGCGCCAACAGCAGCGAGGTCGACCGGGTGGTCGGGCTGGAACTGGGCGCCGACGATTATATGGCGAAGCCCTATTCGACCCGCGAACTGGTCGCCCGGCTGCGCGCGGTGCTGCGCCGTGGGCGCAATGAGCGCGCCCTTGGCGTGCGCCGCCCGGCCGAGGCGCGGTTCGAAGGATGGGTGGTGGATTCCTCCCGGCGCGAAGTTCTCGATCCCGACGGCGCGCAGGTCGATCTGACCGCCGCCGAATTTTCGTTGCTGCTCGTGTTGCTCGACCATCCGCAGGTGGTGATCGCCCGTCCGCGCCTGATGGAACTGGCCGGCGTGCGGGACGCGCCCTCGTCAGACCGCAGCGTCGACGTGCTGGTCAGCCGGCTGCGGCGCAAGCTCAGCCATGGCGGCCGGCCCGCGCCCATCGTTACGGTGCGGGGCGGCGGATATATGTTCAGCGCCGTGGTCGACCGGCGCTGAGCCGAACCGGCGCGGTCGAATGTTTCCCATCCATTACATTGATTCCGTGGGGAAATCGGACGAGCCGTCCTGTCGATCGCGCTTTCCATCGCTCAGACATATTATTTAACAAAGCCGCTGCGACGCAGCAAAAACGCTTCCCTATTGTGCATCCTCAAGGCCGGTCTGCCCCCTGACCGGCCATCAGATAAGAAGGATGCAACGACATGAACGATCTGATCGGTCGCGTCTTCAGCTTCGAAAGCCATGTCTTTCCGAACCAGAGCGCGCTTTACAACCGCCTCGCCAGCGACGGGCAGAGCCCCAAGGCGCTGATGATCTCCTGCGCGGATTCGCGCATCGTGCCGGAACATATCATGCAGGCCGATCCGGGCGACCTGTTCGTCTGCCGCAATGCCGGCAACATCGTGCCGCCCCATGCGACGCAGAATGGCGGCGTGACCTCCACGGTCGAATATGCCGTCATGGTGCTGGGCGTGCGCGACATCATCGTATGCGGCCACAGCGATTGCGGCGCGATGAAGGCGCTGTCCACCAATGCCGACCTGAGCGCCATGCCCAATGTCGCCGCCTGGCTGCGCCACAGCCATGCCGCGCAGAAGGTGTGTCGCGAAAGCTATCCCGCCGACCTCAGCGATGCGGAGAAGCTGCGCAACATGGCGCTGGAGAATGTGGTGGCGCAGCTCGCCCATCTGCGCACCCATCCCTCGGTGGCGTCGGGCATCGCCCGCGGCGAGATCGCGCTGCACGGCTGGTATGTCGACATCCATGCCGGCCAGGTTCTGGGTCTTGACGGCGAGACCGGCCGTTTCCTGCCGCTGCGCGAAGGCCAGCCGCTGCCCGTGGCGCTGCCCCATGCCAGGCGTCTGGCGGTCGACATCGCCTATGCCGAGGCCGCGGAGTAAGCTCATGCTCAAGGCATTTTCCGGCGGCACCTTCAGCCGCGACTTCACGGCGTCCATCGTCGTCTTCCTGGTGGCGATGCCGCTCTGCATGGGTATTGCCATTGCTTCCGGGGTACCGCCGGAAAAGGGCCTGATCACCGGCATGATCGGCGGCCTGATCGTAGGCCTGCTGGCGGGTTCGCCCCTTCAGGTCAGCGGCCCGGCGGCGGGGTTGGCGGTCATCGTCTTCGAAATCGTGCAGAAACAGGGGCTGTCAGCCCTTGGGCCGATCCTGATCCTGGCCGGCGCCATTCAGGTGATCGCCGGGCTGCTGCGGGTCGGGGGCTGGTTCCGCGCGATCTCGCCCGCGGTGGTGCACGGCATGCTGGCGGGCATCGGCGTGCTGATCGTCGTCGGTCAGTTCCACGTGCTGTTCGACGACAAGCCGCTTTCCAGCGGCCTTGCCAATCTGATCGCCATGCCGGGGCAGATTTTCGGCCTCAGCAACCAGGACGCGGCCACCGCCTTCGCGGTCGGCCTTGTCACCATCGGCGGCATGCTGGGGTGGGAAAAGCTGCGTCCGGCTTCCTTGAAGCTGCTTCCCGGCGCTCTGGTGGGCGTGGTGCTGGCGACGCTGGTCGCCTTCTTCCTCGGCCTTCCGGTCGCGCGCGTCGTGGTGCCGGAATCGATCGTCTCGGCCATTTCGCTGCCGGGCGACAATCTGGTCCAGCAGCTCCTGAACCCGACGATCATCACCACGGCCATCGCCATCGCCTTCATCGCCAGCGCGGAAACGCTGCTGTCGGCGGCGGCGGTCGACCGCATGCATGACGGCGTGCGCACCAATTACAACCGCGAACTCAGCGCCCAGGGCGTGGGCAACCTGCTTTGCGGCGTGGCCGGCGCGCTGCCGATGACGGGCGTCATCGTCCGCAGTTCGGCCAACGTCCAGGCCGGCGCCAGGACGCGGCTGTCGACGATCCTGCACGGCATCTGGATCCTGGGTTTCGTCGCCCTGCTGCCGTGGCTGTTGCGGGAAATCCCGATGGCGGCGCTGGCGGGCATCCTGGTGGTGACCGGCGTGCGTCTGGTCAGCGTGGACCATGTGAAGCATCTCCTCCACCGCTATGGCCCGCTGCCGGCCGTGGTCTGGGCGGCGACGCTGATCTGCGTCGTGGCGACCGACCTGCTGACCGGCGTTCTGGTCGGCATCGGCCTCTCGCTGATCGAGCTTCTGCCCCATGCCCGGCGTCTCCGCCTGGGCGTGGACGAGGAAGCACGCGACGACGCGCATGAAGTCGCGCTGCATGGCACCGCCACCTTCCTCAACCTGCCGAAGCTGTCGGCCAGGCTGGAGGCGCTTCCCGCCGGGCGGCTCGTCATCCTGAATGTCGAGCGGCTCAGCCATATCGACCATACTTGCGCGGAAATGGTCCGCGAATGGGTCGACCGCCGCCGCGGGACCGGCGCGCAGGTCGAACTGTTCGGCGCCACCGGCCGCATGCGTCACCTCGCCGCCTGATCCTTCACCCCCTCGTCAGGCGTTGAACGAACCGCCGCATCACCCTTGGGCGATGCGGCGGTTTTTCGTTAAGATGCAAACTGGAAACACAATAGAAATATTCAGAAGACTGTAAGACAATAATCGTGTTGCGGACATCACAGTGCCTTCATGTCCTTTCGCATTTGCGAAAAAGCCATTTCCCCAATTCGCCTTATCCCCATAACCTGCTCTCGATCCGCCGGTATCGAAGACGATAAGACAAGAGATCTTCGGACGGAGCGGACGCAGGACGGAACATTCTTACGTAAAAGGGGAATGTTCATGAAGTATCAGATTGCCTGTGCCGCGCTTGCGCTGCTTTCCAGCGCTCCGGCTTTCGCTCAGGAAGAGCCCGCAGGCCCCGTCACCGTCACTGGCAGCGTCGGCCTGGTTTCCGACTATCGTTTCCGCGGCGTGTCGCAGAGCGACCGTGGCATGGCCATTCAGGGCGGCATCACCGCCACGCATGAAAGCGGCTTCTATGTCGGCACCTGGGGTTCGAGCCTTGGCGGCTGGGGCCGTTTCGGCGGGGCGAACATGGAACTCGACCTGGTCGCCGGCTATTCCGCCGCGCTGGGCGAGGGCACTACGGTCGACGTCGGCCTGACCTGGTACATGTATCCGTCGGGCGCCGACAAGACGGACTTCGCCGAACCCTATGTGAAGCTGTCCCACCAGTTCGGCCCGGTCAAGGGCCTGGTGGGCGTCGCCTATGCTCCCAAGCAGGAAGCGCTCGGCAAGTGGCAGAGCAGCGCCACCAGCGGCATCGACGATCCGGGCGACAAGGAAGACAATTTCTACGTCTGGGGGGATCTGAGCGCCGCGGTTCCCAACACCCCCGTCACGCTGAAGGCCCATATGGGCTGGTCGAACGGCAATTCGGGCCTGGGCCCCAACGGCACCTCGATCGCGCCGACCGGCAAATATCTCGACTGGCTGGTCGGCGCCGACCTGGCCATTCCCGGCACGCCGCTGACCGTGGGCGTCGCCTATGTCGACACCGATATCGCCAGGGTCGAGGAAGAATATCTGCGCCCGAACTTCATGGTCAATGACAGCAAGGACTTCGGCAAGTCGATCGCGCGCAGCACGATCCTCTTCTCGCTGAGCGCCGCTTTCTGATCCCATGCGCCGGGCCCGGTTCGCCGGGCCCGGCGCATGCTTCTTTCCCGGTCGTGACAAATTGTTTCTGCTGTCGCATCCGGGCGCTTCCCGCCGGCCCTGCGGTTGACCCGGGGTCCGGCCGTCCTTATCCCGCTGTCATGCCCATAGCCGTGCCGACATTTTCATGACCGCGCCGACCATCATCCTTGTCGAAGACGACCCGCCGCTGCGCACCCTGACGGCGCGGGCGCTGCAGGAGCATGGCTATCAGGTCCGCCCGGCGTCCTCCGGGCCGGAGATGTGGGTGGCGTTCGATGCCGGGCCGGTCGACCTTGTCGTGCTGGACGTCATGCTGCCCGGCACCAACGGCATCGATCTCTGCCGCCAGATCCGCCGCAAGAGCGACGTTCCCATCATCTTCATCAGCGCCAAGGGCAGCGAGACCGACCGCATCGTCGGGCTGGAGCTGGGCGCGGACGACTATCTGCCCAAGCCCTTCGGCACGCGCGAGCTGATCGCCCGCATCCGCGCCATATTGCGCCGCGTCGGCGTGGAGCGCGGGCCGGACGAGCATCGCGAGAATGAAGCGCGCTTCGACGGCTGGATCGTCAACTTCCCCCGGCGGGAACTGCGTTCGCCGACCGGCGCCATCGTCGACCTGACCGGCGCGGAGTTCGACCTGCTGGGCAGCTTCCTCAGCCATCCGCAGCGCGTCATCGCCCGCGAGCGGCTGATCGAGCTTTCGCGCACCCGCATGGGCGACAGCAGCGACCGCAGCATCGACGTGCTGGTCAGCCGCCTGCGCCGCAAGCTGTCGACGCAGGATCGCACGGCGCCGATCACCACCGTTCGCGGCGTCGGCTATATGTTCAACGCGGAGGTCAGCCGCGCTTGAGACGGCATGTCAGCCTGGTCGGCCAGATTTTCGCGATCCTGCTGCTGACCCTGACGCTGGAATTCGCCGTCGGCATCTTCCTGAACGAACGGTCCAACCACCTCTCGCTACAGGATGACGAGGCCCGGCGCCTGGCCGAACATCTGGTCATCGCGCGCAAGCTGCTGACCGAACATCCGCCGGACGAGCGGCATGCGCTGTCGCTGCAACTCACCACCGATCGCTACGACGTGCACTGGACCCCGTCCTCGCCGCCGCCGCCGGCCCTGGCGCCGGGGCTGGAGCGGATGCGCCGGCAGATCGTAAACTGGGAACCGACGCTGGAACAGTCGGGCCTGTGGCTGCGCCTCGCCTCGCCCGGCCGGGTTTCGGAGATCAATGGCGGCCTGCGCCTGGCAGACGGAAGCTGGCTTTATTTCGGCATGCGCCATAGCGGCGGCAAATGGACCTTCGCCATCGGTCGCATGGGGCTGGCGCTGATCCCGGTGCTGGCGCTGCTGATCGTCGGCGGCATCATGATCCGGCGGACGCTGGCGCCGCTGCGCGACCTGACCCGCGCGACCGAGCGCATTGGCCTGAGCGACGAAGTGATCGTGGAGGAGGGCGGGTCCAATGACGTCCGCAACCTCATCCGCGCCTTCAACGCCATGCAGAAGCGCATCCATCGCCTCATCACCGAACGGACGGAGACTCTGGCGGCGGTCGGCCACGACATGCGGACCCCGCTCGCCCGGTTGCGGCTGCGGTTGGAGAACCTGCCCGACAATGAAGCGCGGGAGGCGATCGAGGGCGACCTCGCGGAAATGGGCGAGATGATCGATTCGCTGCTTGCCTTCCTGGGCGGCGAGAAGAATGGCGAGCCGCCGGTGCGCACCGACCTGGCCGTGCTGGTGGCGACGGTGGTCGACGCCTTCCAGGATCAGGGCAGGCAGGTCGATTATGCGGGGCCCGACCATCTGGAAATGGCCGTGCGGTCGCTCACCCTGCGCCGGGCGATCGTCAACCTCATCGAAAATGCGCTGCACTATGGCAGCCGCGCCCGCGTCACGCTGGAGCGCCGCGACCGGGAAGTGCTGATCCGGGTCGACGATGACGGGCCCGGCATCCCGCGCGACAAGCTGGACGAGGTGTTGAAGCCCTTTGCGCGTCTGGACGAGGCGCGGCAGCGCAACACGCGCGGGCTTGGCCTGGGTCTGGCCATCGTCGCGCGGGCCGTGGAACTGGAGGGGGGCGAACTGACCCTCGCCAACCGGCCGGAAGGGGGATTGCGGGCGGAAATCTGCCTGCATCTTCCGGCCGATGCCCAGAAGCGCTGACAAAAGAGAATCTGCCTGCCCCCAAGCAAAACTCATTTACTGGCGGGCGGGATGCCGCGCTATGCCGGGCGTCTGTATGAAAAGAGGCGCTTATGACGGCAGAAGGCGAAAAGGAAATCGCCCAGGGTTATTGGGATATAGACAGGCTGGCGACCGAACTGGGCGCGGTGCGGCGGCGCTGGCGGCAGGGGCAGGACCACCATGCCGAATATGGCGCGGAGGGATTTCCGTCGCGCGCCACGCTGACCAAGATCATGGAGGCGCTGTGCGGTGCGCTGTTTCCGCTGCGCCTTGGCCCCAGCTTCGTGCGCCTGCATAATGAGGACGCCTATGTCGCCCAGACGCTGCAGACGGTGCTGAGCCGGCTTTACGGACAGATCAGGCTGGAACTGATCTATGCGATGAAGGACGAGCCGATCGCGCATGTGGACCGGGAAGCGTCGCGCATCATCGGCGCTTTCGCGGAAAGCCTGCCGGCCCTGCGCGAACTGCTCGACAGCGATGTGGAGGCGGCCTTTCTGGGCGATCCCGCCGCGCGCAGCGTGGATGAGGTGCTGATCTGCTATCCCTCGATGATGGCGATCACGCACCATCGTCTGGCGCACCGGCTTTATCAGCTTGGCGCGCCGCTGGTGGCGCGGATCATCTCCGAAATCGCGCATGGCAGCACCGGGATAGACATTCATCCGGGTGCGAGGATCGGGCACAGCTTCTTCATCGACCATGGCACCGGCGTGGTCATCGGGGAAACGGCGATCGTCGGGGACCGGGTGCGCGTCTATCAGGGCGTGACGCTGGGCGCGCGCAGCTTCCCGGCCGATGAGAAGGGCGCGCTGGAAAAGGCCCTGCCGCGCCATCCGATCATCGAGGACGATGTGGTGATCTATGCCGGCGCGACGATATTGGGGCGCATCATCATCGGCAGCCGGTCGGTGATCGGCGGCAATGTCTGGCTGACCGACAGCGTGCCCGCGGACAGCAACGTCCGCCAGGCCAAGGCGCATTATGAAGTCACCAGCCGCGTGGAAGTGTCCGCGCCCCATCGCGTCCACGCGCTGCTGGAGGAAGGGCGCGACGGGATAGCGGAGAATATCTGAGGCGGCAGCGAGCCTTCAAAAACTTCGTCATTCCCGCCTTCGCGGGAATGACAGGTTTATTCATTTACTCCGCCGCGCAGCTATCCCCGTCCCCGGCGATCAGGTCGAGGCAGCGCCCGTCGATCTGGTCCTTCGGCACCGGCAATTCGATCAGCGCGGCCAGCGTCGGCATGATGTCGACCGTTTCCACGCCGAGCGGCTGTTCGAAATGGGCCAGCCCCTTGCGCCAGAACAGGATCGGCACGCGGCGGTCGGTATCCCAGGGCGATCCATGGGTCGCGACCGATCCCATCACCGCCGCTTCGGGGATCGACATGACGCGCGGCTTCAGCAGCAGCAGCAGGTCGCCCGAACGCTGCGGGTCGAAGCTGGCGCGGGCTTCCTGGATCAGCGACCAGCTTTCCGGGGGACCGGAGGGGGAGGGGGTGGCGGCGATTTCCGCCCTGGTGAAGACGGCCTGCACCTGGGGGTGAGCGCGGAGAAGGGCGAGGGCCGCCGCTTCCACCCTGTCGCGCTGGGCGGCGGTCAGGCTGCGGTCGAAATAGAGGTCGCCCGCCGGGCCATCGCCCCAGATCAGCGTCTTGCCCATGATGCCGGTCCTTTCCGCGACCGCCGCCGACAATGCCTTGGGCGTGAGCGCCCTGTCGACGCGCTGCTCCATCGGCATGGCGTTCATCCGGTGCCGCTCGGGCAGGTCATGGCCGCCATGGTCGGCGGTCAGCACCACGGCATAGTCGATGCCATCCTTGTCCAGCCGGTCGAAGAAGGCGCCTAGTTCGCGGTCCAGCCGGTCGACCTGGATGCAGCTTTCCGTACCCTCCGTGCCGTAGGTGTGGCCGATATAGTCCGTCGCGGACAGGCCGATGGAGATGATGTCGGTCTGCGCCTGCCGGCCCAGGGCCATGTTCTCGATGGCGGCGGCGGCGAAGGCGAGGGTCATCGCATCCTGCTCCGGCGAGATGCGGAAGGCCTTGTAATCGCCCGCCTCCCGCGCGAAACGGCCGGTGCCGACGATCCGGTCGCCCGCCTTTACCGGAAAATCCTTGGCCGCGCATTGCGGCGGCAGTTCGAAGCCGGGATTGCCCTCTGCCAGACGCTGGGCCATCACCTCATTGACCCTGGCGACCAGCGGCGGCGTCGCCACGCCCTTGTAGCTGACATAGCCCTTCGGCCCGCCCAGCCACCAGACCTGATCGGCCGTCGGTCCGCCCATCATGATCGCCGCGCGGTCCTTGCCCGCGACCGATACGACGCGCGTCGCCGGATGGGCCGCCTTCATCCGCCCGCCCAGCGTCGGCACCCTGAGATGCGTGGGCGAAGCCTGGTAATTTTCGCTGTCGGTGCCCGGCTGCGTCTCATCCTCCGCGCAATAGACCAGCTTGACGGCGCGGGCGGTGCGCAGGTCGAACCAGCTATTGGCGATGATGCCGGTGCGCGACGGGCGGCTGCCGGTCAGGATGGTGCTGTGGCCGGGGCAGGTTTCGGTCGCGGCATGGCTTTGATAACCGCGCGGGAAGACGATGCCCTGTTCCGTCAGCCGCTTGAGGCCGCCGCTATAATATTGGCGATATTCGCTGAACAGATCGGCGGAAAACTGGTCGACGGCGATGGCGACGATCAGCCTGGGCGGGGCGGAAGGCGTGGGAGTGGCCGCTGGTTGGGCCAGCGCGGGCAGCGAACTGGCGATGAGCAGGGCGGCGGCGACTTTTTTGAACATGGGGGAGGAGACCTTCTGATGCCTTGACGGCGCATGCAAGCGGACCTAGCCCCCTTGCGTCCACCGGAACAGAGGCCCGATGCGGATTTTTCATGTCCTTCTGATGACAGTGCTTTTGCTGTTCGCGCCAGCCATGGCGCGGGCGCAGGGCGCGTTCGGCGGGGGCGCGCCGCATATCGCGGCGGAACTGGCCGTCGAAAGCGCCGTGCCGAGGCCGGGCGAGGGGCAGGCGTCGGGCACGACGATCGCCTTTTCCATGACGCCGGAGCCGGGCTGGCACGGCTATTGGGAAAATCCCGGCGATGCAGGGCTGGGCATGACCGTCAAATGGACGCTGCCCAAGGGGGTCGCCATTGGCCCGCTGCGCTATCCGGTGCCGGAGACATTGTTGATCTCCGGCCTCATGAACCATGTCTATGAGGGCCCCTATGGCGTGCTGGCGAAGCTGACCGTCGCGCCGGACGTGCCCAAGGGCACGAAGCTGCCGATCCGCGTCCGCGCCGACTGGCTGGCCTGCACCGACAAGGTCTGCGTGCCCGAGGGGGCGGAACTGGCGCTGGACCTGATGGCGGGCGACGGCTCCGTCCTGCCGGGCAGCAGGGCGCAGTTCGACGGCTGGCGCAGCCACCTCCCGCGTCCGCTGGGCAGCGAGGCGGCCTATGCCATGGCAGACGGTCGCCTGCGCCTGTCCATTCCTTTTCCCGCGGCGGCGAGCGCCCGCGATGTCCATCTTTTCCCGCTGGCCGACGGCCTCATCCGCTATGCCGCCCCGCAAAGCGTCATGCGGCAGGGCGATCGGCTGCTGATCGAAACCGAAGCCGGACAAGGCATGAAATCCGGGCCGGTCCAGGCCGTCCTGCGCACCGGCGACCATGTCGGTTTCCTGCTGACGGCACGGCCCGGCGCGGTTGCCGCGGTGCGGCCCGCCACCTTCCAGACGGTCCTCCTCGCGCTGGGCGGCGCGCTGGTCGGCGGCCTGCTGCTCAACATCATGCCCTGCGTCTTTCCGATCCTGGGGCTGAAGGCGATGAAGCTCGCCCGCGCGGGGGGCGATGAGCATGTCGTCCGGCGGGAGGCGCTGGCCTACAGCCTTGGCGTCATCCTCACCTGCCTCGCGCTGGGCGGCCTGCTGCTGGGCCTGCGCGCGGCGGGCGCGGCCGTGGGCTGGGCGTTCCAGTTGCAGGACCCGCGCATCATCCTGCTGCTGTTGCTGCTGGTGACGGCGATCACGCTCAACCTCGCCGGGCTGTTCGAACTCAGCGCCTTCGGCGGCGGCGACAGGCTGGCGGACAAGGGCGGCGCGTCCGGCGCCTTCTGGACCGGCGCGCTGGTCGCCTTCGTCGCCACGCCCTGCACCGGACCGTTCATGGGCGCCGCCATGGGCGCGGCGCTGGTCCTGCCGCTCGGCGCGGCGCTGGCGATCTTCGCGGGGCTTGGCCTTGGCCTGGCGCTGCCCTTTCTGGCGCTGGCCTATATCCCGCCGCTCCGCACGCGTTTGCCCAGGCCCGGCGCGTGGATGGGGCGGCTTCAGAAGATTCTCGCCATCCCGATGGCGTTGACCGCGCTGGGCCTGCTGTGGCTGCTCGGCCAGCAGCGCGGCGTTATGGCCATCATGCTGGGCGTCGGCGCGGCGCTGATCCTCGGCGCCGGCCTGTGGTGGCTTGGGCGCAGGCAGCGTCACGGCCGGCGCGGCGGGCTTGCCATGATCTGCGCGGCGCTCATCCTCTTCGCAGGAGCCGCCATTTTGCTGCCGGCGCATGCGCCGGCCGCCGCGGCATCGGCCCATGGCGTCCCCTTCGACGAAGCCCGCCTCGCCAGCCTTCGCGCCGCGAAAAAGCCGGTTTTCCTTTATTTCACCGCCGACTGGTGCCTGACCTGCAAGGCCAATGAAGCCGCCGCCATCGATCGCGAAGAGACCTGCGCGGCCTTCAAAAGGGCCGGCGTCACGGTGATGGTGGGCGACTGGACCAATGCCGACCCCGCCATCACCCGCTTTCTGGAAGGGCAGGGGCGTTCCGGCGTCCCGCTCTACCTCTGGTATGCGCCCGGCCGGGAGGCGCAGACATTGCCGCAGCTTCTGACGCCCGCCACGCTGACGGCGCTGGTGCCCTGATGGCCAAGGTCCGCGCCGATCAGCTGCTCGTCGACAGCGGCCTTGCCGAAAGCCGGGCGCGCGCGCAGGCGCTGATCCTGGCCGGCCTCGTCTTCCTGGGCGACCGGAAGATCGACAAGGCCGGGCAGCAGGTCGCCGCCGACGCCGGACTGGAGGTGAAGGGCCGCGACCATCCCTGGGTGTCGCGGGGCGGCATCAAGCTGGCCCATGCGCTGGAACATTTCCATATCGACGTGACCGGCGCCGTCGCCATCGACGTCGGCAGTTCGACCGGAGGCTTCACCGACGTCCTGCTGACCCATGGCGCGGCGCGGGTCTATGCGGTGGACAGCGGCACCAACCAGCTTGCCTGGAAGCTGCGTTCCGACCCCCGCGTCATCGTCCATGAACAGACCAGCGCCCGCATCCTGACCGCCGATCACATCCCGGAGCCGGTGGACATCATCGTCTGCGACGCCAGCTTCATAGCGCTCGCCAAGGTATTGGACCGGCCCTTGAGCTTCGCCCGTCCCGGCGCGCGCCTGGTCGCCCTCATCAAGCCGCAGTTCGAGGCGGGGCGGGAGGAAGTCGGCAAGGGCGGTGTCGTGCGCGATCCCGCGATCCATGAACGGGTGTGCAACGACGTCCGGGAATGGGTGTTGTCACGCGGGTGGCAGGTCGAAGGCATAACCGCCAGCCCGATTACCGGCCCACAGGGCAATGTCGAATTTCTCCTCTTCGCAATATTTGGCGGATAATCCCATCCTGTTCGTTTCGCCGCTATAGTCATCATCTGCGACAAATGCCCATTTGAGTCGCTTGCAAAGGCCGATTAGCCCGATCCCATGCGCACCATCCTGCCTGTCTTCCTGATCGCGCTGACCCTTTCCGCCTGTGGCGGTCAAAAGGAAAAGAAGCCGCGTCCTTCCGCACTGGTCGAAGCCGCGCCCATATTGCGCGAAACCTTCACCGACAATCTGGACGCGGTCGGCACCGCCTTCGCCAATGAGCAGGTGGTGTTGTCCGCCCCGGTGACGGAGCGGATCGTCTCTCTCAATTTCAGCGACGGCGGCTATGTCGGCAAGGGGCAGGTGATCGCGTCCCTGGCCGTGGGTCAGGAGAAGGCGGAACTCGCCGCCGCCCAGGCGCAGGCGCTTCAGGCGCAGCAGCAACTGGAGCGCATCAAGGCGTTGAAGGAGCGGGGCTTCGCAACCGCCGCCAGCCTCGACAGCCAGGTCGCGCTGGCCAATGCCGCCCGCGCCAGCGCGCAGCAGGCCCGCGCCTCCATCGGGGACCGCGTGGTGCGCGCACCCTTCTCCGGCTGGGTCAGCCTGCGCATGGTGTCGCCCGGCGCCATCGTCACCGCCGGCACGCCGATCGCCACGGTCAGCGACATTTCGCGGATCAAGCTGGACTTCACCATCCCCGAAACCCGCCTGGCGCTGGTGCGGGAGGGGCAGCCGATCAGGGCGGTCTCCGCCGCCTGGCCCGACCGGCCCTTCACCGGCACCATCGCCACCATCGATCCGGTGATCGACCCCGCCACCCGCGCCGTCCGGATACGCGCCATCCTGCCCAATCCCGACCGCGCGCTGAAGCCCGGCATGCTGCTGACGGTGAATGTGCTTGCGAAGCAGCGCCAGTCGCTGGCCGTGCCCGAGTTGGCGGTCGTGGGCGATGGCGAGGATCGCTTCGTCTTCTTGGTGGAGGATGGCAAGGCCAGGCGGACCAGGGTCGATACCGGCATCCGCCAGAACGGGCTGGTCGAGATATTGGGCGGGGTGAAGCCGGGCCAGACGGTCGTCACCGACGGCGTCGTCAAGCTGACCGACGGCGTGCCCGTCCGCCTGCCCGGCGACAAGCCGGAAGCGAAAAGCGCCAGCGCCGGCCGGGCGGCCGGTTAGGGAGGCGCGGCCATGCAGCTTTCGGACCTGTCCGTCCGTCGCCCGGTCTTCGCGGCGGTCGTCGCGGTGCTGCTCTGCATCGTCGGGGTGGTCGGCTATCTCAGCCTTTCCATTCGCGAATATCCCGATACCGATCCGCCCATCGTCTCGGTGGAGACGACCTATACCGGTGCGGCGGCGTCGGTGGTGGAAACCCGTATCACCCAGATCATCGAGGATGGCGTCGCGGGCGTACAGGGCATACAGAACATCACCTCGACCTCGCGCGACGGCGTCTCCTCGATCAGCATCGAATTCGATCCGTCGCGCGACATCGATTCCGCCGCGAACGACGTGCGCGACCGCGTGGGCGGCGTGGTGGAGGATTTGCCGGAGGATGCGCTCGCGCCCGAAATCCGCAAGGTCGATGCGGATGCGCGGTCGATATTGTTCATCGTGTTCACCAGGGACGGCTGGACCCCGACGCAGATCGCCGACTATCTCGACCGCAATGTGCTGGACCGTTTCTCGGCCATTGACGGCGTCGCCCGCGTCACCGGCGGCGGCGACGAACGGCCCTCCACCCGTATCTGGCTGAATGCGGAGAAGCTGACCGCCTTCGGCATCACGCCGGGCGACATAGAGGCCGCCCTGCGCGCGCAGAATGTCGAACTGCCCGCCGGGCGCTTCGAATCGAAGGACCAGAACCAGACGCTGCGCGTCGAGCGCGCCTTTTCCACGCCCGAACAATTCGCCCAGCTTGTCGTCGGGCGCGGTGCGGACGGTTATCAGGTGAAGCTGGGCGACGTCGCGCGGATCGAGCAGGGCGCGGAAAACCCCTATACCTCCTTCCGCTCCAACGCCGCGACAGGCGTCGGCGTGGGCATCATCCGCCAGTCGGGCGCGAACACGCTGGAGGTCGCGGAAAAGGCGAAGGCGCTGATCGCTGAACTGCGGCCCACGCTTCCCGCGGGCATGAAAGTCACCATCGGATCGGACGAATCGCTGTTCATCAGCCGCGCCATCGACAATGTCTACGACACGCTGGCCGAAGCGGCGCTGCTGGTCGTGCTGGTCATCTTCCTCTTCCTCGGCTCCCTGCGCGCGACGATCATTCCGTCGGTCACAGTGCCGATCTGCCTGCTGGCGACCTGCGCGGTCATGTGGCTGCTGGGGCTGTCGATCAATCTGCTCACGTTGCTCGCCTTCGTGCTGGCCATCGGCCTGGTGGTGGACGACGCCATCGTCGTGCTGGAGAATGTCTATCACCGCATCGAACAGGGGGAGGACCCGCTGGTCGCCTCCTATCTCGGCACGCGGCAGGTGGGCTTCGCCATCATTTCGACCACGCTGGTGGTCTGCGCGGTGTTCGTGCCGGTGATGTTCCTCGCCGGGCAGACGGGCCTGCTCTTCCGCGAACTCGCCATCGCGATGATCGCCGCCATCGCCTTTTCGGGCTTCATTTCCCTGAGCCTCGCGCCGATGCTCTGTTCGAAGCTGTTGCGTCATTCCGAACGGTCACGCCTGTCGCGCTGGGTCGACGACCGGTTCCAGCGGCTGGAGGCGGGCTATGCGCGGCTGCTGGACCGTGTGCTGAAACGGCCCGTCCTCGCTCTCGTGCCCGTGCTGCTGTTCCTGGCGGGGGCGGGCGTGCTGTTCACCACGCTGCCGACCGAACTGGCCCCGGCGGAGGATACCGGCGTCGTCGATGGGCAGGTGACAGCGCCCGAAGGCACCGGGTTCGACCGCATGAACGCCTATATGCATAGGATCGAGACCGATCTTCAGCCGTTGCGCGATGAAGGCACGCTGCAGGTGCTGAACATCCGTGCCCCCGCCGGCTTCGGCACCAGCGACGATTTCAACGGCGGCAACATCATCGCCTTCCTGCGGCCCTGGGAGGACCGCACGATCACCACGGCGCAGGTGGCCGACACCATCAACAAGGTGATCGCCAACCAGCCGGGGGTGCGCGGCAATGTCGCGCCGCGTTCCGGGCTGGGCCGTGGCCGTGGCCTGCCGGTCAATCTGGTGCTGGCCGGTGCGACCTATGAGGGGCTGGTGGCCGCGCGCGACCGCATCATGGCCGCCGCCGCGACCAATCCGGGCCTGATCAACCTCGATTCCGACTATAAGGAGACCAAGCCGCAGATGCGGATCGAGGTGGATCAGCAGCGGGCGGGCGACCTGGGCGTGTCTGCCAACGACATCAGCCAGGCCTTGCAGACGCTGCTCGGTTCCCGCCGCGTCACCACCTATGTCGACCGGGGCGAGGAATATCGCGTGCTGGTGCAGGCAGAGCGGGAGGGGCGGCAGACCCAGGCGGACCTCGAACGCATCAATGTGCGCAGCCGCACCGGCGTCCTCGTGCCGCTGTCCGCCGTGGTCACCGTCCGCGAGGTCGCCGGTCCGCGCCAGCTCAACCGCTACAACAAGCTGCGCGCCATCACGCTGACGGCCGCTCTCGCGCCGGGCTATTCGCTGGGCGAGGCGCTGGGTTTCCTGGAGGAACAGGCGCGCCAGTCGCCTGAGGTGCTGGCGCTCGGCTATCGGGGCGAGAGCCAGTCGCTGCGCGAGACCGGCGGGTCGATCTGGCTGGTCTTCGGGCTCACCATATTGATCGTCTATCTGCTGCTCGCCGCGCAGTTCGAAAGCTTCGTCCATCCCGGCGTCATCATCGCCACCGTGCCGCTGGCCGTGGCGGGCGGCGTGCTGGGGCTGGCGCTGACGGGCGGATCGGTCAATCTCTACAGCCAGATCGGCATCGTCATGCTGGTGGGGCTGGCGGCGAAGAACGGCATCCTAATCGTCGAATTCGCCAACCAGCTGCGCGACGAGGGGCTGGAGATCGGCGCGGCCATCCGTCAGGCCGCCGCCCGGCGCCTGCGCCCGATCCTGATGACCTCCATCGCGACGGTCATCGGCGCCGTGCCGCTGGTCATTCGCGGCGGCGCGGGCGCGGCGGCGCGCCATTCCATCGGCGTGGTGGTGGTTTCGGGCGTCAGCCTGGCGACGCTGATCACGCTGTTCCTGATCCCGATCCTCTATTCGCGGGTTGCAGGACGAACCGTTTCACCGCAAACCGTCAGTCGGCGGCTTGACTCGGCCTTGAAGGATTCGCCCGAAGCCGCCGAATAAAAGGTGGAGCTTCGTTGCCGATGAACGAGATTGCGTCTCCGGGTCAATTACGTCTTGCCTATGCGCGCTGGGCGCTGGTTACTGTGCCTGCGATTGTTTTCCTTGGCTTTCTTTCGGGCAAGCTCGCCAATAGTGGCTATGGCAATCGCTGGTTCGCCGCCCTCGCCAAGCCGGAGCTGATCCCGCCCGGCTGGGTCTTCGGCCTTGCCTGGACCGTGCTCTACATATTGATGGCGCTCGCCTTCGCCATCGTCCTGCACGCGCGCGGCGCACGAGGGCGGGGCATCGCGATTGCGGCCTTCATCGTGCAACTGGGCCTCAACCTCCTCTGGTCCCCGCTTTTCTTCCGCGCGCATCTGGTGGACCAGGCGCTGCTGCTGATCGTCCTGCTGTTCCTGCTCGTCGCCGTCACGACCGCGCTGTTCTGGCGCGTCCGCCGCGTCGCGGGCCTGCTGCTGCTGCCCTATCTGTGCTGGCTGGCCTTCGCCTCCTACCTCAACTATGAGATCGGCCGCCTCAATCCGGACGCGGAAAGCCTTGGCAAACCCGCGCTCCAGACCCAGATATGATTTTTGGCGCCGCCCATCGCGGCGCCGCACGGAAGGATAAGCATCATGCAGAGCGAAAACCGCTTTTTCGACGACCTTGCCAAGCTGGTGAACGGCGCGGCCGGAACCGTCGCGGGCATGAGCCGGGAATTCGAGACCAATGCCCGCGAAAAAGCCAAGCAGTGGATCGGCGGCATGGATTTCGTCAGCCGCGACGAATTCGACGCGGTCAAGGCGTTGGCCGCCGCCGCCCGGGAGGAGGTGGAATTGCTGAAGGCCCGTCTCGACGCGCTGGAGGGCAAGGCGTCCGAACCGGTCAAGCAGACGGTCCGGGCCAAGCCCAGGGACGGCGAATAACCGGCTGATTTCCGGCGGAAGCGGAGTTGTCCACGCATTTTCCATGCCGCCCCGGTTTCCACCGGCGCAAAAAATGCTTTAAGGCGCGCAGATGATGGACAGCGACGAATATGAAAATGGCGGTCAGGAGGCCGCGCCGATCGACATGCTGGCCGCCTATTTCGAGGCGCATGGCTGGAGCTACGATCAGGTCGGTGAGGATGAGATCGTCGCCAGCACCCAGGGGTCCTGGGCGCAATATGAGCTGCGCGGCATCTGGCGCGACGAGGACCAGGTGCTGCAGATGCTCGCCTTGCCCGACATCAGGGTGAATGAGGACAAGCGCAGCGCCATCTACGAAACGCTGGGCCTGATCAACGAACAGCTTTGGCTCGGCCATTTCGAGCTCTGGTCCTCCAGCGGCATCGTGCTGTTCCGCCACGGCGCGCTGCTGGGGGCGGGCGGCACGCTGACGCTCGACCAGGCGCAGATATTGGTGGAAACCGCCATAGACGAGTGCGAGCGCTTCTATCCGGTGTTCCAGTTCGTCCTCTGGGGCGGCAAGACCCCGACGGAGGCGATTTCCGCCAGCCTCATCGAAACGCGCGGCGAAGCCTGAGACCCTTTCCCATGACCGACATCTGGCCCGACCATCTTTTCCTTGTCGGCTGCGGCAATATGGCGGGGCAGATGCTGCGGCGCTGGCTCGCCTGCGGCCTCGATCCGGCGCGGGTGGTCGTGTTGCGTCCCAGCGGCAAGGCGGTGGCGGAAGGGGTGAGGGTCGTCACCGACTATCCCGCCTCTCTGCCCGCCGGCACCACCATCCTGCTGGGCATGAAGCCCTATCAGCTTGGCGATGTCGCGGGCCTGCTTGCGCCGCTTTGCAGCGCCGATATGCGGATCGTTTCGATCCTTGCGGGAACGCGGCTGGCCGATCTGCGCGCCGTCTTCCCCGCGGCGGCGGAAATCGTCCGCGCCATGCCCAACCTGCCGGTGGGCATAGGGGAGGGTGTCACCGCGCTCCATGCGGATGCCGCATTCCCGGCGGCGTCGCGCAAGGCGGTGGAGGCGTTCATCGCCCCGCTAGGCCTTGCCGAATGGATTGCGGATGAAGGCCAGTTCAACGAAGTCACCGCGCTGTCCGGCTGCGGACCCGCCTTTCTGTTCCGCTTCGTCGATGCCCTTGCGCGGGCGGGCGAGGCGATCGGCCTCTCCGCCGAGCAGGCCGGGCGCATGGCGCTCGCCACCGTGCGCGGCTCTGCCAGCATGGCTGCCATGGCGAGCGAAAGCCCGGCCGTGCTGGCGGATCGCGTGGCCAGCCCCGGCGGCATGACGCGGCAGGGTCTGAACGTGCTCGATGCCGATGGCCGGTTGCTGAAGCTGCTCACCGATACGCTGGTCGCCGCGCGCGACCGGGGCGAGGCGATGGCCCGGGGCGAATAGGGCCGGGGCGGTTCACCTCTTCCCGAAAATCCCATAGAGAAACGACATTTCCCTCCTTTGGAGTCCTGCGATGCTGTCCCCCGAAACGTCCATCCTTGTCCTCACCACCGGGGGGACGATCGACAAGATCTATTTCGATGCGCTGTCGAACTATCAGGTGGGCGAAACGGTGGTGGCGAAGCTGCTGGACATCGCCCGCGTCAAGCGGCCCTTCCGCATCGAGGAAGTGGTGCGCAAGGACAGCCTGGAACTGGACGATGCCGACCGCGCCCTGATCCGCGACCATGTGGCCGCCGCGTCTGAAAGCCATATCGTCATCACCCACGGCACCGACACGATGACGGAGACGGCGAAGCTGCTTTCCGCCATCGCCGGCAAGACGGTCGTGCTGGTGGGCGCGCTCGCCCCGGCGCGTTTCGGGGAAAGCGACGCCAGCTTCAACCTCGGCATGGCCTTTGCGACGGTGCAGCTTGCCGCGCCGGGCGTTTACATCACGATGAGCGGGTCGGTCTTCCGGGCCGACAGGGTGGTGAAGGATCGGGAAAAGGGCGCCTTCGTCCCGATTGGCGGGTGAGTTTGCGCTGGGGGTGTTCCTGGTCGATCGGGGGACATTTCCCCTCTCGCCCATGATCCCTTCATGACCGGCCGCTTCGGCGTGTGCCGGCATTCTCCGCCGCCACGGGAACCGCGCCGCCCTCCGGCGTCTGCGCCTTTGGCGCGAAGATGCGGAGGCTGTCGAGCGTCTTTTCCGCCATCGCCTGATATTGCTCGCTCAGCATTTCAGGATAGACGAAGCTGGCCGTGACGATCGAGCCGTCCGGCTGTTTCATCAGGCGCAGCGCGACATTGTTGCCCTCGCCGTCATTGGCGGTGCCGCGATATTCGTTATCGCCGATATAGTCGCCGCTCACCCCTTCGGAGCCTTCGCTCACCGTCTCGACGATCTGTTGCAGCGTCTGGTCGCCCTCCTTCTTCTGCCAGAAGATGCGGACGTCCGCGCCCGCGCCGGGGTCCTGATAGACCACGCCATCCGCATTGCTGGAGGCCGCGTCCTTCTGCCAGCCTTCGGGGAAGGTGATGGAAAAGCCGCGCTCGACATTGACATAGTTGCGGGATGCGGGCGTGTCGGCCTTCGCTTCGGCCATCGCCCTAGCCGCGGCGGCATTGGCGGCGGCGGCGAGTTCGTCCTGGCTTGGGAGGTCCTCCACCGGTTCCGCGCGGCCGCAGGCGACCAGCAGGAGGAGGGGCATGGCGGCGGCGAGGATGGCGCTTTTCATCGCTCCCCCAAAGCATAGCCGCCGCGACATTTCAACGCCGCAACCGCGTGTGGCGCGATGGGACGACGGCAGTGCGGGGCGTCCGCCCGCGGCAGCCGGTCCGATCAGGCAGCGCTGTCGATGCCCAGTTCGGCGAGCTTGCGGTAGAGGGTCGAACGGCCGATGCCCAGCCGCCGGGCCACTTCGGTCATGCGCCCGCGATAATGGCCGATGGCCAGGCGGATGACGTCCGCTTCGATCTCCGCCAGTTGGCGGACATGGCCGTCGCCTTCGAACAGGGTGATGCCGGCGGCCTCCCGATGCGGCTGCGGCACGGCATGAAGCCGGCCACGGGACTCGCCATGGCCGCGCCCGCGAATATGGGCGGCGATCTGTGGAAAATCCTGGGGCGTAAGAGCATCGCCCTCGCACAGCACCGCGGCGCGGAACAGGGCGTTCTGAAGCTGGCGCACATTGCCCGGCCAGTCATGCTGCATCAGCAGCGCCAGCGCGTCGTCGGTAAGGCCAAGGCCGCGCAATCCCGGCTGGGTCGCGATGCGGGCGAGCAGATGGCGGCACAGCGCCGGCACATCGCCCAGACGTTCGCGCAGCGGCGGAATGGTGAGCTGCACGACGTTGAGGCGGTAATATAGGTCTTCGCGGAAGCGCCCCGCCTCGATCTCGTCATGCAGCCGCTTGTTGGTGGCGGCGATGACGCGGACATCGACATGGATCGGGCGGCGCGCGCCTATGGGCTGGACTTCGCCGTCCTGAAGCACGCGCAGCAGCTTCACCTGCGCGTCCAGCGGCATTTCGCTCACTTCGTCTAGGAAGATCGTGCCCATGTCGGCCGCGACGAATTTGCCGACCTGCCGGTCGAAGGCGCCGGTGAAGGCGCCGCGTTCATGGCCGAACAGGTCGGATTCCACCAGATTGGCCGGGATCGCGCCGCAATTGACGGTGATCATCGCCTGCTTGTGGCGGGGGGAAGCGGCGTGGATCGCGCGGGCGATCACATCCTTGCCGACGCCGCTTTCGCCCTCGATCAGCACGGGGACGCGGGCGCGGGCCGCCTTGGCCGCGATGGCGAGCGCGGCGCGGAACTGCGGCGCGGCGCCGACCACATCCTCGAAGGACAGGGCGGCAGGGATCTTTTCGGTCAGCGGGCGCAACTCGCCCTTGCCATGTTCGCCGTTCAGCGTGGCGTTGAGCGCGGCGAGCAGCCGCTCAGGCGCGATCGGCTTGGCGAGATAGTCGGTGGCGCCGGCCCGCATCGCCTCCACCGCGACGGCGACATTGTTATGCGCGGTGAGGATCAATATGGGCAGGGCCGGCCGGCGGGCGCGCAGTTCGCGGATCAGGCCGGTCGGCTCATAGCTCGGGCTCCACTGGTCGAGCAGCACGGCGTCGAGCCGCATGCCGTCCTGCGTGCCCAGCATCGCAATCGCGGTGTCGCCGTCATTGGCGAAGATGGTGCGCCATCCCGCACGGGCGGCGAGAGCCGACACCAGCCTGCGCTGCGCCGGCTCGTCGTCGATCAACATCAGCATCGGAACGCCGTCGCGCGCCATCCTTACCCCTCATAAGCGAACTGGTGCCGAAGGTAGGGAAGAGGGGTAAAGACCGGCTTAACCGGAAAAATTTTCTTGTCCGCTGACGGCTTGAGGGGGAGAGGGCTTGGCGATAAGAGGATGCCGCGAAACGGACAGAGAGGGACAGTGCATGGCTTCGGACGGGAATATGAACAGCGCAACCCAGACCTATGAAGGGTTCGTGGCCCTCATCAAATGGGGAACCATCGCCAGCGCCGTCGTCGCCGCTCTGGTCGTGCTGCTGATCGCTAGCTAAGCCAGGCTTGATCGCTGAAGGGGGAGCAGATGACGCCGTTCCTTCTCCCCTGCTTTTTGGCGGCCTGCATCGTCGGGGCGCTCGTTGCATGGCGGGCGCGGCCGGACGAGGGCTGGGCGCTCGTTTCCGTTCTTCAGATGCTGTCATCCGCCATTCTGGTCGGCGCGCTGATCGTGGCGGCGGAGGCGGGCAGCAGTATCGCCCGGACATTGGGCCTGCTGGCGATAGTAGCGGGCAGCGCCGGGTTTTGCGGCGGTTTGGTGACGGCGCGGCGGATCGGCATGCCGCCGCGGCCATGATGGAAGGCGTGAACGCGGCGATCCTCGCCGGCTGGTCGCTGGCTGCCTTATTGTTCGCGGCGGCTCTGCTGGCCCCGCTTGGCGGCGGGTTGCGGCGGGGCGCGCATCTGGCGGGCGCCGCGATGATGGTTGCGGGCGCCGTGACCCTCTACAGCCATGATGTCATGGCCCTGCCGCAAATCTGCGCGGCGCTGATCGCGGGAAGCGCGATCGGGCTGGCGCTGGGGCGCGGCATGCCGCGATCCGCGCTTCCATCGCTGATGAGCGGTCTCATCGGACAGGCCGGCCTGGCGGCCGTCTTCATCGGCGGAGCGGCCTTGCGCGATCCGCATGCCTTCGGCCTGCTGGACGATGCGACGGACCGGCTGCGCATCGAGGGCGCCGCTGCGATCGGCGCAGCCGTCGCCTGCGGGGCCATGGCCTGCGCGGGGGGGGCGGCGGTCCTGTGGCGCGGGGCGGCGGGGCGGTGGCATCCGCTTGCGGCTGCTGCCATGCTGCCGGCGACCGGCGGGCTGGTCGCGGCCTTCATCGCGACTCCGGACCTGGGCAGGCTCCTTGCCTGCGTCGGAGCCGCATGGCTTGCGGGCTGGACGGTTGTGAAATGGGCCTTGTCGTGGGGAACCGGACCTGCGCTGGCGCTGGTGGGCGGCTTTGCAGGCTGGTCGCTGGCGGCGTCCGCTTTCCTGATGGAAAATATGCCGATGGCCGTCGCGGGAGGGCTGGCGGGCGCGGCGGGCAGCCTGTTCGGCGCGCGCCTTTGCGGCGGTGCGGGCAGGAAGGGGCTTGCCGATGCGGGACGCCGTCCCTAACGATTTGGGCGAGGGACAAGCCTGTCCGGTTTTGTCGGCGCATGGGGATAAGCGGATTCATGAAGAAGCTCGGCCTGATAGGCGGTCTCAGCTGGACGTCGACGGCGCGCTATTATCAGATCATCAACCAGGCGGTGTATCGCGCCCGGGGCGGCCAGCATAGCGCTCCGCTGCTGATCGAAAGCCTGGATTTCGCGGACATAGGCCGTTCCATCACCGAAGAGGAATGGGCCCATGCGGCCGATGTGCTGACCGCGTCCGCCAGGCGGCTGGAGCAGGGCGGGGCGGCGGCCTTGCTGATCTGCGCCAATTCCATGCACCGCGTCTATGACGATGTGCAGGCGGGCGTCGACATTCCGATCGTCAACATCGCCGAAGCCGTAGGGCGCAAGATGCAGGCCGACGGCATCGAAAAGGCCGCGCTGATCGGCACCCGCAATGTAATGACGGAGAAATTCTATCGCCAGCGGCTGGTGGCGCACGGCATATCGCTGCTGCCCCCGGACATGGAACTGGCCGAGCGGATCGACCGGATCGTCTATGACGAACTGACCATCGGCAAGGTCAGCCGCGAGTCGGAACGCTATATGAAGTCCGAACTCACCGACATCGCCAAGGAGAATGTGCAGGCGGCGATCCTGGCGTGCACCGAATTGGAGATGATCGTCGATGTGAAGGCGAACGTCCTGCCGATCTATGACGGCACCAGCATCCATGCACGTGCGGGCGTGGACGTGATCCTGGGGGATTGAAGCGTCTGGACCTTTGGCGGGCCAGACCCCAATCCTCCCTCCGCGCAGCGGACGAGGGAGCGAAACGCGCCGGCGTCGAGACGCCGGACGCCGCCAATCCGGGGCGGCGACGGGAATCGCCTGCTTCTCTCGAACCTTCACCTTCCACCCCGTTGCGCGCCGCGCAGGGATTTTCTCGCCTCCGCAATAAAATGCTTTCGGGGGTCTGGCTGTTTTGCCGGTTAATGGTTACATGGGCCGCCACGAATCCCCCAGCGATCATGCCAGGCCCCCGCATGAAACGCGCAGCAGAAAGTGGCTTCACATGGACATCCGCCTTGGCCTCACCTTTGACGACGTGCTTTTGCAGCCCGCCGAATCCGATGTGCTGCCCAGCCAGGCGGACACTAGCACCCATGTGACCCGCGCAATCAAGCTCAACATCCCGATCCTCTCCTCCGCCATGGACACGGTGACGGAGGCGGACATGGCGATCGTCATGGCCCAGCTGGGCGGCCTTGGCGTGTTGCACCGCAACCTGTCGGTCGAGGAACAGGCCGACGCGGTACGCGCGGTCAAGCGCTTCGAAAGCGGCATGGTGGTCAATCCGATCACCATCACGCCCAATGCGACGCTGGCCGATGCGCAGATGCTGATGACCCGCCACAAGATCAGCGGCATTCCGGTGGTCGAGGCGTCGGGCAAGCTGGTCGGCATCCTCACCAATCGCGACGTGCGCTTTGCGGAGAACCCCGCCCAGCCCGTCAGCGAACTCATGACCCGCGACAATCTGGCCACGGTGAAGACCGGGGTGGGCCAGGACGAAGCGATGCGCCTGCTGCATCAGCGCCGCATCGAAAAGCTGCTGGTGGTGGACGATAATTATCATTGCGTCGGCCTGATCACCGTCAAGGACATCGAAAAGGCCGTCACCTATCCGCAGGCGACCAAGGACGCTTCGGGCCGCCTGCGCGTGGCGGCGGCGTCGACCGTGGGCGACAAGGGGCTGGAGCGCAGCAAGGCGCTGATCGACGCGGAATGCGACCTGATCGTCATCGACACGGCCCATGGCCACAGCCGCCAGGTCGCCGTCGCGGTCGAGGCGGTGAAGAAGCTGTCCAACCATGTCCAGGTGGTCGCCGGCAATGTCGCCACCGCCGAAGCGACCAAGGCGCTGATCGGCGCGGGCGCGGACTGCGTGAAGGTCGGGATCGGGCCGGGTTCCATCTGCACCACCCGCGTCGTCGCGGGCGTGGGCGTACCGCAGCTGACCGCCGTCATGGATTCGGCCGAGGAAGCCGCGAAGCAGGGCGTGCCGGTGATCGCGGATGGCGGCCTGCGCACCTCCGGCGACGTGGCGAAGGCGCTGGCGGCGGGCGCGGGCTGCGTCATGGTGGGCTCCCTGCTCGCCGGTACGACGGAAGCTCCGGGCGAGACCTTCCTCTATCAGGGCCGCGCCTATAAGAGCTATCGCGGCATGGGCAGCGTCGGCGCCATGGCGCGGGGTTCCGCCGACCGCTATTTCCAGGCGGACATCAAGGACCAGATGAAGCTGGTGCCCGAGGGGATCGAAGGCCAGGTGCCGTTCAAGGGGCCGGCGAAGGACGTCATCCACCAGCTTGTCGGTGGCGTGAAGGCGGCCATGGGCTATACCGGCAGCGCCACGATCAAGGACCTTCAGGAACGGGCGCGCTTCGTCCAGATCACCAATGCCGGCCTGTCGGAAAGCCATGTCCACGACGTGACGATCACGCGGGAAGCACCCAATTATCCGACGCGGTAAGGCCCTTTTTCCATTCTCTTCCTTTCCCGTGATGGGGGAGTAGCGCATGACCCCGTCCGCACGCGTTCAGGCCGCGATTGAGTTGCTCGACGCCATCATATCGTCGGCGCGTGACGGCGGGCCGGCGGCGGATACGCTGATTGCCCGCTATTTCAAGGATCGGCGCTATGCCGGATCGCGGGACCGGCGGGCGGTGCGCGACCATGTCTATGACGCCGTGCGCCGCGCGGCCGAGCGTCCCGAAAGCGGGCGCGCCGCGATGGTGGGGCTGGCCCGCGAGCGGCCGGAACTGGCGGAACTGTTCAATGGATCGGCCCATGGGCCGGCGCCGATTGCCGCGGACGAGGCGGGAACGGCGGCAGGCGTCGTGCCCGGCTGGATCGACCCTCTGCTGGCCGCGCCCGTGGAGCGCGAGGCCCTGTTGGGCCGGGCGCCGGTCGACCTGCGCATCAACCGGCTGAAGGCCGACCCGGAAAGGGTGGCGTCCTTCTATCCCGATGCGGTGCGTCTGTCCGGCCTGCCCGAGGCCTTGCGCCTGCCCGAAGGCGCGCCGGTCGAGCAGAGCGATCCCTGGAAATGGGGGCAGGTCGAGGTGCAGGATGCCGGCAGCCAATGGATCTCCGCCGCCTGCGGGGCGCAGCCGGGCATGACCGTGATCGATCTCTGCGCCGGGGCGGGGGGCAAGACGCTGGCGCTGGCGAGCGCCATGGCGGGCAAGGGCACGCTGATCGCCGCCGACACCATCCGGTCGCGGCTGTCGCGGCTCGACCCGCGGGCGGAGCGGGCCGGGGCGACCTTCATCGAGACGCTGCTGCTGGATCAGGGGCATGAGGCGGGCGCGCTGCAAAGCCTGCATGGCCGCGCCGACGTGGTGCTGGTCGACGCGCCCTGTTCGGGCACCGGCACCTGGCGCCGCAATCCGGAGGCGCGCTGGCGGCTGACCCCCTCGCGGCTCGACCGGCTGGTGGCGGAGCAGGCGCGAATCCTGGATTTCGCCGCGCCTTTGCTGGCACCGGGCGGCCTGCTGGTCTATGCTACCTGCGCGCTGACGGACCGGGAGGGGCGGGATCAGGTGCGGGCATTTCTGGCACGGCATGAGGGATGGATGGCCGAACCGGCCGATGTGCCGACGGGCCGTGCCCATGGCGACGGGCTGCTGCTGACGCCGGCGCATGACGGGACGGACGGTTTCTATTTCGCGCGGCTGCGACGGACGGCGTGAAAGAGTCGATGGACAAGCGCCCGCAAAATCGCGAGACTTGGACGGAATCAGCGCCTGAAACATGGCTGGAGTTGTGCATGCGTTTTACCCCCGCTTCGATCGCCCTGGCCGTCCTGTTGACCACCGTTTCCAGCGTCGGGCTGACGCAGCGCCCGGATTCGCAGATTTCGCCGCTGTCCATCGAGTGGCAGAAGGCGGGCGAAGCAGCGCGCAAGGCGGGCAATTATCAGGGCGCCACCGATGCGTTGGAAAGCGCGCTGGCGGTCGATCCCCGCAACCGCATGGCCTATATCGAGCTGGCCGAAGTCGCGCGGGCCCAGGGATTGCAGGGCAAGGCGATCCGGCTGTATCGCGAGGCGCTGTTGCTGGAGCCCAATGACGTCGCCGCCCTGGTCGGTCAGGGCGAGGCGATGGTCGAGAAGGGCGCCATCGCCAAGGCGAAGGAAAATCTCGCCCAGGCGCAGGGGCTGTGCAAGGTGAACTGCGCGGCGGTCGGACAACTGGCGGCGGCGATAGAGAAGGGGCCGCCCGCGACGGTGCTGAGCGCGAAGGACAAGGTGCCCGCGCCCAAGGCGGCGGAAACCGAGACGCCCTGACCCGTTTCCGCGGGACTGCTCTCAAATCTTTTACACCGAAGTTCACACGATATGCGCGCGCGTGCCTGCGCGCGCGTGGGCGGGTGCGTGTGGTTTACCGGAGGTTTCAAGGAAGGAAGCGGGATAGACCCGTGGATGCGGCATAGGACAGGCCGAAATCATGTTTCGGTCGAAAATAGGATGCTTTTTGGTTGGCCTGTGGCGATTGGGTTACGGGTGGTCCCTGGTGAAGTCATTCCGGTTCCAGGTTTGGCGGGTTGGATCATTTGAAGGGGGTCCGGAAATGGCCAGTGGCGCACGTTGGCTTTTCCCCTACTCTTGAGGAGAGGGGATTGACGGGTGGGGCAGGGGAAAGTTGATCTGTAACGGCACTCCCCCACCCCACCCTTCAAGCGGGTCACGTTTGAACCTGAAGGGGAGGGGCTTAAAATCCGGTTCCCACCCAAGATTCCAAAAGAAAAGGGCCGGCAGGCTTGTCGCCCCCGGCCCGTTTCCAATCCGACTATGCCGGATCAGCCGACGATTTCGTCCGGCTTGAAGAAATAGGCGATCTCGATCGCGGCATTTTCCTCGCTGTCGGAACCATGGACCGAATTGGCTTCGATCGATTCGGCATATTCCTTGCGGATGGTGCCCTCATCGGCATTGGCGGGGTTGGTGGCGCCCATGATGTCGCGGTTGCGCTTCACGGCGTCCTCGCCTTCCAGGACCTGCACGACCACCGGGCCGGAGATCATGAACGCGACCAGATCGGCGAAGAAGGGGCGTTCCTTGTGCACGGCGTAGAAGCCCTCGGCCTGCTCGCGGCTCATGCGGATGCGTTTGGAAGCGACGACGCGCAGGCCCGCTTCCTCCAGCTTCTTGGTCACGGCGCCCGTCAGGTTGCGACGGGTCGCGTCGGGCTTGATGATCGAAAAGGTGCGGGTCACGGCCATAAGGCTCAAAAGCTCCGAATTGTTGGGATAAGTTGGCGCGCCCTTTAGACCGGGCCGCAGCCTATCGCAAGAGGGCTGATTTTTGGCCCATGCTTATGGACCTTGCACCCATTTGCGGCCTTCCTGCCGCCAGAATCGTGGCGTGACGCCATCGCGTTTGGCGAGATCGCGCCAGCTTGCCCGCGCGCCTTCGACGGTTTCCGCGTCGAAGAAGTAAAAGGCCCGCTCGAAACCCAGCGCCTCTTCGCGCCAGAGGCCATCGGCCAATGCGACATGCCGTGCCCCATTGGCGGTCAGATCGACGCTTGGGCAATCCTGCGCCAGCAGCACCGGCTGCACCGATTCGCCGCCCTCGCCCGCCCGGCCATGCGCCAGGAAGCTTTCCGGCGGCCCCGCCCACAGCCCGGCGGAGATTCGCTCCAGCCGTTCAGGCTCGCGCGCCACCACCAGCAGCCGCTCGCCCATGCCCAGGATACGGCCCGCTATGGCGGGCAGCACCTGTTCCACCGGATCGCGGCTGAGCTGGTAGAAATCGACTTGCATTCTTCACGCTCTAACCGTTCGCCCCGGGCTTGTCGAACCGAAGGTCGGCGAGGCCAACGGCTTCGACAGGCTCAGCCCGAACGGGGCGGGGTTTTAGCCAGACAATGCTTGCCCTCGGTCCGGACCAAATCAAACCGAACGGGAAGAAAGATCAGCTCTCGAACTTGTCCGCGACATAGCGGTCGAGCAGCCGCACGCCATAGCCGGTCGCGCCCTTGTCCCATGTCGCGCCGGGCTTGTCGGCCCAGACCATGCCCGCAATGTCGAGATGCGCCCATTTCACGCCCTCATCGACGAAGCGCTTGATGAACTGCGCCGCCGTGATCGACCCGCCATAGCGCGGCCCGATATTCTTCATGTCGGCAATCGGGCTGTCGATCAGCTTGTTGTAGGCGTCGCCCAGCGGGAAGCGCCACAACTGGTCGCCCGCCGCCTTGCCCGCCGCGATCAGATCGTCGGCCAGCCCGTCGTCATTGGAGAAGATGCCCGCATATTCATTGCCGAGCGAGATGATCATCGCCCCGGTCAGCGTAGCAAGGTCGATGATCACCTCCGGCGCATAGGTCTTCTGCGCCCAGGTGATGACGTCGCACAGCACCAGACGCCCTTCGGCATCGGTGTTCAGCACCTCGATCGTCTGCCCGGACATGGAGGTGACGATGTCGCCCGGCCGCTGCGCATTGCCGTCCGGCATATTCTCGACCAGCCCGCAAATGCCGACGACGCGCACCTTCGCCTTGCGCCCTGCCAGCGCCTTGATAGCGCCCGCCACGGCCCCGGCGCCGCCCATGTCCCATTTCATGTCTTCCATGCCCGGCCCGGGCTTCAAGGAAATGCCGCCCGTGTCGAAGGTCACGCCCTTGCCGACGAAGACCAGCGGCTTTTCGGTCGCGCCACCCGTGCCGTCCCATTCCATCGCCAGCAGGCGCGGCTCGCGCACCGAACCCTGCGCCACGCCCAGCAGCGCGCCCATGCCCAGATCCGCCATCGCCGTCTTGTCCAGCACGGTGATCTTGACGCCCAGCTCCTCCAGAGGCTTGCAGCGCTCGACGAAGCTTTCGGGGTAGAGGATGTTCGCCGGTTCCGACACCAGCTCGCGGGTGAAGGCCACGCCCGCCGCGACCGCGGACCGGCTTTCCCAGGCCGCCCCGGCGTCGCTCGAAACCAGCGTGATCCGCTTGAGCGTCGGCTTGGCCTTTTCCGCCTGCCGCGTGCGATAGGTGTCGATCCGCCAGCCGCGCAGCGACGCGCCGAAGGCCAGCGCCGCCGCCTTGTCCCCGCTCGCGCCGCCGAAGAATTCGACCGCCGCATGGGTCGCGCCGCTGGTCGACAGGCGCGCCGTCAGCGCGCTGCCCGCGCGCTCATAATCGGCATCGCTGCCCCCGCCGGTGCCGACCAGCACCACGCGCAGCACCCTGCCGCCTTCCTCCACGAAGCTCTCGAAGCTCGACCCCGCTTCGCCCGTGAAGCGCGCCGCGGCGGCGCCCGCCGCCAACACGGGCGCGGCGCTCAGGGGCAAGGCGTCGAAACCGCCCTTCGGCACGGCGAAGGCCAGCGTATCGGCTTCGGGACGGACGGGGCTGAACGCGATTTCCATCTAGGGTCCTTTATTTCCTGCAAGGCTTGTATCTCTATGGCCAGATAGTGCGGCTTACCCTGTCTGGCAAAGCCGTTCGACTGATTTTCCCGCAAAACTCTTGGCGGAGACGATTGCAGCGCAGACAAAGCAGTGCGATAGGCGGGAAACAAAGCGCCCCGTCAAAGAGGCCCCATCCTTTTGCAGAACAGCCCTTTCCCCTTGCGTTTGAAACCTCTCCTGGCCGCCGGCGCTGCCTTTCCGTGCCTGGTCGCCGTCCCGCATGCTACGGCCCAGCAACTCCAGGAACCGCAGGCGACGATCAGCGCGCCCGACGCCCCCGTGCCCGAAAGCGACGAACAGATCGGCTTCGCCGCCGATGCGCTGGAATATGACAGCAACAGCGAGGTCGTGACCGCCAGCGGCAATGTGCAGTTGCTGCGGGAGGGCAACCGGCTGCGCGCCGACAAGGTCGTCTGGAACCGCACCACGGGGAAGGTGGAGGCGAACGGCAACGTCTCCGTCACCGATCCGGAAGGCAATATCGCCTATGGCGACCGGTTCGACGTCACCGATTCCCTGCAGGACGGCATGGTCCAGAACATGCTGCTGGTGCTGCAATCGGGCGGGCGGCTGGCCGCCGCCAGCGGCCAGCGGGTGAACGGGGTCTATACCCTGCGCAAGGCCGCCTATACCGGCTGCGTGGTGGAGGATCATGAGGGCTGCCCCAAGGAGCCTACCTGGCAGATCAAGGCGGTCAGGGTCGTCTATGACCCGGTCAAGGCCCGCGTCAAATATACCAATGCCAGCGTGGAACTGTTCGGCCTGCCGCTGATCCCGCTGCCCGGCTTCTCCCATCCGGTGGGCGACAATGGCGGCAGCGGCCTGCTGGTGCCCAATCTTCGCTACGACCGCACCAACGGGTTCGAGGTCGCGCTGCCCTATTATCTGAAGCTGGCGCCCAATCGCGACCTCACCGTCACGCCGCATGTCTATACCGACACGCTGCCGATGCTGGAGACCAACTACCGCCACTTATGGGACCGGGGCGCCTACCAGATCACCGGCTATGCGACCTATGGCAGCCGCGTCGCCACCGGCAATGCCTCTTCCACCGCCCCGGCGGGATCGGAAAGGGATTTCCGCGGCTATCTCGACGCCAGCGGCGCGCTGCAACTGACGCCGGAATGGAGCATCGGCGGGTCGATCCGCGCCGCGACCGACCGCACCTTCCTGCGCCGCTACGACATCAGCCGGGACGACCGGCTGCGTTCTACGCTCAACGCCCAGCGAATCGGGGAGAACAGCTATTTCTCCATCGCCGGCTGGGCGGTGCAGACGCTGCGCACCGGCGATTCGCAGGGGCAGATGCCGATTGCGCTGCCCGTCATCGACTATCGCCTGCGGATGAAGGACCCGCTGCTGGGCGGCGTGGCGCAGTTCCAGGCGAACAGCCTGGCCATCACCCGCACCCATGGCCAGGACACGCAGCGCGCCTTTGCCGCCTTCGAATGGAACCTGCGCAAGCTGACGCCGATGGGTCAGGAACTGACCTTCACCACCTATTTGCGCGGCGACGTCTATCACAGCAGCGACAATCTGATGAACAGCATCGTCAGCTATGCCGGCGATCCGGGCTGGAAGGCGCGCGGCATCGCGGCGGCGGCCATCGACATGCGCTGGCCCTTCATGGGCGAGGCGTTCGGCGGCGTGCAGCGCATCGCCCCCCGCGTCCAGATCGTCGCCGCGCCCAAGATCGCCAATCTCTCCGTCCCCAATGAGGATGCGCGCGCCATCGACCTGGAGGACAGCAACCTCTTCGCGCTCAACCGCTTTTCCGGATATGACCGGTTCGAGGATTCGACCCGCGTCACCTATGGCATGGAATATAGCCTGTCGCTTCCGGACTTCTCGCTGGAAAGCGTGGTGGGGCAAAGCTACCGCCTCGACAAGCGAGAGAGCATCCTGCCGGAAGGAACCGGCCTGTCGGACCGCCTGTCCGACGTCGTCGGGCGCACCACCGTCCGCTACAAGGATTTCATCAGCTTCACCCACCGCTTCCGGCTGGACAAGGACAATCTGTCGGTCCGCCGCAACGAGATCGACGCCACCATCGGCAGCCGCAAGACCTATGCGACGGTCGGCTATCTGCGCCTCAACCGCGATGCGAACCTCAATCTGGAGGATTTGCAGGACCGCGAGGAACTGCGGCTGGGCGGTCGCGTCCAGTTCGCGCGCTTCTGGTCGGTCTTCGGCTCGACCGTCATCGACCTGACCGACACGAAGGAAGATCCGCTGTCCGTCGCGGACGGCTATGAACCCGTGCGCCATCGTCTGGGGATAGCCTATGAGGACGATTGCCTGACGCTCGGCGTCACCTGGCGGCGCGACTATCAGGTGCTGGGCGACGCACGAAAGGGCAACAGCTTCCAGCTTCGGCTGGCTTTTCGCAATATTGGCATATAAGGATCAGCCTTCCCGCTTCCTGCTCAGGGTCGGTTAAGGCGGATCGGCGCATCTCGTGCCGAACCGATTGGAGAGTTTTGTCGACGATGCAGCCTGTCGTTTCCCCGTTTTCCCGCATTGGCAGCACGGCCTACAGGGGCCTGCGGACCGTGCTTCTGTCCTCGGCGCTGCTGGCTACCGGCGTCAGCGGAAGCCTGGCCCAGACGGTCGCCGACGATGACAATGTCGCCACGCAACAGCTCAACCTGCCCAGGGATGTGACCGTCTTCGGCAAGAGCGACCCCAATGTCCGCAAGGCGACGGCCATCGTCAACGGCCGGATCATCACCGGCACGGACGTCGACCAGCGGCTGGCCCTCATCATCACGGCCAATGGCGGCAAGGTGTCGGACGAGGAAAAGGAAAGGCTGCGCGTCCAGGTGCTGCGCAACCTGATCGACGAGACGCTCCAGATCCAGGAAGCCGCCGCCAACGACATCAAGGTGGATAAGGCCGAGATCGACCAGAGCTATGAGCGGGTCGCGGCCAATTTCCGCCAGTCCCCCGCCCAGTTCGACCAATATCTGCGCCAGCAGGGCAGCTCCGCCGCCAGCATCAGGCGCCAGATCGAGGGCGAGCTGGCCTGGAGCCGCCTGCTCCGCCGCAACATCCAGCCCTTCGTCAACGTGTCGGAGGACGAGGTGAAGTCGGTGGTCGACCGCATGAACGCGGCCAAGGGCAGCGACGAGTTCCGCATCGGCGAGATCTACCTGTCGGCCACGCCGGAAAACCAGCAGCAGATCGTCGCGAACGCCCGCAACATCATCGAACAGATCAAGCAGGGCGGCAGCTTCGCCGCCTATGCGCGGCAATTTTCCGAAGCCTCCACGGCGGCGGTCGGCGGCGATCTGGGCTGGGTCCGCCCTGTCCAGCTGCCCGACGAACTGGCGCAGGCGGCGGCCGAAATGCAGGTCGGCCAGATCGCCGGCCCCATCGGCGTGCCGGGCGGCGTCTCGATCATCTATGTCATGGACAAGCGCAAGGTGCTGACCGCCGATCCGCGCGATGCGCTGCTCAGCCTCAAGCAGCTCTCCGTCAGCTTCCCCGCCGGCACGACCAAGGAACAGGCGAGCACCAGGGCGGCCGCGTTCGCCGCGCAGGTCAAGACGATCAAGGGCTGCGGCCAGGCCAATGAACTGGGCGGCAAGATCGGCGCCGACGTGGTCGACAACGACAATGTGAAGCTGCGCGACCTGCCCCCGCAATTGCAGGACATCCTCCTGAACCTCCAGGTCGGTGAGGCGACGCCGCCCTTCGGCTCGATCAACGACGGCGTGCGCGTGCTGGTCGTCTGCGGCCGTGACGAAGCCTCCTCCGCCGCCGCGCCCAATGCCGAACAGATCATGGCGCAGTTGGAGGAAGAACGGGTCAACAAGCGCGCCCGCATCTATCTGCGCGATCTCCGCCGCGATGCCGTTATCGACTATAACTGATCCGGCGGATATGCCGCCATTCGCCGTGTCGCTCGGTGATCCGGCGGGAATCGGGCCGGAAATCGTCGCCAAAAGCTGGGTCATGCGAGAGGCGCGGGGCCTGTCGCCCTTTTTCGCCGTGGGCGACGCCGCGTCCCTGCGCGCCGTCTGGCTCGGCCCGGTCGAGCCGGTCAGCACGCCGGAGGAAGCGGTGGAGGTCTTCGACAAGGCCCTGCCATGCCTGCAGGTGGCGGAGGCGGGCGAGATCACGCCCGGCACGCCCAGCATGGATGGCGCGCGCACGGCCTTTCAGGCGCTGGAGGTCGCGGTCGGCCTCGCCCGCAGCGGTTCGGCGGCCGGGATCGTCACTGCCCCGGTGGGCAAGGAACAGCTCTACGGCGTCGGCTTCACCCATCCGGGACAGACCGAATTCATCGCGGAACGCTGCGGCGTCGCGCCCCACAACGCCGTGATGATGCTGGCGGGGCCGTCGCTGAAGGTCGTGCCGATCACCATCCACATCCCCCTGGCAGAGGTGTCGTCCGTGCTCACGGTCGACCTGATCCGCGCCCGCGCCATCACCACGGCAAAGGGGCTTCAGCGCAATTTCGGCATCGGCCGTCCCCGTCTGGTCGTCGCGGGCCTCAATCCGCATGCGGGCGAGGGCGGGGCGCTGGGGCGGGAGGAGATCGACGTCATCCGCCCCGCCGTGGAGTCGCTCCAGGCGGAAGGCTACGACATTCAGGGGCCGCTCGCCGCCGACGCCCTGTTCCACAGCCGCGCCCGCGAAACCTATGACGCGGCGCTCTGCATGTATCACGATCAGGCGCTGATCCCCATCAAGACGCTGAATTTCGACGAGGGGGTGAACATCACCCTTGGCCTTCCCATCGTGCGCACCTCGCCCGACCATGGCACCGCCTTCGGCATTGCGGGCAAGGACAGCGCCAATCCCAGCGCGATGATGGCCGCGATCAGGATGGCCGCCGAAGCGACACGCGCCCGGCTGACCCCCGGCTGCTGAGGCTCATGGCCGCCGATACCCGCTCCAAGCTCCCGCCGCCCAAGCTCCCACCGCTGCGCGACGTCATCGCCGCCCACGGATTGCAGGCGAGCAAGGCGCTCGGCCAGAATTTCCTGCTGGACGAACAGTTGCTGGACCGGATCGCGGCCATCCCCGGCCCGCTTGAGGATCAGCCCGCCTTCGAGGTCGGCCCCGGTCCCGGCGGCCTGACCCGCGCGATCCTGCGCGCCGGGGCAAGGCTGGTGGCGGTCGAGCGCGACCGGCGCTGCCTGCCCGCGCTTTCCGAACTGTCGGAGGCCTTTCCGGGCCAGTTCCGGGTGATTTCCGGCGACGCGATGGCGGTCGACGCCCGCGCCGAAGCAGGCGAAGGCGCGCATATCATCGCCAACCTGCCCTATAATGTCGGCACCGCCCTCCTCATCGGCTGGCTTTCCACCGACTGGTCTCCACTCCCCTGGTGGTCGAGCCTGACGCTCATGTTCCAGATGGAGGTTGCAGAGCGGATCGTGGCGAAACCCAATGGCGATCATTATGGCCGCCTCGCCGTGCTGTCCCAATGGCGCAGCGACGCCCGCATCGCGATGAAGGTCCACCGCAGCGCCTTCACGCCCCCGCCCAAGGTCATGTCGGCGGTCGTCCATATCACGCCCAAACCCGCCCCCGAAGGCGTGCAGTTGAAGCATCTCGAACGCCTCACCGCCGCCGCCTTCGGCCAGCGCCGCAAGATGCTGCGCCAGAGCCTCAAGGGCCTGCCCGGCGCCCTGGAAGCGCTGGAGGCGGTCGGCATAGACCCGCAACGCCGCGCGGAAACCGTCAGCGTCGAGGAATTCGTGGAAACAGCGCGCGTTCTGGGACGCCTTTAGCTCTAAAAGCCCGGCTTGGGTGGATTCCTGCCATTCCCCCTCCCGCAGGCGGGAGGGGGCTAGGGGGTGGGCTGGCACGACATCAGCGTGAATTTTCAACGGCTAAGCTGGAAGCTCGCTGCGCTCGCACCCACCCCTAACCCCTCCCGCCTGTGGGAGGGGAATGTCTTGGATTGGCCAAAACCGGCCTCACCCCAATTGCGGCGGTGTTTCGAACTTGTCGATCACCCATTCTTCCGCCTGGGCGCCGCCGATCCATTCCTGCATCCAGGGATGGTTGATGACCGCGCGCATATAAGCCTCCGCAAAGCGCGGCACGGGCAGTTGATAGGTGATGAAGCGCGTCACGACCGGCGCGAACATCACATCGACCGCACTGAAGTCTCCGAACAGAAATTCTCCCTCGCCGCCATGGCGGGCGCGGGCCTGCGCCCAGAGCTGCATGATGCGGGCTATGTCCTGAGTCACCGCTTCGGACGGCGGGACGGGGGCATAGATCTGGCGGATGTTCATGCTGTGCTCGCGGCGCAACGCGGCGAAGCTTGAATGCATTTCCGCCGCCATCGAACGGGCCATGGCCCGCGCGGCGGTATCGGCCGGCCAGAACCTGTCGCCGCCCGACTTTTCGTTCAGATATTCGACGATCGCCAGGCTGTCCCACACGACGATGTCATCGCCGTCCCACAATATGGGCACCTTGCCGGAAGAGGGCGCGAATTCGTCGCCTTCGCGCCGCTTCTCCCATGCCTCGTCATAAAGCGGCACGACCACTTCCTCGAAGGGAAGGCCGGACAGCTTGCACGCCAGCCAGCCGCGCAGCGACCAGCTCGAATAGGCCTTGTTGCCAATGAACAGCTTCATCATGCCCCTGTCTTTAGAGCCTGTTTGGAAATGCGCGAAAGAGCCAATTTCGATGCGGTGCCGGTTCTCTGCCCCTCCCACCCGCTCATATCAGGATGCCGCTGGGTGGCCGGGAGGCGAAAAGGGCCGGCGACGCCATGCACCATGAAGGCGCATTGTCCAATGGTCTTTAGACGAGGCGGGCGCGGAAAGTCGAGGGGATCGCGCCATTCATGCATTCAACAGCATTTGTTTTGGCGACGATAAATTTCCAATCCAAAAGGGGGCTGGCTGGCATGGTTTTTCGGCCTTACACGTCGGTCGATTTCACGACGTAATGAGTTTGGGGCGGAATATGGATTGGTTGCACGCGATCGCGGGCCTTTTTGTCGGCCTGATGGTTGGCATGACCGGCGTGGGGGGTGGATCGCTGATGGCGCCGATCCTGATCCTGCTGTTCGGCGTCGCGCCCACCACGGCGGTCGGCACCGACCTGTGGTTCGCATCGATCACCAAGGCGGTCGGGGGCGCGGTGCACCACCATCAGGGCGGCGCGGAGGGCGGCCCGGACTATGATGTGGTAAAGCGCCTGATGATCGGCAGCATTCCCGCATCGCTGATCGTCCTGGCGATCCTGTCGCAGATGCATCTGGGGCAGATCAAGACCGGCGTGATCACGGGCGCGCTGGGCGTGGTGCTGATCGGCACGGCGGTCGCGACCTTGCTGCGCGGGCGGTTCCATCAATGGGCGCTGGCCCGCCGGGTCGGCACGGCCGACCGCTTTACCCGCTGGCAGCCGGCATTGACCGTGCTGGCGGGGGCGTTGCTGGGCGCGATGGTGACGCTGACTTCGGTCGGGGCAGGGGCGATCGGGGCGACGCTGCTGCTGGCGCTCTACCCGCTGCGCATGCGGATGCAGCGGCTGGTGGCGACCGACATCGTCCATGCCGTGCCCCTGACCCTGGTGGCCGGGCTTGGCCATTTGTGGATCGGCAACGTCAACCCCGTGCTGCTGGTCAACCTGCTGGCCGGATCGCTGCCGGGCATCGTGATCGGGTCTCTGCTGGCGACGCGCACGTCGGACCGCGTCCTTCAGCCCTTGCTGGCGGCGGTGTTGGTGGTGGTGGGATGGCGGTTGATCGCCTGACGGCCGAGCCGGAATCGAATTCCAGCATTTGCTAAGTTTAAAAACAATAACTTATGTGGAACGGGAGCCTCTAAGGCCCCCGTTCGTGCCCCCAAACATACCATCAACTAGCGGGATGATGGCTGGGCCGCCTGCGTCCTGCGGCATCGCGCCAACGCGCGCATCATATGATATTCAACGCCATTATAGCCGATGCCGACTTGTTTGGAAATCTCGGCATAGGTCATGCATTTCAACCGATGCATCAGGAAGATGCGGCGGGTCCTTCGCGGCATGGCCAGGAGTGTCCGTCGATAGACCTTCCGGACGTCCCTTTCCTCGATTCGCCACGCTTGTTGGGGAGGGGCCGGTGTATCCCGCCCCTCATCGATCGGACAGGTGCCGATATGCGCGGGCGTTTTCCGACGTGCGCGATCAATGAGCAGATTGCGCGCGCACCGGACCAGATAGGCTTGTGGGTTCTCTATCTGTCCGGCCACGTCCGCGCGGAGCAGCTTGAGGAAAACCTCCTGCGCGAGGTCGGGAGCATCTTCGCCCCCTACCCGCTTTCGGAAGAAACGCAGGACCCGTGCGTACTCTGCCTGATAGAGTGCCTCGAAGGCAGTCGTGGAAGGGGTGGCGGTCATCGCCCTGCCTCCCGACGTTCGCGTTCGTTCAGCGGCGCGTCGCGCGAGGCGCGGTAGAGCGTGATGCCCGCCTCGATGCGGTCGAGGATGAAGGTATCGCGCTCGATCCCGGCGATGCGGATGTCGGCCCTGGAGTAAATGTCGAAATCGACAGCACACCGGTTGCCCAGCTCGCTGTCGATGACATCGCGCACGCGCTGCCAGCAGCGCTCATCCTTGAAGGCTGGATGGTTGACGACGATCCAGAATTCATAATCCGAGAACTGGATCGTGTGCCGGTCCTCATACCATGACCGGCGCGCATAGGGGCCGATCAGGATGATCCGCCTGATGGTCCCCGGCTGGGCTGCCTGGACCTTTTCGGGTTCGAAACAGGCGCGAATGATACGCGCGATGCGCTCGATCTCGTTCTGTTTGCGCCAAACCAGATGGTTGACGCGCGCCATCACGACTTCGCGCGCGTAAACGTCGGTACGGGATGTCATTTGCAGCTCGCACACTAGCGGTCCGCGCACTCGGGCGCGGATGGTGCAAGCGGTGTTCGCTGCGCGCCGTCACTACGGCTTGCAGCAACTGCCCGACCGGAGGGGCCGGACCTACATGATGCCTAGCAGGGTTATCCCCGGGATGGCCGCCAGTCCTTCCATCCCGTCCCGTCGAATATGCCAGATAGGAGGAGTCCGGACAAGGTGTCTGGCGGGATCGCTATTTCCCGGCGGCGGCTTCCAGTTCGGCGATCCGTTCCGAGCAGACCTGATGAACGACGCGGCCCAGTTCCTCGACGCGTTCGCCAAGCCATGCCAGTTCTTCCGCACTGATCCGGTAGTGCCTGGAATAGCGGGCCTTGGTGTAGGCCTCTTTCAGCTTCTGGAACATGGCGCGTTCGCGGCGGGTAGTTTCTGGCCAAATGCCGTAGAGGCGGCGGTCCAGCCCTTCGGCCAGCGATCGCAGGAAGGCGATGTTGTGGTTGTATGGGGTGTAATAGGTTAGCGTGAGGAGCAGGCCCTGATAAAGGCTTTCCGTAGCCTGATGCAGGAGGAAAGCAGCTCGCTTCCAATCTCCGTCAGCCACATAGAAGTGGAAACCTTTCAAGAACCCAGCCGCATTGGGCAGCCATTCCTCGAAATACTCTTTTGCCGTGACAAGTGCCTGTTGAGGCGTTTTCGGCTTGGGCGTCGTCAGCTCGCTGCCATCTACCTCGTAGAGCGCGATCCCGTCCTTGGCGACTTCCATGAAGAAGACGCGGCCATGGGCGAGACCGTCATTCACCTCGTGCAGCGAATGGACGATGAAATTGACCGGCGTGCGCAGCGTCTTCTCGATCGTGTAGGCACGTATCAGCCGCTCCTCGGCCTTTGCCCAGTAAGCTGCCCGGTCGGTCAGTTCCTTCTGGCTGACAATGATGAGGATATCATAGTCGGACTTGTACTGGTTCGCCGACAGCGGCGCGTCGATCCAGTCGCAGCGAGCGTGGCTGCCGAAGAGAACGATCTTCAGGATGCGTGCGCCCTTCCGGGCGCCGGTGGCGTTCTCAATTGCGCCGCGAAACTCGTCGAAAATTACTTCGACGATGCGCTCAAGCTCGCGCTGTTTTGCCGGGGGAAGATGATCAATGTCGGTGCGCATTGGCCGGGATTCTTTCGGCATTCCCCCTTGTTTGGCAAGCGCAATCGCAGCGAGGTGGTGGTCCGTTCATCGCGAAGGGCGCAGTAGCGGCCGCTGAATCTGGGCGTTTGCGGCCATTGGCAACCTTCTTAAAGGGCTAGGGGGTATACCCGGTTATAAGCTTTCGGGTTCGGGAAGCGAACCGACATCCGCTGATGTTGACTAGCCCTAGCGGTTCCGAAATCTATTTGCGGCATGCTCCCGGCTCTACATCTGCGGCGACTTCGAACATCCTGCCACAGGACCATGAAACAGAGGCGGCCCTTTCGAAAAGGACGAGGCGACCATGCTCAACGAAGCAGCGGCTAATGTTGAAGGTCTGAGAGCTACCCTTGAACACTCCAACAACGACCGTGCCAAGTTGAAGAATTGAGGCCTTTTCTTCGCTGCGCCCGGGCCATTCTACAACCTCTATCTTTTGCGCGCGGCCAGCTCGGAGGCCTGCCTTTGCAACACGAACCGGGCGATGCGATCGTCCATGCCAAGGTTCATGTTGTTTGCAGGATAGGAAAGAGCGGACACACGTTCTCTTCTTGTTCCGGGCGAAGGCTTGTGATAGGCACACGGTAAACTTGCAGGCAAGGCCGTGACTTTAAATCATCCAAGCGTGCTGCCATTAAGGTGGTTGGCGGCATAAAATAGAGCTGACGTTCAGGAGCGATGCTTGGCGAAGAACTCGAAGATCGAATGGACCACCCACACTTTCAACCCGTGGTGGGGTTGCGTCAAGATGTCTCCGGCCTGCAAGCATTGCTACGCGGAGAGTTGGGCCAAGCGGCTCGGTGAACCAGTGTGGGGCATCCAAGCCCCTCGTCGCTTCTTTGGAGATCGTCATTGGAGTGAACCTCTTCAATGGAACCGGATAGCCTCCTCCACGAACTCGAGGGCGCGTGTATTTTGTGCGTCCATGGCGGATGTGTTCGAGGACCGCGACGATCTAGACCCACACCGCGAGCGGCTCTGGAAGCTGATCGAGTCCACCGAAGCGCTCGATTGGCTTTTACTTACAAAAAGGCCTGACCGAGTGATGTCGAGCGTTCCTTGGGGCTCGAAATGGCCAAGAAATGTCTGGCTGGGAACCACGACCGAGAATCAGGAGTGGGCAGACATGCGACTAGCATCTCTCGCGGAAATTCCGGCTGCGGTTCGCTTTATCTCGGCGGAACCGCTGCTTGGCCCATTATCGCTTCGCAAATGGACCAACGCGGTCGATTGGGTCATCACCGGAGGGGAGAGCGGGCCGAAGGCCAGGCCCTCAAGCCCGTCCTGGTTCAGGACCTTGCTTAATGAATGCATGGCAGCCGACATTCCATTCCATTTCAAGCAGTGGGGCGACTGGGCCCCAGGTCAGGGCCTCAACCTGGCAAAGGCGAGAAGCGCTGCTGCCGAGGACGGGACCACCATGCTGCGCATCGGCAAGAGGGCAGCCGGTAGGGAGCTGGATGGGATGACCTGGGATGGACTTCCTCGCATCGCCATGAGCTGAGGGAGCGCGAACGAAATGCCGTTACGGGTGCATTACGGAACCTCCGATGGAAATACGGTCCCCTATCCCCCGCTCTTCAACGACATTTGCCGCAATTACGGGTTTGTCGATACTAGGGGCAATGTAGACCGAGTTAGAGATATTCCGGAGGTGCAGCATAGCGACGGGCTAAGATGCCTCCTCGAAGGTCTCGCGCAAGCGGATTCTCTATTCGCTTCTCTCGGTTGCGACTTGGGAGAGCGGGATCGGCCAAAGGGTCGCATAAGCATGAGAAAATGGGCGGGCGGCTACGTCCAGATCGTCGTTCGGGAGGAAGGGCTAGCAAACAGCGAGTTTGAGAAACTACGGGATTTGGCCAAGGCGGTGGAGGAAAAGCTTCGTCAAAGGGTGGGCGATGATCAGTGGGAGTTGCGTTTTATATTGACTGCGGTTCAATTGAATTTTGAGGTCGAGCGGCGCACGCAATCGGCTTGGGTTTGGTTTAATGCCAAAGCCTCGACCGCTCAGTCAGCGCTAGCCTCCCGCGAGCGGCTGCTCATTGCTGTTGGCGAAGCAATCTACGAATTCAAGGCAGACGGATAATAACTGCACACGGTCGACAGCAAAACTTCAGGCGATTTCAAGAAAAAACGTCTCGGCAATTGTGGCATGATCGAATTAGATTCTGTCGGTGCTCGCTCCCGAAGAGTCGGCGGTCGAAGCCGACTTTCCAGAATCACACTGGACAATGGGTTGGTGCACAGTTCACTATAACTGCTTCACATTTTGCGATCTGATCGAGAGCGAACATGGCGAGAAAGAAGGCTGATACTGATCAAGGCGCACTGGCACTGCCCGGTCTCTATGAACTGGCGAAACCGAAGCCTGTTCGAAGCTCACAGGAAAAGCTTGGCTATCATTGGGGACCCAATTTGGCGCTGCCGGAGCTTGGGCGGCATAGTCTAGCGAAGCATGATATATACAGCACCTATGTCGATCGCTATGTCGCGACGTTGACCAAGCGACACGTCCAGTCACGATTGAAAATGACTGTCGTGGATGGCTTCTGCGGCGGCGGGCTCTATTCGTTCGACGGCAATACCGTCGACGGGTCACCCCTACGAATACTGACGGCGATCGAGAGCGCGAGAGCCGTCCTGCTGGCACGTCGCGCCGATTTTGATCTGGATGTTGATTTCGTCTTCATCGATGAGAATCCAAGCCATATCACATTCTTGAAAGAGGAAATCATAAAGCGCGGATACCGGTCTCAGATTGACGCTGGCAAGATCAGGTTCTTCTCATCAACATTCGAGGATACTGCCCCATCCGTCATCGCAGACATCCGGAGTAAAGGGAGAGCACATCACTCACTGTTTTTTCTCGACCAGTATGGGTGGAGCGACGTCAAGATGGCTACTGTACGCAGGATCATGGGCCAATTGGCGAATCCAGAGGTTATATTGACCTTCATGGTCGATTCACTCGTCAATCTCCTGCATGACAAGACGTCCAGTCTTAGTGCGCTTGCCGCGATCGACTACAAGCGAGAGGATGTGCGCGCGCTCTTGGACATCAAAGATGAGTTTGGTCTCAAAGGATGGAAACGGGCCATTCAAAATACAGTATATAAGCACATTCAAGGATGTACCGGCGCGGAATTCTATACGCCGTTCTTCGTTCATCCGCCCGAGTCGCACCGAGACTATTGGTTGATCCATCTCTCCAAGCACCACCAAGCCCGAGAAGAGATGGGAAATGTCTTTTGGGCAACAAATAACACGCTAGAGCATTTCGGAGGGCCCGGCTTCGATTCGCTTGGGTTCGATCCCAATGTCGATGTGAGGCAAGGGATGATGGACTATGTCTTCGACGACGACGCCTCATCGCGAACCAAAAAGCAGCTGCTGGAACAGATACCTGACTTGCTGCATGCGGGGTGGAAAAGCGGCAGCGAGATGACGAAGCGATCGCTCTTCGCCGCACGCGCTAACGATACGCCAGTCATCGGTGCTCTGGTCGATAGCCAGCTGGCCGAACTTCGCGATGCCGGTGAAATCGTCATTTTCGGACAAAGGCGCGACAAGCTCGGCAATGTGGTAGGCGAAATAGTCCGGGAGCGCGCGGACTCTTACAGCTGGGATGATGTGATCCGCCAACCGCGTGAGCCGAGGCTTTTTTCTATTTTTAATCAGGCGGCATGACCGAGGAGGCTTGAATTATTTTGCGACCGTTAATGCCCGCCGTGGATGCACATTCAGACAATGGCGATGCCAAACCATAAGCTTCGAAACAGCGCTAACATTGATGATTCCTGATTGGACTTTCAATCCTCAGGTTGGCTTATCCATCGCCGTCCCTTTTTGAGACCGCCGCAATTGGCCATCAAAATGGATGCAGATACACTATAACTTGTTTTGGCTCCCGTGACCTGACCCCCGGATTTTCCTCCAAGCTTGATTAGAGTCTGACCTGATGGAAGGACGGACGAATGAAGCGAGCAAGGTTCACAGAAGAGCAGATCATCGGCGTGCTGAAGGAGCAGGAGGCTGGCGCGAAGACTGTCGACTTGGCTCGTCGCCACGGCGTGTCGGAAGCGACGATCTACAACTGGAAAGCCAAGTATGGCGGTCTGGAGGTCTCGGAGGCCAAGCGGCTGCGGGCGCTTGAGGACGAGAACGCCAAGCTGAAGCGACTGCTGGCCGAGGCGATGCTGGATAATGCCGGCCTGAAGGATCTTCTCGCAAAAAATTGGTAACGCCCGCTGCCAAGCGAGAGGCGGTCGCTCGTCTCCAGGCGGTACTGGGGATGAGCGAGCGGCGGGCGTGCCGTGTTATCGGCGCTGACCGGAAGAGCATGCGCTATCGGTCACAGCGGGAAGATGATGCTGACCTTCGGTCGAAGCTGCGCGAGCTTGCGCAGCAGCGCCGCCGGTTTGGCTATCGTCGGCTGCACATCCTGCTGCGGCGGGAGGGCGTGGTGATCAACCGGAAGAAGACACAGCGTCTTTATAGCGAGGAGAAGCTGGCGGTCCGACGCAGGCGCAACCGGCGTCGTGCCATCGGCGCACGGGCACCGGCTCCGGTTCTGGCGCTACCCAACCAGCGATGGAGCCTGGACTTCGTCCATGATCAGCTGGCTACGGGACGCCGGTTCCGGGTGCTCAACATCGTCGATGATGTAACCCGCGAGTGCCTGCGCGCGGTGCCGGACACTTCGATCTCGGGGCGTCGGGTGGTGCGCGAGCTCAGCGAGCTGATCGCCGAACGCGGCAAACCTGGGATGATTGTCAGCGACAATGGCACCGAGCTGACCTCGAACGCCGTCCTCGCCTGGTGCGGGGAAGTCGGGGTGGAGTGGCACTATATCGCCCCGGGCAAGCCGATGCAGAATGGTTACGTCGAGAGCTTCAACGGTCGGATGCGCGACGAGCTGCTCAACGAGACCCTGTTCCTGAGCCTGGACCATGCCCGGGTGGTGATCGCCGCTTGGGCAGAGGATTACAACCAGGAGAGGCCGCACTCATCCCTTGGATACGAAACCCCTGCGGCCTTCGCCGCTGAACTGCATAAGCAATGGCCTGCTTCGCTACGCCCTACGGGCTCCGCTGCGCAGGCCATTGCTCAACCCGCGCTCATGCGCAACAAAGCTGCCAGCCTCTAATCCGCGCTGGTGGAAATCAGGGGGTCAGGTCACCCGCTATGGGCGTTTCTTAATTTGGGAAATCTGCACTATCAGAGTTTATGGGATGGTCGTGCGCAGCGGCTATCACGCGTTGACCGGGGCAAAGGGGGAGTATGACAATAGAACATCTTCACACATACTTGGTGTACCCGAATAAGGGGATTGATCCTCCTCGCCCGATAGGTGGGACGGACGTGCCACTGGAAGGCGAGGTTTTCGATCTTCTCCAAGATGTCTATGCAAAATCCGAACGGGAATGTGCGATAGACATCGCGTTTGACAGGGCTGATGACGGGACCGCTCGCAACGATTGCCGCACGTTGCTGCTGGCATATGCGCGTGCGCCGTCAGTTGATACGGGGCTGTCCTTGGCGACCCGCCTCGGCTCGTTTTCGACACGACGTTCAGCGCTTGGCCTACTGTTTCTGGCGACGGGGATGATCGGCCAGCAGCGCAAGATCGTGATTGCTAGATTCGCGGCCCACAGCGGCATTCTCGCAGACGAAAACCGGGAGGCGCTGAGCGTCCAATTCGTCGAACGCGTGTTCCTGAAGAGCGTCGGATCATATAAGGCCGTGCTCTATCAGGACACGGTCAACGATCAGGGATACTGGACGGGCAAGGCGGTCGATAAACAGATAAACAGCGGCGAGGCCGAAGTTTCGCGCTACTGGATAACCGAATGGGACTGTCAGGAATTTCGTGTGTGGCGAGGCATAATGGGTAACAAGGAGACCCAATATGTCACGACGCAAAGAACCCTCGATACCGAACGACATTCTCGATCAGCTGCTTGCCGGCACTGACGCGGCGGCAGCGCTCAGCCAGGGCGGCCTGCTTGATTCCCTGAAGAAGGCTTTTGCCGAACGTGCGCTCAATGCGGAGATGGATCACCATCTTGGCCAGGAGGAGCAAGGGAACAACAGCCGGAACGGCTATGGCCGCAAGACAGTGACGACCGACGGAGGACGGATCGAGATCGAGGTGCCACGCGATCGGGCTGGCAGCTTCGATCCGCAGTTGATTGCCAAATACCAGCGACGCTTCCCCGGCTTCGACGACAAAATCATTTCGATGTACGCGCGCGGCATGAGCACCCGGGAGATCACCGGGCATCTGCGCGAACTGTATGGCATCGAGGCCTCGCCCGACCTGATCAGCACGATCACGGACGCGGTGTTGGAGGAGGTCACAGCCTGGCAGCAACGCCCGCTGGACCCAGCCTATCCGCTGGTTTTCTTCGATGCGATCCGGGTCAAGATCCGCGACGAAGGCATGGTCCGCAACAAGGCGATCCATATTGCCCTGGGCGTCATGGCCGACGGCACCAAGGTGGTCCTGGGGTTATGGCTGGAGCAGAATGAAGGCGCCAAGTTCTGGCTGCGCGTCATGAACGAACTGCGCAACCGCGGTGTCGAGGATATCATGCTGGCCGTCGTCGATGGCCTGAAGGGTTTTCCCGACGCCATCACCGCCGTCTTCCCCGAAGCGATGGTTCAAACATGCATCGTCCATCTGCTGCGGAACTCGATGGATTTCGTGGCATGGAAAGACCGTAAGGCGCTTGGGGCAGCTCTGAAGGCCATCTACCGCGCCGTCGATGCCGTAGCCGCCGAGGAAGCGCTGACGGCCTTCGAAGCGGGCTTCTGGGGGCAACGCTATCCGGCTATCGGCCAGAGCTGGCGCAGGGCGTGGCCCGAAGTCATCCCATTTTTCGCGTTTCCTGAAGAAGTCAGGCGGATCGTCTACACGACAAACTCGATAGAGGCCCTCAATTCAAAGCTCCGCCGCGCCGTTCGTGCGCGAGGTCATTTCCCCAACGATGAGGCCGCCACCAAGCTGCTCTATCTGATCTTGAACCGATCGGAAAAAGAGTGGAAAATGCCGCCGCGCGAGTGGAACATGGCGAAGGCTCAATTTGCCGTTCTCTTCGGCGAACGCTTCATCAGGGCCATGACGGCCTGATGGTCAACCGCCTCGCCGCACACGAAATTCCTGACAGTCCCTAACCGAATTCCTCGCGTCAGACTTTCGCACCACATCTGCGACCGGCACCCGGGTCCTCGCCGTCGCGATGCGCAACGCGGCGAAGATCACGGACAATCTGGAAATCAAAAAGGAGATCACCGCAGCGGCGACCCTCGGTGCCGGACTGAACGATCAGGTGATGACCGCCGGTGACTTCCTCGGCCGCTTCGGACTGTCGCAGCCAGCGCGCGAGGCGATCGTCGGCCAGATGAAGCACCCCGGGCTGCTGAACGAGCAATTCAGATTCAGCGCAGAGGAGTTCAACCGGCAGCTTCCCTACAAGTCGGTCGAGCTCGACTCCGGAGCGATACTGACCGCCGCCGCGACCGAGTTCGACAATGTGTTCGATCATGGCGAGCCCGATGAAAATGGGGATGTGACCTATTCCGCCACGGGCCGAGTAGTCAGCACCAAGTTCGAGAGAGTTTCACGGTGACGGTCGAGGCAGACTACCGGGCCCGCCATGACGCGGTCTTGGTGCCGCTAGCGGCATCTCTTGCCGAGTTGATCGGAGAACATCTGAACGGCGAACCCCGGATCGACCGCATCAGCGCCAGGCCCAAGGGGGTCGAGCGGTTTCTGAGAAAGGCGGAAAATGTCGATGGCGCCGGTATACGCAAATATTCCGAGCCGCTCTCGCAGATTCAGGACCAGGTCGGCGCGCGCGTGACGGTGTTCTACAAGGCAGATGTGGAGCGCGTCCGGGCAATCCTCTTGCGTTATCTCAGGCCTGTAGAGACGAAGGATCTCGTGCCCGCATCCGAGTGGGAGTTCGGCTATTTCGGCTGGCATTCTGTATGCCTGTTTCCACAGGAGCTTATCCTTCCCGAATGGCCGAAAGAATGCATCCCCCAATTCTTCGAGCTTCAGATCAAGACCCTATTTCAACACGCCTGGTCGGAGGCAAATCACGATCTCGGGTATAAGCCCGAGGGTGGAGTGCTTACACCCGATCAGAAACGGATGCTGGCGTTCACGTCCGCCCAGGCGTGGGGGGCTGACCATGCGTTTCAAGACTTGTTCTCCGAACTTCACAGCGGGGGAAACGCTGCTCATTAGTCGGCCTCTCAGAGATGCTTCACGGCAAGCGTTTCGCCCCATTTGCCGTTGAGATACTCGACCACGAGCCGCCGATGACAATGGTGTGGGGTCGCTTCGGAACATAGCAAGCAAGCGCCCTCCAGCATTTCCGGTTTCAATCGCGTCTCGATCTTGCGCTCCCGCATGAGCCCGAGAAAACGATCTTCATAGACGCTCCACTCGCCCTTCTCCTTCTTGTAAGCCTTCAACATCGTGTCGGTGGGAGCCAGCAACGGCTGGTGGACGTATTGAATTGCCCCGAGCTTCCGAAGAAAATACGACAAATCGTCAGCCTTAGCGAAACCCGCTAGTTGGGAGGTGTTGTGCAGCCGCACATCAACCACCTTCTTTACTCCGGCGCTGAGGAGTCGTTCAAAAAAGCCTTCGGCATTGGTCTTGGTGAAGCCGATCGTGGTCACGAAGGTCTTGGACATAAATCTCCTATTCGGCAGCCACCGCGTCGGAAGGCGGTGAGGCTTCGGCGAACGCGACTTTGCGAGCGCGTCCCCGATATGCGTCGTTGAGACGCTGGGCCGCCGAGGCAAACATGTCGTCCTGCTCATTTCCGGCCATGATCAGAAGCTGCTCCTCGATGTCCGACTGTGTCAAGGTCCTTCCATCGGAAAGAATGTGGCTCACGGTCACGCCGCGTTCGGCCAGCGACCGCCCGACCAGTAGGCAGCGATGGCAATCCAGTGGGTTGCGCTCGGAGCACATCATCGCAATGCGATATTTGCGGGCTCCCTGCTCGACTCGCTCCAGCCCTTTTTGGAACAGGTCGGACTGCGCCATCTTTTCATAGTCCGCGATGCCATCGGTGTAATATTCCTCCCCCTTTGGCCTGCCGCCCAGTTCTTTACCCAAAAATACATAGGTTATTCCATCGCGGGCGAGTGCGTCCTTCAGCACGTCCCGATTGAAATGAGCGAAGTTCCGGGAAAAGGGCGACGTTCTCACATCGGCTATGGCGGTGACGCCTGCTGCATTGAGCCGTGCAGCGAACTGCTCATAGTCGAGTGTCGAATGGCCTATGCTCAGAACGTGCATCATATCCGTTTAGTCGATTCCTGTGTTTGGCGGCCAGATTATCAGTTTTGCGGAGTGATGACAGCAGCGATGAGCTTGTATGCCCAGCCATTAAACGGCTCGCTGAGACTGATGCAAAGCAAAGCATGGCCCACTTGGATCGCTCCGTTTTGCCCCAAGAGATATTGGCGCTCCACGGGCGGATCGGTGATCGACAGATAGTGCTGCACGCCGCCATGCGTAAAACGGCCGCGGACCTTGCGCTTGCCGTTGCCGAACTCTGCGCCCTCCACTACGACATTGACCTGCAGATCATGCACCTCAATCAACCGTAGGGAGCCGTCGGCGGGGACGGCTTGATCCTCTGCCACGCGATCATGCACGCCGCTATAGCTCGACGACATGTTGCTCCACAGCGGCCGCCCCGTTCCGTCCACTGCGGCGCGCGCCTGCTGCCATGTCGCCCTGCCTTGGAGGGTCCAGTAATAGTCGGCGTCGATCAGGTGGTTTTCGATCTGGAAAGCATGTGGCTTCGGCTCAATCAGCGTGATCCGGACAATATCGAGAACGCGTGGATCGCGTCCGTTCTCGAACCGACGATCCTCTTCCGACAGTTCCGCGTTCTCACGGGCGCTCACCGGACGAATCCACGCACCCAGATTGCCGTTGGCTATTTCCCTCCCAGCGATGCACCGGCCACTGGTCTTCCGAGAGTTGGCAAGGCAAAGTATAGTCTTGTCATAATTTGGCATTTTACACCCCCTTGATTCTTGCCTTATATTGAGGGTCTAATATCGTGATTTGCAAGTGGTATGAGAGCTCCTACGATAACGTGTACATATGGGGACGGTTTATTACGATCATGCATCTTGATCACCCTTATTGCATGCATTAATGCCGATCAACCTATGTCACTTTTCAATAGTTGGCGACTGAGTGCCTCCTAAGCCGAACGTAAGCCGGTCTGATTCATCTGTCGAACTAGTCATTCCATTGCGCTGAAGCAGACAAATAAATGCCGGATTAGAAAGGCAGGGTGGGATAACTGATTTTCTCCGCCGGGTCAGGCTCGTGGACGCGAGCCGAGCTTCATCCCATTCCAACTCCTTTCGCGTTACCAGCGGCTAGCCCCGACACCGTGACCTGAGCAATAGCAGTCTGCACTTGGCCGGCCCGTTCACCGATCGCGGCGACCAGCTTGCCGCGATCATTGGTGAAGATGGTCGCGGATTCCCTGGCTCGGGATATACCCACGTAGAAGGACTTCTGATCGACCAGGTTGGTGGCCTTGCTGTCGGCATGGATGATGACGTGGTCGGCGGTACGCCCTTGGGCAGCAAAGGCGGTATCGACATAGGCGTGAGCAATATGCCGGTCGCGGGCGGAATCGAGATGAAGCGTTTCCCTTTTGCCATGCGTGGTCTGGATGGTCGCGGTGCGAGCCTGCTGATCCACGGCAATCACCTCGGCACGTGCACCGTTGATCCGTCCCGCTTCGCGGTCGTTGCGGATGAACCGGACGGCATCGCCCGCTTTCAGGTCAATCGGCTGGGCCGAGAAGGCCTGGGCATGCCCTGCACCCCATTGCCGCAAGCGCCAGTCCACCTCGCGCCCATCTTCCGCCTTGAGCGCGATGGCGGCCCTGGCCGGATCGATGCGCTCGACGCGATAGGCTGCACCCCGCACCACGCCCTTGTCGGCATAGTCGCGATTAAAGCGGACCACGTCGCCCCTGTCGTAACTCAAGGGATCGCGCGCCTCCGCACGGGTCAGCCCCTTGTTGACGAGGGCTTCCACCGTGACGGCTGGCCCGGTCAGCGCCCCCGATGCGCTGAGCGCCGCGCGAATGTCGGCGGTCAACGCATCGCGCCCTTCGCGCGACGGCTCGATTACGATGGTGCGGGCACGCCCTGCCTTGTCGAGCCCGGCGTACCGCTCGGCGATGGCCGCAAAGCGTGTCGAGCGTTCCGCGCTCTCGATGATCTGCCCACCACCCCGGTCCAGCGCGGCCATGGCTTTCCTGGCATCCCCCTCGATCGACGCCAGCACGGCCTCCTTGGTGGCGAGATTGCTCTGCCGTACGATCTCCGCCAGCCTGGCGGTTTCCATGCCAGCGCCCTGCAACTGGGCAAAGGCCGCGCCCGCCTCGACCGAACCCAACTGCTTCACGTCGCCAACCAGCACGATGCGGGCGTCATGCTTCGCGGCGAGGTCGAACAGCCGCGCGGTATCGCGCGCCGACAACAGCGATGCCTCGTCCACGATCCACGCGGCGGGCCGGGTGGGCTCTCCACGCTCTGGCGACAGCAGGTGCCGGGCAACGGTATCGCCGCGCGTGCCCAGGGTCTCGCCCAGCACCATCGCCGCTGACGCGGTCGGAGCCAGGGCGGTCACCGCTATCCCCCGCGCCTCGGCCTCGCGGGCGAAGGTCGCCAGCACGGTTGTGGTCTTGGCGGTGCCGGCATAGCCCTGAACGGCGGTGATCCGGTTGCGGCTGGTCAGCAACTGCTCGGTGGCGGCGCGCTGATCGGGATTCCAGTCATGGCCTGTGCGCCCGGCCTGCGCCGCTGCGCTGGCAACAGCTCTGGCGGCGGCAAGCGGCGAAGCGATCGGGGCGAGGCCGCCGCGCCCCTCGGCCTCGATCCGCAGCATCCTGGCTTCGGTCTCGACATTCTGACGCGTGGTGAACCCGGCAAATTCCGCACCACGCCGGTCGATATGGGTGCGGTCGATCAAATCGCCCTGCTTGGTGGCCACCTCGATCGCCGCCCCGATCTGGGCGTACCCGATCCGACCCAGTCCGATCCTTCCGGCTTCCTCCTGCAAGGCGGCGGCGGAGAACACCGACTGCCGCTCGCCCAGCTTGTCGGCGGCATGGGCGACGGTGCCGGCGGCGGCATTCTCGCCCTGAAATTCCATTGCCGCACGATGGGTGGGATCGGCCGCCCTGACTTCGGCCTCCCTGACCATCATCAATCTTACCTCCGCCCCAAACCCCGCTTTGGCTGCCGTCTCTCGCCACTCCGCAACAAGCCCCGCATGATCAGCGGCAACCTTAGCCTCGCGGGTGTCGAGCGTGGCAACCTGCTTCTCCGCGGCGCTGGCGGTCTCTCGGGACGTGCCGCGCTCGGAAAGTGCTGCCTCGATTTCCGCGCTCCGCGTGCTGAACGCCTCGATGACTTGGTTGGAGACGCCCTTGATCTCGAACGTGGACTCCTTGCCCGCCTCGATCTCATAGCCCAATTCCCGGACCTTCAAGGCGAGTTCCTGCCGGTAGATCGCCCCGATCTGCTTTTGGAGCTGATAGATCGCGCGCGGTTCCAGGCTGCGCCAGGCACCGTCCTCGCCGTGCGTCGCGTTCAGGATGACATTGTGGGTATGAAGCTGCGGGTCCTGGGCACGGCTGGTGCCGTGCAGGAAGCTCGCGATCACTAAGTTGCCGGTCGCCTCGCGGGCAACGGTGCCGCCATCGCGGATACGGGTGGCGGCCATATGGCGTTCGACATGGGTCATTGCGGTTTTCACGGCTTGCCCATGCGCCTCGATCAACCGCCGGTCGCCCGCTACCTCGGCCATGATCGACACCGACTTGGGCGCGCTCAAGGTCACGTCCCAGCCGGGACGATGCTCCAACTGACCGTCGCGGAACGTGCCAAGCTGCTGATCGCCGATCTGGCCGTCGAGCAGAGCGCGGAACTCACCGCGATCCACCTCGCCGGACAGACCCAACGCCTCCGCGCCAGCCCCATGCCATTGGGAGGGCGACAGCCCGCCCTCGGCATAATAGTCGTCGGCCTCGTAATAGCTGCTGGCCTGCGCCGAACTGGTGAGGGCAGAGACGGAAGCCACCATCACACCGGTCCCTGACTGTCAGGCTTCGGGGAGGGTGAGGACGGCGCTGGTGATGGCGGCGCTGCGTGCGCAGCCTGTCCCCAGAGCATGGTCGCCGGATCGGCAGCAATGAACCCCAGCTGGCGGGGCGCACCACGCCGCGCGATGTGATCGGCGGCCAGCCTGATCCTGGCCACCGGCAGGCCGTCAGGGAGCAGGAGATAGCCGTCGTGCCGCGCAAGGCGGAGCTGGCTCTCCATGACGGCGGGCCGCACCTCGCGCATCCGGCCCAGATTGATGCGGTGGCCTTCATCGCCGTCACCCAGCATGTCGGTCTTGGTGCGGATCTCCATCTCTGAAGTGCCAATGGTCTGGCTGGCCCATTGGCGGGTGTCGCTGTCGATGGTTTGCAGGAACAGCTTGGTGTTGCAGCAGCCCAGCATGGATTCAGCGATCTGCGGCCCATAGCGGTGCTGCATCTGCCCCAGCGCCTGGAAGGTCAGCACCACTGCTGCGCCGAACTTGCGGCCCTCGGGCAGCAGCCGCGCCAGATTGTCGACGCGCGGCAGGTCGGCCAGTTCGTCCAGCACGAACCAAATACGCCGGTCCTCGGAAGGGCGGAGGCCCAGCACCGCGCTGGCCGCACATTCCAGCCAGCAGGCGAGAAGGGGTTTGGAGGCTTCGAAGTAATCCTCCTTCCTCGGCACGAATATCCATGGCCGCGCACCGGGATGCCGGTCTAGCGCTTCGATGAAGCTGCGGAAGGCGAAGGGTTTGGCCTTGCCGTCCTCGGCCCGCAGGAACTGGATCAGGTCCGCTGCCTTCGCCAGCATGAACAGCACGCTGCCGGTGGCCCGGTCGGCATCGTCGGCGAAAGTCCGCGCCGACGAACTGGTCGCGAGCCATTCCTTCAAGTCGTCCTTGGGCCGGTTCTTGAGGGCGTGGAGCAGGTCAGGCAGGGTGCGCCTGTTCTCCTGCCACAAAGCCCGGATCATATTGGCGACAAGGATGCGGCTGGTATCTAGCCACACGTCGCTGTCGTGCTGGCCGGTCTCGGTGATCAACTGGTGGGCGATGCGGTCGGCGTCTGCCGGATGGGCGATCTCGGCAAAGGGCGACCAGAAGGCGCAGCGGGCATCAAACGGATTGAGGATCACGTCGCCGCGCGCCGGATCGTAATAGTGCGCGATGAACTCACCGCTGGTGTCGTAGACCAGCGCGGCTTCGCCGCGCGCCTCGATGCCATCGAGCAATTGCCGCAAGGCGGTGGTCTTGCCGCTACCCGTGGTGCCGATCATCGCCATATGCCGGGTTTCCAGACGGGCGGGGATCGGCACCCTGCCGATCGACAGTGTGCGGGCGTCAGCTTGCCTGCCGGTCAGCCTCGCAAGCTGCTTCTCGTCCACCACCTGCGTTCCGCCGATCCAGCGATCGGCCAGCAGACGCTCGCGCCGCCGCGCCAGCGCGCCGCGTGAGGCGATCAAGCCCGCAAACCAGATGCCGAAGCCCAGCCAACATCCCCATTTGGCCCAGGCCCAGACCAAATCGACGCGCCGCCGGAAATAGGGATGGGCGATGATCTGGCGCGCCGATCGTCCTTCCTCGATATGGTCGGGAAAGTGCACGTCGATCCCGGTATCGGCTTCCCAGCCGGACACGGCCCAGAGCTTGGTCCTGGCCCAGTAGTAGGTGCCGGCGGCAAGCATCGTGTCGCGGCCCAGCATCACGTTGGGCAGTGCTACGCCGCCGAGAGCAACCGAGGCCAGCATGACAAGCGCCTGCCGCTTGAGGCGGGCTCCTTGCGTGCTGAGATGATGCTTGCGCAAGGCATCGGCATGGTTGCGGTGATCGTCGGGGCGGGTCATGGCCGGTTCTCCCGCGCGAGCCGCCGCTGGCGATTGTAGGCGGCGGTGATCTCCTCGGTGACGACCGCGTCGCTCTTGCGCGCGCCGCTGGCCGCACTGCGGGCGTAGCAATAGGCGGCGCAGGCGGTGAACAGCGCGCGGTCCAGCATCCGCTCTACGTCCACGATGCGCGTGCTGACCGATGTCAGTTCGGTGACGATCTCGCGGGTGTCGAGCCCTCGACCCGTCCCCTGGACGAGGGCGGCCAGTCCCGTGTCCACGACGCGGGCGAGCATGGCATATTCGCTGAGGCCGCGCTGCCTGGCGAAGCCGGCAAGGGTGCGGTGCTGGGCTGGAGAGAGCCGCACGGTCTGGGCGCGGGCGCTCATGATGCCGCTCCAGCCGAGATGCTATTCGCCATCGCGGGAAATGGCGCAATTGCGCCACTTCCGCACCCTCCCGTTTGACGGGATGCTATCCGCATCCCGTCAAACCCGCAAAAATGCTGGATGCACCCGTGCGTGAGGTGTGTATCTGAATTGTCGGCTCGATGCGTAGCATCGCAGCCCAGCAACCTTGCCATTTGGGCTACTGGATCAGGCATGACCCAGTCCCTTCCGGCAAAGGGCACACAAGCGGTCGCCGGGGTCGTCGAAACAGGAATCGCGGGCCATGTCCGGGCTTGGGTCCGGCTTGGTGTCGGCTTCACGCTTGCCGAAAATCCATGCCGCGATCATCGCCTTGGCGACTAGATCGGACACGCTCCGGTCGATGGTCTCCGGTCCTCGGGGGTGGCTGCGAAGCTCATACTCGTGGACCCATGCGACGGTCACATCCTCGATTGCCCGCTGCATCCGCTTATGCAGTTCCTGCGCCTCAAACGGGTCCAAATGTGCGGTCACGCCTGTCGTGACGATCAGGCCGCCTAACGGAAGCCAATGATCGTCCGCTATTTGCCAAGGCCCGTCGATCCGGCATGTGGAAATATCGCCGCGATAGATGGCGATGGAAGGACGTTCGCCTCGCCCCCACGGGATCAGGGAATTGCGGAGCGTGTCGCCGTCCTCGTTGTCGGCAACAATCCTGTCGAGCAGCGGCGTTACATAGGGCGCAATGCGGGCATTGATGAATGCGCGATAGGTGACGTTGCGGTCCCGGCGCAGCAGGTCGGCAAGTCGATCAACTGCCTTGCGGAAAATGAGCATAGGGCCTCCTTCCGTGAAAACACGGTTGCGAGAGTTCAGGGCTCGGGGGATGCACGTAGGCGCGGAGCGGCCCGCCAACTCAAAAGGCTGGGGTCGCGTAGCGCCTGCGGGTCAGATGACGGTTCGCGATTGCGCCAAGCGCCGGATTGACTCGGTGGTCAGCAGGGTTCGCCTGCCAATCTTGATCGCATCCAGTCCGCCGGATTTTATCAGGGCGTAAACCGATGATCGCCCGACGCCCAGCGCCTTGGCGGTATCATTGATGGATATGGCAAGTGGTTCCATGTGAGCCTCCGTAGTTGATGATTCGCGGTGGGAGACGCCTCAAGTTGCACAAGGCTGGGGCTGGGTCGTGCGGGAACCTGAAAGCCGCCTGAATCCGCCAATGTTCGAAAAGTTCGGTAAATCGGTTTTGAGAGAACCGACGTTTTCCCGCGCGTTTTCGGTAATGCGGTCTTTCATGGAGTAGGTGGATTTCGGTTATTTTTTATCGCCGCGATGATTCTCTTGGCGAATTTCCGCAATTCCGTAGGTTCAGGCACCGAAATGTTGTTGCAATGATCCTCGCTGGGATCGCAGCGGGCATGGATCAATTTCATGATCTGTGCTTCGACACGGCTGCTTTCGGGATCAATCGCGCATAGGCTCGGATGCTCGATCAGGGTCAGGAGCATTGCCTCATAGTCATATTCCTTTGGCCGTCCTCCCGCCTGCGGCCTGACCTTAAGGGCGCGGATGATTTCTTCCGGTTCCGCTTCCACGAATATCTGTGCGCTGAACCAAAATCCCTTGGGAGGCATTACAAGGCAGCGCGCGCCGGGTTCTTCAGAGAGGAGCAACCCCCTCAACCGGCCAAAAAAATGGCGACGGCTAACCGGATGCCTGGTGCCTTTTCGATCATAAAAATAGGCTTTGGGACCGGTTCGGTCGCCAAGATAGTCAAAAAGCCTTTCAAGCGTATCGATAGTGGACTGACGGCCTTTTCCATACAGGGCCGGGCGTTTATGCCGAACCAAGCCAAGCCCATACTGAAAATTTCGCCAGTATATGGCGGCTGCGGCAGCGATCAGGATCAAAGGGAAAATAAGGTAGGCTGGCCTTTGGCCAAGATCATGCTGGGCTAAAGTTTCCGCGCCCCAAACTGAGAAGCCAATCAGCGCAAAAAATGCGGATAGGGAAAACACAATGGCGCAAAACAGAAATCTGGTTTGAACCTTTCGCTCAATCCCGGCAGCAATGTTGTCGATCTCAAGAAGCGCCTCGCGTTCTGCCTCCTTGGCATACAGAAGCCTTGCAGCAATGTGCGGAAGGGCGCGGTGATGATCGCTACCGGGACGCTCTATTTGGGAGAGAGCGGGTGTCTTGCCGCCATGCATCGGTTTCCTCCTTCACGCAGTTCATCGATATAATCGCTCCACCACTGGGCCATTTCGACCCGCTCCGGCCAATAGGCCGACTGGTTGTAGATGCGCCGAACACTACCCGCGACCATATGCGCCAGCGCCCGTTCGATGGCGTCGGGGTTCCATTTGCCGGATTCGTTCAACAGCGAGGACGCAGACGTGCGGAATCCATGGGCGGTCATCTGATCCTTGGAAAAGCCCATGCGGCGCAAGGCGGCGTTGATCGTGTTATCGCTGATCGGCCTTGTCCGTGTCCTGATCGACGGGAAGGCATAACGCCCGGAGCCGGACAGGGACCGCATGTCAGTTAGGATTGCCAGCGACTGGCGGGATAGGGGCACCGAATGGGACTGGCGCATCTTCATCTTCCCTTCCGGGATGATCCAGACCGCCTTTTCAAAATTCACCTCGGCCCATTCCATCTGTCGGATTTCGCCCGGACGTTGGAAAACATGAGGTGTCAGTTTTAGGGCATACATGACAGCGGGATCGCCCTGATAATCCTCGATTGCCCGAAGCAATGCACCGAAAGCTACCGGATCGGTGATCGCGGGGAAATGCTTGACCTTCGCCGTAGTCAGCGCGCCTATCAGCAGTTGGCCCGGGTCACGCTCGGCCCGCGCTGTCGCCACCGCATAGCGAAACACACGGCTGGCGAACGCTCGGAGAAGATTCGCCGTCTCCAACCGGCCCCGTCGTTCATGCTTACGCAATTCATGCAACAGTTCCTGCGGCGTGATTTCAGCGACGGGACGCTTGCCGAAATCGCCGCCAAGCAGCTTCACGAACCAGCGCATCTTTTCCAGTGTCGGTTCCGCCAACCCCTCCCGCGTTTTCTTCTCAATCAGTTCCTCGGCCACGGTAGCGAAACTGTTGTTGGCCCGGATGCTGGCCTCAATGCGAGCCTGACGCTTGGCGACGTTAGGATCGATCGCATGGGCGAGTTGCCTGCGCGCCGCATCGCGCGCCGATCGTGCCTCGGCCAGTGTGATTTCAGGATATGATCCCAGCGCCAGCTTTCGCTCCACGCCGTCCATTCTATATTTGACGCGCCAGAGTTTGCTGCCCTTTGGATTGACCAGAAGATAAAGTCCTTGCGCGTCCGTGATCTTGTAGGGCTTTTCTCTTGGTTTGGCGTTGCGGATTGCCGTGTCGGTCAGCGCCATTGGGGGCCTCGCTTCTGTGGGGGCCTCGTGAGGCCCCGAGAAAAGGCCCCCATCATTCGCGGCTACAGGCAAATGGAGGCCATCGCCGACAACCGACGAGTAGCCTTAAACTAGCGGAAATCTGGGATTTTTTCAACTGTCAACACGCTCGCGCTGACAGGATTTTGGAGGCCCGAGCCGGAATCGAACCGGCGTATACGGATTTGCAGTCCGCTGCGTCACCACTCCGCCATCGGGCCTCGGCATGGGTGGCCGCAAATGTGCGGCTTTTGATGCAAAGTCAAGCAGCGCTGTTATATTGGGGCGCAAGATTCTGGCGCCGCGGTGCGCAAAGCCGCTTGGCGTGGCTTGTCCGCTGATTTAGAGGTCCGATTATATCTTTGCTGTATTGCTTTCCTAATACAGCTTTTCTAAAAGCTATCCCAGTCGAGGAATTGTGGTGACCGAGCAGAATTTTTCATCGATGCGGACCGCCATGGTCGAAAGCCAGCTTCGCACCAGCGATGTGGATGATCAGCGCGTGATCGCGGCGATGGCGCATGTGGCGCGCGAGGAATTCGTGCCGGCCGAGCGGCGGGCGATGGCCTATGTCGACCGGCCGGTCCCGCTGGCGAACGGGCGTGCGCTCAATCCGCCGCTGGTGACGGGCCGCCTGCTCAAGGAAGCGCAGATCCTCAAGGGCGACAAGGTGCTGCTGATCGGCGCGGCGACCGGGTACAGCGCGGCGCTGCTCGCGGCGCTGGGCGCGCAGGTCACCGCCGTCGAGGAAGAGGGCGGGCCGCAGATCGCGGTCGACGGCATCACCCTTGTCCGCGGCCCCCTGAATGCCGGTTCCGCGGCCGGCGCGCCTTATGACGTGCTGTTTGTCGACGGCGCGGTGGAGGAAGTGCCCGCCGCGCTCGTTCAGCAGCTTGCCGATGGCGCGCGGGTGGTGACGGGTATCGTCGAGCGCGGCGTCACCCGTCTGTGCAGCGGCCGGGTGGTGTCGGGCGTGCTGGGTCTTTCCCGCCTCGCCGACATCGAAATGGTTGTGCTTCCGGGCTTCGCCGCGCCGGAAAGATTTGTGTTCTGAAAGGGCCTGTTGGGGAGGACATGACGGCAAAAGTTCAGCTTCCGGGGCGCGCCGCCCTCATCCTGTTGCTGTCGATGTCCTCCACGCTGGCGGGCGCGGCCCATGCGGAGACGTTGCAGGGGGCGTTGGCCAAGGCCTACCGGTCCAACCCGACGTTGACGGGCGCGCGTGCCGGGCAGCGGGCGACCGACGAGAATGTGCCGCTTCAGAAGGCGGCGGGTCGGCCCTCTCTGGGAGCGACCGGAACCTATACGGAGAGCATTCTCAAGCCGACGATCAGTTTTACCTCGCCGCAGCGGACGGTGGATGCGAACGCGCAATTGACCGTGCCGGTCTATTCCGGCGGCGCCGTGCGCAACGGCGTGAAGGCGGCGAAGACCCGCGTTGCCGCGGGCCAGGCCGATCTGCGCGGGACCGAGGCGAGCGTCTTCTCGCAGGTGGTGGCCGCCTATATGGACGTGATCCGCGACAGTGCGGTGGTCGCGCTCAACCAGGCCAATGTGAAGGCGCTGGAGGTCAATCTCCAGGCGACCAGCGACCGTTTCGAAGTGGGTGACGTGACCCGGACGGATGTCGCGCAGTCCGAGTCGCGGCTGGCGCTCGCCCGCTCCAATCTCCAGACGGCGGAAGCGAACCTGATCGCCAGCCGGGAAAATTACATCGCGCTGGTGGGTGAGGCGCCGGGCGATCTTCAGCCGCCGCCCGAACTGCCCGGACTGCCCGCGACGCCCGACGCCGCGGTGCAGGTCGCGCTGAAGGACAATCCGGACATCCTGGCCGCGGCCAAGAGCCGGGAAGCGACGGCCTATGATGTGAGGGCGGCGAAGGCGGCGGTGTCGCCCACGCTCTCCGCCTTCACCCAGGCGGGCTACACCAATTATCTCGACTCGCTCAACGCCGTGAACAGCGCCAACGGATCGCAGATCAACAAGCAGGCGTCCGCGGGCGTGCAGATCAGCGTTCCGCTCTACCAGGGCGGGCGTCCGGCCGCGCAGGTGCGGCAGCGGCAGGCGCTCGAATCGCAGGCCATGGAACAGGAGATCGAGGTCGAGCGCGGCGTCATCGCGCAGACGCGATCCGCCTATGCGAGCTGGCAGGCCTCGCTGGAGAGCATCCAGTCGAACCAGAAGGCGGTGGACGCGGCGAACCTGTCGCTGGAAGGGGTGAGGGCGGAGAATTCCGTGGGCAGCCGCACCATCCTGGACATCTTGAATGCCGAGCAGGAGGCGGTGAACGCCAAGGTTCAACTGGTGACGGCGCGGCGCAATGCCTATGTCGCCGGCTTCAGCCTGCTGGCGGCCATGGGCCATGCGGAGGCCGACGACCTGAACCTTGAAACCGGCACCCTCTATGATCCGATGGTCAATTATGAGCGGGTGAAGGGCAAGTGGTTCGATTGGGATTTCGACCCGGCACCGAAGGTCCAATCGACGCGGACCGTTGACTCCCCGGCGCAAAACGCCAATGTGGACCCCGGTTTGGCGCAGCCTTAACGCAATTTTAACCCCGAAGGCGTTCCTTTGGTGCTATGGCGTTAACGGGGACTGGAACAGGGGTTGACCATGGGCGACATGAGCAAGGAACCCTCGATGGAGGACATCCTGTCGTCCATCAAGCGGATCATCGCTGAAGAGGGCGAGGAAGCGGTGCAGACCCTGCCGCGCCGCGTGCGCGGCGAGGCCGCGCAGAAGGTCAGGCCCGTGCCGGTCGCGGAGGCGATGTCCGACCCTGCCAGCGACGAAGTGCTGGAACTGACCGACGAGGTTGCTGTGGAGGAACCCATGCCCGCCCACCGAACGTCCCGCACCCCCCGGCCCGTTGCCGAGCAGGAGGATGCGTCCATCCTGTCCGTCGAGAGCGAAGTGGCGGCCCGGCATTCGCTGTCCGCCTTGTCCTCCATGCTCGTGACGCCCAGGGAAGGCGAGGACAATACGCTGGACGGGCTGGTGCGTTCGATGCTGAAGCCGATGCTGAAGGAATGGCTGGACGCGCGGCTGCCGCAGATGGTCGAGGATATGGTGGCCAAGGAAATCGCCCGCATCACCGGCCGTTGAGCCGGCAGCAGGCGCTGATTCGCCTATTTGTGGCGAACGGTTGCCGGTCCTGGGCGCGTTGCGTGCCTTACGCATCATGATCCGGCGATCTTTGTTCTTTTGTTACGCTCAGGTGGTTGATCCTTGCGCCATGGCGGGACGCTGCCTACACCCTTGTCCATAGCTGTCGACGCCGCCCGCACGAGAGCGGCGCGATCCGATCCAAGGGTGTTCATCCATGAAATATCTTCTGCAGGCGGGACTTGGCGCTCTGGCCCTGGCCCAATCGGCGTTGGCCGTCGCGCCGGCCTCTGCCCGGCCATTCACGCCCAGCGACATGGTCGGCCTCCGCCGCGTGTCGGCGCCGGCGGTTTCGCCGGACGGGCAATGGCTGGCCTATCAGTTGCGCGTGACCGATCTTGCGGGAAACAGGGGGCGGACGGACCTGTACCTGCTGGACCTGAGTCAGGCGGGCGCGGCGCCCCGCATGATCGCCTCCGTCGCGGATAAGAATGAAAGCGCGCCTGCCTTTTCGGCGGACGGGAAATCGCTCTATTATCTCTCCAACCAGAGCGGCGACGACCAGCTTTGGCGGGTTGCCCTGACCGGCGGCAAAAGCGAGCAGGTGACGCAGGCGCCCGGCGGGATTTCCGGTTTCCTGCTGAGTCCGGCGGGCGATCGGGTCGCGCTGTGGGCGGACCGGCCCGTAGGCGCGAAGACATTGGACGATGTGAAGGCGGCCCCGCCGCCCGGCGCGGGCACGGGCCGGGTCTATGACCAACTGTTCGTACGCCATTGGGACATGTGGGCGGACGGCCAGCGTTCCCGGATATTCGTGATGCCGCTTGGCGGCGGCAAGGCGGTGTCGGTCATGGGGGCGCTGGTCGGGGACAGCCCGTCCAAGCCCTTTGGCGGCGCAGAGGAGATTGCGTGGAGCGCGGACGGCAAGACCCTGTTCTTCGCGCTGCGTGAGGCCGGGCGGATCGAATCCCTTTCGACCGATCTCGACATTTTCGCGGTTCCCGCCGACGGCAGCGCGGCGCCCGTCAACCTGACGGACGGCAATGATGCGATGGACAGCATGCCCGCCGTCTCTCCGGACGGGAAATGGCTGGCCTATGCAGCGATGAAGCGGCCCGGTTATGAGAGCGACCGGCAGGTGCTGATGCTGCGCAACATCGCGACCGGGGAGACCAGGGCGCTGACCGAGGCGTGGGACCGGTCGGTCGCGTCCATCGCCTGGGCGGCGGACGGGAAGGGCCTTCTGGTCACGGCGGACGATGTGCTGGATCATCCGGTGTTCCGGGTGGACGCTGCGTCGGGCAGGGTCGCGCGGCTGACCCGGACCGGGCATGTGGGCAGCGTCCTGCCCTTGCCCAAAGGCGGCTTCGTCTATTCGCTCGACAGCATCCAGGCGCCCGCCGATTTCTGGAAGATGCCCGGCGGCAAGGGCAGGGCCGTGCGCTTGACCAGCGTGAATGCGGACAAGCTGGCCGGGATCGACGACGTGTCGGTGCAGCGCTTCAGCTTCAGGGGCGCCGATGGCGACACCGTCTGGGGTCAGATCGTGAAGCCGAAGGAGGGGGCGGGCAAGCTGCCGGTGGCTCTGCTGGTCCATGGCGGGCCGCAGGGCAGTTTCAACGATAGCTGGTCCTATCGCTGGAATCCCAAGGCGTTCGCCGCCCATGGCTATGCGGCGGTGATCGTCGATTTCCACGGCTCGACCGGCTATGGGCAGGCCTTTACCGACAGCATCAACAGGGATTGGGGCGGGAAGCCGCTGGAGGACCTGAAGCTGGGTCTGGCCGCCGCCGCGGCCAAGGATGCGCAGGTCGATGCGGGCAATGGCTGCGCGCTCGGCGCCAGCTATGGCGGCTATATGATGAACTGGATCGCAGGCAACTGGCCCGACGGGTTCAAATGCCTGGTCCAGCATGACGGCGTGTTCGACGCCCGCGCCATGGCCTATGAGACGGAGGAGCTATGGTTCGACGAATGGGAACATGGCGGACCCTATTATGAAAATCCGCAGGAGTTCGAGAAATGGAACCCCGTCAACCATGTGACCCGGTGGAAGACGCCGATGCTGGTGGTGACGGGGGAGAAGGACTTCCGCATTCCCTATACGCAGGGACTGGCGGCCTTCACCGCGTTGCAGCGGCGCGGCGTGCCATCGAAGCTGCTGGTGTTTCCGGACGAGAATCACTGGGTGCTGAAGCCGCGCAACTCGCTGCAATGGTATGATGAGGCGCTGGGCTGGCTGGACCGGTGGACGAAGAAATAAGGTCCCCCCCGAGGCGGCGGAAAGTTGACGCCGCCGCCGCCTTGCGTAAAGGCCAGCCTATGACCGAACTGCCCAAGACCTTCGACCCCGCCGAAATCGAATCCCGCTGGTACGCCCATTGGGAGGAGAAGGGGCTGTTCCGCCCGGAACGACCCGACGCAGAGCCCTTCACCATCGTCAACCCGCCGCCGAACGTGACGGGCAGCCTGCATATCGGCCATGCGCTCGACAACACGTTGCAGGACATCGCGATCCGCTACGAACGGTTGCGCGGCAAGGATGCGCTGTGGGTGGTGGGCACCGACCATGCCGGCATCGCGACGCAGATGGTGGTCGAGCGGCAGATGGAGGCGCGGCAGGACAAGCGCACCAACTACACGCGCGAGCAGTTCATCGAGAAGGTGTGGGAGTGGAAGGCGGAGAGCGGCGGCGCGATCACGCGCCAGCTTCGCCGCCTGGGATGCTCCATGGACTGGGCGAATGAGCGCTTCACCATGGATGAGGGCTTTTCCAAGGCCGTCATCAAGGTGTTCGTGGAACTGCACCGCCGTGGGCTGCTCTATCGCGACAAGAGGCTGGTGAACTGGGACCCGCGCTTCCGCTCGGCCATTTCCGATCTGGAGGTCGAGACGCAGGAGGTGAAGGGCGGCTTCTGGCATTTCCGCTATCCGCTGGCCGATGGCGTTCGCCTTGCCAATGGCGCGGACCATATCGTCGTGGCGACCACGCGGCCGGAAACGATGCTGGCCGACATGGCGGTCGCCGTTCATCCCGAAGACCCGCGCTACCGGGATGTGATCGGCAAGGACATCCTCCAGCCGATCACTGGCCGCCGCTTCAAGGTCGTCGCTGACGAGCATGCCGATCCGGAACTGGGGTCGGGTGCGGTCAAGATCACGCCCGGACATGATTTCAACGATTTCGAAGTGGGCAAGCGGGCGGGTTTCAGGCCGGCCGAAATGCTCAACATGTTCGATGCCGACGCCAATGTCGTCCAGACCGCCGACGGGCTGATCCCGGAGCGGTTCCTGGGCCTGCACCGCTTCCGCAACGACGGCGTGGACGGGGCGCGGGAACTGGTGGTGGCGGAGATGAAGGCGCTTGGCCTGCTGGTTCCGCATGTCACCAGGAACAAGGAGGGTGAGGAGGTCGTCACCGACGCCGAGCCACGCACCATCCAGACGCCCTTTGGCGACCGGTCCGGCGTCGTGATCGAGCCCTGGCTGACCGACCAATGGTATGTCGATGCGCAGAAGCTCGCCGTCGCGCCGATGCAGGCGGTGCGCGACGGGCGGATCGAGATCGTGCCGAAGACCTGGGAAAAGACCTTCTTCAACTGGATGGAGAATATCCAGCCCTGGTGCGTGTCGCGCCAGCTCTGGTGGGGGCATCGGATTCCCGCCTGGTATGACGAGGACGGCAATCCCTATGTCGCGGAAAGCGAAGAGGAAGCGCAGGCTCTTGCCGGCAATAAAGGGCTGACCCGCGACCCCGATGTGCTGGACACCTGGTTCTCCTCCGCGCTTTGGCCCTTCGGCACGCTGGGCTGGCCGGAAGAGACGGAGACGCTCAAGCGCCACTATCCCAACGACTTGCTGATCTCCGGCTTCGACATCCTGTTCTTCTGGGATGCGCGCATGGCGATGATGGGGATGGAGTTCATGGGTCCGGAGCGGAGCGATCCGCGAGAGAAGGTGCCGTGGCGCAAGCTCTACCTCCACGGACTGGTGCGCGCCGCGGACGGACAGAAAATGTCCAAGTCCAAGGGCAATGTGGTCGATCCGCTGGGTCTGATCGACCGGTTCGGCGCGGATGCGCTGCGCTTCTTCATGGCGGCGATGGAAAGCCAGGGCCGCGACGTGAAGATGGATGAGAAGCGCGTCGAGGGCTATCGCAACTTCGCGACCAAGCTGTGGAACGCGGCCCGTTTCCTGCAATCGAACGGCGTCACGGCCTCGACCAGCCATGAGGCGCCCCATGCGGAGGCGCCGGTCAATCGCTGGATCGTCGCGGAAACGGTGGCGACCGTGCAGGCGATCGACACCGCCATGGCCGAACTGCGCTTCGATGCTGCGGCCAACGCCATCTATCACTTCATATGGGACCAGTTTTGCGACTGGTATATCGAGCTGACCAAAGGCTCCATGGATGAAGAAACAAGGGCGGTGGCCGGCTGGGCGTTCGACCAGATATTGGTGATGCTGCATCCCTTCATGCCCTTCATTACCGAAGAGTTATGGAATCTGACCGGAACGCGGGAAGGCGAACTGATCGTCGCGCGCTGGCCGCAGGCGCTCTATGCCGTCGACGGCGAGGCGCAGGCGGAGATCGACTGGCTGATCCGCCTGATCGGCGCGATGCGGACGGCGCGCACCGAACTCAACGTGCCGCCGGGCGCGAAGCTGGGCGTCGTCGTGCATGATGCGTCGGAGGAAACCCGCCGCCGCATCGACCGCCAGGGGGCCGCATTGGCGCGCCTGGGCCGGGTGGAAAGCCTGTCCTTCGGCGACAGCGTCACGGGCGGCGCGGCGCAGATCGTGGTGGACGAGGCGACCTTCATCCTGCCGCTGGAGGGCGTGATCGACATCGCCGCCGAAAAGGCGCGGCTCGCCAAGGCGCTGGCGGCGGCGGAGAAGGAACGGGATTCGCTGTCCGCGCGTCTTTCCAATCCCAGCTTCGTCGAGAAGGCCAAGCCCGAGGCCGTCGCCAAGGCGCGGGAGGACCATGGCGAAAAGGCGGCCGAGGCGGAAAGATTGAAGGCGGCGCTGGAACGGCTCGCCTGACCGGCCGGCGCATCGGGCAGGGTGCGCCGGCAAAAGGACCGGAAGGGGCGCGCCGGAAGGATGCGGCGTCCCAACGGTCCCCATCCGCAAGGGGGCAGGAGGGATCATGGTTGCAGGGGAACATCGGGCCAGGGACCTGACGCAGGGACCGATCGCATCGGCCCTGCTGCTGTTCGCCGTTCCGACATTGGCGTCCAACATCCTCCAGTCGCTGAATGGATCGATCAACGCCATCTGGGTCGGCCGTTTCCTGGGCGCGCAGGCGCTGGCGGCGACCGCCAACGCCAACATCACCATGTTCCTGATGTTCTCCATCGTCTTCGGCTTCGGCATGGCGTCGACGGTGATGATCGCGCAGGCGGTGGGACGGGGTGATCTGGACGCGGCGCGCCGCGCCTTCGGTTCTGCCGTCGGCTTCTGCACCCTGCTGGGCCTGGTCGTCGCGACCGCCGGATGGATCGGCGCGCCCGCTTTGCTGCGGCTGCTGGCGACCCCGGCGGAGGCGTTCGACCTGGCGCTCGTCTATTTGCGGGTGATCTTCGTTGCCATGCCCGCCTCCCTGCTGAGCGTCATGATGATGATGGGCCTGCGCGGCACGGGGGATGCGCGAACGCCGCTGATCTTCATGTTCGTGAGCGTGGGCGTCGACCTGGTGCTCAACCCGGTGCTGATCCTGGGACTGGGGCCGATCCCGGCCATGGGCATAGGCGGGTCGGCCGCGGCAACGGCGGCGGCGGGCGTGGTCAGCCTGATCGGCCTTGTCCTCTACACCTATGCGAAGGATCTGCCGTTGCGCCTGCGCGGGCGTGAACTGGCTTATCTCCGCCCCGCGCCGGACCAGATGCGCGTCCTGTTCGGCAAGGGGTTGCCGATGGGATTGCAGATGATCGTCATGTCCGCGTCAGGGCTGGTGATGATCGGCCTCGTCAACCGGGAGGGTTTTCTGGTCACCGCGGCCTATGGCGCGGCGCAGCAGATCTGGACCTATCTCCAGATGCCGGCCATGGCGATGGGCGCGGCGGTCAGCGCCATGGCGGCGCAGAATATCGGCGCCGGGCGATGGGACCGGATCAGCCGGATCACCGGCTATGGCATGGGTTATCTGCTGCTGATCACCGGCACGATGGTGGCGGTGATCCTGCTGTTCCACGCGCCGCTGCTGGCCTTGTTCCTGGGGCGGAACGAGGCCGCCATCGCCGCCGCCTGGCACATGCAGCTTCTGGCGAGCTGGAGCTTCGTGCTGTTCGGCGGCACGATGATCCTGTTCGGCGTGATGCGGGCCAATGGCGTGGTGGTGCGGCCGCTGCTGATCCTGATCTTCACCCTCTTCGCGGTGCGGCTGGGCTTCTACCATCTGGGCTATCCGCATCTGGGGGCGGACGCGCTGTGGCTGAGCTTTCCCGTCGGTTCGGCGTCGTCCTTCCTGCTGGCGGGGCTGGTTTACCTGCAGGGCGGCTGGCGCAAGGCGAAGCTGCTCGTCCCCGTGGACGAGGAGGAGTGCCGCGAAAGCATCAATGCGGAGAGCGAGCCCGCCGGACGGATCGTCCCGGCGGGATAATCGCTTACCGGCCCTGGCTGCGCCAGCGCGTGATGGTGCGGTCGAGGATGTCCGCTTCGCCGCCGGACTGGCGCCAGAGTTCCGTGAAGCTCGGATCGCCCGAGGCGGGACGCCGCTCCTCCTCCAGATTGTCGAGCGCGACGCGGATCGGCACGGCGACGCCTTCGCCGCAGATGATCGCCTCCCGGTTGCGCAGGGCGGGGATGGAATCGAGGAACCCGCGCGCGCCTTCGGGCATGGCGGCCTTCACGAAGGCCTGGTCGCGGTCGTTGTTGAGGCGCATCGAGATGATCGTGCCGCATTGCGACAGCACGCCTTCGGCCAGATCGGACGGGCGTTGGGTGATGAGGCCCAGCGACACGCCATATTTGCGGCCTTCCTTGGCGATCCGTTCCAGGATGCGGCGAACGGCCTGACCGCCGCCGGTCGTGCTGCTGGGGATGTAGCGATGCGCTTCCTCGCAGACGAGCAGGATCGGGCGCTGCGGCTCGTCCCGCGCCCAGAGGGCATAGTCGAACACCAGCCGCGACAGCACCGACACCACGACGGACGTGATGTCGGACGGCATGGACGACACGTCGATGATCGAGATCGGCTTGCCGCCGGAGGGCAGGCGGAAGATCTTGGCGAGGAATTCCTGCATCGAATCCGCGACCAGCATGCCGGAGAACATGAAGCTGTAGCGCGGATCGCTCTTGATCTCGTCGATCTTGGTCTTGAGCCGCATATAGGGCAGCGATCCGGTGCCCTTGTCCAGCTTCCCCATCTCGTTCTGAAGGATGTTGGTGAGGTCGGACAGCAGATAGGGAACGGGCGAATCGACGGTCAGCCGGCCGATGCTCTCCGCCAGCCGGTTCTTGGACCGCGCGGCCAGCAGGCATTTGGCGAGGATGTCGCAGTCCACCGTCCGCTCCGACCCTTCGGAGGTGACGAACACCTCGCAATGCTCCTCGAAATTCATCAGCCAATAGGGGAGGGCGAGGTTGTTGACGTCATAGACGGCGCCATTCTGCTGGAAGGCGGCGCCATATTCGCCATGGGGATCGATCATCACGATATGCCCCTGCGGCGACAGGTCGCAGATGCGGTGCAGGATGAGAGCGGCGCTGGTCGACTTGCCGGTGCCGGTCGAACCCAGCAGCGCGAAATGCTTGCCCAGCATCGAATCGACATAGAGCGCGGCGCGGGTGTCGGACGTGGGATAGACGGTGCCGATCTGCACATGGGGGCGGTCGTCGGCCGAATAGATCTGCTGCATGTCCGCGCTCGATACCGGATAGACCTCCGTCCCCGGTGTCGGGTAACGGGTCACGCCCCGGCGGAAGCGGTAGATGCGGCCCGTCAGCTTTTCCTCATCGCCTTCGCCCAGAAAGTCGATGTCGACGATGATGCTGTTGCTGTCCTGCCGGTCCATGGTCATGGCGCGGACGCTGGCGATCAGCCAGACCTGGCCGACGCGCATCTTCACCTGGCTGCCGACCTGCCCCGCCATGGCGAGCGAAGGATCGGAATCGTGCGACAGCGCGGCAATGCGCGAGGCGTCGATGATCAATTGCGAACTGGACCCGGAAATCTGGAAAACCATTCCCATGGCATCGACCGGAGCCTGAAAGACATGCGGCTGCGCGCCGGCGAAATGGTCTGCACCGTGCATCTGGGTCATGAACCTGTTTTCCCTCGACCGGACGGGATTCCGGCACGTCGGATCGATTTAACCGGCGACTGGTAAAGAATCTGCTTATCGCTCACCCATGTTAATGGTGCGGCCACGCCCGGCGCCGCGATGGTCAGAGGAAATGCGTGTCAGGCTTGGCTGTTGAAACATTGGCCGAAAATCGGGAAAACCCTGTGTCGCGGGTGCTGACGACGGATGCGGCGCGGCGCTCCGACGCGATCTCCATCGCGCGGGTGATCTGCATTCTGGGCGTGGTCTATGTCCATGCGTGGACGGGCCTGAACGGCCATGATCTGGAAAGCCTGAGGGGCACGTCGCAGGACAGTTTGCGCTGGGGCCTGATGGAGGTTTTCGGGCGCAGCGCCGTGCCGTTGCTGGGCCTGATTTCCGGCTGGCTGGTCGAGGGGTCGTCGCGGACCCACGACTGGTTGCGCCATGTCGGGCGGAAGGCGCGGACGATCCTGTTGCCGATGATCCTGTGGAATGCGCTGGCGATCCTGTTCGTTTCGGGTGCGGCCTGGATGCTGGGCCTGTCCGCGCCCGTGCCCTCGTCCACCGGCTGGATGTTCGAGGAGCTATTCATCGTCAGCCGCAATCCGGACATCAACGTGCAGATGCCGTTCCTGCGCGACCTGTTCCTGTGCATGCTCGCCGCGCCCCTGTTCGTCCGCCTGCCGGGCTGGGCGCTGGGGGCGGTCGCCGCGATGGCGGCGCTGTGCCAAATCATGGGCTGGGGGCCGCCGGTGCTGATGCGCGCGTCGATCCTGTTCTTCTTCATCATGGGCATCGTCGCCCGGCGCGAGGGGCTGGCCGATCGCGTGGCGGCGCTGCCCTGGATGGTCGCGGCGCCGCCCTTTGCGCTGCTGATGACCGCGCAGCTCTATATTTCCCTGCATCCGGGCGCCTTGCCGCCGGGCGTCGGCACGGCGGTGCTGGACATGGCGGTGCGGGTCGCGGCGGCGTTGTTCTTCTGGCGGCTGGCCTGGTCGTTGGCGGCCAGCGCGGCGCGGGGCATGTTGTTGCGGATCGAGCCTTTCGCCTTCTTCCTCTTCTGCTCCCACCTCATCCTGATCTGGCTGGGCGGCCCGGTGCTGGGGGTCGTGTTCGGCAAGCTGGGCTCACCCTTCTATCCCGCCTATCTGCTGGTGCAGCCGCTGCTGGTGCTGGTCGCCGTGGTGCTGCTGGGATCGCTGCTCAGCCGCGCCGCGCCGGGGCTTGCGAAGCTATTGAGCGGGGGCCGCCTGATGGCTGTCTGACGCCATTCGGCCGGCCACCGCCTGGCCTGCCGCCATGGCGATTTCCAGACTGCGCTTGCGCGCCCCGAAATCGTGGATCTGGCCGCCGATGATGATCTCGTCCACCTGCGTGCGGCGGATGAAGGCGGCCAGGTCGCGCTCGACATCGGCCTGGGTGCCGATGCTCGACGCGCTCAGCACATCGGCCAGCATCGCCTGCGCCTGCGGCGGCAGGCTTTCATAATAGCCGGGCACAGGCGGTTGCAGCTTGCCCGGCTGCCCGGTGCGCAGCCGCACGAAGGCCTGCTGCATGGAGGTGGCGATGAGCCGCGCCTCCTCCACCGTGTCGGCGGCGAAGACATTGTAGCCCGCCATCACATAGGGATATGCGAGCTGCGCCGACGGACGGAAATCACGGCGGTAGATGGCGATGGCCTCATCCAGCGCGCCCGGCGCGAAATGGGAGGCGAAGGCATAGGGAAGGCCCAGTGCGGCGGCCAGTTGCGCGCCATAGAGGCTGGAGCCGAGAATCCAGAGCGGCACATCCTCGCCCGCGCCGGGGGTCGCCTGGAAGCCGAGGCGGCTGTCGCCCGCGAAATAGGCCTGCAACTCCATCACGTCGCGAGGGAATTCGTCCGGGCCGCCCGTCAGCGTCCGCCGCATCGCCTGCGCCACGCGCTGGTCGGAGCCGGGAGCGCGGCCGAGACCCAGGTCGACGCGGCCGGGAAAGAGCGCCGCGAGCGTGCCGAACTGCTCCGCGATCAGCAGCGGCGCATGATTGGGCAACATGATGCCGCCCGCGCCGATGCGGATGCGGCTGGTGGCCTGCCCGATATGCGCCAGGACCACGGCGGTCGCCGCCGAGGCGATCCCCGGCATGCCATGATGTTCCGCCACCCAATAGCGGTGGAAGCCAAGGCTTTCGGCATGGGCGGCAAAGGCGGCGGCGCGGCCAAGCGCCTCACTGGCGCTACTGCCTTCGTTGATGGGGACAAGGTCCAGAACGGAGAAACGGGTCATGACCCGCATATGGGGGGATGACCGGTTTTATTTCAATACTAATTCGGAGGGATGGGAAGCGGACGTCTTCGGAGAGATTTGCGTGCTCCTGCCTGCGCGGGAGCGCGGCGCGCTTTATGCCCACAAATCCCTGGCGCGCATTTAACTGGCGGCGCGGCCGAATCCCTGGACCGGATTGTCGACGCGGCGGCCGAAGCCCTGCGGCCTGCGGGCGACCAGCGGATTGGCGTCGCGGTCGAGCAGGGCCATCGTCTCGGTGAAGCAGGGGCGCAGCGCGACCACGTCCTCGATCAGTTCGTCCGGCCCTTCCCGGCTTTCGACGCAGCGGCGGGCGACCATCTCGATCTTCTCGGCCATGCCGCTCAGCCGATAGGCGCCGAACTGGGCCGACTCGCCCTTCAGCGTGTGGGCCGGGGTGACCAGCGCAGCGGCGTTGCGGGCGCGGAAGGCTTCCTCGATCGCGCTGATCGCCTTTGCGCCGTCCTCGCGGAAATAGCCCAGAATCCGCAGGAAAGCGGTCCCCAACTCCGATCGGGACTTGGCAAAATCGGTCCAGTTGACCAGTTCGGCCTCTTGATATGACACCCTGACACTCCCTGTTCTGCCGGGGGAATATAGAAGAGGAGCGTAAATAGGGGGTTAAGTTGCGGCGCGAGGGGAGAAGGCGCCATATCACCCCATCGTCATGCTGAACTTGGTTCAGCATGACGATGGGAGGAGGATCGTTAGAGCGATCGAGCGAGAGCAAAGAGATGCGGCCTCTCGGCAATGAAGGTCCAACCCTGCTGCCGGGCCAAGGCCTCCAGTTCCACTGGCGCAATCGGATCGTCCGCCTCGATCGTCACTGCATCGGCGGACCGCATCGCCCGCGCCACGCGCAGCGCGGGCCAAGGGCATTTCATCCCCCTGGCGTCGATATGAACCGCTTCACTTGCTGGCATAGGGGTTTTTGGCGCTGCGCAGCGTCAACCGCACCGGCACCGCGCCGAAGCCCAATTCCTTGCGGATGCCGTTCACCAGATAGCGGCGATAGCTTTCGGGCAGTTCGTCCAGCCGCGTGCCGAACAGCACGAAGGTCGGCGGGCGGGTCTTGTTCTGGGTGATGTAGCGCAGCTTGATCCGCTTGCCGCCGGGGGCGGGAGGCGGATTGGCCTCCAGCGCGCGTTCGAACCAGCGGTTGAGGATGCCGGTCGACACGCGCTGCGACCAGGCGGTGCGGGTTTCGAAGGCGACGCGGATCAGGTCGTCCAGACCCTTGCCGGTGGCGGCGGAGACGGTCATGATCGGCACGCCGCGTATCTGCGCGAGACCGTCGGAGAGCGCCTGCTTGATGCCCTGATAGAGCGCCGAGCCATGCTCCACCGTGTCCCATTTGTTGAGCGCGACGACAAGGGCGCGGCCTTCCTCGATCACCTTGTCCGCGATGCGCAGGTCCTGCGCCTCCAGCCCGCGGGTGGAATCGAGCAGCAGCACGACGACTTCGGCAAAGTTCACAGCGTTCAGGCCGTCCGAAACCGCCAGCTTTTCCAGCTTGTCCTGCACCTTCGCGCGCTTGCGCATGCCTGCCGTGTCGATCAGGCGCACGGGGCGTTCTTCGCCGTCGGGGCTGGTCCAGCTCCAGTCGACGGCGATGGAGTCGCGGGTGATGCCCGCTTCGGGGCCGGTCAGCAGGCGGTTTTCGCCCAGCAGCCGGTTGATGAGGGTCGACTTGCCCGCATTGGGGCGGCCGACGATGGCGAGCTTCAGCGGCGCGGATTCGAGATCGGCCTCTTCGGGTTCAGCCTCCTCTTCCTCCTCTTCGCGGTCGATATAGGGGAGCAGCGCCTGGAACAGGTCGGCCAGCCCCTGGCCATGTTCGGCGGAGAAGGGGACGGGGTCGCCCAGACCCAGGCTGAACGCCTCCATCACGCCATCGTCGCCGGCCCTGCCCTCGGCCTTGTTGGCCATCAGCACGACGGGGGCGTCGCCTTCGCGCAGCCAGCGGGCGATTTCCTCGTCCAGCGGGGTGATGCCCGCGCGAGCGTCCACGACGAACAGCGCGACATCGGCATTTTCCACCGCCGCCTGCGTCTGCATGCGCATGCGGCCGGGCAGGGTCTGCGGGTCCTCATCCTCATAACCGGCGGTGTCGATGATGGTGAAATCGACGCCCAGCAGGTTCGCCTGCCCCTCCCGCCGGTCGCGGGTCACGCCGGGCTGGTCGTCGACCAGCGCCAGCTTCTTGCCGACGAGCCGGTTGAAAAGGGTGGACTTGCCCACATTGGGGCGTCCGACAATGGCAACGGTGGGCAGCATGAGAGGCCCGTATCCTTTAAAAAATGGGTGCTCCTGCGAAGGCAGGAGCCCAGTCCAAGCGGTGGAACTGGGCTCCTGCCTTCGCAGGAGCACGTTTACCTGAAATCGCCGGTGGCGTCAGCGGAATGCCGTCAGCTTTCCGTCATCGGCCAGGATATAAAGCGTGTTGTTCGCGACGATCGGCGACAGCGACATCGACCGGTCGAGATCGATTTCCGCCTGGATCTTGCCGGTCGTCGGATCGACATAGTTGAGGTCGCCATGGGTCGACACCAGCACCAGCCGCCCGCCCGCCAGCACCGGGCCGGTCCAGCGGATCGCCTTGTCCTTCTTCTTTTCCTTCTGCCAGCGGCGGAGCTGGCTGATCCAGCGGATCTTGCCCGTGGCGCGGGCGACGCAGAGCAGCTTGGCGTCGCTGGTGACGGCGAACACCCATTCGCCCACGACCGAAGGGGTCGAAATGCCGGCGATGTTGATTTCCCACAGACGCTGGCCGCTCACCAGTTCATAGCTCGCCATGCGACCGCCCTGGCCGATCGCGAACACCCGGCCGCGATCGATGACCGGATCGGCGTCGATGTCGGTCAGCGACGCCACGGCGGTCGAGATGCTGGTGCGCGACAGCGCGTCGCCCCACAGCGTCCGGCCATTTTCATAGCGATAGGCGGTCAGTTCGCCCGAGCTGTAGCCCGCGATCACCGTGCCCTGCGCGGCGGCGGGGGCGGCCACGCCGAAAATGCCGGTGACTTGCAGCGTGCCGCTGTCGGTCCACTGCACTTCGCCGTCGCTCTGGTTGAGGGCGAAGATCTGATTGTCCTGCCCCATCACATAGACATGGCCATTGGCGAGCGTCGGCGCGCCGCGCAGCGGGCCGCCGGGGCGCTTCTTCCACAGGATCGCGCCGCTGTTCGCATCCATCGCGGCGACATCGCCCACGCCGGTGCTGGCATAGAGCTTGCCGTCGATCACGCTGACGCCGCCGCCGAACAGGGCCCGGCCGCTGCCTTCGGCGGGCAGGGGCGTCTGCCACAGCTTCGCACCGCTGTTGGCGTCGAAGGCGATGACCCGCGCATCGGCGTCGATGACATAAAGCTTGCCGCCGACCACCACCGGAGCGGAGGCGAGGCGGGCCTGCGGCGTGCTGCCCGAAATGGAGGCGGTCCACGCCTGAGAGGGGGACGCGCCCAGCGCCAGATTGCCCATGGTCTTGGCGGGGCTGCCGCCCGGCTGCGACCATTGGTCGTTCACATAGGGTTCGGGCAGGGTCACGGGGACGTCGGCCAGCGTCGGATCGACCTCCACCCCCTGTTCATTGCTGAGGATCGAGGTGCGCTTGCCGACCACCGGGGTCTTGGGGCCGCCCTTCTTGCCGCCCACGATGCCGCAACCCGCCAGCAGGGCGATCATCATGGCCACGGTCAGGGCGCGGCCGGCGCCCGAAAATTTCGTCATGCTGTGCATTCCCATGCGCCCAATCATTCCTGTCCCGCCGCGACCGGCGTTTCGACTGCATCCACACCCAATAAGCCTGCCATCTGTCGCGCGCGTGAACGGATCGACTGCGGCACGTTCCTGTCCTTCGCCATGGCGGCGAACAGCGGCCCGGCGAGATCGGGCTTGCGCATCTTCATATAGGCGATGGCGACCAGTTCCCCGGCGCTGCCGAACCAGGGCGCGCCCTCGACGGCCAGGGGTTTCAGCCGGTCGACCACCTGCTGCGGAGCGAGGCTTTCATATTCCAGCGTGGTCTGGCGGATCAGCGCCAGGTCGCGATAGGGGCGGTCGAGCGAACCGTCATCCGCCATCGCCTTATAGGCGGCGATGGCGGCCTTGCTGTCGCCCTTGCGCGCGGCGGCGCCGGCCTTCACCAGCAGGGCGGAGGCGCGGAAGCCGGGCTGGCTCGCCTGGGTCAGCTTGTCCAGTTCCTTCGCATCGGGCGTGCCGCCGCCGACCGCCGTGGCGATCACCTTGTCCATTTCCTCCGACACGGCCTGCGACTGCGTCTTCGTATAATGCTGCCAATAGAGCCAGCCGGCGAAGGCCGCGAGGCCGATGACCACCGCCGCCACGATCCAGCGGCCGAAGCGCTGCCAGAAGGTCAGCAACTGGTCCTGCCGGACGGCTTCGTCGACCTCACGCATGAAGGCTTCGCTGTTTTGCGGCGTCAGGGCCACTTGGGTCTCCAGAAATTCGTCAGTTACGGCACGCGGAAGGCGCGATCATTAGCGGGGCTCTTGGCTCACGCAAATCACTTTTTGGGCCGATAGACCTGATCTTCGGTCGGAAAGTGCCGGTTCCGGACATCTTGCGCATAGCGGGCGGCGGCATTGCCGATGGTTTCCGCGATATTTTCATAACGCTTCACGAAACGGGGCACCCGTTCGAACATGCCCAGCATGTCCTCCGCCACCAGCACCTGCCCGTCGCAATGGGACGACGCGCCGATGCCGATCACCGGCACGTCGACGCTGTCGGTGACGGTGACGGCGATGTCCTCCATCACCCCCTCCAGCACCATGGCGAAGGCGCCCGCCTGCGCGACGGCGCGGGCGTCGGAGATGATCTTGGCATGCTCCTCCTGGCTCTTGCCGCGCGCGCCATAGCCGCCCAGCGCGTTCACCGCCTGCGGCGTCAGGCCGATATGGGCCATCACCGGAATGCCGCGCTGGCTCAAGAAGCCGATGGTTTCGGCCATGGCGACGCCGCCCTCCAGCTTCACGCCCGCGCAGCCGGTTTCGGCCATGACGCGGCTGGCGCTGGCGAAGGCCTGTTGGGGAGAGGCTTCGTAACTGCCGAAGGGCATGTCGACGAGGACGACGCTGTGATAGCTGCCGCGCACCACGGCGGCGCCATGGGCGATCATCATGTCGAGCGTGACCGGCAGGGTGGAGGGAAGGCCGTAGATCACCTGGCCCAGCGAATCGCCGACCAGCAGCATGTCGCAATGCGGATCGAGCAGTTGCGCCTGCCGCGCGGTATAGGCGGTCAGCATCACCAGCGGCTGTTCCGTCTTCCCCTCGAACTTGCGGCGCTGGATGGCGGGCACCGTCAGGCGCTTCATCGGCGCGGGGGTGGGGTTGGCGCGGCTGGTCGACGTATCGAGCGTGAAGGTCGTGGACATGGGATGCGCTCTACCGCAGCGGGGCGCGGGGCGCAAATCGGGGCCGTATCCAATCCGTTCAGGGCGGCATTGAAAAATGCGGGGAGCGACAGGGCCGTGTCGCTCCCCGCAGGGGGTGAACATCGTTGGATGCCAGCCCCTATCGAGAGGCCTTGGGCATCGTCAGAACGAGAATTTGATCGTACCGCCCCAGGTCTGCGGGTCGCCGGGCTGACCGGCGATCAGGCCGGTATTGCCCGGCGCGACCTGGAGATTTTCGATATAGTTCACGTCGAAGGCGTTGCGGACCCAGCCGAAGATGTCGAACCCTTCACCCCGGAAGCCGGCGCGGAAGTTGGTCAGGGCATAGCCCTTCACCTCCGTGTAGATGGACGGCGAGGCGTTGGAGTTCCAGTGCGACCGGTAATTGCCGTCGACGCCCAGATAGAGCTGGCCGTCCTTGTCCAGCAGCGTGACCGGAATGTTATATTCCGCGCCGTAGGAGAAGGCCCATTTCGACACGCCGGGGAGACGCTCGCCGGAAATGTCGACAAATGGGGGGCTGACCTGATTGGCCGTTGCTGCCGATCCGGGTGTGCCGGTGTAGGTGCACCTGCCGGTCACCGCAATCCCGGTGCTCGACCCGCCGCTCAGTTCCGGCGGCGGCGGCGCGTTGCAGAACTTCACATATTTGGCATCGGTGTAGGCGCCGTTGGCATAGGCGGTGAAGCGGTCGCTGGCGACGACCTTGAAATCTGCCTCGATACCCTGGGACCGTACCTTGTCGGCGTTGGCGAGATAGCCGCGCGTCGTGCCGAACTGGCCGCCGTTCACCGTCGCCTGGAAATTCTCGATCTCCGTGCGGAAGGCGGTGAGGTTGAAGGTCGCCCGACGGTCCCAGAACTGGGTCTTTAGGCCGACTTCGAAATGGTTGACCCGTTCCGGCTTCACCGTGCCCACGGCATAGTTCACCGTATTGTCCGAATTGAGCGGCAAGCCATTCTGGTTGATGCCCAGCGTCTTGAAGCTCTTGGCATAGGTCGCATAGGCAAGGATGTCCTGCGCGATCTTGTAGTTGACGTTGAAGTCGTAGGTGAAGTTCCAGGCGCTGTCGGACGGCGCGCTGAGTTGCGGTTGGTAGACGCCGCACTGCGCCGTCAGCACGGCATTGCCCTGCGTGGCGGTGGGTGCGCAACTGTTGATGACCGCTCCGGAGCCAGTGGTGACCACGCGCTGGTAGAAGCCCGACTTCTTGTCGTAGTTCAGACGCGCGCCCGGCTGGATGGTCAGGGCGTCGGTCACCTTCCAGCTCAGCTGGCCGAACAGCGCCGCGCTGGTGCTCTTGAGCCACTGCGTGTTGGTGGCGGTCAGCCCCTGAAGGATGCTTGGATTCCCTGCATTCGCGCCGGTCAGGCTCCAGCGGCTGGCGTCCGCGCCCTGCTGCTCCGTGCCCTGCGTGTCGATCCGCTGCTTGAAGCCGAACAGGCCGACCACGAAGTCGATCTTCTGGCTTTCGTAATTATAGCGGAATTCCTGGCTGTACTGGTCCTGCTGCGAGGGGTTCTGCGATTTCGAAACGACCGACAGGCCGGTGAAGTCGCGGTCATTCTCCGGCTTCCAGTCCCAGAAGCGCCACGCGGTGACGGAGGTCAGCGTGCCGGGGCCGACATCCCACTTTATCCTGGCGGAGACGCCGCCGATCTTGTTGCCAGCGTTCAGGTTGCTGTCGAGATCGGTCAGCCGGTCATAGGGATTGCGGCTGGGCACGGCATAGTTGCGGCCCGGATAGGCGGGGTTCGGATTGGCGTTGATCGCCTTGACCAGCTCATCATATTGGCGCGTGATCGGGCGCTGCGTCGTGCCCACCCGCACGAACACGGTGCCGCAGCATTCCGGGTCCTGTTTGCTGTAGTCGCCCGACAGGGTCAGGCTGAAATTGTCGGTCGGCTTGAACAGCAGTTGTCCGCGAATGCCCAGATTGTCCTGCTCGTTGATCCAGCGCTGGGACGTGACGTTGTAGATCGTCCCCCGGCGGCTGGTCGCGGCGACGGCGATGCGGGCTGCGATCGTGTCGGACAGCGGGCCGGAGATGGCTGCCTTCGCCTGCTTGTAGTTGAGATTGCCGACGGTCAGTTCGGCGCGGCCCTCGAAATCGAAGGTCGGCTGGTTGGTCGTGATGTTGATCGCGCCGGCCGTGGTGTTCTTGCCGTAGAGCGTGCCCTGCGGACCGCGCAGCACTTCGACCTGGGCGACGTCCAGAAAGTCGAAGGTCGCGGCGGCGACGCGGCTGTTATAGACGTCATCGACATAGATGCCGACGCCCTGCTCGAAGCCGTCGCTGGTCAGGCCGAACGGCACGCCGAGGCCGCGGATGTTGACCGAGGTGTTGCGCGGGTTGGTGGTGTAGACCTGAAGCGTCGGCGCCAGTTGCTGGAGCTTCACGACGTTGAAATTGCCGGTCGCCTCTATGCTGTCGCCGCGGATCACGGAGATCGCCAGCGGCACCTCCTGCGCGGTTTCCGCACGGCGGCGGGCGGTGACGATGATCACTTCCCCGCGGGCAGTGGCTTGTTCGGCGCTGTCCGCAACGGGTTGAGCCGCGTCCTGCGCAGATGCGGTGGACGCAATAAAGGATGCGCTCGCCACGCCGGCGAGCAACAGAAAACGCGCAATCATTGTATATTCCCCTTCCGGATGTCCGGTGAATGTTGATCGCGGCCCCTGCGGTGATCCGCTCAAAGCCGTTGGTCTGGGAATGGAAAATGTGGCCCACCCCTTGCCACCTGTTATCCGGCCCTTTGCGGGCCTTGTTCAGCAACCCTGAATCTTCTTGCTCCCCCCGCTCTTGTTTCAGGCGGTGAGGCGCGTCTTTTCCGTCACGTCGATCTGCACGACGCGTGCGTCATGCACGGTCAGCGTGACAGATCCGAAACGAAGCGCCTCCAGCACGCTGCGCACCTTTTCGATGCTGACCGCAATGTCGTGGCGCTGCCCGTCACTGCGGCCGTTGCGGGCGAATTCAATCGATCGGTTTTCACTCATAAACACCTCTTAGCCGCTCTTTATCTCAACTGTATTGATAGACAAAAAAGCAAATATAAGGGGCGCTCAAGTTTCTCTTGTCGCGCCCCAAAAGCATCGTTCGGAAAATGGGTCCGGTTTTTCCGTAAAAACGATGCGATAACAAAAACTATAGACTAGCCGTTGACCCGCAGCGCCGCCAATCGCCGCTCCTGATGCGCCAGCGGGATGGCGGGCCGTAACTGGCGCATTGCAGAAGCCTGCTCATGCGCATTGTCGATCAGTTTTTCGAGCAAAGCCTGGCCGAAGCGCCATTCGCCCAGGCCCGAATCCGCATTGATATGGCCGCAAAAGCCCGCATCGACAAAGCTGCTGCCCCAATTCTTGCCGATGCTGTGGGCGCGTTCGAAGAAGATATAGGGATCGTTGCGGCTCGCCACGACGATCGAGGGAAAGGGCAGTTGCGCGCGGGGCGTGGGGCCGAAGCCGCCGATCGTCTCGGGCGTTTCCATCCGGTCGCAGTCGGGCGGCGCCACCAGCAGCGCGCCGGTCACGGGCCAGCCATAGGCCTGGCTCTGCAAGGCGCCCCACCAGGCGACCGCAAGGCAACCCAGGCTGTGCGCGGCCAGGATGATCGGCCCCTCCGCCGCCCGGATCGCAGCGTCCAGCCGCGTGACCCAGCTATTGCGGCTGGGGCTGGCCCAGCTTCCCAGGTCGACCCGCTCGCAATCACCGCGCGTCTTTTCCCACAGCGTCTGCCAATGACCCGGCCCGCTATTGTTGAGACCCGGTATGGTCAGCACGACCGGCTGGCGCGCGTCTCCCGAATGTCCGAATCGCTCCATGGTCAAATCCTCGTCCTATTGTCGAGGGAGAGATAATTCTATTTATCCGGTAGACAATGGTCAAGCGGCAAAATGTGTCGGAATTTGGGCAACCCGATTCATCTGAGGTTCATATAATGGAAAGGGTCGGGGACTACCACCTTTGCGCCGCCCGAAACCGCCGGAACGCCCCTTACCAGGGGTAGATCAGCCCATAATAGTGAAAGACGCTGCGGCCGTAAGCGTCGTCATAATCGGGTCGTTCTTCCGGCAGATGGCGGGGCGCCTGGTCTAATATGTCCCTGGCCAAGTCCACCACATAGCCGCCCTTGTCCGTGTCGTAGCTCAGCATCGACCAGGGCAGCGGATAATGATCGTTGCCGATGCCCAGGAAGCCGCCGAAGGACAGCACGGCATAGCGGACCTGCCCGCTGCGCTTGTCGACCATGAAGTTGGAGATGTGGCCCAGCCGCTCCCCCTGGCGGTTGTAGACGGTGGTGCCTTCGATCCGGTCGGATGCGATCAGGTCGCCATGATTTTCCCTCGCCACGTCAGACATCGTCACTCTCCTGCGAAGAAATCGCGTTATGCTGACTGAACCAAGGGGGACCGGGCGGGTTCCCCGGGGCAGACGAGATGATATGCGAACAGGAGGACGGTCATGAAGATCAATCGCAGCGGATCGGCGGTATGGAGTGGCGGCCTGAAGGACGGCAAGGGCGCGATCTCGACCCAGAGCGGCGCGCTGGATGCGCATCCCTATGGCTTTGCGATGCGCTTCGAAGGGGTGCCGGGCACCAATCCCGAGGAGTTGGTCGCGGCGGCCCACGCCTCCTGCTTCACCATGGCGCTGTCGCTGATATTGGGCGAAGCGGGGCTGACGGCCGAGAAGATGGAGACCAATGCCGTCGTGACGCTGGAACAGCAGGAAGGCGGCTTTGCCATCACGGCGAGCAAGCTGAGCCTGAAGGCGACCATCCCCGGCGCAGACGATGCGCGGTTCCAGGAACTGGCCGCGAAGGCGAAGGCCAATTGCCCCGTGTCCAAGCTCTTGAATGCGGAGATCAGCCTGGACGCGGAACTGCTAGGCTGAAGGCGTGCGCCTGGCGTGGACATGTTCGCGCCAGGCGATGTACAGGCCGCTCCCCACGATCAGCGCCGCACCGATCCACGTCGTCGCGATCGGCCAGTTGCCCCAGATCGCCCAGCCGAGCAGCGTCGTCCAGACGATGGAACTGTAGTCCATCGGCAGCACCACGGAAACGGGGGCCCAGCGCAGTGCCGCGGTCATGCAGATCTGCGCGATGCCGCCGGTCACGCCGATCAGCAGCAGCAGGCCCCATGTCATGGCGTCATGGGCCTGCCCGTGGAACAGCATCGCCACGCCCAGCGGCGGCAGGGAGAGGAGGGTGAACCAGAAGACGATCACCCCGGCGCTTTCCGTGCGGCCCAGTTCGCGCAGGACCAGGCTGACGCAGGCGGTGACGAAAGCCGCGGCGAGCGCGACCGCAACGCCGATGGCGGGGAAGTGCCCGGCATCCGGCCGGACCATCACGATCACGCCGAGAAAGCCGATGAGCACCGCGCTCCACCGGTGGATGCCGGTCGTCTCGCGCAGGATGAGGGCGGACAGGATCGTGCCGAAGATCGGCATGGTGAAGCCGATGGTCACCGCTTCCGCCGGCAGCAGCAGGATATAGGACAGGAAGTTGAGCACCATGCCCGTCAGGCCGATGATCATGCGGGTGGCATGGACGCCGATGCGTCGCGTGCGGATCGATCCCATGCCGCTTGTCATGGCGATCCAGGCGAATACCACCGGCAGCGCCAGGGCCTGGCGGTAGAACAGCGATTCCACCACATGGACGCCGCGCGCGTCGGCCAGTCTGACCGTCACGAACATGATCGAAAGGCAGATCACCGCGAGCAAGCGCAGGCCGATGGCGGTGAACGGACGATGCGGGCGATTGGATGGGGGTGGGGGCGGCATGCGAACGCCTTAGCCCCGCTGCGGGAGGACGCAACCGCCCAAGGAGGGATGGACGAGTCCGGAATGCGGGAAATTGGCCAATTCAGGACATTCCCCTCCCGTAAACGGGAGGGGTTAGGGGTGGGTGCGAGCGCAGCGAGCTTCCAGCTTAGCCGTTGAAAATTCACGCTGATGTCGCGCCAGCCCACCCCCTAGCCCCCTCCCGCCTGCGGGAGGGGGAATGTCCTGATTCCACCCCAATCAGCCGCTCGGCGCGTTAAGGAGCGTGCGGCGTTAAATCGGACGCAGGCCGCGCTTCAGCTTTCCGTGTCGCATCCTTTCAAGCAGAACCGGTTTCCGTCCTTCGACGGGCTCAGGACAGGGATGCCCCCTATTTTGTCTGCGCCGTTTCACTTCACCGGTTTGCGAAAACGGAGCGTCATCCGGTCGCTTTCCCCGATGGCGAGATATTTCGCCTTGTCGACCTCTCCATTGCGCAGGGTCGGCGGGAGCGTCCAGACGCCCTTTTCCCAGTCGGCCGTGTCCTTGGGATTGGCGTTGACCTCCGACGATCCGGCATATTCGAAGCCGGCCGCTTCAGCGAGGCGGCGGATGGTCGATACCTTGAGGTAGCCGCTGGTCTTCTCCAGCGCCGTATCGCGCCCTTCGGGCAGGCGATGGTCGACGATGCCCAGCGTCCCGCCCGGCTTCAGCAGGTCGTAAAAGGTCTTGAACGTGGCCGTCTCGGTCCCGCCCATCACCATATTGTGCACGTTGCGGAAGGTCAGCAGCGTGTCGACGCTGCCCGCCGGAATGAGGCCGGTCTGGTCGGGGAAGGGGACGACCTTCACCTTGTCATAGACGTCCGGCTTTGCCGCGAGGAACGCCTTGTAGCCGTCCAGAGAGCGGCCGGTCGGCTGGAGCGCGTAGAAGGTGCCCTTTTCGCGCAGCAGCGGCGCCAGGATTTCCGTGTACCAGCCGCCGCTGGGTGCATATTCGACCACTGTCTGGTCCGGCTTCACCCCGAAGAAGGCAAGGGTTTGGGCCGGATGGCGGTAGGTGTCGCGAGCGGCGTTGGCCGGGGTGCGGCTGGGGGCGGCGACCGCGGCCGCGATCGGATCGGCCGCCTGATGATGGTGCGCATGCTGCGCGGCGAGGGGAAGCAGCGGCAGGGACAGGCCGGTCAGCAGCAGGGCGGCGCGGGCTAGACGGTTCATCGGCATTCCTCTCTTTCTGGGGAATGTCCGATGTGCCGGTGATGCGGGCTCCGCGCAAGCGGGCCGGCGGGAAATATGTCCGCCGGCAGCAATTGTTGCAATATGCGCTTATGGGCAGGTCGTTACAGGCAGGCTTCCAGGAAAGGCTGGTCGAAGCCGAACTGCCGCGCCTTGTCCAACGTGTAGGGACGCAGGCCCATGGAACGATATTCCCCGATGATCTTCCCGCTGTCGTCCTCGTCATGATATTCGAACTTGAACAGTTCCTGGGTGACGATGACGTCGCCTTCCATGCCGATCACCTCGGTGACGTTGGTGACGCGGCGCGAACCGTCGCGCAGTCGCTTCACCTGCACGATCAGGTCGACGGAGTCGGCAATCTGCTTGGAAATCGCTTCCTTGGGGATCTTGATGTCACCCATCAGGATCATGTTCTCCATACGGCCGAGGCATTCGCGTGGGGAGTTGGAGTGGAGCGTGCACATGGACCCGTCATGGCCCGTGTTCATCGCGGCGAGCAGGTCGAAGCACTCCGCGCCGCGGATTTCGCCCAGGATGATGCGGTCGGGGCGCATGCGCAGGGCGTTCTTGACGAGGTCGCCGATGGTGATCGCGCCTTGGCCCTCCAGGTTCGGCGGGCGGGTTTCCAGCGGCAGCCAGTGCGGCTGTTGCAGGCGAAGTTCGGCCGCATCCTCGATGGTCAGCACGCGCTCGCCCGGGTCGATCATCTTGGAGAGGGCATTGAGCATGGTCGTCTTGCCCGAACCCGTACCCCCCGAAATCACGATGTTGAAGCGGCAGGCGCCCGCGATCTTCAGCGCGGTGCACATCTTCTGGCTCATCGCGCCCCATTGGGCGAGCATGTCGAGCGTGATCGGCTTGGCGGAGAATTTACGGATGGAGATGGCGGTGCCGCGCAGGGATAGCGGCGGCACGATCACGTTGACGCGGCTGCCGTCGGGCAGGCGGGCGTCGGCCAGCGGCGTGGTCTGGTCGACGCGGCGGCCGACTTTGTTGACGATGCGCTGGGCGATCTGGAACAGATGCTCTTCGTCGCGGAACTTGATGGGCGCGATCTGTAGCTTGCCCTTCTTTTCGATATAGGTCTGCTCCGGGCCGTTGACCATGATGTCGCTGACGTCCGGATCGGCCAGCAATTCCTCCAGCGGGCCCAGGCCGAGCAGTTCGTCCACCAGCACCTTTTCCAGCGCGAACTGCTCGCGGCGGTTGAGGGTCAGCTTCAGTTCCGCCAGCACCTCCATGATGATCGGGCGGAATTCCTCGGCCAGCTCATCCTTGGTCAGCGTGGCGGCGGCTTCGGGATCGACGCGCTCCAGCAGGCGGGGGAGCACCTGCTCCTTGATCTTGTGGACCGAGGCTTCGAACCCTTGCGGTCCGGTATCGGCGGCATGTTCGGCATTGGCGCGATCCGACAGGCGCTGCATCGCGTCGGCATTGCGCTGCATCTGGCTTGTGGGCGCGGAGAGCGGATCGAGCGGGGCTTCCGGGGGCAGGGCCGTCATGTCCAGGGGCGGGAACTGCTCGCCGCCCTTGATCTCTTCCTTGGGCGCGCCTCCCTGCATCGGTCGGGCAAGGCCGAAACCCGGCTTGATGCCCGCAGGTCCATTTTTCCGTCCAAACGCGCTCATAATTCTCCGCCGAAATGATGTGCATCAGCCATGGTTGTTAAAGGTGAATAGCGTGGAAACTTTGATAAATGGCTAATGCGTCGGTGGCCGGGCGCCGCAGCGGGGCGAGGCCTGCTTGGACATTCGAAAGGCGTCTGCGTTCGGCTGGCGGGAGGACGATGCTTGCCCACAAGAGGCGAACTGTTGGCGTGGTGGCTGACATCCAGTCTTCAACGATAGGGCATTTCGGTCGTTGATGATCCTGATGAGAGCCATGTTCGGCCGGTCTGGAAAGCCAAAGAGCCCCGTTCCGACTTGGAACGGGGCCCTTTGGCTTTTAGCAGCGGTCAGTTTGGCTTGTCAGCCGGCATGCTCCGCAAGGACGGTGAGGCCCTTTTCGTTCACCTCGGCAAAGCCGCCGCGAACCGGGATGATTTCCGGGGCGGCGCCGGCGTTGGCGAAGATCTGGATCGTGCCGTCACGGACGGTCGACATGAAGGGCGCATGGCCCTCCAGCACGCCGAAGTCGCCATCGGTGCCGGGGACGACCACCTGATAGACCTCTTCCGAGCGGACGAGCTTTTCCGGGGTCACGAGTTCGAAATGCAGTGCCATTGTCTTACTGAGCCTTTGCTGCATCAAGGGCGACGGTCATGATCATCTGAATGCCCTTGCCTTCATTGTAAACGATATTGGGACCGTCAAGAATGACGATCATATGCCCGCCGGGACGTTCCGCATTGAGTACCAGCAGATCCCGCATGAAATTGCCTTGCATTCCGGATCGGCTTTTGTCGATCGTCCAGCCTTCGATCGACCGTAATTTGGTCGTCCAATCATATCTTGCCGTCAGCGAGAGCATGGTGTCGGCCAGCGTCACCTTACAAGCCGGCACCGAAGCGGAAGTAGCCAGCCACATCTTGCCTTCGGGCACGGCGACGGAAGCGTAGATGCCTTCCTTGCCAAATAAGCGGCTCGCCATGGTCTCCACATCGGCCGGAGGAATGGCCAAGGTGATACCGACGTTCTTCAACAGCTTTTCGTTCTTCGCGGTCAAATGATCCCGCTCGGTAAGCTGTTGCGCGCAGGCTCGAAATGCTGTTTCCAGCGCGCTGGTCAACTGGGAGGCCGTCGTCTTGGCCGGTGTTGCCGATTGCAGCAAGGCTAGTGCAAGGACGACGCCTCCCGTCATTTGCCTTACGCCGCTTCCGCAGCCAGCTTCTTCGCCTTTTCGATGGCTTCGTCGATGCCGCCGACCATGTAGAAGGCGTTTTCGGGCAGATGGTCATATTCGCCTTCGACCACGGCCTTGAACGACTTCACCGTATCCTCGATCTGGACGAACTTGCCCGAAATGCCGGTGAAGACCTCCGCGACGTGGAAGGGCTGCGACAGGAACTTCTGGATCTTGCGGGCGCGGGCGACGGTCAGCTTGTCCTCTTCCGACAGCTCGTCCATGCCCAGGATCGCGATGATGTCCTGAAGCGACTTGTACTTCTGGAGGATCGCCTGAACCGCGCGGGCGGTTTCATAATGTTCCTGACCGACGACGCGGGGTTCCAGAACGCGGCTGGTCGAGTCCAGCGGGTCCACCGCCGGATAGATGCCCAGTTCCGAAATGGCGCGGTTGAGAACGGTGGTGGCGTCGAGGTGCGCGAAGCTGGTGGCCGGCGCCGGGTCGGTCAAGTCGTCCGCGGGGACGTACACGGCCTGCACCGAGGTGATCGAGCCCTTGTTGGTCGAGGTGATGCGCTCCTGAAGGGCGCCCATGTCGGTGGCGAGGGTCGGCTGATAGCCCACGGCCGAAGGAATGCGGCCGAGCAGAGCCGACACTTCCGCGCCCGCCTGGGTGAAGCGGAAGATGTTGTCGACGAAGAACAGCACGTCCTGACCTTCCTGGTCGCGGAAATATTCCGCGATGGTGAGGCCCGACAGGGCGACGCGCGCGCGGGCGCCCGGCGGTTCGTTCATCTGGCCGTAGACCAGCGCCACCTTCGAACCTTCGCTGATCGCGTTGCCGTCGGCGTCCTTGGCGATGACGCCGGCGTCGAGGAATTCGTGATAGAGGTCGTTGCCCTCGCGGGTACGCTCACCGACGCCCGCGAACACGGAGGTGCCGCCATGGCCCTTCGCGATATTGTTGATCAGTTCCTGGATGAGCACGGTCTTGCCGACGCCCGCGCCGCCGAACAGACCGATCTTGCCGCCCTTCGCATAGGGAGCGAGAAGGTCGATGACCTTGATGCCGGTGACCAGGATCGAGGCGTCGGTCGACTGGTCGACGAATTCCGGCGCCTTGGCATGGATCGGGGCGGAGAGGGTGGTGCCGACCGGGCCGCGCTCGTCGATCGGCTCACCGACGACGTTCAGGATGCGGCCGAGCGTGGCCGGGCCGACGGGAACGCTGATCTGCGCGCCGGTGTCGGTCACTTCCTGACCGCGGGTCAGGCCGTCGGTCGAGTCCATCGCGATGGTGCGGACGGTGTTCTCGCCCAGATGCTGGGCGACTTCCAGCACGAGGCGCTGGCCGTTGTTGCTGGTTTCCAGCGCCGAGAGAATGGCCGGAAGTGCATCGGGGAAGGTAACGTCGACGACGGCGCCGATGACCTGGCTGATGCGGCCTACATTGTTGGTGGTTGCCATGACTACTGTCCTTGCCTGCACTTAAAGGGCTTCGGCGCCCGAGATGATTTCGACGAGTTCGGTGGTGATCGCGGCCTGACGGCTGCGGTTATACTGAATGGTCAGCTTGTTGATGAGGTCGCCGGCGTTGCGGGTCGCATTGTCCATGGCGGTCATCGACGCGCCCTGTTCGGACGCGTTGTTTTCCAGCAGCGCCTTGAAGATCTGCACCGTGACGTTGCGCGGCAGCAGGTCGTCGAGGATCGCTTCCTCGCTCGGCTCATATTCCACCGTCGCGCCGATGGCGTTGCGGTCGGCGTCGGCCGGGATCTTCACCGGAATGATCTGCTGCTCGGTCGGGATCTGGGCGAGCGCCGACTTGAAGCGCGAGAAAAAAAGATGCGCGACGTCGAACTTGCCGTTCAGATACATGTTGGTCAGTTCGCGGGCGATCTCCTCAGCCTGCGCATAGCCCGGTTCCTTGACGCCGGTGGTGTCGAACTGGGCGACGATCATGCCGGGGAAGGTGCGGTTGATGACCGGACGGCCCTTGCGGCCGATCAGGTAGAAGCGGACGGTCTTGCCTTGCTGGATCAGTTCGTCCGCCTTGGCGCGGGCGGCCTTGACGATGTTGGCGTTGAACGCGCCGGCAAGGCCACGGTCCGAATTGGCGACGACCAGCAGATGGACATCGTCCTTGCCGGTTCCTGCCAGCAGCGGGGAGGCGCCTTCGCCCGAACCCCCTGCGATCTTCGAGGCGAGGCTGGCGACGACCGCTTCCAGGCGGCTGGAATAGGGGCGGGCGGCTTCGGCGGCGGCCTGCGCCTTGCGCAGCTTCGCGGCGGCGACCATCTGCTTGGCCTTGGTGATCTTCTGGGTCGACTTGACCGACCCGATGCGCAGCTTCAGTTCCTTGAGGCTAGCCATAGTTCAAACATTCCGAGCAAGGGCCAGACGGCCCGCGAGACCAAAGAAACCGACGCCCATGGCGCCTTCGAACCAGCGCATCGCGCTGCTCTGCCCGACCTTGCGCCCCGCCTTGGTGGCGAGGATCGCGAGAAGGGCGCACCAGAAGAAACCCAGTCCATAGACGATCGCGATCAGCAGCATGCCCTGCCATGGTGCGTCCGGACCGGTGCCGACGAACTGCGGCAGCGCGGCCAGGAAGAAGATCGCGACCTTCGGGTTCAGCACGGTGCTGATGAACCCCTGCGCGAAGGGCGATCCGCCGATCCGCAGCCTGGGCGCTTCCGATGCGGGCGACGGCTTCACCGCGCCGCGCAGCATCGAAAGGCCGAGCCATGCGAGATAGATCGCGCCCGCGATCTTCACCGCCATGAACAGGCCCGGCACGGCGTTCAACACGCTGAGGAAGCCGAAGCCGCAGAGCGCCATGTAGAACAGCCCGCCAAGCTGGATGCCGCCGATCGCCGCCATTCCCGCCCTCAGCCCGCGCCGCGCCGCGTGACCAGCCACCAGCATGGTGTCCGGTCCCGGCAGCAGCACCAGACCGATCGACATCACGGTCCAGGCAAGGAGGGAATGGGCGGTGAGCATTATCGCAGCTTCGTTCTTCCTTTTTTCCGTCATCCCCGTGGGGGGCCATCTCCCTTGCGTTGCGTCTGGGCGCTCGGTCGGGAGATGGGTTCCCGCTTTCGCGGGAATGACGGGGTGGTGGGTTACGCGAAGGTCTTGCCGAACGAGTCCAGCGCGGCCTTCAGCTTCGCCTTGGGCTCGTCGCCCAGATCCTTGCTGTCGCGGATGGCGGCCAGCACCTCGGGATGGTCGTGGCGCAGATAGGCGAGCATCAGCTCTTCATAGCGCGTCACGTCCTTGACCGGGATGCTGTCCAGATAGCCGTTGGTGCCCGCGAAGATCGACGCCGTCTGCTCTTCGAAGGGCAGGGGCGAGAACTGGGCCTGCTTGAGCAGTTCGGTCAGGCGCGCACCACGGTTCAGCAGCTTCTGGGTCGAAGCGTCGAGGTCCGAACCGAACTGGGCGAAGGCCGCCATTTCGCGATACTGGGCCAGCTCCAGCTTGATCGAGCCGGAAACCTTCTTCATCGCCTTGGTCTGCGCGGCGGAACCGACGCGCGACACCGACAGGCCGACGTTGATGGCCGGACGGATGCCCTGATAGAAAAGGTTGGTTTCGAGGAAGATCTGGCCGTCGGTGATCGAGATCACGTTGGTCGGAATATAGGCCGACACGTCGCCTGCCTGCGTTTCGATGATCGGCAGCGCCGTCAGCGAGCCGGCGCCGTTGGCGTCGTTCATCTTGGCCGCGCGCTCCAGCAGGCGGCTGTGCAGGTAGAAGACGTCGCCCGGATAGGCTTCGCGGCCCGGAGGACGGCGCAGCAGCAGCGACATCTGGCGATAGGCGACGGCCTGCTTGGAAAGGTCGTCATAGACGATCACGGCATGCATGCCGTTGTCGCGGAAGAATTCGCCCATGGTGACGCCGGTGTAGGGCGCCAGATACTGGAGCGGAGCGGGTTCCGAAGCGGTCGCGGCGACGACGATCGAATATTCCATCGCGCCATTTTCTTCGAGCTGCTTGACGATCTGCGCGACGGTCGAGCGCTTCTGGCCGACGGCGACGTAGATGCAGTAGAGCTTCTTCGACTCGTCGTCGCCCGCGTTGATGCCCTTCTGGTTGATGAAGGTGTCGATCGCGACGGCGGTCTTGCCGGTCTGGCGGTCGCCGATGATCAGCTCGCGCTGGCCGCGGCCGACGGGGACGAGGGCGTCGATCGCCTTGAGGCCGGTCTGCACGGGTTCGTGCACCGACTTGCGGGGAATGATGCCCGGCGCCTTGACTTCCACGCGCTTGCGTTCGGTGTACTGGATCGGGCCCTTGCCGTCGATCGGGTTGCCGAGGCCGTCGACCACGCGGCCCAGCAGGCCCTTGCCGACGGGCACGTCCACGATGGTGCCGGTGCGCTTGACGGTGTCGCCTTCCTTGATCTCGGCATCCGAGCCAAAGATCACGACGCCGACATTGTCGGCTTCCAGGTTGAGCGCCATGCCCTGCACGCCATTGGCGAACTCGACCATTTCGCCCGCCTGGACGTTGTCGAGGCCATGGACGCGGGCGATGCCGTCACCCACGGTCAGCACGGAACCGACTTCGCTCACCTGCGCTTCGGTGCCGAAATTGGCTATCTGGTCCTTGATGACCTTCGAAATTTCTGCGGCGTTGATATCCATGTTCAGCCTTTCAGCCTTTCATCGCGTGGGCGAGACTATTCAAACGGGTGCGGATGGAGGAATCGATCATCTGGCTGCCGATCTTGACGACCAGCCCGCCCAGGATCGCGGGATCGACCTTGGCATCGAGCGCGACGTCGCGGCCGACGCGGGCGCGCAGGCCCTGTTGCAGGGCGCTGACCTGCCCGGCGTCGAGCGGATGGGCGCTCGTCACTTCAGCGCGAACCTCGCCCTTGTGATTCGACAGCAGCGTCTCATAGGCGCGGATGATCGCGGGCAGCTGGGAAAGGCGGCGGTTCTGGGCCAGCACGCCCAGGAAATTCGTCGTCAGCGGGTCGAGGCTCATGGAGGATGCGACGGCGGCGATCGTCTTACCCGCTGCGTCGCGGCTGAGGACCGGGCTGTTCACCAGGCCCTTGAAATCGGCCGATTCGGCCAGTGCCGCCTTGAGCGCAGCCAAGCTCGCCGCGACGGTGTCGAGCGTCTTGCCGTCGCGGGCCAGATCGAACAGCGCCACCGCATAGCGGCCGCTGAGGCTGGCCTGAATACCGCCGGTCGTCTCCACGCGCTTACCGTCCTCCACTTGATTCTGGCATTTTGAATTGCCGGTCATGCAAAAAGGGGGCGCGGTTCTGTCCGTCCCGGTCCCCTGTTGGGGGGCCGGTTAGCAGTGGGATTGTGACTATGCAAGCCATGGAACACGATTCGACCGTCAGTATGAAATCATCGCGATTTGACTGAGTTTTTATATGGGACGAATCGTTGGGCGCCGCCCCGCTTTTATTTCCCCTCGGGGGTGAGCCGACCCTTTTGGCAATGGTAGACGATCCGTTCATTGGGTTGGGCCGGAAGCAGGGCGGCGAGATCGTTCTGCAGCGTGGCGATTTTCCCCAGCAGGGCAGAATCGCTCCCACAGCCCTTGATCGCGCCGCCGCCAAGGGCGCGGGCCTTTGCCATGGTGTCGATGTCGGGCAGCCAGCGCTGGACCCGAAGCGTGCCCGTTGCCGGATCGAAGCGGCTGACGGTCACGAAATTATGGTCGTCGGGGACGGCCGCGCGCTGCCAGCCGGTGCCGGAGGAGACATATTGGGTGTCGCCGTCGACGCAGCCTCCCTCCGCCCAGTGGAATCCGATGTCATTGGGTTGGGATATGGTGAGCCGGCTGCGATTCACGTCCACCCGGCAGACATTGTCGCCGGCCCAGGCATAGGCGTTGTTGCCCATGACGTTCGCGTCCTGCGGCAGTTCGATGCGTTCTTCGATACTGGAGAAGCTGGGCTTCAGGAAGAACAGTCCGATCGCCGCGAACAGCAGGACGCCGCCGCCCGCCAGCCACCAGGTGGCGCGCCGTTCCCGGCCCTGGCTGTAGAACAGGCCGCCTGCGCCGAGGCCGAGCACCGCCAGCGCCAGCAGCACTGCGGCGCCCGCCATCGCATTTTCCCGGGCGGAAATGACGTCGCGTTCGGCCGTGTCGCGGGCCTTGTCCAGCGCGGCTTCGCGAGCGTCCGCGCGGGCGCGTTCGGATTGCTCGCTCCGCGCTTCCTCCCGCTGGGCGAGGGCGGCTTCGGCGGCGTCCGCCTCCGCCATCGAGCGGCAGGGAACGACGGTGTGCAGCGACGATATGCCGGCCTGCCGCAGGAAGGAGGCGACTTCCCGCCAGGACACGGCGAAGCCGAACTCCGCATCATTGCCGTCGGAGACCGATCCGAAACTGTTGACCCCCAGCACCCGGCCGCAATCGTCGACCAGCGGGCCGCCGCTATTGCCTGCGGCCAGCGGCGCGGTGTGCAGCACCGTATCGAAATTCTGGCTGGCCCTGCCTGAGGACACAGTGCCGCTGGTCTTCACCGTGCCGAGCGGTTCCACCAACTGCTTGAGGCCAAGGCCCTGCGCGCGGTCCACCGTGCCGGGATAGCCGATGGCGGTGACATGCTGCCCGTCGCTCACCGCGCCGGCGTAGAAGGTGCTGACCGGCAGGCTGCCTTCCTCCAACTGGATCAGCGCCAGGTCGTTGCCGGGCGAGAAGGCGATGATCCGGCCGCCATAGGTCTTTGTCCCCTCCGAAGGGATGACGCCGATGACAAGGTCCTTCTCCTCCCGCGTCAGTTCGACCACATGGGCGTTGGTGATGATCTTGTCCGGCGCGACCGCGAAGCCGCTGCCATGGCCCACGAAATAGGCGTCGGAGCCGTTGGTCGCGACCAGCACGACGCGGACAACGCCGCGGGCGGCGGCTGCGATGTCCTGCTGTTCGGCATGCGCGCCGGAGGGCCCGGCAAGAGCCAGGAGCGCGGCCAGAACAGGGGCGAGGCGACGGAATAGTGCGACCATGGTTGGCGGCATTCATATGCGATGGTGGGATTGAGGCAATGCGCAAAAAAGCGTGGAGCCGCTTTTTGAGCGCAAGCGGCGGGAAGGCTGATGCGTCGGGCGCGGCTATCCCTTATTCATGACCGAGATGAGACAGCCCGAAGCCCCGATCCACGCCATGCCGGACGCAGATGCCTGCTGGGACGCCTTTCTGGGGCGCGACCGGAGCTTCGACGGGCGGTTCGTGGGCGCTGTGCTGACCACCGGCATCTATTGCAAGCCGAGCTGCGCGGCGCGGCATCCCCGGCGGGAGAATATGAACTTCCTTGCCGACCCGGAGGCAGCGCGGGCGGCGGGTTTCCGCGCCTGCCTGCGCTGCCGCCCCGACGAGGTCGGGCGCGACCGGCTGGCGGTGGAGGCGGCCATCGCCTTCATCGCTGCCGCCGAGACCCCGCCCTCGCTGGAGGAGGTGGCGGCGCATGCGGGCTATGCGCCGCATCATTTCCACCGGCTGTTCAAGCGCGAAACGGGGATGACGCCGGCCGCCTACGCCCGATCGCTGCGCACCGAACGGCTGAAAAGCGCGCTGGAGGAGGGGAGCAGCGTCACCGGCGCGATCTATGAGGCGGGCTATAATGCGCCCAGTCGCGCCTATGCCGATGCGGAACGGCATCTGGGCATGACGCCCAGCGCCTGGAAGGATGGCGGGCGGGGCGTGGCGATTCGCCATGCGGTGGTGCAGACCGGCCTGGGGCCGGCGCTGGTCGCGGGGACCGAGCGGGGGCTTTGCCGGATCAGCTTCGACGAGGATGAGGCGGATTTGCGCCGGCGCTTCCCCAAGGCGGAGATCCTGCCCGCCGACGAGGGGCTTTCGGCCCTGGCGGCGCAGGTCGTGCGGTTGATCGACGATCCGTCGGCGCCGCCGGATTTGCCGATGGATGTGTGCGGGACGGCGTTTCAGCAGGCGATATGGGCGGCCTTGCGCGCGATCCCGCCGGGTGAGACGCGCACCTATGGCGAAATTGCGGCGGCCATCGGCAGGCCAGGCGCCGTGCGGGCCGCCGGGACGGCTTGCGGCGACAACAATCTGGCCGTGCTGATCCCTTGCCATCGAGTGTTGCGGAGCGATGGGAGCCTGGGCGGATACGCCTATGGCACGCGGCGCAAGCAGGCCCTGCTGGAGCGCGAAAGCCGGGGCTGAAACCACGCTTTTCGCTTTTCTTTCAGCAGGCTGTCGGCCATGAGTGCAGCCGGGGTTCAACGCCGTTGCAGGGGGTGGCGTGACGATTCGGGTGTTGAAGGGGCTGCTGCTCCTGGCGGGTGCGTTGGCGCTCATGCCGGGTACGGCGCAGGCGGCGTGGTTGCAGGCTAACAGCCGGCATTTCACCATCATGAGCGACGGCAGCGAAGCCAGGCTGCATGAATTTGCCGAGAAGCTGGAAAAATTCGACGGCCTGTTGCGCCGCGTGACCGGCGTCGACGATCCGGAGGCGGGTAGCCCGGTCCATGTCTATCTTCTGTCCAACGACGCCAAGGTGAAGGCGCTGGCGCGCAATCCCAATATCGGCGGTTTCTACACGACGTCGGATCGCTTCGCTTATGCCGTCCTGGCGCGGGGCGCGAAGACGAGCGATTATGATGTGGGTGCCGAGGACATATTGTTCCACGAATATACCCATCATTTCATGCTGCATCATTTCCCGGCGGCTTATCCGGCCTGGTATGTGGAGGGCTTCGCGGAATTTTTCTCCGCCGTGAAATTCCCCAAGGACGGGTCGATCCAGTTCGGCCGCATCCCGATGGCGCGGGCGCCCACGCTGGTGCAGGATTCGCCCTATCCGCTGAAGGACCTGTTCGCCCGCGATACGGACGGGCTGGGGCTGCGGGACGGGGATCGCTATTATGGCACGGCCTGGCTGCTCACCCATTATTTCCAGTATAAGGCTGACCGGCGGGCGGAAATCAGCCATTATCTGAAGGATCTGGCGGCCGGCGTGCCGGATATGAAGCTGGATGGCTATTTTGCCGGGGGCGTCGAGGGGCTGGAAAAGGACCTGAAGGCCTATATGCGCCGTCCCTTGTCGGCATCGCGGCTCGATCCCAGCGCAGTGACGGTGGGAGCCATCGCGCTCGGCCCGGTCGATCCGGCGCAGGGCGCGCTGATCGAGGATGAATTGCGGCTGATGAACCATCCCCGCACCGAAGATTTGCCCGACATCGTCCGTGCGATCCGCGCCACCGCCGCCAAATTCCCGTCCAGCGCCTATGCGCTGGCGCTGCTGGCGGAGGCGGAGTGGGAGGCGGAGGAGAAGGCGGCGGCGCTGGCCGACGCCGACCGGGCGATCGCGCTCGATCCTGGACTGTCGCGGGCCTATAGCGCGCAGGCGCGGGCATTGCTGGAGCGGGCGCAGGACGATGACAAGGAGGAGGATTGGAAGGCTGCGCTGAAGGCCATCGTCAAGGCGAATCGCGCGGATACGGAAGACCCGGTGCCGCTGGCGCTGTTCTACCGCTATCATGCGATGAAGGGCGGGCTGATGCCGGACATCGGCTATGACGGCCTGGCCAAGGCCTTTCTGCTGCTGCCGCAAAGCCCGGAATATCGGATGAACTATGTGCAGGCCCTCGCATTCCGGGGGGAATATGCCAAGGCATCCCAACTGCTCGACCCGCTGGCCTATTCGCCGCACCCCTCCGGCACGCGGGACGCCGCGCTGGCGCTCAAGAAGCGCTTCGATGCCGAGGCCGCTAGGAAGAAAAGCCCTTCAACCGCTCCATGATCGCGCGGCGCTGGGCCTTGCTCATGCCTGCCCAGCGTCGGATTTCGTCCGTCGTGCGCCCGCAACCGGTGCAGATGCGCCCGTCCTTGTCCAGCTTGCAGATGTTGACGCAGGGGCTTTCCATCGGTGCTCGGGCCATCACATGAAGCTGTACGGGTCGACGTCGACCGCCACCCTTGTGCCTGATTTCCAGCTGAGGTTGCCCAGCCAGTCCCGGATTGCGTCCTGCACGTCGACCTGCCGCGTCGCGTGGATCAGCAGGCGGTGGCGGTGCCGCCCGCGCAGCACGGAAAGCGGGGCCGGGGCGGGGCCGTAGACGCGCATCCCCTCGATCGAGGGCGCGGACTTGCCGATCAGCCGCGCGACCTCGGCGGCTTCGTCTGCATCCTCGCTGGACACGATGATCGCGGCGAAGCGGCCGAAGGGCGGGGCGTTGGCGTGGCGGCGATTCTCCGTCTCCACCTCGTAGAAGCGCTCTGCATCGCCTGCGATCAGGGCCTTGATGACCTCTGCCTCCGGCATGCGGGTCTGGATGAAGACGCGGCCCGGTTTCTGCCCGCGCCCGGCGCGTCCGGCGACCTGGACGATCTGCTGGAAGGTGCGTTCCGACGCGCGCAGGTCGCCGCCTTCGAGGCCCAGATCGGCATCGATCACGCCCACCAGCGTCAGGTTGGGGAAGTGATAGCCCTTGGTGACGAGCTGCGTGCCGATGATGATGTCGACCGCGCCCGCCTCCACCGACTTCACGAATTCCGCGACCTTGGCGGGCGACCAGAGCGTGTCGGAGGTGACGATGGCGGTGCGCGCATTGGGCCAGAGCGCCTTCACCTCGTCCGCGATGCGCTCGACGCCGGGACCGCAGGCGACAAGGCTATCCTCCTCCTTGCATTCCGGGCAGAAGCGCGGCGCGGGGATGACATGGCCGCAATGATGGCAGGCCAGGCGGTGGGTCAGCCGGTGCTCGACCATCCAGGCGGTGCAATTGGGGCATTGGAAGCGATAGCCGCAATGGCGGCAGAGCGTCAGCGGCGCATAGCCCCGCCGGTTGAGGAAGAGCAGGCTCTGCTCGCCCTTTTCCATCGTCTCGTCGATGGCGCGCACCAGCGGCGGCGCGATCCAGCGGCCACGCTCCGGCGGGTCGGTGAGCAGGTTGATGCCCTCTATGTCCGGCATGGCCGCGCCGCCGAAGCGGGAAGGCAGCTTGATTTCCCTGTAGCGGCCAAGCTCGACCTGATGCCGCGTCTCTATGGCGGGGGTGGCGGAGGCGAGGATGACAGGGAATTTCTCGATTAGGCCGCGCATCACCGCCACATCGCGGGCATGATAGTGGACGCCATCCTCCTGCTTGAAGCTCGCCTCATGCGCTTCGTCCACCACGATCAGGCCCAGATTGGGATAGGGCAGGAACAGGGCGGAGCGGGCGCCGACCACCACCGACGCCTCGCCCGCCGCGATCGCCCGCCAGGCGCGCCGCCGCTCGCTCTGGCGCAGGCCGCTGTGCCAGTTGACGGGGACCGTGCCGAAGCGCTTTTCGAAACGCTCCAGAAAGGGCTCGGTCAGCGCGATCTCGGGGAGCAGCACCAGCACCTGCCGTCCCTCGCGGATAGCGGCGGCGATAGCTTCGAAATAGACTTCCGTCTTGCCCGATCCGGTCACGCCGTCGAGCAGGAAGGGGGCGAAGGCCCGTTCCCTGACCGCTTCGATGAACTGGTCGGCGGCCGCGCCTTGCCCATCGGACAGCAGCGGCGGGGCATGATCGGGATTCGGCATGGGGAAGGGGGTGTCGACGCTGACCTCCACCGCTTCGAAGGCGCCCGCCTTGATGAGGCCGCGGATCACCGCGTCGCTGACTCCGCCGATCATCGCCAGCTCGCGGATCAGCCCCTGCCGTTCGCCGATGCGCTCCATCGCCTGGGTGCGCTGTTCGGTCATGCGGTCAGGAAGGTCGCCCGTGGCGCGATATTCGATGACGGTGCGCGCGCCCTCCAGCGCCGCCATGGACGTCAGCGTCATGCGCAGCACGGCGGCGATGGGGGCGAGATAATAGTCCGCCGTCCACTCGATCAGGCGGCGCAGCGTTTCGGGCACCGGGGGCGCGTCGACCGGCCCGACGACGTTGCGCAGACGGTTGTCGCCCACCGTCTCGATTTCGGGAAAGCTGTCCTCGTCCCACACCACGCCGACGATCTGGCGCGGACCCAGCGGCGCGACGACGATGCTGCCGGGCTTGACGTTCATCCCATGCGGCACGCGATAGTCCAGCGGCCCCAGGGCGGCGTTCAGCAGGATGACACGGGCGCGCGAACTCATTGCCCTCTCCCTAATGGCAGGGGCGGTTGAGGCAAGCCCTGGAGCGCGTCAGATTTTCCAGCTCAATGTCAGCCAGGGGATGTGCGCCACCGCATCCGGGCGGCCGTCGCGGAACGTCTGCTGCCGCATATAGAGCAATTGCGCGTCCAGCGCCCTGGCGATCGGATGGCGCAGCCCGATCTGGTTGCGCATCACGGCAAGGCCCGGCCTGTCGCCGGGGCGGGCGCGGTTCAGGTGGAACATCAGCTCGGCCGCCGCGATCAGCGTCCATCGCTTCGCCGCGTCGAGAGGCACCGAGGCCTGCGCCCGCTGCCGCAGCCGCCAGCTTGCCCTGTCGGCGGTATCGAAAAAGCGCTGTTCGATGCGGGTGCGGCTCATCCAGATGCCTTTCGTCAGCGTCACCTGCTGGAACAGCCGCATTTCCTGTTCCGGTTCGGAGCGGAAAAAGGCGAGGCCGCCGCCGATCTGCACCGCCCTGGCGACGCGATGGTCGATCAGGACGCGCACCGTCTGCTGCCCGCCATTGGAGGATGCCTGGCGGAAACGCTGGCTGAGGTCGAGCGAGACGAGGTCCGCATCGCTTGCCTGCACGACCAGCGATTCGGTCGTCCACAGTTGATTTTCCTGGCTGGCGGCGAAGGCGGGCGAGGCGGCCAGGAGGCCGACGGAGATCAGCGCGTCCGATATGTGGCGGGGACGCTGGCGGCGGGGCATGGATCGGTCCTTTGGAAAGGTGCCGCCGTCATAATGTTGCGCCGGGCGGAAGGTAAAGGGGCAGCCTCCGGCAATAATGGCTAATCCGTCATGGAGCCGCTAAAGGAAACGCGATTCGTCCCTTCCTCTGCCGGAGCAGATCCATGAAGTTCTTCGTCGACACCGCCGACACCAATGAAATCCGCGAACTCGCCGCCACCGGCCTGCTGGACGGCGTCACCACCAACCCCTCGCTGATCCACAAGTCGGGCCGCAAGTTCCTGGAAGTGGTGGAGGAAATCTGCGGCATCGTGGAAGGCCCCGTGTCGGCGGAGGTCGTCGCGCTCGACCATGAGACGATGATGAAGGAAGCCGCGGTCTTGCGGAAGATCGCCGGCAATGTCTGCATCAAGGTGCCGCTGACCATCGATGGCCTCAAGACCTGCAAGGCGCTGACCGGGGATGGCGTGATGGTGAACGTCACCCTTTGCTTCTCGGCCAATCAGGCGCTGCTGGCGGCCAAGGCGGGCGCGACCTTCATCTCGCCCTTCGTCGGGCGACATGACGACAATGGCTTCGACGGCATGAAGCTGATCGAGGACATCCGCCTGATCTACGACAATTATTCCTTCGCCACGGAAATCCTGGTCGCAAGCGTGCGTCACCCGATCCATGTGCTGGAAAGCGCGAAGATCGGCGCCGACGTGATGACCGCGCCGCCGTCCGTCATCAAGGCGCTGTTCAACCATGTGCTGACCGAGAAGGGCATTGCCGGCTTCCTGGCGGACTGGGAAAAGACCGGCCAGTCGGTCCTCTGATCCGAGTTGGGGGTTTGAGGAAGGGCGCGCAGGCCGGTCCTGCGCGCCTTTTTTGTCGCAACCTTCGCCGGGGAGCGTCATTCTCCTGCGCAAAGGAGAGGCACGATGTTCGTCGCGGTCTATTGGTGGCGCGTTCACCCCGGCAAGGAGGATCAGTTCCGCAAGGCCTGGCGCCGGGGAACCGACCTGATCCGCGAAAAATATGGCAGCTACGGTTCACGCCTGCATCGTGATGCCGACGGGCGCTTCGTCGGCTATGCCGAATGGCCGGACGAGGCGAGCTGGCGCGCGGCTTTCGATCAGAAGATGGTCTATGACGATCCCGAGACGCGCGCCGCCTTCGTCGACGCCATAGCGGAGGTGCCGCCGGACGCCGATCCCATCTTCACCATGACGGTGACTGACGACCTGCTGTTGCGTTCGGCGGAGGGGCGTGGCGGCGGCGACTGACCGATCGGACTAGGCGCGCCTCCCTTGCGCGTCCCTTCCTTGCGCCTTCCAGCCAGCCCCCTAACACCTTTGACCCCGGCGGCTGTCCCGATGCGCCGATGCGCCGGTCGAGACAGGCTCTATCACCATCAGCGCCTGCCAGATCCCGGAAAAGAGGAGGGAAAGCATCGCCGCCAGCGCATCCTGTCCGACCTTGCCCGCGCCGACCGCGCTGGAGGCCAGCCCGTCCGTTGCCTATCGGCGCGACATCGATGGGCTGCGCGCATTGGCGGTGCTGCCGGTGCTGTTCTATCATGTCCGCCTCTGGCCCTTTTCCGGAGGTTTCGTTGGCGTCGACATCTTCTTCGTCATCTCCGGCTATCTGATCGCCTCGATCATTGCGCGGGAGCTAGCGGAAGGCCGGTTCAGCCTCACCGATTTCTATGTGCGGCGCATCCGCCGGATATTCCCCGCCCTGTTCGCGACCATCGCCGTCACCATCATCGCCGGCAGCCAGATCCTGCTGCCGCTGGACTATCGCGCGCTTGGCCTGAGCGCCGTGGCGACGGTGCTGTTCGCCAGCAACCTCCATTTCGCGCGGCATAGCGGCTATTTCGGCAGCGCCGCGGAAGAAGCGCCGCTGCTGCACACATGGTCGCTGGCGGTGGAGGAGCAATTCTACATCCTCTTCCCGCTGCTGATGCTGTGTGCCTTTCGGGCGGGCGGGCGGACGCGGCTCCTGCTGGGGGTGGTGGCGCTTCTGTCCTTCGCCACGGCGCTGCTGCTGGTCGACCGTGCGCCGGTGCTGGCCTTCTACCTTCCCTTTCCCCGCGCCTGGGAGTTGCTGGCGGGCGCGTTGCTGGCAACGGATATGTTGCCGCCGCTGCGGAACCGTTGGGCGGCGCAGCTCTGCGCGCTGGCGGGGGTGGCGTCGATCGGCTGGGCGCTGTTCGGCTTTTCCAGCGCGACGGCCTTTCCGGGGCTGAACGCGCTTTACCCGGTGCTGGGGGCGCTACTGATCCTGCATGCGGGGCAGAGCGGGTCGGCGGTCAGCCATCTGCTGGGCGGCGCGGTGCCCGTGGCGGTCGGCCGCATCTCCTATTCGCTCTATCTGTGGCACTGGCCGCTTGTCGTCTTCTGGACCTATCGCACGGACGGCGACTGGCGGTTGCGGGAGCAGTTGCTCATCATCCTGCTCTCGCTCCTCCTCGCCGCTTTCTCCTGGCGCTTCATTGAGGAGCCGTTCCGCCGGGCCCGTCGCTTCACGGCAGGCCGCGCCTTCGCGCTCGCCGGCGCGATGATGGCGACAGGGTGCGGAGCGGGCGCGATGCTCTACCTGTCCGGCGGCCTGCCTGCGCGAGTGGCGCCCTCCGTCGCCGCGCTCGATGCGGCGAGCCGGAGCATGGCCTATCTGCCGGAGCGCTGTTCGGGCATGGCGGCGGTGCGGCACCGGGCGCTGTGCGCGGTGGGCGCGCATAACGGCACGGCACCCAGTTTCCTGCTCTGGGGCGATTCCCACGCCCATGCGCTGAAACCCGCATTCGATCAGGCAGGCGATGCGCTGGGCCTTTCCGGACGGATCGCATCCTACCCCGCCTGCCCCACCCTGCTGGGGCTGGATCGGCTGGACCAGCCCGCCAGCCATGATTGCAGCGCCTTCAACGCGCAGGTGCTGGCGATGCTGCGCGACAGTCCGACGATCCACACGGTCTTCCTGGTGTCCCGCTGGGGTCTGTGCGCCAATGGACGCCGCCCCGAAGGCGGCACGCCCTGCTATCTCGGCCGGGACGGGAATGACGACCGGAGCCTCAAGCGCGACGCCTTGCTGTTTCGCGCCGGGCTGAAGGAAACGGTGCGGACACTGACCGGCATGGGCAAGCGGGTCATATTGGTCGCGCCCATTCCGGAATTCCGCCGCAACGTGCCGGAAAGCCTTGCGCGGGCGGAACTCTACAGCGAACCGGCGCAACTGGACCTGCCGCTGGCGGATTATCTGCGGCGGCAGCGCGACGTGTTCGGCGCCTTCGACGAGATGCGGCGGCGCTTCGCGGCCGGCGTCGTCTATCCGCACCGCCTTCTCTGCGGCACCGGCCATTGCGCGACGATGATGCATGGCGTGCCGCTTTATTCCGACGACGACCATCTGTCGCGGCAGGGCAGCCTGCTGCTGAGCGGCATGGTCCATGAAGCGATGCGGCCGATCCGGGAACGGGCCGGCCGCCCCGAAAAGCGCTGAACTGGCGAAAAATGGCGACCCCGACAGGATTCGAACCTGTGACCATTCGCTTAGAAGGCGAATGCTCTATCCAGCTGAGCTACGGGGCCGTCGGCGCGTTCGATAGCGGGGCTTTGACCGGCTTGCAATCATGGGCGGCATTGCATTTGCGCGCCGGCCCGATATGCAGGGGCGCATGAGCGATGCGGGGGTAAGGAAAATCGACGCCTATGCGCTGGGTGCGCGCCCATTGCGCTATTTCGATTTCTGCATGGCCGGTTTCGTCGCGATCCTGCTGCTGTCCAACCTGATCGGCGCGGCGAAGCTGTCGACGCTGGGCGGCTTCACCTTTGGCGCGGGCATCCTCTTCTTTCCTTTGGGCTATGTGCTGGGCGACGTGCTGACGGAAGTCTATGGCTATGCGCGGGCGCGGCGATGCGTCTGGGCGGGCTTTGGCGCGATGCTGTTCATGGCGCTGATGAGCTGGGTGGTGGTGAAGCTGCCTCCGGCGGAGGGATGGCCGGACCAGAAGGCCTATGAGGCCGTGTTCGGCAGCACGTGGCGCATCGTCTTCGCCTCCGTCACCGCCTTCTGGGCGGGGGAGTTCGCCAACAGCTTCGTCCTCGCCAAGATGAAGCTGCTGACGCAGGGCAGGCATTTGTGGATGCGGACCATCGGATCGACGGTCGTCGGGCAGGGGGTGGACAGCCTGCTTTTCTATCCGCTCGCCTTTTATGGAGACTGGACCAACGCGCAGGTGGCGACGGTGATGGTCACCAACTGGCTGATGAAGGTGACGTGGGAAGCGGTGCTGACGCCCGTGACCTATGTGGTGGTCAATCGCCTCAAGCGCGCGGAGGGGCTGGACGTCTTCGACGAGGGCACGAATTTCACGCCGTTCCGGGCAAGCCTCTAGGACATGGTGTTCCCGCCTGCGCAGGAGCATGATTACTCGCCCGGGTAACGCGCCCGCACGAAATAGAGTCCGTCGGGCGGCGCGTTCAATCCCAGGGCCGCCCGGTCCTTCGCGTCCCGCGCCGCCTCCAGATCGCCTATCGACCAGCGCCCCATGCCCACCATGGCAAGGCATCCCACCATCGACCGCACCTGATGGTGCAGGAAGGACCGCGCCTCCGCATGGATGGCGAGGCGGTCGCCCGCACGCTCCACATCCAGCCGGTCCAGCGTCTTCACCGGACTTTCCGCCTGGCAGTGGACCGAGCGGAAGGTCGTGAAGTCGTGCCGACCGACCAGCAGTTGCGCGGCCTGCTGCATCGCGCCCGCATCCAGCGGCTGGATCACCCGCCAGACCAGCCCATTTTCCCAGGTCAGCGGCGCGCGGCGGTTGGCGATGCGATAGACATAGGAGCGGCCGGTGCAGGAGAAGCGCGCATGCCAGTCGTCCGCCACGGCCTCGCAGGCAAGGATCGCGACCGGCGCCGGCCGGAGAAGCGCGTTCAGCGCCTCCATCAGGCGGAAGGACGCGATGTCCTTCGCAATGTCGGCATGGGCGCGCATGCCAAGGCCGTGGACGCCCGCATCGGTCCGCCCCGCCGCATGGACCGCGACCTGTTCGCCCGTGACGGCGAAGATGGCGTCCTCCATCGCCTGCTGCACGCTCGGCCCATGGGCCTGCCGCTGCCAGCCCATGAAGGGGCGGCCATCGAATTCGACGGTGAAGGCGAAACGGGTCATGGGGTCAGGCGTCGATCCGGCTGCCGGCGGGCATGTCATAGCCGCGCAGCAATTCGCCCGCCGACATCGCGCCCTTGCCCGCGCGCTGGATCAGCGTCGGGCGGATGCTGCCATGGCCGCAGCCGATCAGCAGGCTGTTGTCGAGCAACTCGCCCGCCGGGCCGTCATTCTCCTCGACATGGGCGGCGAGGATGCGGAACCGTTCGCCGCGATATTCGAAGAAGGCGCCCGGCATGGGGTTGAAGGCGCGCACCTGCCGTTCGACCTGATGCGCGTCGCGGCTGAAATCGATCCGCGATTCCGCCTTTTCGATCTTGGAGGCGTAGGTGACGCCTTCCTCCGGCTGGGCGACAGGCGGGTGGAGGGAGAGGTCGTCCAGCACCTCCACCATCAGTTCCGCGCCGGCTTCGGCCAGTTCCTGCGTCAGCGCGCCGGCGGTCTTGTCCTCTATGGGCGTCACATGCTTGGCGCGCATCGGGCCGGTGTCCAGCCCTGCCTCCATGTCCATGATGGTGACCCCCGTGACATTGTCGCCAGCGAGGATGGCGCGCTGAATCGGCGCAGCGCCGCGCCAGCGAGGCAGGAGGGAGGCGTGGATGTTCATGCAGCCCATGCGCGGCGCCTCCAGGATCGGGCGCGGCAGGATCAGGCCATAGGCGGCGACCACCGCCACATCGGCGTTCAGCGCGGCGAAGGCGGCCTGCACCCCGGCATCCTTCAGCGAAACCGGCGTGCGCGCCTCTATGCCCATTTCCAGCGCCCTCGCATGGACGGGGGACGGACGGAGCGCCTTGCCGCGTCCGGCCGGGCGGGGCGGCTGGCTGTAGGCGGCGACGATGTCATGCCCGGCCTTTGCCAATGCCGCCAGGGCCGGCACGGCGAAATCCGGGGTTCCCATATAAACGATGCGCATGGCGGGCCTTTTGTTGGGTTTCGGCGCCGGCCGGCGCCGCCTCTGAAATGCGCTGGGGGGCGTATTTCCGAAGACGCCTCTCAAACCCCTTGTGCCCACGACTTGCAAGCCCTTATTCCGGTTCCATGGCTTCTCCCGAGATCGAAGCGCTGACGCAGGCGCTGTCCCGCCTGCCCGGCCTTGGCCCGCGTTCGGCGCGGCGTGCCGTGCTGCACCTGCTCAAGAAGCGGGAATCCGCGCTGGAGCCGCTGCTGCGCGCCCTGGATGCGGTGAACGAACGGCTGGTGACATGCAGCCTGTGCGGCAATGTCGATACCGTCGATCCCTGCGGCATCTGCGCCGATCCGCGCCGGGATGCGCGGGCGCTTTGCGTCGTGGAGGATGTTGCGGACCTGTGGGCGCTCGATAAGTCGCGACTGTTCCCGGGGCGATTCCATGTGCTGGGCGGTCGGCTGTCTGCGCTGGAAGGCGTGCGTCCGGAGGACCTGTCCATCGATGCGCTGGTCGCGCGGGTGGAGGCCGGCGGCATAGACGAGGTGGTGTTGGCGATGAACGCGACGCTGGAGGGACAGACCACCGCCCATTATCTGGCCGAACGGCTGGAGCGTTTTCCCGTGCGCCTGACGCAACTGGCGCATGGCGTGCCGGTGGGCGGGGAACTGGACTATCTGGACGAGGGGACATTGGCCCAGGCGCTGAGGGCGCGGCGCCCCGTCGGGTGAATGTGGCGGTCGCTTGAAATTTTCCGGCCGTCCGATTATTTTGGTTCCATGGCCATTCTTCCTATCCTGGAGGCGCCCGATCCGCGCCTGCGTACCATCTCGTCTCCGGTGGAGGCGATCGATGACGAATTGCAGCGTCTGATCGACGACATGTTCGAAACCATGTACGACGCGCCGGGCATCGGCCTGGCCGCGATCCAGGTGGGCGTACCCAAGCGGGTGCTGGTGATCGACCTGCAGGAACCCGAATCCGATGAGGAGGGCGCGCCGCCGGTCAGGAAGCCGATGGTGTTCATCAATCCGGAAATCCTGGAAGGATCGGAGGACCTGTCGGTCTATAATGAGGGCTGCCTGTCCGTCCCCGACCAGTTTGCGGAAGTGGAGCGGCCGGCGAGCATCCGCGCGAGCTGGATGGACAGGGACGGACGCATCCATGAGGAGCGGCTGGAAGGGTTGCTGGCCACCTGCCTCCAGCATGAGATGGATCATCTGCAGGGCGTGCTGTTCATCGACCATCTGTCGCGGTTGAAGCGGGACATGCTGATGAAGAAGCTGACCAAGGCGCGCAAGGCGGCCTGATCCCAGCGGCAGAGCTAGAGCGTCTTCCAAGCAGATGGAATCATCTGCTGACTCGGAAAACGCGACAAAACAAAAACTGAGAGCAGTCGAGCCGATGCAATCGGATCGGAATCTGCTCTAAAACGAAATGCCCCGGCCTTGGCCGGGGCATTTCGTTTTTGGGCGGGAGGCGGAGGGTGAGCGCGAGCGTAGCGAGTTTCCGGCCTGGCCGTTGGGAATCTCCGCAGATGTCGCGCTGGCTCACCCCCTCCCGCCCGCGGAGGGGGAATGGCTGGCTTCATCCAAAAAGAGGTCAGCCGATCAGCGCATGGGCGTCCATGTCTGGGTCTTGCAAAACATCATGATGCAACCCTGCACCTTCAACGTGCCGTCGCCGTTTCGGCTGACCTTGCTGTTATAGGTCTTGCCGCGTTCCGGATCGTAGATCGACCCTTTCCACAGATCGCCCGCGTCGGCAAAGCCGGTGAGCAGCGCCAGACCGGTCAGCGGCTTGCCGCGCTGGGCCGGATCGGGGTTCTTGATGTCGGTCTGGGGGCGGCCGGGGGTGGGTTTCACGATCTTTTCTATCCGCCCGCAGAGCGTCTTGCCGCAGGGGGCGATCTGGACGATGGCCTTGCCGTCGACCGTGGCCCAGCGGCCTGTGATGGGCTGGGCGGCCTGCGCGGGCAGGGCGGCGAACAGGGGCAGGATGGGCAGCGCGGCGCGGGCGGCGATGCGGGTGATGGCGACCATGGACCTCTCCGGTTTTGCGTCTTTGCAAAAGGGGATAGGGCAGGATCGGCCGCTTCGCCAAGGCGGAAAATCAGCGGCTTTCGCGGGCGTTCGAAGGGACGCTACGGCAACGCGCCTGCGCCCCTTCAAAATTTTAGAAGGCCTGGCTGATCGAGCAGGCGGCCGGACCCAGGATGACGACGAACAGGGTCGGCAGGATGAAGAGAATCAGCGGCACGGTCATGATCGCGGGCAGGCGCGCGGCCTTTTCCTCGGCACGCATCATGCGTTCGTGGCGGAATTCGGCGGACAGCACGCGCAGGGCCGAAGCCAGCGGCGTGCCGTATTTTTCCGTCTGGATCATGGTCGTGACCACGCCCTTGATCGCGTCCAGCTTGACGCGGGTGGCCAGGTTCTCGAAGGCCATGCGCCGCTCTGTAAGGAAGCTGAGTTCGATGGCGGTCAGGTGGAATTCATCGCCCAGTTCCGGATAGGCCTTGCCCAGTTCACGGGCGACGCGGCTGAAGGCGGCGTCGACGGTCAATCCAGCCTCGGCGCAGATCACCAGCAGGTCCAGCGCGTCCGGCAGCCCCTTGCGGATCGCGGCGGAACGCTTCTGGATCTTGTTGTCGATGAAGATGTCGGGCGCCTTGTAGGACAGCAGCAACGCGCCGGCGAACGCCATGAAGCGCTTCGCGCCGCCCCATTCGGGGAAGATGCCCACAGCATAGAGCAGCAGCGCCGCCATGCCGCCGATGACGATCGGCAGGATCATGCGGCCGAAGATCACCGCGACCGCCCAGTCCTTCGACCGGATGCCGGCCTGGGCCAGCTTGATCTGCGCTTCCTTGAGCTGATCGTCCTGCAGCACCTTCAGGCTGGAGAGGAGCGACCGCATCTGGTCGGTCGTCTGGTTCTTCTTCACCAGCTTGGCGCGGCGGCGCGCGGTGGAGGCGGTGATGCCGGCCTTCAGCTGTTCGCGCCGTTCGTTGAGCGCCTTGACGCGCTTTGCCATCGGATCGCGCACGGTCATGACCGCATAAAGCGCGAACAGCGTCGCCAGTGTCGCCAGGGCGGCGAGCAGCGTGCCGAAATCAGTGGCGGTCAGGCCGAAGAGGGTGCCGGCGGGGACGGGTGTGCTTTCCATCTTGTCGGCTTCCTCAGATTTCGAAGTTGATCATCTGCGCCATGATGAAGGCGCCGATCGCCATCCAGCACATGCCGCCGATGCCGACCACCTGCATGGTCGAAAGGCCGAATATCCCGGCTGGGTCGGGCGTGAAGAAGGGGGACATGTAATCGTAGTTGATGTAGCAGATCAGGCCGAATACCGTGAAAGGCAGCACGCCGATAATATAGGCCGACGCCTTGGATTCCGAGGACATCGCCCGGATCTTGAGCTTCATCTGCGCGCGCTGGCGCAGCACGTTGGCGAGGTTGGACAGGGTTTCCGCCAGATTGCCGCCGGTTTCGCGCTGGATCGCCAGGCTGATGACGAAGAATTGGAACTCGGGCGTGCCCAGCCGGTCGGCGGTCTCCTGCAACGCCTGATCCATGGTCTTGCCGATCTTGATGCGTTCGGTGATCAGCTTGAATTCCTCGCCCACCGGTCCCGGCACTTCGCTCGACACGACGTTCAGCGTCTCGGCAATGGGAAGGCCCGAGCGCAGGCCCCGGGTCAGCAGTTCCAATGCGTCTGGAAACTTGGCGTTGAATTTCAGCACGCGGCCCTTGATGAGCCGGCTGATCCACATATGCGGCAGGCCAAGCCCCGCCGCGAGGCCCAGCATCACGGCGAACAGCGGCGGGAATCCGCGCAGCATCAGCACGGCGGACAGCAGCAGGAAGATCACGGCGCAGGCGGTCATATACTGGCTGACGGTCCATTTCTTGCCGGTCATGCGGATACGCTTGGCGAGGTTTTCCGGATTGGGCACCAGGGACACCAGCATCGACGATTCATTGCCGGCCGGGCGGTTCGAGATCGCCTTGCGCATGCGCGCTTCCAATATGACGTCGGTGGAATCGCTGTGCCGGCCGCGGATCAGTTCCATGCGGCGCTTCTGCGCCTTTTCGGGCGACGGGCCGCCAAAGGCCATGACGATCAGGCCCAGCATGGTTGCGAGCAGCACCGCCATCAGGATGATATTGCCGTTCATGTGCCTGCCCGTTTCTTATCCGGTTCCATCAAAGCGGCCATGCCGCCCCCAGGCGGCACGGCCCATCCTGTTCAGGCCGAAGCCTTGCCCTTGCGGCGCGAAGGGATCATGCTCTTGAGATCGCTGATCTTCCCCAGCAGGGAATCGCCCTTCTTCGACGAGGTCGCGCGGCCTTCATCGGCTTCCGCCTCCTCCGCCGCGCCCAATACCGCATCCAGCAGGGTGTTGCAGGCGGCCCCGACCTTGCTGCCCTTGGCCGTCTCCGCCAGCGTCTTGCCCAGCTTGGCGGCCTGCGAGGCGACCTTGAGGTCGAAGGGGATCAGCACGTCCACCTTGCGCTCGATCGACTGTTCGAAATCCTTGCGGCTGATTTCCGGCGCGCCGGGGTGGACGCGGTTGGCGACCACCAGCACGCGCGACTGCGGGGCGTTGGTCTTGAGCCAGGACAGGATGCGGATCGAATCCCGCGCCGCCGCCAGCGTCAGTTCCGTGACCACGACGGTGACGTTCACGTCGCTCATCAGATGCGGATGCTGGATCAGCATGGCGCGCGGCAGGTCGATGACGCTGCATTCGAAAGCCGCGCGGAACTCCTCCAGCAACTGGTAGAAGGCGCCGCCGTCGGTCAGCAGGGGCTGGCTGATCGGCGCTTCGGCCGACAGGATCGCCAGCGTGTCGCTCGCGCGCACCATCGCGCGTTCGATGAACAGACCGTCGATGCGGCTGGGATTTTCGATGGCGTCGGTCAGGCCGCGCCCCGGCTCCAGGTCCATCGCCAGCGCGTTGGTGCCGAAATGGACGTCCAGGTCGAGAAGGGCGGTCGGGCGCTGCCTCTTGTCGCTGAGCAGCCAGGCGAGCGAGGTTGCCAAGCTGGACGCGCCCACGCCGCCGCGCGTGCCGATGACCGCCGTGGTCATGTGCGGCCGTTCCGGCCCCGCATCGCGTGGCGCGAAGAATACGGCCTGCGCCTGCGCCAGCGCGTCGCGCAACTGGTCCGCGCCGAAGGGCTTCAGCAGATAGTCCTGGATGCCGCTGGCCAGCAGGTCGCGATATAGGCGCACGTCATTGACCTGGCCTGCCGCGATGACGACCGTGCCGGGTTCGCACACTTCGGCAAGGCTGTTGATGTCGTTCAGCGGATCGCCGCTTTCCGACATGTCGATGAACAGGATCTGCGGCGAAGCGGTGATCGACAGGGACTGCACGGCGTTGCGCATGCCGCCCTTGTTCACCTTTTCCGGCGCCCAGCCCATTTCCGCCGCGACGACGCGCAGCAGGTCAAAACTGTGATCGTCGCAGACGAAGGCATGGAAGGGGTCACGCTGGCCGGATGCGCCGGGTTTCCAGGGTGCGTTCATGTCAATTGCCTCCCGACAGGGTCTTGAGGTCGCCGGAACCGGTCGGCGCCTTTTCGCGATAGGTCGAAATCGCGCGGTTGGACGTGGCGGTGCGCAGGTCGCTGTCGGTGGTCTGGCCGCGCACCAGATCCTCCGGATTGGCGATCATCGCGGCCAGATTGCCGTTCACGCCGCAGCCGAAATTGGTCGATGCGCCCAGTTGCTGGTCGGTTTCCGGCTTGTCCGACCAGTCGGGGCAGCCGGGCACGCGGGCGGTGGCGCGGCGCACGATCAGGCGCACGGCGCCCTGCGGCGCGGTGCCGGCGACGGCGGTGCCGTCTTCGCCCACCAGCATGCCGTGCCGCGCCACCACATCGGCTATGCCTTCGCGCAGGGCAGGGCTGTAATAGCCCGCATCCGTCGCCACGGCGACCTGATCGCCATAGCCAAGGCCGATGGAAACGAACCAGTCGTCCAGCCGGCGCGCCTCCGATGCGGTGAGGCCGCCATCGGGGGCCGCCTGCACATCATAGGTGAAGGCGGTGTGGCTGACGACCGGCTGATGGACCGACTGCACGCCGCGATTGGCGGCCTGGTCGGTCTGGCAGCCGGCGAGCGGCAGGGCCATCAGCGCGAGCGCGCCAAGGCGGACAAGGCCGGGGAGGACGGGGGTCTTGCGAGACTGGAAAGTCATGTCTTTCGTCCTTCGGATCAGAAGCTGAAGCCGGGCGCGGCGTCCTTCGAACGCTTGCCGGTGTCACGAGAGGCAACCGGCGGCAGAGCGGCGGAGCTTTGCGGACCCGGCGCGGGCGCCGGAGCGCCCGGCGCGCGGCTCGGCATGGGGGAGCGGGCCCCGCTGACGCCGTCGTGCATCTGCTGCAGGAAGAGTCCCTGACCTTCATTGGCGTTGCGGAACCCGTCCGTCGGCAGGCGCACGTCCGAAGCATTCATCGGCTTCACCAGATAGGGGGTGACGAGAATAACGAGTTCCGTCTCGTTGCGCTGGAAGCTGCGCGACTTGAAGAGGCTCCCCAAGATCGGCAGATTGCCCAGGCCGGGAACCTTGTTGATATTGTTCGCCGTTTCGCTGCTCAAAAGCCCCGCGATCATGAAGGCCTGACCTGAACCCAGTTCCACCGTCGTTTCGGCGGTGCGGCTCTTGAGGGCCGGAACGCTGGAATCAACGGAGAAGTCCAAGCTCGACACGGTTGGGCGGACACGCAGCGAAATGCGGCCATCAGCAAGTACGGTTGGTGTAAAGGCCAACTGCACGCCATATTGCTTGAACTCGATGCTGTTACCCTGCGTGCCATTGCTGATTGTGTAGGGATATTCGCCGCCTGCCAGGAAGCTGGCGGTTTCACCCGAGAGCGAGGTCAGGTTGGGTTGGGCCAAGGTGGTGGCAAGACCACTCGATTCCGCAAGGTCCAGAGCGGCACCGATGTCCATGCCCAGGATACGGGCGACGCCGCCGAGCGTGTAGCTGCCATCGTAGAGGTTGTTGAACGTCCCGCCGCCATCGGCATTGAAGGTCAGCGGATTACGGATGCCGCCGCCAATATTGCCGACGACCTTGCCCAGTCCAGGATCGCGGGAGGCAAGGCTGATGCCGATCTTATGGCCAACATCCTTGCTGACTTCGGCAATCTTGACCTGCAGGTTGACTTGAAGCGGCGTCGCGGTGCGCAGGCGGCTGACCACGGTCACTTCCTTGCCGACGAAGGCCTGGGTCAGCCTTTCGGCCTCCGCCGCGTCTTCCGGCGCGGCGATGGTGCCGGTCAGCAGGACCATGCCGTTCATCTTGTTGACGGCGATGTCCGCGTTCGGCATCGCCAGCTTCAGCATGTCGTCGATGCTGGTCAGGTTGTTGCCGACCCGCACCGTCCCGGAAAACAGCACCTTGCCGTTCGTCGCCGTCGCGAAGACGGTGGTTTCGCCCGCCTTCTTCGCGATCAGGTAAAGCTGGTTCTGCGAACGGACATGAACGTCGACCACATCCGGATCGCCGATCACCACGTCCGACATCTTGGCCGGCAGGTTGATGACCTTGCTGCCGCCCACGGAGAGCAGGATCGCATTGTCCTGCATGGAGGCGGGCGCGGCGTTGAGCGCGGTGGTCGGCGCGGCAGCGGCTGCAACCGCCAGGCCGAGCGCGATGGCGGGGCCGAGCAGCGGCTTGGCCGCAAGAGCCGAGAGGGTGTGCGGCCTGGCCGCACGGGTGTGAACAGTGAACCCCTTCATCTTACTTCCCCCCGACCGGAACGACGGTCACGCTGGTTCCGCGGGCGACGCGGATCACCGGCCCCTGGCCGACAATGCCTCCGCCGACCGGCGCGCCGATGACGGGAGCGCCGCCAGCAGCCATGGCCTGCAAAGGCTTGGCGGGGACGCTGCTGCGCTGATAGCGCGAGACGTCGGCGCCTGTGGAATAGGTGCTGCCCTTGTCGACCGGGCGAGCGGCGATGCTGGCCAGCAGCTTCTTTTCCGCATTGGGATTGCTGCCGTCCGGCAGGTCGACGTCGCTGCCGGCAATGGCCGCGTCCAGTTCGGAACTGTTGTCCGCGAGCGAGCGCAGCGAGAGCGAGAGCGAGCCGATGGTCTGGGCCACCGCGATCTTCTCCGCAATCTTCGGCGTCACTTCGATGGTGACGTTGGAATAGGTCTGAACCACCGGCTTGCCGTCGGCGCCCAGCGCGTCCATGCGCTGGTCGGTGGCGAGCACGCGCAGATTGCGCAGGATGGTTTCGGAGACCTTGAGCGGTTCGCCTTCGCCGCCGCCGCTGACGCTCTGCGTCAGCATCAGGTCGACGCGGTCGCCCGGAAAGACGAAGCCTGCCACTGAATTCTGCGCCGACACCGGCACGGTCACGGCGCGCATGCCCGGCCCGAGGGCCGCGGCCAGGAAACCGCGATCGCCCGGCTTGATCACCGACCCCAGGGTCATCGGCTGGCCGGCGGAAATGGCGGTGCGGATGACGCTGCCCACCAGCTTCTGCGGATCGGCCTGGCCCTTGATATAATAGGCCTGCTCGACCAGATCCTTGGGCCAGGGCTGGAAGCGGAAGCTCTCCGCATCCAGGATGGTGCCCACCGGCAGGGCCTTGGTCGCGACCAGCACATGGGGCTGGTCAGCCTCGACCGGCATGGACGAGGCGCCCGCTTGCGGTGCGCTCGACGAACTCAGCATGTTGCGTGCAAGCAGGGCTGTAGTGACCGCTATGATCAGCGCCCCCACCAGCAGCACGATCTTCTTGGCATCCATGATGAAATTCGCCTCCCTCAATCGGACGAGTTGCGCCCGAGCCCCCGTTTATTCACGCAAATTGGTTAATATATCGTTCGCCAAGCAGCCAAAGCGCTGCGAACGAGATGGCGATGCCATAGGGGATTTGCGGCTGGCCCAGCCGCCGGGTCATGCGATGGTGCACGACGGTCACGATGGTGACGATGCCCCCCAGCACCGCCATCAGCATCAGCATCGACAGGGTCGCCTGCCAGGGAAACCAGAGCGCCAGCGCGCCCAGCAGCTTCACGTCGCCGCCGCCCATGCAGCCGAGCGCGAACAGGGCGGCGAACGCCATGAACACGATCAGCGCCACCAGCAGCTGCACCGCCATGCCCGGCCAGAAGGGCAGGCCGCAGGCCAGCCACCAGAGCGGCGCCAGCGCGGCCACCGTCAGGTTGAGCCGGTTGGAGATGATGCGCGACCGCAGATCGGTGACGGACGCCACGATCAGCAGCACTGTCAGGGCGCCGATCAGCGCCATTTGGAAAATATCCCCCGTCATGGGTTCGAAACTATAGACCGCATGGCTTACCAAAGCGTAACCATGCGGCGCATGGATTCGCCCCGTTTCGTTCCCGTTGCCTTCGACCGGCGCGCCTGGCCGATGGACGGGCGGCTCGATTACTGGACCGCGCCCGATGGCTGGCGCCTTCGCCGCTACCGGCTGGGCGAAGGTGGTCGCGGCCGGATGCTGGTGCTGGGTGGACGCGGCGACATGATCGAGAAATATCTTGAGGTCATCCGCCACTGGGCTGACCGGGACTGGGCGGTCACCGGCTTCGACTGGCGCGGTCAGGGCGGATCGGGCCGCACGACCGGCGATCCGCTATGCGGCCATATCGACGATTTCGGACAGTGGATCGCCGACCTTGAAGCCTTCGCCACCGATTGGCGCGGGCAGGGGGTGGGGCCGAGCGTGATCGTCGGTCACAGCATGGGCGGCCATCTGTTGCTGCGCGCGCTGGCGGAGGGGATGGCTCCGCCCGATGCCGCCGTGACGGTTGCGCCGATGATGGGACTGCACACCGCGCCCCTGCCGCGCTGGCTGGCGGTGGCCATTGCCGAAGCGATGTGCGCCCTGGGCTTTGCCGAAAAGCAGGCGTGGACGCAGAAGGAGGAGTCGGAACGCCAGCGGCGCATGCGGCAGAAGCGGCTGACCCACGATCCCGAACGCTATGCCGATGAGCTGTGGTGGCGCGATCATAGCAGGGAGGTGGCGCTGGGCCCGCCGAGCTGGAAATGGGTGGCGCAGGCGCTGCATTCGACCCGCGCGCTGGAGCAGGGGCGCGCGATCGAGCGGATTGCCGTGCCCTTGCTCATCCTGGCGGCGCGGACCGACCGGCTCGTCTCCACGCCTGCCATCGCGCGGATCGCGGCGCGGATCGCCGGCGCGCGGCTGCATGTCTATGGGCGGGAGGCCGCGCACGAGATATTGCGGGAGCTGGACCCGGTGCGGCTGGATGCCTTGGCGCGGATCGATTGCTTTCTGGATGAAGTCGCCCCCGGCCGGGCCGGACTGGAATGAACCGGCCCGACATCGTGATTGTCGGCGGCGGGATCGCCGGGGCGAGCCTTGGCGCGGTGCTGGCGGACCGTGCCAGCGTGCTGATGCTGGAGATGGAGCCGAGCGCCGGCTATCACGCGACGGGGCGGGCGGTCTCCTTCTGGGAGGAGACCTATGGCGGGCTGGCGGTTCAGCCCCTGACCACGGCGTCGGGACCGATGCTGGCCGCGCCCGATCCGGACTTTTCCGACACCCCTTTCCTGACGCCGCGCCGGACGTTGCATATCGGGCGGGCAGGCGATGCGGCGGCGCGGGACCGCCTGCTGGAGCAGTTCGGCGGCAAGGTGGACCTGGTTCCGGTCGAGCCTGCCGGGCTTGTCCCTGGACTGCGGCCGGAATGGACGCTGGGCGTGCTGGAGCCGGGTGTGCGCGACATCGACGTGGCGGCGTTGCATCAGGCCTGGTTGCGGCTGTTCCGTCGCCTGGGCGGCGAGGTGCGGCTGGCGACGGCGTTGCGGCGTGCCGAGGCGCGGGACGGCGGCTGGCGGGTCGAAACGGACAGGGGCGCGATCGATTGCACCATGATCGTCAACGCGGCGGGGGCCTGGGCGGACGATGTGGCCCGGGCCTGCGGGGTCGTGCCGATTGGCATTGCGCCGCTGCGGCGGACAGTGGTGCAGTTGCGCGTGCCTGCCATGCCTGCGGCCGATCTGCCGCTGGTCATGGACCTTGCCTCGCAATTCTATTTCAAGCCGGAGGGGGAGGGCCGGGTCTGGCTCACGCCCCATGACGAGGAGCCTTCGCCGCCCTGCGACGCCGCGCCGGAGGAAATGGCGGTGGCGGAAGCGATCGCCCGCTTCGAGGCGGTGGTCGACTGGCCGGTCGAGGCGGTGGAACGCAAATGGGCCGGGCTGCGCAGCTTCTCCCGCGACCGGGCGCCGGTCTATGGCTTCGATCCGGCGGCGCGGGGCTTTTTCTGGTTTGCGGGGCAGGGCGGGTTCGGCATCCAGACCTCGCCCGCTGCGGCCTTGCTGGGCGCTGCCCTTCTCAGGGGAGAGGCTTTGCCGCCGCAGATCATGGGGATCGATCCGGCGCCTTATTCTCCGGCGCGGTTCCGTTAGTTCAGCCTGCTTCCTTCATGCCGGGCTGTGTCAAAACCCGTCGGCTCGCCAGCCCCATCATGGCAAAGCCCGCGATCGCGGCGACGATATTCGCGCTTGCCGCCCCGACCGTGCCATAGATCGGCAACAAGGCCGCCTGCATCCCCAGCAGCAAGGCGGTCGAAACCAGCGTGATGCGCAGCGACAGGCTGGCCCGGTCGGTCGCCATCAGCAGCGGACGATAGCTCACCCCGACCAGGTCGATGCAGGCCGCGATCCCCAGCAGCAGCAGCAGCGGATAGGCCGGCAGAAATGCCTTGCCGGCGATCAGCCCCAGCAGCGGATGGCCGATGGCCAGGATGAGGGCGATGATCACGGCCCCTGCGATCAGCGCCAGCCGGTTGGTCCGCCGGAACAGCGTACCCAGCGCCTCATGGCCATGGCTGGAATGGGTGCGGCTCAGTTCCACGAAGATGCTGCGGGAGAGCAGGCTGGAAATCTTTGTCAGGGAATTGGCGAGCTGGTTGGCAAGCCGGTAGAGGCCAGCCCCCGCCGGTCCCACGAACAGGCCGACCACCAGCACGGCCACCTGCTGGCCCACGGAGGACAGGGTCGTCTGCAAATTGGTGGCGGTGAGAAAGCCGACGATGCCGGGATTTTCCCTGCGCGCGTCCAGCGCCCGGCCGGACCGCCAGCGCCCCAGCCTTTCGCCTCCGACGCGCAGCGCCAGCCACCAATAGCTGATCGCGCACAACAATTCCGCCGCGCCCCAGGCGATCAGGAAGCCGGTGACATCGGGCGTCAGCACCCAGGCCAGCCCGGCGCCGATCATCCGCCCCACCGGGATCATGGTTTCGGCAAAGGCGCCCGAATCGAACCGGTCGAACAGACGCAGAACGCCGGTCGGGCTGGAGCGGATGGTGATCATCATCACCATGCAGAAGATCCAGGCCTGCCACCCCATGCCCGCCGACAATTCCATCAGCGGTCCGAAGGCGAGGATGATGAAGGCCGCGATCAGCCCGCCCGCCACGGCGGAGCCAAGGTCGATCAGGATGCAGAAGCGCAGCACCCGGTTCAGCGCATCGCCGTCGCCCGCGGCCAGATGCGGCTGGCCGTAGCGCACGACGATCTGCCAGCTGTCGAAGCTGACCAGCGTCTTGATGACGTTAGCGGCGCTCAGCACCAGCGCGAACCGGCCGAAATCCGCGACGCCCAGCGTTCGCGTGACGATGGCCAGATAGGCAAGGCTCAGCACCGCGCCCACGCCCTTGCCGCCCAGCAGCCAGCCGGTATTCGCCAGGATGCGGGCGAAGCCTTCCTGAGCGCCACCCGATCCGCGCTTGCTCGTCACTTGGGTTCCGGCCTTTCGATGCAACGCCTTCGCTGGGGCGCGCGCCTATCTAGGATTGGGCCGGGTGTGATGCAACACACCCTGTCCCTCCGCCTGTCTTTGCTTTAATGGCCCGACGCATGACTATCTCGAAAGCCATCATCCTTTCCGCGGGCCAGGGATCGCGCCTGCTTCCGCTGACCCGCGACGTGCCCAAATGCATGATCGACTTCAACGGCCGCACTCTCATCAGCTGGCAGGTCGCCGCGCTGGTGGCCAATGGCGTGACCGACATCGTCGTCGTCACCGGCTTCCGCACGGAACGGGTGGAGGATCACGCGCTGCAACTCTACCGCGACACCGGCGCGCGCATCCGCACTGTCTTCAACCCCTTTTTTCAGGTGGCGGACAATCTCGGCACCTGCTGGATCGTGCGGGAGGAGATGGATCGGGACTTCATCATCCTGAACGGCGACACCATCGTTTCGGACGAGATCGTGGCGAAGCTGATCGCGGGGGCGGAGGACGCCATCACCGTCACCGTGGACGTCAAGCCCGGCGACTATGACGATGACGACATGAAGGTGAACCGGGACGAGACCGGCCGCCTGCTTGCCATCGGCAAGCGGCTGCTGCCCCATGACACCAATGCCGAATCCATCGGCATGCTGGCCTTCAAGGGCGAGGGGCCGGCGATCTTCCGCAACCAGATCGACCAGATGATGCGCACGCCCGAGGGCGTCGAGCGCTGGTATCTGCGCGCCATCGACATCATCGCCAAGGGCAACCGCGTCGGCACCGTCTCCATCGAGGGGCTGGACTGGCAGGAAGTCGACTTCCCGCAGGATGTGGAGGCGGCGAAGACGCTCACCGCCCGCTGGCTGGCCGAGGGGCGTTACGCGAAATAGGGCCTGAGCCAGCCCGTCAGCGCGGCGATCTGATCGGGGTCGAGCTTCACCGCGCTGCCGAGGTCGGGCTGTCCCGGCCATCCGGCGTCCGTTATCCGCAGGCCCTCATGCTCGCGGCTGCCCCCATGGCGGGGCAGCACATGGAAATGGACATGCGGGTCCACCATCATCAGCATCAGATAATTGATCTTCTCATAGCCGACTGCCTCAGTCAGCGCGCTTTCGATCGCCTTGGTCGCGAGGGCCAGTTCGGCATGGGCTTCCGCCGGCAGGTCGCCAAAGGCCGTGGCGTCGGACTTCGCCGCCAGCACCAGCGACCCCAGCGTCGGCTGGGCGGGGCGCAGCAACACCAGCCAATGCGCGAACTCCGCGATCAGGGTCGCGGGATAGCCGAATTTCCCGATGGTCGCGTTCATGCCCTTGCCTCCATCCAACTGACGATGGGCCGCCCGGAGCGCTTCACGCCATAGGCCTGCATCAGCCGCACCGCATGGACGCCCAGCGAGATGATCGTCCACCAGGCGAGCGCGATCAGCCCGATGTCCGGCCGCCCGGCCAGCAGCGCGACGAACAGGATCACCATATTCGGGTTGCGCCGCGCGGTGATCAGCCGGAACCAGCTATCGAACCGGCCCCAGACATGGATGTCCATGCCGAAATCCTTGATGAACATCCCCTCGATCAGCCGCTGGAGCACATAGCCCGCGATCACTGCCGCCATCACCAGCGCGAAGGTCTGCGTCGACAGCGCCAGCCCCCAGGCCGACAGCCCCACGCCCCAGAAATACCACCAGAAGGGCGGATGGATCAGGTCGACGCCATGGTCCGCCACATTGCCCCATTTGGACGAGGTGATGGTGCAGCGGGCCAGCTTCCCGTCCACCGTGTCCAGCACCATGAAGACGAAGCCGGCAAGCATGCCGGTCCAATACAGCCCCTGCGCGAAGAACCAGGTCGCCAATATGCAGAGCGTCGCGCCGATGGCCGTCACCATATTGGGCGTCATGCCGATGGAGGCGGCCAGCCGCGTCAGCCACAGCGCCAATTCGGGCCAGAGATATTTGGTCAGCAGGTCGGTGACGCCCTTATAGGCGCCGAAATAGCTTTGCCGTTCGATGCCGCGCCGGGTCGCGGGCGTCAGTTCCCGGACGAAGGGCTGCTCCAGCTTGCGGAGTTGCCGGTTGTAGAGCTTCCGCCCATCCGACAGATCGACGACATGCGGCGCGCTCAGCGGATCGCTGCCTTCGGGCACCTGCCCGACGATCGGTACCGTGCCCCAGGCGAAGACCGTCCCCGGCTCCTCCAGCACCAGCCGCAGCAGCATCGGATCGAAGGCGTAGCTCAGGTTGAACAGCAGTTCTTGCCCCACCGCCAATGCGCTGCCGTTCTTCGCGGCGCTTTCGGCCATGCGGCGGCAGCGTTCGGCATTGGACATGCCCCAGATGCGGGTCGCATTGTCGCCCAGCAGCCGCACCGGCCCCAGCGCGGTCATGATCGTCTGCGTCATGCGGCGGCAGTCCTTTCGGATTTCCGGGCGAAATCGAGGATGAGGTCGGCCTGCCTTTCGGAAGCAGGCGTGGGCGATCGGTCGATGGAATCGGACATGGCCGCTTCCTGAGCATCAACGAACCCGGCTTGCAAGTCCGCCGCGCGATCAAGCGCCTGTGGCAGGACGCCCATATCCTCGATCACCTGACCCAGCCGCCAATGGGCAAAGGCCTCATCGCCGCGCCAGTCGCGCCGGTCGAGATTGAGGAAGATGCAGGGGCGGGGATGGAGCAGATATTCATAGACCTGACTCGACACGTCGCCCAGATAGACGTCCGCGCTCATCGTATAGCTCATGTCGATGGAATGACGGCTGCCCATGTCGACGCGGATATGGGGCGCCGTCGTGCGGATCGGCGCGGTGCGGCAGGCAAGCTTGGTATGGGGGGCGATGATGACGTTCCACCCCTCCAGCGCTTCCAGCGCCGCCAGCACCTCCGGCCCATGGCAGGGCCAGGACGACAATTGGGCATCGAAATGCGGATTGTAGAGCAGCACCGGCCGGTCATTGTCGAAAAAGCGTTGCCGCGCGGCCTTCAGCTCGAACTTCGCATAGCCGCCGACCGCGCAATCCTGTGCCGTGCAGAGCCCGCGGTCGATCAGCCGCCGCCGGTCCTTCTCGCCCGCGACCAGCGTCAGGTCGAAGGCGGAATGGCGCGCCTTGTACCCGCCCTCCCGGTCGCCCGCGCCATGCTTGATCTGGATCATGCGGGCGGAAAAGCCGGGCATGGTGCGCAGCCAGCCGCTGGAAATCTCCGTCGTCACCAACAGGGGAAAGCGGCGGACCGTCGCATAGTTCAGCATCAGCGTCAGGAAACGCGACGGCTGGCGGAACAGCGAGTCGGGTTGGGCGGGCGGCCTGCGCAGGCGGATGAGGTCCAGCGCGCCTTCCGGATCATAGCTGGCGACCAGATCCAGGATCAGGCGGGAGGGGGAAAGCACATGCACCTTCACCCCCGCCCGGCGCGACAGGGCAAGCGCGGCCGGCAGCCAGTGATAGACCTGATGGGCTTCGGCAATGGCGAGGAAGGCGATGTCGGTCGGCAACGGGCTGGCTCTCCAGGGTGTGCCGCGCCGTAGCGCTCAGGACCGCCACAAATCAAGCAACCCGTTTTTTGCATTGCGTCAGTGCTGGACCTTTGCAGATTTTTTGTTATGCGCAACGCCGACTGAAGGATTATCCGAAGAGGCTTGACGAGCAATGGCCGAATTTTCGCTGCCCAAGAACAGCAAGATCAGCGCCAAGGGCGTAACCCACAAGGCGCCCGACGGCGCGACGAACGTCAAGAGCTTCAAGGTCTATCGCTACGATCCCGACTCCGGGCAGAATCCGCGCTACGACACGTTCGAGATCGATCTCGACAATTGCGGGCCGATGGTTCTGGACGCCCTGCTGAAGATCAAGAATGAATATGATCCGACGCTGACCTTCCGCCGTTCGTGCCGCGAGGGCATTTGCGGTTCCTGCTCGATGAACATGAACGGCCGCAACGGCCTGGCCTGCACCACCTCGATCGAGGAATGCGCGGGCAAGGAAGTGCGCGTCACGCCGCTGCCGCACATGGACGTCATCAAGGATCTGGTCCCCGATTTCACCCATTTCTACGCCCAGTACAACAGCATCAAGCCCTGGCTGCAAACCGTCAGCCCGGCGCCCAGCGGCAAGGAACGGCTCCAGTCGCCCGCCGACCGCGAGAAGCTGGACGGTCTCTATGAGTGCATCCTGTGCGCCTGCTGCTCGACCTCCTGCCCCAGCTACTGGTGGAACAGCGACAAGTTCCTGGGCCCGGCGATCCTGCTCCAGGCCTATCGCTGGCTGGCCGACAGCCGCGACGAATATACCGGCGAGCGTCTGGACGAGCTGGAGGACCCCTTCCGCCTCTATCGCTGCCACACCATCATGAACTGCGCGAATGTCTGCCCCAAGGGCCTGAGCCCGGCCAAGGCGATCGCGGAAACCAAGAAGATGATGGTCGAGCGGCAACTCTGACACGGTGAGCGACGGAGCGGGTCATCTGAGCCCGGTGGCCGAAGGGCCCTGGGCGGGCTGGTCGTGCTGGACCGACACGGCGCCGGGCACGTTCCTCGACTCGGCCATCGGCACCAGCTATTCGCGCAGCGATGCGGCGGGCAGGGCGACGGTCATGCTGGAAAGCCTGCCGTCGCACGCCAACCGGCTGGGGGCGCTGCATGGCGGCTTTCTCGCCGGATTTGCCGATCATGCCTATTTCGCGGCCCTGGCGGCGATGGGGCGCCCGGAACAGGCGGCGGCGGTGACCGTTGACCTCAGCATGCAATATTGTGGCTCCGGAAAGATCGGTCCCGTCCTGCGCGCGGAGGTCGAATTGCTGCGGGAGACGGGGCGGCTGATGTTCCTGCGCCTGACCATTTCCCAGGATGACGACCTGATCGCGGCATCGACCGCGACCGTGCGCAAGGCGCCCGAACCCAAGAAGCCGCTGCCAGGGTGAGCAGCGTCATCGCCCGTTACGACGCGCTCGTGACCGCGGGCGAATTGCGGCCCGACCCCGACCAGCGGGCGGCGGCGATGCGCCTGGACCTGCTCCAGCAGGAACTGGAGGCGTCGCCGCCGCGCGGTTCGACCTTGTGGAGGCTGCTGCGAAAGGCGCCGGAACCGCCGCGCGGCCTTTACATGTGGGGCGGCGTCGGGCGCGGCAAGTCGATGCTGATGGACCTGTTCTTCGACACGGTGCATGTCCAGCGCAAGAAGCGCGCCCATTTCCACGAATTCATGCTCGATGTCCATGCCCGGCTGGCTGAGGCGCGCAAGTCGGAGACGGGCGACCCGATCCCCCCGGTCGTCGAGTCGCTGGCGGAGGAGGCGCGGCTGCTCTGTTTCGACGAGATGGTCGTCAACAATATGGCCGATGCCGCGATCATGTCGCGGCTTTTTACTGGTTTGCTGGAAAAGCGGGTGACGATCGTCACCACCTCCAACCGCGAGCCGGACGAACTCTACAAGAACGGTCTCAACCGCCAGCTTTTCCTGCCCTTCATCGACCTCATCAAGGCGAAGCTGGACGTCATGACCCTGAACGGTCCGACGGACTATCGCCGTGATCGCCTGGGCGATGCGACCCTGTGGCACGCGCCCAACGGTCCGGAAGCGACCAGGGCGCTGTCGGAAGCCTTTTTCCGCCTGACCGACTATCCGGTCGAAGACCGGGCGAAGGTTCCGGCCGAGGACATCAAGGTGCAGGGCGGCCGGACGCTGCATGTGCCCAAGAGCCTGAAGGGCGTCGCCGTCTTTTCCTTCAAGCGCCTCTGCGTCGAGGCGCGGGGCGCGCCGGACTATCTGGCGATCGCCCGCAAATATCACACCGTCATCATCGTCGGCATCCCGGTGTTGGGGCCGGAGAAACGCAATGAGGCCGCGCGTTTCGTGACGCTGATCGACGCGCTCTACGAATATAAGGTGAAACTGCTCGCCTCCGCCGATGCGGAACCGGCGCGTCTATACCCGGAGGGCGATGGCGCGTTCGAGTTCGAGCGCACCGTATCCCGCCTGATGGAAATGCAGTCCGACGACTATCTGGCGCTGGGCCACGGCGAGAAATAATCTCGCTCCGTCGAATTCGCCATTGTCCGCTCTGGAAAAAAGGGTCCGCACGCTCCCATTGAAGGGAGGCGTGCGGCAGGTGGCCGCTGTGGGGAAGGGCCATGCGCCAGGGTAGGAGCGCGTGGGCGACAGAGGCGAAACGGCTATTAATGAAATTGCGAATGAATTGCAAAGATAAATTGGCATGCGGGCCTTTGCGCGGTTGAAACCTAGGGCGGATAGGCCTAAGCGCACTTTCAGTTCCGGTTTCTTGGCAATTCCAGTTTACGGCTTGGAGGATGATTGCATATGGCCCGTAAGAAGATCGCGCTTATCGGCGCTGGTAATATCGGTGGCACGCTCGCGCATCTGGCGGCTCTCAAGGGGCTTGGAGACATCGTCCTCTTCGACGTCGTCGAAGGCGTGCCGCAGGGCAAGGCGCTCGACCTGTCGCAATGCGCTTCGGTCGAAGGCTTCGACGCGAAGATCACCGGCTCCAACGATTATGCCGACATTGCGGGTGCGGACGTCATCATCGTCACCGCCGGCGTCGCCCGCAAGCCGGGCATGAGCCGCGACGACCTGCTGGGCATCAACCTCAAGGTCATGAAGGCCGTGGGCGAGGGCATCGCCGCCAACGCGCCCGACGCCTTCGTCATCTGCATCACCAACCCGCTCGACGCGATGGTGTGGGCGCTGCGCGAATTTTCCGGCCTGCCGCACAACAAGGTGGTCGGCATGGCGGGCGTACTCGACTCGTCGCGCTTCAACCATTTCCTCGCGGAAGAATTCAACGTGTCGGCCAAGGACGTCACCAGCTTCGTGCTCGGCGGCCATGGCGACACGATGGTCCCGGTGATCGAATATTCGACCGTCGCGGGCATCCCGGTTCCCGACCTGATCAAGCAGGGCCGCTCGACCAAGGAACGCATCGACGCCATCGTGCAGCGCACCCGTTCGGGCGGCGGCGAGATCGTCGCGCTGCTGAAGACCGGCTCGGCCTTCTATGCGCCGGCCACCAGCGCCATCGCCATGGCTGAAGCCTATCTGGGCGACAAGAAGCGCCTGCTGCCCTGCGCCGCCAACCTGACCGGCCAGTACGGCGTCGACAATCTCTATGTCGGCGTGCCCGTGATCATCGGCGCCGGCGGTGTCGAGCAGGTCGTCGAGATCGAACTGGACGACGAAGCCAAGGCGAACCTTCAGGTGTCGATCGACGCCGTCAAGGAACTGCTGGAAGCCTGCAAGGGCATCGATCCTTCGCTGGCCTGATCCGCAAACGAGCTTGCACCGGACCGTCCCAGGTAAGTGCGCAGCCTGGGGCGGTCCGCCTTTAGACCCAAAGTGCCACGTCCACAGAAAATGAAGGGACGCCCATGTCCATTCTGGTGAACAAGAACACCAAGGTCATCACCCAGGGTATGACCGGTGCCACCGGTACCTTCCACACCGAAACCGCCCTGGCCTATGGCACGCAGATGGTCGGCGGCGTCACGCCGGGCAAGGGCGGCACGACCCATATCGGCCTGCCCATGTTCGACACCGTGGCCGAAGCCAAGTCGAAGACCGGCGCCGACGCGTCGGTCATCTATGTTCCGCCGCCGTTCGCGGCCGACTCGATCCTGGAAGCGATCGACGCCGAAATCCCGCTGATCGTCTGCATCACCGAAGGCATTCCGGTGCTGGACATGGTGAAGGTGAAGCGCGCCCTTTCGGGTTCGAAGTCGCGCCTGATCGGCCCGAACTGCCCCGGCCTGCTGACGCCGGGCGAATGCAAGATCGGCATCATGCCGGGCAACATCTTCTCCAAGGGCAGCGTCGGCGTCGTCTCGCGCTCCGGCACGCTGACCTATGAAGCCGTGTTCCAGACCACCAATGCGGGCCTGGGCCAGACCACGGCCGTCGGCATCGGCGGCGATCCGGTGAACGGCACCAACTTCATCGACGTGCTGGAACTGTTCCTGGCCGACGACGCCACCGAATCGATCATCATGATCGGTGAAATCGGCGGCGACGCGGAAGAGCAGGCCGCCCAGTTCCTGATCGACGAAGCCAAGAAGGGCCGCAAGAAGCCGATGGCCGGCTTCATCGCGGGCCGCACCGCGCCTCCGGGACGCCGCATGGGCCATGCCGGCGCGATCGTGTCGGGCGGCAAGGGCGACGCGGAGAGCAAGATCGCGGCGATGGAAGCAGCCGGCATCAAGGTTGCGGCGAGCCCCTCCGAACTCGGCACGACCCTGCTGGAAGTGCTGAAGGGCTGATCCAGCCATGGAGATGGCCGGGCTGCACCCCGGCCATCTGTTACCCCGCACCCGCGACTGCACGCGGTTGGCATGGGACGAGAGAAATGGGTTACGAAAACCAGGACTTCGAGATTGAGCGCGGACCGAGCTGGGCGCGCACCAACTGGCCGCCGATCGACACCGACGACCTGACCGGGGCGCTTGACCCCACGCAGATGCAAGTGGCCGTGAAGGCCGCCGCCAAGGCCAGCGGCAAGGCGGTTTCGGATGCCGATGCCGTAAGTGCGGCCGACGATGCAATACGCGCGCAGATGTTGATCCGCACATATCGCGTACGTGGTCATCTGGCTGCCAATCTCGACCCGCTGGGGTTGACCCAACGCGATCTGCCGGCCGACCTGACGCCGGAATATCACGGCCTGAACGATCCGGACAAGAAGGTCTATCTGGGCGGCACGCTGGGCCTGCAATATGCGACCGTGCGTGAGATCGTGGCGATCCTGCGCGCCAATTATTGCGGCAATGTCGGCCTGGAATATATGCACATCGCGGACGTGGAGGAACGCCGTTTCCTGCAGGAGCGTCTGGAGGGCAAGGACAAGGAAATCCATTTCACGCCGGAAGGCAAGAAGGCGATCCTGGCCAAGGTGATCCACGCCGAGCAATATGAGAAGTTCCTGGGCCGCAAATATGTCGGCACCAAGCGCTTCGGCCTGGACGGCGGCGAATCGATGATCCCGGCGCTGGAAGCCATCATCAAATATGGCGGCGCGCAGGGCGTGCGCGAGATCGTCTATGGCATGGCGCATCGCGGCCGGCTGAACGTGCTCGCCAATGTGATGGCCAAGGGCTTCCGCGTCATCTTCCACGAATTTTCGGGCGGCACCGCCAATCCCGAGGATGTCGGCGGATCGGGCGACGTCAAATATCACCTCGGCACCTCGACCGACCGTGAGTTCGACGGCGTCAAGGTCCATATGTCGCTGGTCCCCAATCCGTCGCACCTCGAAACCGTCGATCCAGTGGTGCTGGGCAAGGTGCGCGCGCAGCAGACCTTCCGTGACGACCTCGCCAAGCATGAGCAGGTGCTGCCCGTGCTGATCCACGGCGACGCGGCCTTTGCGGGGCAGGGAATCGTCTGGGAATGTTTCGGCTTCTCCGGCGTGTCGGGCTATAATACCGGCGGCTGCATCCACTTCATCGTCAACAACCAGATCGGCTTCACGACCAGCCCGCAATTTTCGCGCGGTTCGCCTTATCCCAGCGATGTGGCGAAGGGCGTCCAGGCCCCGATCCTGCACGTCAATGGCGATGATCCGGAGGCCGTGACCTTCGCGTGCAAGCTGGCGATGGAATATCGCCAGACCTTCCACCGCGACATCGTGATCGACATGTGGTGCTATCGCCGCTTCGGCCACAATGAAGGCGACGAGCCGTCCTTCACCCAGCCGCAAATGTATGCGAAGATCCGTCAGCATCCGCCGGTCAGCGACGTCTATTCGGCGCGGCTGAAGGCGGAGGGCGTGGTCGACGATGATTTCGTCGCCCAGGTGACGGGCGACTTCGTCAACCATCTGGAGGAAGAGTTCGAGGCCGGCAAGAGCTACAAGCCCAACAAGGCCGACTGGTTCGCCGGTCGGTGGTCCGGCCTGCACAAGCCGGCCGATGCCGAAACGAGCCGCCAGAGCGTCGAGTCCGCCATCAGCCAGAAGCTGTTCGACAGCCTGGGCAAGACGCTGACGGCGATTCCGGAGGGCCTCAACGTCCACAAGACGCTGAAGCGCGTGATCGACGCCAAGGCCGAGATGTTCAAGTCCGGCGAGAATTTCGACTGGGCGACCGGCGAGGCGCTGGCCTTCGGATCGCTGCTGTCGGAAGGCTATGGCGTCCGCTTGTCGGGCCAGGACTCCGGGCGCGGCACCTTCAGCCAGCGGCACGCGGTCTGGACCGACCAGGATAGGGAGAACAAATATATCCCGCTCTCGACCGTGCCGCATGGCCGGTTCGAGGTGCTGGATTCGCCGCTCTCCGAATATGGCGTGCTGGGCTTCGAATATGGCTTCGCGCTGGCCGATCCCAAGAGCCTGGTGCTGTGGGAAGCGCAGTTCGGCGACTTCGCCAATGGCGCGCAGATCATCTTCGACCAGTATATCGCTTCGTCGGAGACCAAGTGGCTGCGGTCCAACGGTCTCGTCTGCCTGCTGCCGCATGGCTATGAAGGCCAAGGTCCCGAGCATAGCTCGGCCCGGCTGGAGCGCTATCTCCAGCTTTGCGCGGAAGGGAATATCCAGGTCGCGAACATCACGACCCCGGCCAATTACTTCCACGTCCTGCGTCGTCAGATGCTGCGGCCCTTCCGCAAGCCGCTGATCATCATGGCGCCCAAGTCGCTGCTGCGCCACAAGCTGGCGGTCAGCAAGGCGGAGGACTTCCTGGGCGAAACGCACTTCAAGCGCATCCTGTCGGACCCCAATGGGGCCGCTGACAAGGACACCCGCCGCCTGGTGCTCTGTTCCGGCAAGGTGTTCTACGACCTGATGGAAGCCCGCGACGCCGCGGGCGACACGGACGTGCAGATCGTGCGCATCGAGCAGATCTACCCGTTCGCGGCCGAAGCCCTCGCCAAGCGCATCGAGCGCATGACGAACCTGGAAGAAGTCGTCTGGTGTCAGGAAGAACCGCGCAACAACGGCGCATGGTTCTTCGTGGAGCCCTATGTCGAGGAAGCGCTGGCAGCCGCCGGCAAGGCGCCGATGCGCGCCCGCTATGCCGGCCGCAAGGCGTCGGCGTCGCCCGCCACGGGCCTCGCCAAGCGCCATGTCGCTGAGCAGGGCGCCCTCGTCGCCGATGCGCTGGGTCACAGCGTCCGTGAAGAAATCCGTCGCCAGAAGAAAGGCTGAACAAGCTCATGGCTACCGAAGTCAAAGTCCCCACCTTGGGTGAATCCGTTACCGAAGCAACCGTCGGCCAGTGGCTCAAGAAGCCCGGCGACGCCGTGAAGGCCGACGAGCCCATCGTCAGCCTTGAAACCGACAAGGTCGCGGTCGACGTGCCCGCGCCGGCCGCCGGCACGCTGGGCGACATCGTCGCCAAGGAAGGCGATACGGTCGAGGTCGGCGCGCTGCTGGCCTATGTCAACGAGGGCGCGGCCGCTGCGGCAGCGCCTGCCGCTGCTCCGGCCCCCGCCGCCAAGGCGGAAGCCGCCACGCCTGCCCCGGCCGCTTCGGTCCCCGCCGATGAGGATGAGGGCGGCAACCTGACCCTGTCGCCCGCCGTGCGCCGTCTGGTGCTGGAACATGGCCTTGATCCGAGCAAGATCAAGGGCACGGGCAAGGACGGTCGCCTGACCAAGGACGACGTCGTGGCCGCCGCCGCCGCCGGTACCGCCAAGGCCGCCGCTGCTGCGCCTGCCGCCGCGCCCGCCGCTGCTGCGCCTGCCGCTGGCCCCAGCCGCGCGCAGGAACGCGTCAAGATGACCCGCCTGCGCCAGACCGTCGCCAAGCGGCTCAAGGAAGCGCAGAACAATGCCGCGCTGCTGACCACCTATAACGACGTCGACATGACCAACGTCATCGAGGCGCGCGCCAAGTACAAGGACCTGTTCGAGAAGAAGCATGGCGTCCGCCTGGGCTTCATGGGCTTCTTCACCAAGGCCGTCTGCATGGCGCTGCGCGATATTCCGGGCGTCAATGCGCAGATCGAAGGCGACGAGATCGTCTATAACGACTTCGCCGACATCTCGGTCGCCGTGTCGGCGCCGAACGGTCTGGTCGTGCCGGTGATCCGCAATGCCGAGAGCCTGAGCGTGGCCGAGATCGAGAAGACGATCGGCAGCTTCGGCAAGAAGGCCAAGGAAGGCACGCTGACCATGGAGGACATGAAGGGCGGCACCTTCACCATCTCCAATGGCGGCGTGTTCGGTTCGCTGCTGTCGAGCCCGATCATCAACCCGCCGCAGTCGGCGGTGCTGGGCCTGCATCGCATCGAGGATCGCCCGGTCGTCCGCGACGGCCAGATCGTCATCCGCCCGATGATGTATCTGGCGCTCAGCTATGACCATCGCCTGATCGACGGTCGCGAGGCAGTGACCTTCCTCGTCGCGGTGAAGAACGCGATCGAGGACCCGACCCGCCTGCTGATCGACCTGTAAAGATGCGACCCGTGCTCCTGCGGAAGCAGGAGTCCAGGGTGGAGACGCGCTACGCGAGCCGGCTATGTCTATCTTCTGGCCAACAGGCGCAACGGCACCCTATATCTGGGTGTCACCAGCGATCTGGCGGCCAGGGCATATCAACATCGCAAAGGCTTGATTGACGGTTTCACCAAGGACCATGATTGTAAGCTTTTGGTCTGGTTTGAGGCATATGACGATCTGCAGGAAGCGCGACATTGCGAACTGCGGATGAAGAAATGGAAACGCGCCTGGAAGATCGAGCTGATCGAACGCGATAATCCACAATGGCGGGATTTGTTCGAAACGCTGTTCTGACGACGCCCTGGGCTCCTGCTTTCGCGGGAGCACGGCAATGGAGTGAGAAATGGCAGACTTCGATTATGATGTTCTGGTGATTGGCGCCGGTCCCGGTGGTTATGTCGCGGCGATCCGCGCGGCTCAGCTCGGCCTCAAGACCGCCTGCGCCGAAAGCCGCGAGACGCTGGGCGGCACCTGCCTCAATGTCGGTTGCATTCCGTCCAAGGCGCTGCTGCACGCTTCGGAACTGTATGAGGAAGCCGCCAATGGCGCCCTCGCCAAGCTGGGCGTGAAGATCGACAAGATGAGCCTGGACCTCGACACCATGCAGGGCCAGCGCAAGGAAGCGGTGAAGGGCCTGACCGGCGGCATCGAATATCTGTTCAAGAAGAACAAGGTCGACTGGTTGAGGGGTCTGGCGAGCTTCACCGGCGCCAACACCGTTGAAGTCGCGGGCAAGACGGTGACGGCGAAGAACATCGTCATCGCCACCGGCTCGTCGGTCACGCCGCTTCCGGGCGTTGCGGTAGACAATGCGGGGGGCAGGATCGTCGATTCGACCGGCGCGCTGGAACTGGACAAGGTTCCCGGCCATCTGGTCGTCGTCGGCGGCGGGGTCATCGGGCTGGAACTGGGTTCGGTATGGCGTCGCGTCGGTGCGAAGGTCACGGTGGTCGAGTTCCTCGACCAGATCCTGCCGGGCATGGACGGCGAAGTCCGCAAGGAAGCGAACAAGATCTTCAAGAAGCAGGGCTTCGAATATAAGCTCGGCACCAAGGTCACGAGCGCGGAAGTCGGCAAGAAGGGCGTGACCCTGACCGTCGAGCCGGCCGCCGGCGGCGAGGCGGAGAAGATCGAGGCCGATGTGGTGCTGGTGTCGATCGGCCGTCGTCCGAACACGGAGGGGCTGGGTCTCGACAAGATCGGTCTGGAACTCAATGCCCGTGGCCAGATCGAGACCGATCATGACTTCGCGACCAAGGTTCCCGGCGTCTGGGCCATTGGCGACGTCATCCCCGGCCCGATGCTCGCGCACAAGGCCGAGGATGAAGGCATTGCCGTGGCCGAGAATATCGCGGGCCTGACCGGGATCGTGAACCATGACGTGATCCCGTCGGTGGTCTATACCAAGCCGGAGATCGCTGGCGTGGGCCTGACGGAAGAGGCCGCCAAGGAAAAGGGCGCGATCAAGGTCGGCAAATTCCCGATGCTGGCGAACAGCCGCGCCAAGACCAACCATGAGCCCGATGGCTTCGTGAAGATCATTGCCGATGCAGAAACCGACAAGGTGCTGGGCGTCTGGATCATCGCGACGGTTGCGGGCACGATGATCGCGCAGGCGGCGCAGGCGATGGAATTCGGCGCTTCGAGCGAGGACATTGCCTATACCTGCCACGCGCATCCGACGCATAGCGAGGCGATCAAGGAAGCGGCCATGGCCGTGACGGGCAAGCCGATCCACATCTGATCGCGTCCCGCCCTTGGGAAAGAATGAGAAGGCCGTCCTTCGGGGCGGCCTTTTTCATGGCCTATTGATGATTGGAGCATTGCGTGGAGCTTGCCCCGATTGCGTTGAGGCACGCCCATTCTCGCGAAGGCAGGAATGCCGTTCCCAGGTCGTGCAGGGAGCGGAGCAAATTCTATCCGCTCTGGGCCCGGGACCTTGGACCGTCGGCGCGCTTGTCAGGTACGGCAAGCGCCCGCCGCACGCAGACCCGGTTGCGGCCATGCGTCTTCGCTTCATAGAGCGCCGCATCCGCCCGCGCGATGGCATCGTGGATCGCGGCATCGCCGGATTGGACGGCCGACAATCCGAAACTGGCGGTAAGGGGGCGCGAAAGGCCAAGCTGGCGAGCGACCTCCTGCGCGATGCTCTCCCGAATGTCATTGGCGACCGTGGCTGCCCGGGCCGCGTCGGCATCGGGGAGGAACAATATGAATTCCTCCCCGCCGAAGCGCGCCGTGATGGCCTCGGCAGGCGCGAATTGCACCAATATCCGCGCCAGTGTGACGATCACGCGATCGCCCAGCGCATGGCCATGGGCATCGTTGATCGACTTGAAATGGTCGATGTCGCAGACGATCAGGCTGCCCTGCGTCGGCAGTTTCCGCGCCCTCTGGCCGATGGCATCGTCGAATCCCCGGCGGTTGAGCAGGCCGGAGAGGGGGTCATGCAGCGCGTCGCGCTGATAGCGGGCGAGAAGGTCGAGCATGTTCGCCGCAAGCGCGGCCAGAGCCAGGAACAGGCCAAGGACGCAGGCAAGCGCCTGCATCAGGAAGGCATAGTCGCTGCTCAGGAAACTGCCGCCCGACAGGGTAAGGGGCACGGTGCTGCCGCGTATCAGATTGTCCAGCGCGACCAGCGTCGCCGCGCCGAACAATGTGCGGTCCGACCAGTTGTCGAGGCGATCCCTGCCGGCGATCAGCGGCAGGCCGATCAGCAGGAAGCAGCCGAAATCGGACGCGGCCAGTTCGATGGGCAGATTGTCCAGCATGAGGGAAACGGCGCACAGCATCACGGACAGCGCCCAGATCGCGATCCGCACTCGCAGCAGCCAGTTGGGCCGCCACCGTTCCAGCAAAGCCTGGCTGAACAGCAGGAAGCCGCTGGCGAACAGCAGGTCCGCCAGGAAGCCCCAGAAGGGCGTCGGCACAAGGGCGAAGCCCGCCGGCACGGCAAAGCCGCCCGCGACGCAGAAGAAGGCGGCGCTCCAATATCCCGCGGCGCGCACCCGCAGGGTCCAGACAAAGGCGAAAACCACGCCGAAGCTCGCCATCATGACGGGCAGGAAGAAGGCGAAATTCTCTCCCACGCTGCGTGCCTGTTCCTTCTATCGGTCGAAAGTCATGCGCGAGCCGGCGCGTCGTCCGTGTCGGGAGACCGGTAAAAGCCGATCCTTAACAAATACTTCCGGATCGGATGAGATGTTCATCCAATTTGGATGAACATGCGATGAGCGGGTCAGAAGCGGGGACGACGCTTGTCGCGGAAGGCCTGCACGCCCTCCTGAAAGTCGGGCAGGGTGAAGGCGTCCCGGAACATGGCCAGCGTTTCCGCGTCGTCATCCGCCTGTCCATCCAGGATGCGGCGGACGATCGCCTTGGAAGAACGGATCGAATGCTGGGCATTGGCGGCCATGCGCCGAGCCAGTTCCACTGCTGTCTCCAGCGGGGCGGGGGCGATCTGGTCGATCAGGCCGATGGCGAGCGCATCCTCCGCATCATGGAGGGCGGCGGTGAACAGGATGCGCTTGGCCCGCGCCGGCCCCACCAGATCCACCAGCAGCCTGGTGTCGAACAGCGAATAGACGATCCCGAGCTTGGCCGGCGTGATGCCCAGCCTGGCGGAGGGGGAGGCGATCCGCAGATCGCAGGCGATGGCCATGCCGCATCCGCCGCCGATCGCGTCCCCGTCTATGGCCGCGATCACCGGTTTTTCGGCATGGGCCAGGGCATATTGGGTGGCGCGGATCGCCGCCTGATTGGCGACGCGCCAATCCTCCTCGCCCGAATGACGCGCGAATGCGTGGATGTCCGCACCCGCGCAGAACAGGCCCGGTGCAGCCGATGTCAGGATCAGCACGCGGATCGCCTCGTCCGCCATCGCTTCCTGCACCAGTTGGGGCAATCGCTCCCACATCTCCTGGTTCATGGCGTTGTGCTGCCGGGGCCGGTCGATCAGCAGCGTGGCGACCGCGCCGTCGCGTTCCAGGCGAAGGGTCATGCCGGCCAGCCTTCGAGCAGCGGCACCAGCTCGTCAAAATGGTGGATGACGGCGTCGGCCTCCAGCGCCTCGACCGGCCCGTCGAGAAAGCCGAAGCTGACGGCGATGCTGGGGATGCCCGCATTGCGCGCCCCGGCGATGTCGTTGATCGTGTCGCCCAGGAAGATCGTCCGCCCGCCGCCCGCGCGCTCGATCATGGCGTGGATCGGCGCCGGGTCGGGCTTTGCGATGCCGACCGTGTCGCCGCCGACGACGCTGGCGAAACGGTCCGACAGGCCGATCTGGTGCAGCAGGGGAATGGTGAAGCGCTCCGCCTTGTTGGTGCAGATGGCGAGCTTCACGCCCGCCTCCTCCAGCGCATCCATCGCCGCGATCAGGCCGGGATAGGGCAGCGAATGGATCGCCAGATTCTGCTCATAATAATCCAGCAGGATCGGCAGCATCCTTTCCAGCATGGCGTCGTCATAGCCGCCCGAGGCGTCGAGCGCGCGCTGAAGCATCACCTTCGCCCCCTTGCCGACAAAGGGATGGATCGCCTCGACCGGAAAGGGCGGCCGCCCGTCGGTGGCGATGGCGTAGTTGACCGCCGCCGCCAGGTCGCCGCTGGTATCGAGCAGGGTGCCGTCAAGGTCGAAGCCGACAATGTCGAAGGGAATGGAAACCATGCCCGGCTCATGCCGCCTGGGTGGTGGCAAAGGCAAGTCAAACATGGCAGAGAGCGCTCAGATTCTTGGCCCTTTCGTGAAGGATGCCCCCGTGACCTCCAGCCGCTCCCCCGCTCGCCCCTTGGCCGTGATCATCCTTGCCGCCGGACAGGGCACGCGCATGAAGTCGGCCAGACACAAGGTTCTGCACCCGATTGCGGGGCGGCCGATGCTTCTCCATCTGCTCGCCAGCGTGGCGGAGTTGCAGCCCGAGCGGCAGGTCGTGGTGGTCGGTGCTGGGCGCGAACAGGTGGAAAGGGCTGTGGAGGGCAGCGGCGCCGTCATCGCCGTGCAGGAACAGCAGCTGGGCACCGGCCATGCCGTGGCGCAGGCGCATGACGCGCTGGCCGGTTTCGCGGGCGACATATTGATCCTCTATGGCGACGTGCCGCTGGTGCGCGCCGAAACGCTGCGGAGCATGCTGGATCGCCTGAACTGGGGCGACGAGCCGCGCGCCGTGGTGCTGGGCTTCCGGCCGGAAGATGCCGCCGCTTATGGCCGGATCATCGCCCGCGATCAGGGCGTGATCGAGAAGATGGTCGAATATAAGGACGCCAATGCGGAGGAGCGGGCGGTGACGCTCTGCAATTCCGGGCTGATGGCAGTGCGGTCGACCGATCTTTTCGTGCTGCTCGACAAGATCGGCAACGACAATGCGGCGGGCGAATATTATCTGCCCGACATCGTCATGCTGCCCGGCGCCCAGAGCGCGGTGATCGAGGCGGAGGCCTGGGAAGTGGCGGGCGTCAACAGCCGCGCCGAACTGGCGGGGGTGGAGGCCGTCTGGCAGGACCGCCGCCGGGCCGAGGCGATGCGGGAGGGCGCGACGCTGATCGCGCCGGAAACGGTGTTCTTCGCGCATGACACGCTGCTGGGCCGCGATGTGGTGATCGAGCCGCATGTCGTCTTCGGCCCCGGCGTCAGCGTGGCGGACGATGCGACGATCCACGCCTTTTCCCATCTGGAGGGCGCAGCCGTCGGCAAGGGCGCGGAAATCGGCCCCTATGCCCGGCTGCGTCCCGGCGCGAAAATCGGCGTCAAGGCCAAGGTCGGCAATTTCGTCGAGGTGAAGAAGGCCGAACTGGGCGAGGGCGCCAAGGCCAATCACCTGTCCTATATCGGGGACGCCAGCGTGGGCGCGGGCGCGAATATCGGCGCGGGCACCATCACCTGCAATTATGACGGCTTCTTCAAATATCGGACGGAAATCGGCGTGGGCGCCTTCATCGGCTCCAACAGCGCGCTGGTCGCGCCGGTGAAGATAGGCGACGGCGCGATCGTGGCGGCCGGCAGCGTCGTGACCCAGCCGGTGGAGGCCGACGCGCTATGCCTCGTCCGGCCGAAGCAGGAGGCGAAGCCCGGCTGGGCGGCCCGCTTCCGGGCGCGGATGCAGGCGCGCAAAGCCGCCAAGTGACGGGTCTTCTGCGAAGGCGGCGCTGGCTTGCGGCGCTGCTGCTCATCCTTCTGGCCGTGCCGGGCGGGGCGGTCTGGCTCTATGCCAATGCGCGGGCCATGCCGGTTGTGCGGCGGCTGGACGTTGCGCTGCCCTTTCCGGCGGATGCGCCGCGCCGCCCGGTGACGGTGGCGCTGCTGACCGACAGCCATTTGTCCGGTCCCGATAACAGTCCGGAGCGGATGGCGCGGATCGTCGCTCTGGTGAACCGCCTCAGGCCCGAGCTGATCGTGCTGGGCGGCGACTATATCGGGGACGACAAGGGCGGTGCGACCTATGATCCGGCGCAGAGCATCGCTCCCTTCGCCGCCTTGCGCGCCCCGCTGGGGGTGGTGGCGGTGCTGGGCAATCACGATGCGCGCAAGCATACGGGGATCAGCCGCCGGCAATGGGGCGATCTGTTCGGCCGGATCGGCATCCGCCTGCTCGACAATCAGGCGGTGCGGCGGGGACCGCTGGCCATTGGCGGACTGCGCGACATCTATACCGGGCGGCCCGATATTCCCGGGACGCTGGCGGCCATGCAGGCGCTGGGCGCCGCGCCGCTGATGCTGTCGCACGGGCCGGACGCCTTTCCGCTGCTGCCCGACCGGGCGATGCTGACGCTGGTCGGGCATACCCATTGCGGGCAGGTAGCCTTGCCCTTTGCGGGCATCGTCTATGTGCCCTCGCGCTATGGCACCCGCTATGCCTGCGGGGTGTATCGGGAAGGGCGGCGGACCATGGTGGTGTCCGCGGGGCTCGGCACCAGCGGCCTGCCGATCCGGATGCTGGCGCCCCCCGATGTCTGGCTGATTACAATTCATCCACGATGATGCGGTACCCCTGTCGCCCGCCGCATGATCGTGGCATAGGCGGCGTAAGCATAGAGTTTTCACGGCTTTGGGACTGACTATCCATGTGCGGTATCATCGGAATCATCGGCAAGGACGACGTGGCGGGACGGCTGGTGGAGGGCCTCAGGCGCCTGGAATATCGCGGCTATGACAGCGCGGGCGTCGCCACCGTCCATGACGGGCGGATCGACCGCCGCCGGGCCGAGGGGAAGCTCGCCAATCTGGTGAAGGAACTGGACGCCGCGCCCCTGCCGGGCACCACCGGCATCGCCCACACCCGCTGGGCCACCCATGGCGCGCCGACGACCAGCAACGCCCATCCCCACGCCACGAAGGAAGTGGCGCTCGTCCACAACGGCATCATCGAGAATTTCAAGCCGCTGCGCGAGGAACTGATGGCGCGGGGCCGGACTTTCGACAGCCAGACCGACACGGAAGTCGTCGCCCATCTGGTGAGCGAGCTGGTGGAGCAGGGCGCGTCGCCCCGCGATGCCGTGGCGCAGGTTTTGCCGCGCCTGCATGGCGCCTTTGCGCTGGCGATCCTGTTCCGCAGCCATCCCGAGATTCTCATCGGCGCGCGCCTGGGTTCGCCGCTGGTGGTGGGCTATGGCGAGGGTGAGACCTATCTCGGTTCCGACGCGCTGGCGCTGGCCCCGCTGACCCAGCGCATCGCCTATCTGGAGGAAGGCGACTGGGTCGTCATCACCCGCGACGGCGCGGAGATTTTCGACAAGGACAACAACCCCGTCGAACGCCCCGTCACCATCAGCGGCGTGACCGGCGAACTGATCTCCAAGGGCAATCACCGCCACTATATGCTCAAGGAAATTTATGAGCAGCCGGTGGTCGTGGCCCAGACCCTGCGTTCCTATCTGCGCCGGATGGAGGATCAGGTGTCGCTGCCGATCCCCGATTTCGACCTGGGAACCATCCGCCGCGTCACCATCGTCGCCTGCGGCACCAGCTATTATGCGGGCATGGTCGCCAAATATTGGTTCGAGCAATTCGCCCGCGTGCCTGTCGACATCGATGTGGCGAGCGAGTTCCGCTACCGCGCCCCGGTGATGGAGGAGGGCGGCCTGATGATCGTCATCAGCCAGTCGGGCGAGACCGCCGATACGCTCGCCGCGCTCCGCCATGCGCGGGCCGAAGGGCAGAAGATCGCCGCCGTCGTCAACGTGCCAACCAGCACCATGGCGCGGGAGGCGGACCTGCTGCTGCCCACCAATGCCGGGCCGGAGATCGGCGTGGCGTCGACCAAGGCCTTCACCTGCCAGTTGGCGGTGCTGGCGGCGTTCGCGGCCAATCTCGCCCGCGCCAAGGGGCGGCTGGACGCGAAGGCGGAGAAGGAACTGGTCCGCCACCTGTCCGAAGCGCCCGCCGCGCTCAACGGGGCGCTGGCCTATGATGAATCGATAGAGGCGATGGCGCATCTGATCGCGGGAGCCCGCGACGTGCTCTATCTGGGGCGCGGGCCGGACTATCCGCTGGCGCTGGAAGGGGCGCTGAAGCTCAAGGAAATCAGCTATATCCATGCCGAGGGCTACGCCGCGGGCGAGATGAAGCATGGTCCCATCGCCTTGATCGACGACAAGGTGCCGGTGATCGTGCTGGCGCCCAGCGGGCCGCTGTTCGAGAAGACCGTCAGCAACATGCAGGAAGTGCAGGCGCGCGGCGGCAAGGTTGTGCTGATCTCCGACTATGACGGGGTGCAGGCGGCGGGCGAGGGCTGCATGGCGACCATCACCATGCCCAAGGTGCATCCGCTGATCGCGCCGATGGTCTATGCCGTGCCGGTGCAGTTGCTGGCCTATCATGTCGCCGTGGCCAAGGGCACGGACGTCGACCAGCCAAGGAACCTCGCCAAGTCCGTCACTGTCGAGTGATAGATGGCTGGCGAGTGATTCACTGGCGAGTGAAGCGGTAGCGGTCCCGGATGCGGCGGTTGAAATAGCCGCCCTTGGACGTGGCGGCGCGCATGCCTTCCGCGACGTCCACCGGGACATCATGATAGCTGTAGCGCCGCCCGCTGACGAACTGCACGTCCAGCCGGCGCTGGGTGGCGTCATAGTCGAAACGGGCGATGGCGGTCGACGGCATGCGGATGACAATGATCCGCGACGGGGGAGGTTGCGTGTCGGAGGGCGCCAGCCGTTGCCGGCCGAACCGGGCCGCTCTATCCTCTGGGGAATGATCGAGACGGAAAGACTGCGCCTTCGCCCCTACACGCTCGCTGACTTCGCGCCTTATTGCGCCATGTGGTCGGACATGGACCTGATGCGGCATATCGGCGGCGTAGCTCCTTCGCCGGAAGACGCCTGGAACCGCATCCTGCGTTATGAGGGGCACTGGTCCCTTCTGGGCTACGGCATTTTCGCGGTGATCGAAAAGGCCAGCGGCCGCTATGTCGGAGAAACCGGGCTGGCGGATTTCCATCGGGGCCTCGGCGATGATTTCGACAAGGCGGGGGAAGCGGCCTGGATTTTCTCATCCGAGGTACATGGCCGCGGCTACGCGTTCGAGGCCGCCTGCGCCGCGCACGACTGGTATGCGCGGCGCAAGGGTGCCGGCCGAACCGTCTGCCTCATCGATCCCGCCAACGACCCATCGCTCAGGCTTGCGGCCAGGTTGGGCTATGCGCCGTTCAGGGAGGCGGTCTACAAGGGGCGGACGGCCGTCATGCTCGAAAAATCGTCCGCATAGAGGCGACCCGGCGGAGAAGCTCAGCCGCCACCCGGCGCATTGTGCCCGCCCGCCGGCACCGGCCCGCCGCTCGGCGCATGGCTGTGGTCGGGATTGCTGTCCCAGTCGATATGATAGAGGTCGAACCGCCTGTCGCGCAGGTTGCGGACCGTACCCTCCGCCCGCGCCCAGCTCAGGTCCGCCAGGTTCACGTCGGCCATGGTCAGCGTTTCGACATTCTCCGTCGATTCCGCCGCGATCCCGTCCCGCGCAAAGGGCAGGTCGCAGGGCGTCAGGATCGCGCTCTGCGCATATTGGATGTCCATATTGTCGACATTGGGCAGGTTGCCGACATTGCCCGACATGACGACATAGCATTGATTCTCGATGGCGCGGGCCTGCGCGCAATAGCGCACGCGCATATAGCCCAGCCGCGAGTCGGTGCAGAAGGGGACGAAGATGATCCGCGCGCCCTGGTCCACCAGTCGCCGCGCCAGTTCCGGAAATTCGCTGTCATAACAGATGAGCACGCCGATCGGCCCGCAGTCGGTCTGGAACACGTCCAGCGAGTCCCCGCCCTTGATGTTCCACCAGAAGGCTTCGTTGGGCGTCGGGTGGATCTTCTCCTGCGTGTGCAGCGAACCGTCGCGCAGGGCGACATAGGCGATATTCTGGATGTCGCCATCCTCTGCCCGCGTCGGATGGGAGCCGCCGATGATGTTGATATTATATTCCAGCGCCATCCGCTCCAGTTCGCGGGTCAGGCGCGGGGTGTAGCCGGTCAGCCTGTCGATGGCCTCGATCGGAGTGAGCTTCTTGGTTTCGTAGGAGAGCAGCGGCAGGGTGAACAGTTCGGGAAAAACGATGAAGTCGGAGCGATAATCTGCCGCCACGTCGACGAAATATTCGATATTGCGAATGAACTCTTCGAAGTCCTTCACCGCGCGGGCCTGCAACTGACAGGTGGCTAGGCGGACGCTTTCCACGCCGCGCGGCACCCGCATTTCGGGCGCTTCGTCGGGGTCGACATAGGGGTTGCGCCATACCAGATGGGCGGCGTGTCCGTCGGACTGCCTGTCTTCGGGCAGGTAGTTTTCCAGCACGCCGAGCGGCTCGAACTGGTTCTTGAGCTGGAAGCTGATCACCTGATCGCGCAGCTTGCCGTGCACGACCTTGTCCAGATAATCCGCCGGGCCATCGACGCGCCGCTTCGCACGCGCATAGCCCGGCATGCGCCCGGCGATGACGATGCCGTGCAGGTCCAGTTCCTCGGCCAGCTCCTTGCGCTCGTCATAGAGGCGCTGGCCGATGCGCAGGCCGCGCAGCTTGGGGTCGACGGCCATTTCATAGCCGTACAGCCACTCGCCCGCCGCGCTGTGCCGCGTGCCGAAGCCGTTTGCCGTGATCTCCTCCCAGTCATGATGGGAAAAGGCCATCGCCTTGCTGACCCGCATGGTCGCGCAATAGCCGACGACCTTATTGTCGTAGAGCGCGACGAAGCAGCCATTGGGGAAATTGTTGATCTGCCCGCGCAGGGTGGCGAGCGAATAATTGGGCATGCCGGGATAGACCCGGGCGATCAGTCGCTGGATGCCGCGTACATCGGAAGGAACGGCGGCCCGGACCTCCAGGCGTTTCTTGGCTGTCGTCGTCATCGCTGATCTCCTGCCATGGAAAAGGCGGCGCCGATACACGGCGCCGCCTCGTTCCGTTTCCGTATTGAACCGCGGAAGGGCGGATCAGTTCCGTCCGATTATTGCCACTTGCCCATGGCTTCTTCCAGGTTCACGCGGATCGCCTCGAAGAACTGCTCGGTGGTCATCCACGCCTGTTCCGGACCGATCAGCAGGGCGAGATCCTTGGTCATCGCGCCGCCCTCGACCGTTTCGATGCAGACCTTTTCCAGCGTTTCCGCGAACTTGGTGACTTCCGGCGTTTCGTCGAACTTGCCGCGATAGGAAAGGCCCTGGGTCCAGGCGAAGATCGAGGCGATCGGATTGGTCGAGGTCGCCTTGCCCTGTTGATGCTGGCGATAGTGGCGGGTGACGGTGCCGTGCGCGGCTTCGGCCTCGACGGTCTTGCCGTCGGGCGACAGCAGCACGGAGGTCATGAGACCCAGCGAGCCGAACCCCTGCGCCACGGTGTCCGACTGGACGTCGCCATCGTAATTCTTGCAGGCCCAGACGAACTTGCCGCTCCACTTGAGGGCGGAGGCGACCATGTCGTCGATCAGGCGATGTTCGTAGACGGCGCCCACCTTCTTGAACTCGTCGGCGAATTCATTGTCGAACACTTCCTGGAACAGGTCCTTGAAGCGGCCGTCATAGGCCTTGAGAATGGTGTTCTTGGTCGAGAGGTACAGCGGCCAGCCGCGGCCCAGCGCGTAGTTCATGCTGGCGCGGGCGAAATCGCGGATCGAGTCGTCCAGATTGTACATGCCCATGGCGACGCCGGAGCTGGGGAAGTTGAAGACGTCCTTCTCGATCTTCTCGCCATTGGCGCCGTCCCACACCATGCGCAGCTTGCCGGGGCCGGGGACGAGGAAGTCGGTGGCGCGATACTGGTCGCCGAAGGCGTGGCGGCCGATGACGATGGGGTCGGTCCAGCCGGGGACCAGGCGCGGCACGTTGCGGATGACGATGGGTTCACGGAACACCACGCCGCCCAGGATGTTGCGGATGGTGCCGTTGGGCGACTTCCACATTTCCTTCAGGCCGAATTCCTCCACGCGGGCTTCATCCGGGGTGATGGTGGCGCATTTCACGCCGACGCCATGTTCCTTGATCGCGTTGGCGGAATCGATGGTGATCTGGTCGTTGGTTTCGTCGCGCTTCTCGACGCCCAGATCGTAATATTTAAGATCGATGTCGAGATAGGGGAGAATCAGGCGCTCACGGATCCACTGCCATATGATCCGCGTCATTTCATCGCCATCGATCTCCACGACGGGGTTTTTCACCTTGATCTTAGCCATAGCGCCTGTTCGCCTTCTCGTTCGGGTGGAATTTGCGACCGCCCTAGGCAAAGCGACGGCAATGTTCAACCGTCCAATGCCCTTTGCAGGATTGGAACATTTCATGGCTCCTGCGACGGTATCGGACGTTGTCACTGCAAGTGTCTGTCCTTAAAGACGGTGCCCATGGAAAATGACGAACTGACGGTCGCACTGGGCGGCAATGTGAAATGGCGCTTCCCCTCCGTGCATCCGGAGGGCGTGAAATTCGGCCTGATCGCGGCGGCCATCACCGCGCTGCTGTTCCTGGTCGGCTGGGAAATCCTCGGCTGGCTGATGGTGATGGTGACCATCTGGGTGCTGGCGTTCTTCCGCGATCCGGTGCGCGCGGTGCCGCAGGATGAGCGGGCCATCGTCGCCCCCGCCGATGGGCTGGTGACGCTGATCCAGCGGGTGCCGCCCCCCCGCGAGATGGCAGGGGCGGATGGGCTGGGCGACCAGCCCATGATCCGCGTGTCGATCTTCATGAGCGTGTTCGACGTCCACATCAACCGCACGCCGATCGGCGGGACGGTGAAATCGGTCGTCTATATCTCGGGCAAGTTCCTGAACGCCGATCTCGACAAGGCGAGCGAGGATAATGAGCGCCAGCATATATTGGTGGAGCGGCATGACGGCGTGCGCATCGGCTTCACCCAGATCGCCGGATTGGTGGCGCGGCGGATCGTGCCCTTCGTGAAGCCGGGCGACATGGTCGCGGCCGGACAGCGCATCGGCCTCATCCGTTTCGGCAGCCGGGTCGACGTCTATCTGCCCGCCGGCACCGCGCCGCGCGTGGTGCTGGGGCAGCGCACCGTCGCGGGTGAGACGATCCTGGGCCAGATCGGTGACATGCGCGTGATTTCGGGGATTCAGCAATAATGCGGCAGCGGCGCGCCATCCCGCGCGGATTGCGCCGGGGGATCACCCTGCGGATGGTGGCGCCCAACGCCGTGACCGCAATGGCCCTGTGCTTCGGCCTGACCGGCGTGCGCTACGGCATATCGGGCGAGTGGGAGAGGGCGGTGCTCTCCATCCTCATCGCCGGGGTGCTGGATGGGCTGGACGGGCGCATCGCGCGGTTGTTGCGGGGGGAGAGCCGTTTCGGGGCCGAACTCGACTCCTTGTCGGACTCCATCGCCTTTGGCGTGGCGCCGGCGCTGGTGCTCTATCTCTGGTCGCTGAACGCCATGCCGAAATTCGGCTGGATCTTCGCGCTCGCCCATGCGCTGTCCTGCGCGCTGCGGCTGGCGCGGTTCAATGCGAATATCGACGCCGATGTTCAGCCGCACAAATCCGCCGGTTTCCTGACCGGCGTGCCGGCTCCGGCAGGTGCGGGGCTGGCCTTCGTGCCGCTCTATCTCTGGCTGGTGACGGGCGAGCCGCTTTTTCGGGAATGGTATGTCGTGGCGCCCTGGACCGCCTTCACGGCTTTCCTGATGATCTCCAACATCGCGACCTATAGCTGGTCGGCGCTGCGCCTGCGCAAACGCATCCGGCTGGAGGCGATCGCGCTGGCGGGTCTGCTGGCGGCGCTGCTGATCACCGATCCGTGGCTGACGCTGCTGGTGTTGTGCGCCTTCTACCTTGCGCTCATCCCCTTCGGCATGATGTCCTATGCCAAGGTGCGCCGCCAGCGGGCGGGCGAGGAAGCGTAATCCTCAGGCGGCCAGGACCGCCGCCGCAAAAGCCGGCGCGGCCTGCCGTGCAGAGGGTGACGCGCGTCGCCGGCTGATGCGCAGGCGATAGACCGGCGTTTCCTGCGGTATCGGTTCGAACGTCAGCGCCGCGACCATCTTGTCATGATAGGCCAGGAACATGCCGATAATGGTGCCTGCGGCCAGCAGGAAGGATCCGATGAAAACAAGTGCTGCGACCAGTGCGAACATATGCAGCTCACTTTCTGTCTTGCCATTTGCACGGCTTGGTTCACTATAGGCAGGCAAACGGCGTGAATCCGCCATTTGTTCCCGATGTTCTCCTTATGTTCTATCCGGAATGGAGAGTCAACCCCCTTGCATTGATATTCCGACGCCGTTAAAGGCGCGCCCATTCCACATGGGAATCGACATATCCGGTGCTGTGCGTGACGCCCAGTTCCTGATTCCCAGAGGTGTAACCGGAAGGAGAAATATTATGGCGGCTCCTGTCGTCACCATGCATCAATTGATCGAGGCCGGCGCGCATTTCGGCCACCAGACCCACCGCTGGAACCCGCGCATGAAGCCGTACATCTTCGGTGAGCGCAACGGCATCCACATTCTCGACCTGTCGCAGACCGTGCCGCTGTTCGGCCGCGCGCTGGACTTCGTGTCGGCGACCGTCGCCGCCGGTGGCAAGGTGCTGTTCGTCGGCACCAAGCGCCAGGCGCAGGACCCGATCGCCGAAGCCGCCCGCAAGTCGGGCCAGCATTTCGTCAACCATCGCTGGCTGGGCGGCATGCTCACCAACTGGAAGACCATTTCGGGTTCGATCAAGCGTCTGAAGACCCTGGAAGAGAAGCTGTCGGGCGACACCCACGGCTTCACCAAGAAGGAAGTCCTCCAGATGACCCGCGAGCGCGAGAAGCTGGAACTGTCGCTGGGCGGCATCCGCGACATGAACGGCATCCCCGATGTCATGTTCGTGATCGACGCCAACAAGGAAGAACTGGCGATCAAGGAAGCCAACACGCTGGGCATCCCGGTCGTTGCGATCCTCGATTCCAACGTCTCGCCCGACGGCATCGCGTTCCCGGTTCCGGCGAACGATGACGCCAGCCGCGCGATCCGCCTTTACTGCGACGCCGTCGCCGCCGCCGCCACCAAGGGCAACCGCGGTGCGCAGCAGGCTTCGGGCGTCGACCTGGGCGCTCTGGACGAGCCCGAGGCCGAAGAGGTCGTCGCTCAGGCCTGAGACGCGGTCTTCGAACTGCAAAATTGACAGGCTAGGGCGCGCTCCACTGGAACGCGCCCTGCCGTTTTTCTGAAACATTGAACTTTAGGAGCCGAAACATGGCCGAGATTACCGCTGCTGCCGTCAAGGAACTGCGCGACCGTTCGGGCGCGGGCATGATGGATTGCAAGAAGGCGCTCACCGAAGCCAATGGCGACATCGAAGCGGCGACCGACTGGCTGCGCGCCAAGGGTCTGGCCGCCGCGCAGAAGAAGTCGAGCCGCACCGCCGCCGAAGGCCTGGTCGGCGTCGCCGTCGCCGGCACCAAGGGTGTGGCCGTCGAAGTGAACAGCGAAACCGACTTCGTCGCCAAGAACGACCAGTTCCAGGATTTCGTCCGCACCGTGTCGGTCATCGCGCTGGAGAACGGCGTGGCCGATGCCGAGGCGCTGTCGAACGCGGCCTATCCCTCGGGCGGCACGGTCGCCGAGAAGCTGGTCGCCAACATCGCCACCATCGGCGAGAACCAGACCCTGCGCCGCGTCGGCCAGGTCGAGGTGAACCAGGGCGTGGTCGTTCCCTATGTCCATAATGCGGCCGCTCCGGGCCTGGGCAAGATCGGCGTGCTGGTTGCGCTGGAAGGCGATGCGCCCGCCGACGTCCTGGAGCCGCTGGGCAAGCAGATCGCGATGCACATCGCCGCTGCCTTCCCGCTGGCGCTGTCGGCCGCCGACATCGATCCGGCCCTGCTGGAGCGCGAGCGCGCCATCGCCGCTGAAAAGGCCGCCGAATCGGGCAAGCCTGCCGAGATCGTCGCCAAGATGGTCGACGGCGCCGTCGCCAAGTTCGCCAAGGAGCAGGCCCTGCTCAGCCAGCTCTTCGTGATGGACAACAAGACCCCGGTTGCCGATGTCGTCGCGAAGGCGGCGAAGGATGCCGGCGCGTCGATCACGCTGAAGAACTATGTCCGCTTCCAGCTCGGTGAAGGCATCGAGAAGGAAACGAGCGACTTCGCCGCCGAAGTGGCCGCGGCCGCAGGCGTCTGATCCGATAGTTCGTTCGCTTCGGCGGTGTCGGGAGGCTCAGGCTTCTCGACAAGCCGGAAGCGGGCGCTAAGGAAGTTCGGGGTTTCCAAAACCCTGCTTCACAACATGGCGCGCGCTGCTTAAGGTGCGCGCCATTTCCTTGCCCGATCATAAAAGGAATATTGCCCCGCATGTCTCGCCCAGCCTTCAAGCGCATCCTGCTGAAACTTTCGGGCGAAGTGCTGATGGGGCAGGGGCAGTTCGGCATCGAGCCGGAGACGGTGAACCGCGTCGCGGGCGAGATCGCGGCGGCGAAGGATGCGGGGTTCGAACTGTGCGTCGTCGTTGGCGGCGGCAATATCTTCCGGGGTCTGGCGGGCGCCGCCAAGGGTTTCGACCGGGCGAGCGCCGACTATATGGGCATGCTGGCCACCGTCATGAACGCGCTCGCCGTGCAGAATGCGCTGGAGAAGCTGGGCTACGACACGCGCGTCCAGTCCGCCATTCCGATGGCGTCGGTCTGCGAACCCTATATCCGGCGCAAGGCGGTGCGGCATATGGAGAAGGGACGGATCGTCATCTTCGCGGCGGGCACCGGCAGCCCCTTCTTCACCACGGACACCACGGCGGCGCTGCGGGCGGCCGAAATGGATTGCGACGCCCTGTTCAAGGGGACCAGCGTCGACGGCATCTACAATGCCGATCCCAAGAAGGTGCCGGATGCGGCCCGCTATGAAGCGATCAGCTTCGACCAGGTGCTGAACGACAATCTGAAGGTCATGGACGCGAGCGCCATTGCCCTTTGCCGCGAAAACAATATCCCCATCGTCGTGTTCAACATCCGCGAAACCGGCAATCTGGCCAAGGTGCTGGCCGGTGACGGTGTGGCGACGATCGTGCAAAATCAGGAGCGCTGAAACAAAATGGCTCAATATGACAAGGCCGACCTCGAACGCCGCATGGCGGGTGCCCTGGAATCGCTGAAAGGCGATCTGTCGGGCCTGCGCACGGGCCGCGCCAATATCCAGCTTCTCGATCCGGTGACGGTCGAGGTCTATGGCGCGCATATGCCGCTTAATCAGGTCGCGACCGTTTCCGCGCCCGAACCGCGCATGCTTTCCGTGCAGGTGTGGGACAAGAGCAATGTCGGCCCGGTCGACAAGGCGATCCGTTCGGCGGGGCTGGGCCTTAACCCCATCGTCGACGGCCAGACGCTGCGCCTGCCGATCCCCGACCTGACCGAGGAGCGCCGCAAGGAACTCGCCAAGCTCGCCAGCAAATATGCCGAGGGCGCCCGGATCGCCGTCCGCAATGTCCGCCGCGACGGCATGGACAGCCTGAAGACCGACGAGAAGAAGGGCGAGATCAGCGAGGACGAGCGCAAGCGCAAGGAAACCGAAGTCCAGAAGCTGACCGATAGCACCATCGCGGACATCGACGCGGCGGCTGCGGCGAAGGAAAAGGAAATTCTCGGTCAGTGATCCGGGGCTTTCCTTTCGCGGCCAAAGCACGCATTCCTGTCTGATGGCCACCCAAGCCAAAACCGATCTGACCAGCGGCGCGCCAGCCCATGGCGCGCGCCCCAAGGATGTTCCGCCAGGAACGGCCATGCCTCGTCACGTCGCCATCATCATGGACGGCAATGGACGCTGGGCGAAGAAGCGCTTCCTGCCCCGCATCGCCGGCCATCGGGCGGGGGTGGAGGCGGTGCGCCGCGTCGCCCGCGCCGCGCGGGAACTGGGTCTGGAATGCCTGACGCTCTACGCCTTTTCCTCGGAAAACTGGAAGCGTCCGGCCGGCGAGGTGGCGGACCTGATGGGCCTGCTGCGTCATTTCATCCAGTCCGACCTTGACGAATTCCATGCCAATGGCGTGCGGCTGCGCATCATCGGCAATTATCGGGCGCTCGATCCTGCGCTGGTGGCGCTGATCGACAATGCAGTGGCGCGGACTGCGGGGAATAGCGGGCCGATCATTGCCATAGCGCTCAACTATGGCGCGCAGGACGAACTGGTTCGCATGGCCCAGACGCTGGCGCGCCGCGTGGCCGCCGGCGAGATCGCGGCGGAGGAGATCGGCCTCGCCGATGTGGATGCGGCGCTCTACACCGCAGACCTGCCGCCGCTCGACCTGATGATCCGTACCTCGGGCGAGCAGCGGCTCAGCAATTTCATGCTATGGCAGGCCGCCTATGCGGAGCTTTATTTCACGGACATGCTGTGGCCGGATTTCGACGGGCGGGCGCTGGCTGCCGCACTGGACGCCTTCCGCCTGAGGGACCGCCGTTTCGGCGGGCTGTGACAGGCATGTCGAGCGAGCTTCGCACCCGCGCCATCGTCGGCGTCGTGCTCATCCTCGTAGCGTTGGCGGCCCTGTTTTCGGGCGGCTTCCTTTTCTGGATGCTGCTGTCCGTGGCGGGCGTGCTGATGCAGGGGGAGTGGGGCGACCTGACCGGAGCCACGCCGGAGAACCGCAAGCTGGCGATGTTCGCCGTCTCGGTGCCGCTGGCGATCCTTTGCCCGGCGGCGGCCGGCGTGTCCTGGCTCGCCTTCACATTGATGGCGGCCGCCTTCTTCTTCGTCGCGCTGGTGGGCCGGTCGGTCAAGCTGGCGCTGGGCGTGCCCTATATCGTCGTGCCGGTGATGGCGCTGCTTTTCCTGCGCGAACAGGCGCCCAATCTTCAGGGGTTGCTGCTGACCCTCTGGGCGCTGGGCCTCGTTTGGGCGACCGACATCGGCGCTTATTTCGCCGGCCGCTCCATTGGCGGGCCGAAGCTGGCTCCGCGCGTCAGCCCGTCCAAGACCTGGGCCGGCCTTGGCGGTGGGGTGCTGGCGGCGCTGACCGTGGGTTTCCTGCTCTACCGGTTCGCGGACCTGCCGGTTCAGCTTGCCGCGGCAAGCGGCCTGCTGGCGGTCGCCGCGCAACTGGGCGACCTGTTGGAAAGCTGGATGAAGCGCCGTGCAGGGGTGAAGGATAGCGGTACGCTGCTGCCCGGCCATGGTGGCGTGATGGATCGGTTGGACGGGGTGGTCGCCGCCGCGCCGCTGGCCGCGATCTGCTATATGATCCTGGTGCAATTGCCATGAAGAAAGTGTCGATCTTCGGCGCGACCGGATCGGTCGGCATGTCCACGCTGGACCTGATCCAGCGCGATCCGGACAGCTATAGCGTCGTTGCGCTGACCGCGCATGGCGATGTGGCGGGTCTGGCCGCCGCCGCGCGGCAGAGCAATGCCGCGATCGCGGTGATCGGGGACGAGACCCGCTATGACGCGCTGAAGGATGCGCTGCGCGGTTCCGGGACGGAGGCGGCGGCCGGCCAAGGCGCGTTGGTCGACGTGGCCGGTGCAGGCGCGGACTGGAGCATGGCCGCCATCGTCGGTTGCGCGGGGCTGCGCCCGACCATGGCGGCGTTGAAGGCGGGTGGCACGGTCGCGCTCGCCAACAAGGAATCGCTGGTGTCGGCGGGCGCGCTGATGATGGACGCGGTCGGTGCGTCGGGCGCGACGCTGCTGCCGGTCGACAGCGAACATAATGCCATATTCCAGTGCCTTGCGGGCAGTCGCATGGAAGATGTCGCAAGGATCACCCTGACCGCGAGCGGCGGCCCCTTCCGCACCCGCAGCCGGGAGGGGATGCGCGGCATCACCCCCGCGCAGGCCGTCGCCCATCCCAACTGGTCCATGGGCGCGAAGATCAGCGTCGACAGCGCGACGATGATGAACAAGGGGCTGGAACTGATAGAGGCGGCGCATCTCTTCCCGGTCGGGCTCGACCGGATCGAGATCCTCGTCCATCCGCAATCGGTCATCCACTCCATGGTCGAATATCGCGACCGCTCAACCCTGGCGCAGCTTGGCTCGCCCGACATGCGCATCCCCATCGCCCATGCGCTGGCCTGGCCCGATCGGATCGCTACCCCTTGCCAGCCGCTGGACCTCGCCCGGATCGCCCGCCTGGATTTCGAGGCGCCGGATGAGCATCGCTTCCCCGCGCTGCGGCTGACCCGGCAGGCGGCGGAGGCGGGCGGCGCAGCGCCCGCCATATTGAACGCCGCCAATGAGGTCGCCGTCGCCGCCTTCCTCAAAGGCGCCATAGGCTTCCTTGATATCGCCATGATTGTGGAGGATGTCCTGAACCGCTATAGCGCGCCTGTGCCCCGCCAGATCGACGATGTGCTGGAAGCGGATGCGCAGGCGCGTAATATGGCTGCACAAGTGATGGAAAGATTGACCGCTTGATCCAGAATCCCGGTTTCCTGTTGACCGTAGTCGCATTTGTGGCGGTCATCGGACCGCTCGTCTTCGTGCATGAGCTGGGCCATTATCTGGTGGGCCGCTGGTGCGGGGTGAAGGCGGAGGCCTTTTCCATCGGATTCGGCCCGGAAATCGCGGCCTGGGTGGACAGGCGCGGCACCCGCTGGCGCCTGGGGGCGCTGCCGCTGGGCGGCTATGTGCGTTTCAAGGGCGACATGAACGCGGCGAGCCAGACCGATCCCCGCTGGCTGGAAATGCCCGCCGCCGAACGGGCCGAGAGCTTCCCTGCCAAGCCGCTATGGCAGCGGGCGGCCATCGTCGCGGCCGGGCCGGCGATCAACTTCCTCTTCGCCATGGCGATCCTTGCAACCTTCGCCTTCGTCCATGGCGAGAGCCGTACTCCTGCGGTCGCCGGGCAGGTGCAGCCCGGCAGCGCGGCAGCGGCGGCTGGCATCGTCGTGGGCGACCGCATAGTCTCGCTCAACGGGCGGGAAATGACGACCTTCGACGATATTCGCCTGTTCGCGCAGATCCGCCCCGGCGAACCCGTCACCATCGTGATCGACCGCCGGGGCAAGCTGTTCGAGAAGCAGGGCAAGGTCGGCGCGGTCGAGGAAGATGACGGCTTCGGCAACAAGTTCCGCATCGGACGGCTGGGCATCGCGCCGGGTGAGCCGGTGATCGAGCCCGTCAGCCTAGCCCGAGCCCCGGTCGTCGCCGTGGAGCGGACGGGGCAGATCATCCGCACCATGGTGGAGACGCTGGGCCAGATCGTGGGGGGCGGCCGATCGGTCAAGGAACTGGGCGGCCCGCTCAAGATCGCGGAGGTTTCCGGTCAGGCGGCGACGCTGGGGGTGGAGAGCTTCGTCTTCTTCATGGCCCTCATCTCGATTAACTTGGGGTTCATCAACCTCTTGCCAATCCCGATGCTGGATGGCGGGCATCTGCTGTTCTACGGGGTGGAGGCGATACAGCGGCGACCGGTCAGTCCGCAGGTGCAGGAATGGGCCTATCGCTCGGGCCTGGCGGTTCTGCTGGCGATGATGGTGCTGGTAACATTCAACGATTTATCCTCTTTCGGCCTCTGGGATCGTCTGTCCGGCTTGATCGGCTGAGCCGTATCGGGCAGGAGGACGCGATTTGGCGCCGTCTTTCCGGATGTGAACGGAATGGGTCCGGCGTGAACGACATGTTGCTTTTTTGTAGAAGGTGGAGCGGGTGACAGCGATGATGAGCAGCAACAGGCAGCGCCCGGTCGTCGTGGCCCTGTTGGCGACGACGATGATCGCGGGCATGTCTGCGATCCCGGCGATGGCTCAAAATGCCCCGCCGGCTGCCGCGCCTGCGCCCGTTCCGGCAGTCGCTCCAGCCGCCGGAACCATCCGCGCCATCTCCGTCACTGGCCAGCAGCGCCTGGAGCCGGATACGGTGCTGTCCTACACCAAGCTGCGGATCGGCCAGCCCTTCACCCAGGAATCGCTCGACCAAGCGTTGCGCGACCTTTACGAGACGGAGCTGTTCGCCGACGTCCAGATCCGCAACGACAATGGCGCGCTGACCGTCGAGGTTAAGGAAAACCCGGTCATCAACCGCATCGTCCTTGAAGGTAATAAGCGCCTCAAGGAAGACAAGATACGTCCCGAAATAAAACTGGCTCCGCGCCAGATCTATACCCGCTCGAAAGTGCGCGCCGACGTGGCCCGCATCATCGAGCTGTATCGCCGGCAGGGCCGCTTCGCCGCCACGGTCGAACCGAAGATGGTGCAGCTTGACCAGAACCGCGTCGACATCGTTTTCGAAATCTCCGAAGGGCCGAAATCCAAGGTCCGCCAGATCAACATCATCGGCAATGAGAAGTTCAAGGACGGCGAACTGCGCAGCCAGATGGTGACCAAGCAATCGCGCTGGTTCCGCATCTTCTCGTCGGGCACCAGCTACGATCCGGATCGTCTGGCCTATGACCAGCAGAAGCTGCGCCAGTTCTACCTGACCGAAGGCTATGCCGATTTCCGCGTGATCTCCGCCGTGGCGGAACTGACGCCGGACAAGCAGGACTTCATCATCACCTATGTGGTCGAGGAAGGGCAGCGCTACAAATTCGGTGATGTGAAGGTCAACAGCGACATTCGCGACCTGTCCGGCGATTCGCTGACCAAGATGCTGCCGATGAAGAAGGGCGACTGGTACAACGCCAAGCAGGTCGAGGACACGGTCGACACGCTGAGCGAAACGGCGGGCCTGTTCGGCTATGCCTTCGCGGACGTCCAGCCGGACTTCCAGCGCGACAAGGACACGCTGACGATGGGGATCGACTTCCGCATCGCCAATGCGCCGCGCGTCTATGTCGAGCGGGTCGACATCAATGGCAACACGCTGACCCAGGACAAGGTCGTGCGCCGCGAATTCCGCCTGGCGGAGGGCGATGCGTTCAACAGCTTCCTGGTCAAGCGGTCGAAGGACCGCATCAATTCGCTGGGCTTCTTCCAGGAAAAGCTGGACATCGAGCAGAAGCCGGGTTCCGCCCCGGACCGCATCGTCCTGGAAACCAATGTGCAGGAAAAATCGACCGGCGAATTGTCGCTTTCGGCCGGCTTCTCCTCGCTGGAGCGTTTCATCGTCGCGGCGTCGATCACCCAGCGCAACTTCCGCGGCAAGGGCCAGGAACTGCGCACCAGCGTCAATTATTCGGCTTATTCCAAGTCGGTGGAAGTGGGCTTCACCGAGCCCTATTTCATGGACAAGAATATCGCACTGGGCGGCGACATCTATCGCCGCGACCTCAACAGCTTCCGTTATCTGAACAATAACGACCGCGACACGACCTATGAACAGACGACGACCGGCTTCCAGCTTCGCGCCGGCGTGCCGATCACGGAATATATGTCGCTGGCCCTGCGTTACACGTTGAATCTGGACGACGTGACGCTCGACAAGGATACCTACTACTCCGATCCCGATGGCGCAGGTCCGCTGGGACTTCAGTGCGATCCGCTGCTGGCCGGACGCTATCTTTGCGACGCCATCGGCAAGCGGACGACGTCGTCGCTGGGCTATTCTCTGATCTACGATACCCGCGACAACCGCATTCGTCCGACACGGGGCCATAATGTCGTTCTCAGCCAGGATTTCGCGGGTCTGGGCGGCAGCGTCAAATATGTGCGCACGCGGTTGAACGGCTCCAAATATTGGCCTGTCGGCGGCGGGTTCATCTTCTCCGTCTCTGCGGAGGGCGGCTATATCCACAGCCTTGAAGGCGACCGCCGGGACGCTTCGAACGAGCTGGTCGACAAGGTTCGCCTGACGGATCGCTTCTTCCTGGGCAATCCGCAGATTCGCGGCTTCGATATTCGCGGCATCGGCCCGCGCGTGAAGCGCTATTACCTGCAGTCGCAGACCGACTCGAGCGGCAATACCACCTATGTGCGGGGCGAAGGGAACAACAATGTTTCCGACGACGCCCTGGGCGGCAAGGTCTATTATCTGGCGCGGGCGGAAATGGAAATTCCGCTGGGCTCGGGTGCGCGTGAAATGGGCCTGCGTCCCTCGATTTTCGCGGATGTCGGTGCGGTCGCCGGATTGCGCAATCCCCGCACGACGAATTCGAACGGCATCTGCGCCGACAACACGACCGGTTCGCGCAGCGAGGCGGGGACTCCCGGCACGTGCGGGACCAACCAGACCCTCATCATCGGCCCGTTCGATGAGGAATATCTGGGCGATACGCTGAAACCGCGTGTCGCCGTGGGCTTCGGCGTCAACTGGAACTCGCCCTTCGGGCCGTTCCGCATCGACATCGCCAAGGCCCTGCTCAAGGAACCAGGGGACGACACTCAGCTAATCAGCTTCAACGTAGGGACTCAATTCTGATGAAGACCATTTTCAAGGCCGCCGCGCTGGTTCTGGCGCCGATGACCGCCATGGCGCTGACCAGCGTCCCGGCCGCTGCCCAGTCGAAGACCGGCATCGCCGTCGTCGACCTGCAACGCGCCGTCGCCACCAGCTCGGCCTATTCGACCGCGCGCACGCAGATCCAGACCACCTACAAGGCGCAGATCGACGGCTTTACCGCACGCAAGAATGCGATCGACGCCGATCTCAAGGCCAAGGGCACGGCCCTGGAAGCCGCGATGAAGGCAGCCGGTGGCAAGCCGACCCCGGCAATCCAGACCCAATATGAGGCCTATCAGAAGGCCGGTCAGGACGGCCAGGCCGAACTGCAGCGCCTGGGTCAGCCGATCGCTCTCGCCAACGCCTATGTCGAGGAGCAGATTTCGGCCAAGCTGTCGGATGCGCTGAAGTCCGCGATGACCAAGGCGAAGGTCGACCTGATCCTGTCGCCTGACGCGACCGTGTCCTATCAGCCGACCGTCGACATCACCCAGTCGGTGGTGACCGAACTCAACGCGCTGGTGCCCAGCGTCGGCATCACCCCGCCGGCCGGCTGGCAGCCGGGCCGCCAGGGCCAGGCCGCTGCCGCTCCGGCCGCTGCTCCCGCCAATCCGTCGCAGCAGCCGACCTCGCGCTGATCGCTTGATGACGGTTCAGTCTGACAATGCTGCCGCCGCCATCGGCCCCATCGATATTCGTGGGGTGATGGCGGCGCTGCCGCACCGTTATCCGATGCTGCTCGTCGACCGCGTGATTTCGCTCGTGCCGAACAGCACGATCCACGCGGTCAAGGCGGTGTCGATCAACGAGGATTTCTTCCAGGGGCATTTCCCCGGCCGGCCGATCATGCCCGGCGTATTGATCGTCGAAGCCATGGCGCAGGCCGCTGGCGTGCTGACGGTCGAAACCATGGACCTTCGCGGTTCGGGCAAGCTCGTCTATTTCATGAGCATCGATGGGGCGAAGTTCCGCAATCCGGTCGAACCGGGCTGCCTGCTCGACCTGCATGTCGATCTGGTCCAGATTCGCGGCCGCGTCTGCAAGTTCACGGGCAAGGCGATGGTCGAGGGCAAGCTCTGCGCCGAGGCCAGTTTCGTCGCGATGATTGCCGACCCGCCGGTGAACTGAAACGCGGCGGTGATCCCGACTTTCCCGCCACTTCCTCCCCAGCCGGAATGACGGGTCGACTGATACAGGGAACCGCCCGTTCTTCCCCTTGCTTTTGCGCGCATTCCCATGTAACCGCGCGCCTTCGCAGATTTTCGCATCCATGGCCGGTCGGAAACCGGCCCCTGAACGGAGCAGACCCATGAAGGCCGATACGCATCCCGATTACCACTTCATCACCGTCCAGATGACCGACGGCACGACGTTCCGCACCCGCTCGACCTGGGGCAAGGAAGGCGACACGCTGGCGCTCGACATCGATCCCAAGTCGCACCCGGCCTGGACCGGCGGCACCCGCCAGCTTGAGCAGGGCGGCCAGGTGGCACGCTTCAACAAGCGTTTCGGCGGCCTGACGCTGAAGAAGTAATCGGCCTTCAAGCGAAGAATAGGGAAGGGCGCCTCCTGGGGCGCCCTTTTTATTTGGTTGGTAGAGGCGGCTTTTCGCCAGAAGCGGACATTGACGCTTGCCCTCCTCTTCAGGGGAGAGGGGCGTGCCTCACGCGCAGTCTCAGCCTATGGGCACTTCCCATCCCCACCCTTCAAACGAGTTACATGCCCCGTTTGAACCTGAAGGGAAGGGGCTTAACGGTGGCTGACCATCCCTATCAGCCATCCCGGGCATCATCCCGCCGCCATGCGATCCTCGTCCAGGAACGCGGCGACATCATCCAGCACGACATCCTTCGACAGGAAGGTCTGCCCGATTCCCCGCGCCAGCAGGAAGGGCAGGGTGCCTGCCGCCATCTTCTTGTCGTGCAGCATATGCGCGACCAGCGCCGCGCCGTCCGCCTTCACATGCGCGCTGGCGAGGTCGTGCGGCAGCCCGACGGCTTTCAGATGCGCCGTCACCCGCTCCGCATCCTCCGCCGGGCACAGGCCGCGCCGCGCCGAATAGCGGAAGGCAAGAGCCATCCCCGCCGCGACGCCCTCGCCATGGAGCAGAAGATCCGAAAAGCCGGTATCCGCCTCCAGCGCATGGCCGAAGGTATGGCCAAGGTTCAGCAAGGCCCGCCGTCCGGATGTCTCCCGCTCGTCATCGGCAACAATGGCCGCCTTGGCGGCCACGCTGCGTTCGATGGCATATTCGCGCGCCTGGACGTCGCCGGACAGCAGCCTGTGCCCTTCCGCCTCGCACCAGGCGAAAAAGGCGGGATCGTCGATCAGGCCATATTTCACCACCTCGGCATAACCGGCCCGCGTCTCCCGCGCCGGCAGCGTGTCGAGCGTCGAGGGATCGATCAGCACCAGCGAGGGCTGGTAAAAGCTGCCGACCAGATTCTTGCCCGCCTTCGCATTGATCGCGGTCTTTCCGCCGACGGAACTGTCCACCTGCGCCAGCAATGTCGTGGGCACCTGGATGAAATGGCAGCCGCGTTTCAGGATCGAGGCGGCAAAGCCCACCAGATCGCCGATCACCCCGCCGCCGAGCGCCACCACATGGTCGCCGCGCTCTATCTCCAGCGCCAGCAGCGCATCGAGCAGCTCTTCAAGGTGGCGCCAGCTCTTGGTCTGCTCTCCCGGTGGCAGGACCACCGCTTCGACCGCCACATTGGCGGCCCGCAGACTGGCCTCCAGGCGGGGCAGTTGCGCGGCGGCGACATGCCGATCGGTCACCACCACCAGCCGTCCCTTGCGCGCATAGCCTGCCAGATGCGTTGCCGCCCGGTCCAGCACGCCCTGTTCGATCAGAATGTCGTAGCTGCGCGAATCCAGTGCGACGCGGACTATGGCCATTGGGAAAGCTGCTCCATGATACTGTCGACCGCCACGTCATGCGGCGCGGCGGCGCTTTTCACATGAATGGGGCAGAGTGCGTAAACCGGATTGCGGATCGCGGCCAGCTCGGTCAGCACGACGCGCGGGTCCTTGCCCTTCAGCAGCGGCCGTCCCTCGCGCCGCGACACCCGGTCGACCAGCGTGTCGATGTCGGCGTTCAGCCAGATCGCCAGCGCATGCTCCAGGATCAGCGCCCGCGTCTCTTCCTGCATGAAGGCGCCCCCGCCGGTCGCGATGACCTTGGGCTCCCCATCCATCAGCCGGGCGATCACCCGCCGTTCGCCATCGCGGAAATAGGCCTCGCCATAGCGTTCGAACATTTCGGTGATCGTCATGCCCGCGGCCTTTTCGATCTCCTCGTCCGCATCGACGAAGCCCACGCCAAGCCGCGCCGCCAGCCGACGCCCGACGGTCGATTTGCCCACGCCCATCATGCCCACCAGGACGATGGGACCGCGCTTCGCTTGCGCATTGGCGGATTTGCTGTTTCGCTGCATGGCGAGCGGGGCTATACATCCCCGCGTCGACAAGGCAAATCGCAACTTTCCTTCAGCTTTGGCCCAGCCAGAATAGCCAGCCAGAACAGGACTCATGAAGCGCAACCGTTCCTACAGCAGTTTTGAGGGCAGCTCCCGGCGCCGCAAGACGTCCCTGCCGATCATCCCCATCATTGCGGTCCTTGTGCTGGCGGGGATCATCGCCCTGCTCTGGTCGCGCGGCGGCGAAAAGCCGCAGGCCCGCGTGGAAAAGGTCATTCCCGCCGAAAAGCTGGGCCAGTAAACGGCATGGCGCAACGGCGGGTGAATGCGAAATGGGCGCTGGGCACGCTTGCGCTCGCTCTGGCGCTGCCGGTGGTGGCGCAGGAGACGCCCGAATCGCTCCTGCCGCCCGGCTTCGGCGATGCGCCCGAAACGCCGCAACCCGGCACGCAGCCGCCGCGCCCCGCCCCGGGCACGCCCGCGCCGCCTGTCGGCTCCACGCCCGCCACGCCCATCGTGCCGCCCAGCTTCGCCATCACGGACGAGGCCGGGGACAATGCGGCGGAACCGATGAGCGAGGAGGAGCTGGCCGCCGAAAAGCAGAAATACGACCTGCCGGAAAACGCCCATCGCTCACTCGATCGCGTTGGGCCGCTGACGCCGGAGCAGCGGGGGCTGGCTCCCAATGCCTTCGGCGCGCAGTCGGGCCAGTTCCTTGCTGCATTGATGAAGGAAACGCGGGCGCCGATCACCTCCCGCTGGGCGTCGATCCTGCTGCGCCGGGCGCTCTTGTCCGCGACCGATACGCCCCGCGACATCGACGGCGCCGATTGGGTCGCCGAACGCGCCTGGCTGCTGCTGCGCATGGGGGAGGCGGACAGCGCCCGCCTGCTGGTGCAGAGCGTCGATTCCGACCGGTTCACCCCCCGCCTCTATGCCATCGCCATGCAGACCTATCTGGCGACGGCCGATCCGGCGGGACTGTGTCCGCTGTCGGTGGGCGCGCTGCGGTTCAGCAAGGAGCCGGGCTGGGACATGACGCGCGCCATATGCCCGGCGCTTTCAGGGGATCAGGGTTCGGCCAGCGGGGCGCTCAACCAGGCGCAACGGCGGGGCGTGGTGCGCGGCATCGACTATCGGCTGGCGGAAAAGGTCGTGGGCACCGGATTCAACGCCCGCAGGTCGGTGAAGATCGAATGGGACGCGGTGGACCGGCTGACGGCCTGGCGTTTCGGCCTCGCGACGGCGCTCAATGTCGAGATACCCGATGATCTCTATGCCACGGCCGGGCCCCATGTCCGCGCCTGGGAAGCGCGTGCCCCTGCCTTGTCCGCCGTTCGTCGCCTGCCGGGCGCAGAGGTGGCGGCTCGGCTCGGCGTCTTTTCCTCGCAGGCGCTGGTTGGCTTCTACAGCCAGTTGCAATCCGACGGCGACGTGCCCGCCAATGCGGCCGACCGGGTGGACGCGCTGCGCACCGCCTATGCCGGATCGGGGACGGACGAGCGGCTCCAGGCGATGCGGACAGTTTGGCAGAATGAGGCGCGGCCGGATTTCGTCGGCTTGATCGCGACGGCGCGGGCAGCCGCGGCGCTGCCGGTTTCGGAGCTGAGCGCGCGCGATGCCGCCAATCTGGTCGCGGCCATGTTCACCGCCGGTTATGACCGCAGCGCGGCGCAGTGGTCGCGGCTTGCGGCGCAGGCGGACGGTGACGGCGCGGCCGACCTTTGGGCCTTGCTGGCGGTCGGTGCGCCGAGCGCGGTGGTGGAGATCGGGTCGGGACGGGTTTCCTCCTTCGCCAAGGATGCCGATCCCCACAAGGCGCAGATGCTGATCGCCGCGCTGGCGGGCCTGTCGCGGCTCAATGCGCAGGACGGTGCGGCGCTGGCGCAGGATCATGGTTTCGATCTGGCTGCCGCCAGCCGCTGGTCGCGCGCCATCGATGCGGCGGCCGGCCGGGGCGAGAAGGGCAGCGTCGCGCTGCTGGCGGCGGTCGGCATGCAGACCGCCGACTGGAACCGGCTCCCGGCCTTCCACCTCTACCACATCGTCGCGGCACTGCATCGGGTCGGGCTGGACCCCGAAGCCCGGATGATCGCCGCGGAGGCGATGACGCGGCTCTGATGGGAGAGGATGCCGCGCTTATCGACCGCTTTCTGGAAATGATGGCGGCCGAACGGGGTGCCTCGCGCAACACGCTGCTGGCCTATCGCGCGGACCTGCAGGGGGCGGCGGACCTTGTCGGCGGCCTGGCGGTCGCCACCAAGGATGGCCTGGCGGAACTGGCGACGGCCTGGGCGGAACTGGCGGCCTCTTCCGTCGCCCGCAAGTCTTCCGCCCTGCGCGCCTTCTACGCCTTTCTGGAGGAGGAGGGGCTGCGCGCCGACAATCCTGCCGCTGCCCTGCCGCGTCCCGTCACCCGCCGGTCCCTGCCCAAGATCCTTTCGACGGGCGAGGTCGAATCCCTGTTCGCCCTGATCGCGGCGAAGCTGGCTGTCGAGCATCCCGCGCCGCTGGACCTGCGGCTGTCCGCGCTGATCGAGCTGCTTTACGGATCGGGGCTGCGGGCGACGGAACTGGTGTCGCTGCCGCGCCGCGCCCTGGCATCCGATCGGCCCTTCCTGATCCTGAGGGGGAAGGGCGGGCGCGAGCGGCTGGTGCCGATTTCAGACCGCGCCCGCGCCGCCGTGGCGGCCTGGCTGCCGCATGTTCCGGCCGACAGCCCCTGGCTCTTTCCGTCGGGCAAGAGCCATGTCAGCCGGATTCGCCTCTATCAGATGGTGAAGGCGCTGGCCGCCGCTGCCGGCATCGCGCCGGATCGGGTCAGCCCCCATGTGCTGCGCCATGCCTTCGCCACGCATTTGCTGGAAGGCGGGGCGGACCTGCGCGCGCTGCAATCCATGCTGGGCCATGCCGACATCGGCACCACGCAAATCTATACCCATGTCGACAGCCGCAGGCTGGTCGAACTGGTCAACAGCCGCCATCCGCTGGCTTCCATGACGCATCGGCGCGTTGACGGCGAAGCGTCTGCGCCCTAACGCCATGCGCCATGGTTAGTTTTCTCGAATTCGAAAAGCCGATTGCCGAACTGGAAGCGCGCATCATCGAATTGCGCGCGACCGCCAATGCGGGCGACATCGACATCAGCGGCGAGATCGACAAGCTGGAGCAGCGCGCCTCCAAAATGCTGGTCGACACCTATGCGAAGCTGTCGCCCTGGCAGAAGACGCAGGTCGCCCGCCATCCCGACCGTCCGCATTTCAAGGATTATGTCGCGGGCATGTTCGACAATTTCATGCCCCTGGCCGGCGACCGCGCCTTTGCCGACGATCAGGCGATCATCGGCGGCTTCGCTACGCTGGGCGAGCGGCGCGTGATGGTGATCGGCCATGAGAAGGGGGACGATACCGCAAGCCGCGTCCGCCATAATTTCGGCATGGCCAAGCCGGAGGGCTATCGCAAGGCGATCCGCCTGATGCAGCTGGCCGACCGTTTCGGCCTGCCTGTGGTGACGCTGGTCGATACGTCGGGCGCTTTCCCCGGCGTGCAGGCGGAGGAGCGCGGTCAGGCGGAGGCGATCGCCCGTTCGACGGAACAATGCCTGGCGCTGGGCGTGCCGATGGTGGCCGCCGTGGTGGGTGAGGGCGGCTCCGGCGGTGCGGTGGCGCTGGCGGCGGCCAATCGCGTGCTGATGTTCGAACATGCCGTCTATTCGGTGATCTCTCCCGAAGGTTGCGCCTCCATCCTCTGGCGCACGGCGGAAAAGGCAAGCGACGCCGCGACCGCCATGCAGGTGACGGCGCAGCATCTGAAGGCGCTTGGCGTCATCGACCGGATCGTGCCGGAGCCGGTCGGCGGCGCCCATCGCGAGCCGGTGCAGGCCATCGCCAATCTGGGCGCGGCGATCGGGGAGGAACTGGATTCGCTCTCGGGTCTTGGCGGCGATGCGCTGCGTACCGATCGCGCTGACAAGTTTCTGGCGATCGGCGTCTGACCGCGCGATCCTCTGTTTCGGGGAACATCCACCTGCTATTGCTCGTTACGCGAAGGTAACAGGGGTAGCAGGAGGCGCCGTGAAACGAACATCATCTCTGGCTGTCGCCGGGCTGGGCCTGATCGTCCTGACGGCCGCGCCGTCCGCAGACGGCCAGCAGCGGGCGATCCGTACGGTTTCGTCGATCAGTCCGCAGGAAAAGGAAGCGGGCGCCAAGCAGCATCCCCAGCTCCTCAACGAATTTGGCGGCGCCTATGCCGGGCCGCAGGCGAAATATGTGGAGGGCGTGGGCCAACGCATCGCGGTCCAGTCCGGCCTGTCCAATGCGCAGGGGGACTTCACCGTCACCCTGCTCAATTCGCCGGTGAACAACGCCTTCGCCATTCCCGGCGGCTATGTCTATGTGACGCGCCAGCTCATGGCGCTGATGAACGATGAGGCGGAGTTGGCCGGTGTGCTCGGTCATGAAATCGGCCATGTCGCGGCGCAGCATGGCCAGAGGCGGCAGCAGGCGGCGCAGCGCAACGCCATTGGCGGCACCCTGTTGCAGGTGCTGACGGGCGCTCTGCTGGGCGATTCGGCGCTCACCGGCATGTTGCAGAAGGGGATCGGACAAGGCAGCCAGTTGCTGACGCTCAAATTCTCGCGCAGCCAGGAATATGAGGCGGACGATCTGGGTATCCGCTATCTTGCGTCGGGCGGTTACGATCCCAAGGCCCTGTCATCCATGCTGGCCTCGCTCGCGGCGCAGAGCAGCCTGGATGCCCGGGTCACCGGCAGTTCCCGTTCGGTGCCGGAATGGGCAAGCACCCATCCCGACCCCGCCTCGCGCGTTGGCCGCGCGTCACGCAATGCAGCCGGCAGCGGCTCGACCAGCACGGTCCGCAACCGGGACGCGTTCCTGAACGCCCTCAACGGCGTTCTCTATGGCGACGATCCGAAACAGGGCGTGATCGAGGGCAGCCGCTTCCGCCATCCCGATTTGCGGGTCAGCTTCACCGCGCCATCGGGCTTCGGCATGGAAAATGGCGCGAGCGCCGTCAGCGTCGTGGGGTCGGGCGGCCAGGCGCAGTTCAGCGCCGCACCCTATTCGGGCGATCTGTCCGCCTATATCGACTCAGTGTTCGCGAAGCTGGGCGGCGGCAATGGCGGCGTTCCGGCCGGAGAGGTGCGGCGCACCACCGTCAACGGCCTGCCCGCAGCCTGGCGCACCGTTCGCGCCAGCACCCAGTCCAGCCAGGTGGATGCGACGGTCTTCGCTTATGATTTCGGCGGCGGGAAAGCCTATCATTTCCTGCTGCTGACGGCGGCGGGGCAGGGGATCGGTCCCTTTTCCACCATGGTGCAGTCGGTACAACGTCTTTCGCCCCAGGACGCGGCGGCGATCAAGCCTCGCCGGGTCGATGTCGTGACTGTAAAGGCTGGCGACACCGTCCAGTCCCTGGCCAGGCGCATGGCCTATACGGATTATCCGCTGGACCGGTTCCTGACGATCAACGCCCTGACGGCGAATAGCGTGCTGCGTTCCGGGCAGCGGGTCAAGATCGTGACTTGGTGAAGCTGGGCGCAATGAAAAGGGCGACGGAATTGCTTCCGTCGCCCTTTTTAAAACTAAAGCCTAAGCTTAGTTGGTCAGGCTGTTCGACACCTTGTTGAAGGTGTTGGTGAGCTTGCCGCCCAGGCTGGTCATGGCGCCGATGGCGGCGACAGCGATGAGCGCGGCGATCAGGCCATATTCAATGGCGGTCGCACCCTTTTCATTCTTCATCATCTTGCGGATGAACTGCATTGGAAGTCTCCTTGCGTCAAATTTCACGTTTAACTACCCGGCCGCCCCCCGCTTGGAATGAAGGTCAGCTTCGGACGGTGTAGAGAGTGCGGGTTGATAAAGATTTAATGGAGCGCAGCAGGTGTCAGACATAAATGGTTAATGCGCCAGGACTTCCGTCGCGACATTGTTCCACATGCCGATGGTCTTGTTGGCGACGTTGGACAGGGCACTGACTATGGCCAGGCAGATGAGGGCGAGGATCAACCCATATTCCACCGCCGTCGCTCCGCGCTGGCAGTAGATCAGCTTCCAGAAGCTGAAATTTTTGAATAATGCCCGCATGCCGCACCCCATTTACACACAGCCCCGGATGCCCTTGTAAAAGGGGCAGAGTTAACAAACCCCTCAAGCGGAACCATTATGACGATAATTTCTCCTCTGCTGGTGGTCGCCGCCGCCCTGGTCGACGCGGATGGCCGCGTGCTGCTGCAGCAGCGGCCGCCAGGCAAGCCGATGGCGCATCTCTGGGAGTTTCCCGGTGGCAAGGTCGAGCCGGGGGAAGCGCCTGAAACCGCGCTGATCCGGGAACTGGAGGAGGAATTGGGCATTCGCACCCATGCGAGCTGCCTGGCGCCCGCGACCTTCGCGAGCGAGCCGCTGGGCGACCGCCATCTGCTGCTGCTGCTCTATGTCTGCCGCAAGTGGCAAGGAATAGCGGAAGCGCGTCATGCGACCGCGCTGCAATGGGTCAGGCCGGCGCAAATGTATGCGCTGGAGATGCCGCCGGCCGACCTGCCGCTGATCGGTTTGCTCGATTCGCTGATTTAAATGGGCTGAATGACGCCTGCTCCCGTCTTCGCATGAGCACAATGTCATTCCCACCGCTGATCCGAAGCGTCAGTGGCGGGGCAGGCATGCCGGATAGGCCCGCCCGCCCGTGATCCCTTATTCTTCCGCAGCCTTGCTCTGCAGCTGGATATAGTTCTGGATGCCCATGCGCTCGATCATCTCGAACTGGGTTTCCAGCGTGTCGACATGCTCTTCCTCGCTTTCGAGGATATGCTGGAACAGGTCCCGGCTCACATAGTCACGGATCGATTCGCAATAGGCGATGGCGTCCTTCAGCACTGGCAGGGCTTCATATTCCAACTCGAGGTCGGCTTTCAGGATTTCTTCCACCGTTTCCCCGATCTTCAGCCGGCCGAGCAACTGGAAGTTGGGCAGGCCGTCAAGGAACAGAATGCGCTCCGCCAGCTTGTCCGCATGCTTCATCTCATCGATGGATTCTTCATATTCGAACTTGGCCAGCTTCTCGATGCCCCAATGATTCAGCATGCGATAGTGGAGGAAATATTGATTGATCGCGGTCAGCTCGTTCTTGAGCACCTCGTTCAGATATTCGATAACCTTGGCGTCGCCCTTCATGGCGTTCTTCTCCGGCTGTAGGGGAAAGTGCCGGGATCATAAGCGTTCGGCTTGCGTTTGTTAATCCGCAAAGCCGCAGAAATCCGCCATTTTCTGCTACGCTATTGCGTCAGGTTCGCGTCAATCCGATGCGCTTGCTTCGCAATGGCTTCAAATGGAGGCGCGCTCCGCCGCGATGATCGTGCGGGCGAAGGGCACGCACTGGCCGCATTTCGGCCGCCGGCCAAGGCGCGCATAGGCGCTGCAAGGGGTTGCGCAACCTTCACGGGCGACCTCTTTCAGGTCCTTTTCACGGATGGCATTGCAGACACAGACAACCATGCAAATCTCCTGAGGGGGAGATAGCGCAGATGATAATAGGTCGCAATAGGAATTCAGGCGCTGTTGCGAATCTTTTGCGTTTGGCCGCGGGCAAGGCTGCGCCACAGCCACTCCGCCGGGCCAAGGGCGAATCGGCGTTGCCAGAGGGGCGACCAGATCAGCATCGTCGCCCATGCCGCGATCACGAACAGCGGCAGCCTATGGTGCGGAACCTGGCCGAACAGTCCCAGTCCCCAGCCATAGAAGATCCCGCACATGATGAGGCTGCTGCCCAGATAGTTGCTGAGCGCCAGTCGGCCGACGGCCGCGATGCGCCCGGTCAACGATGCGGCAGGATGGCGCGTGAACAGCCACAGGACCAGGGCCGCCCACCCCACAGCAAGCGGGATGCGGAAGGGGAAGGACCAGGCCAATACCGATCCCAATGCCGTGAGCGGAGCGAACCGGCTGGAAACGATCCACGCCGCCAGCGCCGCCATCGGAATCAGCCCGATCAGGAAGCAGTGCCGCGCCGTCCGCCAATATTGCTCCGCCTCCCAACGGCCGGTGAGGAAACCGCCCTTCAACATCGCCATGCCCAGCAGCATGAAACCCAGCGTATCGAATGCGACGAATGGCAGGGTCGTGAGCCACTGTCCGCCGAACAGGGCGACATGATGGAGGAGGATGCCGCCATAGCCGCCGCGATAGACCCTATATTCGCTGCTGATGGCCGCGTGGTTCGGATCGGAAAGCGAAGCGACGAAATCGGCGAAACCCTCACTGACATGGCCGGGAGCATCGGGTGCGGCGGCGGCATGGCCCCAGGCATAGAGCGTGCCGATGAAGCCTGCGCAGATCAGGAAATGCGCCAGGAAGAAGAAAAAGGCCCATTTGACGAGCGCCAGCGGCTCCCTGCGCGCGAATGGCAGCGCCGCCAGCCCGACCAGCGCATAAATCATCAATATGTCGCCCCACCACAGCAGCAGGTAATGGGCGAGGCCGAAGACGAACAGCCAGCCGGCCCGGATCATCTGCGCCCGTCGTCCGTCGCGTCCGGCCATTTCCTCCCGGTCGATCAGCAGCAGCATCGACGCGCCGAACAGCATGGAGAACAGCGCCCGCATCTTGCCGTCCACCAACAGGAAGCTGACGGTCCAGAAGGCAATGTCTCCTGTCGACAGCGGCCCCGCCGCCGCGGGGTTGAAATAGGCCTGTTCGGGCAGGGCGAAGGCCGCGATGTTCATCCAGAGGATTCCCATGACCGCGCAGCCGCGCAGAACGTCCATGGCGGGAATCCGGGCGGAAAGGGCGGTCATCGGTCGGCGCGGTCCTTGAAAGACTGGAAAAGAGAGTGCGGCTCTGTCAATGCGACTAGCCATGAACGGCCACCGCAAGCAACGAATAAGCGACGCTTTCGGCGCGGCTGCGGGGCATTATGACGATCATGCCGGGCCGCAGCGGCTGGCCGCCGCGCTGGTGGCCGATCTTGCGCAGCGGCAGAGGCCTGACGGGGTCGGCCGGATATTGGAGATCGGCTGCGGCACGGGCTTTCTGACACGCGACATCCAGGCGCGCTGGCCGGGCGCCGAACTGGTGGTGACGGATCTGTCGCCGGACATGCTGGCCCGCGCCGCCACGGGCGGACTGGTTGCGGGCACTTTCCTGGCGATGGATGGGGAAGCGCCGATCTTCGACGGCGAATGGTTCGACCTCATTCTTTCCAGCCTGGCCTTTCAATGGTTCGACGATCTGGAAAGCGCGATCGCACGGTTGGCGGGATTGCTGCGCCCGGGGGGCAGCCTGCTTTTCTCGACCATGGGGCAGGGCAGCTTCGCCCGCTGGCGTTCGGCGCATCAGGCCGCCGGATTGAGGCCGGGCATTCCCGACTATCCTTCGCTACCCGCATTGCGGTCCATGCTGGCGCCCTATGAGGACGCCTTCGCCTTCGATGAGGAATATGCCCTGCCATGCGGCGGCGCAAAGGGTTTGATCGCCCATCTCAAGGGCATCGGCGCCGTGGTGCCGAGCGAGGGGAGAAAGCCGCTTCCTCCCCGCGATCTGCGCCGAGTCATGGCGGCTTTCGAAGAGGACGGCGGCGATGACGTCTATCAGATATTGTTCGGCCGGGTGACGCGCGCCGGTTAGAGTATCCGTGATGATCAAGCCGGAGATTGCGTCCAGCATCGATCGGCTTTGAGCAGGGCATTCGCGGTGACGACGAGCTTTCGCATGACGGCGGTGATGGCGATCTTGGCGGGCTTCCCGGCAGTAACGAGCTGCTGATATTTTGCCTTGAGATCGGGATTGTACCGGGCGGCGACGAGGGCCGGCATATAGAGAGCCTGCCGCACGTTGGCGCGTCCGCCACGGATGAAGCTCTTGCCTTTCCATTGTCCGGACTGTCGAGCGACGGGGGCGAGACCGGCGAGGGATGCGGCCTGCTTGTTCTCGAGGCTGCCGAGTTCGGGCATGGTGGCGATGAGCTGGTTGGCGGTCAGCGTTCCGACGCCGGCGATGCTGGTGAGGATCTCATGCCGGCGGGCGAGCGCGGCATCGGCGGCGATCAGGTTGGCGATCTCGGTATCGAGCGCCTCGATATGCCGATCGATCTGCTCTAGCCGCTGCCGGCACTGGCGCTTGAGGAAGGCGATGGTGAGGTTCTTCTCGCGATTCTTGAGCGCGGTGCGATCGCGCACGAGACCGTCTCGGGCATTGATGAGCTCCGCCATCTGCGCCTGCTGTGCGCTTCGAGCGGGTCTGACCGGCGGCTGCAAGGTGGCCGCCATACGGGCCAGCAACATGGCATCGATGCGATCGGTCTTGGCCAGAGTGCCAGTCGCCTGGGCGAAGCGCCGGGCGCGCTCCGGGTTGAGCTTCACGCAGGGCCAGTCGGTCAGAGCCGCCTCCAGCGCCCGATGGTAGGTTGCGGTTGCCTCATAGGCGATCCGCTCGACCGGCCATTGTCGCAGCCAGGCGATCAGCGACTTGTGGCCCTTGGCGGTGTTGGCGAACTGGCGCTCGGCGCCGGCAGGGTGGACATGGCAGTCGAGGCTCGCTTTGGAGATGTCGATGCCGATCGTCTGTGGTAGATTGTCGCTCATCTTTTCCGCTGTCCCATGCTTGTCATCCGGGTCCAAAACCCCGGTATCCGTTCGGGTCTGATGGAAAAGAAAGGGGCGATCCTACTCTAACCCGGTCCCACAACGACCGGCGCTTTCACGATCCGTCCCCTTCCGCCCGGGCCGGGGTGGCCACCCCGGCCCGGGCAATCCAGCATGACCCAAACGGACCGCAATGTCATAAGACAAGCGTTTTCCAAGCGGATAGAATCATCGGCTGCTCCAGATACGGGGGCCTTCCGCCCTCAAGGACGCTTCCAGCGCCCTGAGCATAGGCGCTTCCCGCAGCCCCGCCGCTCGCGCGCCATAGAGAAGTCCGACATTCCTCCGCTCACCGAAATCCTTGAGCGCGACCCGCGCCATGCCCGGCCAGCGGTAGCTTTCGGGCATGACCGTTATGCCCAGCCCCGCCGCGACCATCTGCATCACGCGCTCGTCATTGGTCGAGCGCAAGGCGAAATGCGGGCGGACGCCGCGATCGACGAAATAGCGGCTGGTGGCGGAGAGCGCCTCGCAATGGCGGCGCACGATCATCGTTTCGGAGGCGAGTTCTTCGGCAGCCACCACGGCTCTCCCGGCCAGCGGATGGTCGGCGGCCATGGCGATGCCATAGCCTTCCTCTATAACCGATTGCGTCAGGAAGCGGTCCGCGCCCGGCCTGATCAGGGTGAGCGCCACGTCGATCCGCTCCGCGTCCAGGCGCCCCAGCAATTCCCGCTCGCTGCCGGGGATGATCTCGATCCTGCCTTCCTTGGCCATGGCGCGGTCTGCAACGGCGCGGGCGACCAGCTCGCCTGCTATGCTCAGCAGCACGCCGATGCGCAGCACCGGGGCCTGCTCCGCCTTTGCCCCCGCCAGTTCCGCCAGGTTGAATTCGCGCTCGATCCGCCGGGCATGGGTCAGCAGGCGGGCTCCGGCTTCGGTCAGTTCGACCCGCTGGTTGCTGCGCAGGAAAAGCGGAGCGCCCACCGCCTGTTCCAGCTTGGAGATGCCCACGGACAAAGTCGGTTGCGACACCAGGCAGTGCGCGGCCGCGCGGGAGAAATTGCCATGGTCCACGACAGCCAGGAAATAGCGGAGCAAATAGCGTTCGATCATAGACAGAAACTATACACTATCCTGCGCCGTTTCAATTTTTCTTGGCGGTTGTTGAACGATAGGATGCGCGGCAAGGAGAGCTTGCCATGACTGATTTCGACTTCGCGCTGGGTGAAAATGCGGAGATGATCCGCGAGACGACCGCCCGTTTCGCCGCCGACCGCATCGCGCCTCTGGCCGCGGAAGTCGACGCCAGGGATTGGTTCCCGCGCGACCTGTGGCCGGAAATGGGCGCGCTGGGCCTGCACGGCGTCACCGTGGAGGAAGCCGATGGCGGCCTTGGCCTCGGCTATCTGGAGCATGTGGTTGCGCAGGAGGAGGTGGCGCGGGCTTCCGCCTCCATAGGCCTCAGCTATGGCGCGCACTCCAATCTCTGCGTCAACCAGATCCGCCGCTGGGCCACGCCGGAGCAGAAGGCGCGCTATCTGCCCAAGCTGATCTCCGGCGAGCATGTCGGATCGCTCGCCATGTCGGAGGCGGGGGCGGGGTCGGACGTCGTCTCGATGAAGCTGCGCGCGGAGAAGCGCGGCGACCGCTATGTCCTCAACGGCACCAAATTCTGGATCACCAACGCCGCTTATGCCGACACGCTTGTCGTCTATGCCAAGACCGGCGAAGGGTCGCGCGGCATCACCGCCTTCCTGATCGAGAAGGATTTCAAGGGCTTCTCCATCGGGCAGAAGATCGACAAGGTCGGCATGCGCGGATCGCCCACCGCCGAACTGGTCTTCGACGATTGCGAAGTGCCGGAGGAAAACATCATGGGCCCGCTCAACGGCGGCGTCGGCGTGCTGATGTCGGGTCTCGACTATGAGCGGGCGGTGCTGTCGGGCATCCAGCTCGGCATCATGCAGGCCTGTCTCGACGTGGTGCTGCCCTATGTGCGGGAGCGCAAGCAGTTCGGCCAGCCCATCGGCGCGTTCCAGCTCATGCAGGCCAAGGTCGCGGACATGTATGTCGCGCTCAATTCGGCGCGGGCCTATGTCTATGCCGTGGCGCAGGCCTGCGACAGGGGCAGGACGACGCGCTTCGACGCGGCGGGCGCGATCCTGCTGGCCAGCGAGAATGCGATGAAGGTCTCGCTCGAAGCCGTGCAGGCGCTGGGTGGGGCCGGCTATACGAAGGATTGGCCGGTCGAGCGCTACATGCGCGACGCCAAGCTGCTGGACATCGGCGCGGGAACGAACGAAATCCGCCGCATGCTGATCGGCCGCGAACTGATCGGCGTGTGAATGTGCCCCTGCCGTCCAAACTGGGCTCCTGCCTCCGCAAGAGCGGGCAACTCTCTCATGACCGCCCCACGAACAGGAAGCCCACCGCCGCCATGATGCAGAGGAAAGCGGCCAGATGGCGCCAGTGCAGCGGCTCGCCCAGCACCGTCACCATGAATCCGCCGAAGATCAGCAGCGCAATGGCCTCCTGCGCGATCTTGAGCTGGCCCGCGCTCCACCCATGGGCAAAGCCGATGCGGTTGGCGGGCACGGCGAAGCAATATTCGACGAAGGCAATGCCCCAACTGATCAGGATGACCGCGAAAAGGGGCTTATTCATCCCGCCTTTCAGGTGCCAATACCAGGCGGTCGTCATGAACAGGTTGGATATGGTGAGGAGCAGGATGGTCGGCATGGATGACCCCGGATATGCAACCGCAGGGCAGGGGAACGCAAGAGCATGAGTGCGCCTGTTCTCGACACGAAGCTCTCGGCGGAGAGTGATGCTTTCCGCGCCAACGCCGCGCATAACCGGGCTCTGCGCGACGAACTGCACGCGAAAGTCGCGCAGGCCGCGCTCGGCGGCAGCGAAGCGGCGCGGGCCAAGCATGTGGCGCGCGGCAAGCTGCTGCCCCGCGACCGGGTGGAGCGGCTGCTCGATCCGGGCAGTCCGTTTCTGGAGATCGGCCAGCTCACCGCCAACGACATGTATCATGGCGAAGTGCCCGGCGCGGGCATGATCGCAGGGATCGGCCGGGTGTCGGGACGGCAGGTGATGATCGCCTGCAACGACGCCACGGTGAAGGGCGGCACCTATTATCCGCTGACCGTCAAGAAGCATCTCCGCGCGCAGGAGATCGCAATGGAGAATCGCCTCCCCTGCGTCTATCTGGTCGACAGCGGCGGCGCGAACCTGCCCAACCAGGCGGAGGTCTTTCCCGACCGCGAGCATTTCGGGCGCATCTTCTACAATCAGGCGCAGATGTCGGGGCGGGGCATCCCGCAGATCGCCTGCGTCATGGGAAGCTGCACCGCGGGCGGCGCCTATGTGCCCGCCATGTCGGACGAGACGGTGATCGTGCGCAACCAGGGCACGATTTTCCTCGCCGGCCCGCCGCTGGTGCAGGCCGCGACGGGCGAGGTCATTTCCGCCGAAGACCTGGGCGGCGCGGAAGTGCATGGCCGCCGCTCCGGCGTGGTCGATCATGTCGCGGAAAATGACGAGCATGCGCTGACCATCGTGCGGGACATCGTTTCGACGCTGCAACCGGCGCCGGAGATCGACCTCAACCTGCGCGAGCCCAAGGCGCCGAAATATGACCCGGCGGAACTGTACGGCATCATCCCCCAGGACGTCCGCGCCCCCTATGACGTGCGCGAAGTGATCGCCCGCATCGTCGACGGCAGCGAATTTCACGAGTTCAAATCGCTCTACGGCACCACGCTCGTCTGCGGTTTCGCCCATATCTGGGGCATGCCGGTCGCGATCCTCGCGAACAACGGCGTGCTGTTCAGCGAGAGCGCGCAGAAGGGCGCGCATTTCATCGAACTGGCCTGTCAGCGGCGCATTCCGCTGCTGTTCCTCCAGAATATCTCCGGCTTCATGGTCGGCGGCAAATATGAGGCGGAGGGGATCGCCAAGCATGGCGCGAAGCTGGTGACCGCGGTCGCGACCGCCAGCGTGCCCAAGATCACCGTGCTGATCGGCGGCAGCTTCGGCGCGGGCAATTACGGCATGTGCGGCCGGGCTTATGGGCCGCGTTTCCTCTTCACCTGGCCCAACAGCCGCATCTCCGTGATGGGCGGCGAGCAGGCGGCGAGCGTGCTGGCGACCGTCCACCGCGACGCCGCCAGATGGACGCCGGAAGAAGCCGAAGCCTTCAAGGCCCCGATCCGCCAGAAATATGAGGATGAGGGCAACCCCTATCACGCGACGGCGCGTCTGTGGGACGATGGCGTGATCGACCCCGCCCAGACCCGCGACGTGCTGGGCCTGGCCTTCGCCGCCACGCTCAACGCCCCGGTCGAGGAGGCGCCCCGCTTCGGGGTGTTCCGCATGTGAGGGGGCGGGACCAAATACCTCCCCGGAACGGGGAGGGGGACCAGCCAGAGGCTGGTGGAGGGGTGTTCTCGGCAACGACTGAAACCATCCGCATGGCACGCAAGGAACGCCGCAGCGGCAATCTACCGGAAGTCGTCCTGTGGCGCGCCCTGAAGACACGCCCCGGCGGTTTCAAATTCCGGCGCCAGCATCCGATAGACCGCTACAGTCTCGACTTTGCCTGTCTGTCGGCACGACTGGCTATCGAAGTCGACGGCGAAGTCCATTCGCGCGGCCATCGGCCCGCCCGCGATCAGGACCGGGATGCTGCATTGGAACGGCTGGGCTTTCACACTCTCCGCATTCCCGCCCGCGATGTCCTTCAGAATCTAGACAATGTCGTCAAGGCGATCACAGCCGCCTGTGTTGCGCGCCAGCCCCTCCACCAGCCTGCGGCTGGTCCCCCTCCCCATATTGGGGAGGTATTTGGGAGTCTCTCATGATCCAATCCCTGCTCATAGCCAATCGCGGCGAGATCGCCTGCCGCATCATCCGCACCGCCCGGCGTCTCGGCATCCGCACCGTCGCAGTCTATTCCGACGCCGATGCGAAAGCGCTCCACGTCCGCGAAGCCGATGAAGCCGTGCATATCGGCCCATCCCCGGCGCGCGAATCCTATCTGATCGGTGATCGCATCATTGCCGCCGCCCAGGCGACTGGGGCCGAAGCGATCCACCCCGGCTACGGCTTCCTCTCGGAAAACGCCGCCTTCGCGCAGGCCGTCATCGACGCGGGCCTGATCTGGGTCGGCCCCAATCCCTCCAGCATCACCGCCATGGGCCTGAAGGACGCCGCCAAGACGCTGATGGCCGACGCGGGCGTCCCCGTCACCCCCGGCTATCTGGGCGAGGACCAGAGCGCAGAGCGCCTGCAAGCCGAAGCTGACGCCATCGGCTATCCCGTGCTCATCAAGGCGGTCGCAGGCGGCGGCGGCAAGGGCATGCGGCGCGTCGAAGCGGTGGCGGATTTTGCCGACGCGCTGCTTTCCTGCCAGCGAGAGGCGGCGTCCTCCTTCGGCAACGACCAAGTGCTGATCGAAAAATATATCCTCTCGCCCCGCCATATCGAAGTGCAGGTGTTCGGGGACAGCCACGGCCAGGTGGTGCACCTGTTCGAACGCGACTGCTCGCTCCAGCGCCGCCACCAGAAAGTGATCGAGGAAGCTCCGGCGCCCGGCATGGACGCCGCCACCCGCGAAGCCATTTGCGGCGCTGCGGTCCGGGCGGCGCAGGCGGTGGATTATGTCGGTGCGGGCACGATCGAGTTCATCGCGGACGCCAGCGAAGGCCTGCGCGCCGACCGCATCTGGTTCATGGAGATGAACACGCGCCTCCAGGTCGAGCATCCGGTGACGGAGGAGATTACCGGCGTCGATCTGGTCGAATGGCAACTTCGCGTGGCGAGCGGCGAACCGCTGCCGAAAAAGCAGGAGGAGCTGTCGATCAACGGCCACGCCATCGAGGCGCGGCTCTATGCCGAAGACCCCACCAAAGGCTTCCTGCCCAGCCCCGGCAAGATCGACCGGCTGCTGTTCGACAACCGCGCCCGCGTGGAAACGGGCGTGGAGGAAGGCGATACCGTCAGTTCCTTCTACGACCCGATGATCGCCAAGGTCATCTGCCATGGCGAGGATCGGGAGGAAGCGCGGGGCGGCCTGATCCGCTGGCTCGACAGCAGTTTTGTCGGGCCGCTGCACACCAACAAGCCGTTTTTGCACGCTTGCCTTTCCATGGCCGATTTTGCCGAGGGTCGCCTCGACACCGGCCTGATCGAGCGGCAGGGAGAGGCGCTGACAAGGATCGATGGCCCCTCGGACCGAGTCCTTGCGGCGGCGGGCGAGCGATTCCGCAGGGACTGGCTCGCCCGGAGCGATTGGGACGATCGGTCCTTTCGCGACGGCTTGTTCGGCTTCCGCCTCAACGGACAGTCGAAGACCAAGGTCGACCTGTTCGTGGACAGCCGCCATGTCGTAGTGGAAGCGCAATCTGACGATCTGCGCACGGGTCTCTGCTCCGACATGGAGCGCGACGGCACGATCATCGTCACCGAAGCCGGGCAAAGCTGGTTCTTCAGCCAGACCCCGCCCGTCAAGGCAGGCGGCGGCGCCGTATCCGACGGCGCGATCCTCTCCCCCATGCCGGGCCGCATCATCGCCGTCGCCGTGGCGCAGGGCGACAAGGTCGCCAAGGGCCAGAAGCTGGTCACACTGGAGGCGATGAAGATGGAGCATAGCCTGACGGCGCCCTTCGACGGCGTAGTGGCGGAACTGGACGCGTCCGAAGGCGGCCAGGTCAGCGAAGGCGCGCTGCTGGTGCTGGTTGAGCGGGAGGAAGGCTGATGGCGGGCCGCTATTATGACGAATGGCGGATTGGCGACCGGATGACCCATGACATCCGCCGCACGGTGACGGAAACCGACAATCTCCTCTTCTCGACCATGACCCACAACCCCCAGCCGCTGCATCTGGACGCTGAGGCCGCGAAAGCCTCGGAGTTCGGCCAGATCCTCGTCAACGGCACTTTCACCTTCGCGCTGATGGTGGGCCTGTCGGTGGGCGACACGACGCTGGGCACGCTGGTCGCCAATCTGGGCTATGACAAATTGGTCATGCCCAAGCCGGTCTTTATCGGCGACACGATGCGGGCGGACAGCGAAGTGACGGACCTCAAGGAAAGCCGTTCCCGCCCCGAAGCGGGGATCGTGACATTCACCCATCGGCTCTATAACCAGCGGGACGAAATCGTCTGCCAATGCCTGCGCATGGCGCTGCTGAAGAAGAGGCCCGCATGAAGCTCCGTTCGCTGCTTTTCGTTCCCGCCGACCGCCCCGAACGCTTCGCCAAGGCGGCGGCCAGCGGCGCCGACGCCATCATTCTGGACCTGGAGGATTCGGTCGCCCCGGAACGCAAGGCCCTTGGGCGGGAGGCGATTGCGGAATGGCTGGCCTCGCCCCGCGACTGCGTGGCCTTCGTCCGGGTGAACCCGCTGGACGGCGACCACACCCGCGCCGATCTGGCCGCGGTGCTGCCTGCCTCGCCGGACGGGATCATGCTGCCCAAGGCGGAAGGCGCCCCCAGCATTCAGGCGCTGATCGCCCTGGCGGACGGCGCGAATGTGCCGCCGATCTTGCCCATCGCGACCGAAACGCCCGCCGCCATCTTCGAACTGGGCACGTTCCGGCAGGTTCGCGAAAAGCTCGCTGGCCTGACCTGGGGGGCGGAGGATCTGCCCGCCTCGGTCGGCGCCTCGACCTCCCGCGAGGAGGATGGCCGCTACACCGCGCCCTTCGAACTGGCGCGCAGCCTCACGCTGTTCGCCGCCCATGCAGCAGGCGTGCCAGCCATCGACACGGTCTTCCCCCGGATCGAGGCGATGGACGATCTCAACGCCTATATAGGAAGGGCGCGTCGCGATGGCTTCACCGGCATGATGGCGATCCATCCGGTACAGGTCGCCGCCATCAATGATGGCTTTACCCCCAGCGAGACCGAAATCGCCCGGGCGAGGGCAGTGATCGACGCCTTCGCCGCGAATCCGGGTGCAGGGGTGCTGAAACTGGACGGCAAGATGATCGACCGTCCGCATCTGGTCCAGGCGCAGCGGGTACTGGCCGCCGCCGAATGAAGAAGGGGCCCGGCCCGCGGCCGGGCCCTCCCATTTTTTACCGGTAACGGCCCTTTTCGAAGGTCGAGCCGCTTGCGCCGCTGAACCTGTCGCTCGCATCGTCGTCCTGCGATCCGAACAGGGCCTGCTGCTCCCGTTCGGTGCGCCATGCGGTCTGCGCCTGTTCCGCCGTCTTTTCCAGCGTCACCTTCTGCGCGTCCACCGACCTGATCCAGGATGACGGGATCGAATGATGCACGCCGCCGGATTCCTGATCGCTCTTGGTCAGGATGATGCGGTCGCCGCGCAGCTTGTCGACCGTGCCGACATGCTCGCCGTCGCTGCCGACGACTTCCATATGCTCGCGGACCTGCTGGACCGCCTGGCGCTGCTCGCCGCGGCGGTTCCGCCAACTGCCGAACTCATTGTTGAAGCGTTCGCGATTCTCCCGCTGATATTCGGCATAGTCGCGGTCCAGCTCGTCGATCCGTTGCTGACGCCAGGCATAATAATTGGCGTCGTGATGCTCGCCATAATCATGGTTGGGGCCATAGGCGCGCACCCGATAGCCATGATCCTCGCTGCCGAAGCCGCTGCGTTCGCCGGCAAAGGGCGCATAGCCGCGATTGGGCAGGTAACGCGCCGAATTGGAGGCAGAGGCATAGCCGATCCGGCTGCTCTGGTCCCGCGGATCGCCATAGGGCCGGTTGTAATAATCGTCATATTCGCGGCGACGCTCCGCCTCTTCGTCACCGAACCAGCTCCGGATCTCGTCGCCCGCGCGGTCGAAGAAGCCCCGTTCTTCCGGATCATAATCTTCGGGCGGGCGCCGGTTGCCCGATCCGCCATATCCCGATCCCGATCCGCCGAACTGGCCGCGCGTGCCATATCGATAGCTGCGGTCGTCCCGCCAGTCGCGCCGCGCACGGTAACGGTCGGAATCGCGGTCCCAGTCCGTCCAGTTACGATCGCCGTCACCATAGCGACGTCCGCCTTGGTAACCCATTGTCCGTCTCCTTGTCTGCTTTTTGCACGACGTCCTTTCGGAAGCGTCGTCACCGCACCAATGAGCATGCGGCCGCATCGTTCCGGGCGTTACGCAGGAGTAATGTTCCGCCTTGGCCCCGACAGAGCGGCTGCGCTGCGCGGTTCCGGGCCTGTTCGCGGCCGTCGCATTTTGCGCAAAAAGACCGTTGCATGGGCGCAATCGCTCGCTTATAGGCAGCGCTCCTTTACGGGGCCGTAGCTCAGCTGGGAGAGCGCGTCGTTCGCAATGACGAGGTCAGGGGTTCGATCCCCCTCGGCTCCACCAATCCCTTCCGGGATTGACCGGAAGGGACTTTACCGCCGGGGATTTCGATGCCTATGGCGGTTTCATGACAGATATGCTTTGCGAAGGCCGCGCCGCTGCGACGGTGGTCATCCTGCGCGACCGCCCGGATGCCGCCGCGGAAATCCTGATGATGGAACGGGCGTCCAGCATGGCCTTCGCCGCGGGCGCGCTGGTCTTTCCCGGTGGCGCGGTGGATGCGGGCGATCATGCTCTTGCAGCGAAGATCGCTGGTGGCCTGCCTCTGGACGAGGCGGCGGCGCGGATCGCCGCCATTCGGGAGACGCTGGAGGAAAGCGGTCTCGCCATTGCCTTCACATCCCCCCTGGCGGCCGATCGGATCGCGGCCATGCGGCAGGCGCTGGGGGCAGGGGCCGGGCTTGGCGACATCCTCAGCGATCATGGGCTGGAAATCGCGCTGGATCGGCTGCTGCCCTTTGCCCGCTGGCACCCTGCGCGCCTGGAGCAGGCGCAGCGGGTGTTCGATACCCGCTTCTACATCGCTGAGGCGCCGGAAGGACAGGCCGCGAGCGTCGATGCCACCGAAAATGTGCAACTGTTCTGGAGCAGCGCAGCGGAAACGCTGGCCCGATGCGACCGGGGCGAGGGGCAGATCATCTTTCCGACGCGGCGCAATCTGGAGCGGCTCGCCCAATTCGGCCGCTTCGATGATCTGGCGGCGCATGCCCTGTCGATCCCGGTTGAGAAGGTGACGCCCTGGTTCGAGGAGAGAAATGGGGAACCGCATCTCTGTATTCCCGATCATCTCGGTTATCCGGTGACGTCGGAACCAATGGGGACGGTCCGGCGTGCTTGAGGCATGCGCCGAATCCACCTCTTCCTGCGCCGCCTTGTCCATGTCGCGGCGGTTCTGAGCCTTTGCCTGATCGGCTATGCCTATGTCAGCCGCCGGCCCCAAAATATCCCCTGGACTCGACTTGATCTATCCCAGCCGATCGGTCTCTTCACCGGCCGCAAGCTTGCCTCGCTGACCGGCCGTGCTGCCGAGTGCCGCGCCCTGCTGGATCGGGCGGGCGTTGCCTATTCCCGCATGAAGCCGGGGGGCGAGGGCCAGTGCGCCTATGCCGACGCCGTGCGGCTGACTCCGGTCAAGGACGCCATAGCATGGGAACCGGCGGCGGTCGCGCCATCCTGTCCGGTTGCGGCGGCGCTCAAGCTCTGGGAATGGCAGGTGGTCCAGCCCGCCGCCCAGCGTCACTTCGGCCGCGCGGTTCGGAAGGTCACGCATTTCGGCGCTTATAGCTGCCGCCGTCTCTATGGACGCAGCGCAGGGGATTTCAGCGAGCATGCCACGGCCGACGCCATTGATGTGGCCGGTTTCACCCTGACGGACGGACACCGGATCGGCGTTGCGGCGGACTGGAAGGGAGGGGGAAAGGACGCGGATTTTCTGCATGAGGTTCGTGACGGCGCGTGCGGGTTGTTTTCGACCGTCCTTTCGCCCGACTATAATGCCGCACATCGCGATCATCTGCATCTCGATCAGGCGGAACGCGGCGCCTGGGGCGGGCGGGCCTGCCGATGAGGGCCTAGAGCATCGTGCGCAAAAGTGGGAACCGGTTTTGCGTTTAAAACGATGCGACAACAAAAGCTTAGAGCGCGTGGCCTGCGCACGATTTAACGCAGCGCGCTCTAGCCCAATATCGCCCTCGAACAGGGAGCATGAAGGGTCTATGATCCATGCGCCTGTCAGACAGGGGAGGACATCATGCCGCAATTCGTGATCGAACGGGACATGCCCGGCGTCGGCCAATTATCGGGCGAGCAGCTCAAGGGCGCGTCGCAGGGCTCCTGCAATGTGCTGCGTCAGCTGGGCCCGGATATTCAATGGGTTCACAGCTATGTCACCGACGACAAGATCTATTGCGTCTATCGTGCGCCCAGCGAGGAATTGATCCGCCGGCATGCGGACATGGCGGGATTCCCGGCCAACAGCATCGCCCAGATACGCGCGACGATCGATCCGACGACAGCGGACTGAATTTGTCCGGGGCGACGGGGTCCGCTGCGAGGCGCGCATGCTTTTTGACGGCAGCGGGCGATGGCAGAATTATCGCCAGGCTTCGACGACCTATTGCCGCAGTCTTTCGATCGCCTGCGCCAGCGCGACATAGAGCTTGCCCATGTCCGATGAAAGGATCGCAACGCCCAGCGCATTGCCGTCGCGGGCCGACAGGATGATCCGCAGCATCGATTCGAAATCGTGGATGTAGCGGTTCACATGCTCCTGAAATTCAGGATCATTGTCGTAATGCAGGGCGATTTCGCGGGATTCGCCCGCGTCCAGCAGCTTGACCGCGCGGCGGGTGAAGACGCCGCGATCGCCCTTCAGATAGGCTGACCAGGCCGAGTCCGTGACATCGTTGGACAGTATCTTCGATACGTCGATCGCCGTGCTGTTGAGCGATTCGATGATCAGCGCCGACCGTCGGGCGAAATGGTCGCGGTCGCGGTCCTCGGCGGCGCGCTCCGCTTCCTCAATCCGCGCTTCCACGCTGGCGCTGGTGTCCGCGATGGTCAGGAGCTGGCGGGTCAGGCGGTCGGATGCCTGATGCGCGGCCTTCACCGCTTCCTCCGCCACCCTGGCGACCATTTCGATCTGGGCCGTGACCTTTTCGTCGATGGCGCGCTGCATCGCCTGCTCGCTGGCGTCGGCAAGCGCCTCCGCCGCTTCGGGGATGGCGCGGCTGAGCGCCTGGCGGGCGCGTTCGGCCGCCTGATCGGCGGTATCCTTGACGCGGAGGAGGGCGGTGACGAGCAGCGGTCCCGCGCCTTCGGTGATGCGCGTCGCGTCCTGATGCGCGTTGTCGAGCGCGCTGCGCAGCTTCTCCACCAGTTCGCGATTGGCATCCACGCCGCTTTGCGTGCTTTCCAGCCATTCGGTCAGGCGGCGTCCCTGGCCGCGCAGCAATTCCTCGGCCTCCTGCGTGCGCCCGAGCAACGCCTCCGAAATGGCCTCCAGCCGTTCGATCTCCGGCGCGGCGCTGTCGAGCAGGGTGCGGCTGGTCTCGATCCGGCCGTTGAAGCGCTGGAGCGCGGCAGGAAAGGTTTCGTCGAGTTCGCGCACGCTGGAATCAAGCGCGACCATCAGCGTCTCCGCACTGCCGATCAGCTTTTCGGCGGTCAGGCCGCCAGCCCCCAGGGCGGCATCGATGCGCTGCGTTTCGGCGGTCAGGCGCGACAACGCTTCGGTCAACCGCTCATTGCGGGCGAGCGCGGACTGTTCCATCGCCGCAAAGCGCGACTGCGCGGAATCGACCGCATCGTCCAGGCTGCTTTGCAGGCCCGATACAAGCGTGCGCTGGCCTTCGACCAGATCGTTGATCTGGTGCAGGCGGTTTTCGATCTCGCCCACATGATCCGCTATACTGGTGACGGTCTCATCCCCGATGGCGGCGATGCTGTCGCGCGACCGGGCGATGAGCGCCTCCAGCGCCGCGCCATGGCGGGCGATGCCGTCGTCGGTCAGCCTGATGCCTTCATGGGTTTGCGCAATAGCCGCTTCCACCCGCCGGCGCAGTTCGGCCTCCACGGTTTCGGTGTCGCGCGCCAGGGTGGAGAGGGCGGATTGGCTGGTGGCAGCAATGCCGGCCTGCGCACCCTCGATCAGCGCCTTCAGCGACGCGGCCTGCGCGGTCAGATTGGCGTCGACCGCCGCCATGGTTTCCTGCGCGCGCCCATGGGTGGTTTCCAGACGGTGCAGCACGTCGATCTCGACGCGGTTCAATTCCTGCGTCAGCAGGGCGATGACCGACTGGGTGGTCTCCGCTATTTCCGACTTGGTGCGATCGGTAAGGCCGGTCAGCACGATCGACTTCTGCTCGATGTCGAGCCAGCTCTCCTCCATCGCCTTGCGCGCGCTCAGGGTCGTCGCCTCGATCCGGCCCGAAGCGACATCGGCCATGCCGGTCACTTCCTGCGTGGCCGAACGCGTGGTTTCCTGAAGCTCGATAAGCTGGCTCGAAAGGCTCTTGGTTGCCGAAAGCGTGCGGCTGCGGGCATCGTCCGACAACTCGCCCAATGCATGCAGCCGAGCCTCCAACATGTCGATGCGTTCCGACAGGGCGTGGCCATTGTCGATGATCTGCGCGGACATGCGCGTCGCGCGATCCTCTAGCTCCGGGATGGAGGCGACCAGCGCTTCCATCCGCTGGACGAGCGCCAGCCCGGCGCGTTCGGCGGACTCGGCGCGTTCGGCGGTGCTGTTGGCGCGGCTTGCGATCAGCTCGGCCGACGCCTCCATATTGCTGCTGGCGGCGGCGCCATAGCTGTCGAGCAGTTCCGCCTGATCCTGCATGCTCTGGCGTGCGGTTTCCAACTGGCCGGCGATTCGGGCGACGCGCAGTTCCAGCAGTTCCGCCTCGGTCCTGAGCGCGCGGGCGGTGTCGAGATAGCGGCGGGCTTCGCTGCGGCTGTTCCGCAGCAGCAGCAGATAACAGACGCCGAGCAGGATGAGCGGGACCAGGATGGTCGCGACCAGCCCCGGCCACGCCGCAGGCCCGGCGCGCCATTGTCCGGAGGACAGCGTCGCCCAACCGGCAAAGCCGATCCAGCCAAGGCCGGCGGCGGGGAATGCCCATGTCGCGGCGCGCATCCCATGCTCGCCGCTTTCCGCAGGCACGCCCTCATCCTCCAGGTCAAGAACGGCCTGTTTCAAAAGCAAGGCGTCGTCTGCCTGCGCCGTATCATCGGTCGCTGCGTCCTTGTCCCGCCAGAATTCGACGATTGTGCTGCCCCCATTCATGCGTCCTATCCTAGCAGCTTTTGCGCGCACGAAAATGCCCTGTTACCAAAACTTAACGCAAGCCAGATAGCGTTGACCCCATGTCCTATGATCCAGGCGCCCTGAATGCCGCTCTTGCCGCCGCTGTCGGTGACGACAGACCGTTGATCGAGGATCTGCGCGTCGCCTTCATGGAAAGCGCGGAGCGGCAGGTCGATCTGCTGGGGCGGTCGCGATGCGATGCGAACTGGCAGCTTGCCGCCTGGCGGCTGAAGGGGCTGGCGGCCAGTTTCGGCCTCACCGGCCTGATGGCGATGGCCGATGAAGCGGCCGACGCGGCGCCGGGCGACCCACGCATATTGCGGCGCTTGCGTGCCGCGCTTGACGATCTTGCGCAGCGTTGAGGCGTGAGGCTGCTTGCGTGATTGCCTCCGCCTTGTAACAAGGTGGGCTGAACAACGATCGGGTCGGTTTCAACACGCATGACTTTTGCGGCTATTCTCAGCGCGAGCCGGGCCGGTGGCGATTCGGCCGGGTCGCTGCGCGCCAGCCTGCATTTCGCCGGGCAGACGCTGGTCGAGTATCAGGCGCGGCAGGCGGTGCGCGCGGGCGCCGACCGGGTGATGATCCTGGTCAGCGTCATCACGCCCGCCCTGTCGCAGGCCGTCGACCGGCTGTCGGCGGACGGCATCGCCGTCGCGCTGGTGCGCGACATGGTGTCGATGGTGCGCGATGCGCCCCGCGACGCGGACACGCTGCTCGTTGCGGACGGGGCGATCATCGGACAGGGTTATTTCGAGGCGATGGCCGCTCAGCAGGGCGATGCGCTGCTGGTGGCGGACGACAGCCGGGCCAGCGCGCCGTTCGAACGGATCGATGCCGGACAGCGCTGGGCCGGCCTGGTCCGGGTCAGTCCGGACCTGCTGTTCAACACGCTCGACATGATCGGGGACTGGGATCTGGCGTTGACCCTCGTGCGGGGCGCTGTTCAGGCCGGCGCGCGCCGGATCACCGTGCCGCAGGACGACCTGATGGAAGGGCGCGTCGCGCTGGTGGAGACGCAGGAGCAGGCGGACCTGGCCGCTCAGGCGGTGCTTTCCGGCGGGCCGCGGCTTCGGCGCGTCAGGGGCGCGGCCGAACAATATCTGCTGGGCCCGGCCGCCCGGTTGATCAGCCCGGCGCTGATGCGCATGCAGGTTCCGGCGCTGCAGGTGCGGATCGCCGCCATGGCGCTGGGTGCGATTGCGCTGGTGCCGATCGAACTGCTGTGGACAGGGACGGGCTTCTGCCTGCTGCTGCTGTCGCTGTTGCTGGCGGAAACCGCGGATCGGCTGGACGAGATGGCGCTGCGGCCGTTGCCCATGGGCTGGATGGCCTTTATCGCGCCGGCCTTCGCGCTTGGCGGGATCGCGCTCGCGGGCGGAGGAACGACGGCGGCCTATCTGGCGCTGATGCTGGCGATCATCCAGATGGCGGATCGCTGGCAGAAAACCGGGCCGTTGCGGCCGTGGATGATCTTCACGCCCGCCAGCGCGCTCATTCCCCTGTTGCTGGCGTCGCTGGCCGGGGCGCTGGGGCCGATGTTCGACCTGACGACGCTGTGCGCCATCGGGTCGCTTGGAACGATGATCCTGCTCCGCCGGAATTGAGCGATTTTGCTCGTTACGGTTTAGTGCATTTTAACGACGTGCCATTATGCTGGCTGGCATGAGCGCCTTTTCGTCCCTGATCGGACCGACCCGGGCGGACTGCTGGCCGATGGCGCAAGTCATGGCGGGCATGTCCGCCGTGCCTGTCGGCCATGCCATTGATCTGGCGTTTTTCTTTCCGGACGACGGGCGGGAGCGGCACGACGCTCTGGTGGCGGAGACCCGGCGGCATCTTGGCGGATGCCTGACCGCAATGGAGATCGGATTGCGTCTGGCGCTGGAGGATAGGCCGGAAATCGCGGCGGCGTTGGCGCAATGGCCGCAACCCGTTTGCTGGCCGACGCTGCGCGCGCAGCCGACCCTGTTGGGGCCGGCGCTGCTCGCCCATATGCAGATGCGGGGCGGGATCAGCCTGATGCTGCGCCAGTTCGGCGGGCCCGATGGCGGTTCGGGCAGCGAATCGGAGGCGGAGTCGCTCTTTCCCGCCGACGATCCCGCCTTGGGCGAAGCGCTTGCCGCGCTGATGCTGGCGGAAGGGCGCTGGCTGATGACCGCGGCGGAGGATCAGCCGATGCAGCCCGATCTGCCGGCGGGCTTCTTTGCGGAACTGCTGTGGACGGCGGCCGCCTGCCTGGCAGCGATCATCCAGCGGAGCGGCCTGATCGAAGCGGAAGCGGTGGTGCCGCTGGTCGAAGCCGCGGCGCAACGCCAACTGATCCGGCATGACGAGGCGCAAGGGCCCATCGCGGCGGCGGACAGGCTGGTCCGTCAATTGGGCGAGCGCGCCGATGCGCCCGAACTGATGGCCGCCGCGTTGCAGCACAGGCATTTCCTGCTGTTCGCCGCGCTCGCCGGGCGCCGGTTGCGGATGGAGAGCGCGCAGGTCGCGGACATACTGGTCATGGGTCCGGTGGGGCAGGTTGCCGCTCTATGCCGGGCGCTCGGGGGATCGGACAGCGACTACCGGCAATTGTTGCTGGCATTGCGGCCGGTGCGGCCTTCCTTGTCCGATGCGACCATCGTCGGGGAAGCCATGCGCTATCAGGAATTGAGCGTAACGCAGGCCGACGCGACGGTGGGCGCCCTGCGCGCGCCTGCGGCGCTGCGGGCCAAGCTGGATCATCTGCGGCGGATCGCCGGTTGATGAACATGCCCGCGCATCCCGCCATCATCCGGGCGACGGTTGCTGCGGATGGCCGGCTGCTGAGTGCGGATGCACCCGTGCTGGCCCTTCAGCAGGAGGCGGGCGGCGATCTCGGCAGCGCGCTGGCGGTCCCGCAATTGGCGGCGATGGCGCGGCTGGCGGCGCATCTGGGCATTGCCCTGTCCCGCCCGGTCGTGGCCGCGGCGGAGCGTGGTGACATCGACATGTGGGTGCGCGCCAAGCCCGAGGCCGAACGGGTGCAGCTTTCCATCATCGACTGGCATGAGCGGCAGGCGGTCGCGGCGCCGCTGGATCTGGCGCGGCGAGAGACCGACATCGCTGCCCTGTCCGACGGTTGGACGTGGCAGATCGATACCCAGTTGCGCTTCCAGATGGTGCATGAGGGGTTGGGCGGCGAGGGCGCGTTGCCATCCGCCTCGCCTTTGCCGGGCAGCCGCTTCACGAGCTATTTCGAATTGCGCCCGGATGCCGAAGGCGACCTGGCGATCCTGCGCGGCTTCGCGCAGCGGCGCGCCTTTCGCGATCAGGTGGCGGGATTGACGAGCGATCCGGCGCAGCGCTTCATGCTGTCTGGCTTTCCAATGTTCGATCTCGCGGGCCAGTTGGTGGGTTATCGCGGCAAGGCTTTGCCCGTCGACCGCGCGGTGACGGCGCCGCTCGCCACGCCGGAACCGCTGCCATTCTATCCCGCCGAGTTCGGGAAGAGGCTGGACCGTTCTTTGCGACGGCCTTTGGGGCGGATCATCGCCAATGCGGATTCGATCGGCGCGCAATTGGAGGGGCCGTTGCGGCCGGACTATCTGGGCTATGCCAGCGACATTTCGGCGGCGGGGCGTCATCTGATGGCGCTGATCGACGATCTGGCGGACCTGCAGGCGATCGACCGGCCGGATTTCAGCGTGACCGCGGAAGAGATCGACCTGGCCGATGTCGGGCGCCGGGCCGCCGGGCTGTTCCTCGTAAAGGCGCAGGATCGGGGGATCAGCATCCTCGCCCCTGCGCTGACGGTCGCGGAACCGGCCATCGGTGAATTTCGCCGCGCCTTGCAGATCCTGATGAACCTTGTCGGCAACGCCGTGCGCTATGCGCCCGAAGGGTCTGCCGTTCGGATAGAGACAGGGCGGTCGGACGGCGAGGCCTGGATCGCGGTGCTGGACCAGGGCGATGGCATAGCCGCCGACAGCAGGGAGCGCATCTTCGACAAGTTCGAGCGACTGGGCCGCAGCGACGCGGGCGGCAGCGGCCTTGGCCTCTACATTTCGCGGCGTCTGGCTCGCGCCATGGGCGGCGACATCCGTATCGACGACGCGCCCGAAGGCGGGGCGCGGTTCACGCTGCTGCTTCCGGCTTTGGGCGTATAGCGGACATCGATATTCGGTCTGGGTAAACCGTACTCCTGCCAAGGAGGAGCACGGATCAGACGGGGCAATGATCCCTTGAAGCGGGGACCGGGTTCCCGCCTGTGCGGGATCATGGGGCGCTCCCTGTCAGCAACCGGCCAACTCCCGCCAAAATAAAAGCGGCGTCCAAACGGACGCCGCTTCCCTGCCTCATTGCCAGTGCAGACTAGCGCTTGTCGACGGGGACATAATCGCGCTGCGCCGGGCCGGTGTAGAGCTGGCGCGGACGGCCGATCTTCTGCGCAGGGTCGGAGATCATTTCGTTCCACTGCGCGACCCAGCCGACGGTGCGGGCAAGGGCGAAGAGCACGGTGAACATCTCGGTCGGGAAACCGATGGCCGAGAGGATCACGCCCGAATAGAAGTCGACATTCGGATAGAGCTTCTTTTCGATGAAATAAGGATCGTGAAGCGCGATCTGCTCCAGTTCCTTCGCCACGTCGAAGATCGGATCGTCGACGCCCAGCTTCGCCAGGACGTCCTTCGCGGTCTTCTGCATCACGGTCGCGCGCGGATCGTAATTTTTGTAGACGCGATGGCCGAAGCCCATCAGGCGGAACGGATCGTCCTTGTTCTTGGCGCGGGCGATATATTCCGGAATGCGGTCGACGGTGCCGATTTCGCGCAGCATGTTGAGCGCGGCTTCGTTGGCGCCGCCATGCGCCGGACCCCAGAGGCAGGCGATGCCCGCCGCGATGCACGCGAAGGGGTTGGCGCCGGACGAGCCGGCCAGACGCACGGTCGATGTGGACGCGTTCTGTTCATGGTCGGCGTGCAGCGTGAAGATCTTGTCCATCGCGTCGACGACGACCGGATCGATGACATATTCCTCCGCCGGGACCGAGAAGGTCATGTTCAGGAAGTTGGCGGTGTAGCTGAGGTCGTTGCGCGGATAGACGAAGGGCTGGCCCACCGAATATTTATACGCCATCGCCGCGATCGTCGGCATCTTGGCGATCAGGCGGTGGCTGGCGATCTTGCGCTGTTCCGGATCGTTGATGTCGGTGGAGTCGTGATAGAAGGCCGAGAGCGCGCCGACCACGCCGCACATGATCGCCATCGGGTGGGCATCGCGGCGGAAACCGCGGTAGAAGGTGGTGAGCTGCTCATGCACCATGGTGTGGCGCGTGATGGTGCGCGTGAAATCCTCCAGTTCCTTCTTCGAGGGCAGTTCGCCGTTGAGGAGGAGGTAGGACACTTCCATGAAGCTCGACTGTTCGGCAAGCTGGTCGATCGGATAGCCGCGATGCAGCAGCACACCGGCGTCGCCGTCGATATAGGTCAGGCCCGAATCGCAGCTCGCGGTCGAGGTGAAGCCGGGGTCGTAGGTAAACATGCCGGTGTTGGCGTAGAGCTTGCGAACGTCGATGACCTGCGGTCCGACCGTGCCGTTCAGAATGGCATAGTCTTTCGCGTTGCCGTCGACGCTCAAAGTGGCATTGTTATCCGACATGGTATTCTCCTGATACTTCAATTGGCCGATGCGTGCCTCACAGCGGCCAATCGTTCCAAGCTCTCCGTCTTCCCCAGAAGGAAAAGGACGTCGAAAATTCCCGGCGAAACCGTGCGACCGGTCAGCGCCGCGCGCAAGGGCTGCGCGACCTTTCCAAGCCCGAGGCCGGCATCCTCTGCCACGCGGCGAATGGCTTCTTCGATCGCTTCGACCGTCCAGGACTGGACGGGTGCAAGAGCGTCGGCTGTCTGTCCCAGCAGCGCGCGTGCGGAATCGTCTAGCAGAGCAAGCGCCTTCTCGTCAAAATCGAGCGGGCAATTTTTGAACAAGAATTCGGCGCCCTCCGCAATTTCGTTAAGCGTCCTGGCGCGCGGCTTGAGCGACGGCATGGCCTCGGCAAGCCGTTTCTCGCCATCCTCCGGCAGATCGATGTTCAACCTTGCCGCAACCCTTGGCGCGACCAGCGCGGCAAGGCGTGCGTCATCCGCCTCGCGCAGATAATGGCCGTTCAGATTCTCCAGCTTCTTGATGTCGAAGCGAGAGGGCGAGCGGCCGACACCTGAAATATCAAAGAGTTCCACCGCACGCTCGCGGGAAATGATCTCCTCGTCGCCATGGCCCCAGCCGAGTCGCAGCAGATAGTTGAACACCGCTTCGGGCAGCATGCCCAACTCGTCGCGATAGGCATCGACGCCAAGCGCGCCGTGCCGCTTGGACAGCTTCGCGCCGTCGGCCCCATGGATCAGCGGGATATGGGCGTAGATGGGCTCTTCCCAATTCATCGCCTTTATGATGCCTAGCTGGCGGAACGCATTGTTGAGATGGTCGTCGCCGCGAATGACATGGGTGACGCCCATGTCATGGTCGTCGACCACCACCGCCAGCATATAGGTGGGCGTGCCGTCCGAACGCAGCAGGATCATGTCGTCCAGCTCCGCATTCTGGACGACGACGCGGCCCTGCACGGCGTCCTCGATCGCCGTCTCGCCTTCGCGCGGCGCTTTCAGGCGGATGACGAAGGGCGCGCCTTCCGGGGCCTCGGAAGGATCGCGGTCCCGCCACCGCCCGTCATAGCGCATCGGCTGCTTGGCGGCGCGCTGCCGCTCGCGCAGTTCCGCCAGTTCCTCGGGTGTCGCATAGCAGCGATAGGCATGGCCGGAGGCGAGCATCTGGTTCGCCACTTCGGCATGGCGTGGCGTGCGCTCGAACTGGAAGACCGCCGGTTCGTCGCCGCCCAGCCCCAGCCATTCCAGCCCGTCGAAGATGGCGGCGACCGCTTCCTCGGTGGAGCGGGCCCGGTCGGTGTCCTCGATCCGCAGCAGGAACTTGCCGCCGTGATGACGCGCGAACAGCCAGTTGAATAGTGCGGTGCGCGCGCCGCCGATGTGAAGAAAACCGGTAGGCGACGGCGCAAAACGGGTTACTACCTGCTTGTTCGAACCTGTAGCACTCACCGTTTCATTCCCTGCCATTCGCCCGGATACCACCCGACCCATCCATGATCGCGACGCCCCCTAGCATGGCTTTCGAGCCACGACAAACCTCCGTTGTCAGTTCGGCCCGGGGGAAAGCAGCGCGGATTTGGCGCGGCGTGGAGCTGTGGCTGGAGGAGGAGCGCGAACGGTTGCCGCTATGGGTTCCGGTCGCCCTGGCTGCGGGAATCGCGGCCTGGTTCCTTCTGCCTAATCGGCTGGAATGGCTGGCCTTTTGCTGCGTGACGCTTGCGGTCGCCTGCGCCGCGCTGCTTTTGCCGCCCGGTGGCCGGGTGCGTCAGGCGATCGTCGTCGGTGGCATTCTTGCCTGTGCGGGGTGCCTGCTGGTCTGGGGGAAAGCGACGATCGTCGGATCGCCGCCCCTCGACCGCCCCGCCTTCATCTCGCTGAAGGGGGAGGTCCGGTCGGTCGAAAGGCTGCCCGCGCAGCACATGAGTCGCGTGCTGGTCCGGCCTGTCGGCGTGCCTGCCCTGCCGCCCCTGGTGCGCGTCAATCTTGACGATGCGTCGATGCCGCCGGGGGTCGGGGAGGGAGCCATCATAGCCTTCCGCACAAGGCTGATGCCGCCTGCGCCGCCCAGCCTGCCGGGCGGCTATGATTTTGCGCGCCGCGCCTATTTCGAGGGCGTCGGCGCGACCGGGCGTGTGCTGCCGCCGCTCACGGTCCTGCGGCCGGCCACGGCCGGCCCCCGGTTGAGGGCGCGTCTGTTCGAGCATATCCTGGAGCGCGTTCCGGGACAGGGCGCCGGCATCGCCGCTGCCCTGGCCACGGGTGATCAGGGCGCAATCGCGCAGGCAGATGCGGAGGCGATGCGTCGGAGCGGCCTTGCGCATCTGCTGTCGATCAGCGGTCTGCATGTCACGGCCCTGATCGCTGCGGTGATCTTCCTGTTGATGCGGCTGATGGCGCTCAGCCGCCGGGCGGCTCTCGACTGGCCGCTGATGCTGCTGGCCGCGGGCGGCGGCGCTCTGGCGGGCATCGGCTATACGCTTCTGACCGGCGCAGAGGTGCCGACCGTGCGATCCTGCGTCGCTGCCCTGCTTGTGCTGGGCGGACTGGCGATGGGGCGGGACGCGATCACGCTCAGGCTCGTGGCGGCAGGGGCGCTGGTGGTGCTGATCCTCTGGCCAGAAGCACTGGTGGGGCCGAGTTTCCAGATGAGCTTCGCGGCCGTGATAGCCTTGGTGTCGCTGGGCGAGCATTCGGCCTTCCGCGCCTTTCTCGCGCCGCGTGGCGAAGGGGTGGGGCGCCGGATCGGGCGCAATCTTGCGGGCATGCTGGCGACCGGCCTGGTCGTGGAGCTGGTGCTGGCGCCGATAGCGCTGTTCCATTTCCACAAGGCGGGCATGTTGGGATCGATCGCCAATCTGGTGGCCATACCGCTTACGACCCTGGTGGTCATGCCGCTGGAGGCGACGGCCTTGCTGCTGGACCTAGGCGGGTGGGGTGCGCCCTTCTGGTGGCTTGCCGCGCGATCGATCGACCTGCTGTTGCTGATTGCCCATGGCGTGGCGTCCAGCCCTTGGGCGGTGGTACTGGCGCCCGCCCAGTCGGGCGTAGTGTTCGGCCTGATGCTGCTGGGCATGCTGTGGTGCCTGCTATGGCGAAGCCGGTGGCGCTGGGCGGGTCTGATGCCCGTGACCACCGGCGTCATGATGGTCCTGACCAGCCCGATGCCCGCCATATTGATAAGCGGGGACGGCCGGCATGTCGCGGTGCGCACTGCCGATGGCGGCATGGCGATGCTGCGGGCGCGAGCCGGCGGCTATGCGCGCGACGTCATGGCGGAAAGCGCGGGTTATGACGGTATCTTGCAGGCATTGACGGCGCTGCCCCAGGCCCGCTGTTCTCCCGATCTATGCGCCGTTCGCCTGAAGGGAGGGGGCCGGAACTGGAACCTGTTGCTGACGCGAAGCAGCGTGAGGATCGATAATGCGATACTGGCGCGGGATTGCGCCTATTCAGACATCGTCGTCAGCGACCGCCGCCTGCCGGGCGCCTGTCGCCCACGCTGGCTGAAGGTGGATCGACACTTCCTCGCCAGGACGGGTGGCCTGACCATCGATCTGGACCATGGCACCATGCGCAGCGCGAAGGCGTGGCATGACGAGCACCCCTGGGTCGCGCGGTCTTCCCGCCGGCCGCGCGAATACAGGAAGCATCAGTTATATCGGCGCAGCAACCCGGCCAGCTTGCCCTGGATGCGGACCTGCCGAGGGTCGTAGATCTGCGGTTCATAGGCGCTGTTGGCGGGATCGAGCCTGACCTTCGGACCCTCACGCCGGAAATATTTCAGCGTCGCTTCATTTTCGTCGATCAGGGCGACCACGATCTGCCCCTCGCGCGCGACGTCGGTGCGCTGGATAAGCGCGAAATCGCCGTCCAGAATGCCCGCTTCGACCATTGAATCCCCCGCCACTTCCAGCGCATAATGATCCCCGGTGCCCAGCAGCGCGGCAGGAACGGAAAGCATGTTCTGCCCCTCCAGCGCCTCGATCGGCACGCCCGCCGCGATCCGGCCGTGCAGCGGAATCTCCAATATGTCGTTGGCGGCGACCGGGGGCCTGCTGGCCACCGGACCGGGCGTCAGCGGCGGCTTGGCAGGCACGACGACCTTGGGAGCGCGATGCATGGCATCGGGCAGCTTGAGCACTTCCAGTGCGCGGGCGCGATTGGGCAGGCGGCGGATGAAACCGCGTTCCTCCAACGCATTGATCAGGCGGTGGATGCCGGATTTGGACCGCAGGTCCAGCGCTTCCTTCATCTCCTCGAAAGAGGGGGATACGCCTCCCTCCTCCAGCCGGGTCTGAATGAAGCTCAGCAATTCCTGTTGCTTGGGTGTCAACATCTCGCCTTGCCCTCCTTGGAACGGATGGAGAACGCATAGGAAACGGAACGGGGTAAGTCAAGCGCCTAACCGTTGGGCGCTTTTGCTGGAACGCGGAAGGCCGCAGGCCGTTTAACGCCTGCCTTCCACGAAGAAGGTGAATAGGAGAGAAAGATGGCCAACCAGAACAACCAGGGCGGCGGTCAACGTCGCGACCAGCAGGGCGGCGACCGCTCCAGCCAGGGTGGACGCCAGCAGCAGCAGGAAGACCGGCAGGGCCAGATGGGCGATGAACGCCGTCAGGACAAGTCGCCCGGCAAGCAGCAGCGCTGAAGGAACGGCGGCGGTCCAGCAGGGCTGACATCGCCGCCATCCGTCAGGACTGCACTGGAAGGGGTCGCGCGGCGGCCCCTTTCCTTATGCGAGGGGAAGAACCGTGACGTGATCGCCGGCGGCAGCCGGAGCAGAGCCGGCGGGGCGCAGGATGAGGCAGTCGGCCATCGCCATGGCCGCGGTGGCGGCGCTGTCCTGCGATGTCACGGAAACGATGCCCGCTTCCGTGCGGAACGCGCGGAGGTAATCGTCGCGTTCCCCCGTGGCGGGCAGCGGCGCGGCGAGCGTCGCCGGCGCGGTGCGGGGCAGGGGCGATGCCGCGCCCATCATATTGCGGACCAGCGGCAACAGGAACAGCGTTGCCGTCACGAAGGCCGATACCGGATTGCCCGGCAGGCCCAGGAAGACGGCGGAACCCAATGTCCCCGCCATCAACGGCTTGCCCGGACGCATGCGGATCTTCCAGAAATCGAGCGAACCCCCGGCCTGGACGAAAGCCGGGCGGACGATGTCGTGATCGCCCACCGATGCGCCGCCGGTCGAAACGATGATGTCCGCCTGGCTGGCGCGGGCAAAGGCCTCGACCAGGCCGGGGAGATCGTCCGGCACGATCCCCAGATCGATGACATCGCAGGAAAGGCCGGCGAGCAGGGCGGCCAGCATGGGCGCGTTGGAGGAGGGAAGCTGGCCGGGCTGCGTCGGCGCACCGGGGGGCACGAGTTCGTTGCCTGTCGAGAGCAGGGCGACCCGCGCCCGGCGCGATACGGGCAGCGTCCCATGCCCGCCCAGCACGGCGAGCGCGATCTGCGCCGCCCCCAATGCGCTGCCGGCCTTCAGCAAAAGGCCGTCCTTGCGGAAGTCGGAACCGGCCGGACGCACATGGCGGCCCTTCGTCAGCGCCTCCTCCAGTCCGCGCAGCATGTCCCCCTCGCGCGCGGCGTTTTCCTGAATCAGGATGCTGTCGGCGCCCTGCGGCAAGGGCGCGCCGGTGAAGATGCGGCAGGCCTGGCCGGGTTCGAGGGGCGGAGGCGGCGGGCCGCCCGCCGCGCTTTCGCCGGCGACCTGCCATGGCCCGGGCCATTCGGCGGCGCGCACGGCATAGCCGTCCATGGCGGAAAGATCGGCCCAGGGCTGATCACGCAGCGCAACGACATCTTCCTTCAGCCATCGTCCGGCGCAGGCGGGAATGGGCATATGCTCCGTCGGCAGCGGCCTTGCCAGCGCCATCAGGCGGCTCTGCGCCTCCGCGACCGGAAGCAGGCTCATGATGCCGGCCCGTCCCCAGCCGTCCAGTCGCCGGACTTGCCGCCGCTCTTGGCCAGCAGGCGCACGTCGCTGATGATCATGCCCTTGTCCAGCGCCTTGGCCATGTCATAGACCGTCAGCAACGCGACCGACGCGGCGGTCAGCGCCTCCATCTCGACGCCGGTCTGACCGGCGGTCTTCGCGGTCGCCGTCACGGTCACGCCGCTGCCGTCGAGATCGAGGTCGATGCTGACCGAACTGAGCGGAATCGGGTGGCAGAGCGGGATGAGGTCGGCGGTTCGCTTGGCCGCCATGATGCCCGCCACGCGGGCCACGGCCAGCACGTCGCCCTTCTTCACCAATCCCTGCTCGATCGCTGCTGCTGCATCGGGACTCATGCTGATGCGGCCGCTCGCGACAGCCTTGCGCGCGGTCGTCGCCTTGGCGGAAACATCGACCATATGGGCCGACCCTTCCTCGTCCAGATGGGTGAGCTTGCTCATCGCCCCGTCAGCAGCCCGCGCGTGGCGGTTTCGACATCCGCCTGCCTCATCAGGGTTTCCCCCACCAGAAAGCAGCGCACGCCATGGTCCGACATGGCGATCAGGTCGTCATGGCTGCCGATGCCGCTTTCCGCAACGAAGGTGCATCCTTCCGGAGCCTGTCCGACCAGTTCGTAGGTGCGGGCGAAATCGACCGTGAAGTCGCGCAGGTCGCGATTATTGACGCCGATCAGGCGCGAGCGGAGCTTCATCGCGCGCTCCAGTTCCTGCGCATCATGCACTTCAACCAGCGCATCCATGCCCAGGCCAAGGGCGGCGTCCTCTATCTCCGCCATCTGATTGTCGTCCAGCGCGGCGACGATGATCAGGATCGCGTCGGCGCCGAGCGACCGGCTTTCCAGCACCTGCCAGGGATCGACCATGAAATCCTTGCGCAGCACCGGCAGGGCGCAGGCCGATCGGGCCGCGACCAGATAATCGTCATGCCCCTGGAAATAGGGTTCGTCGGTCAGCACCGACAGGCAGGCCGCGCCACCCGCCGCATAGGCGCGGGCATGGGCGGGCGGATCGAAATCGGGGCGGATCAGGCCCTTGGACGGGCTGGCCTTCTTGATCTCCGCGATCAGGCCGAATCCGGAGCCGGCGGCACCGTCCAGCGCCTTGCGGAAGCCGCGTGGAGGCGTCTGGTCGGCGGCGCGGGCGTGAAGCGAGGAGATGGGCGTGGCGGCCTTGCGCCGGGCGACTTCCTCCCGCTTTACATCGCAGATTTCGATCAGCTTGTTCGTCATTTATAGGCTATCCAGCAATTGAGCAGCGCGTTGGCAAGGCCGCGGTCGATGGTTTCGGCGGCTTCCTCCACGCCTTCGCGGAAATCGGACACGGCGTCGGCCACGACAAGGGCGGCGGCGGCGTTCAGCAGCACCGCGTCACGATAAGGCCCCGCTTCGCCTTGCAACAGGGCGCGCAGGGCGGCGGCGTTATAGGCGGGGTCGCCCCCCCTGATCGCCTCGACCGGATGGGTGGACAGGCCGAGTTCGGCAGCGGTCAGGCGGCGCATCGCAACCAGCCTGCTGCCTTTCACCTCCGCCAGAGCATTGCCGCCAGCCAGCGACAGTTCGTCCAGCCCTTCGTCGCCGGAAACGATCATCGCATGATCGACGCCCAGTTCCGCAAGCGCCTCCGCATAGACGGGGACATAGTCCGGACGCGCTATGCCGACCAGTTGACGGCGCACCCCGGCCGGATTGGCGAGCGGCCCCATCAGGTTGAAGATGGTGCGTTCCCCGATCGCCCTGCGGATGGGGCCAAGCCGTTTGAGCGCGGGATGATAATTCTGCGCAAAAAGGAAACAGATGCCAAGATCGGCCAGCGTCGCTTCGGCTGTCGTGGCGGCGCGGTCCAGGTCCAGGCCGAGCGCTTCCAGCGTATCGGCTGCGCCGGCCTTGGAGGAAGCGGCGCGGTTGCCATGCTTGGCCACGGGCACGCCCGCCGCCGCGACCACCAGCGACACGGCGGTCGAAACGTTGAGGGTATGATGGCCATCGCCGCCCGTGCCGCAGACATCGATCGTGCCCACCGGCGCCGTGACTGGGATCATGCGGTGGCGCATGGCGCGGGCGGCGGCGGCGATTTCCGTTGCCGTCTCGCCACGCCGGGCCATGGCGACGAGAAAGCCGGCGATCTCCTCTTCCGGCAGGTTGGCGTCGAACAGCAGGTCGAAAGCCTTTGCGGCCTGTTGCGCGTCGAGTGGGGTGGCGGGATCGGGCAGGCGGGTCATCGACGCTGCCTTAATCATGGGAAGGCGCCGGAGTCGAGATGGGGAAGCGCGAAAGTCGTTATGCCAGCGCAATATGGTGCGCTAGGCGATGCGTTCGCAGGCGGCGAGATTTGCGGGTTTGCCGCCGCGGTCCCGCCTTCGCGTGATTTGCCGGACTGGCTGATTTGGGGGGTAATCGGACACCCCCTTATCCCTCTCCCTTGAGGGAGAGGGCTGCGCAGACTTGGCAGCTTGCTGCCTAGTCGTAGCTGGGTGAGGGGGTCGCGATCCAGGGGATAGCGCGGGTCACAGGCCCGCTCCCCTCATCCAAATCAGCCCAGGCTCCTTCATCGCCAAGGCTTCCTATCCTTCTCCCTCAAGGGAGAAGGAAGGTCCTGAATTGGCCATTTCCCCCAAATTCCGAACTTGGTCTAAGGTGAAGCCGCTTCAGGCCGCCGCGCGTTCGCGAACCGGAATGCCGGCGATCCGCATGAAGTTCGCCAGTATGTCATGACCATGTTCGGTGGCGATGCTTTCCGGGTGGAACTGGACCGAATGGATCGGCAGGTCGCGATGCCGGAAACCCATGACCGAGCCGTCCTCGCTGGTGGCGTTGACGATCAGCGTTTCGGGAATCTCCTCGACGATCAGCGAATGGTAGCGGGTGGCCGTGAAGGGCGAAGGCAGCCCCTGAAACAGGCCCGTGCCGTCATGGGTGACGGGGGAGGTCTTGCCGTGCATCAGGCCGCCGCGCACCACCTTGCCGCCGAAATGCTGGCCGATCGACTGATGGCCCAGGCACACGCCCAGCAGCGGCGCACCCGCATCGGCGCAGGCGGCCACGAGATCGAGGCTGACGCCTGCTTCATTGGGCGTGCACGGACCGGGCGACAGCAGAAATGCCTGCGCGCCGGTGGAGAGGGCCTGGCCGGCGGAAATGGCGTCGTTGCGGACAACCTCCACCTGCGCTCCCAATTCCATGAGATAATGGACGAGGTTCCAGGTGAAGCTGTCATAATTGTCGATGACGAGGATCATGCAGCGGCTTTAGCGCGGGATCGAAGCTTGGGGAAGGGCCGCATTTCCGCGGCAGCGGCGATTTGGGTGGGAAGCCGGACAGGGAGTGTCGACCCCAAGCGCATGTGCTTCCGCGAAGGCAGGGGGCAAGCATCGACTGGCGGTGGCAAATGGATTTCCCTTCATTCGCCCCTCTCGTCCCATTTGAAAGCCAAGCGGGTTTCGCCGGTCTGCACGCCGTCAGGGTCGAAGCGGCGCTCCGAAATGACGCCTTGTCCCCGCGCGTCGACGGCGACGATCGTGCTGCATCGCGTGCCATAGACGGGATTGCGGATGAAGATGGGCGAGATCATCGCCTCCGCCGGAATGTCGGAGGGCGCATCGGGGGCAATGCCGGCGTGGGGCAGGCTTTCCGCGCGGAGGGCGCCGAACAGCGTCAGAGGATCGTCGGCTCCGGCGACCAGCCAGTCGAGCAAGGCGGATTTGAGGGCGAGCGTCTTCGGCCAAGGCGCATCGAGCGTGCCGTTGGAAAGGCCATAGAGGCCAGGCGTGAGTTCCGTGCGCAGGAGGTGAGGGCGGTTGGTCAGGAACAGCGCTCGGTCCCGGTCGATCAGGATGAGATTGAACGGATTGAAATCTCCCAGCGGAGCCGTCTCGTCGCCGCTCAGAAGGTCTGTCACCAACGCGCCGCGGGACGCGCGATCGGGATCGGGCCCGCCATAGCCGCGCAGGTTGGTGACGATCGCGGCGCGCCCCTGTTCGGAAACGCCCAGCCAGGTTCCGCCGGAAAGCAGGTCCCGGCCTGCGATCAGATGGTCCGGCTGTTCCCAGCGGGCGAGCGGCGCTGCGGGGCGCGCGTGCAGTTCGTCGCGATTGCCGATGAGGATCAGTCGCCAGCGGGGATGCGCGTCCCAAGCCATTGCCATGATGCACATGCGTGTTTTCCTCCAGATCGGGAGCGGCTTGATAAACGGTCCGCGCCTCTCCATATAGGCCGGTGCCGGGTTCGCCCGGCTATGGTGATAAATCGTATCGTGCAATAGGCGCAGCGGACCCGGGGGCGGTACCCGGCGGCTCCACCACATTCCCCGTCGTTCCGGGGCGCGTGACGGGGCCGAACTAGGATCGACGTGTGTTGAAAAGCGATGCCTTCACCCGGCCTGAGTACGCCGTAAAAAGGTTCAAAACTCACAAGTGCCAACGATAACGAGGCTCTTGCTCTTGCTGCGTAATTGATGGCCTCACGGCCGGACATTACTCAAAAAGAACGCGGTTGAACCCACCGGGCAACAGAAGGGAATTCAGCGGCCGCCGGAGGGGCCGGGCAACAGAACCCTCCGGACCTTCCCTCACAATTCCACTTTTTCCAGTCGGCTGATCGCGGGATCGCTGGCCCCCTGCGCGGCTGCTCGCGAATCGGTGAAGTCCGGAACGACTTCATTCGATTACACTTTTATGACAGTTAAAAGAAAAAGATATAAGATGTTGAATATAGGGCGATAAAAATCCTTTTTTGTGGATGCTCCAGCCCTTGCTCCCATGTCATCAAAGTGAAATACTTACAGCTATTATAGAAGGTTTTTTCAGGAGAAATGGGATGAAGAAGGTGCCTGCGATACTGGCTTTTGGGCTGGCGGCGATGGCGCCCGCCACGGCCTTCGCAGCTCCAGAGGAGGTCGTCGTCGTTGGCGTGCCTGACGGTCGTCTCGCCGCCGGTGCGCTGGTCGCGGGGGATTATGGCCGGGCAGCCCGTCGGTTGAACGTTGTCCGTCCCGATGCGGCGAATGATCCGGCCCGTCTCATCAATTTGGGCAATGCCTATGCCGGAATGGGCCGAATGGAGGCGGCTCATGAGGCTTACAAGGCAGCCCGTTTCGCCCCGGACACTCCGTTGGTTACGGCAGACGGCAATGAGGCATCCTCGCGAGAGATCGCGCGCCGTGCGCTCGGCCGGCTGAACGCGCAATATGCCATGCGCTGAAACTAGGCGTCTGGCGTAAGCCCTGGGTGCAGGGAGAGGGGGCGTCGTTCGTTACCGGACGGCGCCCCTGCTGCGTCTGCTGTCATCGGAATGAAAGAATTTTCTTCAAACTGTCATTTAGTTGACGCCATTTCGTCACAGAATCAAAATGAGCCTGTCATCTGACGCGCCTAGCTGCCGCCCCGGAGGGCGACAGGGGGCGTTGTCCGATTCGAGTTCCCCTTGACGCTCCGCATTCCATCACATGCCGGCAAAGCCGGAAGCGGAGACGACATGGCCAAGTTCAATCGACTTCAAACCATCCTGATGGCAGGCTGCGCCTGCGCGGCGCTCAGCGCGTGCGGCGCCGATGATGTCGCTTCGCCCGGCGAAGGCACCATCGTGCTGCCGACCCCGACGCCCAGCCCGACGCCTACGCCGACTCCGACCCCCACGCCCACGGCCGTGACGCCGGCTTCGAGCTGCCCGGCCATTTCGGGTTCCGATCAGTTGACCGACCTCGGTACGATCACCGACGGCAGCAACACATGGCGGAACTGCGCTTTCCCGGCGCGCTTCAACAGCTCGACAGCCATTACGAAGGTGGCGGGGGTGATTTACTCCATGCCCGGCCGCGTCGATGTCGGTACCGACCAGGGCGCCGCGAGCACGAACACCGTGGTGACGCTGACGATCGATCCGGGCGTGGTAATCTTTGCCGGAACGGGTAACACCTTCCTGGCGGTCAACCGCGGCAACAAGATCAACGCCGTGGGCACGGCGGCGCAGCCGATCGTGTTCACCAGCCGTGAAAATGTGCTGGGCACGGCAAACGACCAGTCATCCGGCCAGTGGGGCGGCGTCGTGCTGCTCGGTCGTGCGAAGATCACGGATTGCTCGGTGGCGCCGAATGCTGCGCCCGGCACGACGGCCTGCGAACGCGACACCGAGGGTGCGAGCGGCGCGCTTTATGGCGGCGCCAACGACGCCGACAATTCGGGCCGGATGAGCTATGTCCAGATCCGCTATTCGGGCTTCGTCCTGTCGGGTTCCAGCGAGCTTCAGGGCTTGACCCCCTCCGGCGTCGGCACCGGCACGCAGCTTGACCATATCCAAGTCCACAACAGCTCCGACGACGGCATCGAGATATTCGGCGGCAGCGTCCACCCACGCTACCTGGTTCTGACCGGGAACGAGGACGACAATCTGGACACCGACGTCGGCTATCGCGGCACGGTGCAGTTTCTGCTGAGCATCCAGCGCGAAGGAAATAATATCGGTGACAGCTTCCTCGAAACCGACTCTAACGGTTCGACGACGGGCACCAGCTTCTCCGAGGATGCGCTGCCCCGCCAGTATCTGAAGGTGGCCAACTTCACCGCGATCAACCGCTCGACCACAGGCAGCAACGGTTCGGCCATGCTGCTGCGCGGCGGCGCCGACCTGACGCTGGTGAATGGCCTGGTCGTCAGCCCGACCCAGACCTGCCTCCGCATCGACGGTGCGTCGACGGTGCGTGACGCCGATACCGCCCTGCAGGACGCCGGCAAGCCGCGTTACATCTCCGTCGCGATGCAGTGCCTGCCCGCCACCCCCTACAAGGGCAATAACGGCGTGACCGCCGCGGTCGTACAGTCGATCTTCGAGGCGGGTCCGAGCAGCACCATCACCTATACTCCCTCGCTGAGCAGCCTGTTCATCAATGGCGCGACCGAAACGGCGCTGACCGCGACGGACCCCAAGACCATCGACAGCGCCTTCACCACCACCAACTATGTCGGCGCGGTCAAGGACAGCAACGATAGCTGGTATGCCGGCTGGACCTGCAACTCGGTGACAGCGAACTTCGGCAGCAGCTCCAAGAACTGCACCGCGATCCCAACGACCTGATCGGTGACCTGACCTCAACAGGGGCGGGGGAGCGGCATCAGGCGCTTCCCCGCCTTCTTTGCAAAGACTTTTCCCAAGGGGGACATAAGCCATGTCGAAGCCGCTCAGCCTGGCGCGCCTGCTTCTGATTTCAACCGCTCTGTCCGCTCCGGCGGCGATGGCGCAAAATGCTCCGCGAGCCAGCCGGCCAGCGACTTCCGGCACGCCGACCGCATCGGAAGAGGCGGACGCCCAGTCGGGCAATGTCGACGTTTCCATTCCCGGTTCCGACATCATCGTCACCGGCCGCAGGACCAGCAACGTCTCGCAGGCCGCGCCGCAGGTGGTGAACGTGCTGTCCGCCGCCGACATCAAGCGCACGGGTGAGGGCGACATCGCCGGATCGTTGCAGCGCGTGACCGGCCTGTCGGTCGTGTCCGGCGGCTATGTCTATGTGCGCGGCCTTGGCGACCGCTATTCGCTGGCGCTGCTCAACGGTTCGCCGCTGCCCAGCCCCGAGCCGCTGAAGCGCGTCGTCCCGCTCGACATTTTCCCCACCAGCGTGATCGCATCGACCTTGGTTCAAAAAAGCTATTCGGCCAATTTTCCCGGGGAGTTCGGCGGCGGTGTGATCAACCTCACCACCAAGGCGATTCCGGTAGAAAGCTATCTGGAAATCACTCTCGGCAGTTCCGCGAATACCGAGACGTCGGGCCAGTTGGGCTACACTCATTATGGCAGCAAGTCCGACTGGACCGGTTTCGACGACGGCACGCGCGATGTTCCCCCGGCGCTGAAGCAGGCAATCGGCGGCGGCACGGCCTTCTCCAACATTCCCCGCGCCGACCTGCGCGCCATCGCCATGCAGTTCCAGAATGCCGATACCTCGCTCCTTCAGCGGACGAACAGCCTGCCGTTCAACTTTTCCGCCTCGCTGAATGGCGGCACCTCCTTGGATGTCGGCGGTGACGGTCGCCTGGGCATCATCGCCACGGCGTCCTACAGCAATAAATGGCGCACCCGCGACACGTTGCAGCAGGCGGCTCTGGACGTGGCGCGCGGCGCCGGGCGCAACAACCGGCAGGTCAGCACCGAAAATGAGGTGACGGTCAACGGCCTGCTGGGCTTCGGTCTGGAACTGGGCGATCAGAAGCTGCGCTGGACCAATCTCTACATCCGCGACACGCTGAAGCGCAGCGCGCTGGCGATCGGTCAGAATGACGGGCTGATCCAGGGCGCAGACTATATGACACAGCAGACCGGTTGGTACGAGCGCCAGTTGATCGACACCCAATTGGTGGGTGAGTTCAAGTTCAGCGATGCATTGAGCCTGGACATCCGCGGCGGCTATGCCAATTCACAGCGTGAAGCGCCCTATGAGCGTGAGTTCGTCTATGTCCGAACCAATCGCGACCTGGGAACCGATCCGGTGGGCGACCGCTTCATCAACGCGCTGAACCGCCAGCGCGGCGACGCCTCCATCACCTTCAGCGACCTCAACGAGGATCTGTGGTCGGCGGGCTGGGACCTGAGCTATAAATTCTCGCCGGCCCTGACGACAACCATCGGCTATGCCTTCACCGATACAAAGCGCAGCTCCTCCCGCTATGAACTGCATTTCGATGCGACCAACCTGCCGCTGGGTGCGCAGCAGATGCGGCCCGACTATCTGCTGTCGGATGCGGCGATCCAGCTTTACGACATCAGCCTGCTCGAATTCTCCGGCAATTACCCGGTCTATGACGCCGCGCTCAGAACCCATGCCGGCTATGCGCAGGTAAAGGCGGAACTGTTCCCCGGCCTTTCGTTCGACGCGGGCGTTCGCTTCGAAAAGGGGCGGCAGTCGGTGACAGGCGTCGACGTCTATTCGACCGGCATCACGCCGTTCAACCAGATCCGCAAGGAATATTGGCTGCCCGCCGCCACCATCACCCTGGAAGCGGCCAAGGGCCTGCAGTTCCGCCTGAGCGGATCGAAGACGGTGGCGCGCCCGCAATTCCGCGAGTTGATCGCGCAGCCCTTTCTCGACCCGGAATCCAATCGCTTCTATCGCGGCAACCCTTTCCTTCAGGACAGCGAACTGTGGAATGCCGACCTTCGCACCGAATGGTATATGGGTCGAGACGAGCGGCTGACGGCAGCGGCCTTCTACAAGAAGATCGAGAATCCGATCGAGACCTTCACCACCATCACCGATACCTATTCGGTGACGACCAGCTTCGCCAATGCGCCGGAAGCCAAGCTCTATGGTTTCGAGGTCGAGGCGCAGAAATATCTTCCGCTCGAGGGCCTCTCCAACTCGCCCTTCTTTCAGAGCAGGCGCGTGGTGCTGATCGGCAACTACACCTATACCCAGTCGGAACTGAAGGTGGGGGCGGACGATACCACCATCCCCTACAGCTATACGACGGGGCCGCTGCCGCTGGCTTCGGACTATTTTCAGAACGGCGTGCCGCTGACCGGCCAGTCGGACCATCTGGTGAACTTCCAGATCGGATTGGAGGATACCGACAGGCTCTCGCAGCAGACCCTGCTCCTCACCTATGCCAGCCCGCGCGTGACCAGCCGCGGTCCGAACCTTCAGCCGGACATCAAGGAAAAGCCGGGCCTGACTCTCGACTTCGTGGCACGCCAGGCGGTGAAGCTGCCGGGTGGGATCAACAGCGAGTTCAAATTCGAGGCGCGTAACCTTACCGGCCGGAAATTCCAGGAGTTTCAGGAACTGGACGGCACCAAGATATTCTACAACCGGTACAAGATCGGCACGACCATAGCCGCATCGCTGACCGTCGCCTTCTGAAGGGCCTTCCTCCGGACCCTGCTGGAGGAAAGGAACGGCCGATCCGCATCCAATGGATCGGCCGTCATGCCTGTGGCAGGATTGGCCCGGATGGCGGGTTCATGATAAAGGCTGCGCTCCATCAGCCTTGCCATGGCCAAACAAGTGCGCGGAGGCGGCGCATGAATCGGGAAGTCGAACTGAAGCTGGAACTGGCGCCCGATGCGGCGGATGCTTTCGGGCGACTGGATTGGTTCCCGGCGGACAGCGACGTGGCGACATTGCGCTCCATCTATTTCGACACGGCGCAGCGGGATCTGGCGGGCCGGGGGATCAGCCTGCGTATTCGCCGGGCGAACGGCCAGCGGGTGCAGACGGTCAAGGCCGATGGAGAGGGCGGCGCGGGGCTGTTCGCGCGGGCGGAATGGGAAATGCCGGTCGCGGACGATGCGCCAGTGCTGGATGCCCGGACGCCGATAGCCGAGCTGCTGGGGCAGGGGGTGCATGGCATCCAGCCTGTCTTCCATGCCGAAGTCGAGCGGCGCAGATGGATCGTGCGGCAGGATGATGCCCTGATCGAACTGGTGCTGGACCGGGGGCAGGTGAGCGCCGGGGACCGGCAGGCCGCGATCTGCGAAGTCGAACTGGAACTGAAATCCGGCTCACCGGGCGCCCTGTTCCTCCTCGCGCGGCGGATCGACGCCGAAATGCCGGTCCGTCCCGGCGTGCTGACGAAGGCGGAGCGAGGATACCGGCTGCGCGACCGGCTTGCCGCCTTCGTCAAGGCGGAACCGGTGGCGCTCGACCCGTCGATGCGGGCGGAGGAGGCATTGTCGCGGATCGCGGGAAGCTGCCTGCGGCACTATCGGCTGAACGAGGCGCTGCTGCTGGATCATTATGATCCAGGGGCGCTGCACCAGGCACGGGTGGCGATCCGCCGGTTACGCTCGGCCCTTTCGCTGTTCAGGCCCATGCTGGCTCCTGCGGATGTGGAGCGCTTCCAGGGCGAGCTCAAATGGCTGGCGGCTATGCTGGGCGAGGCGCGCAATCTGGATGTGCTGGCCGAACGGGTCGAGACGGAGGAACTGCGCGAGCGATGGGATGCGGTTCGGGGCGAGGTGCATGGCCGCGTGCAGGAATGGCTGCGCTCGGCCCGGGTTCGGATGCTGCTGATCGATCTTGTCGAATGGCTGACCCTGGGCGCGGGGCTTGGCGGGGGCAAGGCGCTGGCGATGCGGGACGAGCCGGCGGCGGACTTTGCCGCGCGGCGCTTGCGGCGGCTGCGCAGGCGGATCGCGAAGGAGGGCAGGGGGCTTGCCGGATTGAGCGACGAAGCGCGCCATGAGGTGCGCAAGGATGCCAAGAAACTGCGCTACGCCTCCGAATTCTTCGCCGGGCTGTTCGAGGGCAGGAAGGCGCGGCGGCGGCGGGGCAAATTCATCGCCGCGCTGGAACAGGTGCAGTCGGAACTGGGCGCATTGAATGATCTGGTCGCCGCGCCGGGGTTGCTGGCGCATTATGGGCTGGGGGGAGAGGAAGCCAGGCTGCGTCCGAAGCGGAAGCGGAAACGGAAATTATTGGGCGCCGCGGCCCGCGCCCATGAGGATTTGCTGGAGGCCCCTCGCTTCTGGCGGTGAGGGTATTTGCGGCGATGGATGGAGAGCGGATGGTCTGAGCGCCCCTCCATGAAGCATGTCGCGCTTGATGGGCTGCCAATGGTCATTCGCGACCCACCCCCGATCACCCCCACGGCCGTTCGCGATACCATTTGGTGATGACATGCTTGACGCCGCTGCGTACCTTCATGCCGTGGTGGATGCTGGCGGGATTATAGGCCCCCGGACCCAGCCGGTTGTTCCACGCCAGCAGCTTGCCGGTTTCGGGCTGTACCGTCTTGCCGATCTTGACGAAGCGGGTCGCGCCGCCCGCCGCCGGTTCGTTCAGATAGACCATCAGCGTCCATGTGCGGTTCCCGGAAACCGCACAGAAGCGTTCGAAATCAGGGCCCTTGGGTTCGAAATAGTCGGTATGCGCCTTGAATTCCTGACCGACGGAATAGCGCTGCCCCTGAATGGGTTCGCCATGGGCGGGATCGATGCCGGCGAAGGCGGCGAGCTTCGCGTCGATCCTCGCCACAAGCGGGTCGGAAGCGTCCAGGTCGCATGTCTCGCTGGTGCGGAAATATCCGTCGCCATTCGCGTCCGCGATGGTGGAGGGGCGGCGGTGGGCGTCGATCCGTTCTATTAGGCCGGCACATTCCTTCGCCGACAGGAAATGGCGCTGGATGAACAGAACCAGGTCGCGGCTGGGCACGCGCTGGATGCGGGGGTGGGATGCGATCCAGGCAGGATCGGCATCGGGCGCGGCGGGAGGGAGGCTATCGGCCATCGGCAGGGTCCAGGAAGCGGAAATCCGGCCTTTTGCTATCGCTGGCCGCGCGAAATGCAAGCGCTGTCGCTTCGGCCGTTGCGATTGTCATCAAAGCGTCACAATAGTGTCATCCGGTAGTAAAACCAATTTTCTAGCAGGCGCCGATATCAAGGGGGATGAACGACGCGCATGCGTGTGGCTTTCAGCGAGAATATCCGGAACATGGGCGGACGGTTGCGGCCGATCGACTGGTTGTCGGCGGTCGAGAAGCTGTTGCTGGGCCTGCTGGCGCTGCAATGCGCGGCGCTCGTCTGGACGGTGCTGACGCCCGTCGGCAGTTTCGGCCCCTGGGAAGGGAGGCAGGCCCGCTTCCTTTCCATCGCGGAACGGCAGGCGCTGTTTTCCAGCTTCGATCCCTTTTATCGCGGCGGCCCGCAACAGGCGGGCGGCGGCGTCGTGACCTCCCTGGCGCTGACCGTTTACGGCATCCGCCTGAACGAAGGGTCCGGACTGGGCTCCGCGATCGTGGCGGGGCCGGATGGGGTGCAGAACAGCTTTGCCGTGGGTGAGGAGATCATGCCCGGCGTGGTGTTGAAGGCGGTCGCCTTCGACCATATCACCATCGACCGCGGCGGGGCGGAGGAGCAGGTGTTTCTCGACCAGTCGCAGCCCGCGCCGACGGCCATGCCGGATGGTGGAACGCCCGCAGGTTCGCCGCCTTCGCCGCCTTCGCCAGTGGCGGGAACGGACAATCCGACCGCCGACATGCTGAAACGCGACGTCGGCTACACCCCCCGGATGCAGAATGGGCGCGTGACCGGCCTCATCCTGACGGCCAGGGGGCCCGGCTTCCAGCAGGCCGGCTTCCAGCCCGGCGACATCGTCACCCAGGTCGACGGCCAGCCCATCGGATCGGTGAGCGATCTTCAGGCGCTGCAGGGCAGGATCATGCCCGGCGCGCGCATTTCCCTGACGGTGGAGCGCGGCGCGGCCATGTCCTCCGTCAACCTGACACTGCAAGGCCAATGACCAGAAAACTGCTTCTTTCCGCCGCCATGGCCCTCGCGCTGGCGGCTCCCATCGCATCGCCGGTCATGGCGCAGCAGACGCTGAACGTGCGCGACGCCGACATCCGCGCCTTCATCCAGGATGCGGCGCGGGTGACCGGGCGGACCTTCATCATCGACAACCGCGTGGCCGGAAAGGTGTCCGTGGTGACCGACCGGCCGCTGTCGCGATCCGAATATTTCGAGATTTTCCTGTCGACGCTGCGGGCGAACGGGCTGGTGGCGGTGCCGGCGCCGGGCGGCGCCTATCGCATCCAGCCGGCGGACGGCGCGGCGGGCCAGCCCAGCGCCGTGGGCCGCGCGGCCAATCGCAACCAGTTCGTGACGGAGGTGTTCCGCCTGCGCTCCATCGACGCGGCGAGCGCGCTGGAAACGCTGCGGCCGCTGGTCAGCAAGGATGGCTCCGTGACGGCGAACCGGGCCGGGAACAGCGTGGTCGTGGCGGACTATGCCGACAATATCGGGCGCATCCGGCAGGTGATCGCGCGGATCGACCGGGATACGGCCTCGACCACCACGGTCGTGCTGAAAAATGCCGGGGCGCGGGAGATCGCGACGTCCCTGCAGGCGCTGGTGACGACGGGCGGGGAAGGGGCGGCGAAGCCCGCAACCATCGTGCCCATCGACAGCAGCAATGCCGTCGCGATCCGTGGCGATGCCGGGACGGTGGCGCGGCTGGCGCAGATGGCGCGCGACCTCGACCGGCAGGCCGCGAGCGGGACCGAGATCCGCGTCTACTGGCTGGAACATGCCGATGCCGAAAAGCTGCTGCCGGTGTTGCAGCAACTGGTGGGGCAGGCGACCGCTTCGCCCGTGACCGCCTCCACCCCCGCGGCGGGAACCGCGCCCTCCGCGGCGCCAGCCGCCGCTTCAACCGCGGTGGCGGGGCCGGGCAGCTCGGGCGGCAACGGGATTTCGTCGCGCGGGCCCGCCATCGTGACCCGCTATGAGGGCGCCAATGCGATCATCGTCGCGGCCAACAGCGACGTGCAGCGGATGCTGGGCGAGACGATCCGCCAGATCGACACAAGGCGCGAACAGGTGCTGGTGGAGGCGATCATCGTCGAGATCAGCGACGCCGCCGCCAAGAAGCTGGGCGTGCAATTCCTGATCGGCAGCACCAAGACGGGTTTTGCCGCGACCAATTATTCCAATGCTTCACCCAATATCTTGACGTTGGCAGGCGCGATCGCCGCCGATCGGCTGGGCGAGACGACGACGACCGTCGTGGCGCCGGACGGCACCCGAACGGAGACGAGGACGCGGGAAAATGGCGACCTTGCCAATACGCTGCAACAGGCGGCGGTCGACAGCCTGATGAACGCGACCGGCGGCTTCGGCGGGGTGGCGACGTCGCTCGGGCGGAACGGGATTTTCGGAGCGATCATCAATGCTGTCAAATCCGATACCGACAGCAACATCCTGTCCACGCCTTCTGTGATGACGCTGGACAATCAGAAGGCGTCGATACTGGTCGGCCAGCAGGTGCCGGTGACCACGGGCGAGGCGCTGAGCCAGAATTTCGACAACCAGTTCCGCACCGTCCAGCGGCAGGATGTCGGCATCAAGCTGGAGGTGAAGCCCCAGATCAACACTGGCGGCGCGATCAAGCTGTTCCTGAAGCAGGAGGTGTCCAGCGTCGCCGGGCCGGTGTCGAACAACAACAGCGACCTCATCATCAACAAGCGTGAGATCGAGACGACCGTGACGGTCGACGATGGCGAGATATTGGCGCTGGGCGGCCTGCTGGACGACAATGAGCGCAAGACGATAGAGCGTATTCCGCTGCTGTCCGACATTCCCGGCATCGGCGAACTGTTCAAGTCGCGCAGCAAGAGCCGGACCAAGACCAACCTCATGGTCTTCATCCGCCCCACCATATTGCGTTCGAAGGAAGATGCGCAGAAGCTGACGCAGCAGCGCTACGGCTATATCCGCGGCATGCAGTTGCAGCGCAACCCGGAACAGGAGCCGGGCATAGACGAGCTGGTGCGCGACTATATGGGCGCGATGCCTCCCTCCGCCGCGCCGCAGCCGGGCGACGCCGTGGTGCAGCCGCCCGCCGAGATCATCGAACCGACCGCCCGCCAGTCGAGCGGGGTGGTGCGGCCCGTGGACATCCCGGAAAGCGAGCAACCGAAATGATCGGGAAGCGGGCTTCCTCTCCGTTCGGGCTGAGCTTGTCGAAGCCCTTCGCTTTTCTTCCTTTCAGGAAAGGACTGGGCTTCGACAAGCTCAGTCCGAACGGAGGTTAGGGTGCAGGAAGCCGCTTCTGCTTCTGGCGATATCCCCCCGCATATCGCGCCGCGCGCCGTCGACATACCCTATGTCTTCGCGCGAAAGCACGGCGTGGTCATGCTGCCGCCGGATGGAGAGCGGCTGACCATCGCCGTTCGCGAAGGCAGCGATCCGCGCGTCCTGCTGGAGGTGCGGCGGCATCTGGCGCGCAGCTTCGACGTGCGTTTCGTCGATGCCGCGCAGTTCGACCGGCATCTGTCGGATCATTATGCGATGGAGGGCAGCGCCGCCGCCATGGCGGGATCGCTCGATGTCGGGGCGGACGAGCTGGACATCCTCGCCGCCGACATTCCGACCGCCGACGATCTGCTCGACAGCGCCGATGACGCACCCGCCATCCGCCTCATCAACGGCATCATTGCCGAAGCGGCGCGGCAGGGCGTGTCGGACATCCATATCGAACCCTATGAGACCGGGCTGATCGTGCGGATGCGCGTCGACGGCGTGCTGCGGGAGACGCTGCGCATGCCGCCCCATGTCGCGCCGGTCGTCGTCAGCCGCATCAAGGTGATGGCCCGCCTCGACATAGCCGAGCGGCGCGTGCCGCAGGACGGGCGGATCGGGCTGACGCTGGGCGGGAAACTGCTCGACGTGCGCGTTTCCACCCTGCCGAGCCGGGCGGGAGAGCGGGTGGTGCTGCGCATTCTCGACAAGGAGAATGCGGGCATGAACCTCGACCTGCTGGGCATGGCCGGGGCGGCGGACCGGATTTTCCGGGAGGGGTTGCAGGAACCCAATGGCATCATCCTCGTCACCGGGCCGACAGGGTCGGGCAAGACGACGACGCTCTATGCGGGCCTCAGGCAGCTCAACGACGGCACGCGCAACATCCTGACGGTCGAGGACCCTGTCGAATATGCGATCGAGGGCGTCGGCCAGACGCAGGTGAATGCGAAGGTGGGCCTGACCTTCGCGGCCGGCCTGCGCGCCATCCTGCGTCAGGACCCCGATGTGGTGATGGTGGGCGAAATCCGTGACCGGGAGACTGCCGAAATCGCCGTGCAGGCGTCCCTGACGGGGCATCTGGTGCTGTCCACCGTCCACACCAATGACGCGGTGGGTGCGATCACGCGGATGCGCGACATGCGGGTGGAACCGTTCCTGCTCGCCTCCACCCTGCGCGCCGTGATCGCGCAGCGGCTGGTGCGGCGGCTCTGCCAGCATTGCCGGGAGCCGGTGCAGGCGGACAAGTCGGCCAGCGCCCTGCTGGGCTTCGATCCGGGCACGATCATCTATCGGGCGCGGGGATGCGAGTCATGCAACGGCACCGGCTACAAGGGCCGCATCGGCGTGTTCGAGGCGATCCGGGTGGACGATACGATCCGGCGGCTGATCAATGACGGCGGCGATGAATCGCTGATCGCGCGCCATGCTTTCCTGAACGCGCCCAATCTGGGTTCGGCGGCGCGTGCGCTGGTGCGCGACGGCCAGACGACGGCGGAAGAAGCGATCCGCGTGTCGCGGCGCGACGCGGGCGAGGTGGAAACCATCACCGATGGCTGAGTTCGACTATATCGCCATCGACCCCGCCGGGCGTGAGCGCAAGGGCGCGATCAAGGCTGAAACGGTCGAGGATGCGCGGGCGAAGCTGGACTCGCGCAAGCTGTTCATCGTGCGGATCGAGCCGGGCGCGGTGGAAAAGGCGCGCAGGCGGGCAGGGTTGTCGTTCGGCGCGCCGCGCCTTTCGGCCAAGGAACTGACGCTGTTCACCCGGCAGTTGTCGACGCTGATCCAGGTCAGTCCGCTGGAGGAATCGCTCCGCACCATCGGGCGGCAGAGCGAGCAGGCGCATGTGCAGGCGATTGTCGGCAAGGTGCATTCGGGCGTGCTGGAGGGGCGGCGGCTGGCCGACGCCCTGGGCGCCGAGCCGAGGAGCTTTCCGCCGCTCTACCGCGCGATGATTTCAGCGGGCGAGAGTTCCGGCAGCCTGCCCACGATCATGGAGCGCCTGTCCGACCTCATGGAGCGGCAGGCGGTGATCCGGTCGAAAGTGCTGACCGCCATCGCCTATCCTTCCGTGCTTGCCGCCTTTGCGGTGTGCGTGGTCGCGGCGCTGATGATCTTCGTCGTGCCCAAGGTGGTGGAGCAGTTCGATACGGTGGGCCAGCAACTGCCGCTGCTCACCCGCATGGTGATGGGTATTTCCGCCTTTCTGGCGGGCTATTGGTGGCTTCTGGCGATCCTGCTGGGGGTGGCTGGCTTCGGCTTCTGGCGGGCGCTGAAGGTCGAAAGCTTCCGCTATCGCTTCGATGCGATGCTGCTGCGCCTGCCATTGCTGGGGCGGCTGATCCGCGACCTGCATGCGGCGCGGATGGCGCGCACCCTGTCGACCATGGTGGCGAGCCGCCTGCCGCTGATGGAGGGCTTGTCGCTTACCGCCCAGACGGTGCACAACCGGGTGCTGCGGCAGGCTTCGGAGGAGATCGTGGAGGCCATTCGCGGCGGCGGCAGCCTGTCGGCGGCGCTGCGGCGGGCGGGCGTGTTTCCGCCTTTGCTCGTCTATCTGGCGGCCAGCGGGGAGAGCGCGGGGCGGCTGGACACCATGCTGGAGAGGGCGGCGGACTATCTGGAGCGGGAATTCGACAGCTTCACCTCTGCCGCGCTCGCCATGCTGGAGCCGGTCATCATCATCGCCATGGGCGGCATCGTCGCCGTCATCATCCTGTCCATCCTGCTGCCCATCCTGCAATTGCAGAGCCTTACCGGGGCCTGAGGAGTGTTTATGCGCAAGATCCTTTCTTTCCGTCATTCCCGTGAAGGCGGGAATCCATCGCCTGAACGTTCCCCCTGGCGTTTCTTGTGGGAGATGGATTGGCTGCGCCGAACTGGCGTTTCCCGCCTTTGCGGGAATGACGTCAGGAGAGGGGAAGGAGAGAACGGCTTCGGGTCTCCGAGCCGCTCCGCCGAACACGGCTTCAGGTCTTTGAGACGTTCCGCCGAACACGGCTTCACGCCCGTGAGGCGTTCCGCCGAACACGGCTTCACGCTGGTCGAACTGATGGTCGTGATCGTCATCATCGGCCTGCTTGCCACCATCGTGGCGATCAACGTCATCCCGGCGACGGATACCGCGCGGGTGGAGAAGGCGAAGGCCGACATCGCCACCATCGAACAGGCGCTGGAACAATATCGGCTCGACAATCTGGCCTATCCGTCCGCGACCGATGGGTTGCAGGCGCTGATCAACCCGCCGGCCGCGCTCGCCCAGCCGCAGCGTTACCGGCGCGGGGGGTATATCAAGAAGCTGCCGAACGATCCCTGGGGCCGGCCATACCGCTATGCGGTGCCGGGGCGGAAGGGCGCGTTCGACATCAGTTCGCTGGGAGCGGACGGGCAGCCGGGTGGCGACAATGAAAATGCCGACATCTATTCCAGCGAGCTTTGATCGCCGGCGGCACGGCTCCGGATCTTTGAGGCGTTCCGCCGAACACGGCTTCGAGTCTTTGAGGCGTTCCGCCGAACACGGCTTCAGGTCTTTTAGACGTTCCGCCGAACACGGCTTCACGTTGATCGAGCTGATGGTCGTGCTGACGATCATCAGCTTCATTTCGGCCGCAGTGGTGTTGGCGATCCCCGACCCTCGCGGCCGGGTGATCGAGGATGCCGATCGCTTCGCCGCTCGCCTTGCCGCGGCGCGCGACGAAGCGGTCGTTACCGCGCGGCCCATGGGTGTATGGGTATCGGCCTCGGGCTATGGCTTTCAACGCCGCGATGGCGGGCAATGGGTGGGGCTGGAGGACAAGCCCTTCGCCACCGCCAACTGGAAGGCCGGGACGCGGGCGCTGGTCGGGAAGGACGGACGGCAGCAGATCGGCTTCGACGGCACGGGACTTCCGACCGATCCCATGACGGTGATCCTTGCCCGCGAGGGAGAGCGGGTCTCGATTTCGGTCGATATGGCTGGAAAGGTCGTTGTCGGTGGGTAGGACGCGCCGCATACGGTCACGCTGCCGCAAGGCGCGTGGGGAGGAGCAAGGCTTCACCCTGCTCGAAATGCTCGTCGCGCTCGCGGTCTTCAGCCTGGCCGCCCTGGCGCTCGTCCGCCTGCAAGGGGTGACTCTGCACACCGCCGCCGACCTCGACAGCAAGGCGATGGGTCAGATCGTCGCGCGCAACCTGATGGTGGAGGTGCAGACCGATCCCGCGCCGCCTTCGCTCGGCAGTGAAGAAGGCGATGTCGACAATGGCGGGCGGCGCTGGCACTGGACGCGGCAGGTCAAGGCGACCGATGACAAGCGCCTGCTGCAAGTCGATCTTGCCGTCGACGGCCAGGCGGGCTCCTCCCCCGTGGTGCTGAGCTTCGTGCGGGTGGTGCAATGAGGCAGGCAGGTTCCATCGGACACGGCATAGGGTCCGTGAGGCATTCCGCCGAACACGGCTTCGGGTCTCTGAGACGTTCCGCCGAACACGGCTTCGAGTCTCTGAGACATTCCGCCGAACACGGCTTCACGCTGATCGAACTGCTCGTCGCCCTGATGATCTTCGCCATGCTGGCGGCGGCGGGGGTGCTGCTGCTGGGCAATAGCGTATCGGCAGAGGCGCAGATCAAGCTGCGGCTGGACGACATGGCGGCGGTGCAGCGGGCGAGCGGGGCGCTGGCGGCCGATCTGGGGCAGGCGGTGCCGCGCATCAGCCGCACGGAGGCAGGCACGCTGGCGCCCGCCTTCTGGTCGCATCGCGAGGGGGAGAGCCAGCCCATCCTCCAGTTCGTGCGCGGCGGCTGGGACAATCTGGGCGATCTGCCGCGGCCGTCGCTCCAGAAGGTCGAATATTGGGTGCGGCAGGGGCGGCTGGAACGGCGCACCTATGCGCAGGTCGACGGCGCGGCGGGCGACGAGCCGGCCGCGCTGCTCACCGGGGTCGGCGACGTCGCGTTGCGCTTCCGCGACTCCAGCGGCGACTGGCGCGACGAATGGGTGCCGACCCAGCCCGACCTGATGCCCCGTGCCGTGGAGATGACGGTGACGCGAACCGGCGAGCCGCCGGTGACGCTGCGTTTCCTGGTGGGGCCGGGTCCGGCGGAAAAGCAGGAAGGGGTGCCAGCCAATGGTTGACCCACGCAAGCCGGGAGAGCGCGGCGCGGCGCTGTTGACCGTGCTGCTGCTGGTGGCGGTGATGGCGGTGGTCGCTTCCACCGCGCTGGAGCGGCTGGCGCTGGCCACGCGGATGACCGGCAATGGCGGCGCGGTCGATCAGGCGCGCGCCTTTGCCGATGCCGGCACGGAGATCGCCCGGATGCGCATAGGCGATCTGGTTGCGGCCAATCCGGGCAAGACGACGCTGGCCGGCAACTGGATGGGCACGCCGCAGGCCATATCCGTGCCGGGCGGGGTCGCCACGGCGCGGGTGACGGACGGGGGCAATTGCTTCAACCTCAACAGCGTGGTCGCGGGCGAGACCGAGGCTGATCTGAAGGTGCGCCCGGTAGGCGTATCGCAGTTCCAGGCGCTGTTGCAGGCGCTGGGCGTCGACGCGCGGCAGGCGCAGGTGGCGGCGGCGTCGCTGGCGGACTGGATCGACACGGACGGCGTGCCGCAGCCCGGCGGCGCGGAGGACGAGACCTATGCGCGGGCGCCGCGGCCCTATCGCACGGCCAACCGTTTCATGGTCGATCCCAGCGAATTGCGGGCGGTCAACGGGGTGACGCCGGCCATTTACGGGCTGGTGCGGCCATGGGTATGCGCCCTGCCGACCGCCGATCTGTCGCCCATCAACATCAATACGCTGCTGCCCGATCAGGCGCCGCTTTTCGCCATGCTGATGCAGGGGCAGCTGAGCGTCGCGCAGGCGCGGCAATTGCTGGCGCAGCGGCCGGTGGATGGCTACGGCAGCACGGTGGAATTCTGGCGCGCCCCGTCGCTGGCGGGGCTCAGCCCGCTGGAAGAGGCGGCACAGCAGGTCAGGTTGACGACGGGATTTTTCGGAGTGGAAGTGTCGGTGGATGTCGGGGGAACGCAGGTGGTCGAACGGGCGCTGATCGATGCGCGGCAAAGTCCGGCCAAGCTGATACGCCGCAATTGGGGGACCGGCGCGTGAGCGAGGGATTGATCGTCGCCCTGCCGGAACGGCCGGGCGCGGAGCCGCTGTGGATGCGGGTGGCGAACGGCGCCGTGGTGCAGAAAGGGGCTGGGACGAACTGGCTCGCGGCTTGCGGCCTCACGGCGCTGCCCGGGGATATGACGGTGATGCTGGTGCCTCCGGCGGCGCTGGTGACGCTGCACCGGGGCGCCTATCCCGATCTGCCTGCCCGGCAGGGAAGGGCGGCGGCGCGGCTTGCGGCCATGGCGGGCGGGATCGTGCCCGCGGACCAGCTTTTCGCCGCAGCCGACGACAATGACGATCCGGCGCGGCCGCATTGCGTCGCCGTGACTGCGAGGGCCGACATGCAGCACTGGCTGCTCTGGGCGCAGCATCATGGGCTTGATCCGGACATCATCGTGCCTGCCCCGCTGCTGCTGCCCGAACCGCAGGAGGGGTTCGAGCGTGCTCTGGTCGGCGGCGAAGCGGTGCTGCGCGGGAGCGACCTGGCGCTGGCGGGCGACCTGGCCCTGCCGGAACTGATCGGCGATGCCGCAGTGCGCGACGTTCCCGCGGACCAGATCGAAGCGCGGGCGATTGCCGCGCTGGACCGGCCGCCGCTCGACTTGCGGCAGGGCGACTTCGCCAAGCGGGTGCGGCGGTCCTTCGATAAACGGACGATGGCGCGCATCGCGGTCTGGAGCGGGCTGATCCTGCTGGTCAGCCTGTCCATCGCGCTGGTCGGCCTTGCCAAGCAGCATTTCGCGGCGAACGCGCTGGACGCGGAAAGCCTGGCCCTGGCGCGGCAGGTGGTGCCGGGGGCGAACGACGTCCTCCAGGCGGAGGCGGAAATGGACCGTCAACTCGCTGCGCGCGGGGCGGGCGGCTATGCCTTCACCGCGCCGGTTTCGGGCCTGTTGAGCGCGATGCAGGATGTGCCCGGCGTGTCGCTGACGGCTTTGTCGCGCGATCCGGACGGGATGATCCGCGCCACGCTGGCGGCGGCGAAGGGGGATGACATCAACAGCGTGCTGCTGGCCTTGCAGGCGGCGGGCTTCGCCATCACGGCGACGCCTTCGCAGGACCCCGGCGGGCGGATGCTCGCGGACATAACGGTGCGGTCATGATGGGACGGTTGCAGGCATTATGGGGCGAACGGAGTCCCCGCGAACAGTGGATGCTGGGCGTGATGTTCGCGCTGCTGGCGGTGGTGATCCTGTGGCTGGGCGTGGTGCGGCCGCTCGACGCTGCACAGCGTTCGGCCCGCGACAGGTTGCGGGAGGCGACCGATCGCAATGCCGCCATCCGCGCCAAGGTGAAGCTGCTGAAGTCGCTGCCGCGCACGGCGGCGACAGTCGACGCGGGCGTGCCGTTGGACCAGTTCATCGGCCAGAGCGCTGGCGAGGCGGGGCTGACGCTGGAACGCGCGCAGGCGCAGGGCGCCGACCGGGTCGACATGGCCATTGCCTCGGTGCGGCCGGTCGCGTTGTTGTCATGGCTCTCCGTCCTGGAGGCAGAGGGCGTCCGGATCGAAACGATAAGCGCGCGGCCGGCTGCGACCGCAGGCAGCGTCGCGGTGCAGGCCGTGCTGGTGCGGGGCGGGCAATGATGGGGCTCAGCCTTTCGCGGCGGGTGCGCATCGCGCTCATCGCTGTGTTCGCATTGGGATTCCTCATTTTCCTGCCGATGCGCGTCGCGCTCGGCATGGCGGGTCTGGAGCGGCTGGGCGTGGCGGCGCGGGAGGTGCGCGGCACGGTGTGGAGCGGCGGGATCGACCGGGTGATGCTGGGCACGGTGTCGCTGGGATCGGTCCATGCGGGCCTGTCGCCCGTGTCGCTGCTGGTCGGACGGGCGCGGTTCGACGTCTGGCGCCGCAATGGCGCAGCGGACGATCTGAGCGGCGCGCTGACGGTCGGTTTCGGACGCATGGGGATCGACGATGTGACGGGCGCGGTGCCGCTGGGCCGGACCTTCGCGCCGCTGCCGGTAGGCAGCTTCGTCATGGACGATGTGTCGGCCTGGTTCTCCGGCGACCGCTGCGGCCATGCCGAGGGACGGGTCCGTGCGCAGATGGCGGGGCAGTTTCCCGGACTGAACCTGTCGCAGGGCCTTTCGGGCGTGGCCAGTTGTGACGGCGAAGCGCTGCTGTTGCCGCTGGTCAGCCAGTCGGGGCTGGAAAAGGTCAATCTGCGCATCTGGCGATCGGGCCGCTATCAGGCGGAAATGCGGGTGGAAACCGCAGACGCGACGCTGGGCGAGGCGTTGGCCAAGGCAGGCTTTGCCGATGCCGGGCGCGCGCGGGTGCTGAAGATCGAAGGGACGCTGTGATTGAGGTCTTCCCCGCCCTGCTGGGCGCGACAGCCGGAGCCATAGCCGGGAGTTTCCTCGCCACGATCGTCCTGCGCTGGCCGCAGGGGCGCAGCGTGCTGCGCGGCCGGTCGGCCTGTGACGGCTGCGGGCGGATTCTCAGCGTCTTCGATCTCGTGCCGATGGCAAGCGCGCTGGCGCAGCGAGGGCGGTGCCGGACCTGCGGCGCGCCCATCGATCCGCTGCATGGGCGGGTGGAGGCGGGATGCGCGATCATCGGCGCGCTCGCCCTGGGTTTTTCGCCCGATCCGGGCGGGGCGGGATGGGCTCTGCTGGGCTGGCTGCTCCTGACGCTGGCGGTGCTCGACCGGCGGCATTTCTGGCTGCCCGACGCGCTGACCCTGCCATTGGCGTTCCTGGGCTTCACCCTTGGTCCCTGGACGACCGACGCTACGCTGGCGGATCGGGCGATCGGCGCGCTGGCCGGCTATCTGACGCTGCTGCTGGTCGCGCTCGGCTATCGGCGCTTCCGGAGGCGCGACGGGCTGGGTCTGGGCGATGCCAAGCTGCTGGGTGCGCTCGGCGCCTGGTTCGGCTGGCAGGCCTTGCCCTTCATCCTGCTGCTGGCGGCGAGCGTGGGACTGCTGGCGGTCCTCGCGGCCATGGCGACGGGCGGGAGGGTGGACGGCACGACGCGTGTGCCGCTGGGGACTTTCCTCGCCCTGGCCGCGGTGCCGGGATGGTGGCTTGCAACCGTCCTTGCCAGTGCAGGCGGATGACCCGGCCAGAGAAATTTCACGATGCTGTGAAACCCCGTTGACCCATAAGCCCGCTCTGCTTATAGCGCCGCCTCACCGCAGGGCATGGCCCGGCGGACGGCCCATGGGGCGGAGTAGCTCAGCTGGTTAGAGCAGCGGAATCATAATCCGCGTGTCGGGGGTTCAAGTCCCTCCTCCGCTACCACCTTTACAGACAGTCAGGCCCAGGCGGATTTTCCGCTTGCATTCGTCCTTTCCTGTTGCACTAATGTTGCAATGCACAACCAGCCGATGGCCGGCTGAGGGAGGATCGATACTTTGCCCTTCCACGAAATGTTTGAGCCGGATGGTTCGATACGCCCCTGCTACGCGGAAGTGCAGAATTGGGTGGATCGGACCGGCATTGCCGGGCTCAATCGTCGAATGGATGAGGCGGAGGCGATCTTCCGGCGCATCGGCATCACCTTCGCCGTCTATGGGGAGGGGGGCGATCCGGAACGACTGATCCCCTTCGACCTGCTGCCCCGCATCTTCATGGCCCAGGAATGGCGCGTTCTGGACAAGGGCATCCGGCAACGGGCGCGGGCGCTCAACGCCTTCCTCCACGACGTCTATCATCGGGGAGAAATTGTGAAAGCGGGGGTCATGCCCGCGGACATCATCTATCAGAACAGCGCCTATCTGGCGGAAATGGCCGACTTCACCCCGCCGGGGAAGGTGTACAGCCATATCGTCGGCATCGACATCGTCCGCACCGGGCCAACCCGGTTCGAGGTGCTGGAGGATAATTGCCGCACCCCCTCCGGCGTGTCCTACATGCTGGAAAATCGTGAGATCATGACCCGCATGTTCCCGGAACTGTTCGCGCAGGGCGTGGTCGCGCCGGTCGACGATTATCCCGCGGAATTGCTGCAAAGCCTGAAGGAAGTCGCGCCGCCCGCCTGCAAGGGCGATCCGGTGGTGGTGGTGCTGACGCCCGGTTCGCTCAACAGCGCCTATTATGAGCACAGCTTCCTTGCCGACCTGATGGGCGTGGAACTGGTGGAGCCGGCGGACCTGTTCGTCGACGATGACCGGGTGTGGATGAAGACCACGCTGGGGCCGAAGGCGGTCGACGTCATCTACCGGCGCATCGACGATGAATATATCGACCCGCTGGTCTTTCGGCCGGACAGCCTGCTGGGCGTGCCCGGCATCTTCAACGTCTATCGCAATGGCGGTGTGACGCTGGCGTCCGCACCGGGATCGGGGATCGCGGACGACAAGGCCGTGTACATCTATGTGCCGGAAATGATCCGCTTCTATCTGGGCGAGCAGCCGATCCTGGACAATATCCAGACCTGGCAGTGCGGGAAGCCGGACGAATGCGCCTATGTGCTGGAAAATCTGCACGAACTGGTGGCGAAGGAAGTCCATGGATCGGGCGGCTACGGCATGCTGATCGGGCCGAAATCGACCAAGGACGAGATCGCGGCTTATGCCGACCGCATCCGCGCCAATCCGGGCGAGTTCATCGCCCAGCCGACGCTGGACCTGTCGACCGTGCCCACGCTGGGACCGGCGGCGGTGGTGGGGCGCCATGCGGATTTCCGCCCCTATTGCCTGGTGGGCAAGCAGATCAGGCTGGTGCCCGGCGGGCTGACGCGGGTGGCGCTGACCGAAGGATCGCTGGTGGTGAACTCCAGCCAGGGGGGCGGGGTGAAGGACACCTGGGTATTGCAGGATTGATGATGTTTAGAACCTTCATCACCCTTCTTCGTCATTCCCGCGAAGGCGGGAAACGCCAGTACGGCGAAGCCAATCCATTTCCCAAGCGTGCCACTAGGGGTGAGGTCAGGAGATGGATTCCCGCCTTCGCGGGAATGACGAATGCAAAGAGTATGCCTTCATGCTGAGCCGGACCGCCGAAAATCTCTTCTGGATGGCCCGCTACATGGAGCGCGCAGAGGCTACCGCCCGCCTGCTGACCATGGGCCAGCGCATGGCGATCCTGCCCGGCGCGCATCATCGCGACGAGTGGCGATCGGTGGTGCGGGCGACAGGCGCGCTCAACCATTTCCCCGAAGGCGCGCAGGTGACGGAAAGCGACGCCATCGCCTTCCTGATGCTGGACCTCGACAATCCCTCCTCCATCCGGTCCTGCCTGCTGAAAGCCCGCGCCAACGCCAAATCGGCCCGCACCATGTTGACGCAGGACATGTGGGAGGCGCTGAACGAAGGCTGGCGCAAGCTCGACAGCTATGACGTGGCGGAGGCGCGGCAGCAGCTTCCCGCGCTGATCGACTGGGTGAAGACGCGGGTGATGACCTTCCGCGGCGCGGCCCATTCGGGGCAACTCCGCAATGAGGGGCATGATTTCCTGCGCACCGGCTCCGCGCTGGAGCGGGCGCAGATGACGCTGCGCCTGCTGGACGTCAAATATTATGTGCTGCTGCCGGAAACGGAAGTGGTCGGCGGCAATCGCGACCATTATCAATGGACGTCGGTGCTGTATGCGCTGTCTGGCGCGCGGGCGTTCCACCATGTCTATGGCGGCACCTACACGCCCTGGCAGATCACCGATTTCCTGATGCTGAACCGCCTGTTCCCGCGCAGCGTCGCCTATTGCTACGACCAGCTTGCCTATCGGCTGAACCGTCTGGCCGGATGGCATGATGCGCGTTCGGCCTGCCATGACACCGTGCGGCAGATGGTGACCGATCTGGAGAAGCTGGACAGCGGCGAAATCTTCCGGGCGGGGCTGCATGAAACGGTGCAGAACGGCCTGATGAGCACCAACCGCCTGGGCGTCGAGATCGCCCAGGCCTATCATTTCGGCTGATGGGAGGACGCGCATGAAACTGCTCGTCCGCCACCAGACCATCTATCGCTATGAGGCTGCGGCCGGGCGGGTGGCGATGCGGCTGAAGCTGATGCCCGTCGACACGCCGACGCAGAAGGTGCTGGACTGGCAGGTCAGCGTCAATGGCGATCCGCTGACCGGCTTTCGCCGCAACAGCTATGGCGAGATGGAGGCGATCTGGGTCCGGCACGACCGGTTGGACAATGCCGTCATCGTCGCGGAAGGACTGGTCGAAACATGCGAAGGTCATGGCGTGGTGGGCTGGCTCGGCTGCCCGGTGAATCCGCGCTATTTCCTGCGGGAAACGCGGCTGACCGGGGCATCGCCGGAAATCCGGGCGATGGCGCTGTCCCTCCCCGACGGAGACGGGCCGCTGGCCCGGCTGCATGCGCTGTCGGCCGCCGTCAGCGATGCCGTGGCCTATCGCGCAGGCGTGACGACCACGAACACCACGGCGGCGGAGGCTTTCGCGCTGGGCGCCGGGGTCTGTCAGGACCATGCGCAGGTGTTCATCGCCGGCGCGCGGTCCATGGGCATCCCCGCGCGCTATGTGTCCGGCTATCTGCTGGCCGATGAGGGCGACGTGCTGCATGAGACTCATGGCTGGGCGGAGGCGCTGGTGCCCGAACTGGGCTGGGTGGGATTCGACCCCTCCAACCGGGTCTGCGTGACGGAGCGCTATCTGCGCCTCGCCTGCGGGCTGGATGCGGATGAGGCCGCGCCGATACGCGGCTCCGTGACCGTGGCGGGCGATATCTGGATTGACGCGGACGTCCGGATCGCGCAGGCGGAGGATGGGGTGGAGGAGCGGCAGCTCCAGCGGCAGCAACAACAGGGCGCGCAGACCACCACGCAGGGTTGAACGACGATAGGAGCCCTTGGGGCCATGACTTATTGTGTGGCGGTGCGCGTCGACCAGGGGCTGGTCATGCTGTCCGACACCCGCACCAATGCGGGGATGGACAATATCGCGCGCTTCCGGAAAAGCTTCACCTACAGCGTGCCGGGCGAGCGGGCGATCACCCTGATGTGCTCCGGCAATCTGTCTATCACCCAGGGGGTGAAGGCGATGCTGGGCCGCGCGATCAAGGATTCGGCGCTCGATCCGGATGTGGAGACGATCCTCAACTGCCCCACCATGCACCGCGTCGCGCAGATCGTGGGGGAGGCGATGTGCACCATGCAGGGCCGCTATCGCAGCACCATAGAGATGCAGGGCGCGGCGGCGGACGCCTCCATCCTGATCGCCGGGCAACGCAGGGGCGGCAAGCCGCGGCTTTACCTCATCTATTCGGCCGGCAATTTCATCGAGGCGACGGAGGACACGCCCTTCTTCCAGATCGGCGAGCATAAATATGGCAAGCCGATCCTGGATCGCATCATCAAGCGCGAAACCAGTCTGGAAGATGCGACCAAGGCAGTGTTGGTGTCGATGGATTCGACGCTGCGGTCCAACCTGTCGGTGGGGATGCCGCTGGACCTGACCGTGATAGAACGGGATGCCTTCGACTTCCGCGTGCGCACCCGGATCGAGGCGGACAATGAGGAGTTCCAGCTTCTCTCGCACAGCTGGTCCGCCGCGCTGCGCAAGGGGTTCGAGGATTTGCCCAACGTCCTCGATTGACGGGACGAAGGCGGCGGTCCAAGGCTCAGCTTCTCACCCTTCAAGCAAATCCATCGCTTGCGCGTCCGCCTGCTTCGCCTATCTCATCCCGACAGACGAATCGCAGCCGGAAAGACTTTCATGACCGCCACCCATTCGACCCGCATGCTGATCCTCGGTTCCGGCCCGGCCGGCCTGTCCGCCGCCATTTATGGCGCGCGCGCGGGCCTGGCGCCGATCGTGGTGCAGGGCATGCAGCCGGGCGGCCAGTTGACGATCACGACCGACGTCGAAAATTATCCGGGTTTCCGCGACGTGATCCAGGGGCCCTGGCTGATGGAACAGATGCAGGCGCAGGCGGAGCATGTCGGCGCGCAGATGATGTACGACCAGATCATCGACGTCGACCTGTCGGAACGGCCCTTCCGCCTGAAGGGCGACAGCGGCACGCTCTATTATGCCGACAGCCTGGTGATCGCGACCGGCGCCCAGGCCAAATGGCTGGGTGCGGAGGGCGAACAGCTTTTGCAGGGCAAGGGCGTCTCGGCCTGCGCGACCTGCGACGGCTTCTTCTATCGCGGCAAGAAGGTGGTGGTGATCGGCGGCGGCAATACCGCGGTGGAGGAGGCGCTGTACCTCACCAACCACAGCCATGACGTCACCCTGATCCACCGCCGCGACTCGCTCCGGGCGGAGAAGATCCTCCAGCAGCGCCTGTTCGCCCATCCGCACATCAAGGTGCTGTGGAACCAGGCGGTCGATCGCTTCGTGGGCGGCGGCGATCCCGAGGGGCTGGTCGGCGTCGACCTGATCGACACGGTGACCGGCCACAAATCGCATATAGAGACGGACGGCGCGTTCGTCGCCATCGGCCACCAGCCCGCTACGGAGCTGTTCGTCGACAAGCTGCCGATGGACGAGGGCTATCTGCTGGTGGAAAAGGGCACGACCCGGACCGCCATCCCTGGCGTTTTCACGGCGGGCGACGTCAGCGACAAGGTCTATCGTCAGGCCGTTACCGCCGCCGGCATGGGCTGCATGGCCGCTCTGGATGTGGAGAAGTTCCTGGCCGAAGCCGATTTCGAGGCTGTCGCCGCCGAATGAAATGGTCAAGCGGTCGGATTGCGTAGCGTCAATGTCCGCAACTGGCCATCCCCGGCCTATCTCATAACGTCCCTGCCTCTTCTCTGCCGCTTAACCAATTTTCGTGGTAAATAAACTTTTCACAGCGGCCCGCGAACGGCATAGTCGACTCATGAATCAGGGGTCGGGCAGCGCTGTGGGGGAGATGCGGTTGTGAGTGCACCGTTCCGCTTTCCGCGCTTTTTCGTCACCAACCCCAGTCCCTGTCCCTATCTGCCCGGCAAAAGCGAGCGGAAGGTGTTCACTGAACTGAGCGGGGACAATGCGTCGGAACTGAACGATGCGCTCGGTCGCATCGGCTTCCGCCGCAGCCAGAATGTCGCCTATCGCCCCAGTTGCGCGGATTGCTCCGCCTGCGTGTCCGTGCGCGTCGTCGCGGGGGAGTTCGAGCCGAACGCCACCCAGCGCAAATTGCTGCGCCGGAACGAAGACCTGGTCATCACCGCCTGCAAGCCCTGGTCGACGGAGGAACAGTTCGAACTGCTCCAGCGCTATCTGCGCGCCCGGCATCCCGGCGGCGGCATGACCGAAATGGATGAGATGGACTTTGCCGACATGGTCGAACAGACCCCGGTGGAAAGCCATGTCGTCGAATATCGCGAACCAGGCGAAGATGGCCGTCCCGGCAGGCTGATCGGCGCCTGCCTTACCGACCGGCAGGGCGATGGCCTGTCGATGATCTACAGCTTCTTCGATACGGAGCTGGAGCATCGCAAGGGGTTGGGCAATTTCATCATCATGGACCATATCCTGCGCGCGGCGAAGGCGGGGTTGCCCTATGTCTATCTCGGCTATTGGGTCGAGGGATCGCAGCGGATGCAGTACAAGATACGCTACCGGCCGCTTGAACGACTGAGCCGCAACGGCTGGACCCGCTTCGACCCGCAGGAGCAGGCGCAGGCCGTGCAGCAGGCGGAAAGCCGCGACGAGCCGGCGCTGCCGCGCGAACTGGCGGCGATCTTCCGCAAATAAAGCCGGCGAAAAATCCAGCCCGTACGAAGGACGACCGATGGCGCTTTCGCGCGATCGGCATGGAACGGCTTAACGCCATTATGGATTGATTACGTACTACGGCATTGGAAATCTTATTTAACTTTTTCCGTTACTGCTTTCCCATGGATTGCAGAAATGGCGTTGGATCAGGACCGGCAGATGGACCGTTTTGCTGATCGCAGATTTGGGGAATTTGCCTCCGAACTGGCTCGGGACGGGCTGGAATGGGATGCGTTTCACTATCGCAACGAACTATTATTCTCTCCGGTCTTCCAGCGCGTTTCGCCGCCACTGATTCGCTGGATCGCTGATTATCGCGGCCGCATATTGTCGCGGGAGATCATGTCGGACCTTTTTGCCCGTCATTTTTCCTGCGACATCATCGGAAATGGCTGGCGGTCGATGCTGGACAGGCATGACTGGAAAGCGCTGGCCGACGCCGCCAAACGCTCCGCCCGTCCCGATCCCGTTCCCGTCCGCATGCACACCCTTGCCGGTGAAACGAGGTCGGGGATCGTGCGCATGTCGCTGGTCGTGGAGCCCGACGAGGCGCCGCTCTGGTACGGAACGATCGAGGACATCGATGAGAGGTACGACTGCGACCGCCGCGCACTGGCCGATGCCCTGACGGAAAGCCGGCAGCATTATCGCTGGTCGGTCGAACTCAGTCCGCAGGTCCCCTGGACGGCATCGGTCAGCGGCGAAATCGAGGAGGTGGGACCCCGCTGGCAGGAACTGACCGGCATGGCCCCGGCGCGTGCGCGGGGCAGGGGGTGGATCGATTCGCTGCATCCCGACGATGTCGATCGCACGCTGGCCATCTGGACGGAAAAGCTCCATTCAGGCGATCCTGTCGACGTCGACTACCGGCTGCGCCTCTCCGACGGCGGCTATCGCTGGATGCGGTCGCGTGCCTCGGCGCGCCGCGACGCGAAGGGCCGGATCGTGCGCTGGTACGGAACGCTGGAGGATGTTCACGCGCAGAAACTGGCGCAGCGCGAACTGGCCGACAGCGAGGAACGCTTCCGCCTGGCGGTGCAGTCGGCGCGGCTGGGCATATGGGATTTCGACGCGGTCGCCGGCACACGGACATGGTCGCGGGAATTCCGGACGATGCTGGGCCTGTCTGATACCGAACCGGCGACGAGCGAACTGGCATTGCGGCTGGTGCACCCGGATGATCGGTCGCGTCTCGCCGGAATGCTGGACGCCGTCGCGAACGGGCGCATGCCGCCGCATTTCGAAGCCACGCTGAGGGTGCACAGGGCCGACACCGGCGCCCTGCGCTGGATCAAGAGCGTCGGCTGGAGCAGCTTCTCCGATTCCGGCAAGCCACTGCGCGTCATCGTGACCTTCCAGGATGTGACGGAAGAAAGGAACAGCGAGGAACGGATACGCTGGGCCGCCACGCACGATCCCATGACGCATATGCCCAATCGCGCGCTGTGGCAGACGACATTGGAGGAAATGACCGAGCAGGCGCGCCGGACGGGGGACAGTTTCGGCCTGATCCTGGTCGACATCGACGACCTGAAGCGGACCAACGACACGCTGGGCCATGATGCGGGCGATGCGCTGCTCTGCGGTTTTGCGCAGCGTTTCGCCTCCTGCGCGCCGGCCGATGCCATGATCGGGCGATTGGGCGGCGACGAGTTCGGCATGATCGCGCCTTCGCTCGCCAGCAGCGCGGCGCTTTCGGCCTGGAGCGCCGAATTGCTGGGCGGTGTGCGCGCGCCCTATGTCCATAATGGGCGGTCGCTCGATTATGGGATCAGCATGGGCGGCGCGGTGTTTGGCGAACATGGCGAGGATGCGGCGGAATTGCTGAAGGCGGCGGACCTGGCGCTTTATGCGTCCAAGTCCACCGGACGGGGCCGGCTGACGCTGTTCCAGTCGCAATTGCGCGCCGACGCGCAACAGCGCAGTTCGATGATCCACATGGCGCGGCAGGCGATCGTGGACGATCTGGTCGTCCCCTATTACCAGCCCAAGGCGGACATGAGGACCGGACGGATATTGGGCTATGAGGCGCTGCTGCGCTGGCAGCATCCCCGCACCGGCGTCCACGCGCCCGACACGATCGCGGCGGCTTTCGACAATGCGGAACTGGCCGTCGAACTTACCGAAAAGATGCTGGCGAAGGTCGTCCGCGACGTCGATCGATGGCTGCGCGCCGGCCATGATCCGGGCCGGGTCGCCATCAACGCCTCCGCCGCCGATTTCATGCAGCATGATTTTGCCGACTATGTCCTCGCCCATCTCGCGCGCTGCACCATCCCGCCGCAGCAGTTCGAGATCGAGGTGACGGAGACCGTTTTCCTGGGCCGGGGCGCCGAACAGGTGGAGCGGGCGTTGCACCGCCTGTCGTCGGCGGGCGTACGGATCGCGCTGGACGATTTCGGCACCGGCTACGCATCGCTCAGCCATTTGAAGCAATATCCGGTCGACGTGCTGAAGATCGACCGCAGTTTCATCAGCAATATCGAACAGGATGCGGGCGACGCCGTCATTGTCGACGCCATCGTCAAGCTGGGCAGCAGCCTGGGCATGGAGGTGGTGGCCGAAGGCGTCGAAACGGTGGGACAGGTCGAGATGCTGATCGCTCGCGGCTGCACCATCGGCCAGGGTTATCTGATGGGGCGCCCCCGGCCTTGGGCGGCGGTACGATCCCGCGCCGCCTAGAGCGATTTCCAGGCAGATGGAATAGTCTGCTGACCCGGAAAACGCGATAAAACAAAAACTTAGAGCAGTCGAGCCGATGCGATCGGATCGGAATCTGCTCCAGAGCGATTTCCAAGCGATCGTAACCGTCGCTGGTCAAGAAATCGCGGAAGATAAGGAAGCTGGAGCGGCGATCTGATTCATCGGAGCGAAAGCCGGTTTTTTCCGTTCCAATCCTTCCCGCGCGCACCGGAACAGCTCTGTCGATGCTACCGCACCCTGCGCCTGCGGACCGGAACTTCCGTCACATAGGTCCGGGTGGTGGTGACGGCGGGCTGGACCACGACCGTCGTGGTGGTGGAGCCGGGATAATAATAGCCGCCCGATATGAAGCCCGGCGCTTGCGTCGTCGTGATGACGGGTTCTCCCGGACCGGCGCGCCGCTCCGTCCGGTTCTGCCCGGCGGCATAGGGCGGCGGGTCGAAATCGACGCCGGGTCCACCCCGGACCTGCCCCTCGAAACGGCCTTCATAATCGCCGCTGAAGGTCTTGCCGTCCTTGTCCCGCCATGTGCCGCTCCAGCGCCCTTCATAGCCCAGCGGCGGTGGCGGCGGGTCATCCCGCGCGGTGACTTCGTCATCATAGCCGATGCCCGGCGGCGGTGGCGTGTCGCCTGCTTCCTCCCACGCGACGCCGTTGCGATAATCGCGCACGCGGCCATCCCGGTCGGTCATCACCGCATCGTCATAATAGCGCGACCAGCCATAGCCGCTGACGGGCGCCGGCAGCCCGTAAGCGCCATAGTTGCGGATATGATAGACGGGGTTGACCCAATAGCGTGGCAGGACATAGCCGACCACGGGCCTGCGATAGACCGCCCAGCCGCCCGGCGCGTACCAGCCCGCATGCCAACGGCCCTGATGGCGCGGACCCCAGCGGTGCACCGTGGTTCCCGCATGCACCGCCGGCCGGGCGGCCATTCCTCCACCCCCGACCGGCCCATTTGCGGAAACCGGCGCCGTCAACCCGATCGCCAGACCGGCGCCGGCCAGGATGAAGCTCCGGATATGCATGCTCAAATCCCCGTTTTCGGCTGATATGTTAACGACTTGTTTAGCATGATCGGCCGCCGCCATCCAAGCGCCGGCATTTCCATGCCTGTCCCGAAAAGAGGCACCGGCGCGCATTGCGGCCCGATATGTTCGCTATTTTGGTTCCCTGAACGTGCCGTTCATGGGTTTACGACCTAAACCAGACGCGACGCGATCCGCCCGACCAGCGCCTCCAGCCCGGTCCGGTCCGCACTGTCGAAGCGCGCCGGGATCGGACTGTCGAGGTCCAGCACGGCGACGACCCGGCCTTCGACGATCACCGGCACGACGATCTCCGAAGCGCTGGCGGCGTCGCAGGCGATATGGCCGGGAAAGGCGTGGACGTCCTCCACCAGTTGCGTCTGGCCGCTGGCCGCCGCGGCGCCGCAGACGCCCTTGCCCAGCGGGATGCGGATGCAGGCGGCCTTGCCCTGAAAGGGGCCAAGGACCAGTTCGCCGCCGACCATCCGGTAAAAGCCCGCCCAATTGAGGTCGGGCAGGAACTGCCAGATCAGCGCGGAGACATTGGCCATGTTGGCGATGGCATCGGGCTCGCCCGCCGTCAGCGCATCGGCGGCGGAGAGCAGGTCGTCATGGAGCGTGGCTTTGTCGGCACCGGCCGGGGGAGAAAAATCGAACATGGCCGGCATATAGGATGTGGCGCGGGTGCAGGCCAGACCGGTTAATCCAGCCTTACCTTGCCACGTCCCGCCTTGACCGAACTGCGCGCCTTCTTCGCGTCGACGCGCCGCGCCTTGGCGGCCTTGCCCGGCTTGGTCGCCTTGCGCGCCTTCGGCACGACCGTGGCGTCCCGGATCAATTCCACCAGGCGGGCCAGCACCTCCTGCCGGTTCAAGAGCTGCGATCGCGAGCCTTCGGAACGGAGGATCAGCACGCCCTCCGCCGTCATCCGCCGTCCGGCGATCGCCGCCAGCCGGTGCTTGACCGCCTCGGGCAGCGACGGGCTGTTCGCCACGTCGAAGCGCAACTGCACCGCGCTGTCCGTGGTGTTCACATGCTGGCCGCCAGCCCCGGTCGAGCGGACGAAGCTTTCCGACAGCTCGTCGCTGTCGATGGAGATCGACCGGGTGACGGGGATGCGTGGCAAGGGCGCTAAAGCCCGGCCTGTTCGAGCAGTTCCTGCCCGAAGCCCGCTGCCGCGAAGGTCGCGGGCAGGGGGGCGGTCGCTTCCGCCGGCGGCTTCTCCCCGCGCGGGATGCTGAGGAAGCGGCTGTGCAGCAGCATCGGCCCTTCGCCCGATCCATAGACCGGATCGCCCGCAATGCCGAAGCCCAGGCCATGCAGCGCATGGGTCCGGATCTGATGGGTGCGTCCGGTGCGGGGGGTGAAGACGATCAGCGAGCGTCCGTCCTTCTCCGCGATCTTGCGCCAGTCGGTGAACGCGGCCTTCCCCGCCTTCGCCGGGATCATCCGCCACCCCTGGGCGGGCGTGCTGATCTTCTTGAGCGACAGGCCGATGGTGCCGCTGTCCTCCGCCGGAACGCCGTCCACCACCGCGACATAGCGTTTCGCGACCGTTCCGGCCTCAAAGGCCGCGGCGAAGCGCTTGTGCGCCTTGGGATTGCGGGCGAGCAGCAGGCAGCCGCTGGTGTCTCGGTCCAGCCGGTGCACCGGCAGCGGCCAGCGCTGGAAGCCGAAGGTCAGCGAGGACAGGTGGTTTTCCAGCGAAAGCGACCCGTCACGCGGCGCGTCGACGGGCAGGCCCGCCGGCTTGTCGAGGATGATGGCCTCGCCATCGATGAACAGAACTCGGTCATGAAGCAGGGACAAGAGGCGTTTTTCCGTAAATGCAGGGCAGCGATTGACGCGCGTGCCGCTTCCTATAGGGCGTGGAGGGCATGGAGAACAGGGGGCATGAGGCGCATCCGCCGGGTGGAGGGCGGCTGGAATGGATCGATGTCGCACGCGGCATCGGGATCGTCGCCGTGGTCGCCGGCCATGTGTGGACGCGCGGGGGACTGCGCGACGCGATGTACAGTTTCCACATGCCGCTGTTCTTCCTGCTGTCGGGCCTCCTGTCCCGTCCGCAGCCGGCACGACGCTTCACCCGCCGCCAGCTTGCGTCCCAGATGCGGCCCTATGCGGCTTTCCTGATCCTGCTGATCCTGACGGATCAGGTCGTCGAAACGATGAAGGGCGGCAGGCCGATCTTCCATGACTGGCCGGGGGATCTGGCACCGATAGCGCTCGGCGGCTCCTGGTTGCGTGGGCCGTTCACCATATTCTGGTTCGTGCCCTGCCTGATGATGGCGCGCATCCTGTTCAACATGGTGCTGGCCCGCTGGCCCGACCCGCTCGACCGGCGCTGGGCGTTGCTGATGCTGCCGGTGCTGCTGATCGCCTATGGCGCGGGACAATGCACCAGCCTGTCGCCGCTGGGGCTGCTTACCGTACCCATGGCCCTGGTCCTGCTCTGGGTGGGGGCGGCATGGCAGCGCGTGGACTGGCGAAGCTGGATGCTGGCGCCGCTGGTCCCGCTGTCGCTGGCGGGGCTGACGGCGCTGCTGCCGACGCTCAACATGAAGGCCGCCGACTATGGCTGGCCCTTATTGTCCATCGCCTCGGCCATGGCCACCAGCTTCCTGCTTTTCCGCCTTTCGGTGCGGATCGCGCCCTTTGGCGGATGGATCGCCGCCATCGGGCGCGCGTCGCTGGTCGTCATGTATCTCCACGTGGCGGTCATTCACTATCTTTCGCCCTATATGGCCAAGCCGTGGCTGCTGGTGCAGGCGCTTCTGATACCGCTCGCCGCTTATTATCTGATCCGGGCCGTCCCCGGCGCGCAAAGGATTTTCCTATAGAGCGCGCTGCGTTACACGGGACGCGCGCTCCAGGCTTTTGTTGGGGCATCGTTTGATCGGAAGACCGGTTCCCGACCTTCGACAGGCCCAGCGCAGGCTTTCCGGCCCCGTCAATGCAGATGCCGCAGCTTGTCGGGATTGCGCATCACATAGATGCCGGTGACGCGCCCATCCTCGATGTCGAGCGCCGTGGTCTGGAGTTCGCCGTCCGCCTCCCGGGTGACGAAGCCCGGAAGGCCGTTGATCAATCCCACGCGCACCAGCGTCGACCCATATTTGCCGAACAGCACGGCCAGCGCCTTGTGCATCTGCATGACCGGGCCGAAGCCCAGCACGGGAACGATCGCGGCAGGGCGCTTGCCGCCGCCATCGCTGTGCAGGCTGACATCCCGTGCCAGCATCGCGCCCAGCGCCGCCATGTCGCCGCTCCGCGAGGCGGCGAAGAAGGCGCCGGCAATCTCCAGCCCGTGCTGTCTTTCCACCCGGTAGCGGGGTCTCGCCTCCCGCACATGGGCCCGCGCCCGCGCCGCCAGTTGACGGCAGGCCGCCGGATCGCGTTCGACCGTGGCGGCGATTTCCTCGAAGCCGACGCCGAAGACGTCATGCAGCAGGAAAGCCGCCCGCTCCAGCGGCGACAGCCGTTCCAGCGCCAGCATCAGCGGCAGCGTCACATCCTCTTCTTCCCCGGCGTCGTCCACCACCGGATCGGGCAGCCAGGGGCCGATATAGGTTTCGCGGTTGCGCCGCGCCGACTTGAGCTGGTCGAGGCACAGCCGCGTCACGGTGCGGCGCAGGAACGCTTCCGGCTCGCGCACCGCGTCGCGGTCGGCGCCCATCCATCGGATAAAGGCTTCCTGCACCACATCCTCGGCGTCCGCGACGGAACCCAGCATGCGATAGGCGACGCGGATGAGCCTGGGACGCAGCGGATCGAAGCTCTCCGCCGCGCCCCCATGCGCCCCCTGCGCCATCACGCGGCCGCCCTGGCCGGCGTGTCGTACCAGAGGCCGAAGCCCACCGCGATGCGGTTCCAGCCGTTGATGACGTTGATCATCAGGGTCAGCTTCACCTGCTCTTCCTCCGAAAACTCGGCTGCCAGCGCCTTGTGGGCCGCTTCATGGCTGTGCCCTTCGGAAAGGCGCGTCAAGGCCTCCGTCCATTCCAGCGCGGCCCGCTCGCGCGTCGTATAGCAGGGCGCCTCCCGCCAGGCGGAAAGCAGGTAGATGCGCTGTTCGCTTTCGCCCTGCGCGCGGGCCTCGACCGTGTGCATGTTGATGCAGTTGGCGCACTGGTTGATCTGCGACGCGCGGATCTTCACCAGCTCGATAAGGCTCGGCTCAAGGCTGGCATTGATGGCGGCGGAGGTGGCGAACCAGCTTTTCATAAGCTGGGGCGCGGCGGCAAAGGGGTCGAGCTTGGCAGTCATGTCAGCACCTTTCTTCCTGAGTTATGCCGACATGACGAGACAGGATCGGCTGGCGTGACATGGGTCGCGAAAAAAATGCCATATCGGCGATTGGAAGGGGGGAACAGCGGCACTGCTCCACTCCACCCCTTCAAACCAGCCACTTGCCTTGTCTGGACCTGGAGGGAAGGGGCTTGATGTCCCCTAACCGCCCCCTAGAGCCAATCGACATTCAGCCCTGACGGCCTGCAAATGACACTTTTCCGTGCTTCCGGTGCTCACCCACTTTGAGTAGGCTGCGCTCCGGGTCACGGAAAACCATCATTTTCGGCTCGTCATCATCTGAATGTCGATTGGCTCTAGGCCGTAGTGACGATTTAATCATTTGAGCCATAGCATGATGCTGGCGAGTTTGACGAAGCCGAGGAAGTTTGCGGCGAGTTTGTCATAGCGTGTTGCGATACGGCGCCACTGCTTGAGCTTGGCGAAGAAGCCCTCGATGCCCCAACGCTGTTTGTAGGCGATGCGATCATAGTGGTGCTGATATTTGCGATGGCGGCGAGGTGGGATGACCGGCTCGCCGCCTTGCTCGTAGATGAGATCGTGCAAACTGTCGGCGTCATAGGCACGATCAGCCAGCACCTTGCCAGCCGGGATGCCGCGGATCAGATCGCAGGCGGGCGCCATGTCGTTTTGCTGTCCGGGGCCGAGGATGAAGCGGATCGGCAAGCCCAAGGCATCGACTACGGCATGGATCTTGGTGCCGAACCCGCCTCTCGATCGTCCGAGAGCCTGGGCTTGAGCGCCCCCCTTTTTACCCGTGCCCCAGCCGCCTGGGCCTGGGCGCGGATCACCGTCGCATCGATCGCCAGCCATTCGATGTCGGGATCATCCGACACAGCCTCGAAGATCCGGTCGATCACGCCTTGCTCGACCCAGCGATAATAACGCCGCTTGGCGGTCTGATAGGGACCGAACTTCTCCGGTAGATCGCGCCAGCGTCCCCCTGAACGCGCCAGCCAGAGCAAGGCGTCAAGAAACAACCGTCCGTCACTGCGAGGACCGCGCTTGCCCTTGCGCCCGCCCGGAACGAACTCCCGCAGCCGCTCCCACTGATCATCCCGCAGCACTTCGCCTTCCACGCCAGCCTCCAAAAGCCAGCCTTGAATCACAAATCCAAACCGTCGTGAATCCCTAAAATGTCACTACTGCCTAGCCCCCGCGGCCGTCCACTGCATCAGCGCGACCTTCATCCCCCCGGCCAATGACCGCTTCCCAAGCCTTGCAAAAATGCTCTAGGGCGGGCGGCATGACCAATATTCTTCTCGTCATGGCAGGAGGCGCCGTCGGATCGGCCTTGCGCTACCTGCTCGGGCGTCTCGCTGCCCAGATATTCCCTGGCGCCCTGTGGCCCTGGGGAACATTCGGCGCGAATATCATCGGCGGTTTCGCCATGGGCCTGTTCGCCGGATGGCTGGCCCGCTTCAATATGACGGGGGGCGAACCGATCCGGCTGCTGCTTGCCGTCGGTCTGCTGGGCGGCTTCACGACCTTCTCCTCCTTCAGCCTGGAAACCGTGCTGATGATGGAGCGGGGGCAGCCGGGCATGGCGCTGGGCTATGCGGTCCTTTCCGTCATCGGCGCCGTGGGCGCGCTGGCCGGCGGTCTGGCCGTCATGAGGAGCGTCGCATGAAGGGCCGTCCTCCCGGCAAACCCACCGGCCCCCGCAAGCCCGGCGCAGCGCCCCAGGGGCGGGCGCGCGGCGCGGCCAAGGCGGCTCGCGCCCGCAAGCCGGATGCGCCTAAGCCCGCTGCCCGGCCTCCTGTCAAAACGCCCGCCGCCAAAACGCCTGCGGCAAAGACTGCTGCCCGGTCCGCCTCCTCCTCTCCGGCGAAGGGCGTGTCGCTCGACGTGCGGCAATTCCGCGTGGCGGCGGATGACGACGGCATCCGGCTCGACCGCTGGTTCCAGCGGCATCTGCCCGACATCGGCTTCAACACCGTCTCGCGCTGGGCACGCACCGGCCAGTTGCGCGTGGATGGCGCCCGCGCCGCGCCGGGCGACCGCATCGCGGAGGGCCAGACCATCCGCGTGCCCCCCGCCGAGCCCAAGGCTCCCGAAACCGCGAAGCCCAAACGCGTCCGTCCGCAACTGACGGACGATCAGGCGGCCTTCGCCCAGGGGCTCGTCATCCATCGCGACGCGCAGGCCATCGTCATCAACAAACCGCCCGGCCTCGCCACGCAGGGCGGCACCAAGACGGACGATCATGTCGACGGCCTGCTCGATGCGCTGGAGTTCGACCTCGACCAGCGGCCCAAGCTCGTCCACCGGCTGGACAAGGACACGTCCGGCGCGCTGCTCGTCGCGCGCACCGCGCGGTCGGCCGCCTTCTTCGCCAAGGCCTTCTCCAGCCGCACGGCGCGCAAGGTCTATTGGGCCATCGTGATGGGCGTGCCCTCCATCGAGGATGGCATGATCGAACTGCCCATCGCCAAGCAGCCCGGCACCGGCGGCGAGAAAATGCATGTCGATGAGGAGGAAGGGCTTCCTTCCCGCTCGCGCTATCGCGTGATCGAACGCGCGGGCAATCGCGCCGCCTGGGTCGAACTGCAACCCTATACCGGCCGGACCCACCAGTTGCGCGTCCATATGGCGGCGATCGGCCATCCCATCGTCGGGGACGGCAAATATGGCGGCAAGGACGCCTTTCTGAGCGGCACGATCAGCCGCAAGATGCATCTTCACGCCCGCCGCATCCGGGTCGATCATCCCGATGGCGGCCGGGTCGACGTGCGGGCCGAACTGCCCGAGCATTTCGCCGCCAGCCTTGCCTCGCTGGGCTTCGACCTCTCCGCCGGCGACCTGCCGCTGGACGAGGAGGTCGCCCGCGCGCCTACGCGGGAGGATGAGAAGAAGGCCGCCCGCGCCCATGCCAAGCAGATCCGCAAGGGCCGCAAGGGCGAACGGCGCGCCCGCGGTTCAGGTGGAGGGCCGCGCAGGAAATGACGCCCGGCGCGCCCTATCGCTGGCGGGACGAAGCCGCGATCCGCGCATTCGTCGCGGAGGTGGGCTTCGGCCTGCTCTGCGTGGCCGCACCGGACCGCCAGCATGTCGTCCATCTGCCGCTCGTCTGGAGGGACGAGGGGCATGTCGGCCTTCACCTCCACCGCGCCAATCCCATCGTCCGCCACCTGGACGGTCAGGAAGCGCTGATCGTCGTGACCGGCGCCCATCATTATATCAGCCCCGACTGGTACGGCATGCCCGACAAGGTGCCGACCTGGAACTATCAGTCGGCGGAATTGCGCGGCGTCATGCGCAGGCTGGACCATGGGCAGACCGTCGCCCATCTCGACGCGCTGTCGAACGATCAGGAAAGCCGCCTCCTGCCGAAACCGGTCTGGACCCACGAGAAGATGAGCGAGGGGCTGTTCGAGCGTGTGATGACGGGCCTGATCGGCTTTGAGATGGCCGTGCATGCGATGGAAGGCACGATGAAGCTGGGACAGGACAAGCCGGAATTCGCGCGCATCGCCGTGGCGGACGCTCTCTTGGCCAGAGGCGATGCCGCCATGTCCGCCCTCATGCGGGCGACGCTGCCATGAGCAATCGCCTTGCCGTATTCGATTGCGACGGCACGCTGGTCGACAGCCAGCACAGCATCTGCACGGCCATGGTCCGCGCGTTCGAGGGCGAGAAGCTGGCGGCGCCGGACCGCGCGACGATCCTGTCGGTCGTCGGCCTGTCGCTCCCGCTCGCCATGGCGCGGCTCCTGCCGGATGCGGAGGCCGATTATCACGATCATCTGTCGGAAAGCTATAAGCTGGCCTTCCAGCAGCTTCGCCGCGAAAATGCGGTGTCGGAACCGCTTTATCCCGGCATTGCCGAACTGATCCGCGAACTGGATGCCGATGGCTGGCTGCTGGGCGTCGCCACCGGCAAATCGGACCGCGGCCTGCAACTTTGCCTCACCCATCATGGCATCCACGCCCATTTCGTGACGTTGCAGACCGCCGACCGCCATCCGTCGAAGCCGCATCCCTCCATGCTGCTGACGGCCATGGCCGAAGCAGGAGCGACACCGGAAAGCACGGTGATGATCGGCGACACCAGCTTCGACATCGACATGGCGCTGTCTGCCGGCACGCGGGCGCTGGGCGTGGGCTGGGGCTATCACACGCCGCAGGATCTGATGGACGCCGGCGCACACAGCGTCGCCATGGACAGCGCGGAGCTGCGCGGCCATATCCACGCCCCCCATGTCCCTTCGTCCGACAGCCGCTCCCGATGACCGACATGCCGCCCGTTCCTCCCACCGACCCGGAAAAGGTCGCCCGCCAGCGTTTCTTCGCGCTCGGCCTGTTCCGCCTGTCGGGCGCGCTGCTGGTGATGTTCGGCTTCCTGGTGCTGATGCAGCGCTTCCATTGGGTGCAGGGGAACAAGGCGAAGGCGATGGGCGCGATCTTCGTCATCGTCGGCCTGTTCCAGTTCGTCATCGTCCCGCGCCTGCTGCTCGCGCTGTTCAGGAAACCGCCGCAATCATGAAACGCTTCTACCAGGATGCCGCCGTCGTCGCGGTTGAATCCGGTTTCGAAATCCGCCTCGACGGCCGCCCGGTCCGCACGCCCGCCCGCGCGCCGCTGGCGCTGCCCACCCAGGGGCTTGCAGAGGCGATCGCCGAAGAATGGCGCGCGCAGGGCGACACGGTCGACCCCCGATCCATGCCGTTCACCGGGCTCGCCAACGGCGCCATCGACCAGATCGCACCCAATAGCGGGAGTTTTGCCGCAGGCATCGCCCGCTATGCCGAAAGCGATCTGCTCTGTTATCGTGCGGAGGGGCCGGCCGAACTGATCGCTCGAGAGGCCGCGGCCTGGGACCCGCTGCTGGAATGGGCGACGACCCGCTACGACGTCGCGTTCCGGGTGACGCAGGGCATCGTTCCGGTGGCCCAGCCGACCGAAACGCTGGAGCGGCTGGCGGCTGCCGTGGCGGTTCTCGACCCTTTCACCCTGGCGGGGCTATCGACGCTGGTGACGCTGTCCGGCTCGCTCGTCTGCGGTCTGGCGGTGGTGGAGGGGGGGCATGACGCCGACCTGATCTGGACGGCGTCCGAAATCGACGAAGCCTGGGAAGTCGAACAATGGGGCGAGGACAAGGAAGCCGCCGCCCGGTCGGCGCAGCGCAGGAACGAATTTGCCATGGCCCGAGCCTTTTGCGAGATGGCCCGCGCCTGACCGGGTGGGAATGACGCAGCGTCTTCGTTCAATATCGACAGGCGGGCGGCCCCGAAGCCCGCCTTTTTCGCAAGACCGAGGAGTGCTCCATTTTGCCGCCCCGTTTTTCTCTTTTTGTCCTGATCGCCCTGTCCGCGCCGCTGGCGCTGGCGGCCCCGGCGCTTGCCCAGCAGGCGGGGCAGGCGGCTCCCGCCGCCGGTCGGATGAGTTCGGAACAGATCGCGGCCTTCAACCGGGCGGTCACTGATTTCACCGCGGGACAGACCGCGCAGCGGGCCGGCGACAATGCCGGCGCCGCCGCGAAATATGAAGCCGCACTGCCCGCTATCCGCACGGCCGTGGAGTTCGACCCCGCCAGGATCGAAAATGTGAATTTCCTCGCCAACGCGCTTTACGCCGATGCGGCGGCGCAGGGCGCGCTGGGCAGGATGGACAGGGTGATCGCGCTCTATACCGAATCCGCGCCCCATTGGCGCAAGCTGGTGGAGGCAAAGCCCGCCGATGCCGCCAGCCGCAATATCTTCGCCGGCATCTTGATCCAGATGGGCAATCAGAAGCTGGCCGGCAATGACAGGACCGGGGCCGATCCCCTCTATCAGGAGGCGCTGACCCTCGCGCGCAGGTCCGTCGCGGAAAAGGCCGGGGACGCGGTGTCCCGGAACATCCTGCTATCCGCACTGATCGGAGCCAGCCAGACCGGCAACGACCCGGCCCTGTCCGCCGAAGCGTTGAAAATGGGCAAGGCGATGCTGAGCGACGGCACCATCGATGCGATGAACAGACCGTCTATCGAGGCGATGACGGGCGCCAAGGCCGGCTGACGCCGCTATTTAGAGTATCCGTGATGATCAAGCCGGAGATTGCGTCCAGCATCGATCGGCTTTGAGCAGGGCATTCGCGGTGACGACGAGCTTTCGCATGACGGCGGTGATGGCGATCTTGGCGGGCTTCCCGGCAGTAACGAGCTGCTGATATTTTGCCTTGAGATCGGGATTGTACCGGGCGGCGACGAGGGCCGGCATATAGAGAGCCTGCCGCACGTTGGCGCGTCCGCCACGGATGAAGCTCTTGCCTTTCCATTGTCCGGACTGTCGAGCGACGGGGGCGAGACCGGCGAGGGATGCGGCCTGCTTGTTCTCGAGGCTGCCGAGTTCGGGCATGGTGGCGATGAGCTGGTTGGCGGTCAGCGTTCCGACGCCGGCGATGCTGGTGAGGATCTCATGCCGGCGGGCGAGCGCGGCATCGGCGGCGATCAGGTTGGCGATCTCGGTATCGAGCGCCTCGATATGCCGATCGATCTGCTCTAGCCGCTGCCGGCACTGGCGCTTGAGGAAGGCGATGGTGAGGTTCTTCTCGCGATTCTTGAGCGCGGTGCGATCGCGCACGAGACCGTCTCGGGCATTGATGAGCTCCGCCATCTGCGCCTGCTGTGCGCTTCGAGCGGGTCTGACCGGCGGCTGCAAGGTGGCCGCCATACGGGCCAGCAACATGGCATCGATGCGATCGGTCTTGGCCAGAGTGCCAGTCGCCTGGGCGAAGCGCCGGGCGCGCTCCGGGTTGAGCTTCACGCAGGGCCAGTCGGTCAGAGCCGCCTCCAGCGCCCGATGGTAGGTTGCGGTTGCCTCATAGGCGATCCGCTCGACCGGCCATTGTCGCAGCCAGGCGATCAGCGACTTGTGGCCCTTGGCGGTGTTGGCGAACTGGCGCTCGGCGCCGGCAGGGTGGACATGGCAGTCGAGGCTCGCTTTGGAGATGTCGATGCCGATCGTCTGTGGTAGATTGTCGCTCATCTTTTCCGCTGTCCCATGCTTGTCATCCGGGTCCAAAACCCCGGTATCCGTTCGGGTCTGATGGAAAAGAAAGGGGCGATCCTACTCTAACCCGGTCCCACAACGACCGGCGCTTTCACGATCCGTCCCCTTCCGCCCGGGCCGGGGTGGCCACCCCGGCCCGGGCAATCCAGCATGACCCAAACGGACCGCAATGTCATAAGACAAGCGCGCTGCGTTAAATCGGACGCAGGCCGCGCGCTCCAAGCTTTTGCTGTCGCATCGTTTTAAACGCAAAACCCACTTTTGCGCACGACGCCCTATTTGTCCAACGGTGAACCTGCCCCAGCGAGGGAGCAGGCCATGTTCAACCTGCCCGACCCTGTGCGAACGGGACTGGGTAACGCTCTGCGCCTAAGCCGTCAGGCCCATGATCTTGTCGGCATAGAGCAGCCGCCCCGGCCCCATCAGGCCGATGAATTGCGGCAGCATATGGCGGGCAAGCGCGAAACAGCCCTCGCTGCGGCCGATCTTGCCCCAGGTCGCGATATGGTTCTCGCTGACATAGTCCGCGCCATGCACGACGATGGCGCGCATCTCCGCATTGTTGTTCTGCGGATCGAGCCCGGCCAGGCGCATCGCCCGGCCATGCTGGCCCTCATAGATTTCGCCGGTCTTGAAGGCGCCCGAACTGCTCGCCAGTGAATTGGGCTCATTGGAAAAGCTGTGGAGCCATCCCGAATGCTCGGGGTCGGAACCGCGGCCATGGGCAACCAGATAGGAACTTGCCTGCCCGCCGATCAGGTCGACCACATGGAAGCGCAATTCGCGCGACGGCGCATTGAAATCGGCCAGCGCCACCCGGTCCCGCAGGGTGAACATATGCCCATGCTGGTCCAGCGCGGCCTTTGCCCGCTCCAGCAGTTTCGCATAGGGCTGGGTCGCGAGCGGCCCCGGCGAAGCCGGACGCGGTGCGGGAGGAACTGCCGGCTGTGGCTGCGTTTCGCCCAGCGGAGCGGCCCGCCCGGCACTGTCGGCAAGAAACGAAAATGCCAGCCCGCTCAAAGCGAGCTTGGTAAAACTACGACGATCCATGAATCGCAATATAGCAAAGGAGCAGCGCCAGTCCAAGGGCGGCGCAGGATCGCCGCCGCCGTCCCGCCTCCTTTCCGGGGCGGGAAGACTCCGGCCGATGGCGCGGGCCCCTATTCGGTGGCGTTCGCGCTTTCGTCTGCGCCGTCCTGGCCAAGGCGCGCCGTCATGCCTGTCGCGGCGGCGTCGTCCTCGATCTGCTGCTGTTCGGAAATGCTCGGCGGCGGTGCAGGTTCCGGCGCGGCCGCATTGTTGCCCGGCTCGGGAGCGGGGGCCACCGGTTCCTCCTCGATCGCATTTTCGACCGGCGGCTCGACCAGATTGTTGGTCGCGGGCGCCTCTTCCTCCTTCTTGCCGCAGGCGGCGAGGGCAAGCGTCCCGGCAAGGGCGATAAGGGCGAATTTGCGCATGAAGATCAGTCCTTGGATGCGATGGAGGTGGCGGGCGCGGCGGTCGGGTCGACCCGGCGGCTGGACGCCTCGATCTTCGCCGCCAGCAGCTTGTCCCAGCCATAGGGGTCGGAACGGAAGCTCATCGTCCCGTTATTGCTGGCGAAGGCGGTCCAGTAAAGCAGGTACACCGCCACTTCCTTGGGCAGCGACACCCGCTGGGTCTTGCCCGCGTCGATCAGCGACTGGATCTTGCCGGCAAGGTCGGGATTGCCCGCCACCATCAGCTCCGCCAGCGGGACGGGCTTTTCCAGGCGGATGCAGCCATGGCTGGCCAGCCGGTCATAGCTTGAAAACTTTGCCCGCGACGGCGTGTCGTGCAGGTAGACGGCGAAGGGATTGTTGAAGTCGAACTTCAACCGGCCGAGCGCGCTGTTCGGGCCGGCGGGCTGCACGATCCGCTCTCCGGTTTCCGGCGTGCCGACGATCTTGTACCCCTGCCGGATCAGTGTCGCGCGCCCCTTTGGCCACAATTCGCGCTTCGCGATGGAGGAGGGGACGTTCCACGGCGGGTTGACCACGATCGAATGGATGCTGGACGACAGCATCGGTGTCGCATTGTCCGGCGAGCCCGTCACCGCGCGCATCGACGTCACCGGCTGGTCGCCCTCGAACACCGTCAGCACGGCGGCGGCGATATTCACCTGCACCCGGTTGACCGGCAATTCGCGCGGCATCCAGCGCCAGCGTTCCATATTCGCCATGATCGCGGCGATGCGATCGTCCACCGGCACGTTCAGCTCCCTGAGCGTCCGGGCGTCCAGCAGGCCGGTGGGGTTGAGGCCATAGCGCCGCTGCGCCCGTTGCAGCACATCGACCAGCTTTTCGCCGGGCGTGACGCTCTTGTCCTCTATGGCGATGCGCGCCCGCACGGCATCGGGGGAGGATTGCGCGGTGAGGGTGGGCCAGCCGCCCGCATCGCGAATGCGTTCGTAATTGGCGAGCCCCTTGCGCAGCCCGTCATAGCCGGCATAGGGCGGCGTCAGGCTGAGCGCCCATTGCGGCAGCCTGTCCTCGCTGATCGCCTTGGCAAGGCCGGGCCGGGGATCGAACCGCGCCGGGCGCAACGCCCAGATCTCCAGGAAGTCGGCGGTATCCACGCGCCCGGTGCTGAGCGCCTTCGCCCGGTCCAGCACGGCGGACAGAAGCGCCTCTCCCTTCAGTTCTCCGGTCGCTCTGGCGCGCGCCATCAACCCTTGGACCGCGCCGCCCTTCAGCCACTCGTTCAGCCATTTTTCCTGCGCTGCCGAGGGTTGCGGCAGCGGCACGGGCGGTGGCGTCACCATGGCCGGAGGCAGGATGACCTGCGGGGCGGGGGGCTGCGCCGACGGGGCGGGCATGGTCGGTGCGACGGCCGGCGGTTGCGCCACCGCCGGCACCGCGACGGCGCCCAGCAGGGAAATTACGGAAAAACGGATCATTTCAGGACGGTTCATGCTGGACCAGATAGCGCAAAGCCCGCATCGTTCAAACTCGAAGATAGCGGAAAAGATGATGCTGCACGTCGTTCACCATCCGGCCTATGTCTCTCCGGCAACAGCGGGCAGTTCCTTTCGCTTCGACAAATATGGGCTGGTGATGGAGGCGCTGACCATGGCGGCCGCACCCTTTACCGTGCATGAACCCGCCCCCATGCCGCGCGTCTGGATAGAGGCGGTCCACGACCCCGATTATGTCGAGCAGGTCGCGACGCAGACCGTGCCACACGAAAAGGAAAGACGGATCGGTTTTCCGGTGACGGAGCGGGTGGCGCGCCGTTCGATGCTGTCGCCCGGCGGCACATGGCTGGCGGCGCGGCTCGCCATGCGCCACGGCTATGCGGCCAATGCGGCGGGCGGCAGCCATCATGCACTGCCCGGCAGCGGCGCGGGATATTGCGTGTTCAACGACCTTGCCATCGCTGCCAACCGGCTGATCGCGGAGGGGGATGCGCACCGGATATTGATCCTCGACCTCGACGTGCATCAGGGCGACGGCACGGCCGTGCTGACCGGCGGGCGAGGGGACATATTCACCCTGTCCATCCATGCGGACCGCAACTTCCCCGTGCGCAAGGCCCGCTCGACGCTCGACATCGGCCTGCCCGACGGCACGGGCGACGAGGCTTATATGGAGGCGCTGATGAGGGCCCTCCCGCCCGTGCTCGACGATTTCCGGCCTGATCTGATCCTCTACCAGGCCGGGGTCGACCCGCATGAAGACGATCGCCTCGGCCGTCTGGCGCTGAGCGATGCCGGGCTGGACCGCCGCGACCGCGCCGTGATGCGCGCCGCGCGCCGCCGGGGCATCCCGCTCGCCAGCACCATGGGCGGCGGCTATGGCGAAGACCGAATGGCCATCGCCCGGCGCCACGCCGATTGCATGATCCACCTGGCGGAAGAGGCGGGTGATGGCCGATAGCTGCCGCTGAGCGCGCCGTGTTCCTGGCGAAGGCTCTCACGAGCCATTTGTCTGTTCAGCAAGGAAAGCGGAAAGTCGGCAAGCCCCCTTCCGCGCTTAATGCAGCGTTGCCTCCCCCGTGGCGTCGGAACCGGCGGCCTGCCTGCTCTCCATGATTTTAGCCGCGACCAGTCCTGCCGCGACCAGCGCCGCGAAATCGCTGAAGGCCAGATAAAGGATATAGCCCCAGGGCGCATGGTTGAACACCGCTTGCCCGATATGCAGCCACAGCACGGCCGCCAGCGCGAATAGGACCGTCGCTCTCGCCCGTCCAGCCAGATCGCCGCTCACGATCCGCAGCATCAGCGCAATGACGATGCCGACGACCAGCGCCAGGATCAGGCCGCCGATCAGCGCCCCGGCATCGGTCACCGGAAATCCGCTATTGTTGTAGAAGACCGTGGCGACCGGCCCCTTGCCATAGAGGATGGTGCCGTGCGCGGTCGCCGGGTCGGGAATCACATAGACGCCGGTGCCCGACGGCGTCAGCGCCTGCGCCAGGGCCGCCTGCAAATTGCTGCCGGCGGCGGACTCCGCGCGATGAAAGGCGAGCGCGCTCAGCGGCGTCCCCCAGAAGAGGAAGCCGACGAGATACATGGCGACGCCGCCGATCAGGCCGCCCAACAGGGTCTTGAACATATGCCCTCCTGTCCTCTCAACGATCGAGAGGCTGACGGACAAACGCCGGAACGGCAATATCTTTCCGGGAAGGGCGCTCAATCGCCCTTGCGCGACGCCTTTTCCGCAATCCCCGACACGCCCTCGCGCCGGTCGAGTTCGTCCAGAACTTCGTCCAGCGCGATGTCGAGGTCGGCCAGCAGCACCAGCAGATGGAACAGCAGGTCTGCGCTTTCGCCGATCGCGCCTTCGCGGTCCGCCGCCATGGCGGCGATCACCATCTCCACGGCCTCTTCGCCCAGCTTCTGGGCGATCTTGCCGCGCCCCCTGGCGGTCAGCTTGGCCACATAGGACTGATCGGGATCGGCCTGCCGCCGCTGGCGGATGGTCCGTTCAAGATTAAAAAGGGTCGCGCGCATGGCGCCATCAAGCGCCACGCGCGCAAACCGTCAAACGAAAACTTACTTGCGCTTGCGGCGGGCGACGAAAACCCGCGCGCCCAGCACCGCGGCGCCAAGGCCGAACAGCGCCATCTGTTCCGGTTCGGGCACCGGCGTCGGCGTGCCGCCGGACGAGGAACCGCCCGAGCTGCTGGAGCCGCCGCACTTCTTGCCCCAGCACCAGGTCGCTTCCGCCGGAGCCGCCGCGCCCATCAGAGCGGCCACGCCAGCGGCCAGAAACAGCTTGTTCACATTCATCATCTTCACCCCGCTGTTGATTGAGTCAGGTGCGGGAAGAGGTGCAGGCACCGTGCCAGTTCCACTAAATGGAGGCGGAACGGGGCCATCATGGTTAACATGGACCTGCCGATCTGGGTTAATGTAAAGGCAACCGACGTTTTTCGGCGGAATCGGGTCGGTCAGGCGGTCCGGACCGCAATGCCGGCGGCCGCCAGCGCCTGATGCGCTTCAGCAATGCTATGTTGACCGAAATGAAATATGGACGCCGCGAGCACCGCGCTGGCATGCCCCTCCACCACGCCTTCGACCAGATGATCGAGCGTCCCGACGCCGCCGCTGGCGATGACCGGAACCGAAACCGCATCGGCAATGGCGCGGGTAAGGGCAAGGTCATAGCCCGCCTTGGTCCCGTCGCCGTCCATGGACGTGACCAGCAGTTCGCCCGCGCCCAGTTGGGCAAGCCGCACCGCATGCTCCAGCGCATCGATGCCGGTCGGTTTGCGGCCGCCATGGGTGAAGATTTCCCAGCGGCCATCGCCCACCCGCCGCGCATCGACCGAGCCGACGACGCACTGGCTGCCGAAGCGGTCGGCGATGTCCGCCACCACCTCGGGCCGGGTGACGGCCGCGCTGTTCACCGCGACCTTGTCCGCACCCGCGAGCAGCAGGGCGCGGGCATCCTCCGGACTGCGCACGCCCCCGCCCACCGTCACCGGCATGAAGCAGACCTCCGCCGTGCGCCGGACCACGTCTATGATCGTGCCGCGCGCCTCATGCGTGGCGGTGATGTCCAGGAAGCAGAGTTCATCCGCGCCCGCTGCGTCGTAAATCTTCGCCTGCTCGACCGGATCGCCCGCGTCGCGCAGATCGATGAAGTTCACGCCCTTGACCACGCGGCCATTGGCGACGTCCAGGCAGGGGATGACGCGGGTGCGGACGGTCATGCGGCCGCCTGCGCCACCGCCAGCGCCGCCTTCAGGTCCAGCCGCCCGTCATAGAGCGCGCGGCCCGTGATCACGCCTTCAATGCCCTCGTCGGCATGCAGGCTCAGCACCCGGATGTCCGCGATCCCCGCGACGCCGCCGCTGGCGATCACCGGAATGTCCGTGGCGCGGGCCAGATCGACGGTCGCATCGATGTTGCAGCCCTTGAGCAGGCCGTCGCGGCCGACATCGGTGAACAGCAGGCTGGCGACGCCCGCATCCTCGAACCGGCGGGCAAGGTCGACCACCGGCATGTCGGACTTCTCTGCCCAGCCGTCCGTCGCGACGAAGCCGTCCCGCGCGTCCACCGCCACTACGATCCCGCCGGGGAAGTCCCGTGCCGCCGCCTTGACGAAGCCCGGGTCCTTCAGGGCCGCCGTGCCGATGACGATGCGCGACACGCCCAGGTCGAACCAGCGCTCCACCGCCTCCCGGTTGCGGATGCCCCCGCCCAGCTGCACATGGCCGGGAAAGGCCGCCACGATGGCCTCGACCGCTTCGGCATTGACCGCATGGCCCGCGAAGCTGCCGTCCAGATCGACCACATGCAGATGCTGCGCGCCCGCTTCCGCGAACAATATCGCCTGGGCGGCGGGATTGTCGCCATAGACGGTGGCGCGGTTCATGTCGCCTTCGGCCAGGCGCACGACCTGGCCGCCCTTGAGGTCGATGGCGGGGAAAACGATCAGGCTCATGGACGCCAATCCAGAAAACGGGAGAGGAAGGAAAGGCCGTAGCTCTGGCTCTTTTCCGGGTGAAACTGACAGCCGATGATGGTGTCGCGCGCCACCGCCGCGACCAGCGGCCCGCCATGATCGGTGACGGCGGCGACATGCGCCGGGTCGGCGGCTTCGAAATGATAGCTGTGCAGGAAATAGGCCTCGCCCGCTTCCAGCAGCGGAGGCGTGCCGCGCAGGGCCACGTCGTTCCAGCCCATGTGCGGCACCTTGATCGCCGGATCGCGCGGCTCGATCAGCCGGACGGTGCCGCCTATCCAGCCCAGCCCCTCGTGCCGGCCGAACTCTTCCCCCGCATCGGCCAGCAACTGCATGCCCACGCACACGCCCAGAAAGGGGACGCCGCGCTGGCGGACGGCCTCGTTCATCGCCTCCACCATGCCGGGAATCGCGACCAGCGCATCGCGGCAGGCGCGGAAGGCGCCGACGCCCGGCAGGACGATGCGGTCCGCCCCCGCCACGACATCCGGATCGGCGGTGATGACGGCATCGTCCGCTCCCGCCTTGCGCAGGGCGTTGTGCACCGAATGAAGGTTGCCCGCGCCATAGTCGATCAGGGCAAGCGCGGTCACAGCATTCCCTTGGTCGAAGGAATGGCGTCGGCCTTGCGCGGGTCGATCTCCACCGCCTGCCGCAACGCGCGGGCAAGGCCCTTGAAGCAGCTTTCGACGATATGATGGTTGTTGCTGCCGTAGAGATTTTCGATGTGCAGCGTGATCCCGGCGGCCTGGGCGAAGCTGTGGAAGAAATGCTCCACCATCTCGCTGTCCCATTCCCCGATGCGCTGCACGGTGAAGTCCACCTTGAACACCAGCCAGGGGCGTCCCGAAATGTCCAGCGACACGCGGGTCAGCGTCTCGTCCATCGGGGAATAGACGCTGCCGTAGCGGGAAATGCCGCGCTTGTCGCCCAGCGCCTTCGCCACCGCCTCGCCAATGGCGATGGCCGTGTCCTCGGTCGTGTGATGCTGGTCCACATGCAGGTCGCCGACGGTCTTCACGTCCATGTCGATCAGCGAGTGACGCGACAATTGCTCGATCATGTGATCCAGGAAACCGATGCCCGTCGAAACGGTGTAGATGCCGGTGCCGTCCAGGTTGACGGTCACGTCGATCTGCGTTTCCGCAGTGTTGCGGTGAATGTCGGCCGTGCGCATGGCAGCGCCCTATAACGAAGTGGACGGCCGTTGCAATGTGGCGTTGCACCTATAGCGCGCACTTGACCCGCGCCGCCGCGCCGTTAGGACATTGGCGCATGAGCGACGACCTGCCCGACAGCCTGATTCCCTATGACGAAATCGTGCAGGAGGCCCTGCGCGCCGTCGTCGGCCGCGTGCTGGGGGAAATCGAACGGACGGGCGGCCTTCCCGGCGCGCATCATTTCTACATCACGTTCAAGACGCAGGCGGCCGGAGTCGATATTCCGCGCCATCTGGTCGAACGCTTCCCCGACGAAATGACCATCGTCCTCCAGAACAAATTCTGGGACCTGAAGGTCAGCGACGACGCCTTCGGGGTCAGCCTGACCTTCAACCAGGTGGCGGCGCATCTGCATATTCCCTTCGCCGCGATCACGGCCTTCGTCGATCCGGCGGTGAATTTCGCGCTCCAGTTCCAGGCGCAGGCCGACATTGCGCCCGAACCGCATGAAGAGGCGGAAAATGACGCGCCGCAGGTGACGACGGAGGACGGCTCCAATGTCGTGACCGTGGACTTCGGCAAGAAGAAATAAGGCTGGAAACAGGGGCGGGGGCTCCCCAGATTGACGGCACTCCGGCGACATCATGGGAGTGCCCGACTTGAACGACAGCCGCACCGAAACCGACAGCATCGGCGCCATCGAAGTGCCCGCCAGCGCCTATTGGGGCGCGCAGACCCAGCGGAGCATCGAGAATTTCCCCTTCGGCCCCGGAGAACGCATGCCGATCGGCATCGTCCACGCGCTGGCCATCGTGAAACAGGCGGCGGCGCGGGTCAATCGAGGACACGGACTCGATTCGGACCTGGCGGATGCAATCGAGGCGGCGGCGGCGCAGGTCGTCGCGGGCAACCATGACGACCAGTTCCCGCTCGTCATCTGGCAGACCGGCAGCGGCACCCAATCCAACATGAACGTCAATGAGGTGATCGCGGGCATCGCCAATGAGGCACTGACCGGCAAGCGCGGCGGCAAGAGCCCGGTCCACCCCAACGACCATGTGAATATGGGCCAGTCGTCCAATGACAGCTTCCCGACCGCCCTGCACATTGCGGCGGCGCGGGCCGCCACGGCGGCCCTGTTCCCGGCGCTCGACCGGCTCCACGCCGCCCTCGACGCCAGGGCGAAGGCGTGGGAGGGCATCGTGAAGATCGGCCGCACCCATCTGCAGGACGCGACGCCGCTGACGCTGGGCCAGGAATTTTCCGGCTACGCCCATCAACTCTACCGCAGCCGCAAGCGGATCGAGCCGGCGGTCATGCACGGCATGATGGCGCTGGCGCAGGGCGGCACGGCGGTCGGCACCGGCCTCAACGCGCCCGCGGGCTTCGACGTGGCGGTGGCGAAGGAAATCGCGGCGCTGACCGGCCTGCCGTTCCGGACCGCCGACAACAAGTTCGAGGCGCTCGCCTCCAACGATCCGCTGGTGCACCTGTCCTCCACCCTGGCGACGCTGGCAGTGGCGCTGACCAAGATCGCCAACGACATCCGCCTGCTGGGCAGCGGCCCGCGCTCGGGCCTTGGCGAACTCGACCTGCCGGCCAATGAACCGGGCAGTTCGATCATGCCCGGGAAGGTCAATCCCACCCAGTGCGAGATGCTGACCATGGTCGCCGCGCAGGTCATCGGCAATCATCAGGCGGCGACGGTCGGCGGCCTTCAGGGGCATCTGGAACTCAATGTCTTCAAGCCGATGATCGGCGCGGCGGTGCTGCGGTCTATCCATCTGCTCAGCGTCGGCATGGACAGTTTCGCAGAACGCTGCGTCGACGGGCTGGAGGCGAATGAGAGGCGGATTGCCGAGCTGGTCGACCGGTCGCTGATGCTGGTCACCGCGCTCGCGCCCGAAATCGGCTATGACAATGCCGCCAGGATCGCGAAACACGCCCATGCCGAAGGGCTGACGCTGAAGGAGGCGGGCCTGCAATTGGGGTTGGTCGATGGGGAAAGCTTCGACCGGCTTGTCCGGCCCGAAAATATGGTCTGATCCACATCGGCATGGTGGAACCGGTCGCGCTGCGGTACATTGATGTCCCATGAGGAAAAAATCGCCCGCCCAGCCGCTGATCGCCGTCCGCCCGCCCCGCAAGGACGGGCTGCTCCGAAAGGCGGCCCGCGTCGGTGCGACCGTCGTCGCGGCGCGGGTGGCCGCCGATACCGGCAAGAAGGGCGTGATCGGCCTGCTGGCTGGCATGGGGGCCAAGCGGCTCATCATGCGTCATCCCATGGGCACGCTGTTCGTGACGGGCGCCTATATGGCCGGAAAGGTCTATGAGGCGAAGCGTGAGGCGGATCGCAAGCGCAAGGTCAAGGCCCTGCCGGACGGCAGTCCGCCGCCGATCCTGATCGAGGAAGCGCGCAAGGCCCGCAAGGGTTGACGGCGCGACAGTCCCCCTTGCCAAATCCCGTCCATGACGCCAAGAGCGGCCATGGCCGACAGCATCTCCATAGAGACGCCCGATTTCAAGCGCCGCGGCGTCCTGTTCGTTCTTTCCTCGCCCTCTGGCGCCGGTAAATCCACCATCGCGCGCAAGCTGCTGGCTGCGGAGCCGGATCTTGCCATGTCGGTTTCCGCGACCACGCGGCCGATGCGGCCGGGGGAGGTCGACGGCAAGGATTATCATTTCGTCGATCTGGAGGAATTCCGGCGGATGACCGCCGATCACGAATTCCTGGAATGGGCGCATGTCTTCGGGCAGCGCTACGGCACGCCCCGCGCTCCGGTGGAGGCGATGCTGAAGTCCGGCCGCGACGTTCTGTTCGACATCGATTGGCAGGGCGCGCAGCAACTCCACCAGATTGCGGGCGGTGACGTGGTGCGGGTGTTCATCCTGCCGCCGTCGATGGAGGAGCTGGAGCGTCGCCTGCGCGGTCGGGCGACGGACAGCAATGAGGTTATCGAAGGCCGCATGGCCCGCGCGGCGGGAGAGATCGCGCACTGGGACGGCTATGATTATGTCCTGTGCAATGTCGATGCGGAAGATTGCTTCCGGCGCGTCCAGACGATCCTGCACGCCGAACGCATGAAGCGCAGCCGCCAGACGGGTCTGATCGGCTTCATCCGCAGGCTCAGCCGCTATCATCAGGAAGATTGAGGGATTTGGACGTACCATGCGCCTGCGAAGGCAGGAACATGGCAGGTTTCAATCCTGCCGGGTCATGCCCGGGGATGATCGCCAGAGCATCATGCGCAAAAGTGGGAACCGGTTTTGCGTTTAAAACGATGCGACGACAAAAGCTTGGAGCGCGCGGCCTGCGTCCGATTTAACGCAACGCGCTCCAGAGCAGATTCCGATCCGATTGCATCGGCTCGACTGCTCTAAGTTTTTGTTTGTCGCGTTTTCCGAGTCAGCAGATGATTCCATCTGCTTGGAAAACGCTCTAGCCCTCAAACCCCGCCGGTTCCGCCCAATCCGGATGCACCCAGGCCATCGCCTTGAACAGCGTCCCCATGGCATCCCCGGCGGTCAGGCGCAGGCGGGCTGCCTCCACCTCCTCGGCGCGGGCCGGCGTCGTGCGGGCGAGCTGATCGGCGCGGGCGTCGATGCCCAGCCGGCGCAGGAAAGCGCCCTGACCGACCGGCCCCATCACCCGAAGCCCCGCCTGCCGCGCCATATTGCCGATCATGGTGAAGTCGACATGGGTGGTGAGGTCGCTTTCGCCCGGCTCCAGAAAGGGGTCGGCGAAGCGGTGCGCTCGCACCGCCTGCAACGTGTCCCCCAAGGCCGGCCCCTCATAGCCATAGTCGACGATGATCGCGGCGCCGCCCTGCCGGGCGATCCTGTGCGCGAGTTCCAGCGCGACCGCGGCCCCGGCCAGCGGCGTTTCCAATATCGCGCCTTCCGGCGCTTCGGCGGCGAGGGCGGGGATGCCCGACTCGACGCGGCGATAGCCAGCCATGGGCGCGAAACGATCGGGCTGGCCCGGATCGGGGCAGATCACCACCCGTTCGCGCCATTCCTTTCCGCTGCGCACGATCTGGCGCACGGGCAGCGCGTCGAAAAATTCGTTGGCGACGACCAGCAGCGGCCCCTGTTCGGGCAGGGTGGAGACAGTGTCGTGATGGAAGATGTTGGGGATGATCGTCCTTTGCCGCTCCCGCAGGCTCGGGCTGGTCTCCACGAAATGCACCCGTGGGACGAGCGACAGGCCGGCCATGGCCCGGAGGGCATCGGAAGCGAGCGTGCCGCGGCCGGGGCCGAGTTCGACATAGCCGATCTCCGGCCGGCTGCCCGACCGCATCCAGACGTCCGCCAGGCATAGTCCGACCAGTTCCCCGAACATCTGGCTGATCTCCGGCGCGGTGGTGAAGTCGCCGGCGGCGCCCAGCGGGTCGCGAGTGCCGTAATAATGCTGGTTCGCCTCCGCCATATAATGGGCGATGGAGATCGGCCCGCCCGACGCGATCTGGCGCGCCAGGCGTTCCGACAGGCTGGGTTCAGCTGACACTCGCGCTGCCCGCGACCGGTTCCACGCGCACGCGGCGGCTCCTGGCGGTGAAGATCAGGTACAGGCCGCCCAGGATCATCGGCACGCACAGCCACTGGCCCATGTGCAGGCCGGTGCGCGCGGCGAATTCCATGAGCTGCGCGTCGGCCTCGCGGAAATATTCGACGCCGAAGCGGAAGATGCCGTAGCCAAGCAGGAAGATGCCCACCAGCATGCCGGGCTTGTAGCGGGCGCGGGTCTTCCAGAAGGCGAAGGCGAGGATCAGGAACAGCACTATGCCTTCCAGGAAAGCCTCGTAAAGCTGGCTCGGATGGCGGGGGAAGGCGCCGCCGGTCGGGAAGACGATCGCCCAGGGCACATCGGTTTCCTTGCCCCACAGCTCCCCGTTCACGAAATTGGCGAGGCGGCCGAAGAACAGGCCGAAGGGCACGCAGCAGGCCACGAAATCATGGATGCGCAGCCAGGAGAGCTTCTCCTTGCGCGCCATGTAGAGGATGCCGAGCGACACGCCGATGGCCCCGCCATGGAAGGACATGCCGCCGTTCCACAGCTTGAAGATGTCCAGCGGATGGCGGAGGATTTCGGGCTGGTAGAAGAAGACATAGGCCAGCCGCCCGCCGATGATGATGCCCAGCGTCGCATAGAAGATCATGTCGTCGGCATGCCGGCGCGCCATGGGCGAACCGGGCTGGGCGATCAGCTTCAGCAGATACCAGTAGCCGATCAATATGCCCGCCAGATAGGCGAGGCTGTACCATTTCAGCGTGAAGAAGCCGAGGTCGAGCGCGACAGGGCTGAGGCCGAGCTGGTCGAAGCGGATGGCCCCCGAAGCGGCGGCGGCAAGGTCAAGGATCAAGTTGGCGTTCCCCTTGGGAAATTCGGCCCCCGCCATAGAGCAAGGTGGGGGACGGAGGAAAGGGAGGAAGTTGACCGGGCCGGTTCATGGAGTCCGAACGACGTTCCCGGCCATGGTGGTGGCGAGTTGCGGCGGCCTTGGCGCCACTCGACCAGACAGGGGCTTGGCATGCGTCAGGACCGACCTTGCAATCCTGCCTTCCCCAACGACGGATCGGGCATCCCCGCCATCCGACCGTCCTCACCCCTTCAAAATCCGCCAGCGCGGGGAAACCTGATTCCACACGCCGCAAACCGAAATTCAGCCCCCGATCTTCGCCCGCGCAAAGGCGACGAGCGAGCCGAACGTCTCGAACGTATCGCCGTCTATATCCTCGTCCTCGATCAGGATGCCGAAGCGGTCCTCCATCTCGGTGAGCAGGCCCGCAACGGCCATGGAGTCCAGTTCCGGCAGCGCGCCGAACAGCGGCGTATCCGCATCGAAGGCGTCTACCCGGTCCTGCGACAGGGCCAGCACATCGCGCAGCAAGGCGCGCATCATCGTTTCAATATCCATTGCCCGGTCGACCGGTTGTGCATTGTCCGCCCGCATGATGGGCGCCTACCTAGTCGTTCCGCAGCTAACCTACAAGCGCCGAAATGGCCGCACGCGCGGCGGGCAGCCAGACCGAAGCGCGTCGGGGGTTGAAGAAATCCAGCCGGTAGAGCGTTTCCCGTTCCTCCATCCAGTCGGTCTTGTAGCCATTGTCGCCCGTTCCATAATCGATCGTCGCGACATGATCGCGATCGATGGCGTGCGCGAACATCGCATGGCTGAGCAGGCTGCCGGGGGAGGCGCCGTCGAACGCCTGGTCATGGGCCAGCTTGTGAATGAGGGCGGTGCCGTTCTCCACCGTCCATAGCTGGGTCGCCACCGGCTGCTCCTCCAGCCGCGCGAAGCCCAGCCGGAGCGTCCCGGCGGCGCTTTCCCGCTGGGCCAGCGCATGGAGAAAGCCGAGATCGGCCTCCGGCTTCTTCCAGCTTCGTTCCTGCACGGCGGCATAGTCGCGCCACAGCGCCTCGGTCAGCCGGTCTGCGATGCTGAGGGTGAAGCGGCTCGCGCGGTTCTTGCGCGCGATCAGCGTACGCAGGCGGCCGGGCCGTTGCGCCCAATATTGCTCGAAAGTCCGCCCATTCAGGTGCAGCATATGCCGCCCCCCCATCGGCCGCCGGACGCTGAACCAGCCTGCACGGCGAAAGGCGTCGAGCAGCATGTCCGACGCGGCAGCTACCGGATAGAGGTCGATCTGGGCGCTGTCCGTCAACAGAGACTGGGCGATGACTTCGATCAGGCGACGACGGACGGTCTCGTCCAAAGGGCCAAGGAAGACCGGCCCCCAATCGAAGCTGTACCAGTTGGCGAGCGCGCCCAGCCGTCCCGCTCCGGACGAAAGCAGGAAAAGCCATGCCTGACACTCCCCCTCCAACGCCTGGAAGATGCGGACGTCCGTCGTGGAAAAGCAATGCGCATGGAGCGATTCGAACCAGTCGATGCGGTCGAACAGCGACGGCGTGCCGGCGCGGTCGAGCGCTGAACCCAGCACCTGACGCGCTTGGGCGACGCTGCGATATTCCCTTGCGACCAGCAAACCATTATCTCCCCGTCGACAGCATCGCCTTTAGGAAAAAAGTCTGGAGATGGAGTTAAGCGATTACCCCGCGCCCATGGCGGACCCCATGATCGACGGCGCGCAGGTGCGGCCGATCGACCATCTGCTGCTGCGCGGCGACGCGGAACGGCCCGCGCTGGACGGGCGCTCGGGCACGCAAAGCTATGCGGAGCTGGAAGCGACATTGGGGCGGCTGGCGGCATGGCTTGCCCGATTCGGGCTGGACAAGGGCGCGCGAGTCGCAAGCTGGGTCGCAAAGGGCCCGGTCGCGGCCCTGATGCCGCTCGCCGCCCCCCGCGCCGGGCTGGTCCATGTGCCGGTCAATCCGCTGCTCAAACATGCCCAGGTCGCGCACATATTGGCGGACAGCGGCGCGTCGCTGCTGATCGGGACGGCCAGCCGTCTGGCGACCCTGACGCCGGGCGACGTGCCGGGGCGATGCGACCTGCACCGGGAGGATGATGCAGCCTGCGCGATGAGCGGCGGGGAGGCGCTGGCCCCGTCCCATGCCACGCCCGACGAACTGGCCGCAATCCTCTACACCAGCGGATCGACCGGGCGGCCCAAGGGCGTGATGCTGAGCCACGCCAATCTCTGGCTGGGCGCTGTATCGGTGGCGGAATATCTGAAGCTGACGGCGGAGGACCGGACGCTTTGCGTGCTTCCCTTCAGCTTCGATTATGGACAGAATCAGCTGTTTTCCACCTGGTTCGCCGGCGGATGCGCCTGTCCGCTCGATTATCTGACGCCGCGCGACGTGGTGAAGGCGGTGGATCGGTGGGACATCACCACCTTGGCGGGGGTGCCGCCGCTCTGGGTGCAGTTGACCGAACTGGACTGGCCCGCCGATGTGGCGGCGAAGCTCAGGCGGCTCACCAATAGCGGCGGCGCGCTGACGCGGCCCCTGGTGGCGAAGTTGCGGGCGCTGTTTCCGCGCGCGGACCTCTACCCCATGTATGGACTGACCGAGGCGTTCCGCTCGACCTATTTGCCGCCCGCGCTGGTGGAAAGCCGCCCCGACAGCATGGGATCGGCCATTCCCCATGCGGAGATACTGGTCGTTCGCCCGGACGGTTCGATTGCGGGCGACGATGAGCCGGGTGAACTGGTGCATTGCGGGCCGCTGGTGGCGCAGGGCTATTGGCGCGATCCGGCGCGCACGGCGGAACGGTTCAAACCGGCGCCCGTCGGCTCCCACTATGGCGGCATGGCGGTATGGTCGGGCGATACCGTGCGCCGGGATGCGCAGGGACTGCTTTATTTTGTCGGACGCGATGACGCCATGATCAAGTCCGCCGGCAACCGCATCAGCCCCACGGAGGTCGAGGAAGCGGCCGTCGCGGTGGAGGGCGTTGCCGAAGCGGTTGCGCTGGGCGTCCGGGACGATCGTCTGGGGCAGGCGGTGCTGTTGCTGTTGCGCGGCGCTTCGCCGGAGCTAAAGGCGCAGGTGGAGGCACGGCTTCGGCAGGAGCTTCCCAATTTCATGCAACCGCGCGAGATCGTCATGCTTTCCGAATTTCCCCGCAATCCCAATGGCAAGATCGACCGCGTGGCGCTGGCGAAGGAATTTGCGGCATGAAGCCGATGGGACCAATCCCGCCCTTCTTCGCGGGCGAGGAGGGCATGTTGCTGATCGGCGGCTGCGGCGCGGCCAGCCTGGTGGAGGAGGCCGGGGACACGCCGCTGTTCGTCTATGACATGGGCATGATCGAGGGGCAGGCGCGGGCCTTCCGCGACGCCATGCCCGCGACGCTGTCGCTCCATTATGCGGTGAAGGCCAATCCCCATGCGCCCCTGCTGGAGCGCATGGCGAAGCTGGTGGACGGCTTCGACGTGGCGTCGGGCGGGGAACTGGCCCGGGCGCTGGAGGCGGGGATGGACGCTGCCCATATCAGCTTCGCCGGGCCGGGAAAGCGCGACGATGAACTGATCGTCGCCATAGACAGCGGCGCGACGATCAACCTTGAGTCGGAGGGGGAGGCGCGACGGGCCATCGCCCTTGCGGAGCAGCGGGGCAGGACGCCGAAGCTGGCGGTGCGGGTGAACCCGGATTTCGACCTGAAGGGGTCCGGCATGCGCATGGGCGGCGGCGCCAAGCCCTTCGGCGTGGACGCGGAGCGCGCGGCGGCGCTGGCGCGCTGGGTGATCGATGCGGGGGCCCAATGGCGCGGCTGGCATATCTTCGCCGGCAGCCAGGCGCTGGGGGCGCTGGCGCTGATCGAGACGCAGGCGGCGACCATCGATCTCGCCACCCGCCTGTCCGACAGCATCGGCGCGGTGCCCCCGCTGGTCAATCTGGGCGGCGGCTTCGGCATTCCCTATTTTCCCGGCGACGAACGGCTGGACATCCGGCCCATCGGGGACGCGCTGGGCCGGCTGATCGACGGGCGGGCGGACATATTGCAGGACAGCGCCTTCGCCATGGAACTGGGCCGCTGGCTGGTGGGGGAGGCAGGCGTTTACCTCACCCGCATCGTCGATGTGAAGAAGAGCCAGGGCGAAACCTTCGTCGTCGTCGATGGCGGGCTGCATCACCAGCTCGCGGCGAGCGGCAATTTCGGCACGGTGGTGCGCCGCAACTATCCCATCGCCGTCGCCAATCGCTTCGGGGAAGCGCCCGCGGCGGAGGCCGTAACGGTCGTGGGTTGCCTCTGCACGCCCATCGACAGGCTTGGGGACAAGGTCGCGCTGCCGCCGGTGGAGGAGGGCGACCTGATCGCGATCTTCCTGGCGGGGGCCTATGGCGCCTCGGCCAGCCCGGCGGCTTTTCTCGGTCATCCGGCGCCTCGGGAACTGCTGATCGGCTGATTTTAATCAACTGATTTGCCAATAACTTAACTCCTAACGCTATTTTTACCCTTTCGGGGCAAGAAGGCCGTCGAAGCTGAGTGCTTGACGGTTGCCGGCGCCTCCCTTTGGCGGCTGTCGGCGCGGCCGCGAAAAGGGGTGAATCTATGCGTTTCCTGTCACTTTCCCGTGCGTTGATCGGCATGTCCCTGCCGGCTCTGGCTCTTTCGGGCTGCGCTTCGGGCGGGGGCGCGCCCAATCTGCCGCCGGCGTCCTTCGTTTCGACGCAGGAGGGGCCGGGCGAGGAATATGTGATCGGGCCGCTCGACGACCTCACCATCTTCGTCTGGCGCAATCCCGATCTCGGCGCGAAGGTGCAGGTGCGGCCCGACGGGCGCATCACCACGCCGCTCATTTCCGACATGCCGGCGGTCGGCAAGACGCCCCGGCAACTGGCCGACGACCTGAAGGTGGCGCTGGGCAAATATATCGAAAATCCGCTGGTGTCGGTGATCGTCAACAATTTCTCCGGCACCTTCAGCCAGCAGGTGCGGATCGTCGGCGCGACCGAAAAGCCCGCCTCCATCCCTTATCGCGCCAATATGACGCTGCTCGACGCGATGATCTCGGTCGGCGGCCTTTCCGAATATGCGGCGGGCAACAGGGCGAAGCTGGTCCGCTTCAACAAGGAAACCGGCAAGCAGCAGGAATATCAGGTCCGCCTCGGCGACCTGCTGAAGCGCGGCGACAGCAAGGCGAATGTCATGCTGGCGCCCGGCGACGTCATCATCATTCCCGAAAGCATGTTCTGACATGGCGGCTCTCGTCGACGAACTGCTGGTCATCCTGCATGGCCTCTGGCTCCGCCGCTGGCTGGCGCTGGGCGTGGCCTGGGGCGTGTGCCTGGCTGGCTGGCTGGGCGTGGCGCTCATCCCCAACAGCTATGAATCCAAGGCGCGGGTCTATGTGAACACCCAGTCACTGCTGGAGGACAAGGTGGGCATCACCCAGGTCCAGGCGCAACAGGACCTCGACAGGGTGCGCCAGACCCTGGCCAGCACGGCCAATCTGGAACGGGTGGTGAAGGAGACCGATCTCAACCGGACGGTCGACGGGCCGCGCGACCTGGCGGCGAAGATCACCGGATTGCGCGAGACCATCACCGTGATGGCGCAGCTTGACCCCAGCATGATCGACATCAGCGCCACATGGGCCGATTCCGGCCTGTCGGACGGTGCCAATGCGCGCATTTCGCAACAGATCGTGCAGAAGCTGGTCGACATCTTCCAGGAAACCAACCTGTCCTCCGACAAGGTGGAGACGCGGCAGAGCCTTGCCTTCCTCGACCAGCAACTGGCGGCGCGGGGCAAGCAGCTTGCCGCCGCCGAACAGCGCCGCGTCGAGTTCGAGCAGCGCTATGCGGGCATGCTGCCGGGCGCCGGATCGATCGGCCAGCGCATGGACGCCGCCCGGTCGGAGATCAACAGCATCGATTCGCAACTCGTGCAGGCGCAAAGCGCGCTGGCGGCGATGAACGGCCAGTTGGCGGGCACGCCGCAGACCTTGCCGGGCGTCGGCGCTTCGGACGGGCCTTCGGCGCTGGCCCAGGCGCAGGCGGACCTTGCGTCGATGCGGGCGCGGGGCTTCACCAGCAGCCATCCCGACGTGATCGCGGCGCAGCGGCAGGTGGACCTGCTGCGCGGGCAGGGCGGCGGCAGCGCGGGCAGCACGCCCAATCCCGCCTATCTTTCGATCAGGTCGATGCAGGCGGAACGCGCCGCCACGGTGCAGGGGCTTTCCGCCCGCAAGGCGCAGTTGCAGGCGGACCTGAACGCCATGGCTTCGCGCCAGACGGATGAACCCGGCCTCGCCGCCGAGCAGGAACGGCTCGACCGCGACTATCAGGTGCTCAAGACCCAATATGACAAGATGCTGGCGGACCGCGAGGAAATCCGTCTGCGCGGCGATGTGAAGTCGGAAACCGGATCGGTCCAGTTCCGCGTCATCAATCCGCCCAGCCTGCCGACCGCTCCGGCCGCGCCAAACCGGCCGCTGCTGCTGCTGGGCGTGCTGATCCTGGGGCTGGGCGCGGGCATCGGCACGGCCTTTGCCGTGGCGCAGCTCAAGGGCGGCTTTCCCAATGCGGCGCGGCTGGAAAAGGCGCTGGGCGTCTCCGTGATCGGATCGATCAGCCAGACCGTCAGCGCGGCGCAGCAGGCGATGGAGAGGCAGCGGATGAAGTGGTTTGCAGGCGCCAGCGGCGGCCTCGCGGCGCTGTGCCTGCTGCTGATCGTCATCGAATTCGTCCAGCGCGGGCTGGCTTGAGGAGGGACCGGATATGAACAGGCACAAGTCCCTTTCCGGCGGATCGCTGATCGAGCGGGCGACCGAAATCTACGATTTCAGCGCGGCCCTGCGCGGGCGCGCGGCGCCCGCGGTCGAAGTTCCGGCGGGCGAACCCGTGGTGGAGGCCGCGCAACCCGCGCCCGCCGCCGTCGAAACGCCGGTCCCCGAAACGCCGGTCCCCGGCTATCGCGCGCCGGACTGGACCGGGCCGGTACAGCCGATCGACCGCATCGCGCTGGTCGAGGCGGGCTATCTGCTGCCCGACGGCCCCGTCACCGCGATGAGCGAGGAGTTCCGGCTGCTCAAGCGCGACCTGCTGGCCGAACTGGCGGGCAATGCGCGGGGCAACCGGGTGCTGGTCTGCTCCGCCCATAGCGGGGAGGGCAAGAGCTTCTGCGCGATCAACCTGGCGCTCAGCCTGGCGGCGGAGAAGGATCGCGAAATCCTGCTGGTCGACGCCGATTTCGGCAAGCCCGGCATCCCGCAGGCGCTGGGGCTGACCGAAGGGCCGGGCCTGATGGACGCGCTGGCCGATCCGGCGATTGCCATCGAGGATTGCGTGCTGCGCACCGACATTCCCTCTCTCTCCGTGCTCCCGGCCGGACAGCGGAGCAACAACGACACCGAATATCTGGCCTCCGCGCGGACAGAAATGCTGCTGGGCCGCCTGACCGAGGGACGGCCCGACCGCATCGTCCTGTTCGATTCGCCGCCCCTGCTGGCCGCTTCTCCTGCGGCTGTGCTGGCCGGCCACGCCGCCGTCGCGCTGCTGGTGGTGCGGGCGGACAGGACGACGGAAGGCGCGCTGCGCGATGCGGCCGGACTGCTCAAGGGCGCGTCCAAGGTGAAGCTGCTCCTGAACGGTGTGAACTTCGCCAGCGGCGGACGGCGTTTCGGCAGCTATTATGCGCAGGGCCATGATGGGGAGCATGCGGGCTGATGATCTCTCGCCTAGCCCTTCTTCTCGCGGGGATCGCCCTGGCCTCGCCCGCCCTTGCGCGGGACGAGCAGCGCAAGGTCGACGTCACGCCCTATCTCGGCATCGACCAGGTCGTGGTCGCGCCGATCCAGGGCGGCGGCGACGTTCTGACCTATACCAACGTCACCGCGGGCGTGACCGCCAGCGTGCAGACGCGGCGGCTGGAAGCCGCTGCGGACCTGCAATATGCACATAGCTTCGGCTGGGGCGATGACCTCAGCGATCAGGACATCATCAGCGGGATCGTCAGCGGCCAATATGGCCTCGCGCGCGGGCTGTCGCTGAATGCAGGCGGCTTGGCGACGCGGGTCCGCACGGACGGGTTCTCGGGCGCGTCGGTGCGCAATGACGGCTATAGCAGCCAGGTCTATGCAGGCTATGTCGGCCCGTCCTATGTCACGCGGCTGGGCGATCTGGACATCAGCGCCTCCTACCGGCTCGGCTATGCGCGGGTCGAGGATGACGTGAATGTCGATTTCCCCGGTGTGCCTCTGGGCAATGGCTTCGCGGAATCGACCACCCATGACCTGATGGGTTCCGTCGGCGTCGGGCCGGGGGTGTGGATGCCGCTGGGCCTCGTCGCCAGCGCAGGCTACAGCCGGGAGGATGCAAGCCAGCTCGACCAGCGGTTCGAGGACAAATGGGCGCGGCTCGACGCCACCCTGCCGGTATCCCCCACGCTCGCCCTGATCGGCGGCATCGGTTATGAGAAGATCGAGATCAGTCAGCGTTCGCCCTTGCTCGACGGCAATGGCGTGCCGGTAATCTCCTCCAGCGGCCGCTACGTCACCGACGACAGCTCGCCTCGCCAGCTCATCTATGATTTCGACGACATCATCTGGGATGTCGGCGTGCTTTGGCGGCCGAGCCACCGCACCTCGCTGACCGCGCGGGTGGGCGAACGCTATGGCGGCATGACCTATTCGGGCAGCTTCATCTGGCAGGGCCGGGACAAGTCGTTCGCCCTGGTCGTGTTCGACGGCATCGACAGCTTCGGGCGCGTCATCACTTCCGATGTGGCGGCGCTTTCGGGCAGCGACCTCAATATCGTGCGCAATCCCTTCACCGGCGACTTCACCGGCTGCGCCTTCTCCACCAGCGGGGGCGGGCAGTGCTTCAACGATGCGCTGGCCGGGGTCACGGGGGCGAATTTCCGCTATCGCGGCGTGGCGGCCCAGTTCGCGGCGGAGCGCGGGCCCTGGGGCATGGGTGTCGGCCTTGGCTATTCGCAACGCAAGTTCGTGACGCCTTCGGGTGAGACGGTGCTGGTGCGCGGCACGCGGGACCAGAACTGGTACGGCAACGCCTCGCTCACCTATCGCGTCGACAGCCAGTCGAGCATCGATACGGCCGTCTATGCCAATTATTTCGACGCCAGCGGCAACCGGCTGGACGTGCTGAACCTGGGCGCCTTCGCCAGCTATTACCGGCTCGTCACGCGCAATCTGCAGGCGTCCGCCTCGGTCGGCGTCGACAGTGCCAAGGCGGACAATCTGGACGCCGTCATCAACGCCATGGGCCAGCTTGGCCTTCGCTACACATTTTAAGCCAATGCCCCGTCGGGTGGAGAGATAGTCATGTACGACCAGTTCTACGGATTGCAGGGACGCCCGTTCCAGCTGACGCCGGACCCGCATTTCTATTTCGAGAGCGCGACCCATCGCAAGGCGCTGTCCTATCTGGGCTATGGCCTTGCGCAGGGAGAAGGCTTCATCGTCATCACCGGCGACATCGGCGCGGGCAAGACGACGCTGGTCGGGCACCTCATGAACACCATCGACCCGTCGCGCCTGACGGCCGTGAAGATCGTCTCGACCCAGGTGGAGGGCGACGACATGCTGCGCCTTGCCGCGCAGAGCTTCGGCCTGGGCGTCGACGGCATGCCCAAGGCGCAGATACTGAAGCAGATCGAGGGCTGGCTCCATGCGCAGGCGCGAGCGGGCAAGCGGTCGCTGCTGATCGTGGACGAGGCGCAGAACCTGCCTATTTCCGCGATCGAGGAATTGCGGATGCTGTCCAACTTCCAGTTGGGCGGGCAGTCGCTGTTGCAGATATTCCTGCTGGGCCAGCCGGAATTTCGCGACCTGCTGAAATCGCCGGAACTGGAGCAGCTTCGCCAGCGGGTGATCGCCACCCATCATCTGGAACCGATGATGCGGCGGGAGGTCGAACCCTATATACTGCACCGCCTGTCGCTGGCCGGATGGCAGGGCGATCCGCAATTCACGCCGGAGGCTTTCGCCGCCATCTATGCCGCGACCGGCGGCGTGCCGCGCCGGATCAACGTGCTGGTCAGCCGCGTGCTGCTGCTGGGCGCGCTCGACCAGCTTTCGGTGATCGATGCCGAAGTGGTCTATGCGGTGGTGAACGACATGGGCGCGGACGCGGACGTAACGCCGGAACCGATGGCGCGCAGCGTGCTGGACGATGCCGGGGAACTGGCGGACATGCCTGCTGCCGTGCCGTTCGCGGCCGACCCCGGGGTTTCCGACGAGGTTGCGTCCTTGCGCGCCGAGGTGGAGGCGCTGCGGGCCGCCAGCCCGGGGCCGGCCGCGGACCTGCTCGACGAGATCGCTTCCCTGCGGGCGGAGATCGACACGCTTCGGGCCGAGAACGACTTTGCCCGCAGCGCGCCGAGCGTCGATCCCGAAGCGCTGAAGGACTGCTTCGCCCTTGTCGAGGAACGGCTTTCCACGCTGGAGTTCCGCGTGACGGAGCAGGACACGGCGCTGCGCCGGGTGCTGACGCTGCTGGTCGAATGGGTCGAGCGCGAGGAAAGGCTGGGCGAAACGCAGCAAAGCGCCGCCGCCTGACGGACCCATGCTGAACGCCCTATCCGTCGATGTCGAGGACTGGTTCCAGGTCGGCGCTTTCGAGCGCACGATCCGGCGCGAGGATTGGGCGCGCCTGACCCATCGCGTCGAGCGCAACACCGATGCGGTGCTGGCGCTGTTCGAGGAGGCGGGGGTCAGCGCGACCTTCTTCACGCTTGGCTGGGTGGCGGAGCGCTATCCGGCGCTGATGCGGCGCATCGTCGCGGCGGGGCATGAGGTCGCCAGCCATGGCTATGACCATAAGCGGGTCTTCACCTTCGACGGGGCGCAGTTCCGCGCCGACCTGCGCCGGTCGCGGGCGATCCTGGAGGATGCGACCGGCCAGGCGGTGACGGGCTATCGCGCGCCCAGCTTTTCCATCGACCGGCGCAACCCCTGGGCGCATGAAGTGCTGGCGGAGGAAGGCTATGCCTATTCCAGCAGCGTCGCGCCGATCCGGCACGATCATTACGGATGGCCCGAAACGCCGCGCTTCGCCTGGCGGCCGGTCAAGGGATCGCCGCTGGTCGAACTGCCCGTGACCACCGCGAGGTTCGCAGGGCGGACGCTGGCGGCAGGCGGCGGCGGCTTCTTCCGGCTGCTGCCCTATGGTTTTTCGCGCTGGGCGATCCGGCAGGTGAACCAGCGGGATGGGCGGCCGGCGATCATCTATTTCCATCCGTGGGAGATCGACCCCGGCCAGCCGCGCGTCGAGGGCGCGCCGTTGCGCTCACGGGTTCGGCATTACAGCAATCTGTCGGTCATGGCGGCCAAGCTGCGTCGTCTGACGCGGGACTTTTCATGGACCCGCGTGGACGCGCTGGCGGCGCAGGAAGCGGAGCGGGCGGCATGATGGCGGGGGAAATGCTCGTCACCACGCTGGACCTCGACGATCCGGCGCAGCGGAGCGCGGCGGATAAATTCGTGATGGCGCATCCGGCGGGGACGCCCTTCCACCGGCCGGCCTGGTTGACGGGCGTGGAGCGAGGGACCGGCAATCGGGCGCACATGCTGGCCGCCGTGGCGCCTTCGGGGGAGATGACCGGGCTGTTGCCGCTGCATCATGTGAAAAGCGCCCTGTTCGGGCAGGCTCTGGTGTCGTCGGGCTTCGCCGTCGACGGCGGGATTCTCGCCAGCGATCCGGCGGCGGTGCCTGCTCTGGCCGCAGCCTGCGAGGGCATGGCGCGGGACGGCGGCATCGCCTCGGTCGAAATCCGTGGCGGTCCGGCGCCGGGCAGGGGCTGGGCGCTGCATGAGGGCAGCCATCTGGGCTTTGCGCGCCCTATTGCGGCGGATGATGAGGCGGAACTGCTCGCCGTGCCGCGCAAGCACCGGGCGGAGCTGCGCAAGGCGCTGGCCAATGACGCGCTGCGCGTCGAGATCGGGCGGGAGGCGCGGCATCGACAGGCGCATTACCGCGTCTATTCGGAAAGCGTACGCAATCTCGGCACGCCGGTCTTCCCGGCACGGCTGTTCCGCGAAGTGCTGGCGGCCTTTGGCGAGGATGCGGACATATTGGCGGTCTATGAGGGGAAACGGCCGGTTTCGGCGGTGCTGACCCTCTATCATCAGGGGCGGGTCATGCCCTTCTGGGGCGGCGGCATTGCGGATGCGCGGCGGCTGCGGTCGAACGAACTCATGTATTTCCGGCTGATGGGTCATGGCCGGGCGCGGGGCATGCGCGTCTTCGACTTCGGCCGTTCCAAGACGGGCAGCGGACAGGCGGCGTGGAAGAAGAGCTTCGGCTTCGACCCCGTGCCCCTTTCCTATCATAGCTGGTCGGCCACGGGCGAGCGGCGGGACATCGATCCCAACAGCCCGCACTATCAGCGGCGGATCGACCTCTGGAAGAAGCTGCCCCTGCCGGTTGCCAACCTCATCGGACCGCTCATCGCGCGGGGGCTGGGGTGAGGGGGGACATCCTCTTCCTCTGCCATCGCATCCCCTTTCCGCCGGATCGGGGCGACAAGATCCGGTCCTATCATCTGCTGGAGCGGATGGCGGAGGTCGCGCCCGTCCATGTCGGCTGCTTTGCCGACGACGCGCGGGACATGGGCTTTGCCCCCGACATGGCGAAGCTGACAGCCAGCCAGTGCGTGCTGATGCGCGACCGCTCGCGCATCATGGCGGGCCTCAAAGGGCTGGCGAAGGGGCAGCCCCTGCTGGTGTCGCTGTTCGATCATCCCGATCTGCATCGCTGGGTCGCGAAGACGCTGGCGGAACGGCCCATCGCGGCGGTCGTCACCTATTCGGCGCAGATGGCGCATTTCGTGCCCATGCTGCCGGACGGGGTGCGCTTCGTCATGGATTTCGTGGATTTCGATTCGGCCAAATATGCCGCTTATGGCGCGCAGGGCTCCGGCCCCATGGCCTGGATCAACCGGCGCGAAGGGCGCATGCTGCTGGACTTCGAGCGGAAGGTGGCTGAACGGGCCGACCTCTGCGCCTTTGTGAGCGAGGCGGAGGCCGCGCTGTTCCGGCGCGAAAGCGGGCTGGGCCCCGATAGAATCGTTGGCATCGACAATGGCGTCGCGCTGGACTTTTTCGATCCCTCGGGGGATTTCCCCGCCGTGGATCGGCCGGACGGGCGGCTGCTCGTCTTCACCGGCCAAATGGACTATCGCCCCAATGTCGAGGCGGTGGAGAGCTTTGCCCGCGAAACCCTGCCCGCGATCCGTGCCCGCTGTCCGCAGGCGCTTTTCGCCATTGTCGGCCGCAATCCCACGAAATCGGTGCAGGCGCTGGCGGCGTTGCCCGGCGTGATCGTGACCGGCGCCGTGCCCGATGTCCGCGGCTGGCTGGCGGCGGCGGACGTGGTGGTGGCGCCGCTGCGGATCGCGCGGGGTATCCAGAACAAGGTGCTGGAGGCGATGGCCATGGCGCGGCCCGTCGTCGCCTCCCCCCAGGCCGGCGAAGGGATCGACGCCCGCGATGGCGAGCACCTGTTGATCGCCGCCGACCCGGGGCAGGAGGCGGAGACGCTTCTTGCGCTGCTCGCCGATCCAACCCGCGCCGCGCGCCTTGGCCATGCGGCGCGATCCCGGATGGAGGAGCGCTACCGCTGGTCCGCGACGCTGGCGAAGCTGCCGGACATGCTGTTCGAATCGTCGGGCGCCGCCGACATGAGGGCCGCGTGATGGAAGGCGCGCTTCCCATGCGGCCGGAGGTGAAGCTGTCCGGCTGGCGCGGCCATCTGACGGCGTTCGCCATCATCGCCGGCACGATCCTGGCGCTGTTCCACCGCGACCTGCTGGGCATGATGGCGATCTGGTGGAACGCCTCGACCTATGGCCATTGTCTGTTCGTGCCGTTTCTTGTCGCCTGGCTGGTGCAGCAGCGTTTGCCCGGCCTGCGCCGGCTGGAACCATCCGCCTGGGCGCCGGGGCTTGTCTGGCTGGGGCTGGGCGCTTTCGCCTGGATGCTGGGCGGGGCGGCGGGCGTGGCCGTGCTGCGGCATGGCGCGCTGATCCTGATGTTGCAGGGTTCGGTCATCGCGCTGCTGGGACCGGCCGTGGCGCGGGCGCTGCTCTTTCCGCTGTTCTACGCCTTCTTCATGGTGCCCTTCGGGGAGGAGATCGTCGCGCCCCTGCAACTGGTGACGGCGCATATCAGCATGATCCTGCTCGGCCTGACCGGCATTCCCGCGCAGATGCAGGGCATCTTCATCACCACGCCCAATGGCTATTTCGAGGTGGCGGAGGCCTGTTCCGGCGCGAAGTTCGTGATCGCCATGACGGCCTATGGCCTGCTCGTCTGCAATGTCTGCTTCACCAGCTGGAAGCGGCGGGTGGCCTTCATGATCGGCGCGCTTTCGCTATCGATATTGGCGAACGGCGTGCGCGCCTTCGCCACCATCTTCGTCGCGGAAGTGACCACCATCGATGCGGCGGCGGGCTTCGATCATGTGGTCTATGGCTGGCTGTTCTTCGCCGTCATCATGATCGTGGTGATGGCGATGGCCTGGCCCTTTTTCGACCGGCAGCCCGGCGATCCCTGGTTCGATCCCGAACATCTGCGCCATGAAGGCCATGCTTCGCCGGGCGCCGTCGCGGGCGGCGCGCTGGCGATGATCGTGGCCGCGCCCCTGTGGCTGGCGGCGAGCGCGGCGGTGGGCCAGCCTCTGCCCGGCGCACCCGCCATGCCGGAGGTGAAGGGCTGGGTCCGAAGCGACGAACCGCCGCTCCCGCTCTGGCGGCCGCGCTTCGACGGCGCCGATTATCTGGCCATGGCGAGATACCGCAATGCGGAGGGACAGGTGGTCGACCTCGCCATTGCGACCTTCGACCGGCAGGATGAGGGGCGCGAACTGGTCGGCTTCGGTCAGGGCGCGGCGGGCACCGACAGCGGATGGACCTGGTCGCAGCTCGCCGCCGCGCCCAAAAATGCGCGCGGCGAGCAGATCACTGGCCCGGGCCGCCTCGTGCGCCATGTCGTCAGCTTCTATGCCGTCGGCAAGGGCCAGCCCACCGGCAGCGCCCATCTCGTCAAGCTGGAGACGATGAAGGCGCGCCTGCTGGGCACTGACCAGCGCGCCGCCGCCATCATGGTTTCGGCAGAGGAACGGGCAGGCCGCCCTTCGGACGCCGCCATCGCCGCCTTCCTCCATGATCTGGGCGATGTGAAGGATTTGGCTGACCGCAGCCTCCGAACCCGCTAAGACCCTTCGAATGTGCGGAATTGCGGGCATTTTCCACCTTGAAACGGCCAAGCCGGTCGATCCGGCGCGGGTCGGGCTGATGCTGGACGCCATGCCGTGGCGCGGGCCGGACGACAGCGGCATCTGGACCGCGCCCGGCGTCGGGCTGGGCCATCTGCGCCTCTCGATCATCGATCTGGGCAGCGGCGCGCAGCCCATGCTGACGGAGGATGACAGCCTGGCCGTCGTCTTCAACGGCGAAATCTATAATTTTCGGGAAGTCCGCACGGAACTGGAGGCCAAGGGCCACGTCTTCCGCACGCATAGCGATACGGAGGTCATCCTGCACGGCTATCGCCAATGGGGCGAGGCCTGCGTAGAGAAGTTCAACGGCATGTTCGCCTTTGCCCTGTTCGACGCGCGGGCGCAGGCGCTCTGGCTGGTGCGCGACCGGCTGGGGGTGAAGCCGCTCCATTATGCGCTGCTGTCCGACGGCAGCCTGATCTTCGGTTCGGAACTGAAGAGCCTGCTCGCCCATCCCCTATTGCGGCGTGCGCCGGACCTGTCGGCGGTCGAGGATTATCTCGCTTACGGCTATGTGCCCGACGACGCCTGCCTGGTCGCAGGCGTGCGCAAGCTGGGCGCGGGCGAGACGCTGCGCATCGTGCGCGGGCGGCCCCTGCCGCAGCCGCAGCGCTATTGGGACGTCAGCTTCGCCGACCGCAGCAGGGCGAAGCCGGAGGCGCTGGAGGAGGAACTCGTCGCGCTGATGCGACAGGCGGTCCGATCCCGGATGGTGGCGGACGTGCCGCTGGGCGCCTTCCTGTCGGGCGGAGTGGACAGCAGCAGCGTCGTCGCGCTGATGGCGGAGGCGTCGAAACAGGCGGTCAAGACCTGCACCATCGGTTTCGACGTCAGGGAACTGGACGAGACCGCCTATGCCGACAGGGTGGCGCGGCGCTTCGCCACCGACCATCGCACCCGCATCGTATCGCCCGATGATTATGGACTAATCGACACGCTGGCGCTCCATTTCGACGAACCCTTTGCCGATGCTTCCGCGCTGCCGACCTACCGGGTGTGCGAACTGGCGCGGGAGCAGGTGACGGTGGCGCTCTCCGGAGACGGCGCGGACGAGGCCTTTGCCGGCTATCGGCGGCATCGGTTCCAGATGCAGGGCGAAAGGCTGCGCTCGCTGATCCCGGCTTCGGTGCGGCAACCGCTGTTCGGGACTTTGGGCCGCTGGTATCCCAAGGCCGACTGGGCGCCCCGCCCCCTGCGCGCGAAATCGACCCTGCTCGAACTGGCGGGGGAGGGCGGGGAAGCCTATGCCGCATCGGTCGGCGTGACGCCCCATGCGCTGCGGCAGCGGATGTTCAGCCAGGACATGAAGACCCGGCTCGGCGCCTATCGGGCGGAAGATCGCTATATCAGGACCATGGCGGAAGCGCCCGCGCGCGATCCGCTGGACCGGGCGCAATATGCCGACATTCGCATATGGCTGCCGGGCGACATCCTGACCAAGACCGACCGGATGAGCATGGCGGTCAGCCTGGAGGCGCGGGAGCCCCTGCTCGACCACCGGCTGGTCGAGTTCGCCGCGCGGCTCCCCGTGGCGCAACGGATTCGCGGGAACAGCGGCAAATATCTGATGAAGAAGGCGATGGAGCCTTTCCTGCCGCAGGACATACTCTACCGCCCGAAAATGGGCTTCGTGACCCCGATCAGCGCCTGGTTCCGTGGACCGCTGGCGGGCGAGGCTACGGCGATCGCCGGAGGATCGGCATTGGCGAAGACCGGCTGGTTCGACGCGAAGATGCTCGGCAAGATCGCGGCGGATCATAAGGCCGGGCTGGCCGATCATGGGCGGCTGCTGTGGCAGTTGCTGATGCTCGACAAGGCTTTGGGAAGGTTGTTTGCGCTTTGATCCGGACGATGCACGCCCCTGCGAAGGCAGGAGCCCGATCGCAAGGTCAGAGCCGGGTTCCTGCCTTCGCAGGAAGCCGTTGATCTCCATTCAAACTCTTGAAAGCTGCTCCGACCAGTGCCAACGGAGCGGACACGCCAAGCTGATCAGGGTCCATAAGTGACAGTCTCCAAGGAAATATTGCGGGTGCGCCTGTACCTGCTGTGTCTGCTGGGGGACATGGCGGGGCTTTTCCTGTCCTTTCTGCTCGCCAATTATCTGGTGCTGGGCGCATGGCTGGGCGAACCGGGCAAGCCGCACGGCATCGTCATGTTCGCGATGATCGCGCCGCTTTACGTGCTGCTCGGCGTGCAGGGCGGCGCCTATGGCATCCATATGCTGGAGGATCTGCGGCGCGGCATTTTCCGGGGGTTGATGGCGCTGGCGCAGGCGGCGATGCTGATGCTGCTGATCGTCTATCTGGGGAAGATCGCGGAACAGCTTTCGCGTCTGACCTTCATCGTCGGCCTGGGCATTTCGGCAGTTGGCGTGGCGGCCGTCCGACTCGCCATCGGGCGGCTCGGCGCGCATCTGCTGGGCGAGGTGCCGCATCTGACCGTGGTCATCATGGACGGCGTGACCATCGACACCGGCCCGCACATGCATGTGATCGAGGCTGGGGCAGCCGGCCTGCAGCCCAAGGGGCATGACGCGGACATGGCGGCGCGGCTCGCCGCCGCCGTGGGCATGGCGGAACGGGTGATCGTCGCCTGCCCGATGGAGCGGATGGACGACTGGTCGGTGGCGCTCAAGTCCCTGTCGGCGCGGGGCGAGATCGTCGTGCCGGAACTGCTGCGCTTCGCCCCGGCGCGGGTGGACGAGTTCGACGGTCAGCCGACGATCATCGTCGCGGGCGGGCCGTTCCAGTTCCGCGACCGCCTGATCAAGCGGTTCTTCGACATCGTCGTCGCGACGGCGGCCACCATCGCGCTTTCCCCGGTGCTGATCGCGGCGGCGCTGGCGGTGAAGCTGACCAGTCCCGGCCCGATCATCTTCCGCCAGCCGCGCATCGGCCGCGACGCCCGGCCGTTCAACATCTATAAATTCCGCTCCATGCGGACGGAGGCGAGCGACCGGACGGCCGACAAGCTGACGGCGCGCGATGACGATCGGGTGACGGCTGTGGGCCGTTTCCTGCGCCAGACCAGCATCGATGAGCTGCCGCAACTGTTCAACGTGCTGCGCGGCGACATGAGCATCGTCGGCCCGCGCCCCCATGCGGCCGCCGCGAAGGCCGGCGACCGCCTCTATTGGGAGGTGGACGAGCGCTATTGGGAGCGGCATTGCATCAAGCCGGGCATGACCGGACTGGCGCAGGTGCGCGGCCATCGCGGATCGACCGACCATCATCAGGACCTGATCGACCGGCTCCAGTCGGACCTGGAATATGTCACCAAATGGTCGATCTGGCGCGACCTGCGCATCATCGTCGCGACCATCGGCGTGCTGGTGCACCACAAGGCCTATTGAGGGATGGGCCTGTTGACGGACAGCATCGACCTGATCGCGGCCCTGGCGCTGCTGCTCTCGCTGGTGGCGGTGGCTTGGCCGTTTCTCTTCTACCCCCTGATCCTGCGCCTGCTGCCGACAAAGGCGGAGCAGCCGGCCGCTGGGCCGCCGCCATCCGCATCGCTGCTCTTCTGCGCTTATAATGAGGCAGCGGCGATGCCGGAAAAACTGGCCAATCTGGCGATGTTGAAGGCGCGCCATCCGGCGCTGGAAATACTGGCCTTCGACGACGGCTCGTCGGACGAGACGGCGGCGCTGATCGAAGCGCGGGGCGATCTGGTGACGCTGCTGCGCGGGCCGGGGCGCAGCGGCAAGGCGCATGGCATGAAGCTGCTGGCGGCGCGGGCGCAGGGCGATGTGCTGATCTTCACCGACGCCAATGTGATGCTGGACCCCGACGCCATCGACAATCTGCTGGCGCGCTATGCCGATCCGGACATCGGGGGCGTGCTGGGGTCCCTGCATTATATGGGCGATGGGGAAAGCGCCACAGCCTCGGTCGGGTCGCTCTACTGGCGGATCGAGGAACGGTTGAAGGACGAGGAATCGCGCACCGGCAATGTGCTGGGGGCCGACGGGTCGATCTTCTCCATCCGGCGGGCGCTCTATCCCGACTTTCCCGACAGCGTGCTGGACGATCTGACGGTGTCGATGGCGGTGGTCTTCGCCGGCAAGCGGCTGGTGAAGGCGAAGGACGTGATCGCCCGGGAGCGGCTGGTGGCGGCGCGTGGCGACGAATATCGGCGCAAGGTGCGCATCGCCGCCCGCGCCTGGCATACGCACAGCCATTTGCGGCCGCAATTGCGACGGATGCGCGGGGTCGACAGGTTCAAATATGCCTCGCGCAAGATCGTACGATGGTTCGGCGGTCTCTTCATACTGACGGGGATCGTCGCGGCGGGGACGCTGGCGATGCGGATTTCCCCGATGCTCTACATGGTTGGCGGGCTGACTGGGGTATTCATCCTGTGGCGCGGGCTGCGGTCCAGGGGCGGACCCTTCGCGGCGGCGGTGGACATCGTGCTCGCCTATTTCGCGACCTTGCAGGGCGTGGCCAAGGCGATGACGGGGCGAACCGTGACTATCTGGAACCCCGCCAAGTCGCGCTGATTCCCGCCTTTGCGGGATGTCGGGCCTGATGGGCCACGCACAACGGAATCGCTCGCCAAAGCGGCGGCATATTGTATAGGCCGGTGCCAACTGCTTTTTGGAGCCAAGGCGTGATCACTTTCCAGCGGGTGGCGAAAGCCGCCGGCAAGCATCTGACCCGGACAATGCTGGCCGTGCGCAAGGCCATGGGCGCGCGGGCGAACCGGGCCTGCCCGGCCTGTGGGCAGGCGGTGGTGGGGTTTTTCCGCTATGGCGACAATGCCGAATGGGGCTGTCCGAACTGCGGCGCTTCCCCGCGCGAACGGTTGATGAACCATCTGATCGTGGGCCATGTGCTGACCGTGCCGGAACAGGGCGCGGTGCTGCACATGGCGCCCAATGAAGGCAGCCTGGTGCGCCGCTTCTCCACTGTCGCCGACTATACCCCCGCCGATCTCGATCCCGGCCGCTACCATGTGCCGAACATGCGGCGCGTCGACCTGATGGCGCTCGACGCCAGCGACCGCTACGACCTTTTCTATGCCAGCCATGTGATGGAGCATGTGCCGGACGATCATGCCGTGCTGCGCAACATCCATCGCGCGCTGAAGCCCGGCGGCGAAGCCTGGCTGATCGTCCCATTATGGGACAGGCCGACTGAGGATGGCAGCTTCGACATGCCTCCGCGCGAACGTGAACGGCGTTTCGGCCAATGGGACCATGTGCGCCAATATGGCCCGGATTTTGCCGACCGCATCCGGGCCGCCGGCTTCGATCTGGAGGAGATCGACGCCAGCGCCATCGACGCCGATACCCGGCATTATTTTGCGCTGGACGACAGGCTGTTCCGCGCGCGCAAGCCGCTCGCGACCGGCGCCCGGTGAGCATGCCGCCCGGCAGCGCGCTTGCCCGGATGGAGGGGTCGGCGCGCATCCTTGCCCTGATCAAGCTCGCCAATGTCGGGCTGACCCTGATCTGGGGCTTTGCCGTCACCTATGTGTTCGTGCGCGCCCTGCCGCTGCGCGAGTTCCAGTCCTTCCTGCTGCTGGTGGCGTTCGGCAATTTCACCATCTCCGCCGAGTTCGGCCTGACGAGTATCGTCTATGCGCGGCTGCGGCGGCATTGGTTGGGGAATTTGGGGTCGGGGAATTTGGGGTCGGGGAATTTGGGGCCGGCGAATTTGGGGCCGGGCCAGGACGGGGCGGGCGGATTCCGGCTGGAGGAAATGGGCGTCCTGTTCCTGTTCCTTGGCCTGCTGATCGTCGGCGGCCTGGCGATCCTGTCGGTTTCACTGGCGGCGGGCGGATTGCGCACGGGCATGCCGCTGCTGTTCCTGCTCTTCTTCCTCTCCGCCTGTCTCAACCTGCCCGCGCTGCTCGCCAAAAGGGCGCTTGCGGCGGTGGACGGCAATTTCCTCTGGGAAGCGCTGGATTGCCTGCGCCGGGTGATGACCATCGCGCTGCTGCTGTTCATCCTGCAAGGGCTGGACCCGCGCGTCTCCGTCGCCCTGCAACTTTGCGTGAGTGCAGCGGTGATCGGCTATGCCATCGCCCTGGTGCATCGGCGCCTCGGCATGGAGGCGCGGCACTGGCTGTCCTTCAGGGTCGGTGGCGGCCATGTCAGGCGCCATTATCTGCGGGACATCGGCGCATCGGCTGCCTTCACCATTTCCGAAATCCTCGCCTATAACGCGCCTTATTTCACCATCGCCGCCGCGACCCATGACGCGCGGCCGATGTTGATCTTCGACTTTTTCTTCAAGATGTCCCGCTCGCTTTCCATGCTCGTCAGGGCGACCGTGGAGGCGGCCTTGCCCCGGATCACCCGCGCTTTTCATGCAGGCGACGGGGTAAGGCTGCGTCAGTTGATGGTGCGGGCGCTTGGCGCAGCGCTTTTCTTCGCGGTCGCCGCTTCGGCGGCCTTGCTGCTGCTGGGCGAATGGCTGTTCGCAAAGCTGTTCGACGGCCGCGCGGCGATCGACCGGATCGACCTGCTGCTGATCGGCGGGGCGCTGCTCGCGCTCGCCCTGATCTGCGTGTCCGTCTATGTGCAGGGCGCGCTGGGACGGTTCACGCTGCTGCTCGGCCGGTCCTTGCCCTTCCTCGCCGGTTCGCTGCTCAGCGTGCCGCTGGCCCGGATATTCGCGCCGGAGCGGTTCGACCTGCTGTTCCTGATCCTCTACACGCTGACCCTGTTCGCCGCCGCATTCATCCACGGCCTTTCCCTGCGCCAGTTGATGGGGAAGCGCGCATGAAGGTCGCGATGTGCGATCCGTCGCTCTTCACCGGCCGCTATGACGACAGCCTCTGCGCGGCGATGGCGGCAGAGGGCGTGGAGGTCACCCTGCTCGGTCGACCGATGCGGGAGACGGATGCCATCGTGCCGCAGGGCTATCGCTATGAGCCGCGCTTCTTCCGCCGGAGCGAGACCCTGCGCCAGCGCATCGGCGAAGGTCGGGCCTTCCGCCTGCTCAAGGCCGCGGAATATGGGCTCAGCTGCGCGCTGGGCGACCTTACCCCACTGGCCAGGGCCGATGTGGCGCACATGCAATGGCTGCCGCTTGCGCCCGCCGACCGGATCATGTTGCGGCGGTTGAAGGGCAGGACCGCGCTGGTCCATACCGTGCACAATGCCGATGCCTATCATGCCGACGCCGGGGTGCAGGGCAGGGGCTATCGCGGCCTGCTCGACATGTTCGACGCGCTGATCGTCCATGGCGGGACGACGCGGACCGCGCTGGAGCGGCAGGGCATCGATCCGAAACGCATCCATGTGACGCCGCATCCGCCGATGCGACTTGCGACGGCCGGGACGGAGGATCTGGCGCAGGTGCCCGACGCTGTCCTGCCGCGCCTGCTCTTCTTCGGCACGATCCGCCCCTATAAGGGCGTCGACCTGCTGCTCCAGGCGTGCCTGTCGCTCTGGAGCGCCGGGCATCGTTTCGAACTGGTGCTGGCGGGCAAGCCGTTCATGGACATCGCCCCGCTGCTCGACAGCGTCCATGCCGCCGGCTTTGGCGAGCGGCTGATCGCCGATCTCGCTTTTCTCACCGAACAACGGCTCGACGCCCATATGGCGAAGGCGGACATATTGGTCTTCCCCTATCGGCATATCGACAGCAGCGGCGCTTTCCTGTCGGCCCTGCACCATGGCAAGGCGATGGTCACGTCGGACGCCGGCATGTTCGCCGGCCTGCCGGAGGAAGTCGCCGTCAGGACCCCGGCGGGAAATGCACCCGCGCTTGCGCAAGCCCTCTTGCCCCTCGTAGAAAGCGCGGCCATCAGGCAGGCTTTGGGAGCGCGTGCGCGCACCTATGGAGATTCAATGGGCAATTGGAAGGACATGGCGCTGGCCACCATCGCCATCTACCGCAGCGTGACCGGGAAATGAGCCGCCATGTCCGGGAACTGCGCAACCGGGCGCTGGCGGTGCGGCTGGCGCTGGCGGGACGGGTGCATCAATATCCGGAAATCCAGGCGCTGCGCCGTTTCCTGAGCGCCTTCGCGGTCGATTGCGTGTTCGATGTCGGCGCCAACCGGGGCCAATATGCGACGATGCTGCGCAAGGATGCGGGCTTTGACGGCACGATATTGTCCTTCGAACCCAATCCGGACATCTTCTCCGAACTGGAACGGAATGCCTCGTCCGACCGTCAATGGCATGTGTTCAACATGGCCCTGTCGGATTTCGACGGCATGGCGAGCTTCAACATCATGGCGGCCGACCAGTTCAGTTCGCTGAAGACGCCGTCCGGGGAACAGGACGCGATCTTCGCCGAACGCAACAGGGTGACGCGCTCGGTCGACATGCAATGCCGCCGGTTGGAAAGCCTGCTGCCCGAACTGAAGCGCGCCTATGGCTTCACCCGACCCTTTCTCAAGATGGATACGCAGGGGCATGACCTGTCCGTCTGCGAAGGCGCAGGCGATGCGCTCCACGACATGGCGGGCGTGCAGACCGAACTCGGTGTCCGGCCGATCTATGAAGGCGGGACCGGCTATCGCGCGATGATCGACTGGCTGGCGGAGCATGGCTTCGTCCCCTCCGCCTTCTTCGCCAACAACAAGGGGCATTTCCCCCTGCTGGTCGAGATGGACGGCATTTTCGTCAATCGGGCGCTGCTGCCGCAGGAAGGCTGATGTTCAATCGGTTGCGCCCCATCAGTGCCACCCGTCTGCTCCTTGCGGGCGCGATCGGGCTGACGCTCTGGCTGGGCGCGACCTTCCTCTGGCATGTGACCTACAGGCAGGGCATCAGCCTGGCGGTCATCCTGTTCCTCGATCAGGATTTTCCGGCGCTTCTGGGCGCATTGCTGCTGCTGACGCTGGCCGCCCCCTTTGCGGAGGGTCTGGGCTGGCGCCTGCCTGCGCCGCGCGCGCGCATAATGGTGCCGCTGGTGCTGCTGTTCGGCCTGATCGCCTGGGCGGGCCATTACTGGCTGTTCCAGGACTATTCCATCTCCCGCGACGAGGAGGTCGCCCGCTTCGCCGCCGCCTATATGCGGGAGGGTTTCCTGGCCCGCCCGATCCCGATGGAGTGGGAGGCCTATCGCCGGGCGATCATGCCCGAATTTTTCTCTCCCTTCGGCGCGGCGGATTATTGGACCGCGGCCTATCTGCCGGTGAACAGCGCGATCCAGGCGCTGTTCTGGCAATTGGGCGACCCGAATCTGGCCGGGCCGGTGCTGCTGATGGCGGGGCTGTTCGCGCTGTGGCGGGTGGCGCTGCACCTTTTCCCCGACAGGCCCGACGCGGTCTGGGTGACGATGCTGCTGGGCCTGTCTTCGGCACAGCTCTGGGTCACGGCGATGACGCCCTACGCCATGACCGGGCATTTCGCGCTCAACATGATCTGGCTGGCGCTGGTGCTGCGCGGCGGGCTGATCGGGCATCTGAGCGCCGGGGTGGTCGCGCTGGCGGCGGCGGGGCTGCACCAGTGGCATTTCCCGCCGATCTTCATCGCGCCCTTCATTCTCTGGATGCTGCTTGGGAAACGGTGGAAGGTCGCGATCTTCCACATCCTCGTGCTGGCTGCCATCGTCATAGTCTGGGCGAAGCTATGGCCGGCCTTCCTGACGCATGTGCTGGGGCAGCCGACCGACGTGCGTCCTTCCGCAGGCGTGGCGGACAAGGTGGGCAGCCTGTTCGAGCGGTTGGGCGACCGCTGGCAGCCGCTGGTGAATCTCAGCCGCTTTGCCGCCTGGAACAATATATTGATGGTGCCGCTGGCGACGCTGGGCGTCTTCGCGATGCGCTGGCGCAAGGCGATCCGGGGGCAGGAGATCGCGCTGCCGCTGGCGCTGGGCTGCTTCGCCGGATGCGCCCTCGCCCTGGCGCAGGGCTATGGCTGGGGCTATCGCTACGCCCATGGCTTCATCGGGCCTTTCTGCCTGCTGGCGGGTCTTGGCTGGGCGCGTTTCCGGACCGGCGCCATGCGCCCCATGTTCCTGGGCGCGGCCATAACATTGCTCAGCAGCGCCTTTCTCGTGTGGCGGACGCACGGCTTCGTCGCGCCCTATGCCGCAAGCCACAGGATGATCGACGCTTCCAGGGCCGATGTCGTGCTGGTCGACCCGCGCGGCGGGCTTTACGTGACGGACCTGGTGCGGGGACGCAACGGCGTGCCGGGCAAGCCGATGGTGATGAACCTCGGCATGCTGACGCTCGAGCAGGTGGACAATCTCTGCAGGAATTATGTGGTGGAACTGTTCGACCGCGCGGAGTTCCGGCCCCTTGGCGTACCGCTGGCGCGATGGAATCTGGGGCGCATGGACGCGCTGCGGGCGCATATGAAGGAAGAGGGCTGCGACAAGCCGGTCCAGCCGCCGCTGCCGGAAACGGAGGAAGAAGCGTTCAACGCGGCGGGGGCTGTGCTTTGATCCTGTCGTCGTCCCAGCATTGAACGGCCGGCAGTGAACGGGATGACGCCATGTTGGCCGCCGCTACTGCCCCTTCACATAGACCCGCTTGCCGCCGATCCACGTCTCCAGCACTTGCGTCCCGCGAATCTCGACCGGACTTGACGTGGAAATATCCCGGTCGATCAGCAGGAAATCCGCCCGCTGCCCCGGCACCAGACTGCCGAAGCGCTTTTCCGCGAAGCCCGCATAGGCTGCCGTCCTGGTGAAACCGTCCAGCGCCGCCTCGAAGCTTACCCGCTGTTCCGGCATCCATCCGCCTGCCGGCTGCCCCGATGCATCTTCCCGCGTCATGGCGGCGGCGATGCCGGGAAAGGGATTGGGGCTTTCCACCGGTACATCCGACCCGAAGGCCAGCGGCACGCGATTGTCCAGCATCGCCTTCCACGCATAGGCGCCCTTCAGCCGCGCCTCGCCCAGCCGCGCCGTGGCCATGCGCCAGTCGGAGGTCTGATGCACCGGTTGCATCGACGCGACGATGCCATATTGCCCGAAGCGCGGCAGTTCCGCCGGATCGACGATCTGCGCATGCTCGATGCGCCAGCGCCGGTCGCCCTTGTAGGTTTCGCTGAGTTCCTGCACCGCATCCAGCACTTCGCTGTTCGCCGCGTCGCCGATGGCGTGGACCGCGATCTGGAAATTGTCCATCGCCGCCCGGCTCATGATGTTGCGAAGCTGGGTGGACGGGATCATCGCCAGACCGCGCTGCCCCGGCGCATCGGCATAGTCCGCCTTCAGCCAGGCCCCCCGCGATCCAAGCGCGCCATCCAGGATCAGCTTGACCCCGCCCATGCGCAGATGATCGTCATAGAGCCAGGGCGTCGGCTCAGGCCCGGCGATCAGCACCATATTCTCAAGGCCATAGGCATAGGACATGATCCGCACCCGCAGCGCGCCGCGGTCCGCCGAACGGCGAAAGGCCTGCCAGTCGTCGATGCTGGTGCCCATGTCGGCAATGCCGGTAATGCCTTGCCGCAGCAGCGCCTGCTGCGCCTTCTCCAGCGCGATGTCGCGATCCTTGGGCGCCGGCGGGGGCACGACGCGCGTGATCAGATCCATCGCCTTGTCGACGAACACGCCCGCAGGCTTTCCCGCCGCCATTTCGATCCGGCCGCCGGGTGGCGCCTTGGTCGCCGCGGTGACGGCCGCCGCCTTGATCGCCAGCGAATTGGCCCAGCCCGCATGGCCGTCGACCCGTTCCAGCCAGACCGGAACGTCGCTGACCGCAGCATCCAGCTCGGCCGCCGTCGGAAAACGGCCCAGGCCCCAAAGCTCCTGATTCCAGCCCTTGCCGATGATCCATTTCCGGCCCGTATTGGCGGCGGCATAGGCCCTGATCTTCGCCTGCGCCTCCGCCAGCGATTTGGTTTCCGAAAGGTCCAGCGTGATCAGCGACAGGCCATAGCCCATCACATGCCCATGGGCGTCGATCAGCCCGGGGATCAGCGTCTTGCCGCCCGCGTCCAGCTTGAAGTCGGGGCGGCTGGGCTGTGCCTGCTCCGGCTCGTTCTTCTTCCGCTTCCGGGGGCGCGGCTGCTCCGGCTCCCGATAGCGGTCGGGCAGCAGCTTATCCACCTTGCCCTCATCGTCGATGGTGAGCGCCCGGAAACGCACCACGCGGCCATTGGCATCCAGCGCGATGCCGTTCACATTGTCGATGATGCCCGAAGCCAGCGCAGGGACGGGCAGCGTCAGGGCAAGGGCGACGGCAATCCTGCGTCCGTTCGCGCGGAGCTTGCCGCCGCGGCGCATTGTCCTTGGGTCAAGCCCGGGGCGGACGGCGCTGCTGGTCATGCCGGCCTTGTTCATGCCCGCGTGATCCGCCGAACGAGCGCGCTGGTGTCCTGCCGGTGGCCCCCCATGGCCTGCACATCGGCATAGAATTGATCGATCAGCGCCGTCACCGGCAGGGTGGCGCCATTGGCCCGCGCTTCCTCCAGCGCCAGCCCCAGATCCTTGCGCATCCAATCCACCGCAAAGCCGAAATCGAAACTGTCCGCCGCCATCGTCTTCCAATGCTTGTCCATCTGCCAGCTTTGCGCCGCGCCGCCGGAAATCGCCTCGAACAATGTGTCGAGGTCCAGTTCAGCCGCCTGCGCGAACCGCAGCGCTTCGGCCAGGCCCTGCACAACGCCCGCGATGCAGATCTGGTTCACCATCTTGGCGGTCTGCCCCGCGCCTGCCTTCCCGACATGGACGATGCGCGGCGCATAGGCCTGCATCACGATCCGGGCGGCTGCGATCGCGGGCTCGCTGCCCCCGCACATGACTGCAAGGCTGCCCTTTTCCGCCCCGGCCTGACCGCCGGTCACCGGCGCGTCGACGCAATGCAGCCCCCGGCTCTCGCCCTCCACGAACAATTGCCGCGCGATCCGCGCCGACACCGTCGTATGGTCGATGAACAGGCCGCCCGGCTTCATCGAGCGAAAGGCGCCGTCGCGGCCCAGGGTGATCTGGCTCAGATCGTCGTCGGTGCCGACGCAACTGATGACGATCTCCGCATCCTCCGCAGCCTTGGCCGGGTTGATCGCGACCGCGCCGCCATAGGCCTCCGCCCAGCGCTTCGCCTTGCCGATGGAACGGTTGTAGACGGTCAGCTCATGCCCCGCCTTCGCCAGATGCCCCGCAATCGGGCCGCCCATGACGCCCAGGCCGATAAACGCGATTTTAGCCATATGCCTCGATCAGTTGGATGCGCGCCCGCAAGCCATAGGCAGAGTTTTCGGTCAGTGCCAGTTCCTTCCGAAGCAATTTTAAGCTAGGTGGCGCGCCATGAACACGCTGAGCAAGATAGAGAGCGCCGTGCCGCTGCCCATTTCCGTCGACGACATCCTCGCGGCGCGGGTGCGAATTTCCGGCTCCGTCGTGCATACGCCGACGCTGGTCAGCCAGACGCTGTCGGCCATGTTCGGCTGCAAAGTGTATCTGAAGTTCGAAAATCTCCAGTTCACCGCCGCCTACAAGGAACGCGGCGCGCTCAATCGCCTGCTCCAGCTGGATGAGGAGGCGAAGCGGAAGGGCGTGATCGGGGCTTCCGCGGGCAATCACGCGCAGGGCCTGGCCTATCACGGCAAGCGGCTGGGCGTGCCGGTCACCATCGTCATGCCCAACACCACGCCCACGGTGAAGGTCACGCAGACACAGGGTCATGGCGCCACCGTCGTCCAGTTCGGCGAGAAGTTCGACGACGCCTATGCCCATGCGCGGCTGCTGGAGGTCGAGCAGGGCCTGACCTTCGTCCATCCGTTCGACGAACCCGACATCATGGCGGGGCAGGGCACGGTCGCGCTGGAAATGCTGGAGGACGCGCCGGAGATCGACACGCTGATCGTGCCCATCGGCGGCGGCGGCCTGTTTTCGGGGGTGGCGACGGCAGCCAAGGCGATGAAGCCCGACATCAAGGTCTATGGTGTGCAGGCGGAGCTTTATCCGTCGATGTACGACTATATCAAGGGCGCCAACCTGCCCTGTGACGGCGATACGCTGGCGGAGGGCATTGCCGTCAGGGAACCGGGCGAACTCACCCGCCGCTTCGTCGAGCGGCTGGCGGACGATGTGCTGCTGGTCAGCGAGCGCCATCTGGAGGAAGCGGTGAGCCTGCTGCTCCAGATTGAGAAGACGGTGGTGGAGGGTGCGGGCGCCGCCGGCCTCGCGGCGCTGCTGACGCACAAGGAACTGTTCGCCGGGCGCAGCGTCGGGCTGATCCTGACCGGCGGCAATATCGATACGCGGCTGCTGGCCAATGTGCTGCTGCGCGACCTGGCGCGCTCGGGCCGGCTGGCGCGGCTGCGCATCATCCTGCAGGACCGGCCGGGCGCGCTGTTCCATGTGGCGCGGATCTTCGACCAGGAAGCGGTCAACATCCTCGAACTGTCGCACCAGCGGATCTTCACCAATCTGCCTGCCAAGGGCCTCAGCCTCGACGTGGAATGCGAGACGCGGGACGGCGCCCATCTGGAACGCCTGATCGCCGCCCTGCGGGCAGTGGGCTATGAGGTCGCGCCGATCGAGGTCGCCTAGCCTGATTGAAGACTGGGCGAGCAGAAGGGTGGGAAGCGGACACCCACTTTATCCCTCTCCCTTGAGGGAGATGGCTGCGCAGACTTGGCAGCTTGCTGCTTAGTCGTAGCTGGGTGAGGGGTTGCGATCCAACGGATCGCACGGACCGCAGGCCCGCTCCCCCTCGTCTAGATCAGCCTGAACTCCTTCGTCGCCAGGGCTTCCCGTCCTTCTCAAGGGAGAAGGAAGGTCTTGCACTGGCCACTTCCCGCAAAACCCGAAAATAAAGGGAGCCGGCGCGCAGTCCCATGCGCCGGCCCCCCATTTGCGTTGATGCCTTGCGACCCAAGGCTCTCAACGACTGCACCGTACAGACGGCGCAGCGATGCGTTATCCGTGCAGTTTCAGTGCCGTTTCCGCAACGCGCCGGCCCTGATAGCGTGCGCCCGCCAGTTCTTCCTCGCCGGGCTGGCGGCTGCCGTCGCTATCCGCCAGCGTGGTGGCGCCATAGGGTGATCCGCCGCGGACCTTGTCGACGCCCATCTGTCCGGCAAAGCCATAGTCCAGGCCGACGATCACCAGACCGAAATGCAACAGGTTGGTGATGATCGAGAACAGGGTGGTCTCCTGCCCGCCATGCTGGCTGGCCGTCGAGGTGAAAGCGCCGCCTACCTTGCCGTTCAGCGCGCCGCGCGCCCAGAGGCCGCCTGCCTGGTCGAGGAAGGCCGCCATCTGGCTCGACATGCGGCCGAAACGGGTGCCGGTGCCGATGATGATCGCATCATAATCCGCCAGCTCCGCGACAGTGGCGACCGGCGCTTCCTGATCGAGCTTGAAATGAGCGGCTTGCGCCACTTCCAGCGGCGCCGTCTCCGGCACGCGCTTGATGTCGACCTGCGCGCCGGCAGCCGCCGCGCCTTCCGCCACGGCCTTCGCCATCGTCTCGATGTGGCCGTAGGAGGAGTAGTAGAGAACCAGAACCTTTGCCATGAGTATCTCCATTTCGTCTAATGCGTTGATCGTAAAAAGGTTTCGAAAAAATCGGCCGCCCGCGCAGAGGGAGGGGGGAGAAGCGCGGGCGGCCTTTCGGCCCGTCCGGGGGAAGGGGACGGACCTTATTCGCTGTCCACCAGGACGATTTCGGCGTCCTCGATCGCCTTGATGGTGATGGGCGCGCCGCCGATGATCGCAGCGCCGTCGCGCGCCTCGAAGATCTGGCCGTCGATCTCGACCCGCCCGGTCGCCGGAACCAGATAGAGATGACGTCCTTCGGCACTGTCGTAGGTCACGCTTTCGCCCGCCCTGACGGTGCCGCCCAGCAGACGGGCGTCGGCGCGGATGCGCAGCGCTTCCACATCCTCCGCATGGCCGCTTGCCAGGACCACCAGCTTGCCGGACCGGTCGCCCTTCGGAAAGGGCTTGGCGCCCCAGCTCGGCTGGCCGCCGCGACAGCGGGGCGTGACCCAGATCTGAAAGAGCGTCGTCGTCTCTTCTTCCAGATTATATTCGGCATGGCGGATGCCGGTGCCCGCGCTCATCACCTGAACGTCGCCGGCCTCGGTCCGGCCCCTGTTCCCCAGGCTGTCCTGATGGGTGATCGCGCCCTTGCGGACATAGGTGATGATCTCCATGTCCGCATGCGGATGCGGCGGAAAGCCGGAGCGGGGGCCGATTTCATCATCGTTCCAAACCCGGATCGCGCCCCAGTTCATGCGGGCGGGATCATGATAGTCCGCAAAGGAAAAATGGTGCCGCGCGTTCAGCCAGCCATGGTCGGCATGACCGAGGGACGCGAAGGGGCGGCGTTCGATGCGGCTCCCGACTGTCGTGCTCATATTCAGGCCTTTCGATTGCGTTGCCGGAAGGTTCCGGCTTGCTTTCCGCCAATCTAGCGATCAGGATCGTTTCTTGAATAAGCAGCATTGAAACGGATTGTTTCCTTATGCGTCTTCCCGATTTCGAGGCATGGGCGATGTTCGCCGCCGTGGTCGAGCATCGCAGCTTCACCGACGCGGCCAAGGCGCTGAGCGTTTCCAAGGCCACCGTCTCCAAGGCGGTGACGCGGCTGGAGCAGCATCTGGATACCAGCCTGTTCAGCCGCACCAGCCGCCGTCTGGCCCTTACCGAGAGCGGCAAGCGGCTGGCCGAGCATGCGGCGCGCATCCTGTCGGAAGGGCAGGCGGCGGAGGAAGCGGCGAGGGACGAAACGGCCGAACTTTCCGGCACGGTCCGGCTGGGCGCGCCGATGACCTTCGGCCTGCTTCGCGTCGCGCCGCTGGTCGCCGAATTCACGAAGCAGAACCCGCAGGTGGACATCGACCTCCACCTGTCCGATGCGCGCATCGATCTGGTGGAAATGGGCCTGGATGCGACCATCCGCATTGCCGACATGCCGGACAGCTCGCTCCGCGCCCGGCGCCTGGCCGACGTCAAGCTGCATGTCGTGGCATCGCCCGCCTATCTGGCGGAAAGGGGACGCCCCACCCATCCGTCCGACCTCGGCAGCCATGATTGCCTCTGCTATTCCAATACCCCGACGCCCGACGTCTGGCGCTTTTCCGGCCCCGGCCAGCAGAATGTCGTGGTGCAGGTGCGCGCCCGGCTGACGGTCAACAGCGGAGAGGCGATGCTGCCCGCGCTGCGCACCGGCGTCGGCATTGCCCGGCTGCCCGATTTCATTGTCGGGGACGCGCTTGCATCGGGCGAACTGGAGGAGATTCTGGTCGACTGGCGGCCGCCGCCATTCGGCATCCACCTGGTCACGCCGCCATCGCGTCTGCGGCCGGCCCGGGTGGACGCCGTGCTCGATTTCCTTACCCGCCATCATGGCTGTTGAGGACTCGTTCCACAGGTGAATCCATCTTGACTCCATCTGAATCATTTCGGCTGCAAAATGTTGAAAACAGATTCAAAATCCCACGACTCGCGGATTCCTGCCGGTTAGCGAAAAATTAACCTTTGTCCTTCAGAAGTTTTTTGGTTAATGAATTGGAGCGGCCGTCGTTCTCTGGGGGTGAACGGGACTGCTACGCAAAGGGGCTTCACATGCGCGTGCTGCTAATCGAAGACGAACCGACAACCGCGAAGGCGATCGAGCTGATGCTCACGACGGAGGGGTTCAACGTCTATACGACCGACCTTGGCGAAGAGGGTCTCGACCTCGGCAAGCTCTACGACTACGACATCATCTGCCTGGACCTGAACCTGCCGGACATGCATGGCTATGACGTGCTCAAGAAGCTCCGCGCGGCGAAGGTGCAGACGCCGGTGCTGATCCTGTCCGGCGTGGCGGAAATGGACAGCAAGGTCCGCTCCTTCGGCTTCGGCGCCGACGATTATGTGACCAAGCCGTTCCACCGCGAGGAACTGATCGCCCGCATCCATGCGGTCGTGCGCCGGTCCAAGGGCCATTCGCAGTCGGTCATCCGCACTGGAAAGCTGGCGGTCAACCTGGACGCCAAGACCGTGGAGGTGGACGGCAACCGCGTCCACCTGACCGGCAAGGAATATGCGATGCTGGAGCTGCTTTCGCTCCGCAAGGGCACGACGCTGACCAAGGAAATGTTCCTGAACCACCTTTATGGCGGCATGGACGAGCCCGAACTCAAGATCATCGATGTCTTCATCTGCAAGCTGCGCAAGAAGCTGGCGCTGGCCTGCGGCGGGGAGAATTACATCGAAACCGTCTGGGGCCGCGGCTATGTGCTGCGCGATCCGGACGAGGCGGAGGAATTCGCGACCAAAGTCGCCTGATCCGAGCCATTGCGACAGGAAGAAAAGGCTGGCGATCCTGACAGGATCGGCGGCCTTTTTCCTTTTTTCGCCTCTACGGGACGGGCTCCTGGAGCGTTTCCCAGGCAGATGGAATCATCTGCTGACTCGGAAAACGCGACAAAACAAAAACTTAGAGCAGTCGAGCCGATGCAATCGGATCGGAATCCGCTCTTGAGCGCGCTGCGTTAAATCGGACGCAGCAAATGAGCGTCGCGCCATCCAAACGGCCGAATGTGGATCGCCTGCTCAGGCAGAGCGAAATCACCGCCATTTATTATTGGTGTCCGGCCCCTGTAACCGCGTCCGGAATCCGGGCCGCTTCGTCTCCGCCGATGGCCGGAACGCCTCGGGCACCTGATACCCCTCAGCCGGGCGATCGGCGGGGATGCGACTTTTCACCACCTCCGGATTGATCTGCGCCTCCAGATGCACGCCGAAGCTCTGTCCCTTCCGCCATGCGATCTTTCCCTGCGCCGGTCGGCAGTCGGGCAGGAGGATGACGACGCTTTCCCCCACGGCAAGGTCGAGCTCGCACCGCCCGCCAAGGCCCATTTCCGACACGTCGCGAACGAGGATGTCGATCTCGCCATAATCCGGATGACGCATGCGCGCCTTCAGCAGCCGACGCTGGCGGTCATGCAGCCGCTTGGAGGCGAAATCGGAATCCGAAACGGACATTCAGTCCCGTATCTCTTCAATATCTGGTGCCGCGACGCACCTATGGCGACCCTTGGCTCCATTCGACACTGCCGGCCGGACCCATATGAAATGACGGTGTAGACATTCAGGCGCGCCATGAAAAGTGCCATCATCTTAAACCATTTATATCAAAGGCTTTTAGCGTTTCCTTCAGAAAGAGGGAAGGCCGGCGGCCCGATAAGGGTCGCCGGCCTTCGATCAGGCGGTGAGGCGGCAATGCGGCTGAAAGCCGGTCGGGGATATGTCGCCTCCGGGCGAGGTCAGTTGGCCGCCTGATCCGAAGCGGCCGAGCTGGCCGAACCCGAAGCCTGTCCGCCGCCCGAAAGCTGTCCGGAAGCATCGACGGACCCCAGGCCGCTCGCGCCGTTCGCCGCACCGTTGGCCGCGCCCGCGGCGCTGCCGGCGGCATTGCCTGCTGCCGAACGTGTCCGGCTCACGGCGTTGGCGGCGCGGTCCCGCGCTGCTCCTGCGGTGGCGCTGGCGCGGTCCTTGGTTTCGGCGACGGTTCCAGCGGCCCGGTCCCGCGCCGCGCCGGCCGTGTTGCCGGCCTGGTCGCGCAGGCCGCCCACGGCATTGCGCACATCGCCTGTCCCCAGCGTGTCGGCCGTCAGGCTGCCGCCTGCCGATCCGCTGGCGGAGCCCGAAGCGCTGCCGCTGCGGCTCTTGCCATGGCGGCTGACCGATCCGGAGGCGGAACCGCTGCCGCTGCCATGGCCCGAACCGCTGGCGCCGACGCGGCCATTCTCCAGGTCGATGCTGCGGTCGAGGCCGACGCCGCCCGATCCGCCGAGCGTGCCGCCCAACGATCCGCCCGCGCCACCCAGCGCGCCGCCCAGGCCGCCGCCCAGCATGCCGCCGCCACCGCCGCCCAGCAACTGGGCAGAGGCGGGCGCGGCCGTCAGGGCGGCAAGAGCGGCGGTTGCAATCAGGAACTTGACTTTCATCGATCGTCTCCTTGTTCGTTGTCGATCCGATGACAGGACAACGCGACGGCGATCGGATTTAATCCCAAAATGTCGGAAAAAACTTTCAAATCATTGAAAATCAATCATTATTTCTGCAAGTGCCGCAGATGATGCTAAGGCCGGAGCCCCGCTTCGCCTCCGCCCGCAGGGCCGCCACGCTGCCCTTGGCGAACAGCCGTCCCGCCACCAGCGGCGCAGCGAAGGATGTACCGCGGACCTTACCCTTGCCGCCATCGGCCCGGGCCGCATTCATGTCCGCCCCCGGCGCGGCGAAATCCACATGACGGGCCCGCCCCGCCTCGGGCAGGACGCGGCCCCGCCCGTCAATGCCGGTGACGGCGATCACTCCCGCATAGGAGGCCGGATAGGCCGGCGGCGCGGCCGGCCCGTCATTGCCGACCGCCGCAACCACGGACACGCCACGTTCCCGCGCCAGACGGATGGCGCCGGCCAGCAGGGGATTGTCCGGGCCCACCAGGCTCACCGTCACGACATCGGCCCCGCGCGCCGCCATCCAGCCAAGCGCCCGCGCCATTGCGAAGGCGCTGCCGCCCGCCGGGTCGTCGCCATAGACATCGGCCACCAGCAAGGGCGCGCCGGGCGCTGCGCCCCTTATGCTGCCCGTGCCGCTGATGAGGGAGGCGACCGCCGTCCCGTGCGCGCTGGCGCGGGGAGCCCCTCGGGCGAAACCCCGCTGTTCGATCGGGCCGGTCAGGCTGGGGTGCCGGGCCACCCCGCCGTCGATCAGCCCCGCCGCCTTGCCCCCAACCGACGCGGTTTCCGCAAGCGCGGCGGCGGCAAGACCCATGGAAGCGCCGCTGGGGAAATAGAGATTGTCGGCACTGGCCTGCGCTTCCGGGGCGAGGGACCGGACCTGCTTCAACGCACGCGACAGGCTGCGGCCCTGCGGCACGGTCAGGCGGGTCACGGCAAGGTCCAGCCCCTCTATGGCGGCATCTTCCACGCCATAGCCGGCGGAACGCAGCGCGGCGACGCTTTCCGGCCGCGCCCCGGTCAGCAATATGACGCCGCGCCGCGCCGGTTCGCGCCGGTCGTCCAGTTCCACCGAATCGGCATGCCGCCGCACCAGATCGTCGATCCGCGCCGCCCGCGCCGCCAACAGCCGGTCGGCCAGCCGGGCAGGCGACAGCCGCTCAAGCCCGGCCTGATCCAGCGTTCCTTCCACCCGATCCATCACATGCGGCACGATGCCGCCTGCCTGGCCGCTCACCTGACCCAGGGTGCTGCCCGGCGAAGGCAGCAACTGGGCCTGCGCGCCCGGTGCGGTCAGAAGCAAGCCGGCAACGATCCATCGACGCGCGAATTTCATCTCGACCTCTCCACCGCCGGCACTTCCACCATCAGACTGCCTTCCGGTCCTTTCGCTCTCAAAATGATTCATTGCGAAAAAATTTCCGATACAAGATCCATGCTCAGGGATGAAACGTGCGGCGGCAGCCGTTTCATCCTTCAGGAAGCTGAATGGAGACCGGATGTCGTTCGAAAGCGATCTGTTGGCGATCCTGCCCCGGCTGCGGCGCTTTGCCGCCAGCCTGTCGCGGGATCGCGCCGATGCGGACGATCTCTGCCAGGCGGCGTTGGAAAAGGCGCTCCGGGCACGCGATCAATGGCAGCCGGGGACGAGACTGGATAGCTGGATGTATCGGATCATGCGCAATCTGTGGATCGACGAGGGCCGCTCCCGGCAGCGCGCCGCCCGCACCTTCGCGCCGGAGGAGGCGGGCGAGCATGTCGGCCATGCGGGCGACCGCGATGTGGAGGCGCATGTCATGCTGTCCGATGTCGACCGCGCGATGCAAAGCCTGCCCGACGAGCAGCGGGAGGCTATCGCGCTCGTGCTGGTGGAGGGGCTGTCCTACCGGGAGGCGGCGGAGGTGCTGGACATTCCAATGGGCACGCTGACCTCGCGGCTGGTGCGCGGGCGCGGCGCTTTGATCGAACTGCTGGGGGAAGCGGCATGACGGACATGGACGAAGCCATGCTGATCGCCTTTGTCGACGGCGAATTGGACGAGGTGAACCGGCGGCGCGTCGAACGTGCCGTGGCGGAAGACCCGGCGCTGGCCGCGCGGCTCGACATGCATGTTCGCCTGCGGGAGCGGTTGGCCGGCCATTATGCGCCCATCGAAGCCGAGCCTGTGCCGGCCGCGATGCGGACCTTGTTGCAGGAGGATGCGAAGGTCGTCCCGTTCGCCCGTCCGGTCCAGGCGCGTCGGCGCGTCTGGGCCATGGGCGGCGCCATCGCCGCGAGCCTGCTGCTGGGGCTTGGCGTCGGGCATTTTTCCGGCGGGAGCGACGGTCCGATTTCAATAGAGCGGGGCACGATGGTCGCACAGGGCGAGTTGGCGTCGGCGCTCGAAACCCAGCTCGCTTCCGCGCAGGAGGAAGCGCCGATCCGCATCGGCCTCAGCTTCCGGCGCAAGGGCGGCGGATGGTGCCGCAGCTTCGAAGGGCAGGCCCTGTCGGGCGTCGCCTGCCGCGAGGGGCAAGGCTGGCAGGTGCAGCAGCTCGTGCCGGGCGCGGGACGGGAAGGGGCCTATCGGCAGGCATCCTCGGGCGATGCGCGTCTTATGGCGACTGTCGATGCCTTGATGGACGGCTCCCCCCTCGATGCCGCGCAGGAGAAGGCGGCGAAGGACAGGCGTTGGCAATAGGATAGCTGAAGGAAGGGTGGTATCGGACACTCGCTTTATCCCTCTCCCTTAAGGGAGAGGGCTGCGCAGACTTGGCAGCTTGCTGCCTAGTCGTAGCTGGGTGAGGGGGGCGCGATCCAGGGGATCGCGCGGGCAGCAGGCCCGCTTTCCCCTTCCCAATCAACCCAGCCCCCTTCGCCCCCAAAGCTTCCTGTCCTTCTTCCTCAAGGGAGGAGGAAGGTCTTAAAAGGGCCAAAGCCGGCCCCAATGGCACAGCAGGAACAGGCTAACGCATCCCCATGGCCGCTTCGCTCAAAACTCGAAATTCAACCGCCCATAATAAAATCCGCCGCTGGTCCCATAGGGCGAATATTGGTTGTAAAGGGAAAAGCCGTTGCCCTGTAGCAAAGTGGGCAGCTTGTCGGGATAGCTGTTGAACAGATTGTTCGCCCCGGCCGTCAGTTTGATGCCCTTGCGCAGTTCCATCCCCAGTTCCAGGTCGAAGATGACCTTGGGATCGATTTCCGCATCCAGGGAAGGCGTGGTCGGATGGACCATCGTCACCTTGCCGTAGCGCGTGGCGCGCAGGTTCAGGCTGGCAGGCCCCTTGGTCCAGAGGATGTTGGCGATGAACTTGTCGCGCGGCGTGCCCTTGGTGAAGTCGCCCTGTTTCGACCGGCCGATCAGCACCAGCTGGGAATTGGCCAGTACCGGCGGCACGGCATCGACATGGGTGAAGACGGTCTTGTTGAAATTGGCCGACAGGCTGAACAGCGCATTGCCCCAGTCGCCCAGGCCCGCCCGCCAGGTGCTGACCACGTCCAGCCCCCGCGTCCGGGTGTCGGCGGCGTTGGAGAAGTAGAAGCCGCCCGCCGAGGATGTGATGCCCGCCGCCGCCAGCACGCTGCGCACGAGCGGGCCCTGCAGGGTTTCGGACAGCAGGATGCGGTCCCTGATCTTGATCTGATAGGCGTCGACCGTGATGTTGAGGCGCGGTGTCGGCGTGAGGACGATGCCGGCCGAAAGGTTTCTGGACTTTTCCGGCTTCAGGGCCGTGGCGCCAAGCGCGACGGCCGCGGCGGAATCGACCGGCAGTGCGGATACGGGCAGCAACACGCCGCCGACATTGATCGTGCTGGCGGAGGAATAATGCTGCTGTTGCAGGGTCGGCGCGCGGAAGCCGGTGCTGGCCGTGCCGCGCAGCGCCAGGCCGCGCACCGGCTCGATCCGCACCGACGCCTTGCCGGTGTCGGTGGTGCCGAAGTCGGAATAATCCTCATGCCGCCCGGCCAGCGCGACCTCGAACCCCTCCACGACCTGCTGTTCCAGGTTCAGATAGGCGCTCCAATTGTCGCGGCTCCATTTCCCGGCGGAGGAGAGGGGGAAACCCGTCACCCCCTGCGACCCGGATGTCCGCAGCACACCGGCATTGGGGCCGGTGGTCGACCGGTATTCGCCGTCGATATAGGAAACGGGGTCGCCCGCACCGATGGCATAGCCGTTCCAGCGATATTCCGCGCCCAGCGCCACCAGCAACGGTTCGGCCAGCCCCAGATCGACCGTCTTCTGAAGGTCGAGATTGGTGGTCCACTCCTTCGACGTGACGGCGCCGATATACATGTCGGTCGGGCTGGCCGGACCGAGCGAGGCGTTGATGACCGAGCTTTCCCGATATTTCACCCAGTTGCGGGAAAAGCTGCTGGACAGATCGTAATGGAATGTGTCGGACAGGTCGCCGCGCAGCCCCGCCGCAGTCTGGAAGTCCTCGTCATAGATGTGGAGATGCGGGCTGTAGCCATTGGGGAACAGTTCGGGGATGTTGTTCGGCGCGTCGGGGAAGCGATAGGTCAGCCAGGCGTCGCTATGCCGGCGCGACGCCGTGCCGAACAGGTAAAGTTCGACCTGATCGCTCACCGGCAGCGACAGGTCATAGGCGAAGTTGATGCCCGACACCTGCGGCTGGCCGCCCCGGTTCACGTCGCGATCGACGGTCGCCTCACGCGGGTCGAGCGCACCCGTGGCCGATGAATAGAGCTGGCCCACCCGCGCGTAGAACTGGCCCGGATTGGGCGCGCTGCGATAGGTGCGGCCCTGAAGGAAGGCGTCCAGCGTGAAATGGACATGGCCACCGTCCCCGACGCCGAAGCCCTTGCTGATCTGGAACCGGCCCTGTTCGCCGCCGCCGTCCGCCGTGGCGCCGCCCAGGAAGGACGCGCTTCCGCTGGCATCGTTCTTCAGCAGGATGTTGACCACGCCTGCGATCGCGTCGGACCCATATTGCGCCGACGCCCCGTCGCGCAGCACCTCGATCCGCTCGATGGCGGAGGAAGGGATAAGGTCCAGGTCGGGCGGCGACTGGCCGTTCTGGGTCGTGCCGTTGATGAACAGGGTCGCCGTATTGTGGCGCCGCTTGCCGTTCACCAGCACCAGCAACTGGTCGCCCGCAAGGCCGCGCAGCGACAGCGTCTTGACGGCGAAGCTGGCGCCCGCGCCGCTGTTCGACACGTTGATCGACGGCACCAGCGTGCCCAGCAGGTCGCGCACCGATTGCTTGCCGCTCGCCTCCAGGTCCCTGGCGCTCAGCACGTCGATGGGCGCCAGGCTTTCCGCGACGGTGCGCGTGGTCTGGCGGGTTCCCGTGACGATGATCGGGGCCAAGGCATCGTCCCCATCGGCGGGCGCCATGGCGACCGGGGCCGCCGACGCCCCCGCCACGCCGACCTGCGCAAGCTGGACCGCCAGCGGACTGCGATGGGCGACGGTGCGGTTGGCCGGCACGGCGAGGGCGATGACGCCGACGCCCGCCTCGCTATGCTTGAGCGCGGTTCCGGCCAGCAGCCGTTCCAGCGCGTCTTCGGTCGACAGCCAGCCCTGCACGCGCCGGCTGCGGATCGATGCGACCTCGTCATAGGGGAAGAGGATGCGCACGCCCGACTGGGTCGAAAGCTGGCGCAGGGCGCTGCTCAGCGGCTGCGGGGCGATGTCGAACTTGTGCCGCTGCGACAGGGTGGCGTCCATTTTCGAGGATGCCATCAGCTCCGTGGGCAAAACAAGGCATGTGGCGAGGGCGAACCCCGCCAGTGCATGGCGAATGCGCATCGATTGTTCCCCTGTTGCAGACGGCTTTTTGCCGTTCCGACATCTTCCAACGAAGAAAAGGTCCCGACCCGCCATCCATTACGGAGCGGCGGACAGGAACGATCGGATGCGACCGATAAAGGATCGGGAAATCAGCGGGAAATGAGATTATCTTATTATAATATTACAAATGGCGCTCAGCCCGGATCAGGCGCTGGTCCGCAGAAACCAGCGCTGGTCCTTTTCCAACCCGATCGCGGTCAATCGGCCGCTGCAGAAAGCGCCGGTGTCGATGCCGATCCTGTTGGGCTGCACATCCACATCCTCGCTGATGTTGTGGCCATGCACGATCATCTTGCCGAAATGTCGCCCATGGTTCAGGAAATCGCCCCTGATCCACCGCAGATCGGCAGGAATCTGGGCATCAAGCGCAACGCGAGGCCGCACCCCCGCATGGACGAAGAGATAGTCGCCAAGCGGCAGCATATCGGCAAAGTCGTCCAGGAAATCGACATGATCGCGGGGGACATGGGCCAGCATCCACCGCGCCATCGCCTCGTCGCTCATAAGCGCGCTGTCCTCCGCCCCCAGGCCGTAGCTGGCCAGCGTCTCCACCCCGCCATATCGGCGGAAGAGGCGCGCCGCCTGCGCCTTTCCGCGGGCGGCTGCGATGAACATCTCCTCATGATTGCCCTTGAGGAAGCGGATGTCGCCGGTCGAGCGCGCCAGGCCCATCGCCCTTTCCACCACCTGCCGCGACTGCGGGCCCCGGTCGACCAGATCGCCCAGCAGGACCAGCAGCCGGGGCAGGGGATCGCGCTCCGCCTCGTCCAGAGCGATCCGGTCCAGCAATTGGGCGAAAAGGTCGTCGCGGCCGTGAATGTCGCCTATGGCATAGACGCGCCTGTCACCACCCACGCTGGGGAGGGACGCATCGTCCCGCGCCTTCCGCCTGCGGAACGGCATCAGCATGGCGGGCTTGCCTCACACATCATGCCGCCACTGTCGCACAGCGTTACAGGCGCGGCAATGTGACGCCCTGCTGCCCCATATATTTGCCCGCGCGGTCGGCATAGCTGGTCTCGCACGGCTCGTTGCCCTTAAGGAACAGGAACTGGCACGCGCCCTCATTGGCGTAGATCTTGGCGGGCAGCGGCGTGGTGTTGGAAAATTCCAGCGTCACATGCCCTTCCCAGCCCGGCTCCAGCGGCGTCACGTTCACGATGATGCCGCAACGCGCATAGGTGGACTTGCCAAGGCAGATCACGAGCACGTCGCGGGGCACGCGGAAATATTCGACCGTCCGCGCCAGCGCGAAGCTGTTGGGCGGGATGATGCAGACGTCGGTCTTGCGGTCGACGAAGCTGTTGGCGGCGAAATCCTTGGGGTCGACCACGGCGCTGTCGACATTGGTGAAGATCTTGAATTCGTCCGCCACCCGCGCGTCATAGCCGTAGGAGGAGAGGCCATAGCTGATGCAGCCGTCGCGCCGCTGGCTTTCCACGAACGGCTCGATCATGCCGCTGGTCCGGGCCTGTTCGCGAATCCACTTATCCGACAATATCGACATGGCTGTTCAGCTCTTTCTGGGGGTGATGCCCAAATCGGCGGGGCCGAAGGCATGGGGCAGGAGTTCGGCGACGCGATGTTCGGCCAGCGCGTCTCCTTCCGGCGCCGCGCAGTAAATGGCAAGCGTGCGCCCGGCCATCTGCTCGGCTTCGTTCATGATCTGGCGGCACCGGCCGCAGGGGGTGACGATGGCGTCTCCCGATACGGAGCCGTCCGGCCCCATGGCGCCGCCCACGACCGCGATCGCCTCCACATCGGCAAGGCGGCCCTGCGCGTTGGCCGCCGCCAGCGCCACCGTTTCGGCGCAGAGCGACAGGCCGTAGCTCGCATTCTCGAAATTGCAGCCGGTCACGATCTGCCCGTCGGTCAGCCGCACCGCCGCGCCCACGGCGAAGCGGCTGTAGGGCGCGTGCGCATGGCGCATCGCCGTCCGCGCCGCTCCGATCAGCTTTTCCGTCGCATTCATCGCGCCATCACATCCCATCGCACCGGTCCGTCGATGCCGTCGATATGCCGCATATCATTGGCTGTCCACATCACCCATTTGCGCTTCTCGCGATCGGGCGCGACGAAATTGCGGTCCAGCCATAAGGTCCGGTTGATCCCCGATGCAATGGCGTATTGCGCATCGAAATCGTCGCTGACGTTGAGCAGGACCGGCGTGCCCGCATGACTCTCGATCAGGTTGATCAGCGTATTCAGTTCCGACAGCACCGCGTCCTGCCCCGGCCGCGCCCGGCAGCCCGGCTCGAACGCCAGCCTGATCACCGGCGGCAGCGCGGCATTGTCCCGCGGAACCATGGTCATGAAGCCTGTCGCCTGTTCCGAAGCCCTGGCGCACAGGCTGAAATCCAGCGCCGCGCCATAGCGCAGCCCCGCCGCCCGCGCGCCTGCCCAGTTCGCCTCGAAGGCCGGATCGCGCAAGCGCCCGCCGCGCGAGGCGCGGATATAGGCGAAATCCGCCCCCTGTGCCGCCAGCGTGCCCCAGTCGATGGAGCCATTGTCCGAGGATACTGACACGCCCTGGGTCGGAAACGCCCCCCGATCCGGCGCCCATTCGCGCGCATAGAGCCATCCGCCCAGGGCCATCAGGCCCAGGACGGCAAGAAACAAGCAAAAACGGGCCATGAAATGGCCGGCACTGATGATACGGATGCCCCTTACCCCTTGATGTGCAGGACGCAGATCAGCGTGAACAGGCGACGGGCCGTATCGAAATCGACCTTGATCTTGCCGTCCAGCCGCTCGATCAGCGTCTCGGCGGCGGCATTGTGGATGCCCCGGCGTGCCATGTCCACCGTTTCGATCTGCTGTGGCGATGCGTTGCTGATCGCCTGGTAATAGCTGTCGCAGATCGCGAAATAGTCCCGGATCGGGCGGCGGAACCGGCCCAGGCTCAGGATGATCGCCTCCAGCGGATCGCCATTTTCCCGACGTATCTCTATGACCAGCCGGCCTTCCTCGACACGCAGGTGCACCTTGTAGGGGCCGGCATAGCCGTCCTCATGGCTGCGCTGCGGCTCGAAATAATTGTCCTCCAGCAGGTCGAAGATGGCGATGCGCCGTTCCTGCTCCACATCGGCATTGCGCCAGAGGATCGTCCGCTCGTCGAGCGTGATATCGATGATGCGCGGATCGGCCATGGACGCTATGGTCAGTGCGGCGACACGCGCCGAAAAGCAAGGGGGACTCTTGTCCACAGCTTTTCCGAATGCTTTCAACGTTCCGCCTTGCAAGGGCGGTTGCTCGGCGCGATGAGGGGACAATGGTCGAACTCGTGCAAATCACCCCCGCCGCAGAAGCCGGCATCACCGAACTCCCCCGCAATGTGGAGGCGGAGGCCGCCCTGCTGGGCGCGCTGATGATCGACAACCGCATTGCCGAGGATGTGCAGCTCAAGCTCAAGCCGGAGCATTTCTTCGAGCCCCTGCACGGCCGCATCTACGAATCCGTGATGAAGCTGGTCGAGCGCGACATGGTCGCCAACCCGGTGACGCTGAAACCGATGCTGGAGCAGGACCCGGCGCTCAAGGAACTGGGCGGCGTCGGCTATCTGGCGCAACTGACGGGCAATGGCGCGGCGCTGCTGGGCGCCCGCGACTTCGCCACGCAGATCTACGACCTTGCCTTGCTGCGACAGCTTGTCCATGTCGGCCGCGAACTCGTTGAAAACGCTCTGGATACCAGCGAGGACGTAAACCCCCGCGAACAGATCGAGCAGGCCGAGGTCGCGCTTTACAAGGTGTCGGAGGGGGAGGGGGAGACCGGGTCGGTCAAGAGCTTCGCCACGGCCACCACCATGGCGGTCCAGATCGCGGAGCGCGCGCTCAACAGCGGCGGGCATGTTTCGGGCATCACCACCGGCATCAACAGCCTGAACGAAAAGATCGGCGGCATGCACAATTCGGACCTCATGATCCTCGCGGGTCGTCCGGGCATGGGCAAGACGTCGCTGGCGACCAACATCGCCTATAATGCCGCCTCGCGCTGGCTGCGCGACAATGCCGACGGCATTCCGCCGGAAAAGAATATGGGCGCGAAGACCGCTTTCTTCAGCCTGGAAATGTCCGCCGACCAGCTCGCCACCCGCGTTCTGGCCGAACAGTCGGGCATCAGCGGCGAAGCGCTGCGCATGGGCAAGATCAGCCGCGCCGATTTCCAGAACCTCTCCCGTGCGGCGCGGGAATTGCAGGAACTGCCGCTGTTCATCGACGACACGCCGGGCCTGACCATCGCCGCGCTGCGCACCCGCGCCCGCCGGCTGAAGCGGCGGCATGACATAGGCTTCGTCGTGGTCGACTATCTCCAACTGCTCCAGGGCACCGGAAAGGGCGACAATCGCGTCAACGAGATTTCGGAAATTTCCCGTGGTCTGAAGACCTTGGCGAAGGAACTTAACTGCCCGGTTCTGGCCTTGTCCCAGCTCAGCCGCGCCGTCGAACAGCGCGAGGACAAGCGGCCCCAGCTATCGGACCTTCGTGAATCGGGCTCCATCGAACAGGACGCGGACATGGTCTGGTTCGTCTTCCGCGAGGATTATTATGTCGCCGCGAAGGAGCCGGGGAACAAGGAAAGCCCCGAACATCTGGAATGGGCGCAGGAAATGGAGCGCATCTACGGCCTGGCCGAGGTGATCGTGGCCAAGCAGCGCCATGGTTCGACCGGGCGCATCCGCATGAAGTTCGACGCGAAGATTACCCGCTTCTCCGACCTGGCGGAGGGCAGCTATCTGGAGGATTACGAATAGAGCCAGAGGGCTTTCACAAGCCGCGGCGTGCTAAAAATATGTGACCGCCGGAAGTTCGGAAAACCGCCATTCGCAGCCTGCCATTGGCTGCATCCCCACACATCCTAGCCCGAAACAAAAGCCTGGAACACCAGCGCCAGCCCCACCAGGCTGACGAGATAGGCAATGGTCCGCACCATGGGAATGCCCATGCCGTACAGCGGCAGGTAAACCGCCCGCGCGCCCAGCCAGAGCCACCCGCCAAGGGCTGTCGTTCCGCTGGTTTTCCCCGCGATCACCACGCCCAGAAGCACGATGATCGCGATCGGATAGGTTTCGAGGAAATTCGCCTGCGCCCGCACCAGCCGCCCGCCGACGGGATCGAGCGGCGGCAATTCCTCATCCCGCGCGCCCATGTTCCATTTGGTGCCATATTGCCGCGTCTTGATATGCGCCGCCGCGAAGATGTGGACCAGCAGCAGCACGCAACTCCACGCCAATATCTTCAGCTCGACGGCCATATCTCGTCCTCCGCTCAGTCTGTCATGACCGCCGACCATATCGCGCCCGCATGGTCCGCGCCATAAGTCTCGATTGCCGCAGGCGGCGGATTGACTGCCGGCGCCCATCATCGGGGCCATAGGCGCTCTCTTCGCAACGGGAGGATCGGAAGAGCGCAATATTCCCACGAGTCGGGATATTCTCGACGCAACCGCCTTTTCGGTCAGAACACCGGCTGGTTGGCCGGATCGTCCGGATCGGCCGCGGGGGAGGGGATCGGCGTCACCGGCGAGTGAATGCCGCACTCGACCTTGTCCCACCCGCGCCAGCGCCCGGCGCGGGGATCTTCCCCCGGCAGCACCTTGGACGTGCACGGTTCGCAACCGATGGACAGATAGCCCTGCGCCTCCAGCGGATGGCGCGGCAGCTTCTCCGCCTCGAACCAGGCCTCCAGATCGTCCTTCGTCCAGTCGCCCAGCGGGTTGATCTTCAGCCGGCCGTCCTCGACCTCGAAACGGGGCAGGTTCTGCCGCGTCACCGACTGGAACGCCTTGCGCCCGGAAATCCACGCATCCAGTCCATCCTTGGCGCGGTTCATCGGCTCGACCTTGCGGATTTCGCAGCAGCCGTCGGGATCGTAGGACCAGCGCAGGCCGGTCTCGTCCTTCGCCGCCAGCACTTCGGCATGGGGCGTGACGGCGCGGCTGTCGGTAAAGCCCAGCGTGCTGATCAGCGTTTCGCGATAATCCAGCGTTTCGCGGAACATCTTGAGCGTGTCGACGAAGATCACCGGCACGGTCCTGTCCGCCTTGGCCACCAGCGACAGCAGCACCGCGCTTTCCGTGCCGAAGGAGGAGACGACGGCGACATTGCCCGCCAGCCCCTCGGCAAAGACGGTCTTGAGCATCGACAGCGTGTCGACGCCCTCGAAGCGCGCGTTGAGCGCATCCGCATCCGCCTGGGTAAAGGCGGGGCGGGCGTCGATTACGTCGAGCTGGCGGGCAGGTTCAGCCATTTACAGTCTCCGGGTGCCGTTTCGCCCAGATGGGGCGGCGGCCGTCGATCGTCTTCTGATAGACGTCGTCATAACGATGGAGCGCGCGCTCCACGGCGGCATCGTCCAGCGCCTTGTCGGGCCGGAAGCTGTCGAAGCCGCAGCGGCGCATCGCGACGATCTGGTCCACCAGCACATCGCCCACGGCGCGCAGTTCGCCCTGATAGCCGGCCTCGCGCAATATCCGCGCCGCCGAATAGCCGCGTCCGTCGCCGAAAGCCGGGAAGTTCACCTCCACCAGCGACAGCCTGTCCAGATGGGGCAGCAACTCGCGGGCATCCTCGCCCGCTTCGATCCGGACGGCGGTCGAATTGGACTGACCGGTGAAGGATTCGACCGTGACCGCCGGTTCCTGGCCGGTTTCGCCTTCGCGGAAGGACAGGAACTCAACCATAGATCGCCTCCTTGAAGGGCTTCATGCCAAGACGGCGATAGGTGTCGAGGAAGCGTTCGCCTTCCTCCCGCTGTTCGAGATAGAGGTTGGTGACCTTCTCGATCGCGTCGACCACGCCGTCCTCCGAAAAGCCGGGGCCGGTGATCTGTCCGACGCTCGCATCCTCCGCGCCCGACCCGCCGAGCGAAAGCTGGAAATTCTCCACGCCCTTCCGGTCCACGCCCAGCACGCCGATATGGCCGGCATGGTGATGGCCGCAGGCATTGATGCAGCCGGAAATCTTGACCTTCAGCTCGCCCAGTTCCTTCTGCCGGTCCGCCGCGGCGAACCGTTCCGACAGCTTCTGCGCCAGCGGGATGGAGCGGGCATTGGCGAGGCTGCAATAATCCAGGCCCGGACAGGCGATGATGTCGGTGATCAGGTCCAGATTGGCCTCGGCAAGGCCAGCCTCGTCCAGCTTCTGCCAGATGGCGTGGAGGTCCGCCATCTTCACATGCGGCAGGACCAGGTTCTGCGCATGGGTGACGCGCAGCTCGTCGAGCGAATATTGTTCGGCCAGCTCCGCAACCAGCGCGATCTGCTCCGCCGAGGCATCGCCCGGAATGCCGCCGCGCGGCTTCAGGCTGATGTTGACGATGGCATAGCCCGGCTGCTTGTGCGCCGCGACCTGACGGTCCACCCAAAGGGCGAAGGCCGGATCGCTGCGGTCGATGCTGTCCTCCAGGCCCGTTTCATAGGCGGGGCCGGCGAAATAGGCGCGGATGCGGTCCAGTTCCTCGGTCGGCGGGTTGAGGCCCAGCGTCCGCATATGGGCGAACTCCTCCTCGACCTGCCGCTTATATTCCTCGACGCCCAGTTCATGGACCAGGATCTTGATCCGCGCCTTGTACTTGTTGTCGCGCCGGCCATAGCGATTATAGACGCGCAGGCACGCCTCCAGATAAGAGACGATCTCATCTTCGGGCACGAAGTCCCTGATAAGCGGCGCAACCATGGGCGTGCGACCCATGCCGCCGCCGGCATAGACTTCCGCGCCTGTCCGGCCGTCGCGCGACACCAGCTTCAGGCCGATGTCGTGCAGGCGCATGGCGGAACGGTCATCCTCGCTCGCGATCACCGCGATCTTGAACTTGCGCGGCAGATAGGTGAATTCGGGATGGAAGGTGGACCATTGGCGCAACAGTTCCGCCCAGGGACGCGGGTCGGCCACTTCGTCCGCCGAAACCCCGGCATATTGGTCGGACGAGATATTGCGGATGCAATTGCCGCTGGTCTGGATGGCATGCATCTCGACCGTCGCCAGTTCGGCAAGGATATCCGGCGCATCGGCCAGCTTGATCCAGTTATATTGCAGGTTCTGGCGTGTGGTGAAGTGACCATAGCCCCTGTCGTATTTCGCCGCGATCTCGCCCAGCTTGCGCATCTGCCGGCCGCTCAGCGTACCATAGGGAATGGCGACGCGCAGCATATAGGCGTGCAACTGGAGATAGAGGCCGTTCATCAGCCGCAGCGGCTTGAACTGGTCCTCCGTCAGTTGTCCGGCCAGGCGGCGCTGGGTCTGGTCGCGAAACTCCTCGACGCGGGCGTCGACGATGGACTGGTCGTAGCTGTCGTAACGATACATGGTTCAGATCACCCAGTTGCCGGCATCGGCGTCATTCGGTTTCAGCGTCAGGTCGGGGCGCACCGTCGGCCCCAGGGCGCGGATGCGGTCCTTGATATGCGCGGGGCGCACGCCTTCTGCGGTCACGGTCGCATCGATCACATAGGCGCCCACGACCCGCAGTGCGGCTTCCTCCGCCCGGGCCAGATCCTCGCCCTTGTCGCCCACGTCGACGGAATCGCCGACCTGCCGCGACCAGCCGTCGCCCGCCCACCAGATCACGTCCCCGGTGCCGAGGTCATTGCCGGTCAAAATCTTCACTTGTCAGTCTCCGCCCCAAATGTCTCCTGCGCGGCCCAGCCGGCCAGCACATCCTGCGCCAGCGCATAGGCCGCAACCTCCCCGACCACAATCAGGGCAGGGCTTTTCACCTTCTCCCGCGCGACCATCTCGCCCAGATCGGCAAGCAGGGTGCGCAGCGTCCGCATATCGGCGCGCGTGCCGTTTTCCAGCACGGCCACGGGAATGGCCGGCGACACGCCGTCGGCCATCAGCTTGTCGGCAATGTCCGTCGCCGTCGCCACGCCCATATAGATGACGAGCGTGCGTCCCGCGCCCGCCAGCCCGGACCAGTCCTGATCGGTCAGCCCCTTGCATTGCCCGGCCACGAAGCTGACCGCGCTTGCCGCATCGCGATGGGTGAGGGGCAGTTGCGCCTGCGCGGCGCAGCCGATGGCGGCGCTGATCCCCGGCACGACCTCCACCGGCACCCCGGCGGCGCGGCAGGCTTCCATTTCTTCGCCGCCACGGCCGAAGATGAAGGGATCGCCGCCCTTCAGCCGCACGACCCTGCGCCCGGCGAGCGCCAGTTCGACCAGCAGGGCATTGATCCCGTCCTGCGGCACCGAATGACGGCTGCGCTGCTTGGCGACAGAGATCAGTTCGGCCTGTGGGGAGGCGAGCGCCAGGATCTCGCCGGAAACCAGCCCGTCATGCACGATCACCTCGGCCTCGCCGATCAGCCGCGCGGCGCGCAGCGTCAGGAGTTCCGGGTCGCCCGGACCGGCGCCGACAAGGGTGACAGTGGCAATGGGAGTTTCAGCCATGTTGGGCAGATGGCGAAAACAGCCCGCGGTTTCAATTCAGAATGCGTTGGCCAGGGCGAAGGAAAATTTGGGGAGGATCGATTTGATCCTGTCGCCCCGTCGCTCTGCTGCCAGACCACCCGGCCGCTCAATCGCCCATCAGGCTGGTATCGACGTCCTTCAGGCCAATGCCGATGGATGCGCGCGGCTGCTCGATCTCCACAGACACGACCGGATAGGCGCAATAATCGGCCGCATAATAGGCGCTGGGCCGATGATTGCCGGAAATGCCCACCCCGCCGAAGGGCGCGGAGGAGGATGCCCCATTGGTCGGCCGGTTCCAGTTGACGATGCCCGCCCGGATATTGGCCCAGAACTGGTTATATTGTTCCGGCGATCCCCCGATCAGCGCGGCGGAAAGGCCATAGCGCGTATTGTTCGCCTCCCGGATCGCGGATGCGAAATCCGGCACCCGGACAACCTGCAACAGGGGGCCGAACAGCTCGACGTCGGGCCGCTCCGCCATGGCGGTCACGTCGATGATCGCCGGCGTCACGAAGGGCAGCCCCTTGGTCGTGCGGACCATGTGCTTGATGGGCTTGCCACCGTTGCTCATCAGATAGAGGAAGCTCTCCGTCAGATGATCCGCCGCCTGATTGTCGATCACCGGCCCCATGAAAGGCGCAGGGTCCGCATGGGGATGGTCGACGATCAGCCGGTCCGCCAGCCTCTTGACCTCTCCGACCAGCGTGTCGGCCAGCTCCTCCCTGACGATCAGCCGGCTCGCGGCCGTGCAGCGCTGCCCGCTCGACAGGAAGGCCGACTGGACGATCAGCGTCGCGGCGCTGGCGATGTCGGCCGTATCCCAGGCGACGATCGGGTTGTTCCCGCCCATTTCCAGCGCCAGTATCTTGCCGGGATTGGCCGCGAACTGCCGGTTGATCGCGATGCCCGTCTGCGCCGACCCGGTGAAGAGAATGCCCCCCACATCGGGATGGGCGGCCAGCGCCTTGCCCTCGTCGGGTCCGCCCAGCACCAGCCGGACGGCATCCTCCGGCACGCCCGCCTCATGGTAGAAACGCACCAGCATCTCGCCCACGGCCGGCGTCTTTTCCGACGGCTTGAAGACGACGGCGTTGCCGGCCAGCAGCGCGGGAACGATATGTCCATTGGGCAGATGCGCCGGGAAATTATACGGCCCCAGCACCGCCATGACGCCATGCGGCTTGTGCCGCACGGACTGACGCGCGCCCATCGCCGCTTCAAGCCGTCTCTGTCCGGTGCGTTCGGAAAAGGCGGCGACGGAAATGTCGACCTTGTTCATCACCGCGGTCACTTCGGTCCGCGCATCCCACAGGGGCTTGCCGGTTTCGCGGGCGATCAGGTCGGCCAGCGCTTCCTCATTGGCGCGCACGACATTGACGAAGCGGCGCAGCGTTTCGATGCGGTAGGCGACAGGCTGGGCGGCCCATTTCGGCCAGGCGGCACAGGCGCGGGCGACCTCCGCCTCCACGTCGCTGGCAGTCCCCTGCCACAAAAGAGCACCAGTGGCGGGTTCGAACGAAGTCAGCGTGGCGGACATGGCACCGATATGGAGGATAATGGGGCGTTAGGGAAGGGGCGGCAAACGGCTCCCTCCTCCCTCGGGGAGGGGGAAGCGGGCGTGGCGAGCGGAACGGCAAGCCGACGTAACGGAAAGCCCGTCCGCCCCGCCAGCGGAGGAGAATTCAGGGCACATCAGGGGCGCCGCCCAATGCGTCGCCCATGCGCCGGATCGCCGCCACCTTCGCATGCAGCGGCGTCCAATCGTCCCGCTCGGCAATCCCGCTCCAGATCGCCTCCACCTCATCGATATGCATGGAGCAGGGCGCCGGATCGGCCCAATAGGCATGATCCTGGGGCCCGCTCGCCTCGAACCCGGAAATGGCCTCGCGAAATCCCGCCCATTCCTCCCCGGCATAAGGCGCGCCGTCGCGGGGATCGCCGCCGCGCCAGTCCTGGAAGAAGCGATCGATCGGCCTTTGCGTCGCGATCATGCCGCGCACCGCCGCTTCGATCATGGTGGAGGCGTCGTCCGTCGGCGCCACCCCCAACCGCCAGCAGAAGCGCCGCGCCATCGCCTCGGCATAGAGCGCCGGAAAGCGCTCCAGCTGCTCGATCAGCGGTTCGGCCTCCACCAGGGGACGCAGCGACACGGCAAGCTGCGCCACGTCCCAGTGGATCGCTTCCGCCTGCCGTCCGAAGGCATAGAGCCCGGCATGGTCGAAATAGGCGGCGGTGAACCCCTCTTCCCAAAGCGGCGTGAACCGCCAGGGCCCATAGTCGAAGCTCTCGCCCGTCACATTGATGTTGTCGCTGTTGAGCACGCCATGGACGAAGCCCGCCACCATATAGCTCGCGGCCAGATCGGCCGTTCGCTCCACGACCCGGCCCAGCAGTTGCGCGGGAGGATTGTCGCCCGGCGCCTCGCCGTAGAGCTTCGTCAGCGCATAGTCGACGAGCCGCTCCAGCAGCGCCTTGTCGTCGAAATAGGCCGCCCGCTGGAAAGACCCGATGCGGATATGCGAGTGGCTGAGCCGCACCATCACCGCCGCGCGGGTGGGGGAGGGTTCGTCGTTGCGCTCCAGCGCCTCGCCCGTCTCGATGATGGAAAAGGTCCTGGAGGTGTTGACGCCCAGCGCCTCGAGCATCTCCGTCGCCAATATCTCCCGCACGCCGCCCTTCAGCGTCAGCCTGCCGTCCCCGAAACGGCTATGGGGCGTCCGGCCGGAACCCTTGGTGCCCAGGTCGAGCAACCGGCCGGCCCCGTCCCGAAGCTGCGCGAACAGGAAACCGCGGCCGTCCCCGATGTCGGGATTGTACACGCGGAACTGATGCCCATGGTAGCGCAGCGCCAGTGGCTGGGGCAGCGATCCCTCCAGCGGCTGGAACCGGCCGAAATGCGCCAGCCATTCCTCATCGCTCAGGTCGCCCAGGCCCACGGCTTTCGCCCAGCGGTCATTGCGGAAACGCAGGATGGTCCGGGGAAAGTCGGCCGCCGCGACGGGATCGGCAAAATCGGGCTGCAGCGCGGCGATTTCGTTCGCGGGGCTGAATTTGGCGGGTTGCAGGGCAGGGCGCATGCGGCGATATGGGGGATGCAGGGTGGAAGGATCAAGCAGCTTGAGCAGCTATAGCGACGGATACTGGTGGTCCCCCGATGGGCTGAGGCTCCATTATCGCGATTATGCTGGCGGCGAAGATGGCCGCCCTCCCTTGCTCTGCCTGCCGGGCCTGACCCGCAACGCCCGCGATTTCGAACCGCTGGCGGCGCGCCTCGCCGGGCCATGGCGCCTCATCTGTCCCGACTTGCGCGGCCGCGCCGAAAGTGCGCAGGCGAAGGACCCGATGACCTATGTCCCGCTCACCTATCTGCAGGACATCAGCCGCCTGCTGGCGGATCTGGCCATCACCCGCTTCGTCGCCATCGGCACGTCGCTGGGCGGCATCATCACCATGCTGATCGCGGCGACCCATCGCGAATGGCTGGCCGGGGCGCTGCTCAACGATGTCGGACCGACGCTGGAGGAGGCGGGCCTGGCGCGCATCCGCACCTATGTCGGCATCGGCCAGTCGCATCCAAGCTGGGTGCACGCCGCCCGCGCGCTGGAGGAATCCAACGGCGACGTCTATCCCGGCTATGGCCTCGACCAATGGCTGGCCATGGCCAAGCGCCTCTACCGCCTCAACAGCGCGGGGCGCGTCGTGCTCGACTATGACATGCGCATAGCGGAGCCGCTGCGGGTCGCGGGCAGCGAGGCGAGCGTGGACATGTGGCCGGTCATGCAGGCCTTTCGCGGAATTCCGACGCTGGTGCTGCGCGGCGAGCGCTCCGACCTGCTCTCCGCGGCCACCGCCGCCCGCATGGTGGAGGACATCGGTCCCGGCGCGGAGTGCGCGGTCATCTCCAATGTCGGTCACGCCCCCGTTCTCGACGAGCCTGAATCCGTCGCCGCCATCGACCGGCTGCTGGCGCGGGTCCTGAATGGCTGAAGCGGCTTGAGCGGCATGGAGCGTTTCGCCGCGGGCCGGCCTCGGCAGATCGACGGGCCGCCCCGGCTGCTGCATGTCCACGGCAGCTTCTCGCTTGGCGGGAAGGAGGCGCGGGCCGTGCGCCTGATGAACCTTTGGGGCGACCGCGCCCGTCACAGCATCGTCAGCGCCGCGCCCCAATTGATGAGCGCGCGGGACGCCATCGACCCCGCCACGCCGGTCGATTTCCCCCAGCCTCCTCCACTCGCCGGCAGGCCGGGCCTCAGGCGTTTCCGGGCGATTGCGGCCTTCCTGTCGGACTACGACCTCATCCTCAGCTATAATTGGGGCGCGATGGATGCGGTGATGGCGCGGCGCATCCATGGCGGTCCGCCGCTGATCCATCATGAGGACGGCTTCAACGCGGATGAGGCGGGCGGCCTCAAGCCGCAGCGCAACCTCTATCGCCGCCTGGCGCTTCAGCGCGCCCATGCGCTGGTCGTCCCGTCCGTCCGGCTCGACGGCATCGCCCGCGAGGTGTGGCGTCAGCCGCCGCGAAAGGTCCACCTGATCCGCAACGGCATAGACACGGCGCGCTATGCCCTGCCGCCTGTGCCGGATGCCATTCCAGCCCTCGACCGCTCGGCCGGCAAGCTGCTGGTGGGGACGGTGGCGGGCCTGCGCCCGGTCAAGAACATCCGCCGCCTCGTCCGGGCCGTCGCGCCGCATCGCGACCGGCTGCAACTTGTGGTGGTGGGGGAGGGGCCGGAACGCGACGCCATAGCGGCGGAAGCCAGGGATCACGGACTGGCCGACATCTGCATGGCCGGATTCCTGCCGGAACCGTGGCGCTTCATGGGCCTGTTCGACATCTTCGCTTTGTCTTCGGACAGCGAGCAGTTCCCGATCTCGCTGGTGGAGGCGATGGCGGCGGGCCTGCCCGTCGCATCGACCGATGTGGGGGACGTCGCTGCCATGGTCGCGCCCGAAAACCGGCCGTTCGTCGTCCCGGACGAAGCAGCCCTGTCCTCGGCGCTGGGCGCGCTGGCCGGCGATCCCGGTCTGCGGCAAAGGCTTGGCGAGGCGAACCGCCAACGCGCCTGCCGCGATTTCACCGAAGCCGCCATGGTGGACGCCTATGCCGGCCTTTACGGTCAGGCACTATCCAGCCCCCATATTTTGCGGTAGGGCGCGCCCAAATATTCGTCATCCGACCGTAAAGCTGCTATAGGGCGGCGTTCAGGTGGTCGGGGGCCACGGGATTTTTGCGCGGGAGATTGCGTTGTTCAAGGGGTTGAAGCCCATCGTTTACGGCGGCCGGGAAGTCTGGCCATTGGTCGAAGGCGGCAAGGGGGTAGCCGTTTCCAACCATGCCAGTTCCGGCGCCTGGGCGGCGGCCGGCGGCATCGGCACGGTGTCGGCGGTCAATGCGGACAGCTATGACAGCTTCGGCAACGTCATTCCCCAGATCTATCATGGTCGCACCCGCCGCGACCGCCATGAAGAACTGATCGCCTATGCGATAGACGGCGCGGTCGAACAGGTGAAGCGGGCCTTCGAAATCGCCGGTGGCAAGGGCGCGATCAACATCAACGTGCTCTGGGAAATGGGCGGTGCGCAGCGCGTCCTCCACGGTGTCCTAGAAAAGACGAAGGGAATGGTCGCGGGCGTGACCTGCGGCGCGGGCATGCCCTACAAGCTGTCGGAGATCGCCGCCTCCTACGGCGTCAACTATCTGCCCATCGTCAGTTCCGGCCGTGCCTTCCGCGCCCTGTGGAAGCGCGCCTATTCCAAGGCATCGGAATGGCTGGCGGCGGTGGTCTATGAGGACCCGTGGCTGGCGGGCGGCCATAACGGCCTGTCCAACGCCGAAGATCCCAAGGTGCCGCAGGACCCCTATCCCCGCGTCCGCGACCTGCGCGCCACCATGCGGGAGGGGGGCATTTCCGACGATGTCCCCATCGTCATGGCAGGCGGCGTCTGGGCGCTCAAGGACTGGAACGACTGGATCGACAATCCGGAACTGGGCGCGATCATGTTCCAGTTCGGCACCCGTCCGCTGCTGACGCAGGAAAGCCCGATCCCGCAGGCGTGGAAGGAACGGCTGATGCAGCTGGAGCCGGGTGACGTGCTGCTCCACCGCTTCTCGCCGACCGGCTTCTACAGTTCGGCCGTCCGCAATCCCTTCCTGCGCTCCCTGGAAGCCCGATCGGAACGGCAGATCCCGTTCAGCACCGAACAGGCCGGCGACCATACGCATCAACTCGACGCCGGCGTGAAGGGCAAGAATTTCTGGGTGACGCGCGGCGACCTTCTGCGCGCCCGCGAATGGGTGGGGCAGGGCTTCACCTCCGCGCTCAAGACGCCGGACAATACGCTCGTCTTCGTGACGGAGGAGGAAAAGGCCGAAATCCGCAAGGACCAGACCGATTGCATGGGCTGCCTCAGCCAGTGCGCCTTTTCAAGCTGGATGGACAGCGAGACCAATTCGACCGGCCGCCTGGCCGATCCGCGCAGCTTCTGCATCCAGAAATCGCTGCAGGAGGCCGTTCATGGCGGCGACCTCGACAAGAATCTGCTCTTCGCGGGCCATGGCGCCTACAAGTTCAAGCAGGACCCCTTCTATTCGAACGGGTTCGTGCCGACCGTGAAGCAACTTGTCGACCGCATCCTGACCGGCGACTGATGGCGGACATTCAGGGATTGGCGGTGCTGCACTACGACACGCCGCATTTTGAGGTCGTGCGTCCGGGACAGTTCGTCCTTTGCGCGGTTTCCGGCGCGCGCATCGATCTGGAAGACCTCAAATATTGGAGCGCGGAGTTTCAGGAGGCCTATAAGGGACCGGAGGAGGCGACCCGTTCCTTCCTGAACCATCGCGGCGCGGATTTTCGGTAAAGGTCTGAATTCAGGCGAATTGCTGGAATTTTATCGGGACCGGCCACGCCCGGGCCTTTTTGCACGGCGGCGGTTCAAGCCTCTGCTTTTTCCATCCGGCGCTTTTATGTCTCCGCCTGCCGCACTTATCCTATTCCTTTGTCCCCGCTGATGGTTTATCCTTCATGAACGAAGCGACGCAGATCGCTCGACCGAGGAAGGATGTAAGCGATGTCGCGGATCGACATTTTTGGTGATCGCCTCTGTGTTGTGACGAGCCTGCTGATCGTGGGCTGGTTCCTTTATAATGTGGCGTTCTGACGGGCGTCCCACCTCGTTCCGGACGGCTCGCTTCCACCCGCAGGACGGTTCCGCGTCCCCCATATCGTGAAACCTGTGGTCTCGCCGTCTTAAGCAAAGCTTTCTTCCATCTCTCTACAAATTGAGTAGATATATTGCCGAGCGCAACGCTCCGCGGCTTTTGAAGGATGTCAGCTTGCTCCGCGTCACCAACGGCTAAAGCGCACGGTACTGAAGCGACGACGCAAGGTTTCGTGTTCCTCCTCGACAGGAGAAGACGATGACCCAGAATGCCACTCGTGCCCGCCGGCAACGCCGTTTCGGCTCCAGCCCGCAAATCCACATCCCCCATTCCTCCTGGACGCGTCCCGAACGCGCGCCCGAAACCGCGACGCCGGTCAAACCCGACGAGTTCTGGAGTCGCCTGGGGCTTTAAACCCAGGCGCTTGCGAATGGGGGGCGCCGGGACCGTGGTTCTGGGGAGCCTAGGCCCCCGCCGCCTTTCGCCATGAGCCGCCTTCTCAATTCCCGCCGTCCAGCAGCCGCCGTGCGATCACCTGCGCCTGGATTTCCCCCGCGCCCTCGAAGATGTTCAGGATGCGCGCATCCGCGAGCAGGCGGCTCACCTGATATTCGGTCGCAAAGCCGTTGCCGCCATGGATCTGCAACGCATTGTCCGCCGCCGCCCAGGCGACGCGGGCGCCGATCAGCTTGGCCATGCCGGCCTCCAGGTCGCAGCGCTTCCCCTCATCCTTGCGGCGCGCGGCGAAATAGGTGAGCTGGCGCGCGCCCATGATCTCCGCCGCCATCATCGCCAGCTTGTTGGCGACACGGGGGAAGTCGAAGATCGGGCGGCCGAACTGCTTGCGGTCGAGCGCATAGGAAAGGCCGATGTCGAGCGCGGCCTGCGCCACGCCGATGGCGCGGGCGGCCGTCTGGATTCGCGCGGATTCGAATGTCGCCATGAGCTGCTTGAAGCCCTGCCCCTCAATGCCCCCCAGCAGGTTCTGGGCGGGCACGCGGAAATCGTCGAAGCCGATCTCATATTCCTTCATGCCGCGATAGCCGATCACCTCGATCTCGCCGCCGCTCATGCCCGGCGTGGGGAAGGGATCGGCCACCGTGCCGCGCTGCTTGGGCGCGATCAGCATGGAAAGGCCGCTGTAATTCTTCGTGCCGGGATCGGTGCGGACCAGCAGCGTCATCACGTCCGCGCGGGCGGCGTGGGTGATCCAGGTCTTGTTGCCGTTCACCCGATATTCGCCATCGGCCAGCGCCGCGCGAGTGCGCAGCGAACCCAGGTCGGAGCCGGTGTCGGGCTCCGTGAAGACGGCGGTCGGCAGGATCGATGCATTGGCGATCTGCGGCAGCCAATGGGCCTTCTGCCCGTCGGTGCCGCCGGTCAGGATCAGTTCCGCCGCGATTTCGGATCGGGTGGCGAGCGACCCCACGCCGATCCATCCGCGCGACAGTTCCTCCGACACGACGCACATGGCGGTCTTGCCCATGCCCAGCCCGCCGAACGCTTCCGGAATGGTCATGCCGAACACGCCCATTGCGCCCAGTTCCTCGACCAGGGGCAGGGGGATCAACTCGTCCTTCAGATGCCAGTCATGGGCGAAGGGCGCGACCTTCTCGTTCGAAAAGGCGAAGAACTGCTCGCGCACCATGTCGAACATTTCGTCCAGCCCGCAATTTTCCAGCGTGGCATGACCCCGCCGGGCAATGAGGTGGCGGGCGATGGCCGATTTCACCGCCTGCCCGCCGCCCTCACGGACAAGGGTGCGGAAAGCAGGCGCGTCGAGCGTCGACAGGTCGTCGGTCAGGTCGGTGGCGCGGATCACCTCGCCCTGGTTCATGGAAATGCCGCCCAGCATCTGCGCGCCATATTCCGCGAAGAGGAGTTGGGCGAGCAGCGCCTCGACCTCCCCGAACGCGCCCTGGGCGTCGAGATGGGCGGCCCAGTTGGCGACCTCCCGCATCATCTCCGCATAGGAGGCGAACCAGCCGAAGCCGTGGACGACATGCTGCTCCACATCGGCCAGCACGCGGTCGACCTGTCCCTTGTCGTTGGCGATGCGCGCCTTCACCTGCGGTTGGACGGCGGCGACGAAGGCCTGTGCGGCATCCGCCGCGCCCGAAAGCAGCGCGGGGAGGTCGGGAAGGACCAGCACCGTCTTTTCCAGTTCCACCGCCGCGCTCATCCTTCGCCAGCCTGTTTCTTGTTGGCCGTCGCCATCGCCTTGGCGTCCAGCCCGCCGACGAGATTGCCGGTCATCAGCTGGTTATGCGCATGGGCCAGATGGTGCATGTGGAACACGCCGTCCATCGCCTGCCGCTTGCCGCGCAGGTCTTCCACGAAGTTGAACGCCTGCTTGGTAAGCGCCATTCCGAAGCGGTCATGCTGGGCGATTTCGGCGGCGATCTTCGCGACTTCCTCACGCAGCGTCTCGCGCGGGAAAATCTCGTTCACCATGCCGAACTGATAGGCGCGCTGGGCCGGCATGCGGCGGCCGAGCAGCAGCAGTTCGCGGGCGACGCGCGGCGGCAGTTCGAAGGCATGGGCGAAATATTCGACGCCCGGCTGGGCCATGCGCTGCACCGGGTCCTGGAAGAAGGCGTCCTCCGACGCGACGATCAGGTCGCAGACCCACGCCAGCATCAGCCCGCCCGCGATGCAGGCGCCCTGCACCATGGCGATCATCGGCTTGGGAATTTCCTGCCAGCGGCGGCAGAGGCCGAGATAGCCGTCCTGCTCCAGTACATATTGCCGCTCCGCGCCGCCCTTGTTGAGGTGATCCCACCATAGGGTCGTGCGGAACCGGGGCATGTGGCTGTCCTTCTCCGGCGTGCCGATGTCGTGGCCGGCGGAAAAATGCTTGCCTTCGCCGCCCAGCACGATGACCTTCACTTCGTCATCCTCGACCGCGTGCTTGAACGCGTCGTCGAGCTGCCCAAGCAGCCGGTAATTCTGCGCATTGCTATATTGCGGGCGGTTCAGCATCACCCATGCGATGCCGTCCTCGACCCTGTAGGTCACATATTCAGGCTGCACTTCCTCGGACATGGTCGCTCTCCTCAGCGCGGCGGCATGCGCAGGCCGCCGTCCAGCCGCACATATTCGCCGTTCCAATAGTCATTCTCGATCATCGCCAGCGCCATGGCGGCGAACTCTTCCGGCTTGCCGAAGCGCTTGGGGAAGGGGACCGTGGCCGACAGCGCGTCGCGCACCTTGTCGCTCGCCCGCGCCATCAGCGGCGTGTCGAAAATGCCGGGCAGGATCGCGTTGACGCGGATGCCCTCGCCCATCAGGTCGCGGGCCATGGGGAGCGTCAGGCTGACGATGCCGCCCTTCGACGCGCTATAGGCCGCCTGGCCGATCTGGCCGTCCACCGCCGCCGCGCTGGATGTGTTGATGATCACGCCCCGCGCATTGTCCTCCAGCGGCTCCAGCGTCAGCATCCCCGCCGCCGACTTGGCGCAGCAGCGGAAGGTGCCGATCAGGTTGATCTGGACGATCCGTTCGAACTGGTCGGTGGGGAAGGCCTTGATCGCGCCGGTTTCGCGGTCGCGCGAGGCGGTCTTGACGACATTGCCGGTGCCCGCGCAATTGACGATGATCCGTTCCTGCCCATGGGCGGCGCGGGCCTGTTCGAATCCCGCATCGACCGATGCTTCGTCGGTGACGTCGACCTTGCAGAAGGTGCCGCCGATTTCGGCCGCGACCCTGTTCCCCGTCTCCTCGTTGAAGTCGAACAGGGCGACCTTCACCCCCCTGGCGGCGAGCGCGCGGGCGGTCGCTTCGCCCAGCCCGGATGCGCCGCCCGTCACGATGGCGGCAACGCTGTTGTCGAGTTTCATGCTTCTGTTTCCTCCTGGGCAGCGCGCTGGGCGATCGCGCCTTCGGCGGCCAGCGCATCGAGCGCCGCATCGTCGAGGCCGAGCCACTGGCCCAATATCTCACGGCTATGTTCGCCCACGCGGGGCGGGCAATATCGGTAGTCGGCGGGCGTGGCGGACAGCTTGCCCGGATAGGCGACGGTCGGTATCTCCACCCCATCCTCTTCCCGACGAAAGCGGTGGACGGTCTGCCGCGCCTCGATGAAAGGGTCTTCGAACACGTCCCTGATCGTATTGACCGGTCCGGCGGGCACGCCCGCCGCGACGAAGCGCGCCATCAGCGCGTCGCGGGGGAAGGGGCGGACGATCTCCTGCACCTTCGCCTCGATTTCCTCGCGGTTGATCAGCCGCTGGGCGCTGGTGGCGAAGCGCGGATCGGTGCCGAGTTCCGAATGGCCCATTTCGGTGCAGAAGGCGCGGAACTGCCGGTCGTTGCCGATGGCGATGATCATCACCCCGTCCGCCACCTCGAACGTCTTGTAGGGCACGACGGTCGGATGGCGGTTGCCCAGACGCCCCGGCACCACATTGCCGACGAGCCAGTTCATGCCCTGATTGGCGAGCATCGCGATCTGGGTGTCGAGCAGCGACACGTCGATCTGCTGCCCCTCGCCGGTCCGTTCGGCATGGCGCAACGCCATCAGGATGGAGACGGTGGCGAACATGCCGGTCGACAGGTCCGCCATGGCGACGCCGGCGCGCAGCGGGCCGCCATCCTCTTCCCCCGTGATGCTCATGAAGCCGCCCATGCCCTGCGCCACGAAATCGTAGCCGCCGCGATCGGCATAGGGGCCGGTCTGGCCGAAGCCGGTGATGGAGCAATAGACGAGGCGAGGGTTCACGCCACGAAGGCTCTCATAATCGAGGCCGTATTTCTTCAGGCCGCCGACCTTGAAATTCTCGACCACTATGTCGGCCTGCGCGGCGAGCTTGCGGATGAGTTCCGCGCCCTGCGGCGTCGCAAGGTTGATCGCGGCGGAACGCTTGTTGCGGTTGCAGGACAGATAATAAGCGCTGGTGCCGATCTCCGGCTCGCCATCCGCGCCGGTCAGATAGGGCGGCCCCCAGGCGCGCGTGTCGTCGCCATGGCCGGGCAGCTCGATCTTGATCACATCCGCGCCGAAATCGGCCAGGATCTGCGTCGACCAGGGGCCGGCGAGGACCCGCGAAAGGTCCAGCACCTTCACCCCTTCGAGAGCGCGGGCGTTCATGCCTGCGCTCCCGTCATCATCCTGTCGTCGGAAAATCGCATCCGCTCCTGTCCCTGAAGTTCTGCTGCATCGCTTGACTCAACAGATAGCGGGACAGGGCGGCTAGCGCAATGATTTTTGCACTATAGGATAGTTTTCAGATCATTTCTTGCCCGCCGTGGCGAGATAGGCGATCAGATTGGCGCGATCCGCGGGGTTGGGCAGGCCCGCGAAGATCATCTTGCTGCCCGGCACCTTCGCCGTCGGCTTGGCCAGGAAGGCGTCGAGCGACTTTGCGTCCCAACGGATCTTGGCGTTCTTCATCGCCGCCGAATAGGCGAAACCCGGAACCGTGCCGGACGTCCGGCCCACCACGCCGGCCAGCGAAGGGCCCAGCCGGTTGACCCCCGGATCGACCGTATGGCACGCCATGCAGCGGGCGAAAACCGCCTTGCCCTTGGCGGCGTCGCCCGCCTGGGCGAGTGCGGGGCTCGCAATCAGCGTGGCAGCGGCAAGCGCGACGAATTTCGAAATCATCAGTTATCCTCTTCCCTTCATCACTGGCTGGAATCTATACCAGTGTGCATAAATAACAAATAGCAGCCTGAGTCTGAACAGGAATTGAAGATCGGGCCGGAAGAAGGACATGCGATGGAGGGTGGTGGAGAGGCCATGCGGCGCTTCGGGCCGCTGGGAATGGTCCTGGCCCTGCTGGTGAACCTGATGTTCGCGCTCAACGTGATCGCGATGAAGGTGGTGGTGGACGCCACCGCGCCGCTGCTGTCGGTGGCGCTGCGCATGGGGGTGGTGTTCCTGCTGTGCGCGCCCGCGATCCGGTCGCTGCCCGGGCGGACGGGCTGGCTGGCGCTCTACGGGTTCCTGAACGGCGGCCTGTTCCTGCTGCTGCTGAACATCGCGCTGTTCATGGCCACCAATGTCGGCGCCCTGGCCATTGCGGGGCAGCTCAGCGTGCCTTTCTCCCTGCTGCTGGGCGCGCTGCTGCTGGGGGAGAAGCTCAACGCGCGCAAGGTCGCCGGGGTCATGCTGGCCTTTGCCGGAGTCGCGGCGCTGGTTTTCGATCCGCACATCCTGACCGAAGTGCCTGCCGTGCTGGTGATGGCGAGCGCGGCGATGACCTGGGGCGGCGCCACGCTGGTGCAGCGCAGGCTGGCGGGCGTCAGCGTGATGAACGGCCAGGCCTGGAATGGCCTGATGGGCGCCCTGACCCTCGCTCCCTTCGCGCTGATGTTCGAACGGTCGGCCATCGCCGGCCTGGCGCATGTCGGATGGGTGCCGGCGGCCTGGTTCGCCTTCAGCTGCCTTGGGTCGACGATCATCGGGCAGGGAACGCTGGCCTGGCTGCTCCAGCGCTATCCGATCTCGACGATCATGCCGTTGATGCTGGCGGCGCCGGTGATGTCGACGGTGTTCGCCTCGCTTTATTTCGGAACCCCCATCACCGCCGTGATGATCGGCGGCGGGACGCTGGCGCTGGCTGGCGTGACGATCATCGCCCTGTCGCCGGACCGCAAGGCGAGGGGCTGAGCTTCACGTCGCGGATCGGGTTGGAAAGCGATGTTTCCACGGACCTCCCAATCCACCCGGAAAGTCTCTCATCCATTCGAGGCATATGCCCGGCAACAACAAAAAGCCGCCCGGTGAGGGGCGGCTTTCCTGTTATCGTCCGGAAAGGAAAACTCAGGCTTCTTCGGCCGGAGCTTCTTCGGCTTCCACGGCGATTTCGCCGGGTTCCGCATTCGGATCGTAATCTTCGGTGAAGCCGCTTTCGTCCTTTTCGAACAGGTCGGCCATCACATCGACGCCCTGCGACTGAAGTTCGGCTTCTTCCGGCGAGCGGGCGACGTTCACCGTGACGGTGACGGCCACTTCCGGATGCAGCGCGACCTTGACGTCGAACACGCCGAGCGTCTTGATCGGGCGCTCCAGAACCACCATCGCCTTGGTGACGTTGGTGACGCCATCGGCGTGCAGCGCTTCGACGACGTCACGGACGGCGACCGAACCATAGAGGTGGCCGGCGTTCGACGACTGGCGGATCAGGACGATCTGCTTGCCGTTCACGCCTTCGGCAGCCTTTTCGGCGTCCGAGCGGCGAGCGGCGTTGTCGGCCTCGATCTTCGCGCGGTTCGCTTCGAAGACCTTCTTGTTGGCGGCGTTCGAACGCAGCGCCTTCTTGTTGGGCAGCAGGTAGTTACGCGCGTAACCGTCCTTCACGGTGACGACGTCGCCGATGGCGCCCAGCTTCTCGATGCGTTCAAGGAGAATGATTTCCATGGGTCTTTCTCCCTTACTTCACGATATAGGGCAGCAGGCCCAGGTGACGGGCGCGCTTGATGGCCTGGGCCAGCTCGCGCTGCTTCTTGGCGGACACCGCGGTGATGCGGCTGGGGACGATCTTGCCGCGTTCGGACACGAAGCCCTGCAGCAGACGGACGTCCTTGTAATCGATCTTCGGCGCATCCTTGGCGGCGAAGGGGCAGCTCTTGCGGCGGCGGAAAAACGGGCGTGCCATGGTTCAGATCTCCTTATTCGCCGGCGGCTTCTTCGCGCTCGCGGCGCGGGCCGCGATCGCCCCCACGATCATTGCGGTCGCCACGATCGCCGCGCGGACCGCGTTCGGCGCGTTCCTGCTTGCGCATCATGACCGACGGACCGGTCTCCAGCTCATCGACCTTGATGGTCATGTAGCGGATGATGTCTTCGTTGATCTGGGTCTGGCGCTCCAGCTCCGCGACGACGCCGGCCGGGGCGTCGATGTTCAGCATCACATAATGCGCCTTGCGGTTCTTGGCGATCTTGTAGGCCAGCGAGCGCAGGCCCCAGGTCTCGACCTTGGTCACCTTGCCCTGCATATCCTCGACGATCTTGGTGGCGGTTTCCGCCAGAGCGTCCACCTGCGCCTGTGCCAGATCCTGGCGCGCAAGGAACACATGCTCGTAAAGAGCCATGGGTATTGCCTCATCTGTTGGCCGATCGCTGACGCCCACCCCATGTGGAACGCCCCTCCGGCTGTCGTCTCAAGCATTGATTCGCGCGACCGCGAGTCACCCCGGGTCGTGCGAAGCGGCGCCTATGACGGAAATGCGCGGGAAAGGCAAGGGCGGATCGGCGCAGCAGGGGCACGCAATTTTACCGTTCGGGATGAGCTTGTCGAAGCCCTTTTCTTCTTTAATCTCGGTTGCAAGGATTGACGGGCGGGGCTTCGGCAGGTTCAGCCCGAACGGAGGGGGGCATCTTATGGCGGTCGGAATAGCGGCCCTGTCGCTGATATTGCTGATGGTCGCGGCCTATCGGGGGATGAGCGTCATCGTGATGGCGCCGCTGCTGGCGATGCTGGCCGTGTTCCTGACCGATCCCGCCGCCGTGCCAGCGGTCTTTTCCGGCGTCTTCATGGAAAGGGTGGGAAGCTTCCTGAAGCTTTATTTCCCGGTGTTCCTGCTCGGCGCGCTGTTCGGCAAGCTGATAGAGGTTTCCGGCTTCTCGCGCGCGATCGTCACCGCCGTGATCGGGCTGGTGGGGGCAGGCCAGGCGATCCCCGCGATCATGCTGGTGTCGGCGCTGCTGACCTATGGCGGCGTTTCGGTGTTCGTGGCGGTGTTCGCCGTCTATCCCTTCGCCGCGGAGATGTTCCGGCAGGGCGACATTCCCAAGCGGCTGATACCCGCGACCATCGGTCTTGGCGCCATCACCTTCACCATGGATGCGATGCCGGGAACGCCGCAGATCCAGAACATCATCCCGACCAGCTTCTTCGGCACGACCGCCTGGGCGGCCCCGGCGCTGGGGCTGGCAGGATCGGTCTGCATCATGGGGCTGGGCCTCACCTATCTGGGCTGGCGCAGGCGGGCGATGCAGGCGGCGGGGGAGGGCTATGGCGCGCCGGAGACGCTGGTGAACGAGCCGGAAGCCGCGGACCGGGGCGATCGGACCGTGCATCCGCTGATCGCCCTGCTGCCGCTGCTGGTGGTGGGATTGGGCAATCTGGCGCTGACCATGCTGATCCCGCGCCTTGTGGCGGGGGAGGAGGTGGCCGTGTCGCTGGCCGGCCTGACCGATCCCGTCGTGGTGAAGGTGGCTCAGGTCGCCGCGCTCTGGGCGGTGGAGGGCGCCCTGCTGCTGGGCATAGGGACGATCCTGCTCTTCGCCTTCCCGCAAGTGGCGCGGCGCTTTGCCGATGGGTCGAAGGCGGCCGTGGGCGGCGCGCTGCTGGCGGGGATGAATACGGCGGTCGAATATGGCTTCGGCGCGGTGATCGCCGCGCTGCCGGGTTTTCTGGCGGTGAAGGAAGCGCTGAAGGCCGTGCCCGATCCACTGGTCAACGAGGCGATTACCGTGACGTCGCTTGCCGGGATCACCGGCTCGGCTTCGGGTGGGCTGTCGATCGCGCTTGCCGCCATGGCGGAACAGTTCGCGGCGGCGGGCGATGCGGCGGGCATCCCGCGCGAGGTGCTGCACCGGGTGGCCTCCATGGCGAGCGGAGGGATGGACAGCCTGCCGCACAATGGCGCGATCATCACCTTGCTGGCGGTGACGGGCCTGACGCACCGGCAGGCCTATAAGGATATTTTCGCCCTGACGCTGATCAAGACCTTCACCGTCTTCGTGGTGATCGCGGTCTATTATCTGACGGGGCTGGTATAGGACGCCCCGGAGCGCGGCTCCGGGGCGTATCGGCCTTAGCGGATCGCGCCGGTGACGACCGATGCGATGATGCCGCTGGCGATGGCGACCAACAGCGCGTCATTGCCCGAACGAACCCAATGATAGCCGCGCGGCGGGGTGCGCAGGCGATAGCCGCGATAATTGTCGATCACGCGATAGTTGCTCGCATGGCGGCGGTCGAAACGCTGGCCCTTGGCCCAGCGGCGATGATTGTCCTTGCGGATCACCGTGGTCTTGGTGACGGTGCGGCCATGGGGGCCATGCTTCACCACCTGATGCACTTCCCGCTGCGGCGCGGCCTGGGCCTGGCTGACGACCATGGGGCTTGCGATCATGGTGGTGGCGGTCAGCGCCGCGAGAAACTTCCTGAACATGGACTTGCTCCTTCTTCTTCGATCTTGCCGCCGGCTGTCCGGCGTTGAAGCAGAAATAGGACGCATTTGTCGCAGGCTTGTGCCATCGGTCAGTAAAGAATGTCGGAAATTGTAACAGGTGCGGAATTAGTCTGAATATCGGTTCATAATTCCTGTTTTTCCAGTGATTTGCATGAATGTCCGTTCAGTTTTTCGAAGAAGGGCGTATTTCCATTTTCCGCCTGAGCCCTGGCATGGAAAAAGCCCCGAAGGGGCTTCGGGGCTTCGTTCCGGAGCGCGCTGCATCAGGTGGATCGGACGCAGGCCGGACGCTCCAGGTTTCTGTCGCCACATCTGCTTTGTCGCCAGCCGGCGCCCCCTTTGGCGCACGATGGTGGGTAGAAGGCGCGGATGAGGTCAGTCGGAAAGCGGCGTTGCCGTCACGACCATGCGCTGGAGCAGGATCGGACGGTCCTTGCCCTCCAGCACGGGTGCGGGCCGGAGACCGGGGACGCCGCCCCAGGGGCCGACGCCCAGGCCGAACAGCAGGGCGCAGGCCGACAGGCCCAGAATGGCGGTCTTGATCATGATCTCCCTTTCGCAATGCCCTGCGGGCGTCATGGGGGAGCGATAGGCGGCGCTTGTCGCAGGACTGTGCCGGCAGCCGGAAAAATTGTGAGAAAATGTAACGGGCAGGGGGAATTGAATGTTTCCCGCGAAGGCGGGAGCCCGGTCCCAGACCCGGAACCGGCGCCCTGCCTGCGCCATGAACAAGCCATGGCCTATTCGTGGCGCAGGGCGTCTATCGGGTTGAGCGCGGCGGCGCGGCGGGCCGGAAAATAGCCGAAGACGACACCGATCGCGGCCGAGAAGAGGAAGGCGATCAGATTCACCTTCACATCGAAGATGAAGGGCACCTGCATCAGCGGAGCGATCGCGACCGAGGCGATCAGCGCCAGGAACAGGCCGATCAGCCCGCCCAGGCAGGACAGCACGATGGCCTCGACCAGAAACTGCATCAGCACTTCGCGAGCGACCGCGCCGATGGCGAGGCGGATGCCGATCTCGCGGGTGCGCTCCGTCACCGACACCAGCATGATGTTCATGATGCCGATGCCCCCCACCAGCAGGGAAATCGCCGCCACCGCCGCCACGATCTGCGTCAATATGGTGGTGGTGCCGGTCAGCGTGTCGCTGATCTGCTTGGTGTCGAAGACGTTGAAATTATCTTCCGCGCCCGGCTTCACCTTGCGGCGTTCGCGCATCAGCTCCTCCAGGCTGGTCTGGACCGTGCTGGTGTCATAGGCGTCGTCTACCGCGACCATGATCTGGCTGATGTCGCGGTCGCCGGTGAAGCGGCGCTGGACGAACTTGATCGGCATGACCACCACATCGTCCTGATCCCCGAAGCCGCCTTGGCCCCGTGTCGCGAGCGCGCCGATCACCTGGCAGGATACGCCCTTGATGCGTATGCGCTTGCCGATGGGGTCATTGCTCTGGAACAGGTTGGTGCGCACCGTATTGCCGATGATGCAGACGGGTTTTCCCGCTTCCTCCTCCTCCGGCATGAAAAGGCGGCCGGTGTCGGCCTTCCAGCTTTGCACCTCGAAATAGGCGGCGGTAGTGCCATAGACAGTGGTGGACCAGTTGCTGCCTTCATAGATGGCCGTGCCGCTCGACTGCACCATCGGCGCGACCGCGCGGACGCCGGTAAGCTGGTTCTCGATGGCGGTCAGGTCGGCGGGCTTGAAGTCGGGCGGGCGCGGTCCGCCACCGCCCCGGCCGAACCCCTGGCCGGGACGAAGTTGCAGCACATTGGCGCCCAGCGAGCTGATCTGTTCGCGCACGGCGGCGGTCGCGCCATTGCCCAGCGTGACCATGGTGACGACCGCCGCCACGCCGATGATGATGCCCAGCGTGGTGAGGAAGCTGCGCAGCTTGTGCCGGTTGATCGCGCGAAAGGCGAGGATGACGGTGGTGCCCAGCATCTTCAGCGCGCGCCTTCGTTCATTTCCGTCATCCCCGCGGAGGTGGTAATGACGGGGGAAAATATCGCCATCACGCCGTCACTCCCTGCTCGACCCGCTCCACCAACCCATCCTTGAAATGCACGATGGTCCGCGCGAAGGCCGCCATGTCCGGCTCATGCGTCACCATCAGCACAGTGATGCCGCCATTGCGGTTGAGGTCGGTCAGCAGTTCCATGATCTCCACCGATCTTTCGGAATCGAGGTTGCCGGTCGGCTCGTCCGCCAGCAGCACGTCGGGCTGGGTCACGATGGCGCGGGCGATGGCGACGCGCTGCTGCTGCCCGCCGGACAGTTCGGCGGGCGTATGGTCCCACCAGTCCTTCAGGCCTACCTTGTCGAGCGCCGCCATGCCCGCCTCATATCGGGTCTTCTTGTCCTCGCCGCGATACAGCAGGGGCAGTTCGACATTTTCCAGCGCCGTGGTGCGGGACAGCAGGTTGAACCCCTGGAACACGAAGCCCAGATAGCGGCGGCGCAGCAGGGCGCGCTGGTCGCGGTCGAGCGTTTCGACATGGCGGCCCTTGAACAGGAACTCCCCGCCGGAGGGCACGTCGAGGCAGCCCAATATGTTCATCGTCGTCGACTTGCCGGAGCCCGAAGGCCCCATGACCGCCACGAAATCGCCTTGCGCAATGTCGAGGTCGATGCCCTTCAGCGCCTGAAAGGCTGTCGGGCCGGAGCCATAGACCTTGGTGACGCCGCGAAGGGAGATGATCGGATCGGCGGCCATGCGCGTCAGGTTCCGCTCTGCCGGCCGGTGCCGCGCGGCTCGCCGCCCTGGCCCTTCGGCGCCGATGGCGCGACCGGCGCGGTTTCGGCCTTCCCGTCGCCCGAATTGCCGAGCTTGCCGACAGTGGCCGGGCTGCCGTCGGTGGACCGGCCGCCTTCCGTCCGGCGGTTGCGGTCGCGCGGCCCGCCGCCCTGCGAACCGCCATCGGCCTGATCCTCCGCCGGCGCCTGCTGGCCCGCCGCAAGCTGCCCGGTGATGACGCGCATGCCCGGTTTCAGGTCGCCGCCCGTGATGACCGTGCGCGCGCCGTCGCTGGCGCCGACGGTCACCTGCACGGCCTTGGGATTGCCGTCCTCGCCCACGACATAGACGGTCTGGCTGCTGCCAATGCCGAAACTGACCTGCCGGCTCGCGCCGCCGCGCCGGAACCTGCGCGGGCCGGGGACGATCTGGCTGGTGATGCCGCCGCCCTGGTTGCCCGCGCTGGGCTTGAAGCGAAGCGCGCTGTTGGGGACCAGCAGCACGTCATGCAGTTCCTGCGTCACGATGTCGGCGGTCGCGGTCATGCCGGGGCGCAATATCTCGTCCTTGTTGTCCACCGACAGCACCGCCGTATAGGCGACGACGGTGCCCGTCGTGCTGCTGGCCGCGCTGCCCCCCGACGATGAGGAGGAACTGCTGCTGCTGGCGCTGTTGGAGCCCACATTGACCCGCGTCACCCGCGCCGGAAAGGTGCGGCCGGGGAAGGCGTCGACGGAGAAATTGGCGCTCTGGCCCTCCTTCACCTGTCCCACATCCGCCTCGTCGACGGAAACCTCCACCTCCATCTGGGTCAGGTCTTCCGCAATGGTGAAGAGCACCGGCGCGTTGAGCGAGGCGGCGACGGTCTGGCCCGGCTCTATGTCGCGGGACAGGACGACGCCGGTCACGGGCGAGACGATCTGGGCGATGGAAAGATTGGTCTGCGCCGTGGAAAGCTGCGCCTGGGAAACGCGAACCTGCGCCTGTGCGGAGCGGAGGTTGGCGAGGGCGGAACAATAGTCGGCCCGGGCGGCGTCCAGTTCCGTCCTGGCGGGAACGCGCCCGCCGGAAAGCTTGAACACGTTGAGCTGGCGGTCGAGCGTCGCCCTGGCCAGCGCCGCCTGCGCTTCCGCCTGCGCCACGCTGGCCTGCGAGGAGGAAAGCTGCGCGCGGTTCTGGTTGATCGTATCCACCAGCCGCCGGGTGTCGAGTTCGGCCAGCTTCTGCCCCCTGGTCACCCGGTCGTTCACATCGACATAGACCGCCGTGATCTTGCCCGACTGTTCGGAACCGACATCGACCTGATTGATGGGCTTCAGATTGCCGGTGGCGGATACGGAGACGGTAAGGTCGCCCTTGCGCACTTCCCGCGTCGCATAATTGGGCTTGTCGTCGCCCGAAAAGCAGCGCGCAAGCAGCAGGATGAGGATCAGCAGGGCGACGCCCACCGCGCCCCGGACCACCCATTTGCGCCACGGCTTTTCCGGCCGCGCGCCAAGAAAGTCGTTGATGTCCTGATCGCTGGTCACATCATTGCTCATCTTTTTGCTCATGAGGGGGGACGGCCTTCCATATTCTGCCAGCCGCCGCCCAGCGCATTGTAAAGCTGGGCCAGGCCAAGGACCTCGTCGGATTGCGCGCCGGCAAGGCTGTTGCGCGCGTTCAAAAGCGAATTCTCGCTCTGGGAAAGCGTCTGGAAATCGATCAGACCCGCCTGGTACTGGCTGCGCGCCAGTATCGCGGCATTGTTCGACGCTTCATAGGCGGTCGCGAACTCCGCCTTGCGGGCGCGTGCGCTCGACAGCGACGCCATGGCATTCTCCACATCCTCCAGCGCGGACAGCACCGCCTGCTTGTAGGCGGCGAAGGCGGCGTCGGTGGCCGCCCGTTGCGAACGGACCTGCGAGGCGAGGCGTCCGCCGTCGAAGATGACCTGCGCCACATTGGCGAATACGCCGCCGGTGACCAGGCTGAACAGGTCTTTGAAACTGTTGGACGTGGTGCCGATATTGCCGCTGATGCCAAGGGAAGGATAAAGCTGCGCCTGCGCCACGCCGATGCGCGCCGTCGCGGCGGCCAGCGCCCGTTCGGCCGAGCGCACGTCCGGCCGCTGGCGCAGCGTGTCGGCGGGAATGCCGGTGGCGATCTGCGCGGGCGCGGCGGGAATCGGCGCCGGCGTTTCAAGGCTCCGGGTCGCTTCGCCGGGCGCCTGCCCCGTCAGCACGGCGATACGGTTGAGGCTGCCCCGAAGGCTCGCCTCAAGCTGCGGGACGGTGGCGTTGGTCTGCGCCAGTTGCGCCCGCGCCTGCTCCGCGTCGATCGAGGAGACGAGGCCCGCCTGAAGCCGCCAGTTGGCGATGTTGTAATTGTCCTGCTGGATCGCCTGCGTCTCCCGCGCGACGCGCAACTGCTCCTGCGCCAGACGCGCCTGCACATAGTTGGTGACGAGTTCGGAGACGATCGTCGCCCGCACATTGGCCAGGTCATAGCCGGATGCGGCAAGATCGGCCCGCGCGGCCTCCGCCGAACGGGACAGTTCACCGAACAGGTCGACCTGCCAGCTTGCATTGGCGCCGACGGAATAGCTGCTCGACCAGTTGGAGCCGCCGCCGCCGATCGGATTGCCGCTGGGGTCCAGCCGCCCGCCCGCATCCCGGCTGCTGTAGTTGCGCCCGCCGCTGGCCGATCCGTTCACCTGCGGCAGGAAGGCGGCCCTTGCCTGCCGCAGCGACTCCCGCGCCTGGCGCAGACGCGCCTGCGCCTGAACGATGTCCAGATTATGGGCGATCGCCCGGTCGATCAGGCCGCTCAGCGCCGGATCGTCGAGCCGCGTCCACCAGGCGCCAAGCTCCGCTTCGTCGAGCGGAGCGCCGCCGCCCTGGCTATAGGCCGCCGGCACGCCGAGCGCTGCGGGGGCAGGGGCGCGATAATCGGGACCGGCTGCGCAGCCCGACAGGACCAGCGCGGTTCCCGTGATCCATCCAAAGCGATATCGCACCTTTTCCTTATACTCCGTCATCGTTAAAGGCGGTCCTCCAACGAGAACTGCCGAAATGGGCCGGGCGCCTCAACGGCATTTGTGTCTCAAAGTGTAACGACTTTGAAAAATTGCGCTTTTGCAGGGGCGCGCATGTCAGAAGGTGGATGATGAGGGCATTTCTTTTTCCAGGGCAGGGCAGCCAGTCGGTCGGCATGGGCAAGGCGCTGGCCGATGCGAGCCCGGCCGCGAGGGAGCTGTTTCAGGAGGTCGATGACGCCCTGTCGCAGCATTTGTTCCGCATCATGGTGGAGGGGCCGGAAAGCGACCTGACGCTGACGGAAAACGCCCAGCCCGCGATCATGGCCAATGCGCTGGCGACCCTGCGCGTGATGCAGAAGGAAGGCGGCTTTTCGCTGGCGGAGAAAGGCGATTACGTCGCCGGGCACAGCCTTGGCGAATATAGCGCGCTGTGCGCGGCGGAGGCGTTCGACATTGGCACCACGGCGAAGCTGCTGAAGCTGCGCGGGCGCGCAATGCAGGCGGCCGTGCCGGTGGGCGAGGGCGCGATGGCGGCCCTGCTGGGCGCGGACATAGAGAAGGCGCAGGCATTGGCGGAGGCGGCTGCCGAGGGTGAGATCTGCACCGTCGCCAATGACAATGATCCGACGCAGGTGGTGATTTCCGGCCATCGCGGCGCGATCGAGCGCGCCGTCGCGCTGGTGAAGGACCATGGCATCAAGCGCGGCGTCCTGCTGCCGGTTTCCGCGCCCTTCCACTGCCCGCTGATGCAGCCCGCGGCGGAGGCGATGGAGGATGCCCTGGGCAAGGCGGCGATCAACACGCCGCTGCTGCCGGTCTATGCCAATGTGCTGGCAAGCGCGATCGCCGATCCGGACGAGATCAGGCTGCGGCTGGTCGAGCAGGTGACGGGCCGCGTGCGCTGGCGCGAATCCGTCGCCGCCATGTGGGACGCGGGCGTCACCGAATTCGTCGAACTGGGCGGCAAGGTGCTGGGTCCGATGGTGAAGCGCATCGCTCCCGACGCCACCGTGCGCAGCGTCGTGACGATGGACGATATCGAGGCCGCGCTGGGCGCGCTGTGAGCGGCGGCATGAGCAGCGCTCCCGTCCTGACCAGCCGTGACGGAGCCGTCCTGACGGTCACGCTCGACATGCCGGACCGGCGCAACCCGATCTCCGATCCGGCGATGGTCGACGCCCTGTGCGCGGTGTTCGAGCAGGCGGATCGCGACCTGTCGGTGCGGGTGGCGATCCTGACCGGGGCGGGCAGCGCCTTTTCATCGGGGGGCGACCTCAATGCGATGCGCCCCGATGCGGGCGGCCTGCGCGCGGGACTGCCGGCGCAGACGCGGCGCAACTACCGGGCGGGAATCCAGCGGCTGCCGCTGCTGTTCCAGGCGCTCGAACTGCCGGTGATCGCGGCGGTCAACGGCCCGGCCATCGGCGCGGGCTGCGACCTGACGCTGATGTGCGATGTCAGGATCGCGGCGCAATCCGCAAAATTCGCGGAATCCTTCGTCAAGCTGGGCATCGTTTCCGGCGATGGCGGCGCGTGGCTGCTGCCGCGCATCGTCGGCTTCTCCAAGGCGACCGAACTGGCGCTGACCGGTGAGACCATCGACGCGGAAGAGGCGCTGCGGATCGGGCTGGTGAGCGAGGTGGTGCCGGATGCCGACCTGCTGGCGGCGGCGCGCAGGGTGGCCGACAGGATCGCCGCCAATCCGCCGCATGCCACGCGGATGACCAAGCGGCTGCTGCGCGCGGCGCAGACGGCGGAATTGAACCAGATCATGGAAATGGCGGGCGCGATGCAGGCGCTGGCCCATGCGACGGCGGATCATGATGAGGCGATCGACGCCTTTTTCGAGCGCCGGACGCCGAACTTCAAGGGAGATTAGAATGTTCGATCTGACAGGCATGACCGCGCTGGTGACGGGCGCTTCGGGGGGCATCGGCTCCGCCATTGCGAAGGCCCTCGCCGCGCAGGGCGCCACGCTCGCCCTTTCGGGCAGCAATGAGGAGAAGCTGAAGGCCTTCGCCGCGGAACTGGGCGGGGACCACAAGACGCTCGTCTGCAACCTCGGCGACCCGGCGGCGGTCGACGCGCTGGTGGGCCAAGCGGTGGAAGCGCTGGGCGGCAAGCTCGACATCCTCGTCAACAATGCCGGCATCACCCGCGACAACCTGATCCTGCGCATGAAGGACGAGGAATGGTCGGACGTGATCGCCGTCAATCTGGAGGCCGCCTTCCGCCTGGCCCGCGCCGCCGCCAAGCCGATGATGAAGGCGCGTTTCGGCCGCATCGTCTCCATCACCTCGGTCGTGGGCGTCACCGGCAATCCGGGACAGGCCAATTATGCCGCGTCCAAGGCCGGCATCATCGGCATGTCCAAGTCGCTGGGTCAGGAACTGGCGAGCCGGGGCATCACCGTGAACTGCGTCGCGCCGGGCTTCATCCGTTCGGCCATGACCGACGCGCTGAACGATGCGCAGAAAGGCGCGATCCTCGCCAGGATTCCGGCGGGCGATCTGGGCGCGGGGGAGGACATCGGCGCGGCCGTGGTCTATCTCGCCAGCAAGGAGGCGGGTTACGTCACCGGCCAGACGCTGCATGTCAATGGCGGCATGGCGATGATCTGAGGGGGAGGGATCGGTCGGTCCCAAAGTCCCACGCTGCGGCTTTATTCCATCGCGGCCGAAAATTTTGGGCATTTGCAAAAGGGCAACCTTGTGCCATCGGGGCTGAGGAGTCGAATGCAGGTGGGGCGATGCCATCCGATTGTTTCTTGCCTCTTGCCTCTCGTTGGGCTTGCCTCTAGGGCATGCCTTAACAAATATTCAGAACCATCAACGATACCCAGTAAGAAGGACCACTCATGAGTGAGACCGCGGATCGCGTAAAGAAAATCGTCGTCGAGCATCTGGGCGTCGAAGCCGAAAAGGTGACCGAGGATGCGAGCTTCATCGACGATCTGGGCGCTGACAGCCTGGACATCGTTGAGCTGGTGATGGCGTTCGAGGAAGAATTCGGCGTCGAAATCCCCGACGATGCGGCCGAGAAGATCGCCACCGTCAAGGATGCCATCGATTATATCGACAGCAAGCAGTAAGAGCGTTCGGCGGCCTGCCCGGCATCGGGTGGCCGCTGCGTTTACAAAAGGGAATGGCTCCTCCTGTCCGGCAAAACCGGGTCTTGGGGAGCCTTTTCGTATCTGGTCCCGTTCACAATCGCCTTTCCAATGGCTAGATGGGCGGCGTTGAGCCAAAGACTATTTTTCGGAGCAAGCATATGCGTCGTGTTGTCGTCACCGGCCTTGGCATGGTCAGCCCGCTCGGCGGGGATGTGGAAACGACCTGGAAGAACATCATCGCGTCGAAGTCCGGCGCGGCGACGATCACGCGCTTCGACGCCAGCGAATATAAGTGCCGCATCGCCTGCGAAGTGAAGCCGGCGGATCATGAATATGGCTATGATGCCGGGCTGGACGTGGATCACAAGATCCAGCGGCAGGTCGACCCGTTCATCGTCTATGGCATTTCCGCCGCCAGCCAGGCGCTGCGCGACGCCGGTCTCGACAATATGAGCGAGGAGGATCGTCTGCGCGCCGGCTGCTCGATCGGTTCGGGCATTGGCGGCCTGCCGGGCATCGAAAGCGAATCGCTGGTGCTGGCGAACCGGGGGCCGGGCCGGGTCAGCCCGCACTTCGTCCATGGCCGCCTCATCAACCTGATCTCCGGCCAGGTGTCGATCAAATACGGTCTCATGGGCCCCAATCACGCCGTCGTGACAGCCTGCTCGACCGGTGCGCATTCGATCGGCGACGCTGCCCGCATGATCGCGCTGGACGATGCCGACGTGATGCTGGCGGGCGGCGCGGAAAGCGCGATCTGCCCGATCGGCATCGCCGGCTTCGCCCAGGCCCGCGCGCTTTCCACCGCCTTCAACGACACGCCGGAAAAGGCCTCGCGGCCCTATGACGTCAACCGCGACGGCTTCGTCATGGGCGAAGGCGCGGGCGTGGTCGTGCTGGAGGAATATGAGCGGGCCAAGGCGCGCGGCGCGAAAATCTACGCCGAAGTCGTCGGCTATGGCCTGTCGGGCGACGCCTATCACGTCACCGCCCCCCATCCGGAGGGCAATGGTGCCTATCGTTCCATGGAAATGGCGCTCAGGAAATCCGGCCTTGGCCTTGGCGACATCGACTATGTGAACGCGCACGGCACTTCGACGCCTTTGGGCGACGAGCTGGAACTGGGCGCGGTGAAGCGGCTGTTCGGGGAACATCTGGGCACCATGTCGATGAGCTCGACCAAGTCGGCCATCGGCCATCTGCTGGGCGGCGCGGGCGCGGTGGAGAGCATCTTCTGCATCCTGGCGCTGCGCGACCAGATCGTGCCGCCGACGCTGAACCTCGACGAGCCGAGCGAAAGCTGCAAGGGCGTCGACCTCGTCCCGCATGTCGCCAAGGAACGCAAGGTGCGCGCGGTGCTGAACAATTCGTTCGGCTTCGGCGGCACCAACGCCTCGCTCATCATGAAGGCGGTCTGAGACATCGGCGATGCGACGGCTTGGCTTGGGCATAGTGCTGATCGGCCTGGCCGTCGCGGCGTTCGTCGCTTTCCGCTTCGTCTATGGCTGGACCGAGGCAGGCCCGGCGACGAAGGACATCGCCATCGTCGTGCCCGAAGGCTCGACCATCGCGGACACCGCCATTCTCCTGAAGCAGAAGGGGGCGGTGCGCTCCGCCGACGCCTTCCTGACGCGGGCCAAGGTCTTCGGCCGCGGCAAGTCGATCAAGGCGGGCGAATTCCTGATTCCCAAGGGCGCCAGCAATTCCGATATTTTCCGCATCCTCCAGGGCGGCAGGACGCTGACCCGGCTGGTCACCATACCGGAGGGCATGCCCTCCATCCTGGTCCATGAACGGCTGATGGCGAATGAGGAACTGACGGGCGAGATTCCGGTGCCGGAGGAAGGCAGCGTTCTGCCCGACAGCTATGCCTTCGACAAGGGCGAGAGCCGGGCGGCGGTGCTGAAGCGCATGCAGGGTGCGATGAGCAAGGCGCTGGCGAAGATGTGGGCGGAACGGGCGCCCAACACGGTCGCAAAAACGCCCAGGGAAGCCGTCATCCTCGCCAGCATCGTCGAAAAGGAAACGGCCGTGCCTGCCGAGCGGCCGACCGTCGCCGGGGTTTACGGCAATCGCCTGAAGGCGCGCATGATGCTCCAGGCCGATCCGACGATCATCTATCCGATCACCCGGGGCAAGCCCTTGGGCCGGCGGATCAGAAAGTCCGAAATCGCCGCGGTCAACGACTATAACACCTATGCGATGACCGGTCTGCCCAAGGGGCCGATCGCCAATCCGGGACGCCTGTCGATCCTCGCGGTGCTGCACCCGGCGGAGACGAAGGCGCTCTACTTCGTCGCGGACGGGAAGGGCGGCCATATCTTCGCGGACACGCTGCAAGAGCATAATGACAATGTGCGCAAATGGTTCGAAATCCGGCGCGCCAGGGGTGAGCTTTGAAGTGAGCTGACCGATGGCGCGCTTGGGTGGGGAGCGGATGTTCCCCCTCCCGCAAGCCGGAGGGGGTTAGGGGGTGGGCTGGCGCAACATCCGCGTTGTTTTGCAACGGCCAAGTCAGAAGCTCGCTCCGCTCGCGCCCACCGCTAACCCCTTCCGTTTACGGGAGGGGAATGTCCTGGGATGGCCATAGACCGCCGCCAATCACCGCAACAACCCTACTGCCCAAACCCTGACTCGCGCGCCAGCGCCACCGCTTCCCGCGCAGCGGCGAGCAACGCGCCGCTCTTCGCCTCGCACTCCCGCTGCTCATATTCCGCCGTCGAATCCGCGACGATGCCCGCGCCCGCCTGCACATGCATCACGCCGTCCTTGAGCACGGCGGTGCGTAGCACGATGCAGCTATCCATATTGCCGTCCGGCCCGAAATAGCCGACGCCCCCGGCATAGGCCCCGCGCGTTTCCGGCTCCAGTTCCGCGATGATCTCGCAGGCGCGCACCTTGGGCGCTCCCGACACGGTCCCCGCGGGAAAGCCCGCGAACAAGGCGTCCAGCGCGTCCCGGTCCGGCGCCAGCTGTCCCACCACGTTCGACACGATATGCATCACATGGCTGTAGAATTCGACGCTGTAGCTGTCCGTCACGGTGACGGTGCCGGCCGCCGCGACCCGCCCCACATCGTTACGCCCCAGGTCCAGAAGCATCAGATGCTCCGCCCGCTCCTTGGGGTCGGCCAGCAGGCTTTCGCGGTTGGCGGCATCTTCGACGGCATTCCTGCCGCGGGGCCGGGTGCCGGCGATGGGCCTGATCGTGACCTCGCCATCCCGCGCCCGGACCAGGATTTCCGGACTCGACCCGATCAGCGCAAAGCCGGGCAGGTCGAGATAATAAAGGAAGGGCGAAGGGTTGATCCGCCGCAATGCCCTGTAAAGCGCAATCGGCGGCAGCGTGAACGGGCTGGTGAAGCGCTGCGCCAGCACCACCTGAAAAATGTCGCCCGCAACGATATAGTCCTTCGCCTTTTCGACCATCGCGGCATAGCGGCCCGGCTCCAGCACCGGCGTCACGGCGACTTCGGCAATCCCGGCGGGAGCGGCCTGCGCGGGGAGGGGAGCCGCCAGCCGGGCGGCAACGGCGTCGATCCGTTCCAGCGCCTGCTCGACGGCGCGGTCGGCATCGGCAAAGCTTCCCTTCCACACCGGCGCGACCAGGAACAGTGCATCGGCCAGCCGGTCGAACACCAATATCACCGTCGGCCGCACGAACAGCATGTCCGGCAGCGCAATCGCATTTTCGGGCGGACGCGGCAGCTTCTCGACCAGCCCGACCGTCTCATAGCCGAAATAGCCGACCAGGCAGGCCAGCGCAGCGGGCAGCGCCGGATCAAGCTCAGCCCGGCATTCCGCCACCAGCGCCCGCAACGCGTCCAGCGCGTCGGCGCCTTCCGGCACGAAGGCCTCCCGGTCGGTCGCCCATTGCCGGTTGATCTCCGCCGCATGGCCCTGCGCCCGGAAGACGAGGTCGGGGGCGAGCCCGATCAGGCTGTGGCGGCCTCGCACCGCGCCGCCCTCGACCGATTCCAGCAGGAAATCGCCGCGATCGGGCTCGAACAATTTCAGCGCGGCGGAAATCGGCGTGTCCGTGTCGGCGATCTGGCGCCGCCACACCAGCGCGGATTGCCCCGCCGCCAATGCCTTGCGCGCGCTCTCGATGCCGTCCATCCCCGCCGGTCTCCCCGCAACCACCTTACTGACCGCCACTATTGGCGTTGGCGAGCGCGCGCTGCACGCCGGCCACCGCATTGGCGTTCCGCCTGACGCCCAGCTCCTTCTCGACCGCGCGCTCGAACTGCTGGCCATATTCCTGGCCGACCACTTCGCTGAGCTGGTCGCGGACCTGATTCACCAGCGCCTTGTCGCTGCCTGCATCGCCGCGCTTGATGCCGTTCAACTGCACCACGAAATAGCCGCGATCCTGCCCGGCGGGCAGCGTCTTCACGCTGTTGGTCGCCATGGTGAACAGCATCGCCACTTCGGCGGGCGGACGCTGGCCGTCGCGCATGATGTCGGCGCGGCGGCCGCCCACCACCTGCGGCTTGGGCAGGGCGACGCCGGCGGCGGCGACCGCCTCGTCCAGCTTCATGCCCTTGGCGACCTTGGCGCGGATCTGCTCGGCCAATGCCTTGGCCTTCTCATTGCCCTGGGCCAGCTTGTACTGCATCGCGACCAGCGGTTTCACCTTGGCGAGCGGCGGCGGCGCGGCGGCCTGTATGTCGCCGGGCGCGGTCAGGGCATAGCGCTTGTCGGCAACGATCGGGACCAGTTGCGCATCGTCGTCCTGGCTCATGCCGAAGACAGGGGCGAGCAGCGGCTTCACATCCGCCGGCACCTGATAGGCCACATCCTCCACCTGCTTGCCGGAGGAGACGAGGAACGGCGTCGTTTCCAGCTTCAGGCCATTGTCCTTCACCACTTCCTCGAAGCTGCCGCCATTGGCGATCTGATCCTCGATCTTGCCGGTGAAGTCATTGAGCAGCCGCTTCTCCTTCTGCGCGCGCAGCGTGGTGACGATCTCGTCCCGCACCGCCGCCAGCGCGCGGGCCGGGGTCGTGCTGACCGTCGTGACCCGCAGCAGCACCCAGCCCAGCGATCCACGCAGCGGCCCCACCAACTCGCCCTGTTTCGCGGCAAAACCGGCATTGGCGACGGCGGCGGACGCGGCGGAGGCCAGCGCCTCCCGGCTCTGGTCCTTCAGTTCGGAGACGGAGAGGCCGGCCGATTGCGCTGCGCCGGCGAGCGACTTGCCGCCCTTCACCTGATCCGCGATCGCCTTGGCGCCCGCCTCGGTCGGCAGGATCAGCTGCTCGAAGCTGCGGCTCTCCTTCGCGGCGTAGGCGGCCTTGTTCTGATTATAATAGCCGGCGATCTCCGCATCGGTCGGCTGCGCGGCCTGCGCGAAGCGTTCGGCGTCGATCACGGCGTAGCGGATGCGGCGCTGTTCCGGAATCGTATAGCGCGCGGCATTCTTCCTGTAGAAATCGCCGAGTTGCGCGTCGGTCGGGTCGGCAATGTCCTTGAACGCGGTCGCGGGAACGAGGGCGATGGTGCCCTGGCGCGCCTCCAGCAGCAGCGAGGCATAGGGCAGCACCATGGAGTCGGTCAGCTTCACGCCCAGCCCCAGCGGGGCCAGCATCTGCCGCTCCAGTATCTCGCGGCTGATGTCGTCGCGCAGCGCCTGTTCGGTGATCCGCTCGCGCAGCAGCAACTGCCGGAAATTCTCCTGGCTGAAATTGCCGGCCGCATCCTGGAAGGCGGGGATCTGCGCGATCTGGGCATCGACCAGCCGCTTGGAGATGTGCACCTTCTGGTCGCTCGCATATTCCTTCAGCGTCATCGACGCGACAAGCTGGTCATAGACCTGCGCCGCGCCGCCCTGCGCCAGGAAGTCGCCGATCTGCAATCCCGGATTGGACCTGCGCGCATTTTCGAACACGCGCTGCACCCGGTCCTGCAATTCGGTCATGGTGAGGCGCGACCCGCCCGCCTTGGCGGCGGTCTCGCCGCCGCCAAGGGACGATCCGAACTTGCCGCTCGTAATGTCCCCCATGATGAAGGCGGCCGCGATGATCCCCAGGAAGATCAGGGCCGCAAAGGCGCCGAATTTGGAGCGGATGAAACGGCGAAAGACTGAAAGCATGGAGGAAAGTCCGTAAAAGCGGCTTTGATGGCGGCCCGCTTTAAGGGCGGATCGTCGCGCGGGCAAGGGGCGCTGGGGTGCCAAGGCTGGACAAATGGCCGCACGCCGTTCATCGGCTCGGCCAACCCGGCGGCGCGGATTGGAGAGCCGTGCCGCAGGGGACCGTGCAGCAATAACCATAAGGGGAAAGATCGATGAGCAGGCGAAAGCTGGTTGTCGGCAACTGGAAGATGAACGGCCTGCGCGCCCAGCTGGGCGAGGTGGAGGCGATCGGCGGCCTCGCGCGCGACTATCCGGCGGTGGAAGTCGGGCTGTGCCTGCCCGCGACGCTGATTTCGCCGGCGGACGGCGTGAAGGGCGCGGCCTTCATCGGCGCGCAGGACTGCCATATGAAGGAAAGCGGCGCGCATACCGGCTGTCTGTCCGCGGCCATGCTGGCGGAAGCCGGGGCGAGCTGGACCATCGTCGGCCATAGCGAGCGGCGGCAGGACCAGGGCGAAACCGACGCGGACGTCGCAGCGAAGGCGCTGGCGGCGCGGGCGGCGGGGCTGAAGGTCATCCTCTGCGTGGGCGAAAGCCTCGACGTGCGCGATGCCGGCAATGCGGAAGCGGTGGTGGCGGCCCAGTTGCTGGCGTCCCTGCCGGACGGGGCGGCGGCGGACTGGCTGGCCATCGCCTATGAGCCGATCTGGGCCATCGGCACGGGCCGGATCCCCACCATGGAAGCGGTCGCCGCGATGCACGCCGCCCTGCGCGCCGCGCTGGCGAGCCGGATCGGGGTCGAGGCTGAGGGGATGCGAATCCTCTACGGCGGATCGATGAACGGCGACAATGCGGCGGAGCTACTGGCGCTGGCCGATGTCGACGGCGGCCTGATCGGCGGCGCGAGCCTCGCGGCGGCGAAATTCGCCCCGGTGATCGCGGCAGCGGCCTGATCGCCAATAAACAAGCCCCTCCCGCTTGCGGGAGGAGGGAGAGAGGACGGGGGCGGTTGCCCCCGCGCCCCATCATCGCTATGTGCGCGGCAACCCACCCTTTACCGGACAGATATTCGTCTCATGTTCACCTTCATCCTCGTCGTGCAGGCCATCGTCGCTGCCCTGCTGGTCACCGTCATCCTGATGCAGAAGTCGGAAGGCGGCGGCCTGGGCGTCGGCGGCAGCCCGGCGGGGTTCATGTCGGCGCGCGGCGCGGCGGATTTCCTGACCCGGTCGACCACGGTCCTCGCCGGCATCTTCGTGACGCTGTCGGTCGTGCTTGCGGTGATCGCCTCGGTCCAGCACCGGCCGAGCGACATCGACACCTCGCTGGTGAAGCAGGCGCCCCCCCAGGCTCCCGCATCCGCTCCGGCCCCGGCGACCGGCAACGATCCGCTGGCCGGCGCTGCGGGCGCGGCGGGCGGCGACGCCGCCAACGGCGCGGTCCCGCTCGCCAACTAGGCGGCCTGACCTCCCCATTTCGCTTTTTTCGCACGCGCGATGATTCGCGCGCTTGCCCAACTCGTTTGTAAAAGGCTAAGCCTCTCCTCCCATGGCGCGGTATATTTTCATCACCGGCGGCGTGGTCTCCTCGCTTGGCAAGGGCCTGATGGCCGCTTCGCTCGCAGCACTGCTGCAGGCGCGAGGTTTCCGTGTGCGTATCCGGAAATTCGATCCCTATCTCAACGTCGATCCGGGCACGATGAGCCCGTATCAGCATGGCGAGGTCTATGTGACCGACGACGGGGCGGAAACCGACCTCGACCTCGGTCATTATGAGCGCTTCACCGGCGTTTCGGCGCGGCAGTCGGACAATGTGACGCAGGGCCGGGTCTATCAGACCATCATCCAGCGGGAACGGCGCGGCGACTATCTGGGCGCGACGGTGCAGGTGATCCCGCACGTCACGGACGAGATCAAGGCCTTCGCCCTCGCCGAATCCGACGACCTCGATTTCGTGCTGTGCGAGATCGGCGGCACGGTGGGCGACATCGAATCGCTCCCCTTCATGGAGGCGATCCGCCAGCTCCATAACGATCTGGGGCGCAACCGCTCCATCTTCGTCCATGTGACGCTGGTCCCCTATATCGCGGCGGCGGGCGAGCTGAAGACCAAGCCGACCCAGCACAGCGTGCGCGAACTGACCTCGCTGGGCATCCAGCCCGACATATTGCTCTGCCGCTGCGAACATCCGCTGCCGGAAAGCGAGCGGCGCAAGATCGCCCTGTTCTGCAACGTCCGCCCCGAAGCGGTCATCCCCGCCCTCGACGCCAGCAGCATCTATGCCGTCCCGACGCAATATCATGCGGAGGGGCTGGACGACGAAGTGCTGCGCGCCTTCGGCATCGAAAACGCGCCCGCGCCCACGCTCGACCGCTGGCACGACATCATGGACCGCCAGCAGAATCCGGAAGGCGAAGTCACCATCGGCGTGGTCGGCAAATATGTCGGCCTGCCCGATGCCTATAAGTCGCTCTATGAAGCGCTGACCCATGGCGGCTTCGCCAACCGGGTGAAGGTCAACATCAAATGGCTGGACGCCGAACTGTTCGAGGAAGAGGGCGCGGACATCGCCGCCCGCCTTGAACCGATGCACGGCATCCTCGTTCCAGGCGGCTTCGGCGTGCGCGGGTCGGAAGGCAAGATCGCCTCGGTCAAATTCGCCCGCGAACGCAATGTGCCCTTTTTCGGCATCTGCCTCGGCATGCAGATGGCCTGCATAGAGGGCGCGCGGAACACGGCGGGCATCGCCAACGCCTCCACCACCGAATTCGGCGAAACCAGCGAGCCGGTGGTCGGCCTCATCACCGAATGGATGAGCAAGGAAGGCCTGCAGAAGCGCACCGCCGAAACCGACCTTGGCGGCACCATGCGGCTGGGCGCCTATCCGGCGAAGCTCACCGGCAACAGCGTCGTCGCGGGCATCTACAACGCCACCGACATCAGCGAACGCCACCGCCACCGCTATGAGGTCAATGCCGGCTATCGCGAGCCGCTGGAAAAGGGCGGCCTGATCTTCTCGGGCATGTCGCCGGACGGCACGCTGCCGGAAATCGTCGAACGTCCCGACCACCCCTGGTTCGTCGGCGTGCAGTTCCATCCGGAACTCAAGTCCAAACCCTTCGACCCGCACCCGCTCTTCGCCAGCTTCATCGAAGCGGCGGTGAAGCAGAGCCGGCTGGTGTAAGAGGAACGGGGCCGCAAAGGCCCCGTTTTTTTGTTCAGACAGCAGGCGTCAGCTTCAGCAACCGCCCCTGCGACCCTTGCCCGCCATCCTCCAGCAGCCAGAGCGCCCCGTCCGGCCCTTGCTCCACCTCCCGGATTCGCGCGCCCATGTCCCACTGGTCGGCCTTGGAGGCCTTCTCCCCCTCCAGCTTCACCCGCACCAGCGCCTCGCTCGACAGCCCGCCGATGAACAGCGAATCCTTCCATTGCGGAAACAGGTCGCCCGAATAATAGACAAGCCCGGCCGGGGAGATCACCGGATTCCACCAGACTTTAGGCGCCTCAAACCCGTCGCCCGCCTTGTGATCGGGAATGTCCCGCCCGTCATAATGGCTGCCGTTGGAGGCGAGGGGATAGCCATAATTCAATCCCGGCCTGATCAGGTTCACCTCATCCCCGCCCTTGGGGCCCATTTCCTGCTCCCACAGCCGCCCGTCCTTGTCGAAGGCGATCCCCAGCAGATTGCGATGCCCATAGGACCAGACCGCCGGATGGAACCCCTTCGCCGCCAGCGGATTGCCCGCGGCCGGCGTGCCGTCCAGATTAAGCCGCAACACTTTCCCCAAAGTCGACTTCGGGTCCTGCGCCGGATCGAATTTCTGCCGCTCGCCATTGGTGAAGAACAGATGTTTCCCGTCCGGCGAGAAGGCGATTCGTCCCGAATAATGGCCATTGCCATCCACATATGGGCTGGCGCGGAAGATCACCTTCACGCCGTCCAGCTTCGTCGTCCCGTCGCTCGCCTGATTGAAAACCCCCGTGGCCAGCGCCACGCCCTTGCCGCCCTGACCCGCCTCTGAGAAACTGAAATAGACCGTCCCGCTCCGTGCAAAGTCCGGTGCCGGCACCACGTCCATCAGCGCGCCCTGACCCGCGCTGTCGACCGGCGGAATGCCCGCGACCGGGATTTTCGTCCCGTTCTTCGGATCGAACAGGATCATCTCGCCCGCCTTCTCCGTCACCAGCATCCGGCCATCGGGCAGGAAGGTCATGGCCCAGGGCGCATCGAAATCAGCGATCACGGAAGTCCTGAACGGCTTCGCCGCCGACGCGGCGCTGTTCTGCCCCACGGCATCGTCCGCCGAACAGGCGATCAGGGCCAGCGGCAGGGCGGTGAGGGCAAGATGGCGCATATCGTCTCCTCTCGGCTGAATCGGGGAATTGATGACGCTACCAGAATGCGCATCAAATGCCTCGCGACAAATGAGTTGCAGCTTTGCGGCATCCCGCCTATATCGCCCCTGCTTCCTTACATCGTCAAACATGTCGGGGTCGCGGGCGGATCGCCTGCGGCGACGGGAAGCCGCAATTTTGTTTTTTTGGGAGATCCCATGGCGGACATCGCCGAACTGACGGCCCTGATCGAACCGGAGGTGAAGGCCCTGGGCTTCGACCTCGTGCGCATCAGGCTGTTCGGCTCGGGTGACGAGCATACGCTCCAGATCATGGCCGAGCGCCCTGAAACGAAGCAGCTTGTCATAGAGGATTGCGCCACCATCTCGCGCCGCCTCTCGGACGTGCTGGATGAAGCTGACCCGATAGAGGAAGCCTATCGCCTCGAGGTCAGCTCTCCGGGCATCGACCGTCCGCTGACCCGCCTCGCCGATTTCCTGGAATGGGCCGGGCATGAGGCGAAGATCCAGGCTACGGAGGCCGTGGCCGGGCGCAAGAGCTTCCGGGGCGTGCTCAAGGGCATTGAGGGCGACGACATCCTGTTCCAGGATGCCAAGGCCGGCGATGTCGTCATCCCTTTCGCGCTGGTCGGGGATGCCAAGCTGATACTGACCGACGCGCTGATTGCTGCTAGTATGCCGCTCTCCTCCGATGGGGCGGACGAGTTCGAAACCGAGGAATAAGGGTTTACGTCCATGGCCAACGCCATTTCCGCCAACAAGGCCGAACTGCTCGCCATCGCGAACAGCGTCGCCAGCGAAAAGATGATCGACAAGGCGATCGTCATCGAGGCGATGGAAGACGCGATCCAGCGCGCCGCCCGCGCCCGCTACGGCGCCGAAAACGACATCCGCGCCAAGCTGGACCCGGACACCGGCGACCTTCGCCTCTGGAGAGTCGTCGAGGTGGTCGAGCAGGTCGACGACTATTTCAAACAGGTGGACCTGAAGCAGGCGGCCAAGCTCAAGAAGGACGCCGTGATCGGCGACTTCATCGTCGATCCGCTGCCGCCCATCGACCTCGGCCGCATTGACGCCCAGTCGGCCAAGCAGGTGATCTTCCAGAAGGTCCGCGATGCCGAGCGCGAGCGCCAGCATGAGGAATTCAAGGACCGCGTGGGCGAAATCATCACCGGCGTCGTGAAGTCGGTCGAATTCGGCCATGTCGTGGTGAACCTGGGCCGCGCCGAGGGCGTCATCCGCCGCGACCAGCAGATTCCCCGCGAAGTCGTCCGCGTCGGCGACCGCATCCGTTCGGTCATCCTGAACGTGCGCCGCGAAAATCGCGGGCCGCAGATTTTCCTCAGCCGCGCGCACCCCGAATTCATGAAGAAGCTGTTCGCGCAGGAAGTGCCCGAAATCTACGATGGCGTGATCGAGATCAAGGCCGCCGCCCGCGATCCGGGTTCCCGCGCCAAGATCGGCGTCATCAGCCGCGATTCGAGCATCGACCCGGTCGGCGCCTGCGTCGGCATGAAGGGCAGCCGCGTGCAGGCTGTCGTGCAGGAAATGCAGGGCGAGAAGATCGACATCATCCCCTGGTCGGAAGATACCGCGACCTTCGTCGTCAACGCGCTCCAGCCCGCACAGGTCGCCCGCGTCGTCATCGATGAGGAGGAAGAGCGGATCGAAGTCGTCGTTCCCGACGATCAGCTTTCGCTCGCCATCGGCCGCCGCGGCCAGAATGTCCGTCTCGCCAGCCAGTTGACCGGCAAGGCCATCGACATCATGACCGAAGCGGACGCGTCGGAGAAGCGCCAGAAGGAATTCGTCGCCCGCTCCGAAATGTTCCAGAACGAACTGGACGTGGACGAAACCCTCTCGCAGCTTCTGGTGGCCGAAGGCTTCGGCGAGCTGGAGGAAGTGGCCTATGTCGGCATCGACGAACTGGCCGCGATCGAGGGCTTCGACGAGGAACTGGCGCAGGAACTGCAAAGCCGCGCCCAGGAAGCGCTGGATCGCCGCGAAGCCGCCGCGCGTGAAGAGCGTCAGGCGCTGGGCGTCGAGGACGCGCTGGCCGACATGCCGCACCTCACCGAAGCCATGCTGGTGACTTTGGGCAAGGCGGGCATCAAGACGCTGGACGATCTGGCCGACCTCGCCACCGACGAACTGGTCGCCCGGAAGCGCGTCGACCAGCGTCGCCGCCGCGAGAACAAGGAAGAGGACAAGGGCGGGATTCTCGCCGAATACGGCCTCAGCGAAGAGCAGGGCAATGAGATCATCATGGCCGCCCGCGCCCACTGGTTCGAAGGCGAGGAAGCGTAAGAACAGATGCCCTTCGTCGACATCCGTCTGGCCGGAAACGCCACCCGCGAGCAGAAGGCGGCCATCGTCGCCGACGTCACCCGGTCGCTCGTCGAGCGGCTGGGCAAGTCGCCCGCTGCCGTGCAGGTGGTGATTTCCGAAATCCCGACGGAAAATTACGGCGCAGGCGGCCAGCTCATCGCCGACCGCGACGCGCCCAAGCCCATAGGGGAGGACGCCCATGCTGCGGTCACTTCCCAATGAGAGGCTGAGTCCCAACATCGCCGCGTCAGGGATGTGCTCCTGCGAAAGCAGGAGCCCAGTTCTGCCCTGGCATGCTCCCGACAGCGTGGAACTGGATTCCTGCCTGCGCAGGAATGCGGCCCATTATTGGGAGGCGCGCCCATGACCGAACGCAAATGCATATTGTCGGGCGACCGCGCCGACCCGGACATGCTGGTCCGGCTCGCCTGCGGCCCGAATGGCGAAATCCTGCCCGACATCCGCGCCAAGGCGCCCGGCCGGGGCGCGTGGATCGGTGTGCCACGCGCCGAACTCGAACAGGCGCTGGCAAAGGGCAAGCTCAAGGGCGCGCTCGCCCGCGCCTTCAAGACCGGCGACCTGCAAATCCCCGACGCGCTGCCCGCCCTGATCGAGGAGGGCTTGCGCAAGGCCCTGCTCGACCGTCTGGGGCTGGAGGCGAGGGCGTCGATGGTCCTCACCGGCTCGGAAAAGATCGACGTCGCCTGCCGCAAGGGTCAGGTGAAGCTGCTGCTCCACGCCGCCGACGCGGCGGCCGACGGCAACCGCAAGCTCGACCAGGCCTTCCGCGTCGGGCAGGACGCCGAAGGCACGGATTTGGCGGGCATCGTCTTGCCTGTGGACCGACACGCCCTATCTATGGCAATGGGGCGGGACAATGTCGTCCATATCGCGGTGACCGACTCGCGTGCGGCGTCACGTCTGCGCGGCGCCATAGGCCGCTTGGAAAGCTATCTGGGTTGCGCTAACGGAGCGCCGGTGCATGGGGAGCAGGACTCCGCAGGGGCACTGGGCGCCTGAGGTAGCATTGGAATGAAGGCGCCGACGGGCCTTGCCGGTCGGGTTGATGTGAAGGGTATAGTTCAGTCGTATGAGTGACAGCAAGGAAGACAAGCCGGTTCTGGGCCGCAAGCCGCTGGGGATCAAGCGCACGGTCGAGTCCGGTCAGGTGCAGCAGCAGTTCAGCCATGGCCGCAAGAATACGGTCGTGGTCGAGGTGAAGCGGCGCCGCATCCTGGGCAAGCCGGGTGAAGCCGGACACGCTGCGCCTGAACCGCAGGCCGATCCCACGCCCGTGGCCGCCGCTCCGCAGGCCCCCGCGCCCCAGCAGCCGCAGGCCCGCGCGCCGCAGCCGGCTCCCGCGCGTCCGGCCCCGCCGCAGAGCCTGATGTCGCGTCAGGAATTGCAGGCGAAGCTGCTGCGCGAGGCGGAGGAAGCCCGCATGACCGCGCTGGAGGAAGCGCGCCGCCGCGAAGACGCCCAGCGCCTCGCCGCCAGCGAGGAGGAAAAGCGCCGCGCCGAGGAAAACCGCCTGGCTGCCGAGGCTGCCGAGGCCGAAGCCGCGCGCCGGACCGAAGTCGAGGCCGGGCCGGCGGAGGAAACCGCCAGGGCGCCCGTCGAGGAGCCTGCGCCGGCCGCCGCCGATGCCCCGGCCGAAGCAGCGCCCGCAGCCGCCGAGCCGAAGCCCGCCACCTCCGCCACCGTGCCGCCGCCGCGCCGCTTCACGCCGGTTGCGCCGGTCAAGCGCCCGGAACCGGCCAAGCCCGACCGCGCCAAGCGCGGCGACGACAATCGCCGCCAGGCCGGCAAGCTTACCGTCACCCGCGCCTTGTCGGATGACGACAGCGCCCGCGCCCGCAGCCTCGCCGCGCTCAAGCGCGCCCGCGAGAAGGAACGGCGCGCCCATTATTCGGGCGGCGCCCAGCAGCGGGAAAAGCAGTCGCGCGACGTGGTGGTGCCCGAAAGCATCACCGTTCAGGAACTTGCCAACCGCATGGCCGAAAAGGGCGCGGACCTGGTGAAGGCCCTGTTCAAGATGGGCACCGCCGTCACGCTCAACCAGGCGATCGACCAGGATACGGCCGAACTGCTGGTCGAGGAATTCGGCCACCGCATCCAGCGCGTGTCCGACGCCGACGTCGAGATCGGCATGGAAGGCGAGGTCGACGCGCCCGAAACGCTCAAGGCCCGTCCGCCGGTCGTGACCATCATGGGCCATGTCGATCACGGCAAGACCTCGCTGCTCGACGCGCTGCGCGGCACCAATGTCGTATCGGGCGAAAGCGGCGGCATCACCCAGCATATCGGCGCCTATCAGATCAGGACCAAGGGCGGCGACCTCGTCACCTTCCTTGACACGCCGGGTCACGAGGCCTTCTCGGAAATGCGCGCGCGCGGCGCCAATGTCACCGACATCGTCATCCTGGTGGTGGCGGCGGACGACGGCCTGATGCCGCAGACCATCGAGGCCATCAACCATACCAAGGCCGCCGGCGTGCCGATGATCGTCGCGATCAACAAGGTCGACAAGCCCGAAGCCAATCCCCAGCGCGTGCGAGAGCGCCTGCTGGAGCATGAGGTTATCGTCGAGGACATGGGCGGCGAAACCCAGGATGTCGAAGTCTCCGCGCTCAAGAAGACGGGCCTCGACGAACTGCTCGACAAGATCATGCTTCAGGCCGAACTGCTCGAACTCACCGCCAATCCCGATCGCGCCGCCGAAGGCAATGTGATCGAGGCGCAGCTCGACAAGGGCCGTGGCGCGGTCGCCACTGTGCTGGTGCGCAAGGGCACGCTGAAGATCGGCGACACCTTCGTCATCGGTTCGGAAAGCGGCAAGGTCCGCGCGATGATCAACGACAAGGGCCAGCAGGTGAAGACCGCCGGCCCCTCGACCCCGGTCGAGGTGCTGGGCCTGTCCGGCGTGCCGATGGCGGGCGACCAGCTCACCGTCGTCGAGAACGAGGCCCGCGCCCGCGAAGTCGCCGCCTATCGTCAGGAACAGGCGACCAAGAAGCGCACCACCGCCGCGCCCACCAGCTTCGAACATATGTTCTCGGCGCTCAACACCAAGGTCATCGAATATCCGGTGGTGGTGAAGGGCGACGTGCAGGGTTCGGTGGAAGCGATCGTCTCGTCGCTGAACCGCATTTCGACCGACGAGATCAAGGTCCGCATCCTGCATTCGGGCGTCGGCGCGATCACCGAAAGCGACGTCACGCTGGCCGCCGCCAGCCGCGCGCCGCTGATCGGCTTCAATGTCCGCCCCAATGCCAAGGCGCGCCAGTTGGCGGAGCGCGAGAAGATCTCGCTGCGCTATTATGACGTGATCTACGACCTGCTGGAGGAAGTTCGCGGCGAAATGGCCGGCCAGCTCGCGCCGGAACGCATCGAAACCATCGTCGGCCGGGCCGAGGTGCTTCAGGTCTTCCCGGCGGGCAAGAAGGACAAGGCGGCCGGTCTGCTCGTCCTCGACGGCATCATCCGCAAGGGTCTGGCCGCGCGCCTCACCCGCGACGATGTCATCGTGTCGCGCACCCATATCGCCTCTCTCCGCCGCTTCAAGGACGACGTCTCCGAAGTCCGCGCAGGCATGGAATGCGGCGCGGTGCTCCAGGACACCAACGACATCAAGCCCGGCGACACGCTGGAACTGTTCGAGGTCGAGGAACGCGCCCGCACGCTGTGATCCATGTCCCCCCTCCCGCAGGCGGGAGGGGGCTAGGGGGTGGGCTCGCCCTCTCCTGAACTGCAATGGCCGATGGGGAGAGCCCACCCCCGGCCCCTCCCGCTTGCGGGAGGGGAGGATATAATGCCCGCTCCCAATGAAGGCTCCTCTGTCCGCCTCCTCCGCGTGGGCGAACAGGTGCGCCATGTCCTGTCCGACATTCTCCAGCGCGGCGACGTGCATGACGACGTCCTCGCCAGCCATGTGGTGAGCGTCACCGAAGTCCGCATGTCTCCCGACCTGCGCCATGCGACCGTCTTCATCAAGTCGCTGCTCGGCCAGGATGAGGAAGCCGTGCTGAAGGCGCTGCGCACCAACACCGCCTATCTCCAGCGGGAGGTCGCGACCCGTATCCGCCTCAAATATGCGGCGAAGCTCAAATTCCTCGCGGACGAGAGTTTCGATGAGGGCACCCATATCGACAGGCTGCTCCGCGATCCCAAGGTCGCCCGCGATCTGGAGCAGCCCGAAGGCGAAGGCGAATAGGCAATATGCTCCGGCCTTCGCAGGAGCACGCTGTACTCGGCCAGGCATCTTCCCCCATCGACGCGACGGCGCAGCCCGGCTAACAGCGTCTCTCCCGCAGGCAAGGCAAGGGGCAGGCAGATGAAAAGAACCGGCATAGTCGCGATCGCGCTTTTGGCCCTGGCCATACCCGCCGCAGCCAGGGAAGCGCCGGTCCACCCCGCCGTCGTCAGCGACCCCGCGCCCGACGCTGCCTACCCCGCCGGCATGAGCGCCTTCACCATCCCCTCGGAGGACGGCCTGCTCAACGCCGTCCTTTACACCGCCGCCGGTCCGGGTCTTCACCCGACGCTGCTCCTCCTCCACGGCTTCCCCGGCAATGAGCAAAATCTCGACCTGGCCCAGGCCGCCCGCCGCGCCGGGTGGCATGTCCTCACGCTCCACTATCGCGGCTCCTGGGGCAGCCCCGGCAGCTTCTCCTTCACCCACGCCTCGGAAGACGCCTGGAACGCCCTGCAATATCTCCAGCAATCCGCGACCGTCGCCAAATATCGCATCGACACCAGCGCCATCGTCGTCGCGGGCCACAGCATGGGCGGTTTCATGGCTGCCGATGTCGCCGCCGCCGAACCCCATGTCGCCGGCCTGTTCCTGATCGACCCCTGGGACCCGGCCGAAACCGTCACGACCCTCTCCACCCCCCAGGGCGAGGCCGCCTGGAGGGCCGAAGTCGCCAGCGACCTGCCACCCCTGCAAGGCGCCACCTATGACAGCCTCACCGCCGAAATCCGCACCAACAGCGAGAAATTCGACCTTGGCCGCAAGCTGGTGGGCTATGGCCGCCGCCCGCTCACCATCATCGGCGCGGAACGCGGCATCGGCGCCATGGCGCGCAAGGTGACGGCAGACGCGCAATCGGCCAATCCCGACACGCGCCTGGCGGTCTGGCCGACCGACCACAGCTTTTCCGACAGGCGCATCGCCCTGGCCGACGCGCTCGTCCGCTTCCTCAAGCAGATCGCCCCCATGGCGCGCTGACCGATGGCCAAGCTCTATTTCTACTACAGCTCGATGAACGCAGGCAAATCGACGACCCTGCTCCAATCCAGCTTCAACTATCGCGAACGCGGCATGGAAACCATGTTGTGGACTGCCGCGGTGGATGACCGCTACGGGAAGGGGCGCCACGGAAAGGGACGCATCGTCTCCCGCATCGGGCTGGACGCGCAGGCCCATCTGTTCGACCCCGCCACCGATCTCTTCGCCGCCATCGCCGCCCGACAGGCACGGACGCCGCTCTCCTGCGTGCTGATCGACGAGGCGCAATTTCTGAACGAGGAACAGGTCTGGCAGGTCGCCGCCGTCTGCGACCGGCTGAACATTCCGGTGCTGTGCTACGGCATCCGCACCGACTTCCAGGGCAAGTTGTTCGAGGGCAGCGCCGCGCTGCTCGGCCTGGCCGACACGCTGACGGAGATCAAGACGATCTGCGAATGCGGGCGGAAGGCGACCATGAACCTGCGCGTCGATGCTGAGGGGCGCCCCATCCGCGAGGGCGAGCAGACGGAAATCGGCGGCAATGACCGCTATGTCGCGCTTTGCCGCCGCCATTTCGTGGAACGCCGCTCCGGCTGCTGACCGCCGCACATGCCGCGACGGCCCGGAAAGGGCTGACAACAGGCGACAGGAGGGCTAGAGCGCGCCGCCATGCACGGCTGGATCATCCTCGACAAACCCTTGGGACTAGGCTCCACCCAGGCGGTGAGCGCGGTGAAGCGCGCCCTGCGCCAGAGTGGCGCGGGCAAGTGGAAGGTGGGCCATGGCGGCACGCTCGACCCGCTGGCGACGGGCGTGCTGCCGATAGCGGTGGGGGAAGCGACCAAGCTCGCCGGACGGATGCTGGACAGCGACAAGATCTACGATTTCACTATAGGTTTCGGCCTCCAGACCGACACGCTGGACCTTGAGGGCCGGGAAATCGCCACCAGCCTGCATCGCCCCACGCTGGCGGAGGTGCAGGCGGTCCTGCCCCGCTTCACCGGCCCGATCGAGCAGGCGCCGCCTGCCTACAGCGCGATCCTGATCGACGGCCGGCGCGCCTACGACCTTGCCCGCAAGGGGGAGGAGGTCGAGATGAAGACCCGCGCCATCACCATCCACAACCTCGCCATATCCCCGCCCCAGGGGCCAGCGAAGCCTGGAGAAGGGGAGGGCGGCGCGGAGATCGGCGAAATCACCCTGCGCGCCCATGTTTCGAAGGGCACCTATATCCGTTCCCTCGCCCGCGACATCGCGCGCGCGCTCGGCACTGTCGGTCATGTCACCATGCTGCGCCGCATCAAGGCCGGCCCCTTCACCCTGCAATCCGCGATTTCGCTGGACAAATTGGACGAAGCTGCTAGGGGCGGCGACATCGCGCAGCTCATGCTGCCGTTGACGGCGGGGCTGGACGACATCCCGGCTCTCGCAGTCTCTCCCGACGATGCGCTCGCTCTCCGACAGGGGAAGGTGCTCGTGGGGAAACCGCATACCGGCCTGATGCTGGCGATGGAGGGCGAAACGCCCGTCGCGCTGGTCGAAGCCAGTGGCCCGGAGGTCCGGGTGGTGCGCGGCTTTAATCTCTAATCTCAGAAAGGAAGCCGATGTCGATCACTGCAGAGCGCAAGGAAGCGCTGATCAAGGAACATGCCCGCGCCGAGGGCGACACCGGTTCGCCGGAAGTCCAGGTTGCGATCCTCTCGGAGCGTATCGCCAACCTGACCGAGCATTTCAAGGGTCATCACAAGGATAACCACAGCCGTCGCGGCCTGCTGATGCTGGTCAACAAGCGCCGTTCGCTGCTGGATTACCTCAAGAAGAAGGATGGGGCCCGGTACACCGACCTCATCGCCAAGCTGGGCCTGCGCAAGTAAGTCTGCTAAAGAAGGAACGGCCCCCATGTCGGGGCCGTTTCCGATTCTGACAACATGGCGCTGGGCAATCCGGCATGGCGTCATGATCCGGGGGACATCCCCCACACCGTTCGCCCTGAGCTTGTCGAAGGGCACTCCTTCTTTTGAAGGGAAGGATTGGGCTTCGACAAGCTCCGCCCGAACGGAGGAGAGATAGGCTCTCCATCCATGGACCATCCGGTCCGAAACAGGCCCCGCCCGGCAATAGGGCCGCGCGGGCGAAGGAAAAATCTATGTTCGATGTAAAGAAGGTATCAATCGAGCTGGGCGGCAAGACCCTCACGCTCGAAACCGGCCGCATTGCGCGTCAGGCAGACGCCGCCGTGCTGGCGACCTATGGCGAAACCGTGGTGCTGTGCGCCGTGACCGCCGCCAAGTCGGTGAAGGAAGGACAGGACTTCTTCCCGCTGACCGTCCATTATCAGGAAAAATATTCGGCCGCCGGTCGCATTCCGGGCGGCTTCTTCAAGCGTGAACGCGGCGCCACGGAAAAGGAAACGCTGGTTTCCCGCCTGATCGACCGTCCGGTCCGCCCGCTCTTCCCCGAAGGTTTCTACAATGAAATCAACGTCATCGCTCAGGTTCTGAGCTTCGACGGCGAAAGCGAGCCCGACATTGTGGCGATGATCGCCGCTTCGGCTGCGCTGACCCTGTCGGGCGTTCCCTTCCTGGGCCCGATCGGCGCCGCCCGCGTCGGCTACAAGGATGGCGAATATCAGCTGAACCCGTCGCTGGACGAAGTGAAGACCGGCGAACTCGACCTGGTCGTCGCCGCCACCGGCAATGCGGTGATGATGGTCGAATCGGAAGCCAAGGAACTGTCGGAAGACGTCATGCTCGGCGCCGTCCTCTTCGCGCATGAAGCGTCGAAGAAGGTCGTCAACGCCATCATCGACCTCGCCGAAAAGGCCGCGAAGGACCCGTGGGACGTCGCCAAGGGCGAAGACCTGGATGACCTCAAGAAGAAGCTCAAGAAGCTGATCGGCAAGGACATCACGGCCGCCTACAAGCTGACCGACAAGTCGGCCCGCTCCAACGCGCTCAATGAAGCCCGCGCCAAGGCGAAGGCTTATTTCACGGAGGAAGGCCTCGACGCCCAGACCGTCATGGCCGGCATCAAGCTGACCAAGAAGCTGGAAGCCGAAATCGTCCGCGGCGCCATCCTGAAGGACGGCAAGCGCATCGACGGCCGCACCACCACGCAGATCCGCCCGATCGAGGCGATGGTGGGCTTCCTGCCGCGCACCCATGGTTCGGCGCTGTTCACCCGTGGCGAAACGCAGTCCATCTGCACCACGACGCTGGGCACCAAGGACGCGGAGCAGATGATCGACGGCCTGACCGGCGTTCATTATGAAAGCTTCATGCTGCACTATAACTTCCCGCCCTATTCGGTCGGTGAAGTCGGCCGCTTCGGCGCGCCGGGCCGTCGCGAAGTCGGCCATGGCAAGCTGGCATGGCGGGCCCTGCACCCGGTGCTGCCGAGCAAGGAAGAATTCCCCTACACCATCCGCGTGCTGAGCGACATCACCGAGTCCAACGGCTCGTCCTCGATGGCGACGGTCTGCGGCGGTTCGCTGTCCATGATGGACGCGGGCGTTCCGCTGAAGCGTCCGGTGTCGGGCATCGCCATGGGCCTGATCCTGGAAGGCTCCAAATTCGCTGTCCTCAGCGACATTCTGGGCGACGAGGATCACCTTGGCGACATGGACTTCAAGGTGGCGGGCACGGAAGCGGGCATCACCACCATGCAGATGGACATCAAGGTCGCCGGCATCACGCAGGAAATCTTCGAGGTCGCGCTGCGTCAGGCGAAGGAAGGCCGCGCCCATATCCTGGGTGAAATGAGCAAGGCCCTGTCCTCGACCCGCACCGAACTGTCGGCCCATGCCCCGCGCATCGAAACGATCCAGATCGACAAGGCGAAGATCCGCGACGTCATCGGCACCGGCGGCAAGGTCATCCGCGAGATCGTCGCGGAAACCGGCGCCAAGGTCGACATCGACGACGAGGGCATCATCAAGATCAGCTCGTCCGACATCGCCCAGATCGAAGCCGCCAAGAAGTGGATTCTCGGCATTGTCGAGGAAGCGGAAGTCGGCAAGATCTACACCGGCAAGGTCGTCAACATCGTCGACTTCGGCGCGTTCGTGAACTTCATGGGCGGCAAGGACGGCCTCGTCCACGTCTCCGAAATGAAGAATGAGCGCGTCGAAAAGCCGACCGACGTCGTGTCGGAAGGGCAGGAAGTGAAGGTCAAGGTTCTCGAAATCGACCCGCGCGGCAAGGTTCGCCTGTCCATGCGCGTCGTCGATCAGGAAACCGGAGAGGAACTGGAAGACACCCGTCCGCCCCGCGAACCCAGGGGGGATCGGGGCGGCGACCGTGAAGGCGGCCGTGGCGACCGCAATCGCCGTGATCGTGGCGGTGACCGGGGCGACCGTGGCGGCCGCGGCGGCGATCGCGGCCCGCGCCGCGACCGCGGTCCGCGCGGCGAAGGCAGGGGCGGCGATGACGACGGCTCCAACGCCGGTCTGCCCGACTTCCTGACCCAGGACTGATCCGGTTCGTCGGACTCGGGAAAAAGAACGGGCGTCCGGCTTGCCGGGCGCCCTTTTTTGACAGGATTTGAATGTTTCCTGATCTCCATCAATTGGCGGGCGTGGAAGTTATGTTACGGTAACGACCAGGGCGCAGGGGGATCTATGCAGCGCAGGAACGAAAGATTCGTGGAGCGTCTGCCGCTTGTCCTGCGACGGCCCTGGCAGGCCTATTTGCTGGCCACCGTCTTCTGCCTCACCGCCTTGGCCATTCGCACCATGGCGGAAAGCGCCATGCCCATCGGCTACCCCTTCGTATCCTTCTTCCCCGCCGTCATTCTGTCCTCCTTCCTCTTCGGGGTGCGGCCGGGCATCTATGCGGGCGTGCTTTGCGGGCTGTTGTCCTGGTATTTCTTCATCCCGCCGCGCATGGGCTTCGCACTGCATCCGGGCGTGCTGCTGGCGCTCGGCTTCTACAGCGCGGTGGTGATCGTGGACATCGCGCTGATCCATCTGATGCAGAAGGCGAATTTCAACCTGGCGATCGAGCGCGAACGCAGCCGCGTGCTGGCGGAAAACCGCGAATTGCTGTTCCACGAACTCCAGCACCGCGTCTCCAACAATCTTCAGGTCGTCGCCGCCATGCTTTCGCTCCACCGGCGCCATGTCGATCATGACCTGGCCCGCCGCGCGCTGGACGATGCCTCCGCCCGGCTGGCGCTGGTCGGCCGCATCAGCCGCGCTCTCTACAACCCCTCGGGGGAGGGGCAGAATATCCGCGCCTTCCTGACGACATTGACCGCCGACGTGCTGGAGGCCAGCGGCCGCGACGACATCGCCCTGACCGTCGACGCGCCCGACGCCCTGACGCTGGAGCCCGACATCGCCGTGTCGATCGCGCTGATCGTGACCGAAGCGGTCAACAACGCCATCGAACATGGCCTGCCGCATCGCGGCGGCAGCATCCATGTCGGCCTGGACGTCAGCGACGGTACGATCAGCCTCAACGTCACGGACGACGGAAAGGGATTGCCGCCCGATTTCGATCCCGGTTTCAGCCAGAGCCTGGGCCTCCGGATTTCCAATGCCCTTGCCGGCCAGTTGAACGGCCGCTTCTCGCTCATGCCGTCGGCGACGGGCGGCGCGACCGCACGGCTCGACCTGCCTGTTCGCGCATAGCGACCGGCACGCACATTCTGCCGCTTGGCGAGGCGCATTCGCTCCGCTATGACCCGGCCATGCTGACGAAAACCATGACGCGCATCGGCGCGGCTACCGCACCGCTTCTGCTTGCCGCCCTGCTCTCGGGCTGCGCGACGTCGAAGAACAAGGCCGACACCCAATATGTCGCCCGCGACGTGTCGACGCTCTACAATGCGGGCAAATACCGCCTGGACCGCGGCCAGTACAAGCTCGCCGCCGCCCTGTTCGACGAGGTGGAGCGCCAGCATCCCTATTCGCCCTGGGCGCGCCGGGCGCAGCTCATGTCCGCGTTCAGCTATTACATGAATCAGGATTATCCGGAATCGATCGGCGCGGCCCAACGCTTCCTGTCGATCCACACCGGCAACAAGGACGCGCCCTACGCTTATTATCTGATCGCGCTCTGCTATTATGAACAGATTGCCGACGTCACCCGCGACCAGAAGATCACGCAACAGGCGCTGGATGCGCTGGGCGAGCTGATCCGCCGCTATCCCGACACCCGCTATGCCGCCGACGCCCGGCTGAAGATCGACCTCGTCAACGATCACCTCGCCGGCAAGGAGATGGAGATCGGCCGCTTCTACCAGCGCCGTGGCCAATGGCTTGCCGCCACGCTGCGCTTCCGCACGGTGATCGACAAATATCAGACGACCACCCACACTCCGGAGGCGCTGGAGCGTCTGGTGGAAAGCTATCTCTCGCTCGGCATCCCCGCCGAAGCGCAGAAGGCCGCCGCCGTTCTGGGCAAGAATTATCCGGGTTCCAAATGGTATGAGCGCAGCTACAAGCTGATGCGCGAACACCCCAATAAAGCATGATCTGGTCCCCCTCCCGCAAGCGGGAGGGATTAGGGATGGGCCGCGAGCGAAGCGAGCGTTCCGCCCCAGCGTTGAAAGAAGCGCCGCTGGCGCGGTGCACCCACCCCCGGCCCCTCCCGCCTGCGGGAGGGGGGAGTCGCTCGCCTTTGCTGACTGCCCTGTCCATCCGCAACGTCGTGCTGATAGAGGCGCTGGACCTGGATTTCGGGTCGGGCCTGGGCGTGCTGACCGGCGAGACCGGCGCGGGCAAGTCGATCCTGCTCGATTCGCTGGGCCTCGCGCTGGGCGCCCGCGCCGACAGCGGCCTCGTCCGGACGGGAGAGGCGCAGGCCAGCGTCACCGCCACGTTCGAGGCGCCCCGCACCGATCACCGCGCGACGAACCTGCTGGCCGAAAACGGCATCGACATCGAACCGGGCGAACCGCTCATCGTCCGCCGCACGGTCAAGGCCGACGGCGGCAGCCGCGCCTTCGTCAACGACCAGGCCTGCTCGGCGGCGCTGCTGCGCGATCTTGGCAGCGCTCTGGTCGAAATCCACGGCCAGCATGACGATCGCGGCCTGCTCAATCCACGCGGCCACCGCGCCCTGCTCGACGCCTATGGCCGCTGCGACACGGGCGCGGTCGCCCACGCCTATCACGCCTGGCGCGCCGCCGCCGACCGCCTCGCGGAAAGCCGCGCCAGCGTCGAAAGCGCCGCCCGCGACCGCGATTACCTGACCCATGCGGTGGAGGAACTCACCCGCTTCGCCCCCGAGCCCGGCGAGGAAGCCACGCTGGCCGAAGAGCGCGCCACCATGCAGAAGGGCGCGCGCCTCTCCGACGACCTTTCCGCCGTCACAGAATGCTTCACCGGCTCCGACGGCGGGCTCGCCCAGTTGCGGCAGGCCGCCCGCCGCCTCGACCGCATCGTCAGCGAATATGAACCGCTGGCCGAAGTCCTCGCCGCCCTCGACCGCGCCGTCATCGAAGCCAGCGAAGCCGAAGACCGCCTCAACGAAGCCGCCGAAGCGCTCAGCTTCGACCCCGCCCGTCTCGACGCCATAGAGACCCGCCTGTTCGACCTGCGCGGCCTTGCCCGCAAACATCAGGTCCAGCCCGACGATCTCGCCGCCCTGCGCGACGAGATGGCCGCGAAACTGGCCGCCATAGAGGGCGGGGAAGACCATCTCGCCGCCCTCGAAGCCGAGGTGAAGGGCAGGGCCGCCGCCTATCGCACCGCCGCCCAGGCCCTCTCCGCCGAACGCCAGATGGCCGCCGGAAAGCTCGACGCCGCCGTCGCCGCCGAACTCGCCCCGCTCAAGCTGGACGCCGCCCGCTTCCGCACCGTGGTCGCGCCGCAGGAGGAGGGGCAATGGGGCGCCCACGGCATGGACCGGGTGGAATTCGAAATCTCCACCAACCCCGGCGCGCCCTTCGCGCCGCTGGTCAAGATCGCCAGCGGCGGCGAACTGTCCCGCTTCATCCTCGCGCTCAAGGTCGCGCTGGCGGAGCAGGGCGGCGCGGACACGCTGATCTTCGACGAGATCGACCGCGGGGTAGGGGGCGCCGTCGCCTCGGCCATCGGGGAACGCCTGTCCCGCCTGTCGCAAACCAACCAGATATTGGTCGTCACCCATAGCCCGCAGGTCGCGGCGCGCGGTGCAGGCCATATGCTGATCGCGAAGTCGAGCGACGGCACCGTCACCCGCACCGGCGTGCACGCACTGAGCGACGGCGAACGCCGCGAAGAAATCGCCCGCATGCTCTCCGGCGCCGAAATCACGGCGGAGGCAAGGGCCCAGGCCGAACGCTTGTTGGAAAAGCTATAAGCCGGCTTTCGACCAATCCAAAACATTCCCCTCCCGCAGGCGGGAGGGGTTAGGGGTGGGCGCGAGCGTAGCGAGCTTCTGACTTAGCCGTTGCAAAACAGCGCAGATGCCGCGCCAGCCCGCCCCCTAACCCCCTCCCGCCTGCGGGAGGGGGAATGTCCACTACCCACCCAACTCCGTCATTCCCGCGAAGGCGGGAACCCATCTCCTGACCTCGCCTCAACTACAGCGGTGGGGAGATGGATCGCGGCCGGCGCAGGAATGACGATAGAGAGTTGACGGCTGTCGAGCCGCCCATAGCCGCTACCCGCATCGCGATGCTGGCGCTAAAGAGAGGCGCATGACCGACCCCACGCAAATGACCGAAGCCGAAGCCGCCAACCGCCTGATGCGCCTCGCACGCGAAATTGCGCGCCATAACCGGCTCTATCACGATCAGGACGAGCCGGAGATCGCGGACGCGGACTATGACGCGCTGGTCCGCGAGAATAACGCGCTGGAGGCCGCCTTCCCGCACCTCATCCGCAGCGATTCCCCCAACGCCCAGGTCGGCGCCGCGCCCACCTCCGCGCTCAGGAAGGTCCAGCACGCCGTCCGCATGATGAGCCTCGACAACGGCTTTGCGGACGAGGACATCGCCGAATTCATCGCCCGCGTCCGCCGTTTCCTCGCGCTCCCCGAAGACGCCCCCGTCGCCCTCACCGCCGAACCCAAGATCGACGGCCTGTCCTGCTCGCTCCACTATGAAAAGGGCGAACTGGTCCTCGCCGCCACGCGCGGCGACGGCACGACCGGGGAAGACGTCACCGCCAATGTCCGCACCATCCCCGACATCCCGCAGCGCCTGACCGGGCAAGCCGTCCCCGACCTGTTCGAGGTGCGGGGCGAAGTCTATATGGCCAAGGCCGATTTCGTCGCCCTCAACGCGCGCCTCGCCGCCGAAGCCGACGACCCGGAAAAGGCCCGCCAGTTCGCCAACCCCCGCAACGCCGCCGCCGGTTCGCTGCGCCAGAAGGACGCCGCCGTCACCGCCAGCCGCCCCCTGCGCTTCCTCGCCCATGGCTGGGGGGAGGTCAGCGCCGTCCCCGCCGAAACCCAGCTCGGCGTCATGCAGGCGATAGCAGGCTGGGGGCTGCCCGTCTCCGACCGCCTCACCTGCGTCGACACGCTCGAAGCCCTCATCGCCCACTACCGCGCCATCGAAGCCGCCCGCGCCGACCTGCCCTTCGACATCGATGGCGTCGTCTACAAGGTCGACCGGCTCGACTGGCAGCAACGCCTCGGCTTCGTCGCCAAGGCTCCGCGCTGGGCCATCGCCCATAAATTCCCCGCCGAACGCGCCCAGACCACGCTGGAGTCCATCGACATCCAGGTCGGCCGCACCGGCAAGCTGACCCCGGTCGGCCGCCTGACGCCCGTCACCGTCGGCGGCGTCGTCGTCTCCAACGTCACCCTCCACAATGCCGATGAGATCGAGCGGCTGGGCGTCCGCCCCGGCGATCGCATCGTCGTGCAGCGCGCCGGCGACGTCATCCCGCAGGTGGTCGACAATCTCACCCGCGACGAACCGCGCACCCCCTTCGCTTTCCCCGATCATTGCCCCGTCTGCCATTCGGAAGCCGTGCGCGAGGAGGGGGAGGTCGACATTCGCTGCACCGGCGGCCTCATCTGCCCCGCCCAGCGTTTCGAACGGCTGCGTCATTTCGTCAGCCGCGCCGCGCTCGACATCGAAGGGCTGGGCGAAAAGAGCATCCAGGAATTTCTCGACCTGGGCTGGATCGCGGAGCCGGCCGACATCTTCCGCCTGAAATCGCACCGCGCCGACCTGCTCGGCCGGGAGGGGTGGAAGGAAAAGTCCGTCGACAATCTCCTCGCCGCCATAGAGGCCAAGCGCCAGCCGGATGCCGCCCGCCTGCTTTTCGGCCTGGGCATCCGTCATATCGGCGCGGTGACCGCCCGCGACCTGCTCAGGCGCTATATGACGCTGGAGGGAATCAGTGCGCTCGCTGCCGGCATCATCGCGCTGCGCGACGCCGCCGCCCCTGCGGAGGGGGAGGAGGAATCCCGCTTCCGCAACCGCCTCGACAAGGCGATAGCCGAATATATCGGGGTCGAGAATGTGGGATCGGCGGTCGGCCACGCCCTGGCCGATTTCTTCCACGAGCCGCATAATGTGGACGTCTGGAACGACCTGCTGCGGGAGGTCTCCCCGCCCGACTATCTGGTCGAAACCACCGCCAGCGCGGTCACGGGCAAGACGGTGGTGTTCACCGGCAAGCTCGAAACCATGAGCCGCGACGAGGCCAAGGCGCAGGCCGAACGACTGGGCGCCAAGGCCGCCGGTTCGGTCAGCGCCAGGACCGACCTGGTGGTAGCCGGTCCCGGCGCGGGCTCGAAGCTCAAACAGGCCGCGGCGCTGGGTATCGATGTGATCGACGAAGCCGCATGGGCCGAAATCGTCAAGGCCGCCGGATAGGTCGGGCGGACGACCGGCCAACAGGGCATTGACCGGTTCCCCTCCCCTTCAGGGGAGGGGACCGAGGGGTGGGGGCGTGCCCCACGCGCAACTTCGCCTGCTGGACGCTCCCGCACCTGATCCTTCAAACGAGGCGCGGTTCGAACCTGAAAGGGGAGGGGCCCAATGACCGTAAACCTTCAGAGCGCGCTGCGTTGATCGGGAGCACGTCGCGCGCTCCGGGCTTCTGTCACCGCATCGTCCCAATCGGAAGACCGGTTCCCATCCTCAACCCGCCCCCTCCAGCTTGTCCTGCGTCCGCGTATCGAAGTCGCTGGCCTCATGCCGCTCCCGAAGCTGCTCCTCCAGCGGCCCGTTCGCCTTGTTGACCATCCGCCCGCGCTTCACCGCAGGCCGCGCGTCGATCTGCTTCGCCCAGCGCAGCACATTCCCATAGCTCTGCACATCGAGGAACTCCGCCGCATCATAGGCCCGGCCCAGCGCGACCCCGCCATACCAGGGCCAGATCGCCATGTCCGCGATCGTATACTCATCCCCGGCAATATATTCATGCTCCGCCAGTTGCCGGTCCAGCACGTCCAACTGCCGCTTCGCCTCCATCGTATAGCGGTTGATCGCATATTCGAACTTCTCCGGCGCATAGGCGAAGAAATGGCCGAAACCTCCGCCCAGCAGCGGCGCGCTGCCCATCTGCCAGAACAGCCAGTTGAGCGTCTCGGTCCGCCTGGCCGGATCGGTCGGCAGGAAAGCGCCGAATTTCTCGGCCAGATAGATCAGGATCGATCCGGATTCGAACACCCGCCGGGGCGGAGAGACGCCATGGTCCATCAGCGCCGGGATCTTGCTGTTGGGATTGACCGATACGAAGCCGCTGCCGAACTGGTCGCCCTCGTTGATCCGGATCAGCCAGGCGTCATATTCGGCGTCCTTGCCCGCCGCCAACAGCTCCTCCAGCATGATCGTCACCTTCTGCCCATTGGGCGTGGCGAGCGAATAGAGCTGGAGCGGGTGCTTGCCGACCGGCAATTCCTTCTCATGGGTCGGCCCGGCGACCGGCCGGTTGATATTGGCGAAGGCGCCGCCGCTTTCCTTGTCCCAGGTCCAGACGCGCGGCGGAATATAGGCTGTGTCGGTCATGCAGGCGTCTCCTTCGAAGGCGGGAACGGGATGGGGCGGGCAGGGGCCCGCCGCTCCGGGCTAGGTAAGGATCGACCCTGTCCGGTGCAAACCCCGCATGATCAAAAAAGGCGGCGCGGCGGCCCCGGCTGCATTGGTCGCATTTTTTGCACGTGGAAGGCATTTCGTCGCTGCCCCGGCTGTCTCTGCCGGCAGGAAAGGCCTATAGCCGCCCGCGTCATCATGTCTTTCGCGCTGCGGTCGCGGGCGGCGGGACGAAAAAAATTTGCACGGGGCTCTTGATCGTCCGGCCTTCCCGTCCATATGAAACGGCGCTGGCACTCCCCGACAGGGAGTGCTAACAGATACGGGTTCATCGGGGAGAAGGAGCCGGAGTCGCGTGGCGATTCCACCCCCCTCCCATTCAACGTCGTAAAGAGGGAAAGGCAATCAACATGGCATTTCGTCCGTTGCATGACCGCGTTCTCGTTCGCCGCGTAGAGGCGGAAGAGAAGACTGCCGGCGGCATCATCATCCCCGACACCGCCAAGGAAAAGCCGCAGGAAGGCGAAATCGTCGCCGTCGGCACCGGCAGCAAGTCGGAAGACGGCAAGGTCACTCCGCTGGACGTCAAGGCCGGCGACCGCATCCTGTTCGGCAAGTGGTCGGGCACCGAGGTCAAGGTCGACGGTGAAGACCTGCTGATCATGAAGGAATCGGACATTCTCGGCGTCGTCGCGTAAAGCGGCGAAGCTGACGGTCATTCTATTTTTGGCGGATTTTCGTGCCTGTAACGGTGTGAACTTCGCAAGATTTGCAATTCTCAAAGAGAGGTAGAAGATCATGGCAGCGAAGGACGTAAAGTTTTCGCGTGACGCTCGTGAGCGCATCCTGCGCGGCGTCGACATCCTGGCCGACGCGGTCAAGGTGACCCTGGGCCCCAAGGGCCGCAACGTCGTCATCGACAAGAGCTTCGGCGCGCCCCGCATCACCAAGGACGGTGTTTCGGTCGCCAAGGAAATCGAACTGAAGGACAAGTTCGAGAATATGGGCGCCCAGATGGTGCGCGAAGTCGCTTCGAAGACCAACGACATCGCCGGTGACGGCACCACCACCGCGACCGTCCTCGCCCAGGCGATCGTTCGCGAAGGCATGAAGTCGGTGGCCGCCGGCATGAACCCGATGGACCTGAAGCGCGGCATCGACCTCGCCGTCGCCAAGGTGGTCGAGGACATCAAGGCCCGCTCGAAGCCGGTTGCCGGTTCGAACGAAGTCGCCCAGGTCGGCATCATCTCCGCCAATGGCGACCGTGAAGTCGGCGAAAAGATCGCCGAAGCCATGGACCGCGTCGGCAAGGAAGGCGTGATCACCGTCGAGGAAGCCAAGGGCCTCGATTTCGAACTGGACGTCGTCGAAGGCATGCAGTTCGACCGCGGCTACCTCTCGCCCTACTTCATCACCAACCCGGAAAAGATGCAGGTCGAACTGGCTGACCCCTACATCCTGATCCACGAGAAGAAGCTGTCGAACCTGCAGTCGATCCTGCCGATCCTCGAAGCCGTGGTTCAGTCGGGCCGTCCGCTCCTCATCATCGCGGAAGACATCGAAGGCGAAGCGCTGGCGACCTTGGTCGTCAACAAGCTGCGCGGCGGCCTGAAGGTCGCTGCGGTCAAGGCTCCGGGCTTCGGCGACCGCCGCAAGGCCATGCTGGAAGACATCGCCGTCCTGACCAAGGGCGAAGTCATCTCCGAAGACCTCGGCATCAAGCTTGAGAACGTGACCCTCGGCATGCTCGGCACCGCCAAGCGCGTCACCATCGACAAGGACAACACCACCATCGTCGATGGCGCCGGCGACGGCGAAGCGATCAAGGGCCGCACCGAGCAGATCCGCGCTCAGATCGAGACCACCACGTCCGACTATGACCGCGAAAAGCTGCAGGAGCGTCTGGCGAAGCTGGCTGGCGGCGTGGCCGTCATCAAGGTCGGCGGCGCGACCGAAGTCGAGGTGAAGGAGCGCAAGGACCGCGTCGACGACGCGCTGCACGCGACCCGCGCAGCCGTTGAAGAAGGCATCGTCCCCGGCGGCGGCACGGCCCTGCTGTACGCGACCAAGGCCCTCAAGGACCTCAAGGGCGCCAATGACGACCAGACCCGCGGCATCGACATCATCCGCAAGGCCATCGAAGCGCCGCTGCGCCAGATCGCCAGCAATGCGGGCGTCGACGGCGCCGTCGTCGCCGGCAACCTGCTGCGCGAAAATGACGAGACCAAGGGCTTCAACGCCGCGACCGACACTTATGAGAACCTCGTCGCCGCTGGCGTGATCGACCCGACCAAGGTCGTCCGCGCCGCGCTGCAGGACGCCGCTTCGGTGGCCGGCCTGCTGATCACGACCGAGGCGACCATTGCCGAACTGCCCTCCGACGACAAGGCGCCGATGGGCATGCCCGGCGGCGGCATGGGCGGCATGGGCGGCATGGACTTCTAAGACCGCGTTGCGGGCGGGCTCTTGGCTCGCCCGCGATGTTGGGAGTCCAAATCCGGAAAAAACGGAAAAGGCCGATGGAGCGATCCACCGGCCTTTTCCTGTCTTCGATCGTCAGGTTCCTCGCTTAAGCGGGGGCGTCCGGCCCCATTTGCCTGGCGCTTGCCTTAGATCAAATTCAGATTCTTCAAATATGTGCGCACCACATTGCGAGTGATGCCCAATGCTTCGGCGGTCTTGATCTGATTTCCATGGCATTGATGAAAGGCCTCCGTTATCGTGAAGGCGACCAGCCGGTCGAGCAGATGATCGTGCCCGCCATTCAGCAGCCGAGCGACGAAGGGCCTTGCCGCCTCTTCCAGCGCCGCGGGGTCGGCGGTCGGATCGGTCAATTCGCTGAGGTTGCCAAGACCGAGGTCGGCGGGCTGGATGCGCCCGCCCTCGCAGATCAGAGCGGCACGATGGATCGCATTTTCCAACTCGCGAATATTGCCGGGCCAACCATGACGGAACAACGCCTCCTCGGCCGCCGCGCTCAGTTCCAGCCGGTTGACGCCTGCCTTTGCACCATAGATTTCAAGGAAATGGCGCGCAAGGGGAAGAATATCGGCTCTGCGCTCCCGCAGTGGCAGAAGGGGTATGGATACGACCTGCAGGCGATAGAAAAGATCTGAACGGAAACGACCCTCGTTGACCGCCTGCTGCAATTCGACATTGGTCGCTGCGATGACGCGGACATTGAGCGGCACGGCCTTGCGCGAGCCCAGCCGAACGACTTCCCGTTCCTGCAATACCCGCAAGAGCTTCACCTGCAAGGGCAGGGAAAGGTCGCCCAGTTCGTCCAGGAACAACGTCCCGCCATTGGCCGCCTCGAACCATCCCGCCCGCGCGACATTGGCGCCTGTGAACGCGCCCTTTTCATAACCGAACAATTCGCCTTCGATCAGCGATTCGGAAAAGGCGCCGCAATTGACCGCGACGAAAGGCGTATGCGCCCGGTCGCTGAGGCTGTGCACATAGCGCGCGACCAGCTCCTTGCCGGTGCCAGTCTCCCCCATGATGAGGACATTGGCGTCGCTTGGGGCGACCCGTTCGATCAGCGGCAGCAGGGCGCGGGATCGTGGATCGTTGAAGATCAGCGCCCGGGCGCGAGGTCCCACGGCATGATGCCGAGCGCAATCATAAGCCAGCAGCGGACGGCCATCGTCGTTCTTGGCCGATACCAGACCCACTTCGGCCCGGTCTGCCGCGCGGCTGTGCGAACTGTTCCTCATAGCGTCTCCATCCCTGGCAGACATCAGGATAGCAGGTAATTGTCTTCTGAATTAGTAGAAAATAAAGTTTGGAGCCTAGCTGAGCTTTCAGTGAGACGGCCGGAGAGGGGTGGCCAGTTCCGCGCGCCGCTTCATGACGCTGCGCAAGGGTTCCGCGCAGATCCAGCCATCGACGTCCACAGGCGCTTCCAGAAATCCATGCAGCCACAGGAAATGCGCCTGAATCTTCAACATCTCCACGCGTTCATCCGACAGGTCGGGATGCAGGGCGCGATGGAAATTGTTGCGATAGGCCGCCTCTACGCCCTCCATGCCGGACAAGGTTTCCTGGGCAAGGATGGCGTTGAGGTCGGATGGATGGGCAGCCGCCCAATCGGCGGCACGCAAGCTCTGTTCCAGGAAGCGTTCGACCAGCGCCGGATGATGATCGATCATATGTTGGTGGACGACGATGGGGCGCGGCGTCCCGTTGTTCACCCGGGCGAGGCGGCTGGGATAGGCGTCGAGATCGATGCCTATCTCCAGCCCCAGGCGCTGCGCGGCTTCGGCGCCGGCCGCGCCTTTCACATAGACGGCGTCCACCCGGCCCGCCGCCAGCCACTCCAGGCCCAGCCAGAGGCGGCGCATCCCTTCCACGCTGGCCTGTTCGACGGGCGGGGCGGGGATTTCGATCAACTGCACGTCTTCCAGCGCAAGGCCGCCCAAAGCGAGAGCGCTCTTGATACCGTGCAGCGCCATGCCGCGGGCGATGCTCTCGCCATGGGTACGGCCATAGCCGGGCAGGGCGAATCGGAGCCCTTCGAGATCGGCAGGGTCCATGACGCCGACATCGGGCCTGACCATGATCGCCTGCCGCTCGTCGATCCAGGTCAGTCCTATCACTCGCGTCGGCGCACCCAACGCCCGCGCCGCCAGCGCCTGTATATTGCCCCCCTCGCGAAACAGATGGCGCGCCTGGTTTTCCGGATCGCTCGCGACCAGATTGAGGCCGAGTTCCTGAACCCGTCTGACGCTGATGCCGTCCTGTGCGAACGCCTCGGCCATCCAGCCTTTGGCGCAGGCCACGCCGGACGCTGCCGGTACCGGGCAGCGCGTCACCCAGACGCTGTCCAGAGGCGCGACCTTATTTGCCATTCCTGTTTCTCCACCTGTAGGCCGGCCTTCCCGACACCGACATAGGAATATATCCGTCGCAAGGCTCGTGCCAAAAGCCGCGATGCGGATGCGGAACGGTTCCGGGGCTCATCGCCGCTTCATTTCGCGCAATCGCGCGGTCGCCGCTGCGGCAAAATCACCAGCGCGCAATCGCTGCTGCCTTGGCCGGCCCGCACGGGACCGCCGGATTATCCGGTTGGCACATGACGTGCATCGGATGGGGGCAGAGCCTTCAACGGAGCCTGCATAGTGGCCAATCAGAATAGCGCGTCTTTTCTTTCCCGCCTTCGTCAATGGTTGACCGCCGCCATGGCGCTGCTGGGCTCTGCCCTGCTTGCAGGCTGCGGCGGGTCCGGCGGCGGAGACGGCGAGGTGGTCAAGACCCTGACCATCGCGTCCATCGCCTATCCGTATCAGGGCAAGCAGGTGTTCAACGGCCTGAACGGCGTCGTCATCCAGCAGGGCTGGCTGAAGGAGCAACTGGCGAAGAAGGGGATCGAGCTGGTCTTCACCCCGGTCTCTACCGCCGTGGGCGGGCCGCTCATCAATGAAGGCTTTTCCGGCAAGCGGATCGACTTCGCCTCCTATGGCGATTTTCCCGCCGCCATCGCCGTCGCGGGCGGCGTGCCGCTGAAGATCGTGGCGCCGGTGGGGCAGGGGCAGGACGTCTATATCGTCGCGCGCAAGGGGCTGGCGGCGAAAAGCCTGGCCGACCTCAAGGGCAAGCGGATCGCGCTCCATCGCGGACGGCCCTGGGAACTGCCCTTTTCCAAGCTGGTCGACAGCAGCGGCCTGAAGCTGGATGACTTCAAGATCGTCAACATCAACCCCTCGGCCACGCCCGCCGCGCTGGAATCCGGCAGCGTCGACGCCGCCGTGCTGCTGTCCGACGGGCTGCTGGTCGAGCAGAAGGGCATAGGTCATGTGATCTGGTCGACCAGGGATGCGCCCGCCGACTGGAAGATGCGCGCCGAACTGTTCGGCCGTGCGGACTTTGTCGACGCGCATCCGGAGCTGACCCAATTGGTGGTGGACGCCTTCGTCCGCGCCGCCGCATGGTCCTCCGACGAAGCGAACAAGGCCGAAGTCATCCGCAAGGCCGCGCGCGGCGCCCTGCCGGAAGGCATTGTGGCGAAGGATTATGCCAATAGCGGCATCCCCTGGCGGGAGCGTTTCTCGCCGGTCTTCAATCCGGCGGTGCTGGCGCATTACCGTTCGGTCGTGGATTATGCGCTGGAACGCGGCCTGATCCGCAAGAAGGTGGATGCCGATGCGCTGATCGATGAACGTTTCGTCGACAAGGCGCTCAAGGATTTGAAGCTGGAGCAGTTCTGGGCGCATGATGGCGGGGGGCAGGGCTGATGGCTTTTCCCCAAGGCAAGGCCGTCGCCGCGGCTTGGGCCGCGCCGGTCGCGCTGCTGGCGCTCTGGCAGGTCGCCTGCCTCAGCGGCCTGTTCCCGCCGCAAGTGCTGGTGCCGCCCAGCGTCGTCGCCCAGGCGCTGGCCGACATGGCCGCATCCGGCGAGTTGCAGCGACATGTCGGGGACAGCCTCTATCGGCTGCTGGTCGGCTTCGCCATCGGCGCGGGCGCGGGCATGGTCTTCGGCGCGGCGCTGGCACTGTCGCGGCTGGTCGAAGCCGTCCTGTCGCCGCTTTTCCTGACGCTCTGGCAGGTGCCCGTCATCGCCTTCGTGCCGCTGATGGTCATGTTCCTGGGGATCGATGAGCCCTTCAAGATCGCGGTCGTCGCCATCGCCGCCTTCTTCCCGATGGCGCTCGCCACCTTCGACGGCATCAGGGGCGTGCCGCGCAACTGGTTCGACGTCGCGAAAGTCTATCGCCTGAGCCTGCTCCAGTTGATCCGCCGCATCCTGCTGCCCGCCACTGTGCCCGCCGTGCTCACCGGCCTGCGCATTTCGCTGACCCGCGCCTGGGTCGTGCTGGTGGCGGCAGAGCTGCTCGCGGCGGACAGCGGCATCGGCCAGATGATGGAGATGGGGCGGCAATTGTTCCAGATCGACGTCGTGCTGGCGGGCGTGGTCGTCAGCGGTCTCATCGGCTTCCTGCTCGATCGCGGCGCCCGCTGGGTCGAAAGCCGCGCCACCCGCTGGAGGACGGCATGAAGGATCAACTTGCCCGCTGGCCTGTCCGGCTCGTCATCGGCCTCGTCGCGCCGCTGCTCCTCATCTTCCTGTGGCAGTGGCAGGCGAGCGCCCATTCGGTGACTTTCGCGCCGCCCGTTGCCGTCGCCTCCGCGCTGGCTGAACTGCTGCGCAACGGCGATCTGCTGCGCGACACGCTGGCCACGCTGCAACGCGCCTTTACCGGCCTTGCCATCGGCGCGCCGCTGGGCGTGGCGGCGGGCATCGCCATGGGCATATGGAAGCCGGTCGACCGGCTGCTGGGGCCGCTGCTTCACGCGCTGCGGCAGGTGCCGATGATCGGTTGGCTGCCCCTGATCGGCCTCTGGTTCGGCGTGGGGGAGGGGACGGAGCTGATCGTCGTCAGCATGTCCGCCTTCTTCCCGTCCATGCTCAACAGCCATGCGGGGGTCGCGCAGGTCGAGCGCCGCTATCTGGAGGTCGGCGGCATCTACCGCTTCACCACGCTCCAGCGCATCCGCTTCATCCTGCTGCCTGCCGCCATGCCGCTGGTGCTGACCGGCATCACCCAGGCGTTGGCCTTCGCCTGGATCTCCACCATCGGCACCGAATTGCTGACGGGCGCGGGGTCAGGGCTGGGCGTCGCCATGCAGACCGCGCAGGTCCAGCAGCGGCTGGACATCATGCTGGTGGTGATCGGCGTCACCGCCGCGCTCGGCTTCCTCATCAACCAGTTGTTCCGCCGCCTGCGCCAGTCCCTGCTGCGCTGGCAACCCGCTCAATCATGATCCGGAGAAACGGCATGAACCCCCACCCCCATGCTCGCGAAGACCTTGCCCAAGCGGCCGCCAGCCGGGGCGCGCTGACCGTCAGCGGTCTCGACAAGAGCTTCGACATCGGCGGCAAGCCGCGCAAGATATTGGACGGCATCAATCTGAACGTCCGCCCCGGCGAGTTCGTCAGCATCGTCGGCGCGTCGGGCTGCGGCAAGTCGACGCTGCTGCGTCTGATCGCGGGCCTCGACACCGATTATAGCGGCGAGCTGCGGCTGGACGGCGACCGCATCGCCACGACCAGCCTGGATCGCGGCATCGTGTTCCAGGACCACCGGCTCTTCCCCTGGATGACGCTGGAGCAGAATGTCGAACTGGCCCTGCTCAACACGGATACGCCGAAATCGCGCCGGGCGCAGATCGTGGCGGATCATATCGCGCTGGTGAACCTGAAGGGTTTCGAAAAAGCCTATCCCCACCAGCTTTCCGGCGGCATGGCGCAGCGCGCCGCCATTGCCCGCGCCCTGGTGACGGAGCCCAAGCTGCTGCTGCTCGACGAGCCTCTGGGCGCGCTCGACGCGCTGACCCGCGTCCATGTGCAGAATGAATTGCAGCGCATCTGGATGGCGCAGCGGTCGACCATGGTGATGGTGACGCATGATGTGGAGGAGGCGCTCTATCTGGGCGACCGGGTGATCGTGATGTCGCCCAATCCCGGCCGCATCCGCCGCATCGTGGAGGTTGACCTGCCCCATCCCCGCGACCGTCGCGCCCCGCTGCTGCATCGGTTGAAGGACGAGATATTGGCCGAACTCACTTCAGGCGCGGACGCCGCCGAAAGCGCCGACAATCTCGTCCATCTGCCCAGCCGGGAGGCGCGCTGATGAGCCGCGCCGCCGATCATCCTGTCGATTCCCTGTTCACAGACCGCTGGTCGCCGCGCAGCTTCACCGGAGAAGCGGTGCCGGATGCCGTGCTGCGCAGCGCCTTCGAAGCGGCTCGCTGGGCGCCCTCCGCGATGAACGCGCAGCCCTGGCGGTTCCTCGTCGCGCGACCGGGCGACCAATGGTGGGAGGCCTATCTCGCCTTCCTGATGCCGCGCAACCGCCTCTGGGCGGCGAAGGCGTCGGCGCTGGTGCTGATCCTGTCGGCGCGGGAACTGGAACGACGGGGCGAAAGGGTCGCCAATGGCTCGCACAGTTTCGACGCGGGCGCGGCCTGGGCCAATTTCGCGCATCAGGCGCTGCTGCTGGGATGGCATACCCATGGCATTGGCGGCTTCGACCGGGAAGCGGCGCGGCAAGGGCTGAACATCCCGCAGGATTTTGCCATCGAAGCCGTCATCGCGCTCGGCCGCAAGGGCGATCTGGCAGGGCTGGACGCCGAATTCCATGGCGCCGAAGCCCCCAATGGCCGCCGCCCGCTCGATGAAACCGTCTTTGCCGGAACGCTCGAACAGCCGGCCTTTGTCAAGGAAAGGGACGTCGCATGACGCTGAACATCCACTGGCGGCTCGATCCCGCCGCCGATCCGCAACGTTCCGAGCCGGGCGCATGGCGGCCCCTGCCTGCGTTGGCGCGGGACCGCCGGACGAGCACGCAGAACCGCTTCGACTATTATGTCCAGGTCGCGCAGGCCGCCGCGCAGACGGCCTTTGACGGGCTGTTCGTGCGTCACCGCATCGCCGCCGACGAAAGCCGCATCATCGCCGCCATCGTCGCCCGCGCCGCGCCGCGTCTGAATGTCGTGCCCGAATTTCCCGCTTCGGTCGGATCGGCGGTCTATGCCGCCAAGCAGGCGACGACCTTCCAGCGCGCAACGCATGGCCGCCTCGCGTGGGCGATCGCGCACGATGCCGAAGCGACCGATCGTCTGGCCGAAGCGGATTCCGTTAAGGATGGCGACCTTTCGCAAAGGCTGGAGGAATTTCTGACCGTGGCGCGCGGCGTGCACGAGCAGCGCCCGTTCAGCTACAAGGGCGCGCATTTCGAGGTCAAGAATGGCGGCTTCGACGCGCCGCTCAACCGGGTGCCCTTTCCGCGCATCTACTTGCAAGGCGAGGGGGAGGCGGCGCTGGCGCTTTCCGCCCGTCATGCCGACGTTCATCTGTTCCAGCCCGCCACCGCAGAGGCGCTGGCCAATGATATTGCCCGGCTGAACGCGCTGGCGAAGGGATGCCCTGTCGAGGCCGGGCTGATCCAGCCGCTGCTGGTGCGCGAGGACAGGGAAAGTGCAGAGCGCGACGCGCAACGCCTGCCGCTCGCTCCGGGCACGCTGATCGCGAGCTATGACGAAGCGGCAGAGCGGCTTGCGGGCTTTGCAGCATCCGGGATCACGCAACTGGTGCTGGAGGCAGTTCCCTCGCTGGAGGAAGCCTATCGCATTGGCCAGCATCTTCTGCCTCGCCTGCGCGCCCTCACCGGCGTCGCGCAACAGGCCGCCTGAGGAGACCGTCCCCATGTCCATCGACTTTTACTGGCGCCTGCCGACCCATGGCTGCCACAACAGCATCCAGACCAGCGGCTATGAGCGCGGCGACTGGTCGCCCCTCAGGCCCGGCAATATCGCCCCCGGCCTGGACCGCGAGGGAGATGCCGACCCGTTCACCTATATCGACCATCTGGCCGCCATCGCGCAGGCGGCGGAAAGCGTCGGCTTTCAGGGCGGGCTGATCCCGTCCTTCCCCAATACCGACGACCCGTGGGTCATCTCCTCGCTGCTGGCGCGGGAGACGAAGAGCTTTCGCTTCATGATCGCCTTCCAGCCCGGCTTCGGCAATCCGGTCCACACGGCGCGCATGGCCGCCAGCCTGCAACGCGCGACCGGCGGGCGGCTGCTGTTCAACATCATCACCGGCGGCGGCGGCCCGGCCCAGCTCTGGTGGGGCGACAGCTTCGCCCATGACGACCGCTATGGCCGCACCAGCGAATTTCTCGATATTTTCAAGGGCGTCTGGAAGTCTTCGGACTTCTCCTATGACGGGCGTTTCTACCAGTTGCGCGACGGCGGGCTCGCGCCGGTCCTTCAGGGCGAGGAATTTCCGGAGATCTGGTTCTCCGGATCGTCCGACGCGGCGCTCCAGACGGCGGCGCGCCATGCGGATTATTATCTCTCCTGGCTGGAGCCGTTCGACCAGCTTGGCGACAAGTTCGCCCGCGTCAAGGAACGCACGGCGACACTGGGCGGAGAGCAGAAATGCGCGGTGCGCGTCGATCTGGTCGCCCGCGCGACAGAGGAGGAAGCCTGGGCCGACATCGCCAGGGGCTTCGACAATGTGAGCGAGGAAACTCGCCAGCGCTGGCGCGGGCAGGCGACGGACTCCGTGGGCGCCGCCCGTCAGGCCGCGCTCCGCCCGACCGATGCGCGGCGCTATGACGAGCTGATCGTCGCGCCCAATCTCTGGGGCGGCTTCAACCTGCTGCGGGGCGGTCCTGCGCTGGGGATCGTCGGCAGCTACGAGCAATGCGCGGCCCGTCTGGACGAGCTGATCGCGCGGGGAACCGACGCCTTCATCCTGGCTGGCACGCCGCATCTGGAAGAAGCCTATCGCGTGGGCGAAGAGGTGCTGCCGTTGCTAGGCCGTCAGGCTCCGGCGTTACTGGCTGCTGCGGAATAGCCGATGGAATAGAGACACCGTGCTCCTGCCTTCGCAAGAGTTCGGGAAGCAAAAAGGGCGCCGGGAAATCCTCCCGGCGCCCTTTTCTTTTGACGAAAGGCCGGGGACCACCCGGCCTCCCCCTCATCAGAAGCGGAACAGCGCCGCCACGCCCGCCGTGCGCGGATCGGCCCAGGCAACCGTATCGCCGGTCACGCCCTGCGCCGCATTGGCGGCGGGCAGCGAGTGGTTCAGATAGCGGACGTCGAACAGATTGTTGACGAAGCCCGTCACGCTCAGCTTCTCGTCCGGCGTCGTGTAGGTGGCGCGGATATTGGTCAGCGTATAGGGCTTCTGCGCTAGATAATAGCGGTTCACCGTGTCCTGCGGCGTCACATAATAATATTGCCGCGACTGGTAACGGGCATCCGCCGCCAACTCCAGCGTGCCCAGCTCCGCCAGCGGGAAGCGATAGGAGCCGCCGACATTCAGCGTCACCTTGGGCGAACGGACGAAGCGCGCACCCGCCAGGCTGGTCGTGCTGTTCTGAACGATGAAGCGCGTATATTTGGTGTCGAGCAGGCCCAGCGCCGCGTTGAACTTCAGCCCCTCGACCGGCGCCAGCGCCAGTTCGAACTCCGCGCCATCGACCTTCGCCTTCGCCGCATTCTGGAGGTAGGAGACTGTCGCGCCGCCGACCGCGCCCGGATTGGGGCCGACGACATTCACCTGCACATCCTTATAGTCATAATGGAAGGCGGTGGCGTTGAAGGTCAGCAGCCCGTCGAACCAGCTCGACTTGTAACCGATCTCATAGGCGTCCAGCTTCTCCGGCCGCACTGCCGTCAATGCCACGGGCAGGGTCGCGGCGGTATTGAAGCCGCCCGACTTCACCCCATGCGAAAATTTCGCGTAGACCAGATTGTCGCGGTCGATGTTCCAGGAGGGTGTCACATCATAGGTGAAGGCGTCCCATGTGCGCTTGAGATCATTGCTGAAGGTGCCCGCGCCGCCGATGCTGCCGGTATAGCTGTTCCACCACTGCGCATAGTTGCTCCAGGTGAAGACCGCGCCCGGCGTCGTCGCGGCTGGGGATGCCCGGCGGTCGAAGTCCAGCGTCTTCGTCTCCCGCGTCCAGCGCCCGCCCAACGTCAGCTTGAGCGCGTCGGTGAAGCGGAAGGTCGTGCTGCCGAACACCGCGCCGCTCTCGGCCTTGTGCCGATAGGCCGTGTTGCTGAAGGCGAGGGCAGGGCCCGTGGGCGTGATCGCCTGAGCGGGCACCGCGCCCTGCGGCAGCGTGGCGGAGAAGGCGTTCGACCGGATCTTCTCGTTGAAATAGAAGGCGCCGACGATCCAGCTCAGCCGGTCCTCGCCGGAAGACGCCAGCCGCAATTCCTGCGTCCACTGGCTGGAACGCGCCTGCGTATAGCTGCGCGAGATTTCCAGCGGCGTATAGTCGGTGTCGCCCGCGCCGCGCGTGGTGAACCGTTCATAGCCGGCGATCCAGGTCAGCGCCGCGTTGCCCAGATCCCAGTCGACATGCAGCGACCCGCCAAACTGCTTGTTGCGGCTATATTCGGGCGCGTTGGTGCTGATGTCGTTGATGTCGGTCGACGGCGCATAGCCGTTGCGGACCACGCCGCTGGGAAGGTAGCTGGCCGTCGTCCAATAGGTGCCGTTGGTGTCGTAGTCGCGATAATGGACGCTGAGCAGCGCCTGCAGATTGTCGGTCGGCTTGGCCAGCAACTGGCCGCGGATCACATTGTCCTTGATCTCGTTCGACTTGTTGCCGGTATAGAGATTGTCGAACCGCCCGCCGCGATCGTCGAAGCGGAAGGACACGCGCGCCGCCAGCTTGTCGTCGACCAAAGTCGTGCCGATGCCGCCTTCCGCGATCTTGTTGTCGAAGCTGCCATATTCCAGCTTCACATAATTGTCGTCCTGGCCGTTCAGCGAGGGACGCTTGGAGATGATGTTGACCGCGCCTCCGGTGGTGTTCTTGCCCCAGAGCGTGCCCTGCGGGCCGCGCAGCACTTCCACCCGCTCCAGGTCGAACAGCGGCAGGCCGGTGGCGCTGCTGTTGCTGATATAGACGTCGTCCAGATAGAAGCCGACCGGATTGGCGAGATCGAGCTGCTGCTGGCCGGCGCCGACGCCGCGAATCCACCAGCGCGGGCGGCCATGCTGCTGCGTGCCGGCGGAGGCGTTGGGAACATAGTTCAGCACCTCATTGGCCGACCGGCCGAGGCCGCCGACGCTGAACAGATCCTTGTCGAAGGCGGTGACGGCCACCGGGACGTCCTGCAACCGTTCCTCGCGGCGCTGGGCGGTGACGACGATGCCTGCTCCGGCGTCCGCATCCGCCACTTCGGCCGGGACGGCGGGCGTTTCTTCGGCATGGGCGCCGGTTACATATGCCGCTGCAAGCAAGGCCAGGGCACTTGCGCCAAGGGCATGGCGGAACCGTGGTGAAAGACTGATTGTGGACAAGGAGATTCCCCCATTGGTTGAAACATGTCCGCATTGCGCGGATCGGACGGGGGAACCGAAGCAAAGCCTATGCCACTTTCATAAGGCAATGAATTTAAATAAGATTATTTCTTACTCGTTCAATGGATGGTTGAAATCGCGCAGCGGAACAGGCCATGCTGCTATCTCCGCAGCAGCATGGCCGGTGCTCAGACGAGAAGGATATAGGCGGCCCCGATGCCCGCGCAGGCGCCCAGGACGGGCAGCACGCCGATCTTGAACCGGAACACCGCAATCACCGCGCCCGCCGACAGCAGCACGGCGGGAATATTGACGCTGGACAGCACGGGCAGGTCGATCCCGCCGATCCGCTGGACCTGCCGGAAGAGCGTATGAATGGCGAACCAGATGGCGAGGTTCAGGATTACGCCCACCACGGCCGCCGTGATCGCCGTCAGCGCCGCCGACAGCGCCGGGTTGCCGCGCAGACGTTCGATGAAGGGCGCGCCGGCGAAGATCCACAGGAAGCAGGGAATGAACGTCACCCAGGTGGTGAGGATCGCGCCCAGCGTCGCGGCAACCAGCGGGTGCAGCATGCCGGAGTCGCGAAACGCTGCCAGGAAACCCACGAACTGCGTCACCATGATCAGCGGCCCCGGCGTCGTTTCCGCCATGCCCAGCCCGTCCAGCATTTCGCCGGGTTGGAGCCAGCCGAAGGTGCCGACCGCCTCCTGCGCGACATAGGCGAGCACGGCATAGGCGCCGCCGAAGGTGACGACCGCCATCTGGCTGAAGAAACTGGCGATATGGGTGAATATATTATCCGGCCCCAGCGTCAGGAACAGGGCCAGCACCGGCCCCAGCCACAGCAGCAGAAACAGCGCCGAGATACGCAGCGACCAGCCGAGATGGGGGCGGGCGTGGTCGGGCAACTGCTCGCCCAGCGCCGTGTCGCGATCATGGATGACATGGCCGCCCGCCGGGCCATGACCGCCCCCACCCTGAAACACCGCCAGACCGCTGCGTCCTCCGATGAAGCCGATGAGGCCCGCCGCCAGCACGATCAGCGGGAACGGCGCGCCCAGGAAGAAGATCGCCACGAACGCCGCGGCGGCGATCCCGCGCATCGCATCATTCTTCAATGCCCGCGATCCGACCCGGACCACCGCCTGCATCACGATGGCCAGCACCGCCGCCTTCAGGCCGAAGAACAGCCCTTCGATGATCGGCACATGGCCCAGCAACACATAGATGTAACTAAGGCCCAATATGGCGAGAAAACCCGGCAGCACGAACAATATGCCCGCGATCATCCCGCCCTTCGTCTTGTGCAGGAGCCAGCCGATATAGATGGCGAGCTGCTGCGCCTCCGGCCCCGGCAGCAACATGCAATAGTTGAGCGCATGGAGGAATCGCTCTTCCCCGATCCAGCGCTTTTCCTCGACCAATAGCCGGTGCATCACGGCGATCTGTCCGGCCGGTCCGCCGAAGCTGAGCGCCGCGATCCGCGCCCACAGGCGCGTCGCTTCGCCCAAGGAAATGCCGTGATGCCCGTCGTAAGATGGGACCGCGGGGGTGGAGGATGCGCTTGCCGTCATCGATCCGTCCTTCTGTTGCTGAAAAAGGCATGGAACTGGTTGAGCGCATCGCTCGCCATGGCGATGCGCTGGAGGTCGTCGTCGGTCGAGGCGCAGACGCCGGACAATATGGCGCCCAGGCCCGGGGTTTCCAGGCGTGCGAATCTGCCGTCCGCGATGTCGAGGTCATGGATGATCTCACCGATTGCGACCAGGGCCGGGTCGTCCAGAAGGCCTGCTCGCAGCAGCAAGGTTTCGAAGCTGCACCGGTCGCCTTCATGGGTGAATTCGGCGTCGGCCATGTCGAAGCGCAATTCACCCTCCGCCGGATCGTAACGGCGGCTGTCGACGAATTTGAAGCGAGCCTCCGGGTCGATGAAGCGGCGGATCAGCCATGCGCAGGCGATGCGATCGACATGGACGCCGCTGCGCGTCACCCAGATTCGGTTGGTAAGATCGGTCGCTTCGGTTGCGGCGGCCGGATCGGTGCGGCTGACGTCCGGATGTTGGTAGCGTTGCCGATCCAGTTCCGCGAGTGCAGCTTCGGCCTGCTGCCGCCCCGGCGCGCCGAAGAAGTCGAGCCGCCCGACATCCTCCAGCCGCTTCTGCAAGCGGGCGATGTCCGGTCCGCTGGCGGGCCCTGTTTCCAGCAGGCGGCGGGCGGCCTGGGCGATCTCCTCATAATCCGTGCGCCGCGCTGCATCGAACAGGGCGCGGACGTCGCCGTCGGACAGGCCGGCCAGCAATCGCGCTTCGATCAGCGTCGCTTCGCCGCCATTGTCGACGATCTCCGCCATAAGGCTGTTGAAGGCGGCGGCGCTTTCCCCCGAACAAGGAAGCACATGGACCGCATTTTTAAGCGGCACCGCGCCGATGGCTTGCAGGCGGCGCCAGATCTTCACCCGCAGATAAGGGGGCTTGGCGGGAAGTTGATGCAGCAATGCGAGCCATGGGGTGGCGTCGGTCATGGTCATGATGCATATGTATCAATGAAGATGATTCGAAGAAACAGGAATATCAATGATCCGGACTTCTCCCTTGGCGATGGCAAGCGCGGCGGCAATCGCCTTCGTCGGAGCGCGGCCTGCTCATGCGCAGGATGACGGTCTTGCCTTAAACGGCAGCGTGCGCCTGCGGGTTGAGGAGATTGAGGGGCAGGCGCGCGCAGGGTTCGACCGCAAGGACAGCCTGTTCAACATCCGCACACAGCTCATGGCCGAATACCGTTCGGGCGCGTTCAGGGCCGGGGCGGAGCTGTTCGACAGCAGGGCCTATGGCGCCGACGCGGGCACGCCGATCTCCACCAATGAAATCAATGCGATGGAGCTCGTTCAGGCCTATGTCGCGGGGGACATCGATGAACCGCTGGGCAAGGGCAGCAAGCTTGGCCTGATGGCCGGGCGATTCATGTTGAACCTGGGTTCCCGCCGGCTCGTCGCTGCGGACGATTATCGCAACACCACCAATGGCTATACCGGCCTGCGGGCCGACCTGACCGCGCCGCGCGGGGTGAAGGCGGTCTTCATCTATACCCTGCCGCAGCAGCGGCGGCCGGACGATGCGGAGGGTGTCCGCAACAAGCGGGTGAGGTTCGATCATGAGGGCTTCGATCTGGTGCTGTGGGGCGGCATCGTCAGCAAGGCCAAAGCGATCGGCCCGGCCATGGCGGAACTCACCTATTTCCACCTGGGCGAACGGGACGAACCGGGGCGGCCGACGCGGGACAGGTCGCTCGACACATTCGGTGGACGCATCATCAGCGAACCGGAAACGGGACGGTTCGACTATGAGGTCGAGGCCTTTTACCAGACGGGCAGCGTCAGCGCGTCTCTCGCGCCCGGCGCGGCACGCCAGTCCGTCGCCGCCAGCTTCCTGCACGTCGATGCCGGTTACAGCTTCAGCGGACCCTGGAAGCCCCGCCTGTCGCTGGAATTCGACCGGGCGAGCGGAGACGGGCGGGGAGAGCGCCAGGGCCGCTTCGACACGCTGTTCGGCATGCGCCGGGCGGACCTTGCCCCGGCGGGACTGTACAATGCCCTGGCGCGGACCAATATCGTGACGCCCGGCATCAGGCTGGAGGCGACACCCGACAAGCGGTGGGACTGGTTCGTGACCTATCGCGCCTTGTGGCTGGCGTCGCGGACGGATGCCTTTTCCTCCACGGGGGTGCGGGACGCCAGCGGTCGGTCGGGCAGCTTCGCGGGCCATCAGGTGGAAGGGCGGGTCCGCTACTGGATCGTTCCGTCGCGGCTGCGGTTCGAATTCGACGGGCTGCTGCTGGCCAAGGGGCGGTTCCTGCGGGACGCGCCCAATGCGACGGCAGGGAAGTGGACGCGCTATACCTCCTTCAACCTGACCGCGAGTTTTTAGAGCGCGCTCCAAGCTTTTGTTTTCGCATCGTTTCAAGCGCAAAACCGGTTCCCACTTTTGCGCACGATGCTCCAGGCTCCGGCCTTTGGCGGCATGTGCTGAAGCATGCCTCGCCTCCATTCCCGCGGACTGGTTGCATCTTTTAAAGGATTGCCCGCCCGGTCAGGCTGACGGCGGCCGCCACCAGCGCGGCGAAGAGTGGCAGGGCCGCCCTGACGCCGCCATGGCCCCAGCCAATGACCATGGTCATCATTGCCTTGGCAAGGGTGTTGGCAAGGACGGCACTTCCCAGGATCAGCCCTGCGACATGATCGTCGAGCAGGTCGGGTGGCAGCCCGGCCATGGTCATGACCGCCGCGTCGACGTCCGATATGCCGGTCAGCGTCAGCACGACCGCCATGCCCTGCTGTCCGAAATGCACCAGCGCCCACCGGGCTGCGAGCGACAATCCCGCCACCAGCGCCGCCAGCATGAGCGCCGGCCCGAAGCCGAGCGGGTTGGAAAGCCCCATGCCGTTTCCCGTCCCGCCATGCCGACGCCAGGCCACCAGCGCGAAAGCCACGGCGACAAGCGTTGCGGGCGCCATGGTCAGGGCCAGCGTGGGCAGCGCGCGCGGAATGAGGACGAGTGCCACCAGTTGGACGCGCACGAACATGACGATGGACGCCACCGCTATGCCGGCCGACAACAAGGACCGCGCGCCCGGCTCATCGCGCAGCCGGCGGGCATAGTTGGCGGTCACCGCCGTGGAGGAGACGATCGCTCCCGTCAGCGCCACCAGCAATATGCCCCGGTCTTGGCCGAAGCGGCGCGACACCGCATAGCCCGCGAAGGACAGGCCCATCACGAACACGACGACCATCCAGATGTTCCGGGGGTTCCAGGCGTCATAGGGGCCATAGGCGGCATCGGGCAGCAGCGGCAGGATGATGAGCGCGACCAGCAGGAAGCGCGAGACGCTTTCTATCTCGCTCTCGTCCATGCCCCGCAGCATGGCGTGCATCGATTGCCTTGCGCTCAATATCGCGAAGGTCGCCGCGCCGATGGCCAGACCCAGCGCAGGCGCGATCCGCGTGGCGCAGAAACTTGCGCCGAAGGTCAGCAGCCCGGCGAGCGTTGTGGTGGCAGACAGATGCTCCTGATCGGCGCTGCGCGAATAGCCGACGGTCAATATGGCCGCGACTCCCATGCCCAGCGTGGCCGCGAGGATGTCGGGCGCCAATCCTCCCATCCCGCCCAGCAGGCCGATCAGGCCGAAGGTGCGAAATCCCGCCACCCGGCGGCCTTTGCCGAGTTCCCGCTGGGTCCAGCCGCGCTCAAGCCCCACCAGCAATCCGATGGCGATGGAGGCGATCATCGCCAGATAGGGCTGGCCGATGTCGGGCATGCGTCAGGCGATCCGGGGTGGAACGATCACCGCCGCGCCTTTCACCCTGCCGGTCCGCAGGCGGTGGAGCGCTTCGCCCGCATCGTCCAGCGGAAAGCTTTCCGTCACGATGCGCAGGTCGGTCCGGCCTGCCATTTCGAAGAAGGAGATGCCGTCCTCCCGCGTCAGATTGGCGACGGAGAGCAGCATCCTCTCTTCCCATAGATCCGCATAGGGGAAGGCGGGGATGTCGCTCATATGGATGCCCGCGCACACGACCCTGCCGCCCTTGCGAACGGCCCGCAGTGCGAGGGGCACCAGATCGCCCACGGGTGCGAAGATCAGGGCGGCGTCAAGGGGCGCCGGCGGAACCTGCGACGAGCCGCCTGCCCAGGCGCAGCCAAGCGACCGCGCGAAAGCCTGTCCTTCCTCATCGCCATCCCGGGTGAAGGCGTGGACGGTGCGTCCTTGCGCCTGCGCGACCTGCGCCAGGATATGCGCCGCCGCGCCGAAGCCATAGAGCCCGATGGTCGGCGCATCGCCCGCAAGCCGCAACGCGCGCCAGCCGATCAGGCCGGCGCAGAGCAGTGGGGCGGCCTCCACATCGGAAAAGCGGTCCGGCAGGACGAAGCAGTAGCGGGCATCCGCGATCGCATGGGTGGCATAGCCGCCGTCCCGGGTCGCCCCGGTGAACAGGGGCGCGTCGCAGAGATTTTCCCGGTCCGTCCGGCAATAGGCGCATTGGCCGCATGTATGCCCCAGCCAGGGAATGCCCACCCGCTGGCCAGGGGCGAAGCCGTCCACCTGCGGCCCGACGTCGGCGACGCGGCCGACGATCTCATGTCCCGCTATGATCGGATAATGGGCCGGGATCTCACCGTCCAGCACATGCAGGTCGGTCCGGCACACGCCGCAGGCGGTAACTTCGACCAGCAGTTCCCCAATATCCGGTTCGGGCACGGCGCGGGTGATTTTACGCAGCGGTCGGCCTGGGGCATCGATCTGCATCGCGACCATCTGTTGCATGGAAAGCCTCCCTTGCGCCTTCTTCGTCACCCATAGATCATATCATGACCGAAGGAGTCCGTAGTTATCCTGATGGACGCGCAGACGCCGCCCGTCGAGATTTCTGCCGATCCAGCCATGGCGTCTACAGTCGTGGGCCGCGGCATCGTCGCGCAAGGTCGAGGGAACGGGATCTGATGTCTGCTGTCGAACCGGATCGGAAGAACATCGTGCCGCAAACGGACGCGCCGGCCATCGTCTGGACCTGTCCCATGCATCCGGAAGTGCGGCGGGACCATCCCGGAGCCTGCCCGCTCTGCGGCATGGCGCTGGAGCCTGAGGTTCCCGTTGCCCAGGCAGGCGACGGCGCCGAACTGACCGACATGACCCGCCGTTTCCGCATCAGCCTGCTGCTGGCCATTCCGGTGTTCGTGCTTGAAATGGGCGGGCACCTCTTTCCGCCGCTCCATCACCTGGTTTCCGACCGCCTTTCCATCTGGTTGCAGCTCCTGCTTGCCACGCCGGTGGTGCTGTGGGGCGGCCGGCCCTTTTTCGAAAAGGGATGGCGGTCGCTGCGGACGCGCAAGCTCAACATGTTCACGCTGATCGCGATGGGCACTGGCGTGGCATGGGCCTATAGCATGGTGGGGGCGCTGGCGCCGGGCCTGTTTCCCGAAGCCTTCCGGGAAAAGGGGACCGTTCCGGTCTATTTCGAAGCGGCAGCGGTGATCACCGTGCTGGTGCTGCTTGGCCAATGCCTGGAATTGCGGGCGCGGGAGCGTACTTCCGGTGCGATCAGGGCGCTGCTCGACCTGGCGCCGAAGACAGCCAGGCGTCTGCGCGAGGACGGCAGCGACGAGGAGATGGCGGTGGATCGGGTCATGCCCGGCGACCGGCTGCGCATCCGCCCTGGTGAGAAGGTGCCGGTCGACGCCCTGGTCGAGGAAGGCAGTTCCGCCATCGATGAATCCATGGTGACCGGCGAATCCATGCCCGTCACCAAGACTGCCGGTGACCATGTGATCGGCGGCACGCTCAACCGCAGCGGCCAGCTTGTCGTCCGGGCGGAGAAGGTCGGTCGGGACACCATGCTCGCCCGCATCGTGCGGATGGTCGCGGATGCACAGCGATCCCGCGCGCCGATCCAGCGCCTGGCGGACCAAGTGGCAGGATGGTTCGTCCCTGCCGTGCTGTTGATCGCTGCGGTCGCCTTTGTCGCCTGGGCGATCTGGGGGCCGGAACCGCGCTTCGCCCATGGCCTGATCGTCGCGGTGGCCGTGCTGATCATCGCCTGCCCCTGCGCCCTTGGACTCGCCACGCCCATGTCGATCATGGTGGGCATCGGTCGCGGCGCGGGGCTGGGCGTGCTGATCAAGAATGCCGAAGCGTTGGAACGGATGGAAAAGGTCGACATGCTGGTCGTCGACAAGACCGGCACACTTACGGAGGGCAAGCCGTCGCTCACCGGCATCGTCGCGGCTCCAGGCTTTGAAGAGGATGCGCTGCTTCGGCTCGCCGCCGGGGTGGAGCGGGCGTCCGAGCACCCCCTGGCGCAGGCGATCGTCATTGCCGCGGAGGCGCGGGGATTGGCGCCGCCGCAGGTGGAACAGTTCGATTCCCCCACGGGCAAGGGAGCGGTCGGCATGGTCGAGGGCAAGCGGATATTGCTCGGCAATGCCCGCTTCCTCGAAGAATATGGCGTTCCGGCGGAAGCATTGGCCGGGCAGGCCGATGCCCTGCGCCATGACGGCGCGACCGCCATTTTCATCGGCGTCGACGGGACCGTCGCGGGCATCTTCGCGATTGCCGATGCGGTGAAGCGGACGACGGCGGAGGCGCTGGCTGCGCTGCGGGGGAAGGGCGTCGCCGTCGTGATGCTGACCGGCGACAATCGCACCACGGCGCAGGCGGTCGCCCGGCGGCTGGGGATCGATCAGGTCGAGGCAGAGGTTCTGCCGGACCAGAAAAGCGCCGTGGTCGCCCGGCTCCGGAGCGAGGGCCATGTCGTCGCGATGGCGGGGGACGGCGTGAACGATGCTCCGGCACTGGCGGCCGCCGATGTCGGGATCGCCATGGGGTCGGGTACCGATGTCGCGATCGAAAGCGCCGGAGTGACGCTGCTTCAGGGCGACCTTACCGGCATAGTCCGCGCACGGGCGCTCAGTCAGGCGACCATGTCGAACATCCGTCAGAACCTGTTCTTCGCCTTCATCTACAACGCCGCTGGCGTGCCGATTGCCGCAGGTCTGCTCTATCCTCTGTTCGGCATCCTGCTGTCCCCTGTGATCGCGGCTGCGGCTATGGCTCTGTCGTCGGTCAGCGTCGTCGGCAATGCGCTGCGCCTGAACGGGGTGAGGCTTTAGAAGGGGCTGAACGCATTTTCCCGCGCAAGGCGGGATGCGACGGGCAGCGGCGCATGAAAATTCGTTGCGGAATGAGAATTACTCATTTGTCCGTGGCGGATTTTCACCATCATTTCGTTTCACAAGAAAACTGAGAAATCGGCTGGGCGCAGCGATGCGTCCGGCCTGTCCGTCATGTGGAGAGATGTCGCACTGCGCCCCGTGCGCGGTGCATGCCTGATCGGCCCATAACTGCCCGAAAAGGGCCGAAAGGGAGCCATTTATGCAAAAGTTCTTGTCCGTCCGTCGTGCCGCATTGCTGCTTTCCTGTTGCGTCGGTCTTGTCTCACCCCATGCCTGGGCGCAGGAGCCCGATGCGGATGACGATGCCGGCACAATCACCGTTACCGGCCGCCGCATTTCCCAGTCATCGGAAGCGATCGGTGAGGATAAGGTGAGCAATGTGGTGGCGGTCACGCGTGAGGCCTTGCTGTCGGCGCCCTCCGGTATTTCGGGCCTGAAGATGCTTGAGCAACTGCCCGGCTTCAACGTGCAGACGGACGGCGCTCTCGGCCTCTACGAGTTCGGCAACAGCGTCCAGACCCGTGCCTTCAACCTCGATCAGATCGGTTTCGTGGTGGACGGCATTCCCACGGGACGCAGCGACGCCTTCGGCGGAAGCCCGGTTTTCCGCTATGTCGACAATGAGAATCTGGGCGTTGTGGAAGCCGCCATCGGCGCAGGCGACGTCGGCTTGCCCAGCTATTCGACATTGGGCCCTGTCGTCCAATATAACAGCATCGCGCCGCAGGACGAGATGGGCCTGTTCGTTTCCCAAAGCTTCGGCGACTTCGACATGAAGCGCACCTTCATCCGCGCGAGCACTGGGCGGGTGGGACCGTTCAAGGCCTATGTCAGCCGCACGAAGCTGGACAGCGACCTGTGGCGCGGCCCCGGATCGGTCGACCGCGAACATTGGGAGGCGCAGGTCCATGCCGACCTCGGCGGCGATAGCTGGGCGCGGTTCAAATTCGTGTCGAACGACTTCTTCGACTATGACTCGCCTACCATTTCGCGGGGCCAATATAATTGCACTGTGAAGAGCGTGGTCGGCGCCTGCGGTCGTGACTTCGCCTATATCGAAAATGTGCCCAATACGACCCCCGGCTTTGCGCCGACGGTGCCGGGTGTCTATTACTCCAACTCCAACTATGCCCAAGTTTACAACCTTGCCATCAATGTGCGTAAGGACAAGCTTTATGGCGCTACTTTCCATGCCGGTATTGCAGAAGGCGTCTGGGCGGAATCGACGCTCTATTGGGAAGACAAGGGTGGCTATGGCGTGTCGCCCGACACCTATGCCAATTCGCTTAGCCGCTATAATGGTCAGGTCGCCGTCGGCCTGCCTGTGGTAGCTCCGCGGGGCGTCGAGTTCGGCCGTTCAGGCGTCGGCGGCGACCGCTACGGCATCACGTCCAAGCTGCATTGGGAAATGGGGGTCAACACGATCGAGGCCGGCGTCTGGGCAGAGACCGATAAATATCATCGCACCCAAGCCCGTTATAATACGGTCAACGGCGCTCCCGACGGTGCGCCTCTGCTGAACGAACTGGTCTATCTGCGCCGTGACTATCGGTCGCAGCGCGATACGCTACAGGTCTTCCTGAAGGATACGCTCAAGCTGGCAGATGAGGCGCTGGTGCTCGACTTGGGCTTCAAGGGGCTGATGCTTGACTATAGCTACCGTGGCTATCGCGATTTCGACGATTATTATCGCACCGTCGGTGGGCGTTTCGTCCCAGGCTATGGCGTCAGCTACAACAATGCCCATTACAAGGACATGTTCCTGCCGATGGCCGGTGTGCTCTATAAGCTGGATGGGCGCACGCAGCTCTTCGCATCCTACGCGGAAAACATGGCCCTGCCCAAGGGAATGGACGATATTTATTCCGTCATCCGCCCGCTTGGGGCCCTGGTCCCGCAGCCCGCTCCGGAACGTTCGACCAACATGGAATTCGGCATCCGCACTAATCAGGGCCAGCTTTACGCCTCGCTTGCGGGCTTCTACACGAAGTTCAAGAACCGCATCCAATCGATCACCACGATCCTGCCGGGCAGCGGCGGTGCGGCCACAGAAACCTTCTTCCAGAATGTTGGCCGCGTTCGTGCATATGGCCTGGAGTTCAGTGGCACCTACAAGCCCGCTTTCCTTGATGGTCTTGCCTATGGGAATCTCAACGTCACCTACAACAATGCCAAGTTCAAGGATGACATTCCGGCTGCCACGCCGATCCTGATCGCTGATAAATATATCCCCGACAGCGCAAAATGGATCGTCAGCGGCGGCGTGACGGTTGAGCCGGCAAGCTGGTTGGTCGCCAACATATCCGGCAAATATACCTCTCGTCGCTGGTCGACATTTACCAATGCGGCCGGATCTAGCATACCGGGCTTCACCGTATTCAACGCCTATGTCGACATCGGCGACGGCTGGAGCTTCGGCCCGCTCAAGAGCATCAAGGCACGGCTCAACGTCGATAATATCTTCGATAAAGACAGATTGTCCTTTATCTCCTCTTCCGTGACGGGCGACGGTTTCTTCCGGCCATTGTCCCCACGCACTTTCCAGTTCACCATTTCGGGCGAGATTTGATGCGGAAAAGGATGATGGCGGGGGCGGCGCTGGTGGCGCTGCTCCCCATTGCAGTGCAGGCGCAGGAGGTGCCGAAGAAGGTCTATCAGCTTCACCAGAAAATGCTGACGCTCGACAGTCATCTCGATACGCCTGCCTCGCTCGACCTGCCGGGCTGGTCGATCGAGGAGGAGCATGGGGTTCATAGCGACTATACCCAGGTCGACCTGCCGCGCATGAAGAAGGGCGGCCTCGACGGCGGTTTCTGGGCGATCTACACGCCGCAGGGGCCGTTGACGGAGGAAGGGTTCCGCAAATCGCGCGACTTCGCGCTGCTGCGCGGGGTCTCGATCCGCGAGATGGTCGCGGCGGACCCGGCGAATTTCACGCTGGCGCTGGAGGCCAAGGATGCCGCGCCCATTGCGGCGTCCGGCAAGCGGGTCGTCTTCATGTCCATCGAAAACGCCTACCCGCTGGGCGAGGACGTGTCGCTGCTCAAGACCTTCTACGACATGGGCGTTCGCGTGTCGGGCTTCGCTCATTTCGCGCATAACCAGTTCGCGGACAGTTCGACCGATCCGTCGAAGAAGCCGCGCTATGGCGGCCTCAGCCCACTGGGCAAGGAACTGCTGAAGGAGATGAACCGCCTCGGCATCGTCCCGGATGCGTCGCACAGCAGCGATCAGGTACTGGATGATCTGCTGGCGCTTTCCACCTCGCCGGTGCTGCTGACCCATTCCGGGTGCAAGGCGATTTACGACCATCCGCGCAACATCGACGATGAACATCTGAAGGCGCTGGCCGCAAAGGGCGGGGTGATCCAGATGAACGCCTATGGCGCCTATCTGCGCGCATCCAAGCCCAACCCGCAGCGGCAGGAAGCGCTGAAGGCGCTGTTCGGCCAGTTGCGCGAGGATGCCAAGCTGTCGCCCGAAAAGCGCGCCGAACTGCTGGCGAAGCGGCAGGAGATCGACCGGCTCTATCCGGAGACGGACCGGGCGACCTTCGACGATTTCATGGCGCACATGCTCCATGCGTTGAAGGTGGTGGGGCCGGACCATGTCGGCATCGGGCTGGACTGGGATGGCGGCGGCGGCGTCGTCGGGCTGGAGGATGTGGTCGACCTGCCCCGGATCACCGCCGCCCTGCTCAAGGCGGGCTATAGCGAGGCGGACGTCCAGAAGATCTGGTCCGGCAATGTCCTGAGGGTGCTCGCCGCGGCCGAAGCAGCCAAGGCGCCCTAGAGCCAATGGACATTCAGAAGATGACGAGCCGAAAATGGTGGTTTTTCGTGACTCGAAGCGCAGCCTACTCCAAGTAGGTGAGCACCGGAAGCACGGAAAAGCCTCATTTGCAGGCCGTCAGGGCTGAATGTCGATTGGCTCTAGGGCATTGCCGCAACAGGGGCGGCTCTGACGGCCGTCCCTGTCGTGTGTCGATCATGCCGGCGCAGAGATGGATCGCAAGATTGCGATCACCTGTCGTCGGTCCGGAGGACATAGCCGTTCGCTGTTTTGTCGGCAGGGGCCTGAAGCTGGGCTGCCCTGGATGCCGTCACGGCGCCGACGAAGACATATCCGATGCCGCGGGCGGAACGCAGCGGCAGGGACCGTCCGGTTTCGCGCTCGACCTTGGCGCGCAGCTTGGAGATCAGGACGTCCAGCGCCCGCATGTTTCCGGCGCTTCTGCGGGCATGAAGATGTTGCGCGAGCTGTTCGCGGGGCTGCTCGATGCCGGGATTGTGCATCAGCCGGCTGAGCACGGCGAATTCGGACGTCGACAGGTTTATGCCTTCGTCACTGGGCGCGATGAGGCGCCAGTGCACATGGTCGAGAGTCCAACTGTCATTTTCCTCATCCACACGGGGCGAATGCCGTCCGGCTGCCGCAAAACGCGACATGTTGCGGAGGATGGCCAGCAGTTCGGCCATGTCGAGCGGTTTGGCCAGGACGTGATCGGCTCCCAGTGACAGGGTGAGAAGACGATCGTCCCTGGCCGTCCGCTCGGAAAGAAGGATGATGCCCACCGGCGTCGCGGCGCGGAGAGATTGTATGAGCGAGAGCGTCCGGCTCCAGCCGTCATGATCGTCGACGATCGCCACGTCCACGGAGGCCGCCGCCATCTGCGGCAAGATGCGGTCGCGGGTCATGTGATGCGACAGCGCGATCGAATGCGCTTCCAATTCCTCGCCGAGCAGTTCGGCCAAAGTCGCATCCTGGGTGAAGCTGGCCACGCTCATGAGCGTTTCTCTGGATGGAGTGCTGCATGCCTCATCCCTGGCTAGAGTGAACGCGCGATGGTCGAAGCGCTTGTTCACGCGAAACTCCCTCCAAACTCCTTTTGGGCATCATGACGGGAAAACCGGCATGTCTGTCCGATTTGTGATTTTGCATTGTTTTACAGCAAGTTTTGTCTTTCGCCTACGGGAAAAACCGCCCCCCATTCCGCCTTGGCAGAGCTGTTGCGAGATGTGCGATCCTGGCTCCGCCACATTTTTGTTTGGTACTCGCGATGGCGGGTGTGCGGGTTTTCAAGCGCAACATTGCAGACGGCTACATTCCGAACTCGCCGTAAATGTAAGAGAAAATCTTGATTACCTGACCATCTCACGAAAACTATAGTAAATAAATTGGAAAAATTGTTATAATATTTCAATATCGGATTTATATAAATAAAAAATGAATATGTATAAGGTAATATCTTGAATATAATGCTGAAAAATAAACATATGGTCAATTTTGTAAATAAAAAATAACAATAAGTAATATTAAGTAACATAAAAGTTTTTACTCAACTGTGGTGGAACTTTATATTATCTTTGGAATTCGACCTTCTCTGCAAGGGAGGTAGTCCATGGACAAGCGCATCGACATCACCGTTCGTCAGACGGGTGCGACCCAAACCCACGTCGTTCAGCAACAAAATGCCGTGATCCAGGCCCAGGGCGGCTCAGCGATCAAGGTGACGGCTGCGCGCAGCGAGGTGACGGCGATGCTGCGTGAAGGGGATGATCTGATCCTGCATTTTGCCGACGGTACGGCGGTCCGGCTGGAGGGTTATTTCAATTGTCCGCCGGGAGACATTGCCGACCTTATTTTCCTCGAACCAGGCAATGGGCAGCAGTGGCTGACCGATCTGGGCAGCGAAGCCTGTTATCTGCCCACCGACACGACCACCGAAGCCCTGAGTTATTCCTTCGCCCCCGCAGGCGCTGCGGGGGGTCTGAGCGGCGGCCTGCTGGCGGGATTGGGGGCGGTGGCAGCCGGCATCGGCGTCGCGGCTGCTGCTGGCGGCGGCGGTGGTGGTGGGGGTGGGCCGGATGGCGGGACGGCTGTGGATAGCACGCCCCCGGCAGCGCCGACCGTGGCGCCGACAAATGGCCGTAGCTTGTCGGGCTCTGCGGAAGCGGGTTCGACGGTGCGCATCGACGTCAATGGCGACGGCTCGGTCGATGCGACGGCCACCGCTGACAATGCCGGCCGGTGGAGCTATACGCCGGCCACGCCCATCGGCGATGGCGTGACGGTGCGGGTAACGGCAGTGGATGCTGCGGGCAATGCGTCGCCATCGACCAGCGTGACGGTGGACGCGGCCGCTCCGCCGGCGCCGGTGATCAATCCCAGCAACGGCACGGCGCTCGGCGGTACGGCTGAGGCAGGGGCCACGATCGGGCTGGATCTGGATGGCGACGGCGACGTCGATGCGACGACCACGGCCGATGCGTCTGGTAACTGGAACTATACGCCTTCGACGCCGATTCCAGATGGGACGACGGTAACGGCCGTTGCGACCGATGCGGTGGGAAACAGCTCCGCGCCTGCCAGCATCGACATTGACGCCGTGCCCCCCGCCGCTCCGCTCGTCGATCCGAGCAACGGGACCGAATTGACCGGAACGGCGGAGCCCGGCGCGACTGTCGGCATCGATAGCGATGGCGACGGCACTATCGACACGACGGTTCCTGTCGATGACCAAGGCAATTGGAGCCATGTGCCGGCGACACCCATTGCCGACGGCACGACGGTGGAGGTCGTTGCGACCGATCCATCCGGCAACACATCGTCCCCTGCGACGGTCGTGGTCGACGCCACTGCGCCTGCGATCCCCGTGGTGGGCACTGTAGTCGACGATGCCGGCACGACGACTGGCCCTGTCGCCAATGGGGGCAGCACGGATGATACGACGCCGACGCTTTCGGGAAGCGGGGTAGAGGCGAGCGCCATCGTCTCTGTCTATGACGGCGGCGCGTTGCTTGGGACAGTCGTTGCGGACACCTCCGGCAACTGGAACTTCACGCCCACCGCGCCACTGTTGGAAGGGACGCACAGCTTCACCGTCACGGCGACGGATGGGACGGGCAATGTCAGCGCGGCGTCCGCCGCCTATGTCCTGACCGTCGACACCAGCGCCCCGGCTGCGCCGCTGCTCGCGCCTACCGACGGGACGACGGTTTCGGGCTCGGCGGAGGCCGGGGCGACCATCGATCTCGACACGGATGGCGACGGCCTGTCCGATGCGACGACGGTCGCGGATGCATCGGGTGACTGGAGCATCACCTTGGCTTCGCCGCTGGCGAACGGTACGGTGATCAGCGCCATCGCCACGGATGCGGCGGGCAACAGCTCCACGCCCGATACGGTGACCGTCGATACCGGACTCGACACTACTCCCCCCGCCATTCCGACCATCGGCGCCGTAGCCGACGATGTCGGCGCGATCCTTGGCGCTGTCGCCAATGGCGGGATCACTGACGATGCGACGCCAACGCTGTCCGGAACCGGCGTCGAAGCGAATGCCATCGTCTCCGTTTACGACGGCGGCACGCTGCTGGGCACGGCCGCGGTGGACGGTTCGGGCAACTGGAACTTCACTCCCACCGCGCCGCTGGGTGAGGGAACGCATAGCCTGACCGTCACGGCAACCGACGCGGCGGGCAATGTCAGCGCGGCATCGGCCGCCTATGTCCTGACCGTCGATACCAGTGCTCCGGCAACGCCTGTGCTTGCCCCGACCGACGGCACGACAATATCGGGCACTGCGGAGGCTGGAGCGACCATCGCTCTGGATACCGACGGTGACGGCATATCCGACGAGACGACGACGGTGGACGCATCGGGCGATTGGAGCATTACGCTGGCATCGCCGCTCGCAAATGGAACGGTGGTGACCGCCATCGCTACCGATGGGGCAGGCAACAGCTCACCCCCCGATACGGTGACCGTCGATACAGGTCTGGATACGACTCCTCCAGCCATTCCCGGAATTGGCGGCGTAGCCGATGATGTCGGCGCGATCCTGGGCCCCATCGCCAATGGCGGCAGCACGGATGACACGGTTCCGACCCTCTCGGGAACGGGCGTGGAGGCGAATGCCATTGTCTCCGTCTACGACGGCAGCACCTTGCTGGGTACGACGAGCGCGGACGGTTCGGGCAACTGGAGCTTCGCGCCCACCGCGCCGCTGGGCGAGGGGGCGCACAGCTTCACCGTCACGGCGACCGACGCGGCAGGCAATGTCAGCGCGGCGTCTGCCGCCTATGTGCTGACCGTCGACACCAGCGCTCCGGCCGCGCCGATTCTGGCCCCCTCCGACGGAACCACGCTATCGGGTATCGCGGAAGCCGGCGCGATCATCGACCTCGACACCGATGGCGATGGCGTGTTCGATGAGACCACGACCGCGGACGCCTCGGGCGATTGGAGCATCACCCTGGCTTCCCCGCTGGCGAATGGAACGGTCGTCAACGCGATTGCGACCGATGCCGCGGGCAATAGCTCGCTTGCCGGTGCAGTGACCGTCAATACCGGCCTCGACACCACGCCGCCTGCGGTGCCGTCGATAGCGGCGGTGGCCGACGATGCGGGGTCGATCCTAGGCCCTGTCGCCAATGGCGGGATCACGGACGATGCGACGCCTACCCTGTCGGGAATCGGGGTCGAGGCGAATGCCATTATTTCGGTCTATGACGGCAGCACCCTGCTCGGCACGGCGATGGCGGCCGCTTTGGGCAATTGGAGCTTCACGCCGACCACGCCGCTGGGTGCGGGTTCGCACAGCTTCACCGTCACGGCCACGGATGCGGCGGGGAATGAGAGCGCGGCTTCAGCGGCCTATGCCTTGACCGTCGATACCGTCGCCTCCATTCCGACGATCACCGGCATGACCGACAATGCGGGTTCGGTCTTTGGCGGCGTGATCTCGGGCGGAACGACTGACGACACCACGCCCACTCTCTCCGGAACCGGCGCGGAGGCGAACGCAAGCATCTCGATCTACGACGGCAATATGCTGCTGGGTACGGCGACGGCGGATGCTTCGGGCAATTGGAGCTTCACGCCGACTACGCCGCTGGGCGAGGGCTTGCACAGCTTCACCGCCACGGCGACCGATGCGGCGGGCAATGTCAGCCTCGCTTCGGCGGCCTATGCGGTCACGATAGACCTGACCTTGCCCCCCGTGCCGACGATCACCGGGGCCAGCGACAATGCCGGTTCGATCCTAGGCGGCGTGATTTCCGGTGGGTCGACCGACGACACGACGCCGACCCTTTCCGGAACCGGTGCGGAAGCGAACGGGACCGTTTCGGTCTATGACGGCAGCACCCTGCTGGGCACGGCGACGGCAGACGTTTCGGGCAACTGGAATTTCACGCCCACCGCTCCGCTGGGCGAGGGGCCGCACAGCTTCACCGCCGTTGGCGTCGACGCAGCAGGCAATGCCAGCATTGCCTCGGCGCCTTACGCGCTGACGATAGACCTCACCGTCCCGGCCGCGCCGACGATTACCGGCGTCAGCGACAATGTAGGCTCGGTGCTGGGGGCGGTGGCTCTGGGAGGGGCGACGGACGACACGACGCCGACCATTTCGGGAACAGGCGCGGAGGCGAACGCCAACGTTTCCGTCTATGATGGCGGCACGCTGCTGGGCACCGCAACGGCGGATGGATCGGGCAACTGGAATTTCACGCCGACTGCGCCCTTGGGCAATGGACCGCACAGCTTCACCGCCGTCGTGACGGATGCCGTGGGCAATGCGGGCCTGGCGTCGGCGCCCTATGCCATAGCCATCGATACCGTCGCCCCGACCGCCACGGTCGCGATCACGGCCCTGCGCGACGACACGCAGGTGGTGGGCGACTGGGCCACCGACGATACGTCCCCGACCATCACGGGCACGCTGAGCGCACCGCTGGCCGGCGGGGAGCGGGTCGAGGTCAGCCTGGATGGCGGCGCCACCTGGACGCAGGCGGCGACCAGCGGCACCAGCTGGTCCTACGGTCCCGGCACGCTCGGCGCCGGCGGCCATGTGGTGGACGTGCGCGTCGTGGATGCGGTCGGTAATGTGGGCTCCACGGCCGCCCAGCCGATCACCATCACGAACGTCAACGACGCGCCCATCGTCCTGGCATCGGACAGCAGCCTGCTGGGGCTTGTCAGTGCGGAAGCCCTGGGCCTGCTCGACATCGGCAGCCAGGCCTTCGTGGCGATCGATCCGGAGAACAGCCTGCAAAGCGTCGTGCTGGACTTTACGCCCCTGCTGACCGTCGGCACGCAGGTCTTCACCGTGTCGCAGGATCTGGCGACCGAACTCGGCCTTGCGGTCAACGTCAACAACCAGTTCGTGACCGTGCTGGGGACGCCCGTCTCCACCATCTCCTCGACGATGACGATAACGGCGCTGGATGGCGGGCCGATCGACAATATGGCCATCAACGAATTGCTGAGGGCGGTGCATTTCAATTCACCGCTTGGTCTCAACGTGAACCTGCTGTCAGGCATCAGCATCACGGCGACCGATACGGCCGGCGCGTCGCGGACGGACAATGCGGCCAGTCTGCTCGACGCCAATCTGCTCAACACCCTGCTTGGCGGCAGCAGCGATCCGACCATTTTGGAGGGCACGGCCGGCGTCAACATATTGACCGGCACCGCTGCCAATGAGCATCTCTACGGCTATGGCGGCGCCGATATTCTCCAGGGCGGCGGCGGCAACGACATATTGCGAGGTGGGGCCGGCGCCGACACATTGGACGGCGGCACCGGGAACGACATATTGCTGTTCGACGCGGCCGATACGCTGATCGACGGCGGGGCGGGCGCTGATGCGCTGCTCGTCCGCGGCGACAGCAGCGTGTCGCTGAACCTCGATGCGGCGACCAATATCCGCAATATGGAACGGATCGACCTGGGCGCGGGCGACACCGGACACAGCCTCACCTTGACGGAGGCCGGCATCATCCAGGCGACGGATGCGAACCGGCAACTCATCATCACGGGCGAGAATAACGACAGCGTGACCATGACCGGTGCGGTCCATGTCGGCCAGGCGCTGGTCGATAATCACGCCTATGAGCAATATAGTCTGGGAACCACGACCGTGCTCATCGAAGATCCCGTGCTGGTGGTGGTTTGATGCCGTCACCTGCCAGAGGGCAGGGGCGGGAGAGGGGCCGCTGATGCGGAAGCGGAAAGGGATTTTCCCGCCCTTGGCCGGGAAGATTCTCATGCTCCTTGGCTTTGCCCTGGCGGAAGCGCTCCATGCCGGTGCCGGTTCCGCCGCGCCCCCCGATCCCGTCGCCGATCCCCCTCCAGCCCATGGCAGCAGGATCGGCCTTGCCGACGCGGTCGGGCTGACGCTTGCCCGCCATCCCGATCTCGCCCGCGCCCGCGCCACATTGGCCCGGGGGCGGGCCGATCTGGGGGCGGCGCGCAGCCTGTGGACGCCGCAGCTTTCCTATCAGGCGAACCTGGGCCCCAATATGCTGTCGGGCAAAAGCGGCTCCGGCCTCAATGACAATATGGCGGGCCCCAGCCTGACGCTCAACCAGCTTGCCTGGGACTTCGGCCGGACGAAGGGAGAGATCGGCTATGCCCGCTCGACCGAGAAGCAGCGCCGGTTCGAACTGGAATCGGCGGCCGACCAGTTGGCGGAGACAGGCGCGCTAGCCTATCTCGACGTGAAGCGGTTCGAGCTGCTGCAACTCGAAACCGCAAAGCATGTCCAGTCGCTGGAGCATCTCCAGATGCTGATCCAGTTGCGGGTGGATGCCGGGCTTTCCGATCGTTCCGACCTGTTGCTGGCCGATGTGCGTGTGGAAAGCGCCCGCGGCGATCAGATCCAGGCCGGATCGTCGCTGACGGCGGCCAAGGTGACGCTGGCCAATCTCATCGGCGTCATGCCGGAGGTCTATGACGATCCGGCGCAGGCGATCGAACGGTTCGCGCCCCATGACGGGGAGCCTGATTTCGCCACATTGCCTGCCGTGGCCGCCGCCGAACAGGCCGAACAGGCGGCATCGGCGCGGGTAGGGCAGGCGCGGGCCGAGCGCTTCCCGCGCCTTGGCATCCAGCTTGGCTACAGCCGTAACAATTATACCTACAACAACAGGGACGACGCCTTTTCCGCCATGGTGACGGTGACCGGCGACCTGGTTCGCCGGTCCAACCGTTATGCCGTGAAGGCGGCCGAGGAAGACCGCCGCGCCGCGCAGGCGACGAAAGAGTCGACGATCCTCGACATCCGCGGCCGGGCTCTTGCCGCGCGGGAGCAGATCAGGGGCGGTTATCTGCGCATCCGGGCCTATCGCCGCCAGGAACAGCAGGCCGTCGATGCCAGCGCGATCTTCCTGGAGGAATATAAGCTCGGCAAGCGCAGCCTCACTGAACTGCTGAATGCCGAACTGGAAATCTACCGCGCGGCGAGCGCCAGGATCGCGGCGGAATACGACATATTGGGTGCGCGGGTCCAATATGAGAATGTCTTCGGCCAGCTTCGGCAATCGCTTGGCCTGCCCTCCAGCATGACACAGGACGATGGCGATGGCTGATCGGGAAATCGGCGCAGGACGCAATTGGATCGCGGCCATCGTCTCGCTTGCCGGCCTGAAAGGGATAGCGTTGACGGAGGCGGAACTGACCGGCCGGCTGGCATGGTCCGGCCATGAGGGCGACCCGCGCGACGAATTGCGGCAGGCGGCCCGGCTGTCCGGAATCCAGCTCGACCTGATCGATGTCCGGCCCGACGAGGTGCCGGACATGATGCTGCCGGCCCTGTTCGAAATGCGCGAAGGGGTGGTTGCCCTCCTCCACCGGCGCGGCGCCGACAGCGTCCTGTTTTCGGTCCCCGGACTGTCGGGCCAGACCATGCTCGAAATCCCGCGCGCCGAATTTGCGGAGAAGGCGACGGGCCGCGCCGGTTTGGTGGAGGCGCTTTCGACCAGGGCGCGTGATGCCCGTATCGACGCCTTCCTCCGCAAAAGCAGGCGGTCCTGGTTCTGGGACACGGTGTTCAGCGACCGGCGCGGCTATGGGGAGATCGTGCTTGCCTCGCTTTTCGGCAATCTGCTGACCTTCGGCACGTCGCTCTTCGCCATGCAGGTATGGGACCGCGTCATTCCCGCCCGGTCGATCCCCACGCTTTGGGTGCTGGCGCTGGGGACGCTGATGGCGCTGCTGCTCGAACTGCTGCTGCGCACCTCCCGGGTGGTGGTGGTGGACCGGATCGGACGGCGGGCCGACCTTGCGATCTCCTCCAGGATATTCGCCCGCGCGCTCGACATCCGCAACGATGCGCGGCCCAAGTCGACCGGCGCCTTCATCGCCCAGTTGCGCGACATAGAGCAGATCCGGGAACTGCTGACCTCCACCACCGTGTCCGCGCTGGTCGACCTGCCCTTCATCATTCTCTTCCTGGCGCTGTTCACCATGCTGGCGGGGCCGCTGACCTTCGTGCTGGTGGCGGCGCTCATCCTCATCGTCTTGCCGGGGCTTCTCCTGCAAATTCCCCTTGGGCGGCTGGCGAAGGAGGGCATGCGGGAAGCCGCGCTGCGCAACGCCATGCTCGTGGAATCCATAGAGCGCATCGACGAGATCAAAACCGCGCAGGCCGAGCCGCGCTTCCAGTCCCTATGGGAACGGTTCACCGTGACCGGCGCCCGCGTCGGGGCGGAGCAGCGCTTCTTCGCCGCCCTGTTTTCCAACTGGTCCCAGACCCTGCAGCAGCTTGCCTATACAGCGGTGGTCGTCGCCGGGGCCTATCGGGTGATGGACGGCGACATGACCATGGGCGCGCTCATCGCCTGTTCCATCCTCACCAGCCGCGCGCTGGTGCTGTTCGTGCCGCTGGGGCAGGTCTTCACCCGCTGGCAGAGCGCGAAGGTCGCTATCGGCGCGCTCAACGACATCATGGAAAAGCCAGTGGATCACGATCCCGAAGCGGGGCTCCTCCGCCGCACCCTGTTGCGCGGCAATTATGAGATCGAAAATCTCCTCTATGCCTATGACGCGGAATCGCCGGCGGTATTGAGGATCGACCGGCTCTCGATCCGGCAGGGGGAACGGATCGCCCTGCTGGGCAAGATCGGCGCGGGCAAGTCGACATTGCTTCGCCAGCTTTCGGGGCTGGCGCGGCCGACCTCCGGCAAGCTGTTGCTCGACGGCACGAGCATGGCGCTGATCAACCCGGCCGACATTCGCAGGGAGACGGGCTATCTGGGGCAGGGCGCGCAACTGTTCCTGGGCACCATACGCGAGAACCTGCTGGTCGGCGCTCCCCATGCCAGCGACGAGGATATGGTGGCGGCGCTGGCCGTCACGGGTGGCCTGCCGCTCGTCCAGAACCAGTCTCAGGGTCTCGACCTTCTGTTGCAGGAGGGCGGCGCAGGCCTTTCGGGCGGCCAGCGCCAGACGCTGCTGCTTGCCCGCACCTTGCTGCGCAAGGGCAATATCCTGCTGCTGGACGAGCCATCCGCGCCGCTGGACGAGAATAGCGAGCGGCATCTGGTGCGCGAACTCAGCCAATGGCTGGGGGACCGCACGCTGATCGTCACGACCAACCGGTCCGGACTGCTCGGACTGGTCGATCGCATCATCGTGATAGAGCGCGGTGCGGTGGTCATGGACGGTCCCAGGGACAAGGTGATCGCCACGCTGGCCGGGCCCAGGACCGGCGCCCGCGTCACGGGAGGGGCACAGGCATGACGACGCAAACGAAGACGGCGTCTCCCCTGCTGCGCGATGCGGCCGGAAAGGAGAGCGACTGGCTGGCCTTCGCGGAGAAGCTGAGGGTCATTCCCATCATTTCCCTGGGCGTGACGGCCTTTCTGGTCTGGGCGTGGTTCGGCACGCTGGACGAAGTCGCGGTCGGTCCCGGCAAGGTGACGCCTCCGTCGCGTTCCCAGGTCATCCAGAGCCTGGAAGGCGGCATCGTCGACGGCATCTTCGTCCATGAAGGGGACATCGTCCAGCCGCGCCAGAAGCTGGCGACGCTCGACCGCGCGCGGTTCAGTTCCACCCTGGGCGAGTCCGTCGCCAAGGCGCGCTCGCTGGAGGCCGCGGCAGCCCGGCTGGAGGCGGAGATCACTGGCGGAGAGCCCCGGTTCAGCGCGGAGGTCCGCCAGACTCCGGGACTGGTCGAGCGGGAGATGGAACTGCTCCGTTCCCGGCGCCAGAATCTTCAGGTCGCCACGGCCAGCCTGCGGGAATCGCTCGCGCTCGTCCGCCGCCAGCTTCAGATGACCACGCCACTGGTCGAACTGGGCGCGGCCAACAAGGTCGAGGTCATCCAGCTCCAGCGGCAGGAAAATGAACTGCAGGCCAAGCTCGATTCCCTGCGCAACCAGTTCATCATCGAGGCCAATGACGATTATGCGAAGACGAAGGCCGAACTGGAAGTGGTCGATCAGGTGATGAGCGGCCGGCGCGATCAGTTGAACCGCACCATCTTGACCTCTCCAGTGCGGGGGATCGTCAAGAATCTGGAGGTGACGACCATTGGCGGCGTGCTCCAGCCCGGCGGTTCGCTGATGGAGATCGTGCCGCTGGAGGACAAGCTGCTCATCGAAGCGCGCATCAGCCCGCGCGACATCGCCTTCATTCGTCCGGGGTTGCCCGCGACGGTCAAGATCACCGCCTATGATCCGTCCATCTACGGCACGCTGGACGGCACGGTCGACCGCATCTCCCCCGACACCCTGCAGGATGAGGTCAATCGCGATCAGGTCTTCTACCGCGTCTATGTCCGCACCCGGCATTCCAGCCTGCGGACCAAAGACGGCAAGGACCACGCCATCATGCCCGGCATGGTCGCGACGGTCGAAATCCGCACCGGCCGCAAGACCGTGCTCGATTATCTGATGAAGCCGATCAACAAGGCCAAGGAAGCCATGCGCGAGAGATAGGGTCGGAAAAAGGTCCTCCAAAAAACGACGGCACATGCACTTTCCCGTCATCTGGCCCTGCTATCGAGAAGCGGGGCCTGCCTGGACCTGCGCGGCAATGGTGCGGCCACCTGTCATCAAAATGAAATATTACTGTCATCCCATTGTCGCTGAAATGCCATAGCCGCCGCACCCAGTGGACACAGGGGGAGTCAGTCGGTGCCGGTGAAGATGTTCAAAAGCAGGGTTATGATGGTAAGCCTGCTGGCGCTGATGCCGGAGGTGGCGCACGCCCAGAGCAATGCGGAACTGCAACGCCAGATCGATGAACTGAAGGCGCAGGTGCAGGCGCTGACATCCGCGCTCGCCGCCAGCAGGTCCGCGCCCGCCGCCGCGGAGCCCGCTGCGGCCGTTCCTGTCTCTGCCGCTACGCCATCTGCCGCCCTGGCCAGTGCACCCGTGCAGCCGCCGGCCGCCGCGCCCGCATCGGCCCCGGAAGCCAGGTCGAAGGCGTGGTACGAACGGCTCTCATTTCGGGGCTATACCCAGATGCGCTACAATGCCTTCCTGTCGGGCGACGATAGCGCGCCTGCCGGCGTTTCCCGCCTTCGATCGGTCCATGACAGTTCGATCTCGGACCGGGGCAGCTTTTCGCTGCGTCGTGCGCGGCTGGTGCTCCAGGGCGACATTTCCGATCGCGTGTCGCTCTATCTTCAATCCGATTTCGCCACCGCGGTGAACAACCAGGCGGGGAGCGAGCGGCGGGAGGGCTTCGCTCAATTGCGGGACGCCTATGCCGACGTCTTCCTTGACAAGGGGAAGAGTTTCCGGCTGCGTTTCGGCCAGTCGAAGGTGCCTTTTGGCTGGGAAAATATGCAATCCTCGTCCAACCGTCTGACGCTCGATCGCAGCGATGCAATTAACAGCGCGGTACCCAGCGAACGAGACCTTGGCATTGTCGGCTATTATACCCCACCTTCGGTGCAGAAGATCTGGGATCGGCTGTCGCATGACGGCCAGAAGCTGTTCGGCAATTACGGCGCATTCGGCATAGGCGCCTTTAACGGGCAGGGCACCAACAGGACGGAACAGAATCGGGGTCTGATGAAGGTCGCCTTCGCTACCTGGCCTTTCGAACTGGATGGCCTGGGCGAAGCTTTGGCCGGGCAGGTGTTCGAAATCGGCGGCTCTGCAATGATGAATGACGTGCAGCCCGAACTGCGCAGCGGCTCGGTCAGTTCCGTGGCCTATGATGACGATCGCCTCGGCATCCACGCCATGCTCTACCCGCAGCCCTTCGGTATCCAGGCAGAATGGAATTGGGGCAAGGGGCCGGAATATGATCGCGCCAGCCAATCCATCCTGACCAGGAAGCTGAACGGCGGTTATGTCCAGATGATGTACCGCATGCCCACGGACTCGATCGGTACGCTGATGCCCTATGGCCGCTGGCAATATTATCGCGGCGGGTGGAAGGCGGGCACGAATGCGCCGCGTCTGGAAACCGACGAATTGGAACTGGGCGTCGAATGGCAGCCGTGGAAAGCGCTGGAATTCACCCTTGCCTTCGCCCGAATGAAGCGCGCCGAAGCCGACGAACGCCGTACAGGTCGTGCGGAAGGCAATCTTATCCGTACACAGGTGCAATGGAATTACTGAGGCATGGGGGAGGGTGCTCTTAAACGCTCTTCCTTCGCGATTGGAGGCAGGTGGGCGACGGATGCCGTATCTTGCAGCGCTCTATCTGACCATCTCACCATTAAAGCGACGCCAGCGCCCTGTTCCGGTTGAGCAAGTCCACGCCCGAACCGTAGGAGGGGAAGTCCATCCCATGTCCGATTTTCAGCTATGTGGCACCAGCGGCTGACTGGCCCGAAATGGTCGACTGCGGGGCGATTGCTTTCTCGACAGGAATGGCGGCGTCCGTGAAGAATGCCCATAACCCCTCAAAATAGCGGCGAAAGGATGAACTGTCGATCTGGAAGAGAGGTGCCGCGTTGCGACGGGGCGCTCCCGTTCTGCAATGGTGGTTCAGCGTTGACGGTTCAAGACTGACCGCCTGAGCCGCGCACGCGCAGCGTTGAAAAAGCTGCCCCATGGGGCGTCCGCAACGCAGGGCGGAGTTGAGGGATGCTGAGAGGAAGTCGCCTCCCCATATTCTCCATCCCTTCACCGGATTTTTGCGATGGGAAGATGCGGGGTCGGGCGTCGCCACATAAAGCTGGTCACGCCTGATGGAGAGTATCTGCGAGGAAAAGCCTGATTGGCACCGCTCTCGGGCTTTCGGCATCGTCAGCGGCGCAGAACTCAGGAAAGGGTGGTACCCAAGCCGAATCCAAGCTCGCCGACTTACAACCTGAAATCCGTTCCATCGGCCTGGATGGCGGACAGATCGCTTACGGCTATCGGCGCCCATCATTCTCACGAAGCCCGGCCGCTTTGCTATAAACGGCCGGGGATTTCGCGAATATAAGACCAAATACGGCCACCGCTCTGTCAAGCGGCAATCAACTCGGATTAAGGCCGATCATCGCCGTCACTTCGATCTCCACCAGCATCTCAGGGACTGCCAAGGAGGAGATTTCAAGGAAGGTATGTGGCGGGCGGGGAGCACCGTCCAGTTCTTCGCCCTGAACCTCGAAATAGGTCCAAATGTTCGCGCGGTCGGTGACATACGCCGTCATCCGCACGACATCGGCCAAGGTGGCGCCATGTGCCGCCAGCACGGTCTTGATCTTCCGAAATGCGATCTGGGTCTGCTTGCGGAAATCGCCATCGCCCAGGATAGTCACCGAATGAAGATCGGTGGCTTCCGGATCCTCGGCCGACACACCTGACAGGAACAGGTACTTCGCGCCTGCCGGGGCCTCGACGATGGAAACGTCGCTGAACAAGTCGCGTGCCCAGCCCTTGTTATGATTGACGTTCGTCTTGTTGAAATTACGGTCGGTCATGATTTCCTCAACGAGCTCCAACAAGATCTTGCGGGTCGACTGCCGCGGCCAACGGCCGGAGCGCTTCGATGCAGTGGCGATATGCCAGGCACAGCGGCACCGAAAGTACCCCATGGCTGGATTGCTGCGCCTTGGCCTTCTCGACAAGCGGCGTTACCGCTTCCAGCGCGTAGAGCGCAGGTTCCAGCGGAAGTTCAGCGATCGAAGCGGCCATCGCACGCCGGACATTGGCGGGATCCAGACCGGCTTCCAGTCCGTCCTTGCCGGCAGACTGCAAGCCCGAACGCGTGGCGCTCAACGCGTCCACAAGCGCCCGCGAATGGGTTGCGACCGCATTGATCTCATCGGTGGTCAGGTCAGTGGCCGCCACCTGCTCGATCAGGGTGTCGAGCTGCTGCGTAGCCTGTAGAAGCTGCCTTGAATACATCCTCAGGTCGATTGTCGTTGACATTGGGTACTCCGTAAATGCGGGGATCAGCGGGACGTGGCGTTCTCGAAGAAGGTCAGATATCTGATCATCTCCGGATCGTCATAGGTGAGGCTGGAAGTGTTCTCGCAGAAGAGAGTGGCGGCCGCGTCCATCGCCCATGCCGCAGACAGGAGCAGCTTTCCTGAAGCCGCACGATTCTTGCGGAGCGCAGCCGGCGCGAAGTCGACCTTCTCCAGATAGTCGCGTGCCGTCAGGAGCAGCTTGCCTGCCGTCAATCTCTGCTTCGCGCCGCGCCAGGTGTTGGAGATCACGGAAATCCAGGGCCATGCAGCGACGGTGGCGGGATCCAGCAGTTCCAGATCCTGCTTCCAGATCACTGCCATGATGTCTACGAGCCACTGCCCCTTATCGACGAATTGCTCGCCCCGGTACCTCAGCTTTTCCTTCAGCACCCGGATCTCTTCCGGCTCGCCCAGCCCTTCCATGAAGAGGATGCCCGCGCCGGCGACGGCGCTCAGAGGGCTCAGATCGCCACAACCGCATGCGGTGCTGCGCGGGTGGGAGGTGTCGAAGGGAGCAGTTGCCAGCGGCTCCGGCTCCCGCTGCCAATAGTCCCCGAAGACCTTCAGCCTGTTCGCCTCACGGCTGATGTCGGCCGCGATCTCGAGCAGCAGCGTCGCGTTGAACCGCATATGGTCGCGGTGATACAAGGCGATGTTGTGCCGAGTGTGCAGCGCTGAGTCCTCTCCTACGGCGTGATTCTCATTGTTCGGTTGCATTACAACTCCTTAGGGGGTGAAAGGATGGGAGGTGAAAGCTCGGAAGCTATTGGATTGCAGTATGAGCGATCGGTGTCCTGACGGGTTGGAATATGTTCACTACAAACGATTGCATATCGCCATTGCGTTGTCAACGAAAGCCGATTTTTGATCCGGTGCAGGCGCCTGCAATGAGGTTTCCGGCGATCAAGCAGGGGATGTTCCGCTTTGGATCCCACTCATTGCCGGACTGATTGGCCCTCGAGTGCCTCAGGCATCATCCGCATTCTTACTATAACAAACGATTGCAAAATTTTGATGGCAATCGATAAAAAGCTGGATCGCTGGTCCCATATTACAGCGCGCGCGTAGGTCTTATCTGCTGACTTCCGCCCAATGCACGCCAAATTGCCGTTGGGACCGTCTGCTGTTGTCCAACATCGAAAAGCCGCAAACTTCGAAGGATCTTTGATCTGAGAGCTTGCTGGATGAGAGCTTCCTCCTCAAAGGCTCAGCGGAGCTTGGGAAGCTATCGATGCCAATGGTAAGTGCCGGCTTCTGGTGCTTCCACGGCAGGACATGACAGCGCTTCTTCGCTTTGCTGTATTAGCGGGAGTAAAGCAGCCAGCACGGGCTTTGTGCTTTTCAGGAGATTGGTGACCCTACGGGAATCGAACCCGTGTTTCAGCCGTGAGAGGGCCGCGTCCTGACCGCTAGACGAAGGGGCCACAGGCCGCGCTGGGCGGCGAGTAGGGAGCCGCCTTTAGGAGGGCGCGTCGGCGTCGTCAAGGGAAACCCGCGCCATTTCCTTCAGCCAATAAAAAACCACCCCATGCGATTCGCATGGGGTGGCCAAGGTTCAGGGAGGAGACGCCTCCAAAGGGGGAGGCGCCCATACGACACACCCGAAAGGGGGGCAGGTGCGCCGTATGTTCAGTAAATAGAGAAAGCCGCGCGGAGTTTCAAGTGGCACCGCGCAACCTTTTTCCTTAAATATCTGTCATGAATGCTTAATTTGGTTGGGCATCCGCTGTCTGGGGCGCTGCCGGGACGGCGATCGGGCCCTTGCCCTGCGAAACCTGCGCCTCGAACAGTTCCCGCATGAGCTGCAGCGAGAAGAGATGCGCGTAAATGAGCGGCAGCATGCCGTTCTGGCTGATCTTGCGAAGCTGGTCGCCGCGCATGTCGCGCAGCTTTTCCTCGTTCACCATGCGGAAGCCGCGATAGACGAAGGGTTGGTCATTGCCGGGCACCTGGATGGCGACTTCGCCGTCCATCAGCAGGTCGAGATCCTTCAGATCCTTCATGAACTGGCCGGTACGCGCCGCTGCCTGTTCGAAATCCTCGCAGAATTTGAGCACGCCCTGCGTCAGTTCGCTGGGCTTGCCGTCTTCGAACAGCGGCTGGCCCTCCTCGAACGTACCGAGCGCGTCGCTGGTCGGATCGAAGCAGAGTGAGAGTTCGTCGCTGTCGGGGCGCAACTTCGCCAGCATCCAGGGATAGCGGCGGACATAGGCGGGGACATAGGCCGGGCCACGCAGCTTGCCATCATCGTCGAGGAAGGTGTTGACGCCTTCGTTGAGGCCCATCAGCGCCAGAGGAACGGGCTCGTCCCCGGCGGAGAAGATGATCGGCACGAAGCGCTGGGCGGCGACGAATTCGTCCACGGTCAGCGGAATGGCGTGCTGGGTCGTCAGGAACGGCGCCGAATCGACGGTGCGGCTCCGCCAGGCGGCGTGATCGACGCTGCTCAGCGGAATGAGATCGTTGTAGAAGACGGGAAGGCCGTTCGCGGGCGCGCTTGCCATGATGTGCTAGTCCATTTCCAACAAAAAGCGGCGCATTTTCCCTTGCGCCGCTAGCCTGATACTGGGCCGAGGGGGATAAAGCCCTTGGACGCGGGAGGCAATCGCTTTGTCGATGCCCAGTGCTGCCGCCGGGGCTGGCTTCAGCCTTCCTCCGGACGGGGGATCAGCTTGTCCGGATTCATGATGCCCTGCGGATCGAATGCGGCCTTGACCGCGCGCAGGGCGTGGAGGCGCGCGGGGCTGGAGAGGCGGCCGAGTTCGGCGCGCTTCATCTGGCCGATGCCATGTTCGGCGGAGATGGAGCCGCCCGCCGCGACCACCGCATCATGGACGAAGCTGTTGATCGCCTGACCCTCCGCCGCGATCCATGCCGGACCGTCGGTCGTGCCCCTGGGCGCGCGGACATGGAAATGGACGTTGCCGTCCCCCAGATGACCGAAGGAGGAGGCGGTGGTGCCGGGAAAGGCCCTTTCCGCCGCTGCCGCGGCTTCGATCATGAAGGCGGGCATCCGCGCAACCGGCACGCTGATGTCATATTGCAGCGCCGGTCCCTGCGCCCGTTCGGATTCGGAGAGCGATTCGCGGATGCGCCAGAAGGCTTCCGCCTGCGTTTCATTGGCGGCGATGGCGGCGTCGACGGCGAGGCCCTGTTCCAACGCATCGGCCAGCGCGCTCTCCAGCCGGTCGGCGGGCGTCGGATCGCGTGGGTCGCCATGGTCGACCTCTACCAGCACATGCCAGGGCGTGCGCGTTGCAATCGGGCAGCGGGTGCCGGGAACATGCGACAGGACATGGCCCAGGCCGTCGTCCGCGATCACTTCGAACCCTTCGACACTGTCGCCCAGATGGGCTTCGCAAAGCCGGAGCAGGGCCAGCGCATCGGCAGGTGAGGAGACGCCGATCCAGCCGACGGCGCGAGCCGCAATGGCGGGCACCAGGCGCAGCGCGGCGGCGGTGACGATTCCCAAAGTCCCTTCGGCGCCGATCAGCAATTGCTTGATGTCATAGCCGCGATTGTCCTTCTTGAGGGCATCCAGGCCATGGAAGATGCCGCCGTCCGGCAGGACAGCCTCAATCCCCTCGACCAGCGCCCGCATCGTGCCGTGGCGCAGCACCTGGGTTCCGCCGGCATTGGTGGAGATGAGCCCGCCGATGGTGGCCGAACCCTTGGCCCCAAGGCTCAGTGGAAAGCGGCGGCCAACGGCGGCGGCGGCATCGTGGAGGTTGGAGAGGATGACCCCCGCTTCGCAGACGGCAAGATTGTCGTGCGGAGACAGGTTGCGGATATGGTTCATCCGGCGGAGCGACAGGATCAGCGCAGAACCGTCCGCCGGGGGCGTGGCGCCGCCCACCATGGAAGTGTTGCCACCCTGCGGCACCAGCGGCACGCCAAGATCGGCGGCAAGGCGGACCGCGGCGGCGACCTGGCCGGTCGATTCCGGCTGAAGAATGGCGGCGGCAGCGCCGTGATAGCGTCCGCGCCAGTCGCTGACCCACGGGGCGATGTCGTCCGCATCGGTCACGACGCGCTTTTCCCCCAGCAGGGCCGTGAATCGGGCGATAACATCTTGTCCTATCATGGGACTGTCCTATGCCTTGGAATTCATCGACGGTTCAACCTTTGGCCCATAGCGTCCGCGTCCCAAAAGGGGTTCGACTTGTTTCATTCCGTCCTGCTGCTGTTGTCCGCGTCAGCCGCCGAGCCCGTGCAATGGGCGCAACTGACGATCGAGCAGCGTGTCATCATCCGCGTGCCGATGGCAAGGAAGGGGCGTGCGCCCGCGCGTCCCACGCCGGAGGCGCGGAATGACTGGAAGGAGAAGAAGGGGCCGCGCTGCATCGCGCTGCGATCGATTCGGTCGGCAAGCATAGTGATGGACAATGCCATAGATCTGCTGCTGGCTGATAATCACCGCTATCGCGCAAGGCTGGAGCGCGGGTGCAACAGCATGGGTTTCTATTCCGGATTCTATGTCGAGCCCGATGAGGACGGCTCGCTCTGTTCCGGGCGCGACGAATTGCAGGCGCGGAGCGGGGCCAGTTGCGCGATCGAGGGTTTCCGCCGGCTGGAGCAGGCCGAACCGGACGATTGACCGCATCATCTTCGCGATTTTCTTGACAAGAGGCCGATATTTCCGCAAGGCGCGCCCGATTTCCCTGCGCGTTTTCGTGCGGTGGAGAGCCTCCTGTCCCGGACATCTGAATGACTTTTGCCGATCTCGGCCTTTCCGACGAATTATTGAAGGCCGTTACCGAGGCCGGATATGACACGCCCACGCCGATTCAGGCACAGGCGATCCCGCCCGTGCTGATGATGAAGGACATCATCGGCATCGCGCAGACGGGAACGGGCAAGACCGCCAGCTTCGTGCTGCCGATGATCGACATCCTCGCCCATGGCCGCGCCCGCGCGCTGATGCCGCGATCGCTGATCCTGGAGCCGACGCGTGAACTCGCTGCCCAGGTGGCCGAGAATTTCGAGAAATACGGGAAGTATCACAAGCTCAACATGGCGCTGCTGATCGGCGGCGTGCAGATGGGCGATCAGCTCAAAGCCCTGGAAAAAGGCGTCGACGTGCTGATCGCGACGCCGGGGCGGCTGATGGACCTGTTCCAGCGGGGCAAGATACTGCTCAACGGCTGCAGCATGCTGGTGATCGACGAAGCCGACCGGATGCTCGACATGGGCTTCATCCCGGACATCGAGGAGATTTGCACAAAGCTGCCCGCCCAGCGGCAGACGCTGCTGTTCTCCGCGACCATGCCGCCGGTGATCAAGAAGCTGGCCGACCGGTTCCTCAGCAATCCCAAGTCGATCGAGGTGGCGCGGCCCGCCACGGCCTCGACCAACATCACCCAGCGTCTGGTGAAGGTCGATTCGCGCAAGAAGCGGGAGGCCCTGCGCGCGATGCTGGATGCCGAGGACGTGCAGAGCGCGGTGATCTTCTGCAACCGCAAGACCACGGTGCGTGAACTCAACAAGAGCCTTCAGCGCCATGGCTTCAAATCGGGCGAGATTCACGGCGACATCGACCAGTCGGCGCGCATCGCGGAACTGGAGCGGTTCCGGGCGGGGACGGTGAACATATTGGTGGCGTCCGACGTTGCGGCGCGCGGGCTGGACATCAAGGGCGTGAGCCATGTGTTCAATTTCGACGCGCCTTGGCATCCCGACGATTATGTCCATCGCATCGGCCGCACGGGCCGCGCAGGGGCGAAGGGCGTAGCCTATACCTTCGTGACGTCGGACGATGCCGAGGCGATCGACAATATCCAGAAGCTGATCAAGCAGAAGATCGAGACCATCGACGCACCGGTCGCTGCTGCTCCCGCCGAAAAGGCGAAGGAGGAACCGCGCCGTTCGGGCCGGGATCGGAAAGACGACCGCAAGTCCGACAAGCGCCGCGACGACCGCCGCCGTGAAGAACCGCGTGCTGCGCGGCCGGAGGGCAATGGCGCCCGACCGCGGCGGCCAGAACCGGTGGACGATGGTCCGGACGAAGGCTGGAACGGACCGGTTCCGGAGTTTCTTTCGGTGGGGTTTGGCGCTTAGTTGCCGTTGCAGGCCAGGCGTGGCCTGTTTTCGGCCCTCCTAAGACATCCCTCCCGGCCGCTTCGACGCACGGTCCCTAGATCAGCCCTTTCGCACGCAGGCTGCTGTGCCCCTGTGTCCCTATGATGATATGGTCATGCACCGCGATGTTGAGCCGCTTGCCCGCTTCCGCGATCTGCCGGGTGATTTCTATATCCTGACGGCTGGGTTCCGGCGATCCGCTGGGATGATTGTGGACAAGGATCAACGCTGCCGAGCCAAGGTCGATCGCCCGTCGAATAACCTCCCGGGTATAAATCGCCGCCTGGTCGATCGAACCGTCGCCCATATGCTCGTCGCGGATCAGCATGTTCCGGCTGTTGAGGTGCAACACCCGCACCCGCTCCACCGTCAGAAAGGCCATGTCGGCGCGCAGATAGTCGAGCAGCGCCTGCCAGCTTGCCAGCACCGGCTTTTCCGCCACTCCGTTGCGTAGCATCCGCAGCATCGTCGCCTGAACGATCTTGATCGCGGCGATGCTGGTGTCGCCCATGCCGGGAACGCGGGCAATCGCCTGCCAGTCAGCCGCCATCAGCCCACCGATGCCATCGAATTCGCGCAGCAGCGCCTTTGCCAGTGGTTTCGTGTCGCGACGGGGTATGGCCAGTGCCAGCAGATATTCGATCAGTTCATGATCATGCAACGCTTCGCCGCCGCTCTCCGCCAGTTTTCGGCGCAGCCGGGCGCGATGCCCGACGCCGTCGTGCGCAGCCTTCAAATCCTGATCCGGCAAAGTCTTACCTGTCCCCCGCATGCGAAGGGGGACGCTATTCATTGCGGATTTATCGGGCAAGGATATTTAGGAGTGATCGGACGTTATGCAGGCGTTACGGACTTGAGCACGCGGGTTTGACCAGAAGCATGGAAGATGAAGACGGCGAAAAGGAGATTCGCCGCGGCTGGCTCCGCTGGCTTGGAGTGGGCACGGGGTCGCTGGCGCTGATCCTTGCCGCGCTGTGGACGCAGCGCGCGCCCATCGCAGAAAATTTCATCAGCCGCGAACTCAACCGGCGTGGCGTGCAGGGCAGCTATGATCTGACGGACATAGGCCTTCGCACCCAGCGGATCGAGAATATCGTGCTGGGCGATCCCGCTCGTCCCGATTTGACGGCGCGCTGGGTGGAGGTCGACATCGCTTTCACAGGGCTGACCCCGCAAGTGGCGGCGGTGCGGGCAGGTGGCGTCAGGATGCGGGGGTCGTTGCACAATGGCGTGCTGAAGCTGGGAGAGGTCGACAAATTCCGGGACCCGAAATCCACGGCGCCCTTCAGCCTGCCGGACATTCTGCTGGCGCTCAGCGATGCGCGACTGCGGCTGGATACCGATGCCGGCCCGATCGGCATGCAGATAGAGGGGAAGGGGAATCTGCGATCGGGCTTCCGGGGCAGGCTGGCGGCGGCGATGCCGAATGGAGGCGTCGAGGGATGCGGGCTGGCCGACCTGCGGGCGATGCTGGATGTTGCCATGCAGGACGGACGCCCACATCTCTCCGGCCCGTTGCGCGGCGCAGCGCTGGCCTGTCGCGATGCCGGCATCGCCGTGGCGAAACCGGCTGCGGATGTGGATGTCTGGCTCGGCAAGGCGTTGGATCGCTGGACCGGCCGCGTCGACCTGACGGGGGAAGCGCTCAAGTCCGGCGGCATGGTTCTGGCGCGCCCCTCAGGCCGGATCGATTTCGACGGAACGGCTGCCAAAACCGCCGGGCGAGCGCGAATCGGGGCGACGGCTCTGTCGGCCGGCGCCGCATTGGCCGGACCCGCCGACTTTCAGGGCGCCTGGCATGTCGGCAAGGGCGATATGGGTCTTGAGGGGCGGCTGTCCGTTCGGCAGTTGCGGTTCGCCGGCCGCGATCCCCTGGCGGCTGCGCGCGAATCTACGGTCGGGACGCCCGTTGGGCCGCTGGTCGCGCGCCTGGCCGATGCCACGCGCCGCGCCGGCGCGGACAATGTCCTGCAAACCACCCTGGCCTTCGCTCAGCAAGGGAAGGCGGGCAGCCTAGCCTTGACCGACACCCGCTTTTCGGCGCGCAGCGGTGCGCGGATCGCCATAGCCGGGGAAGGTCGCGTGACCATCGGCTGGCCTGGCAGGGCCGGGCAGGCGATCGACTGGGCGCTCGACGGAGCGATCACGACGGAGGGCGGCGGATTGCCGAGGGCGGCGCTGCGTTTGGGGCGGAGGCCGGGCGGCGGCTTTGGCGGACAATTGTTCCTTGAGCCCTATGCGGCGGGCGATGCCAGGTTAAGCCTGGAGCCGGTGCGATTCGTTGCGGGGCCGAAGGGCGATACGCGCTTCTCGACGCAGGTGCGGCTCGACGGGCCGCTTCCCGGTGGAAGGCTGCGCGGGCTGGTGGCGCCCGTTGAAGGGCAAATGAACGCCAAGGGTCTATTGGCGATCAACCCGCATTGCGTGCCCATCTCGCTGATCGAGGCGCGCTATGGCAATTTTTCGCTGGGGCGGACCCGGCAGACGTTGTGCCCCGTCGGGCAGGCGCTGCTTGCCGTCGGGCCGGGCGGTGTGAGTGGCGGCGCTGAAATCCGCAAACTCGCATTGGCGGGCAAAAGCGGCGACAGCCCAATGCGCCTTTCCGCTGATAGCGCTCGTTTCGCTCTGGGACAGCAGGGTTTTGCACTTGCCAATGCCGATCTGGCGATCGGTCCGCAGGATTCGCCTGTTCGGTTGAGCGCGGCGACGCTGACCGGCAACGCCACGGCCCAGGGCTTGGGCGGCCGGTTGACGGGGGCAGGCGGCCGGATCGGGTCCGTGCCGCTGATCGTCGAAAATGGCGCGGGCGACTGGAGCTTCGCCGGGGGCGCGCTGAAGCTGGCGGCCGGGATGACGGTGCGCGATGCGCAGGCGCCGGGCCGGTTCGAACCGCTGAATGTTCCCGACTTCGCGCTGACGTTGAAGGATTCGAAGATTGCAGCGACGGGATCGTTGCGGACGCCGCGCAATGATGCGCTGGTAGCCCGGGCAGTCATCGCGCATGATCTGAGCAGTGGGCGAGGCAAGGCGGATCTGGCGGTTCCGGCACTGTCCTTTGGTCCTGGTCTCCAGCCGGAGGATGTGACCCGCCTCGCCCTTGGCGTGGTGGCCAATGTGACGGCGCAGGTCAGCGGGGAAGGGCATATCCGCTGGAACGGGACGCATGTGACCAGCGATGGCCTGTTCGGGACCGACAATGCCAGCCTGGCGGCGGCTTTCGGCCCGGTGGAGGGGTTGTCCGGCGAACTGCGTTTCACCGATCTGCTCGGTCTCGTCAGCGCGCCGGGGCAGGAAGTGCGAATCAGGTCGGTCAATCCGGGTGTAGAGGTTCGCGACGGCCTTGTGCGCTATCGGCTGGAGGCGGGGCAGAAGGTGCGGATCGAAGGGGGCGGCTGGCCCTTTTCCGGCGGGGAGCTGGTCCTGCTGCCGACGACGATGGATTTCAGCGCAGATGTGGACCGTTATTTGACCTTCCGCGTCATCGGTCTGGATGCGGGCGCCTTCATCCAGGCGATGGACCTCAAGAATATTTCCGCCACGGGTACGTTCGACGGCATCATGCCTCTGATCTTCAACGCGCAGGGCGGGCGCGTGGCGGGGGGCGTGCTGACCGCGCGGCAGCAAGGCATGCCGCCGCTGATGATGCCCGAAGGCGTGCTGCCCACCATCCCCTGCGATCCGACGCGCCAGTCGGGGACCCTTTCCTATGTGGGGCCGGTGTCGAACGAGCAGTTGGGCGCGATGGGGCGGCTGGCCTTCGATGCGCTCAAGAATCTCCAGTATAAATGCCTCACCATATTGATGGACGGCGCGCTGGATGGAGAGATGGTGACGAACGTCGTCTTCAACGGCGTCAATCGCGGGCAGATCGGTGGGGCGCCGGCGGGTCTGGCGCGGAATTTCACGGGCCTGCCCTTCATCTTCAACGTGCGGATCGCCGCTCCCTTCCGGGGCCTTCTGGGAACCGCGCAGTCCTTCATCGATCCGTCAACGCTCATACAAAACAGCATAGGCGACCAGATGCAGGAGAAGATGCGGGCCACGATCGGCCAGGAGGGGGTTGCAGTTCAGCCTGCCGAAAGCGAAACTATGCGAAATGGGGAGCAGAAATGAAGAAGCGAACGATCATCGTGGCGGGCTTCGCCGGTCTGGCCTTGGGGGGCTGCATCCAGGTGAAGGCGCCCGACAAGCCGATAGAGATCAACCTCAACGTGAAGGTGCAGCAGGAGGTCGTTGTTCGCCTGCAGCGCGATGCGCAAGATTTGATCCAGAATAACCCGGAGTTGTTCCCGCAATGACACGCAAATTTTTGATGATTGCCGCCTCTGCCGCGGTCGTGCTGGCGACCGGCCTGGCCATGACTTCTCCGGCGCGGGCGCAGTCGGGCGCGGTCGCCGCCGCCATGAGCGCGGGGGCGGTGGGCGAGCAGGCCGACGGCTATCTCGGCATTGCCGGTTCGGTGAGCGACGCGGTGCGGCAGGAAGTCGAATCGATCAACATCAAGCGCAGGGCCGCCTATACCGACCTTGCCGGCAAGCGCGGCGTGACCGTGCAGGATGTGGCGGCGGCGACCGGATGCCAGACGCTCAGCAGCAGGGTGAAGCCCGGGCAGGTCTATCGGATCGGCGCGGGCGCGTGGCAGACCAAGGGCGCGGGCCCCATCGCGCTGCCGGGCTATTGCGCCACGGCGGGGTGATTTACCTCAGGCCGGACTTGCCGGGCTAGTGGACTTTGGACCCAGCTTCGTTCGGACAGGAAATTCTCTGGCCCAACGACGGTTGACACTCCTGAAAGCCCTTTCTAAACGGGCCGCGCCTTGACGGGTGCAGCCGCAAGCGCCATGCCGCCTGACGTTGGCTTTTAAAGCCTTGACGGAAAGGATGGCTGGATGGCGGCGGATGCACCGGGGCAGGACCCGGCGGGGGAAGATGCGCGCATCGCTTCTTTGGAGGAGCGGATCGCGCAGGCCGAACATGCCGAAAAGGTCAGACAGGGGACACAGGTGCAGCAGGCGGACGATGGGTCGCGTCTCGGCAACAGGGTTCTCGCGGAGCTGATCGGCGGTCTTGCTGGCGGTGCCGTGGTTGGTGGGACTCTGGACTACTTTCTGCGGACATCCCCATGGCTCCTGTTGGCATTCCTCGGTCTCGGGATCGTGGCGGCGTTCAGGAACATCATCAGATTGACGACGACGAAGCGTCCCGACCGATAGGGACGCTTTTATCTTAGTCCGAAGGCAAAGACGTTACAGGGGTCCAGCGTGGCAGAATCCGGCAAAATCGATCCGATGCACCAGTTTGCGATCGAACCGCTGTTCGGTACGGATCATCTGTCGATCGGCGGCTTCAACATCGCTTTCACCAACAGCGCGCTCTATATGGTGGCGGCCGCCGTGGTGCTTTGGATCTTCGTCGTCGGCGGCATGAAGCGCGAACTGGTTCCCGGCCGCTGGCAGATGGCGGTCGAATATATGACCGGCTTCATCAAGAGCCTGCTGATCGCCAATGTGGGCGAGGGCGGCAAGAAGTACATTCCTTACGTCTTCTCGCTGTTCATGTTCATCCTGCTGGCGAACCTGCTGGGCCTGCTGCCGCTGGGTCTGGTCGGCCTGCATCCCTTCACCTTCACCAGCCATTTCACCGCGACCGGCGTGCTCGCGATCATGAGCTTCTCGATCGTGCTGGCTGTGGGCTTCTACAAGCATGGCCTGCACTTCTTCTCGCTGTTCGTGCCGCACGGCACCCCGGCGCTGATGGTGGTGCCGCTCTTCTTCATCGAACTCGTTTCCTTCATGGTGCGTCCGTTCAGCCTTGGCCTGCGACTGTTCGTCGCGATGACCGCCGGGCACGTGCTTTTGAAGGTGCTCGCAGGTTTCGTCATCAACAGCGCCAATGCCAGCCCTGCGCTTGGCCTGACCGTCGGCGCCGCCAGCTTCATCCTGATGATCGGCATCAGCGCCCTGGAAGTGCTGGTGGCGGTGATCCAGGCCTATGTGTTCGCGCTGCTGACCTCGGTCTACATCAACGATGCCGAGAACCTGCACTGATTTTCCGCCATTACCTCAACGTTCGAATAGAGTTTAGAAAAGGAGTTTATAACATGGACGCAGAAGCCGCAAAGCTGCTCGGTGCTGGCCTGGCCGCCATCGGTGCGGGCATCGCCGCCCTCGGTGTGGGCAACGTCTTCAGCTCGTTCCTCGAAGGCGCGCTGCGCAACCCCGGCGCTGCCGACGGCCAGCAGGGCCGCCTGTTCATCGGCTTCGCCGCCGCGGAACTTCTGGGTCTGCTGGCGTTCGTTATCGCCATGATCCTGGTGTTCGTGGCCTGAACAGCCGCTTTGGGGCGGGCAGGGGTGGCCGGTCGGCCGCCATGCCCGTCCTCTGATTGACCGCGCCCTGATCGGACGGACCCGAAAAAAATGCCTCAAATCGCGCAAATTGCCGAAACCTATTCATCGCAGATCTTCTGGCTGCTGCTGACATTCGGTTTCGTTTTCTTCGTCATCGGCCTCGGCATGGTGCCAAAGGTTCAGGCGACGGCCGATGCGCGCGACGCGAAGATCACCGGCGATCTGGATGCCGCCAAGGCGGCTTTCGCCCGCGCCGATGAGGCGGAGGCCGACTATCGCGCCCGCGACGCCGAAAGCCGTGCTGCCGTCCAGGCAAGCCTGGCCAAGGCGAAGGTGGAGGCAGCCAAGGCTTCGGAAGCCAAGCTGGCCGCCGCCGATGCGGACATTGCAGGCCGGATCAATGCGGCCGAAGCCCGTATCAAGGCTGCCACCGACGCAGCCATGGCAGAGATTGAAACCGTTGCCGCTGATGCAGCGCGCGACATGGTGGCTCGCATTTCCGGCGTGAACGCGTCGGAAGATGCAGCCCGCAACGCAGTAAAGGCGGCACTGGCCCATGGCTGAGGCAGCAGCACAGCATAGCGAGACGGAAGCCCCGCACCTGAATGAGGCGATCCATTCGGAGGGGATGGAGCCGGTCGGCACCGTCGCTCACGAAGGCGTGGCCCCGCACACCGACCCGAAGGCCGTCGGCATGGATGCCACGGCCTGGGTCAGTCTGGCGATGGCGGTGTTCATCCTGATCCTGTTGATCAAGAAGGTGCCCGGTCTGATCGGCGGCGCGCTGGATGGCCGGATCGCGCAGATCAAGGCGCAGTTGGAGGAAGCCTCCAAGCTTCGCGCCGAAGCCGAAGCGCTCAAGGCCGAATATGAAGCCAAGCTGGCGGCTGCCGCCGGCGAGGCGGAGGCGATGCGCAAGTCCGCCGAGCATGAAGCGGCAACGCTGCTGGAGGACGCCAGGGCCAATGCCGTCGCGCTGGTCGCGCGTCGTCAGAAGATGGCGGAGGACAAGATCGGCGCGGCTGAGCGTGCGGCGATCGCGGGCATCCGGTCCAAGGCGGTGAACGCCGCGACCGGCGCCGCGGCGGCGCTGATCGCTCAGGGCCATGATGCGCAGGCCGATAAGCTTTTGGTCGATGACGCGATCAGGGGGCTTGGCCCGAGCGTCTGACAGACACTGCCTAGGGTTGAATAGAAAGGCCAGTGCGATTTTGCGCTGGCCTTTTTCTTTGAGCGGTGAAGCGGTTTCAGAGCATCGTGCAGAAAAGCCAGTCCTAGCCTGTCGAAGGATGGCGACCGGTTCCTGCTTAAAAGGATGGGACTACAGAAACCTGGAGCGCGCGACCAGCGCCCGATTTATCGCAGCGCGCTCTGGAGCGCCGTTCAAGCCTGTGGAATCACCTGCTGGCTCGTCAAAGGCGGCGAATAAAGGGTGGGGAAGCCGAGCGGATACGACAGGATCGGAATCGGCTCTGCGTTGGAGTTTTCGGGCAGACCATCCTTAGCAGACGAGGGCGGAACGGAGTTTCCGCCTTCGCAGGAACGCATATCTGCATTCGGGGAAGGCAGGCGCGGGGTCGATCAATGGCCGGCGACGAGGCCGGCCACTGATATGCCGATCAGGCTGCCGCCAGCGACGCGCTATCGATGACGAAGCGATATTTGACGTCGCTCTTCTGCATCCGGTCATAGGCGGTTTCTATGTCCTGCATCGCGATCATCTCGATGTCCGCCGTGATGCCCTTTTCAGCGCAGAAATCGAGCATCTCCTGCGTTTCGGCAATGCCGCCGATCAGTGAACCGGCAATCGACTTGCGCCCGAAGATCAGCACGCCGACGCTGGGCGAAGGGTGCGGATGTTCCGGTACGCCCACCAGGCACATCGTGCCGTCGCGCTTCAGCAAGGTGGTGAAGGCGTCGAGATCATGGCTGGCGGCCACCGTGTTCAGGATGAAGTCGAAACTTCCACCATGGGCGGCCATCTGGTCCGGATCGCGCGAGATGATGACTTCATCGGCGCCAAGGTCCAGCGCATCCTGCCGCTTGCTTTCCGAAGTCGTGAAGGCGACGACATGGGCGCCCATGGCATGGGCGAGCTTCACCCCCATATGGCCGAGCCCGCCGATCCCGACGATACCGACCTTCTTGCCGGGTCCGACATTCCAGTGGCGCAGCGGCGAATAGGTGGTGATGCCTGCACAGAGCAGCGGCGCCACAGCCGCCAGTTGATCCGCCGGATGGTTGATCTTCAGGACGAACTTCTCGCTGACGGTGATGCTTTGCGAATAGCCGCCGAACGTATGACCGGGCGCATCCGGCGTCGGACCGTTATAGGTGCCGACAAAGCCGTTCTCGCAATATTGCTCCAGCCCTTCGTCGCAGGCCGAACAATGCTGGCAGCTATCGACCATGCAGCCGACGCCGACCGTGTCGCCGACCTTGAACCGGGTGACGCCGTTGCCGACGGCGGTGACGTGGCCGACGATCTCATGGCCGGGAACGCAGGGGTAAAGCGTGCCGCTCCATTCGGAGCGGACCTGGTGAAGATCGGAATGGCAGACGCCGCAATAGGCGATGGCGATCTGCACGTCATGTTCGCCGGCCGGGCGGCGTTCGATGTCGATGGGTTCCAAGGGCTTATCGGCGGCATGGGCGCCATAGGCTTTCACGATCATGATCTGCTCTTCCTTCAAGGAGGAGCGGCCTCCCTGAAGGGACCGCATTATGGAGGATAGCGCTACCAGTTCCGGCAGCCGCAGAAAGATAGGAAGGGTCAGCCAAGGATCAACGAGGACGGGCCGAAATTTAGTCCCATGCCATTGCGATCCGGAACCATCCCGCTATTTCTCCCTCATGTCGCGTCCCCAATCCCCCGATCGCTTTCATGAAGACAAGGCCACCTTCACCGTCACCGGCAGCCAGCCCGACATAGAGGCCGGCGTGGAGGCGATCCGCACGACGCTCAAAACCCTGCCGACCCGCCCGGGCGTCTATCGCATGCAGGATGCGCGCGGCGATGTGCTTTATGTCGGCAAGGCGCGCGCGCTGCGCAACCGGGTCACCAACTATACCCAGGTCGACCGCCTGCCCAAGCGGCTCCAGCGCATGGTCGCCCAGACCCGCTCGATGACGATCGTCACCACCAACAGCGAGGCGGAGGCCCTGCTGCTGGAGGCGCAGCTCATCAAGCGTTTCCGGCCACCCTATAATGTCCTGCTGCGGGACGATAAAAGCTTCCCCTTCATCCTGCTGCGCGAGGATCATGACTTTCCCCGCGTCCAGAAGCATCGCGGCGCGCGCAAATATAAGGGGCGCTATTATGGCCCCTTTGCCAGCGCCGGATCGGTGACGCGAACCATCAATGCGCTCCAGAAGCTGTTCCTGCTGAGAAGCTGCACCGACAGCTTCTTTGCCAATCGTTCGAGGCCCTGCCTCCTGTATCAGATCCGCCGCTGTTCCGCCCCTTGCGTGGGCCGGATCGACGATGCCGCCTATGGTGAGCTGGTCAAGGACGCGCAGGATTTCCTCGGCGGCAAATCGACCGCCGTGCAGAAGAAGCTGGGCGAGGCGATGCAGGCGGCTTCCGACGCCATGGACTTCGAGCAGGCGGCGGTGCTGCGCGACCGGCTGAAGGCGCTGACCTTCATCCAGGGCAGCCAGGCGATCAACGCCGAGGGGCTGGGCGACGCCGACATCTTCGCCCTGGCGACCAAGGGCGGGGCGATGTGCATCCAGGCCTTCTTCATCCGCGGTGGGCAGAATTGGGGCCATCGCAGCTTCTTCCCCGTCCATACCGCCGAAGTGGCGGAGGACGAGGTGCTGGCCAGCTTCATGGCGCAATTTTACGAGGAAGTACCGCCGCCCAAGCTGATCCTTGCCGACCGGGCGCCCGCCGAATGCGAGCTGATGGCGCAGGCGCTGACCGAGCGCATCGGGTCCAGGGTGCGGATCGAAGTGCCACAGCGGGGCGACCGCACCCGCCTCATCAAACAGGCGCAGCGCAACGCGGTGGAGGCGCTCGATCGGCGGCTGGCGGAAACCACGACGCAGGCGAAGGTGCTGGAGGAGATGGTCGAGACGTTCGGGCTGGACGGGGTGCCCGACCGGATCGAAATCTACGACAACAGTCACATCCAGGGCGCTCATGCCCTGGGGGCGATGGTCGTCGCGGGTCCGGAGGGCTTCCGCAAGAACGCCTACCGCAAGTTCAACATGAAGAACCCGGAAACCTCGAACGACGATTTCGCGATGATGCGGGAGATGTTCGAGCGGCGCTTCGGCCGCGCGGCGCGCGAAGACCCGGATCGCGACAGCGGCGAATGGCCGGACCTGGTGCTGATCGACGGCGGCAAGGGACAATTGTCCGCCGCCCGGACGATATTGGAGGATATGGGCATAGAGGATGTCTGCATGATCGGCATCGCCAAGGGGCCGCATCATGGCCGCGAGGGGCGGGAAGTATTCCACATGCCGGACGGGCGGGAGATCACTTTCCCGCTCAACCATCCCGTGCTCTTTTACCTTCAGCGGCTGCGGGACGAGGCGCACCGCTTCGCCATCGGCGCGCACCGGCAGAAGCGCAGCAAGGCGATTACCGTCAGTTCGCTCGACGAAGTGCCGGGCATCGGACCTTCGCGCAAGAAGGCGCTGCTGATGCATTTCGGAACCGCCAAGGCCGTGAAGAGCGCGGCGTTGGAGGACCTGCTGAAGGCGCCGGGCGTTTCCAAGGCGGTGGCGCAGCAGGTCTATGATTATTTCCACGGCTGAGCGACGGCAGGGGCGGTCCGGATTGCCGCCGCCATATTGCCTGGAAAGTCAGATTATCTCTGCGACGAATGGATCGCCATTTGACCATCGCCATTTGACCGGGGCATGATTTCCTTTCCATAAGAAGCGGCTCGACAGACATGATGCATCGGGCCGGATGGGGGATATGCGTCACGCGATGAATGGGCCGGGCGAAATCGCGATGCGCTTGAGCTGGTGGGACATGCGGGCGCTGTCGGCATTGCGTCCGTGGCAGACGCTGGATTTCACCCGACTGTTGCTGGCCGTCATCTATGCCGTCGTCAGCTTCGGCTTCTCCAGCGCGCGCCACTGGGCGGAAAGCGCGGAGCATGTGCTGATCCTGCTCATGCTGCTGCTGGCGTTTTCGGCGGTGCTGCTCTCGTCCCGCTCCTGGGTGACGGACATGCGGATCAGACGACCGGTCATCTATCTGGACACATTGCTGTTCCTGGCCCTGCTGATCGTCACCAACCCGTCCAACAGCCCTTATTTTTCCGGCAGCTTCTTCGTGGCGGTGGAAGTGGCGCTGATCGTGCGGCGGCGGTTCCATCTGCTCGTTGCCCTGGCGGCGGGCACGGCTGCGGTCGGCGTCACATGGCTTGACGAGATCGCTTCCCTGCCGTCGGAGCCGGAAGCGGAGCGGGTCGTGCTGCGTGCCTGCTATCTGGCTGTGGCGATACTGGTGACCGGCGTGCTGCTCGGACCGCGCCGGGAAACGCTGTTGCAATTCGAGCGGGACAGGCGGTTGCTGGAAGGGGAGCTACCGCCCGCCGGGAGCGATCATGGCCCGTTCCTGCTCCATGCCCTGCGGCTTGCGACCCGCGGACATGGGGTTGCCGTGCTGTTCCGCCTTGCCAGCCATGAGCCCCTGCGCTTCGCCAGCAGCGCGGCGCGCGAAATGCCTGCGGTGGGTTTCGGCAATTTGCTGACGGCCGAGACCGGTTGGCATGACCGGTCGAGACATGCGTCGATCTCGCTGTCGGCGGATGGAATAGCCGTGCTGGGACCGTTGTCGCCGGGCGGTCAGGCATGGACGGCGCTGCTGGACGCAGAAACGCTCCTGACGATAAGGGTGACCATCGGTACGTTCGAGGCGGTGGGCGCGGCCTGCCTGGATGATCCCTGCCATGAGGATCGGGCCGCCATCGCGCAGCGGGTCTTCGAAAGCGCATGTGAGGAACTGACTGTCCGCAACAGCCTGGACCTCGCGCATGTGATCGCCGGTGCGCGGGAGCGGGAGCGGCTGCAGCGGGAATTGCACGACAGCGTTCTGCAGGCGCTGGCCAGCATCCGTTTCCAGATCGCGCCGCTGCTGGCCGGGCGGCAGGTCGAGCCGCTCGCCGTGATCGAGAATGTCGACCGCATCGCGAAGGACCAGATCGCCACGATCCGCTGGATCATCAATCCGGACGTGGATGAGGAGGATTTCGCCTATTTGCCGGAGACGCTGGCGATGGTGGTGCGCTCCCTGGGCGAGCAGTGGGGCATAGGCTGCGAGTTGAAGGTGGAGGACGGCAATTGCGCGACCAGCGCGATGATCGGCCGGGAACTGAGCTTCGCCGTGCGGGAGATCGTCGCCAATGCGGTACGCCATGCGCGGGCGACCATGGTGAACTTCGCGCTGGAGCCGGACGGCAACCGCATCGCCCTTCAGGTGAGCGACGATGGCGTGCCCAATATGGCGCGGCTGGGATCGAGCGGGGCGGTGCCTTCGCGGTCCCTGATGCGGCGGATACAGATGTTGGGCGGGGAGGTGTTCCTGCAGAATATCGGCGGGCGGACGACGATCCGCATCACCGTTCCGCGCAAGTAACGGGCCGCCGGGCTTTATCTTTTCCAATGGCTCACCATATCTGGACGGCCGCGCAGAACCTTTCCCGCGATTGCGCATTTACCGGGCGTTTACCAACATCGCGGATAGTCGCGGCAAGGTTCGGCGTTCGAAGGAGTCCGGTTCCATGGTGCGAATGGTCAGGGACCGTCTCTACCGCAAGAGCGTGGCCGTCGTGCTGTCGATGCAGGTCAATCTGGAGCGCATCGTCGTCATCTGGATCATGGCTGCCGCCTTCGCCTGCGGCCTGCGGCTGGCCTTTCCGGCGACGCCCTACAGCGGAACGCCCTGGGGAAGCGGGGCGGGCCTGCTGCCCTATATGCTGGTGGTTGGCGCGCCTGTTGGGTCGCTGCTGCTGGGATTGAAGCTGTTTCCGGCGGGACGCATCCATGCCCAGCCCGCCTTTCGACTGGCGCAGGTGGGCCGCTGGCGCAAGGTCGACTGCCTGAGAGCGCGGGAGATGTCGCAGTTCGGCCTCTATGGCGTGATGGCGTCTCTGCTGGTGGGAATTGCGGTGAACGTGCCGGTGCGCACGCTGGAATTTCTCAGCTCCATTCCCGCGTTGGGCAGCTATTCGCCGCCCTGGTTCGTCGGTCTCTACGGCGTGATGCTGGCGGATGTGGTGATATTGTCCAGCCTTTACATGTTCGCCTTTGCCATGGCCCTGCGCCTCGTGCCGCTCTTCCCTCGCTTTCTGGTAATGGTCTGGGGTGTCGACCTGCTGGCGCAGTTGGGCATCGCCCATCTGGTGGCGGGGATCGACAATGTGCCGCATGGCGTCGACGCCGCTTTGCTGGACATGCTGACAGGCAATGTGAAGAAGGTCCTGATCAGCGCCGCGATCTGGCTGCCCTATCTGTTGTTGTCGGATCGGGTGAACCTCACCTTCCGTCATCGGGTAAGTGCGAAGTAAGGAAAGCGGCAACATTTGTTCCTGAATGGGACAGGTGCAAACCGCTTTATTTCCGGGCCTTTGTGCGACGAGTCGCGGCTGATTCGCGATGATCGGTGCGAGTGGCGGCGGCTGCTCTGGTCAAGTTATCGATCCTGTCTGCCCCGAATAGCCTAGAACGAAGGTATTAGTCGCCCGGGTAATTCAGCGGCGGACGGCCAACTATTCCTCTCAAATAAGACAGGCTTGAGGTCCTGATAACTGTTATTTTATTCGAAATGAAATTCGGATAATATTCCTTGAATTTCAGTTTGACTATGATATTTTGAAATAGAGAAAAATAAAAATCCTAATAATATAAAAGAAAATCTCTAATTTTCTAAAAGCATATATCCAAAGATATATTAGAAAAATACCATTGTTTACTTAAAGTAATGAATCTGGTTGACGGAAAAGGTTAACAAAAAATTGCTTTAAGATTTTGAAAAATATACATATTTTTTACCATGTTGACTTGCATCAGCTTTGGTCCAATTTGAAAGCAAGTTCTACGGGAACTGCCAACTACCTGGTGATCGGAGCATACCGGCGCCGGGGTCGCGAGGTGGACAGGCCCCTACCGTGGAGCTGAGCAAGAGCAACTGGGAATTGCTCCCAGCGAGTAGGGGTAAAAGATATGACCTTTTTGAAGAGCCTGTGGGCCGACCAAAGTGGTGCGTCGGCGGCCGAATATGCTTTGATCCTGGCGATCGTGGGGACGGGTATCGCGCTGGCGGCGTTCCAATTGGGCGGTGCGATTAGCGGCGCCATGAACAGGGCCAAGAATTGTATTTCTACTGCCAACGGCGTGTGCTGAACCGGTTGATGCAGTGCTATTTTAGTTTCAGTAATTCAATGACTGGGGGTTAATATGACTTTCATTAAAAAATTTTGGGCTGACCAAAGTGGTGCGTCGGCTGCCGAATATGCCTTGATCCTGGCGATCGTGGGTACTGGCATTGCATTGGCTGCTTTCCAGTTGGGCGGCGCAATTAGTGGCGCCATGAATACAGCCAAGAACTGTATTAATACGACCAATGGTGTTTGTTAACAAATAAATGAGCCGGTCGATACGTATCGACCGGCTCTTGATGATCAATTCCGGGGGGAGTTGTCGTGGGGCAGCGTAGGTCTCTCATGGTCCTTGGCTTAGCGATAGTGCTGGGTCTTGCAGCCGTTTTTGTCGCCAATACCTATCTGGCCAGCGCCGAAAAGGTGCAACAGGTGGACGGTGGTATGGCGAAAGTCGTTGTTGCTGCTGTACCACTGCCATTTGGTGCCGCAGTAACCGCCGAAAAGATCCGCGTGGTCGACTGGCCCGCCAATTCCGTACCGCCCGGCGCTTTCCGCGATCCCATCCAATTGACCTCCCTCGGCAAAGGCCGCGTCGTCCTCCGGCAAATCGAGCCCGGCGAACCGATACTGGCCTCCAAGCTCTCCGGTGAAGGCGGGCGGGCGACGATGTCGGCAGTCCTGGCCCCAGAAATGAGGGCCGTCGCCGTACGCGTGAGCGATGTAGCCGCTGCGGGCGGTTTCGTGCTTCCCGGCGACACCGTCGATGTCTTCGTCACCCGCACCCTTCAGGACCCGGCAGGCGGCGGCAGCCAGCAGATCACCGACGTCCTGCTTCAAGGCACGCGCGTGATCGCCATTGACCAGAACGCCAATGACACGTCCAAGGACCCGGCCGTCGGCAAGACCGCGACGCTGGAGGTCAACCAGGTCGACGCGCAGAAGCTGGTTCTGGCGCAGCAGGTCGGGCAACTCACGCTGGTCCTGCGCAATATCACCGACAAGCCCAATCCCGCCGTGCAGACCGTGGGCATAGAGGATTTGCGCGACGGCGCCTATGTGGGCGGTTTTGCCGGCCCGCGCGCCCGCGTTGCCGACCTTGCCTATCTGCCGCCGCGTCCGGCCTCCGCGTTCCGTCCCGCACGCCGCGCGATTCCGAAGAACACGAACGCTCTGCCGTCGACCGCATCGGTCGAGATCGTGCGCGGCACGACCGGCACCAGCTATGAGGTGAAGCGCTATGGTTCCCGCTAAGTCCTTGCCGATGCTGGCATTGTCCCTGGCGCTGGGCGCCGGTGCGTCGCTGCTGCCCATGCAGGCCCAGGCGCAGGTCGCCTCGCTCAACGTCAATAACGCCAACCATGCCGGCCAACTCGACGTGCCCCTCAACAAGAGCCAGGTGCTGACCGTCGACCGGCCTTTTTCCAAGGCGTTGGTCGGCAATGCGGAAATCGCTGACGTCCTGCCCATGACCAACCGTTCGGTCTATGTGCTGGGCAAGAAGATGGGCACCACCAGCCTGACGCTCTACGACAGCCGCAACATGATGATCGCGGTGGTCGACGTGGCCGTAGGCCCCGATGTCGTGACGTTGAAGCGGCAATTGTCGGAACTGTTGCCCGGTCAGCCTATCGGCGCCCGCATTTCCAATGACGCTGTGGTACTGACCGGCACCGTGTCGAGCGCGGCGGCGGTCGATCGCGCAGTGCAGATCGCTAAGACCTATGCCGGTGACAAGGTCGTCAACATGATGTCGGTAGGCGCCGCTCAGCAGGTGATGCTGGAGGTGCGCTTTTCCGAAATGACCCGCAGCGCGGCGAAGCAGTTCGGGATCAACACCGCTTTCCTGTCCGATAGCGGCAAGGTGGTGGGCGGCATCGGCAATGCGGCGCAGTCTTCCGCCATCCTGTCCGACACCAATGGTCGGCCGATTGTGGATCTGAGCAAGATTCTGGACAGCTTCGGCATCGGGGCGGCGAATTATTCAGTGGGCAGCCTCAACCTCACCACTGCACTGGACGCGCTGGAGCGCAAGGGCGTCGTGACCACGCTGGCCGAGCCGACACTGGTCGCGCTGTCGGGCGAAACGGCGTCTTTCCTGGCGGGCGGCGAGTTCCCGATACCGGTATCGCAGGGCGGCAATAGCGGCGGCAGCGGCAATAACGGCGGCAATTCCATCACCATCGAATTCAAGCCCTTCGGTGTCAGCCTGGGTTTCACGCCGACAGTGCTGGAGGATGGCATCATCAATCTGGTGGTGGAACCGGAGGTCAGTTCCATCGATCCGTCCGCTTCGGTGACGATCAACGGTCTCACCATCCCGGGCCTGCAGACGCGGCGCGCCAGCACCACGCTGGAATTGCGCGACGGGCAGTCCTTCGCCCTGGCAGGGCTGCTGCGCAAGGATTTCCAGGACACGGTGCGGCAGTTTCCGATCCTGGGTTCCATCCCGATCATCGGCGCACTGTTTCGTTCCAGCGGTTTCCAGAAGAGCGAGAGCGAACTCGTCATCATCGTGACGCCGCGCCTTGTGAAGCCGATGCGGGCAGAGGATGTGCGCCTGCCGACCGACCGGGTCGCGCCCCCGCACGAACTCGACCTGTTCCTGATGGGGCGGACGGACAAGGCGGTGGGGATCAATCCGCTCGATCCCAATGCGATGCCGCCCGAAGCGCCCAAGAACGCGCCTGCGCCTGCCAAGGAAGCGCCCGCGACAGGCAAGGCGCCCAGCGGATATGAGCTGTGAGCAGGAGGTTGACGATGCGTGCACTTTATCTTGCCCCGGCTCTGCTTCTGCCCCTGCTGGCAGGCTGCACGGCGAACGACCCGACCTTCGGCGGCGCGGTTCGCAGCAATTATGCGATGCAGGTGATCGATCCCGACCCGCATTATGAAGGTACGTTGGTCGAGGGTGGTGATGGCCAGCGCTCGGCCGCGGCGGTGGAACGCTATCGCACCGACAAGGTGAAGAAGCCCCAGTCGATCCGTACCACCAGCGGTACTGGAGGCGGTGGCGGCGGTTCCGGCGGTGGAGCCAACTGAACGAGGAGGATGAGAGATCCCATGTCTCGCGCTCGGAAAAGCTTGCTGCAGTCAACAGGCGGTGCGGTCGCTCCGACGGTTGCGCTGTCGCTTTTCGCGCTGATCGCCGCAGGCGGGATTGCTTTCGATTATGCACGGCTCGCCGGAATGGACAGCGAGTTGCAGAGTGCGGCGGATCAGGCGGCTCTGGCAGCGGCAAGTCAACTTGACGGTGCGACTGGCGCGTGCAGCAGAGCTGCAAATGCGGCAAGGAACCTGATTGCCAATAGCAGCCGTTTCGCAAATGATGGCTCAACGCCGCGCATCACGATTGCGGATGAGCCCGCCTGCGATGCTACAGGGGCAATCCGTTTCTACGAGACCAAGGACAAATCCAAGGCCGCAACGAACGACGCAACAGCCAATTTCGTTGAAGTCACCGTTGGCACGCGATCCGCCTTTTATGCCTTGACGCCGATAGTATCCGCAATTTCCTCCGGCCCCGTTTCGGGGACAGCTTATGCGGGTGTGGGTTCCGCCATCTGTGGAGCCGTTCCATTCTTCATCTGCAATCCTGACGAGCCTGATGGCAACACCAATTCCCATTACGCGGTTTCAATTCCATCCGGCACAGGCATCGTGATGGCGGAAGGAGGCACGCAATGGGGGCCCGGTAATTTCGGCTTCGTCGATCAGGCAGGTAGGGGCGCAAGCAGCGTAGCAGAGGCTCTTGCTTCTAATGCCTTGTATAGCAATTGTGCGCCGACCGAAAATGTGACGATGGAAACGGGCAACCTGCTCAACGCCGTGCGGGATTCGCTCAATATGCGGTTCGACTTTCCGCCCGGCAATAGTTCCGCATGTTCCAATCCTCCCTGCTCACCTTCAACTAATGTGCGCAAGGACGTGGTTCGCGGTGCAACCTGTTCCTGGGAGGAAAATCCGGCTGACAATACCAACTATGAGAGCAAACGTTACCGGCCAACGACCGCCGCTGCGCTGAGTCCTACCATTACGCCGGAAATCATGGGCTTCCCGCGCGACCTGATGCATTCCATCGGCGCGAGCAATTATACCTCGCGCATCGGCAACGGCGTGTGGGACAGGGCCGCCTATTTCCGATCCAATCATCCGAGCGTTGACTGGCAAAACACCGCTGGTCTGGGGCCCAATGTCACCCGCTATCAAACCTATCTTTGGGAAGCGGAGGATCCAGCGGCCCGCCTGGCACCAAGGGCGACGGCGGGTAATCCCAATCTTTCCACTTACAGCACGCCTCAGGCGGGACAGTGCAATTATCCGGGCGTGGCGCCCAATACGAACAACATAGACAGGCGACGCCTGACCGCTGCCGTGGTCAATTGCAAACTTGCCGATAAGAACAAGCAACTGAATGGCAAGAAGACGATTCCGGTGGCGGGTTACATCGACGTCTTCATGGTGGAACCTAGCATGGATCGCACCAAATGTGGGGGCACTCCGAGCAACCAGACTGGCTGTTCCGCTTCCTACACGAGCAGAAATGACGTTTATGTGGAAGTCATCGGCTCATCGGGCACCGGCGAAGGTGGCGGCACCCCGCAGATCACGCGGCGCGATACTCCGCGCCTGATAGAGTGAGGCGGAGCGATGTTTGTGCGCCTTTTCAGGGAGCAGTCGGGTTCGTCCGCCGCCGAAATGGCGCTCGTGACGCCCTTGCTCATCGCGCTGATGTTCGGCGCTTTCGAACTCGGCAATTATTTTCTGAGCGAGCATGTCGTGGTCAAGGCGGTGAGGGATGGCGCCCGCTATGCCGGCCGGCTGAGTTTCTCGAATTTCAGTTGCACCACGGCGTCGACCGATAATGTTCCGGGCGGCACCGTCGAGGCGGACACGCGCAATCTGGTTCGAACCGGGCAACTGACCGGCGGCAATGCGCGTCTCACCGGATGGACCGATCCGCAGTCGATCAGAGTCACCTATGATTGCGTCGATCCGGCAAGTGTCAGCGCTTCGGGTATTTACGAAGGGATGAATTTCATTCCCGTCGTGAAGGTGGCGACGTCAACCGACAATGCTCACCGGCTTCAATATCAATCGTTATTCAATAAGCTGGGATTCGACAGTAGCACCTTGTATCTGAACGCCAGTTCTCAATCGCCGGTGATGGGGTTATGAGCAAATCCTTCACCGCCCTGATCAGAGACAGCCGGGCCTCCTCCGCAGCCGAGTTTGCGTTAGTTTTGCCGCTGCTGCTTATCTTCCTGCTGGGCATCATTGATGTCGGGCGGTTGATGTGGACCTGGAACCGTGCGGAAAAGGCTACCCAAATGGGCGTCCGTTACGCCGTCGCCACCGATCCGGTGGCGACCGGCATCGCGACATACAGCTTCGCGACCGGGAGTAGCAGCATCGCACAGGGATCATCGATAGGCACATCCTATTTTTCATCGATGACATGCAATTCCACTGCCTGCGGTTCATGCAGCGGCAGCGCATGCAACTCCCTGATAACACCCTATAACTCGGCGGCTTTCACCAATATTGTCAATCGGATGAAGGCATTCCTGCCGGAATTAGGTGCAGCCAATGTCGAGGTTCAATATGATAATTCCGGTATCGGTTATTCCGGTGATCCAAATGGCCCAGATATAGCGCCGCTGGTCACGGTACGAATAAAAAACATGGCCTTTCGGCCTATAGCGCTCATCCTTTTCAGGGCATCGATTCCATTACCCAGTTTCAGCGCCGCTCTCACCATGGAAGACGGCCAGGGCTCGGCATCAAATTGAGGGACAAGATCGTGGGCATCGTGACGAACGCAACGGAACCCGTCGAGAGCTGGACCCTCAATATCGGGGATGAAGGCCTTCACCTCATCATGTCGGAGCAGGAGGTGCAGGCGTCCGATATATTGGGCGATCGCCTGACCGGCCAATCGCTCACCCTGTCCATGCTGGGCGCGGGGGAGGCTGTGCCGGCGCAACTGGTGGCCGATGCCAAGGCGATCATCATCGAGGTTCAGCCAGACAATGAAGCCTCCATGGTGCGGCTCGCCGGCCTTCGCGCGGCTCATCCGAAGCTGATGCTGGTGGCGGCCGTGCGTGGCGCGCAGATCGCCGTTGTGCGCGCCCTGTTGCGCAGCGGGATCAACGACGTCATCGAACTGCCGCTGCGCGCCCATGATCTGGCGGCGATACTGGACGATCTGCGCAGCCGCATTGCAGCCAGCCGTCAGGACGACGTGAAGACCGGCCAGCTTGTGTCCATCATCAAGAGCGTTGGCGGCGTCGGCGCGACGACCATAGCGACGCAGGCGGCCAGTCTTCACGCACGCTCGACAAAGCAGGGCAGCGGTGAGGTCTGCCTGTTCGACTTCGACATACAGTTCGGCAATGCCGGCACCTTCCTGGGGATTTCCTCGCCCCTGACACTGGCGGACCTTCTCAACGCGGGCAGCCGCGTCGACAATGAGCTGTTGCGGACCGTCACCGTGGAAACTTCGACCGGCCTCAGGGTCGTGACCGCGCCGGCGGACATCATGCCGATCGAGGCAGTAAACGCCGATCAGGTCTTCCGCATCGTCGAACTGGCGCAGCGCAGTTTCGATACGGTCTATCTGGACCTGCCGGGCAACTGGACCAACTGGTCGATGTCGCTGGTGGCGCGTTCGCAGGTCGTGTTTCTTGTGTGCGAACTCACCATCGCCAGCCTGCGGCAGGCGCGCCGTCAGATTTCGCTGCTCCGCGATCAGGACATCGATCCCGCGCGCATCCATGTCGTCGCCAACCGCGTGGAGAAGAAATTCTTCCGCGCCATCGGTCTGGAGGATGCGGCAGCGGCGCTGGATCATCCGGTGAAGCTCAGCATCGCCAACGATTTCCCACTGGTCAGCTCGGCGCTGGACCAGGGCGTATTGATCCAGGAGCTGAAGGCGCGCAGCCGCATCTGCAAGGATATGCAGGACATCGTCGATTGCTGCATCCAGGCTGCTGAGGCCGAAGGTCAGGCGGAGAAAGGCTGATGTGGCAGATCCGAAAAGGCGAACGCGGCGACCCTAGGGACGAGGTGGGACCGGTCGAGACCGAGGCCGCCCATCTGGAGGAGGACCGGCATACCGAACTCAAGGTGGCGCTGCACCAGAAGCTGATCGACATCATCAATCTTTCCGCGCTGGAAACCATGTCGCGGGCGCAGGTGGAAGCCGAAGTGGGCGAGATCGTCCATGAGCAGCTCGCGCTGCAGAAGCATGCGCTCAATCTGGAAGAGCGTCGCCGGCTGGTGTCGGATATATTGGATGAGCTGCTGGGACTGGGACCGCTTGAGCCGCTGCTCAAGGACCATAGCATCACCGACATATTGGTGAACGGGCACAAGGTCGTCTTCGTGGAGCGCAACGGCCGGCTGGTCGAAACCGCGACCCGGTTCAAGGATGAGAAGCATCTTCTGCGCATCATCCAGAAAATCGTGGCGGCGGTGGGCCGGCGGATCGACGAATCCTCCCCCTTTGTCGACGCTCGCCTTGCGGATGGCTCCCGCGTCAATGCCGTGGTTCCGCCGCTGGCCATCGATGGATCGCTGCTTTCCATCCGCAAGTTCGCCAAGGTGCCGATCAGCATGGCGCGCCTCACCGAACTGGGCAGCGTGCCCGCGCCGATGGCGCAGGTCCTGTCCGCCGTGGTGGAGGCGCGGCGCAACGTGTTGATTTCCGGCGGCACCGGTTCGGGCAAGACGACCCTGCTCAACGCCATGTCAGCCGCCATCGATGAACATGAACGCATCGTCACCATCGAGGATTCGGCCGAACTGCAATTGCAGCAGCGCCATGTCGCGCGGCTGGAAACCCGTCCCGCCAATATCGAGGGCAAGGGAGAAGTCACGCAGCGCGACCTGGTGAAGAATGCGCTGCGCATGCGGCCCGACCGCATCATCGTGGGCGAGGTCCGCGCCGGTGAAGCCTTCGACATGCTTCAGGCCATGAACACCGGCCATGACGGATCGATGACGACCGTGCACGCCAACACGCCGCGCGATGCGCTGTCCCGGGTCGAGCAGATGATCGGCATGAGCGGCATCGACATCTCGCCGCGTTCCGCCCGCGCGCAGATCGCTTCGGCGCTGAATGTGATCGTGCAGGTGGGACGGCTGGCCGATGGCCGCCGCCGTCTGCTCAGCCTGTCGGAGATCACCGGCATGGAAGGGGAAGTCATCACCATGCAGGAAATCTTCCGCTTCAAGATGACGGGCCGCGACGAGAACAACATGGTGCGCGGCCATTTCGAGGCGACGGGCATCCGTCCCAAATTCATGGGCGAACTGGCCGACCGGGGCATAGCCCTGCCGGCCGAATTGTTCCGCCCCGATGCGGTGATCCACTGATGAACCCGCTTTACATCCGCGTCTTCGTCCTCGTCCTGCTTTTCGCGGCGGTGATCCTGACGATCGAGGGCATTGCAGGCTGGCTGCGCGCGCGTGCGACGACCGATCGCGTGGTGAACCGGCGGTTGAAGATGATCGCGGCCGGTTTCGAGCGCAGCACGGTACTCTCCAAGCTGCGGCGAAGCGACGAGGCGGTGAGCTTCGACCGCTCGTCCCTGTTCGGACGGGCGGGGCTGGGGGTGATGCGGGTGCTGCATGGCGCCGGGCTGACCTTTCCGGCGCGCACGGTGCTGATGCTGATGCTGATCGCGGCGTGCGTGCTGTTCCTGCTGGTGATGGTGGGCGGCATGGCGGCGGGTTACGCCCTGACGGCGGGGATGTTCGTGATGGCGTTGGCCTTTGCGGGCGCGCTGGGCATCGCGCTGCCGATGATGGTGCTGACGCGGCTTGCCCAACGGCGGCGCAAGAAGATGGAGGAGCAGTTTCCGGTCGCGCTGGACACCTTCGTCCGTGGCCTGCGCGCCGGCCATCCGATTGCCGCTGCGCTGGACCTGCTGACCAAGGAGATGCGCGATCCGATCGGCAGCGAATTCGGCATCGTCGTCGATGAAGTCACCTATGGCGCCGACCTGCGCGATGCGTTGCAGCGCATGGCGGAGCGCTGGGATATGAACGAGATGCATATGTTCGTCATCTCCCTGTCGGTGCAGAGCGAGACGGGGGGCAATCTTGCGGAGATCCTGGAAAATCTGTCGACCGTGATCCGCGAGCGGGCGAGCCTGTTCATGAAGGTCCGGGCGCTCAGTTCCGAAGGGCGCATGACGGCGGTGATGTTGACCGCACTACCGATCCTGGCCTTTGTCGGCCTGTTCCTGGTCAATCCTGCCTTTTATCTCGATGTCGCGCAGGAGCGTATGTTCATCGTCGGCTTTACGGGTTTGATCGTCCTCTACATCATCGGCTTCGTTACGATACGCCGCATGGTCGACCTGAAGGTGTGATGCGATGTTGAGTTCGGCACTGTTCATCCAGTTACGGCCTTTCCTGTTGGGCTTGCTGTTCATCGCAATCGTTGCGGTGGTCTTCGGCCTGTCGGAGGTCATCCTGCGCAACGCGCGGGTGCGCAGCCGTCTTGATCTTGTCGGGGACGCGGCCAATGCCGCCCATGGCAGCCAGACGCTGCGCGGCGAACGGAACGATGGCGAATGGAAGAAGTTGGTCGACCGGATCGAGAAAATGGGCATCCCGCTGGTCGACACCAATAATGACAGTTTGCGGCGGAGATTGATCGCTGCCGGCTATGTGTCGCCGGAGGCGCCGAAGCTCTTCACCTTTTTCCGGCTCATACTGACCTTTTCCCTGCCGGCGATCTTCGTTCTTATGTCGCTGAGCAAGGCCGAGCCGCCAACTGCGCTCAAGCTCTATGTCATGGCATCGCTGTTGGCGGTCCTGGGGCTTTATCTGCCTAATCTGTGGATTTCGGCCAAGGCAGCGCGCAGGCAGGAAGAAATCGTCCACGGCTTTCCCGATGCGCTGGACCTGATGCTGGTCTGCGTCGAGGCGGGCCTGGGCCTGGAGGCGGCGATGGATCGGGTGGGCCGCGAACTGGCCCTGTCCCATCCGCTGGTATCGGCGGCGCTGGGCAAGGTGGTTCTGGAACTGCGCGCGGGGCGCAGCCGGCAGGATGCTTTGCGGCGCATGGCGGATGATGTCGACGTGGACGAAATTCGCTCCTTCGCGACGCTGCTGATCCAGTCCGATCAACTGGGTTCCAGCGTGGGGCAGACCTTGCGCGTCTATGCAGCGGAGATGCGTGAAAAGCGGCGTATGCGCGCCGAGGAGAAGGCGCATCGCCTGCCGGTCCTGCTGTCGGTGCCGCTGGTCGCCTGTATGCTGCCGGTGATGATCGGCGTGTTGATGCTGCCGGCAGTGGTGCGGGTGGTGCGCGACATCCTGCCGGTCATGACTCGTTAGGATAAGGGGGAGGGGGGACCATGAACAAAGGGATAATGGCAGTCGCTCTCATCATGGCGACGACAGCGTGCAGCGGGCCGCAAAAGGGCGTCCTTTCGATAAGGCCCGTCAATCAGCAGCCTGCCGGACCGGCGCAGGATGCGCTGGCGCGGGGAGACCTGCTGTTTTCGCGGGGGGAATATGCGCTGGCGCTGGATGCCTTCCGCCGCGCAGTGCGCAACGATCCGACCGATGCGCACGGCCTGAACGGGGTGGCGATCAGCTACGCGGCCATGGGGCGGCATGATCTGGCGCGGGAATATTTCGAACTGGCCCTGTCGCGGGCGCCGGAAGATGCCCGCATCGCGCGCAACTTCGCGCGGAGCCTGTCGGCGCAAGGCCTGAAAGGCGAGGCCGATGCGCTGCTCGCCCAGGCCGGCGCGGCGCAGGCGGGTACGGCTGTCGTTGCTCGTCCGACGCTGGCTCAACTGGCTTCGGCTGCGCCGGCCGCGCGCCCGGCGCCGGTCGCGGGCGTCGAGTTGGAACGCCTTTCCTTGGGCGAGGTGCGGTTGCGGACGATGGAGGCAGCGGCACCGGCGGCACGCACCAACCCGCAGCTGACGACCCGGATCGTCACCGTGGCCGAAACGCAGGCCCGGCCCGAACTGACGGCCCCCATCATCGCCGTAGGCAGGCCGGATGCGGCGGCTTTGCCCAATCTGGCTGCACGCGAAGAAGCAAAGCCCGCTTATGACGGTCTGTTCGAGCGCTTGTGGAAGAGCATGGTGCGGCCCGACCGGAAAGGCGCTCGGGGATGATCGGGGCGCTGCTGCTGGCGGTTGCGGCGCCATCCGCCGGGGCGGTGCCGCCGCCGCTGGACTATGCCCGGCTGGTGGACGAGGCGATAGATGGCGGGCGGATCATCCAGGCGGATGCGATGTTGAGCCAATGGCGGGCTGGTGCGCAATCGGGCGACCTGCAAGCGATAGAGATTGCGGATGCGCGCATGGCGCTCGAAAAGCGGCGGGATGAGGAGGCGCTGGCGCGTTTCACCGCGCTGGAACGAAGTGGCCTCAACAACTGCCGCGTCGATGAGGGGAGGGGGATCGCCCTGCTGCGCCTCGGCCGGTCGCAGGAGGCGCTCGAGCCGTTGCGCCTGGCTGTGGCCGATTGCGACGGTCGCTGGCGCTCATGGAATGCGCTGGGCGTGGCCTATGACCAGGCGCAGTCCTGGGCGTTGAGCAATGCGGCTTATGAGCGGGCGTTCCAACTCACCGACAAGCCTTCCCAGGTCCTCAACAATTACGGACTGTCGCTGCTCAAGCAGGGCAAGGCGGAGAAGGCGGCGGTGATCTTCGACAAGGCGCGCGAAAGCGCACCGGACGATGCGCGGGTGATCGCGAATGGCGATACGGCCTATGTGATGGCGGGACAGGACATCAGCCGCCGGCCTGCCGACACCGCCGATGAGTGGGCGCGCCGGCTCAATAATGCCGGGCAGGTGGCGATGCGGATGGGCGATCTGCCGAAGGCGCAGGCCTATCTCAGCCGTGCCGTGACCGAAGCCGACAGTTTCGTGCCCGAAGCCGCGGCTGCGCTCGACACCTTGAAGACCACGGAGAAGTGATGAAGGATCTGGTGCTGCTTGCCGTTTCGCTCGTCCTCATCGCGGCGGCGGTGGAGGATATGGCCCGGCTGCGCATATCCAATATCTTCCCCCTGCTGGTTGTCGGGCTTTATGCGGTCTGGGTCGCTGTGGCGGGGTGGGAAAATGACATCTGGCGGAACGGCACCGTTTTCCTGGGCATGTTCGCGGTGGGATGCGGTCTGTTCGCCATACGCGCGATGGGCGGTGGGGACGTCAAGCTGATGACGGCCTGTGCGCTGTGGTTCGACTGGGCGGGGGTGATTCCCTGGATCGTCTATGTCACCGTCGGGGGCGGTGTGCTGGCGCTGGTGCTGATGGCCGGCCGGCGGCTGGTGCCGCAGAGCGTGCGGGAAGGTTCGTCCATTGCGCTGTTCGGCAAGAAAGGGCCGATTCCCTATGGCGTGGCGATTGCGCTGGGCACGATCATGGCGCTTTATATGGCCGGACCCAATCCCAGCGGCGTGGCGCGTCTGCCGGATTTCGTGCACGGGCTGAGTTAGCGCATCGTGGGTTGAATCGGATCGCGCATCGGGTCCGGGTTGAGCCATTCGGCAAGCCCAGGCCGAGGGGTGTCGGGTGATCCGGATACAGGGCATGATGGCGTTTCCGGCTCGCCTTTCGGCCGGTTGGCGCCATTATGCGCCTGCGCAGGCACCCGAATTGATCGAGTGGCTCGTGCAATCTCAGTTCAACCGGTGCGATGACATGCTGGCGGCGGGATTGAATTCCAGCCAGTGCGGGAGCACGCGACGCCGCAAGGGAAAGCAGACGATCCGCTTTCTGCTATCTCGCCGCCAAACAGCCGCTCAATGCTCCATCCCTACGGCGGGCATTTCACTGTCCATCGACATCATCATGATGATCAGTTCCGAGCGCGACTTGATGTTGAGCTTCTGGAAGATGCTGTGCAGGTGCACCTTCACCGTGCCTTCGGTGAGGCCGCACCGGCTCGCTATTTCGCGGTTGCGCAGGCCGGCGCGGATCAGGCCGGCGATCTCCAGTTCCCGCTCCGTCAGCACCGCAAGCACATTGGCTTCGCTGGCGGGCGCGGAAATGCTGTGCACCAGCGCCTGTTCCATGACGAAGGGGGCGATGCTCTTGTTGCCGCTCATGACCTGCTGGATGCAGCTTAGCAGGTCGTTGGGATCGCTGTCCTTCAGCACCACTCCGTCGACGCCCAGCTTGATCGCTTCCAGCGTCTGTTCAGGGCGGATATGCACGGTCATGAAGATGACCGGCACGGTGCTGCCGCTGTTGCGGATGGCGGACAGGATCGCAAGGCCGCCGCCACTCTTCATGCTGACGTCCAGGATCAGCAGGTCCGGTTCGCCGGCCTGCATCCGCTCCAGCGCTTCTTCGACCGAGCGGGCGCAGAACAATATGTCATGGCCGTGGGAGTTCAGGAACTGCGCCATGCCGTCCAGGAAGATCGGATGATCGTCGACTATCGCAATCTGGGTCATCATATCGGAGACCTTGGTAAGGAGGAGGGTAATCTGATCGAGATCAGTGAATTCATGCTCAGATTATGAAAATATGCCGTTCCGCCGATCTTGCCCAGCCGCTTCATGATTGATTGCGACTGGAGTTCGAAGTCGCCGGTATAGTTTTCGCGGGCGACCGCCTGCGGTCCGGGATTGTCCTTCAGCGCGATCAATATCTCGTCGTCGACCTGCGCGATCGACACGGTGATGTGGCGCGCATGGGCGTGCTTGACCGCATTGGCCGCGGCTTCGCGGATCAGATATTCGACCTCCGCCGCCGTTTCGGCCGACACGGTCATGGAGCGTTCGGCCAGGTTCAGGCGGCAATCGATCGCCCATTGCAGGGCGATGAAGCGGCAGCAGCGTTCGACTTCGCGGCCAAGGTCCACATCGGTTTCGGCCGACACCGGACTTTGCTGGCTGAGCAGCCGGCGCAGATGCGCCTGTTCCGCCGTCACCAGTTCCTCCATCGACCTGAGTTCCGCCAACTGGTCCGGAACGGCGGCATCCGACAGGCCGTGGATCGTCGTCGCGAGTCTGACGCGCAGCGCCGCCAATGTCTGCAGCACGCTGTCGTGCAGATCGCGGCTCAGCGCCTGACGCGCCTCGGCAAAGGTCCGCTGGCGCCAGGCGAGGAAGAAGAAATGGCGTTCGAGGAAAAGGTCTATCCCCTCCTGTATGCGCAGGCAGCGCAGCAGAACGGCGGGCGACCAGCCATGGCTGGTCCCGATGAACAGCCGGCCGCGCAGTTCCCCCGCCTGGATATGGATGCTAGCGCCCTGCCCGGGGCCGAACACGTCCGATATGCTGTCGATCAGGTCCGGCGCGCGCTCGTTCCGCAATATGCCGAGGCGGCTGCGCAGCAGCATCCGCGGCGACTGGGTGGAATAGAGGAAGGGCGCCTCCCGCGGCGTCACGTTGGACAGGCCGTCGATCTGCTTCTGCGGCAGGGCGAGGTGACGCACGCCGTCGACATCGTACAGTTCGCAATGGACGGCGGTATCGTCCATCATCTCCCACACGAACGCGCAATAGCGGGAGTTCATCAATTGGGAGACCTGCTCCACCAGAAATTGCGCCAGCGACTTCTGGAAGGAAAGGCCGACGCCCTGTAGCCGTTCCGACCAGCTTATCAGCCGCCGCTCCAATATGTTCATGCTCAACATGGAGGCAGCGATGACGCAGCCGATGACGATGGTCAGGCTGTCGATCGCGCGGTCCACCGCCGGCACATGGCGGGCCGAGGCCCAGCTTTCATAATATCCCCGCGCGATGAAGGCGAAGATCAGGCAAATCCCCAGGATGAGGACCGCGCCGCGTCCGAACCGGTCGGATGCGGACCAGGCGACGAAGAACAGGCAGCCCAGCGCCGCGATCTGCAAGGGTTCGCACAGCACGATGACCGTGAGGAAGGCGATCAAGTCGAATATCAGGAAGATGGGCCGCAGCAGCAGGCCCAAAGGCGGCGTGAGCGAATTCTGCGCGATGCTGATCGCCGTCCACGTCCACACGGCTGCCTTCAACAGCAATGCCGTGCGGGCAAAATCCGGCTCGTTGCTGAACATTGCTTCGATCTGCCACGTCGCCGCAGCGGAAAAGGCGACGCGGGATATGGCGAAACCCAGCGTCGGTGAACGTCCCAGCCAAAGCACCAGGCGGTCCATCACGGAAGATGACGCCAAGGGCATATGATACATGGCGAAATTTGTCCCCCGACAAGTCCCCGCCGATAATTGTGCGCATGACCTGATCGAAAAGCAACATATATCAAAAGGCAGAAGGGCCCTGTACGGCGATTTTGCGCGATTTCGGGACAGTTGGGCTGCGAAAGGTCATGGATGGCGCCCCGGGCCGTTGGCCGATATGGAGGGGGCATGGCGACGCTGATCACCCCGGCCCTGGTCTGCGCGTTGCGGCCCCATGGCGAACATGGGGCGATCGCGCGTCTTCTGACGCCCGGCCATGGCCTGCTGGCCGGCTATGTGCGGGGGGGGCGTTCGCGCCAGTTGCGCCCCGTCCTGTTGCCGGGCAATACCGTCAAGGCCGAATTCCGCGCCCGGACGGAGGAGCAACTGGCCGGGCTGACGGTCGAACTGGAGCACAGCCGCGCCCCGCTTCTGGCGGAGCCGTTGCCCGCGGCCGCGATCGATTGGGTCTGCGCGCTCACCGCCGTGGCTCTGCCGGAAGGGACGCCCTATCCCGCGCTCCATCAGGCGCTGGACGGCGTGCTGGGCGCCGTGGAGGCGGCGCCGGCTGCGCGGGGCTGGGCGGTGGCGCTCATCCGCTATGAATTGCTGTTGCTGGCGGAATTGGGCTTTGGGCTGGACCTTAGCCGTTGCGCGGCGACCGGCGGGAATGAGGATCTGGCCTATGTCAGCCCTCGCAGCGCGGCGGCGGTCAGCCGGGCGGGGGCCGTCGGCTATGAGGACCGGCTGTTGCCCTTGCCCGCTTTCCTGCTGGAGGGCGGGGCAGGGGACTGGCCCGCCTTATTGGACGGGCTGCGGCTGACGGGCTTCTTTCTCGAACGGTCCGTCCTTACCGACTGGCGCGTCGACGTCCTCGCGGCGCGGGAGCGCCTGGTGGACAGGCTTAAAAGAGCGGTTGCCTGAATTTTGGCGGTCGGTGTTCCTGCGCCGCGCCTCCTTCTCCCCTCGCCTAAATGCTTGCGCTGGCGGCGGCGGCTTCATAAGGGGCAGCCACGCGTTTGAAGGAGTTGCCCATGTTGATCGCCCTGTTCCCCGGAGACGGTATCGGTCCCGAGATCGTCGCGCAGGCGAAGCGCGTGCTGGACGCGCTGGCGATCCCCGGCATCACCTATGAGGAAGGGCTGGTCGGCGGCGCGGCTTACAAGGCGGTGGGCCATCCGCTGCCGCCCGAGACGCTGGAACTGGCCAAGCGCGCCGACGCGATCCTGTTCGGCGCGGTGGGCGATCCCGATTGCGACTCGCTGGAGCGCCATCTGCGCCCGGAACAGGCGATCCTCGGCCTGCGCAAGGAACTGGGCCTCTTCTCCAACCTGCGCCCGGCCAAGGTCTTCCCCGAACTGGCCGACGCCTCCGCGCTCAAGCAGGAGGTGGCGAGCGCCATCGACCTGCTGATCGTGCGCGAGACCAATGGCGACGTCTATTTCGGTGAAAAGGGCATGCGCAAGACGCCCGAGGGCCTGCGCGAAGGCTATGACATCATGTCCTATAATGAGGAACAGGTGCGCAAGATCGCGCATCAGGGCTTCCAGGCGGCGCGCGCCCGCCGGGGCAAGCTCTGCTCGGTGGACAAGGCCAATGTGCTGGAGACGAGCCAGCTCTGGCGCGACGTGGTGATAGAGGTGTCGGCGGACTATCCCGACGTGGCGCTCAGCCACATGTATGTCGACAATGCCGCGATGCAGCTGGTGCGCAATCCCGGTCAGTTCGACGTCATCGTCACCGGCAACATGTTTGGGGACATCCTGTCCGATCAGGCGAGCATGTGCGTGGGTTCGATCGGCATGCTGGCTTCGGCCACGCTCAACGACAGCAACCAGGGCCTGTACGAGCCGATCCACGGTTCCGCGCCCGACATCGCCGGGCAGGGCAAGGCCAATCCGCTGGCAACGGTCCTGTCGGCGGGCATGATGCTGCGCTACTCGCTGAACCTGCCGGAACAGGCCGACCGCATCGAGGCCGCCGTGGCCAAGGCGCTGGCCGATGGCGCCCGCAGCTTCGATCTGGGCGGCACGATGAGCACGGTCGAAATGGGCGATGCCGTGCTCGCGGCTTTGATCTGAGGGTAAGAAAATGAAGCGCAAGAGCGGGCAGAATCCCGAAATCACCCGGAACTGGCGTCCGGCCACTCTGGCGGTGCGTGGCGGCAGCGCCCGTACCGAATATGGCGAGACGTCCGAGGCGCTGTTCCTGACCAGCGGTTACAGCTACGACCGGGCGGAGGACGCCGCGGCGCGCTTCGCCGGGGAACAGGAGGGCATGACCTATTCGCGCCTCCAGAACCCGACGGTGGAGATGCTGGAACAGCGCATCGCCCTGCTGGAAGGCGCCGAAGCCTGCCGCGCCACCGCGACCGGCATGGCGGCGATGACGGCGGCGCTGCTGTGCCAGTTGTCGGCGGGCGACCATGTCGTCGCGGGCAAGGCGCTGTTCGGCTCCTGCCGCTGGCTGACCGATACGCTGCTGCCGAAATTCGGGATCGAGACGACCACTGTCGACGCGACCGACAATGCGGCGTGGGAAGCGGCGGTGCGGCCCAACACCAAGGTCTTCTTCTTCGAGACCCCGGCCAATCCGACCATGGACGTGGCGGACCTTGCCGCGATCTGCGGCATCGCGAAGGCGCACGGCATCACCAGCGTCGTCGACAATGCCTTCGCCACGCCCGCGCTCCAGCGGCCGATGGAGTTCGGCGCGGACGTGGTGGCCTATAGCGCGACCAAGATGATGGACGGGCAGGGCCGCGTCCTCGCGGGCGCGATCTGCGGCACGGAGGATTTCATCCTCAACACGCTGCTGCCCTTCCACCGCAACACCGGGCCGACGCTGGCCGCGTTCAACGCCTGGGTCGTGCTGAAGGGTCTGGAGACGCTGGATCTGCGCATCCGCCGCCAGAGCGAGAATGCGCTGAAGGTTGCTGAATTCCTCGAAGGCCGGGTGGCGAAGGTGCTCTATCCGGGCCTCGAAAGCCATCCGCAGCATGCCCTGGCCATGAAGCAGATGGCGATGGCCGGTCCCATCTTCTCGCTCTATGTCGGCGGCGGCCGGGCGGAGGCGCACGGCCTGCTCAACGGCCTCGAACTGGTCGACATCAGCAACAATATCGGTGACTCGCGCTCGCTGATGACGCATCCGGCCTCCACCACCCATTATGGCATGGCGGAAGCGGCGCGGCTGGAGGTGGGCATTACCGAGGATATGCTGCGCCTCAACGTCGGGCTGGAAGACCCGGACGATGTGATCGAGGATCTGGATCGCGCCCTGAAGTCGATAGGGCGTTGACGGAAGAGGGGTGAAAGGCGCATTTCTTAAGCCGTGAACGCACTTTTCCCCTTCCATGCGACGACGCGCGACATCAACGTGCACGTCGCCGTCACCTTCCTGCCCGAACAGTCGGAGCCGGACCGGGGCCGCTGGTTCTGGGCCTATCATATCCGCATAGAGAATGACGGGGACCAGCCGGTGCAACTGCTGACCCGTCACTGGATCATAACCGATGGACGGGGCACGCAGCATCGGGTCGATGGAGACGGCGTCGTGGGGGAACAGCCAGTGGTGCAGCCGGGCAAGAGCTACGACTATGTGTCGGGTTGCCCGCTCAACACGCCGACGGGATCGATGAAGGGGCATTATCATATGATCGGCGCGAGCGGCGAGACGTTCGACATCGCGATCCCGCATTTCGCGCTGATCGCGCCGGCGGTGGCTGAATGAAGCGTACCCATTTGCCGCTCAACGGCCTGCGCGTGCTGGATGCGGCGGCGCGGCATCTGTCCTTCACCCGCGCGGCGGACGAGCTGGCGGTGACGCCTGCGGCCGTGGGCCAACAGATCCGGGCGCTGGAGGACCTGCTGGGGGTCGTCCTGTTCCGCCGCACGCCCAAGGGGCTGGAACTCACTCCCGAAACCGAGGCAGGCCTTGCGGCCCTTCGCGCCGGTTTCCTGGAGTTTGAGGAAGCGGTGCGCGCCATGCAGGCTGGCCAGTCCAGCAGTTCCCTCACCATCGCCGCGCCGCGCGACATCACCGCCAAATGGCTCCAGCCGCGCCTTGCGGGCTATGCCGCAAGCCAGCCCGACCTCAAATTCGCATTGGTCGCGGCGGACGAGACGCTGGACTTCACCGAAGCCAATCTCGACCTCGCCTTGCGACTGGCCGAGGGGCCGGGCGAGAATGAAGGCATCAAGCTGGGCGAAGCGGCCTTCGTCACAGTGGAAGCGACGGAAGGCGGCCCTGACCATCGCATCGAATGGCCCGGCTGCCCGAAGGGGGACGCGCCGGCGACGATCCGCGTGGCCGATGCGGGGCTGGCGATAGAGGCAGCGGCCCATGGCTTCGGCCATGCCTGCGTGCCGTTCCTGCTGGCACAGGCGGATATTGACGCAGGGCGCATCCGGCAGGTGGGCGACGCTGCGCCGTCCCCGCTCGCCTACTGGCTGATCGCGCCCTTGCCGCAATGGCGGCAGAAGAAGGTCAAGGCTTTGGTCGAGGCGCTGACGGGGTAAGTGCTCATCCGTCATGTCGAACTTGCTCCGGCGTAGATTTCTTCTCGCGCCTCAGACGAGCGGGCTGCACGTCGCGCTTGCACTTTCTTAATCCTGTCGCGCATAGCCTGGTATAGGGAAGGCTTAGCGCGGGGAGGATGGCCATGACCGGCGGCAACAGGGGCTGGATATTGCGGGGCGCTTTGCTGCTCTGCCTCGCGCCGCCGTTGCATGCGCAGGCCCCCTATGTCCCCGATGTTACCGAGGCGCGCGAAAAGGAGTGGCGCAAGCTGGTGGCCGCATCCCAGGCGGCCTATGCGTCCGGCAATCCGGCCGACGGCGTCGATCCCGCGCGCAGGGGGCTGGCGCTCGCCGATGAGTTGTTCGGCGCGGACGATCCGCGCACGCTTATCTCCGCCAACGATCTCGCGCTGCAACTGGAGTCGACCGGTCGCTATCGCGAGGCGGAAGGCCTCTACCGGCGCGTGTTCGACAGCTATTTGCGAACGCGGGGAGAGGACGACCCCAATACCCAGCTTGCCGTGGAAAATCTCGTCGATTTCTACATCGCGCGCAAACGCTACGATGCGGCGGAGCCATTGGCCGATTATGCGATGGCCAGCTTTCGGCGGACGACCGGATCGGGCAGTGCGCGCAGCCGGCGGATGGAACAGATACTGGCCGCCATGCCCAGACCCGCGCCGCTTATCGCCGCCGCCGCGCCCACGCAACCGTCCGGGGTCGTCGCGAACGGTGCGATGAACGCGGACGGACCAGTAACCTCAATGTCTCCGGCAGCCATGCATGAAAATGATGTGGAAAAAGCTCCGTCCGACGGGTTGGAGGCAACAAGAGAATCCGGTCCTTGAGGACGGATGTCCTTGTCTTTCTTCATCGTGTCTTGAGAAATTATCCTTGGATATAAGTCATCGGGTTAATTGTTAAAACCGCCATAGCCGCTATTCCTGATTCCTGTCGGAGGGGGGTTGATTTTCCATAGCTTATCGCCAGTCACAGGCCGACTGGACGAAGCCGCGGAAAGGAACGCACGGCTCCGCACGATAAGTCTATGGGTCGCATTTTGGACGGGCGGCCGGCTGCACAAGCCGGTCGCCCGTTTTCATTCCTTCCTTGCAACTTCCAATCCGATTGGGGCAGTCGGGAAGCCCTATCGGGGCAGCCATTGAACGAATGGAGCAGGATCGACTCGCCCGAGTCGCATATGTCGTAAGCCTTGTTTGTTAACCAAATCCAAGTTCAGCATAGACTGAAGGATATAAGTATGAAATTCCGCCTATATCGTTCGTAATAGAGCATAAGTTATTTTTTCCGCCGTATCGCGTTTAAATGGTTAACAAAACTGGAATCTTCGTGACTCATTTTGCAGGCGGAGAATAAGATCGGCCATCGGGTCAGTAAAAATACAGATGCAGAAGGTTAATCCGGGGCGGCGGTCGACTTAGCAAAAGGGTCCTGCCGGCGGGAGAACGTTGACTAGGGGCAATAGCTGATCCGCTGATTGCCGCAATGTCGGGAAAAGATGTCAGCTCCGTATGCACTGTGCATTCTGGGCCAGGCCTCTTGCGCGCTCCTTCCATGCCCCCATGGCGACAGGTGGGATGGACAATGGATTTCGAGCGCGATTGGGATAGCAAAGACGCCGCTGACCATCAGCAGGCCCTTCATCCGGAAGCGGCTGCTCTGGCCGCAAGGGGCAAGGCGGTCCATCCCGGCAAGATGCATCGGGCGGAGGTTGTCCGCACGGTCGAACCCAATCCCGACGGCACCGTCGTCCTGCCGGCCGGCACCGACATCAATGGGATCGAGGTTTCCGGACGCAATCTGATCGTCCACCTGCCGGACGGCACCGATCTGGTGATCCTGGACGGCGCGGTGGTCATGCCGCGCCTGGTCGTGGGCGATGTCGAAATTCCCTCAGTCAACCTGGCGGCCTTGCTGATCGGGGAGGAGCCGCAGCCCGCAGCCGGTCCGCCGCGCAGCTCCGGCGGCAATTTCACCGGCCCCGACGGCGATGTGGGCGATCCGCATGGCCTGGGAGACCTGCTGCCGCCGACGGAATTGCTGTTTACCCAGCCCGAGGAGCGCGAGATCCTGCCCATCGCGCCCAATGAGGAGCCGGAAGTCACCATCATCACCCCCGATCAACCCGCTGGCGCGACTGCCGCGACCGCGGGTGTGAGCGAGGCTGGGCTTCCCGCGCGCGGCAACGAGCCGGCCGGTTCGGCCGCGGCAGGGGATGGCGAGCGCACCACGGGCACCATCGCGATCACCGCCAGCGACGGCCTGGCGGGCGTCACCATCAACGGCGTCGCGATCACGACGGTCGGGCAGACGGTCACGACGCCGCTCGGCGTGCTGACGATCACCTCCATCGCGGACGGTTCGATCGGCTACAGCTATGTGCTGACCGACAATGTGGTCGGCACGCCGCCCGCCGAAGTCTTCACCGTAGTCGTAACCGACAGCGACGGCGACCAGGCGAGCGCCACGCTCACCATCTCGATCGCGGACGATGCGCCGACTGCCGTCAACGATGCCGACAGCGTGACCGAAGACGGCCCGCTGGTTGCGGACGGCAATGTCCTGACCGGCAGCGGCGGCAGCGACGCGAACGCCACCGATGGCGTTGCCGACATCCAGGGCGCGGATGGGGCGGTCGTGTCGACCACGGGCACCTTCCAGGGCACATATGGCACGCTGACGCTGAATGCGTCGGGCGCTTATAGCTATACGCTGGCCAACGGCAATGCGGCGGTGCAGTTCCTGGTCCCCGGCCAGACGCTGACCGACAGCTTCAGCTACACGATCACCGATGCCGATGGCGACACCTCCACGGCGACGCTGACCATCACCATCAACGGCGCGGACGATGGCATCACCATCACTGGCCTCAATGGCGCGCCGGGGATAGAGGGCGCGGAAGTCGTCCTGCTGGAAAACGACCTGGCGGACGGCAGCTCGCCCGACGCGGCGGGCCTTGCCAAGACCGGCTCTTTCGGCGTCAGCGGCGCTGACGGCCTGTCGGGCGTCACGGTCGGCGGCGTGTCGGTGCTGGCCAATGGCGCCTTCGTCGCCGGGCAGGTGGTGACGACGCCGGTGGGCACGCTGACCATCACCGGCTTCACCGCGACCGCCACGCAGGGCGGCGTGCCGACGGCCGGAACCTTCACCTACAGCTTCGTATTGACCGACAACAGTCTGGGCCATGGCGCGGCGGGCGCGGACAGCATCCTGCAGAGCTTCGCCGTCGTCGCGACCGACCGCAACGGGTCGACCGCCAATGCGACGGTCGACGTGCAGATCGTCGACGACGTGCCGACCGCCCACAATGATGTCGATGGCGTCGCCGCCGGCACCTATGGCCCGGAAACCGGCAATGTCATCACCGGGGCGGGCACCGTCTCCGGCGCGGCGGGCGCCGACGTCAAGGGCGCGGACGGCGCCGTCGTGACGACCACCGGCACGTTCGAGGGCACTTACGGCACGCTGACGCTGAACGCGGACGGCAGCTACAGCTATGTTCGCGCGGCTGGCACGCCGGGCGGGGTGAGCGACAGCTTCAGCTACACGCTGCGCGACGGCGACGGCGACACCTCCACCGCGACGCTGCGGATCGACATCGCCAACAGCGACGTCATGATCATTTCGATCCCCAAGGTGGGCGACGGCACGATCGTCGACGAATCCGGCCTGACGAATCCGATGGGTTCCAATGCGGGCAGCGGCGTCGACACGACGGACGGCACGATCACCTATACCGCGCCGGACGGTCCTGCGAGCGTCACCATCAACAATATTCCGATCACCCAGATCGGGCAGGAAATCGTCACCGACAAGGGCATTTTGACGATCACCGGCCTCAGCGAAGGCAGCATCGACTATAGCTATACGCTGACCACCAACACGGCTGGCGACAATGTGACCGACAGCTTCGTCGTCACCGTCACCGATGTGGACGGCGACCAGGCGACCGACACGCTGACCATCACCATCATCGATGATGTGCCGACCGCCGCCAACGATGCGGACTCGGTGCGCGAAGACGGCCCGCTGGTGGCCGACGGCAACGTCATTGCCGGTTCGGGCGGCGCGGACGCCAACGCGACCGACGGCAATGCCGATGTGCAGGGCGCCGACGGCGCGCATGTCAGCGCCATCGTCTTTGGCGAGACCGCCGGAACCGTCGGCGCGCCGCTGGCCGGGCTGTACGGATCGCTCGTGATCCAGTCGGACGGCAGCTATGCCTATACGCTGAACAATGAAAATGGCGTGGTCCAGGGCCTGGACAAGAACCAGACCCTGACGGAGACCTTCACCTACACGCTGACCGACGGCGACGGCGATCACAGCAGCGCGACCATCACCATCACCATCCAGGGCAGCGACGATGGCGTGACCATCAGCGGCCTGGACGGCGAGGGCGCGGAAGAAACCGTCTTCGAAAACGACCTGCCGGGCGGCAGCTCGGAAGATGCGGCGGCGTTGACCCAGACGGGCAGCTTCACCCTGTCCGCGCTGGACGGCGTGGCGACCATCACCGTTGGCGGCCAGCCGATCTTCGGCGCGAACGGCTTCATCAGCGGCGTCACCCTGTCCAACGCTTATGGCACGCTCAGCATCACCGGCTTCACGCCGACCGTTGGCGCGGACGGCGACGTGATCGGCGGAACCGTCAGCTACAGCTATGTCCTCACCGACAATACGCTGCTGCACACGGGCGCCAATGACGGCAGCCTGACGGACAGCTTCGCGGTCGTCGTCACCGACACCGACGGGTCGACCGACGGCGCCAGCCTGGACATCCGCGTGGTCGACGATATGCCGACGGCGGTGAACGACGTCGCGGGCCAGCTCACCGAAAATACGGCGGTCACGATCGACGTCTTCGCCAATGACGTGGCGGGGGCCGACGGCGTCAACCTCGCCAGCGGCGTGGCGCTCGAGACCGGCGCGGCCAAGGGCACGGTCGTCTATCAGGGCAATGGCGTCTTCCTCTACACCCCCAATGCGGGCGCGGAAGGTAGCGACAGCTTCACCTACACCATCACCGACGGCGACGGCGACAAGTCGACCGCTACGGTGACGATCAACCTGCTCCAGGATTCGACGCCGACCGTCAGCGTGACCGACATGACCGTGTCCGAAGCCGGTCTGCCCGGCGGCACGCAGGAGGCCGGGAACAGCGAGACCGCGACGGGCGCCATGACCATCACGACCGGCGGCGACACGCTGACCAAGGTCGAGGTGCAGGACAAGAACGGCGCGTGGGTCGACGTGACCTCGGCGACGGCGGGAACGCCGGTGGTGGTCGCGGGCGCGGCGGGCGCGCTGACCGTAACCTCCGACGGAGCAGGGCATTACAGCTACAGCTACACGCTGGCGGTCAACGATCCGGCCCATCCGGACAATGTCACCAGCGACGGCGACGGCATCAGCGGCGCGGCCGACCCCAAGGCGGGCGACGCCTTCGCGGTGCGCGTGACCGACAGCGACGGCGATGTCTCGCCGGCCGACACGATCAACGTGACCGTGCTGGACGACGCGCCGGTCGCCACGGCCGACAGCGGTTCGGTGAGCGAGGGCGACTCGCTGATCGTGGCGGCGGCCGACGGCGTGCTCAACAATGACCAGCCGGGCGCGGACGGCTATGCGCCGGGCGTGGTCGGTGTCGCCAAGGGCGGTGATCCGTCCAGCCCGGTCAGCGGCCAGGTCGGCACGGCGGTGGCGGGCGATTACGGCACGCTGACGCTCTTCGCGGACGGCAGCTACCGCTATGACGCGACTCCCAACGCCATCTCCGCCGACAAGCAGGATGTGTTCGTCTACACCATCCGCGACGGGGACGGTGATCTGGCGACGACGACGCTGACCATCAACGTCGCCAATGTCGCGCTGGCGGCGGACAACCAGACGAAGACGGTCTTCGAGGCGGCGCTGGACACCGGCATCACCGGCGACGACATCGCGGCGGGCAGCGTCACCGGCAGCACGCCGGGCGAGCCCACCGAAACCGCGACCGGCCAGCTCAACGTCGTGGGCGCGGTCAGCTACACGCTGACCAGCTCCGCGACCGGCAGCCATGGCCAGATCCTGCTCAACAGCGACGGCAGCTACACCTACACGCTGACCTCGCCGGTCGACGGGCCGACCGCCAATGACGGGCCGCAGACCTTTGGGGGTGCAGAGGTCTTCACTTATCAGGCGGTCGACGGCTCCGGCAATATAGCCAACGGCACCATCACCATCGACGTGGTGGACGATGTTCCGACGGCGGCCGATGACACCGCCCGCACCGTGGCGGAGGACGGCGCCGACATCGGCGGCAATGTCCTGACCAACGATACGCTGGGCGCTGACGGCGCCACCCTGACCTCGGTCACGATCGGCGGCGTCACGACGGCGATCAACGCCGTGGGCACGACCAACGTCAGCACGGCCTTCGGCGCCTACACCTTCACGGCGGCGGGGGCGTGGACCTTCAACCCGTCGACCAACCTCAACAATGCGAGCGGGGTCAGTGCGGGCTTCTCCTATGTCATCACCGACGGCGACGGAGACCAGTCGACCGCCGTGCAGCCGATCACCGTCACGGACGGCGCAATCCCCACCGCAAGCGGCCCGATCACCCTGGCGCTGGACGATCAGAATCTGGCGGGCGGCACCAGCGCCGGCAATCCGGACTCGGCCAGCGGCACCATCACCTTCACGCCCGGTTCGGACGCCATCACCTCGATCGTCTTCGGCGGCACCGGCGGCCTGACTGGCGACCTGACCTGGCTGCGGGTATCCGACACGCAGATCACCGGTTCGGACGAGCGCGGCGTGGTCGTCACGCTGGACCTGTCGGTCACCGGCAATGTCGCGACCGTGACCGCCACGCTGAACGACAATTACGACACCCATCCGGGCGTCAATGTGGACGATCTGGTCGCGCTCGGCTCGGTGCAGGTGATCGCGCAGGACACCGACGGCGACACCGCCACCGGCACCGTTTCGGTCAGCGTGTCCGACGACCTGCCGGTTGTCAGCGCCAATCCGGTGGTGCAACTGGACGACGACGCGCTGTCGGGCGGCAATCCGAACGGCACGGGCGACGACGCGAACAGCCTCAACGCCACAGGCACGCTCGGCCATGACTATCGCGCCGACGGTCCGGGCGGCATCACCCTGCTCGGCACCGGGGCCCCCGCTGGCTTCACCTATGAAAGCAACGGCACCGTGCTGCTGGTGAAGCAGAATGGCACGACCGTCCTAACGGTGACGCTGACCGATCCGGTCGCGGGCACCTATTCGGTGGTCCAGAACGCCGCCATCGTCCATCCGGCGGGCGGCGATGAGAATAACGTCAGCTTCGACATCGGCTATCGCGTCACCGACGCCGACAATGACACGGCCACCGGCACGCTGACCATCAATGTCGACGACGACACGCCGGTCGCGGCCAACGACACCGACATCGTCAAGGAAGACGTCACGCTGACCGCCAGCGGCAATGTGCTGACCGGCGCGGGCAGCGACGGCAATCCGGCGGGCGGGGACTCGCTGGGCGCGGACGGTCCGGCGGCGGGCGGCGCGGTGACGGCGGTCACTGGCGGTACGGTCGGCGGCAACGCGACGGGCAACTATGGCACGCTCGTCCTCAACGCTTCGGGCGGCTATACCTATACGCTGAACAACGGTCTGGCGGCGGTCCAGCATCTGGACGACGGCCAGACGCTGACCGACAGCTTCACCTACACCATCACGGATGGCGACGGCGACAGCACCACCGCGACCCTGACCATCACCATCCTGGGCACCAATGACGCGCCGCAGGTCGGCAGCGGCATCGCGGTCGTTTCGGAAGAGGGGCTGACCGGCGCCAATGCCGACACCGCGCCCGGCCTGCCGAACGACACCACCAATGCGACGGTCGCCACCGGCACGATCACCGCGAGCGACGTGGACGGCGACAGCATCAGCATGACGCTGGGCAATCCGGGCGCGGTGCTGACCGCCGACGGCCTGCCCGTCACCTGGAGCGGCGTCGGCACGCAGACGCTGACCGGTTCGGTCGGCGCGGTGCCGGTGATCACGATCACCATCACCAACGGCGGCGCCTATACGGTGACGCTGCTGCAGTCGGTCGATCACAGCGGCATCAACGCCGAGGATGTGAAGAACTTCCTGGTCCCCGTGAACGTCAGCGACGGCACCGCCACGGTCGCCACCAGCATCGCCGTCACGATCGAGGATGACAGCCCGATCGCCGTCGACGACAATGTGACGACCATCGAAAAGGCGGCTGCCTCCACCGGCAATGTCCTCACCAACGACCATGTCGGCGCGGACACGCCCGGCGCCGTCGTATCGGTCGGCGGCAACGCCATCGCCCTGGGCGGCAGCCAGACGATCGTCGGCGCCTATGGCACGTTGCAGCTATTCTCCGACGGCAGCTATACCTACACGCCCAAGGCGTCGGTGCCTTCGGGATCGTTCGACAGCTTCACCTATGTGATGCGCGACGCCGACAATGACACGGCCAGCGCGACGCTGAAGTTCACCTTCCAGGGCGACGCGAACAAGCCGACGGCGGACAACACCGCCGCCAAGCTGGACGATGACGGCCTGACCGGCGGCAACGCGGCCAGCACGACCGGCGACGTCGACGCCAATGTGGGCGACACCGGCGCGGCTGGGTCCAGCGAGGCCAGCTTCAGCGGCACCTTGCCCTTCACCTTCGGCGCCGACGGCGGTGGCAGCGTGAGCTTCGCCAATCTGAACGGCACGACCGGCACGGTTGGTACGGACACCGTATCCTATAGCTGGAACGGCACGACCAACACGCTGACCGCGACCATCACGACGGTCGGCGGTCGGGTCGGCACCGATCTGTTCAAGGTCGTCGTCAATCCGACGACGGGCGCCTATACGGCGACGCTGCTCGACAATGTGCTGCACGCGGCCGGCGGGAATGAGAATGACGCCTCGGTAAGCCTCAATTTCCTCGTGACGGACAGCGACTATAACGCGACGACCAACCCGACCTCCTCGGCCATCGGGCAGCTCAACATCTCGTTCAACGACGATATGCCCAGCTCCTTCACGCCGGCGGCTGGATCGGTGGCGAACAATGACAGTCCCGCCACGGCCTTCAACCTCAACTTCGCCAGCGTGGCGGGCGCCGATGGCGTAGGCAATGCGCTGTTCACCATCACCGATGGCGCGCTCGCCAAGGATACCAGCGGCGCCACGCTGCGGCTGGCCGGCGAAGACCTGTTCATCTTCGGCAACGGCACGAATGTGCTGACGGCGAAGACGGCGGACGGAGACATCGGCTACACCATCACGCTCCAGCCGGGGACGGACAAATATGTGTTCGACCTTCACGGCACGATCACCAACGGCAGCGAGATTTCGATCAGCAGCTTCAGCGCGGCGAAGGCGGGCAACACCGACTATCGCGGCCTGGGCGTCGATACCACCGATGCCATCGACGTGCTGTTTTCCGGCCGCAGCGCTTCGGGCGCCCGGGGATCGGTCAACACCGACAGCGACTCCATCGGCGTCGACAACCAGTCGGTCAATCCCGACGAGGCGGTGCGCATCGATCTTATCAAGACGCTGGTTGGCAATCCCGCCACCACCACCGGCTTCTCCTATGCCGATCACCAGAGCGTGATCAGCTTCGAGCAGAATATCGCTCAGGTCGGCGGCAATCCCAACAGCACCGTGTCGATCAAGGTCACGGCCATCGATGCCGACAACGACCAGGATCTGGGCTTCTCTTCCGTGACGCCGGAAGCGGGCGAAAGCTTCGTCCCGATCGCCAAGGTAATCGTCACGGATGTGAGCACCGGCAATGTCTACAGCTTCACCGGCTCGGGGACGCAGGGCAGCATCGGCGTGACCTTCGCTTCGGGCAGCGTCACCATCACCGGCCTGCAGGTGAACGACAAATATGAGATTGTCGGCACCAAGGGCTTCGATGCGGTGCTGGTGGAATCGCCGCACGTCAACAATCCGTTCGACCTCGGCGTCTTCTCGGTTGAGACGCTGAACAGCGGCACGCCAATCAACATCAACCATGCCATCGTCGCCTCGGATGCAGACGGTGACAGCGTCAACAGTTCGGTCAGCGTCACGCTGAACCCGGTTGCCGTTCCCCCGGTCGCCATCGACCTGGATGGCGACGGGCTGGAATTTGTCGGTCTGTCGGCGGGCGTCACCCACGACTATGGCCATGGCGCGGTTGCGACCGCCTGGGTTTCCTCCGACGACGGGCTGCTCGCCCATGCGACGGGCGGCGGTTACGACATCGTCTTTGCCGACGATGCGCCCGGCGCCGCGAGCGATCTGGAGGGCCTGCGCCTTGCCTATGACAGCAACGGCGACGGCGTATTCGATGCCAAGGACGCGGCCTTCGCTGATTTCGGCGTCTGGCAGGATGCGAACGGCAACGGTGTGGTCGACGCGGGCGAGTTCAAGTCGCTCACCGCTATAGGCATCGCCGCGATCAATCTGACCGCGGATGGCAAGAACTATACCGCCGCCAATGGCGACGTCACCGTGCTGGGTGAAGCGAGCTTCGTCCGCACCGACGGCACCAAGGGGACGGTCGGGGACGTCATGTTCGCGACCGGCGCCAAGGCAAGCGACACGAGCAAGACGGATAGCACGGCCGGTGGCTTCAACCAGGCGCTGGTAGCCGCCAGCCTGGTCGCGGCGGCGGGTGCGGCCGAGCATGTGGCCGAGCAGCAGCCTGCACCCGCTCCGGCGGAAACCGCTCCGCCCGTTACGGAGACCGCACCGGCTGCCACGACCACGACCGAACCTGCGCCTTCGCAGGAGAGCCAGCCGACTTCGCTCGCCACGACGGACGATCAGGCGACGCATGAGCAGCCCACTATGTCCACCGGCCATGCCAGCGAGGAGGCTGCGCCGGAGCATGCCACCCTGTCCGGCGGCGGCGAAGCGCATGCGGCGGCAGCCGATACGGCCCAGGCTCCGCAGCCCGACCTCAGCGGCCATCAGGGCCTGCTGGCCCAGTCGATCGACCTGCCGCCTGCCTTCGACGGCAACGCGGCGGCGGTTCTGGCGGCGCAGCAGGCGGCGCAGCCAGGGGTTTCGGCGGCCAATGCGGCCGAAGTCGTGAAGGAAGCGCTGGGCACCCATGACGCGCCGCATATCGACGCACTGCTGGCTGCCCTGCCGGGTGGCGAGCATCCGGCGGCGCCGGCCTTGCTGAACCCGGCTGCCGTCGAAGTGGCGGACGCAGGGCACATGGCCGCGACCACCGCCATCTTCGAAGCGGCGATGGTCGCGCATGAAGCGATGGCGGTCGCCCATGGCTGACAATTCGATTTTCTCGCGGGGAATTTTGGGGAGAGTGAATATGCGAAATGCAGTTGGAAGGGCGGCGGCTGTCGGGCTGGTAACCGCCATGCTGACGACGACTGCGGCCTGGGCGGCGCCTGCTTCGCCCTTGCTGCAACTGGGCAAGTCCGAACTGAGGGATGCGCTCACCAGCCGTTACGACACGGCGGTCAAGGCCGTGGGCGACGCCAGCGTGCGCGCGGCCCAGGACAGCCGCTGGACCTACGCGGTCGAGGCGAAGAACCAGTGCGGCATCGCCATCGGTTTCATCAAATCCGGCACGAAGGATGCGGAGAGCATCAACAAGTGCGACGACTTTGTGGCACGCCTCTCGGCGCCGCCACCGCCGCCGGTGTCGGCAGCTTCAGCCCCACCCGCGCTGGACTGTACGGCACCGGCGGTGTCCATCTTCTTCGATTGGAACATGGACACGCCGCTTCCTGAGGGCGTGAGCACCATCTCCACGCTGACGCAGACGGCGGCGCAGTGCGGCTGGAAGCGCTTCGGCGTCACCGGCTACACCGACACGTCGGGCACGACCCGCTATAATGACGGCCTGTCGCTGCGCCGCGCGCAGAATGTCGCCAGCCTGCTGAGCCAGGGAGGCATCGCGACGGACGCCATGACCGTCAATGGCCTGGGCGAGACCCAGCTCAAGATCGAAACCGCCGATGGTGTGCGCGAACCGATGAACCGTCGGGTCGAAATCACCGCCAGCGCGAATTAAGGGGAGGAAGGCATGACTATCATGCGCAAGACATGCGGCAGCCTGATCGCCCTTTGTGCGGCGGCCATGGTTTCGACGGGCTGGGCCCAGACCACCGATCTCAAGAGCGCGATCGCCGCGGCGATCGACAGCCATCCGGAAATCAACCAGGCGATCCAGAACAAGGAAGCCATCGAATTCGAGCGCGAACAGGCGCAGGGGCTTTATCTGCCCCGCGTCAGCGTTGAGGGATCGGCGGGCGTCCGCCGTCTGGAAAACGCCACCCGGCGCGCTCTCAACCTCGATAACCAGACGCTCTGGCCGCTGGAAGCCAGCGTACGGGCCGAGGAAACCGTCTGGGACTCCGGCTATCGCAGCGCGGAAAAGCGCCGGCAGGCCGCCCGCACCGACGGCGCGGCGCTGCGCGTTGGGGAGCGTTCGCAGTTCGTGGCGCTGAACGTCACCCGCCAATATCTCGACTATATGCTCCAGCAGCGGGTCGTGGCGGCGGCGGAGGACAATATCGCCTTCCACCGCAAGCTGCTGGGCGATTTGGGCGAAGGCGTGACCAAGGGGTCGATCAGCATCGCCGATCAGCAGCAGGCGGAGGAAAGGCTGCAAGCTGCTCTCGTCCGCAAGAGCGAGGCGGAGCAGGACATGACCAATGCGGCTATCCAGTTCCGCACGCTGACCGGCCTTTCCATCGATCAGGTCACCATGCCCGATCCGGTGACGAGCGCCGTGCCGCCGACGCTGGACGAAGCGATCGCCGCCGCGCGCACCCACAATCCGCTGGTCCGCGAGGCGGAAGCCGACATCCAGGCGGCGCATGCCGTGGTGGATGAGGCCAAGTCGGAACTGGGGCCGACGGTCTCCGTGGAAGGAACCGGCCGCGTCGGTCAGGATGTCGACGGCTTCAAGGGCAATACCAATGACATTCAGGGCCGCGTCGTCCTGCGCTGGCAGCTCTTCAACGGCGGCATCAACCGTGCCAAGGTCCAGGAGATGACCCGCCGGGCGAGCGAGGCGCGCTTCCGCCTGAGCCAGCGGCTGCGCGAGGCGGAGGAGGATGTCCGCACCGCCTGGAACCGTTGGGACACGGAAAAGAAGCGCGTGACTGACCTGTCGCGTCAGGGCACGGTCTCCGACGGGCTGCTCGTCTCCTATCGCGAGCAGTTCAATGTCGGCCGGCGTTCGCTGCTGGACGTTCTGGACAGCCAGAACACCCGCTTCAATACGCAGGTGCGGACGGAAACGGCCCGCTTCTCGGAGATTTTCGCGCAATATCAGATTCTGGCGGCCACCAACACGCTGCTGGATACGCTGGGCCTCGCCGCGCCTTCGGACGCCAAGGCCGATGCGCGGAAGACCTATAATGTCCCCGATCTGCCGCCCGCTGAGTTGCAGCGGCGGCGCTATCCGGGCTGAGTTTCATTATTGGGGGTCATCCCGGCGCAAGCCGGGATGGCGCGGGGTAAACAATGTTGGAACGAAGCACACTCAGTCTGGCCGAATGGCTGGACCATCAAGGCACGCCTAGCGACGAGCTGGTGGAGAGCATCGCCCATGCGGCGCGGCATTTCGACCGGTCGCCGGGTATCGTAAGCCTCCGCGCGGGGTTGGCCGTCGATGAATCCGGGCGCTTGCCCTTTCATCAGGCGGAATCCGCGCTCGATCAGATCGGTCTTTTGAGCGATCATGTCCGGGGCCGGCTGGACAAATGGCGGCCGGGCAACCTGCCCGCCATTCTGCCGCTGCGTGGCGGGCGTTTCCTGCTGCTGCTGGACATCAAGGCCGGTGACGCGCTGGTCCAGCTTCCGCATGCGGACGAAGCCGTCTGGGCGCCGCTCAGCGATCTGGAAGGCTATTTCACCGGCGAGGCGCTGGTGGTCATGGCCGATCATGGCCGCGAACGCGCCGAGGAACGCCCCTGGGACGAACGCGCCCGCCAGCACTGGTTCTGGCGCGAAGTCTGGCGCGCCCGTAGCGGCTTCGGCTATGTGATGCTGGCCGCGGCGATCATCAACCTGCTCGCCTTCGCGCTGCCGCTGTTCACGATGAACGTCTACGACCGGATCATCCCGAACAAGGCGGCTTCCAGCCTCTGGGTGCTGGGCGTCGGCGTCATGCTGGCCTTCAGCCTCGATTTCGCGCTGCGCATTGCCCGCGCGAGACTGGTGGACGAGGCGGGGCGGGAGATCGATGAGCGCCTTTCGCAACGCCTGTTCGAAAAGGTGCTGAACACGCCGCTGGCAAGCCGTTCGGGCAGCACCGGGGCGCTGGCGCGGCGCGTGTCCGAATTTGAATCCGTGCGCGAATTCTTCACCTCGACCACCGTGGTCCTGGTGGTGGACATCGCCTTCCTCTTCTTCTTCGTCGGCATCATCGCCCTTCTGGGGGGCTGGCTGGCCATCGTACCGGTCGTCATGATGGGGATCATGGCGAGCGCAGGCTGGGTCCTGCAACGATCGATGGCCCGCCTGTCACGCGATGCCCAGGCGGACTCCAGCCTGCAAAGCGCGGCGCTGGTCGAAGCGATCGGCGGCATAGAGACGCTGAAGGCCTGCCGCGCCGAAGGACGGATGCTGGAACGCTGGCGCCGCTACGCCCGGATGAGCGCGGCCACGCAGGAAAAGCTGCGGCGGCTTTCCTCCAAGAGCGTCACGCTGGCCGCCCTCTGCCAGCAGGTGACGAGCATCGCGTTGGTCATCGGCGGCTTCTACATGTTCGCGGCGGGCAACATTTCGATGGGCGCGATCATCGCCATCGTCATGCTGGCCGGGCGATCGCTCGCTCCGGTGGGACAGCTTGCCTTCGTGATCGTGCGCGGGCGTCAGGCCATGACGACGCTGGACAGCCTGCAAACGCTGATCGACCAGCCGGATGAGCGGCTGGACGGCGCGCGCGGCATCATTCCGAAGATCCGCAAGGGCGCCATTGTCGCGCAAGGGCTGGAGTTCGGCTATCCCGGCGCCAGCCAGCCCAGCCTGCGCGGCATCGACCTGCGCATCGAACCGGGCGAGCGCATCGGCCTGATCGGTCGCGTGGCGTCGGGCAAGTCGACGCTGGGCCGGGTGATCTGCGGCCTTTATCCGCCCACCGGCGGCCTGCTGACCATTGATGAGGTGGACAGCCGCCAATATCATCCGCATGAGCTGCGCTCCGCCTTCCGCTATGTCGGGCAGGATGCCGAGCTGTTCAGCGGATCGGTGCGCGAGAATCTGCTGCTGGGCGCTCGCGAAGCCAACGACGAAAAGCTGCTGGAGGCGCTGGAACGTTCGGGCGCGGCGCGTTTCTTCGGACGCGATGCGGCTGGGTTCGACCTGCATATCGGGGAGCGCGGCAGCCGCCTTTCGGGCGGACAGCGCAGTTTTCTGGTCATGGCGCGCGCCTTGGTGGAACCGGCCAAGCTCCTCTTCCTCGACGAGCCGACCGGCGCGATGGACAACCAGACCGAGAATCTGTTCATCGACCATCTGGAAAGGGCGCTGGAGCCAGACCAGACGCTGATCGTGTCGACCCACCGCCATGCGCTGCTGCGGATCGTAGACCGGCTGATCGTCATCGATCAGGGCGTCGTGCTGGCGGACGGCCCGCGTGACGAGATCATCGGCCAGCTCCAGCGGGGGGCAGGGCAATGAGCGCGGTACGGCCTGCCTATTCAACACGGAGCGCTTTTATCCTTGGTGCGGGACTTGCTACGACGGCAGCCTTCGCCGTGGCGGTGCTGTGGCACCACGACCAGCCCCAGCCCACGATGCAAGCCAAGATCGTGGAAGCCGCTCCTGCCATCCCCCGCCAATATCTGGCATTGGTTCAGATGACCGGGCAAACCGTCCCGGCGGAAGACGGCGACAAGGCCCGCGAGGAAAACCAGCGTCTCGGCTTCTCCGGCACGATCAGCGCCGCCAAGCCCTTCCGTGCCCTCGCCACGGCGGGCGAGGACCATGACCGCGCCCTCCAATGCCTGACCCAGGCCGTCTATTATGAAGCCGCCCGGGAGCCCGAAAGCGGCCAGCGCGCCGTCGCGCAGGTGGTGCTGAACCGCGTCCGCCACCCCGCCTTCGCCAAGACGGTGTGCGGCGTCGTCTACCAGCGCTTCGACGCCTCGGTCTGCCAGTTCAGCTTCGTCTGCGACGGTTCGCTGGCGCGCCGTCCGCTGCCCGACCTCTGGAACCGGGCGAAGCGGATCGCCGCCGATGCGCTGACCGGCCGGGTCGAGAAGGAAGTGGGCACCGCGACCCATTATCACGCCGATTATGTCTTCCCCCGCTGGGCGCCGCATCTGGCGAAGCTGGCGCAGATCGGCGCGCATATCTTCTATCGCTGGCCGGGCGGCTGGGGCCTGCCGGGGGCGTTCACCGGCCGCTATGCGGGCGGCGAGCATATTCCCGCCTTCGACCCGTCGCGCTTCGCCATAGCGGCCGAACCGGCTATCGATTATCCGCCCGTCGCGGCCCTGCCGGAACGGCGGGCGGCCAATGATGTCGGCGGCCGGATGGACCCGACCAAGGGCTGGAAACTCTCCATCCCCGATCCTTCCACAGGCGGCGGCGCGCTTAGCGAGATGCTCGCCCGCCAGCAAAAAGCCTCGCCAGTCACTCTGGCGGCGGACGACCATCATCTCCAAGGGGTGCAACCATGATTTCGCGCTGGATAGGCTGGCTGCGGGGACAACCGGGCAACAAGCAGGTCATTCTCTACAGCGGCGGCGGCATGCTGGTCTTCCTGATGTGGGCCAGCCTGGCGCCGGTGGACGAGGTGACGCATGGACAGGGCAGGGTGATCCCGTCCAGCAAGGCGCAGGTCATCCAGTCCGCCGAACCCACCACGATCGAGGAAATACTGGTCCGCTCCGGCCAGAAGGTCAGCAAGGGCCAGCTTCTGGTGCGGCTCGACGATGCGATGCTGGCTTCGGAACTGGGGCAGCTTCAGGCGGAGACGCGCTCGCTGACCGCGCGCGCCGGGCGTCTGGAGCGGGAAGGCACGGGTGAAGGCGCGGCTTGCACGACCGGCGGGCCGGAATGCCAGCAGGAACAGGCGCTCGCCGCCGTCCGCCAGTCGGCGCTTCGCAGCAAGCAGGACGCGCTTGCGGCCCAGGTCGACCAGCGCCGCCGCGAACTGGGCGAGGCGCAGGCGACCATCGACAGCCTGGGCGGCAGCGTCCAGCTTGCGCGCCAGCGGGTGGCGATGCTGGAACCGCTCGCGGCGAAATCGATCATCCCACAGACCGAATTGCTCGACGCCCGCCGCGAACTGGTGGACGCGCAGGGGCGGCTCAATGCCGCGCAGCAGCAGGCTTCGCGTGCGTCCGCCGCGATCCGCGAGGCGCAGGCGCAGCTTTCGGAAGCCAATTACCAGTTCCGTCAGGACGCGCTCAACGAGCGTAGCCAGTTGGAGGCGAAGATCGCCGTCAACAGCGAGTCCCTTCGGGGCGCAAAGGGACGGGCGCAGCGGGCGGAGATCCGCTCGCCCGTCGATGGTGTGGTCAATGACGTGCAGGTGACGACCATTGGCGGTTTCGTCAGTCCCGGTCAGAAGATCATGCAGATCGTCCCGGTGGGCGAAAAGCTGCTGGTCGAGGCGCGGGTGAAGCCCAACGACATCGCCTTCATCAAGACCGGCGACCGGGCCGTGGTGAAGGTGACGGCCTATGACTTCTCGATCTATGGCGGGCTGACGGGCACGGTGCAGCAGGTCTCCGCCGACAGCGTCTATGACGAAGCGACGCGAGAAGCCTATTTCACCGTGGTCGTGGAGACGGACCGCGCCTGGCTCGGTTCAGGCGCGCACAAGCTGCCGATCACGCCGGGCATGGTTTGCGATGTGGAAATCCTGACCGGCCGCAAGTCGGTGCTGGCCTATCTGTTGAAGCCGATCATGAAGGCGCGGTCGGAAGCGCTGCGGGAGCGGTAAGCCTGTCCTCAACAATGCGAAGGACGATGCACCAAGGGCGCGCGATCACCGCGCCGCAAACTGCACCGGCTGCGGCGGCGTCACCCGATAGCCATGAGTCCAGCGCCCAAAGGCATTGAAGCTCATGATCGGCCGATAATCGCTGACGCTGGACGAAGGCAGCACCCGGTCGGTCATGTTGTCCAGGATCATCAACTCGTCCCTGATCCGCACCGCCAGCACGGCATGGTCCGCCTGCCGCACCAGGTCGCGGGCGATGACCAGGAACATGGCGCGGCGGTCGAAACCCGCCGCCTCCAGCAGCTTCATCTTGGCGATGGCATAATCCTCGCAATCGCCAGCGCCGCTCTGCAGCGTCCGCGCCGCCGAAGCCCAGTTGTCGCCGCCCTGCCGGTCATCGACGAAATGCAGCCGGCGATTGACCCAGCCATTGATCATCTCGACCTGCTGCTGCGCCGTCGATCCGCGAGCCGCGTTCAGGACACCGCTCCAGACCCCCTTGCCGGGCAGCACCGCCGAAACGGAAGCCCATTTGCTGTCGAGCAGCGTCCGGGAAATCGGCATGGCGACCGATCCGAAAACATCCGGTTGCCCATTGCGCGGCATGATCTGGCCCGAAAGCGCCGGAACCGGGCGGGCCGGCATGACGAACGCGCTGGCCCGTGGCGTTGCGGCAGCCGTCGGGTCTGGCAAAAATCCCTGCATGAAGCCGGGCACCAGCACCGGCTGGCGATAGCTCAGTACGGAAAGCTGGACCCCCTGCAACCGCCAACCGGGCAATTTGCCGCTGAAGTCGTTGATGCGCCGATCGTTGATGATCATCGCTTCCGGGAAAGGCGGTTGCCCCACCCAAGGCGCTGGACTGGCCGTGCCGCCTTGCTGCGCACTGATTGCTGCCAGACGGCTCATGCCGCCCGCGAGAAGATTGGCGGCGACGCGTTCGGCGGGCGTATAGGCCGACCGGCTCTGCGTGAAGATGTCCGGAATAGCCCCCAGCGGCGCCTGCGCCAGAGCATGGCCGCTCGCCGCCAGCAGCAGGGTGGCGCTGGCGCGAAGCGCGAAGCGACGCAGAGCCGATGAGGGAATGGGCGGGACGAAGCCTGACATGCTTGCCCGTATCCCGCCGAAAATTGAACATCCGGTGCCCCGCGCTGGTTAACGCGGCGGTAGGCAAAAAATTGCCGGCAGATTTTTGCCCGGCAGTTTTCGGGCTATCGCAAAAATCCGCTCTGCCGCTTTGCCGCAATCAAGAAGAAAATCGCTTCTCAGGCGTCGATTGTCTCCTCATCGACCGTTGCCGCATTCTCCTGGATGAAGGCAAAGCGATGAGCCGGATTGGTGCCCATCAGCCGGTCGACCAGTTCACGGACCTGCTGCCGGTCCTCTATGTCGTCGGGCAGGGTAACGCGGATCAGGCTGCGGGTCTTGGGGTCCATCGTCGTTTCGCGAAGCTGCGCCGGGTTCATCTCGCCCAAGCCCTTGAAGCGGCTGACGTCGACCTTCTTTCCCTTGAACTCCTTGGCCAGGATTTGCTCCCGATGGGCGTCGTCCTTGGCATAGAGGCTCTTGCCTCCCGCTGTCAGGCGGTAGAGCGGCGGCTGCGCCAGATAGAGATGGCCCCGCCGCACCAGTTCCGGCATCTCCTGGAAGAAGAAGGTCATCAGCAGCGTCGCGATATGCGCGCCGTCGACGTCGGCGTCGGTCATGATGACGATGCGTTCGTAGCGCAGATTGTCGGGATTGCAGTCCTTGCGCGTGCCGCAGCCCAGCGCCAGGATCATGTCGGCAATCTCCTGATTGGCGAGGATCTTGGCGGTATTGGCGGAGGCGACGTTCAATATCTTGCCGCGCAAGGGCAGGATCGCCTGCGTCTTGCGGTCACGCGCCTGCTTGGCGGAGCCGCCGGCCGAATCGCCCTCGACCAGGAAGATTTCCGCTCCCTCCGGATCGTCGTTCGAACAGTCGGTCAGCTTGCCCGGCAGCCGCAACTTGCGCGCGCTGGTGGCGGTCTTGCGCTTGACCTCCTTCTCCTGCTTGCGTTTCAGGCGCTCGTCCATCCGGTCGAGCACATAGGCGAGCAGCGCCTTGCCGCGCTCCATATGGTCGGAAAGATAATGGTCGAAATGGTCGCGCACCGCATTTTCGACCAGCCGCGCCGCCTCCGGGCTGGTGAGCCGGTCCTTGGTCTGGCTCTGGAACTGCGGATCGCGGATGAAGACCGACAGCATGATTTCCGAAGAAGTCACGATGTCGTCGGCGGTGATGTCCTTCGCCTTCTTCTGCCCCACCAGTTCTCCGAAGGCGCGGATGCCCTTCACCAACGCGGCGCGCAGGCCGGTCTCATGCGTGCCGCCATCGGGCGTCGGAATGGTGTTGCAATACCAGGAGTAGCTACCATCGGACCAGAGCGGCCAAGCAACCGCCCATTCCACGCGCCCGGCCGAGTCCGGAAAATCCTGACTCCCCGAAAAGAAGGCGCTGGTCGCGCATTCACGGTCGCCCACCTGTTCCTTCAGATGATCGGCCAGTCCGCCGGGGAACTGGAACACCGCCTCGGCCGGCGTATCGTCGGTGATGAGTTCCGGCGCGCATTTCCAGCGGATTTCCACGCCCGCGAAAAGATAGGCCTTGGACCGTGCAAGGCGATAAAGACGGGAAGGCTTGAACTTCTGCTCCCCGAAAATCTCCGTGTCGGGAATGAAGCTGACCGATGTGCCGCGCCGATTGGGCGCCGCGCCGACCTTCTCCAGCCCACTGGTGGGCAGGCCCTGGGCAAAGCTCTGGCGGAATAGTTCCTTGTTGCGCGCCACTTCGATCACCGTGACGACCGACAGCGCATTGACCACGCTGATGCCAACGCCGTGCAGACCGCCCGACGTCGCATAAGCCTTGTCGGTGAACTTGCCGCCCGAATGGAGCGTGGTCAGGATCACCTCCAGCGCCGACTTGCCGGGAAATTTGGGATGCGGGTCGACCGGGATGCCCCGGCCGTTGTCGGTGATGGTCAGCCTGTTGCCTGGCTCCAGCAGCACCTCGATCCGCGTCGCATGGCCCGCGACCGCCTCGTCCATGCTGTTGTCCAGCACTTCGCTGGCAAGATGGTGCAGCGCGCGCTCGTCCGTGCCGCCGATATACATGCCGGGGCGGCGGCGCACCGGCTCCAGCCCCTCCAGCACTTCAATGGCGGAGGCGTCATATTGCGGGGTGGCGGAGGGATTGGCGGCGAACAGGTCTTCGGACATGGGCACAAGCTATAAGCCGGCGGATGGCAGGCGCAAGCGCGCGTTGTTCAGGGCAGCGGATCGCGCAACGCGGCCCACAACTGCTTCACCCGCTCATTGAGGTCGGCCAGTTGCATCCCGTCCATGCCGGACCGTTCGAGCAGGGTTTCGCCCAGGCAGCCGCATTCCTCCCGCATCGCCGCGCCGCGCTCCGTCAGGCGCACGTCGACGCGCCGTTCGTCGGCCGTGCTGCGGGCGCGGGTGAGGAAGCCTGCCGCTTCCAGCCGCTTGACCAGCGGCGTCACCGTGCTGGATTCGAGCGACAGACGCTCCGCGATCTGGCCGATAGTGCGGCCGTCCTGTTCCCATAGGGCATGCAGCACCAGATATTGCGGGTAGGTGATGCCCAGTCGGTCGAGCATTGGCTTGTAGGCGCGGCCGATCGCCATGCTGGCGGCATAGAGCGAGAAGCAGAGTTGATCGTCGAGCGGCAGGGCGGCGGGCATGGGCGGTCTCCTTTGCAGGTTCCATAGCACGAAAATATATATCGTGATAAATAAAATGCTGGACAAAGGGCCGCGCCATATCTATCTAAAAATTATCGCGATAATGATTATCGTGAAATATGAAGGAGCAAGCCCATGTCCGTCGATGTGAAATATCGTACCCGTGCCACCGCCACTGGAGGCCGCGATGGGGAAGCCCGTTCGGAAGACGGCCGCTTCGCTGTAAAGCTGTCGACCCCGAAGGAACTGGGCGGTCCCGGCGGCGATGGCAGCAATCCCGAGCAGCTTTTCGCCGCGGGCTATTCGGCCTGCTTCATCGGCGCTCTCAAGGTTGCAGGTGGTCAGTTGAAGATCCGCGTGCCGCAGGATGTAGCCGTCACCGCGACCGTCGGCATAGGTCCGCGCGCGGCGGGCGGGTTCGGCATCACCGCCGATCTGGAGATCAGCCTGCCTGGCGTGGAGCGGGCCGACGCGGAAAGGCTGGTCGCCGCGGCGCACCAGATTTGCCCCTATTCCAACGCCACGCGCAACAATGTCGATGTCGGGCTGACCATCGCCTGACGCGCCACAGCCAATGAAAAGGGCCGCTTCCAAATGGAGCGGCCCTTTTTCATCCCGGTCTGCTCTGGCGATCAGCGAACTCGCGGACCACCGAAGGGCAGGGGCGGCGGCGGACGGCGAGTGCCGCGCGGCAACTGCGCCTGATAGGCGCGTCCGCAATGTTCGACGCAATAGGGGAAGCCGGGGTTCACCGCTTCGCCGCAGAAATGGAAGTCCGGCTCGCCCGGATGGCCCATCGGCCATTTGCAGATGCGCTCCGTCAGGTCGAGCAGCGTGGTCTTGCCGGCGATTTCCGGGCTGGGCTTTGCGGGGACCAGGCGGCGCGGCGGGGCTGGGGGGATCGGCGCCTGCTGGTCGCCCGGACCCTGACGCAGGAAGCCGCCGGGGCCCACGGAGATGATGCGCGGCTGCGGCGCGGCAGGCGCTTCGGCCGCCGGCGCGGCGGCAGCGGGCGCCGGGGTAGGCGCGGCCGGCGCCGCAGGGCGGGCGGGCGGTGGCGCGGCATGCTGCGCCGGCGCGGCCGGCTTTGGCGCTTCGGCCTCCGTTGCGGACTTGCGCAGCGGCGGGGCGGCCTTTTTCGGCACTTCGTTGGCTTTCACCGGGGATGGGCGCGATTGCAGGCCCAGGCGGTGCGCCTTGCCGATCACGGCGTTACGGCTGACCCCGCCCAGTTCGTCCGCGATCTGGCTGGCGGTCAGGCCACGTTCCCACATTGCCTTGAGCTGGTCGATACGCTCGTCGGTCCAGGACAATGAATGACTCCTCAAAATTTCAAATTCGCGCCCTATATGGGGCGCGCCGGCCCGGGTTCAATTTCCCGTGCACAACGCCCTTGCGGCACAACCCCTCAGCCGATAGTCGATCCGACCATGAACGACCAGTCCAAAATTGCTGCTTCCCTGTCGCATCAGCCGCCTTTCCATGAGCCGGGCGAGCTGGTTATCCGCAACGTCAACTGGGCCGGAGCCCGCGCGCTGTACCGCAAGGAAGTGCGACGCTTCATGAAGGTGCAGCTCCAGACGATCTGGGCACCCGCCGTTACGACGCTGATGTTCCTGGTCATCTTCACCCTGGCGCTGGGCGGAGCCAACCGCCAGGTGCTGGGCGTGCCCTTCGCGGACTTCATCGCGCCGGGCCTGATGATCATGGGCATGATGAACAATGCGTTCGCGAACAGCAGCTTCTCCCTGCTGGCGGGCAAGATGCAGGGGACGCTGATCGATTATCTGATGCCGCCGCTGTCCGTCAGCGAATTGCTGCTGGCGCTGGTGGGCGCGGCGGTGACGCGCGCCTTCTGCGTCGGCCTGGCGCTATGGGGAGCCATGGCGCTGTGGCCGGGGGTGCATGTGACCCCGGCGCATCCCTGGGCGATCCTCTGGTTCGGGCTGATGGGCGCGGGGTTGACCGCCTTCATCGGCGTGCTGACCTCCATCTGGGCGGAAAAGTTCGACCATGCCGCCGCCATCACCAATTTCGTGATCGGGCCGATGACGCTGCTGTCGGGGACTTTCTATTCCATCGACCGCCTCGCGCCCGTCTTCCGCGCGATCAGCCACGCCAACCCCTTCTTCTACGCCATTTCCGGCTTCCGTTACGGCTTCGTCGCGGCGGCGGACGGCGATGTCGTGGTGGGCAGCCTGGTGCTGCTGGGGCTGAATATCGCGCTTGGAATGCTGTGCTACGCGCTGCTCAGGCGCGGGTGGAAACTGAAGGCCTGAAAATAGCGGCATGTGCTCCTGCCAGGCAGGAGCGCATATTCCATCACATCAACCCGGCAATCACCGGCACCACCAGCGTCAGGACAAGCAAGGCAAGAACCGCCACCACCCAATGATGCAGCCGGGGAAGGCCGCGTTCATCGCGCCCTCGCTCTGGCTTCAGCAGCATCAGGCAGAAACGCCCTTGCCTCCGACCCGCGTCAGCGCAAAGCCAGCCGCCTCGGCTTCCCGGCGCGGGTAGATGTTGCGCAGGTCGACCAGCACCGGTCCGTTCATCGAAGCCGCCAGCCGCTTGAGGTCCAGCGCCCGAAACGCATCCCACTCCGTCACCAATACCAGCGCGTCCGCCTCGGTCGCCGCTTCATAAGCGTCCTTCGCCATGGTCACGCTGGGCATTAGTGGCGCGGCGACCTCCATGCCCTCGGGATCATAGGCGACTATCTTCGCCCCCGCATCCTCCAGCGCCTGCACGATGGCCAGGCTCGGCGCATCGCGCATGTCGTCGGTATTGGGCTTGAAGGTCAGGCCCAGCAGCGCCACGGTCTTGCCCCGCGCCTCGCCGCCCAGCGCCTTCACGATCTTGCGCCCCATGGCCCGCTTGCGCAGGTCGTTCACCTGCACGACGGTCTCGACGATACGGATCGGCGTGTCGTAATCCTGCCCCGTCTTCACCAGCGCCAGCGTATCTTTGGGGAAGCAGGAGCCGCCATAGCCTGGGCCAGCATGCAGGAATTTCGACCCGATGCGGTTATCGAGGCCGATCCCCCGCGACACATCCTGCACCTCCGCGCCGACCGCTTCGCACAGGTCCGCCATCTCGTTGATGAAGGTGATCTTGGTCGCCAGGAAGGCGTTGGCGGCATATTTGATCAACTCGGCCGTCCGCCGCCCGGTGAACATCACCGGCGCCTGGTTGAGATTCAGCGGCCGGTAGACCTGCGCCATCACATCAATGGCCCGCTGGCTGCCGGTGGTGCCGACCACGACCCGGTCCGGGCGCTTGAAATCCCCGATGGCCGCACCTTCGCGCAGGAATTCCGGATTGGACACGACCTGGATGTCCAGATCGGGGCGCGCTTCCCGGACGATCCGCTCGACCTCGTCCCCAGTGCCGACCGGAACGGTGGACTTGGTGACGATGACGGTCGGCCCATCCAGCGACTCTGCGATTTCCTTGGCTGCCGCATAGACATAGCTCAGGTCCGCATGCCCGTCGCCGCGCCGCGAGGGCGTGCCCACGGCGATGAAGATCGCATCCGCGCCCTTCACCCCCTTCGCCAGATCGGTGGTGAAGCTCAGCCTTCCGGCCGCTGCATTGCTGCCTACCAGATGGTCGAGCCCCGGCTCGAAAATCGGCATGCGTCCGGATTCGATTGCGGCGATCTTGCCTGCATCCTTGTCCACGCACACCACGTCATGGCCGAAATCGGCAAAGCAGGCGCCTGATACCAGCCCGACATAGCCCGTGCCGATCATCGTGATCTTCATAAAATAACTGAGCCCCCGATTGGGAAGTGGTCTGGCTGGCCTCTAGCACAGCTTCTCGCCCGTGCGAAAGCGGGCGTGGGGGGTACCCATGTTCAGGGGATGGTTACGATTTTCTGCCAGGCACTTACCCGAAAGACGGCTTGCAAAGGCGGGAAAATGGCAAAGGACGGCAAATGAAGGTTGCGCTGGTGTTCGGGACGCGCCCCGAGGCGATCAAGCTGTTTCCAGTGATTCACGCGCTCCGCGCGCGGGAGGATGTTGAAACCCGCGTGATCGTGACCGCGCAGCATCGCGGCCTGCTGGACCAGGTGCTGGAGATCGCCGGAATAGCGCCCGACATCGACCTGGACGTGATGACGCCAAACCAGACGCTGGACGGCCTGACGGCGAAGTTGATCGTGGAACTGGGCAAGGCCTTCGACGCGGAGAAGCCCGATCGCGTGGTCGTGCATGGCGATACCCTTACCACCATGGTCGCCAGCCTTGCCGCCTATTACCGCAAGATTCCCGTCGCCCATGTCGAGGCGGGCCTGCGCAGCGGCGACATCCACCACCCCTGGCCGGAGGAGGTGAACCGGCGCGTCGTCGCCTGCATCGCGGACATGAATTTCGCGCCGACCCAGGCAGCCGCCGACGCGCTGCTGGCGGAAAATCGCGATGCCGCGACCATATATGTAACCGGCAACACGGTGATCGACGCGCTGCTGGCCACCCGCAAGCGCGTGCTGGCCGAACCCCATCTCGCGTCGGGACTCGACAGCCTGGCCCAGCGCTTCGCCGGAAAGCGGATCGTCGCCGTCACCAGCCACCGGCGTGAGAATTTCGGCGGCGGGATGGAGGCGATTGCCCGATCGATCGCCGAAATCGCCGCGCGTCCCGACGTGGCCGTGATCTTCCCCGTCCACCCCAATCCCCATGTGCGCCCTGTCATGGATACCGTGCTGGGCAGCCTTCCCAATGTCGCGATGATTGAGCCGCTGGATTACCCCCATTTCGTTCGCCTGCTGGACCTGTGCCATCTCGTCCTGACCGACAGCGGCGGCGTGCAGGAGGAGGCGCCTTCGCTCGGCAAGCCCGTGCTGGTGATGCGCGAGACCACGGAGCGCCCCGAAGGGGTGACGGCGGGCGCCGCGAAACTGGTCGGCACCGATCGAATAAAGATCGTCCGCTCGGTCTTTGCCCTGCTGGATGACGAAGCCGCCTACGCCGCCATGTCCCGCGCCCACAACCCCTTCGGAGACGGTCACGCGTCGGAGCGCATCGCAGACATCATAGCCGCGAGCGCGCAGGCTGAGAATATGGAAGAGGCGGCCTAAACTCGATTGGGAACTGACGGTCCGTTACCGAAATCTTCAGCATTTCCCGCCACAAACGGACCGAATTCAAAAGCTTCCACAGGACCCCCATGCCCCTCGATAAGCTCCAGCAGAAGGTATCCGTCATCGGCCTCGGCTATATCGGCCTGCCGACCGCCGCCCTGATCGCGCGCGGCGGCGCGCAGGTCGTCGGCGTTGACGTCAGCGCCCATGTCGTGGAGACGGTCAACTCCGGTCGCGTGCATATCGAGGAAGTCGATCTCGACGGCCTCGTCCAGGGCGTGGTCTCCCGCGGCAATCTCCGCGCCAGTCTGGAAGTCGAGCCGAGCGATGTCTTCATCATCGCGGTGCCGACTCCCGTGGCCGAAGACCGCGCGCCGGACATCAGCCACGTCCTCAAGGCCGCCCGCACTGTCGCTGAGGTCCTGAAGGCCGGCGATACCGTCATTCTCGAATCCACCTCGCCGGTCGGCACCACCGAAGCCATGCGCGATCTTTTCGCCCAGCTCCGCCCCGACCTGAAGATGCCCGAACCCGGCGTGGCGGGCGACATCGCCATCGCCTATTGCCCCGAACGCGTCCTGCCCGGCCGCATCCTCGTCGAACTGATCGACAATGACCGCTGCATCGGCGGCATCACGCCTCGCTGCGCCCGCAAGGCGCTGGGCTTCTACCGCCAGTTCGTGCGCGGCGCCTGCATCACCACCAGCGCCCGCGCCGCCGAAATGGTGAAGCTGGTCGAAAACAGCTTCCGCGACGTCAACATCGCCTTCGCCAACGAACTGTCCGTCATCGCGGAACGCATGGACATCGACGTGTGGGAGGTCATTCGCCTCGCCAACCGCCATCCCCGTGTCAACATCCTCCAGCCCGGCCCCGGCGTCGGCGGCCACTGCATCGCGGTCGACCCCTGGTTCATCGTCCATGGCGACCCGGAAAACAGCCGCCTCATCCGCACCGCCCGCGAAGTCAATGACGGCAAGACCGACCATGTGGTCGCGAAAGCGTCCGACCTGATCGACGAGTTTGCCGGCGAGGACATCGCCTGCCTTGGCCTCGCCTTCAAACCCAATATCGACGATTTCCGCGAAAGCCCGGCCGTGAAGGTCGCGGCGCGTCTCGCCAAACGCTACGGCCGCCGCATCAAGCTGGTCGAACCCTATGCCCATGATCTGCCGATGGAGTTCGCCGGAACGGGCGCTGAACTCGTCGATCTCGATACGGCTCTGGAACAATGCGGCGTTTTCGTCATTCTTGTCGATCATGATATGTTCAAATCGGTTCCGGTGGACGAACGCGCCGACAAGGCGGTTTACGACACGCGCGGCGTCTGGCCGGATCAGCCACGGCGGCCGACCGCGGGTCAGGTTGTCCCGGATCAGGCCCGGATCGCCATCTGATCGGGAGCTCCGCGCCCTCCTTCGTCCAGCCGATGGTTGCCATGTTCCTGTCGCGCCGTTAACCCCGCCCGCAATGGCAGGCCTTGTGCGTGCCCACTGAATTGCGGGGGATTTAAGCGGCATGAAGCGGCCGACCGACAGCAGGAGCCAAGCGCTGGTCATGATCATGGCCTGCATCTGGCTCGGTGCCTGCTCGACCGTGGAGGACGCGCCGAAGGGGGAAGCCGCTTATGCCGCCATTCCGACGGCTCCTGCCGTGGGGATGGACTATCGCATATCCCCCGACGATGTCCTGCGCATCCAGGTCTATCATGAACCGGGCCTTTCGCTGGAGGACGCGCAGGTGACTGCTGCGGGCATGGTTCGCATGCCGCTGGTGGGCGATGTTTCCGTCGCCGGCCTGTCCGCCAGCGAAGCGTCGGACGTCATCGCCGGGCGGCTGGGCGAGCGCTATCTGGTTTCCCCGCAAGTGACGGTATTCGTCAAGAAGGCGGTGGGTCGCCGCATCACTGTGGATGGGGAGGTTCGCGAACCGGGCCTTTTCCCGGTGGAGGGCCGACTGGGGCTGTTGCAGGCGGTCGCGATGGCCAAGGGGCCGACGCGCCTTGCCAGCCTGGGCCAGATCGTCGTGGTCCGGCAATCGGACGGCGAGCGCAAGGCGGCGATGTTCGACATGGGGGCGATCCGCAGGGGCGAGGCGCCCGATCCTGAAATCCTGCCGGGCGACACCGTCATCGTCGGCCTCTCGCGCGCCAAGGCGATATTGGGCGGAACGCTGCTGGCGCTGCCTGCGGTCGGCGCCGGATTCGTCGTGCTGGATGGAGGACTCTGATGGCGCGGCCAGGTCTGCTGATCGACGATAGCGGCGCGTCCACTTCCATGGAGGGACGTGCAGCGCGCTTCGCCGCGGCGGCGAGCGGGGCGTGGACGGCGGTGCGGCGGCATCGCATCATCCTGTTCGTCACCATGGCGCTTTGCGTGCTGGCAGGCGTGGTCTTCATCCTGCTGTCGACGCCCGATTATCGCGCCACCGCCTCCGTCGAGGTGGAGGATGTCCCCGCCGGCGCCGCTGGGGCGGCCGCTGCGCAGCGACAGGCGACGCCGTCCGACAATGAAGCGTTGATGCAGACCGAACTGGAAGTGCTGCGCAGCCGCGCCCTGGCGGAAGATGTGGCTCGCGAACTGGCCTTGATCGGCAGCCGCACCTTCTTCGACGGCATGAACGTGCGCCGGCCGGAGCAGGGGACGGGCGCGCTCAGCCAGCGTCAGGTCGAGACCGAGACCGTTGTGGGCCTGCTGCGCGACAATCTGCATGTCGAACTGCCCGGCAAGTCGCGGGTCATCCGCATCAGCTTCACCAGCGCCGATCCGGTGCTGTCGGCGCGCGTCGCCAACAGCTATGCCGACAGCCTGATCCGCGCCGATCTGAAGCGAGGCTTCGAATCCGGTGTTCAGGCGCGGCGATTCCTGCTCGGCGAACTGGACGGAGCGCGGAAGGATCTGGAACGGGCGGAGCGCGACCTGGCGGTCTATGCCGCCAATGCGGGCGCCATGGCGCTGCCGGGATCGAGGGAGGCCGGATCGAAGGAGGCCGGATCGAAGGAGGATGACGGCGATCCGTCTCCCGAGGGCACGATCGCGACACGGCTGGCGCAACTCAACGCCTTCCGTGCGCAGGCGACCGCCGACCGCATCGCCGCGCAGAAGCGCTGGGAAAGCGCCCGCATGTCGAGTGTCGAGACGCTGCCGGAAGTGCTGAACAACGGCGCGATGCAGCAGATCATGACGGAAAGGGCGCTGGCGCGGGCGCAGGTCGTGCAGGAACGCCAGTTCCGCAAGGATGCCCACCCCGAAATGCGTGAGGCCCGCGCCCGGCTGGCCGCGCTGGACGATCAGGCGGAGGGCATGGCCAACACGATCCGCGCCTCGCTCAAGGAACAGTTCGATGTCGCCGTGCATGGCGAGAAGCAGATCCAGTCCGAAATCGCCAAGGTCGAGCGGCAGGCCCGGGCCGAACGCGGGCGCGGCGTGCAGATGAGCATATTGGAGCGGCAGGTCGACACCTATCGCCTGCTGCACGACAGCCTGCTCCAGCGTTATCGCGACATGGCATCGCAGGCAGGCTTCCAGGCCGGCCGCATCCAGCCGCTGGACCGGGCGGCGGTGCCTTCGCGGCCTTCTTCCCCCAATATCGGCGTCACCATGCTGTTCGCTTCGCTGGGTGGGCTGATCCTCGGGCTGATGGCGGTGGCGGGGCGGCATATCTTCGACGACGCCGTGACTTCCGCCGACACGCTGGCGGAGCGGGTGAACCTGCCGCTGCTCGGCGCGGTTCCGGCGGGGGAGAAGCCGGGGGCGGAGATTTTCGCGCCGATGGCTTCTTCGCTGCTTCTGGGTTCTGCGGCCGGTCTGCCGCGTTCCATACTCGTCACCAGCGCGCAGGAAGGAGAGGGGAAGTCCTCCACCCTCCATGCCCTGGCCAGGGCGCTGGCAAAACTCGACAAGCGGGTGCTGGTGATAGACGCTGATATGCGGCGGCCCAAGCAGCACAGCCTGTTCGGCATATCGCCCGCTCGTGGGATCAGCGAGTTGATGACGGGCCAGGCCAGGATGGACGACGTCATCGTGGATAGCGGCGTACCGGGCGTGGCCTTGTTGCCCTGCGGGGCGATCCCGCCCAATCCGGCGGAATTGCTGGTCACGCCTGCGATGGATTCCCTGCTGGCGACCGTTCGGGAACGCTATGACACGGTGCTGATCGATGCGCCGCCCATTCTCGGCCTGTCGGATGCCTGCCTGCTGGCGAGCAAGGCGCAGGTGACGTTGCTGGTGGTAGAATGGGGCCGCAATCATCATGGCGGCCTGCGCGTCGCCGTCGATCGCTTGCGCCGGGCGGGCGGCGCGATCATTGGCGCGATCCTCACCAAGCAGGAAGGCCGCGCCTTCGAATATGACTATCATCGCGGCGGGTGAGCCAAGTAGCGCGGCGCGACTTCGGCGGAGATTTGCTTAGCCCGCTATGCAATGGCAGCGCGTGGAGTGTTACGGCACAAAGCTGTTCATGGATTGAACGCTCTGGCTGGCAACGCCGTCAATGCATGCCGAAAGCCGGTTCAGCAAGCCGGGCCATATCCCTTGGCTTCAGGCCCGGGCAAGCAGCCCTTCCACCAGTCCTTCGAACAGCCGTCGGCCATCGGTCGCACCATGGGCCGGCTCTATCACCCGCTCCGGGTGCGGCATCATGCCCAGCACATTGCCGGCCTCGTTCAGGATAGCCGCGATGTTCCGCGCCGATCCGTTGACGCTCTCCGCATAGCGCAGCGCCACGCGGCCTTCGCCTTCCAGCCGGTCCAGCGTTTGCGCATCGGCAAAATAATTGCCGTCATGATGCGCCACCGGAAAGCTGATCGCCTCGCCAGCTTCATAGCGGCTGGTGAAGGCGCTCTGCGCATTCTCGACCGTCAGCGCCACGTCGCGGCAGACGAAATGGCCGCCCGCATTGCGCAGCAGCGCACCGGGCAACAGCCCGCTCTCCGTCAGCACCTGGAAACCGTTGCAGATGCCCAGCACATAGGCCCCGCGATCCGCCGCCTTCGCCACTGCCTGCATCACCGGCGAACGTGCCGCCATCGCGCCGGAACGCAGATAGTCGCCATAGGAAAAGCCGCCCGGCACGCCGATCAGGTCGAGATCGTCGGGCAGTTCCGTGTCGCGGTGCCAGATCATGGCAGGCCTTGTACCGGTCGCCGTCTCGAACGCCACGGCGAGGTCGCGGTCGCAATTGCTGCCGGGAAAGACGATGACAGCGCTCTTCATGGCTCAGGCCTTTTCGATGCGGTAGTTTTCGATCACCGTGTTCGCCAGCAGCTTGCGGCACATAGCGTCGATGTCCTCGTCGCTGGTGCCGTCGGCCAGGTCCAGTTCGATCAGCTTGCCCGCGCGCACATCATTGACGCCGCCGAAGCCAAGGCCTTCCAGCGCGTGATGGATCGCCTTGCCCTGCGGGTCGAGGACACCGCCCTTGAGGGTGACGAAGATGCGGGCTTTCATGAGTGTGGAACTCCGTAAAACAGGCTTTCGCGCACCCCCGGGGCATTCTGCCTGCAGAATGCGCAAGCCGTGAAAACCGGAGGGCTGGCGATCGTTTGAATCGTCCAGCCCTCTAGTCCCGGAGCGCCCGGCAAGCAAGGCATTATGCTTTTGTTAGCGGCCATGGCGTTATCCATCCCGCAGAGGGAAGGATTTTCGCATGGCCGGTCTTGCTTTGGCGATGTTCGTGGGGCTTTTCGCCTTCGGTCAGCAGGTCATGGGCTATGACGATCCCCATGGCCGGGTTCAGCTGGCGCTTCTGGCGACCTTCACCTTCGGCGTCCTGATCGGCTATCGCGCGCATAGTTGACGCGCAGGCGCCAAACGCCGCAAAAAAGATGCTCCCCCAACGAGCCGCCTTGCTTTAGGCGGAGCGCCATGAATCCGGATTATCTCTATTATGCCTGCGCCATAAGCGCGGTTATCCTGTCGGGCCTTGCCAAAGGCGGATTTGCCGGGGTTGGCGCGCTGGCCATGCCGATCCTCGCCCTGGGCGTCGATCCCGTGCGGGGAGCGGCGATCATGCTGCCCATTCTGATCCTGCAGGATGTGGTCGGCGTCTGGTCGTTCCGGCATAGCTGGGACCGGCATGTCCTTAAGGTCATGCTGCCCGGCATGGCGGCCGGCGTAGGGCTGGGCTATTTTTTCGCGGCCCGCGTGTCCGAAATCGCGGTGATGGGCGTGCTGGGCCTGATTTCGACATTGTTCGGCCTGCATCGGCTCTGGATCGAGCGGGGCGGCGCGATCGTGTTGCCGTCGACCTCGCCCTCATGGGTGGGCGTGCTGCTCGGCGTGGCGAGCGGCTTCACCAGCCAGATCGCGCATGCCGGGGCGCCGCCCTTCCAGATGTGGGTTCTGCCCAAGCGCCTGTCGCGCGACGTTCTGGTGGGGACGACCGCAATCGCCTTTGCGGTGACGAACTGGATGAAGGTGCCGGCCTATGCCGCCCTGGGGCAGTTCACCAGGGCGAACCTGCTGGCGACGGCGATGCTGATCCCGCTTGCCGTCGTGTCGACCATGGCGGGTGTGGCGTTGGTGCGGCGCTTCGATCCCGCCCGTTTCTACACGCTGATCTATGTGCTGATGGTGTTGCTGGGGATCAAGCTGATGGCGGACGCGCTGCTCGCCTGAGCCGCGCGTCCGGGTTCCCATCAGTCCTTGCCGCGCTTCTTGCGATGGGTGTCGAGGTCGAGGACGGTGGTATCCACGCCCTCCGGCATCAGGCCCAGGCGCCGGGCGACTTCCTGATAGGCCTCGACTTCACCGCCCAGGTCGCGGCGGAAACGGTCCTTGTCCAGCTTCTCGCCGGTCGCCATGTCCCAGAGGCGGCAACCGTCGGGGCTGATCTCGTCCGCCAGGATGATGCGGCTATAGTCGCCGTCCCACAGGCGACCGAATTCCAGCTTGAAGTCGATCAGGCGAATGCCGATGCCCGCGAACAGGCCGCACATGAAGTCGTTGATGCGGATCGCCATGTCGGCAATGTCGTGCATTTCGTCCTGGCTGGCCCATCCGAAGCAGGCGATATGCTCTTCGGACACCAGCGGGTCGCCCAGCGCGTCGTCCTTGTAGCAATATTCGATGAGCGTGCGGGGAAGCTGCGTTCCCTCCTCGATCCCCAGCTTCTTGCTGAGCGAACCCGCGGCGACGTTGCGCACGACCACCTCGATCGGCACGATTTCCACCTGACGGACGAGTTGTTCGCGCATGTTGAGGCGGCGGATGAAGTGGGTAGGAACGCCGATCTGGCCGAGCAGAGTGAAGATATGCTCGGAAATCCGGTTGTTGAGCACGCCCTTGCCCGAAATCGTGCCCTTCTTCTGGGCATTGAAGGCGGTCGCGTCATCCTTGAAATATTGGATGATCGTACCCGGCTCGGGGCCTTCATAAAGGATCTTTGCCTTGCCTTCGTAGATCTGGCGGCGACGGGCCATATGCGGTTCCTGTCTTCCCAATAAAGAATGTGCCCCGGCAAACGCGAATCGGGAAGGATCAGCGGGTGCCGGGGCTGCTTGGGCTGGCCCTTAGACCAAAAGGGGCGGGGGTGCAAATGGGCGAGTTCGGGCGAGGGAGCCCGCTACAGCACGTCGCCGAACATGAACCAGATCAGCGCCAGCCAGGCCAGAAGGCCGACCACGCCCAATATGACGCCCGATCTGGCGCGAATGGCGGCCAGGGCGCCCCCCGCTTCTTCCTCATCATCCATCGGCCCGACTGTAGCGGCGCTGGCGGGAAAGTTAAGCCGGTTGCGCCTCCTGTTTCACCTCGCCATTGCGTTGGACCGCCATCAGCCGCTCCGTGAAGCGCTGCCGCCACCAGCTTATGTCCTGCTTTTCGACACTGTCCATCATGGCGCGCCATCGCCGCTTGCGCTCGTCCAGCGGCATGGAGAGCGCGCGGGTGATGGCGTCGGACATCTCTTCCGGACTGTAGGGATTGATCAGCAGCGCGTCCTTGAGTTGCTGGGCGGCGCCGGCGAAGCGCGACAGGATGAGGACGCCGGGATCGTCCGGATTCTGCGCGGCGACATATTCCTTGGCGACCAGGTTCATGCCGTCGCGCAGCGGCGTGACGAGCCCGATCTTGGCCGCGCGGTAGATGCCGGCCAGCTTGTCGCGCGGATAGCCCTGATTGACGTAGCGGATCGGGGTCCAGTCCACATCGCTATATTCCCCGTTGATGCGGCCGGCGAGCGCATCCAGGGTTGCGCGGATCTGCTGGTAGCTCTCCACCTCGCCGCGGGAAGGCGGGGCGATCTGCGTCAGGACGACGTTGCGATGCTGTTCGCTATGATCCTTCAGGAAGCGGGCGTAGCCGTTGAACCGTTCTTCCAGTCCCTTGCTATAGTCCAGACGGTCGACGCCCACGATCATCGCGCGATCCTGCAGCGACCGGCGGACCTTTTCATACATGTCCTTGGCCGCATCGCTGACGGCGGCGCTGGCATATTCCTGCGCGTTGATGCCGATGGGGCAGGCGATCGCCTGAATCGTCCGCTTGCCCAGCGTCACGAAATCGCCGTCCACCGAACCGCCCATTTCGCGTTCGACATAATGGCGGAAGGATTCCAGCCATTCCTCGGTATGGAACCCCACGACATCATAGGCGAAAAGCGCCTGCACCAGCTTGCTGTGGTGGGGCAGCGACACAAGCAGCCGGGTCGGCGGCCATGGGATGTGCAGGAAGAAGCCCATGCGATTGTCATGGCCCCGGTCGCGCAGCATCCGGCCGAGCGGGATCATGTGGTAATCCTGGACCCAGATGATGTCTTCCGGTTCGATCAGCGGGCTGGTCGTGTCCGCGAAGCGTTGGTTGACGCGGTTATACCCGCCTTCGAAATCGCGCGCATATTCGGCCAGGTCTATCCGGAAGTGGAACAGCGGCCAGAGGGTCTTGTTGGCATAGCCATTATAATATTCGTCGACATCCTGCTCCTCCAGGTCGATGGTTGCCGTCTTGACCCCTTCATCCTCCGAAAAGCCGATCTGCCCGGTGAAATTCTCCGTGATCTCGCCGGACCAGCCGACCCAGATGCCGCGGCTTTCGCGCAGCGCCTGGGAAAGCGCGACTGCCAGACCGCCCTGGTTGCCGTTCTTGGTCGGGCGGCTGACCCGGTTCGAAATGACTATCAGGCGGCTCATGCCAAGCGCCTCCATGCCAAGCGCTTCATCGCATCACGCTCCACGGTTTGCTCAAGAGCACGGCGCAATTGATGATGCCGACCAATGAGTAGGTTTGGGGATAGTTCCCCCACAATTCCCCGGTGACGGGATCGATGTCTTCGGAAAGCAGGCCGGCGGCGGTGCGGCGGGACAGCATCTCCTCGAACAGGGCGCGCGCCTCCTCGCTGCGGCCGGTCCGATGCAGGGCCTCTATCAGCCAGAAGGTGCAGACGTTGAAGGCGGTGACGGGCTCCCCGAAATCGTCCGGCGCGCTGTAGCGCAGCATGTCGTTGCCCCGGCGCAGGTCCTTTTCCAGCGCCTTCAGCGTTCCGATGAACATGGGATTGTCCGCCGTCAGGAAGCGCAGGTCGATCAGCTGGAGCAGGGAGGCGTCCCTCGCATCGTCCTCGAAATTGGCGGAGATGGCGTTGCTGTCCGTCCGCCAGGCCGACTGGAGGATGCGGGCCTTCATGATTTCCGCCCGCTCGCGCCAATGGACTTCGCGGTCCGGCAGCCCAAGGGCGGCTGCCGCATGGGCGAGGCGGTCGCACGCCGCCCAGCACATCACCGCGCTGTAGCTGTGGACATGGGCGCGGGTGCGCAGTTCCCACAGGCCGGCATCGGGCTTGTCATAGACCTGCCAGGCGCGCTCGCCCACGGCCTCCAGCGCTTCGAAGTCCGACAGCCCCGCCATGCGCAGCAGGCGCTGGTCGATGAAGCCCTGCACGGAGGAGAGGACGATCTGCCCATAGGCGTCGTGCTGTACCTGGGAATAGGCGGCATTGCCGACGCGCACCGGCCCCATGCCGCGATAGCCGGGCAGGTTCTGCGCCTCCCGCTCCTCCAGCGTGGCGTTGCCGCGCACGTCGTAGAGCGGCTGGATATGGCCGCCCCGCGCGCCGTCGACGATGTTGCGGAGATAGACGAGATAGCTTTCCAGAACGTCCAGCGCGCCCAGCCGGTTCAGCGCCTCCACCGTATAATAGGCGTCCCTGATCCAGCAGTAGCGATAGTCCCAGTTGCGGCCGCTGTCGGCATGTTCGGGGATGCTGGTGGTCAGCGCGGCGACGATGGCGCCGGTCTCCTCATGCTGGCAGAGCTTGAGCGTGATGGCGGAGCGGATCACCGCCTCCTGCCACTCGGCCGGAATGGCCAGGCTTCGCACCCAGATCTGCCATTCGTGGATCGTGTCGTCCAGCATCCGTTCCACCGCGGGGCGGAGGGCGTCCGAAAAGCTCTCATCCGGCCCCAGGAAGAAATGCATGTCATGTTCCAGCCGGAACCAGCTTTCCTGGGAAATCAGGCCGATGGGCGCATTGGTGGACATGCGCATCGCCATGTAGGACAGCACCAGCCGGATATGGTTGGAGCCATAGCTGATCGGCACCTTTTCCGAATGCCAGGAGGTGGTGGGGCGCAGCCTGACGCGGATGCGCGGGCTGCCCGATACGGGCCGAACGACGCGGGCGAACGCGACGGGGCGGTACATCCGCCCCTGATGCTTGTGGCGCGGGCAGAAATCGTAAAGCTCTATCGCATTGCCCTGCGCGTCGGTCTGGCGCGTCACCAGCACAGGCGTGTTGCGGATATAATGCTGCTCGATCCGGGCGCAGTTCTCCAGCTCTATGGCCCAGAAGCCCCGCGAATCCGGTTGGTCCCAGGCGGCATCGTCCAGCAGTGCCGAGAATACCGGATCACCGTCGACGCGGGGGACGCAGGCCCATATCATCCGCCCGGCCCGGTCGATCAGCGCCGATGCCTGGCAATTGCCGATGGGCCACAGGTCGAGCGTGCGCTCATCCCCGCCCGGAAGGTCGTTTTTCTGCGTTTCTATCGGTCCGTCCCCCTTGTTCGTGCACGACAGGGGCGCCGGACCATCGGATCAGTCGGTGCCAGCGACCCCCTGGGCAAGATAATGCCTGACGGCGGCAACCTGTTCCAAAGAGAATGCGGCGAGCGTCGCCCTGGGCACGCCGACGAGAATGCCGGAGCCGCCCAGATCGCGTGCGACGGCAAAGCCCTCCTCATCGGTGACGTCGTCCCCGATGAACAGCGGCGTGCCGCCGGCCATGGGTGCGCGGCGCATCAGTGTGCGGACGGCGCTGCCCTTGTCGGCGCCGCCGGGACGCAGTTCGTAGAGCATCTTGCCCGGCTGGAGCGCGAGGTCGAGCCGATCCGCCAGGCTGGCGGCCAGATCGCCTGCTTCCCGGCCCCATTGCGGGGCGCCGCGGAAATGAAGGCCGACGCTGATCGTCTTGCGTTCGACGAGGACGCCGGCCTTTCCGGCCGCGAAGGTCTGGAAGGCGGCTTCCGCCTCATTGACCGCGGGGAGGCGGGCAGGCGCTTCTACGGGGCGGCCGGGTTCCGCCAGTTCCAGCCCATGGGTGCCGGCGAGCAGGAACTGCCCGAAGCCGAAATCGCGCAGCGTCGCGACGGATCGGCCGCTGACGATGGCAAGCCGCCCATCCAGCCGGTCGCGCAGACGGCCGAGGAGGGCGAGCAGATCGTCATCGACCTCCACGCCGTCGGGCGTGTCGGCTATCGGGGCCAGCGTTCCGTCGAAGTCGAGGAACAGCGCTGCCCCTGTCAGCAGCCGGGGCGGCGGAGGGGGAAGATCGGGAACAGGGGAAAGGCGGGAATCGGACACGCGCGCAAGTTGGCGTGTGGCGCGGATTGTGCAACCCCCGTCGCACCATGTTCGCGATTTTCGAGGGGCTTCATCGCCGTTCCTCGATCCAGGGGGCAGACCAGGCGATGCGGTGGAGCGCGCAGAAGGCCTGCATGATGGCGGCGATCAGGCCGGGGCGATTCCGGGCGGCTTCGTGGCCGTTGGGGGATAGCCGGGCGTCCTTGGACAAGTGCATGGCAAGGCTCCTTTTCCATGAATGATCCGGAGAATGGATTTCGTTTCGTGGGAATTCCTATCGCTCTTTTCCGGTGGGGCGGCCAACAAAAGGATGGACGCGAATCATAAGGCTGGCTTATCCATGGCGAATGAGCCAGCTGCCGCCCCTATCCGCCGTCCGCGTGTTCGAGGCCGCCGCGCGGCTGGAGAATTTCACGGTTGCGGCGCAGGAGCTGGGGATGACCCAGGCGGCCGTCAGTTATCAGGTGAAATTGCTGGAGGAGCGGCTGGGCATCAGCCTGTTCCAGAGGGCGGGGCGGAAAGTGGCGCTGACCGACAAGGGGCGGGAGATCGCCACGATCCTGTCCCGCGCCTTCGACCAGATGCGGGAAGGGTTCGCCGCGCTGACGCAGGACCATTCGACGATCCTGACGATCAGTTGCACCAACAGTTTCGCGCATCTGTGGCTGGCCCAGCGCATCGGCACGTTCCAGATGCGCCAGCCGGGGCTGGCCGTGCGGATCGACGCGACCGACCGGGTGGTGGACTTCGCCCGCGACGGCGTGGACGTGGCGGTGCGGGGCGGGCGGGGCGATTGGCCAGGGCTGGAGGCGAAGCTGCTGACCCACAACCGGCTGGCGCCGCTGTGCAGCCCGTCATGGCTGGCGGCGAACGGGCCGATCGCCGATGCGCGGGCGCTGCACGCCATGCCGCGCCTGTCGCCGGACGACATGTGGTGGCATGAATGGTTCGCCGCCATGGGGGTGGAAGCGGACGGCAAGGGGCTGCCGCCCGCGATCGCGCTCGATTCCCAGGTGATGGAGGGGCGCGCCGCCATGGCGGGGCAGGGCGTGGCCATCGTCAATCCCTTCCTGTGGAAGACCGAGGTGGAGGCCGGGTTGCTGGTGGAGGCCCTGCCATCCTATGTCCGGGAACGGGCGAGCTATTGGGTGGTCTATCCGCCCCATGCCCGCAACACCGCCAAGGTGAAGGCCTTTCGCGACTGGATCGGCGCGGAGTTCGCGCGGGAGATCGCGGCGGACCCGGAGGCGCGGTTTTTGCCGCGGTGATAGGAGTTGATGTCGCGTGTTCCTGCGGAGGCGGGAAACCAGTTCTGCCCTAGGTCGCGTGGGTGAATTCGGAATGTCGGGAAATGGCCGATTCAAGACCTTCCCCTCCCGTAAACGGGAGGGGTTAGGGGTGGGCCCGAGCGTAGCGAGCTTCTGACTTAGCCGTTGCAAAACAGCGCAGATGCCGCGCCAGCCCACCCCCTAACCCCCTCCCGCCTGCGGGAGGGGGAATGTCCGCTTTCTACCCGGATCACTCAGTCCGGGGGGTCTTGCATTTGTTCATGCTGCCTGGCGTGAAAGGGGCGACAGCTGAACTGGGTTCTCATGAGCCACTTGTCTCATTCGAGTGCCTTCGCAGGAGCAGGAGGGGATTAAACCCCGTTTCCGTTTTGTCGCGGCGCTGCTATTCCCCGTTGCGATGACCGAATTTCGCGACCCGTTCGACGCTATCAAGGATCACCCGTTCGACGATGCGCTGTCCCAGCGCTACCTCGTCTATGCGCTCTCCACCATCACGGCGCGGTCGTTGCCGGATTTGCGCGACGGGCTGAAGCCGGTGCACCGGCGGCTGCTCTGGGCGATGCGGCTGCTGAGGATGGAGCCGGGCGGGGCTTCGCCCGACGTGCTGGTCGCCAATCCGGCGCGCAACACCACGCCGTACAAGAAATGCGCTCGCGTCGTCGGCGACGTCATCGGCAAATATCACCCCCATGGCGATGCGTCGGTCTATGACGCCATGGTGCGTCTGGCGCAGGATTTCTCGCTGCGCACGCCGCTGGTCGACGGGCAGGGCAATTTCGGCAATATCGACGGCGATAATGCGGCGGCGATGCGCTATACCGAGGCGCGGCTGACGCAGGCCGCCGCCGACCTGATGGCCGGGCTGGACGAAGGCACCGTCGAATTCCGCCCGACCTACAATGGCGAGGATCAGGAGCCGGAGGTGTTTCCCGGCCTGTTCCCCAATCTGCTGGCCAACGGCGCCACCGGCATCGCGGTCGGCATGGCGACCAGCATCCCGCCGCATAATGTCGCCGAACTGATCGATGCGGCCAGCCTGCTGATCGACAATCCGGACGCCGAGCATGCCGAGCTGATGCGGATCGTGCGCGGTCCGGACTTTCCGACCGGCGGCGTGCTGGTGGACAGCGCTTCCATCATTTCAGAGGCTTATGCGACGGGGCGGGGATCGTTTCGAACCCGCGCCCGCTGGCACAAGGAGGATGGCGGGCGGGGCACATGGGTCGCGGTGGTGACGCAAATCCCCTTCCAGGTGCAGAAGTCCAAGCTGATCGAGCAGATCGCGGCGCTGATCAACGACAGGAAGCTGCCGATCCTGGCCGATGTGCGCGACGAGAGCGACACCGAGATCCGCATCGTCATCGAACCCCGCGCCCGCACCGTCGACCCGGACGTGCTGATGGACAGCCTGTTCCGGCTGACCGATCTGGAAAACCGCTTCCCGCTGAACCTGAACGTGCTGGACGCGACGCGCACGCCAAGGGTGCTGGGGCTGAAGACGGTCCTCGTCGAATGGCTGAAGCACCAGATCGACGTGCTGGTGAAGCGCGCCCAGCACCGGCTGGACAAGATCGCGGCGCGGCTGGAGCTGCTGGACGGCTATATCATCGCCTATCTGAACCTTGACCGGGTGATCGAGATCATCCGGACCGAGGATGAGCCGAAAGAGGTGATGATGGCCGAGTTCGGCCTGAACGACCGGCAGGCCGAGGCGATCCTGAACATGCGGCTGCGGTCCCTGCGCAAGCTGGAGGAGATGGAGCTGCGGCGCGAGCATTCGGAACTGCTGAAGGAACGCGACGAGCTGACAAAGCTGGTGGAAAGCCCGGCGCGGCAGCGGACGCGGCTGAAGAAGGACCTGGCGGACCTTCGCAAGCGCTATTCGCCCGAGAGCGATTTCGGCCGGCGGCGCACGCTGGTCGAGGAGGCGGCGCCGGCGCGGGAAATCCCGCTGGAGGCGATGATCGAGAAAGAGCCGATCACCGTGATCCTGTCCGAGCGCGGCTGGATCAGGGCGATGAGCGGGCATCGCGACCTTGCTTCGGCGGACACGCTGAAATTCAAGGAAGGCGACGGTCCGATGATCGCCTTCCACGCGCAGACCACCGACAAGCTGCTGCTGGCGACGGAGACCGGGCGCGTCTTCACGCTGGGCGCGGACAAGCTGCCCGGCGGGCGCGGCTTTGGCGATCCGGTCCGGTCGCTGGTCGACATGGACGGCACCGGCAATATCGTCGCCCTGCTGCCTGCGCGGGCGGGTGGCGAACTGCTGCTTGCATCCTCGGACGGGCGCGGCTTCGTGGCGGCGGTGGCGGATGTGATCGCCGAAACGCGCAAGGGCAAGCAGGTCGTCAATGTGCGGACCGGCGCGAAGCTGAGCGTCGTGCATCCCATCGCGCCGGAGGCGGACAGCGTCGCCGTGATGGGCGAAAACCGCAAGCTGCTGGTCTTCTCGCTCACTGAAATGCCGCGCATGGCGCGCGGTCAGGGCGTGCAGATGCAGCGCTATCGCGACGGCGGGCTGTCCGATGCCATCGCCTTCCGCCTGTCCGACGGGCTGAGCTGGGCCATGGGTGGAGGAACGGGGCGGGTGCGCACGGAAGCCGACATGACGCCATGGCGCGTCGCCAGGGGCGCGGCCGGGCGCATGCCGCCCACGGGCTTCCCGCGCGATAACCGGTTCTGAGAAGCTGATTTTTTCGTTACTATCGCGCTGGAATCGGGAATGTCGTTTCCCGAAAATTTACCCTTTGGGCCTATCGCCGGGCCTATGGAAGCCATGTCGATGCGTGATCGGCCGACCGAAATGCCGGACATCCAGCTCCTTCTGGGGCAGGATGACGCGCATCTTTCCCATCGCGTGGCGATAGCGGACTGGCTGGCTGCGCTGCCTTATCCGGCGGCTGCATTCTCCTTCGAAGACAATAGGTTGTCCATGGTGGCGACCAATGCGCCGTTCGGAAACTGCTTCACCTGCAGCAACCCGGGCGAAGCCGAACGGCCCCATGCGGCCGAATGGCGCAGGCGGATCGTGCAGAGCGTCCTGTCCGGGCGCGATTCGGAAGGTTTCGAACTGCGCCGCGACGGCATGTTGGGGCCCGAATATTTCTACTGCACCGTCGGGCGGCTGCCCGAACCGGATGGCGAACCCAATCTGTTCCTGTTCACCGCCCTCGACCGGACGAGCGACCGGACCATCGAGAAGAACCTGCGGCGCGAATTATTGTCCGACGGCCTGACCGCGCTTCCCAACCGCACGGGATTTGGCGAGGAGATCGAGGACCGGCTGACCAACACGCCCTGGCCGGACAATGCGCAGTTCGGCATCCTCGCCATCGATCTGAGCCGGTTCAGCCGGGTCAATGAATCCCTGGGCCCGATGGCCGGCGACGAGTTGCTGATCACGGTTGCCAAGCGGTTGAAGTCCAGCCTGCGGCAGGGCGATGTGCTGGCGCGCATCGGCGGCAACGACTTTGCGATTTTCGCCAGGATTAACAATGGTTTATCGGACGCCCTTCATATCGTTCAGCGCATCCGGGACTCGCTCAGCTATCCGATCAGGCTGAGCGATCTGCAAATCCGGGTCGATTGCGCGATCGGCTGCGCCCTGTCGACCAGCTTGACCGAAGACCCCGAGGATGTGGTGCGCAAGGCGCAGGCCGCGGTGAAGATCGCCAAGCGCAGCGGCAAGGTGGAAATCTACCGCAACGGCGTGCTGAAGGAGGCGCAGCGGCGATTTTCCGTCGAGAGCCGGCTGCGCGATGCGCTGGCCCAGGGGGGGCTGACCCTGGCCTTCCAGCCGCTGATCCACCTGCAGACGGGTGAAATCACCGGCTTCGAGGCGCTGGCGCGGTGGGAGGATGAAGAACTGGGCCATGTGTCGCCCGCCGAGTTCATCGCCGTGGCGGAGGAAAGCGGGCTGATCACGCCGCTGGGCCGCTGGGCGGCCTATGAGGCGGCGCAGGCGCTCAGCCGGTGGGATGCGAAATTCGGGCAGGCGCTGCCGGTGGGCGTCAATGTGAACCTTTCCCCGATCCAGATGGCGCGGGACGATGTCGCATCCATGTTCGAGGAAGCGCTGCGCTATGCGGGCATTTCGGGCAAGCGGCTGACGGCGGAACTGACCGAAAGCGCCATCGTGGCGGACCCCGAAAAGGCGCGGAAGCTGCTGTTCGCGCTCAAGGACCTGCACATGCCGATCGCCATGGACGATTTCGGCACCGGCTATTCCAACCTGGCGAGCCTGCACAGCCTGCCCATCGACATATTGAAGATCGACCGCAGTTTCGTGACATCCATGCTGGAGGACCGGGACAAGGAGATCATGGTGCGCACCATTCTGTCGCTGGCCGAATCGCTGGGGCTGCATGTCACGGCCGAGGGGATCGAGACGCAGCAACTGGCCCATGCGTTGCAGAATCTGGGGTGCTGGCAGGGGCAGGGCTATTATTTCGCGCGGCCGATGGCGGAGGGCGACGCCTATGACTATTGGCGGGCGCGTTGGAATTTCGAAACGGTCTGATCCGCGATTTCCGAGACGCGGGCTGCGTCGGGAAAATCCTCCGCCACCCAGATGTCCTGAACCTCGGCCAGCGCCTTCGCCACGTCCGGGCCGGGCTGAAGGCCCCGCGCGATCAGCGCGCCGCCGCCCAGCGGCAGGCGCGGCGGGACCCAGTCCGCGAGCATCTTCAGGCCGTCGAGCGGAGCCGAGGGATCGATCAGGATACGGTCGATGGCCCCTTCCACGCCGATCCGGAAGGCGAGGGCGCGGGGGGGCGCGCCGGTGGCGGCGCCTTCCAGCGCGGCGGTCAGGCGCTTGCGGGCCTTGTTGGACAATTTGAGCCGGGCGCCCACCTGATCGGCGGCGCGCGGGTCCGGTGGAAGCAGGGCCGCCAGGCGGCGCAGGGCCGCAGGGGCGATGCCGGAGGCGGCCTCCCGCTCGACCAGCATGGACAGGCGGGCCAGTCCGTCATGGTCGACCTCCGGCAGGACGGGCAGCAATATGCCGCCGTCGACCATGAGCCGGAGCGAGGCGAGCGGCCCGGGCAGGGCGAGCAGTTTGAGCAGTTCGTCCGCAATGCGTTCGCGCGAAAGGGCCATCAGGCTGTTGGCGGCGTCGCGGCAGGCGGCATAGGCCTCCACATCCGGTTCGTCATGGCCGAAGCGCGCGAGGAAACGGAAATAGCGCAGGATGCGGAGATGATCCTCCGCGATGCGGGCGCTTGCCTCTCCGATGAAGCGGACGCGATGCGCGCGGAGATCGGCGACGCCGCCGAAGAAGTCCGTGATGGCGTGGGTGAGGGGGTCGGCATAGAGCGCGTTGATCGTGAAATCGCGCCGGGCGGCGTCTTCGCGCCAGTCGTCGGTATAGGCGATGGTGGCGCGGCGGCCGTCCGTGCTGACGTCGCGGCGGAGGGTCGTGATCTCCACCGGCCAGCCGTTGATCACCGCCGTGATCGTGCCATGGTCGATGCCGGTGGGGACGGCCTTTATCCCGGCGGTCCTGAGGCGGTCGATGACGGACTGCGGCTCCAGCACGGTGGCGATGTCCAGGTCGTTGACCGGCAGGCCCAGAAGGCCGTCGCGAACGGCGCCGCCGACGAAGCGGGCGAGGCCCTGTTCCGCGCCGAGCGCCCTCAGCAGCGCGTCCAGGCCGGGGCGATGGCGCCAGTCGGCGTCAGGCAGCAGGCTGGTCATGGCCTAGCCTGCGCGACAGATTGGCGAGGATCGCGGCGGTGATGCCCCAGATGCGGCGTCCTTCCCAGAATATTTCGTAATAATGCCTTTCAACACCCTGATAATCTATCGATTTCCTGATCCGGTTGGCGGGATTGAGGGCGAAGGAGAGGGGAAGTTCGAACAGCTCCGCCACCTCCGCTTCCCGGGGGGAAAGGGGAAGGTCGGGCGGGATCACGCCGAGCACGGGGACGATGTCGAAGCCGGTGAAGGTGTGATAGCGGTCCGACGTGCCGATGATGTCGACCAGGCCGGGAGGGAGGCCGATCTCCTCCTGCGCTTCCCGCAGGGCGCCGGCGATTTCGTCAGGGTCGTCGTCGTCGACCCGTCCGCCGGGGAAGGCGACCTGTCCGGCATGCTGGCGCAGTCCGGCGGAGCGCTGGGTCAGGATCAGTCCGGGTTCGGGACGGTCGGTGATCGCGACCAGCACGGCCGCGGGCGAGAGCAGGATGTCGCCGTCGATCCGGGGGTCGCGGGTGTCGGAGGGTATCAGGCCGACCTCCCGCTCATGCCCCTGCCTGAGGGCGGTCCGCAGCCGTTCCGCCAGGGTCATGCCGATCCGTCCAGCGCGAAGAAGGCGCCGTTGCTCCAGAGGCCGATGGGTTGGGCGCCTTCGTCCAGCGCCAGGTTCATCAGTTCATAATAGACGCTGCGGGCGATCAGCGCCTCCAGCCCGCCGCGGACATGGAGATAGGGATGCGGTCCGTCCGGCGTTTCGCGCAGGACAAGGGCATTGTCCGGGCCGGCGGCGACCAGGTCGCCCGTGTTGAGCCGGAAGGCGAGGTTGCGCGCCCGGCCTTCGCCTTCGCTCTTGAGCTCGACGGCGATGAAGGGGGCATCCTCCACCTCGATCGAGAGTTTCTCCACGGGCGTGACCAGGACGTGGCTGCCGTCGGGTTCGCGGCGCAGGATGGTGGAGAAGAGGCGGACCATGGCTTCGCGGCCGATGGGCGAGCCCTGATGGAACCAGGTGCCGTCGCGGGCGATGCGCATGTCGCTGTCGCCGCAATGGTCGGGGTTCCACTTCTCCACGGGCGGAAGGCGCTTTTCCGCCAGCAGGCGCGCGACATCGCTGAGGGACAGGCTGGAAAGATCGGGGGGCGGCTCCATCGGCATGGGGCCGAGATAGGGGCGCTTGGGCGCGAAGGCAAAAGGGAAATTTCAGGCGCGGACGGTGGCGCGCGGACCCAGCATGCCCGTGCCGCCTATCGGCCTTCCGTCGACCGACAGCGCCAGCAGGCGGCGCGGCTCGAACGGGCCGGGGCAGTCCCAGCCGCCGGTGCCTTCGGCCGAAAAGCCCCAGAATCGGCCATAATATTCCGGATCGCCGATCATCATCAGCGGATCGCTTCGCCGCGCGCGGGCGGCCGCGACGACGGCGTCCATCAGGGCGCGGCCGTGGCCGGCGCCCTGCACCGCGGGGTCCACCGCGACGGGGCCGACCATGATGAGCGGCGTCCGGCTGCCGTCTTCATGGGCGAGCGCGACGGGCCAGCTTTGCAGGGAGCCGATGAGTCTGCCCTCCCCATCCCGCATGCCGAAGGAGAGTTCAGGCAGCCAGGGCATGCCGTCGCGAATCAGATAGGCGGTGCGACCGTGCCGGTCAGGGCCGAAGGCCGCGTCAAGCAGTTGCTCGATCGCGTTCCGCGACATCATGTTGAGGGGCACTATCACAGACACGTCTTGCCGATCCGTCCTCAATGGCGCATGGACGCGCCGAGAGCGGCGGGCTTTAGCGCGTGGCTCGCAAAATAAAAGTCTAAACTGGGGCCGGCCCGCGGCAGGGACGGCCTGAATGTGGCGAGCTATGAACAGCGGATTTGACGATTTCCTGACGTTGGAGGTGAATAATCTGGACGTGGATGTCCTGACCGGCATCTATTCGGAGGAGACGCACCTGCCGCAACCGCTGCGCATATCGATCAGGGCGCGGCTGAAGATCGCGGACCATTACGATCCCGACACGCCGCTGTCCCGGTCCAAAAATTACATGGACCTGAAACATGCCGCGACCGCGGCCCTGCCGGAAGGACAGCATTTCACGCTGATCGAGGCGGTGGCCGATCATATCATCGAGACGATCTTCCTCCAGGACGACAAGGTGACCCATGTCGAGGTGAAGATCGTGAAGCTCGCCCTCAGCGAGAAGGGCGAGGAGATCGGGATCACCATGGGGCGCGGGCGGAGATAGGGCGGTTTCCGGGCGATCGGAACCGATCGCCGGTCAGGACATGGCGGGCCGCCGCGCGGACGGGGCGTCTGGCCCGGGCGCGCCCGTCATTCCCGTCGCTACCCCTTGATCAGGCCGATTTCCCGCAGCCGTTCGGTCAGATAGTCGTGCGCGGTTATGGGCGGGTCGCGGCGGGGATGCGCCGCATCGACGCATTGGGGCAGGGCGTCGATCAGGAAGTCCGGCCGCAGGTGCAGGAAGAAGGGCATGGAATAGCGCGAATGGCCGCGCCGTTCCGGCGGCGGGTTGACGACGCGGTGGCTGGTCGAGGGCAGGCGATGGTTGGTCAGCCGCTGGAGCATGTCGCCCACATTGATGGCGAGCGCGCCCGGCGGCGGAACCACGGGCAGCCAGTTGCCGTCCCGGTCCCTGAGTTCCAGCCCGCCTTCCTCGGCGCCCAGCAGCAGGGTGATGAGGTTGATGTCCTCATGCGCGCCGGCGCGGATGCCCGGCGCTTCCGGCGAGACGGGCGGATAATGGAGCAGGCGCAGGATCGAATTGCCGTTTTCGATGGGCTTGTCGAACCAGCGTTCCTCCAGCCCCAGATATAGGGCGATGGCGGACAGCAGTTCGGCGCCGACGCGGTCGAATTCGGCATAGAGGCGCGTGAACGTCTCATGGAATTCCGGCAGCTCGTCCGGCCAGACATTGGGCGGCATGCTTTGCGCCAGCGGATCGCCTTCGGGCAGGTCGCGACCGACATGCCAGAATTCCTTGAGGTCGTTCTCGCTCGCGCCCTTGGCGATTTCCACGCCGAAGGCGGTGTAGCCGCGCTGGCCGCCATTATATCGGGCGTCGTAGCGGCGCTTTGCCTCCTCCGGCAGGGCGAAGAAGCGGCGGGCGAGCGCCCAGCCCGTGTCGATCAGCGCCGGGTCCATGCCATGGTCCTTCACCATGGCGAAGCCGAAGCGCTGGAAGGAGCCGCCGAAGGCGGCGGCGAAGTCGGCCCTTTCCATATTGCCCAAGGACAGGACAGGCACTTGTCCCAGCAGGGATTGCGACACGTGATTCTCCGAAATTCAACTGGACCCGCCCAGGCGCGCCGTCCTGGCGCCGCCGGGCCATGCGCGCATCCTTGATCGTCCTTCGCGGCTGATGCAAGGATAAGCCATGAACTATTGGCTGATGAAATCGGAACCCGACGCCTTTTCCTACGACGATCTGGCCGCAAAGGGGAAGGCGGAGTGGGACGGGGTGCGAAATCATGCCGCGCAAGGCCATATGAAGGCGATGCGCAAGGGCGATCTTTCGATCTTCTACCACAGCAATATCGGGGTCGAGGCGGTCGGCATCATGGAGATCGTCGAGGAAGCCGCGCCCGACAGCACGGACGGGACGGGCAAGTGGGTGGCCGTGCATGTGGCGCCGAAGGAAAAGTTCGCCAAGCCCGTCACGCTGAAGACGATGAAGGCCGATCCGAAGCTGGCCAATATGGTGATGATACGCCAATCGCGCCTTTCCGTGTCCCCGCTGACGGCGGCGGAATTCAAACATATTCTTGATTTATCAACGGGTTGAGTTAGCGGTTGCGGGAAATGCAATCGTTTCGCCTTTGTTTGCGATTGTCGTTTTAGCGCGGCGCACCATAAATCGGCATCAACAGAAAAGAATATTCCAGAGGTGTTTGATCGGCATTCACAAGGAGTTTACCCATGCGAATGCTGTCCAAGTTTGTCCTTTCCGCCCTGTTCGCCGCCGGCGCCGCCAACGCTCCCGCCCATGCCGAAGACGCTGCCAAGCAGAAGTTCACGCACGAGGGCTACACCTATGTGTATGACGTCAAGGACACCAAGACCGGCAAGGTGATTTCGGGCCGTCGCTATCCCGACGCCGTCGCCTTCAACCTGTCGGTCAAGAATGGCCGCGTGTCGGGCGTTTCCGGCGGTCAGTCGGTGGCCTTCAAGGTCGATGAGGCGCGCGGCGCGGCTGCCGAATAAGCCTTGAATGTCTTGAAGACATGAAAAAGGGCGGCTTCCCATCGGAAGCCGCCCTTTTTCGCGCCTGTCAGCGGCAGCGGCGCTTGCTGTCGATTTCCTTGCCGAGCAGCGCGCCGCCGGCGGCGCCCAGGATCGTGCCGGTCGCGCGGTCGCCGCGGGTGTCGATGGCGCGGCCGACCAGAGCGCCGCCCACGCCGCCGACGATCAGGCCGGTGGTGCCGTTGGACTTGCGGCAGTACATGCGGCCGTCGCGCCCGCGCCATTCGCGATATTGATAATGGCGGCGGGCGTTGGCGCCGTCCGTCGGGATCGCCATCGAAGCGGGAATGGCCAGCGAGACGGCTGCCATGGCCATAAGGGCTTTACGCATTTTTTCTCCTCCAAAAGACGTGCTTTGATCGTTCAACCCGCGCATATTGATGGAGGTTGCATGAACCTGCGACAACGACGCATCATGTTGTTTTTCCGGGCATAAATTTTGAGGCAGGGCGATGGACGGTTACGATGAAGCGGCAGCGGGGGCTTTGATCCGGCTCCTCGACCTTGCGCCCCATCCGGAGGGGGGATGGTTTCGGGAAAGCTGGCGGGCGGCGGCCGGAGCGGGCGAACGGGCAGGCGGGACCGCGATCTATTTCCTGCTGGAGGCGCATCAGGCTTCGCACTGGCACCGGGTCGACGCCGTCGAGCACTGGTTCTGGCATGCCGGGGCGCCGCTCACCCTGTCGATCGCGGACGAAGGAGGGGCTGCACGGGACATGCTGCTGGGCGGGGACGTGCTGGCGGGGCAGCAGCCGCAAGGGCTGGTCCCGGCCCATCATTGGCAGGCGGCGCGGCCGATGGGCGGATGGACGCTGGTCAGTTGCGTGGTCGTGCCGGGCTTTGAATTTTCCGGCTTCACGCTGGCGCCGCGAGGCTGGTCGCCGGGCGGCTGAACCATGCGGAAAAATTATCCACACTTATCCACAGCTTTAGCGGGAGGCGGTCTTCAGGGTGCAAGATTCCGCTTTGAGCGACTCGCTTTTGGTGAGAGCATCCTCTTATCGGAAAGACCGGGAGACAGAGCGATCTGGATGCCAAAGTCGATGAGAAATCAGCGACTTGAAGGAATTTTCGAGCGTCGGGAAAGAAGCATGGACCGGAAGGAAAATGCGGAAATCCGATGGTTCTCAATAGACGGTGCCGTGCACGCGCGAAAGTGAACGTCGGGCATCGAATAAAGAGGACAGGCTGCGGGAGAACGGCCGACCGGCCGGGCAAACGGAGCCGACACGATAGCAAAGCCTTTGAGGCGGACCTATCGCACGCCGAGTCCGATGATCGCATCTTGAAAGAGAAGCGGATCGAGAGACGCGACGGAAGTGGGGACCGGCAGAAATGCCGGCCCCCATTTTGTTTTTGGGGCCAGGGCGCGCTGCGTCAGATTGCGCAGGTCGCGCTCTGAAACATGATCAGCGGGCGCGATGGGCGATCCAGTGGGCGGCGTACAGTGACAGCGCCAGACCCGATGCCAGCCAGATCAGGAGGATGACCGCCATTGCCGTGCGGCTTTTGGGACGGTCCGACAGGCGTTGCGCTTCGGTGCGGAACTGCGCCATCAGCGGCGCGGGAATGAGGCGGATCGCCAGGGCGATGCCGAGCGGCAGGATGATGAGATCGTCCAGATAGCCCAGGATCGGGATGAAGTCCGGGATCAGGTCGACCGGGCTGAGCGCGAAGGCGGCGACGGCGGCGGCGACGAGCTTTGCGGCCGGGGGTGTGCGGCTGTCGCGGGCGGCGAGCCACAGGGCCATGATGTCGACCTTCAGCGCGCGGGCCCAGTTTTTCAGGCGTCGATATGCCATCGGGCGAGTATAGGGCAAGTGGGGTGGAATCAGAACCTGTCGGTTCGGGCTGCGCGGAATGTTTCGACAGGGGACTTCGGCTTCGTCCAGCCTCACCCCGGCATGAACGGTTCTGGAAGTCATGGTGCCGGCTGAGGGGATCGAACCCCCGACCTTCGGTTTACAAAACCGCTGCACTACCGCTGTGCTAAGCCGGCCCATCCGTTTCGGACGGGGAGCGCCTTACTATCAGATGATGCCGAACGTCCAGCCCTCTGTTGCGGCGATTTTTTCGTCGAGCGGCGCCGGGTTCCACAGGCTGGGGCGGGGGGCCGCGCGGCGGAGCCAGGCGGCGGTCAGGATCGCGTCGGCGCCATGGTCGTCGGGGGGAAGGCCCATATGCGGTTGTGATCCGACGGCGAATAGCGCGTCGTTCAGCGCGGGGAGGTCGCGCATCTTGGCCCGGCCCTTGGGGCGTCCGGCGGCGCGCGCGGCGATGCTGGTGTAGATTTCCACGATCAGCGAGCCGATCCTGGGCGGCGGGTCGAAGGGCCAGACGGGGACGTGCGGATGGACGTGGTGGAGCAGGCGCATCCCTGAAAAACTGGCCTTGGCGACCTGCGCCGCGCCGATGGCGTCATAGACGGTGGAGGGCTTGCCGCCGCCTTGCGCGTTGTAATGCGCCTCGCAGGCGCGGTTGTGCATATAGTCCGCCTTGATGCCGTCGGCCTTGCCGAAATAGAAATGCCGCCGGTGGGTGCGTTCGAGCAGGCTGGCGGCGCCCAGATCCTCGTCCGCGCAAATGCCGTCGACATAGGCCCAGAAGGCCGGGCCGGTGGCGGGCACGTCGTCGCCGGGGAGGTAGCTTCGGCGCGCGACATAGGGCGGGGCGAAGCTGAAATCGAAGCCGAACAGGGTCGGGGCTTCGGCCGCGGTCCGGACAAGCCAGTCCGCGACGGCGCGGCGCGACCAGAGGCCGCCGCCGTCCGGATGCTGGAGCCGGGGCGCCGCATCGCCGGCTTCGCACAGGGCGACGGCTATGCCCTTGTGGCGCGATCCCTTTGCGCCGGACCAGTCGATGACCGCATAGCGGGCGAAGCGGGGGGTCATTTCGGGCGGCGTTCGGCCCTCAGGCGGTCCCAATAGGCCATGCGTTCGGCAATGCGGGCTTCGAAGCCGCGTTCGGTGGGGGCGTAGAAGCTTTGGGGCTGCATTTCCTCGGGCCAGTAATTGTCGCCGGAAAAGCCGTCCTGCGCGTCGTGGTCGTACTGATAGCCCTTGCCATAGCCGATGGTCTTCATGAGCTTGGTCGGGGCGTTCAGGATGTTCTGCGGCGGCATGAGCGAGCCGGTCTCGCGGGCGGACCTCCAGGCGGATTTCATGGCGCTGTAGGCGGCGTTGGACTTGGGCGCGGTGGCGCAATAGAGGCAGGCCTGGACGATGGCGAGTTCGCCTTCGGGGGAGCCGAGAAAGTCGTAGCTGTCCTTGGCGGCGAGGCACTGGACGACCGCCTGCGGGTCGGCAAGGCCGATGTCCTCCACGGCGAAGCGGACGAGGCGGCGCAGCACGTAGAGCGGCTCCTCGCCTGCGGTCAGCATGCGGGCGAGATAGTAGAGCGCGGCTTGCGGGTCGGAACCGCGCAGGCTTTTGTGGAGCGCGGAGATGAGGTTGTAATGACCCTCCCGGTCCTTGTCATAAACCGCGACGCGGCGGTGGAGCAGGGCGGAAAGGCCCGCCGGATCGAGCGGCTGCGGGACGTCGATGGAATAGAGGGTCTCCACTTGGTTCAGCAGGAAGCGTCCGTCGCCGTCTGCGCTGGCGAGCAGGGCTTCGCGGGCGGCTGCATCGAGCGGCAGGGGGCGTTCCATCAGCGATTCGGCGCGTTCCAGCAACTGTTCGAGGGCGGTTGCGTCGAGGCGGCGCAGGATCAGCACCTGCGCGCGGGAGAGGAGCGCGGCGTTGAGTTCGAAGCTGGGATTTTCGGTGGTCGCGCCGACCAGGGTGACGGTGCCATCCTCCACGAAGGGGAGGAAGCTGTCCTGCTGCGCGCGGTTGAAGCGGTGGATCTCGTCCACGAAGAGCAGTGTCTTCTCGCCCCGCCGGGCATGGTCCCTTGCGGCGGCAAAGACCTTCTTGAGGTCGGCCACGCCGGAGAAGACGGCGGAGATCGGTTCGAAACGCATGCCGACGGCATCCGCCAGCAGGCGGGAGATGGTGGTCTTGCCCGTGCCCGGCGGGCCCCAGAGGATGATCGAGGAGAGCCGGCCGGCGGCGACCATGCGGCCGATCGCGCCATCCGGTCCGGTCAGATGATCCTGCCCGACGACGTCCGCCAGCGCGCGGGGGCGCAGCTTGTCGGCCAGCGGCGCTTCGGCTGGGACAGGGGGGAGATCGTCGGGGGCGAAAAGATCGGCCATCGCCTGTGATATAGGAAGGCTTTTGCGTTCAGGGAACAGGGCTCGACCGGACCAGCGCGCCATGTTCGCGCTGGCGGATGATGCGGATATAGGTGTCGACCAGCGCCTGGTTCACCTGATCCCAGCCATAATGTTCCGCCTGCGCCATGGCGGCCGCGCCGGCGGCGGAGCGCGTGGCGGGATCGGTGCAATAGACGGTCAGCGCGTCGGCAAAGGCGGTGATCGCGCCGGGGCGGATCAGGCGGCCGGTGACGCCGTCGGTGACAAGGCTCTCGCTGCCGGTGGCGCGGGCGGCGACGGTGGGCAGGCCGCAGGCCATCGCCTCCAGCGTGACGTTGCCGAAGGTTTCCGTGACGCTGGGGTTGAACAGCATGTCCATGCCCGCGACGGCGCGGCCGAGGTCCGCGCCCTTCTGGAATCCGGTGAAGACGGCGTTGGGCAGGCGGTTCGCGAACCATTCCCGGGCCGGCCCCTCGCCGACGATCAGCACCTTGTGCCGCACATTCTTCGCCGCCAGATGATCGATCGTGTCGGAAAAGACGTCGAGGCCCTTTTCCATCACCAGGCGGCCGATGAAGCCGATCACCGGTTCGTCGTCCGCGATGCCGAGCGACCGGCGCCACGCCATGTCGCGGCGGCCGGGATGGAAGATGTCCCGGTCTATGCCGCGGGTCCAGATGCCGACATCATAGCTCATCCGCTGTTCGCGCAGGAGCTGCGCCATCGATTCGGACGGGGCGACGATGGCGTCGCAGCGGCGGTAGAAGCGGCGGAGCAGCGATTCGATCACCGGCTCCAGAAAGGCGAGGCCGTAATAGCGCGGATAGGTTTCGAAGCGCGTGTGGACGGAGGCGACCGCCGGCAGCCCGTGGCGGCGCGCCCAGGCCACGGCGCGATGGCCGAGCGGATCGGGGCTGGACACATGGACGAGGTTCGGGCGGAAGGCCTTCAGGTCGCGGCGGACGGCGCCCGACATGCGGTAGGGAATCCGATATTCGCGGCGGCCGGGCACGGGCACCGACGGCGCGCTGACCAGATCGCCCGCCGGATCGAAGGCCGGGCTGTCCGTGGTGGGCGAATAGACGCGCACCGCCGCGCCCTGCCGCAGCAGATAGGCGACGAAGCGGTTGAGCGCCTGGTTCGCGCCATCGCGCACATAATTGTAATTGCCGCTGAAGAGCGCGACGCGAAGCCCCGTGACATCCATCCGCCGCCCTTAACGCAGGCAGGCGCAAAACCCAAGGGAACCAGGACGGCATTCGGGATTTTTGCCTTGCGGCAGCAATGATGGCCGGCCGGCGCGGTTGTTCCCCGAAGGAGAGAATGCTTGATGACCGGAAGCTTTCGCAAAGGAGCGAGGGTCAAGTGGAATTGGGGGCAGGGCGTCGGCCGCGGGAGAGTGGCCGAGCGGTTCGAGCAGCAGGTCGAGCGCCGGATCGAGGGCGCCGTCATCAGGCGGAACGGTTCCCGCCGCAATCCCGCCTATCTGGTGACCACCGACAGCGGGTGCGAAGTGCTGAAGCTGGGTTCGGAGCTGTCGCCCGCCTGAGTCCTTTTCCTGTCGAGCGGCCTTTTCCCGGCCATGGCTTCCATGGCAAGGGAGGGCATGACCCTTTGTTCCATGACCGTCGACGCGCTGCTGACCGGGATGCCCGTGCCCTTTCGCGACGGCGACTATAGCGCGATCGCGAAGAGGCCGGTGACGGGCGCGGTGCGGATCGGCTGGCTGGGCCTTGAAGGCGACGGGGTGGCCGACAAGGTGCATCATGGCGGGTGGGACAAGGCCATCCACCTCTATCCCCAGGACCATTATGGCTGGTGGCGCGAGCGCAAGCCCGGTCATCCCTTGCTGGAGGGGCCGGGCGCCTTCGGCGAGAATATCGCGTCGCGCGGGATGACCGAGGAGGAGATCTGCCTTGGCGACCGCTTTGCGCTGGGCAGCGCGGTGGTCGAGGTGAGCCATGGACGGCAGCCCTGCTGGAAGCTCGACCATCGTTTCGGCGCGCGCGACGTGATGGCGACCATCGTGAAGACGGCGCGATGCGGCATCTATTTTCGGGTCTTGCGGGAGGGGGAGGCGGAGGCCGGCACGCAGATGGAATTGCTGGAGCGGCCATGGCCCGAGTGGCCGGTCGCGCGGCTGTTCCGGCTGCTGATCGGGGGAGGGCACAAGGGCGAGCCGGACGCCGTGAGGGCGCTGGCGGACATGCCGGTGCTGGCCGAGGCGTGGCGGGACAGGGCGCGCAAGCTGGCCTGAAGGCCGGCGGGGTCGCGGTCGCCCCGATTAGCGCCCGATTAGCGGAAAACCACCGTTTTGCCGCCATTTTGCAGGACCCGGCGGTCGGCCAGCCATGTGACGGCGCGGGCGAGCACCTGCGCTTCGATGTCGCGTCCGATGCGGATCATGTCCTCCGCCGTGGCGCGATGGTCCACGCGCTCCACCGCCTGTTCGATGATCGGCCCTTCGTCGAGATCGGCGGTCACGAAATGCGCCGTGGCGCCGATCAGCTTCACGCCCCGCTCATGCGCGCGGTGATAGGGGCGCGCGCCCTTGAATCCGGGAAGGAAGCTGTGGTGGATGTTGACGCAGCGGCCGGCGAGTTTCTCCACCAGTTCCTCCGAGAGCACCTGCATGTAGCGGGCGAGGATCAGATATTCCGAGCGTGTCCGTTCGAACAGGCCGAGCAGCGCTTCCTCCTGCGCGGCCTTGTCGCCATTGGGCGGCAGCTCATGATAGGGAATGCCGTGCCATTCGGTGATCCGGCGCATGTCGGGATGGTTGGACACCACGCCCATGATGTCGACCGCCAGCGTGCCCGTCTGCCAGCGGTGCAGCAGGTCCGCCAGGCAGTGCGACCCCTTGGACACCGCGATCAGCATGCGCGGCTTTTCATCGGCGGCGGTCAACCGCCAGTCCATGGCGAAGCGGGCGCCGACATCGCCGAATTCGCCGCGCAGCCTGCCGGTGTCGCCCATGCGGCCGTCCGTCGCCTCGAACGCGACGCGCATGAAGAAGCGGCCTGCTTCCCGGTCGGCATATTGCTGGCTGTCGGTGATGAAGCCGCCGCGTTCCGCCAGGAACTGGCTGACGGCGGCGACGATGCCGACGCGGTCGGCGCAGGCCAGGGTCAGCACCCAGGATGGGACAACCGGATCAGTCAACGCGCATCTCCCCGCAAAAATCGGGAACCCGTTGCCTCAAGCCCGCGCGCCGATCAACCCGTTATGCGCGTCCTTCGCCCTGGGTGCTGGTCATCGCGAAGATGCCGGTCGCATTGCCGGTGTCGAAGGCCAGGTCCAGCCTGCCGGTTGCGGGATCGATGTCCCGGCTGATGAATTCGTAGAAGGAGCCCGGAACCCGGCGCAGTTCGTTGCCGGCGAAGAGCCGTTCCACCGTGTCGGCGCGCAGGGCGGTTTGCCGCACCCGCCCGGTGCGGGAGATTTCCAGCCGATCCTTGATCGGCCAGTCCTCCGCCTTCAGCCGTTCCGCCAGCGCGGCGATGTCCGCCACCCGGTCGGTGGCGTGGTTGAAGGCGTTTCCTTCCGTCGCGATCCAGCCCGCCTCATGGGATCGGGAGAGCAGCAGTTCATAATCCTCGACGCTCGGCGGCTGATGCTGCCGGTCGAAGGCGGCGACGATCACCGGCAGGGCGGCGGCCGCCTCCGCCAGCGTGACGGGCTGGCCGTCCGCGAATTTCCCGAGCACGGCCTGCGCCTCCCCCGTCAGCGGATCGCGGGATGTGCCGAACACCCGCGCCGCCGTTTCGGCGAATTCCGGGTCGAAGCGGTCGGCATGCAGTTCCGACAGGAAGAATTGGGGAATCGCTTCGGGCAGGTCGGCATGGCGATAGGCCCGGCCCGTCATCCGCAGCCGGTCGAGCGGATAGACCGCCGCCATCTCATAGCCCAGCGGCAGCAATATGCGGGTGAAGGCCTCCTCCCCGGGGGGCAAGCGTCCGGTCGGGCCTTCGGCCAGCCTCATGGTGCGCAGCGCGCCATGGTCGAACAGCACCTTGCCCCCATGCGCCAGCCGGTCCGCGACATAGGCCGCTCCGCTCGGCACCCGCTGCAGGAGGTCGTGGAACAGCGCCACGTTCATCGCCATGGCGAAGGCGGCGCGGGAGACATGGGGGCCGCCCTGTTCCGTCAGGCGGCGGTCCAGATCGAGCGCCGCCAGCGCTGCGCCGGCTGCTTCCGGGCCAAGAAGCCCCTCCACCAGCGCATGGATCACCGATTGATTTTCGATCGACATGGGACGCTCCGTGCTGAGGTCCCATTATCGCATGGTTGAAATAAAATTCCAAGCTTTGGCAAGATTTACATCTTCTTCGGCATGCACTCCGCGCCGGCCGCCCTGATCGCGCCGCACAGCCGGGTCGCGTCCGCGCCGCTCGCCAGGGGACCGGCCTGAAGCCGGGTCACGCCGCCGCTAGTCGATATATAGGGCTGGTAGCCGGACAGGCCGCCGACCTTGGCGCTGAGCTGGGTCCAGAGCGTCCGGGCCCGCGCCTCCGCGCTGAAGGCGCCGATCTGCACGCGCCAGCCGCCGGCGGCCGGCTTGGGGAGGGCCGGCTTGGGGAGGGCGGGCTTCGGGGCGGCGGGTCCGGCCTCCGGGGGTTTAGCGGCGGCTGTCCTTGCGGGCGCGGGTTTGGCCGTGGGTTCAGGCGCCCTGGGCCTGGGGGTGGAGGGCGGCAACTGCGCCGTCCGCACCGGGGCCGGAGCCTCCCGCACCACGGGGGCGGGCAGGCGAGGATCTTCCTCCTGCCGGCCGATCGAGCGGGCCATGGCGATGGCGTCGTTGCGCTGATCCTGCGGAATATATTTGTCCATCTGGCGGAGGCTGGCCGTCGCCTGCGCCAGTCCGGACTGCGACGCTCGCGTCATCAGCGCATAGGCGCGCACCCAGTTCTTGGCGGTCAGGTCTCCGTTGAACAGGGCCGTGCCGACGATATATTGCGCACGCGGCTCACCCCGTTCGGCGGCGCGTTGCAGATAGGGAAAGGCGCCGGCGCGGTCGCCCTGCTGGAACATCAGGAGGCCCAGATTGTCCTCGGCCCGGGCATGGCCCTGCTTCGCGGCCTTGCGATACCAGTCGATGGCGAGGGCGGGATCGGCCTTCACGCCGCGGCCCAGCTTATAGGCCTGTCCCATGTTGAACTGCGCATCGGGATCGCCGGACTGCGCCAGCGGCTGCCACACCGCCACCGCCCTGGCATAATCGCCCTGTTGCCAGGCATCGACCCCGGCCTTCACATCGGCCGATGCGGCCTGCGTCAGGCCCAACATTGCTCCAGCGGCCAGCACGCCCCAGATACGCTTCATGCTCATGCTCCCAAGGGTTCCTGCCCGATCCTATGCCGTCACAAGGTTAATAGCGACTTAGCATTAAGAACATCGCCTTTTTAACGGGCGTCAGGCTTCCGCGCGGATTAACCAATTCTTAGGCGGGCCTGTGGCACTGCTTCCTTCCATTGGATTTTCTGGGGGAAATTGCGTGCGCATATTGGCATTGGCATCGCAAAAGGGGGGATCTGGCAAGACGACCCTGTCGGGGCATCTGGCCGTCCAGGCGCAGATGGCGGGCGCCGGTCCGGTCGTGCTGATCGACATCGACCCGCAGGGATCGCTGGCCGACTGGTGGAACGAGCGCGAGGCCGAATATCCCGCCTTCGCCCAGACCACGGTCGCCCGTCTGGCCGCCGATCTTGAGATACTTCGCCAGCAGGGCTTCAAGCTGGCCGTCATCGACACGCCGCCCGCCATCACCATGGCGATCCAGAGCGTCATTTCCGTGGCCGAGCTGATCGTCGTTCCGACCCGTCCCAGCCCGCACGACCTGCGCGCCGTGGGCGCCACGGTGGACCTGTGCGAGCGCGCGGGCAAGCCGTTGATCTTCGTCGTCAACGCCGCCACGCCCAAGGCGCGCATCACATCCGAAGCGGCGGTCGCCCTGTCGCAGCACGGCACGGTCGCACCGGTCACGCTGCACCACCGCACGGATTTCGCGGCCTCGATGATCGACGGCCGCACGGTGATGGAGGTCGACCCCAATGGCCGATCCGCTGGGGAGGTCACGCAGCTCTGGACCTATGTGTCCGACCGGCTGGAGAAGAATTTCCGCCGCACCGTCTTTTCCGTGCCGCACAATGCCGTCGGCACGGCCGGCACGGTTCGTCCGGCAAGCGGCGGCTTCGGCCGCCGGGTCACGCAATAAGGGAAGGGGAGCATCATGGTCGAACCGAAACCTCTCGCTTCGCTGACGTCCGGCCTGCTGGCGCGCAAGGGCGCCGCATCGCCCGCCATGCGCCGTCCCGTCTTCGGCCTGACCGCCGGAGCCACGGCGCTGCAGGAAGATCTGGGCTGGAACGACATGGGATTTGACGTGACGCAGCCGGAACCGGCGCCGTCCGAGGCCCGCTCCGTCGCCGGGCTGACCCCCATGACCGCGGTTCCCGCCGTGGCGCCGGTGCCCGCCGTCGTCACCGAACGCGAGGAACTGGCCGAGCGCATCGCCGAAACGGCCGTGCCGGCAAAGGTCGGGAAGGCCGGGAAGAAGGCCCGCGCCTCCGCCGTGGCGAAGGGGCGCAAGGCCGCCTTCACCCTGCGGCTGGATGCCGACCGCCATCTGAAGCTGCGCCTTGCCAGCGCCATCGTCGGCCGCTCCGCGCAGCAGATGGTGACCGAGGCGCTGGACGCCTATCTTGGCAGCCTGCCGGAAGTCGACCGGCTGGCCCAGCAACTGCCGCGCGCCCGCGGCGACAATTGAGGGTTGGGAAAGCCATGAAGCGCAAGGCCTTCGCCAAAGCAGCGGTCGCGTCGATGCTGATCGGCACGACCATGGTGGGATGCACCGGTGCGGCGTTCCGCACCACCGCCGCCGTCGCGCCGCAGAAGCCGGACCGTCTGGCGGCCGGCGTCGAGAAGGCGCTGGCGGATCGCGACGGGGCCCGCGCGGTCGAACTGGCGGAGGCGGCCGTGCAGGCGGCGCCGCAGGATGCGGGCTATCGCCAGTTGCTGGGCCGCGCCTATGTCGCCGGCGGTCGCTTCGCATCGGCGGAAACGGCGCTGACCGATGCGATGACGCTGGGCAATCGCGACGCCCGGACGATCATCACCCTTGCGCTGGTGCAGGTCGGACTGGGCAAGGATCGCGCGGCGCGCGACCTGCTCGCCAGCCATGCCGACATCGTTCCGGCGGCCGACTATGGTCTGGCGATGGCGATGGCGGGCGATGCGCCGGAGGGCGTGCGCATCCTGTCCGAGATGATCCATGATCCGTCGGCCAATGCGCGCACCCGCCAGAACCTGGCCTATGCCTATGCGCTGGCGGGCCGGTGGAAGGATGCGCGGATGATGGCGGGATTCGACCTCGATCCGCTTGCCGCCAACCAGCGCATCACCCAATGGGCGCAGAACGCCGCGCCCGGCCTTTCGCAGCAGCGGGTCGCTGCGCTGATGGGCGTGACGATCGACGGCGCCGATGCCGGTCAGCCTGTGGCTCTTGCCCTGGCGCCGCCGGCGTCGCCGGCCCGGATGGCGGAAGCCGCCCCGGTCGAGCAGGCCGTGGAGGCCGGTCCTGTCGCGCTTGCCGCCGCCGATCCCGCACCCGCGCCGCTGCCAGCCATGGCGGAAGCGCCGGCGCCGATGATCCAGGCCATTGCGGCCCCCGTCCGCGTCGCCGCCCCGCGCCAGGCCGCGCCGGCGCGTGTCGCGGCGGCTGCGCGCATGCAGCAGGCTCCGCGCCTTCAGCCGGCGGCTTTCCGCGCGAGTGGGAAGGGCGGCGGCCACTGGGTGGTCCAGCTCGGCGCCTATGACAATGCGGCCATCGCCAAGGAAAAATGGTTCTCCATGGCTCGCCGCAACAGCATGCTGGCGAATTTGCCGGTCGTCACCAGCCAGATCGCGGTGAACGGCGCCACCCTGGCCCGTCTGGCGGTCGGCGGCTTCGACGAGCGGGCGGAGGCGGTCGCGCTGTGCCGGGCCATACAGGCGCGGCGCGGTCAATGCTTCGTGCGGGAGAATGTGGCGGACGCGACGCCGCAGCGCTGGGCGCTGGCGACGCGCGGGCGCCAATTTGCCGGCCGCTGAAAAAATCTTGCATTACAGGCGTCTTGCGGGCGGCTCCCCCATGGGAGCCGCCCGCTTCCTTTTTCGCTGCTGCCTGCGGGGCGGTGAAATGGGGAAGAAGGCGGGGGCGGGACATCTGCCCTCCTCCTCCACCTATCAGCATTTCGAATGGGTGTATTCGAAGAACTAAATCGCCTCCCTTAGATTATATTCATAATGCAACGCCCCGAAGGCCGACCGGACGTCGTGCCGAATGGAGCGGCGCGCGACAGCGCCGCCTGGGGGATATATGCGGTTGAGTTCGAAAATCGGGCGGGTCCTGGCGGCCGGCGCGAGCGCCATGGCCTTCTGCGCGGGCGGGGTCGCCGGGGCCGCGGAGCCCGATGCGCCGTCCCCGGCGCAGGCCGGGCCGGGAGACACCGGCGTGGAGGTGATCACGGTCACCGCGCGCCATCGCGCCGAAAAGCTTCAGGAAGTGCCGATCGCCGTCACCGCCCTGACGGAGCGGGACCTTGCCGCGTCCGGCAATTCCAGCATCCGCCAGATGCAGAGGCAGGTGCCGAGCCTTCAGATATTGGGGTTCAATCCGCGCAACATCACGATCCAGATCCGTGGGCTGGGAACGACGGGCGGCGCGGCCAACAGCGGCACCGAGCCCGGCGTCGGCATCTATGTGGACGGCGTCTATCATGCGCGTCCGTCGGTGGTCGTCTTCGACACTTTCGACGTGGCCAATGTCAATGTCCTGCGCGGTCCACAGGGCACGCTGTTCGGCAAGAACACGGTGGCCGGCGCGATCGAGATCACCAGCCAGCGCGCATCCTATGAGCCCGAATTGCTGGGGGAGGTTTCCTATGGCAATTACGACTATGGCCAGATCAAGCTGGCGGCGTCCGGGCCATTGGGGGACAGCGGCTTCGCGGTCCGGGTCGCGGGCATGAAGGCGGACCGCAACGGCACCGTCTATAACAGCGTCTACAGGGACGACTGGCAGGATCACCATAACCAGGCCGTTCGCGGGGAGCTGGCCTATCGCAATGGGGACGAGAGCTTCACCGCCCGGCTGAACGCCGATTATAACGACCAGAATTCCTATTCGGCCATGCCCCGGCGCGGCGTCCTGCCGAAGCTGCGCGCGGATGGCAGCGTCGCGACCGCAAGGGGCTATTACGACCGGGCGCGCGACGCCGGTTATGTCCCGCCGCCCATAGACGCCTTTGCGCGGCGCATCGATGTGGATACGCCGTTCACGATCAACATGCAGACCGGCGGCGCTTCGCTTACCCTGGTGAAGAAGCTGCCGGGGGATCACAGCCTCACCTCGATCACCGCATGGCGGTTCTGGGACTGGAATCCCTCCATCGACAGCGACGGCACCGGCGCGGCGATCAACATCCAGACCAATCTGCCCACCGCCCAGCGGCAATGGAGCCAGGAACTGCGCATCGCCTCCCCCGGCGGGGGCGCGGTCGACTATACGGCGGGGCTTTATTATTTCTGGCAGCGCACCCGCGAGGTGCCGTTCAACACCTATGGCAGGGATGCCGCCAAATATCTGCTGGGCGCCGCCTTCCCTTCGGAAGCGCTGAACAATTTCAGCCAGACCGGCCTGCAGCTCTTCCACACCAAAAGCTATTCCGCCTTCGCCAATGCGACATGGCATGTGGATGAGCGCCTCGACCTTACCGGGGGCATCCGCTACACCTATGAGAAGCGCTCGGGCCGTTTCGAATCCGTGGCCGTGGGCGGCGTGCCGCTGACCGACCCGGTCTTCTCCTCCCTGTCCCCCGAGCAGCTGACCGCCATCGCGTCCCGCCGGAACGGCTTCGCTCCCACGGCGCGATACGATGCGGCGACCGAGGGCGGGCGCGTGTCCGGGACGGTCAACGCGCTTTATCGGCTGGCCCCCGGCATCAACCTTTATGCCGGTTATTCGCGCGGCTTCAAATCGGCGGGGATCAACCTGGTGACGCCGGTGCAGCTCGCCAACGGGCCGGCTCCGGTGACTTTCGATCCGGAGATCGTGGATTCCTTCGAAATCGGCCTGAAGACCGACCTGTTCCACAACGCCGTCACCTTCAACCTTGCCGCCTTCCGGTCCGACGACAAGGGCTATCAGGCCAATCAGGGGGTGATCGTGCAGACGGGCAGCGGGCCCATCGCCCGCTATTTCATCACCAATGCCGGCAAGGTCAGGACCCAGGGCGTCGAAATGGATGTCCGGGCGAGATGGAACGGCCTGTCGCTGACGGGCGCCGCCACCTATAACGACGCCAAATACCGGTCCTACACCAACGCCCAATGCCCCTATCTCTGGGTCACGGCGGCCAATGGCGGGATCTGCGACATTTCCGGGCGCCAGATCGCGGGCGTGTCGAAATTCGTCTATACCATCGCCGCCGAATATGCCTTCGCCCCACGGCCGATATTGGGCACGGAGGCGACGCTGTTCCTGGGCGGCGACTATAATCACCGGACCGGTTTCTACGGATCGCTCAATACCGATCCCTTCGCCCGCGTGCCGGGCTATGGGCTGGCGAGCGCCTATGCCGGAATCCGGAGCGCCGACAATCGCTGGGAATTGCGGCTGTGGGGCCGCAACCTCTTCGACAAACAATATTTCGTCAATGCGTCGGTCGATCAGGTCACGACCTATTCCTACAACGGGACGCTTGGCGATCCGCGCTTCTACGGCGCCACGCTCAGGATGAAGCTGTGAACCGCGCCGCCGCCGCCCGCCGGGCCGCCCGAACCCTTCCAACGATCCCCGCCAGAAGCGGCTTTGCCCAGACAGGAGACAGCAGATGACGATTGCCAACCGGTTGAAGCTGGGCCTTGTCCTCCATGGCGTGGGCCGGGGATGGCAAAGCTGGCGCCATCCCGAAGCCATCATCGATGGCAGCACCAATATCGACCTTTATGTCGAGCAGGCGCAACTGGCCGAAAAGGGCCTGTTCGACTTCGTCTTCGTGGCCGACAGCCTTCAGATCGACGAAAGGTCCATGCCCCATTATCTGAGCCGGTTCGAACCGGCGACGATCCTTTCGGCGCTGGCGACCGTCACCAGCCATATCGGCCTGGTCGGCACTTTCACGGTATCCTATTCCGAACCCTTCAACCTGGCCCGCCAACTGGCATCGCTCGACAAGATCAGCCGGGGCCGGGCGGGCTGGAACGTGGTCACGTCCTGGCTTGCCGGGACCGCCGCCAATTTCGGCAAGGACAGGCATTTCGCCCATGACGAGCGCTATCGCCTGGCCGCGGAATATGTCGACGTGGTGCGGGGACTGTGGGACAGTTTCGAACCCGGCGCGCTGGTGGGGGACAAGGAGGCGGGCGTCTTCCTCGAACCCGGCAAGCTCCACACCCTGGATCATGCCGGGGAGTTCTTCCGCGTTCGTGGCCCGCTCAACCTCGACAGGACGCCGCAGGGCTATCCCGTGACCTTCCAGGCCGGCACGTCGGAGGAGGGCCGGAACTTCGCCGCCAGCTATGCCGATGCGATCTTCAGCGTGCCGCGCAGCAAGGAACAGTCGATCGCCTTCCGCAGCGATCTGCGCCGCCGCGCCGCGGAGGCCGGGCGCGATCCCGACAAGCTCTATGTCTTCGGGGCGATTTCCGCGCAGGTCGCCTCCACCCGGGAGGAACTCGACCGCCTGGTGGAGGAGCGCAATCGTTATAATTCGATCGAGAATGCCCTGTCGTCGCTCGGCCAGTCGTTCAACGACTATGATTTTTCCAGGCATGATCTGGACGCGCCCTTTCCCGCGGTGACGGAGGAATGGCTCAACAGCAGCCAGGGGGCGGTCACGCGCATCGTCAGCGCGGCGGTCGAGGAAGGGCTGACGCTGCGGCAGACCGCGCTGCGCTTCGGCAGGCCGATCGACAGCCTGGACGGCACGCCCGAAGAGATTGCGGACCAGATGCAGAGCTGGCTGGACGACGGCGCGATCGACGGCTTCATGCTGACGGAGGGGCTGCCGGGCCAGCTGAAGGCCTTTGTCGAGCAGGTCGTGCCGGTGCTGCAGCGGCGCGGATTGCTGCGGACCAGCTATGAGGGCGCGACCTTCCGCGAGAATCTGGACCTGCCGATACCGCAGAACCGCTATTCGGGCGCGGCGGCATGAGAATGAGTGGGGCGATCCACCGGATGAAGGCGCTTTGGCGGACGCTGGCCGGCGCGGCGGTCGCTGTCCTGCTCGTTCCGCTTGGCGGGTGCGATCGTCCGGCCGACGGCGATGGTCAAGTCCTGCGCGTCGGCACGCACAGGGGCGGCACGCGGGGCATGATGCTTGCGGCCGGAGAGTTGAAGGACGTGCCCTACCGGATAGAATGGGCGCAGTTCCCGAGCGCCCAGACGCAGATCGAGGCGATTTCAGCGAATGCGGTGGATGTGGGGATCGCCGGCGTGGCCTCCTTCCTCTTCGCCTATAACGGCAACCCGCAATTGCGTGCGATCCAGGCCATGGACGGAGGACCGGAGCAGAAGGCGGTCGCCGTCATCGTTCCGGAAAAATCGGCGGCGCGGGACATGCGCGACCTTCGCGGCAGGTCGATCGCCACGACCAGGGGGTCGGTCGGGCACATCACGCTGCTCCAGGCGCTGGAACAGGCCCATCTGAAGACCAGCGACGTGTCGATCAGCTTCCTGAGCCCGAACGATGCCATGACCGCCTTCGCCACGGGCAAGGTCGACGCGCTTGCGATATGGCTTCCCTATCTGGCAACCGCTGTCCGCAGCCACCATGCGCGGGTGCTGACCTATGCCTGGAACGGCACATCCAACTATCTGGTGCAGGTGAGCAGCGACGCTTCGGTGCGGGCGAAACATGCGTTGCTGGAGGATTTCCTGCGCCGCTATGCGCGGGCGCAGCTCTGGGCGAACGGGCATCCGCGCGAATGGTCGGAAATCTCTTCGCGGGAAACCGGCGTTCCGCGCGACATCGCCGCCTACAGCGCCGAACGCTGGCACTGGACGCCTGCCCCGGTGGACGGCCGGGTGGCCGACGCCCTGCACGAAACGGCGCGGATCTTCGCCGCGGAGCTGCCGCCGCCGCACCGCGACGGGGCGGCGGGCCTGGATTCCAGCTTCGACCATGCGGTTGACGGATCGGGAGGCCGGCGCAGCGGAGGGTGATCCGCCTCCCTGAAAAATCCCTGGTGGTGCGGCCATCGCTTTGCGCTTAGGTTCCCCCCTCGAAATCACGATCGGTCATGAGGTGGAGGATGAAGTACAGGATCGGTTTCGACGATCAGCGCAAGCTGGTTTCCGTTTCCTTCTTCGAATTTCTGGATGCGGAAACCGGCCAGCGCTACACCACGGAATTGTCTGACGGGCTGCGCGCCAGGCAGGGGAGGGGGCACTACAACCTCCTCATCACGGTCGGGCAGCAGGACATCATGCCCCAGGGCACCGTGGAGGCGATCAACGATCTGGTCGAATCCGAAGCCTTCAGGATCATCCGCAAGACGGCGGTGGTTTCGCACAGCGCGCTGCATGCGATGCAGGTCAAGAGGATCGGAGAAAACCGCCTGATCAGGCCGGTCGCCACCGAAAAGGAGGCAATGGACTGGTTCGCCGGGGAGGAAGGGCCGGAGTAGCGCCGCCGGGCGATGCGCTACACCGGATGTCGTGGCAGATCGCTGAGCGCCGAGACATTGCGGTAGCGGGTGGCGCGCCCGATCACCATGCCGTCGGAAAGCTGATCGACCAGTTCCCGCTGGATTTCCTGCCACGGCGTCTGCGCCCTGGGCATGGGGAAGCCGCCTGCCGCCTCCAGCGCGTCCCGCCGCCGGGTCAGTTCGGCCTGTTCGACCAGCAGGTCCGCCCTGCGGCGGCGCAGATCGATGCGAATCCGGTCGCCGGACCTGACCAGAGCCAGATTGCCGCCGCTCGCCGCCTCCGGCGAGGCGTTGAGGATCGACGGGGAGGCGGAGGTGCCCGATTGCCGGCCGTCGCCGATGCAGGGCAGGACGCTTATTCCCCGCTTCACCAGGGCGGCCGGCGGGCGCATGTTCACGACCTCCGGAGCGCCGGGATAGCCGACCGGTCCCGCGCCCCGCATCACCAATATGCTGCTTTCGTCTATCCCGCTTGCCGGATCGTCGATCCTTTTCCGGAAATCCTCCGGGCCTTCGAACAGGATGGCCGTGCCTTCGAACGCGTCCGGATCGTCGGGATCGGTCAGATAGCGGTCCCGGAATTCAGATGTGATGACCGACAATTTCATGATCGCCGATGCAAAGAGATTGCCGCGCAGCACGATGAAGCCGGCATTTCGGCGCAGGGCCGTTTCGGCGGTGCGGATCACATCGCTGTCGGTTGCCACGGCGTTCCGGCAATTCTCGCCCAGCGTGCTGCCGTTGACCGTCAGCGTGCCTTCATGGATGCGGCCCATCCGCATCAGTTCCGCGACGACCGCCGGAACGCCGCCCGCCCGGTGGAAATCCTCCGCCAGATAGGCGCCGGCGGGCTGCATGTTGACGAGCAGGGGAACGTCATGGCCCCGTTCCCAGTCCGCAATGCCGAAATCGACGCCGACATGGCGGGCTATGGCTATGATGTGCACCGGCGCGTTGCTCGATCCCCCGAGCGCGGTGTTCACGACCACGGCATCAATATGTCGGAAGGGCGGATATTCTGCCGCACCAGTTCCACGATCCTGCGCCCGGTGCGATAGGCGGTGGCGCCGCGTTCCCGATAGGCGGCCGGAATGGTGCCGCTGCCCGGCAGGGAGAGGCCGAGCACTTCGGCCAGGGCATTCATCGTCGACGCGGTGCCCATCGTGTTGCAATAGCCGGCTGAGGTGGCGCCATCCATGATCGCCTTCCTCATCTCGCCCTCGCTGATCCGGCCGGCGGCATGTTCGGCGCGCAATTTCCAGGCGATGCTCACCGCGCCCGCCCGCTCGCCCCTGTACCAGCCATTGAGCATCGGCCCGTTGGTGAGCACCATGGCGGGGATGTTGGCGGTCGCCGCCGCCATGATGCAGGCGGGGGTCGTCTTGTCGCAGCCCGTGGTCAGCACGACGCCGTCCAGCGGATAGCCGTGCAGCGTTTCGACCAGTCCCAGATAGGCGAGGTTGCGGTCGATCGCCGCGGTCGGGCGGCGGCCGGTCTCCTGAATGGGATGGACCGGAAACTCCAGCGGAATGCCGCCTGATTCGCGAATGCCGTCCTTCACCCGCTGCGCGAGTTCGAGATGGCTTCTGTTGCAGGGCGAAAGGTCGCTGCCGGTCTGGGCGATGCCGATGATGGGCCGCCCGCTCTGGAGCTCTTCCGGTGTCAGTCCGAAGTTCAGATAGCGGTCCGTGTACAGCGAGGCGAGCACCGGATCCTCGGCATTGTCGAACCATTGCCGGGACCGCAGCCTGCGTTCCTCCCCGGACTTTCCGCCGCCGCTCATCTGCCGCCTCCCTGAAAAGTGACTTCCAGTAAAAAAGTCGATTTAATATTGTATGGTGGATAATGTGGCATATGATCGCGTCGGTGACAACTGCCGCCGAGTCCGGCGGATGCGGGGCGGGAAAACCCGGCCGGTGGGAGGGGGGAAGATCATGAGCGGACCCAATCATGTCGATCGAGGCCAGCGGAGCCCGGAAGGCGGCAGGCCTGCCATGACCGGCATTGCCGCCGGGCTGTGCAGGCGTCTTCTCGCCCCTTCCCTCGTGGCTGCGATGACGATCGGCCTTGCCGCCTGCCGCGGTCCGGCAGAGCCTTCCGTCGGCGGCAGTTCAGCGGACTGGGCGCATTATGGCGGGACGCAGGACGAGATGCGCTTCAGCCGGCTGGAGGAGATCAACGACGGCAATGTCGCGTCGCTGGGCCTTGCCTGGTCGCTCGATCTGGAGGGGGAGCATCAGCTGGAGGCGACGCCGCTGGCGGTCGGCGGCACGCTCTATTTCACCGGTCAGGACGCATCGGTCTATGCGGTCGATGCGCGGACCGGAAAGCGGCTCTGGCGCTGGGACTCACGGGAATGGGCGCTGCGCCCGCAGACCATGCACTATATCTTCTCGGTCAACCGAGGCGCCGCCTATTGGCAGGGCAAGGTCTATGTCGGCACACGCGACGGCCGGCTGGTGGCTCTGGACAGCCGAACCGGCCGCCCCATCTGGTCGCGGCAGACGGTGGCGGAGGATTCCTTTCAGTTCATCACGGGCGCTCCCCGCGTGTTCAATGGCAAGGTGATCATCGGCAATGGCGGCGGGGACTGGGCCGCCCGAGGCTATGTCACGGCCTATGACGCGAACAGCGGCAGGCAATTGTGGCGTTTCTACACCGTGCCGGGCGATCCGGCGAAGCCGTTCGAGCAGCCGGCGCTGGCGATGGCCGCGAAAAGCTGGACCGGGCAATGGTGGAAATGGGGCGGGGGCGGCACCGTCTGGGACGGCATCACCTATGACGCGGAGATGAACCGCATCTATATCGGCGCAGGCAATTCGGGCCCCTATAATCCGCGCCTGCGCACGCCCGGCGGCGGCGACAATCTCTTCCTCGCCTCCATCGTCGCGCTGGATGCCGATACGGGCCGCTATATCTGGCATTATCAGGTCAATCCGCAGGAAGCATGGGATTACAAGGCGGCAGCCCAGATGACGCTAGCGCGGCTCGACATCGACGGGAAACCGCGGCGCGTGTTGATGCAGGCGCCGACCAACGGCTTCTTCTATGTGATCGACCGCGACAGCGGGAAGCTGATTTCGGCCGAGAAGATCGGCAAGGTCAACTGGGCCGATCGGATCGACGTGAAATCCGGCCGGCCTGTGGAGGTGCCCAATGTCCGGTATGAAAAGGGGCCGATAACCATCTGGCCGGGCCCGCAGGGCGCGCATAATTGGCAGTCCATGGCCTATAATCCGGATACGGGGCTGGTTTATATACCCTATATGCAGCTTGGCGCCGTCTATGAGGAAGACAAGGCCTTTCTGGAGAGGGTGAAGGCGAACGGCGGCGAGCCGATATTCGGCGTTTCGGGCGCTGGCACGCATTTTTCGATCCATGCCGATCCGAACGACCAGCGCGACGGCAAGGGCGAACTCATCGCCTGGGACCCCGTGGCGCAGAAGGCCCGGTGGAAGGTCCAGTATGACAGCCTGTGGAACGGCGGCACGATGACCACGCGGGGCAACCTCGTCTTCCAGGGCGATGCCGACGGGATATTGCACGGATATGATGCCCGCACCGGCAAGCAACTGTGGCGTTTCAACGCGGGGCTGGGGATCATCGCGCCGCCGATCACCTATGAAGTGGGCGGCAGGCAGTATCTCTCGCTGCTGGTCGGCTATGGCGGCGGCGTGGCGATGCTGGGCCGGTATGCGGATCGCGGCTGGAAATATAATGCGCAGCCCCGGCGTCTGCTGACCTTCGCCCTGGGGGGCAAGGCACGGCTCCCGAAGACGGCGCCCGCGGATTTTCAGGTTCGCGCGGTGGACGATCCGAAGCTGGTTCTGGATGAAGCCGCGGTCAAGCGCGGCGCCAAGCTCTATGGAGCGAACATGTGTCACGCCTGCCATGGCGCGGGCCTCAACAATACCGGCGTTCCCGGGCCGGACCTTCGGGAATCGGGCGTGGCGCTGGATTACCAGGCCTTCTCGCAGCTTCTGTCGGAAGGGCCGCTCATGGAGCGGGGCATGCCCCGCTTCGAAACCCTCTCCGATGCGGACAAGCGCGCGCTGTGGAGCTATATCCGGGCAGGAGCGCGCGTGTCGCTCGGCAAGCGCAAGGCGAACGACGCGCCGGTCAAGGCAACCGCATTCTGATGGCATGATGATGGGCGGAAACGGCCGGGGGACATGCTTTTACGCCCGAATGGAGCGGAATGTTCCTCTGGTTTCGCGAAGCCGATCCGGTGTGAAAGACTGGCTCCCCGAGTAGGATTCGAACCTACGGCCATTCGATTAACAGTCGAATGCTCTACCGCTGAGCTATCGGGGAGCGGCCCGGCTTGCGCCGGGCAGGCCGCGCATATGCAGCGGCTTTGGCGAAATGGCAAGGGCCGGAACCGCCGCCAGTCCGAAAAAAATGCCTGAATGGCCCGACGCGCGCGGGGCATGAGCCAAGGCGTGTCAATCTGCCTGAATAAGGGAGGTTTTCCGGTGCCGCCGCAGGATGGAAAGTGGCTCCCCGAGTAGGATTCGAACCTACGGCCATTCGATTAACAGTCGAATGCTCTACCGCTGAGCTATCGGGGAGCAACCCGGCTTCCGCTGGGCAGGCCGCGCCTATAGCAGCGGATTTCCGGCAATGGCAAGCGCCAAATGACGGAATTTTCACGCGATGAACTGTTCGGCCGCGATCCGGTCGTCCAGCGTATGTTCGGGGTCGAACAGCAAGGTCAGCGGGGTCGCGCGATCGATCTTCACCTCGACCTGCGCGACGTCGCGCACTTCGCGCTGGTCGGCAACGGCGCTGACCGGGCGCTTCACGGGATCGAGCACCGTGAACTGGATCGCCGTATTTTCCGGCAGGATCGCACCGCGCCAGCGCCGGGGGCGGAAGGGGCTGATCGGCGTCAGCGCCACCAGCGCCGATCCGAGCGGCAGGATCGGTCCATGCGCCGAGAGATTATAGGCCGTCGATCCGGCCGGCGTCGCCACCAGCACGCCATCGCACACCAGTTCGGGCAGGACGGTGCGGTCGTTGACCTTCACCTCCAGCTTGGCGGTCTGACGCGTTTCGCGCAGCAGCGAGACTTCGTTGATGGCGGGGATGGAGAAACGCTCCCCATCCACGGTGTCGACGACCATGCGCAGCGGATTGACCTTGAACGGCTTGGCCGCCTCTATCCGCTGTTCCAGCCGTTCGAGCCGCCATTCGTTCATCAGGAAGCCGACCGTGCCCAGGTTCATGCCGAACACCGGCAGGATTCGCCGCCCCTCCAGCATGGAGTGCAGCGTCTGGAGCATGAAGCCGTCGCCGCCCAGTGCGATGATCATGTCCGCCTGCTCCACGGGCACGAAATCATAGGCGGCGCGCAGCCTTTCCTCCGCCGCCTTGGCCGCCGGACTGGGGGACGCGACCAGAGCGCGCCGGACGTCGTCGGTCATCCGCCGGTCACGCTCATATGCCGCCGCACCGCCGGCGCGGCATCGGCGCCGATGCGGAAATCATGCGCCGCCGGCTTCAGCCGCAGGGCGCGGTCGATCAGCGGCTCCACCGCGGGCAGGCCGCCCTGGCGGAAGGCGGCCTTCAGGTCGACATGATCCTCATGGCCCAGGCACATGAAGATCTTGCCTTCGCAGGTCATGCGCATGCGGTTGCAGTCGGCGCAGAAATTATGGGTGAGCGGCGTGATCAGTCCCAGCCGCGCCTTCAACCCCTCGACCGCATGATAGCGCGCGGGGCCGCCGGTGCGATGCGGGACCGGCGTCAGCGCGTGATGCCGGCGGATCGAATCGGCCACCTGCGTCAGCGGCAGATAATGATCCGTCCGGTCTTCCCCGGTTTCGCCCAGCGGCATGGTCTCGATCAGCGTCAGGTCGAACCCCCGCGCATCGCACCAGTGCAGCATCGGCAGGATCTCGTCCTCATTGATGCCCTTGAGCGCGACCATGTTGATCTTGACCGACAGGCCGGCGGCCCGCGCTGCCTCCAGCCCTTCGAACACCGGCCGGATGTCGCCGTTCCGCGTGACATGGGCGAAACGTTCAGGGTCAAGGCTGTCCAGGCTGACATTGATGCGCCGGACGCCCGCATCCGCAAGCGCCTGCGCATGATGCGCGAGCCGCGTGCCGTTGGTGGTGAGCGTCAGTTCGTCGAGGCCCGCGCCCACATGCCGGCCGATGCGCCGGACGAGGTCGACGATGTCGCGCCGCACCAGCGGTTCGCCGCCGGTCAGCCTGATCCTGCGCACGCCCCGGGCGATGAAGAGATCGGCCAGCAGCGCGATCTCCTCCAGCGTCAGGACCTGATCCCTGGGAAGGAAGGTCATCCGCTCCGCCATGCAATAGCGGCAGCGCAGGTCGCACCGGTCCGTCACCGAAATCCGCAAATAGCTGATCCGGCGGCCGAGTGCATCGGTCAGGACCGTGCGCCCAAGATCGGCCATCTCCATATATGCTAGCTAGGCGATGGACCTGCCCCGTGCAAGCGTCACCGGTTGCGGCAGCGTAAACAGGACGCTAACCGATGGGGTCTAGGAAGGGGCGATGAACCGTCCCGAGGAGCATCATGTGAGCGGCGAGACCGCACTGGACGGACAGCGCAGCCTCTTCATTCTGTCGCCGGGGGACCGCGACGGACTGTCGCAGCAGGTGCGGACGGCCGGCTGGCGCGCCATCGCCGCCCGTCGCGCGACCGATGCGGCGCAGCGCTTCCTGCACAGCGATGCCCAGATCGCCCTGGTCGACATGCGCGGCGCGCGCGATGGCGAGGCCGGCCTGATCACGTCGCTGGCGCCCGCGGTGGATGCGGGTGGGGGTGCGCTCATCGCGCTGGTCGACGCTCTCGACATGGCCGCCGTGCCCGGATTGCTGGAGGCGGGGGCGACGCATTTCCTTGCCGTGCCCTTCACGCCGGTCGAGCTGCGCGCGACGCTGGCTTCGGCGCAGCGGCTGGTCGACCGGCTCGTTGGCGGGACGACGCACAGCCGGCGCGCCCAGCGCATCCGGCGCGGGGATGCGCTGTACTGGGAAAGGGACGGGGACCGCATCCGCCTCAGCGACAATCTTGCGCGCCATCTTGGCCTTGAGCGGCAGAGCGTCGATCCGGCCGCCTTCATCCGCCGCCTGCCGCGATCGGAGCGCCGCTCGGTGATCGCCGCCCTCCGCGGCATGATGCGTTCCGGGCGTCCGGAGGCCTTCGCCCATGCCGCGCCGGGCCGTCCGGGCGACCGGCTGGTCCATCATCTGCGGCTGATCGACGGGGTGGTGGCGGCGGATGTGGAATGGCTGTCCGACGCGCATGGCCATGATGCGACCGGCCGCGACGACCTGACCGGGCTGCGCTCGCGTCAGGCGGCGCTCGACTGGCTGGAACGGCGGCAGGGGCTGGCGACGACGGTGCTGCTGCTGTCGATCAGCCAGTTCGACCGGATGAACGCCGCCTATGGCCAGGTGGTGGGCGACGCGCTGCTGGGCCGGATCGCCCGCCGCATAGAGCGCATGACCGTCGACATGGCGGTCGGCGCGATGGTCGCGCGCATCGCCGGGACGGAATTCCTGATCGGCCTGACGGGCGAAGCGGCGACGGCGGAGAAGGCGACCTTCCTGGCCCGGCAACTGATCGGCGCCATCGGCCGTCCGTTCAGCGCGGGCGACCATCTGATCCGCCTGACGGCGCGTTGCGGCATTGCCCAGTCGCGTCCGGACGACGACGCAACCCGGCTGATCCGCCGCGCCGGCACCGCTCTGGCCGACGCCAGGGTCGGGGGAGGGGAGGGCATCCGCATCTTTTCTTCGGAAAAGCGCAGCCGACAGGTGGATGCCGACCAGTTGGAAACCGACCTGCGCCTCGCCTTGCATCGCGGGGAGATCGGCATATTGTTCCAGCCGCAATATCCGGTCGGGGGCGAGCATATGATCGGGGTCGAGGCGCTGGCGCGCTGGAACCACCCGCAATATGGCGCTCTGGGGGCGGGGATGCTGTTCGCCACGGCGGAGCGTTCCGACTACATGCTGCCGCTTTCGGCGCATATTCAGGCCGAAGCGCTGCGGCAGGCCGCCGCCTGGCCGCGCGCGCTGTCGCACCTGCGCCTGTCGATCAACGTCACGGCGGAGGACATCGCCCAGCCCGGCTTCATGCCGCAGTTCCTGAACCTGGTGGACATGAGCGGCTTTCCCCGGTCGCGCCTGACGGTGGAGATCACCGAGAGCGGCCTGATCGAGGATGTGGACAATGCCACCGCCTTGCTGACGGCGCTGCGGGCCGAAGGGCTGGCGGTGGCGGTGGACGATTTCGGCACCGGCTATTCCAGCCTTGCCTATCTCAAGAGCCTGCCGCTCGATTATCTGAAGATCGACAGCGGGCTGGCGCAGGACATTGCGGGGACCGCCCGCGACAGGATCATCGTGCGGGGCGTCATCCACATGGCGAAGTCGCTGGGCCTGCGCGTCATTGCCGAAGGGGTGGAGACCGAGCAGCAGCTCGATCTCCTCACCCGTGAAGGTTGCGACTATTATCAGGGTTTCCTGCGTTCGGCGGGCGTTTCCTCCGCCGATCTGGTGGCGCTGGCGCTAAAGGCCTAACCCCACCCGTCCGATCAGGCTTGCCCCCGCATGGCGGCCTCCGGGGCCTGCGATGCCGCTGTCGGCATAGCGCAGGCCGGCGAACCAGCGGCCCTTCATATAATCGACGCCGATCCCATGGTCCCAATAGGCGCCGTCCGGGCGCAGTCGCGCGGCGCGGGCCGTGTTGCGCGCATCGCCCGAAGACCGGCCGATCCGCGCGGAGACGGTGAGGGGCGTGCCCGGCAACCCCATCGCCGCCGACGCGGACAGATAGAGATTGTCCCCGCCGATGGACGGCTGCCTGGGGGCATAGCTGCCGTTGACGTCGATGCTGGCCGGCCCGATCAGGAAAGCCGCGCCAGCGCCGATTTCGCCATAGCCCTGTCCGGAACTTCCGGGGAAAAGGTGATAGCGGCCTTCGGCGGAAAGCCGCCATCCGCCGATCTGCCGTGCATAGGCCGCCCCCAGGTCGACGACGGCATCGGCTCCGCCATGCCGGGCGCTGCCCCATAGCGAGGCGGCGGCGCCGTCGAGGCTCAGCCCGTCAGCCACGGGCACGGACAGCGTACCACGCAGCACCGGGTCGCCCTCGCTCCAGCTCAGGCCCCGGCGCCGCTCGTCGCTTGCGACCTCGACCGTGGCCGACACGCCGTCGGCATATTGCGCGAAGGCGGGGCCAGCGCCGACGCCAGCCAGGAAGGCGCTGGCCAGAATGGCGCAGGCCAGCGCCGCCCCGTTTTCAGTTGGAGGCAAGATTGCGGACGGCATCAAGCTCGGCCAGTAGCGGCGCGTGGTCCACCTGTGCAACCGCGATCAGATGTTCGCGGATTGCGCCTTCATAACGGGCCAGATTGCGTTCGCCCGACTGGCGGCCGGGCGTGCAGGCGCCATGCTCGCTGCCGGAAAACTGTCTGTCGCTGGAAACCGTGCGGCTGAGCGCCGGTCCATGGCTGAGCGCCCGGTCGACCAATATGGTGGCGGTCCACTGGCACCGTTGCATGTCGGCTCGGTTCGGGGTCCGGGCGCCGATGGTTCTGGTGCGGAACTCGGCGCGGGCGCTGTAGGTCGCCTCGACAGGCTTTCCGCCATGGTCGATCTGCACGCTGTGCGTGGCCGCTGCCGCGGCCAGGGCAATAAGAGTCAAACTCATGTCATTCTCCTGCTTGGCGCCGGACTTTGCTGTCCGGTCGCCAGAGCGGGATTTAGGTTGCGACTGTTGCTGGCTGTTGTCCGAGGGATGACAAAGGGGTGCTGGCGTTCAGGCCGCCGCCTTCGCCAGCCCCTTGGAAAGCTGCAGCGCGCCGTTGAGCCGCGCCGCCGGATCGGCCCAGGCCCGGTTCACCACCACCTTGCTGTCGGGCCGCAGCCGCGCCACGCCGTTCAGCCGCTGGATATAGGCGACCAGCCCCTCGGGCCGGGGGAAGCGGTCCTCGAAGAAGCTGACCAGCGCGCCCTTCGGTCCGACATCGATTTTCGCGATATTGGCGGCGACGCAATTCTGCTTGATCTCGATGATCTTGAACAGGTTCTGCGTCGGCGCGGGCAGCTTGCCGAACCGGTCGATGAGTTCGGCGGCGAACGCCTCCAGCCCCTGCCGGTCCTCGACTTCGTTGAGGCGTCGATAGAGCCCCATGCGCAGGTCGAGGTCGGGCACATAATCCTCCGGAATGAGGATCGGCGCGTCCACGGTGATCTGCGGCGAGAAGCTCTCGCGCGCCTTCTCCAGCCCCGCGCCGCCGGCCTTCGCCTCCAGTATCGCGTCCTCCAGCATCGACTGGTAGAGTTCGAACCCGACCTCCTTGATATGGCCGGACTGCTCGTCGCCCACCAGATTGCCCGCGCCGCGTATGTCGAGGTCGTGGCTGGCAAGCTGGAACCCCGCGCCCAGCGTATCCAGGTCGGACAGCACCTTCAGCCGCTTTTCCGCCGTTTCGGTGATCACCCGGTTGGCGGGCGTGGTGAAATAGGCATAGGCGCGCGCCTTCGCCCGCCCGACCCGCCCGCGAAGCTGGTAGAGCTGCGCCAGGCCGAAGCGGTCCGCCCGATGGATGATGAGCGTGTTGGCGGACGGAATGTCGAGCCCGCTTTCGACGATGGTGGTCGAGAGCAGCACGTCGTAGCGCTTGTCGTAGAAGGCCGACATGCGTTCCTCCACCTCCGTCGCGCTCATCTGGCCATGGGCGACCACCGGCCGCACTTCGGGCACTTCGGTGCGGAGAAATTCCTCGATCTCCGTCAGGTCGGAAATGCGCGGCACGACGAAGAAGCTCTGGCCGCCCCGATAATGTTCGCGCAGCAGCGCCTCGCGGATCACGACCCCGTCCCACGGCATGATGTAGGTCCGCACCGCCAGGCGATCCACCGGCGGCGTCTGGATGACCGACAGTTCGCGCAGGCCCGACATCGCCATCTGCAAGGTGCGCGGGATGGGCGTCGCCGTCAGCGTCAGCACGTGGACGTCGGTCTTGAGCGACTTCAGCCGTTCCTTGTGGGTCACGCCGAACCGCTGTTCCTCGTCCACGATGACAAGGCCCAGCCGCTTGAACTCCAGCCCCTTGGCCAGCAGCGCATGGGTGCCCACCACGATGTCGACGGTCCCGTCGGCAAGGCCGGCCTTCACCGCCTTCGCCTCCTTGTCCGGCACCAGCCGGGACAGGCGGCCGATCTTCACCGGGAAACCCCGGAAACGCTCCTCGAAATTCATGTGATGCTGCCGGGCGAGCAGGGTGGTCGGGCAGATCACCACCACCTGCATCCCCGCCATCGCCGCGACGAAGGCGGCGCGCAGCGCGACCTCCGTCTTGCCGAAGCCGACATCGCCGCAGACCAGCCGGTCCATCGGCCTGCCAGCGCCCAGATCCTCGATCACGTCGCCGATCGCCCGGTCCTGATCGTCGGTTTCCTGATAGGGGAAGCGGTCGACGAAGGCGGGATAGCCCGCGCTGTCGGGTTCCGCCACGGTCGCGGGCCGCAGGGCACGCTCCGCCGCGGTCTTGAGCAGTTCGCCCGCAATCTCCCGGATGCGTTCCTTCATCCGCGCCTTGCGCCGCTGCCAGGCCTCCCCGCCCAGCCTGTCCAGGCTGACGCCCTCGCTTTCGGAGCCGTAGCGGGAGAGAACCTCCAGATTCTCGACCGGCACATAGAGCTTGTCGCCGCCCGCATATTCCAGCGCGACGCAATCATGCGCCGCCTTGGCGACGGGAATCTGGGTCAGCCCTTCATAGCGGCCGATGCCATGGTCCATGTGCACGACCAGATCGCCCGGCGAGAGCGTCGCCAGTTCGGCCAGGAAAGCGTCCGCGCTCTTCTTGCGCTTGGCCCGCCGCACGAGCCGGTCGCCCAGCATGTCCTGTTCGGTCAGCACCGCCACGTCGGGCGCGGTGAAGCCATGGTCGAGCGGCAGGACGGTCAGCACCGTGCTGCCCCCGGCCGCGATGCCCAGCGCCTCCTGCCAGCTGTCCGCCGCCGCGATCCGCTTCAGCCCATGGTCGGCCAGCAATCCGGACAGCCGTTCCCGCGCGCCGCCCGAATAGCTGGCGATGACCACCTTCTTCTTCGCCCGCTGGAGCGCAGCGATATGTTTGCTCACCGCCTCATAGACATTGGCGTTCTGCGCCCGCTCCGGCGCGAAGTCGCGTGGGCCATCCACGGCGAAGTCGAGGACGGAGGCGGTTTCCGGTTCATGGAAGGGGGTGGTGGCGTGCATCGGCCAGTCCCGCGCCAAAGCGGCCCATTCCTCCGCCTCCAGATAGAGGGCCCTGGGCTCCAGCGGCCGATAGGCGCCGGGATCGGAGGATTTCGCCGCGGCGCGGTTCGCATGATAGTCCCTGATCGCCTCGAACCGCGCCTCCGCCGCGCCCGCGACGCCATGGTCCAGCAGGATCAGGCTGTCGTCGCCCAGATGGTCGGTCAGGGGCACCAGCCGTTCCTCGAACAGCGGCAGCCAATGTTCCATGCCCTGCAGGCGGCGCCCGTCGCTCACCGCCTGATAGAGCGGGTCGCCGGTGGCCGTGGCGCCGAAAATTTCGCGATAGCGGCCGCGGAAGCGCTTGATCGTCTCCTCGTCCAGCAAGGCCTCCGACGCGGGGAGCAGGGTGAAGCCCTCGACGCTCCCGCTCGTCCGCTGGTCGGCGGGATCGAAGCGACGCACCGTCTCTATCTCGTCCCCGAAGAAATCGAGCCTGAGCGGCTGTTCCTCGCCGCCGGGGAACAGGTCGACAATGCCGCCGCGTATGGCGAACTCGCCCCGGTCATGCACGGTGTCGGTGCGCACATAGCCATTGGCCTGCAGCATGTCGGCCAGCCGCGAGATGGCGATCCGTTCCTTGGGCGCGAGTTTCGCCACCAGTTGCCGCACGCGGAACGGCGTCAGCGTGCGCTGGGTGAGGGCGTTGAGCGTGGTGAGGACGAGTTGCGGTCCCTGCGGCCTCCCTTGCAGGGCGTAGAGGCCCGCCAGCCGCGCCGCGGCGGTGCGCAGCGAAGGGCTGGCCCGATCATAGGGCAGGCAGTCCCAGGCCGGGATTTCGACGATCTCGATCTCCGGCGCGAAATAATGCGCCGTATCCGCCACGGCGCGCATCAGCTGCTCGTCGGGGGCGACGAACAGGGTGCGGGACGGGGCGGCGCGCGCGATGTCCGCCAGCAGCCAGGGCTGGAAACCGGCCGGCACGCCGGAAAGGGTCATCGGGGCGGAGGCTTTGAGGATTTTCTGGAGATCGGTCATTTCTTGCTTTGTCATTCCCGCGAAGGCGGGATGCGTTTCCCGGCCCGGCGTGTGGATGCTCCGTCAGGAGATGAATCCCCGCCTTCGCGGGGATGACGGCGTAGGGCGTCTATTTCTTCCCGATCTCCACGAAATCCATCTTCACGAACCTGTCCCACATCGGCCCGCGCCATTGTTCCGGCAGCGGCAGCGTGCCGAGGGCCCAGGCCATGATGTCGGCATCCTGTTCCTCGATAAAGCGTTCGAACCAATCCAGTTCCTCTTCGCCCCATTCGGCATGGTAGCGATCGAAAAATCCCCCCACCGCCAGGTCCGCTTCCTTGATGCCGCGATGCCAGGCCCGGAATTGCAGGCGGCGGATGCGGGGGTCTTCGTTCACAATTTGTTCCTTGCGCGAGCATGGCGAAATTACCGATCGGATGTTTGCGCATCGTCCCGGCTGGGCTAGACGCATGCAGATAGCCATGCGACCCGATATCCTCAACCCACTCTTCACCGAAATCGAAGCGCTGAAAGGCGTCGGCCCAACATTGGCAAAACCGCTGGAGCGGCTGGGCCTGGCGCGCGCCGTCGACGTTGCCTTCCATCTTCCGGTCAGCTTCATCGACCGCCGCATGGTGGACGAGCTGATCCTGGGCGATTCAGGCCGGGTCATCGGCATCACGCTGACGCCCACCGATTATCGCGCGTCCGGCAGCGCCCGCGCGCCGTTCCGCGTGATCGCGCAGGACCGGCACGGGAACAGCGTCGCGCTGGTCTATTTCGGCCGCAACAGCGCCTGGCCGCGCAAGCTGCTGCCGCTGGGCGAAGCGAAGTTCGTCTCCGGCAAGCTGGAGGCCCATGGCGACAATCTGCAGATCGTGCATCCCGACCATGTCCTTCCGCCGGAGGAAGCCGTCACCATTCCCGCGCGCGAGCCGGTCTATGGCCTGTCCGAAGGGTTGACCAACAATCGCCTGCGCGACCTGGTGGCGCAGGCGCTGGCCCGCGCCCCCGAACTGCCCGAATGGATCGAACCCAGCCTGCTCGCCCGCAAGGGCTGGCCCGGATGGCGGGAGGCCCTGCATCGCATCCATGCCGATCCCACGGACGCGCTGGCCCGCGAGCGGCTCGCCTATGACGAGATATTCGCCGGGCAGCTTGCGCTGATGCTGGTGCGCCAGTCGTCCCGCAGGCGCCGGGGCGTGCCCGTTGCCGGAGACGGCCGGTTGCGCGCCATGCTCAAGCTGCCCTTTGCGCCGACCGGCGCGCAGAGCCGCGCCTTCATGGAAATAGAGGGCGACATGGCCCAGCCCGTGCCCATGCTGCGCCTGTTGCAGGGCGATGTGGGGTCGGGCAAGACGCTGGTCGCGCTGATGGCGCTGCTCAACACGGTCGAGGCGGGGGCGCAGGGCGCGCTGCTGGCGCCGACCGAAATCCTTGCCCGCCAGCATTATGAAACGCTGCGCCGGATGGCGTCGGGCCTGCCGGTGAATATCGCCATCCTGACCGGGCGCGAAAAGGGCAAGGCGCGCGAATCCACCCTCATGGGACTGGCGGACGGGAGCATCGACATATTGGTCGGCACCCACGCCATCTTCCAGGATGCGGTGCGATACAAGAACCTCGCCCTGGCGGTGATCGACGAGCAGCATCGCTTCGGCGTCGCGCAGCGCATGATGCTGGCGGCCAAGGCGGAGCGTGCGCCGCACCTGCTGGTGATGACCGCCACGCCGATCCCGCGCACGCTGACGCTCACTTATTATGGCGAGATGGACGTGTCCCGCCTGGACGAGATGCCGCCGGGTCGGCAGCCGATCCAGACCGTCGTCATGTCCTCCGGGCGTCTGGACGAAGTGGTGGAGGCGCTGGCCCGCCATGTGGAGGGCGGGGGGCAGGCCTATTGGGTCTGCCCGCTGGTCGAGGAAAGCGAGAATAGCGACCTTGCCGCCGCCGAGGCGCGGGCGGAGACGCTGCGGATGCGCTTCGGCGAGCGCGTCGCCATCGTGCACGGCAGGATGAAGGGGCCGGAGAAGGACGCCGCGATGGAAGCCTTCGCCTCCGCCCGGGCGAAGATATTGGTGGCGACCACCGTGATCGAGGTCGGCGTCGACGTTCCCAACAGCAACCTCATCATCATCGAAGGGGCCGACCGCTTCGGCCTGGCGCAGCTTCACCAGTTGCGTGGCCGGGTGGGGCGGGGGCAGAACCAGTCGGTCTGCATCCTGCTGCGCGGCAATGCGCTGAGCGAGACCGCCAGGGCGCGGCTGGCCCTGATGCGGGAAACCAATGACGGTTTCCGCATAGCCGAGGAAGACCTGCGCCTGCGGGGCGCGGGTGAGATATTGGGCACGCGCCAGTCGGGCGAGCAGCAGTTGAAGCTGGCCACGCCGGAGCATCTCTCCGCCCTGCTCGATCCCGCGCGCGACGACGCGCATCTGCTGATCGACCGCGATGGGGGACTGAGCGAGGCGCGAGGGCAGGCGGCCAGAACCTGCCTCTATCTTTTCGAGCGCGACGCGGCGGTGGGTCTGCTGCGCAGCGGGTAGGATCGCTGCCTGTTCTGGCGAGGCGGGAACCCGGTGCCGGCGGTCGTGCGACCGGGCGGCGTTTCCCTCGCAGGGTCGGCACGCATCGTGGAAGCAACGGCCTGCCGCACCTGCGAAACCATCCCGCGGCCCTGTCGTTGCAGGACCATGCAATCCGACATCAGCCTGCACCATGTCACGTCGATGGCAGCGATCTCGATCGGCCTGTCGGTCGCCGTCGCCTTCCTGCTCCATTGGCTGGTCTATTGGCTGGCGACCCGCATCGTGCGGCGGATGCGGATAGAGCCGGTGATCCTTCCCGCCCTCTATCACCCCAGCCGCTGGCTGATCGTTCTCATGACGCTGGCCGCGGGCATCCAGCCGCTGACCTTCAGCCCGAATGTGGAGGCGATCTGGTCCATCGGGTCGAAAATGCTGTTCATCCTGCTGATGGGCTGGCTGATCTTTTCCCTGATGCGGGCGGGGCGCATCATCCTGGAGCGCCGCAGCGACATCAGCGTGGAGGATAATCTGAAGGCGCGGCGGCAGCATACCCGCATCCGCATCCTCTACCGCGTGACGCAGTTCATCGTCGGCTTCCTGATCGTCTCGCTGATGCTGATCGCCATTCCCGGCGTGCGGAGCGTCGGGGTTACGCTGATGGCGTCGGCGGGGCTGGCCGGGCTGGCGGTCGGCGCGGCGGCGCAGCCCGCGCTCAAGAACCTGATCGCCGGCATCCAGATGGCCTTTTCAGAACCGATCCGGCTGGACGATGTCGTGATCGTCGAGGGCGAGTGGGGCCGGATCGAGGACATCAAGCTGACCTATGTCGTCATCCGCATCTGGGACGACCGGCGGATGATCGTGCCGGTGTCCTATTTCCTGGAAAAGCCGTTCCAGAACTGGACGACGAAAACCTCCGACCTGCTCGGCACCGTATTCCTTTACGTCGATCCTGCCGCCGACATAGAGGCGATCCGGGCGAAATTCATCGAGGCGGTCAAGGCCAACAGCCGCTGGGATGGGCGGGTCGCGATATTGCAGGTCACCGACCAGCGCGCCGATGCGCTGGAGCTGCGCGGCCTGCTGAGCGCCCGCAACGCCGGCATAGCCTTCGACCTGCGCTGCGAGGTGCGGGAGGCGATGATGAATTTCCTGCGCACGCAAATGCCGCAGGCGCTGGTCCGTTCGCGCCAGCGGCTGGAGGCGGGGGATGATCTTGGGAAGGCGTTTACCAGGCCGTCTGCCGTGGCGGAATGAGGGACAGCATCGCGTCATAGACATGCGGTTCGATCCGCTTCAGGAACTCGACGCCGATCCGCCCATCTTCCGACCAGCGCACGTCCCCGGCATGGTCCTTCACCACCGGCAGCCATATCGTCACCCGTTCGCCCATGGCCAACGGCGCATCCGTCCGGCACATCAATCCCAGGGCGGAGATGTTGATGATCCGCGCGCCATGGGTTCGCCCCTGCGCGGTGATATGGCTGACCATATCGACCAGATCCCGCTGCACGCGTCGCTGGTTGGCGGCGGGGTCCCGCGACTGGTTCAGATGGGACAGGCTTGCGAACACCGAAGGCATGCCCGCAGGATAAGATAAGGAAGGTGGCCTATTCCTTACCTTCCATGGTTAAGGCGCGCTGCACGCTCTTTCGATTTCAGGCGGTTACCAGCCCGTGCTTCTTCGCGCCGAAGCTGACCTTGTCCCCCGCCTTCAGGGGCAGGGCGGGGTCGTTCACCACCTCTCCATTGACGCGGATGGCGCCTTCCGCCAGCTTCCGCCGCACTTCCTTGTTGGAGGCGGCAAAGCCCAGCGCGGCGGTGCCCTGCACGATGTTCAGCCCGTCCGCGCCAAGGCTGACGGTCGGCAGATTGGCATCGGAGGCGCCCTCCTCGAAAGTCCGGCGGGCCGTCTCCGCGGCGGCGGCGGCGGCATCGGCGCCGCGGCAGAGCGCCGTCGCCTCGTTCGCCAGGACCTTCTTCGCCTCGTTGATCTCCGCGCCCTGCAGGGCGGCCAGCCGCTCCACCTCGTCCATCGGCAGGTCGGTGAACAGCCGCAGCCGGCTGGCGACGTCGGCATCGGCCGTGTTGCGCCAGAACTGCCAGTAATCATAGCTGGAAAGCTGGTCCTCGTTGAGCCACACCGCGCCGCCCACGGTCTTGCCCATCTTGGTGCCGTCGGCATTGGTGAGCAGCGGTGTCGTCAGCCCGAACACCTGCGTGCCGTCCACCCGTCGCGCCAGTTCGACGCCGTTGACGATATTGCCCCACTGGTCCGATCCGCCCATCTGCAACCGGCAGGCCGAACGGCGCGACAGTTCCAGAAAGTCATAGGCCTGGAGGATCATATAGTTGAATTCCAGGAAGCTCAGCGACTGTTCCCGGTCCAGCCGCAGCTTCACCGAATCGAAGCTCAGCATCCGGTTGACCGAGAAATGCTGGCCGATGTCGCGCAGGAAAGGGATATATTCCAGTCGGTCCAGCCAATCCGCATTGTCGACCATGATCGCGTCGGTCGGTCCGTCGCCGAATGTCAGGAACCGTTCGAACACGCGCTTGATGCTGCCGACATTCTGCGCGATGGCGTCGGTGGTCAGCAGCTTGCGCGCTTCGTCCTTGAAGCTGGGATCGCCGATCTTGCCGGTGCCGCCGCCCATCAGGACGATGGGCTTGTGCCCGGCCTTCTGCAACTGCCGCAGCATCATGATCGACACCAGATGGCCCACATGCAGCGAGGGCGCCGTGGGATCGAAGCCGATATAGCCCGGCACGACCTGCCTGGCGGCCAGGGCGTCCAGACCCTCCGCATCGGTCAACTGGTGGATATAGCCGCGCGCTTCGAGCAGGCGGAGCAGATCGGACTGGTAGTTGCTCATGGCGCGGCCCTGTAGCATTGAGAGGAATAACGTAAAAGAGGCAGGATCATTCGATGCTCGCAATAGGCCTGATGTCGGGCACATCCCGCGACGGCATAGACGCCGCGCTGATTGAGACCGATGGCGAGGGCGCCAGCAAGGGCATCGCTTTCCATGCCATGCCCTATGGCGAGGGCTTCCGCCTTCGCCTGGCCGAAGCCTGCGGGCGCGCCATGGCGATGGACAGGCCGGGGTTCGAACCGCTCATCCACGCGGTCGAGGAAGAACTGACCGAGCTTCATGTCGAGGCGGTGTCGGACCTGCTGGCCCGCAGCGGCCATGTCACGCAGGACGTCGCCGTCATCGGCTTCCACGGCCATACCGTGGCGCATCGCCCCGAATGGCGCTGGACCTGGCAGATCGGGGACGGCGCCGCCCTGGCGGGGGCCTTCGGCATTCCCGTCGTCGCGGACCTGCGCAGCGCCGATGTCGCGGCGGGCGGACAGGGCGCTCCGCTGCTCCCCGTCTATCACCGCGCCCTGGCCCATGATCTGGCGAAACCCGTTGCGGTGCTGAACCTGGGCGGGGTCGCCAACATCACCGCCATCGCCGCCGACGGGGAAATCGTCGCCTTCGATACCGGCATGGCGAGCGGCCTCATCGATAATTGGATGCAGAGCCATGGCGACCGGAGCTTTGATGAAAACGGCGCGACGGCGGCCGGCGGCCGGGTGGATGAAGATCGGCTGGCGCACATGCTGGCCGATCCCTGGTTCGCCGTCCCTCCGCCCAAGAGCATAGACCGCGAGGCCTTCACCATCGATGCCGTGCGCGGGCTGCCGTTGGCGGATGGCGCCGCGACGCTGACGGCCTTTTCCGCCGCGGCGGTCTCGCGCGGGCTAGGGCATCTCGCGGAGCGGCCCAAGCGCATCTATGTCGCGGGTGGCGGGCGCCACAATGCAACGCTGATGCGCATGCTGGGCGATTATACCGGCGCGGAGGTCCGGCCGGTGGACGACCTCGGATGGGACGGGGACGCCCTGGAGGCGCAGGGTTTCGCCTATATGGCTGTCCGCCATATGAAGGGCCTGCCGATCAGTTTCCCCGGCACGACCGGCGCGCCGCGGCCGATGACGGGGGGCGTGCTCTTCGAACCGGCATGATATTTCCCTGACCCCCTCCCGCCTGCGGAGGGAGGAATATCGCTGAATCGGCCCGGGTTCACCGCTTGCGCGTCAGTTCCCGCATGGCGTCGTCAATCCCCTCGATCGTCAGGGGATACATGCGGCCATTCATGATTTCGCGGATCATCCTGGTCGACTGGCTATAGCCCCAATGCGCTTCCTGCGCGGGGTTCAGCCACACGGCGGCCGGATAGGTGTGCAGCACGCGGCTCAGCCAGGTTGCGCCCGGTTCCTCGTTCATATGTTCGACCGAACCGCCGGGATGGCTGATCTCATAGGGGCTCATCGCCGCGTCCCCGACGAAGATCACCTTATAGTCATGCCCATATTTGTGGAGGATGTCCCAGGTCGGCGTCCGCTCCGAAAAGCGGCGGCGGTTGTCCTTCCACACCCCTTCGTAGAGGCAGTTGTGGAAGTAGAAGAATTCCATATTCTTGAATTCGCTCGTCGCTGCCGAGAACAGCTCCTCGCAAAGCGTGATGAACGGGTCCATCGATCCGCCCACGTCCAGGAACAGGAGCAGCTTCACCGCATTGTGCCGCTCCGGCCGCATGCGGATGTCGAGCCAGCCCTGCCGCGCGGTTCCCCGGATCGTTTCGTCCAGGTCGAGCTCGTCCGCCGCCCCCTCCCGCGCGAAGCGCCGCAGCCGCCGCAGCGCGACCTTGATGTTGCGGGTGCCCAGTTCCTTCTGATTGTCCAGATTGGCGAATTCGCGCTTTTCCCACACCTTGATGGCGCGCTTGTGCCGGCTCTCGCCGCCGATCCGCACCCCCTCCGGATTATAGCCGCCATGGCCGAAGGGCGAGGTGCCGCCGGTGCCGATCCATTTATTGCCGCCCTGATGACGCCCCTTCTGCTCGTCCAGCCGCTTCTTCAGCGTCTCCATGATCTCGTCCCAGCTTCCCAGCGACCTGATCTTCTCCATCTCCTGCGGACTGAGGAATTTCTCCGCCACCAGCCGCAGCCATTCCTCGGGAATGTCCGCTTCGACCCCTTCGCTGCCCAGCACGCCCTTGAAGACGCGGGCGAACACCTGGTCGAAACGGTCGATCAGCCCCTCATCCTTCACATAGGTGGCGCGGGCGAGATAATAGAAATCCTCCGGCCGCTGCCCGATGACGTCCCGGTCCAGCGCCTCCAGCAGCAGCAGATGTTCCTTTATGCCGGCGGGAATGCCGGCAGCGCGCAGCGCGTCGAGAAAGTTGAGCATCATGACGGCCCCCTTGTCCGCCAGCTTGCCCGATCATGCAAGCGCGGGGCGTTGTCGGAATGTTAAGTGTTGCAATGCATCGTTAACAAGGCAGTATCCATATCGGGCGGAATAGGGCGGCGATCATTGGAAAACGGGGATTTGTTGACCGACCTGGGGGAAAGATCGGGCGACATCGCATTGCAATGCAGCGAAACGGCGGGTTTCCTGGGGGAACTGACCCGCCGCATCCAGGCGGATTCGGCGCATCTGGGGGAATTGCAGTCGACGATGGAGGCGCTGGCGGTCAGCCAGAATGAAAGCGTGCTCGCGGCGCAGGAACTCAGCCTTACGGCGCGTCGGGCGGGGCAGATCATCGCGCAGGGGCATGAGGCGATCGGACGTTCCCTGGGCCAGATCACGGAACTGATCGAGAATGTGACCGGACTGGAAGGGCATCTGCGTCAGTTCCTGGACGTCATCGAGACGGTCGGCGATATTTCGGGGCAACTGGGCGCGATCGCCCGCCAGACCCGCCTTCTGGGCGTGAACGCCGCGATCGAGGCGGCCCGCGGCGGCGAGGCGACGCAGGGCTTTGCCGTGGTGGCGGACGAGATCCGGCGGCTGGCCGGGCAGGCCGGCGAGTCCGCCGCGTCCGTGGGCGACAAGCTGGGCCAGCTGGACCGCGATGCCCGGCAACTGATTGGCGGGGTGGAGGCCAATATCCTGCGCGGCCGCGAAGTCGGTTCGCATATCGATACGCTGCGGGTCAGCATGGCCGAGATCGCTTCGCTGGTGACGCAGTTCGGGGACCGGTCTGAAACGATCGTCACCTGCACGGACGAGGCCGATGGCGACGTCGCGGCCCTGCGTCAGGGACTTGCCCGCTTCAGCCAGTCGGCGACGGAAAGCGCGACCCGCGTCGAAACCGCGCGCGGCCACCTGGAAGGGCTGGAGGGGATGGCGAACGCCATGCTCAACCGGGCGGCGCATAGCGGCCATGTCACGCGCAACAGCCGCTATATCGCCCTGGCCGAAGAAGGCGCGGAGGAGATTCAGGCGCTGATCGAGCGGGCGCTGGCGGAGGGGGAACTGGACATGGGCAGCCTGTTCGATACCGCCTACCGGCCGCTGCCCGGTTCCGACCCGATGCAATATGAAAATGGCTTCACCGCCTTTGCCGACCGCTGCGTGCAGCCCTTGCTCGACCGGCGGACCGCGCAGGACAGCGCCATCGTCGGCTGCTGCCTGATCGACATGAACGGCTATCTGCCGACGCATATCAGCGCGCGCAGCCAGCCGCAGCGGCCCGGCCAGACGCGCTGGAACATGGAACATGCCCGCAACCGGCAGATATTCATGGACAGCCAGACCCGCCGCGCGCTGGACGGCGATGGGGATTTCTTCCTGTTCACCTACCGCCAGGATCTGGGCGAGGGGCGTTATCGGGCGTTGCGCAGCGTGTTCGTGCCGCTGATGTTCAGCGGACGGCGCTGGGGGCTTTATGAGGTCGGCTATCTGATCTGATCGCCCCTCTCAGCGCAGCTTCACGCCAGCCGTCCGTACCGTCACCTCGCCATTGGCGGCATAGTCGGCGGTCGCGCCGGCCTGGGCCGTCTGAGGGTCCTTTCCGTCCAGGATCTGGGCGATCTGGCGGGCGCTCGGCACCTTGTCATAGACGCCGTAGAGGTCAGTCTGACCCACGGAATGGATGGAGAGCCGATAGCCGTCCTTCGCGGGATCGAACGCGACCATGGTGCCTGCGTCGTCCACCGGCACGATGATCGCGCCATCTGCGGCGCCGGCCTGCTGGAGAATGTCGTAGCTGCCCTCGGCGGTGTCGACCTTGCCCCTTATGCAGAGCGGTTCCTGCCCTTCGCGCGGCAGGGAAATATCGGCGGGCGCGGACGTAGTTTGCGCAGTGAGGCGGGCGTCGCCGCCTTCATTGGCGGGGCAGGCGGCCAGTCGAGCGGGCCTGGTCGCATGGATCGAGGATGCATCATCGAACTGAAGACCCGCCAGCATGCCGTCCAGCCCGGCCAGCACTTCCTTCCGTCGTTCCGTCGGCCCGGTGACGCGGAGCTTCACCAGCCATCGCCCGGCGTGCAGGAAAGCCGCAGCCGTGGTGAGCGCGCCGTCGGCGGCATCGTCATAGACGGCGCGGATGGCGCCATTGGCATGTCCGCCCACCGCGACGCTGGAATAAGCGGTGCGGCGCGTCCTTGCTCCGAAACGCTCCGTCACGGCCTTGTCCGTCATATAGGCGGCGAGCGAGGCGTCGGCATAGCTGGGCAGATAGACATAGAGCGTCGCCTGGACCGCGCCGTCTTCGGACAGATATTGCGCGTAATTGTCGATGCCCTTGCCGCCGTTGGAAACCTCCCCGCTCTTGGCGAGCGACAGGCCGGCCACGCTTTGCGGCATGCCGATCCCCGCGGCGTCGGCGCGCAGGGCGGTGGCGGTCGGTGTCCAGGCTTCCCGTTCCTCGGCCGCGCGCGCGAACGCAGGCGCTGACAAGGCCAGCACCGCCGATAAAAGGGACAACGCACGCTTGGGCATTGGCATCCTTCCCTAAATTCATGGCCGTCTTTTCGCGGCTTTGAATGTCAGGAGGAAAGTTGAGCCGAAATGCACCGGCTGCGCAAGCGGCCTTTTAGCTTACAGGGGGCATTTGTGCCGGATAATGGGGCAGATCAGGGTCCAGATGCGCCCAGGCGGGCGCCGCGTCGGTCCAGATGACGGCCTGAGGGGCCAGAAGATCGGGATCGTCAAGCGCTCCGGCGCGGACGAATGTCAGGTGCGGACGCGATTCGGCCAGGCTGAACAGCGGCGTGCCGCATTCGGGGCAGAAGCCGCGCCGCATCGCATTGCCGCTGTCGGCTACGCTGTGGTGCCAGCGCAGGTCGCCGGTGACCGTCAGCTTGTCGGAAGGGAAGCAGACATTCACCGTGCCCGATCCGCCGCCCAGATATTGGCAGAGCCGGCACCAGCACATGCGCGCCGCCAGGGGTTCCGCATCGATGCTGATCCGCACCTGTCCGCACAGGCATCCGGCTTGATGAGTCATGGTTCGCGGCCTTTCGTTGAGCGGGGGTGGAGTGGTCCCTATCGCCCCTGCCGCCGGGCCATGAAGGCGAGCCGTTCGAACATCATGATGTCCTGCTCATTCTTGAGCAGCGCGCCGTGCAGCGGCGGGATCGCCTTGGTGGGATCGCGGTCCTGCAATATGTCGAGCGGCATGTCCTCCGCCAGGATCAGCTTCAGCCAGTCGAGCAGTTCGCTGGTGGACGGCTTCTTCTTGAGGCCGGGCACCTCCCGGATTTCGTAGAATATTTCGAGAGCGCGGTTGACCAATATCTTCTGGATGCCGGGGAAATGCACGTCGATGATGGCCTGCATCGTCTCCCGGTCGGGAAATTTGATATAGTGGAAGAAGCAGCGGCGCAGGAAGGCGTCGGGCAGTTCCTTCTCGTTATTGGAGGTGATGACGACCACGGGCCGTTCCTTCGCCGCCACGGTCTCCCCCGTTTCATAGACATGGAAGGCCATGCGATCGAGTTCCTGCAACAGGTCGTTGGGGAATTCTATGTCGGCCTTGTCGATCTCATCGATCAGCAGGACCGGCAGGGTGGGGGAGGTGAATGCCTCCCACAGCTTGCCCTTGCGGATGTAATTGCCGATGTCGTGAACGCGCGGATCGCCCAGCTGGCCGTCGCGCAGGCGGGCGACGGCGTCATATTCATAAAGTCCCTGATGCGCCTTGGTCGTCGACTTGACGTTCCATTCGATCAGCGGAGCGTCCAGCGCCTTGGCGATTTCCTGCGCCAGCACGGTCTTGCCGGTGCCCGGCTCCCCCTTCACCAGCAGCGGACGGCGAAGCAGCACCGCGGCGTTGACGGCGACCTTCAGATCATCGGTGGCGACATAATCCCGCGTGCCTTCAAACCGCATGTTCCTGCTTCTCATCCTGCCTGTGTCGGGCCAACTATGGCAAAGCAGGGGAGGAGCGCAAAGCCTTTATGCGCGGTTTGCGGCCTGGTCCTTGCCGGCGCGGATCTTCGCGCGGGCCTGAAGGACGTCCCACAGCCCGCGATGCTGGTTCAGCAACTGGCGCGTTCCGAACAGGATGGCGCGGTCGATGGCATCGTCGCCGCCGATTTCCCTGGCGACCTCCAGCGTCGCCGCGCGGTCCGGAAGGTCGCAGACATGGGGTTCCAGCCCGACGCGAATCGCGGCGATGTCCAGCACATGCCGCACGGCACGCCAGTCGAGCACCAGCGCGATGGCCGCCCCCATGGCGCAGCCGCGCCGGTCCGACTGGGCCAGCATGTCGAGGGCGTGGCGCTGCTGGCTGACGACGGTTTCGCAATCGCTCTGCCCCGCCGTGCTGGGGGCGGGGCCGACCGCGACCGTCACCTGGGTCAGATAGGCCCGTTCCCGCGCGAAGGCGTCGGCCGCCTGGATCAGCCAGGCGCGCGCCGCATTGTCCGCCGACCGCGTGGCGGCATGGTCGATCACGCCGGGGTGGCGGCCATGCAGAAGGCAAAGATAATAGGCGGCATCGGCCAGATCGGGCAGCGACAGCGTGGCATTGGGGCCGAAGCTGGCCCGCGCGCCACTGGCATAGCCATGCCCGGCCGTGCCGTCGGCGGCGACCACGGCGTCCAGGATCTGCGATATATCGCCAAATTGATAGCGCGGTGCTGCTTCGCTCATCGTCTTCCCCTAAAGCCCTGCTGCTGGCGCGGCCTCGTGCAGGCGACCCTAGAGAGTCGAGGTAAAAGAGGAGTTTACGCCAGTAAAAAAGGGCGGCCCGAAGCCGCCCTTTTGGATCATTCCGCCGCGTTGCCGCCTCGGTCTGCCGAGGCGCCGCTATTGGTCGAGGAAGCTGCGCATCTTGCGGCTGCGGCTGGGGTGCTTGAGCTTGCGCAGCGCCTTCGCCTCGATCTGGCGGATTCGTTCGCGGGTCACACTGAACTGCTGGCCGACCTCCTCCAGCGTATGGTCGGTGTTCATGCCGATGCCGAAGCGCATGCGCAGCACGCGCTCCTCGCGCGGGGTCAGCGAGGCAAGCACGCGGGTGACGGTTTCCTTGAGGTTCGCCTGGATCGCGGCGTCCACCGGGATGATCGCATTCTTGTCCTCGATGAAATCGCCCAGATGCGAATCCTCCTCGTCGCCGATCGGCGTTTCGAGGGAGATCGGCTCCTTGGCGATCTTCATCACCTTGCGCACCTTCTCCAGCGGCATGGACAGCCGCTCGGCCATCTCCTCCGGAGTCGGTTCGCGGCCCTGTTCGTGCAGGAACTGGCGGCTGGTGCGGACCAGCTTGTTGATCGTCTCGATCATGTGGACCGGGATGCGGATGGTCCGCGCCTGATCCGCGATCGAACGGGTGATCGCCTGCCTGATCCACCAGGTCGCGTAGGTGCTGAACTTGTAGCCGCGCCGATATTCGAACTTGTCGACCGCCTTCATCAGGCCGATATTGCCTTCCTGAATAAGATCAAGGAATTGCAGGCCGCGGTTCGTATATTTTTTAGCGATGGAGATGACGAGGCGCAGGTTCGCCTCGACCATTTCCTTCTTCGCGATGCGCGCCTCGCGCTCGCCCTTCTGCACCATGTTGACGATGCGGCGGAATTCGGACAGCGACATGCCGGTCGCCTGCGCGATCTCGCTCACCTCAAGGCGGATGCGCTCGACCGCGCGCCCCTCGGCTGCGGCGAAGGCGGCCCATTTCTTGTCCAGACCGGACACCTTGTCGAGCCAGCCATCGTCCAGCTCATGATTGACATAGCGGTCGAGGAAATCCTTGCGGCTCACCTTGTGCCGTTCGGCCAGTCGCAGCATCTGCCCGCCCAGCGCGGTCAGGCGCCGGTTATAGGCATAAAGCTGGTCGACCAGATATTCGATCTTCTGCTGGTGGAACTGGACGCTTTCGACCTCGGCGGTGAGCTGCTCGCGCAGTTCCTGATAGTCGTCCTCCGCCTTCTGGCTCAGCGTCTCGCCATTGGCCATGGCGGCCATGCGCGATTCCTGCGCCTTGGAGAAGGTGCGGAAAATCTCCGTGATGGTCGCGAATTTCTCCAGCGCCATCGGCTTCAGCGTCTCTTCCATCTGGGCGAGGGAGAGAGTGTTGTCCTCCTCTTCCTCCTCCTCCATCCGGCGGGCGCGCCGCTCCGTCAGGCCGTCCTCATCCTCGTCGGAATCGGCTGATTCCTCTTCCGGTTCCTCCTCTTCCTTGAAGCTGGGTCCGGCGGTCTTCTCGCTGATCTCGCCATCGTCGTCCTCGGCGCCTTCCTCCAGATTTTCCGGAGCGGGATCCTTGGACAGCATCGCGTCGAGATCCAGGATCTCGCGCAGCTGCATCTCGCCATTGTTGAGCGCGGTCGACCATTCGATGATCGCGTTGAAGGTGGTCGGGCTTTCGCACAGCCCCAGGATCATCGTGTCGCGGCCCGCCTCGATCCGCTTGGCGATGGCGATCTCGCCCTCGCGGCTGAGCAGTTCCACGGCCCCCATCTCGCGCAGGTACATGCGCACGGGGTCGTCGGTGCGGTCGACCGTTTCCTTCTTCTTCTCGGTAACGGGACGCGGCGAGCCGTCGTCGTCGGCGCTGTCGTCGGCGCTGTCATCGTCGCCGTCGTCGCGCTGATCCTCGCCGTCCTCGCTGGCTTCCTCATTCTCGACGATGTTCACGCCCATTTCGTTGAGCGCGGACATGATGTCCTCGATCTGCTCGGAGGACATCTGGTCCTGCGGCAGCGCGTCGTTCAGCTCGTCATAGGTGATGTAGCCGCGCTTCTTGGCGCGGGCGATCAGCTTCTTGACCGACGCCTCGTTCAGATCCAGCAGCGGTGCATCGCCGGTATCCGTATCCTCGCCCGCACCCTTGCTGTTCGCCTTGCTCGCCATTTATTCGCCTTAATTCCGCCGCCCCCGTGAAAGGGACGATCCATATCATATAATATCTTCGGACTGCGCCAGTTCCGCCAGGCGGCGATCATGATCCAGCTTCAACTTGCGGACCCTTTGCTGTTCGGCAAAGCTGTCCTCGTTGAGGTCGTCTCTCGCCCGCCGGGTGGCTTCAGCCAACGCCGCCTCCAGCTCCGGTCCCTGCGCCATCACCCGAATGGCCTCGTCCAGATCGCGCCGCACGCGATCCGAGTCGGCCTTGCTTCCATGGGGGGTGAATGTGAACGTGTCGGCCCGAAGCATTCCCTTCGCCATATTATACACTTCACCTTGCCCCAATATGGTAAGGAGGCCACCGGTTTCAACTGTTTCTTTGCTGAACGAGGCCGCGATCATCGCGTTCAGCAGTTCCGCCAGCACGGTGTCGGCGATGCGAAGCCCGATAAGCATCTCGCGATGCAGCGCAATCTGATCGGGATGCCGAAGCAGGCTGGCGAGGACGGCGCGCAAAAGCCGCTGCTCCATGCCGCTTGCGCCGATCGCCCTTGCCTCGCTTCCCGCGGGGGGCAGTGGGGGCTTCCAATTGCCGCGCCGGTCGCGCTGCCAGCCGGAGCGGGCGCTGCCCCCGCCGCGCTGATGACGGGGCTGGAAGGCCGCCCGCGCGAAGAACAGCGCGTCATAGCGTTCCCGAAAGGCGTGGACATAATGCGCCCGCACGTCGGGATGGGCGATGGCGTCGGTGATCGCGGACAGGCGCTGCTTGAGCGCGGCGCGCTGCTCCGGCGTATCCAGCGGCGCGGCAGCCTGTTCATATTTCCAAAGGCGCTCGACCAGCGGTTCGGCGGCGCCCAGCACCGCTTCCATCGCCGCAGGCCCCTCCGCGCGGATGAGGTCGTCCGGGTCCTGCCCGGCCGGCAGAGTCGCAAAGGCCAGGCTCATACCCGGTCGGAGCAGGGGCAGGGCCCGGGTCGCTGCCCGGATCGCGGCCTTCTGCCCCGCCGAATCGCCGTCGAAACAGAGGATCGGCACATCGGCCATCTTCCACAGGCGCTCGATCTGATGTTCCGTAAGCGCCGTGCCCAGTGGCGCCACCGATTCTTCAAAGCCGGCCTGGGCGAGGGCGATCACGTCCATATAGCCCTCCACGACGATGATCCGGCCCGTCTGCCGGCTGGCGGGGGAGGCCCGGTCGATATTGTAGAGCGTCCGCCCCTTGTCGAAGAGCGGCGTGTCGGGGGAGTTCAGATATTTGGGCTCGCCCGCGCCCAATATGCGCCCGCCAAAAGCGATCACCCGGCCTCTTATGTCCCGGATCGGCAACATCAGCCGGCCCCGGAAGCGATCATAGCTGTCGCGCTTTCTGGCATTTCCGCCATCCGGCTCGGCGCCATCCGGGTCGATGAGCAATCCCGCCTCGATCAGCAGCGGTTCGCCAAATTCCTTGAGCGCCGTCTTGAGCCGCCCCCGCCCGTCAGGCGAGAAGCCGAAGCCGAAGGTCCTGGCCGTTCCCGCGGCGATGCCGCGCTGCTGGAGATAGGCTCTCGCCTCCGCGCCCTCAATTCCGCCAAGCTGCTCCTCGAAAAAGCCCTGCGCGGCGGCCATGACGTCATGCAGGCCCCTGGCCTGTTCCGCCCGTTTCGCCGCGCGCGGATCGGGCGCGGGGACGTCCATGCCCGCCGCCTGCGCCAGTTCCTTCACCGCTTCCATGAAGGGAAGGCCACGATGATCGGTCATCCACCGGATTGCGTCGCCATGCGCGCCGCAGCCGAAGCAGTGATAGAAGCCCTTTTCGTCGTTTATCGTGAAGCTGGGCGTCTTCTCATTATGGAAGGGGCAGCAGGCCTTATATTCGCGGCCTGCCTTCTGCACCTTCACCGTCCGCCCGATCAGGGTGGAAAGGGAGGTGCGCGCGCGCAATTCGTCGAGGAAGGCGGGGGACAGGCTCATGCCCAGCTCAAATCCGCACGCTTGAACGCATCGGCCAGAACTCCGTTCGTTTCGAGCGAAGTCGGGAAACGCTCACGCGGCGGCCGGGCGAGCAGGGAAACCAAGGACCAATTGCCCGCGATCATTGCCTCCTTCTTGGCACGCGACCAGCCGCCGACGATCCGTTCCGCTTCCAAGGCTTCAATTCGGGAAGAAAAGGCTTCGCTCCAGACCAGCGTGAGCGGCAAGCGCCTGCGTGGGAATTGGCTGCCCTGTCCCGCCCGCTGCCGTCCAATCCTATGGTGGAGGTCATCGGTGCGACCCGTATGATAGCGCCCATCCGAGCATCGCAGCATATAGGTCCAGAACGCCATCATGCGATTATGCCGGAACGTCCATCAATGTCGAGGGCGCGCCGGATGCAGGAAGATTGCGAAGATATTGCCTCAGGAAAGCGCCACCTTCACCAGCCCGCTGGCCTTGCTCATGTCGATCACCGATCCGTGCCGTTCCTTCAGCACGGCCATGACCTTGCCCATGTCCTTGACGCTCGCCGCGCCCACTTCCGCCTTGATCGCCTCTATGGCGGCCTTCGTCTCGTCCTCGCTAAGCTGTTGCGGCAGGAAGCTGTCGATCACGTCCAGTTCGGCCTGTTCCTTCGCGGCCAGTTCGTCGCGGCCGCCGCTCCTGAACATGTCGATGGATTCGCGGCGCTGCTTCGCCATCTTCTGGAGCACCTCGACCACGACCGTGTCGTCATCCGGCACGCTGGACGCGGTGCGCAGTTCTATGTCGCGATCCTTCAGCTTCGCCAGGATCAGGCGCACGGCGGCCAGCCGATCCTTCTCTCCCGCCTTCATGGCGGCGATTTGGGCGCTTTTGATCTCGTCGCGAATCATGCGAATGAATCCTGTCTCTTCCGGAAAGGTCCAGATATAACGCCAAAAGAGATTTTTAACAGGAGTTGACCCCGCGGCCTCTCGCGCATAGGTGACCGGCCGTTTAACCCGCTTCAGACGGGTTCCCGCAAAAGCATAAAGGACGATACGACCATGGCTGACGCCAAAACCCTCATTGTGCCCAAAGGAGCGACAGGGGTGTTGGTTTTCGCCGATGGCTCCGCCGTCTTCGGGCGCGGCTTCGGCGCTGTCGGCGATGCGGTGGGCGAACTCTGCTTCAACACGGCGATGACCGGCTATCAGGAAGTGATGACCGACCCCAGCTATGCGGGCCAGATCGTCACCTTCACCTTCCCGCATATCGGCAATGTCGGCACGAACCTGGACGATGTGGAGGCGGACCTGCCCCACGCGCTGGGCTGCGTCGTGCGGCAGGACGTGACGGAACCCAGCAACTTCCGCAATGTCGAGCCCTTCGACCAGTGGATGAAGGAAAATGGCCGCATTGGCCTTGCCGGCGTCGACACCCGCGCGCTGACCAGGCTGATCCGGGTCAAGGGCGCGCCCAATGTCGTGATCGCGCACGATCCGGAGGGGCGGTTCGACATCGAGGCGCTGGCCGCCAGGGCTGCGGCCTGGCCGGGCCTGGAGGGCATGGACCTTGCCATCGAAGTCTCCGCCAAGGAAAGCCGCCTCTGGAAGGACGGCGTGTGGAAGCTGGGTTTCGGCTACGGCCTGGATGAAGCGGGTGAAGAGCGGCCCCATGTCGTCGCGATCGATTATGGTGCGAAGAACAATATCTTCCGCAATCTGGTGAAGGCCGGCGCCCGCGTCACCGTGCTGCCCGCCACCGCCAGCTATGAGCAGGTGATGGAGCATAATCCCGACGGCGTGTTCCTTTCCAACGGCCCGGGCGACCCCGCCGCGACCGGCGAATATGCCGTGCCGGTGATCCGGAAGCTGCTGGACGCGGACAAGCCGGTCTTCGGCATCTGCCTTGGCCACCAGATGCTGGCGCTGGCGGCGGGCGCGAAGACCGTCAAGATGCATCAGGGCCATCGCGGCGCCAACCATCCGGTCAAGCGTCTGTCCGACGGTCTGGTCGAGATCACCTCGATGAACCACGGCTTCGCGGTCGACGCCGATACGCTGCCCGCCAATGTGAAGCCGACCCATGTGTCGCTCTTCGACGGCAGCAATTGCGGCATCGAACTAACGGATAAGAAGGCCTTTTCGGTCCAGTACCACCCAGAAGCTTCGCCCGGCCCGCAGGACAGCTTCTATCTGTTCCAGCGGTTCGTTGAGGAGCTTAAGTGAGCCTCAACTTGCCCCCGGTTGACGAAGCCCGCCTCGCAGCAGAGTGGGAGGCGGACAAGGCCGTCCTCGCCAATCTCGCGCGGAATGGCGACGTGGCGCGCATCGCGCGGCCCGTGGACGTCAGCTTCAAGGGCGGCGAGAAGGATTTCGAACGCGTCCTGACCATTGCGAGCCAATTCGGCTTCGTGGAACTGGACCGCGAAGAGGATGAGGATGGCGACCTGTTCCTCTTCCTCGAATGCGAGCAGCCCGTCGATGAACAGTCGATCCGCGCCCTGACGAAGAAGTGCCTTCAGATCGAAATCCTCTGCGGCGTCGAATATGATGGCTGGGGTTGCGAAGCCCGGACAGGGGGCGTGCATTGAACTGCGATCGCCACACGAATTGCGCTGGATATGTTTATGTCATCTGGCATCCGCAGGCGCGCGACAGAGGTTTCTATACTAAAGTAGGATTCTCTAGATCGCATCCCGCTCCCGAAGTTTCGCATAGGAAACTCGGTAGTTACGTCAAACGCGATTCTAGGCACTATCCCTTCATTTTTACTTGCGACGCCCTTGGCTTGGATCGCCCCCAGATCGAAGTGGGTGATTTTTTGGAACGAGGGAAGTGCATTGAATCAAGTTTGCATAAGCTTCTGGCCGACAAAAAACGGCTGGACTGTGGGGTATCCAAAGAAGTGTTCGATGTAAGCCCAGATGCCGCGCTTTCATTGCGTGCTCAGCTAATAAAAGAATGGTCTGATAGCTAATGCCCAAACGCACCGACATCTCCTCCATCCTCATCATCGGCGCTGGTCCGATCATCATCGGCCAGGCTTGCGAGTTCGACTATTCGGGCACGCAGGCGGTGAAGGCGCTCAAGGAAGAGGGCTATCGCATCATCCTGGTGAATTCCAACCCGGCTACCATCATGACCGATCCGGAATTCGCCGACGCGACCTATGTCGAGCCGATCACGCCCGAAATCGTGGCGAAGATTATCGAGAAGGAACGCCCCGACGCGGTGTTGCCGACCATGGGCGGGCAGACGGCGCTCAACACGGCGCTCGCTCTCTTCAACGACGGCACGCTAGAGAAGTTCGGCGTCAAGATGATCGGCGCGGATGCGGCAGCCATCGACAAGGCGGAGGACCGCCTGAAATTCCGCGACGCGATGGACAAGATCGGGCTGGAATCCGCCCGCTCGCGCATCGCACATACTATGGAAGAAGCGCTGGAAGCCCTTGAATTCACCGGGCTTCCTTCGATTATCCGTCCCAGCTTCACGCTCGGCGGCACTGGCGGCGGCGTTGCCTATAACAAGGACGAGTTCAAGCAGATCGTGGCCGCAGGCCTCGACGCTTCGCCCACCACCGAGGTGCTGATCGAGGAATCGCTGCTCGGCTGGAAGGAATATGAGATGGAGGTCGTCCGGGACCGGAACGACAATGCCATCATCATCTGCTCGATCGAGAATGTCGATCCGATGGGGGTCCATACCGGCGATTCCATCACCGTCGCGCCCGCGCTGACGCTGACCGACAAGGAATATCAGATCATGCGCAACGCGAGCATCGCGGTGCTGCGTGAAATCGGCGTGGAAACAGGCGGTTCGAACGTGCAGTTCGCAGTCAATCCGAAGGATGGCCGCCTGATCGTCATCGAAATGAACCCGCGCGTTTCCCGCTCGTCCGCGCTGGCTTCTAAGGCGACGGGCTTCCCCATCGCGAAGGTCGCGGCGAAGCTCGCCGTCGGCTACACGCTGGATGAGATCGAGAACGACATCACCGGCGCCACCCCGGCGTCGTTCGAGCCGACCATCGACTATGTCGTGACCAAGATTCCGCGCTTCGCCTTCGAGAAGTTCAAGGGGTCCGAACCGCTGCTCGGCACCGCGATGAAGTCGGTGGGCGAGGTGATGGCGATCGGCCGCAACATCCATGAATCGATGCAGAAGGCGCTGCGGGGCCTGGAAACCGGGCTTTGCGGCTTCAATGAGGTCGACCATCTCGTCGGCGCGCCCAAGGACGACATCATCGCCGCGCTGGCCCAGCCGACGCCGGATCGCCTGCTGGTCGCCGCGCAGGCCCTGCGCGAGGGCCTCACCGTCGCTGAAATCCACAATATCGCGAAGTTCGACCCCTGGTTCCTGGAGCGGATCAAGGAGATCATCGACGCCGAAGCGGAAATTCTGAACAACGGCCTGCCGCAGGATGCGGACGGCATGCGCCGGCTGAAGTCGATGGGCTTTTCCGACAAGCGCCTTGCCTATCTTGCGCTCAAATCGGCCAATCTGCGCGGCATGGAACGGGGCATCGCGCGGGGTTCCGGCCTGATCCACGAAGCGGTCAAGGCCATGACCGGCGGCGTCACCGAGGATGAGGTCCGCGCGCTGCGCCACAGGCTGGGCGTGCGCCCCGTGTTCAAGCGCATCGACACCTGCGCCGCCGAGTTCGAGGCGAAGACGCCCTATATGTACTCGACCTACGAAGCGCCGATCTTTGGCGATGCGGAGAATGAGGCGCAGCCCAGCGACAGGAAGAAGGTCGTGATCCTGGGCGGCGGTCCCAACCGCATCGGGCAGGGCATCGAGTTCGACTATTGCTGCGTCCATGCCTGCTTCGCGCTGGCGGAGGCGGGTTATGAGACGATCATGGTCAACTGCAACCCGGAAACGGTGTCGACAGACTATGACACGTCGGACCGTCTCTATTTCGAGCCGCTGACGGCGGAGGACGTGCTGGAAATCCTGAGCGTCGAGATGTCGAACGGAACGCTGGCCGGCGTGATCGTCCAGTTCGGCGGGCAGACGCCGCTCAAGCTGGCGCAGGCGCTGGAAAATGCGGGCGTGCCGATCCTGGGCACGTCGCCCGACGCCATCGACCTGGCGGAGGACCGCGAGCGGTTCGCCGCGCTGATCGACAGGCTGAAACTGAAGCAGCCCGCCAACGGCATCGCGCGCAGCCGCGAGGAGGCGATCGCCGTCGCCAACCGCATCGGCTATCCGGTGCTGATGCGCCCCTCCTATGTCCTTGGCGGCCGCGCCATGGAGATCGTCGATGGTCAGGCCCAGCTGGAGGAATATATCGCCACCGCCGTTCAGGTGTCGGGCGACTCCCCGGTGCTGATCGACCAGTATCTGCGCGACGCGGTCGAGGTGGATGTGGACGCGCTCTGCGACGGCGACGATGTGGTGGTCGCCGGCGTGCTCCAGCATATCGAGGAGGCGGGCGTCCATTCCGGCGACTCCGCCTGCTCGCTGCCGCCCTACAGCCTGTCGGACGACATCATCGCGGAGATCGAGCGTCAGGCCGATGTCCTCGCCCGCGCGCTGTCGGTCCGCGGCCTGATGAACATCCAGTTCGCGGTCAAGGACGGCGTCGTCTATCTGATCGAGGTCAATCCCCGCGCCAGCCGGACCGTGCCCTTCGTCGCCAAGGCCATCGGCACGCCGATCGCCAAGATCGCCAGCCGCGTCATGGCGGGCGAGAAGCTCAAGGACCTGCCGAAGATCGACCGGAACGCCATCGACCATATCGCGGTCAAGGAAGCCGTCTTCCCCTTCGCCCGCTTCCCCGGCGTCGATCCGGTGCTCTCGCCGGAAATGAAGAGCACCGGCGAAGTCATGGGCATCGACAGCGATTTCGCCACGGCCTTCGCCAAGGCGCAGCTGGGCGCGGGGACCATCCTGCCCAAGGGCGGCACGGTGTTCGTGTCGGTCAAGGACAGCGACAAGCCGGTGATCCTGCCCGCCGTGCAGAAGATGGCGGCGCTGGGCTTCGCCATCATCGCCACGGGCGGCACGGCCCGCTATCTGGAGGAGCAGGGCATCGCCGTCCAGCCGGTCAACAAGGTGGCCGAAGGGCGTCCGCATATCGTCGACAGGATCACCGACGGGGACGTCGACCTAATCTTCAACACGACGGAGGGCTGGCAGTCGCTCAAGGACAGCAAGGCGATCCGCACCAGCGCGCTGCGCGCCAAGGTCGCCAGCTTCACCACGGCGGCGGCCAGCGTCGCGGCGGCGAATGCGATCGAGGCTCTTCGGGGGCATGCCCTTGAAGTGCGTTCGCTCCAGTCCTATTATCCTGTGTCGCAAGCCTGATCCCCTGCACAAGGAAGCACGCTGCGGGTGGCCCCAAGGTCGGGGCCGCCAAAGGGAAGTTTTGACGAAGGATTTGCAAGAATGGCGACCGTCGAGAAGATGCCGATGCTGCAGATGGGCTATGACAAGCTCAACGAGCAGCTCCGCGAGTTGAAGGCCGAGCGGCCGTTGATCGTGGACGCCATCGAAGAAGCCCGCGCGCACGGCGATCTGTCGGAAAATGCCGAATATCACGCCGCCAAGGAGCGTCAGGGCCAGGTTGAAGCCACCATTGCCGATCTGGAAGACAAGCTGTCCCGTGCCCAGATCATCGATCCCAGGACGCTTTCGGGCGACAAGGTCGTGTTCGGCGCGACCGTCACCCTGCTTGATGAGGACGACAAGCCGGTCAAGTACCAGATCGTGGGCCAGGCCGAGGCTGACGCCAAGCTTGGCATGATCAGCTATAACAGCCCCCTGGGCCGCGCGCTGATCGGGCGCCAGATCGGCGAGGAGGTCGAGGTGTCGGTGCCATCGGGCGATAAATTCTACCTGGTCGACAAGATCGATTTCATCTGATCCATCCGTGAAACTGCCTGCCGGTCGCATGACGAACGGGATTGCGGCGATCACCTTCGTCGCCTTCCTGCTGCTTTACCTGACGGGGCAGGTCGATAATGCCGCGATCATGGCCGGCTTCATCCCCGCACGGGTGGAGGATGGCGCCCTGCTGGCCGGCATGGCGGCCGTTCCGGTGTGGCTGACGCCGATCAGTTGCACGCTGGTCCATGCCAACTGGCTGCATGTCGGCTTCAACCTGTTCATGTTCGTCTTCTGCGGGCGACAGGTGGAGCATGTGCTGGACAAGGGCGCGACGCTGCTGCTCTACATTGCCGGAGCCTATGGCGCGACGGCGCTGCAATGGGCGATCGATCCGCATTCCACCAATCCCATGGTCGGCGCCAGCGGGGCCATATCGGCGGTCATCGCGACCTATGCGCTGCTCTACAGCCAGCAGAAGGTCCGGCGGGTTGGACCGGTGTCGGCCAATCTGGTTCGTCTGCTCTGGCTGGCGGCAAGCTGGATTGTGCTTCAGCTCATGATCGGTTTCGCCACGGCGCAGGGACTGGGCGACCTGGGGCAGATTGCTGTTGCCGCGCATATCGGCGGCTTTCTGGTGGGGCTGGTGCTGACGCGCCCTTTGCTGCGCTGGCGTTTCCGCAAGCGTCCCCAGCCCCTTTCCTGACGCCCGGCTTTCCTGCTCTTCAGCCGCTGGGCAGATCGGGTTCCAGCAGCCGGTGCAGGTGCACGATCACATAGCGCATCTCCGCATCGTCGACCGTCCGCTGAGCAGCGCCGCGCCAGGCATTTTCTGCACTGCTGTAATCGGGATAGACGCCGACCAGCTCGATCGAACTCAGATCTTCGAATTCCAGCGTTTGAGGATTTTTGACGCGACCGCCCATTACAAGGTGCAGCTTGCTCATGGTATCTTATGTTCTCCTGCTCGGTGAACCCATAGCGTAGCAGGCCGCCCGCACCCGTCCAAGGGGGCAGGCGGCCGGATCAGCATGCTTTTGGCGGCAGCGCGATTACGTTTTTGGCAATCGGGCCTTCACCGCTTCGCTCAGTGCGTCGACCTTCGCGGCGACCAGCGCAGCCACATCGTCGGCAAGGCGGGACGCCTCCGCACCGAGGTCGGCGGACGCCACGCTGTCGCGTGCCGATGCCGCCGCTTCCCTCGTACCCTCGGCCGCATTGTGCAGCGCCTCGCCAGCGTTCGACCGCAGGCTTTCCGCATTTTCCGCCGCCACGGCCCTGGCGGCGAGCGCCGCTTCCAGCACCTTGGCGCCCGCACTGCTGGCAAGGCCGGGAAGGGCCTTCATGGCCGCGCGGCTCTTGGGGAACATCCATGCGATGACGGCTCCGGCCGCGACGGCGCCCGCGACGGCGGCGATGGGGTGTTCCTGAACGATTTCATTGGCGCGGGCCGCGATCCGTTGCGACCGGTCGCGCGCGTCCGCATAGGCATCGCCCGCCTTTTCACGGCTCGTCTGGATCAGGTCGCCGGCGCTTTCCCTCGCGCGATCCGCCGTATCGCGGAACTTGCCGGACGCGGTCCCGGCAATGTCGTTCGCGGCTTCACGGGCGCGGGTGAGTTGCGTGCGGATGTCAGCCATCGTCAGTCTCCGAAATCTCTTCTGTGCGGTTGCTTATCCGAACGTATATCTGCCGGAAAAGTGCCCCGAGCGGGCGGCGCAGCAAATAGAGCGCGAGCGCGCCCGTCGCCGCGGCCGTGGCCGCCGGCCGTTGCTGGACCTTGGCAGCCGCATAGGCGGCGCCGTCCATCAGCGTTTCCGTTGCCTTGTCCTTCGCGTCCTGCTTGAGCCGGGCGGGGGTGAGGCGCGCCCTGGCGGCGAGGGCGCTGGAGATGAGCGCGGCCTTGCGCGCATCCGCCCGCGCCACCGCATCGCGATAGGCTTCTTCGCGCTTCATGGCTTCACCGCCTTCTTCATCCGGTCGATGCGGCCCTTCGCGACCAGCAGCAGCAGCAGCGCGATGACCAGCGCGCCGCCGAATACCGCGCCTGTCGCCCAGCCGGGCCCGACAAGCGGCGACAACGCCAATATGATGCCCACCAACCCGGCGACGATCGCCGCGAAGACAAGCATGATGCCCGCCGTCGCGAAGATCAGCGCATCGCGGACCCCCGCGCCGACGATGCCGGCGCGCAGCTTCTGCCGTTCGACTTCCGCTTCCGCATAGGCCCGCCCGTCGCTGTACAGGCGTGTGAAGACGTCCCGCACGGACTCTTCCTGTGCCTCGGTCTGCAGGGGCTCTTGAGTCAAAATATCCTCCGCCCCGGCGCCGGGGCCCTGTCGTCCGTCAATGGGCAAGGACGCGATCAGGCGTCTTCGTCCGACCCCTTGGCAAGACGCATCAGCACGAAGCCGACCACCGCCGCGGCGCCGATGGCCACGGCCGGGCTCTTGCGCACGAAATCCCGCGCTTCGGTCATCAACTGGTCGACATCCTTGCTGTCCAGCGTCTTCGCGGCGCCGGCCACCGATTCGGCCGCCTGGCGCGCATAGTCGCCATATTGCGGGCCAAGCTTCGCATCGACGGTGCCCGCCGTGTCGGAAATCAGCTTCGCCAGGCTCTGCATGGCCGATCCGGTCTTGTCCTTGGCGACGCCCGCGGCGGATTTTGCGGTCTTGGACGCCTGGTCCTTGAGCGGGTCGATATGCGCTTTCCAATCCACGGCGTTCAGCTTGTCGGCGGCGGCCTTCGCAGCCTTTTCCGCTTGCGCCTTGATCGGCGCGATCTGCGCGGTCCAGCCATGGGCGGCGGCGCCGTTGCCCGGCGTCTTGGGCGCGGCAGCCTTGCGCGTGGTGGCGGTCTTGACGGGCGCGGCCTTCACCAGCGTGCCGGACAGGGCGGCCTTGGCCGGCTTGGCCTTGGGCGCCTTGGCGGGGCTGGCCTTTCTGGCGCGCTTGGCGGGCGGGGTTTCCGGGGTGTCGGCCATCGTCCTAAGTCTCCCTTTGAAATACGGTGGAATCGCTGTGCGGGCGGGCGGCTCTGCCTCTAATGCTTCGCCACCGCCCACAGTTCCGTTGCCGTTACTATTTTGAGCATCGGCATTTTTCGAGTCCTTGCAAGCCCCTGCATTGCCAAGCGGGGAGGCGGTGGCTAAGCGGGGCGCGAAAAGCGACCAGAGCCAGTCCCCAGAGCCACTCCAAGGAGCGACCATGACAGCCATTCTCGATATTCATGCCCGCCAGATTCTGGACAGCCGCGGCAATCCGACCGTCGAAGTCGACGTGATGCTGGAGGATGGCAGCTTCGGCCGCGCCGCCGTGCCTTCGGGCGCTTCGACCGGCGCCTATGAAGCGGTGGAAAAGCGGGATGGGGACGCCGCCAAATATCTGGGCAAGGGCGTGCTCGCCGCCGTCGCCGCCGTCAATGACCAGATTGCCGAGCAGATCATCGGCCTGGATGCCGAGGATCAGGCGGAGGTCGATGCTGCGATGATCGCGCTCGACGGGACGGAGAACAAGTCGAACCTGGGCGCCAACGCGATCCTGGGGGTCAGCCTGGCGGTGGCGAAGGCGGCCGCCGATGCGCGCGGCCTGCCGCTCTATCGCTATGTCGGCGGCGTCAATGCGCATGTGCTGCCGGTGCCGATGATGAACATCATCAACGGCGGCGAACATGCCGACAATCCGATCGACTTCCAGGAATTCATGATCATGCCGGTCGGCGCGGAGAGCATTGCCGACGCCGTGCGGATCGGTTCGGAAATCTTCCATACGCTGAAGAAGGGCCTGCACGAGAAGGGACTGGCCACCTCCGTTGGCGATGAAGGCGGTTTCGCGCCCAACATCGCCTCTACCCGCGATGCGCTCGACTTCATCATGCTGTCGGTGGAGAAAGCGGGCTACAAGCCGGGCGATGACGTCGTGCTGGCGCTGGACTGCGCGGCGACCGAATTCTTCAGGAACGGCAAGTATGAGATTTCGGGCGAAGGCCTGTCGCTCAGCCCGGTCGAAATGGCCGATTATCTCGCGGCCCTTTGCGCCGACTATCCGATCAAGTCGATCGAGGACGGCATGAGCGAGGATGATTTCGAGGGCTGGAAGGCGCTGACCGACAAGATCGGGGGCAAGGTCCAGCTGGTGGGCGACGACCTTTTCGTGACCAATCCCAGGCGTCTGGAAATGGGCATCGGCAAGGGCCTCGCCAATTCGCTGTTGGTCAAGGTGAACCAGATCGGTTCGCTCACCGAAACGCTGGCGGCCGTCGACATGGCCCATCGGGCGCGCTACACCGCCGTCATGTCGCACCGTTCCGGCGAGACCGAGGACGCGACGATCGCCGATCTGGCCGTCGCCACCAATTGCGGCCAGATCAAGACCGGTTCGCTCGCCCGTTCGGACCGGCTCGCCAAGTATAACCAGCTCATCCGGATCGAAGAAGAACTGGGCGACGTCGCGCTTTACGCCGGGCGTTCGATTTTCCGCTAAATCAAATTTTCGACATCCGGTCGCAAGCGCAGTAAATTTTGCTTGCGGCCGGCCCGTCCCTGTGATTCAACTGGTCCATGGCGCATATCGCGAAACTCCGCATGTTGCTTTTTTCGGCCTTCGGTCCGGCGATTGCGGTGCTTCTTCTTCTCTTCTTCGCAGGCTATGTGGTGCTGGGCTCCAACGGGGTTCTGGCATGGGGCGATTACAAGCGGCAGCTCCATCATGCCCAGTCTGAACTGAAGCAGGTTCAGGCCAGCCGGCAGGAGTTGAAGAACCGGGTGGACCTGCTCGATCCCCGGCGCGTCGATCCCGATCTTTCCGATGAACTGATCCGGCGGGAGCTGGGCGTCGTCCATCATGATGAAGTGATCGTCCCGCTGAACTGACCTTTCCCGATGGCTGGCCGATCGCTTTTGCCGCGTTCCTGTGCCCCATGCCGCGTTGCATTTGGGGGCGGACTGCCGCTATACCGGCCTTCCTTCCATCCTCACCCACGCAAAAGGATAAGAGCCTTGGCGAAACCAACGACGCCGCGTCCTTCACGCGCAAAGGCAAAGGCGGCTGCACCCGCCGCCGGCGCGGACCATAACCGGCCTCGCCCCGACACTCCCAAAGATTATAAGGCCACCAAGGAAGAGCTGCTGGAATTCTACCGGCAGATGGTCCTGATCCGCCGTTTCGAGGAAAAGGCCGGCCAGCTTTACGGCCTGGGCCTGATCGGCGGCTTCTGCCACCTCTATATCGGGCAGGAAGCGGTCGCCGTCGGCATCCAGTCGGCGCTCCAGCCCGGCAAGGACAGCGTCATCACCGGCTATCGCGACCATGGCCACATGCTGGCCTATGGCATCGATCCCAACGTCATCATGGCTGAACTGACCGGCCGCGAAGCGGGCATTTCGCGCGGCAAGGGCGGTTCGATGCACATGTTCAGCGTCGAGCATAAATTCTACGGCGGCCACGGCATCGTCGGCGCCCAGGTGTCGCTTGGCGCCGGTCTCGGCTTCGCGCACAAGTATAATAATGACGGCGGCGTCTGCGTCGCCTATTTCGGAGACGGCGCCGCCAATCAGGGCCAGGTCTACGAAAGCTTCAACATGGCCGAGCTGTGGAAGCTGCCGATCATCTTCGTGATCGAGAACAACCAATATGCCATGGGCACCAGCGTCAACCGCTCCTCCGCGGAAGACCAGCTTTACCGGCGCGGCGAAAGCTTCCGCATTCCCGGCATCCAGGTGAACGGCATGGACGTGCTGGCGGTGCGCGGCGCGACGGAAGAGGCGCTGAAATGGGTGCAGGCGGGCAACGGTCCGATCCTGCTGGAAATGAAGACCTATCGCTATCGCGGCCATTCCATGTCCGATCCGGCCAAATACCGGTCGCGCGAGGAAGTGCAGTCGATGCGCGAAAAGTCCGACCCGATCGAAGGCGTCAAGAAATATCTGGCCGACCTGGGCGTCTTGGAGGACGAACTCAAGAAGATCGACCAGGACATCCGCAAGATCGTCAGCGACGCGGCGGATTTCGCTGAAACCTCTCCCGAACCGGAACTGCACGACCTTTATACCGACGTGCTGGTGGAGCAATATTAATGGGTATCGAAATCAAGATGCCGGCGCTTTCCCCGACGATGGAGGAAGGCACGTTGGCGAAGTGGCTGGTGAAGGAAGGGGACGAGGTCCGCTCGGGCGACATATTGGCCGAGATCGAGACCGACAAGGCGACGATGGAATTCGAAGCCGTCGATGAAGGCAAGATCGGCCAGATCATGGTGGCCGAGGGGACTGAAGGCGTGAAGGTCGGCACCGTCATCGCAACGATGGCGGCAGATGGGGCAGGCGAGGGTGGCGAGACCGCACAGGCCCCGAAGGCCGCCGAAAGTGCGCCTCCCGCCGCGCCCGAAGCCGCTCCGGCACCCAGGAAGGCCGAAAGCGGCACGTCGAAGCTTGCGACCGAGGCGAAGGCGACCGTCAAGGACCCGGCGCTGCCCGAGGGTACCGAATATATCAAGACCACCGTTCGCGAAGCGCTGCGCGACGCCATGGCCGAGGAAATGCGGCGGGACGAGCGCGTCTTCGTCATGGGTGAAGAGGTGGCCGAATATCAGGGCGCCTATAAGGTCACACAGGGCCTGCTGGAGGAATTCGGCGACAGGCGCGTCATCGATACGCCGATCACCGAATATGGCTTTGCCGGCATCGGCGCGGGCGCGGCGATGGGCGGATTGAAGCCGATCGTCGAGTTCATGACCTTCAACTTCGCGATGCAGGCGATCGACCATATCATCAATTCGGCCGCCAAGACCAATTACATGTCCGGCGGCCAGATGCGCTGTCCGATCGTGTTCCGCGGTCCCAATGGCGCGGCCAGCCGCGTCGCCGCGCAGCATAGCCAGAATTACGGTCCCTGGTATGCGTCGGTTCCCGGGCTCATCGTCATCGCGCCCTATGACTCGGCCGACGCCAAGGGCCTGCTCAAGGCGGCGATCCGTTCGGACGATCCGGTCGTGTTCCTTGAGAACGAACTGGTCTATGGCCGCAGCTTCGACGTGCCCAAGGTGGACGATTATGTCCTCCCCATCGGCAAGGCGCGCATCGTCCGCGAAGGCAAGGATGTGACGCTGGTCAGCTACTCCATCGGCGTTGGCGTGGCGCTGGAAGCGGCGGAGGCTTTGGCCGGCGAAGGCATCGATGCGGAGGTCATCGACCTGCGCACGCTACGCCCGCTCGATACCGCGACTGTGCTGGAGAGTCTGAAGAAGACCAATCGCCTGGTGGTGGTGGAAGAGGGCTGGCCGGTCTGCTCGATCGCGTCTGAGATCGCGGCGGTGGTGATGGAACAGGGTTTCGACGACCTCGACGCCCCTGTGCTGCGCGTGACCAATGAGGATGTGCCGCTGCCCTATGCGGCGAATCTGGAAAAGGCGGCGCTTATCGATGCGGCGCGGGTTGTCGCTGCGGCGAAGAAGGTTTGTTATCGGTGAACTGCGGATGGGGAGCGGCACGTGCGGCTCCCCATCAACTACAGGTCGATGCCGTCACATTTTCCGGGTTGTAGATGCCTACGCCGCCTGTTGGTCCTGCATATTCGCGATTGTCCCGGACATACATCCCTGCGGTCTCAACCATGCTCGACAAGTTGAGCCAGCGCGATCCGATCAGCGGCTGATATCTATACGCCACCTCGGCAAGGATGACAGCGCCCCCCTCTGGAGCCTTGAGGGTTTGGCCATTGACCGAAATGCCTGTCAGGTTGGTGTCACCCTGCTTGCCGAAGCCGGAAGAGTAGGTCAGGCCGCCTCGGCATCGCTGCCAACGGATGCGGTAGCGATCGGTTGTGTTGGGATTGGCCACTGGTTCAAGGCTGGTGAGGACGACCTTGCCGTTGGAAAACAGGCCCAGGGCGGAACCCTGAAGGTCGGCACCCGTCATCAGATCATTTATTTGTGCTTCCGTTATCTGTTTGGTTGATAACAGGTCGCCTGTCCCAATACGCGACCCGTCATCGGCAAGCCGCAATGCCAACTGGCTGACGCGCATTTTGGTGACTGTATAGTTGGCCAGCTCGGCAGCCGTAAGAGTAGCCACCAGGACGAATGGCAGACATAGGGCGAATTCGACCACCGCGATGCCGTTCTGCGCGCGGCTTAGACCACAAATCCAGTTCGAACAGCGTGCAAAAATATTGCTGTTCCTCCTCATGGGCAATTCCTCACGACGGAAACAGGTTCGCCGGGTTTCTGGCCATAGGGCTGGTTGGTCAGCACGGTCTTTGCCGAGAGATGGACCTTGCCGGGTAGGCCGATCATCTTGTCCAGAGGGAAGAAGCGGGGATATTGGACGTCCACGATCATGACCACGGCTGCCTGGGTGCCGCCCTGACCTTCGCTGCCCCCGTCCGCATCCCGAACGCCATTGGCATTATTGTCCTGAAACGGTTCGCCATCATCGCATTTGCCGTTGCCGTTATTGTCATTATAAGGCTCTGCGACTGCCTGGGCCGCCTTCGTATAGGAATAGAAGTTGCGACGGCTGATTCTCACTTCGGCATTGGCCGCCAGCCGCTTCACCTGATCTTCGATCTTCTGGTTGATGGCCAACTGCGTCGCCTCTTCCTGACCGCTTTCCAGCGTTGAATCCCGCGCCGCCTTCTGCACCACGCCCTGAAGCACGCCCTGCATGTACAGCGTATGCGCCAGGTCCAGCGCGCCAAGCATCAGCAGCAGGAACACGGGCGCGATCAGCCCGAATTCCGTGATGGCGGTACCCCGCTGGTCGCTGGATCGACGGATAAGCGCTGCCACTGACATCAGCTTGTCAGCCTGAGTTGGGAAATCTGATTGGCGATATTGCGGAAAGTCTGTTGCAGGGCGGCCGAACTTTGGGCTGAGAAGAAGCGATCCTTACTGGCGCAATTCGTCAATATATTTTCTATGGTGGTATTCTTCGTGCCGAACCATACCACCCACAGCGTTGTGTTGGGCATGTTTTTGATTGCAGCGCATGTTGCCGCCGTCCGGGCGTAAACCTGCTCTGTCAATGTCGCGCTGGTGGAGGTGCCATCCGTCGGGACCGTATTTGGATCTGTCTGACGGCGATCATACCAAGCCATGCCGTAGGCCTGATAATTATCTACATCGGTATCGGCTTGACCATCGGTCATGAAAATGACGTGCCGTTGAATTTCTCCGCCACGCGCTGTCGTTGCATTTTCCGATGCGAACAGGCCTGTGGGAGAAATTAGGCGCGCGCCCCAGATCAGGCCAATATCGTGATAGGTGCTGCCGCTCGGCGTCAAAGTGTCGACATAGGCATCGAAATCCGATGCAGAGGCCCACTGACGCAGTTTCGTGGCTGCCACCGGGCATTCAGTGCTGTTATTGGGAGAAAAAGCGCTGAATGTGGTGATGTCGTTGGTGCTTCTGGTGTTGTCAGAATAGGTCGTGCCGCGGCGGTATATAGTTTGACCCAGAGCAGGCGCCCATTGCGTTTCTGGGGCCGTCGTGGGTGGCGCATTCACGTCTAAGTCGAATGCGCCCTCGGGAAGGGGAGTATAGCTTGTCGCGCGCACCGTTTGCCGTTCTTCGATGCAACCGTTCCACGTAATTGTCCTGTCGTTATAATAGGATGAATTCGTTTGATTGGTCGTCCCGCCGCCGATGGGCAAGGTGACTGTTCCGGCGGCGGTCCATCCATTACCACTTTTCAGTCCGCGCAAATCGAAAGATACTAAGCCGTAATGCCAGGCATTGAACGCGACTGTGTCTGAAGCGGCGGTGTCGGACCACTGATAGGTATAGGTGCGCGTGTAGGATCGCGATCTTATCTGGTAGGTACATCTCTTGTTGTTGGACGTCCAACTGACAAACTGGCGCTGAGTGTCCTGCCACGCCTGCGTGGCCTGCCAGTTGCCATGTCCCTGCACGCCGCCATTACTCTCGTTGATGCCGTTGCTGAGCGCGCCGGTGGCGCCCGAGGATTCCGTTGGATCGACATAAGTTGATTTGCAGAGCGCATCGCTAGCGGTGGTCGCGGTCTTCTGGGTCCAGCCGATCAACGGCCAGTCTGTTTTACTACTGTCGACGTAGGATACAGGCCGACCATATACGACGACCCGTTCACGTGACTGATAAGACGAAAAATCTCTGAACCATTCGGACGGAAGTAGCCTGCCGACATTCACGTTGGTCGCATAAGGGACGAAGCCGAAACGGATCTGTGTCTCCGAACTGGTGCCGCCAGAGGGAGCGCCGCCATCACATGTTGCGACGCTATCCAGCCTAGCCACGATTTCGAAGAAGCATCTGACAGCACGTCGCAGCCCCACGATCTTCGTTTCAGTATCTCCAGAAATCGCACTCCCCATTGAACCTGTGGTGTCCAACACGAACATCACATCGGTATTCGGCAGGCGCATTTCAGCGTCGCAAGCGACCTCGATTGTTTTGGAATTAATGCCGAAAATCCGCATGATCGCCATCGGCAGCGGCACAGACGCCGTGCCGGTAACCTTTCCCGCGGACTCGCTGAACGATCGCATCACCGTTCCGCTGCCATAGGAGCCTGGCCGGAAATTGGCGTCGAACATCCCGTTTGCGGCATTCAGCGCCTGGTTATTGTTGGCGGCCCATGCTCCGCCGCCCATGGTTTTGCGGCCGGCAAGTGCGCCGGCGTCGCAGGCTTGCTGCAGCCTCGACTTCGTCAGATAGATGCGGCTCATGTCGACACCGCCGCCAATCAATCCCATAAGCGGAAGGACAGCAGCCGCTACCATGGCCAGGGTATTCCCCGCCTGATTGTGATAAAGCCGCATCAGAATGAACAGCGCGCGCTTGATCCGGTCGCTCATAATCCGCTCTGCCTTTACTTGCCCCGCACCCCCAATTCAGGCAGGGCAGCCCCATGCCCATCCAGGGGCAGTTGCCAGGATCACTATGCCGGTTGGGGTTAAAAAGCTGATAATTTCGGCCAAATCCATTTCCATCGATATAGGCGGATGGATATTGTGAGCGAGGATCTCGCCCCATTGCCGTCGCTGCTCAGCGCCTATGCTGGCCCTGATGCGCCGCGTCATCGGTTGATCTGGGCGCTCGATGCCCGATTCTCGCGGCTCGTGGCGACGACGAGCGAGCCGATCATCGGGCAGATGCGAATGGCCTGGTGGAACGACGCCCTGACCGATGAAAGCGGCGTAAAGGGGCGCGGCGAGCCGTTGATCGATGCGATGCGGAAGCTGGACGCGCTGCCGCCGTGCGGCCTGTCGCAATGGCTTGACGGCTGGGAGGCGCTGATCGGGGAGGTCGATCTTTCCGGCTATGCGGAGGGACGAGGCGGTGGCCTGTTTCGGGCGCTGGCGGGGCGGGAGGATATTCCATCCTGGCTCGACCGCGCGGGGGCGGCCTGGGCGTTGTGGGATTTGTCCGGACATGGTGCGGACCGGGAAGTCGCGGGCAGGGCAATAGAGCTGGCGCGAGGATATATAACCGGCGGCAGGCTGGCTTGGCCAAAGCAATGGCGCCCGTTGCGGATCGCCTATCAGCTCGCGCGCCGCGACATAGAGGAAGGCCGATGTGCGCCGGCGGGATTGACCGCTGCGCTATATTGGCGATTGGTGCGCATCGCATTGTTGGGGCGATAAGGGGGATAGTGTGGAACGAGTTCTGGGGGGCGCGATGGCCGCATTGCTGCTGGCGGCGGGCGGGCTGTTCTGGTGGCAGGGGCGGGCGAACAATGAACCCGTGCCCCAGCCCCTGATCGGATCGCCCCCGCCGCCTGCCGTCGACGCCTTGCCGGAAGGCGATCCGGACGCTTCGGGCGATGCGCCGCCCATGCCTGGCGAAGCGTCGCCGCAAAGCCGCGAGCAGAAGCGCTTTGGCCGCTACGACCGCAATCGCGACGGCTTCATCACGCGGGTCGAGATGATGGGCAGCCGCGTCAAGGCGTTCAAGGCGCTCGACCGCGACAATGACAATCTCCTCTCCTTCGAGGAGTGGGCGGTGACGACGTCGGATCGCTTTGCCAAGGCGGACGGCAATGGCGACGGCAGGCTGACCCCAGCGGAATTCGCGACGACCGCGCCGAAACGCGCGGCCGCCGCCAAATGCAGATGCTGAAACGTCAGGCTGGCTGAAGTTCGCCCAGCCAGGCGCCCAGCGCGGCGCGGGCGCGGGATGTCATGGCTTCCTTGCGCTGCTTCTTCTTCACGTCGTCGAGCGGGGGGAAGAGGCCGAAATTGACGTTCATCGGCTGGTAATCCGCCGTCTCGACATTGCCGGTCACATGGCCCAGCAGCGCGCCGAGCGCGGTTTCCGGCGGCAGCGGCGCGAGCGGCCGGCCCAATATCTCCGCTGCGGCAAAGCGCCCGGCGAGCAGGCCTATGGCCGCGCTCTCGACATAGCCCTCGCAGCCCGTGACCTGTCCGGCAAAGCGGATATGCGGGGCGCTTTTCAGGCGCAAGGTGCCGTCCAGCAGCTTGGGGCTCTGGATGAAGGTGTTGCGGTGAAGCCCGCCCAGCCGGGCGAATTCCGCCTTTTCCAGACCGGGGATGGTGCGGAACAGTTCGACCTGCGCGCCATGCTTCAGCTTGGTCTGGAAGCCGACCATGTTCCACAGCGTGCCCGACGCATTGTCCTGCCGCAGTTGCACCACCGCATAGGGCCAGCGGCCGGTGCGCGGATCGTCCAGTCCCATCGGCTTCATCGGTCCGTGGCGCAATGTTTCCGGGCCACGCGACGCCATGACTTCGATGGGCATGCAGCCCTCGAAATAGGGGGTGTCCTTTTCCCATTCCTTGAAGTCGCTCTTCTCGCCGTCAAGCAGGCCCTGGACGAAGGCCTGATACTGCTCCCTGTTCATGGGGCAGTTGATATAGTCCTTCCCCTCGCCGCCGCCGGGGCCGATCTTGTCCCAGCGATTGGCCATCCAGCATTTGTCCATGTCGATGCTGTCGAAATGCACGACCGGCGCGATGGCGTCGAAAAAGGCGAGATGGTCGATGCCCGCCGCTTGCCCGATGCTGGCGGCCAGAGCGGGGGCGGTCAGCGGGCCGGTGGCGACGATGGTCATGCCCTCTGTCGGCAGGGCGTCGATGCGTTCGCGCACGATCTCCACATTGGGATGCCCGGCCAGTGCCCGGGTGACGCCTTCGGAAAAGATGTGGCGGTCGACCGCGAGCGCTGACCCGGCGGGAACCTTGGCCGGTTCCGCCTGCGCCATGATGAGGGAGCCCAGCCGCCGCATCTCCTGATGCAGCAGCCCCACGGCATTCTTGTCCGCATCGTCGGAGCGGAAGCTGTTGGAGCAGACCAGTTCGGCAAGGCCATCGGTCTGATGCGCGGGCGTCATGTCGCCGCTCCCGCGCATTTCCGACAGGCGGACCTTCACGCCGGCCTGCGCCAATTGCCATGCCGCTTCCGTGCCTGCCATACCGCCGCCGATGATGTGAACCTGATGCTTCGCCACTTTGCCCATTCTTCAATTCATGCGTTGTGGTGGGGCGTTTAGGTCAAAAGCGAGAAAAAGGAGAGCGCAAAATGATCGACCATATCGGCTTTGCGGTCAGTGACGCCGGACGATCGCGCGATTTCTACGATGAACTGCTGGGCGCGATCGGCCTCAGGCGGTTGCGGACGGTCGCTGCGGCGGAAAATGGCAGCGGCGGGGATGCCCATGGCTATGGCCGGGATGAGGACGCCTTCTTCTGGTTCGGTGACAATGAAGCGGTGGGTGAGGGGACGCATGTCGCCTTCCGGGTCGAGAACCGGGCGATGGTCCACGCCTTTCACGCGGCGGGGCTGCGCGCCGGGGGCAAGGATAATGGCGCGCCCGGCCTGCGGCCCCGCTATGGCGCGAGCTATTACGCCGCCTTCATCCTCGACCCCGACGGCATCAATGTGGAGGCGGTATGCTATGCGATGGAGGAGCCGAGCGCTTCGGTGGACGGGGACGCGCCATAATAGGCGCTCTCGTCCAAAATCCCCTCCCGCTTGGCGACGATGGTGGCGACCAGCACCTGCCCCGCGACATTGACGGCGGTGCGGCCCATGTCGAGGATCGGATCGATGGCGAGCAGCAGCCCGGCGCCCTCCAGCGGCAGTCCGAGCGTGGAAAGCGTCAGCGTCAGCATCACGATCGCGCCGGTCAGGCCCGCCGTCGCCGCCGATCCGACGACGGAAACGAAGACGATCAGCGCATAATCCGCCGCATGAAGGGGAATGCCGTAGAAGCCGGCGACGAAGATCGCCGCCAGCGCCGGATAGATGGAGGCGCAGCCGTCCATCTTGGTGGTCGACGCCAGCGGAATGGCGAAGGCGGCATAGCCCCTTTCCACGCCCATGCGCTCCGTCACGGCTTCGGTGACGGGCAGCGTGCCGACCGAGGATCGCGAAACGAAACCGAGCTGGATCGCCGGCCACGCCTTGGCGAAGAAGGGCAGCGGCCTGAGCCCGTTTGCCGCCAGCAGCAGCGGATAGACGACCAGCAGCACCAGCGCGAGGCCCAGATAGACGGCTCCGGCAAACCCGCCGAGCTGGGCGAGCGCGCTCCAGCCATAGGTGGCGATGGCGCTGCCGATCAGGGCGGCGGAACCGATGGGCGTCAGCCGGATGATCCAGCCCAGGATGGCGCGGACCACCGCCAGTAGGGAGCGGACGAAGGCCAGGAAAGGCTCTGCCTTCTCTCCGACCTTCAAGGTGGCGAGGCCGACGGCGATGGAGATCACCAGCAATTGCAGGATGTTGAAGGAAAGCGTGGTGGTCGCGCCGCCATCGTTCAGCTTGGTGCTGGCGGACAGGGCGAAGCTGTTGCCGGGAACCAGCCCCTTCAGGAAATCGAGCCAGCCACCGACGGAGTCCGTCTTGCCGATCGCCAGCGCCTGCCCGTGCAGGCCAGAGCCCGGCTGGACGACCAGGCCGATGGCAAGGCCGATGACGACCGCGATCAGCGCCGTGATCGCGAACCAGAGCAGGGTCTGCCCCGCCAGTCGCGCCGCATTGTCGAGCGCGCGCAGATTGGCGATGGAGGCGACGATGGCCGCGAACACCAGCGGCGGCACCACGGCCTTCAGCAGGGAAACGAAGATCGACCCCGTCGTCTTGAGCGCGGTCGCCAGCCAGTTGAGGTCGCCGCCCGGCGCGGTCCCCATGGCTCGCGCCGCCAGACCGAGCAACAGGCCGACCGCCATGCCGACCAGAACCTGAAATCCGAAACTGCGATAGTTGATGGCCATGGGTGCATTCCTTCGGGCGACCGGCGCGCGATATGGTGAGCGATGCCGTCAAATGCGCGCAAGCAATTCTTTATGGGGGTGAACGCGGATAAGGACGCCCTCTTTCCGCGACTGGGACAGCAAACGGATTGGCTGTCGCAATCCACTATGCCACAGAATGGTCCTTGGTCCAGCAGGAGATGCGATTTGAGGAAATGGCGGGCGGTTCTTGCGGTCCTGACCGCTCCGGTGCTGTTCCTGCCGCACCCCGCGCAGGCCGCCGGCGACCCGGCATTGGCCAAGGACATTCTCGTCAGATCCATTGCGTTCCGCACGGTGGAGGGAGAGGGGCAGGTGCCCCGCCTCGCCGCCTATTATGCCTCGCTGCTGCAGCAGGCGGGATTTGCGGCGGGGGATGTGGAGATCACGCCGATGGGTGAGACGGCGAGCCTGGCCGCGACCATTCGCGGCAGCGATCCGCAGCTCAGGCCGCTGCTCCTGATCGGCCATATGGATGTGGTGGCCGCCAATCCGGCGGACTGGGCGCGCGATCCATTCCTGCCGGTCGAGGAGGATGGCTATATTTTCGGGCGGGGCGCGGAGGACAATAAATATGATGTCGCCATGATGGTGGCGACGTTGATGGGCCTGAAGAAGGAAGGCTGGCGACCGCGGCGGACCGTCACCCTGCTGCTGTCGGGCGACGAGGAAACCCATATGCGGACGAGCAGGGCGCTGGCGGAGAAATATAAGGACGCCGAACTGCTGCTGAACGGAGATGGCGGCGGCGGGCTGCTGGACGAGGGCGGACGGGCGGTGCTCTATCAATTGCAGGCTGGCGAGAAAAGCTATGCGGATTTCGAGATCGCCTTCACCGATGCGGGCGGCCACAGCAGCGCGCCGACGCCTGGCAACCCGATCTATCGGCTGGCGCGGGCGATCGACCGCATCGCGGCCTATCGCTTCGCGCCGATGCGCAATGAACTGACCAGGGCATCGCTGGCCCTTTCGGCGGAGCGGATCGGCGGGGCCGTGGGTGAGGCGATGCGGCGCTATGCCGAGACGGGGGACCGGAAGGCGGCTGACCTGCTGTCGGACTATCCCGAATTTGTGGGGCAGGTGCGGACGACCTGCGTCGCCACCATGGCGCAGGCGGGCCACGCGCTCAACGCGCTGCCGCAAAGCGCGAAGGTCGACGTCAACTGCCGCATCTTTCCCGGCATTGCGGTGGATGCCGTGAAGGCGGAACTGGCGCAGGCCATTGACGATCCGGACGCCAGGATCACCACGCTGGACGACCCGCAGGCGAGCGATGCGTCACCGCTCCGCGAGGATGTGGTGAAAGCGGTCAAGGCAGCGGTTTCGGCTCGCTATCCGGATATTCCCGTCATACCTTCCATGTCGGCGGGGGCGACGGACAGCCTCTATTTCCGGGCGCTGGGGGTCCCGAGCTATGGCGTTTCCAGCCTGTTCCAGCGCGGCGAGGACGGCTTTGCCCATGGGCTGAACGAACGCGTGCCGGTGGCGGGGATACCGCAAGCGCTCGACCAGTGGGAGCGGATGGTGAAGGCCCTGGCGGGGTAGATCGCCTTCCCCATGGGCTCCCGCCTTTGCAGGAGCCCATTGCAGGTCGGTCGTTTCAGCGCTGCGTGGCGACGCTGTTGGCCGCAGACAGCACCGCCTGAACCGAGGCCGTGGCGACATCCGTATCCGTGCCGATCCCGAAGATGGTCCGGCCATCGGGTGTGCGGCATTCGACATAGGCGGCCGCCGCGACATCCGTACCCGCGCCGATCGCATGCTCGCTATAGTCGGCGACCTCCAGATCGACCCCCAGTTCATCGCGCAGCGCCGCGAGAACCGAGGAGATCAGGCCGTTGCCGCGTCCGGAAATGCTCCGTTCGCCACCCTTGTGCGTGATCTTGCCGGTGAAGATGCGGTCGCCCGCCGCGCCGCTCTCATGATAGTCGATCAGGCTGTAGGGCTGTTCGCCCGTCAGGCGATAATGGGTTTCGAAGGCGGTCCAGATGTCGGCGGCGTTCAGTTCGCGGCTGCTTTCGTCGGCCAGCGCCTGCACGACCTTCGAAAAATCGGCCTGCATGCGCTTGGGCAGCTTCAGCCCCTTGTCCTGTTGCAGCACCCAGGCGACGCCGCCCTTGCCGGACTGGCTGTTCACCCGGATCACCGCTTCGTAATCGCGGCCCAGATCCTTGGGGTCGATCGGCAGATAGGGCACGTCCCAGATCTGGTCGTTGCGCGCTTCCTGCGCGGCGAAGCCCTTCTTGATGGCGTCCTGATGGCTGCCGGAAAAGGCGGTGAACACCAGTTCGCCGGCATAGGGATGGCGCGGGTGGACGGGCAACTGGTTGCAATATTCGACGGTCTGGATGACTTCATCGATGTCGCTGAAATCCAGGCCGGGGTTGATGCCCTGCGTGTACATGTTGAGCGCCACGGTCACCAGATCGCAATTGCCGGTGCGCTCGCCATTGCCGAACAGGCAGCCTTCGACGCGATCCGCGCCCGCCATCAGGCCCAGTTCCGCCGCCGCCACGCCGGTGCCGCGATCATTATGGGTGTGCAGCGAGATGACGACGCTGTCGCGCTTGCTGATGTTGCGGCAGATCCATTCGATCTGGTCGGCATAGATATTGGGCGTCGCCGCCTCTACCGTGGCGGGCAGGTTCAGGATCAGCGGACGCTCCGGCGTGGGCTGGAGGATTTCCATCACCGCTTCGCAGCATTCCAGGCTGAAATCCAGCTCGGCAGTGGAAAAGGTTTCCGGCGAATATTCGAAATGCCAGTCGGTGTCGGGCTGCTTCGCCGCATTGTCGCGCAGCAGCCTCGCGGCGGTGATCGCGATGTCCCTGATCTGCGGCTGGTCCATCTGGAACACGATGTTGCGCCAGGCGGGGGATACGGCGTTATAGACGTGGACGATGGCCTTCTTCGCGCCGCGCAGGGATTCGAAGGTGGTGGCGATCAGGTCTTCGCGCGCTTGCGTGAGCACCTGAGGGAACACATCGTCGGGGATCGCGCCGTCGCGCACCAGGCCGGAGATGAAGTCGAACTCGGTCGCGCCAGCACTTGGGAACCCGACCTCGATCTCCTTGACGCCGACCTTCACCAGCAGGTCGAAGAAGCGGCGCTTCTTTTCCGCATTCATCGGGTCGATCAGCGACTGGTTGCCGTCGCGCATGTCGGTCGACAGCCAGCGCGGCGGGGCGGTGATGACGTTCGACGGCCACTGGCGGTTCGGCAGGTCGACCTGAGGGAAGGGGCGGTATTTCAGCGAGGGATCGGTCAGCATCATGACGAAAATGGCTTCTCTGCATACGGGCGAGCCTGTCCAAAGGATTGCGGCCTGCCCGGTGGTACGACTATCTGCTTGATTATGCCCTTAGGCGGATTGCCGCGTCATTCAAGCGAAGAGCAGCACAAAAACCACGCCTAAGGGCGTGTAAGTCGTAGCAGGGGAAGAAGCGCGCGCTGCATGATGGGAGCGCCATAGCCCGAATCGACCGGCAAGCGCAAGGGGGAGGACACAGGCCCTCGCTCCTCCCGATTGCGGAAGGAGTGGGGAGGGGCGCGGCGTCACCGGCGCGCCGACCGGTTAGCGAAGAAGCTCGCTTCGCTCGCGCCCTTCCCAACCCCCTCCCGCGGGCGGGAGGGGGATTGTCGTTCGTGCCCGTGGCTTATTTCTGGAAAGCGACGACGATCTTCAGTTCCACGGCGTCACCGACCATCGGCACGCCATAGCCCATGCCGAAATCGCTGCGCTTGATCGTGGTCGTGGCGACGAAGCCGGCATTTTCCTTGCCGCCCATCATCGCCGGCGCCTTGCCCGCGCCGTAGAATTCGGTGTCGAGCGTCACCGGCTTGGTAATGCCCTTGATGGTCAGGTTGCCGGTGATTTCCGCCTCGTTGCCCTGCGCTTTCACGCCCGTCGACACGAAGGTCGCCTTGGGGAATTTGGCGGAGTCGAAGAATTCCGGCTTCATCAGATGTTCGTCGAGCTTGGCGATGCCGGTCTTGAGGTTCGTCACCGGAACCTCGACCGAAACCTTGGCGGCCGAGGGGTTTTTCGGATCGAGCGTCAGCGTGCCGGTCGATTCGGAAATGACGCCCAGATTGTTGGTGAAGCCCATATGGTCGTAGGCGAAGAGGATCTGGGTGTGGCCGGGATCGATCGTATAGGTGCCGCCGGTCACGCGCGTGGCGTCCTTCGCGCCGGGGGCGGGCGGCATCTGCTGGGCGATGACGGCGCTGCCGCCAGCAAGGGCGACAAGGGCGGCGGCAGGGATCAGATATTTGCGCATGAAGGATAATCTCCGAAAGCGATCAAGGGACGCCGCTACGATAAGCGACGTCCCTTGATTGTTCCAGAGCCGTAACCGGAAACAAAGGGTTACCGGATCGGCTACCTACCACCCCGTTGCCGGATGGCGGGCAGGCGCTCAGTTCTTGTCCTTGTCGACCAGCTTGTTGGCGCCGATCCAGGGCATCATGGCGCGCAGCTTCGCGCCGGTTTCCTCGATCGGGTGACGCTGCGAAGCGATGCGGCTTGCCTTGAGTTCCGGCTGGCCGGCGCGGTTGTCGAGCACGAAATCCTTGACGAAGCGGCCCGACTGGATGTCGGCCAGGACGCGCTTCATTTCCTTCTTCGTCTCTTCGGTGATGATGCGCGGGCCGGTCTTGATGTCGCCATATTCGGCGGTGTTCGAGATCGAATAGCGCATGGTGGCGATGCCGCCTTCATACATCAGGTCGACGATCAGCTTCAGTTCGTGGAGGCATTCGAAATAGGCCATTTCCGGGGAATAGCCCGCCTCGACCAGCGTTTCGAAACCGGCCTGGACCAGCGCGGTGGTGCCGCCGCACAGCACGGCCTGCTCACCGAACAGATCGGTTTCGCATTCCTCGCGGAAGTTGGTTTCGATGATGCCGGAGCGGCCGCCGCCGACGCCCGAAGCGTAGGAGAGGGCGATGTCATGGGCATTGCCGGTCGCGTCCTGATGAACGGCGATCAGGCAAGGCACGCCGCCGCCGCGCAGATATTCGCCGCGGACGGTGTGGCCCGGGCCCTTGGGCGCGATCATGATGACGTCGACGTCCTTGCGCGGCTCGATCAGCCCGAAATGCACGTTGAGGCCGTGCGCGAAGGCCAGTGCCGCGCCGGGGCGCAGATTGGCGTGGATGTCGGCGGCATAGACGGCGGCCTGATGCTCGTCGGGCGCCAGGATCATGAGCACGTCGGCCCAGGCGGCCGCTTCGGCGTTGGGCAGCACCTTGAAACCCGCGCCTTCGGCCTTCTTGGCGCTGGGCGAACCGGGGCGCAGCGCGATGGCGATTTCGGCAACGCCGGAATCGCGCAGATTCTGCGCATGGGCGTGGCCCTGGCTGCCATAGCCCAGAATGGCGACCTTCTTGCCCTTGATCAGGCCGATGTCAGCGTCGCGATCGTAATAAACCTTCATTTGACGTTCCTTCTTTCCGTTCGGGTGGCGCCTTGCGGAGCCGAGATTTGCGGTGAGGGGGACCACCTGCGCGGCGAGGGGACCGCCCTCACCCTCCCATCGCTTTGCGGCGTCGAAAAGAGGCACATGACTCTTTTCGACCTCCCTCTCCCGGCGGGAGAGGGGTGATTTCTTCAGTTCGGCTCCTTGCCGCGGATCAGGCCGACGACGCCGGTGCGGCCGACCTCCACCAGGCCGATCTGCCGCATGAGGCCGACGAAATTGTCGATCTTGTCGGTGGTGCCCGTGATCTCGAAGATGAAGCTCTCGATCGTCGTGTCGACCACCTTCGCGCGGAAGACGTCGGCCAGGCGAAGCGCCTCGATCCGGTCCTCTCCCACGCCCGCGACCTTGACCAGCGCCAGTTCGCGTTCGACGAAGGGGCCGTTGTCGGTAAGGTCGGTCACCTTGTGCACCGGCACCAGTCGTTCGAGCTGGGCGATGATCTGGTCGATCACCTTGGGCGGGCCGCTGGTGACGATGGTGATGCGGCTGATCGCATGATCGGGGGTGATGTCGGCCACGGTCAGGCTGTCGATATTATAGCCGCGCGCGGTGAACAGGCCCGCGATGCGCGCCAATATGCCCGCCTCGTTCGAAACCGTCAGCGACAGGACATGCCGCTCGCTAATCTCTTCCTGAATATGCATCAGATGCTTCCGTTGTCCGGTTCTTCGCGCTCATGGCGCTCTGAAATCATGCCCGTGAAGGCGTAGTGCCATGCGCCGTCGTCGCGATGGGCGATCCGCACCGGGAAGCCCGCGATCGCATCGAACATCCGCGCCAGATGCTCGCCCACATAGCGCGGGCTGACCAACAGGCGGCCGATGTGGCGTTCGTGAAAATCGAAGCCCGCGTCCAGATGGACTTCCCAATCCCCATTCTCCGGATCGGCATGGTCCACCGTCCAGCCGGTCAGTTCGGACCTGCCGGCCAACCGTTCGAAATCGAAAGGTTCGCTCACATGGATGCGGAGCTTCAGATGTTGCGTCACGCCGCCATCCTCACACCAGCGCCTTCGCCTCGTCCGACATGACGCCTTCCACCTGGCTGGGGTCGAGCAGCATGTCGGTATGCGCCGCGCCCGACGGGATCATCGGGAAGCAGTTGGAAAGCTTCGCCACGCGGCAGTCCACGATCACCGGACCGGGCGTGTCGATCATCTGGCGGATGCCCGCCTCCAGTTCCTGCGGCCCCTCGATGCGGATGCCGGTCCAGCCATAGGCCTCCGCCAGCTTCACGAAATCGGGCAGGCTGTCGGAATAGCTGTTGGAATAGCGGCTTTCATAGGTCAGTTCCTGCCATTGGCGGACCATGCCCATATATTCATTGTTGAGGATGAAGATCTTGACCGGCAGGCGATACTGGCTGGCCGTCCCCATTTCCTGGATGTTCATCTGGATCGATGCGTCGCCCGCGACGCAGACCACCAGACTGTCCGGATTGCCCAGTTGCGCGCCGATGGCGGCCGGGAAACCGTAGCCCATGGTGCCGAGGCCGCCGGAGGTCAGCCATTTATTGGGCGCGTCGAAGCCGAAATGCTGGGCGGCCCACATCTGGTGCTGGCCGACCTCGGTCGTGATGATGACGTCACTGGCCGATCGCGAAGCCTTGTAGAGCTGGGCGATCGCCTCCTGCGGCATGATCTCTTCGCGGCTTTCCGGATAGGCGAGGCTGTTGCGCGCGCGCCAGCCGTCTATCCGCGCCCACCATTCGCCAAGGTCCGCCGCCTTGTGCCCGCGATCCTTCCAGAGTGCGATCATGTCCGCCAGGGCGTTGCCGACGTCCGCGATGATCGGCAGGTCGACCTCGACCGTCTTGTTGATCGAGCTGCGGTCGATGTCGATGTGGATCTTCTTCGCATGCGGGGCGAAGGCGTCCAGACGGCCCGTCACGCGGTCGTCGAAACGGGCGCCGACGCAGACGATCAGGTCCGCCTTGTTCATCGCCCAATTGGCTTCATAGGTGCCGTGCATGCCCAGCATTCCAAGCCACTGGCCGGACGAAGCGGGAAAGGCGCCCAGACCCATCAGCGTCGAGGTGACGGGCGCGCCGGTCAGCGCCGCGATCTCCCGCAGCAGGGTCGAGGCTTCGGGACCGGAGTTGATGACCCCGCCGCCGGTGTAGAAGATCGGACGCTCCGCAGCCGCCAGCATCTCGACCGCGCTGGCGATGGCGGCCGGGTCCGCCTCGGTCTGCGGGCGGTAGCTGGCATGTTCGAAGCTTTCCGGCTTCCTGTAGGGCGCGGTGGCGATCTGGACATTCTTCGGAATGTCGATGACGACCGGGCCGGGGCGGCCGGTAGTGGCGATGTGGAACGCCTCATGGACGACGCTCGCCAGCTTGCCGGGCGACTTCACCAGATAGTTGTGCTTGGTGCAGTGGCGTGTGATGCCGACCGTGTCCGCTTCCTGGAAAGCGTCCGTGCCGATGAGCTGCGTCGGAACCTGTCCGGTGATGACGACCATCGGGATCGAATCCATCAGCGCGTCGGTGATGCCGGTGACGGCATTGGTCGCGCCGGGGCCGGACGTGACGAGCACGACGCCGGGCTTGCCGGTGGAACGGGCATAGCCTTCCGCCATATGGGTCGCGCCCTGTTCGTGGCGAACGAGCACATGGCGGATCTTCGGATGATTGAAGAGTGCGTCATAAATGGGCAGCACCGCGCCGCCCGGATAGCCGAACACGACCTCGACCCCCAGGTCGATCAGGCACTCAACCAATATGTCCGCGCCGCTCTTTTCGGCCACGATGGCTCCTTCCATTCGATAATTGCTGCGCCCTCTGCTCCAGAAGCGGAAGGATGGCAAGGCGGCTGCGTCTATTGGACATAAAATGGCAAGTCAATAGTTATTGTTGTAATTTTATTGCCAATTCATCGACAATTTCCATATTAATCTGTCGCGCCTCTCGGGGCCATTCCGGCGGAGGCTGGCGCGAAAACCAGGTATATTGCCGTTTCGCATATTGGCGAGTGGCGATCCGGCCGCGTTCCATCATGGTCTCCCGGTCGATTTCCCCTGCCATCCAGGCGGCGATTTCCGGTACGCCGATGGCGCGCATCACCGGCAGGTCGGGGGAGAGGTCGCGGGCGAGCAGCGCCTCGACTTCCGCTACGGCGCCGCCGTCCACCATCTGCCCGAAGCGCAGGTCGCAGCGCGCGATCAGCCAGTCGCGCGGAGGCAGCAGGATCATGGGCGAAAGGGCGATGTGCGGGCCTATGCCCCCGCTTTTGCGCCGCTGCCATTCGGACAGGGGCTGGCCGGTCGAGCGGACCACCTCCAGAGCGCGGGCGACGCGGCTGGTGTCGGCGGGGGCGAGGCGGGCGGCGGCGGCGGGGTCTTCCCTCGCCAGCGCGGCATGGGCCTCCGCCACTGGCATGGCGCGGACGGCAGCGCGGACGGCGGGGTCGATGTCCGGGACCGGGGCGATGCCGTCCAGCAGGGTGCGCAGGTAGAGCCCGGTGCCGCCGACCAATATGGGGAGCCGTCCGGCCTCATGCGCCTTGCCGATTTCATCGCGGGCTTCGGCGGCCCAGCGGGCGGCGGTGCAGGCTTCCGCGCCGTCGATATGACCGAACAGGCGGTGCGGGATACCGGCCATTTCCTCCTCGCTGGGGCGGGCCGAGAGGATATGGAGGTCGGCATAGACCTGGCTCGCATCGGCGTTGATGACGATGCCGTTCGCCGCGCGGGCCAGGCGAACCGCAAGCGCGCTCTTGCCGCTGGCGGTGGGCCCGGCAATAAGCGCCACGCGCGGGCGGGATTCGCCCTGTGAAGTGTCAGGAGTTTCCATGTTCGTTGCGACCTTAGTGGCAAGTGGCGCCTTGAGTCAGGACAATATTGCCGAGGCTGCCGGCCGGCTCGCCACGGCGGGTTGCACGCCGGTGGATAGCAAGTGGCTGGACGAGGGCAAGGCGGCGGATATTTTCTTTGGGCTTGATCGGATTGCCGCGCGCGCCGCGCTGACCGGCATTGGCGACCGCGTGGATGTGATCGTCCAACCGGTCGGGGGGCGGGAGAAGAAGCTGCTGATCGCCGACATGGACTCCACCATGATCACGGTCGAATGCATCGATGAACTGGCCGACTATGCCGGGATCAAGGCCCAGATCGCGGAAATCACCGAGCGGGCGATGCGGGGCGAACTCGACTTCGCCGGCGCGCTGCACGAACGGGTGGCCTTGCTCAAGGGGCTGGCGGACGCGGCCATCGACCAGTGCAGGGCCGAGCGGGTGAAGATCATGCCCGGCGCCCGTGCCCTGGTGCGCACGATGAAGGCGAGGGGAGCGAGGACGCTGCTCGTGTCGGGCGGCTTCACGCGCTTCACCGGACCGGTGGCGGAGGAGATCGGCTTCGATGCCGCCGTCGCCAATGTGCTGGAGATCGCGGACGGGGCCTTGCTGGGTACGGTGACGGTGCCGATCGTCGATGCGGCGCGCAAGCGGGCGGAACTGGAGGCGGCGATAGAGGGCGGGATCGACCGCGCGCTGACCCTGGCCGTGGGCGATGGGGCGAACGACATTCCGATGATCCAGGGGGCCGGGCTGGGGGTCGCCTATCACGCCAAGCCCAAGACGCGCGAAGCGGCGGCGGCGGAGATCGTGCATGGCGATCTGTCCGTGCTGCTCTATGCGCAGGGTATTGCTTCGGCGGAGTGGGTCGGGATTTGATCCCGGCGCGACCTGCTCTTGTTGAGGGGAACCGGTGAGGCGAGTGGTTCGAGCCCGTCCTGCCGCCTGAGCCGGGTTCCTGCCTGCGCAGGAGCATGGCGGGCTCGGGACGGCGGGAGCATCGCAGCCCGGCTCGGTTAACCGTTGCCTGGGCACGGCTCGTCGTCATTGCGCAGCGGTAATGGAATCGAATCCGACCGCCGGTCGTTACACTCGCGCTGCAACCCGCAGCGTCCACATTCTAACCGGCGCACGGTCCTCGCAGCGCCAAGGGAGAGGGTATGAAAATCAGGCTATTGGCACTTCTCGGCGGCACGGCGCTCGCATTGAGCGCATGCGCGTCGACGAGGGACGAACCCATCGCCCCCGCGCCGCCGGTCGGCCCGGGCGCGATCAGCGGCACTGTCGCGGCAGACCGCAATGGCGACGGCATCGTCGATGGCTATTATTCGCCCGACGGCATGTATCATGAGATTCAGGGACCGCCCTGTCCGCCGCCCCCGCCGCCTCCGCCGCCCTCCCGTCGCGGAGAACGCGGCTGATAAACGCAGTTGTCCGGGCGCGGCGCCTTTGCCGCGCCCCTTTCCTCCGTGCCGCCCTGCTTCCCGCGCTTCTGCTGACGGCCTGGCCCGGACACGCCATTGTGCAGCCCGGCGCGGTTGCGGACTCCCAGCGCACCAGCGTGGCGGCGGAAATCCGCTCGTCCGTGGGCGGCAAGCTGAGGGATTTCTACGCCCCGCGCGGCTATTGGCCGCTCTGGATCGAAAAGGGCAGGGTCGGGCCGCAAGCCGATGCCCTGATCGCATTGATCGAGGGGGCCGATGCGGATGGGTTGAAACCCAGGGATTATGAACCGCGCGAACTCAAGTCCCTGATGAAGGAGGCCGATGCGAACGGCGATCCCCGGCTGCTGGCGCGGGCGGACATCGCCTTGTCCAAGGCCTTCGCCGCGCTGGTGAGCGACATGCGCAAACCCTCGCGCAAGGTGAAGGTGCGCTATCTCGATCCGGAGGTGGAGCCGAAGGATGAGGAACCGAAGGAGATTCTGCGCGCCGCCGCAGTCGCGCCGTCCTTTGTCGACTATGTGCGTTCGTCCGGCTGGATGAGCCCCTTTTACGTGAAGCTGCGCGACGCCCGGGCGACTTTCGCAAGGCGTTGGGGCGGACTGCCGCAAGTGTCGGTGCCGACCGATGGGAAGCTGCGCCCCGGCATGAAGGCTGGCGCCGTGGCGCTTCGCCGCCGCCTGGGGTTGGAGGGCGGAACCGCCTATGACAAGGCGCTTGTCGCAAGGGTGAAGGCGTATCAGGGCGATCATGGCCTGAAGCCGGACGGTGTCGCGGGCGCTGCGACCATCGCCGCGCTGAACCGGGGCGATGATTATTATGACCGGCTGATCGCGCTCAATCTGGAACGAACGCGGCTGCTGCCCGGTCCGCAGGTGCGGCATGTGGTGGTCGATGCGGCCTCCGCCCGCCTCTGGTATTTCAGCAAGGGCGTGCAGGACGGCACGATGAAGGTGGTCGTCGGCGCGAAGGAAAGCCAGACGCCGATGATGGCGGGCATGGTGCGCTATGCGACGCTCAATCCCTATTGGAACGTGCCGTCCGATCTGGTCGAGCGGAAACTCGCGCCGCGAATGCTGAACGGCGCCTCGCTGACGAAGCTGCGCTATGAAGCGCTTTCCGACTGGAGCGCCAATGCGCAAAAGCTGGAGCCGGCCGCGATCGACTGGCGCGCGGTGGCCGACGGGCGCACCGAATTGCGCGTGCGCCAGCTTCCCGGCGGCGACAATGCCATGGGGAAGGTCAAGTTCATGTTTCCCAACGATCTTGGCATCTACCTGCACGACACGCCATCGCGCGACCTTCTGGCAAAGCCGGCGCGGCAGTTCAGCAATGGCTGCGTGCGGCTGGAGGATGCGCAAAGGCTGGGCCGCTGGTTCTTCGGCAAGCCGCTGAAGCCCGACAGCGACAAGCCGGAACAGCATGTGCCTCTGCCCCAGCCCGTGCCGGTCTATCTGACCTATCTGACCGCCGTGCCCACCGCGGGCGGGGTGCAGTTCATGCCCGACGTCTATGGACGCGACGGCATCTAGGCCGTAGTGACGATTTAATCATTTGAGCCATAGCATGATGCTGGCGAGTTTGACGAAGCCGAGGAAGTTTGCGGCGAGTTTGTCATAGCGTGTTGCGATACGGCGCCACTGCTTGAGCTTGGCGAAGAAGCCCTCGATGCCCCAACGCTGTTTGTAGGCGATGCGATCATAGTGGTGCTGATATTTGCGATGGCGGCGAGGTGGGATGACCGGCTCGCCGCCTTGCTCGTAGATGAGATCGTGCAAACTGTCGGCGTCATAGGCCCGATCAGCCAGAACCTTGCCAGCCGGGATGCCGCGGATCAGATCGCAGGCGGGCGCCATGTCGTTTTGCTGTCCGGGGCCGAGGATGAAGCGGATCGGCAAGCCCAAGGCATCGACTACGGCATGGATCTTGGTGCCGAACCCGCCTCTCGATCGTCCGAGAGCCTGGGCTTGAGCGCCCCCCTTTTTACCCGTGCCCCAGCCGCCTGGGCCTGGGCGCGGATCACCGTCGCATCGATCGCCAGCCATTCGATGTCGGGATCATCCGACACAGCCTCGAAGATCCGGTCGATCACGCCTTGCTCGACCCAGCGATAATAACGCCGCTTGGCGGTCTGATAGGGACCGAACTTCTCCGGTAGATCGCGCCAGCGTCCCCCTGAACGCGCCAGCCAGAGCAAGGCGTCAAGAAACAACCGTCCGTCACTGCGAGGACCGCGCTTGCCCTTGCGCCCGCCCGGAACGAACTCCCGCAGCCGCTCCCACTGATCATCCCGCAGCACTTCGCCTTCCACGCCAGCCTCCAAAAGCCAGCCTTGAATCACAAATCCAAACCGTCGTGAATCCCTAAAATGTCACTACTGCCTAGAGCATCGTGCGGAAAAGCCTGTCCTGCATCTGTCGAAGGGTGGGAACCGGTTTCTGCCTGAAAGGATGCGGCATCAGAAATCTGGAGCGCGCGACCGGCGTCCGACCTGACGCGGCGCGCTCCAGCCGATTCGGTCAATGCGCGGCCAGCATCCACAGCGCCATGGCGACCATCATGACATTCTCCGTCAGGGAGACGAAACCGAGCGGCACGTTGCCGCTGCCGCCGACGCAGGCGCATTTGAGTTCGCGCTTTTCGAGATAGACGGCCTTGAAAACCGAAACCGCACCGATCCCGCCGATGAAGAGCGCCACGGGGATCGACAGCCATTCGAGCGCACCCGCCAGCATCAGCACGCCTGCACCGAGTTCAAGGAAGGGATAGACATATCCATAGGGGACAAGACGGCGGGCGAGCAGGTCGTAGTTCAGGAACATGGTCGCAAAGCGGTCCACATCCTGCAATTTCAGCATGGCGAGCAGCATCATGGAGATCGCGATGAAGCGCTCCGCCGTCATGATGCCGATGAGCGGCATCTCCGTCAGCCAGTTGGTCGCCAAGGCAAGCAGGGCCGCGACCGCGAAGACGGCAAGGACCGGCCTGTAGCTTTTCGCCTGCGGATCGGCGACCGTCAGGCCGAAAAGGCGGCGAAGATCGTCATGGCCGCCGATCCTTTGCCCGTCGATGAAGATCTGCGGCGTCGTTCCGACATTGTGCGCGGCCTTGAAGGCGTCGGTTTCGTCGCGGCTGGTAAGCCAGTGATCCTCGACCTCATAACCCTTGCGCTTCAGCAGCCATCTGGCCTTGAGTCCGAAGGGGCAGATGTGGCCAGGCATCACCATGCGGTAAAGGACGGCTTTGCCGGGAACTGGGGTGGAGGCGGCCACTGTGGTCATCGCATCGCTTTCTCTTGAGAGGTTCGCTTCGCACCCCATATGGGGTCCGTACCACGGTCCGGAGTCAAGCATGACGATGACGATTTCCGGTCTGGCGCGCGCGGGCGGCGTCGGCGTCGAGACCATACGCTTCTATCAGCGGCGCGGCCTGCTGGATACGCCCGACCGGCCGGAAGGCGCCGGTCTTGCGGGCGGCGTGCGGCGCTATGGCGAGGAGGATGCACGGCGTCTGAGGTTCATCCGTTCGGCGCAGGCGGCCGGATTCACGCTGGACCAGATCGGGGAGTTGCTGCGGCTGGATGCGGGACAGGACCGCGCGCGGGCGCGTGAACTGGCGGCGGAGCGGCTGGCGGCGCTGGACCTGAAGATCGCGGAGCTGGAGACTGCACGGGACAGCCTGCGGCGACTTGCCAGCGCATGCCATGCCTCGCAGGAAGGCCCTTGCCCGATCATCTCCGCCTTTGAGGAGTAGGGGGACCTCAGAAGCCGGCCATCAGCCCGTCGATCGCGCCCTGCAGGATGTAACTCGCGGCGAGCTTGTCCACCAGTTCACCTCGCCGCGCGCGGCTGGCATCCGCCTCCAGCAGCGTCCGCGTCACCGCCTGCGTCGACCAGCGCTCGTCCCACAGCAGGATCGGCAGGCCGAGGTCGGCGATGTTCCGGGCGAAGGCGCGGCTTGCCTGGCTGCGCGGGGATTCGCTGCCGTCCAGGTTGAGCGGCAGGCCGATCACCACGCCCTTCACCAATTGCTGTTCCATGAACGCCGCCAGCGCGACCTTGTCCTTGGTGAACTTGCCGCGGCTGACGGTATGGGCCGGGCTGGCGATCGACCATCCCGCATCGCACAGCGCAAGGCCGATCGTCTTGGTGCCCACGTCCAGCCCGATCAGGCGGCCGCCATGGGGCAGGGCTTCGCGGAAAACCGCGCGGTCGGCGGTAAGAATGGACATGTCTATTTCTTCAGAAAGGCGGCCAGCCGCTGTTTCGCATCCTCGCGCACATCGGCCCAGAACAGCGCATAGTCATAGACGTGATAATTATTGCCCGGCAAGGTGAAGGGCCCCATGTCCACCGGCTCGCCGATCATCAGCACGCCGCTGGTGTCGCAGCGGGCGGGGACGATGCCGGGAACCAGCCGGGTCGGCTTGTCGGCATCCCGCGCGTCCAGCGTGCCGCGATTGGCGCTGGCGGGCGCGGCCCCGTTGAAGGCGCCGGTGATGGGATTGGTGCAGAGCATGTGCGTGCCCTTGTGCGGCCTGCCGGTGAAGCTCGGCTTGCGTTCGAAATTTTCGATCACCGCTGACGGATCGGCCGGTTCGGCATAGCTTTGCCAGCTCACGATGCAATGCGACTGCTGCCGCCGCGCGCAGGCGGGAAGTCCAAGCGCGGGCAGGTCGGCCTCTACCGAAATCGGCCAGCCCACGGCATAGACGGCGGCGATGCGGTCGGCGACCGGCTTGCCGGCGACCTGCTCCCGCAACAGTTTGAGCAGATGGAGCGACCCCTGGCTATGGGCCGCGAGGATCAGCGGACCTTCGGGATTGGCTTTCAGGAATGCGGCAAAGGCTTGCGCAACATCGCGATAGGCTGCGGCGAGGGATTGCTCGCCAGCCGGCTTGTCGGTCAGGAACGCCCCGTAATTGGCCTGGCGGTAGCGAGGCGCCCAGACGGAACCCGCCGCGTTGAAGGCGCTCGCCTGATTCTGCACGAAGCGCCGCGCGGTGGCGAGGGATTCCTGGTCATCCAGCCGCATGTTCCAATGCGCGTCGCCCAGCGTGGTGATGTAGGAGGTCGGGTGAATGAAGAAGACCGTCGCCTTTTCCGCCGACGGCGCGTCCTTCACGCCTTCGGGAGTCCACAGGGCGGGGTTGTCCTTCACGATGTCGGGCCGGGCGATCCACATCTTCGGATCGTCATAGGCGTTGGCGGGGAGCGGTTCGATTTGCGCGAAGGCTTCCCGAGGGACCATGACCGCGCGGATCATCTGCATCCCCCAGATGCGATAGGCCAGCAATGCCGCGATCACCAGCACGATCAGGCCGGTTACGACATAGAGGAACTTGCGGGCCAAGGATTGCTCTCCCTAGTGATGGACTGTTTCTGTCTGGCGTAAGCCGCGAGCGTGCGCAAGGTCTCGGAGGATCGGGACTTGAAGCGGGCGTGGCCGGGTGGTAGCGGCGGGGCCATGTCGATAGACCTTCAGACCGTGAAAAAGATCGCCAGCCTTTCGCGCATTTCGGTGACCGACGCCGAAGCGGAGGCGATGGTGCCCGAACTCAACAACATCCTGGGCTGGGTGGAGCAATTGGGCGAGGTGGACGTGACCGGCGTGGAGCCGATGACCGCTGTCATCCCCAATCATCTGCGCCTGCGCGACGATGTCGTCACCGACGGCAATGTTCGCGACAAGGTGCTGGCCAATGCGCCGCAGGCCGAACATGGCTTCTTCGCGGTTCCCAAAGTTATCGAATGAGTGGGAATCTTTCACCCGTTCGGGCTGAGCTTGTCGAAGCCCAGTCCTTTCTTGAAGAGAAGTGCGGCCCTTCGACAGGCTCAGGGCGAACGGAAATTTGGGTATGACCAACCTTACTGATCTGACGGTCGCGGAAATCCGCGACGGCTTCCGCGCGGGCGACTTTTCGGCGCGCGAAGTGGCGGCGGCGTTCAATGCCAATGTCGCCGCCGCCAAGGCGCTGAACGCCTTCATCGTGGAAACGCCGGAAAAGGCGCTGGAAGCCGCCGACGCCGCCGACAGGGCGAGGGCTGCGGGCGAGGCGTTGAAGCCGCTTTCGGGCGTGCCGATCGGCATGAAGGATCTGTTCTGCACCGAAGGCGTGCAGACGACCGCCGCGAGCCACATGCTCGAAGGCTTCAAGCCCACCTATGAATCCACGGTTTCGAAGAAGCTGTGGGACGCGGGCGCGGGCATGCTGGGCAAGCTCAACCTCGACCAGTTCGCCATGGGCTCTTCGAACGAGACCAGCTATTACGGCAATGTGATCTCGCCCTGGCGGCGGGGCGGCGGCGACAATGCCGCGCTGGCGCCCGGCGGTTCCTCGGGCGGTTCTTCGGCGGCGATTTCGGCGCGGCTCTGCCCGGCGGCGACCGGCACCGATACGGGCGGCTCGATCCGCCAGCCTGCTGCCTTCACCGGCATTTCCGGCATCAAGCCGACCTATGGCCGCTGCTCCCGCTGGGGCATCGTCGCCTTCGCTTCTTCGCTGGATCAGGCCGGGCCGATGGCGCGGACGGTGCGCGACAATGCGATCCTGCTGGAAAGCATGGCGGGCTTCGATCCCAAGGATTCGACGTCGCTCGATCTGGCCGTGCCGCAGTGGGAAGCCAGCCTGTCGAGCGACCTTCGGGGCAAGAAGGTCGGCATTCCCAGGGAGTATCGCCCCGATGGCCTGAACGCCGAAATTGCGGCGCTGTGGGACCGCGGCATCGAATGGCTGAAGGATGCGGGCGCCGAGGTTGTCGAAGTGTCGCTGCCGCATACGAAGTACGCGCTGCCGACCTATTATATCATCGCGCCGGCGGAGGCGTCATCGAACCTCGCCCGCTATGACGGCGTGCGTTACGGCCAGCGCGACCTGCCCGATGGGGCGGGCCTCCAGGATATGTATGCCGCGACCCGCGCCGCCGGTTTCGGGCCGGAGGTCAAGCGCCGCATCATGATCGGCACCTATGTGCTGTCGGCGGGCTTCTACGACGCCTATTATACGCAGGCGCAGAAGGTTCGGGCGCTGATCGCCCGCGATTTCGACCAGGCCTTCGAGAAATGCGACCTGCTGCTGACGCCGACCGCGCCGAGCGCCTCCTTCGCGCTGGGCGAGAAGCAGGCCGATCCGCTGGCCATGTATCTGAACGACGTCTTCACCGTGCCGGCTTCGCTGGCGGGACTGCCGGCGATAGCGGTGCCGGGCGGGCTGGACGCGCAAGGTCTGCCGCTGGGTCTCCAGATCATCGGCAAGGCGCTGGACGAGCAGACCGTGCTGAACGCGGGCCTCGCGATCGAGGAACGCGCGGGCTTTGCGGCGCGGCCGGAGAAATGGTGGTAAAGCAAACACCGTTCGCCCTGTTGAAAGGAGCCGCTTGTCTCCTTGCAATGTCGAAGGGCCTCACTTCTCTTCAAGAAAGGACTGGGCTTCGACAGGCTCAGCCCGAACGGAAAAAGAAACATGAGTGAATATCGCATCCAGGGCGCAACCGGCGAGTGGGAGGTCGTGATCGGCCTGGAAGTCCATGCGCAGGTGACGAGCCAGGCGAAGCTCTTTTCCGGCGCGGCCACCGCTTTCGGCGCGGAGCCGAACACGCAGGTGAGCCTGGTCGACGCGGCCATGCCCGGCATGCTGCCCGTGCCCAACCGCGAGTGCATCCGCCAGGCGGTGCGCACCGGCATGGCGATCAAGGCGCAGATCAACAAATGGTCGCGTTTCGACCGGAAGAACTATTTCTACGCGGACCTGCCGCAGGGCTACCAGATCAGCCAGCTCTACCATCCGCTGGTGGGCGAGGGCGCGATCGAGATCAGCCTGGACGAGAAGAACCCCGATGCGCAGGTCAAGACGATCGGCATCGAGCGCATCCATGTCGAGCAGGACGCAGGCAAGCTGATGCACGACCAGCATCCGACGCGGTCCTATGTCGACCTGAACCGTTCGGGCGTGGCGCTGATGGAAATCGTGTCGAAGCCGGACATGCGCTCGCCTGCGGAGGCTGGCGCCTATCTGTCGAAGCTGCGGACGATCCTGCGCTATGTGGGGTCCTGCGACGGCAATATGGATCAGGGCTCGATGCGCGCGGACGTCAACGTCTCGGTCCGCAAGCCGGGCGAGCCGTTCGGCACTCGCACCGAAACGAAGAATGTCAATTCCGTCCGCTTCGTCATGGCCGTGGTGGAACATGAGGCCAGCCGTCAGGTGGACGTGCTGGAGGCCGGCGGCAAGGTGGTGCAGGAAACCCGGCTCTACGACCCGGACAAGAATGAAACGCGCTCCATGCGGTCGAAGGAAGACGCGCATGACTATCGCTATTTCCCCGATCCCGACCTGCTGCCGCTGGAACTGGACGACGCCTTCCTGGAGGAATGCCGCCAGTCGCTGCCTGAATTGCCTGACGCCAAGCGCCAGCGCTATGAGCAGGCGCTTGGCCTTTCCGCCTATAATGCCGCGACGCTGACTGCCGACGCCGACACGGCGCGCTGGTTCGAGGCGCTGCTGGCCGAAGGCGCGCGCATCCAGAAGAAGAGCGAGGGCGAAGTCGCAAAGGCGTCCGCCAACTGGCTGCTGTCGGAGCTTTACGGCGCGCTCAACCGCCTGGGCAAGACGCTGGAGGAAAGCCCCGTCAGCCCCGAAGAGGGCGCGGAACTGCTGGCCCTCATTGCCGACGGCACGATCAGCGGCACCATCGCCAAGCAGGTGTTCGAGATCATGCTCGAAACCGGCGACAGCGCGCCCAGGATCGTTGAGGAAAAGGGGCTGAAGCAGACCAGCGACACCGGCGCCATCGAGGCCGCGGTCGCCAAGGTGCTGGCCGACAATGCGGACAAGGTCGAACAGTATAAGGCGGGCAAGGAGGCGCTGTTCGGCTTCTTCGTCGGTCAGACGATGAAGGCCATGCAGGGCAAGGCCAATCCGCAGGTGGTGAATGAGTTGATCAGGAAGGCGCTGGCCTGATTGGTCCATTATGAACGATGTCTGTTCCAGCAGACATCGTTCGATCTGTACCTAAGATGTTCTCTTTGCTAAGCCCTTGAGCAACAGCCGCCATGAGTCGGGGGACTTGGCTGTGTGCAGGGGGAACATTCATGCGATTTGCGTTCGGCCACGCCATTTTGTGCCTTTTGCTCGGCTGCCTGTCGCCGGCCGTCATGGCGCAGGAAAAGTCCGCCGTACGGCAGGGCTTCCTGCTCGATCCGAATTCGACCAAAATCCTGTTGTTCAGGCCCAGGGTGACCGTTGGGAGCCAGTCGACCGCGGGCATGTTCGAACCCAATGCCGACTGGACGCAACAGGCGCGGGACAATCTGGATCTGGCCCTGGCGGAAGCGCAGCAGCGTCTGGGCAATGAGATTGTCGGTTCGGCCGATCCTGTGGGACAGCAGGCCGAAAGCTTGGCCGAATATCAGTCGCTCTTCGGCATCGTCGCGCAATCGGTGATCGAATTTCAGTTCTTCCCCGGCAATCGATTGCCAACGAAGAAGCGCGAAGGCGCGGCGTTCGACTGGACGCTGGGGCCCGGCGTATCCGCGCTCGCCGCCCGCTCGGGCGCGCGCTATGGGCTGTTCATCTTTACGGAGGACCAGTTCGGATCGACCGGACGGAAGATTTTCCAGCTGTTCGCGGCCATGGGCGGCGTCGGCATCACCTCCGGCCAGCATAAGGGCTTTGCAGGTCTGGTGGACCTTGCGAGCGGGGACCTGCTCTGGCTCAATGCGGACCTGCAGATGGGCGGCGATGTCCGGACCATGGAGGGCGCCCGCCGCCGCGTAACGCAGTTGCTGGAGGATTTCCCCGGCAGCACCCCCAGCCTTGCCGCTGCCGCCCAATGACGGGCGCGTTGCTGAGGGCAATGGCGCTGCTGGCCTTGACTCTGCCGGTGGCGGCGGCGGCGGCCCGCGGGCCCGCCGATCTCCCGCCCTACGGCCAGGCCTATCAGCCGCAAGGGACGGACGAGCGTGGCCTGTGGATGCTGGCCGATGAGGATGAGCGGGAACTGCGCGACTCCAAATTCCTCATCGACGATCCGGCCCTGCAGGCCTATGTGGCTGGCGTCCTGTGCCGGGCTGTGGGTCAGGACCGATGTCGGGGCGTGCGCATCTATCTGGTCCGGGTCGCATCCTTCAACGCCAATATGGCCCCCAACGGCACGATGCAGGTCTGGAGCGGGCTCCTGCTGCGGGTTCGAAGCGAGGCGGAACTGGCGGCGGTACTTGGCCATGAGTTCGCTCATTTCGAGCTGCGACACAGCCTTTCAGGCTTCCGGAGGCAACGTTCAGCGACCGACATCGCCGCCTGGGCGGCCTTTCTGGGTCAATATGGCGCGACCGTGCAGCAGGCGGCGGTCGGCTCATTCTTCCAGTTCAACCGCGATCAGGAAAAACAGGCCGACCTGCTCTCGCTCAAATATGCGATCCAGTCCCCTTATTCGGCGCAGGCGGCGGCGCATGTCTGGCAGCGGCTCATGGATGAGGCGGATGCGACCGCGCTGGGGCGCAAACAGCGCAGCCAACGCTATGATCGTGTCGCCTTCTTCTCCACCCATCCGACCAATCTCGATCGCGCGACCTATCTCGCGGCGCTGTCCGCCGATGTCGCGGCCAAGCCGGAGGGCGCGGAAAGCTATTCGGCGGCGCTTGCCAAATGGCTGCCGGATTTTCTGTCCGACCAGATGAAGCTCAACGATTTCGGCGGTACGGAATATCTGTTGTCGTCGCTGGCGGGGGAGCATTGGACCGCGCCCCTGCTGTTCGCGCGGGCCGAACTGTACCGCCAGCGCGGCAATCCGCGCGATCTGGCGGCGGCGGCCGATTTCTACCGATCGGCGCTCGCGGCGGACCCCGGCCTGGCGGAGGGCTGGCGCGGATTGGGTCTGTGCCTGATGCGCAACCGTCAGCGGACCGAAGGCGCGGATGCGCTCAAGAATTACATCCGGCTGCGTCCCCAGGCGGCCGATATTCCCATGCTCCAGACGATGACCGGCGAATAGGATTTCTCATGGCGAAACGAATTTCATCTTTTCTGGCCGTGATCTGCACGGTTCTGGCGGCGCAGCCGCTGATGGCCGGCAATGCCCTGATGCCGGCGGGGACGTCCGTTGCCGTGGCCAAATCGACCCTGACCGTCACGCCGGACCGGGAGTGGAACCGCCTGTCCGCCCGTCCGGGCCGCAATTCGGAGACATGGACGCTGGACGGTGACGATCTGAACGGCGTCAATTTCTACAGTATCGAAACCGGGCGGACCTTGTTTCGGGAGGTGAGCAGGAAGACCAGGCCGCTGCCGCGCTTTTCCTCGACCATGTTGCTGACCGATATTCCTGCGCTGCTGGAAAATAGTTATCGCATCGCGCTTGGGACGACGCTCTTTTCGATGACCGCCATCGAGCCTGCGACATTTCTGGGCGAAAAGGGCGTGCGCTTTTCCTACAGTTTCCGAAAGCAGATGGAGGATGTGTCGCGCAGCGGCGAAGCGGTGGGCGCCATCGTCAAGGGCAGGCTGTACCTGGTGACGTTCGATGCGCCGGCCATTCTCTATTTCGATCGGGACGTTCCAGCCTTTCGACAGATATGGTCCTCGGCCCGCCTCGAAACCCCTCCCGCTCTTGCGCGGCGCTGACGGGGGATAGCGAAAAGGGGCGCTGCCGGGGGAAGGCAGCGCCCCTTCCTTTACAGCCATGACACCGTTGGGAACCGGCTCATGTCATGGCGGATCGGCGGGCCGGGAGGGTCTGTGGGGTGTGGCCCGCCAATTCACTGCTAGGACGTCACAGGATGAAGTTAACCGTCGCCCGGAGGGAGAGGGCGACATGATTTTGTTGTTCCTCCGCCCCGAATTCGCCGCCGACGCGGAAAGTTTCGGTGCCGCCGATCAGCCGGGCGCGGCCGGTCCACCCGCTGGTGCGCTTGTCCGAGACCAGGGTGAAGTCCTCGCCACCGGCGAAATGGGCGGTGGTGTCGCCCAGTGATCCGCCGATGATCTGGCGCCGTCCACCCTCCAGCTCGAACCGCATCCAGCCATCCTCCCGATTGAGGCTGCCGAAATCGTAACCGACGGTGACATTGCCGCTGGCGGTCAATTCGTCGCTGGTGCGGCCGTCGACGATCAGGTCAAAGGCAGCGCCGCCGCCCGTCTCGCCATAGCCGTCTTCCTTCAGGCGGTAATAATCGATGCTTGCCGCCGGACGCAGGGTGAAGCGGTTGAAGCGCATCTCATAGGAGCCACCCGCCGTTGCGGAGTAAAGCTTGCCCGACCAGTCGCCATCCGCCGTGCGCACGACATCGCCGGATTCGAAATGGCGGCTGCCCCGGAAATCCACATGGGCCGCCGACAAGCGGGCATAGGTCTGGAGCGGGCCGAAATCGCCCCGCCAGTGCGCCGCCAGTTCGAACTGGTCGGAATCCACCGCATTGTCGGTGCTGCCCGAAGAGTCGCTGCCATGGATATAGGCGAAGGATGCGCCCAGGGCGCCGATCCCAGTCAGATATTCGGCGCCGAAGCTCGCCCCCCAGCCGTTGATGTCGTAGGATGCGGTGTCGCCCACGCTCTTGGAACTGCCGAACGCCACCTGTTGCAGCCAGAAGCCCAGACGCCCGTCAGCCGTGCGGTAGATGCCGCCCGGATCGCCAAGGATGCGGGCGGTCGCGCGCGAACCGGCGGTCACCGCCTCGAACGTGCCGCCGGCATGGTCGGGCAGCATCTGTTGCAGATTGGCCTTCAGCGTGTCGCCGTCGGTGATGGCAAGATAGCTGCCCGCAACGGCGCTGTCCTTGTCCAGCGCGTTGAAGATCGCGTCATAGGCTCGCGCCTGCGACCCGGTAAGGCCGAGTTCGGATACGGTCTTGGCCGCGATCGACAGCGTCACTTCCCCCGTCGCGGCGTTGCTGGCGATGGCGCCCTTGAACATATAGGGGATCAGCGTCGTGCTGGAGAGGGCGGGCGTGCCGCTCAACGATCCGGCGCGGACGATGACATAATCGCCCTCCGAACCGGCCACGCTGGTCAGGGTCGCCTTGACCTGCGATCCGCTGGCGAAGCTTGCGGCCCCCGCGACATTGTAGAGCGTGTTGGTGCCATTGGCCGTGTCGACCGTCACGCCGATGACGGAGGACCCGCCCACTGACAGCGAGGCGAGCGCGACCGTGCCCTTGTTGCCGGCGTTGAGGGTGCCGCCATTCATCACGACGGCGGTATTGCCGGCATTGCTGATCGCGCCGTTGAGAGTGGCGGTGCCGGAAAGGGTCAGCGTCGAGGCGCCGCCGCCGAAATCCACGCCGCCATTGATCTGCGCGCTTTCCGCCAGGCCAAGGCTGGAACCGTTCCCGCCCAGCGCCACATTACCCGTCAGGGTGGAGGAGCCGGACAGCGCCAGGCGGTTGCTGCCGCCGCCCAGGTCGACATTGCCCGCAATGCTGCCGGCGGAGATCGTCACGACGTCATTGCCCGATCCCAGCCGCACGTCGCCCGTGATCTTCGGCGCGCTTGCCGTGGCGGAGGCAAGCGACTGGGTCAGGGCGACGCCGTTGCCATTGGCGGTCATATCGATGGCGACGTTCGATCCGCTCTTGCCTCCAGTCGCAGAGATGGTGCCGGTGTTGGACAGGGACGACACCGTGCCGGAAGAATCGAGGATGGCGATGGCAGCGCCATCCTTGCTGCTGAGCGCCGTGGCGGAAATGGCGCCGCTGTTCACGATGGCGCGGCCCGTCGCGCCTGCGTCGATCACCAGCGCGCGTGCCGACGTGCCGGCGATGCTGGAGCCGGTCGCGCTCACCGCCCCGCCGATCTGGAGGGTGTCGGCCGTGGCGCCGCTGCCCAAACGAATGGCCGTCGCATTACTGTCATAGGATGTGGCGCCGACCGATCCCGACACCAGCAGGCCCTTGGTCAGGGTGACATTGCCGCCCAGCCCGCCAATGGCGAGGCCGCTGGCGCTGACGCCGTCATAGACGCCATATCCGGCAATCGATCCCTTGACGATCAGGCCATAGCCCGAACTGTCCGCAGCCACCGGACCGATGGTCGTGGCCGCCGTGGCCGAACCGATCCGCACGGCAGCGGCGGAGCCATAGGTGATGATCGCGGCGGACCCTTCGCTGGCGTCGGTCAGCCCGTCATTGTCGACATCCGGCTTGGTGCTGTCCAGCGTCGGTGGAATGTCGAAGATGACGCCGCCCGTGACATTGCCGGCGATCGTCACGGCCGATCCGCCCTGGAGCAGATCGTCCGCATCCAGCTTGGAAGCGTCGCTCGGACGCGAAGTATAACGATAACCGGTGCTGGTGATCGTGCCCTGGATCTTGACCGCTCCGGTCACGTCCCCTTGCAGGGCAAGGCCGGTGCTGTTGGCGCCCGTGACGGCTGTCGTTCCGCGGATGGTGACATTGCCGGTGACCGCATTGGCCAGCACGCCATAGCCATTGTCGCCCACTACGCTGGTGGAGCCGCTGGTCGACAGATTGCCGGTCAGCGACGCGTCGATGCGGATGCCGGCGGACTGATTGCCTTCGATGGTGATGGTGCCGCTGCTGTCGATATTGCCCATATGCGCCGCGCCCGGCTGGACCCAGATGCCATTGCGGTTCGAACCCTTGGCGAAGGGGCCGTCCAGGTCGCCGTCCTTGTCGTCGTCGGTGGGGGTATAGTCCTCGTCCAGCGTGATCGTGCCGCTATGGGTGATGTTGCCGCTGGTGCCCGCCGCCGCGCGAATGCCGGTCGCGCCGTCCGCGCCGGAAATCTTGAGCGTGCCGGCATTGCTGACCTTGTTGTTGCTGTCCTGGGTGATGGCGGTGCCGCCGGTCAGCGTGATCGATCCAGCGGAACTGACCGTGACGTCATCCGCGGCGCCATTGGCGACGGTGGAGGTGCGGACGGCGGTGGTGGTGGAAGAACCGATGGTGGTTTCCGCCGCCGCATCGGCCACCGTCAGGGCGGCCAGAACGGGAGCGATGGCCGTGCAGGCCAGTAGATTGCGCATGATGTCTCCTCTGCGTGCCGCGCCTCTTTCCGATGAGCGCGCATGCGGCGAAGACGGCGCGGGAACGCCTGTCCCGTCAGTTAAAAATAATGCGATGCAGGATCAGAAGGCGAAATCCAGGCCAAGCCGGACAGTGCGCGGACGCAGCGGCGTCACATAATCCCCGCTAAGGTCGAAGGGCGTGCCCAGCGAGAAGCGGTTGCCGCTGCTGTCGAGCAGGTTGGTGAGGGAGAGCGACCATTGCACCGTCCCATGGGTCAGCGCCGCGCTGAGCGCCGTGTCCACATAGTCGCCCTGTTCCCGGCCCAATATCGGCCCCACGCCCAGGCGCGACTTGCCGACATAGCGGGCCGATCCGCTGAGTTGGAGCCGCATGTCCCCTCCCATCGGCGCGCGATAGTCGAAGCCGACGCGGCCGCCCCAATTGGCGACATTGGGCAGGCTCAAGGACTGCCCCTCATAGGAGAGCAAGCGCAGGAATTGCGCCGGGCGGCTGAGGCGGCTGTCATTGTAGATGATGCTGCCGTCCAGCGTCAGCCGCGACGCGGGGCGGACGGCGACGCGCCCCTCCACCGTATAGATGCGCCCGTCCCCGATATTGGCGGTGGTGGGAATGCCGATCCGGTCGGTGACGTCGGCCTGGATGTCCCGCCATCTGGTATAGGCGACATTGCCCGTGACCGCGACCGGATCGATGCCCGGAATGCCCCTGCGGAAGCCCAGTTCCACCGTGGAGGCGCGGTCGTTGCGGAACCGCTGGATATGCTGGTCGTCGACAGCCAGCCCGCCGGGACGGAAACCCTGCTGGAACCGGGCATAGACGGTCGTCCCGGGCAAGGCGTCGGTCAGCAGGGAGAAGGAGGGGAGGAAGATCGTCTCGCTCCGGTTCGCCTGCGCCTCCGCGCGTGCGATGGCGGCAAGGGACAAGAGGGCGATGGGGTCCAGCACCTCGCCGGTCAGGCGGCTGTTGGTCAGTCGGCCGCCCACCGTGGCGATCAGGCCGCGCATGGGTTCGAACGACGCTTCGCCGAAGAGCGTCGCCTCGCGGATGCGGTTGTGCACGCCGGTCGAGGTCGCGGCCATGCCCCGCCCGTACATCGGCACGCCGGGAATGACCTGCGGCTGCATCAGGGCCGTTCCATAGGAGGTCAGCGAACGCTGAATATCCGACGTGCTTTCCAGATAGGATGCGCCCAATATCCAGCCCAGGCCATTGTCCAGGTCGCGGACGATGCGGTTTTCGGTCGAGAAGATGTCGACCTTGTTCCTTTGCCGGAACAGGGCGGCGGGCGCGTCCGCCCCGGCCATCTCATAAGGCGTCGCATCATAGCTTTCCGTCAATATGTTGCGCACGAAGCCGGTGGAGGAGACGAAGCGCAGATCGTCCCATTGCCGCTCCACCCGCAGATTGGCGAGCGCATAGTCGGACGAATAGGGCTGGGCGACGGCGGAAGCGCGCTTGAGGTCGCCTATCGCCTTCGCGGCATATTGCGCATCGTCGCCCTCGATCCGCTGGAAGACCCCGGTGAGGTCGATGGTCCAGTTCTCGTCCGGCGCGAAACGGAGCGCGGCGCGGCCGCCATAGGTGCGGATGCGGTTGACGTCATGCCTGTCGCGCAGGACATCGTCGATATAGCCGCCGTCCTGCACGCCATAGCCGACGATGCGCAGCGCGATCTTCTCCGTCACGACCGGCAGGTTGATCGTCGCGGCCAGGTCGCCGCCCGGATCGCCATGCTGCGTCGCGCTGAGCCCGGCGGAGACCTGCCCGCCGGCGCGCACCAGGTTGGGCGCATTGGGGATCATGCGCACGATGCCGCCCAGCGATCCCGCGCCATATAGCGTGCCTTGCGGCCCTTCCAGCACCTCCACGCCCTGCATGTCGTAGAGCCGGAGGTCCGGGTCCGGCGCGGCGTAGTTGAGGCGCATGTCGCCCAGATATTGTCCCGTCGTCGCCTGGGTCGGTCCGGCAACGCCGGAGTCCGCGATGGCGCGGATGAACAGCTTGTTGCGGCCCGTGCCCGCATGGGTGGAGCTGAGGCTCGCCACGCGGAAGATCAGGCTGGCGGTGCCGCCGGCCGCCTCCCCGGCGGTGAAGGCGTCGTCGCCCACCACATCGACCATCCCGGCATAGCGGGGAAGCGGGGTGTCGCGCTTGGATGCGGTGACGATGATCTCGGCCGGTTCGGGCGCGGCTTGCGGAGCGGGTTGGGCGATGCGGGCGCGGGGCTGCTCGCGCACCACCGCCGGCGTCCGGACGATCCGCCAGGTGGTCGCGTCGATACGCCGGATGCTGGCGCCGCTGCCCTTGACCAGCCGCTTGAGCGCGGCTTCCACCGACAGGCGTCCCTCCACGGCGGGAGTGGCCACGCCCGCCAGCGACTGGTCCGACATGCCGATGCTGGCCCCGGTCTGGCGGCCGAGCGCTATCACCGCCTCGCCCAGCCGTCCGGGGGCGATGCTGATCTGCTGTCTTTCCGCCGCTTGCCCAGGCGAAGCGGCCATCATGGCGAGGGCGGTGACGAACAGGACGTCAGCGTGGCGGGCCATCCCCCTCCCTCAACAGCCAGCCGTCGCCCTGCCTGACGGCGCTGAGGCCCATCAGCGGCGCTGCCTGGCCAAAGAAGCGCGCCGGGTCGCGGTGCAGGCGGATCGTTCCGGTGAAGCGCATCGTCCCCGCGCCGGGGGTGGCGGTGAGCCGGACGCCCAGTGAGCGGGCGATGTCGGCGCTGATCTGCGTCACCGGGGCGTTCGCATAGGTGAGGCGGCCCTGACGCCAGCTTGCGACGGCGTCGGTGGCGACGTCCATGACGCGCAGGCCGTTCTCATCCTCCATCAGCGCGCGGCCGGCGGGCAGGGCGATGGCTTCCGCCTTCGGATTGTAGATGACCTCGCCCTCCGACACGCCGATGCGGGTCGCATTGCCGGCGCGGACGATGTTGAAGACGGTGCCCGCATCCTCGAACAGCGCGTCGCCCACGGTGACGCGGAAGGGATTGGCGGCGTCATGCCGGACGGTGAAGGCGGCCTCGCCGCTGTCGAGCGCCGCGAAGCGCGCGTCATGCCGGTCGAAGCGCATGGTCGTGCCGCCGTTCAGTTCGACGCGGGTGCCCTCGTCCAGCGCGACGGTGCGGGTTTCGCCGGGCCTGGTCGTGACGGTGTAGATGTCGCTGCGGTTCCACATACCGACCGATATGGCCGCCACCAGCGCCGCCGCCACCGCCCCGCCGCCGATCAGCGATCGGGACCAGCGCCAGCCGCGCTCGCCCGCATCATTGGCCGGAGCGGCCATGGTCACGGGCTCCGTTGGAACGATCTCTGCCAGATCGGCATCCGCCGCCATCAATGCATCATAGGCGGGCGCATGCACGGGATCGGCCTCCAGCCATGCGGTGAAGGCTTCCCAATCGGCAAATTCGGGATCGCGCGTGCGGATGACCCATCCGAGCGCCTCCTCGTTCATCATGGCTTCAGCCCTGTTCATGTCAGCCCCTCATCTGAGCCAGACGCCGCCGCCTTCCTCATTCCGTATCCATTTTCTGCTTGAGGGCGATCATGGCGCGATAGGCCTTTTGCAGATCCTTCTCCACGGTGGTGAGGCTGACGCCCAGTTCCTCCGCGATCAGCCTTTGCCCGACGCCCTCCAGGCGGAAGCGCCGGAACACCAGCTCGACGCGCGGCCCCAGGGATTGCAGCACGGCGCGCGCCTCCTCCAGCCGTTCGTTCAGGATCAGCCGTTCGTCCACGGCGATGTCCTCCGACGGGTCGGCCATCACGCCGCCCGCACCCTCCGCCCAATCCTGCTCGCGCCGTTCGCGGCGGGTGGCGGAACGATAGCGGTCCAGCATCAGGTTGTTCGCCATGCGGTAGAGATAGGGCAGGGGATCGGCAATCGGCCCCAGATCCTTCTCCTCCAGCTTCATCCACATGTCCTGCAACAGATCCTCGGACTCGTCGCCCGCGCCGCGCGCGCGCAGGAACCGCAGCAGGGCGGGCCGGTTGTTCAGGAAGATGGCGGATAGGCCGGTAGCCATGAAGAGCTTGCGTCCAGTGGGATCAGGCGGTTGCCATAATGGGCCGATGAAGGCGTTGCAACGGGCAAGCGGCCCATGGGATATTGCCATTTACCTCCGGCCATGCCTGATCGGGAGCATTTCCGGATTGACCGTTTGAGGTCGGCGGCTCGGAAAATGCGGCATCGAAAGACAAGAGCATTTTCCCTCATGGTGAAATTGCTCTAGGGGCAGCGGGCAGGCCGGCAGGAGGATCGATGCAGCTTATCGGGCAGGTGGATGTGGAGGCGGCGCGGGCATCCGGCATGGATGCCGGGAAATTGCAGGCGCAGGCCGCCTTCGTTCATGAACGCTATGTCGTCCCGGGCAAGCTGCCCCATATGCAATGGCTCCTTTCGCGTGACGAACGACCCATCGTCTCGGTCCGCAGCGGTGCCGCACGCGCGACCGGCGAGCCGCTTGGGGATAACGCCCTTTACCGCATCGCCTCCATGACCAAGCCGGTGACCTCGGTCGCCTTCATGATGCTGGTGGAGCAGGGGCTGGTGGCGCTGGACGATCCGGTGACGAAGATATTGCCGGAATTCGCCGATCTCGCCGTCGGGGCCGATGGGGCGGATCGGATGCGCCGCCCGATGCTGATGATCGACCTGCTGCGGCACACATCGGGCCTCACTTATGGTTTGCAGCGGCAGACGGCCATCGACGCGCGTTACCGTGAACTCGGCCTCGACGAGTTCCAGCAGAAACGCAGTTCCGACGAATTCATCGCCGCGCTGGCCGCGCTGCCGCTGGAATTCTCGCCGGGTGAGCGGTGGAATTATTCGGTGTCCACCGATGTGCTGGGCGTCGTGGTGGAGCGGCTGAGCGGCCTCGACCTGGAGCGATTTTTCCGCGAGCGCATCTTCGATCCGCTGGGCATGCCGGACACATTCTTCGAATTGCCGGAGGATCGCGCCGGGCGGATGACGGACGCCTGGCAATGGGCGCAGGACGGCACGCTGTCGCTCTACGACCGGGGCGAACGCAGCGGGTGGCGCCGGCCGCTCAAGCTGCGTTCGGGGGGCGGGGGCCTCATCTCCTGCACGGCGGATTATCATCGCTTCGCCCGCATGTTGCTGCGCGGCGGCGAACTGGACGGCGTGCGGCTGCTGAAGCCGGAAACGGTCGCGGCGATGCATGCCAATCATCTGCCGGGCGGGGGCGATCTCGCCAGCCTGTCCTCCTCCATGTTCAGCGAGGCGGATTATGCGGGCGTGGGCTTCGGCCTCGGCTTCGCGACCGATCTCAGGACGCAGGAATATTATTGGGGCGGCGTGTTCTCGACATTCTTCTTCATCGATCCGGTGGAGCGGCTGATCGGCATTTTCATGACCCAGCATTTTCCCTCAAGCATCCATCCGGTCCGTCGCGAGTTGAGGCAGGGTGTTCGCCATGCCATCATCGAGAGCCGCGCCGATTAATTGCTGCGCTGCAAAATTTGCTGTTGGCGAGCCTCGGGACGGCGTGCCATCATCGCGCCCGGACTCGAAGGCGAAAAGGGGCACGTTTATGAACCTGAAAGGCCAACCCACCCTCCCGAAGCCCGCTCCCCGGCAGGTCGATCCGGAGGTCCTTGCCCATGAGATCGTAGAGCGGCTGACCTACCGGATCGGCAAGAACGCCACCGCCGCGAAGCCGCACGACTGGCTGCATGCGGTGATCCTCGCCATTCGCGACCGGGTGATCGATGCATGGATCGCCTCGACGGAGAAAACCTATGAGGAGCAGGGACGGCGGGTCTATTATCTGAGCCTGGAGTTCCTGATCGGGCGGTTGATGCGCGACGCGGCGTCCAACATGGAGATGCTGGACGACATGCAGGCGGCATTGAGTTCGCTGGGCGTCGACATCGACATCATCGCCGCGCTGGAGCCGGATGCCGCGCTGGGCAATGGCGGCCTGGGGCGGCTGGCGGCCTGCTTCATGGAGAGCATGGCGACGGTGGACGTGCCCGCCTATGGCTATGGCATACGCTATGTGAACGGCATGTTCCGGCAGGAGATTTCGGACGGCTGGCAGGTGGAATTGCCTGAAACCTGGCTGACCCACGGCAATCCCTGGGAATTCGAACGGCGCGAGGCGAGCTACGAGATCGGCTTTGGCGGCCGGGTCGACCCGTCGGAAAATGAGGACGCCAGCCCGCACCAGATGCGCTGGCGGCCGGCCGAGCGCGTCATCGCCACGCCTTATGACACCCCCATTGCGGGTTGGCGCGGGAAGCGCGTCAATACGCTGCGCCTGTGGGAAGCGCAGCCGATCGACCCGATCCTGCTCGACCGCTTCAATGCGGGCGACCATCTGGGCGCGCTGACGGAGAGCAATCGGGCGGAGGCGCTCACGCGCGTCCTTTACCCCGCCGACAGTTCGCCCGCGGGGCAGGAATTGCGGCTGCGGCAGGAATATTTCTTCTCCTCCGCGTCGCTGCAGGACGTCGTCCGGCGGCATATCCAATATTTCGGCGACATCCGCACCCTGCCGGAAAAGGCGGCGATCCAGCTCAACGACACCCATCCGGCCGTCGCCGTGGCGGAGTTGATGCGGATACTCCTCGACAATCACGGCGTCGATTTTGACGAGGCGTGGGACATCACCCGCCGGACGTTCAGCTACACCAATCACACGCTGCTGCCCGAAGCGCTGGAAAGCTGGCCCGTGCCGCTGTTCGAACGGCTGCTGCCCCGGCATATGCAGATCGTCTATGCGGTGAACAGCCGCCTGTTGGGGGAGGCGCGGCGATCCGGCCAGTTCGACGACCGGGCCATCGGCACCATCTCCCTGATCGACGAGGGGGGAGAGCGGCGGGTGCGCATGGGCAATCTGGCCTTTGCCGGATCGCACAGCGTCAACGGCGTGTCGGCGCTGCACACCGAATTGATGAAGGAAACGGTGTTCGCCGACTTCCACCGGCTCTACCCGGCGCGGATCAACAACAAGACCAATGGCGTCACCTTCCGCCGCTGGCTGATGCAGTGCAATCACGGGCTGTTCGAGTTGATCAGGGAAGCGATCGGGGACCGCTTCATGGACGATCCCGAAGCGCTGCGGGAACTGGATCGTTTCGCCGACGACAGTGCGTTCCAGCAAAAATTCCTGGCCGTCAAACGCGCCAACAAGGTCGCTCTGGCCGATCTGCTGCGCCAGCGGGTCAACGCCCGGATCGATCCTTCGGCCCTGTTCGACATCCAGATCAAGCGCATCCACGAATATAAGCGGCAGTTGCTCAACATCATCGAGGCGGTGTCGCTCTACGACCAGATAAGGTCGCATCCGGAAAAGGATTGGGTGCCCCGCGTCAAGCTGTTCGGCGGCAAGGCGGCGCCCAGCTATCACAATGCCAAGCTGATCATCAAGCTGGCGGGCGACGTGGCGCGGGCGGTCAATCACGACCCGGCGGTGCAGGGCCTGCTGAAGGTGCAGTTCGTGCCCAATTACAATGTGTCGCTGGCGGAAATGATGATCCCGGCCGCCGACCTGTCCGAACAGATTTCGACCGCTGGCATGGAAGCGTCGGGCACCGGCAACATGAAGTTCGCGGTCAACGGCGCGCTCACCATCGGCACGCTCGACGGCGCCAATGTGGAGATGCGCGACCATGTGGGGGAGGAGAATATCGTGATCTTCGGCCTCACCGCCGCCCAGGTGAACGAACGGCGCGCCCATGGCTACGACCCGCGCGAGGTGATCGGCCAGAGCCGCGAGCTGGGCCAGGCGCTGGATGCGATCGCGAGCGGCGTCTTTTCCCCCGACGATCCGGGACGGTACAGGGATCTGGTGCAGGGCATCTACGATCATGACTGGTTCATGGTCGCGGCCGATTTCGACAGCTATTCGGCCGCGCAGCGCAGGGTTGACGGGATATGGCAGGACCAGACGCTGTGGGCGCGCAAGGCGATCCACAATGTCGCGCGCATGGGCTGGTTTTCGTCCGACCGCACGATCAGGGAATATGCGACGGACATCTGGAAGGTGCCGGTTTGACGCGAGGCCGGAACTAGCGTGGGCTTGACCCCGGAACAGATCGCCCGCCTGCTGGAGGGGCGGGAGGACGATCCGTTCGCGACGCTTGGCGTCCATCCGGCGGAAAAGGGCTTCACCGCCTGCGTCTTCCTGCCCGATGCGGTGAGGGTCGATGCCTATAGGCTGGACGGCAAGGCCGCAGGCGCGCTGGACCGGGTCCATCCGGCAGGGCTGTTCTTCGGCAAGGTTGCCCTGCGCAAGCGCCAGCCCCTGCGCTATCGGGCGACCTATGCCGATGGCGGCGAATATACGCTGATCGATCCCTACAGCTTCGGCCCGGTGCTGGGGCCGATGGACGATTATTATTTTGCCGAAGGGTCTCATGCCCGGCTGTTCGACAAGATGGGCGCGCACCTCATCACCCATGAAGGGGTGGGGGGCACGCATTTCGCGGTCTGGGCGCCCAATGCGCAGCGGGTGTCGGTGGTGGGCGACTTCAACCGCTGGGACGGACGCCGGGCGCCGATGCGGCGGCGGCAGGATGCGGGAATATGGGAAATCTTCCTGCCCGAAGTGGGGGTGGGCAGCGCCTATAAATATGAGATTGTCGGGCCTGACGGGACGGTCCTGCCGCTGAAGGCCGATCCCTTCGCCTTCCGCTCCGAACTGCGGCCCGCCACGGCCTCCATCGTGGCGGCGGTGCCCGACCATGACTGGGGCGATGAGCGCCACCGCGACTATTGGCAAAGGGCCGATCCGCGCCGCGAACCCATTTCCGTCTATGAGGTGCACGCCGGTTCATGGCAGCGCGACGATGATGGAAATTTCCTGAGTTGGGATGACCTTGCCCACCGGCTGATCCCCTATGTGGTCGGCATGGGCTTCACCCATATCGAATTCCTGCCGATCAGCGAATTTCCCTATGATCCTAGCTGGGGCTATCAGACCACGGGCCTTTACGCGCCGACCGCGCGCTTTGGCGATCCGGAAGGCTTTGCCCGCTTCGTCGACGGCGCGCACCGGGCGGGAGTGGGCGTGATCCTCGACTGGGTGCCCGCCCATTTCCCGACCGACGCCCACGGGCTGGCCCATTTCGACGGCACCGCCCTTTATGAACATGCCGATCCGCGCAAGGGCTTCCATCCCGACTGGAACACGGCGATCTACAATTTCGGCCGGCGGGAGGTGGCGCAATATCTGGTCAACAACGCCCTCTTCTGGGCGGAGCGCTACCATGTCGACGGGCTTCGCGTCGATGCCGTCGCCTCGATGCTCTACCTCGATTACAGCCGCAAGGAAGGGGAGTGGATTCCCAACAGCCAGGGCGGGCGGGAAAATGTGGAGGCGGTCGATTTCCTGCGGCAGATGAACAAGGCGCTCTACGGCACCCATGCCGGCGTCATGACCATTGCCGAGGAGTCGACGAGCTGGCCGAAAGTGTCCCACCCCGTCCATGAAGGGGGCCTGGGCTTCGGTTTCAAATGGAATATGGGCTTCATGCACGACACGCTGCGTTATCTGGCGCGCGATCCGGTGCACCGCGCCCATCATCATGACGACATCACCTTCGGCCTGCTCTACGCCTTTACGGAGAATTTCGTGCTGGCGCTCAGCCATGACGAGGTGGTGCATGGCAAGGCGTCCCTGCTGCACAAGATGCCGGGCGACGACTGGCAGAAATTCGCGACCCTGCGCGCCTATTACGCCATGATGTGGGGCTATCCGGGCAAGAAGCTGCTGTTCATGGGGCAGGAATTCGCGCAGCGGGCCGAATGGAGCGAGGCGCGGGCGCTCGACAGGCACCTGCTCGATCACGCGCCGCATCGGGGCGTGCAGTTGCTGGTGAGCGACCTCAACCGCCTCTATCGTTCTCGCCCGGCGCTGCATGCCCGCGATTGCGAGCCGGAGGGTTTCGAATGGGTGCTGGTCGACGCGGCGGCGGATTCGGTCTTCGCCTGGGTCCGTCGCGCGCCCGGCGTATCGCCCATCGTCGTCATCAGCCATTTCACGCCGACCTTGCGCCACGGCTACAGGATGCGCCTGCCCTCCGGCGGCCGCTGGCGCGAGATCATCAACAGCGATGCGGCGGATTATGGCGGCAGCGGCGCGGGAAATATGGGAATTGTCGTCGCGGATGAGGAAGGATGGGCCAATGTCACCATTCCGCCGCTTGGAACGTTGATGCTGGAACTGGACTATTGAAACCGACGGGCGGAAACCGAGCGCTCGCGAGCATGAAGGAGAAGAGGGCGATGCAGCCAAGACACCAGCCGATCGCCCGTGACGCCATGGCCTATGTTCTGGCCGGCGGCAGGGGCAGTCGCCTGGCCGAGTTGACCGACCGGCGCGCCAAGCCCGCGGTGCATTTCGGGGGCAAGGCGCGGATCATCGACTTCGCCCTTTCCAACGCGCTCAACAGCGGCATCAGGCGCATCGGCGTCGCGACGCAATATAAGGCGCATTCGCTGATCCGGCATCTGCAGCGCGGCTGGAACTTCTTCCGGACGGAGCGTAACGAGAGCTTCGACATCCTGCCCGCCAGCCAGCGCGTGTCGGAAAGCCAATGGTATGAGGGCACGGCCGATGCGGTGTTCCAGAATATCGACATCATCGAAAGCTATGCGCCGGAATATATGGTCATCCTGGCGGGCGACCATGTGTACAAGATGGACTATGAGCTGATGCTCCAGCAGCATGTCGACAGCGGCGCGGACGTCACCGTCGGCTGCATGGAGGTGCCGGTGAAGGAAGCCAGCGGCTTCGGCGTCATGCATGTGGACGAGCAGGACGTGATCACCGCCTTTGTCGAGAAGCCGAAGAACCCGCCGCACATTCCCGGCAGCCCGGGCATGGCGCTGGCGTCCATGGGCATCTATGTCTTCCGCACCGCCCTTTTGATCGAGGAACTGCGGCGCGATGCGGACGATCCGGACAGCAAGCGCGATTTCGGGGGCGACATCATCCCGCACATCGTCAAGCATGGCAAAGCCGTCGCTCACCGCTTCTCCAGCAGTTGCGTCCGCGCAGAGAGCGAACCTGTGCCCTATTGGCGCGACGTCGGCACCATCGACGCCTATTGGCAGGCCAATATCGACCTGACCGACGTGGTGCCCTCGCTCGACCTCTACGACCGGAGCTGGCCGCTCTGGACCTATTCCGAAGTCACCCCGCCGGCGAAATTCGTGCACAATGAGGAGGGACGGCGCGGTTCCGCCACATCCTCCCTGATCGCGGGCGGGTGCATCGTGTCGGGATCGTCGCTCCACCGCAGCCTGTTGTTCACCGGGGTGCGCACGCACAGCTTCTCGTCCGTGACGGAAAGCGTCATCATGCCCGACTGCGTGATCGGGCGCGGTGCGCGGCTGCACAAATGCGTGCTGGATTCAGGCGTGATCATCCCGCCCGGCCTGATCGTCGGAGAACATCCGGAGCATGACGCGCAGCGTTTCCGACGGACCGAAAGCGGCGTGACGCTGATCACCCAATATATGATCGAGCGGCTGGCGGACTGAAACTTGGGCGGGGGAATGGCGATGCGGGTGCTTTCGGTCACGTCCGAAATCTATCCGCTGGTGAAGACCGGGGGGCTGGCCGATGTGGCGGGTGCCTTGCCGGGCGCGCTGGCGGGGCATGGCATTGGGGTCAGGACGCTGGTGCCGGGCTATCCGGCGGTTCTTTCGCGCCTGGGCAAGGCGAAGCTGCTGCGCCGTTATGACGCGCTGTTCGGCGCGCCGGCGGCGGTGCTGGCGGCGAAGCTGGGCGACCTCGACCTGCTGGTGCTGGATGCCCCGGACTTCTTCGCGCGGGAAGGCGGCCCCTATGGCGATGCGGGCGGCGGCGAATGGCCCGATAACTGGAAACGCTTCGCCGCCCTGTCGCGTGCCGGGGCGGACATGGCGGCCGAAGGGGTGAAGGGCTGGCGGCCCGACCTGGTCCATGCGCATGACTGGCAGGCGGCGATGACCGCCGCCTATATGCGCTTCGGGCCGGCTCACGCCGTGCCCAGGGTGGTGACGATCCACAACCTTGCCTTCCAGGGACGTTTCGGCGCGGATGTCTTTCCCCAGCTCGGCCTGCCGCCCGAAGCCTGGGGCGTGGACGGGGTCGAATATTATGGCGGCACGGGCTATCTGAAGGCAGGGCTTGTCTCGGCCGATGCCATCACCACCGTCAGCCCCACCTATGCCGACGAAATCCGCTCCCCGATGCATGGCATGGGGCTGGACGGCCTGATCAACGGCCGGTCCGACAGGCTGCACGGCATATTGAACGGCGTCGATACCGCCATATGGGACCCCGCCGCCGATCCCCTGATCGCCAAACCCTTCAGCGCGCGGGCGCTGGGCGGGCGCGGCGCCAGCCGCCGCGTCCTCGAAACGCAGTTCGGCCTCGACCGCGACGACGCGCCGATCTTCATCATCGTCAGCCGCCTCACCTGGCAGAAGGGCATGGACATGGTGATGGACGCCATCGACCATCTGGTGGGGCTGGGCGGCAAGCTTGCCCTTCTGGGGTCGGGCGACCATCCGCTGGAGGGCGCGTTCCTGGCGGCGGCGGACCGGCATCGCGGGCGGGTGGGCGCTCGGATCGGCTATGACGAGCCGCTGTCGCACCTGATGCAGGCGGGGGCCGACGCCATATTGATCCCTTCCCGCTTCGAACCTTGCGGCCTGACCCAGCTTTACGGCCTTCGCTATGGCTGCGTGCCGGTGGTGGCGCGGGTCGGCGGGCTGGCGGACACGGTGATCGACGCCAATGAGGCTGCCGTCGGCGCGGGCGTGGCGACCGGCATCGTCTTCCCGCCGTCCGATCCGCTGGCGCTGCATGGAGCGATTGCGCGCACCATCCGGCTTCATGCGCATCGGCCGACATGGCAGGCGATGCAGCGCGCCGGCATGCGCGCCGATTTCTCCTGGACCCACAGCGCGGCGCGCTATGCGGAACTGTTCCGCGCACTGGTCCGGACCACCGCATGAGCCCGCAGCCGCTGGGTCCGGGCATGCACGGCCGCGGAACCCGTTTCCGGGTCCATGCGCCCGACGCGGACCGGCTCTGGCTGTGCCTGTTCGATGCCCGGGATCGCGAAACGCGCCTGACCATGGCAAGGGAGGGCGAGGACATCTGGTCCGTCAATGCGCCCGGCGTGGGGGAGGGCGCCCGCTATGGCCTGCGCGCCGACGGTCCCTTTGATCCGGATGCGGGGCTGTGGTTCGATCCGGACAAGCTGCTGCTCGATCCCTATGCGCCTGCCATCGACCGGCCGTTCGCCTATGATCCGATGCTGGCCGCACCGCGCGGCAAAGGCAGCGACACGGCAGGCTTGATGCCCAAGGGGGTGGTGTCCGCGCCGTTTCCCTTGGTGCCCCCGGAACCGCCGATCTTCCGGTCCGGCGGGCTGATCTATGAGGTGCAGGTCCGCGGCTTCACCATGCTGCATCCCGACATTCCGGAGGCGCAGCGCGGCACCATCGCGGCCCTTGGGCACCCCGCCGTGATCGAACATCTGCGCCGCCTGCACGTCTCCGCCATCGAACTGATGCCGATCAACGCCTGGATCGACGAACGGCATCTGGCGCCGCTGGGACTGCGCAATGCCTGGGGTTATAATCCGGTCAGCTATTTCGCGCTCGATCCCCGGCTGGCGCCGGGCGGCATGGCGGAACTGCGTGGCGCGGTGGATGCGCTGCATGCGGCCGGGATCGGCGTGATCCTCGACATGGTCTATAATCATGACGGGGAAAGCGACCGCGAGGGCCCGACCCTGTCGCTCCGCGGCCTGGATGCGCGCAGCTATTTCCGGCATGAACCCGATGGCCGCCTGATCAACGATACGGGCACGGGCAACAGCATCGACTGCAACCATCCCGTCGCGCAGCGGCTGATCCTGGCGTCGCTGCGCCATTTCGTCGGCTTAGCGGGAGTCGACGGCTTCCGCTTCGACCTCGCTCCCGCGCTGGGGCGCCTGCCGACGGGTTTCGACAGCGAGGCGCCATTGCTGAGGGCCATGCGCGACGATCCGCTGCTGTCCGACCGCATCCTGATCGCGGAACCGTGGGACATCGGCCCCGGCGGTTATCAGCTCGGCCGTTTCGGGGCGCGCTGGCTGGAATGGAACGACCGCTATCGCGACGATATGCGCCGCTTCTGGCGCGGGGATCGCGGTATGACCGGCGCGCTCGCGACCCGCATCGCGGGATCGTCCGACATTTTCCATGCCGATCCGGCAACGCGCACCGTCAATTTTCTGGCCGCCCATGACGGCTTCACGCTGGCGGATGTGACCGCCTATGACCATCGCCACAACGAAGCCAATGGCGAGCAGAACCGCGACGGCCATGGCGAAAATTTCAGCTGGAACAACGGCATCGAGGGCGCGACCGCCGATCAGGCCATTCGGGCAGCGCGGCGGCGCGACATCAAGGCGCTGCTCGGCACGCTATTCTGTTCGCGCGGCGCGATCATGCTCACCGCAGGCGACGAGTTCGGCCGGACGCAGCAGGGCAACAACAACGCCTATGCGCAGGATAATGCAATCGGCTGGGTCGACTGGCAGGGCCGCGACCGGGACATAGAGGCGCATGCGTTCGCGCTTGCCGACATGCGGGCGTCGACGCCGGACTTCAGCGACGCGGGCTGGCTCTCGGAAACGGATGTCGAGTGGCTCGACGAGCGGGGACAGCCGATGACCGTCGCGCAATGGGAAGATCCGGATCGCCGCTGCCTGGCCATGCGCTTCCGGCGATCGGGCTTCACCGTCTTCATCAATGGCGGCGACTGGCCGCATGACTTCGGCGGGGTGCACATTCCCGCCCGAACGGTCCTACCCATCCCGGCTGAATAGGAAGGCGGTCGATTTGGCGAGGCCGTTGGAGATCGTCGCCAACGCCCGCGAGGCCCCCGGCACCTGCCGCTCGCCCGCACGGTCCGTGACCTGCGCGACCGCCTCGGCAAGCTGGGTCATGCCGTGCAGCCGCCCTTCGCCCAGCGCTCCGCCGCCCGTATTGATCGGCAGGCGCCCGTCCGGATCGCCATGCCCCTCGCGCAGGAAGGCCAGTCCTTCGCCGTCGCGGCAGAAGCCCATGCCCTCCAGCCAGGTCAGCACCAGCACGCTGAAACCGTCATAAAGCTGCGCATTGTCCACATCCGCCGGGGACAGGCCGGTCGCCTCCCACAGCCGGCGCGCCACATCCTTCGCGCCGTCCCACATATCCTCAAGGTTCATCGGCGTGCCTCCCGCGCCCTGATGGGCGGAGGCCGCGAAGCCGGTGAGCAAGGCAGGCGGCCGGCGCAAATGCCGCGCCCGTTGGGTGGAGGTCAGGATCATCGCGCAGCAGCCATCGACCGGAATGTCGCAATCGAGGATGGATATGGGATCGGCGATCATCCGGGCGGCGAGATAATCCTCCATCGTGATCGTCTTGCCTCGCCAATAGGCATTGGGGTTGCGTTGCGCATTGGCGCGGTTCCGGGCGATATAAGGCGCGAAATCCGCCCGGTCATAACCATGAAGCGCAAAATAGCGGCGCAGCGCCACGGCGGCCCAGGCCGGCGGCATGCTGAAGCCATAGGGCGCCAGATACTGGTCGCCTCCCACCGCATGGGCCGATTCGAAATTCACATAGCGCCCGTCGGGCACATGCAGCGCGCGATAGACCAGCACATGGTCGCAAAGCCCGCCTGATATGGCGAGCGCGCCGTCGATGACGCTCTGCGTCACCATGCCGTTGGTGGAGCCGATCCACCGGATGGCCGGAGCGACCCCCAGCAATCCCGCCAGATACCAGGGCGTCACGACGTCGATCCCTTCGTCCACGCCCTTGCGCCCGCCATAGCGCGGCATGGCGGGGGATGTGGCGATGCCGTCCAGATCGCCGCGCCGCAATCCGGCATCGGCCAGCGCGGCGTCGCACGCCTCCAGCGTCAGCGCGGCCAGGCTCCGGTCCGACCGGCGTTCCAGCCTGCTATAGCCCAGCCCGGCGACGGCCACCTCGTCCCGATGGTCCCACATGGTCAGCGCGCCGGGCCGAACTGCACCAGCGTGCAGTCCTTGGTCACATCCTCGAACCGCGCTTCGAGGGGGAGGCCGATGCGCAGCGCATCGGCGGCGATGTCCACAAGGTTGCCGCTCATCAACAGGCGCGCCTGCTCCTCCAGTTCGACCACCGCCAGGATGACGGGCAGCCGGTCGCGAAAGCCGGGCGAGGGCGGGTCGTGCAGCACGGTCCAGCTATGCAGCGTCGCGCGTCCCGATAGCGGCGTGAAGCCCAAACCGGCGCCGCCGCAGTTCCGGCAGGCGACCTCCGGCGGATAGGCCATCCAGCCGCAGGCGTCGCATTTCTGCATATGCAGCTCGTGCCGCCGCGCCGCAGCCCAGAAGGGTTCCGAAAGCGGATCGGGAAGGGGAAGCGGCCGTTGCGGGCAGGCGGCTTGCGGCATCGGTTTCATGAGCCCCCGAAATGCGGCGGCCGTTTCTCCCGCGCAGCCGCCAAGCCTTCCCAATGGTCCTGCGTCGTCGCCATCAGCGGCTGCATGGCGAATTCCAGTTCCAGATATTGATCCAGCGACAGGCCCGGCGCGGCCTCGAACTGCCGCTTCGCCATGCCGATCGCCAGCGTAGGCCCCTCGGCCAGGGATGCCCCCAGTTCCAGCGCACGCGCCATCAGCGCTTCGCTTTCCACCAGTTCCAGCACCAGCCCCAGCCGCAAAGCCTCCTGCGCGTCGACCATGCGGGCGGAATAGACGATTTCCTTGGCGCGCATCGGCCCGACCAACCGGCTGAGCTGCCACACGGCGCCTGCGTCCGGCACATATCCGATCCGCGCAAAGCTCTGGCAGAAGCGCGCTTGCGGCGTGGCGATGACGATGTCGCAGGCCAGCGCCAGGCTCCAGCCGGCGCCTACGCAGGCGCCGTCCACCGCCGCGATCACCGGCTTGCGGATGCCGGCGACCGCCTTCACCATCCGGTGCAGCCAGCGCATCCGGCGCAGGAAGGCGGCCGTGCCCTGATGGCCCATGTCGCCGGTATCCGCGCCGGAGCAATATTGCCCGTTCGCGCCCGTCAGGATGACGGCGCGGACATCCTCATCCTCCGCCAGATCGTCGAAGGCGCGCCAGATTTCCTCCCGCATGGCCATGGTGAAGGCGTTCGCCCGTCCGGGCTGATCGAGCGTCACGATGCCGACGCGGCCCTGGCTTGCGATCCGGACGGTCATGACGGGGCGCTGCGGCGCACGTCCTTCTCCTAAATATGATCTTTGGTGCAATATTAAATGGGGAAATTCCGTCCTGTCAATCGCTGAGTCGCGTTGACAACGGCACAATATTGCACGATGGTGCAATAAAAGGCGGCATTTGGGCGCCCCGACGGAGGATGGGAGATCGATGAGGAAGGCAGGTTTTACGGTCATGGCGGCGGGCGCCGCGCTGCTCGCGCTCTCCACGGGGGTGGTTTCCCGCTCGGCGGAGAGCGCGTCTCCGGCCGGGGCCAACTGGTCCAGCTTCGGCGGCGACGACAAGGAACAGCATTACAGCCCGCTCGCGCAGATCCGGGAGCAGAATGTCGGAAAGCTCGGCCTTGCCTGGTCCTATGATGTCGACAGTTTCGACAGCTATACCCAGCCTCTGGCCGTCAATGGCGTCATCTATTTCGCGGTAGGACTCAGCGTCGTTCACGCGGTCGATGCGCGAACCGGCAAGCTGCTATGGCAATATGATCCCGACGTCGCCAGTCAACCGGAAGCCAAATGGCGGATGCGCGCGGGATGGGGCACGCGGGGCATCGCCTATAAGGACGGCACCGTCTTCACCGCCACCCGCGAAGGCCGCCTGATCGCGATAGACGCCGGGACGGGCAAGCCGCGCTGGTCGGTCAAGACGCTGGACGAGGCGGAGGGCGGCTATATCACCGGCCCGCCATGGGTCGCCGGCGACAAGGTGGTGATCGGCTTCGGGGGCGCGGACTACAGTCCGACGCGTGGCTATGTCACCGCCTATGACATCAAGACCGGCAAGAAAGCCTGGCGCTGGTATGTCGTGCCCGGCGATCCGGCCAAGGGTTTCGAGAACAAGGCGATGGAGGCAGCCGCCAAGACCTGGAGTGGCGAATGGTGGAAATGGGGCGGGGGCGGCTCCGTCTGGCACGCCATGGCCTATGACGCAAAATATGACCGCATCTATATCGGCACCGGCAACGGCTTTCCGTGGAACATCAAGATCCGCAGCCCCGGCGGCGGCGACAATCTCTACCTCTCCTCCATCGTCGCGCTGGACGTGAAGACCGGCGAATATGTCTGGCACTATCAGGTCAATCCTGAAAACAGCCATGACTGGAACGACGCCATGGACATCGAACTGGCCGATGTCATGATCGGCGGCCGGATGCGGTCCGTGCTGCTGCACGCGCCGAAGAACGGCTTCTTCTATGCCATCGACCGCGAAACCGGCAAGTTCATCCAGGCGGGCGAGTTCGCCAGGCAGAATTGGGCCAAGCGCATCGATCCCGTGACGGGGCGGCCGGAGATCAACCCGGAGGCGCAATATCCCGACGGCAAGCCGTTCATGATGTACCCCTTCCCCAATGGCGCGCACGGCATACAGGCCATGTCGTTCAGCCCGAAGACGGGCTACAGCTATATCCCGGTGATGGAGGGCGGCCGGGTCTTCGTCGATCCGGCCAATGTGAAGGGCTGGACGTACAAGCCCGGCATGATGGTGAATACCGGCCTGGGGGCTCCGCCCGCCAACCTCGTCCCGCCCGCCGCGACGAGCAAGCTGGTCGCCTATGACGTCGCCAACAACAGGATCGCCTGGTCCGTGCCCCAGCCGGGCGTGTTCAACGGCGGCACGCTGGCGACGGCGGGCAATCTGGTGTTCCAGGGCACCAATGACGGCATGTTCAACGCCTTTTCCGCGACGACGGGGCGCAAGCTCTGGTCCTGGCCGGCGCAGAACGGCATACTTTCCGCGCCGATCAGCTATTCGGTCGGCGGCCGGCAATATGTCAGCGTCATCACCGGCTTCCGCAGCAGCTTCGCCAATTCGCCCAATTGGGATTATCGCCAGCAGCAGCGGCGATTGCTGACCTTCACCATCGGCGGGGCCCGGAAGCTGCCCAGGGTCGATCCCGTGGACGAACCGATCCAGGACGATCCAGCCTTCGTGGTGGACGCCGACAAGGCGAAAGTGGGGGCGGGCATCTACAACAGCAGCTGCATCATCTGCCATGGCTCGGGCATGGTCGCGGGCGGCGCGGCGCCGGACCTGCGCAAGTCGGGCGTGCCGCTGGACGCTGAAACCTTCAGGTCGGTGGTGCATGACGGTGCCCTGATGTCGCGGGGCATGGGGTCCTTCGCGCAGTTGAGCGACGCGGAACTGGAGGGGCTACGGCACTATATCCGTCAGCGCGCGCGCGAAACCGCGCCCAAGGGCAAGTGACGCGGATGCAGGCCCCACCCGCTTTACGGGCGCATGGCAGCCCCGCTTCGCCTTCGGGCGGGGCGGGGTTCATGCGTCATGAAGACGATGAATTTGCACCATCATCCAATCCCGCTATGATCCCGGCACTTGGGATGAGTGTTGGGCAATGAAGGCGAGCGATCTTGGCGAGTAAAGCGAACGAAGAATTGAAGGAAGGCGGAGAGCGGCCGCAGACCTATTCCAGTCCGGCGATTATCGAGCGCCGCCGCCGGATTTTGGAGGAAACCCGGAAGGTTATCGCTGAACAGGGCATTGCCGCGCTCAGCATGAATGAGATCGGCCAGCGCGCCGGCGTTGCCAAGCGAACCCTCTACAACGCCTTCCAGACTCGCGAACGGATGATCGCGTCGGCGATTCAGGAATATTTCGACGAATATGTGAGCCGCATCGCCTATTCCAGCGAACCCGGCACGATGCAGCACAATCTGGAGCGCATGATCTCCGTCGTGCAGCGGAACCGGAAGATCCGCAATTATATCAAGGCGATCATGGCGCTCTATTTCAGTTCCGATGTCGACCATGACATCTGGGCGGCGATGCATTCGCCCGCGGTCCACCATAACCGCCAGTGGATCGAGGTGCTGGAGGCGAAGAAGCAGCTCCAGCCCTGGGTCGAGGTCGACAAGCTGGTCGAGGATCTGGTGCGATTCGAATATGCGACGATCAACGACTGGGCGCAGGGGCGGATTCCCGACGACCAGATCATCGTGCGGCTGGTCGGAAGCTATCTGACATCCTTGCTGGGCGCGCTGAAGGGCGCGGCCCGCAAGGATGTGGAGGCGCTGATCAAGGACATATCCGACCGCGGCATGGACGCCCTGCCGATGCCCCAGCGTCCCAAGGTGGCGGCATGAATTTGCACATGGATGCAAATTTACTTGAAGAGTCGCGCGCTGTCGGCTAGTCAGTTCCTGCCCCTGGCGAAAGGGCGGGAATGGAGAGCGAGAGAGATGAACGCGGTGAGCGAAACCCCCGAATTGCTGCTCTTGTCTGAGGATCAGGGGATCGCGCATATCGTCCTCAACCGGCCCCGCGCGAAGAACACCGTGTCCTTCGCCATGTGGGAGCAGTTTTCCGCCGCGCTCGACGCGCTTGAGAATGCGACGCCCGCGCGTTTGCTCATCATCAGCGGGGCGGAGGATTATTTCAGCAATGGCGGCGACGTGAAGCTGCCGCCCGCAAGGGGGGAAGGCGCGCTGGCGCTGGCGGCGCGGCTGGAAATGGGACAGCGGATCATCGGCCGCTTGCGAGCGCTGCCCATTCCAACGGTCGCGGCGGTGGAGGGCGGCGCGTTCGGCGTGTCGTGGAGCCTCGCCATGGCCTGCGACATGATCTTCGCGGCGGACAATGCCCGTTTCGGCGCGCCCTTCCTGGAATTCGGCCTCGTTCCCGATGGCGGCGCGGCCTGGTTCCTGACCAGGCAACTGGGCCGGGCCCGGGCGGCGGAGATCGTCTTTTCGGGGCGGACGCTGGATGCGGCGGAGGCGCTGTCGCTCGGCCTCGTCAGCCGCGTGGTGAAGCCGGGCAGCGCGGTGGAGGAGGCTCTGGCGCTCGGCCGGACGATCGGTGACGGCAATCGCCATGCCGTCGAACTGACCAAGCGGCTGCTCCAGCAGGCGGAAAGCGGCGATCTGGCGACGGCCCACGCGCTGGAACTGGCCTATTGCCACATCTGCCAGGCGGGCGAGGAAGTGCCCCGCGCCCGCGAACGCTTCAAGGCGCGCGCCGCCGCGAAAGCCGCCGCCAGGGCCGCGGAATAACGGAGGGTCCGACCCATGCAGTTCGACATGCGCGCCCTTCCGATGGTCACGCGGTACAAGATCGTCAATTCGACCATCACGCCGCGCCCGATCGCCTGGATCACCAGCCAATCCGCCGAAGGCATCGTGAATGCCGCACCCTACAGCTTCTTCAACTGCGTAGGCACCGAGCCGCCGCTGGTTGCGCTGGGGCTGCTGAAGGAACCGGTGTCCCGGGGGCTGAAGAACACCGCGTCCAACATCATCGCGACGGGCGAGTTCGTCGTGAACCTCGTCTGCGAGGCGGACGCCGAAAGGATGAACCTCTGCAGCGTCGACGCGCCCGCCGACGTCAGCGAGATCGACTATGCCGGCATCCAGACCGCGCCGTCGGAGCTGGTCGCGTCGCCGCGCATCGCCACCAGCCCGGTCAGCTTCGAATGCCGCAAGGTCGCCGCGATGGACATCGGCGCGATGCAGACGGTGGTCATCGGCGAAATCCTGATGGCCCATATCCGCGACGAGTTCATCACCGACCGGGAACGGGTCTATTTCGACACGCCCGCGATGAAGCTGATCGGCCGGACCCATGGCAGCGGCTGGTATGTCCGCAATGGCGACAGTTTCCAGATGGACCGGCCCCGCTACGACCCGTCGCGCATGGCGAAGGACAGGGCGGCGGAATGAATTTGAACCCATGGTGCAAAATTACTTGCGCTTGGGGCCGAACTGGTGTTTTCTGCATCAAAGATCATTTTTCGATCCGTCGGACGATGTGAAGCCATAAGATAATTCCGCAAAAAAAGGCAGCGGGCCGCGCCCGCCATAGGAGTGATGAGATGCCCGGTCCCCTGGATCATCTGACCGTCATTGAACTGGCGGACCAAATGCCTGTCGCCATTGCCGCCATGCTGCTGGCGGACCATGGCGCCGACGTTTTGAAGGTGGAGCCGAAAGGCGGCGCCTTCTTCGCCCACGACCTCAGCCGCAAGGCCTGGGACCGGTCGAAGCGCAGCGTCGAACTGGATGTGCGGGAAGCCGGCGGCCTCCAGGCGTTGCGCGGCCTGCTGCAAGGCGCGGACATCTTCATCCACGCGCTGGAAGAGAAGGATGCGGCCGCCCTCGGCCTCGACAGTGAAAGCCTGGGACGCGATTTCCCCGAACTGGTGGTCTGCGCGCTCACCGCTTATGGTTCGGACACGCCCTTTGCCGATCGGCCCCATGGCGAATCCCTCGCTGCCGCGCTGCTCGGGACGATGATCGACCGCTCCAGCAGCTTCCGCCCCGGCCCGGTCTATCTCGGCCATCCGGCGCTGCATTATGGGCAGGCCTTCCTCGGCGTGATCGGCGCGCTGTCGGCCATCCGCGCCCGCCGCCATATCGGCAAGGGGCAGCAGGTGGAGGCATCCCTGCTCGACGCCATGCTGGCCCAGTCACCGATGAACAACTGGTGGCAGGAAGAGGGGATCAGCTACATCAAGGCGGGCGATTCCGGCGCGGTGGACCGTTTCGGCAAGACCCGGCTGGTGACGGGCATGTTCGAATGTGCGGACGGCCTTTATCTCCAGATGCATACCGGCGGGCAGGGCGGCTTCAAGGCGGCGATGGACGTGCTGGGCTTTGGCGACCGTATCCAGACCGTGACCGCGCCGGAAATGTCGGTGCCGCTGACCGACGAGGAATATCATATCGCCCGCGTCGAGATTTTCGACGCCTTCAAGACCCGGCCGCGCGCCGAATGGATCACCATGTTCCAGGCGGCGGACGTGGCGGCGCTGCCGGTGCTGGAGCCCGCCGAAGTGCTGCTGGACGAACAGGTGGAGTTTGTCGGCCAGCGCATATCGATGCCGGACAAGGATTTCGGCACCATCTACCAGGCTGCGCCCGCCGTGCGCATGGCCAATGCCCCCGCCGCCGCGCCCCGTCCCGCGCCGGAAGTGGGCGCGGACAATGAAGCGCTGACGGACCTGATCGCCCGCCGCCGCACCGCGCTCGCCGCCGACGGCAAGCCGCTCGACCGGCCGCTGGAAGGCATCAAGGTGGTCGACTTCTCCTCCTTCTTCGCGGTCGGCTATGGCGGTCGTCTGCTGTCCGACCTTGGCGCCGACGTCATCAAGGTGGAGACCCCCGGCGGCGACCAGATGCGCCCGCTGCCCGACTGTTTCGACGCCGCCCAACGCGGCAAGCGCGACATCGTGCTCAACCTCAAACATCCCGAAGCGCTCGAAGCGGCATTGAAGCTGGTGGCGACGGCCGATGTCGTCACGCACAACCTTCGCCCCGGCAAGGCGGACAAGCTCGGCATCGGCTATGAGGCGCTGTCGAAGCTCAACCCGCGCCTGCTCTACGTCTATCTGCCCGGCTACGGCTCCCGGGGGCCGAAGTCGCTGCTCAAGAGCTTTGCGCCGCTGGTGTCGGGCTGGACCGGCCTGCTCTATGAGGGCGGCGGCGAAGGCAATCCGCCGACCCGCGCCGTGTTCGGCAATGAGGATTATAATAACGGTTTCCTCGGCGCGGCGGGCATTTTGATGGGCCTTGAACATCGCGCCGTCACCGGCCGGGGCGATTATATGGAAATCCCGCAGCTTCATTCCAGCCTGTGGACCACGTCCGAACATTTCCTCGATGCCGACAGGAAGGTCGTCTACGGCTTCCGGCTGGACAAGGAACAGGCGGGCTTCAACGCGCTCGACCGGATTTACCGGACCGCTGACGGCTGGCTCTGCATCTCCTGCCGTTCGGACGAACGTTTCGCCGCGCTCGCCAAGGCCGTGGGGCAGGAGCAATGGCTTGCCGATCCCCGCTTCGCCACGCCCCGCGACCGGTCCGCCAACGACGCGGCGCTGCTGGACGCGCTGAAGCCCTTTTTCGCGGACAAGAGCAGCGCAGACGCCCACGCCCTGCTGGAAGCGGCCGGCGCGCCGAGCGAGATCGCCCGCGAAACGAGCTGGGTCCGGGAGGCACTCTGGCAGGAGTGGGCGACGGCCAGCAACCGCGTGATCGAGAATTTCGACTCCATGTATGGCCATGTCCGCCAGTTCGGCAGCTTCATGCATTTCAGCCGCACGCCGGGCCTTGCCAAAGGCTCCGCCCCGCGCCTCGGCGAACATACGCGGCAGATATTGGGCGAGATCGGCTATTCGGATGCCGAGATCGACGCGCTGATCGACAGCGGCAGGGCGATGCAGGCTGCGGATGTGAAGGGCCGCATCCAGTCCCGCGTCTCCGCCGCCTGACACGATAAAGAGAGGAATCGCCAAGGTGCAACTCAACCTTCGCTACGACATGAACCGCCCGGATTTCGGCGCGCCGCATCCGCTGCTGTACCGCACCGCGATCGAGCAGGCGCAATGGGCCGACGGGCTTGGCTTCACCCAGGTCTTCCTGGCCGAACATCATGGCGCGGAGGGCGGCTATTGCCCGTCCTCCATGATCCAGGCCGCTTCGATCCTTGGCGCTACACAGAATATCGTCGCGCATCTTTCCGCCCTGGTGGTGACGATGCACGATCCGCTGCGCCTGGCCGAAGACCTCGCCGTGCTCGACAATATCGCGCCGGGCCGCATCTGGCTCACGGCGGGCATGGGCTATCGCCCGCATGAATTCGAGATGTTCGACCGCGACATCGGCAAGCGGCTCGCCATCATGAATGAGGCGATGGCGACGCTGAAGAACGCCTGGACCGGCGAGCCCTTCGAATTTCGCGGCCGCACCGTCCGCGTGACGCCCGCGCCCGCCACGCCGGGCGGCCCGAAAATCTACATGGGCGGCTCGACCGACAAGTCCGCCATCCGTGCGGCCAAGGGCGGCTATCAATATTTCCCCGGCCATCCGGACCTCTTCACGCTCTACAAGGAGGAGCGGGCAAAGGCCGGCTTCGGACCGCCGGAGGAGCTGCGCAAGCCCGCCGCCAGCTTCCTCTACGTCTCGGACGATCCGGACCGCGACTGGCCGCTGGTGGCGCCGCATGTCGCCTATGCGACCAACACCTATGCGCAGTGGGCGCAGGAACGCGGCACCGGCCAGACCCGCTACAGCGCGGCCGAAACGATCGAAGGGCTGAAGGCCATGCCCAATATCAAGCTGCTGACGCCGGACGAATGTTTCGCTTATCTCAAGGATCTGGGACGCGGCACGGCGGTCACGTTCCACGCGCTGCTGGGCGGGCTGGACCCCGAAGTCTCCTGGCGCAGCCTGCGCCTGTTCGAGAAGGAAGTGCTGCCCCGGCTCAAGGCGGAGCCGGGCCTGCTGGAAATTCCGGGAGAATGAGCATGGAGCAGAACCGTCGCGGCACGCTGGCCGCCATGCTGGCCGTTCCTTTCGGACTGGCCGCGGTGGGTCAGGCTTCGGCCGCACCCGCAAAAGGGAAAGGCAAGCCGATGAGCATGGCCGAGCGTCTGGATGTGATCGAATCCAGGCATGCGATCACTGAATTGCTCCATGCCTATGCCCGATCCAACGACCGGGCGGACGAGGCCTTGCTGCGCTCGCTCTTCTGGCCGGAATCGACGCATAAACATGGGAAGTTCGAAGGCAAATCCTCCGATTTCGTGGGTTTCGCCTTCAAGATCATCTCGGGGCTCAAATATGCCTGCCACCATATCTCGAACGTCTCGGTCGAGGTGAAGGGGGATAAGGCCTTCTCCGAATGCTATTATTTCGCGCAGCATCGCCGCGACCGGAAGGATGGCATGGGCGAGGAGGATGTCTTCTTCCAGGGCCGCTATCTCGACGATCTGGAACGGCGCAACGGTGTGTGGAAGATCATCCGCCGCCGCGGCCTGTCGGATTACACCTCGCCCGCTTTCCCGTCGGAAATCCCCTATGCGCAATGGCCGGCGGGGCAGCATAGCGAGAAATATCCGAGCGACGATTATTACAAGATGCGCCAACAGTTCCTGGGGAACTGACCGATGCGGGCGCTGCTGTGCGAACATCATGGGCCGCCGGAAGAACTGCATTTCGCGGATGTGCCCGTTCCGGAACCGAAGGCGGGCGAAATCCGCTTCCGGGTGAAGGCCGCCAGCGTCAATTTCCCCGACGCGCTGATGATCCAGAACCTGTACCAGAGGCAGCCCCCTTTGCCCTTCATTCCGGGCAGCGAGGCGGCGGGCATCATCGATGCATTGGGGGAGGGCGTCACCGGCTTTCGCATCGGGGACAGGGTGGCGACCATCCCCTTCGAAGGCGCCTTCGCTGAATTTGCGATAGCGCCTGCTTTCCGTACCGCCATGATCCCGGAGGGGATGGGGTTCGACGTGGCGGCGGGCTTCACCATGGTCTATGCGACGGCGCTCCACGGCTTGCGCCAGCGCGGCCGGTTGCAGCCGGGCGAGACGCTGCTGGTGCTGGGCGCTGCGGGCGGCGTCGGCCTCGCGGCGGTCGAGGTCGGCAAGCGGATGGGCGCGCATGTGATCGCCGCCGCCTCGACGGAGGAGAAGCTCGCCCTTGCCCGCGCCCATGGCGCTGACGAGACGGTTAACTATGCGCAGGACGATCTCAAGCAGGCGGTGAAGGCCCTGACGGGCGAACGCGGCGTCGATGTGATCTTCGATCCGGTCGGCGGCGCGCTGGCGGAACCCGCCTTTCGCACCATGGGCTGGGACGGGCGCTATCTGGTCGTGGGCTTCGCGGCGGGGACGATCCCGGCAATCCCGCTCAACCTGCCGCTGGTGAAGACGGCGGCCATCATCGGCGTGACCTGGGGAGTGCACAGTCGCGTCGAACCGGACATCCATGCGGAAAATATGGCGCAGCTCTATCGCTGGTATGAGGAGGGCGGCCTGCGCCCCGAAGTCAGCAAGCGCTTCTCCTTCGAGGAAAGCTGTGAGGCGATCCGCTGGATGATGGACCGGAAGGTGCAGGGCAAGATCGTGATCGAGCTGGCGAGCTAAGCTTCCCGACAGAGCGACGTGCTCCTGCCTTTGCGGAAGTATGTCGCTTTAAGCCGCAGGCCAGTTCGCCAACGGCAGGCCCGCAATATCCGTCCGCGCCTTCACCACCACGCCGCTTGCCCGCGAGACGACGTAAAGGTCGCGCAAATCCGCTCCGCCCCAGCAAAGATTGGTCGGGCTGGAGAGCATTCTGCCTTCGGGATCATGGACAATATCCACCTTCCGCCCATCCGGCGTGATCGCAACGATCCGATTGGCGAAGGGCAGCGTCACCCAAAGATTGCCCGCCGCATCGAAAGCGATGCCGTCGCAATAACCCAGATCCGCGCGCTCAGCCGCCGCCATAGCGCGAATGTCCTTCGCCTGATGGTCCGCGATCACGACACCCAATTGCGGCCCATAATCCTGCGGATCGATGAGCGATCCGTCCGCCTGCCGCCGCCAGCGCCTTATGCGCCCTTCAGCGGTCAGCGATGCATAAACAAAGCGCTCCTCACGATCGAGGCAGAGACCGTTCACCCCCCGCAGAGCGCGCGCGACGATGGCGGCCTTGCCATCGGGCGCGACCCTGTAGATGAAGCCGGCGGGCGTGGTCGTGCCGATATTGCCGATAGGCCCCCAACTGCTGTGCGTGCAGTAAATGTCGCCATTGCGCGCCGTCGCCGGACCGTTGGAGGCGACCAACTGCCGCCCCTCCAGTTCCGACACCAGCGTCTCGACCGTTCCCGTCGCGACATCGATCCGCTGCAATGGCCCCGGCCCCTTGTTGAGCAGGCCCATATTGGCGACGATGACGCGGCCCTCCCGGTCGACCGCCACGCCATTGGGCGCGAGAGCCTGACCGATCTGCCGCAATGCGCCATCCCGCTCCAGCACGCCGATGGCGCCACCGCCATTGGAGATGAACAGGCGGCCATCGGGGCTGCTCGCTATGCCTTCGGGAGCATCGAGGCCATCTCGGACGAGGGTGAAATCGGTGAGGGTGAAGGGCTTTGGCGGTGTGGCGCGTCCTATCCCAGCGGATGGCGCGCAACTGGCGAGAGTGATGCTTGCCCCGCCCAATAGAATTTCCCGCCGTGTCAGAGAGAGTTTGGATAATTTATCACCACCTCTCCCCGTTCGGGCTGAGCCTGTCGAAGCCCCTTTCTTTCGTGAAGAGAAGTGAAGCCCTTCGACAAGCTCAGGGCGAACGGGGGAGAGGTCGGAGAATCGTTTCGTCATTCCTTCATCACCCCCACAGGCGCAAAGCCGGCGATCTTGTGATCCCCCGCCTGCACGGGCTGGAACCTCAACCGCATCCCGCAGCGCGGTTCCACGCCTTCAGCGCCAACCAGCAGCCCCGGCACCCGCACGCCCGGCGCATCGTCCGGCTCGAACAGAACGACGGTGAAGGGCACCTCCGCCTTATGATCCCCGGGCAGCAGGCTGCGGATCACGGTGGTGAAGGTGTAAGCGCTGCCCTCCGGCGAAACCGGCCGCCATTCCAGCACGGCGTCGGGCTTTCCGGGAATGACCTCGGGCGGATACCATATCCATTCCCCCGTCCCGGCGTCGGCGGTGATGCGCAGTTCGCCCGCTTCCAGCCCGTCATAATAGCCCTGGAACAGCGGATCTTCGATCTTGGGGGGATAAATAGGAATGCCCATGGATCAGCTCCGCGCCAATATGGTGGTGGAATGATTGTTGCCGCCAAGCCCTGCGACGGCGCAGAGCTTCGCGTCCGGCACCTGCCGTTCGCCCTCTTGCCCGCGCAACTGCCGAACGGCCTCGATCAGCAGGTTCATGCCCGGCACATAGCCGCCCGACATGTGCCCGCCGCTGGTGTTGATCGGCATCCGCCCGCCCGGCATCCCATGTCCCGCCGCATAGAAGCGCGGCCCTTCGCCCCGCTCGCACAGGCCCAGCATCTCCGTCTGCACCAGCGCGGAGATGGTGAAGCCGTCATAAATCTGCGCGAGGTCCAGATCCTTGGGATCGCAGCCCGCCATGGCATAGGCGAGCTTCGCGGAAACCTCGCCGGGAAAGTCGTAGGTGCAGGGCGTCTGGGTGAACAGCACCCCCTGCGGCCAGTTGTTGAAGCCCAGCCCCAGCCCCTGCACGCTCACAACCGGATGCGGCATATCCCGCGCTTCCTCAATGGCGCTCACCACATAGGCGCCGCCGCCATCGGTGGTGAGGCAGCAATCCGCCGCCCGCAAAGGCGTCGAGATCATGGGCGACTGGCGATAGGCTTCGAGGTCCATCGGATCGCGCCGCTGCGCGCCCGGCGTCAGCACCGCCCAGGCGCGATAGGTCATGGGGATGGATGCCTGCTCCTCCTCCGTCATGCCATATTCATGGGCATAGCGGTTAGCCATGGTCGCGAAATAGGTGGGCTGGCCGAAGAAGCCGACCGGCATTTCGATCCCCGCCTTTTGCGGTTCGCGCGCATGGAAGCCATAGACGCCGCCCGGCTTGGTCGACTGGATCGCATAGGGCACCAGCACATGCCGGGCCAGACCCGCCTCGATCGCCATCTGCGCCAGTTGCAGCGCCTGCCCCGACGTCGCCGTGCCGCCCACGCTGTCGGTGGTGGCGCAGAAACGCTTCTCCCCTGCGCCGATGGCAAAGGCGACCTCGTCCGACCCATGCCCCGCATATTTGTTGGAGATATAGCCGTCTATGTCCTTGGGCGTCAGGCCCGCATCGGCAATCGCCGCCAGACTGGCGCGGGTCATCATCTTCATGACGCCCTCCTCGCCCTTGCGCAGGAAGGGGGTTTCACCGACTCCGGTGATGGCGATGCGGTCTCCTCTGATCATGCGTCCTTGAACCCCTTGCCCTCAGCCACCAGCCGCTCGATCAACGGGGAGGAGCTGAACGCCTCGCCATGCGCGGCCTCCAGCGCCTTCAGTTTTTCGAGAACGACCGGCAGACCCTGCAAATCAGCCCAGAACATCGGCCCGCCACGATATTTCGGCCAGCCATAACCCGTGATCCAGACAATATCGATGTCCGACGCCCGCGATGCGATGCCTTCGTCCAGAATCCGCGCCCCCTCATTCACCATGGCGAACAGGATGCGGTCGTGGATTTCCTCGTCGCTCACCGCGCGCCGGGCAATGCCCTGTTTTGCGGCGAAGTCCTCGATGACCTGCATGGCGACGGTGGAGGGCGTTTGCCTGCGGTTCTCGTCATAATCATAATAGCCGCCCTTCGTCTTCTGCCCATGGCGGCCCATCTCGTTGAGGATTTCCCGCACATTGGCGGAACTGGTCGCCTCGCGGTTCCAGCCGACATCCAGCCCCACCAGATCGCGCATCTGGAAATGCCCCATGGCAAAGCCGAAGTCATACAGCACCTTGTCCACCGCCCAGGGTGTCGCGCCCTCCAGCACCAGTCGGTCCGCCTGTGCATTCCGCGCCGCAAGGATGCGGTTCCCGACAAAGCCGAAGCCATTGCCCACCAGCACGCCGATCTTGCCGATGGTCTTGGCGAGCTTCATCGCGGTCACGATGATCTCGGGCCTGGTGTCCTTGGTGCGCACCACCTCCAGCAGCTTCATCACATTGGCGGGCGAGAAGAAGTGCAGCCCGACCACGCTTTCCGGCCGGGACGTAGCGGCGGCGATGTCGTCAATGTCGAGATAGCTGGTGTTGGTAGCCAGGATCGCGCCGGGCCTGGCGATCCTGTCGAGCTTGCCGAAAACCTCCCGCTTCACGTCGAGATTTTCGAACACCGCCTCGATGATCAGGTCGCAGTCGGCCAAATCCTCCATCGCCACCGATCCGGTCAGCAGGCCCATGCGGGTTTCGACATCCTCGGGCTTCATCCTGCCCTTCTTCGCGGTGGTTTCATAATTGCCGCGAATGATCTTGAGGCCGCGGTCGAGCGTTTCCTGCTTCGCCTCGACGATGGTCACGGGGATGCCGACATTGGCGAAGTTCATCGCAATGCCGCCGCCCATGGTGCCCGCGCCGATCACCCCCACCTTGGCGATGGGCAGGGTCGGCGTGTCGGCGGCAAGCCCCACGATCTTGGCCGCCTGCCGCTCCGCGAAAAAGACATGGCGCTGGGCGGCGGACTGGCTGTCGGCCTGAAGCTCATTGAACAGTTCGCGCTCATAGGCCATGCCTTCGTCAAAGGGCTTCTCCAGCGCGGCCTCGATGCAGCGGATGATATGCTCCGGCGCCTTGAAGCCCCGGAATTTCTTCGCATTGGCCTTGCGGAAGTCCGCGAAGATTTCCGGCTTGCCGCGCGCTTCGTCCAGTTTCTCGCTACGGTCCCGGACCTTGAGCAGCGGGCGCCCCTCGTCCAGAAGGCGCTGGGCGAAGCCGATGGCGTCAGCGCGCAGATTGCCTTCCGCCGCCAGTTCATCGACCAGCCCCATCTCCTTCGCGGCCCTCGCGCCGACCGGCGCGCCGGACGTGATGAGGTCGAGCGCCTTTTCCACCCCGACAATGCGCGGCAGACGCTGCGTGCCGCCAGCACCGGGCAGCAGGCCCAGATTGACCTCCGGCAACCCGCATTTGGCCGAAGGCACGGCGATGCGATAATGCGCCACCAGCGCCAGCTCCAGCCCGCCGCCCAGCGCCGTGCCATGGATCGCGGCGATCACCGGTTTGGTCGCATTCTCCACGATCAGTTGCAGGTTGCGCAGCGAGGGTTCGACCTGCGGCTTGCCGAATTCGGTGATGTCCGCCCCGGCGAAGAAGGTGCGCCCCTCGCAGATCAGCACCATGGCGCCCACGCCGTTATCCCCGATGGCTGTCTGCACCGCGCCCGCGACGCCCTGCCGCACGGCGTTGGAGAGCGCGTTCACCGGCGGCGAATTGACCGTGATGACCGCGATGGGACCGTCCACCTCATAGGTGACGACGTCATTGACCTTCATTCAAGCCTCTATGTGTCTGGGCGCCCGGCTTGCCTGCGGCTTGCGCAGCCAGCACTTCACGAGCGCGTTGGCGGAAATAATGTTGAAGACCTTCGATCTCTGCGTCGGTCAGTTCTTCGAAGCGCGGCATGCCCCGCTCGCGCAAAATGCCCTTGTGCAGCACCTGCTCGAAACTGGCCTTGTCGACCGGCACGCCCGATTGCAGCAGGTCAGGGGCTGCGCCGCCCGACACGGCATTGGCGCCGTGGCAGATGGAACAACGCTGACCGAACACGCCCGCGCCGATGGCGGCCTTGGCAGGATCGACGGCGAAATCCGGCATGTCGATCACCGGCGTTTCCACGGGCTGGACGGGCGGCAGGCTGGCCTTGCCATCGAGCGAGAAGGTGAGGACGCGCCATTGCTGCGTGCGATAATTCCATTCCCGCCCCATGCCGGTGGCGCTGGGGAAGCGGGAACCGGCGATCACCGTCACATATTGCCGCCCACGCGCTCTGTAGGTGATCGGCTGCGCCATCACCGCCGTCTGCGCGTCGAAGGACCAGAGCGGCCTGCCGCTGTTCGCCGCATAGGCCATGAACCTGCCAGCCGCATTGCCCTGGAACAGCAGATTGCCCGCCGTGGTCGCCGTGCCGCCGCCGCCTCTGATGCCGGGCATGGGCACGCGCCATGCCTCGCTCTGCGTCACCGGATTCCAGGCCAGCAGGAAGCTGGTCGCGGGCCGGTCCGGCGCCACGCCCGCAGGCGGCGCGCCCGTGCCGACGCTGATCCGCTGGCCGTCCAGATGCTTCCAGCCCTGCAACGGCTCGGCCGGATCGATATAGACCCGCCCCTGATCCATGGTCGGGATGTAGACCAGCCCCGTCCCCGGATTGAACGACATCGCCTCGATATTATGCGCGCCGAAGGGGGAGGGGTAGACGATCGCCGCCTTGCCGCCCGGATAGCGCGCCGCCGGATTCTCGACGGGCCGCCCGCTCTTGACGTCGATGCCGCTGGCCCAATTGACCGGCACGATATTGCGGGCGGAGATCAGCTTCCCCGTCTCCCGGTCGATCACATAGAAGAAGCCGTTTTTCGGCGCGTGCATTAGCACGTCGCGCTCTTTCCCGCCGATCTTGAGCCGGGCCAGCTCGATGTCCATCGCGCTGTTGAAGTCCCATGTCTCGCCGGGATTGGTCTGATAGTGCCAGACATATTCGCCGGTATCCGCGTCCAGCGCGACGATGGAGCAGAGGAAGAGATTATCCCCGCCACCCGGCGAGCGGATCTTCTGATTCCACGGAGAACCATTGCCGACCCCGATATAGATGCGGTTATATTTGGGGTCGTAGGCCATGGCGTTCCATGCCGTCCCGCCACCGCCATATTTCCACCACTGGCCGGTCCACGTCCGGGCAGCCATCGCCATCGCCTTGTTCTCGAACCCCAGCTTGGGATCGCCCGGCACGGTATGGAAGCGCCAGAGCTGCTTCCCCGTCTTCTGGTCATAGGCGGTCACATAGCCCCGGATCGGCGCGAAGTCCGCGCCGCCATGGCCGATGATGACCTTCCCCTTGAACACCCAGGGCGCGCCGGTGACGTAGCGCTCGTCATCCTTGCCGATGGTCTGCGCGGTCCAGACGGGATGGCCGGATCGGGCGTTGATCGCGATCAGCCGCCCGTCGATGGTCCCGGTGAAGACCATGCCATTATCATAGGCGATGCCGCGAATGCCCCAGGCGGCGCGCATCTTCTGCCCGGCGACCTTCCAGCTTTGCGGGTCGTAGGTCCACAGTTCCCGCCCGGTCGAGGCATCCAGCGCATGGATGACGCTATAGCCCGAGGCGTAATAGAGGATGCCGTTCACCGCGATGGGCGCGGAAAGGCTCGACCCGCCGCCGCTGATGTCATGATACCAGGCGAGCTTCAGCTTGCCGACATTGCCGTCGTTGATCTCGGTAAGCGGACTATAGTGGTTCTCATCGATCCCACCATAGCCCGGCCAATCGCTCCCATCACGCCTCGCCTCACCCGAAGGCGCGCAGGCGGCGAGCAACAGCAGCAGGGGCAGAACACAACGCATGAAACTCACCCTCCGATGGTGCGATCAGAAGGCCAGAAGCGCTGGCGCAGCGCCTTCTTGTTGACCTTGCCCATGATGGTGCGGCCGATGTCGTCGACCATCTCATAGCCGCGCGGGCATTTATACCCGGCCAGATTCGCCCGGCAGAAGGCGTTGAGTTCCTCAGCCGTAGGCGGATCGCCCGCGTCCTTGGGAATGACCAGCGCCCGCGCTTCCTCGCCCATTTCGGCATTGGGCGCGGCCACCACGGCGACGTCCGCGACCTTGGGATGGCGCAGCAGCACATGCTCGGATTCAGCGGGGTAAATATTCACCCCACCGCTCACGATCATGTCGGACACCCGGTCGGTGATGAAGAGATAGCCCTCCTCATCGACATAGCCCATCTCACCCAGCGTGAAGACGCCCGGCGCGATATGCGCAGCGGCGGTCTTCTCCGGATCGCCGCGATAGACGATGCCGTAACCGCTCGTGTCGCGGAAATAGACCTGACCGACCTCATTGGGACCGAGTATCCGCCCATCCTCGCCATAAATAACCGTCTCGAACGGCGCGAGCGCCCTGCCGACGGAGCCCGGCCGCTCCAGCCATTCCTGCGAGGTGATGAAGGTGGTCGACCCTGCCTCGGTCCCGCCATAGGCCTCCACCAGCACCGGCCCGAACCAGTCGATCATCGCCTGCTTCACCGCACGTGGACAGGCCGCCCCGGTATGGGCAAGCCGCTGGATGCTCGACACGTCATATTTCGCCCGCACCTCTTCCGGCAATGCCAGCATCCGCTGGAAATGGGTCGGCACCATCACGGAGCCTTTGACCTTATATTTCTCGATCAGCGCCAGCGTCCTTTCCGCATCGAAATGCTCGACGGTGATAAGGCTCATCCCGCCGAAGACATTGCGCGCCATGCCCAGCGGCCCGGTATGATAAAGCGGCCCCACGGCAATGCCCGGCGAGGGCGTGATCTTCGGCCGGATCGCTTCGGCCAGGGCCTTCACGGTCGCGACGCGAGGGAAATATTGCGGCGGCGTCTCGGTCGCCTTGGGCCGTCCGGTCGTGCCGGAAGTATAGTGGAGATGCGGCAGCGGCGGCACATCATGGTCCGGCTCTTGCGCCGAAGCCGCCGCCAGCCACTCCTCCCAATGGATGACGCCTTCCCGATCCGGGCAGCGCCAGCCGATCACGGTCCCGACGCCCGCTTCCCCCGCGGCGGCAAGTCCCGCCTCCATCGTCTCCGGCCCGACGAGCAGCGCCACCGCGCCGCTGTCCTTCAAAATATAGGCCGCCTCCGAAGGCGTCAGGTGAAAGCTCACCGGCACGCTCGAAATGCCCGCTTCCAGGCAGGCGACATAGGCGATCACCGTCTCCGCGCTATTGGGCGCGAACACCGCCACGCGCCGTTCGGTGAGGTCCAGCCCGTTCAGCGCATTGGCCGCCCGGTTGAGCCGTTCGTCCAACTGGTGCCAGTCATAGGTCACCCGCTCGTCGGCAAGAGCAAGCTGGTCGCGGCGCGCGGGATCGACCCCGCCGATGGTCAAAGACATCAGACGTCCTTTCGGGAAGCAATGGCCGGCGCGAGGTATCTCAGCGCCATGCGGAAGGAGATGAGGGCAAGGATGGAACTGACCGTGACCACGACCGCCAGCGACCGGCCCAGCGCGCCCTCGTCATGGAACACATATTGGGTCAGCGCTGCGACGATGGCGGGCCCCGCGCCTTGGCCCAATATGGTGAAGACGAACAGGAAGGACGCCAGCATCCGCGACCGGATCGTCGCTGGCGCGATCAGCCCCATGACCGAGGAAACATAGACCATGAAAGGCACGGTGATGAACTGCGCCACGCAATAGCAGGCGAGGAAGACATAGGGGTTCGTCGCGAAGAACATGTAGGCGATCACCGGCAGGAAACCCAGGATCAGCCAGCCGTAGAAGCGCAGATGCGCGTCCTTCATGCCCCGCGCGAACAGCTTGTCCACGATCCACCCGTTCACCACCAGCGACACGGCGGACACGATGTTCATCAGGCTCAGCGCAAAGCCATATTGCACCGGCTTCCACCCGAAATGCCGCTCGATATAGGCGGGAACCCAGTTGGTCATGGAATAGCCGCACATGGCGAGGGCGGACGTGCCCACCAGCATCAGCGCCAGCAGCTTCCAGTTCTGCGTGACGAAGGCTTTGATCAGTCCCTTCTGCTCCCCGTTCGCGGCGGTACCGGGCGTACGGCGGCGGCCCGGATCGGGGAAGGTGAACAGCAGCAGGGCGAGCAATATGCCCGGCACGCCGACCATCATCATGACCAACTGCCAGGGCTGGGCAGGGCCATGGAAGGGAATATGGATGCCGCTATGCGCCGTCGCAAAGGCGATGGCGACGCCGCCCAGCGCAAAGGCCGTGGCCGATCCCACCTTGCCCGCCGTCTGGAAGGTCGACGTCGCCCGCGTCAGCAGGTGCGAAGGAAAGGCGTCGGCAATCAGCGAATAGGCGGCGGGCAGCAATGCCGCCTCCCCGATCCCGACGAAGATGCGCCCGATCAGCAGCGCCTCATAGCTTTGCGCAAAGCCGCAGGCCGTGGTCGCGACCCCCCATATCACCACGCCGCCGAAGATGATCCAGCGCCGGGAAAACCGATCCGAAGCCCAACCCAAGGGTAGGCCGAAAATCGCATAGAAGATCGCGAAGGAGGTCGAGGTGATCATGCTGATCTGCACATCGGACAGCAGCAGATGCGCCTTGATCGGCGTCACCAGCATCGACACGATCAGCCGGTCGACCCAGCTCAGCACATAGAGCCCGAACAGAACCGCCACCATCCACCAGGCGCTGCCAAGGCCCGGATTGGTCCGGCTGTCATTCTGGTTCCGGGCGCTCATCAGCATGATCCTCGCCTTTCCGCTCAAAATCTTCAGCGCACCGGCAGTTCGTTCAGTTCAGCGATCTTGAGCTTGCCAAGCTGCGCCATATGCACCTCGTCCGGACCGTCCGCGAAGCGCAGGTAGCGTGCATTCATGAAGGCGGCGGCGGGCGGGAAATCGCTCGACATGCCGATGCCGCCGAACACCTGCATCGCGCGATCCGCCACCGTCTGGGTCATGCGCGGCGCGACGATCTTGATGGCGGCGATCAGGTCCTTGGCGACCTTGTTGCCATAGCGGTCCATCGCATCGGCGGCCTTCAGCGTCAGCAACCGCGCCTGCTCGATCTCGCAGAAGGAGAGGGCGATGTCCTGCCGGATGCTGCCCTGATCGGCCAGCTTCCGCCCGAAGGCGACGCGGTTCTCCACCCGTCGCGCCATATATTCCAGCGCCCGCTGCGCCTGCCCGATCAGGCGCATGCAGTGATGGATGCGCCCCGGCCCCAGGCGACCCTGCGCGATCTCGAACCCGCGCCCTTCGCCCAGGATCAGATTGGCCTTGGGCACGCGCACATCCTTGAAGACCATCTCCGCATGGCCGCCGGGCGAATGAACCGCATTCATGACGTCGAGCGGACGGACGATCTCGATGCCGGGCGTGCCGGCGGGAATCAGAATCTGCGAATGCTGCCTGTGGCGCGGCCCGTCATTGGGCGTCTTGCCCAGCAGGATGAATATCTTCGTATGGGGATCGAGCGCCCCCGAAATCCACCATTTGCGGCCATTGATGACATAATCGTCGCCGTCCGCGATGACGGTGGTGGCGACATTGGTGGCGTCCGAAGAAGCCACCTCCGGCTCCGTCATCACATAGGAGGAGCGGATCGTGCCATCCAGCAGCGGCTTCAGCCACTTCTCCTGCTGCTCCGGCGTGCCATAGCGCGCCAACACCTCCATATTGCCCGTGTCCGGCGCGGAGCAGTTGAAATATTCCGAAGACCCGATCACCCGGCCCATGATCTCGGCCAGCGGCGCATATTCCAGATTGGTGAGGCCGGGACTCCATTCGCCATATTCATGCGGCAGGAACAGGTTCCACAGGCCCGCTTCCTTCGCCTTCGCCTTGATCTCCTCCGTCCCCGGCCAGCGCTTCCACAGGTTCGCGGGGTCATGGTGGAAATGGTCGCGCTCCTTCTCGATCGGATAGACATGGGCGTCCATGAAATCGATGAGCCGCTCCCGCAGCGCCTTCACCTTGTCGGAATATTCGAAATCCATCGCTCGATCCTTCTCGGATAAATTCAGCTAAGGGTGAGGCCGCCGTCCACGACCAGCGTCTGCCCGCAAATGTAACCGGCAAGGGGGGAGGCGAGGAAAAGCGCCACTCCCGCCATTTCCTCCACCGATCCAAAGCGGCCCATGGGTATCCGGGCCAGGGCGCGCTCCCGCCGCTCGTCATTGTCCATCGTCACCTTGGTCATCTTGGTGTCGACCAGGCTGGGCGCGATGCCGTTGACGCGGATGCCGTCGCCCGCCCAGGCAATCGCCAGCGCCCGCGCCAGATTGACCGCGCCCGCCTTCGACGCCGCATAGGCCGGATTGCCGAACGTCGCCTTGAACGCGCCGATGGAGCTGACGACGATGATCGTCCCTTTGGCGGCGGCCAGCGCCTCCCGGCAGAGGTTGGAAATATGCAGGATGGAGTCGAGATTGACCGCCATCACCTTGTTCCAGCCCTCGGCCTGGAATTCCTGCCGCCGGTAGAGGACCGTGCCCTGCGAATGGATCAGCACGTCCAGCCTGTCGAAAGGCACCGGCGTCGCCGCAATCGCCGCCGCATCGCTGACGTCGACCTGCGTATAGCCGACGCCTTCAAGGTCCGACCCTTCCTCGCCCGCATAGTCCGCCGCGCTCGCCCGCGTGCCCCAGACATGGACCTGCGCGCCCCGCTGGCGGAAGGCCTGCGCCATGCCGTTGCCGATGCCGCTCGATCCGCCGACCACCAGCACCGTCTTCCCGGTGAAGTCGAGTTCGTTGGTCAAAGGAAATTCCCTCTCATGCATGTCAGCGGATCAGCGCCTCAGCGCGTTCGAACAGATGGATGGCGCGGCTATGCAGCCTGTCGCCGGTCTCGCGCGGCGCCTTCCCGGCGCAGGCGCGGGCATGGGTGCCCTCCAGCAATATGCCGAGCTTGTAGCAGGCCAGCACATGATACCAGTCGACCGCAGACAGATCGCGCGCCGACCCTTCGGCATAGCGCGTCACCAGTTCCCCGGCGCTCGGAAAACCGTCCCACGGCCTGACCGATACGGTGCTTTCCGACTTCCCGTCCGGCCAAGTGGCCAGCACCCAACCCAGGTCCAGCAGCGGATCGCCAATGGTCGCCAGTTCCCAGTCGATGATCGCCGCCAGTTCCGGCCCATCCTTGCGATACATCACATTGGCCAGATGATAGTCGCCATGCATGATGCCGGGCGTGAACCGGTCCGGCCTATGCCGCTCCAGCCAGTCCCCGACCGCGCCGACCGAAGGCAGCGCTTGCGGCCCCGTCCACCCGTCAAACTCGCCATAGCCCGCAAGTTGCGACCGCCAGCGATCCACCTGCCGCCCGAGGAAATTCTCCGGCTTTCCGAAATCGCTCAATCCCAGCGCCTGATGATCCTGCGCGCCCAGCGCCGCGATGCCGTCCACCAGCGCCAGCCCCATGGCATGGCGCATCGCGGGCGAACCGGCATGCGGTTCCGGCAATTGCCCGACCGGATTGAAACCGTCCACCGGCTCCATCAGGTAAAAGGCGACGCCCATCACGCTCTCATCGCCGCAATCCGCGATCAGCCCCGGATGCGGCACGTTCGTCCCGGCCAAAGCGCGCAGCAGCCGCGCCTCCCGCCGCATCGTCTCATTGCTGTTCGGGCGGGGATGCGCAGGGGGGCGGCGGAACACATAGTCGCGCCCGTCGCGGCTGAAGCGCAGCAGGATATTCTGCGTCCCTCCCGCGAGCGGCGTCACGTCCGTCAGCGGGCCGGAGCCAAGTCCCCGGTCCGTCATCCACGCCGTCAGCGACTCGATGTCGACCGTAGGTCCCGATGCTGATTCCACGGACGATTTCACTAGGGCATCCCTCGCTTTTCTCGACTGTTCGACCGTCGATTAGATCAATTGGATAATGCACTTGACGAACGCTCTTGGCAATGAGAAAAATGCACACATGGTCAGACTTCAACTCGCCAGGGCCGATGATGCCGCTCGCAGCGCCGCTGCCGGGCAGATCAAGAAAGTCGCGTTGCGCCTGTTCGCGGAACGGGGCGTCGACGGCGTCACCGTGCGGGAGATCGCAGCGGCGGCGGGGCAGAAGAATCACGGCGCGGTCGGCTATTATTTCGGGTCGAAGGAAGCCTTGGTCCGCGCCATCGTCATGGACGGCGCGGTGGCGCTGGATCGCGAACGCAATGCCGCGCTGGACTTGCTGGAGGAGCAGGGCGGCCCCCGCACCATCCGGCAGGTGGTGAACATCCTGATAGAGCCGGTGCTGGGCCTGTCGGACGATCATTATGTCCAGTTCATCGTGATCTTCGCCATGACGCACAGGGACATGATGCTGGACGCGATCGATCCGGCGTGGAACCGCGCCTATGGCCGCTGTCTCGACCATCTGCGCCGACTGATGCCCCATCTGCCGCCCGCGCTTCAGAACCAGCGCTTCGTCTTCATGGGCGCCTATATCAGCGCCGTGCTTTCCGCGCGGCAGCGCGCCCTGGCCGACCGCAGCCGCGCGCATCCCATGTGGGGCAGCGAATCCAGCCTCGAACATTTCATGCAGTCGCTGGTCGCCCTGCTGGACGCGCCGGCCGACCTTCCGAAGGACATGCTGGCACGGATCGGTGGAGCAGGGGCCGCGATCCCGGAGCCGCCGGGGCCGGTCGGCTGAGAAGGGCGCAAGGACAAGATGATGGAGAGGATGATGACAGGCAGGGACGGGATGAGCGGACAGGCGGCGGCATTGCTGGACATGCCCTTGGCCGACCTGCTCGCCGCCGCCTCCGCGCTGCGCGATGAGGGCCATGGCCGGGTGCAGAGCTGGTCGCGCAAGGTTTTCATTCCGCTGACCCAGCTTTGCCGCAATCTTTGCCATTATTGCACCTTCTCCCAGCCGCCCCGGCCCGGCGAGAACGTCTATATGACCCGCGAGCAAGTGCTGGCCGTCGCCCGCGCGGGCAGGGCGGCGGGCTGCACCGAGGCGCTGTTCACGCTGGGCGACAAGCCGGAGTTGCGCTTCGCCCCGGCGGGGGAGGAACTGGTGCGGCTGGGGCATGCGAGCACCATTTCCTATCTCATCGAAATGGCCGCGCTGGTGCGGGATGAAACCGGCCTGCTCCCGCATATCAATGCCGGGGTGATGACCCGCGAGGAAATGGCTGCGCTCCGCCGCGTATCCGTGTCGCAAGGCCTGATGCTGGAGTCCGTTTCCGACCGCCTCTGCCGGAAAGGCGGCGCGCATTATCGCTCGCCCGACAAGGAACCGGCGGCGCGGCTGGAGACGATCCGCTTGGCGGGCGAACTGCACATTCCCTTCACCACCGGCATATTGATCGGCATCGGTGAAACCCGCGCGGAGCGGATCGAAGCGCTGGAAGCGATCCGCGACCTGCACCAGCGCTACGGCCATATCCAGGAAGTCATCGTCCAGAATTTCCGCGCCAAGGAACGCACGGTGATGGCCCATGCGCCCGAACCGGACATGGACGAACTGCTCTGGACCATCGCCGCCGCCCGCCTGATCCTGGGGCCGCAGATGAACATCCAGGCGCCGCCGAACCTGTCGGCCGCCGATTTCCCGCGCCTGCTGTCGGCGGGGATCAACGATTGGGGCGGGGTCTCGCCGGTCACGCCCGACCATGTGAACCCCGAAGCGCCCTGGCCGGAAGTCGAACGCCTACGCATGGCGACCGAAGGGGAGGGGCGGATGCTCGTCGCCCGCCTGCCGGTCTATCCCGCCTATGCGCAGGACAATGCGCGCTGGCAGGACAAGGCGATGGTGCGCCACATCCTCGCCCATGCCGATGCGGAGGGCTTCGCTCGCGAGGACAGATGGTCCCCCGGCATAGCGCTGGAGCCCCGCATCACGCGTCCCTCGACCCTGCCGGTCGATCCCAGGATCGCCGCCATCGTCGACCGCGCCATGGCGGGCGCCCTGCTGGATGAAGAGGAGATCGCGACCCTCTTCTCCGCCCGCGAAACCGACCTTGAACATATTTGCGACAGCGCCGATGCCTTGCGCGAACAGGTGATGGGCGACGCCATCACCTATGTCGTGAACCGCAACATCAACTATACCAATATCTGCCTTTATAAATGCAGCTTCTGCGCCTTCTCCAAGGGCGACAAGGCGGAGCAACTGCGCGGCAAGCCCTATGATCTCGATCTTGAGGAAGTCCTCCGCCGCACCCGGGAGGCATGGGATCGCGGCGGCACGGAAGTCTGCCTGCAAGGCGGCATCCACCCCCATTATACCGGCGAGACCTATCTGGGCCTCGCCAAAGCCGTCCGCGCCGCCGTGCCGGAGATGCACATCCACGCCTTCTCGCCGCTGGAGGTATCGCAAGGCGCGGCGACATTGGGCCTGACGGTCGAACAATTCCTCACCCGCTTGAAGGAGGCGGGTCTCGACACGCTCCCCGGCACGGCGGCGGAGATATTGGACGATGAGGTCCGCGCCATCATCTGCCCCGACAAGCTCGACACCGATCAATGGCTGGACGTCATCGAAACCGCGCACAAAGTCGGTTTTCGCACCACCGCCACCATCATGTTCGGCCATGTCGACACGCCCCGCCACTGGGCGCGCCATCTGATCCGCATCCGCGACCTGCAACGCCGCACCGGCGGCTTCACCGAATTCGTGCCGCTGCCCTTCGTCCATATGGAAGCGCCCATGGGCCTGCGTGGCGAGGCGCGCCACGGCCCGACCTTCCGCGAAGTCCGGCTGATGCACGCCGTCGCCCGCCTCGCGCTGCACCCGCATATCCGCTCGATCCAGACAAGCTGGGTCAAGCTGGGCGAGGAGGGGGTGAAGGCCTGTCTCACTTCCGGCGCGAATGACCTTGGCGGCACGCTGATGAACGAGAGCATCTCCCGCGCAGCAGGAACGCAGCATGGCCAGGAAATGCCCCCCGCCGCAATGGAGGCGCTGATCCGCTCGCTCGGCCGCACCCCGCGCCAGCGCAGCACCGCCTATGGCGCGGTCGCGCAGCCTATTCACGACCGCGGCATGGATGCCGCGGAACTCACGCCCATGATCCTCACGCCTCCGCGCAGGCGTCAAAAAGAACAGGAGAGTTTAGCCTATGCAGAATGAAGCTCTGGCGAGCATCGCCGTCCTCGGCGGCACCGGCAAGGAAGGCGGCGGCCTCGCCCTCCGCTGGGCGCATAAGGGCCATAAAGTGATCATCGGCAGCCGCACCGCCGAACGCGCGCAGGAAGCCGCCGCCCAGATGAACGAAGTTCTGGGCGAGGGCGCCATCACCGGCGCCGCCAACCCGGACGCCGCCGCGCAGGCCGACATCGTCGTCCTCGCGGTTCCCTATGCTGCGCAGCAATCGACGGTGAAGGACGTCGAACCGGCGCTGGCGGGCAAGATATTGATCGACGTGACCGTACCTCTGGTCCCGCCCAAAGTCAGCCGCGTGCAACTGCCCGAAGGCGGCTCCGCCGTCGAAGCCGTGCAGAAAATGCTGGGCGAGGGGGTCCGCGTCGTCTCCGCCTTCCAGAATATCAGCGCCCATCACCTGACCAGGCTGGACGAGGAAATCGAATGCGACGTCCTGGTCTGCGCCGACGACAGCGAAGCCGCCGACACGGTGGTCGCGCTGGCGCAGGAAATCGGCCTGCGCGCCTGGAATGCAGGCCCGCTGTGCAATTCGGTCGTGGCGGAGGGGCTGACCTCCGTCCTGATCGCCCTCAACCGCAAATATAAAGTCCCCGGCTCCGGCATCCGCATCACCGGCGTCTAAACAGGAGAAGATTGATGGCAGAAGCCTATATCGCCGCCGTCGCCCGCAGCGCCGGCGGCAAGCGGGGCGGCCGCCTCGCCGCCGTCCACCCCGCCGATCTCGCGGGCAAAGTCCTTGCAGGCCTTGTCGAACGATCCGGCATCGATCCCTCCGCCGTAGAAGATGTCATCATGGGCTGCGCCTGCCCCGGCGGCGAGCAGGGCGCGAATATAGCCCGCAACGCTGTCCTTGCGTCAGGCCTGCCCGAATCCGTCCCCGGCACCCATGTCGACCGCCAATGCGGTTCCTCGCAACAGGCGCTGCACTTCGCCGCCGCGACGGTGATGTCCGGCGTGCAGGATGTGGTGATCGCCGCCGGCGTCGAAAGCATGACCCGCGTGCCCATGGGCCTGCCCTGGACGCTGCCCGCCAAGCACGGCTTCGGCTCCTATCGCAGCCCCGGCATCGAGGCGCGCTACCCGAACCAGCCCTTCAGCCAGTTCGGCGGCGCGGAGATGCTGGCGAAGAAATATGGCCTGACCCGCGATGTGCTGGACGCCTATTCGCTCGAAAGCCATCGCCGCGCCGCCGCCGCGACGCAGGCGGGCAAGTTCGATGCAGAGATCATTCCCCTCGAAGTCGTCACCCCGGAAGGCGAAACGGTCGTCCACAAGGTCGACGAAGGCATACGCTTCGACGCCAGCCTGGACAGGATCGCCAGCGTCAAGCTGCTGGCCGAAGGCGGCGTAATCTCCGCCGCCAGCGCCAGCCAGATCTGCGACGGCGCCGCCGCGCTGCTCGTGGTCAACGAAGCGGGCCTGAAGGCGCACGGCCTGACCCCGCTGGCCCGCGTGCACCAGATGACGGTGCTCGGCCACGATCCCGTCATCATGCTGGAAGCGCCTATTCCCGCGACCGAAAAGGCGCTTGCCCGGGCGGGGATGAAGCTTTCCGACATCGATCTTTATGAGGTCAACGAAGCCTTCGCCCCGGTGCCGCTCGCCTGGACGCAAGTGCTGGACGCCAATCCCGCCCGGCTCAATGTCCATGGCGGCGCGATCGCGCTTGGCCATCCGCTGGGCGGATCGGGCGCCAAGCTGATGGCGACGCTGGTCAGCGCTCTCCACGACCGGCGCGCCCGCTATGGGCTGCAAACCATGTGCGAAGCAGGCGGCATGGCCAATGTGACCATAGTGGAAAGGCTCTGACGAGACGGAACGACGGAGTGCGGGCGCCCTCCCGCACCCAAAATGCTGAACCGCGAGAGAAAGGCCCCGCATGGCGATAATCGCCAATGCGGTGAACCGAGGCTGTGCGTCGAAACGCTCCGGGAACCAGACGCACGGTTAAGCCGTTCATCTTCCAGAAAGAAATGGAGAGGGCAGATGGACGACGCTCTGAAGCCTGATGCCATGTTCGGCATTTTGTTCGGCCTGTTGGTTTCAATCGAAATATGGTGCTTCGCCGCGCTCGTGATCAAGGCGGTCGAGTGAGGCCGGATTGAAGCGGCGATCCCCACTAAGGTGGTGGTGAGCCCTGCTGGATTCGAACCAGCGACCTACTGATTAAAAGTCAGTTGCTCTACCGACTGAGCTAAGGGCCCTCATGTCCTGAGGTCCGCACGCACTAGAGGCGGCGATGCGGCTGGTCAACCTCCAGAAACCGCTTTTCGCAGGCGGAAACGCAAATGGCGGATCGAAAGTCGGGACACGGGGTCGCGCCAGCCCGGCGCAATGGCAAGCAGCGGCGTCAGTACGAAGTCCCGCTCGCGAAAAGCCGGGTGCGGAATGCGCAGCGAGCGGCTGTTCCAGCGACCCCCGGACCACAGGATGATGTCGATGTCCAGCCGCCTCGGCCCCCAGCGCCTGAACCGCTGGCGGCCCAGAGCGCGCTCTATCGCCTGCAAGCCGGAAAGCATCTCTTCGGGCGGCAGGGAACTCTCCATCAGCACCGCGCTATTGACGAAGATGCGCCGCGACGGCCCGATAGGCCGGGTCTGCATGACGGGAGCGACGCTGAGAACCGGGCCCAGTTCCGCGATCATGCGAACCGCGCCGCTCAACAGGCATGCCGGGGTCATCCGCGCCGACAGCGGCCGGTTCGATCCCAGGGCAAGGGCGTAAACATGACGGGTGCTTGTCTTGACCATCGGACAGCGCCTATCCCGTCGCCATGACGCTGCAAAGTCCTATCCCGCACAGCGAAGCGCCGCATGATTGTCCGCTCTGCCCGCGTCTGGCCGCTTTTCGTAAGCAGAATCGCGCGGAACATCCCGGCTGGTGGAATGCGCCGGTTCCGGTTTTCGGTGATCAGCTGGGCCGAATCGCGATCGTCGGCCTTGCGCCGGGCAAGACGGGCGCGAACCGCACGGGCCGGCCCTTCACCGGGGATTATGCGGGCGATCTGCTGTTCGCCACGCTCGCCAAATTCGGCCTGACCCAGGGCGTCTATGAGGCGCGGCCCGACGACGGGCTCATGCTGCGCAACGTCATCATCCTCAACGCGGTCAAATGCCTGCCGCCGCAGAACAAGCCGCTGCCGGAGGAGATCCACAATTGCCGCGCCTTCCTGAAACCTGCAGTCGCAGCCTTGCCCCATGCGCAGGTCTTCGTCGCGCTGGGCCAGATCGCGCATCAGTCGGCGGTGAAGGTGCTGGGCGGCAAGCTTCCCAAGGCGCGCTTCGCCCATCTGGCGGAGCATCGCATGCCCAGCGGCCAGATGGTCATCGATAGCTATCACTGCTCGCGCTACAATCAGAACACCGGCCGGCTCACCGCCGGGATGTTCGAAGCGGTGTTCGAGAGGGCGGTGGAACTGGCGACGCTTTAGCCGGCTCACAGGCTGGTCGCGTCTGCAGCTTTCGGACTGAACACCAGCCTGAAGCGCGCTGCGCCAAATCGCAGGTCGCGCGCTCTAGATGTCCTGCGCGATCCGTGCATAAAGCTCCGGCCGCCGGTCGCGGAAGAAGCCCATGCCCGCCCGGTGCATCCTCGCCTGATCCAAATCCAGCGTCGCCACCAGCGCGCCATTGTCCTTGCCGTCGGCCTCCGCGGCGAAATCGCCCCACTCATCGGTGATGAAGCTGTGGCCGTAGAATTTCTGGCCGTCCTCCTCGCCGATGCGGTTGGCGGCGATCACGGGCATGCAGTTGCTGACGGCATGGCCGATCATCGCCCGGCGCCACATGCGGCTGGTGTCGAGGTCCGCGTCATAGGGCTCGGACCCGATGGCGGTCGGATAGAAGAGCATCTCCGCGCCCATCAGCGCCATCACCCGCGCCGTTTCCGGATACCATTGGTCCCAGCATATGCCGACGCCGATGGTGCCATATTTCGTCTTCCACACCTTGAACCCGCTATTGCCGGGGCGGAAATAATATTTCTCCTCATATCCCGGCCCATCGGGAATGTGGCTCTTGCGATAGACGCCCATGATCTCGCCCTCATCGTCGATCATGGCGAGCGAGTTGTAATGATGATGGCCGTCGCGCTCGAAGAAGCTGGTCGGGATATAGACGCCCTCGGCCTTCGCCACCTTGCGCATTTCCTGCACGGCGGGATGCTCGTCCAGGGGCAGGGCGTTGGCGAAGAGCTCCTCCTCCTCGACCTTGCAGAAATAGGGGCCCTCGAACAGCTCGGGCGGCAGGACGATCTTCGCGCCGCGCGCCGCCGCCTTCACCACATGGCCGGCGACCATTTCGATATTGTCCGCCCGATCGTCGGAAAAGGCGAGCTGGAGCGCGGCGACGGTAACTTTGGTCATCGATAACACCCTAAAGACGAATGCCCATGCGGGCGGCAATGGCGACGGTGAGGAGATAGAGCAGGATCGTGACCGCGCAACCCGCGATCAGCGCCGGCGCGAAGGAAACCCCACGGCGCAACAATATGGGGATCAGCAGGAACATGGGCAGGGAGGGGATGACATAATAGAATGTCGCCTCCGCGTGGCGCGCCATGTTCTCCGCATCCGGCCTGTCGTTCCACAGCCAGATCATTCCCAGCACCGAAATCAGCGGCAATGACGCGATCAGCGCGCCCAGCCCCGGATACCGCCGCGACACCACCGACACGATGGCAATGATGATCCCGGAGATCAGCGCCCGGAACGCCAGCATCGCGCTCATTCAGGCGGACGGCATCTGCTGGCTGCAACAATGGAAGCTGCCGCCGCCAGACAGGATCGCGTCGCTGCGCAGCCCGACGATCTCCCGGCCGGGGAAGAATGGCTTGAGCGCATCCAGAGCCGCCTGATCATTGGGCTGGCCATAGACGGGCACGATGACAGCGGCATTCCCGATGGCGAAATTCATGTAGCTCGCCGGAATGACCTCTCCATCCACGACCACGTGGCCGGGGGAGGGGATGGACGCGACCTCGACCCCGAACGCCCTGGCCCGCTCCCGTGCGTCGGCATAGACGGCCGCATTGGGATCATCGTCCGTGCTCGCCTCCGGCAGCGCCAGAACGCCCGGCGCCACGAAGCGGGCCAGATTGTCGACATGCCCGTCCGTATGATCGTTGAGCAGGCCATCGCCCAGCCACAACATGTCGGAAAGCCCCAGCGATCCCGCCAGCAATGTTTCGATCTTCCCCCGGTCCAGTTCGGGGTTGCGATTGGGATTGAGCAGGCATTGCTCCGTCGTCACGAACAGGCCGGTGCCGTCGGTGTCGACCGCTCCCCCTTCGAACACCCAGTTCTGGGTCGATGTCGGCAGTCCCGTCGTCGCCGCCAGCCGCGCACCTATGTCCTCGTCGCCCGGCATCCGATATTTGCCGCCCCAGCCGTTGAAGCCGAAATCCACCAGCGCCCTTTCCCTGCCCCGCATCACCGCGAGCGGCGCCGTATCGCGCAGCCAGACATCGCCCAGCTTCTGCACGAGGATGGTGACTCCCGGCGCAACCAGCGCCCGGGCGACGTCCGCATCGCCCTCGCTGGCGCAGACCAGCCGCACTTCCTCGCCCTTGCCGCCGGCATGCAGCGCGCTCGCGAACTGCGCGATCTGCCGCCGCGCATCTTCGAACGCGCCGGGCCACTCCTCGGCAGCGGTCGGAAAGCCGATCCATGTCCATTCGTGCGGCGCCCATTCGGCGGGCATACGGAAAGTCATGGGCTTGGCTCCTGATCGAGTGGTGTCCTCAGCGCCCTCTACAGGATCGGGTTGCGCATTCCAGAGGCATTATGACGGTGGACCGATTTGGGTGGATTGTGGAGATTCCCCCTCCCGCAGGCGGGAGGGGGCTAGGGGGTGGGCTGGCGCGACATCTGCGCTGTTTTGCAACGGCTAAGCTGGAAGCTCGCTACGCTCGCGCCCACCCCTAACCCCTCCCGTTTACGGGAGGGGAAGGTTCTGAATTGGCCAATTTCAACCGAAGCACTATAGGCGGTGGATTAAAGTCAAAGTCGAGCGCCAAACTAGAAATAATACACCGGCTAGAAAAATCATGCAGCCCGCGAGCATCAAGCGTGCAGTGATCAGGCCGGGACCATCGCTCACCCCTACTGCCAAGATGGAATAGTAAGCGGTGACGCCGCCCCCCGCGAATAATAGAAGACCGCACATCAACGACACCGTTGGGAACCGGTCTATCAGGCTCGAAACTTTTATCATCGGTAAACTGTGTTGGCTTTTGAGCTATAGGGCAAGCCGTTTGAGCGGCGAGTTTGGTCGCCTCCACCCCAAGACGATCGAACGGGACACCTCACGCGGTGCGTGTCCAATCGGCAACAATTGATTCCAAAAGCATCCTATTTCTTGATGAAGGCAATTCGGGTCTGTCCTATTCCGCGCCGCCCGGCCTATCTCCGCACCGCTCTTTGAAACGTCCTGCCAATCGCTTCGCGACGCCTACGCGCGCGCAGGCACGCGCGCGCATATGGTGTGAACTTCGGCGCAGGATTTTGCCCGAAATGGCGGAAACCCGTCATTTCATCGCCCGGCTCCTGTCGCGGATCGCCCGGAACTCGTCGCCCGGCATCCAATTCGGCCAGTCGGTCGTGTTCGCCAGCGCCCGCCCCACATCATAATAGAGCTTCAGGTCCACCTTCACTCCACTCCAGTCCCATTTGGGATCATATTCATCCTTGGGGCCGTGATAGCGATGCTCTTCATAGTCCTTGGCCGCCTTTGCCCCCGCGGCGGGCCCGCCCTTCACCAGATTCTGCCCCCCTTCGAAATAGAGCATCGGCACGCCATGCTTGGCGAAGCTGAAATGGTCTGAGCGGTAGTAAAAGCCTTTCTCCGGCGTCGGCTCCAGGCTGGCGACCCGCTTCTGCGCCGCCAGCGCGCGGTCGAGATAGGCGTCAAGCTGCGACTTGCCCTTGCCGATCACCACGACATTCTTCGCAGGGCCCGCCATGCTGAGTGCGTCCATGTTGACGCCGCCCACGGTCCGGCTGAGCGGAAAGACGGGATGGTTGCCATAATAGGCCGATCCCAGCAGGCCCGATTCCTCCGCCGTCACCGCGAGAAAGACCTGGCTGCGATCCGTCGCCCCAGCTTTCACATTCGCCTCCGCCAGCGCGACCAGCGCCGCCGTTCCCGTGGCATTGTCGATCGCGCCGTTGCAGATGTCGTCGCCGTCTGGGGCCGCCTCGCAATGGCCCAGATGGTCCCAATGCGCGGCATAGAGCACATATTCGTCAGGCCGCGTCCTGCCGGGAAGGAGGGCGACGACATTTTTCGAACTATGCTTGCGAATGGCGTTGTCGAAGGAGACGCTGGCCTTCACGCCCTTCAGCGGGACCGCCTTGAACCCGCGCTTCTTCGCCGCCGCCGTCAGCGCGTCGAGATTGAGGCCCGCACTTGCCACCAGCGCCGCGGCCTTGTCCTTCTGCATCCAGCCGATGGCCGCCGACTGGTCCGCATTACCATTGGCGCTGTCCGCGACATGTTGCGCGCCGGTCCAGCTCGACTGCACGACGTTCCAGCCATAGGCGGCCGGCACCGTGTCGTGCACGATGATCGCCGCCGCCGCGCCCTGCCGCGCCGCTTCCTCGAACTTGTAGGTCCAGCGGCCATAATAGGTCATTGCCCGCCCATTGAACGGGCCACGGAGCGTGGGCGTCTGGTAATCCGGATCGTTCACCAGGATGAGGACCGTCTTGCCCTTCACATCGACGCCGGCATAGTCGTTCCACTTTTTCTCCGGCGCGTGGATGCCATAGCCGACAAAGACGACCGGACTGTCCTTCACCTCGATATGCGGCTGGCCGGTGCGGTAGGTGGCGATCACCATCTCAGGGCCGTAACTGGCCGAAACCGCCGTCTTGCCGCCGGTGAAGCGGAGCGGCGACACATTCTTCGCGTCGATCTCGACCAGTGGCACGTCCTGGAACCAGCTTCCCTTGTTGCCGGGCTTCAGCCCCAGCGCCTCGAAACGCTGCACCAGATAGGCAAGGGTCTTCTCCTCCCCCGCCGTCCCGGGCGCGCGTCCTTCATAGGCGTCCGAGGAAATCTCCTTCACGACCTCCTTCATCGTATCGATCGAAGGACCGCCGTCGGTCGAAGCGGCGATCGCCGCGCCGCCGCTGGCGAGGGCGATGAGAGAGGTCAGGAAAAGCACGCGCATGGCAAGGCCTTTGAAAAGACTGCGAATGCTCCGTTGATGCCAGTTGGCCGGGCGTCAAACAAGCCGAGCGGACAAACAAAAAAGGCGGCCCCGAAGGACCGCCTTCCTGAATGTCTCGCCGGAAGCGAAACCGGATCAGCGCGAATAGAATTCGACGACCAGATTGGGTTCCATCTTCACCGGATAGGGCACTTCGTCCAGCGTCGGCACGCGGACATAGGTGACCTTGGCAGCGCCGTCCGCGACGACATAGTCGGGAATGTCGCGCTCGGGCAGGCCCTGAGCCTCCAGGACGAGCGCCATTTCCTGCGCCTTCTTGCCCAGCGTGATCTCATCGCCCGGCTTCACCAGACGCGACGCGATGTTGCACTTCACGCCGTTCACATAGATGTGGCCATGCGACACGAGCTGACGGGCCGACCAGATGGTCGGAGCGAACTTGGCGCGATAGACGACGGCGTCAAGGCGGCGCTCCAGCAGGCCGATCAGGTTCTGGCCGGTGTCGCCCTTCAGACGGGCGGCTTCGATATAGGCCTTCTTGAACTGCTTTTCGGTGACGTCGCCATAATAGCCCTTCAGCTTCTGCTTGGCGCGGAGCTGAATGCCATAGTCAGACATCTTGCCCTTGCGGCGCTGGCCATGCTGGCCGGGGCCATATTCACGCTTGTTGACCGGGCTCTTCGGGCGGCCCCAGATGTTCTCGCCCATGCGGCGGTCGAGTTTGTACTTGGCGCTTGAACGCTTCGACATGATATATTCCTAAGACAATTGCTTATAACGTTGTCCCCGGTATCGCCTGCGATCCATATTTCAGGGGCAGGGCCACCGCTTCACCGGGATGCGGAGCCAATCGCGAAGCGGCGCCTATGACGAAGGGCGCGGGGCATGTCAACCCTCGACAGGCCGGTGTTCCCGGCTTAGGTGAGCGGGCCATGAACCCCGAAAGCTACACGACCATGGCCGAAGTCCGCGCAGGCGTGGACGAACTCGACCGCCAGCTTGTCGCCATCCTCGCCCAGCGTTTCGCCCATATGCGCGCCGCCGCCCGCATCAAGCCGGAGCGTGGCGCGGTCCGTGACGAAACGCGCAAGGCGGAAGTCATTGCAAATGCACGCGCCGAAGCGGAACGGCTGGGCCTGCCCGGGGAAGCGATCGCGAAGCTGTGGGATCAGTTGGTCGAAGCCTCGATCGCGTATGAGATGACTGAGTTCGATCGACGAAACGCTTGATGTGACCTGCGCCTGCCTTGGCAGGAACGGGCTGCGCCCAGCCTTCAGCGCGACCGTGGATTGCCCAATGCGGACAACACTCCGCGCAAAGTCCGCACCTCCAGATGGTTCCAGCCCGGCTTGGTCAGCAGGTTCCGCAAGGTCCGCTTGGTTGCGGGCGCTCGGTCCGGCGGGAAGAAATAGCCTGCGCCTTCCAGCAGATTCTCGAACTGCGCGATCATTCCTTCCAGTTCCGACTGCGGCGCCGGTTCGCCCAGATCGACCACCGTCGGCTGCTCCAGGGAGGCCTGCTTCGACCATTCATAGGCGCACAGGATCACCGCCTGCGCCAGATTGAGCGATCCGAATTCCGGATTGATCGGCACCGTCAGGATTTTCCGCGCCAGCGCCACATCCTCTGTCTCCAGTCCCGACCGCTCAGGCCCGAACACATAGGCGGAGCGCCCGGCAGCAGCGTGGACCTCCCGCGCCGCCTCTTCGGGCGTCACCACCGGCTTGGTCACGCCGCGCTTGCGCACGGTCGTCGCATAGACATGCGCGCAATCGGCCACGGCGTCGGCCAGCGTCTCGAACACCTCCGCCTTGTCCAGCACCACATCGGCGCCGGCCGCTGACGGCCCCGCATCCGGATTGGGCCAGCCGTCGCGCGGGCTGACAAGCCGCATCTCGACCAACCCGAAATTCAGCATCGCCCGCGCCGCCTTGCCGATATTCTCGCCCAATTGCGGGCGGACGAGGACGATAACGGGGGTGAGGGGCGTAATTTTTTCCATGTTACCGTTCGTCCTGGGTAGGGGCTGAGCTTGTCGAAGCCCCGTATCGAAGGACTTGCGCGCGAGCAGACTGATCATGTCCCAGTCGCCAGCGATCAGCGCTTCCTTTTTCTTCCGCGACCAGCCTTTGACCTGCTGCTCAGCGGACAGTGCTTCTTCGCGAGTTCCGAAATCCTGTTGCCAGACCAGAGACACTGGCCGTCGGTTTTGCGTATATCCTGCAATTTCGCCAGCTTGATGCTGAGCGATGCGGCTTTCCAGATTATCCGCGTGCCCCAGATAATAGCTGCCGTCCGAACAACGCAGCATATAGGCGTGGAATGTCATGGCAAGGTCCTTCGATACGCCATTTCGACAGGCTCAATGGCTACTCAGGACGAACGGAGGTTGAGGGAGGCATGAGAGCCCTCAATCACTCCCGACCTCCTTCACCGTGGAGGCGAAATCCTCGAAATCCCGAGCATCGGTGAAGTCCTTGTACACGCTGGCGAAGCGGATATAGGCAACGCTGTCGAGGCGTTTCAGCCCTTCCATCACCATTTCCCCAATCGCCCGCGCTGGAACTTCGCCGTCGCCTGACGTCTCCAACTGCCGCTGGATGCCGGAGATCAGCTTCTCCAGCCGACTGGGATCGATCGGCCGCTTCCGGCAGGCGATGCCGATGGAGCGCGCCAGCTTGTCCCGGTCGAAGGCTTCCTTGCGCCCCTCGCTCTTCACCACCCAGATGTCGCGGAGCTGTATCCGTTCGAAGGTGGTGAAGCGCGCGCCGCAGGCTTCGCACTGACGCCGGCGGCGGATGGCTGCGCCATCCTCCGTCGGGCGGCTGTCCTTCACCTGGCTGTCGTCATGGGCGCAGAAGGGGCAACGCAAGGGCGCTTACCCTTCGTAGATCGGGAAACGGGCGCAGAGGGCGGAGACGCGGTCGCGCACATTGGCTTCCACGGCTGCGTCGCCATGCTCGCCATGATCGCGCAGCCCCTCCAGAACATCCGCGATCATGTCGCCAATGGCCTCGAACTCCGCAACGCCGAACCCGCGCGTCGTTCCCGCAGGGGAACCAACCCGAATACCGCTGGTCTTGGTCGGCGGCAGCGGATCGCCCGGCACGCCATTCTTGTTGCAGGTGATGAAGCTGCGTTCCAGCGCCTCGTCCGCATCCTTGCCCGAAATGCCGTAGGGGCGCAGGTCGATCAGGGCGAGATGCGTGTCGGTGCCGCCGGAAACCACCGCGAGGCCGCGCTGCTCCAGCTTCGAAGCCAGCGCCTTTGCATTGGTGACGATCGCCTGCGCATAAGTCCTGAATTCAGGACGCAGCGCCTCGCCGAAGGCAACCGCCTTCGCCGCGATCACATGCATCAGCGGCCCGCCCTGAAGGCCGGGGAACACCGCCGAATTGATCTTCTTCGCAATGGCCTCGTCATCGGTCAGGATCATGCCGCCACGCGGACCGCGCAGGGTCTTGTGCGTGGTGGTGGTCACGACATGGGCATGGCCAAAGGGCGTCGGATGCGCCCCGCCAGCCACCAGCCCGGCAAAATGCGCCATGTCCACCATCAGCAGCGCGCCGACCTTGTCCGCGATCGCGCGGAAGCGGGCGAAGTCGAGGTGGCGGGGATAGGCCGAACCGCCCGCGATGATCAGCGTGGGCTTTGCTTCGATCGCCTGCGCCTCCAGCGCGTCATAATCGATGAGGTGCGTATCCTCGCGCACGCCATATTGCACGGCATTATACCATTTGCCCGACAGCGCGGGCTTCGCGCCATGTGTCAGGTGACCGCCGGCGTCGAGCGACAGGCCCATGATGGTGTCGCCCGGCTTGGTCAGCGCCAGCATCACCGCGCCGTTCGCCTGCGCGCCCGAATGGGGCTGCACATTGACGAAGCCGCAGTTGAAGATTTCCTTCGCGCGGTCGATGGCCAGCTGCTCGACCTCGTCCGACGGGGCGCAGCCCTGATAATAGCGCTTGCCGGGATAGCCTTCGGCATATTTGTTGGTGAAGACCGAACCCTGCGCCTCCAGCACCGCCTTGGATACGATATTTTCCGAAGCGATCAGCTCGATCTGGTTCTGCTCGCGCTTCAATTCCCTGGTGACGCCCGCGAACACCGCCGGATCGGCATCGGCCAGGCTGCGCGTGAAATAGCCTTCGGAGCGGATGTCCGACAGGTCGGGCTGGGTGAGGGTAGCGGTGCTCATAGGGCAGGCTCCTTAAAGCGCGGGATGGGAGAGCTTTTCAACGCGGCCGGCATGGCGGCCACCGCCGAAATCGGTGGAAAGGAAGGCGGAGACGCAGGCCTTGGCCATGTCGACGCCGGTCAGGCGCGCGCCCATGGCGAGGACATTGGTATCATTATGCTCGCGGCTGAGCGCGGCCGACAACGGCTCCGACACCAGAGCGCAGCGGCAGGCGGGGTTGCGGTTCACGGCGATGGAAATGCCGATGCCCGATCCGCAGAGCGCAATGCCGCGTTCGGCGGCGCCGGACGCCACCGCCTTCGCCAGCTTGTAACCGAAATCGGGATAATCCACGCGGTCGGCAGTCGCTGGACCCAGATCGTCGACCTCATGCCCTTCGCCGCGCAGCCAGTCGGCAAGTTCCGCCTTCAGATCGATGGCGGCATGGTCGGAAGCGATGGCGATTTTCACGATAAGGTTGTCCACTCACGCAAAAGGTGATTCGTTCCCGCGCCTCATAGGGGCAGCGCCGCGATATTGCCACAGTCCACCGGCCGACCTATGGCCTGCTTCATGGCTGGCACGATTTTATCCATATTGATGCTCGCAGGCATGGCGCTGACCGGCGGCGGCGCCTACGCCATCGTGAAGAAGGGCGACCGCAAACGGGGCATGCTGATGATCCTCGCCGGACTGGTGATGTTCGGCAATGTCGCCATCTCCGCGATTCCCGGGCCGGACCTGCCGGTGCTGGAAAACGCCCGCTAGGCGCGAAAGGCCATCGCCGTCAGCAGGTCGGTCTGTGTAACCAGTCCGCATAGCCGCCGATCGTCATCGACCACGATCGCCTCGCGTCGGGCACCGCTGGTCAATGGCCGCAGCAGAGCCGCCACCGGCGTGTCCGCATGCACGATATAGGGCTCGGATGCGATGTCCTGCACCCGCCCGCCCTCTCTCACCAGATCCAGCGGGCCCACCACGCCCTGAACCCGGCCGGCATCGTCCAGCACGGGAAGCGACAGCAGCCGCCGCTCGTGCAGCAATTGCCGCGCCGCGACCACCGGCTGGCCCGCCCGCACGGTGACGACATCGCGCGACATGATCTCGCCGCACGTCAGCCTGCCATGCGCCCGCTCGGCCGCCCGCATTTCCGCATCGTGCAGCACCGCCTGCAAGTCGGCCGCATTCACGTCCAGCCTGTCGCCATAGGCGTTCAGCGCTTCCTCCACGTCCTGTTCGGACGGCGTGCGCAGGATCGGCGCGGGGTCGCTGGTGCCATGGGTGGTCGCCGCCTTGGCTGCGACATGGGGATAGCTGTGCCCGGCCAGCCGGTGGAAGAGGATTGCGACGGTCACGAGCAGCGCCGTGTTCACGCCGACAGGCACGATCGCGAACATATAGCTCGGCGCGCCATGCGTCGCGCCCAATACGGCGGAGAGGGCGACGGCGCCTCCGGGCGGGTGGAGGCAGCGCAGCAGCGACATGGCGCCGATCGCGCAGCCTACCGCCAGCGCGGCGGCGATGGTGGGATCGGGGATCAGCCGGACCACCATGACTCCGACCAGTGCCGATATGATATTGCCGCCCAATACCGGCCAGGGCTGGGCCAGTGGACTGGCGGGCACGGCAAAAAGCAACACCGCCGATGCGCCCATGGGTGCGACCAGCAGTGGATGGGCGATCCCGTTTCCCAGCATCAGTCCGCAGAGCAGCCCGGTAACGGCGATGCCGCCAATGGCGCCGCTCGCCGCCTTCAGCCGGTCCAGGAAGCCGGGACCGGCGGGAGCGGGGACGAAGGCGCTGTAATAGCGGCTCCAGATCAGGCGGACGTCGTTCTTCGGATCGGTCATGGGGCGCTGCCGCTAAAGCCCGCATGTCGACGGGCCAAGCGCAAAATTCCTCAGCCGCCTCAACCGCAGCTTCCATTCCCTTGCGGGAGACCATGTACGATGGGCCAAAAGAAAAGGGGCCGCCGCAGCAGCCCCTCCACCTCGAACAGCGGCAATCGCCTTATCGGATCGGAGAATCCGGCGACAGGCGCATGTCGAGATAATTGTCGACCGACTTCATGAGCTGGTCCAGTTCATGCTCGAAAAAATGGTTCGCGCCACGGATTTCGTCATGGTGGATGGTGATGCCCTTCTGCGTGCGCAGCTTGTCCACCAGCTTCTGCACGGCGCTTGCCGTCACGACCTCGTCCGCCGTCCCCTGCACGATGATGCCGGAGGAGGGGCAGGGCGCCAGGAAGGAGAAGTCATACATGTTAGCCGGCGGCGCTACCGAGATGAAGCCCCGGATTTCCGGACGGCGCATCAAAAGCTGCATGCCGATCCACGCACCGAAGGAGAAGCCGGCGATCCAGGTCGTCTGCGCCTCCGGATGGAAGCTCTGCACCCAGTCGAGCGCGGCGGCGGCATCCGACAGTTCGCCAATGCCGTTGTCGAACGTGCCCTGGCTGCGCCCGACGCCCCGGAAGTTGAAGCGCAAGGTGGCGAAGCCGCGCCGCACGAAGGTCTTGTAGAGCGCCTGGGTGATGCGGTCGTTCATCGTGCCGCCGCCCTGCGGGTGCGGATGCAGGATCATCGCGACGGGTGCGCGGGGGCGGGGCGGCGGGCTGAAGCGGCCTTCGAGGCGACCTTCGGGTCCGGGGAAAATAACGTCGGGCATGGCACCTGTTATGGTTCTGGGCGGCCCAACCCGAAACCGGGCGAGCCGCGAATGGAGAGGGCGCAGCAGCCAGTGCTGGCGCTGCGCGACAGACCGCCTATATAGAAGTCGCCACCATTTCCGCAATCAATGAGTCTTCCCAAATCCGTGGCTTCCGACCGTCTCTATCTGGATCACGCCGCCACCACGCCGATCCTGCCCCAGGCAAGGGCAGCGATGGTCGAGGCGATGGAGAACTGGTCCAACCCGTCCAGCCCCCATGGCGACGGCCGCGCCGCCCGCGCCCTGCTGGAGGATGCCCGGCGGCGCATCGGCGCGGCGCTGGGATGGGGCGGGCAGATCATCTTCACCTCCGGCGCGAGCGAAGCCATCGCCATCGCGCTGGGCCGCGCCAGCTTTGACCGCATCCTGACCTCTCCCGTCGAACATGATTCGGTCCTGCGCGTCACGCCCCAGGCCGAGCGGCTTCAGGTGGACGCAAATGGCCTTCTCCCTGGTCCTTCCCGCCGTTGCGAGGAGGAGGGGCATGAGACCATCCTTGCCATCCAGCATGTCAACAACGAAACCGGGGTCATCCAGCCTCTCGACGCGATAGACCGCAAGGGCGCCGTCCTTTTCGCGGACTGCGCCCAGAGTGCAGGCAAACTCCCCCTCCCGGATGCCGACATGATCGCGATCAGCGCGCATAAATTCGGCGGTCCTCCGGGCACGGGCGCGCTTCTGATCAAGGATCTTGCGCTGATCCGCCCGAGCGGCGGCCAGGAGCAGGGCTATCGCCCCGGCACCGAAAACCTGCCCGCCATCCTCGCCATGGCGGCGGCGCTCGACGCGCGCACGGACTGGCTTTCCAAAGCCGCGATCCTTCGCGCGCGGCTCGACGCCGCCATCGAAGCGGCCGGCGGAGAGATCGTCGCCCGCAATGCCCCGCGCATCCCGACCATCGCCAGCTATCGCATGCCCGGCCTTTCCGCCCGCGCCCAGCTTATCCAGTTCGACCTCGCCGGCATTTCCGTTTCGGCCGGCAGCGCCTGTTCTTCGGGTTCGCTCAAGACCAGCCATGTCCTCCATGCCATGGGCTGGGACGATGCGCGGGCGGGCGAAGTCGTCCGGGTCAGCTTCGGCCCGGATACGAGCGAGAAGGATCTGGATCGCTTCGCCGCAGCCTGGACCCGGATGGCGGGGCGGGCCCGGTGACGATCTATCTCGATTATCAGGCGACGACGCCTCTTGCGCCCGAAGCCTTCGATGCGATGGTCTCCCTGCTCCGCGACCAGTTCGCCAATCCGCACAGCGCCCACAGGCTGGGCCGCGCCGCCACCGCGCAGGTCGATCTTGCCCGCGCGGAAATCCTGAAGCTGCTGCCCGATGGCGGCCGCCTGATCTTCACCTCCGGCGCGACCGAGGCGCTCAACATGGCGATCCAGGGCGCTCCGCCGGGCGGCATCGTCACCATCGCCACCGAACATGCCGCCGTCCTCGACACGGTCGACGCACTGCGCCGGGCGGGCCGGGACGTCACGATCCTGCCGGTCGGTCCCGACGGGATCGTCGACCTTGAGGAAGCCGCCAGGGCGATCCGTCCCGGCACGGCGCTCGTCGCGGCCATGCTGGTCAATAACGAGATCGGCGTCATCCAGCCTGTTGCGGAGCTGGCCGATCTTGCGCACAGCGCAGGCGCGCTGTTCCTCTGCGACGCCGTGCAGGGCTATGGCCGCGTGCCCATCGCGCCCCGCTGCGACATGATCGCGATCAGCGCCCACAAGATCCATGGGCCGAAAGGCATCGGGGCGCTCTGGCTGCGCGAGGACGTGACTCTCACGCCGATCATCCACGGCGGCGGCCAGGAGGGCGGCCTGCGTTCGGGCACCCTTTCGCCGGCCCTGTGCGCGGGTTTCGGGGCCGCCGCCCGGCTGATGCGCGAACGGGCGGAAAGCGACCGCCTGCATGTGGAAGCGCTCTGGAGCGCCGCCCATGGCCTCTTCTCCCAATGGACGGTCAACGGCAGCGAGGATTTGCGCTATCATGGCAATCTGAACCTCCGAAGGGCAGGAGTCGACGGCGCGCGGTTGTTGTCGGAATGCCGCGATGTCGCTTTTTCGCTCGGCAGCGCTTGCGCAAGTGGGTCCGGGCGGCCTAGCCATGTGCTGCGCGCACTCGGCCTTTCAGACGCGGACGCGCGCGGATCGGTGCGGATCGGCTTCGGCCGGTACACGACACTGGCCGAATTGGGGGATGCGGCGGAGGCAATGAACAGGGCAGCCCAAATATGGGCGCCATGAAGCGTCGTGCGAAAGAGCGGAAAACCGTTTTTCGCATCATGCGGCAACAGAGAGCGGGGAACGCATATCATGACCAGGGTCGTCTTCATCAGCGCCGATGGAGAGCATAAGCAGGAGGTCGAAGCGCCGACGGGCGCCGTGTTGCTGGAGGTCGCGCAGGCAGCGGGCCAGCCGCTCGAGGGAACCTGCGAGGGGCAGATGGCCTGCTCCACCTGCCATGTCATCGTCGATGCCGCCGACTTCCCGAAGCTGAAGCGGGCGAGCGAGGATGAGGAGGACATGCTGGACCTTGCCGCCGCCGCGACCCGAACCAGCCGCCTGTCCTGCCAGATCGTGCTGGACGAAAAGCTGGACAGCCTGACGGTCCGCATTCCGGGCGAATCCTATAATATGCAGGGGATGTAGGCTTGTCGAAGCGCCTGATCCTTGCGGCCCTGCTGCTCGCCGCGCCGGCTTTCGCGCAGCAGGAGGCGCCGCGACCTTCGCTCCTGCCGCCAGCGCCCCGCTACATGGTGAGCGAATCCGCTTTGGCATCCGTGCGCAATCCCAAGGAGATAGAGAGCGCGACCGGCGGCCGGCTGGGCGTCGCGCTGGTCGACAGCAAGGGCGCTTTAATGCTGGGCTTCAACCGGGACGAGCGCTTCGCCATGTGTTCGACCTTCAAGGCCCCGCTCGCCGCCGCCGTGCTGACCGGCGCGGAAGGCGGCAAGTTCGGGTTGGAGGGGCAGATCAGCTTCACCAAGTCCGATCTCCTGGACTATGCCCCGGTCGTCAGGAAGAATGTGAAGCGCGGCCGCATGTCGATGGAGGAACTGGCGGCGGCAGCCGTGGAGGTCAGCGACAACAGCGCCGCCAACCTGCTGCTGCCGATGGTCGGCGGGCCGGAGGGCCTGACCCGCTTCATCCGCGCCCATGGCGACATGGTGACGCGGCTCGACCGCAATGAGCCCTCGCTCAACGAGAATGTCGAGGGCGACGAGCGCGACACCACCAGCCCCGCCGCCATGGCCGGACTGATGGGCCGCCTGATCTTCCGCGACCTCGCGCCGGAAAGCGCCGAAAAGCTGCGCGGCTGGCTCAATGCCAGCACAACCGGCGCCAACCGGATCAAGGCGGGCCTGCCCAAGGGCTGGACATCGGGCAGCAAGACCGGAAGCTGCGGCACCGCCTATAATGACGTGGCGCTTGTAAAGGCCCCGTCAGGCGAGGAATATATCCTCGCCATCTATCTCGACCGCCCGACCATCGACGCCAGGGCCGCCGAAGCCGCCATAGCCGAAACCGCCCGCGCGGCGCTGGATTTCGTCGGGAAGGCGCAGAAGACGGGGCTGGAATAACGCCGCGACCTTGCAAGGAATACGGCGCTCTTCTGGCGATCCCTTTCCTTGGCCCCTTGCCATAACCGCCACCTTTCGCCATATGCCGCGCCGGGAGTCGGGCGGACGTAGTCGTCGCGAACCTGGTCAGGTCCTGACGGAAGCAGCCACAGTGATTTCGCTGCGGGTCGTTCCGGCTCCCACCTCCAAACAGCATCCGTTCGGACCGGGCCTGACGGCGTCCACTTCTTCTTTCGATGTTGGAACGATGAAGGCTGCCCTTCGGGTCGCCAAGCCCCGTACGAACGGCTAGAAGATTCGCATGTCCGATTCCCCCCAGCCCTATCGCGTGCTCGCGCGCAAATATCGCCCGCGCAATTTCCGGGAACTGATCGGGCAGGACGCGATGGTCCAGACGCTGGGCAATGCGATCCGCCGGGGACGCCTGGCCCATGCCTTCCTGATGACCGGCGTGCGCGGCGTGGGGAAAACCTCCACCGCGCGCCTCATCGCCAAGGCGCTGAACTGCATCGGCCCGGACGGGCAGGGCGGTCCCACCATCGATCCCTGCGGCGTCTGCGAACCCTGCATGGCCATTGCCGAGGGACGCCATATCGACGTGGTCGAAATGGACGCCGCCAGCCATACCGGCGTCGACGATGTGCGGGAAATCATAGAGGCGGTGCGCTACGCCGCCGTTTCGGCCCGCTACAAGATCTATATCATCGACGAAGTTCACATGCTGTCCAAGAACGCCTTCAACGCGCTTCTGAAGACGCTGGAGGAGCCGCCGGCGCATGTGAAATTCCTCTTCGCCACGACGGAAGTGAACAAGGTGCCGGTGACGGTGCTGTCGCGCTGCCAGCGCTTCGACCTGCGCCGCATCCCCGCCGAACTGCTCGCCGCCCATTTCGCCCATGTTGTGGAGGCGGAATCGGTCGCGGCCGAACCCGATGCGCTGGCGCTGATCGCCCAGGCGGCCGAGGGTTCGGCGCGCGACGGCCTGTCCATCTTGGACCAGGCCATAGCGCATGCGGAAATGGGCGAAGGCGCCCCGCTCGTCACCGCCATGCAGGTTCGCGACATGCTGGGCCTCTCCGACAGGGGCGCCACACGCCGCCTGCTGGGCCTGCTGCTCGAAGGCGACACCGGCGCGCTGCTTGGCGCGGTGCGCGATCAATATGCGCTTGGCGTGGAGCCGCTCTCGCTGATGCGTGGCCTGCTGGAACTGGTCCATGCGGTGGCGCTAGTGAAGGCGGGCCGCGACATCGCCAATCCCGGCCAGTCGGCGGAGGAGCGCGAGGCTCTGGCGGATTGGGCCTTGCAACTCGGCTTCGCGCCGCTGCACCGGCTATGGCAATTGCTGCTGAAGGGCCATGAAGAGGTTGCCAGCGCGGCATTGCCGATCGAAAGCTGCGAAATGGCGCTGCTGCGCGTGATGCACGCCGCGACCATGCCCGACCCCGGCGAGATCGCCCGCCTGCTGCGCGAAGGCGCGCCTGCGGCCGCCGCTCCGGGGCAGGCGCCCGCCGCCATACCCTCCGGATCACCTGCCGCGAAACTTCCGGCCAGCTTCGAAGAGCTGATCGAAGCCTTCTGGCAGCGCGGGAAGGGGCAACTTGCGCAGGAAATGCATGATTGCATCGGCCTTGTCCGCTATGCCGCGCCGGAGCTGGACTATGCCCCGACGTCTTCCCTGTCGTCCGATTTCCTTGCCCGCCTGAACCCGGCGCTGCGCGAGGTGACCGGCACGGCCTGGCGCGTCAGCGCCGTCGACGGTCCTGCCGCGCCGACCCTGCTGGAACAGGAAATGCGCAAGGCGGCGGATGCCCGTGCGGAAATCATGGAAACCCCGGTGGTCAAGGCGGCGTTGGCTGCTTTCCCCGATGCCGAGCTTGGCGACGAGCTCGAACAATGGAGTGCAGAGCGATGAAGGATCTGAACGAAATATTGGGCATGGCGAGCCGCGTGCAGGAGGAACTGCAACGCGCCCAGGAAAATCTCGACAAGCTGGAGGTGGAGGGCAGCGCAGGCGGCGGACTGGTCAAGGTCCGCGCCTCGGCCAAGGGGCGCATATTGGGTGTCGCCATCGACGACAGCCTGCTCGCCGTGTCGGAAAAGCAGATGCTGGAGGACCTTATCACCGCCGCGTTCAACGATGCGCGCAAGAAGGCGGATGAAGTGTCCAGCGCCGAAATGGGCAAGATGACCGCCGGCCTGCCGCTGCCGCCCGGCTTCAAGCTGCCTTTCTGATCGTGAGCGTGCCGGGGATCAGCCTTTATTCATCATTGCGATCCCATAACGCATGATTGAACCATGCGGCGACCATCCCCATAAAGGCGATGAACCGCATGACTGGGTGGAATGTCACCCCGGAGAGTGAATGACTACGCAATATCCCCTGCTTCCTCTGCGCGACATCGTCGTCTTCCCGCAGATGATCGTGCCGCTGTTCGTGGGCCGCGACAAGAGCGTGGCCGCGCTCGAATCGGCGATGGAAGGCGACAAGGAAATCTTCCTCGTGTCGCAGCTCGACCCGGCGGAGGATGATCCGGGCCAGGATTCGCTCTACGACACCGGCGTCATCGCCGTGGTGCTGCAATTGCTGAAGCTGCCCGACGGCACCGTTCGCGTGCTGGTGGAGGGCAAGCAGCGCGCCCGGCTGGACGGCATCGGACAGGCCGACGGCCATATGGTCGCGGATGTGACGGCGGTCGAGGAAATCGACGCCGAAGGGCCGGAGGCCGCCGCGCTGATGCGTTCGGTGGCGGAGCAGTTCGAAAATTACGCCAAGCTCAACAAGAAGCTGCCGGCGGAAACCCCCGTGCAGTTGCGCGAGATCGAGGATGCGGGGCGTCTGGCCGATGCCGTCGCCGCCAACATCAACGTCAAGGTCGCCGACAAGCAGTCGCTGCTGGTCGAAGCCGACCCGGTCAAGCGCCTCGAAATGGTCTTCGCCTTCATGGAGGGCGAATTGGGCGTGCTCCAGGTGGAGAAGAAGATTCGCGGCCGCGTGAAGCGGCAGATGGAGAAGACCCAGCGCGAATATTATCTCAATGAGCAGTTGAAGGCGATCCAGCGCGAACTGGGCAATGGCGATGGCGAAGAAGGCGACGAACTCGCTGAACTCACCGAGAAGATCGCGAAGGCCAAGCTGAGCAAGGAAGCCCGCGCCAAGGCGACGGCGGAGCTGAAGAAGCTCAAGGGCATGCAGCCCATGTCCGCCGAAGCCACGGTGGTGCGCAACTATCTCGACGTGCTGCTGGGCCTGCCCTGGGGCAAGAAGGGCAAGGTCAAGACCGACCTCAAAAAGGCGCAGGCGATCCTCGATGAGGATCATTTCGCGCTGGAGAAGGTCAAGGACCGGATCATCGAATATCTCGCGGTGCAGGCGCGCACCAACAAGCTGAAGGGCCCCATCCTGTGCCTCGTCGGCCCTCCGGGCGTCGGCAAGACCTCGCTCGGCCGTTCGATCGCCAAGGCGACCGGGCGGGAGTTCGTGCGCCAGTCGCTGGGCGGCGTGCGCGACGAAGCGGAAATCCGTGGGCACCGCCGCACCTATATCGGTTCGTTGCCGGGCAAGATCGTGACCAACCTCAAGAAGGCCGGGACGATGAACCCGCTCTTCCTGCTGGACGAAATCGACAAGCTGGGACAGGATTTTCGCGGCGACCCAGCCTCCGCGCTGCTGGAGGTGCTGGACCCCGAACAGAACAGCAAGTTCCAGGATCATTATCTGGAGATCGACGTCGACCTTTCAGACGTCATGTTCGTGACCACCGCCAACTCCCTGAATCTGCCGCAACCTTTGCTCGACCGCATGGAGATCATCCGGCTCGAAGGCTATACGGAGGATGAAAAGGTCGAGATCGCCCAGCGGCATCTGCTGCCCAAGCAGATCGACGCCCACGGCCTCAAGGAAGGCGAACTCGACGTCACGGAGGAGGCGGTTCGCGATCTGATCCGCTACTACACCCGCGAAGCCGGCGTCCGCACGCTGGAGCGCGAAGTGGCGCGCCTCGCCCGCAAGGCGCTGCGCAAGATCCTCGAAGGCGCCTATGACAAGGTGACGATCACGCCGGACAATCTGGCCGACTATGCCGGCGTGCGTAAATTCCGCCACGGCGTGGGTGAGGAAGAGCATCAGATCGGCGCGGTGACGGGCTTGGCGTGGACCGAGGTGGGCGGCGAACTGCTGACCATCGAAGCGGTGACCGTGCCCGGCAAGGGCGCGATCAAGACCACCGGCAAGCTGGGCGAGGTCATGAACGAGTCGGTCCAGGCCGCCTTCTCCTATGTGAAGGCGCGCTCGCCCGGCTATGGGATCAAGCCCAGCATTTTTACCCGCAAGGATATCCACATCCACCTTCCCGAAGGCGCGGTGCCCAAGGATGGCCCCTCGGCAGGCATAGGCATGGTGACGACCATCGTGTCGACCCTGACCGGCATTCCGGTGCACAAGGATGTGGCGATGACCGGTGAAGTCACGCTGCGGGGCCGCGTCCTTCCTATCGGCGGCCTCAAGGAAAAGCTGCTCGCAGCGTTGCGGGGCGGCATCAAGACGGTGTTGATCCCCGCGGAAAACGAGAAGGATCTGGCGGAGATTCCGGCCAATATCAAGGAAGGGCTGGAGATCGTTCCCGTGTCCCATGTCGATGAGGTGCTGGCCCGCGCACTGATGAGCAAGCCGGAAGCGATCGCGTGGACCGAGGAGGATGACCTTGCCGCCCAGCCGAACCCGGCGCAGGGGCGGGACGGGGAAGCGTCCATTCGTCACTGAGCTGACTAAGGAAAGCGGCGTCGCACGGCTATTCAGCAAGCTTTTACCATAAAATCTTGCTTGACCGGCCGCCGACGCCGCTTTCCCTTTGACAAGGCCCGAAAGCTGGGCCTTATTGCGCCGCCTACGCCGCGATTCCTAAACTATCCAAACAGCTAGAAGGGGGTTCCCAAGGCATGAACAAGCAGGATCTTATCAGCGCAGTCGCTGAAAGCAGCGGCCTTTCCAAGAGCGACGCCAGCAAGGCCGTCGAGGGTGTTTTCGACGCCATCACCGGAGCCCTGAAGAAGGGGGATGAAGTTCGTCTGGTCGGTTTCGGCACTTTCTCCGTTTCGCAGCGCAAGGCCTCGACCGGCCGCAACCCGCGCACGGGCGAGACGATGACGATCAAGGCTTCGGCTCAGCCCAAGTTCAAGGCCGGCAAGGGCCTGAAGGACTCGGTCAACTAAGGATTTTCAAGGGGCGCTCCCCGGCGGAGCGCCTCGGTCCGTTTTCGAGCCGGCATCGCGGTTGGCGGAATTTTTATCGGAGAGAGACTGCCGGATTTGAGCGCGGCAGCAGGGAGCGGGGCTCTCATGCGCGCTGATCTTCCCGGGCATGAAAAGGGGTGGGAGCATCACGCTTCTCACCCCTTTTCTTTTTATTTCGGCATTGCGGCTTTTTCCGCATCAGGCCGCTTGACGGCGCGGGAAGGGCCGCATATGTGGCCCTTCTCTCAAGGGGCACAGCCCCTGTGGCGATCGTAGCTCAGTTGGTTAGAGCGCCGGTTTGTGGTACCGGAGGTCGCGGGTTCGGATCCCGTCGATCGCCCCATTTTCCTTCTTCGCTGGATGAATTTGCGTGAGGGGCGCCCGGTCGCCTTCGTCCCTGGTTCACGCTCAGCCAGTCGAAACTGCTCTCCTTCTTTCCCGCGACGGCTCTTCATCATTCAGGGCTTCGCACGAGGGCCACCGCCCTCTATAGCCGCCTTCATGGACGAAGCACGTGACCGGGGACTGACCCTCAATCCCAAATATGACAAGGACGGCCTGATCACGGCCGTCGTGACCGATGTGGACAGCGGGGAACTGCTGATGGTCGCGCATATGAATGCGGAGGCGCTTCAGCTTACCCGCGATACCGGCCTTGCGCATTTCTGGTCGCGCAGCCGCCAGTCACTTTGGAAGAAGGGCGAGACGTCCGGCCATATGTTGCAGGTGCGCGATCTTCGCATCGATTGCGACCAGGACGCTGTCTGGGTGAAGGCCCTACCCGCAGGTCCCACCTGTCACACCGGCGCGCGCTCCTGCTTCTTCCGCCGCATCGGCCCGGAAGGCCTGACAGCTGTCGATGCGGCCGACTAGCCTTGCCGCATTGCTGTTGCTCGCGGCGTGCCAGCGTGAGGCTGCGCCCGCACAGGGGCCGCGCGAAACCGGCATACAGACCAGTTCCGGCCTCGAACGTGCAGCGATCGAAACCGGCGTGATCGCTGATGCGGCCAAGGTGCCTGCCATCGGCCTCTACCAGCGCAATCATGAAGCCGGTCGCGATGCGCTTTGCGTAGTCCCGGCCAAAAATGGCGACTATCGCTTCGGCCTGGAGGCGACCTTCGGGGAGGATCAGAGCTGTGCAGGCAGGGGCTCCGCGCGGCCAGCGGGCGACAAGCTGATCCTCAGCTTCTCCCATAGCGATCATTGCATTGTGGTGGCCCAATATGACGGCGATCAACTATCGCTGCCGGGCGTTGTCGACATGAACTGCGCGAGTGTCTGCAAGGGAAGGGGCTCCCTCGAAGGCGTCAGCTTCCCCCGCGTGGCGAGCGACGCCGCATCGGCTTTCCAGGCCCGCGACAGTGGTGGCGGGCTGCTATGCGAGTCGGACTAGACGCTTCGGACCCTGTCATGCTCCGGCGAACGGCGGAACGCGGGATGTTGAAGGACTTACTCGCAGGCTACCGCCGCCAAGCGCAATGACCTTTGGCGCAGGTTCAAGGCCAGCAGGAAGACCGCCAAGCCCCCCAAGGCTAATCCCGCGCCGATCCACCCGGTCGATGTCAGGCCGTAGCCGGCCGAGATCGCGAGCCCGCCAAGCCATGGTCCCAGCGCATTGGCGACATTGAAGGCGCCGTTATGCGCCGCCGCCGCCAGCGTCTGCGCATCGCCCGCCACGTCCATCAGCCGGGTCTGCAACACGCTACCCAGGCCCCCGCCGCAGCCGATCAGGAAGATCACCAGCGACAGGCTCCAGATATTGCCAGCCATCAGCGGGAACAACGCCAGCGACGCCGCGCTCCACAGCAGCACGCCGATAGCGGTCCGATTCGGCGCCCGATCCGCCGCCGATGCCGCAACCAGATTGCCGATCGTCAGGCCTATGCCGAAGATCGCCAGCACCACCGGCACCAACTCCTCGGACACATGGGTCACGGAAATCATCGTCGAGGCGACATAGGTGTAAACCGCGAACAGGCCGCCGAAGCCAATAGCGCCGGTCAGCAGCGTCAGCAGCACCTGCGGTTCGCGCAACGCGCCCAGTTCGCGCATCGGGCTGGCTTCCGGATCGCCGGCGTCGCGCGGCGCATAGATCGCCACCAGCGTCACCGTGATCACCGCCAGCAACGCCACGATGCCAAAGCCCCAGCGCCACCCCAGCGCCTGCCCCGTCCAGTTCGCCACCGGCACGCCGACGACGGTGGCGACCGTCAGGCCCGTCATCACCTGCGCCACCGCCAGCGCGCGCCGGTCATTCGGCACCAGGGACGCCGCCACCAGCGCCGCGACGCCGAAATAGGCGCCATGGGGCAGACCGCTCAGGAAGCGGAACAACAGCATGGTCGTATAGTCGGGCGACAGGGCGCTGAGCGCATTGCCTATCGCGAACCATGCCATCAGCCCGATCAGCAGCTTCCGCCGGGGCAGCCGCGCGCCCAGCACGGCGATCAGCGGTGCGCCCACCACCACGCCCAACGCATAGGCGCTGATGGCATGGCCCGCCATGGGTTCGCTGATACGCAGATCGCCCGCGAAAAAGGGCAGCAGGCTCATCGCCGCGAATTCGGTCGTGCCGATGGCGAAGGCGCCCATGGAGAGCGCGAGAATGACGAGAGCGGGGTGAACCGCGCGGCTGGCCTGCGCCATCGGTTGCTCCATGTTGCGATGCGATAGGAATGCCGTCCGCACATGATAGAGTTGCGGATTGAAATCAAGTTATGATCACATGACTTTATTGCAATTACGCCAATAAGTTGCGCAACTCACATGGCCTGTCGGGCCTGGCTGGTGTCCAGCATCCTGCCATTGGTGATGACGACCAGGTCGCCCACCTTGGCCACGCCGAACAGCTTTCTCGCGAACGGCTTTGGCACGCCGATGCAGCCATGGGTGGCATTGCCCCACTGGACGTCGCTGCCGTGGATCGCCACGCCGTCGCTGGTCAGGCGCAGCGTGTAGGGCATGGGCGCGTTGTTGTAAGTCCGCGAATAATGATCGGCGTCCTTTTCCGTGATCGGGAACGCGCCAAGCGGACTGGGCTTGTCGTCCGCGCCATAGAGGATGACCGCCGATCCGATCTCATAACCGGCGCGGAATACCGACAATGTCTGCGCCTTGAGGTCAACGGTGATGATGACCCGTCCGGTCGCCGGCGCGCCGCTTTCGTCCCAGACATAATCGCCATGGCGGAAGGGGCCTTCGATGGGGAGCACCCGCCTGACCATCAGGGCGTGCGGATCGACCGCGAGGGGCTGGGCGCGGGTGCGCTCGACCGGTGGGGATGACCTGGCCGGCTCCGGCGCTTCACTCCTTTGAGCGCTTGTCCTGTCCTGCGGAGGGAGATCGCGCCCGCGGCCGAACGACAGGCCCAGCAACAGCATCACCGCCGCCGCACCGCCGCCGATCGCCAGCTTCACCCGCGTCGAAACCCGTCCCGCCATGAACCGTCCGTTACCCCAGATCGTCGTCATCCGCGCGGAGGCGGGGATGACGACCAGTAGCAGCCCAAGCCATTGCAGAAAAAGGTTAAGGCTTCAGCCTTCCCGTTCCACCTCCGCCGCGGCTATGGCGGTAAGGTTCAGGATGCCGCGCGCCGTCACGCCGGGCGTCAGCACATGGATCGGCTGCGCCAGACCGACCAGCATCGGCCCGACCGTGGGCGAACTGGAGGAAGCCGACAACGCCGTCAGCGTGATGTTCGCCGCGTCGAGATTGGGCATGACCAGCAGGTTGGCCGGCCCCTCGAACCGCGAATCCGGGATCAGCCGCTCGCGCAATCCCTGGCTGAGCGCTGCATCGGCATGCATCTCGCCATCGACCATCAGTTCCGGCGCGGCCTTCTTCACCAGCTTGAGCGCCTCCCGCATCTTGCGGGCGCTGGGGGAATGGGACGCGCCGAAATTGGAATGCGACAGCAGCGCCACGCGCGGCGTCAGCCCGAAATGCTTGAGTTCAGTCGCGCCGAGCAGCGCCATTTCCGCAATCTGGTCGGGCGTGGGATCGGGCACCATATGGGTGTCGGTGATGAACAGCGCGCCCGCGTCCAGGATAAGGCCGGAAAGCGCATAGACCCGGCTGTTGCCCGGGGTGCGGTCGATGATGCGCAGCACATGCTCGACCTCGCCCCAATATTCGCTGTTGCCGCCCACCAGCGCCGCATCGACCCGTCCGGTGCGCAGCAGCATGGCCGCGGTGACGCTGGGCCGGCGGTAGACATGGCGCACGACCTCTGCCGAGGAAACGCCGCGCCGCGCGGCGACGGCGCGATACGCCTCGACCAGTTCGCCCATCAGCAGATGGTCCGTTTCGGGATCGACCACCTCGACATCGCGATCCAGCGCGAAGCTGAGGCCGAGGTCGGGCAGTTTCTGGTTCAATATGCGCCGGCGCGCCACGATGATCGGGCGGACGATGCCTTCGTCCAGCGCATCCTGAATGGCGCGCAGCACGCGCTCATCCTCGCCCTCGCCATAGGCGATGCGCCGCTGCGTTCCCCGCGCTGCCTCGAACACCGGCAGCATCAACTGGGCCGACCGCGTATTCTGCTGCGTGAGCTGTCGCTTATAGGCTTCCAGGTCGAGCTGCCGCTTGGCGACGCCGCTGTCCATGGCCGCCTTGGCCACGGCGCAGGCGATCTCCGCGATCAGGCGCGGGTCGAAGGGGGTGGGGATGATATAGTCCGGCCCGAACACCAGCTTGCGCCCGCCATAGGCCTGGGCGACGCTGTCATGGGCCGGCATGCGGGCGAGATTGGCGATGGCGTCGGCGGCGGCGACCTTCATCGCCTCGTTGATCTCGGTCGCCCGCGCATCCAGCGCGCCCCGGAAGATATAGGGGAAGCACAGGACGTTGTTGACCTGATTGGGATAGTCCGACCGCCCAGTGGCGATGATCGCGTCGGGCCGCGCCTCCCGCGCCACTTCGGGGCGGATTTCCGGCTCCGGATTGGCGAGCGCGAAGATCAGCGGATTGGGGGCCATCAGCGGCAGCCATTCGGGCTTCAGCACGCCGGGCGCGGAAAGGCCCAGGAACAGGTTCGCCCCCGGCAGCACGTCGGGCAGGGTCCGCGCATTGGTGGTGCGGGCATAGCGGGCCATGTTCGGCAACATGCCCTCGCGCTCCGAATGGATGACGCCGTCCTTGTCGGTCAGCGTGACATTTTCTTGTCGGAGGCCCATCGACACCAGCAGGTCGACGCAGGCCAGCGCCGCCGCGCCCGCGCCGGAGGTGACGAGCTTGGCATCCGCCAGCGTCTTGCCCTGCAACACCAGTGCATTGCGCACCGCCGCCGCTACCACGATGGCGGTGCCATGCTGGTCGTCGTGGAAGACCGGAATGTTCATCCGCTTCTTCAACTCCGCCTCTATGGCGAAGCATTCCGGCGCCTTGATGTCCTCCAGATTGATGCCGCCGAAGGTCGGTTCCAGCAGGGCGACGGCGTCTACGAATTTCTCGGGATCGGTGGTGTCGACTTCGATGTCGAATACGTCGATGTCTGCGAATTTCTTGAAGAGGACGGCCTTGCCCTCCATCACCGGCTTGGAGGCCAGCGCACCGATGGAGCCCAGGCCCAGCACTGCCGTTCCGTTGGAGATCACCGCGACCAGATTGCCCCGCGCGGTATAGTCCATCGCCTTTTCGGGATCTGCGGCAATGTCGACGCAGGGCGCGGCGACGCCGGGCGAATAGGCCAGCGCCAGGTCGCGCTGGTTGACCATGCGCTTGGTCGGTTCGATCCTCAGCTTTCCGGGTTGCGGATAGCGGTGATAGTCTAGGGCGGCGCGCCGGGTGTTTTCGTCCATGAAATGGCCCTTAAAGCCGCTTTTCCGCGCGGGCAATGCCCGACCGCTCCCATGGCGGGCTGGGGGCATATAGTCCGACAAGAAAATCAATGAAGGCGGTGATGGCGAGTGGCGGATTATTCTGTGGCAGATGAACGGCATAGAGGCCGACATCCGCCGATCCCTCATGATCCGGCATGATCTGCCGAATATCGCCCCGCTCCAGGGCGTCGCTCACGTCCCAGAGCGAGCGCAGGGCGACGCCCACCCCGGAAAGCGCCAGTTCCCGGACCATTTCGCTGCTATTGGTGCGGACATGGCTGTCGCCCTCGATCAGGACCGGGCCCCTGGGTCCGAGCAGGCGCCAGGGCAATTGTCCCTCCGCCGCCAGCAGGCGGTGCTTGCGAAGATCGGCGGCGGTCTGCGGCATGCCGAAGCGCGTCAGATAATCGGGGGCAGCGCATAGCACGCGCCGGTTGGTCGCCAGCCGATGAGCGGCAAGGCCCTGGCCTGGATCGGCCGTGATGCGGATGGCCAGGTCCGCGCGGGTCGCCAGCAGGTCGGCATAGTCGTCCGACAAATCTATCTGCATCCGGACCTTGGGGTGCGCCTCCAGAAACCGGCCCAGATAGGGTGCGACGTGCATGCGCCCGAAGGATGTCGGCGCGGATACCCGTAGCGTCCCTGTCGCCTCCGCCGAAGCGCCGGAGACGCGCCGCTCCGCCGCGTCCAGCGCGGCCATGATCGCGCGCAGGTCTTCATGCAGCCGTTCGCCGGCCGGAGTCAGCGCCAGCCGCCGCGTCGTCCGGTGGATCAGCCGGGTGCCCAGCCGATCCTCCAGCCGGACCAGCCGCTTCGACACCATGGCGGGCGAGACATGCAATCTTCGTCCCGCCGCCGCCATGCCGCCTTCGTCGACGATCGTCGCGAAAAGATCATAATCCGGGTCCATCATTTGTTTCACCAGAGGAAAATCTGAATTCGAATAATATCATCTACCGCGCATAATGCACCCCGTCTATGGTCCCGTTCAAAGGAGACCATCCATGACCAGCATGACCGATCGCGCGGGCCTCAAGGTCGCGCAGCAACTCGCCACCTTCATCGAGGAGCGCGCGCTTCCCGGCACGGGCATCGATGCCGGTGCTTTCTGGCGTGGCGCCGCCGGGATCTTCGCGCAATTCGCGCCGGAAAATGCGGCGCTGCTGGCCAAGCGCGACGCGATTCAGGCGCAGATCGACGGCTGGCATCGGGAAAGGGCGGGCCAGCCTGTTGACGCTGCCGCCTATCAGGCATTCCTGCGCGACATCGGCTATCTCGTCCCCGAACCTGCGCCGTTTCAGATCGGCAGCGAAAATGTCGATGAGGAAATAGGGCGCCTCGCCGGACCGCAGCTGGTCGTTCCCATCCTCAACGCCCGTTTCCTGCTGAACGCCGCCAATGCGCGCTGGGGCAGCCTCTACGACGCGCTCTACGGCACCGACGCGATTCCCGGCGCGGCGGCCGGCAAGGGCTATGACGCGCAGCGCGGCGCGCAGGTCATCGCCTGGGCGAAGGCCTTCCTGGACGAAGCGATACCGCTCGCCAACGGCTCCTGGGCCAAGCTCGCCAGCGACGACATCCAGCTTGCCGATCACGGCCAATATCTCGGACGGAGCGAGAAGGGCCGACTCTTCCGCCATAATGGCCTGCACATCGAAGTCGTCTTCGATCGCGCGCACCCCATCGGCAAGGACGATCCGGCGGGCATAGCCGACGTCATCCTCGAATCCGCGCTCACCACCATCTGCGATCTCGAGGACTCCGTCGCCGCCGTCGACGCGGAGGACAAGGTCGCCGCCTATTCCAATTGGCTCGGCCTGATGCAGGGCGACCTCACCGACACGTTCGAGAAGAACGGCGCCATGATGACCCGCGCCCTCAACCCCGACCGCGGCTATACCGCGCCCGACGGCAGCACCTTCACCCTGCCGGGCCGCAGCCTGCTGTTCGTCCGCAATGTCGGCCATCTGATGACCACGCCCGCCGTCCTGCTCGCCAACGGGCAGGAAGCGCCCGAAGGCATTCTCGACGGCATCGTCACCACGCTGATCGCCCTGCATGATCTGAAGCGTGAAGGCGGCAACAGCCGCACCGGCAGCGTCTATATCGTCAAGCCGAAGATGCACGGCCCCGAAGAAGTCGGCTTCACCAACCGCCTGTTCGACGCCATCGAAGACCTTCTGGGCCTCAACCGCCACACCCTGAAGGTCGGCGTCATGGATGAGGAGCGCCGCACCTCCGCCAATCTGGCCGCCTGCATCGAGGCGGTGAGGAACCGCATCGTCTTCATCAACACCGGCTTCCTGGACCGCACCGGGGACGAGATGCACACATCGATGCGCGCCGGCCCGATGATCCGCAAGGGCGAGATGAAGACCAGCGACTGGATCACGGCTTACGAGGACCGCAACGTCCAGATCGGCCTCGCCTGCGGCCTGTCGGGCCGCGCCCAGATCGGCAAGGGCATGTGGGCCGCGCCGGATCGCATGGCCGACATGCTGGACCAGAAGGTCGGCCATCCCAGGAGCGGCGCCAACACGGCCTGGGTTCCGTCCCCCACGGCGGCGACGCTGCACGCGACTCATTATCACCGCATCGACGTCTTCGCCCGCCAGGCGGAACGCAAGGCCGAAGCCATCGCACCCCTCGACAAGCTGCTGGCCATTCCGGTCGCGCAGCCGGGCCGCAACTGGTCGGAAGAGGAAATCGCCCAGGAACTGGACAATAACGCGCAAGGCATCCTTGGCTATGTCGTCCGCTGGATCGATCAGGGCGTCGGCTGCTCCAAGGTTCCCGACATTCATGACATCGGCCTGATGGAAGACCGCGCCACGCTGCGCATCTCCTCGCAGCATATGGCGAACTGGCTGCTTCACGGCGTCTGCACGAAGGAGCAGGTCGACGCCGCCTTCACCCGCATGGCCGCCAAGGTCGATGCCCAGAATGCGGGCGACCCGCTCTACCGGCCGATGAGCGGCAACCCGGACAGCCTTGCCTGGCAGGCGGCCCGCGCCCTGGTCTTCGAGGGCGTGGCGCAGCCCAACGGCTATACCGAACCGCTGCTCCACAAATATCGGGCACTGGCCAAGGCGACGGCTTGAGGCTGTGGGATTGAGGCGGATGGCTCATCGTGCCGCCTGTCCTGCCAGCAGCACATAGCCCTTTTCAGAATTTCCTGCCCAGCTATGTTGGGCAGGAGCCGGCGGCGTTCTATCAAGTCATTTTCATCCAACCCTGCCTGGTGGGACGCCGATCTGCTCATGGACTTGCCCGCGATCATTGCTGACATCGTCGCTCATGCTGCGAGCCGGGAAGATCGCGGCACGGTCGCCAGCTATATTCCGGAACTGGCCAAGGTCGATCCCGGCCAGTTCGGCATCGCTGTCGCGACCGCCGATGGCCGGTTGATCGAGGGAGGGGACTGCGCCACCGGCTTTTCGATCCAGTCCATCTCCAAGGTGTTCGCCCTGACGCTCGCGCTCGGCAAGATAGGCGATCAGCTTTGGCAGCGGGTAGGGCGGGAACCGTCCGGCAACGCCTTCAATTCCATCGTTCAGCTGGAGCAGGAACAGGGCATACCGCGAAATCCCTTCATCAACGCGGGCGCCGTCGTCGTCGCGGACGTCAATCTGGGCGGTCATCAACCCCGCGTCGCGATTGGAGAAATGCTGCGCTTCGTCCGCTATCTGGCGGGCGACGACGGCATCGCCATCAATGAAACCGTCGCGGCGTCGGAAACGGCGACCGGCTTTCGCAATATGGCGCTGGCCAATTACATGCGCGCCTTCGGCAATATCCATCATCCGGTCGATCTGGTGCTTGGCACCTATTTTCACCAATGCGCGATCGAGATGAGTTGCCGTCAACTCGCACTTGCGGGCCGCTATTTGATGCTCGATGGCCGGCATCCCGAGGGCGGACGGGTCGTCTCGTCCAGCCGGGCCAAGCGGATCAACGCCTTGATGTTGACCTGCGGCCATTATGACGCTTCGGGCGATTTCGCCTTCCGCGTCGGCATTCCGGGCAAGTCGGGGGTAGGCGGCGGCATATTGGCGATCGTGCCGGGTCGCGCGTCCATTGCCGTCTGGTCGCCTGGCCTGAACGAAAATGGCAATAGCCAGCTTGGCACGCTGGCGCTTGAAGAACTGGCCCATCGCACCGGCTGGTCGGTTTTCAGCCCACCGCAAGGTCCGTCCTAAGGCACCTCATCGGCCCGCAGCCGCCGCAGCTTGGGCGCGGTTTCGAGCTGCGCGGCATCCTTGATGCCCATGCGCAAATCCTCCCGCGTCTGGTGGATGGAGGCGATCACCGGTCCCATCGCCACGCCCAGGTCGACCAGCGCGGTCTCCGCCAGTTGGAGCGAACTTTCGAGCGTCTCCGGAACCGCATCGCTGGCCCCGGCGCGATAGAGCTGGGCCGCATGATCGGTGTCCCGTGCGCGCGCGATAATCGGCAGATCGGGCACCCATCCCCGCACACGCTTCGTCACCCGAACCGACAGGACAGGATCGTCCATCGTCAGGATCAGGGCCCGTGCATGGCCGAGACGAAGCTTGTCGAGCATTTCGGTGCGGGACACGTCGCCGAACAATATGGGATACCCTCCGCGCCGAGCTTCCGCAACGACGTCCGGGTCGGATTCCACGACGATGAAACGCTGCTTGTGCAGGTTGAGCAGGTCGCAGATCATGCGCCCCACGCGCCCGAAGCCGATTACGACGGCGGCCGCCTCGGCATGGTCTTCGTTGATTTCCGGCGCCTCTTCGCCCAGCGCCATTTCCAGCCGCCGCGCAATGTCATGTCCCAGCCGTGCGAGCAGCGGCGTGATGGTAAGGCCGATAGCGGTCACGATCTGCCAGAAGGCTGCGGTGGAAGGAAGGATCAACTGGGCCGCAGCGGCAGCGGACAATACGATCAATGTGGTTTCCGAAGGGCTGGACATCAGCACGCCGACTTCCAGCGCCACGCCCTTCCTCGCGCCCGACAGGTAGAGCAGGGCCGCGGTGACGATGGTCTTGGCAAGGACCACGCCCACCATCGCCAAAATGAGCGTAGGCCAGTTAGCCAGGATGACGCGCACGTCAAGGCCCATGCCGACGGTGATGAGGAAGACCCCTAGCGCCAGTCCCTTGAACGGCGCGGTCATGACCTCGACCTCGCCATGATAATCGGTTTCCGCGATCAGCAGCCCGGCAAGGAGCGCGCCGACGATCGGAGACAGGCCGGCGATCGAGGTCGCCATGCTGGATATGATGACGACCAGCAGGCTGGCGGCCAGGAACACCTCCGGGCTCTTGGTGCGGGCGGCCTGGCTGAAGATATGCGGCAGGCAGAGGCGGCCAAGGACCAGCATGATGGCGATGGTGATCCCGCTCTTGATCAGCGTGTCGGCCAGTTCGCCCCACGGGCCGTCCGGACTGGCAGCGACCGAGGGAGCAAGCGCGCCCAGCATGAAGATGATGGGGACGAGGGCCAGATCCTCGAAAAGCAGCATGGAAAAGGCCGCGCGGCCGACGGCGCTTTGCGTGCCCACCATCGGCAGCACCACGGCCGTGGACGACAGCGCCAGCGCGAGGCCCAGGCCGAAAGCGCCTGCCGGTGGCTGGCCCAGCAAGTAAAGGCCAAGTGCAATCAGCGTACCGCCGCCGATCAATTCTGCCGCGCCGACGCCGAATACTTGTGTCCGCATGGTCCAGAGACGACGAAAACTGAGTTCGAGTCCGATGGAAAAAAGCAGCAGGATGACGCCCAGTTCGGCAAAAGGCTCTATCGCCGCCCTGTTGGAAATGGTGACATGATAGAGCCAGGGATATTGGCCCACCAAAGCGCCCAATCCCGACGGCCCCACCGCCAGCCCGACGAGGATGAAGCCGATGACCGGGCTGATCCGCAGCCGCGCGAAGCCGGGGATGACGAGCCCCGCGGCCCCCAGGATGACGAGGGAATCGCTGAAGCTCTGTGGGTTGATCGCGCCGGCCATGACCGATCATCGCCACAAATGCAGCGGATATCCAGCGATAAGCACTGGAAACCGGAAAAGATGCCGTGAAAGGCTGTGGTGCGGACGGCGGGACTTGAACCCGCATTCCCAGGGGGAGGCGGATTTTAAGTCCGCTGCGTCTACCGATTTCGCCACGTCCGCTTGAGGCCGTTACCCCCTGAAGGCTAACGACGCACAGGTCAAGGATGTGGTTGGATCAGTGGGCAGCTTTGCCATTCAGCCGTTCCCGCATTTCCTTTCCGGGTTTGAAATAGGGAACCCGCTTGGCGTCCACCGGCACCTGTTCACCGGTGCGCGGATTGCGGCCGGTACGCGCGTCGCGCGCCCGTGTCGTAAAGGCGCCGAAGCCCCGAAGTTCCACTCGCCCGCCGCTGGAGAGGCGGTCGACTATTTCCTTGAAGAAAAGATCGACGATCCTTTCCACTTCCTGGAGGTTGAGGTTTGGATTTTCCTCAGCCAATTTCTGAATCAGTTCCGAGCGTATCATTGGTCCTCCAGACTCCCCCTTCTGGTTCCCTGTTTATTTATAATGAATCCTCATGGCTGTGACAATCAGCCAATATCGGTATGTCATTCTCATTTTGGGAATAGAAAAAGCCCGCCGGAGTTAAGTTCCGGCGGGCCATATTACTTAAGTTAGATACCGAAGGAGGGCTTAGCCCTCGCTCTTGGCCTTGAGTGCTTCGCCCAGGATGTCGCCCAGCGAGGCGCCGCTGTCGGACGAACCATATTGCGCCACAGCCTGCTTCTCTTCAGCGATCTGAAGGGCCTTGACAGAGAAGGTCGGCTTCTTGGCGCGGTCGAAACCGGTGACCATGGCGTCGAACTTCTGGCCGATCTGGAAGCGTTCCGGACGCTGTTCGTCGCGGTCGCGGCCAAGGTCGCTGCGCTTGATGAAGCCGGTGGCGCCATCTTCGCCGGCCTGGACTTCCAGGCCGCCGTCGCGGACTTCCAGAACCGTGACGGTGACCGTCTGGTTCTTGTTGAGGCCAGCGGCAGCGGCGGTGGTGCCGCCAGCGGCCGGGCCGCCACGCTCAAGCTGCTTCATGCCAAGGCTGATGCGCTCCTTCTCGACGTCGATGTCGAGAACGACGGCCTGAACCGTCTCGCCCTTGCGGTGCAGGGCCAGCGCGTCCTCGCCCGAAATGCCCCATGCGATGTCCGACATGTGGACCATGCCGTCCACGTCGCCGTCCAGGCCGATGAACAGGCCGAACTCGGTGGCATTCTTGACTTCGCCCTCGACGGTCGAACCGATCGGGTGACGTTCGGCGAAGCTGTCCCAGGGGTTGTTCTGGGCCTGCTTGAGGCCGAGCGAGATGCGGCGCTTTTCCGGATCGACTTCCAGGACGATGACGTCGACTTCCTGGCTGGTCGAAACGATCTTGCCGGGGTGGACGTTCTTTTTCGTCCAGGACATTTCCGAAACGTGGACCAGACCTTCGATGCCCGGCTCCAGCTCGACGAACGCACCATATTCGGTGATGTTCGTGACGCGGCCCGACAGCTTCGCACCGACCGGATATTTGGCGGCGGCGCCTTCCCACGGATCGCTTTCCAGCTGCTTCATGCCAAGGCTGATGCGCTGGGTGTCGCGGTTGATGCGGATGATCTGGACGCGGACGGTGTCGCCGATGTTGATCATCTCGTTCGGGTGGTTGATGCGCTTGTAGCTGAGGTCGGTGACGTGCAGCAGGCCGTCGATGCCGCCCAGGTCAACGAACGCACCATAGTCGGTGATGTTCTTGACGACGCCCTCGATGATCTGGCCTTCGGCCAGCGTCTGGATGAGGCCCGAGCGCTGTTCGGCGCGGGTTTCTTCCAGGATGGCGCGGCGCGACACGACGATGTTGCCGCGGCGGCGATCCATCTTCAGGATCTGGAAGGGCTGCGGGATGTCCATCAGCGGGGTGACGTCGCGAACCGGACGAATATCGACCTGGCTGCCGGGCAGGAACGCAACGGCGCCGTCCAGGTCGACGGTGAAGCCGCCCTTGACGCGGCCGAAGATGACGCCTTCGACGCGGGCGTTCTCGGTGAACTCGGCTTCCAGCTTGTCCCAGGCGGCTTCGCGGCGGGCGCGGTCGCGCGACAGCATGGCTTCGCCATGGGCGTTTTCGACGCGGTCGACATAGACTTCGACTTCGTCACCGACCTTCAGGTCGGCCTTCTGGCCCGGCGCGGCGAATTCGCGCAGCGGCACGCGGCCTTCCGACTTCAGGCCGACGTCGATCAGCGCCATGTCGTTTTCGATGCCGGTAACGGTGCCCTTGACGACGCGGCCTTCGAAGCCGCCATCCTCGCCACCGAGAGAATCATTGAGAAGCGCGGCGAAATCGTCGCGCGAGGGGAATGCCGTAGAGGCCATAGGTAAGTCCTTCACTCGTCATTGCTGGCCTACCGGTTGTGTCCGGTGGTCTTTCAGGCCAAAGCGCCCGCAGGGCCGGATACCCATGCGAACATCCGTTCGGCCATGTCGAGTCGACGCCCTGTGGACAAGCGAAAAGGGCGCCTGGGAATCCCCGGCACCCGGCATCGCGTCAGGCCTGTTGCCGACGTTCCAACTGGGCGTCCACCAGTGCAATGGCCTGCTGGACGGCGGCGTCTATAGTCAAATTGCTGGTGTCGAGCAAGTCCGCTCCATCGGCCATGCGCAACGGCGCATGATCGCGGCTCATGTCGCGGGTGTCGCGGGCCTGGATGTCCGCGATCAGGCTGTCCATGTCGGGATGGCCGCCATGGTCGAGCGCGTCCTGATAGCGGCGCTGGGCGCGGACATGGACGCTGGCGGTGACGAAGATCTTGGCGTCGGCATCGGGGGCGATAACGGTGGCGATGTCGCGCCCGTCCAGGATCGCGCCGCCGGGTTGGGTGGCGAAGTCGCGCTGGCGCCTGACGAGGGCCTGCCGGACGCTTTGGTGGATCGATACGCGGGAGGCGAGCGAGCCGACGGCTTCGCTGCGCAGCGCGGGATCTTTCAGCATGGCGTCGTCGAAGTCGCAGGCGGCGAGCGCATCGGCTTCATGGTCCGGGTCGCCGCTGGCCTTGAGCACGGCAAGGCCCACGGCGCGATAGAGCAGGCCGGTATCGAGCACGGGCAGGCCGTAATGCCGGCCCAGCGCCCTGGCGATGGTGCCCTTGCCCGATGCGGCGGGGCCGTCGACGGCGATGATCATGATGCTTTGCCTTTCCGCAGCGCCTTGGCGAGGCCGATCAGGGCGATGAAGGCCCATATGACTTCCAGCGCCATCGACGCGACGTTGAAATGAACCGTCAGCGAGTAGATCAGCAGCACCGCGCCGACCAGGTTAAGCAGGTTGAAGAGGGTGAAGCTCAGCACCTTCGCCATGTTGCTATAGGCATAGGCAATGACCATCAGGCCGCTGCCGATCAGTCCCAGGATATTGGCAAGGTCGAACGTCATGCAAGTGCGCCGAGCGATTGCAGCAAAGCGGTGAAACCCGGGAAGCTGGTCGCGACGGGGCGCATGTCGTCGATGGTGACGCCATTGCTGGACACGAGGCCTGCGACCGCGAAGCTCATGGCGATGCGGTGGTCCAGCTTCGTCGCGACGGGGCCGCCGCCGGGGAGGGGCGCGCCACCGCTGCCCTCTATGACGATGCCGTCCTCCAGTTCCTCGACCTGCACGCCGATGGCGCGCAAGCCTGCCGCCATGGTGGCGATGCGGTCCGATTCCTTGACGCGCAATTCTTCCAGGCCGCGGAAGATGCTGCGCCCTTGCGCCAAGGCGGCGGCGATGAAGGCGACGGGATATTCGTCGATCATCGACGGGGCGCGGGCCGGATCGGGCTCGACGCCCCTCAGCGTCGAGGCCGTGATGACGAGATCGCCCACCGGCTCGCCGCCGACTTCGCGCGGGTTTTCGATGAGGATGTCGCCGCCCATCTCGCGCAGCAGATCGACCAGCCCGGCGCGCGTCGCGTTGAGGCCGACATTGGCGATGGTCACGTTCGATCCCGGAACCAGCAGGGCTGCAACCATCGGGAAAGCGGCGGAGGAGGGGTCGCCGGGAACGATGATCGATTGCGGGTGGAGTTCGGCTTCGCCCTTGAGCGTGATGATGCGGGTGCCGTCGGCTTCGACCTCCACGTTGAGGTCCGCGCCGAAGCCCTTGAGCATGCGTTCGCTGTGGTCGCGGGTGGGGATCGGTTCGACCACGCGGGTGATGCCGGGAGTGTTGAGGCCGGCGAGCAGGATGGCCGACTTGACCTGCGCCGATGCCACGGGAAGGCGATAGTCCAGCGGCACGGCCGGGCAGGCGCCGCGCATGGTAAGGGGCAGGCGGTCTCCGGGACTGGTGGTGAAGCTGGCGCCCATGCGCGACAGCGGATCGGTGACGCGGGCCATGGGGCGCTTGCTGAGGGAGGCGTCGCCCACGAAGGTGGCGGTGATGGCGTGGCTTGCGACCAGTCCCATCAGCAGGCGGGTGGAGGTGCCGCTATTGCCCATGTCGAGCGCGCTTTCCGGCTGGAGCAGGCCGCCGACGCCCACCCCATGGATGTGCCAGATGCCGTCCGCATCCCTGCGGATGTCCGCGCCCATCGCCCGCATGGCGGCGGCGGTGGCGAGGACGTCCTCACCCTCCAGCAGCCCTTCGACCCGACTCTCGCCCACGGCCAGCGCGGAGAGCATCAGCGAGCGGTGCGAAATGCTCTTGTCGCCCGGCACGGCGATCGAGCCGGAAAGGGCCGGGGCGGCGGTGAAGGTCATGGACATGGGCTGGTCGGAAGAAGCGGTCACGGGTCAATCCGTCTGCAAAACTTGAAAAAATGCGCCCGGCTTTTGACAGCGCGGTTTCGCTATGGCAAGGCGCCGTCTCTTCGCGGGCGACCCTGTCGTGCCGCGTAATTTCTGTTTTGAGCACTCGCAAGAGAAGGACAAGGCCGGACATGGTCAAGGCTGAATGGGGCACGAAGCGTACCTGCCCGAAATGCGCCACGCGCTTCTACGACCTGGGCAAGGATGACCCGGTCACCTGCATCAACTGCGGCACGGCCTGGGAACCGGAACCGGTGCTGAAGTCGAAGCAGCCGCTGCCCTATGAGGAAGCGCCCAAGAAGGTCATCGAAACCGCCGATGGCGAGATCGAGACGGCGGACGACGATCTGGACCTGGATCTGGACGTGGATGATGACGGCGATTCGCCGGACAATGACGTCGATCTGGGCGGCGACGACGATCTGGGCGTCGACGCCGGCGGGGACGATGGCGACGACGACAATTAATTGAATTTTGTGCTTGCCAAGGAGTTCGCCGCCACCTAATGGCAGCGGCCTCCGAGGCGCCGCCCCAACGGCGCCGACACTGGAAAACGGGGCCTTAGCTCAGCTGGGAGAGCGCCTGCATGGCATGCAGGAGGTCAGCGGTTCGATCCCGCTAGGCTCCACCAGTTTTTCGGGAAAAGAAAATGTCCGGGGGACATTTTCCCGAAAAACTCCCGAGCGCAAGCGAGGAGTGTGGCGAGGTTGCAAGTGACCTCGATTAACACTCCAAAGCCACGCAAGGAGTGTTCTATATTTGGCCGACGGCTTTATGCCGGACATGGCCTGATCCATTGGGATGCGGTATGATGCCGCGCAACGATGGGGCCTTAGCTCAGCTGGGAGAGCGCCTGCATGGCATGCAGGAGGTCAGCGGTTCGATCCCGCTAGGCTCCACCAACTTTCCCCTATCATCTGAAGTAGCTCGCCATGGGCCAGCTTCTCGATCCGATCAGGATTGTAGGCTGATGTTTTGCGGCTGATTTCTGCCGCTTTCCGCCGAAGTTCATAGTGTATGCGCGCGTGCGCCCGCGCACGCATATGCGTAGGAACCCAATATATCAGACGTTTCAAAGACGGAGCCTGGTAGGCTGGCCGGGGCGGGATAGGACAGGTGGAATGGCCGCCTGTGGGGAAAATAGGATGCTTTTTGCGTATGTTGTTGCCGTTGGGTTACTATGGCTGATCCTCAGTTGCTAGTTTAAGTGCAGAATCTGACCGGTGAAAGAAGCGTCTGGAATCGACCGTTTCTTGCTGCTCGCACCTCCGTGCAAGCGATCCGAAACCAGACATTGCTGCGGCGTAGGTCAGTGCTTTACATGGTGCGATGAAGCAAGCGGCGCACCTCGAGAACCTTACTCTCGCCAAAGACGGGGCACAGCACATTCCCGCTGCTGTATTGCCGCTGCTTCCAGACATATGTGCGGCGTTGCGTGAACTTCCTCATGAGCAGGCAGGCGTTCGTATCCACGGCATCCAAGGCCTCCGGCCTTTTCTGGCTGCAAATGGCGCAATAGGCTCCGTTGCAGCAGAATTTCTTGGATCGCGATGCCGCCCCGTTCGTGCAATCCTGTTTGACAAAACCGCTGCAACGGACTGGTCGTTGGGATGGCATCAGGACCGCACAATCTGCGTGAAGCGGCGGATCGATGTCGAGGGTTATGGGCCATGGACGATCAAAGGCGGAATGCAGCATGTCGCGCCGCCGTTTGAACTGCTGGCCCGGATGTTGACCCTTCGGGTTCATCTGGACGACGTGCCCGCTCAAAATTCGCCGCTGTTGATTGCTCCAGGCTCTCATGTCGGTGGGCGCGTACCGGTCGAACAATATGATGATGTTGTTGCTCAATCCGGCATTTACACCTGCCTCGCCAAGACTGGCGACGTGTGGGTGTATTCAACTCCCATCCTACACGCCTCGGAGGCGGCGAGCGTCATGGGCCACCGTCGAGTCTTGCAGATCGATTATTCGGCAGATGAGCTTGCGGGCGGGCTGGAGTGGCTGGGCGTGTAATAGCGGCAAGCGACCATTGCCGGTCGTTCGTATCGGATGAAACCGCGACCAAAACCTGCCCGACTTTGGCTACTCCCAAGAGAAGATGGTACGCAATTTGCAGTTGGATGGCGACTGACCTTCCTCAAATAGTTCTACCCGATCAATTGCATCCAATTGAGGACGGGTGAACGATTTTGGCGATGTGAAATAGGCAGCGCCGTGTTCGCCATTCCAGATTGCTATTTGGTAAAGGCCTTCCGCTCGCTTTTGTGCAAATCGTGCAGGACTGTTGGAAGAGTGGGCCTTAACAATCCGACCCTTCGGACGACTGGCCCATCCTACTCCATGCACTTCGAGGGTCCCGAAAGCACCTTCCCAGCGGAAGCTGCCTCCGTGTATCCCGCCTTCCAAAGTCGTGACCTTCTCACCATCTCGCAGGTCGATAATCGGTGAATAGCCGCAAAACCGTCCTGGCCCCACAATGCTGCTGGCGTTCGCTGAACCAGTGACTGATGCCAACAATCCCATCATTGCTGCGATTATTGTTCTCGCGCCGGCCTCTTTGGTAAATCCGGATGTCCGGTATAACGCTTTACCATCCGATAGCGGAAGGTCCCTGAATCCACCCATCTTTATCATTCCCATACAAAACGGTACCTGCCACCGCTATTTCATCCGGTATCTACGTATTGGACGGCGGTCTTGAGAAAAGGCTCGATTGACGGCTAGGCAGGCTGGACGAAGCTGTCCATCACCCGCTTCCGACCCGCCGTTTCGAAATCGATCTCCAGCTTGTTGCCTTCGATCTCCGCCACCGTGCCGTAGCCGAATTTCTGGTGGAAGACGCGCAGGCCGACGCTCATGTCATCCCGCCCCTTGTTGCCGAGCGAGACCGCTGATGCGCGCGCCTCCACGATCCTTGCGGGTTCGCGGGTGAACTGTCCGCTCTGTTGGGCGCGCTGCCACCCGGGGCCGCGACCGGTGCCGCGCTGGACATTGGCGAAGGGATCGGCCCGCTCCGACCAGTTGGCGCGCCAGAGCGAGGCGCCGCCGGACATGCTGCTTTCCTCCTCCACATGTTCGGGAGGCAATTCCCCGACGAAGCGCGAAGGGATGGAGCTGGTCCACTGGCCATAGATGCGGCGGTTGGCGGCGTGCAGGATGACGCAGGACTTCCTCGCCCGCGTGATCGCGACATAGGCGAGGCGGCGTTCCTCCTCCAGGCTGTTGAGGCCGCCTTCGTCGAGCGCGCGCTGGGAGGGGAAGATGCCTTCTTCCCACCCCGCGAGGAAGACCGTGTCGAACTCCAGCCCCTTGGCGGCGTGGATGGTCATGATCGTGACCTTGCGCTCGTCCTGTTGCGCCTCATTGTCCATGACGAGGCTTACATGCTCCAGGAATGCGCCCAGCGTCTCATATTCCTCCATGGCGCGGGTCAGTTCGTTGAGGTTCTCCAGCCTTCCCGCGCTTTCGGCGGTGCGTTCGGCCTGGAGCATGGCGGTGTAGCCGCTTTCGTCCAATATCTGTCGGGCCAGTTCGGCATGGGGAAGTTGCACCGCGCGGTCCCGCCAGCGGGCGAGATCGCCGATGAAGGCGCCAAGGCTGCGGCGGGCCTGCGGCGTCATCTCGTCCGTGTCGAGGATTCGCGCGGCGGCGAGGGCAAGCGGAACGCCCTCCGCCCGGGCAAGCCGATGCAGCTTTTCCACGGCCTTGTCGCCCAGGCCGCGCTTGGGGACGTTGACGATCCGTTCGAACGCCAGGTCATCGGCGGGCTGATTGACCAGGCGAAGATAGGCGAGCGCGTCCCGGATCTCGGCGCGTTCATAGAAGCGGAAGCCGCCCACGATGCGATAGGGCAGGCCGATCTGGATGAAGCGGTCTTCGAACTCGCGCGTCTGGTGCTGGGCCCGGACGAGGATGGCGACCCCCTCCAGCGATTGGCCGCTGCGTTCGATCGATTCGATCTCGTCGCCCACGCGCCGCGCTTCCTCCGGCCCGTCCCAGACGCCGATGATGCGGACCTTCTCGCCCACGTCGATGTCGGTCCAGAGCGTCTTGCCCAGGCGATTGCCATTTTCCGCGATCACTCCTGACGCAGCGCCCAATATATGGGGTGTCGAGCGATAATTCTGTTCCAGCCGGACGATCTTCGCGCCGGGAAAATCCTTTTCGAACCGCAGGATATTGGCGACTTCCGCCCCCCGCCATGAATAGATAGACTGGTCGTCGTCTCCCACACAGCAGATGTTCTTGCGCTGCTGGGCGAGCAGGCGCAGCCACAGATACTGGCTGCTGTTGGTGTCCTGATATTCGTCCACCATGATATAGCGGAAGCGCTGCTGATAGCTTTCCAGCACGTCCCGATGGCGTTTCAGAATCGTCAGAACATGCAGCAGCAAGTCCCCGAAATCGCAGGCATTCACGTCCCGAAGACGCGCCTGATAGGCGGCGTAGAGCTTCTGCCCCTTTCCGTTGGCATAGCCCTCGCTCTCGCCGGCGCCGATTTCCTCCGGCGTCAGCCCCTTGTTCTTCCACTGGTCGATGAGGCCGGCGAGCTGGCGTGCGGGCCAGCGCTTCTCGTCGATTCCCTCCGCCTGGATGAGCTGCTTCATCAGGCGAAGCTGATCGTCCGTGTCGAGGATGGTGAAATTGGATTGCAGCCCCACCAGTTCGGCATGGCGGCGCAGCATCTTCGCGGCGATGGCGTGGAAGGTGCCCAGCCAGGGCATGCCTTCGACGGCGGGGCCGATCATCCGACCGACGCGTTCCCGCATTTCGCGCGCCGCCTTGTTGGTGAAGGTGACTGCGAGGATTTCCGAAGGATAGGCCCGACGGGTGGCGATCAGATGGGCGAGGCGAGCGGTGAGCGCTGCCGTCTTGCCCGTGCCGGCGCCTGCAAGCACCAGCACCGGCCCCTCGGTCGTGAGCACGGCCTCCCGCTGGGGTTCGTTCAGCCCCTGGAGATAGGGGGGATCGTCGGGGGAGGGAGCGGGCAGAGTCATGCGCTATCAACTAGGATGCCGGGCGGGAAGCGGCAAGGGCGGGCGGCCCTTGCACCGTTGCTCCTTCTATGAGAACAAAAGGCGAATCATGCAAGGAGTAAAGGCCATGTTCTCGGGGCGGTGCCAATGCGGGGCGATCCATTACGAAGCGCAGGGCGAGCCGGCCTATAGCGCGCTGTGCCATTGTTCGGATTGCCGGAAAAGCGCGGGCGCGCCGATGGTGGGCTGGGCCCTGTTCCCTGAAGAACAGGTGACGGTGACGGGTCGGCCGGTGGCATACCGGTCCTCCGACAATGTGACGCGGGAATTTTGCGGAACCTGCGGTACGGGCCTTTTCTACCGCAATGCCGCCGTTTTCCCCGGCATGATCGACATCCAGACCGGAACGCTGGACGACCAGTCGAACCTGCCGCCAGCCATCCACGTCCAATTTGCCGAGGCTGCGCCATGGATGGAGGGCGCGCATCAACTGCCCAAGTTCCAGCGCTACCCCGAGGCCTGAGGCCGACGGGCAGGATCGTCTGGCGGCGCATCCGCAACGGCTCGTCGCCCGGGCCGGAACGCAGGCATCGCGCATCCGGTTCTTTGTTCAGCCCAAACGGCAGAACGGGGCGAGAACAAAGGAAAGGATGATCCCGATGAAATCGATCCTGTTGGCAGGTGCGGCCATATTGGCCTTCGGCACCGGCGTTACCGGCATTGCGATCGCGCAGGACATGCCGGCTTCGGCGCAGCCGCCCGCCGCCGATACGCCGCCTCCGCCCGACCAGGGCGCGACGCCTGCGACGCCGGCGACCCCCGCCGAACCGGGAGCGACGCCAGCCAGCCCGGCCACTCCGGCGACGCCCGCGACACCGCCCCCAGCCGCCGATCCCAATGCGGGGCAGCCGACCGGAGCCGTGCCGCCGGACACGGGCATGCAACCGGCTCCTGCCGGCGTTCCGCGTGATCCCTCCGCTCCTGTCGGAACCTCAGCCAATCCCGCGACCGTGGGTGGCAATATGACGCCGCCGCCGACCGAGCAGAAGGATTATCCGCTGTGCAGCAGGACCGTGCAGGATAGCTGCATCAACCGGAGCGAAGCGCCCAAGTCCATGCGCAAGCGGCGTTGATGCTTGCCAGGCCGGGCATGGCGGCGATCATGGTCGCCATGCCCGGTCCGGTCGCGCCGCCGGTCAGGCTGTGCCGGTCGAGCACCGTCAGCAAGGTCGCCGGGGCTGGTCCCGATATTCCGGTCGCAGCCTGGGTGCAATGCGCAGCCGCGGAGATGGCCCATGGTCATGTCCGTCGCGCCATCACTTTGCCCAATCCCCGCCGCACTATTCGGCGCGCTCCGTTGCGCGCAGCAGCGTCAGTCGGGCCTTTCCAACGTCACGGGTCGTCTCCACGGTAAAGCCCTTTACGGCCACATCCTCGCGCCGGTCGGTTTCGATGCTGATCCAGCTTGCGGGGCCGGTCCAGCCCAGGCGGCTCAGCTTGTCCAGCGCCACCATGCCAGCGCCGCTCTGATAGGGCGGATCCATGAAGATGAGGTCGAGCGGCTCGCTTGCCGGACCCAGCGACAGGACGCTGCTCTGGCGGATGTCGGGGCGGATGCCCAGCTTGTCGCCATTGGCCCGGATCGCGTCCAGCGCCGCGCGGTCCTGTTCCACGAAGATGCAGCTTGCCGCGCCGCGCGAGAGCGCTTCGAACCCCAGAGCGCCCGAGCCCGCGAAGAAATCGCCGACGCTCAGCCCCTCGAAGGAGCCGATCCGGCTCAGCAGCATGGAAAACAGGGTTTCCCGGGTGCGGTCCGCCGTAGGGCGTGTTGCGTCGCCCTTGGGGGCGGTAAGGGGGCGACCCCGCCATTGGCCTGCAATTATTCTCATGGGCTGGCTCGTTCCAGAAAAGAAGGGCCCCTCGACAGGCTCAGGGCGAACGGAGGGGGTCAGGGTTTCCCAAGGCTCTTGCGGAAGACGACCAGATCGTGCTGCCGCACTTCCTCGACCGCGCCGGATGCCAGCTCGCCCAGATGGAAGGGGCCGTAGCTGGTGCGGATCAACCGGTTCACCTGAAGCCCCAGATGTTCGAGCACGCGGCGGACTTCGCGGTTCTTGCCTTCGGTCAGCGTCATTTCGATCCACTGGTTGCGGCCGGTGCGGCGTTCCAGATTGGCCTCGATCCGGCCATAGCGTATGCCGTCTATCTCCAGCCCGTCGAACAGGTCCTCCAGCTGGTTCTGACTGACTTCACCGAAGGCGCGGGCGCGGTAGGTGCGCGGGACGCCGGTGGAGGGCAGCTCCATCTGCCGCTTGAACTCCCCATCGGTGGTGAGCAGCAGCAGGCCTTCGGTCGTCATGTCGAGCCGGCCGATCGGCATGACGCGCGGCAGGTCGGCGGGCAGCTTGTCATAAATGGTCGGACGGCCGCGGGGGTCGCGTTCGGTCGTCAGGAAACCCGCCGGTTTGTGGAAGAGGAACAGGCGCGCAGGTGCCGGTGCGGCGACCGGATTCCCGTCGACCGCGACGCCGTGCAGCGAAGTGAGGAGGGTGGCGGGGGTCGAAACCGCTTCGCCGTCGAGCGTGATCCGTCCCTCCTCGATCATCCGCTCGATCTCCCGCCGGGAGGCGACGCCTGCGCGGGCGAGCAATTTGGCGATGCGTTGCGGTTCGTTCTTGCCGCTGGCGGCGGCGGCAGCGCGGGCAGGATGGGGATTGGCGGGCTTTGCGGGCGCCGTCCTAGCCTTCTTGACGGGCGGGCGGGCCGGGCGTGATGCCGGCGCCGGTTTGGCGCCCGTCGGACGCCTGGGACCACCGGAGCCCGGCCGACGGGGCGGCCCAGATTTTTTCGGCGGTTCCACGGAAGAGTTCCTTTTCAAAACAGGGTGGCCTTCCCATATCCGGAAGGCCGGGAAATTGACGAATGGTGCTGTCCTTGCGCCCATGCGCCGGGACGACGGGAAACCCCTTCGGGGCCTTGCACGTTGGTCGGGTGAATGGCGCAAATGGGGCGGATCGGCAAATGTTTTTCGGGCTGGTAAAAGGGGAAGCCGAAGCGCGGGGGCGGCGCAAGGCCATACGCAGCGTGCTGGTGGTCGAGGATGAGCCGCTGGTCGCCTTCGACAATGAGCATGTGCTGGAAATGGCCGGCTATCGCGTGGCCGCTACCGTCGACGAATATGCCCATGCAGTCACCATCATGCAGGAGGAAAGCGTCGATCTGGTGATCGCGGACGTGACCCTGCATGGGGAGAAGACCGGCATCGATCTTGCGCGCTTTGCGGCGGGCAGAGGCGTGGCGGTATTGTTCGTGACGGGGGCCTGCCCTGTCGACGCGCGGGAAATGGCCCTGGGATGCCTGGCCAAGCCCTATGCGCCGCGCGATCTGCTGGCGGCGATCGATGTCGTGGATGCCCTGCTTCGGGGAAAGGCATTGCCCCGTTTTCCCGACGGTCTTCACCTGTTCGAGGACGCCGCCTGATCCGGGCCCGATATAAGATTGCCGGACGGCTTGCCTCCACCGCATTTGCCCATATGGTGGCCGGATAATCATTCCCGGGGGGCGCACCAATTTATGACCGACATCGCGAAGGGCTCGGCCAACTGGCTGGATGCGGTGAAGCCCTATGTGCAGAAGGCGCCTTTGGGGGCATTTTTTCTCGGCATATCGTCGGGCTTTCCCTATGCGATGATCGGTGCCACGCTGACCACCCGGCTGGCGCAGGACGGCATCGACAAGAAGGCCGTGACGGCCTTCACCCTTGCCTTCCTGGTCTATAATCTCAAATGGCTGTGGGCCTGGGTCGTCGACGGCGTTCGGTTGCCGGTCATCGGCCGGCTGGGGCAGCGGGTGAGCTGGCTGCTGGTCGCGGGGGTGTTCGTGATGGCGGCGGTCGCCAATCTGGCGCTGGTCGATCCCACCACCGGCCTTTTGCAGACGGCCTATGCGGCGATCCTGGTCGGCGTCGCGGGCGCCACTTTCGACATCGTGATCGACGCCTACCGGATCGAGACATTGCGGCCGGAGCAATTGGGCGTCGGGTCGGGCATGTCGCAATATGGCTGGCGCATCGGATCGGTCGCGGCGGGTGCGCTGGCGCTGGTGCTGGCGGCCCGGATCGGCTGGCATGGCGCCTATCTGGCCTGCGCCATATTCGCGCTTCCCGCGATGCTGACCGGGCTGGTGCTGGGCGAGCCGGAGCGGCACCGCGAACCCACGGCGCGGCGGGGTCTGGGCGAAGTCTGGGACTCGATCGCGGGGCCGCTGGTGGAATTCTTCCGCCGGCGCGGCGCCTGGCTGGTGCTGCTGTTCATCCTGCTGCACAAGATCGGGGATACGCTGGCCAACCTCACCTTCCGCCTGCTGTTCGACGACATGGGCTACACCAATGACGAAATCGCCATCTACGACGTCGGGATCGGCTTCTGGGCCTATCTGATCGGAATTTTCGTCGGCGGCGTGCTGTATGCGCGCATGGGAATGAAGCGGTCGGTGCTGGTCAGCCTGTTGCTGATGGGCGTCTCCAACTTCAGCTTCGCGCTGCTGGCGGCGCTGGGCAAGAGCAACTGGGGCATGGCCGGCGCGATCGGCTTCGAAAATTTCGCGAGCGGCATCGGCGGGGTGACGGTGGTCGCCTATTTCTCCGCGCTCTGCGACCTGCGCTTCACCGCCGCGCAATATGCGCTGATTTCGGCGGCTGCGAGCATCGTCGGACGGTTCCTGACGGGAACGACGGCGGGCGCGATGATCGAACGGTTCGGCTATGTCGATTTCTACCTGCTGACCACGGCGCTGGCGGTGCCGGGCATCGTCCTGTTCTGGCTGATGATGCGCGCAGGATTGATCGACGCCAGTGTCGGGAGCGCGGCAGCCCCTCAGCCCCCGGCGTAAAGGTCAAGTGGCCGACCGAGGTCGCGATGCGCCTGGGCGACCGCTTGCAGGCAGGTGAGCGCGCCCAAGGCATGGTCATTGCCCAGTAGCGCGGCGACATCGTCATAAGCCGAGCGGGGCCTGCGCAGCGCGCTGCCGATCGCCTGAATCATCAGCGCCTCGTCGCTCGTCATGCGCGAACAACAGCAGGGTGCGATCAATATCCTGCGGCTGGATGTCCGCGCCAGTTCCAGCATCATCGCCCGCATCAGCACGAGCGGGCGGCGATAGCTGCGGCCGAAGGCGCCCAGCATCGCATTGGCGGCATGGGCATCGTTGACCCCCGCCGTCGCCATGCGGCGCATCACATAGAGGAACAGGCGGGTGCCGTAGCCGCCGGGAAGCGGACGGGGCTGATCGAGGGAGGGGGACTCTCCATGGGCCATACGTTCGTACCTTCTGCCTTGTCGTCGGAAGGCAAGAGTACGCTATTGCGAGTCAATCGCAAGTAAATTCAGTCGGGATATTGACCGTTAAGTCGCAAAATTTCCCCGGCCAAATAGAGCGAGCCGGAAATCAGCAGCTTGGGTTCACGGCCCGGCTGAGCGGCGACGGCGGCAATGGCGTCTTCGGGGCCCGCATGCGCGGTGCAGGCAATGCCCCACCGATCGGCGACGGCGGCGAAGCGTTCGGGCGGATGATGATCGTGACCTGGCACCGGCAGGGCGTGGATATGCGCGATCCGGCCGGCAAAGGGATGGAGATAGGCGTCCAGTTCCTTGTTCGACAGCATGCCGATCATCAGTTCGAGCTTATGCCCCTCAAGCCGCTCGCTGCTGAAAAAGGCGCTGATCGCCTCGCCCGCGCCGGCATTGTGGCCGCCGTCCAGCCAGGCCTCGGTCCCTTTGGGAAGAGGCGCGAGCAAGGGACCATGGTCCAGCCTTTGCAGGCGGGCCGGCCAATGCGCCCAGAGCGGAGCGGCCTTCAACGCGGCTTCGCTGACGGGCACGACATTCTGGTGCCGCAGCATGGCGAAGGCGAGGGCGGCATTATGGATCTGGTGTGCGCCGGGCAGGCGCGGCAAGGGCGTGTCGAGCCGCCCCTGATCGTCGCGATAGTGGAGGCGGTCCCGGTAGGCCGCCGCATCCCAGCTCTCGCCCATGGCGAACCAATGGGTCCGGTTGCGGGCGGCGGCCTCCAGCATCACGGGGAAAAGCGCGTCGGCATAGCGCTGCGTCACCAGCGGCGCCCCGGGCTTGGCGATGCCGGCCTTTTCGGCGGCGATTTCCCTGAGCGTGGTGCCGAGGAAGCTTTGATGGTCGAGACCAAGCTGCGCGATACCGCAGATCACGGGTTTTTCGATGATGTTGGTGGCGTCAAGGCGGCCGCCAAGGCCCACTTCCACGATGCAGGCGTCGGCTGGATGTTCGGAAAAGGCAAGGAAAGCGGCGGCTGTGGTGACTTCGAAGAAGCTGGCGCCGATCCCTTCCGCAACGTCGAGCACGCGCGAGAGGTAATGAGCCAGCGCCTCGTCGGAGATCAGCTTGCCGCTGATGCGGATGCGCTCGTTGAAGCGGACCAGATGAGGAGAGGTGAAGACATGGACCGTCTTCCCGTCCGCCTCCAGCGCGGCGCGCAGGAAGGCGCAGGTCGAGCCCTTGCCATTGGTGCCCGCAACGTGGAAGACGGGGGGCAGGGCGCGATGGGGGTTGCCGATGCGGTCAAGCAGGCGGGCGATGCGGTCCAAACCCAATATGTCGGCGCCCGGCGACAGCGTTGCGAGGCGGTCGAGCTGGGCCTGGACGGCGGGATCGTCGGAGACGGCGTGGTCGGCCATCGGCGCTGGTCTCCCCGATAACCTCAGGCCGCGGCGCGAGGGGCGAGGTAGCCGATCACCCGGGCCAGCGTGTCGCGCAGTTCGCTGCGATGGACGACCATGTCCAGCATGCCGTGCTCCAGCAGATATTCCGCGCGTTGGAAGCCGTCGGGCAGCTTTTCGCGGATCGTGCTTTCGATGACGCGCTGGCCCGCAAATCCGATGAGCGCATTGGGCTCCGCGATCTGGATGTCGCCCAGCATGGCGTAGCTGGCCGTGACGCCGCCGGTCGTCGGATCGGTCAGCACCACGATATAGGGCAGGCCCGCCGCGTGAAGCTTCTGGATGGCCACGGTGGAGCGCGGCATCTGCATGAGGGAAAGTATGCCCTCCTGCATGCGCGCGCCGCCCGCTGCGGTGAAGATCACATAGGGGCATTTATGGGCAATGGCTTCGTTGACGCCCTGGATGAAGGCGGCGCCGACGCCCATGCCCATGGAACCGCCCATATAGGCGAAATTCTGCACGCCCATGACAAGCGGCACGTCATCGATGGCGCCCCGCGCGTTGATCAGCGCGTCCTGGTCGCCCGTCGCGGCGCGTGCGGCCCTGATGCGGTCCGGATAGCGCTTGGAATCACGGAATTTCAGCGGGTCTTCCTGCACCTGCGGGGTCGGCAGCAGGATGAAACCGGCATCGAGTATCTGTTCGAACCGCTCCGCAGGTCCGATGCGGCCATGATGGTCGCAGCGCGGGCAGACGGAAAGATTGTCCTCCCACTCCTTGATGAAGATCATCTCGGCGCAGGAGGGGCATTTGTGCCACAGCGTTTCGGCGGTGGTTTCCTTCTTCGCCATGAAGGGCAGGGCGTTGCGGACGCGGTTGATCCAGCTCATGCGGCGGTCTCCCGGAAATGAGGGCTGTTGGCGTTCAGCGCGCCGCGAAGGGCAGCGACGAACTCCTTGACGAAGGGGGCGGCGGCGTCGCCGTGCGAGCCGATGATGTCGACGATGGCGGACCCCACCACCACGCCGTCGGCCACGCGGCCAATGGCGGCAGCCTGTTCGGCGGAACGCACGCCGAATCCCACCGCGATGGGAAGGTCGGTGGCGGTCTTCAGCCGGGCCACCGCCTGTTCGACGGCAGCCTGGGCGGCCTGCTGCTTGCCGGTGATGCCTGCGACGGCGACATGATAGAGGAAGCCGCTGGCGCCGTTCAGCACGGCCGGCAGGCGGGCCGCGTCGGTCGTCGGCGTGGCGAGGCGGATCAGGTGGATGCCGGCGGCGCGCAGGGCGGGACCGATTTCGGCGTCTTCCTCCGGCGGCACGTCGACGCAGACCACGCCGTCGACGCCTGCGGCGCTGCACTGGTCGGCGAACCATTGCGGGCCGCGCACGAGCATCGGATTGGCATAGCCCATCAGGACCAGCGGGGTTTCAGGGTGCCTGGCGCGGAAGGCGCTGGCGAGGGCGAAAATATCCTTCGTCTTCGTTCCGGAGCCGAGGCTGCGCAGGTTCGCCAGTTCGATGGCGGGGCCGTCCGCCATCGGATCGGTGAAGGGCATGCCGAGTTCGATGATGTCGGCGCCGCCCTCGACCAGTGCATCGAGGATCGCGGGGGTGTCGGCCACGCTGGGGTCGCCCGCCGTCACGAAGGTGACGAGCGCGGCGCGGCCCTGCGATTTGCAGGCGGCAAAGCGGGCGGAGAGGCGGTCAACGGTCATATCGAATTCCCAAACCCGACACGCAACGCGCTCCCGCGAAGGCGGCAGCCCGGTCCACGGGTCGCGTGAACAGGTGACGGTTGAACGGGGTTGCTGCCTTCGCAGGAGCAAGACATATGGCGGGCGAGGTCATATCTCCACCCCCAGGGCGCTCGCCACGGTGAAGATGTCCTTGTCGCCGCGGCCGGACAGGTTGACGACGATGATCCGGTCGGCGTCGAGCGTAGGCGCGACCTTTTCCGCGATGGCGATCGCATGGGCGGATTCGAGCGCGGGGATGATGCCTTCCAGCGCGGAGAGCTTCTGGAAGCTGGCGAGCGCTTCGTCGTCTGTGATGGGCATATATTCGACACGGCCGATTTCATGCAGCCAGCTATGTTCAGGCCCAATGCCGGGATAGTCGAGACCGGCGGAGATGCTGTGCGCTTCGGTGATCTGCCCGTCTTCGTCCTGGAGCAGATAGGTGCGGTTGCCGTGCAATATGCCCGACTTGCCGCCGGCCAGGCTCGCCGCATGCTTGCCGGCCAGGCCTTCGCCCGCCGCTTCGACGCCGATCATCCTGACCTCCGCATCGTCGAGGAAGGGATGGAACAGGCCGATGGCGTTGGAACCGCCGCCGACCGGCGCGATCAGCATGTCGGGCAGTCGGCCTTCCAGTTCCAGTATCTGCTCGCGCGCTTCCCGGCCGATGACGGACTGGAAGTCGCGCACCAGCTCCGGATAGGGGTGCGGCCCGGCCGCCGTGCCGATGATGTAGAAAGTGTCGTGCACGTTCGACACCCAATGGCGCAGCGCATCGTTCATCGCGTCCTTCAGCGTCTGCGATCCCGAAACCACGGGGATAACCTCCGCGCCCAGCAGCTTCATGCGGAAGACGTTGGGCTTCTGCCGCTCCACATCCTTCGCGCCCATGAAGATCTTGCATTCCATGCCGAACAGGGCGGCGACGGTCGCCGTGGCGACACCGTGCTGGCCCGCGCCGGTTTCGGCAATGACCTTCTTCTTGCCCATGCGCCGGGCGAGCAGCGCCTGGCCGATGCAATTGTTGATCTTGTGCGCGCCGGTGTGGTTCAGTTCCTCGCGCTTCAGATAGATTTTCGCGCCCTTGCCCGGTGCGGCTTCGGCGCGCAGCGCTTCGGTCAGGCGCCCGGCATAGTAAAGCGGGTTCGGGCGGCCGACATAGCTGCGCAGCAATTCGGTGAATTCGGCGTCGAACGCCGGGTCCTGCCTGGCGTCCCTGTAGACCTTCTCCAGCTCCAGAATGAGCGGCATGAGGGTTTCGGCCACATAACGGCCGCCAAAGGAACCGAAATGGCCGGAGGCGTCGGGCTGTGAACGCAGGCTGTTGGGCAGGGTAATGCTGTCGGTCATCGCTTCTATCTCTTCAGTCATGGGGTTGGATCACCTGGGCAAGTGATCAACGCCATCGAAGGCCGATGCGTTCTAAAAGGATGCTCTGCGTCAACATGCCGACGCCGCATTGCAGAAGGCCATGATCTTGTCCACACTCTTGATGCCGGGCGCGCTTTCGACGCCGGACGAAACATCGACCAGCGGCGCGCCCGTGATGCGGACGGCTTCGGCCACATTGTCGATGCCAAGGCCGCCGGAAAGACCCCAGGGCAACGACAGGGAAGCGCCGCGCAGCAGCGTCCAGTCGAAGCGCAGGCCCATTCCGCCGGGGAGAGCCGCGCCTTCAGGCGTCTTGGCGTCGAACAGGATGAAATCGGCAGCGCCCGCATAGGCGCCCGCGGCGTCGATGTCGGCGCGGGTCTTCACCGGAATGGCTTTCCAGACGGGAATGCCGAAGCGCTGACGAATGGCCGCCACGCGTTCGGGAATTTCCTTCCCATGTAGCTGAAGGGCGGTGAGGGCGCCCGTGGCGCTGAGATCGGCCAGTGTCTCGTCGGTTGGATCGACCAGCACGGCGACGCGCCCGACATGGGACGGGACGGGCGCTGCCAGGGCGCGCAATCGGTCCGCTTCTACATGACGGGGGCTTTTGGGGAAATGTACGAATCCCAGATGGGTGGCGCCCGCGCGCATGGCGGCGCCGACCGTGTCAGGCGTCGAAAGACCGCAGATCTTGATGGCGAGTCGGGACATGGGGGCGCTTTAGCGGGTGCGGCAGGGCGTGAGAACCGCTTTCATCCCGCCACCTGTTCGCTCCGGGAAGCCACAAGGGCGGGGGAAGCAGCCGCGAGGTCCATATCGTGCAACGCCAGCCATTGGTCCGCATGGTCGATGCATGCCTTGCCCAGATAGGCGTCGATGGCGTCGAGCAGTTCCGCCTCCTCCATGGCCTTGGGGTCGAGCGGCGGGTGCCAGTCGAGATGGAAGTGCGCGCCCTTCGTCCGGGCGAGGGTGAAGGGCAGGAAGCGGGCATTGCTGCGCCGAGCGAGACGCAGGGCGATGGAAAGATTGCCCGACGGTTCGAGGTCGCGGCCGAAACGGGGAAACCAGACCTGCCGGTCGCGCCTTTCGTCCACGAGGATATAGAGCATCGGGCGCTCCTTTTCAGAAAGGTGCCGCAGGATGGCGCGGGCCGCGCCGCTGCTGCCTGTGATCGCTTCCCCCATATAGCTTTCCCGCGCCCGCTTCAGCATCGCGGCCTGCGCCGCATTGTCCGGCGGATCGTAGACGCCCAGGCCGGGGCGGTCGGTCGACGCCTTGAGATGAGCGGCGAGCAGGTCCCAATTGCCGATATGGGTCGTCAGGAAAATCATCGGCCGTGGCGAAGCCAGCGCTTCTCGATAGGCTGCCTCGTCAGCAATGGTCACGTGCCGGTCGTTCACCAGCCGGTCGACATTGGCGAGTTCGGCCATGGTGCGGCCCAGATTGAACCAGCGGCGGGTGAGCATCCTCTCCTGGGTTGCCTGGTCCAGTTCGGGGCGCAGGACGGCAAGGTTCCTGCGGGCTCGTTCATCCCGCAATTTCATGGACCTGCGCGCGACATTGGCCGACAGCCAGCCTCCCAGCCAGGAGGCGAGGGATGCCGGAAGGATACGGAGGAGGGTGAAGAGAAAGGGGTTGGAGAGCATCGCGCCTGCCGTCATACAGCAGCGGTCGGGGCGGTAAAGGGCTTGGATTTGCGATGAGTTGGGCCTTGGGGCTTTGGGTGATCCTGCAGGGGCTGAGCGTGATCGGCGTGCTCAACTATTGGCGGCATCTGCCGACGGACCGGCAGGAGGAGGCGCCGGAGGGCGTCGCCATGCTGCTGTCGGTGCGGGACGATTGGGATGGGAGCCCCGGTCTCATCGCGCGGCTTAAGGCGCAGACGGCCCGGTTCCGGCTGGTGGTCGCCACCTCCGGCGCATGCGCGGCGGCGGAGGCGATGGCTGCGCGCGAGGGGGATTGGGTGCAGCTCGTTCGTGCCGGCGTCGCCGGGGACGAGGGGCAGAAGGTTCACAAGCTGCGCGCGGCCCTGCGCTCCCTGCGGGAGGCTGATCGCTATCTGGTTTTCGTGGATGCGGACATCATGCCGCCGCCGCGGCTGGTGGGCCGGCTGCTCTTTCCCCTGGTGCGGGGAAAGGCCGACATCGTCACGGGATACCGGCTGTTGTTGCCGGAAGCGGGCGTGGCGGCTGCGCTGGTGGGCGCGGTTGAAATGCAACTGGCGACTCTGCCCAGAGCCGCGAGCGCGACCATGCCCTGGGGCGGGGCCATGGCGCTGACGCGGGAGACGGCGGAGCGGCTGGAACTGGATGCCGCGCTGGCGGGGCGGCTGTCCGACGACATGGCGATCGGGCTGGCCGGATGGCGGGCGAAGCTGCGGTTGCGGCCGGTGCGCGATCTGCTGGTCGCCAGTCCGCTGGCGCGGCAAGGGGCGCTGGCTTTTGCCGTGCGGCAGTATCGCCATGTCCTGACCAACAGTCCGGGCATGTGGCGGATCGCCTGCGCCGTGGCGGGCGTGCAGGCGCTGGGCTGGGTCTGGGCGGTGGGATGGGGCGGCTGGAGCGCCGTGGCGGTGGGTTATGCAGCGGCTCTCGGCCGGGCGCTGGCGCGGCGGCGGATCGTCGCGGGCGTGCTGGAACCCGGCGAGGCGCGGACGGCGCGGCGGTCGCTCCGTTGGGACGTGCTGGCGCCATTTGCCGTGTGCTGGGCGCATTGGGGAATTCAGTTGGCGGCGGCCTGCTCCAACCGGATCAGATGGGGCGGCTATGATTATTGGATGAGGAATGGAAAGGTCGCGCGGATGGAGAAGGTGGGATGAGGGCGATGCCGGTCCGCCTTCTGCTGCTCTGCGCCGCTGCGCTGGCGATCCCCGGCCTGAAAGCGCAAACGGCGCCTCAGGAAACGGCGTCTCAGGAAACAGCCGGGCGGGCCGAACCGGCCGTGGCGCTGGCTGGGCGGGTGACCGATGCAGCCGGTATTTTCAGTGTCGGGCAGGAGGAAGCGCTGTCCCGGAAGCTCGAAAAGCTGGAGCGATCGACCAGGCACCAGATGGTTGTCGCCACCGTGGCGTCCCTTGACGGGGCGGAGATCGGATCGTTCACCACCGATCTGGCGAATCAGTGGGGCATCGGGCGCAAGGGCCATGACGATGGCGTGGTCCTGCTGGTCGCCCCGAACGAGCAACTGGTCCGCATAGCCGTGGGCTTCGGGCTGGAAAGCGTGTTGACGGACGCCTATTGCCAGGGCGTCATCGACAAAAAGATGATCCCCCATTTCCGAAAGGGCGATCTTTACGGCGGCGTGAACGCCGGTGTCGACGCGTTGATCGAGCGGCTGGATTGAGCGCCCTCCATTCCGCCAGGGACAGCCGCTCTGTTCCCGTATTTCTCCTCTCTTTCCTGGCCAGTGGCTATTCCGTCGCTTGCGAATTGGCTCTAGGCGATCGCCCTTAATGGCTTTCGACGCCGGAAACGCCTATCCAGCAAAGAAAAATCGGGCGCACGATGAGCGAGCGAAAGGCGTCATCGATGCAATGCGCGACACAACGTTGGGAGTGGCTGGACTGTGCCAAGGGAATTGGCATCGTCACTGTCGTGGTGGGCCATGCGGTCACGGGGCGGCTGCATGACTGGATCTACCTGTTCCACATGCCGCTGTTCTTCATCCTGTCGGGCATAGCCTATCATTCCGAACCGTCCGCGCAGTTGATCTACAAGCGCGTCTTTTCCCTGTTGCTGCCTTATGGCTGCTTCCTCACATTGCTGACGGGCATGCAGGACGCCGGCATGATGCTGGATGGGAAAAGCTGGTCCGCGATCTTCCATTCCGACCTGCTGCTGGCCCGGCGCATGCTGTTCGGCGGGCGGCAGCTTACCGGCTGGTTCGGAACGGCCTGGTTCATCACCGTCCTTTTCGGGGCGCAGGTCGCCTTCAACGCCATGGCCCGGCGCATGGGGGAGGGGTGCGGGGTGCGGTTGATCCCGCTGCTCCTGCTGATGCTGGTCATCGCCTATCCGCTGGGCGGCTATTCGCTGGCGTGGAATATGGCGGTGCTGCCCATGGCGATATTCTTCCTCGGCATCGGCAGCCTTTGGGCATCGACCTTCCTGCTGGGAGGCGAGCCGGTGTTCGAAGGTCCGGTGCACCTGCTGATCGCCATCGTGACGCTGTTGCTGACGCCCTTCATCCTGCCGATGGACATGAAGTTCGGCCATTATGGCTCGGCCCTGACCAGCGTCGCAGGGGCGATCGGATGGTCGCACATGATCGTGTGGCTGAGCCGGTGGCTGGCATCGGGGCCGCTGACGCCGCTTGGCATCGGCCGCAAATTCGCCCTGCTGGGACGGGCGTCCCTCGTGATCCTCTTCATGCACAGGATGGTGCTGATCGAGACGCAGCCATGGTGGCCCGCCTCCGTGCGCATCGTGGTGGCGCTGGCGGTCCCGGTCCTGTTCTATCTGCTGCTCGAAAGAAGCTCGCCAATCATTCGGCTGGGCCTGCTGGGACTGCGCCGGCCGGTCCCGCCACCGGCATGGGTGCGCAGGATCGACGGACTATCGCATCATCCTGCCATGGCTGTCAGGGCGCAGGGGGTCATGACGGCGCCGCGGCCTGCCGCGCGGGCGCGCCGCGCCAGAGGCCGGTGATCAGAAACCCGCCGGAAAGAGATGCCTGCCCTGCTCGTCCAGGCGCAGGACCACCTTGCCTGCAACAGCGCTGAGCGGCAGGTCGCCATAGAGGTGCGGGAAGAGGGCGCCGCCGCGCGACTCTTCCCATTTCAGCGCGTCCCCGAAAGGCGCCAGGTCGACCATCAGCATCACCAGATGGTCCTGCCCCGCAAAATGCCTGGCGGCGGTTTCGGCGGCCTGTTCGCGGGTCGACATGTGGATATAGCCATCCGCAAGATCGACCGGCGCGCCCTTGAACACGCCGTCCGCCTTCAACTGGTCATACTGATCGCCGGTCAGGATCTTGTAGGCGAAGAGGTCTGTCACTCTTCGGCCAGGTCCGGATCGGCTTCGGGGCTGACGTCCGGGCTGACTTCCAGGCCGGCGGGGGTGCTCACCTCCGTCTCCTCGTCGCTTTCCTCGATCTTCGCCGCGCTGACGACATGCTCGTCGTCGGACACGTTGAAGAGGCGCACGCCCGCCGAGCTGCGACCGATGACGCGGAGGGATTCAAGGCCCATGCGGATCAGCTTGGCCTGGTCGGTGACGAGCATCAGATGGTCGCCGTGCCGCGCCGGGAAGCTGGCGACGACAGGGCCGTTGCGGCCGATATTGTCGATATTGGTGATGCCCTGCCCACCGCGTCCGGTGCGGCGATAGTCATAGGCCGAGGACAGCTTGCCATAGCCGTTCGCGCAGACGGTGAGGATGAACTGTTCCTTGGCCGCCAGTTCGGCAAAGCGTTCCGCGCTCATCTGCGGCGAGCCTTCCTTCTCCGCCTTCCAGGGGGCGAAGCGGAGATAGTCGTCGCGTTCTTCCTGATCCTTGATGCCGGCGCGATGAAGGATGGAGAGCGAGATGACCTCATCGTCCTTCTTCAGCGTCATGCCGCGCACGCCGGTGGAGGTGCGGCTCTGGAATTCGCGCACGTCCGTCGCCTGGAAACGGATCGCCTTGCCCTGGCGGGTGGCGAGCAGCACGTCATCCTCTTCGGTGAGCAGCGCCACGCCGATCAGGCGGTCGCTGCTTTCATCGTCGAAGCGCATCGCGATCTTGCCATTCGACGGGATGTTGGCGAAGGCGTCCATGCTGTTGCGGCGCACCGTACCGTTCGCGGTGGCGAACATGACGTGCAGATCCTTCCAGCTCTCCTCATCCTCGGGCAGCGGCAGCACGGTCTGGATCGTCTCGCCGGGGCCGAGCGGCAGCAGGTTCACCATCGGCCGCCCGCGCGTCGCCGGGCCGCCTTCGGGCAGGCGCCAGACCTTGAGGCGATAGACCTTGCCCGCCGTCGAGAAGAACAGGACCGGCGTATGGGTGGAGGTCACGAACAATTCGGTGATCGCGTCCTCATCCTTGGTCGCCATGCCGGAACGGCCCTTGCCGCCGCGCGCCTGGGCGCGGAAACTCTCCAGCGGGGTGCGCTTGATATAGCCCTGCACGGTGACGGTGACGACCATTTCCTCCCGCTCGATCAGGTCTTCGTCGTCTATGCCGTCGGCGGCGGCGGTGATCTCCGACAGGCGCGGGGTGGCGAAGTCGCGCTCGATCGCCTCGAACTCCTCGCGCATCACGGCGTAGAGCTTCACGCGGTCGCCGAGAATGGCGAGATATTCGGCAATGGCGGCGGCGAGTTCCGCCAGTTCATTGCCGATCTCATCCCGGCCGAGCGCGGTCAGGCGATGCAGGCGCAGGTCAAGGATCGCGCGGACCTGCGTGTCCGACAGGCGGTAGCTGTCGCCGCTGACTTCCGTTTCGATCGCTTCGACCAGCCGCAGATAGGGCGCGATCTCCGCCACCGGCCAGTCGCGAGCGAGCAGGGTTTCGCGGGCTTCGGCAGGGCTGGCCGAGCCCCGGATGATGCGGACGACTTCGTCGAGGTTCGTGACCGCGATGACGAGGCCCAGCAAGATATGCGCGCGGTCACGGGCCTTGTTGAGTTCATATTTGGTGCGGCGGGTGATGACCTCTTCGCGGAAGCGGACAAACGCCTCTATGATGTCGCGGATGTTGAGCAGTTCCGGGCGGCCGCCGCGAATGGCGAGCATGTTGGCCGGAAAGCTCGACTGGGCGGGGGTGTTGCGCCAGAGCTGGTTCAGCACGACTTCGGGCGTGGCGTCGCGCTTCAGGTCCATGACGATCCGCACGCCTTCGCGGCTCGATTCGTCGCGAATGTCGCTGATCCCCTCGATCCGCTTGTCCTTGGCGGCTTCGGCGATCTTTTCGACCAGGCCGTTCTTGCCGACCTGATAGGGAATGGCGGTAAGGACGATGGAACGGCGGTCGCCGCGCCCTTCCTCGATTTCGTGCCGGGCGCGCATCATGATCGAGCCGCGGCCGGTATGATAGGCGCTGCGGGCGCCGGACTGGCCGAGGATGAGCGGCGCGGTCGGGAAGTCGGGGCCGGGGACGATCTGGATCAGTTCGTCCACGGTGATGCCGGTGTTGTCGATATAGGCCAGGCAGGCGCGGATCACTTCGCCAAGGTTATGCGGCGGGATGTTGGTCGCCATGCCGACCGCGATGCCGCCCGCGCCGTTGACCAGCAGGTTGGGGAAGCGCGCGGGCAGGACCTGCGGCTCGCTTTCCGAAGCGTCGTAGTTCGGCTGGAAATCGACGGTGTCCTTGTCGAGATCGTCCAGCAGGGCGTTCGTCACCTTGGCGAGCCGCGCTTCGGTATAGCGCATGGCCGCCGGCGGGTCGGGGTCCATGGAGCCGAAGTTTCCCTGCCCGTCGATCAGCGGCACGCGCATCGACCAGTCCTGGGTCATGCGCGCCAATGCGTCGTAGATCGCCGTGTCGCCATGGGGGTGATATTTACCGATCACGTCGCCGACGATGCGGGCCGACTTGCGATAGGGCTTGTTGTAGGTGAAGCCCGATTCATGGGCGGAAAAGAGAATGCGGCGATGCACCGGCTTCAGGCCGTCGCGCACGTCCGGCAGGGCGCGGGCGACGATCACCGACATGGCATAGTCGAGATAGCTCGCCTTCATCTCCTCCACGATGGAGATGGGGCTGATGTCCGAAGGGTCGGCGAGGGCAGTCTCGTCGGTCAATGCGATTCTCTTTTTGGATGGATATGGTTCGTTGCTGCTGCACTAGCGGAGCGAAACAATATTGTCACCCCTCGCGCGCACGCGCGCACGCGACGGGAATGAGCGGTATGGACCATGAGCCGCGCGATCGGCGCGCCAGATTGTTTCGCGCGATCCGTTCCTTGGGGCTGACAGGCGGTTAACTGGTGCATATAGGTCGTTCAAACGTTATTCACGCGCCGACCCCTAATCGGCGTAAACAAAGGCCGCCTGTCCCCCGGGCGCAGAGGAGAAGATGAACATGCGTTTTGTTACCCCCGTGGCGCTCGCGCTGACTCTCGCGCTGGCTGGCGGCGCCGTTTCGGTTCCGGCATTCGCGGCCAAGAAGGAAGAAAAGAAGGGCGGCGCGCCCAAGCTGAACGTCTCGCCCGACGTGGTCAAGGCGCTGCAGACCGCGCAGCAAGCCGCCGAGAAGCAGGATTTCGCAGCGGCCAAGGCCGCGCTGGCCGACGCCGACAGCAAGGCCAAGTCGAACGACGACAAATATCAGATCGGCGCCATCAAGCTGAACACCTCCATCGCCGGCAAGGATGCGGCGATGCAGAGCGAGGCGCTGACCCAGATGCTGGACAGCGGCCTCACCCCGCCGGAACAGGCCGGCCAGTTCAACGCCGTCGCCGCCGACCAGGCGCTGCAGGCGAAGAATTACGATCTTGCCATCACCCGCGCCCAGGCCGCGGCGCAGGCCGGTTACAAGCCCGAAGCGGTGAATGTGACGCTGGCGCAGGCCTATTTCGGCAAGGCCGGCACCGCCAACGCTTCGGTCGAGCCGCAGCGTGGCCTGAACCAGCAGGGTCTGGCCGCGCTCAAGGCCGCGGCGGACGCCACCAGGGCCTCGGGCGGCCAGGTGCCGGCGCAATGGTACCAGATCGGCGTCAGCCGCGCGGCGACGGCGAAGCTGCCTGAAGTCACCGAATGGGCCAAGATGGCCTATCAGGCTGCGCCCAGCGGCGAAAATCTGCGCACGCTGATCCGTCTGTTCCAGCAGGCCAATCCCAATATCTCAAACCGCGAGAATCTGGACGTGCTGCGCCTGATGGCGACCTCCGGCGGCCTGGTCGTGGCGCAGGATTATCTGGAATATGCCGAAATGGCGTCGAAGACCGGCATCTATGGCGAAGTGAAGTCCGCGATCGACGCGGGCCGCGGCAAGGGCGTGCTGAACGCCAGCCAGGGCGGTGACCTGTACCAGCCTGCCGTGTCCAAGATCGCGGGCGACAAGGGCTCGCTGGGCACGGCCGAGGCCGATGCGCGCAAGGCGGCTAATGGCAAGATCGCGGCGGCCACGGCCGACGCCTATCTGGGCTATGGCGACTATGCCAAGGCGGCGGCGATGTTCGAACTCGCCAAGCAGAAGGGCGGCGTCGACGCGGACGAGATCAACACCCGCATGGGCATCGCCAAGGCGCTGGGCGGCGACAATGCTTCGGCCAAGGCGGCTTTCCAGTCGGTGCAGGCCGGTTCGCGCAAGCAGATCGCCGATCTGTGGCTGGCCTATCTGGCCACCAAGGCCTGATCTTTGCCTGATGGAGGCGCGCTGCCCGGTCCGGGCGGTGCGCCTTTTTCATCTTCGAACATGATGACGGTCTGGCTGGAGCCAGGCGACAAGGGGGATGGCTGACATGGCCATGATGAGACATTCGAATCTGACCTGCGGGCTGCTGGCCGGCGCCGCCCTGATGGCGGCCGCGCCCGCCGTTGCGAAGAAGCCGGCCGTCGGCCCCGCGATCCAGATGTCGGACAGTTTCCGCGCCGCGACGCAGGCGGCGGACAGCGCGATCAAGGCCGGGGATGTCTCGACCGCGCAGGCCCAGATTTCGGGCCTGATGCCGGTCAGCGATTTCGAGGCCTATGTGGCGGCTGGCCTGCGGTTCCAGCTGGCGGTGCTGAAGGTCGACCGGCAGGCGCAGCGGGTGGCATTGAACGACATGTTCAAGACCTCCTCGGTGCCCAAGGGCGATATGCCGCGCCTGCGCTATATCGCGGGCTATCTGTCCTATATCGTCGGCAATTACGACGATGCGACGGCGCAGCTCGATTACGCCCGGACGCTCGGTTACGATCCGATCGACGCCACCATGCTGCGCGCGGACATCGCCATCCGGCGCAACAAGCCCAAGGATGCGCGAGGCTTCGTGCAGGAGGCGCTGGCGCGGCAGCGGACGGCCGGGCAGCCGATACCGGCCGCCTGGTACGACCGGGCGATCTCCATGGCCTATCAGGCAGGGGACTGGACGGAGTTGGGGGCGTTGTATCGGGAGCGCCTTGCCCATTATGATTCGGCAGGGGAATGGCGGTCCGCTCTCGCCAATTACCTGACGGCGCCCGGCATGGATGCGCAGGTGCAGCTCGACCTCTATCGCCTGCAGGCGGCCAATGGCGCCATGGCGAGCGAGCGCGACTACCAGGCCTATGCGCAACTGGCCGACAAGACGGGCTATAGCGCGGAGACCAAGGCGATCATCGAGGCCGGTCGCTCGGCTGGCAAGCTGACGCCGACACAGGCGGCGACGGCGCAATTGCTGAAGAGCGCAACGCCCAAGGCTGCGAAGGAAATCGCGGGCCTGCCCGCCGCGGCGAAGAAGGCTTCGGCGGCAAAGGACGGGTCGGCAGCCATGGCCGTGGGCGACACCTATTTCTCGCTCGGCCAGTTCCCGCAGGCGGTCGAGCAATATCGCCTTGCCCTGAGCAAGGGAGGCGTCGATGCCGGCAGGGCCAATGCACGGCTTGGCGTGGCGCTGGCGCGGTCGGGCGATCTGGCCGGGGCGAAGGCCGCACTGGGACAGGTGACGACGGGCAACTGGGCGAATGTCGCTGGCTTCTGGTCCGTCTGGGTGGATCAGCAGAGCAGGAAGACGGCCTCCATGCCGACGGTGGCGCCTGCGAGCTGAGGGAGAAGCCGGGCTGCTTATTGGCCGGAATTGGCCAATCCAAGACATTCCCCTCCCGTAAACGGGAGGGGTTAGGGGTGGGCGCGAGCGTAGCGAGCTTCTGACTTAGCCGTTGCAAAACAGCGCAGATGCCGCGCCAGCCCACCCCCTAGCCCCCTCCCGCCTGCGGGAGGGGGAATGTCCGTAATCCACCCCTGATCGTTACCCTTCAAACGGGCAGCGGCACGCCCGGCAGGTTCTTGGATGTCCTTATGGTGAGCGAGGTCTTCACGCTGACCACATTCGGGGCGGGCGTCAGTTTCGACGTCAGGAATTGCTGGAAGCTTTGCAGGTCCTTCGCCACCACCTTCAGGATGAAGTCGATTTCGCCGTTCAGCATATAGCATTCGCGCACCTCGGGCAGGGTGGCGATGTGGTCCTCAAATGCCTTCAGGTCGGCTTCGGCCTGACTCTTCAGGCTGACCATCGCGAAGACCGTGATGGTGTAGCCCAGCATCGATGGGTTGACCACGGCATGGTAGGAACTGATGGCCCCGCTTTCCTCAAGGGCGCGGACGCGGCGCAGGCACGGGGGAGCCGTCAGGCCCACCTTGCGGGCCAGCTCCACATTGGTCATCCTGCCGTCACCCTGCAATTCGCCAAGGATCTGGAGGTCGATGTCGTCAATATTGGGGCCGGCCATTATTCCGCTTATTTCCTTGCCAGTTAATAAGGCGTTACCATAATAATATTTCAGGACAATGCAATTGTCCCACTATGCGACGTTCGCATAAGAACCCGTCCGCGGCCCTTCCCCTTTGCGGCGCGAAGCATTATTCCTGTGTAACGATCTCTCCGGCGGAAAGTTTTTCAGCGCTGCGCCGGGGCTGGAATTTGGGGAATTCGGGTGCGCTTCAACGATCTCATGCAGACGGTTCTCGCCGCGGAAGGACGCAGCGGCATCGGGGCCGTCACGCTTTGGCGGCAATGCGTGGATCTGCTGGCGCAAAACGACCGGCACGACCGATCGATCATGTCCGATGCGGAGCGGGCGGCGCTGCTGGAACGGTTGACCGGACTGCTGCCGAAACTGTCGGAAACGCAGCGGATCGCGACGGTCGTGGAGTTGGGCGGTCGGTTGCGGTCGCCCACGCTGGTCGAATTCTTCGCCAATGACCGCCCGGCGATTGTCGCCGCCGCCATGTCCCGTGCGCGCCTTTCCGACGCGGCCTGGGTCGAGATGTTGCCGCGCCTGACGCCGACGGCGCGTGGCGTGCTGCGGTCGCGGCGCGACCTTGGCCCGGCGACGCTGCAGGGGCTGGAGGCGTTCGGTGCGACCGACCTGGTGCTGACCAGCGATGTCGCGGTCGAGCAGGAAGACATGCTGCTGACCGAGGCGATGATCGTTCCCGCCGATCCGAAAATCGACCGGCCGCAGGCCGAGCCGGTCGAGGAGGCGGAGGAGGATCGCAGCCAGATCCGCAATCTGGTTGACCGGATCGCACGCTTCACCAGCGCCCGGCGAGCAGGCGACGCGGACGAAGCGCCGCAGCGCCCCGCCATCACCGGACCCCGCGCCTTCGCCTTCGAAACGGATGCGTCCGGAACGATCGTCTGGATCGACCAGGGACCGCGGGCGGCGCTGATCGGCCTCGCGCTCAACGAGACGGCGCTGGAAGGCGGCAGCGGCCCGGATGGCCATGTCGCGGGCGCCTTCATGCGGCGCAGCGGTTTTCAGAACGGCCGCTATACGATCGTCGGCGGCACGATGGCGGGCGAGTGGCGGCTGTCGGCCACACCCTTTTTCGATCCGCGCTCCGGCCGCTTCCAGGGCTATCGCGGGCAGGCCCGGCGGCCCTATCTCCACGAAGTCGCCGCCGAACCCCGCGCCGAGCCTGTGTCCATCGCCGGCCTGTCCGCCGATTCGATCCGGCAACTGGTGCATGAACTCCGCACGCCGCTGAATGCGATATTGGGCTTTGCCGAGATCATCGAACAGGAACTGTTCGGTCCTGCAGGTCCCGAATATCGCGATATGGCGGGCAAGATCGCCGTGGATGCGCGGCATCTGCTGACGGCCTTCGACGATCTGGACCTTGCAGCGCGCGTGTCGCGGGGCGAGGGCGGGAACGAGGCGCCGCGCGCCATCGACCCCGCGCTGCTGGTGACGCAGGTTTCGGCGCGCTTCCGCGAGCAGGGGGACAGCGCGCAGATCGACATCGCCATGGCGCGGGGCCTGCCGATGGTGCAGATCGATCCGGTGCAGGGCGAGCGCATGATCCAGCATCTGCTGCGTACGCTCATATCCGTTGCACCGGCCGGGGAAGCGCTGACCGGCGCCTGCTGGTATCAGCCGGACGGGGCGGAAGGGCGCGTCATACTGGCCATCGACCGGCCATCGACGCTGGCGGGGATGGAAGAGGACCGGCTGCTCGATCCAGGCTATATGCCGGACGGCAATTGGGCGGACGGCCCGCTGCTGGGCCTTGGCTTTTCCCTGCGCCTGATCCGCAGCCTGGCGACGGGGTGCGGCGGGGCGCTGGACGTCGAACCCGGCCGTTTCCTGCTCGCCGTGCCGGCCATGGCGGAGACGGAGGATGCCGTCGGCAGCGCCTGACCTGCGCCGAGGGAAACCCTATCGCAACCAAATCCGGGTAGCGGTGGCGGGATGACGACGCTTTTCCATGACGGCAACCTGCTCCGCGCGCCGGCGGCGGAGGACAGGGTCACGCTCGATCCGGACTTCGGCACGCGCTTCATGCTGTTCGTGGATACGGAGGAGGAGTTCGACTGGAACGCCCCCTTCCGCCGGACGGGGCATGGCGTGACGGCGCTCGACGGAATGGCGCGTGGCCAGGCCTATTTCTCGGCGGCCGGGGTGAAACCCGTCTATGTGACCGACTATCCCGTGGTCGACAGCGACGCAGCGGCGGAACTGATGGGACGCTGGCTGGCCGATGGCGCGGCCGACATCGGCGCGCATCTGCATCCCTGGGTCAATCCGCCGCATGTCGAGGAGGTGACGGCCGCCAACAGCTATGTCGGCTTTCTGCCGGAGGCGGTGGAGCGGGCGAAGCTGGAAGCGCTATGCCAGCGGATTGCGGAACGTTTCGGCGCTCGCCCCATCGCTTACCGGGCCGGCCGCTACGGTGTCGGGCCCAATAGCGCCCGCCTGCTGGAGGAGGCGGGCTTCCGGCTGGACAGTTCGGTCCGCAGCCGCTTCGATTATGGCGGGCAATATGGTCCGGACTTCCGGGGCTTGCCGCAATATCCCTATTGGGCGGGACCCGGACGGCGCCTGGTGGAGCTGCCGCTGTCCACGGCCTTTGCCGGTCTGCTGCGCGGCGGTGGCGAGCGTCTGTACCGCGTGGCGCAACTCATGGGACCGATGGCTGGCGCATTGGCGCGCACCGGGATGTTGAGCCGCATACCGCTGACGCCCGAAGGGATCGACGCGCAGGAGGCGATCGCCGCAATCGACGCCCTGTTGGGGGAGGGCGTGCCGGTGCTGAATTTCAGCTTCCACTCCCCGACGCTGGAGCCCGGGCATACGCCCTATGTTCGCGACGAGGCGGACAGGACCGCCTTCTATGGCTGGTGGGACGCAGTGCTTGATCATCTGGACAGGCGAAATGTTCGCCCCGCGACGCTGGATGCGTTCCTTAACGCAGTCCAGCCGCGAGGACAGGCTTGCCAAGCGGCCTGATGCTGCCTATCCGGGCAACAAGGTGGGGCCTGTAGCTCAATGGTTAGAGCTGGCCGCTCATAACGGCTAGGTTGCGGGTTCGAGTCCTGCCGGGCCCACCAACACTCGATTTCATGAGCATTATGTGATATCATAAATCCCTATAAATCAGGGGTTTGTGAGCCGTTGTTCATCCATAATGTCTCAGGATGTCTCGGGGTATCTCACGAATCGTGGGGTATCGGTGGGGGTATCGAAACCAATTTTTGGGGTATCGATGACTCTTACATACGCTGAAGCGAAAAACGCCGCCGCCACCGGGCGGAATTACAAGATGACCGATTCTGCCGGTCTCTATCTCTATGTCACAAAGGCCGGCGCGAAGTCGTGGCGGTTCAGATATCATTTTGCCGAGCGCGAGAAGCTTGTCACTTTCGGGCTGTTCCCCGAGGTCGGGCTTGCCGAAGCGCGGGAAAGGCAAAAAGAGGCGCGCGAACTGCTCCGGCAGGGCATCGACCCTGCGGTGGAGTTTGTCCGACGGAAGGCGCAGGCCGTAGTTCAGGCGGACGCCAGTTTTCGTACCAAAGCCGAAGAATGGCTTACGGAAAACGAGCCTTGGTGGTCTGCCGCCAACGCCTTCAGGGTTCGATCGAGGATCGAGAAGGACATCTATCCTGAGTTCGGGAAGCTCCCGGTCAGTCAGGTCACCAGCGAAATGGTCCTCATCGCCCTTCGCAAGATCGAACGGAGAGGCGCGATCGAGACTGCGAAGCGGGTCCGCGGCTACATCCTGGGTGTTCTCAAGCGCGCTCGCGGCGAAGGGCTGGTGACCACTGAAACGATCGTCAGCGTCGAGATCGTCGCGGATGCGCTGAAACGCTCGCCTCCGGGGATCAAGCAACCAGCGCTCACGCGCGTGTCCCAGCTTATCGAATTTCAGAGACGCGTCGATCTCTCTACCGGTGGCCCGTTGAGCAAGCTGGCCTCCCGGCTGCTCGCTCTGACCGCCGTCCGCGTTGGCGTCCTTCGAACCGCGTTGTGGGACGAGTTTGAGGGCATCGACTGGGAAGATCCCGACAAGCCTGCGCCGGGGGCGATCTGGCGGATACCCGCCGGGCGGATGAAGCTGGCCGTCGAGGACAAGAGCAATGCCGCTTTCGGCCACGACGTCCCGCTTTCCTGGCAGGCTGTCGAAACGCTGCGCGCCATACGGGTACTCACCGGAAAGTTCAGCCTCGTCTTCCCGAGTAGCCGGTCCTGGCGTTTGCCGATGAGCGACGCGGCTGTCAGCACCTTGTACAAGCGGATCGGGGATGGTGCCTATAAGGGGAAGATGGTGCCGCACGGCTGGCGTTCGGCATTCTCTACGGTGATGAACGAGCGGGCTGCGGAACTCGAGCGTGACGGCGATCGCATGATCATCGATCTTGTTCTGTCGCATGTGCCCAAAGGCATATCGGCGTCGGAATGGGCCTATAACCGCGCGCGCTACTTCAAGCCGCGGCGGGAGATGCTGCAGGCCTGGGCTGATCTGATCGGGGACGGGCTCGAAAGCCCGTTCGCTCTGGTGAATGTTCGGATGGCCAAGGGCAGGCTGCTTTCACGCTGGGAAAGCGCGCCGACGGGTCCGAACGTCATCCAGTTCAGGCCGGCCAGGCGTTAGGCCAGCCAGTTTGATCTTGCGAGATCGAAGGGCGCTGGGTTCAGGGATTGCGTGCCGCGCTAGCGGCACGCAGACTTGAAATCGTTTCGGTGAGATATTCGCGGCTCATAGCCTGCGCCGTATCAACGAGATAGGCCGTCCCTGGCCTGAACATCAATTGGCCAATGATCGACCGAACGAATTCTGGCTTGGCGTTCTTGATGATTTCCAGCGCCTTTTCGCAGTGGCCCAGGCCACATTGTCGCAGTGCCGAGACGACGTAATCGATACCGTGCTGATCGCCCACGGCTGCGAGATCAAACATGTCACGCGGCTGGAAATTCCATCCACGGTAATACACCTTCTTCGCGATGATCTCGGCAGGAGTTTCAAGATTAACATCGCGATTCCTGATGACAGCTCTCTGAGTAGGGTCATCGGTTATGCTTTCGCAGCAAATAAAATCGATCTCGCCTATATCCTTATAGGCAAGCTTCAAAACCCCATTTCCGTCCGCGACGTAGCTATCAGGCCGTCTGTTGAGAGAAATTCCCTGTGTTTCAGGATTGAGATAGGGTATGATTTGCGGATCATCCAAAAACAGATCGATGTCATGGCTTTCGCGATGATCGATTTGCAGCATGAGTGCCGTGCCGCCGCCGAAGGTCCAATCTGGAATGAAGCCGTTGGTCGACTGAAAATGATCGAAGATGTTGCCCGCCAGATCGAACAGGATTGGCCACTGGCTCGCTTGGTTGTTCGGCACCCGTTTAAGCCGCCAGAGGCAACGCGTAGCCGGAAAGCTCCGAAAACTGGCATGCTACCTTGCTGGCCGCTGCGGCACTCACGCCCATCTCCTTGAGAAAATCCTGTTGAATGTCAGCAGGAACCTCGGAGAAGAAAGAAAAGGCCATAGCGTTGAAGGTGACCGCACTTTCCAGATCGGTGAGAAGCTCGGCCAGTTGATGCGCAGAAAGGTCCGCCCCGTAGGGAGCGTTCACTGTCGTCAGAACCTGTACCGTTACGCTACTCATCGAACTACCTCGAACGATCTCCGTCGGATCGATCACTACCATATATCGATCTTATGTTATCAAAACAAGAATGGCAGAAATTACCATTAACTTTCAAACATCTATGCGAAAAATTGGCCTGATCGACCATTCCGTCATTCAGGAGCGACATGGCGGCTTCGATAGGTAGCAGCATAATCAGTTCGCCCAATTCGGCATCGGTCTGCAGTCGACCGGACTTCAGCATTCCCAAGCCGGTTTGCGCCGAAATAGCTCCTGCAACGGCTCTGAAGGTGCGGGCGGAGAATCGAGCATTGCCAGGAACCGCTCATGCTGCTCAGCGTCGAGCAAGAAGGTGCGTTGGTCGAGAATGGCATCCTCGGCTTCACGGCGCGCGCAATCGAGCATGAACTCGGAGAGTTTCTGGCCGCGCAAAGCGGCTGCACGGGTGAGGACGGCCTTCATGCTTGCCGATGCCCTAATCTGGATGACATCATCCTTGGGCGCTGATGAGCGCCGGTTCGAATTCGGTTGTACCGTCCGCGCCATTTTTGCGAGCCTTCCCTTAGATTCCCGGCATGCCTTTCTTCTAATGACGATGCCAATATATTTTTGGTGGCGGTCGATGCGCGGTGCTCAGAAGGGGCCGCTGGCGAAAACCGTCGGGGTGCCGCACTGGTTCGTCTGGCTTAAGACGGTAGATTGTTGGGCCCCCGCCTGACCTTATCGCCGCGCGGATCGCCTTTTCACCGTCTGAATGAAGGCCTTTGGATTTGCGATGAAATCCTCAATGTCGCTTCCGTACCATCCAACGCATCGTGGGCTGATCTGCTGTCGGTTGGGGAAGTGGCCCGCAGCCTCAAGCCTGTAGATGGTCGCGCGGGAGAGACCCGTCCGCTGAGCAACCATGGCAATGCGCCACAAGGAGTCGGTACGACGATCCTTCGCAGCAGGTATGACGAACTGCTTTGCCGCATCCGGCGGCGCCGAAACATTTTTAGGCATCAATCAACCTCATGAATGAGGTCTGCCCGGCCAAACAAAATGATGCCGCCGAATCGCAGGAAAATCAATGGATTTGCTCGATTTATCTGGTGGCGACGGCATTTTGTGAGAGCGAAAACTGGACCCGAAATGGGGGCATCGACGAAGGGAAGGGGGAGGGCGCGATGGGTAGCAGGGGGCTGGAGTGATCGGATCTTGGTAAACCAGGTGACAGGAGGACGAAACTTCCTGATTTCGGAGGGTTAGCTATTTTCCGCGCGGCTCCAAGATGGTAGGTTCGGCGAAGAGGAATTGATGATGGCTGCAACCATTGAACCCAATGACGCGGATCGGAACCCCGACGAACTTCGTCTCAGGGATTGGCTTTCGCGACCCTGGTACGCGAAGCTCTGGTGGAGTGGCGTGCCAGTCTATTGGCTGGGCATGCTTGCTGCCCTCAAGCTGGATGCTTTGACAGAAGTTTATCATTCGGCTGCCGGTGGATATCTGAATATCTTCTTCTTTCCGCCCATTGTGGCGCTAGTTCTCTCTTTCGGATTCATTCGACGCTGGTTGGGATCATTGCCAGCTGCGACAGACGGTGAGTTTGATGAGGACTATTTTAGGGATCGCAGGAAATACGGCCCATCGGGGATGCCGTGGCAGTTTGATCCTCTAGATCCGCGATCTGGCGCATTCTGGATTGGCAATCCTTTAAACCCGCTCAATCCCAGCAATATCAATCGCGTTTCTTGAAATGAGGATCGCCATCAAATGGTCCATTGGCAAGATCTGTGGAGAAGCGCCCCCCGCTTAGCAGGGATGACTGCTCCCAGGATGTCACCGGAGCATTTACATCGACTGTACCTCGGCCACTATCGGCATCTTCGAGATATCGATTTCGCAGTCCATCGCGTCCAAGAATTTCAGCCGAAAGGTGGTTGGCGAATGAAGATGCCGGATTGAGCGATTTGGACGCCGCACGCTCAGAGTTTGCGATTGCCTGGCGTACTTCGAAATTGACTATGTTGAGCTGGGCATTGGCCGCTTCGCTGGTTGTTCCGCTTTCCTGCGAGGACGCACCGAGTGACCCGGCAAACTGACCAAACCCAGCCGCCGCTCCTGCGCGGCTGCCTTTGCTTCCACGACTCGTTGATCCACCACTGATCTCCGCTTGGACAGAAGTGCTAAAGGCAGACTGGTCTTGCGCTGCTCTCGTAATCGACCGTTCCCAACCGGTCTGAGCCATGATCGCCTGCACATCCCGTTGGAGCGTGTCAGCGATCTGCGGCTTGAGACGCCAATTGCCCTTTCGGTCCATTTCGAATCCGCCCTTGAGCCAGTTGGCCATGGCGGCGCGACCTTCGGCACCGCCGCCCATGAAATGCTCGATCGTGTCGGGACCGGCCTGCTTGCCGGCCTCGAACCGCGTGCTGGTGTCATTGCGCGCCGATTTCTCGAACCCTGCGCTACTAGAGACGAGCAGGTCATTATGAGCGAGGCTGAAGCGGGCATGGCCGCCATTGGCGACCGCACCGAGCTGGCTCTCGTTAAGGAGGCCAGCCTGCCACATCTGGGCGGCCGTCGCCGGGGTGAGGTTCATCCTGAAATCGCCATTCTGGTCCATGGCGATCTGGCGCTTGCTCATCTCGATGCCGTTGGCCCGCAGCAGCCCCTGCATGCGGGACAGACGCTCGCGCTCTACGATACTGGTCATCCGCGCGTTTCGCGCCCGATCAGCGATGCGGTCGGCACCGCCTTCCGACATGTCGAGCTGGTTGCCACTCGCATCCGCCAGCGTCCGAATGAAGCTGTCGAGACGAGCTGCCTCGCGCGTGGACATGCTGGCGGCCTCGGCGCCTTGCGCAAAACCAAAATTATCCGACTGTCGGCGTTGCTCACCGATCCGGGCGGCGCTGCGTGTTCCATCGTGTCCGACCTCCTTCTGCGCGTCGAGTTTCCCCGACCGCTCGGCGAAGTCGTAACCGGCAGCTTCGCGGGTCCGGCCATAGACGCTGGTTCCTTCGCGCGCCGCTTCGGCTGTCGCCCCGTCCGCCGTCCCAAGATCGGTCGCCGCCCGATAGGTTTCGAGAGCCTTGGTTACCTGGGCCTCATTCCGGCCAGTGGCGCGGGAGAGTTGCGTGATGGCGGAGGAGCGCGCTTCACCGGAGAGGGCATTGATGAAGGCGATGCGGCGGCTCATCTCATCAACGGGGAGGCCGAGCATGGTGGCGGCGTTGCGGTGGCCCTGGTTCCCGCCGGTGCGATAGGCCTGCTCGGTCGCAACATTGCCTCGTTCCACCTGAGACACCCGGTCACCGGCGTAATCCCGGCGTCCCTCCATGGTGCCGACCTGCACCTGGGCGGAGGTCAGATCGTTGCGCAGCATTTCCTCCTGCGCGTAGCTGTTGGCGATGAGCTTGGCGAAGGTCGGATCGGCGCTCGCCTCGGCGATGACCCCGCTCGCCTTCAGCGCCGCGTCCTGCGGTGAATAACCCCCGCGCTCAAAATGCCGCGTCGCCGCCTGCATCATCATGCCATAAGCGCGAGTGTCGCCGAACGCCCGCCATTGGACCAAGCCTTGGGTGAAGGCCCCGAATGCCTTCTCGCCCGCTTCGCCCGACCCGAAATAGCTGGTGCCAAGGCTTCGCAGTGCGTCCTTTTCGGCAAAGTTGTGGATCGCGCCGGTTGCCGCCGCCGCGCGCACAGCGCTCGCCGTCGCCGGATCATTGAGGTCTCGGCCGTGGAGTGCAGGCGCAAGGCCGCCCAGTTCTCGTGCGGCGTCCGTGCTTCCGAGGGCCATGGCCGCGCTGCCGGGCGCCCCGCCGCCATGGGCCGCACCAACAGCGCCTGCTGCACCGAAACTCCGGTTGGTGCCGAAGGTTGAGCGCTCCCCGAAGTCACCGAAGCCGGAAGCGGCCGACCGGCGTGAGCCCGTGCCCATGGCCGAGGCCTGCGCTTCAAGGGCCGTAGCAAAGCCTTCGGAGGTCGAGACCCCGGCAGCCGCGGCCGATCCCTGGGCCTGGACGCCAAGCGAACCGCCGGTGAAGGATGAGAAGACGTTGCCCGAGAAGCGGAACACCGTGAACACGAACGCTCCAGCTAGGCCCGCCGCTGCTGTGCGGAAACTGCCGAAGATGGCGAGCGCCTTCATCGCCGAGGAGGGGGCAAGCATCCAGGTCGTGGCGGCCACATGATTGGAGCGCATCTCGGCCAGCACCGCCATCGCGCGGCCAAGGGTCAACTGATAGATGCCGGCGTCGATCACGCCCCACAGCGCCACGAAGACGAAGAGCCCCAGCGCGAAGCTCGCGACCCGCAGGTTGATCGGCGTGAGGATGAACAGCAGCGCAATCGGCATCATGAACAGCATGATCCCGAACACTGTCGCCCGGATCGTCGGCATCCATTCATTGGCGGTCGACATGGTGGCAAGGCCTCCCGCCACCACCGCGCGATTGGCCATGACGCGGGCGGCTGTCGCCGGGCTGTCTTCGAAGAGAACATCGCCCACGCTGTTTCCAAGCAGGATGTTGGTGAAGAAGGCCTGGGCGGTGAGCGGCGTTCCCAGCATCATGTCGCTCATTTCGGAGAGATTGCTGCGGCAGCGCGCGAGCTGGTCGGCCTTGGCGATGTCATAGCCGGTGCGCTGGCAGACCTGGGAGGAATAATCCTCGAAGATCGCCGGGTCGGAGAGCCGATCCGCGATATGGGTCCAGGCCTCGTTGCAGCTGACCGTCGTGCCGCCCTTGTCCGAGGCTGTGAAGATGGTGCTGAAGGTCGAAGGCCCCGCCATGGCGGCGAAGGACGCAGGAAGGTCGGTGCTGGTGCGAAAGAGCTGGTCGTCGTCGATCCCATAGGCCGGCGAGACGCGGGCGACCGGATAGCATTGGCGGACATAATCCTTGATCGTCGCGTCGAGAAAGGCATCGGTCATCGGCCCTCGCGGACTGACGGCATTGAGGAACAGGTCGAAGGCATGGCCGCCCGCACCGAATTCGAGCTTGGCATGCGGGTCGAGTGTATTGTCGTCGATCGTTTCGGCCAGCGCCCGCTCCATCATGTTGGTGACGCCCGCCACCAGAACGATGAGATTGGGGACGTCGCCGACCGGCTGATATGCGTTCCTGACCCGATCATAGACATGGACGGTGCCGGTCGTTGCGACAAGGCCGACGAACAGGCCGATGCCGACCAGCATCTGAAGACCGAAGGCGACAAGGCCCATGCCGGTGCCGCGGATCATGGCGAGCACGGCGCCGAGCGCCATCCCGACGACCGCGACGATCAGCACCAGCGTTTCGTAACGCGGATCGGCGAAGATCATCGAGACGAGCCGGAACGCATCCACCGTCTCGGCAAAGCCGTCATAGGTGTGAAAGCTCGTCTCCAGAGCGAGGGCAGGGGAGGCGATGAACAGGCTGGCGAGACCGCACAGCAGCGCGGGCAAGCGGGAGATGAGGCGCATGGTGTCCGATCCTTCAGCGGTTGCGGCTGGCGGCGGTGCCGGCGGCGTCGCGCGCGTCCCGATCGCGCTGGCGGATGAGGCCGGCATAGCCCGTCGAGAGGTTCGCCTGGGAGAGCGCCGCCATATAGGATTGCCGCATCTGCGCGCGCTGGCGCAGCACCTCTTCGCGCAGGTCGCGCAGCTGTTCGATGCCCTTGGTGAGGATGCGGGTCTGGCAGATATTGGCGCTGGTTCTATCGGCGGCGCCCGCCGCGCTGGTCCCGCGCTCGGCATTGGAGATGGCAAAATCGATGCTGCGGGTGAGGTCGTTCAACATCTGATAGGCGAGCGTCAGGGCGACCAGCTCGTCGGTATCGCCAATCACCGAGTCGACCACATCCTGTCGCACGCCCCATTCAAGCATCCGGTAGACCGGCAGGGTCCGCACATTGGCGACGAACTGACGCTCCTCGGCCGTCAGCGCTGCGCGCGTCCTGATCTTCTCGGCGATCGAGGTCATGCGCTCACGGGTGAGCGCCAGCGCGCCCTTGGTCCCGTCCTGCGTGCAATCGGCGGCGGTGGCGGGCATGTTGAGCGCGCGGCGCATGACCCGGCCGCTCAGGAAATCATCGGACGACTCGGTATCCTGCCCAGCGCAGGCGGGGATGGCCGAGAAGAGCGGCACCTTGTCGTTGGCGTCCCAGCGCATATAGACGTCGCCCACCCGGGCGCGCATGACGCCCGCCCAATCGGCGGCGCCGACGCGGGCCGCCGCATGAGCCAGCAGCGAGCCGGTGCGGAAGATGTCGGTGACCTCGGCCGGGCAATTGGCGAGCGCGTCCTTCAGATCCTCGGTGGGGCTATTCCCGTTTGCCTGGATTTTCTCTCGGCTTTGCTGATAGCTTTTGGCGTAACCTTCCTTCACCGACTTGTAGCCGGTCATCTCCTCAATGATCCCCGACATGTTATCATCGCCCTTGGCGATCTGGACCATCCGGTTAGCAAGGCGGCAGTCATTCACCTGGATGGAGTTGAGGAAATTGGTGGCCGCCTCCATCTTTGAAATGATGTTCCCCATCTTCTCGTCGAGGGTTTCGAGCAGATATTGGAAAGCGACGGCGGGCGCGGCCTGGAGGATGCTCTCGAGCTTCTGGACGAGATAGTCCGGGTCAAGGAAGGACATACCGCCCAGAAACATGTCGATGCCGCCGCAGCCCGCCTTCACCTTGGGCATGGTGAGCGACATGAGATAATCGCTATGGACATCGATCCGGCCCGACATGCCGCCCGCCGTTACATAGCCGCGAGTCTGGTCCTCGAAGCTGCCGGGGCTGGTATAGGTCACATTGTCGAACCAATGTTCGGCCCAGCTCTGGGCGTGCGCGGGCATAGCTGTTCCGCAGGTTGCAAGCAGAGCCAGAACAGCTAGGGTCGCGCTATATTTGAGATGGGGCATGGCGGCTTCCTTGTCTTGAGGAGTAAGGAAAGGGCCCACCCGCCATATGCGCGCCCTTTGGTATTGCTTGCAAAATCTCTAGACAATTAACCTTGCAAATTCGTAATATCGATCCAAATATGCAAGGATGATTGAACGCCGTATCAAAAGCGAACTTGTCGCCCGACTGGATGAAAGCCCCGCAGTCGCCTTGCTCGGGCCACGCCAGGTCGGCAAGACGACACTCGCGCATGAGATGGCCGATGAGCGGCCATCCATCTACCTCGATCTTGAATCGGATCGGGATCGAGCAAAGCTTACGGATCCCGAACTCTATCTCGAAAACCATGAAGACAAGCTGGTCATACTCGATGAGGTTCATCGGCTGCCGGACCTGTTCCAGCTTTTGCGGGGCCTGATCGATCGGGGTCGTCGGAAGGGATTGCGGACGGGCCGATTTTTGCTGCTGGGCTCGGCTTCGATCGACTTGCTGGCTCAATCGGGCGAAAGTCTTGCCGGGCGCATCGCCTATCTGGAAATGCGTCCGCTCGACGCCCTGGAGGTGGGCGACGGTGATGTTGATCGGCTTTGGATTCGCGGCGGCTTTCCCGACAGCTATCTCGCCACCAGCGATGCCGCGAGCCGGCGTTGGAGGCAGGACTTCATCCGAACCTATCTCGAACGTGACATTCCCATGCTGGGTCCGCGTATTCCTGCCGAAACGCTGAGGCGTTTCTGGACGATGCTCGCCCACCATCAATCGGGCCTGTTGAATGCCTCGGAACTGGGGCGCAGTCTTGGCGTCGATTCCAAGACCATCGCCTCCTATCTCGATCTTCTGGTCGACCTGCTTCTCGTCCGCCGTTTGGAACCCTGGCACAGCAATAGCGGCAAGCGGCTCGTCAAATCCCCGCGAGTCTATGTGCGCGATAGCGGCATCGTTCACACATTGCTGGGTCTGGGCTCCCGCGAAGATGTGCTGGGACATCCCGTCGCTGGTGCGAGCTGGGAGGGGTTTGCGATCGAAACGCTGATCTCGGCAGCGCCTGAGGGCACGCAGGCAAATTTCTACAGAACATCGGCTGGCGCCGAGATCGATCTTCTTCTCACCATCCCCGGCCACGGTCTGTGGGCGTTCGAGATCAAGCGCAGTCTTTCGCCCAAGGTCGAGCGGGGCTTCCACCACGCCTGCGCTGATCTCGATCCGGTGCGCCGGATCGTCATCTATCCTGGAGAAGAGACCTACAAGCTCGCCGAGAATATCGAGGTTTGCGCGATAGCCGAGGCGGGCCGATGGCTCCTGTCTCTGCATTGACGGAATGTCGATGATTGAGGCTCCCTGCATGATCAGTTCCGATTCCGCTCTTTTGAGGCGGTACCGGCTGCGACAATGCCGGTGAACTTCGCCATGGCGCGCACGCCGACCGCGGCCCGCACGCCGGTCTGCATCTTGAGTCCGAGATAGATGTTGCGGGCGAGATTGGCTGGATGATCCGTCCCGATCGCGATCGGCAGGATGCGCGCCTCGTCGGAGGCGGGGCGGAGCCAGGCAACGGGATGGCCGATCCAGGGGAGGCCAAGCCGTCCCGAGCGGAGCATCGCCTCCTCCCTGCCGATCGGGCGGACCGCCAGGCCATAACGTGTCTTGAGGGCGAGGAGCTTGGTCCAGAGATCGCCACAGGGGAGGCAACCGGGCGCCGTGCTCATCTCAATGACGAACGCGGGTCCCTGGCCCTTCAAAGCCGCCTCGAAATCCGGCGGATAATCGACCGTTCGAGGAACGCGGGCGAGCCAGCTCTGCATTTCGCTGGCGGTGGACACCGGATGGATCGCGGCGCGGGCCGCCTGGGTTCGGTCAGGCGCGCGTCGTTCCGCCTGCGCCTGAACCGGGAGCGGCAGCGCGCCCAGCAGCGCGATCGATGCTCGAAGGTGGAGGGCTCTCATGGGCGGACACCGCCTGGGTTTGCCATCGGATCGGCGGCCGCAACCGGACCATTGGCGAGCGCGTCGAAAAATCCATTCTCTTCGCCCGCGCCCGTCAGGAATTGTTCGGGCCTGATGTCGCCTGATAGCAATTTCACCGCCTGATAGGCGGTCTGGATGAGCGTCGGGAATGTCTCGACGCCATTGGCGATAACCATGCGCTGCGCGGAGTTGCGGCGAATGACCATGGTGGTGGGCGTCACCTCGACGCCGAAGCGGGCGCTAAGCTCGGGCCGCCGGTCAAGGTCCTCGCGGATGATCTGCCAGCCCGTTTCCTCCTGAAAGCGCTGGAGGATCGGCCATTGCACCCGGCAATAGCCGCAGGAGGTGCGCGAGAACATGACGAGCGCGAATTCTGGGCCGCGAGAGCGCAGATAGGCGCGGCGCACCGCATCCTTCTGCGCGCCCAGCGCGTCGCGCGCATCGCCGATCATCGGATTGGCCGACTTGGCGCTGAGTTCGGGATGGGTGAGCATCGCCAGCTGTGTGACGCCCGCAAAGGCGCGGGCCTTGCGCCGCGCAAAATCCTCCAGCCGCCAGAAATCGGATACGGCTTCGACGGTAAGAACGGTCGCCGCATAATCACGCTGGTCTGCGATCAGCTTGGCGATCCTGGGCGGGCTCCATCGCGCGAGTTCGGCCATGGGCGGGATGACCGGGGCTGGTGGCACATCATCGTGCGGCGTCTCGGTGGGATCGGGCTTGGCGCGATACCACCAGTAACCTTGGCGGATCGTGTCCTCTCCTTGGGCTGCCGCCGGGAGCAGCAGGCCAGCCACTGCCAGCAGGGCAAGCGCGCGCCTCACAGGATGCGCTCCATGCGGGTGAGGCGGTCGAGCCGGACCGGCCCGAAATAGCGGCTGTCAAAGCCCCCGGCATGATCGGAGCCGACATAGACAAAGCCCTGCGGGATCGGTCGATCACCCCAGCGCAGATGGGGAAGGGGCCGACCGTCACGGCCGAAGGGCCGGCTCGCGCCAAGGAAGGTGCGGTCGCAATAATACCAGCTGCGGGTGCCCTCGCGGCCATCGACCGAGAGCCGCTCGATTTCGCGGAGGCGCTCGCCCGGAAGGCAGAGCGCCCGCTTCGTGACGCTCACCGGCTTCGGGCCGGCGATGGGGTGGAAGAGCATGAACTCGACGAGATCGCCCTTTTGGATCAGACCCGGCGCGCGCCGTACGGCCCAGGCATCGATCGACGGGCTCATGACCAGGGTGATGCCCGGCAATCCAAGCCAGGTGAGGGTCGCGACGGGCAGGATGACGGCGAGGTTCAGGGCCAATCGCCTGTTGTCGGCAGGCTGGTCACCGACCGCACCGCCGAGCGCGCGGGCCGCCTGCGCGGGCAGGGCCTCGAGGGCGGGCCAGAGCCGTCTAGCGGCGAGACAGGCGAGACGCAGCATCGCGGACCTCCTGTTTGCCGCCAAGGCGGGCATATTCTTCGAGAAGCCCCGACAGCGCGGCGTCGCCATAGACGATATGGCTGGCGCTTGGGCCGACCTCGTCGTCGCGCTCGCAATAGGGAAGGGTGGGATCGCCCGGCACCATGGCGAAGGCAGGGACCTGATTGACGCCATGCTGGCGGAAGAGGATCGGGTCGACGATGAGCTGGACGTTGCGCATCGTGCAGGCCGGACCTCCGCAGCCAGGATCGACGCGCAGAATCTGCGCCGTCAGTTTCGCCAAAGGGCCGATTTTGCTCATGCCCCCGGGAACGCCACGAAAGGCGATAACCCCGCCCACGGACTCAAGCTGTGCGGCGTAATTGCGCAGGGTCTGGAGCGGCATGGAGGAGGAGGCGAACAGCATCGGCACCCAGCTCTTTGCTGAAGCCGCTCCGCGCACGTCCTTTGGCTTCGCAGAATCGATCGGCGCAGCCAGCCCCAGGGCCTCGTAAAGGCGCCTTTGCAGGGCGTCATGCTCGGCCGCCATGCGCTGCGCGGCGTCCTCTCGATCCTTGCGCGCCCGCGCTTCGATGTCGGGAAAGCGCCCCTTCTGTCGCATCGCCTCGAACGCCCGGCGGCGCATCGCCTGCGATGGTTCGGGAATGCCGGTCGGGCCAGATATAGCGGGCTTGCCTGGGGCGGGCTTGTCTGGTTCGGCCGGCTGGGGCTCTCCCACGGTCTGCCCGCCTTGCGCCAGCGCGGGGGCGGCGGCGCAGAGCGCGACCATGGCGCCGGCGCGCAGCAAAAGGTCAGGGATGGATGATGCTGAGCGTCGCATCGATCTTCTCCTTCATGTCGATCTGGATGTCGGATTGGGCGCGGGCCTCGATGTCCGAATAATATTCGCTGAGATCCATCCGGCTGAAATCGAGCGCCTGGAACTCTTCGGCGGAAAAGCCGCGGCAATAGGGATGCTCGGGCGTGCCCCAGCCAAGACTGTTGAAGGCGGCGAGTTGCGGCCGGCCCTGCTCCTGGATGATGCGACCCAACTTGGTGTTGAAGCAGCAATGGCCCCGCGCCTTCTGGATGCAGATTCCCAAGATACTGGACGAGCAATAGGTGCCGACCTCATGGCACATGCCCGAACCGCGCAGCATGCCGGTCTCCATATCCTGTTGGTCGCAGCTCTGGAGCAGCACCTCAATCATGTAATTGATGGCAAGGCTGATCGCGATCGAGGTGGGATCGATGCCGACGATGATCGCATGGGCGCCGGCCGAGGCCGCCTCGCTCGCGGTCGCGCCCGCCTTGAACGCGGTATAGGCCGCTTTCATGCCGGTAAAGACGCCCTTGGCGATCGCGATCTTGGTCGTGATGGAGCTCAGCGAGCCGCCCATCCCGTCTTTCACGATCTTGCCCTTGTCCTTGCAGCAATTCTGGAAGGTGACGCTGGCGCCAGGCGGCCGGCAGCGCAGCGCCCGTCCGCCAAATATCTCGATGGTGCCAAGGCAATTGCCGTCGGCATCGACCGGGCCGTCACCCGGCGCGCCCGGATCATCGACGACCGCTTCATTCTCGATCGGCGTGGCAGCGGTATCGATGCAGCTGTTGGGCGAGCAGGCCGGCACGCCCCCTGCCGTCGGAGTCTTGCAGGCATAGCTTGCCCCCAGCGGACAGGCATAGCCGCCCTGCACGTCGGCCACGCAGTCGACCTTGCCGATGGGGCAAAGCGATCCACCGTCCGCAGTCGTGAGGCACTGCGCCATCTCTCCCTCATCGGCGGCATCGCCATTGCCATTGAGGTCGGCGGCGCAAATCTGTGCTGCCTGGGCAGGCGGGCTCATGGCAGTGCCAAACGGCGCCAGCGCGCAAGCGAGCGCCAGGCTGAAGGCGAGCCGGCGGGTCATCGCGCCACCGCCGTGCAGGCAAGGTCCGAGCCTGCTAGCCGGACCGTCTGCATCATCACCACCGCCTCGGGAAAATCATCGAGGCAGCCGCAGGGTGAGACGATCTCTTCGCCGTCGCCCAGCGGGCAGACATTGTCGGCCGAACAGACATGATAAAGGCTGTCCCAGCCAACGGGCAGATTCTGCTTTTCCGCCACGAGCCCCGCCGGGGCGACGCCGCTATTGGCGCTGGCCGCGCGGGTCTTGCAGATGGACTCGCAGGCCGCGACCGCCGGACGGTCGGGGAGCGCGAACGCGCGGGTCGACTGGACGAGGGCGCCATCGCTGCTCCGGGTCTGGTCGGCGAGCATCGTCTCGGTCGAATGGTCGATGATATAGGTTGCCCGGCTGAGATCGGGCTGCGCTGTTCCCGTTGTGTCGACGACGCAGGCATAGCGGCGCGTGCGCAGGAAGAAGTCGCGGCCATATTGAAAGGTGCAGCTGCCGGTGCCGAATAACCGGGTGAGGGGCAGGGGTTTAAGGCCCGTGACGACGCCATTGCGGACCGTTTGCACGCCGTCGATATCTTCCTGGGTCAGGCGGCAGGCGGGATCGCTGGCATAGCCCGCGCAGAGATCCACCAGCCGCTCGCTCACCTCGCAGCTCGTGTCGACCTGGATCTCGACGGTGACGTAGCCCCAATTGCCGCCACCCCCGCCGCGCACCCGCGCGCTGACGGACGTCGCGCCGGACTTGAGCCTGTCGGTAAAATCGATGGGCGTGCGATTATACCAGGGATCATCGCTGATCCGGCAGTCGCCAGACGGCAGGCCATCGCCCGTCCAGAGGCGCTTGCCCGCCGAGCCCACGACCTGACCATTGATCCGGCCCTGAACCCAGTCGTCCGCGCCCATCTCGATGATCCGCGCCGAGACGATCCGGCTGGGCAGCAACGGACTAAAGGTGACGGTATAGACGGGCGGATTGCTGCCGCAGCTCCCCGCACCCCGGATCTGGAAGCGGAGGCATCCCGTGCCGCAACTGCTGGTCGAGGTGATCGAGCCACTGGCCGAGACGATGTCGGTGAAATCCCAGGCCTTGACGTTGATCTCGCGCTCGATCGTGCAGGACCGCGTTTCCTCCGCCTTGCCGTTCCCCGCCGGCGAGGCCGCCAGTGCGGTGAAGACCGAATTTGCCTGCGAGGCGGCATAGGCGTCGCCGCTGATCGCGGTTGGATTGGCGCGATAGCTCGTCGCGGACACCGCAGGCGAAGAGGTGCAGGCGGTCGTCTGCGCGCCGACATAGCGGATGGCCGGGCCGTCGATACTGGCCTGCGCCACCGCGATCCGGGGATCGGCGGTCGTCAGCGCCCCGATGACCCCGCCACCCAGATCCTTCAGGACCGAGGGGAGATTGCCTGCGACCAGGTTCGCGCCGCAGCTTGCATTGATGCAATAGCAACCCGACAGATCGGGCATGTCGACCTGGCTGAGCTTGAGGTCGCCGCTACCGCCGACATCCCATTTGAAACTCTGGCACTGGTTCCAGCTTCCGGGCGAACAGGAGATGACGCCGTTGGCGCAGATTCCCGACACTGGGACCGGGAGGGTCAGGACCTGGTCGAACGCGCCGTCGAGATCCTTGTCGCGGGAAATGGAGAGATGGGTGATGTCGCCGGTGGTGCCGGGCTGAACCAGCATTTCAAGCATGGTGGCGCTCTGCTGACAGGCGAGATTGGGTGTGAAACTGCGGCTATTGTCGACCGTGCTGACAGGTTGATTGGCGAGACCTGGCGTCAGATAATTGTTGCTGATCGCATCGCTGTCGCCGGATTTGGCCCGCGAGGCCGCCGCCGCTGCCCGCGCTCTCGCGTCCATGTCCTGCGCGAAGGCCGATTGGACGCTCAGCGCTGCCAGTATCGCGAGCGAGGGGGAGAAGGGCCACCTCATGCTTCTTCCTCACGTGGGCGAGAGCGATTCACGGCGCGGAGCCGGAAAAGGGGGCAAAGCCCGACCATGTCGGGTGGTGCCGACAGGCATTGGAAGGCGGCCTTTCCGTCGTTGATGGTCAGCACGGCCAAAGCGGGCGAGGATTCAGGCAGAGGGGGGTATCCTCGCTCGCCGGGGGTACATCTGGCCGTGCTGACCTTCTCCCCGTGCGTTTCCAAAGCCGCACGGGAAGAATCGGATGATGGAGCGGCGCCGGATGGCGACGGTGCCGCTCCGCCCACGTAGCGGCCGACCGGGCCAACATGGCCTTGGCGGGCAGACCGGGCAGGAAGGCGGGCCGCTGTGGGACAGGGGGGAAGGGTCTGGCTCATGGGGTGGACACCCCCGCGCAGCAGATCACCTTTTCAAAGGACATGAACTGGGCATTGTCCTTACCTGGCGCATGTTTGGCCGAGGACCAGAGCGCGCCGGGACGTCCGATATTGACGCACTTGCCGCCCTTGACCGGTTCCATGATCTGGAGCTTGTAGCGGCTCTTGGTCCAGATCGGCTGGGCCTTGAAGGAGCAGCCGTCGGCAGAACTGATGGTGAGCGCACCCAGGCGCCCCATCATGAACGTGCCTCTGGCAGCAAGACCCGCCCAGGCCTCGACGCTGTCGCCAAAATGGATGTCGCCCGCGACCGGATAGGTGGCGCCCCAGCTCCCCATGCACCAGGAGAGCGGGTCGATGACCTTTCCCGCGGCGGCCGCGGCGCTGTCGGCCATGCAGGCAAGACCCGCGGCGGGATTGCCGAAGAGAATGCCTTCGGGCTGGATGATCGCGCCCAGCGTTCCCGATTGCCAGGTCGGCAGCACTTCGGTGATCATGGCGACGTCGAACCCGTCATCCTCGATACAGGGGAGGTCGGTGAACATGTCGAGCATCTTCCAGACCGGCGAGATGTAATAGTGCATCTGCGCGAACATCTTCTGGCTGTTGGTGCCGTCGGCGATCGAGGACTGGCTGCCCTGAAGCCTGCCGCCGGTGGGGAGGAGATCGGCGCCGATCGCCATCATGCATCCCGGCTCGGTCACGACGTCGATCATCCGGTTGGGCGACCAGAAGCTCACCTTCACGCCGAACCAGAAGGTCGCGCCCTTGCGGCAGGCGCAAAGCGGCTTGGACGCGGACTGGGCATCTAGCTCCTTGTCGAGCTTGTCGAAACTGCCCACCCGCACGCCGCCGATGGTGATCGGGAAGATACAGTTCCACCGTACCTTGGTGATCGGATTGAAGATGGTGCCGGCTTCGCATTTGGAGGCGTGGGCGGGCGCGGAGGTGCCGCCGGCGGCCAGCGCCAGTGCGAGCGGAGCGATGCGCGTGAAGAGGATCAGCCTCGCCCGGCGTCGAGAAAGTCCTTTGATCAAACTTGAAATGTGCGCCTTAAAGGCGTACATATTGCGATAGACAGGAATGACGAGGTTTTGGCGATGCAAGCGTTTGAGGACGTGGCGGCTGCGGTCAACGAACGCAGCACGGTCCGCATGAATTTTCGGACCAAGCCTCATATCAAGCAGGCGATCCAGCAGGCCGCCGCCTGGTGCGGCGTGGATGACTCCGCCTTCGTGATGAACGCGGCCTATAAGGCGGCGCTGGAAACCATCCAGACCCATGAGCGGACGATCGTGAGCCGAAAGGATTATGATGCGATCCTCAACGCGCTTGAAAATCCTGTCCCGCCCTCGGAGGCTTTGCGGGATGCCTTCGCGCGTCACGACCAGATGATCGAAAGCCGGTAAGAGCGCACTTTCGTGATTGAAAAGGGAATGGTGATCGAGCCGCTCGATCCTGCGCGGCATGATCGCGCTATTTTTGCGTCCGGCATCGAACAGGTCGACAATTATCTGCGCAAGACGGCTGGCAAACTGGCCCGGGCGGATAATGTCCGGGCCTTTGTGCTGTTGTCGCCGGACGGGGAACTGATCGGCTTCTACACCCTCAATGCACACAGCGTCGATTATGGGCATCTGCCCGCATCCTTCACGCGCAGCAGGCCGGGCCATGGTCAGATACCGGCAGCTTTCATATCGATGATCGCTATCGACGCCCGGCATCAGGGAAAGGGCCTTGGAAGCCTTCTCCTCGCCGATGCACTCAAAAGAATTGGCCGTGCCTCCAGGGACGTCGGCATCGCGGTCGTGCTGCTTGATATTCTTGACTGTGGTGACCCGGCGAAGGTCGAGAAGCGCAAGCAACTCTACATGCGGTACGGGTTCCAGCCCTTGCCCGACATTCCGCTGCGGCTTCACCTTCCTGTCGCGAGAATTCACGCCTTGTTGGACATCCCGTAGCCTATCGCTGAGCGCTTCGTTCATGGGGGTCATCTCGCCGCTCCTTCAGGCGCGAGGCGGCTGTTGAGAGCATATTCGGAAAGCACGAGCTTTTTGCCCTGCTGGGCGACGATCACCGGCGCGACAGTAAGGCCGAGCCGTTCCTTGACCCGTTCCTCCAAAATGAAGAGCGGCCGCCCGCTGCGCTCGGACAGGTCGAGCGCATCGCCCGCGGTAAGCAGGATGAAATCGGTAAAGCGCGCCTGCTTCAGCGCCCAGCCGAGATCACGGGGATGGACGATGACGAGGCGCTGGGGCAACGACACATAGTCGAGCGGGTTGAAGGTGAAGCCCTTGGGGTAAAGCAATCGGCCATCGGGCAGGCGGATATCCTCCTCCACAGTATAGAAAGGGACGAGGCTGCGGACGCGGTCGACCCTGGCCTGCCTCAATGGCGCCGCCTGGAGCGCCGACCAGTTCGAGCGTGGGCCGAGCCGGGAAGCAAGGCTAGGCGCCCTGGCAGCGCGGGCCTCGATCTCCGCCATGGCGTCGGGCTCGGCGATCGGCCAGGTTCGGCCGATCGTGGAGGTCGCGGCCATCGCCGGCTCATGGCAGGCAAGGGCGAGCATCAGCGCGCCGATCAGCGCATGGCGGGCGCGATGGGGATAGCGCGGCTCAATGTCCATGGCGCCGCCTCCACCAGGGTTCGCCTTGTCCGTTCTCGCCGCGGATGGCGCAGATGAGGGCGGTGGCGCCAAGGACGCCGCACGCGAGCAGATAGGCCTTGAGGCTGGCCGGAAGGCCGTCCGCCGCGTCGAACACCAGCATCGTCTGGACGAGCAGCATGAGCTGCGTTCCCACCAGCAGGCGGATCGGTCCGGGCGCAGGTGCGGGGTCAAGGATGCCTCTCATCTTGCCCGCCACCAGGCACGCAAGCGCATGATCCCCTTGTCGATCGCGCCGGTGAGGCCAATGAGAAGGATGCCGCTCGCAAAGCAGCCGGCGGCGACCATGACGGCGGCGCGAAAGACGAGGAGGGGCGGCTGATGGAGCGCGAGACCCGCGGCGCCGACGAGCAGCCCCAGCATCATCGTCTCGATCGTGATCAGGCGGAAGCGCCAGTAGAGCGCCTGCGCTTCGGCCTTGGCGGCGGCGCGCCGCTCGATGAAAGCTTCGAGCGCCGGATCGGGTTCAAACTCGAACCGGGGATGGCTCCTGTCGGTGGAGGGCTTGCTCATCACAGCGCCTCCCCGTTGAGGGTAGACCCAAGGATCTCGGTCGCTTCGACGCCTGCCAGGTCGCAAATCGCTTCGAGCGGCGATCTTCCGCTACGCAGCCGCGCCTCGAACGCCGCCACCTCCTGCGGCGCGCTGGTGTTGATCCAATAGGAGAAGGGATCGACCACGAGCCGGGCGATGCCCAGACCCAGCGGCGAGTCGATGAAGACTTCGGAGTAATTGGGCTTGTTGTTGCGGACCGATTTCAGGAGATCGAGGACGAAGCCCGAATAATCGAGGATCTTGTTCTCGACGGCCCGGTCATAGGTCGACCCCTGGAGGAGGAAGCGGGTGGCGGCATTTTCGAGGATCACCTGTCCCGTGCCGCCGAACAGCAGCAGGTCGTTCATCGACTGGAGGACGACGCCAAAACTCCCCTGATATTTGCGCGCGCGCCTGTAGCCCTGACCGAAGACCTCGGCGAGGCGGGAAAGATCCTGCCCGTCGGTGCGGGTCATGAACTGGGCAGCTTCATCGCACAGGACAAAGCGGGGCCGGTCGCGTGCGGAAAGATAAAGCTCCTGGGTGACCGCGTTCACCACCACCATCACGATCACGTTGAAGAGATCGGGCATGGCCTTGAGGCGCTCAAGCTCAAGCACGACGAACTCGTCGGCGGAAATGTCGAAGGTCGAGGGGCCGTTGAAATAATGGCCATAGGCGCCCGAACTGGCAAAATCGCGCAGGTTGAAGGCGAGTTCGCGGGCGGTAGGGATGAGGTGATCGACTTTGTCGAGATCGCTTGTTGCATAAGCGGGATAGGCGCCCAGCCAGTCACGGACCGCATCGATGCCAGCCTCGGCCCGTCCGCTGTCGATCGTCCACTGGACCGCGGACTTGAGCAGGTTCCATTCCGACGTGCTGACGCCCTTGCGAGTTGCGGCATTGGCCATTTCCGCGACGATCGCGACCGCCATGGAGATGGCCGACTGGCGATCGTCGCCGTCGAGCGCGAATCCCATGTCGAAGGGATTGAGGACGAGATGCTCCTCGCCAATGTCGATATATCGCCCGGAGCAAAGGGTGCAGAGCTTGGCGTAGCTTCCGCCGATATCGATGATGCGGATGAGCGCGCCTTGCGCATAATATTGCTGGCAGAGGTTATTGAGCAGGAAGCTCTTCCCTGCGCCGCTCTCGGCCGAGACGATGAAATTATAATTGTTGATGCGCGGGTCGAAGAGATCGAGCGTGATAAGCTGGCCCTTGCGCCCGGCATAGAGGAGGGCGGGGCGGCCCCCGCCGCGAAAGTCGGTCTGCACCGGAGCCAGCAGCGTCGCCGCCTTGGCGGGCATGGGCAGATCGCGCTCCAGCATCTTGACCGTGCGCCGGTCGGGATAGAAGCCGAAGGGCAGGGCCATCGGCAGCAGCACGGGATTGAGATAGCTCTCCTCCTGCATCATCCAGGGGAGCGGTTCGCTTTCCCAGAGGCGCTTGGCGCGCGCCGCCATCTCGCGGGCCTGCGCGCTGTCCCGACCGAAGACCCAGATGACCGGGATCACCGAGACGAAGCGGCTGTTGCCCGCCTCGTCGAGTACCCAGCCAATTTCCTCGATCTGCTTGCCCACCTCGACCGCGAAACTGCCGGCGGCCTTTTGCGCGGAGAGGATCTGCGCGCGCTTGTGGATCTCGAAGCTCGAATGATCGAAGAGGATGTTGAGTGTGTAGAGGAAGGGGCCGCCTATCTGGTCACTGTCCTCGGATGCGCCACGCATTCCGCCCAGGAGGCGGTTGCAGCGCTCGGCGGTGACGCGCCGGGCCGGCGACTTGGGTGTCAGGCAGCGCGCGACCTGGTCGCCGAGGAACAGTTCGGGGCCATCGAAGACGAGATCGGGGCCGGCATCGATCAGTTGTTTGCGCACCGGGCGCGCGGGCATATCCTCGCTGCCGCGGGCGAAAACACCCGGAGCCGCCGAGAACACGCCGTTGAAGATGCGGCGATAGAAGGTGACCAGCGCTTCGGGCGCGAGGCGGGCGATGCCGAGCTTGGAGAGCTGCTCTTCGATTTGACGGCGCAGGTCGGCCCCGAGCGGCTTCCTCGTCTTGATCGAGAGGAGCAGGCGGAAATTGTGCAGCGGAATGCCGTGGAGGGCATCAAGCCCCTGCGTCCCTTCGCGGAGATAATCGCGGGTCCGGCGCGCCGAGGCCTGGATCAACGGATCGGGCCGGGATTTGAGATCCAGGAAGGCGTCGAGCGCGTCGTCGATCAGCGGATCGGCAAAACAGTGAAGCTGGACGACGGTGCCCGGCGCGAAGTGGATATTGAGGAGGCCGAGCAGCGCCTGATGGACATGGGCGAAAAGATAGGCCGACGGGATGAGTTCCCAGGCCTGGCCCCAGCCATCGTCGATGCAGAGAAATGCCTCTTCTTCCTCGACCCAGGCGACCATCGGCAGAAAGTCGGAATAGGCATCGCGCGAGACGCTCTGGCGCAGCCGCTCGAAGGTCATGCCGCCGCCATGGCGGGTGCCGGGCGCCCTCATCGGCCCGACTCCTGTGGCTGTTCCTGTGGCGACGCGGGAAGGTCGCTCGTCTCCATGGGCGCGGGCTTGGCTTTCACCTGTTCGAGAACGGGTACGCGGGCCGCGGGATTGACGGGGGTCACCAGATAATCGCCGACCACCCATTGGGGCTTGTCGAGGATCGAATAGACATAGCGCGGCATATAGAGACGGTCGGGCCGCTCCCGGTCGGCATAGGGGAGGATGAGCGTGCGGATCGTGCGGCCGGGGCGCAGCATCGGCGTCACCGGCGCCTCGACCAGGCCCTGAAGCTCGCGATAGACGCTGTCGCGATAGCCAAGATAGGGCGTGGCGGCCTTGCCCCGGGCGCGTCCCGTCGATCCGTGGGACGCGGCAGCAGCGCTGCCTTTCAGGATCTTCTTGTCGTTCGTGACATTGGGATCGGACCGCGACACCGCGCCGGCGACCGCATCCTCATAGGCGCGCTCGGGGTGGATGCACTGGCCATGGTCGCTATTCTTGCAGCTGAATTTTTCCGGGTAGGGCGACATGACCGATCCGATGGCGGTGCAGGCCGGCAGGGATGCAAGGATCAGCAGCGGGGCGCCGGCGCGGCGCAGGGGTGAAGCTGACGAGAAAGAGAGTAGCGGCATGGGCGTGTCTCCTTGTGTGAGGCGCGGGCGCATCAGAATTTGCTCCCCGCTGTCGGTTTGATCTCGAGGGCGACGCCTTCCTGGATCACCACGACCACATCCTTGGCGGCGCCCACCTCGACGATGGGACCGGCCTGGCGCGCGAGATCGAGATAGAAGTCGGTGAGCTTGTCGGAGGACTTGGAAAGGCCGCCGGCGATGCCGGACTTGGCCGCATCGCTGGCGTCGAGCGACCGGACGGTGCCGAGCGCGGAGACCGAGGTATCGCCAAAGGTGTTTTCGACGCTCTGGCTCATGCCTGAGATCGTGCCGGCAATGAAGCTGCGGGCGAGCGCGGCCCCGGCGCGGGTGACGACCCGGCCCGACAGCCCCTTCTTCCCGTCGGTGTCGACGAAGAAGCCCTTGATCGGCTGATCGACCACCGAGCGTTCGTCGAAATCGACGCAGGAGAGGGAGACGAGCTGGACCTCGACCCGCTCCTTGGCGAGGCTGCCGGTCGCATTGCCGATGACGAAGCAGCCAGAAAGGTTCGCCTTGACATCATTGGGCAGCACGGCGGGCGCCTGGACACGGGCGATCAGCGGTTCCGGGTTCGAGGTCGCGTCCCGGCTCGCCAGCGCGTCGATCCCGGTCAGCAGCCGCGCCTTCATGAAACCAGGCGGCAAATAGATCGTCCGGGTCTTTTTTTTAACGCTTGTTGCCCCCTTGTCGCCCGCGTCGGCGGTGAGCGCGGCGGTTGCCGTTCCGATCGAGCCGACCTGGCGCTCGACCGGCGGGGCGGGCGGCGCGGGACGGGCAGACGGCACGGGTGGCGGTGGCAGGCTGCCGTCGGCGCTTTCCAGCTCATGCGCGCTGGGGCTTGGCGGGAAGGCCGGGATGTCGCCGGGCATGGCGCTCGGCAGGTCGCCTTCCGCCGCGTCCGTCGAGGAGCGCGCGCCCGGGGCGATCTTGCCCTCCTCGATCGCGGTGACCCGGTCGCCCAGCAGCGCCTGGCCATCGAGGATTTTCTTGAGATCGCCCCGCACCTTGGTCTCGAGGCTGTCACCGCGAAGGCCCGCGCCCATGTCGAGACGGGAGGCGGCTGGTGCTGTCGGCGCTTCGTCCTTCGATCCCGTCGAGGCCGTGTAGAGGCCGTAGCCGAACATCGCGATCACCACGCCGACGCCGGCCTGCCGGGCGCGCAGCTGCTGCTTGGCGCTCAGACTCGCCCAGCGGGCTTTCAGGTCGAGGAGCGCGGGGCCGCGACCTCCATTCTGCGCGCCGCCGTCCTTTGCGTTGTCACCAAGGCCTTCCTTCTTGGGCGGGCGGGAATAGCCCTGCATCCCGGCATGTCTCCGCTGGGGGGGCGCAGGCGAAGCGGGATCACCGCTACCGGCACCTGTGTTGCCGGGGGTTTTGTCGTCGGCGCCACTCACAGCGCTTCTCCCCGGCGCAGCAGGATGAGCCGTGCGCTCTCGCCGGCGCGGAGAGACAGGCGATCGAGGGTGACGCTGAAGATGCGTGCGCCCATCGCAGTGCCAAGGAACAGCCGCTCGTCAATCTCGGTATCGGCGCTCGCCTCGATCCAATATTCCGAAGCCGAAAGCCCCGTGCCCTCGATTGCGATGCGGCGGCGCTCGGTAATGCGGATCGCGGGCGCGGCGCTGAGCGCAAGCAGCCTTGGCGAAACGGCAACCTCGGTGAAGCTGGCCGGCACTTGGTCCTGGAGCATCGAGAGGGTGATGGAGACGGCGCGCTCTTCCTCGACCAGCGGCCCCAGCAATTCGCCATTGGCGCGGGCGCGCTGGCTGGCGCCGGGCGCAAGCGTCACGGTCTGGGCAGGAATGTCCGAGGGCTCGGCATAGAGCGGATAGCTCGCGCCGTTGCAGGTCACGAAGAATTCCGAAGGGGCCGTCACATAGCTGCGGGTCACCTGGCCCGCATCATCGCTTTCCTTGACGAGGAATTTGACCCAGGCGTCGGCCCCGGCCTTCTCGACCGCGATCGCTTTTTCGGCGGAGAATTTGACGTCCTCAATCTCGCCGCCCTGGCAGACGAGATGATTGATGTCCCGGTTGGAGAGGCGGATGCTGCTGGTCTGGTCGGGCAGAGCCATGATGGTTTGCGCGAATGTCGGGACAGGAAGACAGGCGGTGATGAGCGCCGCGGGCGCGCAAAGGCGCTTACCGAAGTTCGGCATCGAAATTTTCCTCGGCTAGAGACAGGAGCCAGAATCGGCCGGCATCGATTGTGTAACGGATGCGCAGATTGCCCCGGAACTTGCGGATGACGCCGCCGATGACGCGCACCTTTTCGACCGGCACCAGGATCTGGCGGTCGGTCCAGGTGACAGGCTGGTCGGGCCGGATATAGGTCGCGATCGAGAGCGTCGGATTGTTGGCGAGCTCGTCGAGGATCGCGTTCAGGCTGTCGCGGATGCCATTATAGGCGGTGGGGTGGACGATACTGAGCAGTTCCTGAAATTGCCGGTCGGCCGACAGCGCGGAATAGGTGCCCGAAAGCGCCACGATATTGCGCGTCATGGTGCGTAGATAGGCGGGCGAGGGCTTGCCACCCGTCACATAGAGATCGCCGCCGGCGCCGAAGGGGACCACGATCGTGCGCTGGTTCTGGCTCGTCGTATAGAGGGCGATCCCCAGGACCGCGGTGATGCCGAACAGGCCCGCGATCGAGAATTTGAGGAGGCGGTTCTCCTCGAAGAGGTTGGATGAGCCCTGGAGATAGCGATGGATGCCGAAGCTGGAGGGCTTATCCAGCAAGGGGTCGCTGGGCTCTCGGGCGGATGATCTGCCGAACATGGGATACCTCACTCGCAAAAGCGGGTCTGGGTCGGGCCGGGGTAGCGGGGGAGCTTGAGCAGCCCCCAGCGCCAGGCGAGATGGGGCATGAAGCCGCGCGGCTTGGTCCGCTTCCAGGGAATGAAGAGGAGAAGGACGCCGAGGAGCGACCAGCCCACATATCCGCCGACGATGACGGCGACGAAGATGGTGGACACCACGACGATGAACTCCTGCGCGTCGAACCAGAGTATCTGGACCGGCTTGTGCAGAAATTGGGGAAGTCTCTCGTCCACGTCCTTCTCCCTTGCTTCATCACGCCTCGACCAGGCGTGATTGTTACAAGGAGCGACCATCCGCTCCCCGTATCCGGCGTGGACCCGGAACATGAGATCCACGCCAGTCCCTGTTTCAGGCGGCTCTCAGACCATCATGCCGAAGGTCTGGAGGATGGAATCCGCCCGGATCAGGCAGACGGCGGCGACGATCGTCGGGATGCCGATCATGATGTTGGAAAAGAGACGGCTGACCCCGAACAGAAAGGCGGCCACCCCGCCCACGAAGCCGAGCGGCCCTTTCACCCCCTGGTTCACCACGATGTCGTAGATATCGTAGCCAAGGTCGCCGGCGGCCGGCGCCTGGAAGGCGTGGGCGGCCGATGCCAGGGTCATCGCGATAAGCAGGGTTCCCACGGCATCGGCCAACGCAAACGAGAGGCTGCGCATCCGGTTCCGGGATTGGGCAGGCAGTGAGGCAAGTTTGAGCATGGCTTTTCTCCAGGCAATAAGGAGCCTCCCCATGAAAATGCCTGCCGGCACCGACATGAGAATCGTTGACGGCCAGCGAAGGGATGGGTGGCTCCTTGGAAACGGGGCCCTGTCGCCGGCATCTGTTGCTCAGGGAACGGGCGCTTGTTCGTCCGTCGCCGTGAGCCCGCCAAATTTGGGGGAAATCAGCTGGGTGGCTTTTTTGGCGCCCGCTTCTCATCGAGCCAGGCCTCGATCTCGGCCTGCTGGAAGCCGGAGATGGCGCGGCCATCAAGGATGAGGGTCGGCGTCCCCGATATGCCCATGGCTTTGACGGCCTGCGCATTGGCGGCGACGCGTGCCGCGCCCTCCTTGCAGGTGGCGAGCGGTTTTGGCGCCTCTCCGGCATAAGTGGCGCGGAAGGCGCCAGCCTGATCCTTCGAGCAGAGGATATGCTCGGCCTTGGACGCGGCTTGCGGGTGGATGCCGCTCACGAAATAGATTTGCCGACGTACCGGCTTTCCTTCGGCGGCCTTCGCCGCCCAGAAGCGATCGAGCGCGCGGCAATAGGGGCAGTCGGGATCAGTGAACTCGATGACGGTCGGCGCGCCCGGCGGTCCGATGGTGAGCGCCTGGGAAGGCTCGAGCGCGCCCAACTTTTTTTGCGCGCTCGCATCCTGGGCGAGGGCGGTCAGATTGACGCCGTTCTTGTCGTAAATGGTGGCGAACAGCAGATGGTCGCTCTGCGGCGCATAATAGAGGATGCGGCCGCCGGCGCTCGCCTGGAACAGCGGGCCCTTGACCGGCGCCGGCCCGAAATCCTCGAACTGAAGATTGGCAAAGCTCTGATGAAGGCTCTGTTCGGCGGCGCGGGCTGCCGCGGCAAGGTCCGCCGGTTCGCCCGGTTGCGGCTGTGCCATCGCAGCACCGGGAAGGAGGAAGGTGGCGCAGGTGAGGACTGCGGAAAGATTGCGGGAAGGCCTCTTCATCGGGCTATCTCCTTCAGGGGCAAAGCGGGGGAGTTCAGCAGGTCCGCATCAATCCTGACCCTGGAGCCCAGCTGCAACGAACGACGCGGTTCGACTGGGGAAGTGGCGTCTGCGCGAATGAAGAAATCTCCGTTCGCCTGCGCTATGTCGAGATGCCCCAACGGGAGCGCTGCCGCAGTTCCGGCGCTTGGGTGCGCCGCTCCGCATGGGTTCGCGATCAGGCCGGACAGGAACAGTCCAGCCACGATCGCCGGTTGATTGGCCGACATCATCATCGTCTCCAATGCATGACGAAGCATTGCGCCTCGTGTGGGTCTCCATGGGTTGGCGGTGGACGCTCAAACTGGAAATCGGATCTGTGCCTCGTCGCCCCATGTCGGGATGAGCCGGTGGTGCGCCAACCTTGCGGGCATCCGCAATGGGCAGGGCACTGAGATGCCGAAACCGGCACTGAAGTACCGGAATCGGCATCTCAATGCCGATTTCGGCATTTCAGTGCCGATTTTTTGATCAGGAAACGCCTTCAAATTCGCGGATGCCCGTCAGTAGCATGGGGGTGGTCGCGCGAATCACAAAAGGGGTTGAGCCATGGTCGGCAACCGATCGAGGACCTACAGATTGTACCTGTCGAGCGAGGGCACCGACCTGTTCCTCGCGTGCCACTATCGATTGGCGCGGATCGCCAGGAGCTTCATTCCCTATGGCGCGACGCTATCGGTCGCGCTTCTGCTGATGGGGTCCGTGGATACGGACGAGCTCGTCGCGGAACTTACCATGCCCTCGCTCAAGAAGTTGGTGGGGAATGAAGAACATTATGTCGGGGCATCGGCGCAGCTGAAGCCCTTTGCCGGCGCCATTCTCGAACGCGTCGCCGCCTCGGACCATATCGATGCGCGCCCGACGGTCGCGAAACTCCATGTCGCCGCCATTGCGATCATGGCGGCGAGCGAGGATCGGGCTCTGGCGCGGGCCTTTCGACGGCTTCCCGACACTTTTCGGCAAGGCTGACCGGGCGTCGAACAGCGCGTCAGGCCGCTTTTGTAGGGCGGGCCTCCACCATGAGTTAGGGTGGCGACGCGGCATCTCTTCTTCAATTCGGGTAATTTGACCGTCTGTCTGCGGACCCAAGCGGCTCGCCAACTGTCAAAATGGTACCGATAAAATTTGACCGACGGCATATTTCACCCAAATCTTGGGTCATCGGAATGTGCATGGATGCTTTGAGACGCGATCAGGGAGGACCTGATGACCTCATCTCAAAGCGGCGCCTTTGAAGAAGGGGCGTCGATACTGGCCGAGGTCAAGTCGATCTCAGGTCGCCGCATTGAAGAACGGCGCAGGCGCCATCGCATTACGCAAGAGCAACTTGCCGCCGATGTCGGGATCGGTGTGCGGTGGCTCAGGGAAATCGAATCGGGCAACCCGAAGTCCCGTTTCGATGACCATATCGCCTGCGCCCATGCCCTCGGACTGTCGGCGGCGCATCTCCTCATCCCCATGATGTTTCTGGAGCATCACATGCACTTTCCCCGCCATTTCTTTCTCGATGACATGCGCGACCTCGAACAGCTCTGTATCGAATTCATCTCCGGTCTGAACCTGCGGACTTTCCTCAAGCCGGCCGACGGCGGGCGCGGTCCGACCGGCACCGGCTCATCGGCATAGGCAGTCCGCATGGCGCCGGAAACCGTCATCGCCGATCGCGTCTATCGCGAACTCAAGCTGCTGATTCTGCGCGGTGACCAGCCACCGGCAGCGCCGCTTGTGGTGCTGGCCCTCGCGGAGCGCTTCGGGACCAGCATCGCGCCGGTTCGCGACGCGCTCCATCGTCTCGTCGGTGAGCGACTGGTCGCGATGCAGGGCGGAGGCGGCTTCGCCATGCCGCCCCTGACCCGGCAGCGAGCCTATAATCTCTACAGTTGGCACCGAGACATTGTCGAAGCGGCGCTCAAGGTCATGGTGAAATTCGAACGAATCGAACAGCCGCCAGCCTTTCTTGACGATGAGATAGCCGATCCCGTACGCATTGCCGCTGCCAGCGCCGATCTTTTCACGCAGATATGCGCCTGTTCGCCCAATGACGAACATCTTGATGCGGTCAGCATCGTTGGCGAACGTCTTCACACATTGAGGCTGTGCGAAAGCGTGGTGAACAGGCAGGCTCAGGAATTGCGGGAATTATGGACCATCGTCTGCGAAGGAAACAGACGCGCGATCCGAAATGCAATCTCCCACTATCATAAACGTCGCCTGGCGCGTGTAGACCAAATCGTGAGCGCTGTGCTTCTGGCGTCAATTGCGGACTGAAATTCTCCATCCATTTGCAAGCTTATAAGCTGTCAAAATGGCACCTTATAAGATCGGATATATGGCTTTCCTTCAATAGCATCAGTCCTGCCGCAAGACTGCGGTGAACTGATGGAGATGAAGATGAACAACATCAACGAGCATGAAGACAGCGTCGTCGATCTCGGCGTCGCATCGGTCGAAACGAAGGGCGCAGCGCTCGACGATTCCGACAATATCGGCGGCCAGGTCCGCCAGCTCGGTATCGCCGACGACTGACCAAGGGGCGCGCGCCGGAGGGCGCGCGTCTTTTTCATGATGGCCGCAAGCGTCGGAGAGCCGAAATGGGATACAGGTTGAGAAATGGCCTGTCCTTCTGCGTGACAGGGCAGCGCGCGATCTTCCTCGATGTCGCGGCCGACCGCTATTTTGGCCTGCAGCCGCAATGGGATCTGGCGTTCCGGCGGCTTGTCATGGGCGAGGCGCCGGGGTCCGACCTCGGCCATCTGGTCGCTTCTGCCATTCTCGTTGAAGACGAGGAAATCGACTGGCCGCCGCAGCCGGTTTCCATTCCCTGCGCGTCGCGCGAAGTGCCGCTTGATCCCGCGACGGGATCGATGGGGCAGCGGCTCGCTTTCATCCGAGCGCAGATCAGCGCGATCATTCGCCTTCGCGTCCGGGAGTTCGGCGTCATCATCGCGCAGATCGAGCGGCGCGCGCGTTGCGTCGAGATCGACCATGCCGGTCGCGCGGACCTGGAATGGACAGGCTGGGCTTCAGCGTTTGCCGCCAGTAACTGGTTGCTGCCGCAAAGGGGCCAGTGCCTGCCCCGCTCGATCGCCTTTCTCGAGGTCCTGCTCGCCGCGGGCCTCAGCGCAAAGCTGGTCATTGGCGTCAGCGCATCGCCCTTTTCCGCCCATTGCTGGGTGCAGGCCGATGACATGGTCCTCAACGATCGGCTGGAGAATATCCGGCCCTTCGAGCCGATCCTGGCGATCTGATGCTGGGGCGCTACCTGATCCTGATCGACTGGAATGAAGAGGCTCTGCCGCGCAGGCAGGCGTTCGTTCAGGAGCGCACGGGTCTTCGATATTGCACGCGCATTGGGCAGGCCATCATCTGGACAAGCGCGCCCGACCTTGTTTTGCTGCTGCCTGACGGTTCGGGCGGGGTGATTGGAACGCTGTTCCCGCGCCATGGCCCGGCCTTCCCGATCACCATGGAGGACAAGCAGTGGCAGGAGGAGATGCGCACCGGCGCCGTCCTGCCGACACTGCGCGACCGATATTGGGGCGGCTACATCCTCTCTGCGGAAGGCGAGGGAATGATGGAACTCGCGCGAGATCCCGGCGGTGCGATGCCTAGCTATTTTCTCCAGATGCCGACGGGCTGGGCCGCGTCGTCGGATGTCGATCTTCTGGTCGAAGCCGGCCTTTTGAAGCGCGCCATCGCCTGGGATCAGATCCCGCGATATTTGATCGCGAAGGACTTGCCGAATAGCGCGACGGCGATCGAAGGCCTCCACGAATTGCTGCCCGGCACCTCCGTCCTGTTGAAGCCTGGAGAGCAGGAAGTGACGCGCTTCTGGTCACCCTGGGATCATGTCAGGGAAGCCGAACAATGGGACAGCGAGGCGGCGGCTGAACGCCTCCGCAGGACCATTGATCATTGCATCGCTTCCTGGGCCTCGACCTCCAGCGCGATCCTTTCGACCCTTTCGGGCGGGCTTGACTCCTCGATCGTCACGGCTGGCCTGTCGAGGGCCGGGACGCCGTTCCAGTGCGTCACCCTCGTCACCGAAAATCGCAACGGCGACGAGCGGGATTATGCGCGCGCCATGGCCGCGTCGGTCGGTGCGCCATTGCTCGAAGGCTTCTACGATCATGGCGATATCGACCTCTCCCGTTCGGTCGCGAGACATTTTCCCAAGCCCATCGGGCAGATCCATGAGGTGGCCTATCATGCCCTCGTCATGCGCCTGGCGCGCGGTTGCGGGGCGGATGCCGTCCATACCGGAAATGGCGGCGACAATATCTTCTACAACAGCAGTTCGGTCCGCCCATTTTTCGATTGCATCCATGCGCGGGGCATCGGTGGCGAGGCTTTCGCCACGCTGCGCAATATCGCGAAGGTGACCGAGACGTCGTTTTCGACAGCGGCCTGGGAAGTGCTGCGCGCAATCCCCCATATGCGTCGGCCCTACAAATGGGTCCGCAATGGCGAGGCCATCGCCGATGATGTGATGGCGGATTTGCAAGCCAAGCCGTTGCGGCACCCTTGGCTCGATGAGCAACTGCGCTCGCGTCCCGGTAAATCCGGGCAAATCGCCTTCCTCCTGCGGGTCCAGAACCATCTTGAAGGCTATCTGCGCGAACATGGGATGCCGATGGTCAACCCCCTCATGTCGCAACCGGTGGTCGAAGCGGCATTGGCCATTCCGACCTGGAAAATGCTTGAGGGCGGGCGGGATCGTGCCATCGCGCGAAGGGCCTATCATGATCGCCTCCCGCCGCTGGTTCGGGACCGGCGGCGTAAGGGAAGTCCGAGTGGCTTTGCGATGGAGGTGATCGAGCGCAACCACCATGAAGTGCATGAGCGGCTGCTGGACGGCGAACTCATGCGTCGGAAACTTCTGAACGGCGCTGCGATCGACGCAGCGCTGGCGCGGGGACCGGCCATGGGATTGAGTTATGTCCGGCTGCTGACCCTGCTCGATATGGAGGCCTGGATCGCGCGCTGGAACGGGGCTGGCGGTTGAACCGCCAATGACGAGGAGTCCGGGCATCGAGTGTCAAGTGCGCAAGCGGACTGATCGGTAACGCTGCCAGAGAAGATCACGCCTTGCGGATCATCCTTGGATCATAGAGCCATTTGCGCACCTTCCGGGCCTTGATCCCCTTGGCATCGGGGTGCGCGGGATTGATGAGGAGATTAGTCTCCTCTGGCACAATGACGGAAGGGACGAGCAGCAGCGCTGTCCTTTGGCTCTGCGCCCATTGCGATCCGAATGAGATGCTGACCCGTCCCGCCGGTTCGGCATCCCAGCCGACCGGGAGATTGCCGGGTGTCGCGACCTCCGCTGATGCCAGCACCTCGTCCGGCACCTCGATTTCGACGAGGTAGCGATTGAGCGGCAACCCACCCGAGTTCAGATGAACGACCGTCTCCAGGCAGGCGAGTGCCCGGCTGCTCGCCGCATAGACGATGGCGACGCCGACCTCATTCCACCGGCCCCCGGTGATCTTGGCGCCGGCGCCTGACAGGTCGTCCGCTTCATAGGTCCTGGCGTCGGTTGCGATTCTCCAAAAGCTTGTCGTCACGCAAAGGCGCCGCTCTGGATTTGCGCAAGGGCGCGGGACACGACGGCCTGTCCCTCCATCGTGTCGAGAAGATCGATCGGATTGACGCCTCCCAGCGCCGGGAGAGGCTGACGCAGCCAGGACGAGAGCCATTCGGGCGCATCGAACCCATCCGTCTCGCCCGATTCCTCGACCATGTCTTCGAGCTGGCCGACCAGTTTTGCAAGGCCCAGAACCCGTTCACTGTCTTCCGTCGAGAGCGGCTGGTTGTTCGCCGCCTTCTTGTTCACCGTGGCCGTCTTGAGATTGAGCGCGTCGAACATGACCTTCTGGTCCACATGCAAGGCGGCGATGAAGCGCTTCAGGTCGCTGGCCGCCACGCCCTTCTTGATGACGCCGATTCGATCGACCGGCGAGGCACGGTACAGCGCCTTATAGGCAAAGGGGGGCGTGCCTTTCCCCTGCGCCTTGCGCGCGCCAGTTTCGAGTTCGGACATGGCAATGCTCCTTTGAGCATTTATATAGCTCCTTTGAGCGTCATTCGCAAGGAAGGCGGTGGAGGCAGCCATGCCATCGGTCGCCCATCAGCTGCCGACCGGCCGGTTTTCGCCGACGGCGGCTTGATCCTGTGCCGCCCGCCGCATCTCGGCCCAGCGATCGACTTCGGGCGCATCGTCATCCGAAGGGTCGGGACGCTTACCCCTCAGCCAGAAATCGAACCATCGCAGGTTCCGCTTGTAGATGCCCGCCCGATGAGCGGGGTGACGCTTGATGTGGACCTCATCGGGGAAGACGTAGAGATCGATCGGGTGTTTCGCGGCCCGCAGAGCCCTGACTGTTTCCAAGGCCACGAGATATTCGCCGTCGGCGGCCTGCATGAGGATCGGAAAGGCGACCCGCGAGGCGTTGCGGGCGAGCGAAATGTCTCCCCACATTTGCGGCTTGTCCTCAGGGGAGGCAGGCCAACCGAGGCTTTCATAGTGACGCTGGAGGGAAGGCCCCAACACCCAGGTTTGAGAGGGCTCCCAGCAGCAGCCGCTCACCACCGCGGCCTTGAACAGACTGCTATGCAGCGCCGCATATTGGACGGTCGTCGATCCATCGCTGAGCCCGGTGATGCCGATCTGTTCCGGGTCGGCGACCCCGGCGTCAATGAGCTGCCTGACCTTCGTTTCGATGGCGGACAATATGCTTCGCCGCTCCATGAAGCCGTCATTCTGCCGCCGCTGTCGCTCTATCGATGGGAGGCCCAGCCCGTAAAGCGGGGAGCGCGGCCGCTGGACGTTTAGAACCAGATATCCGGCGCGGGCGAAGAGCTGGACGGGATATTCATCGCCCGTACCGCCTCGAAGGAACCCGCGGCTCTCATATTGCACGACGATGAGCGGGTAGCGGCGTCCGGGTTGATAGTCGGGCGGATAGACGAGATCTCCGAAGCATTCGATGCCCTGATCGTTCTTCCAGAGCAATCGTTCGACCTTGCCAAGCTTCAGCGTCCCAAAGGCCGGGTTCGGGTCAAACAGAGGGACGGATTTCCCGGTGCGCAGGTCGATACGACTGAGATAGCGTGGGTGGGTCGAGCCTTCCCGCCCACATAGGACATCATCGTCGATCGGCTTGCAGTCGATGAGCAGATCTGATGTCGCATAGAGCCTGTGGGGTTCGGCCGAACCGACCTTCCATTCATAAATCGCCATCTCATTCTTCGCCCAACCCTCGCGCCGGACGTAGCGCACGGCGCCTTTGGAAGAGAACCAGGGCGCACCTTCCACCTCGGTACAGGCGCTGCTTTCGCAGCGGCTTTCCTTCCCTGCCGGACCAGCGGCGATATGATCGAACCCTTTGTCATCCCGCACCGTTGTCGCGTGAACGCCCTTTGCGGCTTGCGATTCCGCGATCGGTGCCGTCAGCAACGCTTTCTCTTCATCACTGGCCGCGCGGATGTCACCGTCACTGATGCGTACCGCCTTGTAGACATAGGCGGGGCGGCCTCCTGGAAAGGGCCAGGCCGAGGCGAACGGAAAATAGCGATCATCATAGCGCAGCCCCGAACGGGATTCCCGGCGCAGAGCCGTTGCCTGCGCGGAACCGTCGCGGACCTTGTAGATGATCATGCTTCCATCGCGACTGAAGCGGAAATCGACGATATCCTGCGGATCGGCGCCGATGGTCCGGGCTTTCAGCTTCTCATCCCACAGGCGGAGCTGCAGCCGCCCGTCGATGAATTTGAGATAGGCGAGACGCTTTCCGTCGCCTGACCATCTCGGCGTGATCAGTTGGGTGATGCCCGATGGGAAGCCATTTGTTCCGTAGAAATCTTCGAAGCGAAAGAAGGCGACGCCCGGCCCGGAATCGATCAACGTCGAGTTTCCGTCGCGATCCACAAGGGTGATGCCGGTACAATAACTGTCCCCTGCCACGCTTGCGCGTCGGACACCGACCGCGACCCTTCGATTGTCCGGTGACAGCGTGAAGAAGGAACCGGCTTCCATCGCGGCATTGGGTCCAAGATCCAACGTCTCGATGAGGTCGCGATCCGCGATGGGACGAGGGCTGCCGGCTTGTGCGTCGGGCTGCAGGATGCGGGCGCAATCTTGTGATGCAGGTGCGGCCGGGACTGCGGCCGCACCTGCCCCGGATATGCTCAGAACAAGGGAAATGAGCATTACCAAGCCTTTGAGACGGTGAAGCTCAGGAGGCGCCCGATGCTGGAATAGTTGGTGGCGTCATAGGTCGGGTTGGTTGCCGTCGCGCGGATGGCCGAGGGCTTCTCATTGAGGATATTTTGCCCGGAAAGCAGGAAGGACCATCCGCCCAACAAGCCGCTCCCCTCGGGTCCCCAGCTGATCGTGGCGTCGATCGAGTGGAAGCCCGAGACCTTGTAGGTCGTCGTGGTTCGCGTGTCGTCCGTACCGCCGATATAATTATAAGCGAGGTTTGTCCCGATCGGCCCACGCTTCCAGCCGCCGCCGGCGCGACCGCGCCAGCGCGGCGGGTTGAAGATCCTGCCGGCCTTCACGATCGTCGGCTGACTCGCGCTCAATTTCTGATCGCTCTTGAGATAGCTGCCGCTCGCTTCGAGGTGGAACTGATTTTCTCCTGCCGAAAATTCATAGGAGGCGGAGGCATCGACGCCTCGGATATGCTGCCTGGCGGCGTTCTGAAGCTGGTTGAAGATGATAGCCGCCAGATTGGCAGGGTCGTAAGCGCCGCCTGTCTGGTTCTGGACGCCCAAAGGGAGATTGGCCGTCGCCGCCAGAACCTGTTCCAGGGTTGGGTTGAGGAGGATGAGGTCGGCATAATCAGCTTTGAAGGCCTGGGAGCTGTCGGCGATCGGGCGAACCACGCGGTTTTTGTAACGGACATCGAAGTAGCTGGCTTCAAGCCGCAGGCCGGGGATGCTTTGAGGCTTTGCCTCCGCCGTCAGGGTCAGGGTCGTCGCCTTTTCGGGTTCGAGATCCTTGCTGCCGCCGCTGATCTGGAGGACATTCCGGCTGGTTGGCGGGGAGGGGAGATAATAGGCCGGGAACAGGAGCACACCCTGCCGGACCGTGTTCTGTTGGCTCAGCGTCGGCGCCTTGAACGATTTTCCCCAGGCGCCCTTGAGCATCAGGTCGCTGATCGGCTGGTAGCTGATGCCGATCTTGGGGGTCGCAAGCCCACCAATATCGTCATAGCGCTCATAGCGAACGGCACCCGAGAACTGGAGCGATCGGATCAGGGGAACCGCGTTGCGATCGGCGACCAATGGCAGGAAAAGCTCGCCATAGGCGAAGGTTGCCGTCTGGCCATCATGATAGTTGAGGAGGGACGTGGTTGCCGTTGCGGTGACGCGCCTGATCGATGCGTCGAGGCCGTTGGAGCGAAGGCCCGCGCCGACCGCGAGCCGCGCATCGCCTCCCGGCAGAGCGAAAAGCGGGCCTTCGCCGCTGAATTCGGCCGACCATAGATCATTCTTGTACCGGACATGGTTCACGGCCGAGGCGGTGCCTCCCGAATAGATTTCCGCGATGATCTTGCTGTCGCTGATGGCGCGGGTGGCGCGAGCCGTGACTTCCCAACCCGCGGGTAGCCGAAACTTGACCGAAGGGCTGATGGAATAGCTCTCGATATCGGGGCGGCTGATAATGCCGCTTTGCTTCACATCGCCCGTGTTTGTGAAGGGAAGGGCGGCCACAGACTTGTGCCGGTTGTAATGAGCGTCGATCTCAAACTCGATAATGTCGGCCAGCGACTGGTGACCGGCCAGGACCGCGCTGACTTGCCGTTGCGAGGGGAGCAGGGTGTTGCTGGCCTGGCGTGACCGCATATAGGAGCGCTGCGATGCCGTGATGTCCGTCGCTTTGTTGAAGTCGCCCGCGATCATGAATCCGCCACTGTCCCAGCGGCGGCCGGTCACGGCGCTATATTGCTGCTGGACGTCGCCGCCGTCAGTGGCGGCGCCGAACCGAGCAGTCGTCAGCAAGCCGTCATAGTCCCGGCGGAGCAGGATGTTGGCGACGCCGCCCACCGCGTCGGACCCATAAAGAGCCGATGAACCGTCCGCGACGATCTCCACTCGCTCGATGGCTGCCAGGGGGATCGCGGAAATGTCAATCCCCTGGCTTACTGCATCATATGCGACACGATGGCCGTTCAATAGTGTGAGCGTGGCATCGGCGCCGAGGCCCCGCAGGTTGAGGGTGGAGGAGGATGTGGTGTTTTCCGAACCGGTCTGCACGCTGGAGATGACACCCGGGTTCTGCCCGCCGCTGAAATTCTGCGGAATGCTGCGGACAAAGGAGCCAAGGTCCGTATAGCCGAGTTCCCCGATCTTCTCTCGGGAAGCAGCGATGACCGGAGACATGGGCTTTGCGCCGCGAATGCGTGAGCCAGTAACGAAGAGCTGGTTGTCCGCCGCGCCTTCTACCTCCTCGCGCGACGGCGTTGCTCGCCCCCGGAGGTAAATGGTTCGCCCCCTGATGTCCGCATTGAGGCCGGATTGTGCAAGCAGGGCGGTGACGGCTTCCTCGACCGTGAATTCGCCGGTCAGCGCGGGCGAGCGGCGTCCCTGGAGCGACTTGGGATCAGCCACGAGCTGATAGTCATTTGCCCTGGCGATGGCGCGCAAACCCGCGCCGAGTTCCTGGGCCGGCAAATCATAGCTTTTCTTCGCTTCCTGCGCCGCAGCCTGCGGCGCAACCATGCTGACGCAGATCGCGGCGCTGCCCAGAAGCGCAAACTTTCCCATACCCATTTTCTGCCCCCTTGATTGGTCCGCCTCTTTGCGAGGCTCAAAACCAGAAGACGGGGCGAGACAGGTTTGAAGCTGGGCGCTTGAATTATTTTCTGGGGCTGAGGATCAATCTGCCCTTTTCGGTGCGATCGATGTCGAGGTCCAGAAACCCGCTGATCGCTTCCGCCACGCGCTCAATGTCGCGAATGTGGATGTCCGCGAATATCTCCCGGTCGCCCAGGCTCGCGGGCATCAACTCGATCCTGGTATCGCTGTAGCTGTTTGCTTCGGCGATGACTTCCCTGATCGGCACATTGTCGAAACTCTTCACGCCGTTCACCCATTGCTCGTCAGACCTGCGTGCAGGAATGACAAGGGTTTGCGGCTCATGTCCATGGCTGAAGGCCAAAATCTGGCCGGGCCGGAGCCGAATTTTTCTGGCAGGCTGTGTGTGCTGAGAGGTCAACTCCACCTCTACGCCGCCTTCGATCAGATGCACCGCCACATTGTTTCGGAATAGCACATCGAAGACAGTTCCGGTCGCACGCACCTCCATGCCGCCGGCCCTGACGAAGAACGGACGCTCGGCATCATGGGCAACGATGAACCGGGCGCGACCGCGCTTCAGCACGAGGTCACGGCGGTCCGCCGTCATCGTAACGGCGATCGCGGTGTCGGTATCAAGGACGACTTGGCTTCCATCGGCGAGCTTGACGGTCCGCACTTCCCCCACTTTCGTAACAAAGGGGGCTGGGGTCACTCCGCCCGCCATCTGCGGTGATTGAGTGCGGATGGTCTGGAACAGGATGCTCGCGGCTATGAGCAGGCCCAGGATAGACGCAGCCGCCAGGATCGGGACTGATTTGATCCCCAAGGGCTTTTGCACCGGAAGCCGGGGAGGGGGCAAATCGAGCACCCCGCCGGCATGGCCGGCGGCCTGCACATCGTTCATCAGGTCAAGATAGAGCTGCCGCCGAGCCGGCTTTTCCTCGATCCAATCGGCGAGCGACTGCGCGTGACGCTCCGGTTCATCGAGCATCTGCAACACCCATTTTTGAGCGGCCCGGCGATCCTGCGCCGTAGTCGCGCTGTGGTCCTCAGTCATTGTCCGCCTCCCGCTGACGGTCGATGAGCCGAATGGCCTTGAGCATATGCTTCTGTACGACCCAAAGTGGCTCTCCGAGATCCGATGCGATCTGCCGGTAGCTACAGCCTTCCACCCGATTGAGAAGGAAAATTTCGAGTGTGCGGGGGGCCAGTTGCTGGAGGATCGCCGTCCAGCGAGCCAATTCCTGGCGCGATTGAACGTCACGATGAGGGTCTAGGCTGGAGATCGCATTTACGCCGTCCTCGAGCAGGGTCAGTTGCCTTGAGAGGCGTGTGGAGCCGCGTTCCGCATGGTCGCGTAGCAGGTTGGTCGCAATCCGTGTCAGATAGGCACGGGGGCTTCCGAGTGAGGGATGCGGGGCGGCGCACACGAAGCGGGTCAGCGTTTCCTGGCTGAATTCGTCGGCATCGGCGGGGTTGCCGAGCTTGCGGGTGAAGAAACGCAATAGGCGAGGCTTCTCCCGTCGATAGAAATCGGAGAAGCTGAACCGCTCGCCGGTATCATTGCTCACAATCTGAAGGTCGATCCGGCGACCTTCACTTTCGCCCTGGCCCATTCGTCGCACCTATGTCCACTCGGGGCGACGGCCAAAGCCGGATGTTAGTAACCTGGCCATAAGATCAGGCGCGTGCGCCTTTACCGGCAAGCCGGCTGGACATGCGCGCACGCCACCCGGCCCAGAAGTCTGGTGCCGAGTTCTTATGGCTGGGGTTACTATGCCCCACTTCCGCTCTTTCTACGGAAGCAATGGCTACCTTGCCGGAACGACGAAGTTCTGCAACCTAAATAATGGGTTTGTGACGTTTTTGCTTCTCAGCGAGGATGACACCTCGGGCGATGAGGGGGGCGGTTCGCAGTGCGCCGCGTCGCCTTCGCCGGACAAAAATTTACCTATGAGATGGGTATCCGTCGGACGGCTTTTCCGCGGCCCTGGGGACATTCGCGACTGTCCGGTTCCGGGTAATGATCCGAGGAATGCGGACATTCATGGTGGAAGCGGTCATGACAGCTGCCGGCGATTATGCGCGCGCCGGACGTCTTTTCGGCATTCTGGTGACGTCCATCGGTTCCTTCCGAAAAGCAGGCTCAGTATTCGGCGTCAAAGCGTAGTTGTGGTTGATCTGAGACTTTCCAGAACATGGGATACGTCGTCACGATACCTTTCGTGTCGTGACGCCCACATCCGCCGGAGGAGCGCTTCATCGACGAAGTCGTCGAGCTTCGCCGTTCGTAGGCCCGCGACGAAGTTGGACAGATCCTCCATCGGCGGACAGTCGCTTGCCTGATGTACAACAGTCGCGAGCTGCTCGGGCGTCACATCGACTGCAGTAACGCCGATGTCGTGGACCGCCACCTCGAGTCCGGCGCTCATGAGGACGATCGACAGAACGGAGTTTACCGCCGTGCCACGCCAGGTGATGACGTGGGTGTCGCGCGCGGCTGGGATGAGAGCGCGCCGGTCAAGGCCGAGTTCGCGGAAGGCGTTCCTCCCCTGCAGGAGGAACTGCTTTCCGCCCGCGTCTAGATATGCCGGAACTTCGTGGTCGGACAGCACCTCCAGCATCGTCGCAGTGACCCGATCATGCAGCTGCTCGTTCGCAGGCCGGTCGAAACGAGGCAGTTTGCCGGAACGGTGCGGAATGACGTCGAGCACCTTGGCGCGATCGTCGACAGTCTCCACTCGCCACCTCCGGCCCGCGAAGCCGACGAGTGATCCAATGCCGAGAACGTTGGTGAGTGGGACGGTTCCAAGTGTCCGACCGCTCGAAACCAGCCGCCACTCCTCGTCGGTCTTGAAGACGGCATAGAAGTCACGCGCTTGGACCAATTCCTCCCCGGCCTTACCAAGCATGAGGATGCCGTCTGGCGATTGCTCAAGAAGGTCAGAGCCCTGGGGGCCGGCCCCGCGCAGGAGATCGGCGTAGTCTGTCGGCGCGAAGGCAAGGTAGCTGTCCTGCCCGAACAGGAGCTTGTGCGCCGCAGGCGCTCGGACTCCGCCCTGCGATGCGATGAGCGATAGGGTCTGATGCAGCGCCACGGTGGCTAGCGAGGAGTCCTCGGTTGAGGGTTCTACCCAGTTCGCCTGCAGCAGCCGGACGCAGGCGACAGCTCTCACCGTTTCGAGACGTAGCTTGTCCAGAGGATCGGAATCCGGATCGAGATGATCTTCGCGGACATAAATCCGAAGCACTGCCGGGGTCCCGCGGCGACCGCTTCGGCCAAGACGTTGCTTCAGACCTGACAGCGATCTGGGCGCCCCGACCTGTGCGACTGACTGGACGCTGCCAAGATCGATGCCGAGTTCGAGCGTCGTCGTTGCTACGGCAGTGGTTGGCTGGTCGCCGGCCTTCAAGCGCGTCTCCAGCGTTTCTCGCAGCTCCTTCGACAGGCTGCCGTGATGGGGGAAGAACTCCTCCGGCACGCTGTCGCGCTCCGACCGTTCGCGCAGACGGTCGGCAAGAGCTTCGACCGTGCGGCGCGATGCAGCGAACGCGAGGTTGTTCGATCCCCGCAGGTTCGAGAAGATATGGTCTGCGATCTGACTGAGCGCATCGCTCGCACCATTCTCAGCGATCTCGTCTATGCCTGCTCCCTCGGGCGGTTCCTCATAGCCACGGATCTGCAACCTGACCCCTGGTCCGCTCGGCGGCGCGCGAAGCACGTCGACGCTTTGTGGGTTCACTGCGTTCATCCAACGGCAGGCGGCGTCGGCGTCGCCCAGCGTAGCGGAAAGTCCAACCCGTCGCGGACGCCCGGCCGTTATCCTATCGACGCGACGGAGAAGGGACGCAAGGTGGAGCCCCCGCGGTCCCTGGAGGAAGGCATGGAGCTCGTCGACGACGATCCCATGCACGCCTCGAAACAGCTTGGCGGCGTCTGCGGGGCGACGCAGAAGCAGCGCCTCGATGGACTCAGGCGTGATCAGGGCAACACCGGCTGGCGTCTTGAGTAGCCGCGTCTTGGGGCCTTGCGGCGCGTCCCCGTGCCAGCGGGTGATCGGAAGGCCAAGACGTTCGCATAGCGGTTCCAAGCGCCTGAACTGGTCGTTGACGAGTGCCTTGAGGGGACTGATGTAGAGGATGCGAAGGCCGGCCCCCGTCATGTCTGCCGCTTCGGTGAGCAATGGCAGGAACGCGGCCTCGGTCTTGCCCGACGCCGTGCCCGCCATGATGATCACGTCGCTGTCCGACCCCAGGATCGAACGGATCGCGGTGTCCTGTATCTCACGCAGGCCGGTCCATCCCTCGTCGCGCACCCAGCGGCGGATTTCAGGATGAAGCCGGTCATAGGAAGGGATATCAGATGCGGAGGTCGACAAGCTCGTCGTCCGCCTCTGGTTCGTCGGGCTCTTCCTTGTCCGGCGATACAGCCCCGATCAGTTCATGCCACTGCGTGTCGGGGTTCTGCTCCAGAACGGAAAGGAACTGGACGAAGGCCTTGATCGTGTTGCGGGGGGTGCGGAAGTAGGCTTCTCCGATCCGCTTGTTACAATGCTCCATGAAGGCGGTCTTCGCCTCGTCGGGCACAAGGAAGGCCGACGCGTCGCCGAGCGCGAAGACCGACCTGATGTTCCCGAGAAGCACGAGGAGATCCTCGGGCGAGAGGCTTTGGAGCCGTATCACGGGTCCACTGAGGTCGATCCGCCCCTCAGTTGCGAAGCTGTTCTCTTCCAGCCGCGACTGGAGCGCCTTGTAGCTGTAGAGGCCGCGTCGGCTGTCGAGAAGAAATTCCGGCGTTCCGCCGAACACGAAGCCGAGCCCCTCGACGTTACCCTGAAGCACGTCGTTGAGCATCCTGAGAAGCTGTTCGTAGTTCTGGTTGCGCGCCTGTGAGCTCTGCAGCTTGTAGAGGTTGACCATCTCGTCAAAGACCACGAGGAGGCCGGCATAGCCCGCAATGCGGACGAACGCGGAGAGCAGTTTGAACGTGTCGTATACGTCGGCGTCGTCGATGATGCTGCGGACCGGAAGGGCCTGCCGCGCCTCCGTCTTGGTCGGATACTCCGCCCTGAGCCAGCGCAAGGCCGCCGCCTTGAGGCTGTCATCGCCATCCTCATGAGCGCGCCAGTAGGTCTTGAGCACGGTGGAGAAGTCGTGTCCGCCCAGCATTTCAAGCAGGGGTGTAAGGCGGCGGTCGATGACGCGCTCGACGGGCGAACCGCCGTCCTCGGCCTCGCGGACGCATTCCGTGACGAAGCGTTCGACGATGCTGGGAAGCGCGCCCCCCTCTGGCTTGGTGCGTGTGGCCATGTTCCGGACGGCTTCAGCATAGAGGCCGCGAGCTTGGCCTCCGGTCGCGTGCAGCCTGCGATCCGGAGCCAGGTCTGCATGGATCGTCACGCATTTCCGTTCGAGCGCGATGAGGCGAACCAGGTTCAGGAAGAAGGTCTTGCCCGCTCCATATTCTCCGATGACGAAGCGGACGGCCGATCCGGCGTCCGCGACGCGGTCGATGTCGCGCACCAGCGCACCGACCTCCTGCGAGCGCCCGACCTGGATATGCTGGAGACCCACCCGCGGAACGACGCCAGCCGATAGGGCCTGAATGATAAGATCCCGGTCCTTGCGTCGGATTGTGCTCAAGCGGTAACTCCCATCGGTTCAATTTGGTCAATGACTTCGGAGGACACGCGAACGTCGTCGTCGTCCTCGACTATGGGCTCGCCCAGGGTGTCGAAGCCCCATTCGTTGAGCGTCTCGATGGCTCCGTCCGGCATCAGGCGCAGCTCGGTCGCGAGCGCGTCGAATGCGATCCTTGACATAGGTCCGGTCAGCAGACGGACGAGAAGGTCGGAATGAGGAACGTCGAGGCCTGCAAAGGCCGATGCGGTGACGCTCGACTTGGGCGGCGGGGCGGGGGCGGGTTCAGGCTCGTCCTCGACGAAGATGGATGCGAGCATGGCGGACACCTGGGTCGTCTCGCCCCTGATCCTCTCAAGCCGCGCGGCGTCGATGGACACGCCAGATCGCTTCGGCTCATCCGGCAGTGGCACCGTGCGCTCGTCGATGGCTGATACCACTTCCACCGGTCCGACATCCTCGCCGCTACGATGCAGCGCCGAATAGAGCGCGCTCGCGGGAAGTCCGAGGGCGGCGTGGAGCGCCTCGAGAAATCTCACCTCGTCCGGCAGCACACGACCATCCGCCAGCACCGCCTCGACCGCTGAGGCTGCAAGCGCCGCCCGGCTCTCCGGCGCGACGTCCGTTAGCTTCTTCAGCGCTGCGCGGACCTTTGGTGGATCCGCCGCAAGCGCGCTTCCGCAAGCGAGGAGCCGGGTGATCTCCTCGTCCTTGAGTTCGGGTGTCGAGCGAAGCCGGCGCTCGATGGCGTCCATCTCCGATGAGGCGACTGTTCCGTCGGACACTGCGGCCAGCATGGCGACCTCGACCATTCCGCGGGCAGCGGCATATGCTCCTCGGTCGGGATCGACCGCCCCACCGAGACTTGCCGGGAACAGGGCAATGCGCCCGTCCATCCTCAGAGCGGCAGCTGGCCCATAGCGACGATCGGGCTCGAACCCGAGGTCGAGCGCATCGAGGGCGACGCCGATCTGTCGGACGCTTGCCGCCGGGAGCTTCTCGGAGCCGGCTTCCAGTTCCAGGCCGAGCGCGCGAGCCACATCGAGGACTGCCGCGAGACCGTCAACCGTCGAAAGGTCAAGAGCGCTTCGGCATTCGGCGAAGGACGCCCGTCCCCGGCGCAATTCGAGAGGTAGCAGAAGGTCGCCGCGGAGCTTTCCGCGAGCCTCCGGATCGCGACCGAGGAGCCGACTGTAGGTCGATAGATCCTCCATGCAGCCGTCGAGGATCGTGCGCAGGCCAGTGAGCGGAGCCTGCGTCCCAGAAATGTCAGGAAGATCCAACTCAATCGAGCGGAAGAACGTGTTGCTGGCAGCCTGATACTGGGAGCGGATCTTGGTCTTGGGACGTCGAACGCGCAGGCCCTCAGGGTTGCGGACGGCGAAGCGCACGCGCCAGAGGTCGAGCAACTCCTCAAAACACCGTTGCCCTGGGGTGCGGAGATAGACATCAGGCAGCGAAAGCACCCACAGCAGACAGTCATCTGCATCGAACGGCTCGTTTCGCCCGATGCGGTTGCCGAGCCGCACGCGCACATTGAGCGGCAGCTCCATTTCGTAATTGTGGGGCGGCGCTTGCCTCACTGGCTCGTCGCTGCTCTCGCCGTAGAGGCACGAGAGCGCCAGCAGCTTCGAGGCATAGGCGGCGAAGGAGTAGTTCTCTCCGTGAATGGAGAGGAGCCGACGGAGTTCCGCGAAGATTGCAGGTGCCTCTTCCTTGGCGTCATCTACCAGCAGGCACTGCTCGAGGCCGTAGAAGAATACGAATACGTAGCCGATCGGGATGGCGGGATCTTTCCGACCTCCCTCCAGCCAGTCGAGGTAGGTCCAGCGCGCCCGAGGGTCTAGTCGGTCGTAGCTCTGCCAGTATGTGAGTGTGTCGCCCGAGCGATCGCCTCGGGGATCGATCGGAAGAGTGGGGTCGATCCGGGTCTTGTCATGGGCGGGGTCATGCCGGGCAGGAGTGCCATAGTAGACCATGTCGACGGTTACGTTCCGCGTGCCCACCAGGACCGAAGTCGCCTCTTTGACCCAGCAAGAGGGAGCGCGTTGTCCCTTCGGTGTCGAGGCTGCTGGCTGCTGAGGCCGAGATGGAGGAACAGCCGGCGCTGCCGGCTTGGTCATCCGTCTCGCATAGCCCGACGCCTGCTCGAGGGTCGAGAACGAGTATCCGCCGAAGAGGTATCGGCCGTTTGTGCTGAGGCTTATGCCTTGGGGGACAGCATCGAAATTTGACGATTGAGAAGTGGACGATGTGGGGGATGCTCCCAGCGCGGGGCGCTGGGGGGCAACCTGCGGATCTATGTCTGGCGCAGGGGCGCCAGACATTATTTCGCCGAATCGGCGCGCGACTCTAGAGAGCCAACCTTCTGACTGGGCCATCACTCTTTCCCCCAACCCAGCGATACTGTCGCAAAGTCATGCGGATTGCCAGAGGCTTACGCTTCCCAAAAAGTGGCAGACTGATGTGAATCAGTCGATGTTAGCCGTAGAATAATAGATGCAGATATAGCAGCATGACGCGTCGAGCCGCCCGTGCGTGGGAATCACGGGAGGTCCTCGGCGGTTGGGGGAATGAGTGAAATGACGTTGTTCGGAATTCCGGTGATACCGGTGCTTGTGTTTGTGGTTCTCGTTGCTCTGGCGATCGCATTCTTCCGGTATTTCTTCATCCCTGCGAATCGGCTCGATGCGAACCTCAAGCAGATCATCGCGAACGTGGAGGCGGCGCGGGCAAAGGGCCTGAACGACCTCTCCAAGTGCTTTGAACCTGACCGCGCGATCGCGGCGATCTTCAACGAGTATCGAGAAACGCTCCATGTCCAGAAGGACTTGGACGTCCAGACGGGCGAGATGGTCGAGCGCGCCATTCGCTCGACGGTCCCCGCGGAGATGTTCCTCTCTCCCCACGCCGTGGTGGACAATCGCGTCCACGCCGAGTTCTTCAAGCATCTCCCCGGCATTTTCACCGGCATCGGCATCATCGGGACCTTCACCGGCCTTCTGACCGGCTTGAGCTCCTTCCAGATCTCGGACGACTCCGGCGTGGTCCGGAACAGCCTGACCGCCCTGCTGCATGGCGTCAGCGAGGCCTTCATCGTCTCGGCCTTCGCGATCATCCTCGCGATGTTCACCACCGGCCTCGAGAAGTTTCGTCTGAACAGCCTCTATCGGAAGGTCACCCAGCTCGCCCACGAGATCGACGCGACCTACGAGGCCGGCGCCGGCGAGGAGTATCTGGCTCGGCTGGTGACCTCCTCGGAGGACTCGGCCAGTCAGACCAAGATCCTGAAGGACGCGCTCGTCGCCGACCTGAGGGAAATCCTTACCGAACTCTCGGACCGGCAGATCAACGCGACCGTCCAGCGCTCCAACGAACTCGGGACGACCATCGCGGGTGCCCTGACCGATGCGCTCAAGGGGCCGCTCGACCAGATCGCCGGCGCGGTCGGCCAAGTCAGCCAGGATCAGTCGTCCGCGGTGACGAAGCTCCTCACGGACGTGCTCGCCAGCTTCAGCGATCGCCTCGAGAACATGTTCGGCACCCAGCTGTCGGGCATCGGTGACATGCAGCAGCGCACGATCGACGCCATGCAGACCGCGGTTTCGAAGCTGCAGGACCTCACCGACAACGTGGAGGCGGCCGGGACGCGCGCCTCCGATGCGATGTCCACCAAGCTGCTCGAGGTCGTGCAGGCGGTGGAGGCGAAGCAGGCCGCGATGTCGGAGGAGCTCCGCACCGTGATCGACGAGATCCGATCATCGACTGGCGAGATGCAGGAGGCTACCCAAACCCGCGTCCAGGGCATGCTGACCGCCCTCGGCGAAGGCATGGCGCAGGCAATCTCGGCGATCGAGAGGCAGGCTGCCGAACGCTCCAGGCTTCAGGCGGAGGAGGACGGCAAGCGGGCCGAGGCTGCGGCTGGCCATGTCGGACAGATGCGTGAATCCGTAGGCGCGATCTCCTCGAACGTCGATGGCCTCGTCGAGGCTATCCGGGAGATGACGGCTGGCGTCCAAACCGCGACCCGAGATGCATTCGTGCGGCTCAACGGCGGGGCCGACACACTCCTTGCGGCCGCCAACAAGCTGGAGAACTCGGGTCGAGAGGTTGTCGGGGGCTTCGACCGGATCGCCAACGTTACGACGGGTCTTTCGGAGGCAGCGGGCAGCGTCGCCGGAGCTGCGAGGGGTCTAGATTCCGTCATTTCGGACTACCGCTCGGCGCGGGACGCCGTCGCCACGATGGTCCAGGATCTCCGCGGTACGGTGGAGAATGCGTCCCGAGAGGCGAGCCTCACGGCGGATGTCCTCGGTCGGATAGAAGGCGCCACGCAGAAGCTGGTCGCGGCGCAGTCGGAAGCGGACGGCTTCCTCGACGAGGTCGCCGATGTCATCGGCCAGTCGCACGAGAAGTTCTCGGAAGGTATGCGCGGCGTCGTGGTCGAGGCGAACCGCGAGTTCCACACCCAGCTCTCGCGCGCCACCGGCATGCTCAAGGAGGCGATCCAGGAGCTGGAGGCCTCCCTCCCGTCCACCGGTCGGCAGGCGGCGTGATCTGAATGTTCCAGCGCGTTACTATGGGGCATCGAGGTCGCGAGGAGGGCGAGAAGCCCTTCTGGATCTCGTTCGCCGATCTCATGACCGCCCTGATGGTGCTGTTCCTGCTGGTGATGAGCGTGGCGCTCCTCGCGGTCACCCGCACGATCTCGGAGCGCGAGCAGCTCGAGGCCGAAAGGCAGGCGGAGATCGTCAAGCTCCTCGACCGCATCGACAGGGCTGCGAAGAAGCAGGGCATCCGCGTCGATAGGAACAGGGCCGTCATCGACTTTGGTGACCGGGCCCGCTTTGACTCGGCAAGCAACGCACTCAGCCTTGAGCAGGAACAGCTCCTGCGGTCCTTCGTCCCCGAGGTCCTCGCGATCGCCCGGGACAAGGGTGGGCAGCGTTGGCTGAAGAGGATCGTCGTCGAGGGCTTCACCGACCGGAGAGGTAGCTATCTCTACAACCTGAACCTCAGCCTTCAGCGCAGCCAGCGGGTCCTTTGCGCCCTTATGGCCCGGCCGCAGGCAGGCGAGCGGCCCATGGATCGTCGTGAGCTAGAGGAGATACGGCGGCTATTCCTCGTCGGCGGCTATTCATCAAACTCCGCGAAGGCGTCACTGGACGCAAGTCGACGCATCGAGCTTCGTTTGGAGTTCTTCGGGGTTGATGAGCCCGCAGCTACTCCGGTGGACGCGTTCGAAGGCGAGTTCGGCACATGCGCCCTCTGAGCCCTAGGATGGCGAGGCTGCAGCAGCGGCTGACCGATGTCGGCGCTGCGGCTTTCAGGGACATGCCAGAACCGGACCTCCGTGCTTTGAAGGGGCATGTTCAGTCGCTTCAGGCGATGCTCAGCGGAGCAGGGGCGGGCGCTGGCGCGTCGAACGACCGTATCCAGACGGAGCTCGTCAGATTTCGCGAGACGGGGAAGCTCCATGATGTTCGGTCTGCACGCCTGGTGAGCTGGGGCACCCGCCTCCGGTCGGTGGGTCAACCCGCCCTGATCGAGGACGGTGAGCGGTTCGATCCGCTCCTGAGCGAGATAGACTCATTCCGATCGATGCCCCGTCCATACAGGCGATGCTGGCGCGGGCTTCTGGACGGCTATGTGAACTACGACCCCGGCAGTGCGCGTGGGGCAGGCGATCGGAACTGGCGTGTCCTGCGGGAATATCTGAACGACAACCTTCCGCAGCTGGAGCGCTCCGGGCAGGCGCCTGACTGGCTCGCAGCGATAGACGACCATGCGAACCTTCTGACGGAAGACCCGTGCACCCGCTACGGCGCCGAGATCCTGACTGGTGAGGGGGATCCTCTCGAGATCCTTCGCCGCGATCTTTCAGCCGGCGACACGTCTTGGATCGGACAGCGGATATTCGAGGCGCAGATCGAGGCTGCGGTGAGGTTCGACGACCGTAGATTCCGTGATGTTCTCCCACGCGTCATCGGACTGATCGAGGAGCACGACGTGCTCGCCGACGAGGGCCTGTCCCGCGTGCTCGACCGCTACGCGGAATGCGCGTCGATCGAGGTCGATCCGGCGCTGTGTGAGACCTCCGTCACCCGGTGGGGCAATCCGTGGCTAGAGCGGAACGACACGCTCTGGACGCTGGTCCGTCCGGACACGCGAAGGATGGTGTCGTCCTGGCACAAGCTCCGTCTGATCGAGGACTTCTTCAACCTGCTTTCTGCCGACGGAATAAACGACCAGCGTCGCATCAAGTTCTGGAAGCGCCATGTCGATCAGATCAGCGACATGCACTTCGCGCTCGGCGACGCCGCGTATCGGGATCCGCGACCGAGCTTCAAGGCCCTTCGCCAGATGATGAAGGGACGTATGATGAGTCTGACGAGCGGAGGCGTCTCGAGCAACAACGCCTTCATTATGCGCATCGCGGGCCACGTCTATGTGGAGTTCGGGGAGGAGGGCAACGCCATGTTCGCGTTCGACGCCGCGAAGCTACCGTTCGACCTTACGAAAATGCAGGTTGCCGGCAACAAGACGGCTTTGAAACACCCGAGCCATGTCGCCCGCATCGTCCACAATAACGGTGCGGGAGAGCGATGGGAGCGTAGGGCCGACCGTCTCATCGCTTCCCTCTCAACCGCAAGAGGGGGCCCCCAGGTCAGTCATACGACGCCGTCTTACGGCGCACGTCCGTCCGCATCACCGCCGCCTAGTGCAAGGTCATCATCGACCGGTTCAAGCGTTGGCAAAGATGCTGAGCTCTTCGCGTTTCTCGCCAAGCATGGGATCAAGACCGCGGATTCGCGTGATAAGGGAGGTTCGCTCTGGGCTTACGCACCGCGTTCCGGTCCAGCGGCGAACGAACTCACCCGTAGGAACTTCGCCTGGGCGGAGCGCCGCGGCGCCTGGTATCTTCGCTCATGATCTGGGGTAGGAAGAAGGCCAAGCCGGAAGTCCGTCAAGCGACCACGCCATCGCTAGTCGTCGAGGAGGGAGGCATTCTCCTGCCTGCCGGCAGCGAGCCGACCCCCCGGTCAAAGGCCGCGGCGGCGCTTCTCGACCAGCTGGCCGACGAGGGGCTCGCGGAGCGGGTCGACGGTGGCCACCTTTTGCAGTGGACGCAGCTATTCGTTCTCCTTGAGGACGAGGAGGCAGCGGCGGAGCTTGAAATACTCCAACTCCCACCGTCCACAATGGCGGTTCCGAAGATCGTGAGCCGAAATTCGCTGACGGATCGCGACTTCTCGGTCGCGATCGACGGTTGGTTCAACGCTGACCGCGGCCCCGTATCCGGGGCGAGGCTTAGGGGCGGCGCGCTCGAAGCGGACGCCGGCCTCCAGCTTGTTTCTCCGCGCGTTTGGAGCTTGCTGGAACGCGTCCGGAGATTTGCACGTCGTCCAGAGGAAGAGCGCAACGAAGCCGACCAGCGTCGCGCCTGGGGAGAGATCCGTCAGTTGGCGGTTGCGGCTGGCGCCTCGCTTGATGACTTCCTCTACCGGACGGTGGTGCTCACGCCGGAGCGATTGCAGATGGCACTGCGTCGTTCGGAAGGATTGGGGCTGGTTGAGGTCGAGCCATGGTTTGAGGGCGCGCCAGCCGACTGGCTTGAAGCGTTCGACAGGTCGGGTCAGGTGCGTGACCGATACGATCTGCCGACGCCGGACGGAATCATTCAGGTGATGATCTCGCCCGAGGTGAGCACAGTGCTGCGCGAGGTCAAGCGCATGCCTGGTCGTCGTGTCGCCGGCGAGCGTGCCGAGGCTTTTCTCCTCAATCCGATCGCAGCGCTGGGACCGGACGCGGCTGCGGTCGTCGACGAAGAGCAGTTCGAGGAAGCGAAGCAGCAGGCGGGCATCGTGTTCGAACGGTTTGCCGCCGTGACGCCGGAAACTCATGGTGAAGGTGCCCTCGGCCTGCTCATCACCAGTGGGGCAGGCGAGGCCATCGAGACACGTGAGGTCATGCTCGAGGAGGCCGACGTCATCGAGTTCGTCGCCGGCGTCGAGCGCAATCTTGATCGCGGCCTTCAGCTGTTCGCCTGGGACGAATATGAGTTCGAACTAGATGGCGACAGCCGGCTGCACTGCGAAGCACTTCGTCGGGCGCTTGGCCATAGTGAGGACGGCGTCATCACGCACGGTCAGGTCTACGACCTCTCAGGCTACTCGGAACGCGTGGAGGGCATCGGCCAGGAGAAGTCCTTCTATTCCCCCCACATCGCCAAGCGCGACGACGGGGAGGGCTGGTTCCCTGAAAATCTCGTCCCGATGATCGGATGGACGGATCCGGAAACCGACCAACCCTGTATCCTGCCGCTAACAGACGAGTTGTCGGCCGAGCTGCGTGAGGGGCTGGAGACCGCGAAAGCGACCGGAGCAACGTCAGTCCCTCTGACAGGGTGCCCGACGCCCATCCCGGTCCGTGAGGCCGAGGCGATCGTATCCACCTTCGGACAGGTCAGGGATCAAGCCGCGAAGGGAACGTTCAAGCCCGAAACTCCTGCGCGTCGCGGGAAGAAGCCCACACTGATCCTCAAGAGCAACATAGGACAGGTGGACTACAGGGAGGAGCGGCTTGCGGCGCTCGCGGAGAAGCCGGCTCCTGCCAGGCTTCCCTCCAATCTCCGTCCTGGCGTCGCGCTGAAGCACCACCAGCTCGAAGGACTTGCCTGGATGCAGCATCTTCTAGCGCTGGCGCCCGACAAGTGCCGGGGCGCTCTGCTGGCCGACGACATGGGTCTTGGGAAGACGCTTCAGATACTCAGCCTCGTAGCGCGGGCGCGGGAGGAGAATCCCGAAACCCCGCCGGCGTTGGTTGTTGCCCCGCTCTCACTTCTGGAGAACTGGAAGGAGGAGTCGGAGAAGTTCCTCGAGCCCGGGACGCTGAAGATCCTGACGGCTTATGGCGAAGGCCTCACTGGTCTGCGCGTCGATCGGGCCTCGGTCGATGAGCAGCTCCGCAGGGAAGGGCTGGTGCGGTTTCTTCGCCCGGACTGGCGCGGCGATGCAGACCTCGTCCTCACGACCTATGAGACGCTCCGCGATCTTGAGTTCTCGTTCGCGCGCGAGAAGTGGTCTGTGATGGTCTGCGACGAAGCGCAGAAGATCAAGAACCCGAACGCCGCGATGACCCGGGCCGCCAAGAAGCAGCAGGCGCAGTTCCGTATTGCCTGCACGGGGACCCCGGTCGAGAACAGCCTGGTCGATCTTTGGTGTCTGTTTGACTTCGTGCAGCCTGGTCTGCTCGGTGCGCTCAACGAGTTCGGTGCGACATACCGTCGCCCGATTGAGGCAAAGAGCGACGACGACAGAGCGAAGGTCGAGGAGCTGCGGGGTGTCATCACGCCCCAGCTGCTCCGACGCATGAAGGCAGAAGTCGCTACCGACCTGAAGGCGAAGGTCGTGGACGAGTCCAGCCGCAGTCTTGATATGAGCCCGTTCCAGCGCGGCCTTTACGTCGGCGCGATCGACGCCTTCAGGCGGGCCGGGGCGGCGCCGGGAAGCCATCTGGCACTCCTCCACAAGCTCAGGCTGCTGTGTTCGGACCCGGATGAGAGCGCTGGCAGCGCCTATGATCCAGTGGATAGCTATCGGGCACGGTCTCCGAAGCTCGACTGGCTGATCGAGGTTCTCAAGGCGATCCGTGATCGAGGAGAGAAGGCGATCGTCTTCTGCGAGTTCAAGGCGATCCAGCGCCTGATCAAGCATTACGTGCAGGAGGAGTTCGGCGTTCCCGTCAAGATCATCAATGGCGACACGACCGCATTGGCGAGCGCCATCGATAGCCGGCAAAAGATGATACGATCCTTCCAGGAACAGCCGGGATTCGGTGTAATTGTGCTGTCGCCCGTAGCTGTTGGATTCGGCGTCAACATGCAGGCGGCGAACCATGTCATCCACTTCACAAGGACCTGGAATCCAGCGAAAGAGGATCAGGCGACCGACCGGGCATACCGCATCGGCCAGACGAAGGATGTGTTCGTTTACTATCCCTCCGTGTCTGCAGGAGACTTCAAGACGTTCGACGTGAAGCTGGACGAGCTTCTCGAACGGAAACGCTCGTTGGCGAGCGACATGCTCAACGGCAGCGGTGAGATCGGCCTCGGCGACTTCGACGTCGACGAGCTACGCCCAGTTGAATAATGTGAGCCAAGCATTGGGGATCGTGGCGTACGTTCGTCAGAGAAATGAAGGACTTGGGGGGTAAATGGGCAGCTTCCGATTTCTGCACGCGGCGGACGTGCATTTGGACAGTCCGCTTCACGGCCTCGCGCGCTACGAGGGCATTCCGCTTGAAGACGTCCGCGGCGCAACCCGTGCGGCCTTCGACAACGGGACTGTCAGGAATTTCGTGTGCGGCGAGGCGGTTGACCATCAGGCCGTCATGGCCCTGATGAAGCGTTCGCCGAAGAGAACGGCAAATTGAGCCTTCGCCATGTTCCACTCGCGCGGCGGCATTTTCCACTCTTTTTCCGATCGGTTCAAGATCAGATAGAGCAGCTTGGTGGCGGCCTCATCGTTGGGGAAATGACCTCGCGCACGAACGGCGCGGCGGAGCTTTGAATTGAGGGCCTCTATCGAGTTTGTCGTGTAGACGATCCGCCTGACTTCTTCAGGAAACGCGAAAAATGGGATGACTTCGGGCCACGCCCTGCGCCAGCTCTGGCCGATAGCCGGATAGCGTTGCCCCCAGAAGCCCGCTTCGAAGGCCGTCAGCGCTTCCTCGGCGGCTACGGCATCGACGGCGCGGTAGATGGCCTTCAGAGCTGCCCCAAGCGCCTTACGGTCTTTCCATGCCACGAAATCCATCGAGTTCCGCAGCAGATGGACGATGCATGTTTGAACCATCGCTTCGGGGAAGACGGCGGTGATGGCGTCGGGAAAACCCTTCAGGCCATCGACGACGGCCAGCATGATATCCTCGACACCGCGGTTGCGCAGTTCGTTCATGACGCGCAGCCAGAACTTGGCGCCTTCATTCTGCTCCAGCCATAACCCCAGGACCACCTTGGTGCCGTCGGCCATGACGCCCAGGGCAATATGGATCGCCTTGTTGCGGACCATGCCTTCGTCGCGGATCTTGACCCGGATCGCATCGAAGAAAACCAGCGGATAGGCTGGGTCCAGCGGGCGTTGCTGCCAGGCTGTGACCTCCTCCAACACCGCGTCCGTGATCGTGCTGATCAGGTCGGGCGAGGCCTCGATGCCATACAGTTCGCGCAGATGCCCGGTGATCTCCCGGGTGCTCATGCCGCGCGCGTACATCGAAATGATTTTGTCGTCGAAGCCGGGGAAGCGTCGCTGGTATTTGGCAATCAACTGCGGATCGAAGCTGCCAGCCCGATCGCGTGGCACCTCGATCTCGATCCGTCCTCCGTCGGTCGTCACTGTCTTGCGGCCATAGCCGTTCCGGCTGTTGTTCCCTTGCTCCTCCTGGCCAAGATGGTGATCCATCTCCGCATTGAGCGCACGTTCGGCAAAAGCCTTCTTCAGGGAATCAAGCAGGCCGCCCTGGCTGAGCGCTGCCGCCGCGTCAGTGCCGGCAAGCAGCTGATCGAGAATGTCGTTCGGTATCGAGGGTTCTTTGCGTCGTGACATATTGGGTCTCCTTGTTACCCATTATGCCTCGCCACACACGAAATTCCTGACAGTCCCTCGACAACCTGATCGACCTGGCGCTCCGGGAGCATGTCGACTTTCTGGTGATCGCCGGAGACCTATACGACGGCGACTGGAAGCACATGGGGACGGGGCTCTACTTCGCCCACGCCATGGGCCGACTGGACCGAGAAGGCATCCCGGTCTTTCTGCTCGCAGGCAATCACGACGCGGCCTCGGTGATGACCCGCCAGATACCGTGGCCCGCCAACGTGCGGCTTTTCAGCAGCCGCCAGCCTCAGACCCACCTGCTGGAAGATTTCGGCGTGGCGGTGCATGGCCAGAGTTTCGCCACGCCTGCGGTCACGGACAACCTCGTGCCGAAATACCCCGATGCCGTCCCGCACGCCTTCAACGTCGGCGTGCTCCACACCGCTCTTTCCGGAGCTCTTGGGCACGCGCCCTACGCCCCCTGCGACGTTCCCGACCTGAGAGCGAAGGGCTACGACTATTGGGCCCTGGGACACGTCCACGCCCAGCAGATCGTCTCCACCGAACCGCACGTCGTCTACCCCGGCAACCTTCAGGGGCGGAACATACGCGAGACTGGTCCGAAGGGCGCGGTGCTCGTGGAGGTGGCCGACAGGCAGGTGGCTTCCGTTGTACCCGTTGAGCTGGACGTGCTTCGCTGGAGCAAGATCGAGGTGGACTGCACAGAAGCCCGGATGAACTCCGTTACCGACCTGATCCGTTCCGCTCTGGGGTCCGCCTTGCCAACCGAAGGCGCAGGCCGACCGCTGATCGTCCGTGTGGCGCTTCACGGAACTTCGGAGATCGCGGGTACGCTGAAGGACCGCGGGGCAGAACTCCGCGATGAGGTTCGCGCGATCGCGACATCCATCTCGCCCGATCTCTGGATCGAGAAGGTGGTCAGCGAGGTGACCCCGCCGCATGCCGCCCAAGAGCCGGAAGCTGGTCTCGACTTCGCCGAGATCATCGATGAGGCGCATTCGGATCTCGAACTCATGGCGGAGCTGAGGACTGAACTCGAACCGTTCCTCGTGTCGGCCAGGTCTTCTCTCGGAGCACCCGACGAGGACGAACTGCGTGCGCTTGCCGAAGCCGGCAGCTGGGACCGCATCCTCGAAGCGAGCGCGACCGCACTGCGGGCTCGCCTGGTGGGAGACGCCTGATGCGGTTCGCCAAGCTCAGTCTGGAGAAGTATGGCCACTTCGAGGATCGCGTGCTCGAGTTTCGATCGGGCGCCTCCGACCTCCATCTCATCTACGGCGCAAACGAGGCCGGCAAGAGCACGTCGATGGCCGCGGTGACGGATCTTCTGTTCGGCATTCCCATGCGGTCGCCCTACAACTTCCGCTTCGACTACCCGCTGCTTCGAATTGGCGCCCTGTTGGAGGAGGATGACCGACAGACCGCCGTCCGCAGACGGAAGGGCGGCAGCGGGACGCTGGTCGACGCCGACGACAAGCCGATGGACGAGGCGCCACTCCTCGGCATGCTGCGCGGTCAGACGAGAGAGACCTTCGGCCGGTCTTTCAGCCTTGATCAGAGCGCACTGCGCGAAGGCGGCGAAGCGATGGTGAAGGCGAAGGACGACGCCGGGCAGGCGCTCTTCGCCGCGGGATCAAACCTGACGGCTGTCGCCTCGGTGCTGGCCACGCTCGAGGACGATGCTGACGCCATCTGGGGCAAGCGCGCCAAGGCCAGCCGCACCTACACCGCCGCCGAGCGCAACCTAGAAGCCAGCCTCCGCACGGTTCGAGACGCGAGCCTTAAGCCGAAGGCGTGGTCGGATGCGCGCGCAGTCTCAGAAGAGGCTAACGCGGCACTGAAGAAGCTCGAGGGTGAGCGGCTGGCACTGAAGCAGGAGCTGCGCTCTCTCGATCGCCTCCGAGGCGTCGCCAGTCTGGTCGAAGCCCGCGCCCGGACGCTGCTGGAGCTTGGTGAACTCGCGGACGTTGTCGTCGTCGGCGAGCAGATCGAGGCTCAAGCACGGGAGTGCCTTGACGCACTCGAACGGGCGGAACGCGACCGCACAACGGCGAAGCGGCTCCTGTCGGAGGCCGAAGAGCGAATAGGCGTCGTCGATCTCGACGACGCGGTCATCGACGCCTCGGAACAGATCGAACGGCTCCTCGAACGGCGCGGAGCCGAGACCAAGGCCGCCGAAGATCTGCCGAGACTTGCCGCGAGGCGTGAGCAGCTCGAACTTCAGGTGAGCAACCTTCACAAGGAATTCGGATCCGCGATTGCGGTCGTGCCAACACGCACTCAGGTGACCGAGCTCCGGCAGGTTCTCAATGGCATCGTATCCGCGCGCGCAGCTGCCGACCAAGCGGAATCGGATCTTGGGGACGTCCGCTCCAGGCTCGCGCGCCTGGAGCAAAGGCTCACCGAGCTACCCGCGGACGCGGCACTGACCACGCTCGTCTCCGCGGTCGATGCGGCCCGGCAGCTTGGCGCCGATTTTGACGAGCGCTGCGACGCGGCAGCCGAAACCTTGAACCGGACCGCTGCCCGACGGGATGCTCTGCTCGCCCAACTGAAGCCTTGGAGCGGTTCGGCCGGCGAGCTGTTCGGGCTACCGTCTCTGTCGGAAGCAGAACTGCAGCAGGCGCGGGATCGCCTCGCGGAACTGGAGGCCGAGCTTAAGAAGGCGTCCACCGCTGCCACACGGCTTCGGAACGAGGCCGAGACCCTATCGCATCAGATCGAGCGCGGAAGCGCCTCGGATGGAGCGGTGACGATGGAGGCGCTCGCAGCTGCCAGGCAGGTCCGGGACGCGGATTGGGATTTCATCCGAGAGGGACTGACGGCCGGAACTGTCATTGAGGACGGTCAACGGCGTGCAGCCGCATACGGCGATCTCGTCGAGAAAGCGGACACGCTCGCCGATAGGCGCTACTCGTCGGCCGAGGCATCCGGCCGCCTTGCGGAGATGGTCGACCTGCGCGATCGGCTCTCCTTAGAGTCAGAACAAGCCGGCCGCGCCGTGACACTTGCTGAGGCAGCTCTGAGCGACTTCAGACGCGGGTGGGACGACCGTCTCGCGCGCGTAGGACTTCCGCTTCTCGCGCCGCTCGCGATGGCAGCGTGGCAAGCGGCTCGCACCGAAGCGATCGAGGTATTCGAAGCCGTAGCCGGCGCCGAAGGCGAACTTGCACGTGCTCAATCCCGCCGGCGGGACGCGTTGGCGGCTCTGTGTCGGGCTCTGGACATCGAAGCTCCGACGAATTCGATAATCTTGCCGATCCTAACAGCAGCGGAAGCCGCGCGGACGACACGCGAGGAACAGGCGCTCGCGAGGAGGGAACTCGAACAGGAGATCGCGAGGCTCGTCAACGAGGCAGACGCCCTGACCAAGTCGATGACCTCCCGCAAGGGGGAGGAGCAGAGAGGCCGAGAGGCCTGGAAGGCCGTGTCGGAGCGCGCCGGGGTCGATCTGCCGGTTGAAGGCGCCGACCTGCGCTTCGAGATCATCGACGAGCTTCGCAGCGCCTCCGAGGAACTGGCCACCCTTCGAATCCGTGTCGCCGGGATCGAGCGCGACGCGAACGGCTTCAAGTCCGCCGTGGCGGAGCTCGCGGCCAAGCTCGACTGCGCCCCAGGGGGCAGCGACCCGCTCGACGTCCTAAAAAGTCGTCTTGCGAAGGCCCGCGCTTCCGAGGCTCAGGCCTGGGAGCTCAAGGGCGAGGTGTCGCGTCGATCGGCCGAGGAGGGCGAGGCCGACGCAAAGTCACAAGCGGCCAGAAGCGGCCTCGGGGAAGTCGTGAAACAACTCGCGATCGAGGACACCGACCTCCTCCCGGATCGCCTCGACGCATCATCGCAGGTGCGCGCTTTGCGCGCCAAGGTTCGTGAACTGGAGACGGAGATCGTCGCCAAGGGTGACGGATACGGGCTTGAACAGCTGATCGAAGCACTCGCCAAGACCACGCCCGACGAGATCGCGTCGCGCAGGGAGCAGGCCAGCAGCGAGGTCGACGCGCTCGACGACACGATCTCCAATGCAGCCAGAACCTACGGCGACACGCGCCGTAGGTTCGAGGACCTCGACGTCGACGGCCACTCAGCCGCAGACGCGCAGGCGGACGCCGAGGCGGCGCGTGCCGAGATGGCGGTGCAGGCGGAGGCCTATCTGATGAAGCGCACCCAGGCCGTCATGCTGCGGTGGGCGATCGAAAAGTATCGCAAGAGGCACCAGGACCCGCTGCTCGCCCGTGCGAGCACGATCTTCGAGACGCTAACGCTGGGCCGCTACAAAGGCTTGGATGCCGACATGCAGGACTCGACACCCAGACTGATCGGCCTTTGCGAAGATCGCAAGACGGTCGTGGAAGTGGGACAGATGAGCGAAGGAACGACTGATCAGCTGTTCCTGGCGCTGCGCATCGCGGCGCTTGAACAGTCTGTGGATGCCGGCGTGCGGCTCCCCTTCCTCGCCGACGACCTCTTCGTCAACTTCGACGACGATCGCTCTCGCGCCGGATTTCGCGTGCTAGCGGACTTGTCGCGATCAACGCAGGTCCTGTTCTTCACGCACCACGAGCACTTGGCGGCAATCGCCAAGGAGGTGCTTGGCAAGGAGCGATGTTCGGAAATCAGGCTCGCCTAGAGGAGCGTCGCGCCGACCGGATTCTCGAGGGCGGAACGCGCCACGGACGTCGCCTTCCGCCGCTTGCCGAGCTCTATCCTGAAGTCGTCGAGCACCTTCAGGTCGGCTTCCATCTCGTTAGGGGACGGCTGCGGGATGTCCCGGCCGGCCGACATGTCGTGGCCTGAGCGTTCCGAGGCTCGCTTCATTGCAAAGAAGATTGTCCGATAGTCATCGTCAGTGACGGTCACCTCCTTGAGCCTGCCTGTCATGACATCCGGCACGAACCTTACGACCGTCTTCGCGAAGACGACCTCCTCGACCGCCCGTTCCCAGGATTCGCGCAGGTCCGAGTAGAAGTCCTTCGTCTGCCGCCGATATTGGTCCGTGTCAAAGTCGGTTACGCCCTTAAGCTCCTTCGCGCGCGTCCGCAGCGTCTCGATCCGCGCGTTGAGGTCGGCGACCCAGGGCTCGCAATTCTCGCGGATCACGCCGAAGCCCTCAAATTGCGTCTTGGCGACGAGTGACTTGATCAGCGGCGCGGCGTCTCCTGCCCTGGCGGCCTCCGACACAACTTCGTTGAAGAATACAAGGTTGTGCGTGAAGATGATCACCTGCCGTCCCTTCTTCGCCTCGGCGACAAGACGGTGCGCGACCTTGCGGATGCGCAGGTGGTCAAGCGAGGAGACGGGGTCGTCGACGATGATTCCGTAGCGCGCGTCGTCGCCTCCGATCTCGGCGAGGAAGCATGCGAGCGCGAGCGCCCGCTGCTCGCCCTCCGAGAGCACCTGGTTGTTCTTCACAGCGCCAGCGCCGTGCAGGCCGACCGAGAACAGGCTCTTGCCGCCTGAGCTGGAGTCGCTGACCTTGAAAGGAAGATGGGTGAGGTCGAGCGCGCCGATCTCCTCTGCGATCCTCCGTTCAAGCTCCTCGGTGACGAGCTGCTTGCGCAGGGCGGTGATCTGCGTCGAGATCGAACGTGTCGCCACCTGGGCCTGGCACCCCGTCAGCGACCGTTGCTCCGTGACGTCCCGCAGGCGCTGCAAGACCGTCTCCAGGTCATTGGCGAGCTTCGCCCGGTCCTTGAGTTCGGCAAGCCGCGTCCGCTTGGCGTCCAGCGCCTCGGTATGCGAGGCGCTTCGCTGAAGCGAAGCGGCCTCGCCCTCGAGGCGCTTGAGTTCCGCCGCGACCGTCTCGGCGAGCGCGCTTACGTCCGGCGTCGGTGCAGACGTCGCTGTGTCGTCCAGCAGTGCGGCGCGCCTCGCCTCGAACCCGGCCAGCGCCTTGAGGATGTCGGCAACGGTCATGGCCCGGGTCTCATCGAGCTGTCCGTATCCGGCCAAGGTCTCCTCGACCAAGGATGCTTCCGGCACCTTCACCTGCTCGACCTGCGTCAGGAGCGCCTTGAGGGCGTCGCGCGCACCGTCGGCGCGCTTCGTGGCCTCGCCACTGACGAAGTCGTTGAACCGGGCCAGCCGGGCGGAGCCCGTCGGGGTGAGCGGCTCGAGGCAAAGGACGCACAGGTCGCCGGTTGCCTCAGGCAGACGCGCGGGCGGGGGTTCCACTCCGGCGGCGACGAAACGGCGCGCCGCCTCGAACAGGATCCGCCAGGCCTCGCCGCCGACCTCCGCGACGGGCTCGCCTGCGAAACTGGCGGCGGCCGCGATCCTCTCCGCCTCCACCGCCTGGGCCAGCTCGCGCCGAGCCGACGCGATCGTCTCACCGACCCTGTCCGAGAGTCCGTCTCGGAGGGTGGCCAGCACCTCGCCCACGCGCTTCAACACGGTGATGGCGCGGCGGCGGGTAGCCGCAAGCGCCACCGGATCGGCGGCGAGCTCGGCTTCGAGCCGGGCGAGTTCTGCGAGCTCCGTCTCGCTCAGGTCGGACAGCCTGCGGATTTCGTCCTCGGAAGGCAGCGAGGGCGCCTTGGGATCCAGTTTGGCAAGGGTCAGCGCGACCGTGCAACCTGGGGTGTATCCGGCCGGCAGCGCGACCCGCAGCCGCGGCGCGAGGGCCTTCTCGTCCGCCGAGAACCTCGTGGCCATCCGTTGACACAACTCGCCGTGGTGCTCGAGGATCGCGAGCTCGCGCGGCAGGTAGGCGATCCGGTTACCGCTATCGACGTAGAGCCGGGCGTTGTGGCTGTCGAACACCGATATCTGACGGAGCTGCGAGGGAGGTGGCGTTGCGGGATCCCAATCGATCTCGGTCACCGCGTCGTCGCCGACTTGGTAGCGCACCTGCACCCGCATCGGCCCGCCGCCGGCGTCGAACACGTTCCCCCGCAGCTGGTCCGAGGTCAGGCTTCGGCAAAGTCGCTTGGCGATGCGGGTGTATCCGCTCTTCCCGCTCCCGTTTTCGCCGTAAACCAACGTGATGCCCACACCGGCCATGCGCAGCTTCTGGCTACCGGCGAGGCGGTCAATGTTCTGCACGGGACCGAGCTGCGCGAGCACGGTTCGCCGCGCATCGCCTGAGCCGCCACCAAGATGCGAAGCGTCAATCGCGGTTATGGGGTGGGGTGAAGAGCCGGCGCCGGCCGCGGCACGCACGTTGTCGAGGATGCAGTCGGCGTCCTCCGGCTCCAGGGAGTGATCCGGTGCGACGGCGATCCGCCGCAGGCTGTCCTTCACCCAGTTAGGCTGCTCGGCAGCCCAATCCAATAGATTCTTGACCATTTCCCATCCCCCGTCGGTCCAGAATGATTAACTCTCGTGACGGACGCAAGCGGGGTTTCGCCCGTTGCGCCGGAAAGCGCTCTCGCGTCCAGCTAAGCGCGGCCCGTCTATTGAGCGGCAGCTCGCGGAAGCGCTCCGCGTCCTCTGGAACGGCCGCTTTGGGTCGAGGACAGAGGCGATTTATAGGGAGGCTAGATGAGTTTATCGAAATAAGCTAACTTTTGCCCCTGACAGAACGGCTCGCGATCTGCTGCCTCCAGCTTGTCTGAACGTTTCTGCCGTGGCCATGATGGCCACTGGAGAAGTGTCATGGGATTATCAGAATTTGATCCCGCTGCACGCGAACGAGTGTCGTGGAATTCGGGACGCAAAGTCGGCGCGAAGCGCGCATTGAAGCCCCGCCAGATTTGGGCAATCCGGTTCTTCCTTGATCAGCATGGACGGATCCGCGACCGGGCGCTGTTCGACCTCGCCATCGACAGCAAACTGCGCGGTTGTGATCTGGTAAAGATCAAGATTGGCGACATCGTGTGTGATCGGAAGATTCGAACGCGGGCGATCGTTGTTCAGCAAAAGACGGGGCGGCCTGTCCAGTTCGAGTTGGACGACGCTCGCGCCAGCCTGCTCCGATGGCTGGAACTGCGCGGCGGTTCCCTGGAGGATTATGCCTCCCCGAGCCGCACCGATCATTCGGCCCACATGAGCACCAGGCAATATGCCCGCCTTGTGGATGAATGGGTCACAGGGATCGGCCTGCCAAGCGAGGATTACGGCACGCACTCCCTACGGAGAACGAAGGCATCAATCATCTACAAGGCGACCGGAAACCTTCGCGCGGTGCAGATCCTGCTTGGCCATACGAAAATCGAAAGTACGGTCAGATATCTCGGCGTTGATGTGGAGGACGCTCTGACTTTGGCAGAAGGGACAGAAATCTGAAATCGGCTGGCTCCTCACACTGCGGGGAGCCAGCACCCAAATCACATCTGCAAGTCGCAACCGTCATTGGTGGCAATAGGAAAGCCGACGGAAAGCGGTCAGTCGCGGTCTCCGCTGAAACGAAAATGTTGCCGAACTTCTCCGTTGAGAGACCGCCATTCGCCGACCGCCTGCCGAATTATCTCCTCGCCGCCCCACAAGCTGAGCCCGGCCATGATGACCGCGACGATAATGTCTGGGAGGCCGGAGCCGGTGCCGAAAACCCCCAGTGCCGCGAAAAGGACTGCGAGGTTTCCGATGGCATCATTACGTGAGCAGATCCAGACCGAGCGCATGTTCGCATCGCCGGTCCGGGAGCGATAGAGCATGAGAGCCACCCCGCCGTTGGCGACGAGCGCTGCAAAGCCGACAATGCCCATTACCTCGGCTTGCGGATGCGTGCCGCGCGAGAGCGCCCAGAGCGCGCTCAGCAGCACATAGAGGCCGAAGCTGAAGATCGTGACGCCCTTCACCATCGCGGCGCGCGCGCGCCAGGCAAGCGCCAAGCCTGCAACACCGAGGCTGATCGCATAATTGGCGGCATCGCCCATAAAATCGAGCGCGTCCGCCTGCAGGGCCTTCGAGCCGCCGAGAAGGCCGGCGGTCAGCTCGACCGCGAACATCAGCAAGTTCACCGCCAGCGCGATCCACAAGGCGCGGCGCCACGCAGGGCTGTTGATATGGTCGGCTTTATCGGCCGCGCAGCTGGAACAGGCCATGAGGGCGGAGCTTTCTTTTCTGCGAGTCGATATCCTATATGCACCCTGTAGCAAGTACAGGGTCAAGAGGCAGGCAGATGATCACGCGAGGCAAGCTGGCCAAGGCGACAGGCACGAAGATCGAGACCATCCGCTTCTATGAAAAGATCGGACTTCTGGCGCCGCCCGAGCGCACGGCGGGCAACTATCGCGCCTATGGCCAGGACGATGTCGACCGGCTGAGCTTTGTGCGTCGCGCGCGCGATCTTGGTTTTTCGCTGGACCAGGTCCGCACGTTGCTCGATCTCGCCGATGATCGCAGCCGGTCATGCTGCGCGGTCGACGAGATTGCGCGCGCGCAGCTCAAGGCGGTCGAAGAGAAGATCGCTGACCTGCTGGCGCTGAAGCGGGAGCTCTCGAACCTGATCGAGCAGTGCGACCAGGGTACGATCGCGGACTGCCGGATCATCGGCGCCCTCGCGCCCGCCGAGGTTTGAGCGGGCACGGGCTCAAGAGGCCCGTGCCCGGGACACTCATTTCTTGCTGATCGCGGTGACTTCGCCGCCGCGGCCTTCCAGCTTCAGGTCGAAACTGACCTCGTCTCCAACCTTCACGCTGTCGATGAGCGCGGGCGCGGCCTTGAAGGCCATTGTCATGGCCGGCCAGTTTGCCTCTGCGATGGGGCCATGATCGAGCGTGATCGTGCCCGCGGCCTTGTCGAGAGCCGTTACCTTGCCTGTTCCCTTCGCCATCTTGGCGCCAGGCGCCATCGCCATGTTGCCCATGTCGCCATCCATCGTGTTCGTGGCCGCGGCGGGTGCTGCGCTATTGGTCTCGGCGGTGACGGGCGTCTCCGCCTTCTTACCACACGCGGCGGTGAGGGCGACGAGGCCGAGGGCTATGGTCAGTCTTGCATGCTTCATGGTTTTCTCCTTCAGGGTAAAACGGTGTGTGGGGTGGACGAGACTTGTCGCCGCCGCATGAGCAGATAGGCGGCAGGAATAACGAACATCGACAGGAGCGGCGCGGTCAGCATGCCGCCGACCATGGGCGCGGCGATCCGGCTCATCACTTCCGAGCCCGCGCCCGACCCAACCAGGATCGGGAGCAGGCCGGCGATGATCACCGCCACCGTCATCGCCTTGGGCCGGACGCGCAGTAGCGCGCCCTCGCGCACGGCCTTAGCGACGACATCGGGTGGCGGATCGGCTCCTCGTTGTTCGAGCGCGTCTTTCAGGTAGATCAGCATCACGACGCCGAACTCGGCGGCGACGCCGGCAAGCGCGATGAACCCGACCCCGGTCGCCACCGACTGGTGGTAGCCGAGCAGGTAGAGGATCCAGAATCCGCCGGTGAGCGCGAAGGGTAGCGTGCCCATGATCAGCAGCGCTTCGTCGAAGCGCCCGAAGATGAGGAACAACAGCACGAAGATGATGACCAGCGTCGCTGGGATGACGATCTTCAACCGGTCGACCGCGCGCTGGAGATATTCGAACTGCCCCGAATAGGCGATGCTGACGCCGGGCGAGAGCCTAACCTTGCTCGCCACGGCGTGGCGTAGGTCGCCGACCACCGAAGCAAGATCGCGCCCGCGCACATCGACATAGACCCAGGTCGAGGGGCGGCCATTCTCGGTCTTGAGCATCGGCGGGCCGTCCGCAACGGCGATGCGCGCGACCGTGCCGAGCGTGATCTGCTGGCCCGACGGTGTCAGCACCGGCAGCGCCCGCTGGGCGTCGATGCTGTCGCGGATTTCGCGCGGATAGCGCACATTGATCGGATAGCGGGCCAGCCCCTCGACGGTCTGCCCGACATTTTCGCCACCGACTGCCCCCGAGACGATCGCGTGCACGTCGGCGATGTTCAGTCCGTAGCGGGCAGCCGTAGCGCGATCGATGTCGACATCGACATAGCGCCCGCCGGTCAGGCGTTCGGCCAGCGCCGAGCTGACGCCGGGCACGGTCTTGGCCACGCCCTCAACCGCACGTGCGATGCGGTCGAGCTCGGCAAGAGCGCTGCCAGAAACCTTGACCCCGATCGGGCTCTTGATGCCGGTCGCCAGCATGTCGAACCGGTTGCGGATCGGCGGCACCCAGATATTGGCGAGGCCCGGCACCTTCACTGCCCGGTCCAAGTCATCGACCAGCTTGTCGGGTGTCATGCCGGGTCGCCACTGATCGCGGGGCTTGAAGCGGATCGTCGTCTCGAACATCTCAAGCGGCGCCGGATCGGTGGCGGTCTCGGCGCGCCCGGCCTTGCCGAACACGCTCTGCACCTCGGGCACGGTCTTGATCATCCGGTCGGTCTGTTGGAGCAGTTCCGACGCCTTGGCGGCCGAGAGGCCCGGCAGGGCCGAAGGCATGTAGAGCAGGTCGCCCTCGTTCATCGCCGGCAGGAACTCGCCGCCGAGGCGCGAGAGCGGCCAGGCGGTGGTCGCGAAGACCAGCGCGGCGATGACGAGCGTGGTCTTCGGCTGTTCGAGCACCCAGTCGATCGCGGGGCGATAGGCGCTGGTGAGCGCCCGGTTGATCGGATTGGCCTGTTCGGAAGGGATCCTGCCCCGGATCAGCCAGCCCATCAGTACCGGCACTAGCGTCACCGACAGGATCGCAGCGGCCGCCATCGTATAGGTCTTGGTGAAAGCGAGCGGCGCGAACAGGCGGCCTTCCTGCGCCTGGAGCGTGAACACCGGAACGAAGGAGAGGGTGATGATGAGGAGGCTGAAGAACAGCGCCGGGCCGACCTCCATCGCCGCCTCGGTCACGACGATCCAGTGCTGCGCCCCATGAAGATGTTCGCCGGGATGCTCGCGTTCCCAATGCTCGGTCTTCTTGTGCGCGTTCTCGATCATGACGATCGCGGCATCGACCATCGCACCGATGGCGATCGCGATACCGCCCAGTGACATGATATTCGCATTCACCCCCTGCGCGTGCATGACGATGAAGGCGGCGAGCACGCCCAGCGGCAGAGTGACGATTGCGACCAGCGCCGAGCGGACGTGCCAGAGGAACAGGGCGCAGACGATAGCAACGACGACGAACTCCTCGATCAGCTTGTGGGTGAGGTTCTCCACCGCCTGATCGATGAGCTGTGAGCGGTCATAGGTCGGCACCACAGCAACGCCGGGCGGCAGGCTCTTCTTCAGCTCCTCCAGCTTGGTCTCGACCGCCTCGATCGTGCTGCGCGCGTCCGCGCCCTGGCGCAGGATGACGACGCCGCCCGCCACCTCGCCGTCCCCGTCGAGTTCGGCAATGCCGCGCCGCATTTCGGGGCCAATCTGGACGGTGGCGACATCGCCCAGTGTCACCGGAACGCCGCCGGCCGCGGTCCGCAGCGGGATCGCGCGGAAATCATCGAGCGTCTTTAGATAGCCCGATGCGCGGACCATATATTCGGCCTCGCCCATCTCCAGCACCGAGCCGCCAGCCTCCTGATTGGCTTGGCTGATGGCCGACACCGCCTGTTGATGCGTGATGCCGAAGGCGGCGAGCTTCACCGGGTCGAGGACAACCTGATACTGCTTGACCATGCCGCCAATACTGGCGACCTCGGCGACGCCAGGCAGGCTTTTGAGCTCATAGCGGAGGAACCAGTCCTGAAGCCCGCGAAGCTGAGCGAGATCGTGTCCGCCGGTGCGGTCGACCAGCGCATATTCATAGACCCAGCCAACCCCTGTCGCGTCGGGACCGATGGCGCTTTTCGCCTGATCGGGAAGCCGGCCCTGGACCTGATTGAGATATTCGAGCACGCGGCTGCGCGCCCAATAGAGATCGGTGCCGTCCTCAAAGATCACGTAGACGAAGCTGTCGCCGAAGAAGCTGTAGGCGCGCACTGTCTTCGCGCCGGGCACCGACAGCATGGTGGTGGCGAGCGGATAGGTGACCTGGTTCTCGACGATCTGCGGCGCCTGGCCGGGGAGCGAGGTGCGGATAATGACCTGCGTGTCGGACAGATCGGGCAAGGCATCGATCGGTGTCGAACGAACCGCCCAGAGCCCAGCGAGCACCAGCGCAAGCGCGCCGAGAACGACGAAGAAGCGGTTCTGGACCGACCAGTGGATCAGCCGCCCGATCACTGGCCAGCCTCGCGCGCCATGGTCCTGACTGTCGGGCCGGATGGCAACTGGTCGAAGCTGAACCGGACCCGATCGCCGACCTCGTAACCACGGGCTAGGGTCGGAGTCGCCAGCCGGAAGGTCATGGTCATCGCCGGCCATTGCAGCGCCGGCACCGGCTGATGGCTGAAGGTGATGCTGGCCGCCTCGATCTTGTCGATCCGGCCGACCGTTGCATAAGCGCCGGCTTTTGCCGCCGCCGCTCGAGGAGGTGAGGCAGAGGATGTCGCGATCGGCCGCGCCTGAACGCCCGACAGGCTCGCTTCGGAATCGATCAGGAACTGGCCCGAGGCGACGACTTTTTCTCCTTGAGCGAGGCCCGCGAGGATCTCGGTCTGGCCGCCGCTCGTCTGGCCCGTCTGGACCTCGGCAGGCTGATAGCGGCCCTTGTTAAGTGCGAGCATGACCAGCGTCCGCTTGCCGGTCTGGATCACCGCCTCTGAGGGCACGAGCAGCGCCGACCGCGCACTACCGCCCAAATCGACAGTGGCAAACATGCCAGGCTTCAAGCGCCCCCCGCGATTAGGAAGCTCGATCCGCACGGTCAGCGTTCGGCTGTCGGCCTGGACGGCGGGCAGGATCGCGGCGACCCTACCGGCGAAGTGCTCACCCGGATAGGCGGCGAGCGTCGCGGTCGCGCTCTGGCCCGGGCGCAATTGCCCGGCGATCGCCTCGGGCACGGCCGCATTGAGCCAGACCGTCCCTAGCCCATTCACTTCAGCGAGCGTCTCGCCGGCGGAGACGGTCATGCCCTGGCGGACGCCGAGGTTCTTGATGGTGCCCCCAATTGGCGAGGAGATGGTGACGACATTATGCGGCCTGCCGCTGCGCTCGACGGCCGCAATTGTGCCCGCTGGCATGCCCAGCAGCGCCAGGCGCTGGCGCGCGGCGCGGGTCAGGCTGGCATCACCCGTCCGCCTGACCGCAAGATATTCGGCCTGGGCGCCGGCCCATTCGGGAACGAGCAGATCGGCGAGTAGCGCACCTGCGCCGATGACGTCACCTGGCGCGCGAGCATAGACGCGTTGGACAAAGCCTGCCGCACGGCTCTGGACCACGGCCACGTCACGCTGGTTGAAATCGATGCTGCCGGTCGCGGTCAGCGCCGAACCCATCGTGCCGGTTTGCGCCGCGACCACCCGCAGCCCCAGATTCTGGGTCCGTGCGGGATCGATGGCGATGCCTGCTTCCGCCGGTCCCTCGCCGGCATATTTGGGGACGAGCTGCATATCCATGAACGGCGACTTGCCGGGCTTGTCGAAATGCTGGCTCGGCACCATCGGATCGTACCAGTAGAGGACCTTGCGGCCGGAATCGGCTCCCTTGGGAGCGGCCCCTTCGCCGTGTCCGAGGGTGGCGATGCCATAGCCGGCCCCTCCCGCGACGACCGCTATAACCGTGGCGGCAAGACCGAGCCGCATTCGTGCTGAAATCCTGTCGCTCATTTGTCGTCATCCCCATAGGTCAGCACCAGGCGCGCCGCGTCGCGCGCCACTTCCGCCTCGCGATCCAGCGTCTGCAACTTGGTATCGGCCAGCATCGACCGGGACTGGATCACATCGACGAGGCCCGCGCGCCCAGCGCCATAGCTGGCCGTCTCGAGATCGGTCTTTCGCTGCGCGAGTGGCAGCAATGTGTCTCGCGCGCGCATCCACTGCTCATGGTGCATGACATGATCGGCAAGCCCGCTTTCGAGGTCGGCGGTAAGGCTGCGCCGCATGTCCTCCTGCTCGGCCATCGCCGCGCCAGCGGTCGCGACGCTGGCGGCGATCATCGGATCCTGGCGTTTCCTGGCAAAGAGCGGCAGGCTGACGGACACACCTGCCGACACCATATCGCCATAGCGGTCGGCGCGACGCTGATAGGCAACATCGAACCCCCAGTCGGGGCGCTTTTCCGCGCGGGCGACGGTGATGTCCGCTTCCGCCTGGCGTGTGCGGGTGATGGAAACGGCGAGATCGGGATGGCGGTCGATCGCAGCGCGCAGCGCGGCGGGATCGACCGTGAATTGGGGTATATCGCCCGCGAGCTCAACACTGCTGTCACCGGTCCAGCGCGTCAGCGTCGCTCTCGCCCGTCCCAGATCGGCGGCGACCTCGCTTCTCTTGTCTTCGAGCGCCGCCAGGGCCTGTTGGATGTCCAGCGCCTGCGCCAGACGCACCGTGCCCGAGGCGACCCCTGAGCGTGTTGCCCCTACCATTGGTTGCAAGTCGGCCTTGACCCCGTCGACCGCCGCAAGTCGGCGCTCGGCATAGGCGAGGCTGATCCAGGCGAGCGCGGTTGCCACCCTGACCCGTCGTGCCTCGGAGAGATTGCTCGCCTGCGCTGCCGCGACATCGGCCTCGGCACGGCCGGTACGGGCATGGCGCTTGGCGAGGTTGGGCACGTCCTGGCTGATGCCGACGCGCCCCATCGTCATGCTGTCTCCCGCGAAGGTGCCTGCGGGCGGACCGGAGACGGGGAAATTGTCGAGCCCGACGCCCAGCTTTGGATCGGGCAGCTGCCCGGCGGCCGTTGCCGCCGATCTGCGGGCCTCGGCCTCGAGCAGGCGCGCGCGAATGGATGGCGCCTGCCCTTGTGCGCGAGCGAGGGCATCTTCGAAGCTCAGAGGCTCGGCATGAGCCGCTGCCGCGCTGAGCGCCAGCAAGGGAAAAGCAAACAGAAATCGATACATGGGGGTCTCCCGATCGGGAGCCACCCGGCCTGAGAACCGTACCGCTCAGCGACGTGCGCCGACGCAACGGATAGGGTTGCGTCGGCGCAACGCGCCTGGCCATGGTTCTGCTTATCGGCCGGGAAGCTTGCTTCAGCCGGCCGAGGGATCCGAACGGCCCTCATGCATGGACTTCATGCAGTCGGCTGTGTTCATCGCCATCATGTCGCAATCGCAATGTGCCATCTGCGCCTGATCGGGAATCCAGACGCGCTTTTGTGAAGGCACGGTTGTGCGCGGCCCATATTGCGGCGCGGCTCGCCATTCCCAATGGCCTTGGGGTGCTGGGTGGCGTTCACCGGCCCAGGCGGGCGCGGCAAGGCTGAGGGCTGCCGCAAGGGCAGTAGCTGTCATCTTGAAAGTCATCACGAATATCCATCGACTGAAAATTGCAGGGGATCGCTGCTTCGACCTGCCGATGGGCGGGCGAAGGGAGCGATCGTTCAATCAGCCAAGGATCGTGGGTGGCTCAGGATCGGGCGCGAGATTTTGGCCGGCCAGCACGGGGGTCGTGGACCAGAAATCGGGCGCGTCATAAAGCAGAGGGGTCGCAACCGCGCTGCCCTGGTCTTCTGCGATCAGCGGCACAACGCATCCCATCGCCGCGATGCACTCCAGCGTGAGGCCCTTACACGGTTTCTCGGCGGGCGCAGGTTGCTGCGTGGCCATCATCGCCATGCAGTCGGCGTCCATCGTCATCGCTTCGGGCGCGGCCATTGTGGCCGGAATGGCATGCGCATAGGCCAGCTCTGCCCCAAAAAGGCCGAGCAAGGCTCCGAATAGGAGCAGGGCGGTGAGCAGACGTTTCACGACAGTACCGATCTACAGCAGCAAACCCGGTGCGACAATCATCAAACATGTGCCGTGCAGAAATGGGCGGCTTGGCGGCGGCGAAGTGGTTCCCCGCCGGTCATCCGCTTGGCCCCAATGAACGGCGAAGCATTCAACGGGCGATCAGCCCCATTCTTATCGCTGTTGCTCGGGCGCGCGGCAACCTAGCCACCGGCACCAGCAGCAGCCGGTGAACCAATGGCCATCCAAATTGGGGGCCTTTGTGGTTCCCCCCGTCATCATCTCAGCCCCTGACCGCCTTGATGGACGGATGTTCCGCCTCTTTGATGCCTGCGGCCTTTCGTTCGGAATAGCGGCTCACAAGCTGATCGGCGTGGGGGCGCATGAGAACCGTGAGCCGTACCAATTCCTCCATCACGTCGACAATCCGGTCGTAATAGCTGGACGGCTTCATCCGGCCCGCTTCATCGAACTCCTTATAAGCCATGGCGACCGACGACTGATTGGGGATGGTGAACATCCGCATCCAGCGGCCGAGCAGGCGCAGCGTATTGACCGCATTGAAGGATTGTGAACCGCCGGACACCTGCATGACCGCCAGCGTCCGCCCCTGGGTGGGCCGCATGCCCTTCACTTCCAGCGGCAGATGATCGATCTGCGCCTTCATGATGCCAGTGATGGCGCCGTGCCGCTCCGGGCTGCACCATACCTGGCCTTCGGACCATATGGACAGTTCGCGCAGTTCATGAACCGCCGGATGATCGTCGCCCTTCACCTGGTCGGGCAATGGAAGATCGGAGGGATCGAATATCCGCGTTTCCGCCCCGAAAAGCTGAAGCAGACGCGCAGCCTCTTCCACAGCGAAGCGCGAAAAGGAGCGCTCTCGCAGAGACCCATAGAGCAGGAGGATGCGGGGCGCCGGGATTAGTTCGCCCAGGCCGAGTGCCGGGGAACGCAGCAGATATTCCTTTTGCAGCGCGGGAAGGTGATCGACGTCAGACAGTTTGCGGAGCCGGGTCATTGCGGGCCTCATGCGAAGACGGGGAGAATAGCACCTGGCTCATGGCGTTCGCCGCCAGTGCGCCGACCAGTTGGGCGACAATGAAGGCAGGCACGCTGGAGGGGGCAATGCCCGCAAAGCTGTTGCTGAGCGACCGGGCGATGGTGATGGCCGGGTTGGCGAAGCTGGTCGAGGAGGTGAACCAATAGGCAGCAGTAATGTAGAGGGCGACGGTTGCCGGAACCCACTGCGGGCGCATACGCACCGTTCCCAATATCGTGAAGATGAGGCCAAAGGTGGCGACCGCCTCGCCCGCCCATTGTCCCGGGCCGGCCCGGAGTTTTCCGGATATCTGCCATATGGGCTGGTCGAACATGAAATGAGCGATCAAGACGCCGAGAATACCGCCTGCTAGCTGTGCAAAAACATGCGCCAATGCGGCACGGGTGTCGATCTCACGCCGCAGCCGGGCGACAAGCGTGACGACTGGATTGAAATGCGCGCCTGAAATGGCCCCTAGCACCGTGATCAGGACAAACAGGATTGCGCCGGTCGCCAGCGTATTGCCCAGAAGCGCGATGGCGACGTTCCCTCCGGCAAGTCTCTCGGCCATAATGCCGGAGCCGATCACCGTCGCGAACAGGAACAGGCTGCCGATAGCCTCGGCCAGCATCGTCCTTCGCAGGGGATGTTTGTTTGTCGTCACTGGTCGGCTCGCGGTCACGCGGTCACGCGGTTGCCATCCGCGTCGATCACCAATTCCCCATCTTCCTTCGCAAAAGGACCGCGCTGGGGCGCCGGCAGAAGGTCGAGCACTTCTTCGGACGGGCGGCACAGCTTCACGCCCAGAGATGAGATAACCAAAGGCCGGTTGATCAGGTCGGGATGCGCCATCATGGCATCGACCAGTTGATCGTCAGATAGCGTTTCGTCCTCGAGGCCCAGTTCTGCGTAAGGCGTGCCCTTTTCGCGCAGCAGTTCGCGCGGGGTCATGCCGGCGCGTTCCATCATCTCGACCAGCAGGGCGCGGGCAGGCGGGGTCTTGAGGTATTCGATGACATGCGGTTCGATTCCCGCATTGCGGATCATTGCCAGAGTGTTGCGTGATGTGCCGCAGGCGGGATTGTGATAGATGATGATGTCGTGGATCATATGGATACTCCTGTCGGCGTTGTGACGCCGTCACTTTGCGTATTCCCTGATGTATCGAGGTCATAAGACTTCGTTCAGCAGCAGGCGAGCTCTGCCAGCAATGGTTCACACAGTTCCGCGCGCCCCTCGCAGCAGTCTTTGGCGAGAAAGATCATAAGGCCGCGTAGAGCATCGATGTTCACACGCTGGATTTGCTGGCGGCCGCGCTTTTCGGCCGTCACCAGTCCCGCCTTCACCAAGATGGCGAGATGGGTGGAAAAGGTACTCTGAGTGAGGCCGCTTGCGTCGACCAATTGCCCGGTCGACAAGCCGTCGGGTTCATGTCGAACCAGCAAGCGGAAGGCGGCGAGCCGGGTGGGATGGGCCAGGGCCATCAGAATCACGAGGGCATTATCAGTGTTCATGCATCGGAAATAACCGATGAAACCGGCCTGTCAATATCCATCGGAAATTTCCGATAACACGGCTGCCTCCACGGGCTGCTGCTCGCTACCCCTGAGACTTGATCGCCGCGAAATAGCTGCCGTTCCGGAAACTGAAACGTGAATATTTGCGCTGAACGACCGGGATGGGCCGATTTTACTTCATTCGGAAGGTAATGGCTGACTACCGACGGCGAACAAAAAAGGTAAATAATGGCCGAGAAAAATTCAATCGACGAGCGACGCGAACACTTCGCTTATTGCGTTCAACTGTTTGGCGGAACCACTGCCTTCTCACGGCGCCTTGGCATAGACGAGCGCGCCATCCGCCGATTTATCAATGGCGAGCGGCCTCTTGGTGACGGACTTCTGGAAGACACCGCCAAGGCATTGCACCTGCTCATCGCTGAAGCTACCACTGCCGAAGGAAAGATCGCCGCCATATTGAGCTCTCTGCCGACCGATCCGTCCTAGAGCGCCCATCAGGCCCGTAGTGGTCAGCGTGCGACGGGTCGACGCTCAGGACGTGAGGATCGGAAATTTTGGCTGTGCAACCAATACGGTTCGCGAGCTGCCATGATCTCGCTTGCTCCGTGCATCGCTAGTGGCGGCTGGTAGGAATTAGGAATTGGTCTGTATCGGCGCGGATGACCGTCGACCACAGCCTCGTTTTCGTGAACAACTTATGGATCGGGTAAGGCTCGCCGTAACGTGTTTCATCCAGCAGGCCCAACCAACAGAGCGGGCGCAGGATATGGCTATACGCCACGGCGTGGACCCGATGGTTGTCGCTATCAGCATCGAACACCGCCTTCACGAACTGGTCATCGGTCACGCCCACATGAGCCTCAACGTTCAGGACGCCTAGGAAAAGTAGCCAGTCCTCATCCAGTTGGTCGCCATAGAGGGTGTATCGGGAGTGATCGAGGACGAACAGCAGATGGTGGGCGAGCGCAATCCAAAGATTGCCAGGATGCCCGAGCAAATCCTTCCCGGCTGCCGTGATATGCAGGAAGCCCTTCCGGTGACGTGCCAGCTTGGCGCTAATCAACAGGTCGTGCAGCAGCATCAAGGGCGGGAAGTCGGGTTCGTTGAGGACCTTGTTGACAGCGTATAAGTCTTCGGCGGTGTAGTAAGGCCATTCAAACGCTTCCGCCGCCCATGTGACGAACGTCCGCTTCAAAGCTCTATTCGGTGTCAGGCCAATGGGGCCGACGTCCAGCATATATTTGAGCATCAGGCGAGCGGCGCGCAGCATGTGCGCGTTCGGCAGTGCCGGGTCGTCGTGCTGAGGGGCAAAGAATTCGATCATGAGGTGCGCAGATTGCAACCTGTCAGGCTAGCAGGCAACCGTCGATGTTCTGCGGCGCTCAGGCTGGCCAAATGATGGCCGAGCGGGAACAAGCGGAATGTGAACTTTTAGGGAAGCGATCGTGAGCGTTGAGTGACGAAAATGGATCGTGCCTGGGTCGAAAGCTGTGGAAAAAACGCAGATGCGTGTAGACATCCAGCGCAATCACGCTCTACGCGGACGCGATGAGCATCGTTGCCACCATCATGAATTCGACCACCGGCCAACCCATACAAAAGATGACTTTTGGTCGGATGCCAAAGCCTTGGGCTACTTTTCATCTGGAGAACGGAGAGCGGGTCACCGCCGATCGCGTAAATGTCGGTAAACCTGCGCCAGGCAAGTTTGTTGCCCCTGTCGAAGTCTGGGTTACCCCCAAAACCTGAGGGTTCTATCGCGCATTGACCCTTTGCCTTTGCAGTTACAAAAGCGACGAAACCCAGTCATCCAGCGCATCAAGAGCTTCGGCTTCGGAATCGGCCGAACTTCTCCCACTTTTCCTAGCCACCTTGAAGCTGTGGTCGGCTTGATCGACCATATGTAGCCTGGCGCGGTCGCCGAGGTCGGAAATGACGGGCTGTAGCAGATCCATTTCCGCGAGCGCATCGCGCGAGCCGGAAATGAACAGCATGGGTATTTTGATGCAGGTGAGGTGATCGGCCCGTTCGATCCCCGGTTTCCCTGCCGGATGTAGCGGAAAGCCGAGGAAGGCCAGGCCTTTGACCGCTGGCAGGGGCTCCTCGGCCTGGGCTTGCGACGTCATGCGCCCGCCAAAGGATCGGCCGCCGGCGAAGAGGGGGAGTTCTGGCGCCAGTTCGACCGCTCGCGCTGCGGCCGCGCAGACGACAGCATGCGCGAGCTTGGGGCCATCGGGCCGCTTCGACCCTTTCTCCATGTAAAGAAATTGATAGCGCAGCGTTGCAATTCCTCGGGCAGCGAGCCCCTCGGCATTCGATGCCATCGCCTGATGGTTCATCCCCGCGCCGGCCCCATGGGCAAAGAGAAAAAGCGCCTTTGCAGTCGGGGGACGAAGCATCAGCCCCGACACTGCTTCCATTCCAACCTCGATGCGGACGGGCTTCGGCCCCATCTGACATGGCCTTTCGGTATCGGGAGAACTTCTGCCCGCGAGGACGCTAAGCATGAGAACCATTGGATCCGGCGCTAATGACGGCGGCGGCATTTCCGGCTGCACCCGTTGGCGAATGGAAAAGGGGACGCCATTGCGCCCCCATTCACGAAACTCAGGCAGGCGTTTCGGACTTGTTGCCTGAGCCCAGATGCGCGCCGGCGGCAGAAAGGGCTGCTTTCAATGATTTGGGTTTCGTCGCGGACTTGGCCTTGGTTGGCGCCTTCTTTTCCGTCGGCTTGGCGTCGCCGGCAGCGGGTGCAGGCTTGGCGGCGGGAGCTGCAGCCTTATCCTTGGGACCTGCAATGGAAAGGCGTTTCCGCTCGTCAGCCTTCGCCTTAGGTGCCTTGGCGCCGGCCGCCTTCGGCGCGCTCTTTGCTATCACAGCCGGTTCCGCCTTTGCCGCCGAGGCGGACTTCTTCGAGGGAGCCGACTTGGTCGTGCTCGCCGCCTTGGGCGCTGCGCTATCCACGGTCGGTGCGACATTTGACGGCGCTGCCTTCGCTGCATCCGTCTTTGGAGCAGCCGCGGAAACGGTGGGCTTTTTGCCAAGGCCCAGCTTTTGGGCAACGGCACGCCGCGCCTCGGAATAGCTGGCAGCTACAAGTGGGTAATCTTTGGGCAGTTTGTAGCGTTCACGATACTGCTCGGGCGTGAGACCATTGGTCGCCAGGTGGCGCTTCAGCGTCTTGTAGGGTCTACCGTCGATCAGGCTCAGAATGTGATCAGGAGAAGAGAGACTTTTGCGGATCGTGACCGCGGGCGTGAACGTCGGCTCGACTGCCAGATCGGCTTGCGCGGTCGGCGTTTCGACGAGCGCTGCGCGCGTCGTCTTGATCAGTTCTGCAAGGCCTTCGCTCGGCACCGTATTGCGAGACACATAGGCGCTCAAAAGCTGGACGGTAAGTGCGGTGATTTCAGTCTGATTGTCGTCGGCCATTATGCGATCCCATGCTTACTCAATAATTGAAGCTTTTTGCGTGCTACACGGTCAAATGTAAATATTGCCTGAGCGCTCATTCGAAAGGTCTATCTACCTTCATTTATCAATTAGCAACTTGGATATAACGCAAACCGCGAGGTCCAGCTGATCACTCAATTGCAGCGGCTTGACGCATCACGAACAGGACTGCATGGGCCCGGCCTATTCCATCCAAAGGAGCCCCATGTCCGACATCAATGCGCGTTCTGATCTCAGATCGCGCTTGGCCAGAATCTGGGAAACCCAGACGGAAAAGCCACGACCACTCATTTTTCTCGTATCGCCAGGGAAGGATCATGGTGACGACTTCCGACAAGCTGCCGATGCGCTCGGGGTTCATTATATTCGCCTGCACCTACAGCAAGTCGTGACCCCTGACCAACATGAGCTCTTCACGCAGGACAAACCCCGGCTGGTCGTGATTTCCGGCATCGATCAACTGACCCCCGGCGAGCGCGACGCGATGGTTCGGCTGCTTCAAAATGGCCCCCGGACACTCGCTGTAATCCTTTGTCAGGTTGAGGCTGACACCGCACGCAACATCATGTCCGCATGGCGAAAGCTGCGAGCAATCGAGGAAGCTCAGGCGCTGCGGGCGGCGGACACTGGAAAGGGCACTAACGCTGCAGCGAACAGGGTAGCCTCAGGAGCCGTCGCGTAGATGGGGATAAGCCGGTCCAGCGCCTTTTCGATCGTCTCCAGCCCATTGGAGGTAAGCCTCACCTCGATCCCTCTTTTATCGCGTGGAGCTGCCACCCTTGCTACGACCCCCTGCGCTTCCATCAGGTCGACCTTCCGCAGTGCTGTGGAAAGCGGAACATTGGCAAACATGCAAAGCGACCAGAGATATGACGGGCGTCCTTCTTGTGTCGCCAGGAAAAGTTGCAGCGCCATGTCCCATATCGGATTTGGGCAAAGGCCGTAGCCGAGACATTCCCCCACAACCTTGCGGGATGCGATCAGTTTCCGGCAAATATCCACGCGCATGTGCGGCATTTCGTGCATCGATGGACTCCCTTCATTTGAACGACAGAGGTTTCGTTTCGGCTTGAGTTCTCGTCACGGGGGCAGCGGCGAACCGCTTCAATCGGGCCGCTTCCAGGGTGTTCGGCTACCCGCGCATCCCGAATTCGAAAATGACCTTCCGTTGTCGGGCGCCGTACGTTGGTGCCCAACTGGACCTTGTCAGTCCCGTATCGCGATATTGGACCCGACCGGTAGCGCCCTGGACAAAGCTGGTTCGGGATCGACCGTTCAGTTTGGCCTTCGATCGCGCGCCGCCTTACGGGTTCTTGAGTTCCGGCGCCCCCGGATCAACAATCCGTTCGCCAGGGATCATCCGACCCGTTGCGGCGTAACCGGCCGCGATGGCGCCAGGTGGCGGCGATCAGCATCGTCTGCGCAACCCAGCTCCAGAAACCGGCGGCCTCCATATACGCTTCCGGCACGATGTCCGGGACGATGGCGCGGGTTAGATGAACAACCACTTCGGATCCCAGGATTCCCGCGATCCAGATCGGCCAGAACCTCGTGCTGCGGAACGAGAGCGCGAGGAACACGCCCAGCATCGCCAGGTCGACGCCCAATATGCCAGCCTCGACAAAGCGAAACCGGGCAGCGCTGGGCTGGACAAAGGCAATGCTCGCAAGAACACCGAGAACCAGGGTGGCCGCCGCGATCTGTTCGGGTCGACCACCCCTTGCAAAGGCATAGAGCGAGCTCATGATCAGAAGGCACACGAAGATCATTTGCCTGGTCATCACCTATTGAAGCGGGCAATATTACGGATAGTCAATGATTTACCGCGATTTAATCATGCTGCCCGCAGGTGCCGATCGGTGGCAGGCGGACCGTCCGCCGCGACCTTGAACACATCACCATAGGCTCGTTCGCCAAGCCCGATGTCATCGCTCGCCTGCTTCAGCCTGGCATGGGTTGCCACGATCTCCTCCCGCGTCCTGGCCACAAGAACTACCGCTGCCGCCGAGGATCGAAATGCGTCCTGTCCGATGGAAGCGGCAAGCCTGCATTCAAGCCGCGCCAGAGGAAGTGCGGCATTGAGTTCGGCTATCCTGGCAGCGGCGATGTCCAGGGCTTCTTCGGCCGCGAAGAGGCGCTGCGCAACCGAGTGCGCAATGATATGACGTTGTTTGGGCATAAGGTCTCCTTCGCGCAATCCATCCGGCTGCGCGTCGTGGGAATTGGTGCTGGGGAAATTCGCCTAGCGGCGAGCCATGCTGTCGAGGGCTGAGAGGAACGAGGCGGCTTGGCCAGCCGTGAATAGAGCGCCAGACCCAACCATCGCGACAGCGATCAAGATGTAATAGATGTTCAGGTCATTGCTCTGCCTCCGGTTGGAGCGGAGCGGCACATGTTCAAGCAGAGCGTGGATCGCATTCATCAGGATGTTATCACCCTGGGATGAAGCGATTGTCCGGTCCGGCATCAAGTGCGTATCCGCATCGTCTTCGACCGGGACAGAGGGGGCCATTTGCGGCGACGGCGACAGACCCATTGGTTGGGTACCTAAATTCTGGGGGGGTAGGGCGGACACCGTCGATGCGTCCTCAAAGGCGCGGACAATCCTTGCTGCGTCAAACCGATCCATGTCGCCCAACTGCGCGCGGGCCTTTTCGATGTGCTTGTCGACCGTCCAAGGCGATATTCTCAGCTCCTTGCCGATCTTTTTGGAATTGAGATTGTCGGCCACCAGATTCATGCACTGGCGCTGGCGGTCAGTGAGCAGCATGACTTTGGCGCGATAGGCCTCCAGTTCTGGAGGAATGGGCTGTTCTGGCACGAGAGATGCGACCTTCTGCCATGGCGGCCGCCGGGTGCAAAAGCCGGACGGCCAGTCCGTTGCGATAGGCAACGAGTGTCATCAATGCGTAATGTAAAATCAATCGCCCGGGACCGGTCCGGCCATAGTGGTTGCATTTTGGTCACAGCCCGCCGCTTCGCAGCTATTCGCGCTCGGGGTGCAGTTCGGGCTGCCAGCAAGCCGCTGGCGCGCAGGCTGAAGGGGAGGGGGGAGGGGCATGGTGTCACCAGAGGCAAGAGACCTCGCACCATGGGAACAAGCCGCCATGAATCTCTGGGTTTCCAATCCCTTCCGTATTGCGATTGCGGTCATTCAGGCCAGACGCGAGCAAAGGGCTTTTGCCGTCCTCGAGCGGATGCGGGAGTATCTGCGCTCGACTGACGAGAATATGAGCCCCTCATTCCCTGTTCTCCTGGCCGTTGATAACGGCAGAGCAGGTGTCGGGCAAAGCGGTCGGTGTAGCGCTCTGGCCGAATCGGTTCCTGAGCCACTGGCTTCAGGATCGCGCCCGCCAACATCGTTCCCGCTAGCAGCGCTTTCCAGCATGCCACCACTGACACGCTGCATATTGGTCTTGCGCGTTCGGCATCACATGCCTGCTGAGGAGATTTCTCGTCGCTTTACGATCAGCCGCAGGCAGGTGAGGCAGCATCTGCGAAGCGCGATTGCGCAGATTGCGATCTGCAGCGATCGGATCGGGCGGTGAGTGCCGACCTTGATCATGCAGGTGAGGCCATTGTGCGTCGGCTCGGGGGGCGATGGGTCAATGGCGGCGGCATGTGCCGATGTCCGGCTCATGCGGACAAAACGCCAAGCCTGTCGGTGAGGCGAGGAACCTCGACGCTCCTCTTCAAATGCTTCGCAGGTTGCACTTTCGGCGAGATTCTACAGGCGCTGCGTTCCGAGCGGTTTCAAGTCCCTCGTCAGGCGAGCGGCCTGCCCTATGTCGATCCATCACCCTGTCGACGGGAGCTGGCGTTGAAGCTCTGGCGCGAGGCTCAACCTCTCGCAGGCACACCCGCACAGCGTTATCTTGCGTCCCGCCATATCATGACCTGGTCCCCGGCACTTCGCTATCACCCCGCCACACCGCTTGGAGCCGGAAGAAACGTGCGGTTTCTGCCCGCGATGCTCGCTGCGATCACGCATGACCGCAAGCTACTTGGCATTCAGCGAAACTTCATTCAGCTGACCGGGCAGCCGGCTCCCTTGTCCAAGAACAAGCGGAGCCTGGGCACGTTGGGCCGCGGAGCGGTGGAACTCGCCGCGCCAATGGCCACTCTCGGGCTCGCAGAAGGCGTCGAGAATGCGCTTTCGGCCGCGATGCTGCTGGATATTCCGGTGTGGGCAACCCTCGGCGCAGAGCGATTCGCCCGCATTATCATTCCGCCAACCATCACCCGTCTCGTTCTTCTCGCCGATAACGATCCAGCGGGAGAGCGTGCGGTCGCGCGCGCTCGGGAGGCCTATGCGACCGACAATCGCGACCTGGTGACCCTGTGGCCGCCGCGCTCCTTCAATGACTGGAACCAACTGCTGTTGGCAGGAGGGGAGGTGGAGCGGTGGAGGGCGCGGCTTGCGGCTTGATGGTCAGGGCGCGGCGCGCACCGGAGAATGTCCATGACACAGAAGCCACAGATCATCTTCGTTCCCGCCACCAAGCTGACGGTTGCACCGACCAACGTACGCAAGCGGAGCGATCCCGTTGCCGATGAAGAACTAAAGGCCCTTATCCTCGCCAAAGGCGTCATCCAGAATCTGGTTGGCCTGCCGGTCCCGCGCAAGAAGGGTGAATATCTGATCACGGCCGGCGGCCGTCGCCTCAAGCAGGTCCAGGCGCTCATCGCAGAGGGCAAGTTCGACGCGGAATATACAGTGCCCGTTCTGGTGCTGGCCGACAAGAATGACGCGGTCGAGATCAGCCTTATTGAGAATGTCGGGCGGCTGAATATGACGCCCGCCGAAGAATGCCGCGCTTTCCAGGCCATCATCGAAATCGAGAAGAAAACGCCCGCCGACGTCGCCAAGCGCTTTGGCGTCACCGAGCGATTCGTACTCGGCAGGCTCCGGCTCGCTGGGCTTGCCGATGTCATCTTCGAGGCGCTGGCCGATGGCGAGATCACGCTCGACGTCGCCAAGGCCTATGCCAGCATCAGCGACACGGGTCGGCAGGCCACCGTGTTCGAGGAACTGGGCGATGGCTGGGGTGCGAACAACTGCGGCGAGATTCGCCGCCGCCTCATTTCCGGCTTCTATCGAGGCAGTGATCCCAAGGCCCTGCTGGTCGGGCGGGACGCCTATATCGCGGCAGGTGGCCGTATCGACAGCGATCTCTTCTCGGATGCTGCGAATGAGAACTGGATCGACAGCGAACTCCTCGAACGCCTCGCCGATGAGAGGATGCGGGCAGCGGCCGATGAGATCCAGGCCCGCGAGGGCTTTGGCGAACTGCGGGTCGTCTGCCACCCACGCGTGCCCTATCTGGACGTCATGCGGCTCGACGAGATCGAGGGAGAGCCCGTCCCACTGACCCAGGAAGAGGAAGTTCGCCAGCGCGCCATCGAGCAGGAACTCGAGGCGATCGCCGAGAATGCCGATGAAGACGGCTATTCCGATGAGGAGCAGCAGGTCATCCAGACGCTCGAAGCGGAATATGACGCGCTCAATGAGCGGCCGCCCGTTCTTACGGAGGATCAGAAGGCAACCTCGCTTGCCTATCTGGTGATCGGCCAGGACGGTAAACCGCGCCTTTATGAGCAATATTACGCCATCCCGGAACCCGAACCTGAAGCGGACGAAAGCGAGGGTGATCTTTCGGAAGATGTGGAGCAGGATGAAGAGCCGGTCGAGGAAGCCAGTTCGCGATCGCCGATCAGCCAGCGCCTCGCTGACGAGATGGCGATCATGAAGACCGAACTGCTCCGCGTCCATGTCGCCAGCGATCCACATTTCGCGCTCGACCTCGGCACCTTTTTCATGGTCGATGCCACACTCGGCTACCGCCATGACCTGCCTAGCGATTTGCGCGCGACGGCGCCCTGTTCGCGCGTGCCCGGGTTCGAGAGCGACACGCCAGCAGCGGAACAATGGGAAGAGCTGAAAGCGGGCCTCGATCGAAGTTGGGCAGACTCGCCCGATATCACCGATCGCTACGAAGCTTTCTGTGCCCTGGATGAGGACGCCCGCGCATCCTGGCTCGGTTGGGCGATCGCACGAACCCTCCACGCGGTGCCGGCCGGCGGCGCGGGTAGCGCGATGCTCGATCATCTCGGCCGCAAGCTCGGCATCAAGGTAGAGGACTGGTGGCGTCCGACCGCGCGCCGCTATTTCGACCGGGTAAGCAAGAACACGATCCTCGACCATTTCCAGGAGGTTGGCGGCGTCGAGCTTCGCAGCCGCTATGGCGCGTCGAAGAAGCATGACCTCTCGCTCTCGGCGGAAAAGCTGTTCGGCGGGCAGATCATCGTCGAAGCCGCCGTGAAGGAGAGGGCGCTCGCCTGGGTGCCAGAGGCGATGCGGTTCCACCATGATGGTGAACCGGCACGGGCCATCGACGGCGATGACGATCCTTCGGCCAGCGGCATCACTGACCAGGGCGCAACGGACGAAACCGGCGGGCTCTCCGAAGCCGCCTGACCTCCGACCGGGCCGGGGCTGCCTTCGCGCGGTTCCGGCCCCTTGCCGCACGCCATTTCTCCGTCCTCGAGGAGGAAGATGGGGAAGGGTGTGCGTCGGCGCTGATCGCGGCGCCCTTTGCTGGAGTTTCCCTATGACCCGTTCCCTTCTCGCGGCCCTCGAGGCCGGTTCCAATCCGCTTGACCAGAAGGTCTGGACGCTGGCCGCCGTTGCCAAGGCACTTGTGGATCTGATTTCGTCAGGACAGCCCATCAGCCGCCAGCGTCTCTCCCGTCTCATGGAAGTGCATTTCGGGGCAAGTGACGCCTGCGGTGCGTGGTCGCTCCGCGAGGCCTATGACGCCCTCGAGACCGCGCAGGTTTTGGCTTTGCTAGACGGCGGCATCGAACTGGCGAACCCGCCTTCCAAGGCCTTTTCGATCTTGAACGATTTGCTCGGTCGCCTGCCGACCCAGACCTACAGGTCCGAGCCGCAAATCGACATGCAGCAATTCTCGACGCCCGTCCCGCTGGCCTTTCTGGCGAACCTCGCAGCCGCCATCACGCCAGCCGATATGGTGCTGGAGCCATCGGCTGGCACCGGGCTGCTTGCGGTGTTCGCAAAGATTGCCGGGGCGTCGCTCCTGCTCAACGAACGCGATCCGGTCCGGGCGGGGGTGCTCGCCCAGGCGCTGAACCGCAAGGTCGCCAGCCATGATGCAGAATTCATCGATGACCTGCTCGCGGTGGATGAACAGCCGAGCGTCGTCCTCATCAATCCCCCATTCGCGCGCAGCGAAGGTCGGGGCAGGGATCGCCATGCCGGGGCACGCCATCTCCGATCGGCCCTGGCACGCCTGGCGCCCGGCGGCCGCTGCGTCGCCATCATGTCGCCGGCCTTCGCCCATGACGGCAGCGCGCGTAGTGGATACGAGGCGGTCGCGGCCCTTGTGCGGCCCCGCGTCGAGATCACGGTTCAGGGGCGCCCCTTCGCGAAACATGGCACCAGCATCTCGGTTCGCCTGATCATATACGACAAGGGCTGGACCGGCTCGCCCGACCGGCTGACCGTGAACAGCCTCGACGATCTGCTCCCGCATATCCTCGCGCTTCCGCCCCGGCTGTTTGATGATGGGCCGCCCGAACCGTCCCCTGAGCAGGCGAGGCCGCGGGTCATTGCTCCTGCCGCTCGGCCGACCGTCCGCCCGCTCTTCGCATCGGGCACGCGCCCGCCGATGCCACGGCCGAAGCCCCGACCCGTCGTTGCCGTCGACGGGATGGTCGAACCACTCTCCTACAGCGTCCGGGAAACGCCGCTGCCCGCTGGCGAGCAGATCGGCATCTACGTGCCCTGGCGTCTGTCGCGGATGGACATCCCGCAGGCAAAGCCGCATCCCGATCAGCTTGTTGAATCCATTGCGATGTCGTCGATCATCCCGCCGCGTCCGACCTATGTCCCGATGCTGCCGCGCTGCGCGGTAACGGCCCTCTCGGACGCTCAGCTCGAAACGATCATCTATGCGGGCCAAGCGTTCGAACGCGACCTTCCGGGCCTTCATGCCCCAAATGGCTCGGGTACGTTGCTGACGCCCGATGCCCATGGCGTCGCGTATCGCATGGGCTATTTCATCGGCGATGGCACCGGCGTCGGCAAAGGGCAACAGGTTGCCGGCTGCATTCTCGACCAATGGTCGCGCGGGCGGCGCAAGGCGGTCTGGATCTCGAAGAGCGCCGCCCTGATCGAGGATGCCCGGCGCGACTGGGCTGCGCTGGGCGGCCTACCCATCGATATCCAGCCGCTTGATGCCTTTGCCTTCGGTGCCCCGATCGCCATGGAAAGCGGCATCATCTTCCTCACCTATGCGACGCTGCGCTCGCAGCGGTATGATGAGGCGTCACGCCTGCACCAGTTGCTCGCCTGGCTGGAGGCAGATTTCGAAGGGGTCATCTGCTTCGATGAAGCCCATGAGATGGCCAATGCCGCGGGCACGGAAACCCAGTTCGGCACCCAGAAAGGCTCGGAGCAGGGGCTTGCCGGGGTCCGACTCCAGAATCTTCGCCCGCGCGCCCGCATCCTCTATGTCTCGGCGACTGGCGCGACTGACCCGGCCAATCTCTGCTACGCTATTCGCCTCGGCCTATGGGGACCGGGCACCTCGTTTGACGATCGCGCCGCCTTCATGGGCGGCATCGAGAAGGGCGGGATCGCCGCGATGGAGATCGTCGCGCGCGATTTGAAGGCTCTGGGCCTTTACACGGCGCGCGCGCTCACCTTCAGCGGCGTCGAATATGATCCGCTCGAACATCCCCTGACCCCCGGGCAGATCGAGGTCTACAACGCTTACGCGGACGGTTGGCAGGTGATCCACGCCCATCTCGACGAGGTATTGGCCCTCACCAACATCGTCGATCGTATGGAGAACAAGGCGCTGAACGCCCGGGCCAAGGGCGCCGCCCTGTCTCGGTTCGAGAGCGCAAAACAGCGTTTCTTCGCGCAGCTCCTGATCGCCATGAAGGTGCCGAGCCTGATAGCGGCGATTACCCAGGAGGTGGAAGCCGGGCACCATGCGATCGTGCAACTGGTGACAACGGCCGAGGCGATGCTCGACCGGCGTCTCGCGAGCCTGTCGGCGGACGAGCGGGCGCATCTCGATATTGAGCTATCTCCATCGGCGGCGATGGTTGACTACCTCAAGACCGCGTTCCCCGTTCGCATGATGAAGATCGTCAAGGGGAGCGACGATGTCGAACGCTCCGAACTGATGATCGACGAGCATGGCAATCCCGTCTTTTGTCAGCAGGCCCTGGCGCTTCGCGACGAGATGATCGAGCAGCTTTGCTCGCTCCCGCCCATCGGCCTGGCGCTGGACGAACTCATCCGTCATTTCGGGACGGACAGGATAGCCGAGGTGACCGGGCGCTCCCGGCGGCTGGTCCATGATGCGACCGGGCGGCAGCGCGTCGAGCGCCGGGGCGGCCGGAGCAATCTGGTCGAGGCCGAATCGTTCATGTCGGGCGCCAAGCCGATCCTTGTCTTCTCAGACGCCGGCGGCACGGGTCGTAGCTACCATGCTGACCGCAACTCCAAATCGGCGGACCGCCGCCGCATTCATTTCCTGCTCGAACCGGGCTGGCGGGCATCCAACGCCATCCAGGGTCTGGGCCGGTCAAACCGCACGAACCAGATGAGCGCCCCCGTCTTCCGGCCGGTCACCACCGATTGTCGAGGGGAGCGGCGGTTCATCAGCACGATCGCACGCCGCCTCGACAGCCTCGGCGCGCTGACCCGTGGGCAGCGGCAGACCGGCGGACAAAATCTGTTCGATCCCTCCGACAATCTCGAGAGCGATTACGCGCGCGATGCGCTCAACCAATGGTATCATCTGCTCTACCGGGGCAAGCTCACCAGCACCTCCTTCAAGGGTTTCGTCGACATGACGGGCCTCAAGCTGATCGACAAGGACAGCGGCGGACTGGTCGATGATCTTCCCCCGATCCAGCGCTGGCTGAACAGGCTGCTCGCGCTGCGCATCGAAACGCAGAACGCGATCTTCGAGGAATATATGGCGCTCATCCAGGCGCGGATCGATGCCGCGCGGGACGCCGGTACGCTCGATGTGGGCGTGGAGACGATCCAGACCGAGCGGACCGTCCTCCTCGATGAGCAACTGCTGTGCCGCGATCCGGTGACCGGGGCGGAGACGCGGCTTAGCCGTCTGGAGCTTCATTATCGGCGGCGCGCCACCGGCTTTGCCCAGCTCATGCGTGAGCATGGCAATGCGCCTGTCTCCTGGCTCCGCAACGGACGCTCGGGCCGCGTCGCGCTGCAGCGGCCGAGCTGGAGTATCATGGATGGGGAGGGCAATGCGATTCCCATGTGGGAGCTGATCCGACCAACAAGTCGTGAACGCATCCGGGATGTTGCCCTCAAGGAAAGCCATTGGGCGCCAATCGACGGTCAGGAATTTGAAGCGCTCTGGAATGCCGAGGTCGAAGAGGCGCGCGCCAGGATCGACATCGAAACCATCAATATGGCGACCGGGCTGCTGCTCCCCGTCTGGAACCGGCTGCCCGACGATGATCTGCGGGTCTGGCGAGTCTCGGACGCCCAGGGCAACTCGATCCTCGGCCGCATCATCTCGCCGAGCGGTGTCGAGAAGGTCACCAAGTCCTTCGGCGTCGACATGGCGATCACCCTTTCGCCTGCCGAGATGATCGCCGGCGCGCGCAATAGCGAGGGAGTCTCTGTGCCCGGAATGGATGCGACTCGCCTGATCTGGGTGCATGTTAACGGCAGCCGCCGCCTGGAACTGCGCGATTTTCCGCCAGCCCGGCGAGACTGGCTGAAATCGATCGGCTGCTTCACCGAGGTCATCCAGTACAAGACGCGGATGTTCATCCCCGCGGATCGGGCATCGACCATCGTCGACCAGCTCGTGCGAACGGGCACCGAATGGAATGTGCTGATCGCGTCGGGGTCGAGGGCTGCCTGACCCAAGCGGGAGGGAGGGGGAGAGGGAAGGTGCCGGTGAAAAGGATCATCGGCGCCTTTTTGAAAGATGCCTCATGACCGACCCCCTGAACGATGAAACGACCATCGCCCAGTTCAACCGCGACCTCGCCGAACGGGGATGCACGGCGCATGTCGCCCTCTTTGCTCTTGAAGACGCCAAGGTCGCGAGCGAGGGGGGATGCCCGCAAATCCTGGCCCTGATCGCCGACGAGGGGCGTTTCATCACCGAGCTGCCTCTCGCGGTTTCGTCCGAGATGGTGGCCCTGGCCTATTGCCTCTACGGCCGGGGTGTGACCTCCGGCGTCCAAGCTGGCGCAGACGCTGCCTGGGCGAAGCTACGGTTCCTGATCGGGGCAGCCGCCGCCTGATGATCGTGCAGTGATCTCGCGTCAGTCGGGGCCTCTTCCATTCCTTTGCAACAGGAGCTTTGCCATGGCTGACCGAGCCAGCGTCACGATATCGATCGGTGGCGTCCTTCCATCCTTTCTCATCGGCGAATTGTTCGCCGCGATCAGGCACGACGGAGCGGGCCGCGACTGGGACAGCGGCCCGTTTCTCGATGAGGACATCGTCGGGGGCGAGGTGCTCTTCCTTTGCGGGCATGAAATCGCCTGGGGCATGTTCGATGCGCTCGAAACATTCTGCCGGGTTCATGGTCTGCCATTCGCCCGCTGGTCTGGCAGCTGCCGAAGCAGTTTTGGACCGGAGCGGGTCGTTTACGACGGCACGAGCGAACCGAGACATTTCCTCGCGACGGACGATAACGAGATCCTCTTCTCAATGGAGGAGATTCAGCGGCTGGGATCGCTCGACGCGATCGAAGCGCATTATGTCTTTGCCAACCGAATCGTGCCGCCGCTGACCATCGATCCCACGCCTCCCGCCGAGAAGGGGTGATGGAATGGATATCACGGCCGCCCGCCGGACCGCTCCTGCCGGGACCGTGATCGGGTGACAGGAAGAGGAGGGGGAAGGGGATGAGCGCAGCCATGGATCGCTGTGCTCTTTGGGAGACCCATCATGACCCTTTCAACCACCGTTTCCACTTCCGTTTCGCAGGGTGCGATCACCAGGATCACCAGGCTATTCAATGGGACGCTACTCGATGTTCTGAACGAGCTGTTCCAGAACGGACGACGCGGAGCGGCCACGCAGATTTCCATCAGCACCATGACGGAGGGCGGCCGGACGCTCCTGTGCGTTGCCGATGACGGCACCGGAATCGATGATCCGGCCCATTTGATCACGCTGGGCCAGTCCGGCTGGGACGACGATGTCGCCCGCCGGGAAGACCCCGCCGGCATGGGCATGTTCAGCCTGGCGGGCCGATATGTCGAGATCCGATCCTGGTCGCCGCGCCATGCCACCGGCTGGACGATGGTGATCGGCCCCGATGACTGGGAAGCCAGCGCGCCGATTGCCGTGGGCACCAGTGCCATCGCTTCGGGGACCGAGATACGCGTCGAGCTATGCCCCGCCTGGGAAAAGGCCTTGTCCTATTCGGTCGCCGCTGCCGCCCGCCATTACCGGCCAGGCCATCGATCGGACGGACTGGCTGGCGGAGGCCGAGCATATCGAAACTGCCCTTGGGTGCCGCATCGGCGTGTTCCGCGGAAGGACAGCTTCCGACCAAGTCCCTCGGATCAACTTCCATGGGGTCACTGTCCCCTGCCGGCTGCCCAGCCTGATCGAATGTCAGCGCGAGGACCAATGGTCGGTGGGGATCGACATCATTGATGCCCCGCAGCTCCAGCTGGTGCTCCCGGCCCGCAAGGAAATCATCGAGAATGCAGGGCTGGAGGCATTGCGCTCCGCCGCCATGACGGCGATCTTCAAGGCCATCTCGAAACGCGACGGCCATTGCCTTTCGCATAAGGACTGGTTGCAGGCGAAGGAGCGCGGCGTCCTATTGCCCGAAGCCCGGCCTCGGCTTCGGCAATGGTCTCCGATGACCGGCGAATGTACGCGGTCCGGGACCGCCCGACTGATTGACGCGAAGGGCGCGCTCGTCACGCCCTGCCATAGTCCCAACTTTGCCCAGTGTCTGTCGCGCGCGCTTGAAGCCAACCCCGAATTTTCCACGCCGCTCGTTGAACCGGAACCGGGGTTCGCAGGCTATGCCTGGTATGACGCCCTGCCAAAAATCGAAGATTGCGAATTCCTGATCGTTCAGGATGGCAAGGAGCATCTGTTCGACGAGACCGATGATCGGCCTGATCTCAAATCTGGACGCGCGGATAGCATTACGGCGCTGTTGCATATCACGACCGCTGATGACGCGAAAAAGACCGTCCGCTTGGCCGCCGATCTGTTCATCTCCTATGACAGCTGCCTCGACTTCGAGATCGAGGACGCCGCGATTTTTCTGATGCGGGCTTGCACGATCGATGTCGATGTCCTGACCGACCTGCTGGAAGCCATCTGCTTCGAGGCCCATCGGGATGGCGACGCCGACAGCTGGGACACCCAACACGATCAATTTCTGCTCGACGCGCGGCAACTGGCCATCGAGCAGCTCCTCGACGCGGATGAAGCGCTGATCACCCGCTGCGGCACGGTTGTCTCCAAACATCTGCGGTGGCTGGTGCCGCAGGGCAGGATGATCACCATATATCTGGGCGCTGACCCGACCAGGATCGAAATCAGCGACATTCCCGCCGTGGAAACGAACGAACGCTGATCCGCGCTTCGTACGGCGGTCAGGAGGGAAGGGGGAAGGGAGGAGTGGCGATAGGCGAGGGCAGAAGCTCGGCGCGTGTTGCCCATCCCCCCAGCCCTGGAGGTTCCCATGACTGCCATCACCGCAACCGATCGTGCGGGTGTGCGCCCGTATCGGGTGGATATCTCGCGCGGAACGAATGTCTCCCGCGTCTCATCCGAATGGTTCAGCCGCCCGCAGGACGAGCGCTATCTCTCGCTCGGCGATCTGTACCACAGCGTTCGGACCCGAGCCGACCGCGCCACCACCCGCATCGTGGAAAGCCGCAATGTCCGGGTCGAAGCGCGCAGCGATGAACCCGAGCGCCTGTCGCTGATGATGCCGGGCGATGACGCGCCCATCGCGCCAACCAACTGGTCCTTTGGCCAACTTTGCAGCCTCGTCGGCGCGCCGGCAGCCTATCTCCGCCAACTCCCGGCCGCGCTCGCCGGCATCAATTTGCAGCATGGCCTGATCTCGCATTCGGGCGAACATGTGAAGCTGCTCCAGACCAGCGATGGCCGCAGCGAACTGCGCGCGGTAACCGGCCCCGACTATGGTCGGATCTGGGATCACGAACTCGTCGCGGCGGTGATGAAGATCGCGGGCAACGGCACGGGCGACACGCGCTGGAAGGTACCCGGCGTCCTCGATTGGAGCGCGATGACCTATAACCCCATGGTCGACATCACCCATGACACGACGACCCTCTACGCATCGGATCGTGACGTCTTCCTCTTTCTCGTCGACGATCTCCACCCCATCGAAGCGGGTCGATTGCCCAATGGAGAGTCCGATCTCTACTTTCGCGGATTTTACACCTGGAACTCGGAAGTTGGCTCCAAGTCATTGGGAATAGCGACTTTCTATCTTCGCGCCGTGTGTCAGAATCGAAACCTCTGGGGCGTGGAAAATTTCCAGGAAATCAACATCCGCCACTCCAAATTCGCGGCCAATCGCTTCGCGCATGAAGCAGCCCCGGCGCTCGAACATTTCGCCCAGAGTTCGCCCCGCTCCTTCATCGACGGCATCGCGGCCGCTCGCACGAAGATCGTCGCCCGCAAGGATGAGGACCGTGAGACCTTCCTGCGCAAGGAGGGTTTCTCGAAGGCCGAAACCGGGAAGATCATCGCGACCGTCCTTGCCGAAGAGGGGCATCCTCCGGCTTCCGTCTATGATTTTGTGCAGGGCATCACGGCGGTCGCCCGCAGCCGTCCGCATCAGGATGGCCGCCTCGACCTCGAATCCAAGGCGCGCAAGCTGATGGAACGCGCCTGCTGACCTCGTCTGGCCGGACGTCCGTGCCGGACCCTTTCACATTTTTTTCCGGAGAATGATCATGGCGACCACGCCCGTTTCCGCGCGCCTTTTTGCGGTGCGCATCCAATATTTCAGCGCCGGTGAATGCTATGCCACCGAGACCATCGACGTCGAAGTGCCCGACGGCGCCGATGTCTCGGCTGTGGTCCATGCCGCCGCGCAGGCCAGCACCTATCATGATGTGCGGATTCCCGAGCTCAGCTTCACCGTCGAATATATCGCGCCCGACCCGGACGATCCCGACCCGGCGCCGCGCGCGGGCCGGCTGAAGCCGGTCTGCGCCCACTGCGGATCGGATTCGATCGTTCGGGACGCCGCGGTCCGCTGGGAAATCGAAAGCCAGCAATGGGAGGTGACGAGCATCTTTGATTGCACCACCTGCGATCTCTGTGGCGCCGAGAGCGACGACCTCGCGACCTGGGTTCCAGCCGAACAGGTCACGCCGCCCGAGCAGTTCGAAATCGACCTCGCCGCCAAACTCGATACGCCCGAATTGCGAAGCGATGGGACCTTCCAGCAATTTTGCTTCGGGCTGTTCCTGACCCATTCGGTCGAGGATGCAGCCGTCGCATGGCTGTCCTCCGACCACAGCGCTCCGCGATAATGTCGCCGGTCGACTGGCCATCTTGGACAATGCCCGTTCCCACTTTCATGAGGAGCGATCCCATGACCATCACCATTCCCGACGATCCGCTCGTCGAACGCTTCAATGCGCGGCTCGTGCAGCTCAATTCCTCCGCTCGCGTGGCCCTCACGCGCATCGCTGGACACACCGGCATGCTGGAGCTTCGGGATGACGCGGAGAATTTTCTCGAATTCATCCCGGCCGAGGCGTCGCCTGAAATGGCCGCCATCGCCTTCCGCCTCTATGCCCGCGGCCTCAACCGGGGCGTCCGGGCAGGCGAGGAGGCCGCATGGGCGAAGCTGCGCTATTTGATCGGCGCTGCGGCCGCTCCTTCCCATTTCTGACCCTCAAGAAAGGCAGATGCCATGGCTGAGACCTATTTTTCCGCCTGCTTCACCTTCTGCTGCACCAACGCCGAAATGGCGTTGCTGGAGGAGGCTTTCAACGCGGCCGAAGATCTGAACTGTGAACTGGAGCCGCCCGCGCCGAGCAAGGAATTTCTCGAAGCCTTCCCGTCGACGCAGAGCAGTGACCCATGGAGCGGCCTCCTCGGCATATTCGACGATCCGAAATTTCCGATCCTGGGGGCTGAGCTCACCGGAGGAAATAGTTTCGAGGAGCCGACCGTCTCGACCCCCATGATATCGGGAACGGTCGATTTCCAGCCCTGGCCCATCGCCGAGCTTGTCCGGCGATGCTGCCCGGTCTCGCTCGCGAAGGCGCCGATCTGCTTTGAATGGGCGGTCACCTGCTCGCAGGCGCGGCCGGGTGAATTCGGCGGCGGCCGCTGCGTCATCTTTGTCGACAGGATCGATATCCAGTCCACCGGCGAGGCCTTAAAGGTGGCGCTGGAGCGCCCGATCGGCAGGACAGGTTTGCCGGCAGCTCTGCCTGCGGCCGATCCAGCGGATCGGCCGCTGGTCGGCCGGAGCCTGCTTATCAATGCGCCGGAATATTTCCGCGACCCGGCGTTCAAGGACTGGCTCGGCAACTCCCAGCCCAAATTCACATGGTATCGCGGCGGCGAGCCGGATGAATGGTCGGATGTGATCGTCATGGTCGATCCGAGCCTCAGCGGGGAAGGGAGCGACTCGGACATGCCCGCGCCCATCTGGGAACGGATCGTCGATGCTTGCCGGTCGTACCTCGGTCCCGGCCAGGGACCCTCGCCGCATTATATGGTGCGCCTGACCAATCTCGGAGAGTGAGGTAACCACAAACCCACATTTGTGCTAATCTGGGTTTGTGGTGAAAATTGCGAGGTCCCCATGAGTCGCCTGACGATAGATATTACCGAGCAGCAGCATCAGAGCCTGAAGGCGCTGGCGGCGTTGCAGGGCAAAACGATCAAGCAATATGCGATCGAGCGCCTCTTCCCTGTCGATGCAGGTGATGAAGAACCCTGGCAAGCGCTCAAGGCGCTCCTGGGCGAGCGAATCGCGCAAGGGCTGGCGGGCGGCATATCCGACAAGGATTTCGGTTCGATTGTTGACGAGGAACTCGGCAAGGCCAGCCACGCTTGACCGCTCCCTATGTCCTGACCGCGGCCGCGGCGGACGATTTGCGCGCGATCGTCCGTTACACAAAAAAGCAATGGGGCGACGGACAGGTGCGCTCCTATATGACCAAGCTGGAACGCGGTATCGTGCGTCTTGCAACGGGCCAGGGCGCGTCCAGGGATATGAGCGATCTCCATCCGGGTCTTCGCATGTCCCATTGCGAACATCATTATGTCTTCTGCTTGCCCCGGGGAGATGAGCCGGCGCTCATCGTCGCCATTTTCCATGAGCGCATGGATTTGATGGTGCAGCTGGAAAACAGGCTGGTTTAGGCGGCTTGCGAGGCGGAGTTCCCGCGACGGTCTGCCAATGCGATCACCCCAACAGGGTATGACAGCGATTGCGCCTGAGCCTATCGTATGTCTGCGACCCGAAGGCTCGTGGCTCTGGCCACCGAGGCTTCTTTCTGGCCCGATCATCCCAGCGATGATCGGGCCATTTTTCTGTCACTGATAGCGATCGCTCAGCCAGTGCCTGATAACCGCCACGATATAGCGCTGGTCCTGGGCACTAAGCCTCTGGTCGGCAGCGATACCATGCCATTTGGAGAGGCAGGTTCGGCAGCAGGTCGCCGTTGCATGCTGGGCGACGAATACCGGATGCCCGCGCATCGGTGTCTGTTTGCCGTCATTGAGCGGTAGCTCGGGAGCCAGCCGCTGGGCGATGAACTCTTCCGCATGGGTGAGGATCGTATCGAGGCCCCGCTCGGCTAGATAGGCCTGTTCCTTCGCGTTCAACCGGAAACGCGATCGGAATGCCGATCGGCCAAGGCGAGCGAAGAGCGGAGTGAGGTCGTCCATGCCGATGGCATATAGGGCGCCGCCACGATCTTGCATCGCTCCTCGCTGCAGTGGGCTGCTATTTCTTGCTGGCACTGGACATGGTGCCGTTGGCGGTGGCGAAGGCGCTCTCGTCGAGGAGGCGCCCCGCGCTTCACGCGCGGAGCGCCGGATCGATCAGCCGTTCAACTGATCCTTGACCGCCTTGGCGGGCGTGAAGGCAAGCTTCTTCGACGCCGCAATCTGGATCGTTGCGCCGGTCGAGGGATTGCGGCCTTCGCGGGCGGGCTGATCCTTGACTTTGAACTTGCCGAAACCGTTCAGTGAAATCTCTTCGCCCTTCGCTGCTGCGCCGGCGATATTCGCGAAGACCGCGTCGACCAGCTTGCGGGCATCGGCCTTGGTGACGTCATGCTCGGCGGCCAGTGCTTCAGCCAGATCGCTATTGTTCATTGGATATCCCTCTCAGAAGTGAGGCGCCCGCAATAGCGGCGGAAAAAGCGCTGGAACAACCATTTTCATGGTTATTCCTGCAGCCAGCGCGCTAATCGTCAGGCGGGATATAGTCTGGGTAGAAGCCGGTCTCATCATCATGGGGACACGGCTCTGGTTCGCGCGGGCGCGCAGGGGGCAGGACCGGATCAATCCCTGAGAAGCTGATGCGGATGATGGCGCCGCCTTTGGTCGCTTCCTGGAAGATAGCGCGAATCTCCTCGCCCTGGGCCATGCGCGACCCAATCCAGCCGCAGCGCTCGGCCGACAGATAGCCAATCTGAACGCCGCGCATGCTCCAGACCGCGATGGCTGACGGATCGAACGGGTTCTTTGGCTCGGGTACGAGATCGACAGCTTCGCCCGGCACACAGAGCCTGATCTCGAACAGCCGGTTGCTGCGGTCCTTATTCTCATGGATGGCGCCGACGACGGCGAGGCTCATGTCGGGACGACTCATGCGAGCTTCGATAGGTCGATGATCTCCTCCCGCCAAGCACTGTCCAACCTTGCCGATCGCTGATGTCATTGTCTCCATCGTTGGTTTAGCAACGGACAACATGACGAACAGCATTTCGCTTCGCGAGGCCCGGCGCATTGCCCTTGCCGCCCAGGGTTTCGGCCGATCCCGGCCCACGAACGTCGGTAAGGCGCATTTGCGGCGGACGACCGAACGCCTTGGGCTCCACCAGATCGACAGCGTCAATGTTTTGGCGCGGGCCCACTATATGCCGGCCTATTCGCGCCTGGGCGGTTATGATCCAGGCTGGCTTGACCAGGCCGCCTGGGGGAAAGCCCGCGACCGTCGGCTGTTTGAATATTGGGCGCATGAAGCTTCGCTTCTCCCGATGGACTATCACCCCTTGCTTCGCTGGCGGATGACGCGCGCCGATCGGGGGGAGACGGGATGGAAGGGCCTGCGCCTGTTTGCCGGCGAACGTCGGATTGAAGCCGAAGCGCTGCTCGCCCGGTTCTGGAGCGACGGTCCACTGGCAGCTTCCGACTTTGAGGGTTCGCGCAATCGATCGGGATGGTGGGAATGGGGCGAAGCCAAGCAGATGCTCGAATGGCTCTTCTGGGCCGGACACATCACCACGGCGACCCGCCGCGGCAGCTTCGAGCGCGTCTATGATCTGACCGAGCGGGTCATTCCGCCAGACATCCTAGGCATCCCGACACCGGAGCCTCGCGACGCCCAGCGGGCGCTCATCGAGCGATCCGCCCGCGCGCTCGGTATCGCCACCGCCGGCGACCTGCGGGACTATTTCCGGCTGAAGCCCGATGAGGCCCGCGATGCCATCCAGGATCTGAAGGACGAAGGAACGCTCATTCCTGTGTTGGTGGACGGTATCTCGCAGGCGGTGTTCCTGCATCGCGATGCCCAGGCACCACGCCGGATAGCTGCGCGGGCGCTCCTCTCGCCCTTCGATCCCCTGATCTGGGAGCGATCCCGAACTGAGAAACTGTTCGATTTCCATTATCGGATCGGCATCTACACCCCCGCGCACAAGCGGTCCCATGGCTATTATGATCTCGCTTTTCTGCTCGGTGACCGGATCGTGGCGCGGACCGATCTCAAGGCGGACAGGAAGACGGGAAGGCTGCTCGTGCAGTCCGTCCATCTCGAACTGGGTGCCCCGGCAGAGACGCATGAGGAACTGGCCGCGGAACTTCGGTTTCTCGCGCAGTGGCTCAAACTGGAGCCCGTCTTGCCGGAAATCTGACCCCGCATTTCAGGCGTGTTTTCGGCTCCACACTGATGGTTCGCGGCTGCCTGAAAATCGTCGAAAGTTGGCGTGAAAAGCCTTATGAGGTGGGGTGCGGTTGAGGCAGAGGAGCGCTCGATGGCCGAATTTCAAGGACGCGACCTGCACCTGGTCAAGAAGGCCCTGTGCATCGGTATTCTCACGATCGAGAGCCAGGAGGACGGACCGTTCAAGGCCGAGTCGGATCTTTCCGACATGAAGGCTCTGGCGGACGACCTGATGCCCGGCGGCGTCGAACTCCATCACTATATGCGCTCTGCGCATATTGCCCTTACCGGTAGACCGGACTGACGGACGCATATCCTCTGCCGGGCTGATGTCGCCTGGCTCGGTCCATGACTGGCTTGCGCTTTGAAAAACGCGGCGCCGGTAATCGTTGGCCTTTGCGCCACATGGCGTCGCGCCTTCTGCTCCAGATCTTTCATAAATGTTTGCCCCTGGCGCGCGTCCCTCACGTACAGGCGCGGGGTGAGGGAGGGAGCGGCGTCGGTGAGGTCGTGCCCTCATGCGAGGGCAGGGCTTGGGGCGCAGGCAGGGACCAGAGGGGAGGAGGATTTTGGAGGGTGTCGCTTTCGAATGGTCGAGAGCGGCATTATCCAAGGAGTTGAAGTCATGAATATCGGTGAAATCAAGCCCGTGAACGGCCGCCTGGAAGGACATATCGCGACCCGTCTGCTGGACTTGCCGAAGTTGGGATTGCGTCCCGTCCAGAGCACCAATGAGCGTGCGCCCGTCTTCGAAGTCGTCGCGCGCAATGTGGGCGGGCGCTGGGTCCAGATCGGCGCCCTTTGGGAAGCGACCGCCAATGTGAGCGGGGAGAGCTTCCTCCAGGGTTCGCTGGACGATCCGAGCCTCCCCGAACCGCTGCCGATCGCCCTGTTCGGTTCGGATCAGGAAGGCTATCGGGTCGCCTGGCGCCGGCGGGAGAACCGCGATGACTTCGGTGGCAGCCAGCGCAGCCCGCGTCGCGAAATGAGTGGCGGCGGGATGTCCGGCGGCTTTGGCGACAGCACCGCCGGCGCCGATGGCTCGCTCATGGGTAGGAATGATCTCGACGACGAGGTTCCCTACTGAGAATCCAGCGAAGCCAATATGGGCCGGGAGAGCATCCGCTTTCCCGGCCTTTTTTGCGTCCAGTTTCCGTCTCTCAACCGTGAAAGGACAGCGCCATGGCCAGTGCCCCGCGCAGCAGCATCGATCGCTTTGCCGATCTGCCGACCCTCTATGCCCAGATGACCGCGACCCCTGAATTCCAGGCAGCCTTTGGCGACCCGCTTGGTCTCTCGATTGTCTCGCCGGGTGAAGAACCGGCCGAATATGAGATGCCCGAACCCATCGCCGTGCAGGCCGAATGCGGCGGGATTGTCGCCGCCATCTTCGACCTGTTCTGCGATACCCGGCTCGAGACGCTTGCCCCGGAAATTGCCTGGGGCATCGTCAACAGCTTCCACTTCGTCGCCGGGAAGCTCGAACGGCAGGAGGACCGGCTTGCCGAGGAGGTGGGTGACCTGGCCCGTCAGCCGGACGTCAGCGAGGTGTACACGACCTCTCTGGAGGAAAAGCAACTTCTCTGCCAGTCCGTCGCGGAACAGCGCCATGCGATCGAGTGCATGCGCGACTATGCCGCCGAAATGTATCGTGCCCTGTCGGGATGGCCATGGTCGCCCGCGCGCGGCACCAGGGCGTCGACCGCATCAAGCGCGAGCCAGATCGCGGCGCTCGATTTCCTGCGTGCACGGACCCTCGCCACGCGCGAGAAGCATATGCCGCAGGGACCGATCGTCGTCGTGACCGGCCCTGCCGACTGGCACGACTGGAAACTCATCTGGGACCGGCTCGACCTCATCAAGGCGCGCATCCCGCACATGACCCTCATCACCACCGGGCAAAGGCGGGGTGTCGACCAGATCGCGGCAGCCTGGGCAGCGCGAACGGAAATAGGCGTCCCGGTCGTGGTCTACGGCCTGTATGGCTCGGGGCGGAAAACGGCTTTCAAACGGAACCGGAAAATTCTCGAACTGAATCCCGTCGAGGCGCTGCTTTGCGAAGGATCGGGCGTGCAGGCGAACCTCTACCAGTTGCTGCGGGAGGCTGATGTTCCGATCCACGCCTTCCACCGCGCGGACCAAGCTGTCGACACCCCCGTGCTGGCGCGGCAACGCGGTCAGGCGAGCAATCGAGGGGAGGCGGCACATGGCTATTCCCGACTATCTGCGCACTAATTTCCAGACCCTCCTGCGCGCGGCGGGGGACGGCAATCTCGCCCTCATGGAATGTCAGGATGCGCAAACGGGTGAACCGCGTTTCGTTATCTGTGCCGTCGGCCGGGATGGTCCCGAGTATGTGATGACCCCCTTCGGTCATCTGGCCGAAGGCGATCCTTATGACGCCTATGTCCCGCCGATCTGACGCGGCCGGGTCGAAACGAATATCCTCCAGGGGATCGGCAGCACCCCAACTGTCGGTCCCTTTTTTTATCCAATGGGAGAGGGCATCCCGCCCGCTACGGGTCTGTTGGGCGAATGCTGCGCCTGGACCCAGCCTCCATGGGGGCATCGAGCCCCCATGGAGGCTGCCTCTCTTCTTCTCTCAACAAGCGGGATGAGTTTACACGGGAAACCCCGGCGGCCTCAAGGACGACGGGGCCCCACCATTTTTTCTCGCGGGCGGGCGTCGGTACGCCCGTGCCACCTTCTCGCGCGCAAGAAAAAATCGTGACCCCCATCGCCGCTTCGCGGTCGTGGCTGCGCCACGATCCTTGACCCCGCCGAGGCGAGCCCGTGTCGAAGAGGAAACCTCTTGAAGAGCGAATGAAGGAGGTTCCGATGACTGACATGACCGACCGCGACGCTGCGCTGGATCGCTTCGCCGACACCTTTATCGAAACGACCGACGGTTACCGCATCACGCCCGGGGACGATGTGACGAGCGCGCCGATGCCCGACGCCGAACTGGTCGCCCGCGCCACCGAGTTGCTGGTCACGACCCTGTTCGACGTCCTGCGCGATACCCGGCTGGAAGCCATGGCGGACCGGATCGCGTGGGGGATCGTGCACAGCTTTCACAAGGTCGCTGGCCAGATCGAGGGGGAAGCGGACAAGGCGGCGATGGTCGTCCGTCGGCTCATCGAACAGAATGACGGGAGCGAGATTGGCAGCGTCGAGCTGGAAGAGGCACAGATGCTCTGCCAGTCACTCGACGAGACCCAGGACGCGCTGGCGTGCATGCGGGATTATGCCGCCGCGACCTATCATGCCGAGACCGGACGGCCCTGGTCAGCCCCGCGCGCTTCGCTGGTCTCCTCCAAGCGGACGGCATCGGTGCTGGCGGCGACCGACTTCCTGGCGGCGCGACGCAAGCGGCACATTGATGCGCGCGCGCCCAAGGGGCCGGTCGTGATCTTCTCCGGCGGACAGGTCTGGGAGGATCACCGGCTTCTATATGCGGCGCTCGATAGCATCAAGGAGCGGGTGCCAACGATGGTTCTCGCGACAACAGGGCAGGATAAGGGGTGCGACGCGATCGCGGCGGCTTGGGCGGCGCGTAACGCGTGTCATCTCATCCCCTTCAGCCTCGACCGGAAACTCGGAAATCGGGCGGGGTTCGCGCGGAACGAACAGCTGCTCCGGCTCCGTCCGGTAGAGGCGGTAGTGTGCCAGGGGTCGGGGCTGCAGAGCCATCTTGCACGCGAGGTGCGCAGGCTCGGGGTTCCGGCGCATTTCTTCGCCCTCGCAGATCAGCACCAAAATCGCGCAACCCGATAGGAGAGGTCGCGCAAAGGAAAAAGAGGCGGTGGAGCGCGCGACTCCGCCGCCTCTTTTTTTGTCGAGTGGGGGAAAGGTCGTCGCGCTCAGGGACCCGGACGAAGGCCGCAAGCGACCTCCGTCCGCGCCCGTCGCGCAACGATGCAGGGTCAGCCAGGCTGACCCTGGCCAGCTGCGCGCGGCTCCGCCGTGCTCGCTGCCGGGACAACCCTTTGGGTTGGTTTTACGGTGGGTTTATTGCCGGGTTCGGTCGCATCGATCGCGCGCAAGGCTTCCATCGCACGGTCGCCGCCGATGCGAATCGCGTGACCTAAAATATCGCGAAAGGCGCGCTCGCTCAGCTGCTCGGGTCGCGTCCGTCAATGTGGTGTAGAATTGGGTGTGGCCAGCGGGCTGCATTTTCAGGCGGCCTTGGGTGTAATCTGTAGCGGCTGTGCCTCCTCGATCATTGGTGTAGCAAGGGCGGCCATGCCCTCGATCTGCATGTAGCGGTGCTGGAGCTGGTATTCGTCATTCTGCTCCAGCAGGACGGCGCCGACGAGGCGGATGATGCTATCCTCGTTCGGGAAGATGCCGACGACATCGGCGCGGCGCTTCACTTCCTTGTTCAGGCGTTCCAGTGGATTGGTGGAATGTAATTTGACGCGGTGCTGCTCGGGGAAGGTCATGTAGGCCAGCACGTCGTGCTCGGCATCGTCCATGCAGGCGCCGAGCTTTGGCCAGCGGGTACGCAACTGGTCGGCGACCTGGCGCCAGACCTGTGTCGCGGCGGCATGGTCGGGCTGGAGGAAGACCTGGCGGATGGCAGCGGCGACGACGGTGTTCTGGCCCTTGGGCACGTAGGCCAGGGCATTGCGCATGAAGTGGACGCGGCACCGCTGCCAGGTGGCGCTGAGCACGCGAGTGATCGCTGCCTTGAGGCCCTCGTGGGCATCGGAGATGACCAGCTTCACGCCGGTCAGTCCGCGGCGTGCGAGGTCCTTGAGGAAGCTCGACCAGAATGGCTCGGCTTCGGAGGGTCCAATGTGAAGGCCAACGATTTCGCGCTTGCCCTCGGTGTTGACGGCAACGGCTATTATCGCGGCGACACTGACGATCCGCCCGCCCTCGCGCACCTTGAGGTAGGTAGCATCGAGCCAGAGGTAGGGCCAGTCGCCGGTGAGCGGCCGCTTAAGGAAGGCATGGACACGTTCGTCGATATCCTTGCACAGCTTGGACACCGAGGATTTGGAGATGCCGGTCATGCCCATGGCCTGCACCAGCTCGTCGACACGCCGGGTGCTGACGCCGGCGATCCACGCCTCCTGGATCACCGCGACCAGCGCCTTCTCGACGGTCTTCCTGGGTTCCAGGAAGCCAGGGAAGTAGGCGCCGGTCCGTAGCTTGGGAATCCTCAGGTTGAGCGTGCCGAGCCGGGTATCGAGGCTGCGGTCGCGGTAGCCGTTCCGCCAGGTCGTCCGGTCGCCGGAGCGCTCGTGTCGGCTAGCGCCGACCAGGCCATCGACGTCGGCCTCCATGATGATCTGTAATACGCTCTCGGCGATCGTGCGCAGGAAATCTCCATCTCCAGTCTTCGCCATCAGCTCGGCAAGCGGTAGTCTGTCGTCGGTCATCGGGATCAACTCCTCGGTGGGCGTGTGAAGTGTGGTAACTCCACCTTACCGATGAGCCCGGTGGCCACCGAGATCGAAATCGCATGGGGTGGGGCATGCCCCACCCCATGCGATCATCTCAATCTACACCAGAAATTACACCACGAGCGCGGACGCTAACGCTGCTCGACGGGGACATCTTCGATCATCGAGGCATATCTGCCGCGCAGAGCGCGGCGGGCATCCAGAACTTCTTGCGCGAGTTTGCGTTCCCTTGCTTCGAGATCGGCAAGGCGTTCACGCTCATTCATTTTGGGCATGCGTCATCCTTCACTATTCGGAAGGTCTGCCCGCCAGGCAGGATGATCGACGAAAGACGCTGGGAAGGCAAGGGCCATGATCGCTTCTATCTCGTAGCGCAGCGCTTGGGGGCACGGTCATAGGAAGCCTCCTGGCGCCCATCGAGGGCGCCCGAAGGCTGCTGCCGCGATATGGAAACTCTCTCTTATGAGTCCCAGCATGGCGGACGAAGCAGAGAGCCTCAAGGATCGACGGTTCCCCCAATTTTGCCGATCCCGGCGCTGCGCTTGGGCGTCGACAAAATCGGCACCCCCGTCGCCCGCTGCGCGGTCGCTGCGCGATCCTTGACCCTCTCTGCTTCGCCCACCCGCGCGCGCCTTCATTGCAAGAAGGAGCCGCAAGATGAACATCGTCGATATGACCATCCAGGAAATGGAGCGCCGCTGCTCGCATCTCGAAATGATCCTCGCCAGACGCGACATGTATGCCGAGATGATCGACTGGAGCGCGATGACGCTGCAGGAACGGGAATGGGACCGATGGGAGTATAGCTTCGAGATACATACGGAACTGTGGGAACTCGAGAACCGCCTCGAGACCTTGGTCGAACGCGAGAGCTGGACACCGTTCTGAGGGGGCTTGCCCCCCTTTTTTTTCCTGGTCGCGGCTTTTGCGGCCGGGTAGAAAATCCCCTTGCGGGGAAGCCACGCCCGTACCCGGTCGAGGCTGGCGCAGCGGCAAGCCGCAGCGAAGGCAGGACGCACGGCACTAGGCCGTTTTGTAATGCACCGTACGCACGGGTGCTGCGGGCGCGAATCGCCAGCATTTGCGCGGTTTTCCGGGCGAATACGCGTCGTCGCCTGATGGCACTGATTGACGCCGCCCGGCGCGCTTTGGCTGCCGTTTGGCGTGGGCGCTCGGCTAAGTGCTTGATCTTCCATGGCACCGTGTGGCTGCCGCCCTGCTTACATGTAATCAATTGAGAACAGGCTGAAATTCGAATATAAGGGCCGTGCTTCATCACGATTGGCCAGGCGACGAACAGGAGTTTGGCGCTTGCCCAGGATTACCATAAGGTTCAAGGACGCGCTCTTCGGGCGCCTTGTCTTCGGCGCTCAGGCGGCCGGCTCGACCATCCCCGACTATGTCCGGGACATCCTCAACCGCTATGAAGGCATGGACGCGGCGGGCTATCATGGCCGCTTCGACGAGGTGCAGGCGACCCTCATCCAGGTCTTCGCGATCCTCGCCGCATCCGTCGGCGCGCGTCGGCCCGATATCCTCGAGAAGGGGATGGAAGATGCCCGCGCCCTGCTCCTGGAACGGGGCCTTCTCGATCCCGAGGAGATGCAATCATGAGCATCTTCCGGAACGACACGCTCGGTTCATGGACGAGGGGCGGGCAGGCCATCGTCCACAATGTCCGCATGACGACGCAGGTTTTCTTCCAGACCTTGCTGGCGGGCATCGCCATCTGGGTCGGCGGAACCATCTGGTATGTGCTGGAGAAGTCCACCGACTATCAGCGGTTTGTGGCGGTCAAGATCGTCGAGGCGACGCTCAAAAGCGACGTACCCGGCGGTGCGCCGGTCCTGTTTCGGACGCCGTCGGGTCGGCAATATTGGACGACGTCCGATGCTTTGCTTGGCTCCCGCATCGCCAAGAAGACCCTGCAGGCGATGGAGCATCATCTGGTTTACGGCGCCGCTCTGGCGGGCGCCTTCGCCCTGCTGATGCTCGCCTGGGCCTGGTTCTATTTCACCCGGACGGGGAAGGGCCTCGGTTCTAACCAGTTCCTCCGTGGCGCCCGTTTCGGCACGGCCCGGCAGTTACAGAGGCTGTTATGGCGGAGCCGGAAGGGAAGCTTTGCGATCGGCGGCGTGCCCGTTCCCGATGCCTTCGAGCCCGAACATATCCTGATCTGCGGTGCCCCCGGAACCGGCAAGACCAACATCATCGTCAAGATGCTGGATGGCATGCGCAAGCAGGGCAAGCGGGCGATCGTCTATGATACGGCCGGCACCTTTGTCGAGAAATTCTACCGGCCGGGTCACGACATTCTGCTCAATCCGCTGGACGAGCGCGCCGACTGCTGGTCGCCCTGGGTCGATGTCCCGCGCGACTATCATTATGACCAGATCGCGGAATCGACGATCCCCGAAAAGGGCGGCGATCCCTTCTGGGCGAAAGCCGCGCGTGGAACGCTGGTCGCGGTCCTGCGCAAGCTTGCCCGGTATGAAAGGACGCTCGTGTCGGCGTTGCTCGAAACGGTGTTGCGCAGCCCCTTGAAGACACTGGCGAGCTTTGCCGAGGGGACGGACGCCGCCGCCTTCATTTCGATGGAAGGCGACCGGACGTCGGCCGGGATTCGGGCTGAACTGGCCTCAGTCATGCGCAGCTTCTCCTATCTCGATGATACCGCTGACGGCTTTTCGATCCGGGACTGGGTCGCCAATGAGGAGGATGACAGCTGGCTCTTCATCACCGTGAAGGCGGACCAGCTTCCCTCCCTTCGGCCCCTTGTTACCGTCTGGCTCGACATTGCGATCAGCGCCATCATGAGCCTGCCGCCCGACCGCAAGCGGCGTCTCTATTGCGTCATCGACGAACTCCCGACCCTTCAGAAACTGCCGTCTTTGAGCGACTTCCTCGCCCGCGCGCGCAAATATGGCGGCTGTGGAATTTTGGGGTTCCAGTCCTACCCGCAACTCGAGGCAACCTATGGCATTCAGGATGCCGCTGCGATCACCGGCTATTGCTCGACATGGGTGGCGCTCAGGGCCAATGACACCCCCACGGCCAAGCATGTCTCGGAAAATCTCGGACAGGTCGAGCAGGTCGAAGCCAATGAGGGCATGTCCTATGGCGTCAACGACATGCGGGATGGGGTCAATCTCTCCCGAATGCAGGTGACCCGTCCGCTGGTGATGCATACCGAGGTCACCAATCTTCCCAATCTTGCGGGCTACCTACGGTTCGGACGGAACCTCCCCGTGGTGCGGTTCACCGATCGCTACAACGCTCTGCCCAGTCCGCAGGCTGCGTTCGTCGAGCGGCTTGCGCCGCCCGTTCGATTGGACCCGGAAACTGAAGGGGAGGCCGCGTCCAAGCCTTCTGAATCGCCATCCAAGCGACGCCGACCGAAGAAAATGGAAGCGCCCGAACTCCCTCTTGAAGTGGACGATAGTGGCTCGCCCGCGCAGGACGAGGTCGGCCCGCAAGGTCCATCTTCCGATCCTGTGGAGGGTGACGCTGGAAACGTGGACAGTGGACTTCCCAAGCTGCTGGGACGGGCGAGCGGCTTTCGCCTCCGGCAGCATGGCCGCGCATCGGGTGACCGCAACGATGCGAGGCCGGCATGATGCATCCGCGCCGCCTCAAGGGCTCGCCGGGCAATATCGCCCGCTATTATGCCATCGGGGACTATTATACGAAGGGCGAGGCCGAGCATTCCTCCTGGGGCGGCAACCTGGCGGGCGAACTCGACCTTTCGGGCGATGTCGATCCTGAAACCTTTCGGTCCCTGCTGGCCGGCAAGGTCGCGGGCCAGCAGCTTGGCCGCCATCGGGCCGAGGGGATCGAGCATCATCCCGGCTGGGATTTCGCGATCAGCGCGCCCAAATCCGTTTCGGTGATGGCGCTGGCCATGGGCGACGAGCGGATCGTCCAGCTCCATGAACGCGCGGTCGATGTGACGCTCGCCTATCTTGAGGAGCATGCCCAGCTGAGGAAACGGGAGGAGGGCAAGATCGTCCATGAGACGACCGGCCGGCTGCTCTGGGCGCGGTTTACAGAGCATGCGAGCCGCGAACTCGATCCCCATCTCCACACCCATGTCGTTGTCCTCAACATGACGAACGGGCAAGAGGGCGATCCGATGGCAAGCCTCGAGACCCGGGCCATGTATGCCGTGCAGATGACCAACGGGCAGATCTACCGCAATGAACTCGCCCATGGTCTGCGGGAGCTTGGCTATGAGATCGACTTCGATCCGCGCCGGGGTCTTTTCGAAATCAGGGGCGTCCCCAAGACCCTCATTGAGGAGATGTCGCAGCGATCCCAACAGATCAACGAACATGCCCAGCAGCATGGCCTTTCCGGGCAAGCGGCACGCCGCCAGTCTTTCTATGCCACTCGCGGCGCGAAGGTGAAGATCGGGATCGACGAACTGCTGATCCAATGGCGTGGACGTCTGGGCCCCCATGAGAAGCCGCTCGAAGCCGTGCGGCAAGGCGCCGAACAAGTGGGCGAACATGCTGTCCCGGTCGACCGGGTCGATGCCGCGCGTGCCGCCTTGTTCGGGATCAAGCAGTCTGAGGGAAAGGAGGCGGTCAACGCGCTTGGCCGACTTTTTACCACTGGGCTGGCGTCCCATGTCGGGGAGGTTCGGTTTCAGGATCTCCGACCTCTGATCGAGGCCCATGAGGAAAGGCGCAAGCTCCTCGCGACCCGCGGACAGACAGGGGACGAGATATTGACGCGGGGCCGGACGAGCCGCCGGACGGTGCGTCTGGAGCAGTCGCTTGCCATGCATCTTGCCCTTGCCGTTGGGGATGGTCGGCCTGTGGCGAGCGCCGATCGTCTGCTTCCCGTGCTGGAACAGGCGGGGCTTTCCCCGGAGCAGGAACGTGCGCTGGTGGACATGGCGACATCGAGGGACCGGGTCACGGGCCTTCACGGCGTCGCGGGAGCGGGCAAGTCGACGCTCATCCGCTCCCTGAAGGACGCCGCGCTGCCGGGCACCACCTTCATCGCCCTGGCGCCGACATCCTCCGCGGCGGCGGAATTGGGCGAGAAGGCGCAGGTTGAGTCCCGCACCGTGGCGAGCCTTCTGGCGGGCGGTGGATATGGGATCAGCGGCAACCATGTGCTCGTACTCGATGAAGCAGGGCAGCTCGGAAACCGCCAGGCCTTGCGAGTGCTGGAGATCAGCCGGGCCACCAGCGCGCGCCTCATTCTCCTGGGTGACAATAAGCAGACGGGCGCGATCGAACAGGGAAAGGCCTTCTGGCTCATGCAGAAATTAGGGATGCAGACTGCCGAGCTTACCGAGTCGCGGAGGCAGCAAACAGAGGCGATGCGGGAAGCTGTCGCGCATGCTCGGGCAGAAAATTATGCCGCCTCGATCGGTCGGCTCGACAAGGTGGTGAGCGGCGAGGATGCCGCCGACCTCGCCAAGGGCGTGGTCGCGGAGTGGACACGTCTCAGCCCCAGGAGCCGCGCCGCGACCAACATTCTCGTTCTCGACAATGCGTCCCGCCTCATCGTCAACAGCAAGATCCGGGAGGTTCTCCAGCGCGAAGGCGTCGTCGCGGCCGAGGAGACCCGTTTTTCGGTCCTGACGCCGGGCGGGCATAGCGACCAGGAGAAGCGGCTGGCGCGCTTCTATTCGGGCGGCCAGGTGGTGACCTTCAGCCGCGATCAGGCAGGGGCGGGCCTCGAGCGGGATGCCGAATATCGCGTTGTCGGGGTGGTGCGGGACACGCAGGGGCGGCAACGCGTCCGGCTGGTGGACGAGCGGGGACGCACCCATCTCTGGGATCCCCGCATGGCCAAATCCTCGCAGGTCAATGTGTTCGTGGACGAGCAAAGGGACCTGAGCGAAGGCGACCGCATCCAGTGGCGCCTCGCATCGAGAGAGCTCATGCTCAAAAATGCGGAGCGCGGGACAGTCGAGAAAATCGAGGGGAGTTTGGCAACGATCCGCTGGGATCGCGGCAAGCGGGTGCAGACGGTCGATCTGTCGAAGCACAAGACATGGGATCATGGCTACAGCGAAACCGTCTATTCGGCACAGTCCAAGACCTATGACCGGGTCTATGTCCTTGCGCCGATCGGATCGCCGCTTGTGAATGCGCAGAATTTTTACACGGCCATTACCCGCGCCCAATACGGCGTGAAGCTCTGGACCGAGAATCCCGAGAAACTGGTCGAGAAGCTTGAACAGCGATCGGGAGAGAAGACGTCGAGCCTCGAAGGGCTCGGGCGCCTGGAACGGGACCATCGTGATCGCCTAGCCGCTCGTCATATGCGCCATCTCCAGCAGCTCAAGGAAGACCAGGAACAGGAAAGGCGTTTGCGGGCTGACCGCCAGCTTGAACGGCAGCTTCGCGCCCAAGGCTTCAGGGAAAGGGGTGTGGCCGATCGCCTTGCCGATCGAGCGCAAAAGGCGTTCGAGGCGTTAGACCGCCATCTGCAATCCTTTTTGAAAGGCCGTGAGAGCGAAAGAGCCGACGCCGTCCACGCGGTCGAGCAGCGAGCAGGCGATCGGGGACAGGAGGGTGGCCGTGGCCTGGATCGCTGATCGGCGCTGCGCCTGTTTGATCCCGCTTCTCCTGATGCTGTTGTCATGGTGCGAAGCGGCGTCAGCGGCACGGCCACCAGAACCCGAGGTCGCGCGCTGCATCCGACAAGCGGCGCGTGGGCAGCTATGGCTTGAAAAGACGCTCTGGGGATTGCGCGATCAGGAAGCCGGTTGGATCGGCTCGGAAATTCTGAACAGGGATGGAAGCCATGACCTGGGGCCTCTCCAGATCAACAGTTGGTGGGTGCCGAGGATCGCCGCGCTCATAGCTCGACGCGAGGGGGAAGTCCGGCGCTGGCTGCGATTCGATCCCTGTTTCAACGCCGAGGTGGCGCGCTGGATCTTTCTCGACGCACTCAAGATGAGCGGCAATTATTGGAAGGCGGTGGGCATCTATCACAGCCCAAACGGCATTCGCCAACGCAGGTATGCAGCGTTGGTTGCGGTTCATCTGCAAAGGCGGTTTGGGACCAATGTGTTCGGGAGGCGGGCCGTCACGCTGGCGCGGCCAGTTCCCTGATTTGCCTCCTGGGGAGAGCCTCCTTGGGAACGGAGGCTGAATGTCGCAATGTGAAACCGTGCGTTGGCGGAGAGGCAGGCGCGGTAATCTCAACGGTCCGCGGCCCCCATGAGACAAGGAGGTGTCCCGCTTATTCCTCCTGATTCGCGGCGGTTCCGTTGGCAAGCGCGTCGCTGATCATCGCCGCCAATGTTTCCTCGGCGCGACCGCGAGCGGCTGCATCCCTGGATCCCAGATCGTGACGCAGCCATTGCGGCGTGCGCTCGATAACTCTTAAGATCGTAGCGTTCATTTTTTCGTCCATCCGCGAAACCTATGACGGTGGAGCGACGGCTGTGCAATGGAGCAAAGCTTGCTAGTTCTGAGGGGGCTGCTGGGGTGCTTTGGCGCTTTTGGAAAGGCGTGGGTCGTACAGGCACAGTCATTTCACCGATCTGCACACCTTTTCGTATGGATCGGCCGCTGGCAGCGGCCGAGCTTTTGACTCAGTGTGTGCCGCTGGATATCCATGAGCAGGAGGTCTCGTTTCACTGGGCCCCTTTTTGCTATTCACTCGGTATTCACTCAGTTTTTTTGCGCGTTAGGCAGCCGACTATCCCTGGAAACTAACATTTCAAGGCTTGCGCCAAGAATTGTTGACTTAGCTTTCGCTCAGTCCTCTTGCCGTGACCAGCATGACGCAGATGTCGATTTCGTTTCAGTGAGCCAATAGTCATGAAGCAGCTAATCGATCACTGACGCACCAACCCTACGATGTCGCACTCGTAGATCGCAAAAACGCAACCAAAATTATTCTTGACGCCGGTTTGGTTAAACGACTGGGAAAGGTCCGTCACCTCACCCACCGCTGGCCCTTCATCGCTTCAATCCGATGATCACGCGCCGAACCGCAAGATATTGCTCGAGTTGAAGAACTTCTGAATCGGACACTAATAAATTAGCTTCTCTCGATATGATCGATATATTATTCTCGCGATCGGCTGGGAGAAAGTGAGGGGGAGCAACAGCTGATATGCTTACAAGACCTTATGATTCTGACCGTCATCCTGAGGGTACAAGCCTGGACTTCATATTCCCGCAGGAATTCGAAACGTCTCTCGAAGCGGCGAGGGCTACAGTTGGTGCGCGCTTTGAAGTCCGGCGGTTTTTCTGGCGAGAACGAAACGAGATCGTCTTCACGCCGCCCTGCAGCTATTTCGAATTGACCCGCTTCCCGTCTATGGGCAGATATCTCGCATCTGCTCGCGACTTTTGCGAGCAGGGCGAGGTACGCTTTTATCCGGCCGCGTGTCCGTTCCAAATGCATTGGCAGGAACGCGAGCAAAGATCGCTATTTTGCAGAATAGATATTCCCGCGATCACTGGATTGCCCATGGAACTTTCCAATCAACAATTGCGCGACACCATAGACATGCGCAATCCCCATGTCAGGGCACTGCTTCTAAGGGCCCAGCAGGAACTGGTGGCGCCGGGGCTGTGTTCGCAACTCATTCTGGATTCGATCAGTGTCGGCCTCGCAGCTGAAATGGTGCAGCAATTCGGTCCAGAAACCCAACCGGAGTTCAACAGTCGCCGGACGTTCGACCAGCGCTATCTGGCTGGCCTTGTTGCACATATCCGGGAGCAGCCCGGCAGGGTCGAGATCGGGCAGTTGGCGGCGGAACGTGGCATCAGCGTCCGCCATTACGAACGCCTGTTCCGCACCGCGACGGGCGAAAGTCCCGCAGCCTTTTGTCGCCGTCATATGCTCGCTCTGGCGAAGGACCTGCTGATGGACCGATCGCTTCTGGTCAAGGAGATCGCCTATCGCTGTGGTTTTGCCAATACGGCAAGCTTCAGTGTGGCGTTCCGCCAGATAGAAGGGTGTTCGCCGCGGCAGTTCCGTGACCGGCTTTTGATCCACTGAACGCCCACTGATGTAGCCGCAATTTTCGACATCTGTTTCCGATAGGCGACATCGATGGCACCTGGGCTTTTCATCGGTATCCGGACCAGTCATCCTGCCCAAAATGGTCGTCAGACCGGTTTGAGAGAGGATGGCAATGACATTTGGATTTCCGGACGCGGACGCACTGTTGGCGCAGTATCCGCTGCCCCATTATTTACGCGATAATGTGCGGCCGGGGCTGGAACAACTGCTTGCCTCGATGGCGGAAGACCGGGCACTTAACGCCAATGGCCATGCGCGTGCGCTGCATATCATTGCCGATGACTTGTCCCGGCTGAAGGCTATCGCCGACGACCGAGCCCGCTATCCTGACATTGCCGATGTCGAAATCAGGCAGCCGCTTTTCATCCTCGGCCTCCCCCGGTGCGGCACCAGTTTCCTGCACGCCCTGATGGAAGGCGACCCGCAGATCCGCACGCCGCTGATGTGGGAAGTGGCCGAACCATCGCCCCCTCCCGAAGCGGCAACCGCCGACACGGACCCGCGCATCTCCCGGTTCGACGAACATTTGCGCGCGCAACTGGGCGGTGATGCCGACGAATTGCTCAAAGCCCATCCGCTCGGCGCCAAAATCCCGCAGGAATGCGGATCGTTCATGACGACCTCCTTTCAGAGCAGCAATCCGTGCATGTTCCAGCATCTCCCGCGCTTCTACGACTGGTTCAAGGGCATCGACGCGACCTTTCGCTACGAGGTCCACAAGATGTGGCTTCAGCATCTGGGTTGGCGGCATCCCGGCAGGCATTGGGTGCTCAAGATTCAGGAGCATATGTATAAGCTCCCCGCGCTGCGTAGCGTCTATCCCGATGCGATCTTCATTCAGCCCCATCGCGACCCGACCACCGTCATCGCCTCCATCTCCCAACTGATCAGCGTCATTCGTGGGCCGTCCTACGACCAGCTCGATCTGCATGCGCTGGGCGCCGAGTTCCTGCAACTCTGGTGGGATGGGGTGAAGTGCTGCATGGATTATCGCAAGGCGCATCCGGACCTGCCGATTTACGATATGCGTTACAAGGATCTGGTCGCGGACCCGGTCTCGACGATCCGGGCCGCCTATGATCATTTCGGCTGGGATTTCACGCCGGAGTCGGAAAAGGGCATTCTGGACTGGCTGCGGGAGAATCCGGCGGGCAAGCATGGGTCGCGCAGCTACACGCTGGCCGATTATGGCCTGACAGCCGAACAGGTGAGCGACAGGTTCGCCGAATATATCGAGACCTACCATGCCTATCTCTGAAACGTCCCAGTGGCGCGCCTGGCTGGAGCGGATGGCGGGGGCGGAAGGCATGCTGGACAGGCTGGCCGATCCCGATGATCCACAGGCCCGGGCCGAGGCGCACCGCCTGTTGTTCGCTATCCTCGCCACCGGTTATCAGACGGCCTTCGCCGACCCCGATCATCCCGATTTCGTGCCGTCGGTCAGCAGCGTCCTCAACACCGTCGGGGTCAATCCCGATTTCATCTATGGCGCGGCGCGGATCGACGGCAGCGGCATCTACAGGCTGTCGGGCACGCGGGGGGACGGGGTTTTCGTGTTCCTTGATCTGGTCGCGGGCGGTCTGGGACCGATGGAGGATCTCGGGCCTTCGGTGGGCGTGATCGATCTGGATGCCTGCACATTGGGACCGGACGGCGCGTTCGACATCCTGTTGGGCGGGGAGCGGCCGGAGGATCATGCGGGTGACTGGTTTCCGCTAGACCCGCGCGCGCTCACGATCGGCCTGCGCCATGCCTATTATGACTGGGGCGTGGGGCGCGATCTACGCATCGCGATCGAGCGGGTCGACCGGCGCGTGGGCGGCGGTCTGGTGCCCGCAGCCGAGATCGTCCATCGGCTCGATCGCCTGTCAGCGTTCGTCGAACGCTATGCCGCATTTGCCTTGGGTTATGGCCAGCGGCAGCGGGCGCAGGGCTTCGTCAACAGGCTGGAATATGATGACTGGGCCGGTCGCGGCGGCGTGGCCGGGCAGCATTATTATCAGGGCATCTTCCGGCTGAAGCCGGGGGAGGCGATGATCATCGACACGGCGGTGCCCGATCAGGTGCGTTACTGGAACGTCCAGCTCAACGATCCGCTGTGGAACACGATCGACTGGATGAACCATCAGAGCAGCCTCAACGCGGCGCAGGCGCGTCTGGACGGCGACGGCCGCTTCCGCGCCGTCATCGCACTGGACGATCCGGGCGTGCCCAACTGGCTTGATCCGGCCGGACGCAACGAAGGATCGCTGATGCTGCGCTGGACCGGCGCGAGTTCCGGGCCGGAGCCGACGCTCAGGATCGTGCCGGCTGCGGAACTCCGTTCGCATCTTCCCGCCGACACGCTGCTGGTCACGCCGGAGCAGCGGGATGAGATGATCCGTAACCGTCGGCGCGGCGCGCAATGGCGACGGCGCTGGTGAGGGGATCAACCCCATCCGGGGAAAGGTTGGCCACGCCGTAATCACCCTTATGGCAGGCATCAGCGTGGCATTCTAACCCCGCCGACGGCCCGTTTTGGAAGAGGATATGCGGATGGACTTTGCAGGCAAGGTCGTACTGGTCACCGGCGCCGGGTCGGGCCTGGGCCGCGCGGCGAGCCTCGCCTTCGCGCGGGAAGGCGCGGCACTGTGCCTTGTCGGGCGCAGCCGAGCCAAGCTGGAAGAGACCGGGCGGTTGATCCGCGACGCGGGTGGCCGGTGTGTCGAGCTGGCTTGCGATCTTGGCGAGCCGCGTGGCTGTAGGGAGGTTATCGAAGGGGCGATGACGGCATTCGGCCGGCTGGACGTGCTGTGCAATATCGCCGCCGATGTCATGTTTCACCGATTGGCGGACATCAAGGAGGAGGAATGGCACCGGACCATTGCCTCCAACCTGTCCGGCCCCTTCTTTCTCATGCAGGCGGCCATGCCGCACCTGATCGAGAGCAGCGGGAATATCATCTGCGTGGCCTCCACCGCCGGTTTCATGGGGCAGGCCTATCTGGCGCCATATACCGCCTCCAAATTCGGACTGGTCGGTTTGACGTTGTCGCTCGCGATGGAGATGATGGACAGTCCCGTGCGGATCAACATCCTCTCGCCCGGCCCGATGCGGACGGAAATGACACAGGGCATGTCCTTCCCCGATTTCGCCGATCCCCGGCTCCTCGCGCGCTACACCGGCATGCGGCCGCCCTGTCTGCCCGAGGATGTGGCCGAGCCGCTTCTGTTCCTGGCTTCCGATCGGGCGCGTCATGTGCATGGCGCCTGCTGGGCGGTCGACGGCGGCATTACCGCCGGTTAGGCAGCTTCTCTATCCGCCGATGGGATAGAAGACCGACTTCTGGTTTTGATATTCGTGCAGCCAGTCGGGACCATATTCCCGGCCCACGCCCGAGCGTTTGTAGCCGCCGATGGGCGCATAGGTCATGCGCCCGGTGCCGCCATTGAGCATGACGCTGCCCGCACGGATCTGCATCGCCATCTCATAGCCTTTGGCAGCGTCTGCGGTTTCGATGCCACCATTCAGGCCATAGCGGCTGTCGTTGGCGATGCGGATCGCCTCTTCGTCGGTATCGAAGCCGATGACGCAGCCGACCGGACCGAACACCTCTTCCTGGGCGATCGTCATCTTGTTGTCGACATCGTCGAAGATCGTGATGTCGGTGAAAAAGCCCTTGTCGAGACCGGCCGGACGCCCGCCGCCATGCACGATCCGCGCGCCCTCGTCGCGGCCGATGGCGATCAGTCTTTCGACCTTTTCCCGCTGGGATTCGCGGATCAGCGGCCCCATCGCCACGGTGGGATCGGCAGGATCGCCGATTTTGAACTGGCTGGCGATGGCGCAGGCGGTTTCGACGAACGCTTTCCTGATGCTGTTATGGACGACAAGGCGCGTGAGCAGGGCGCAGCCTTGGCCCGCATTGACCGAGAGCACGGCAACGGCCATGCCCGCGGCGCGGGCGACGTCGGCATCCTGGCGGACGATCAGCGCGGACTTTCCACCGAGTTCCAGATGCACGCGCTTCAATGTGGGGGTGGCCTGCGCCATGATAGCGGCGCCTACGCCTTCGGATCCGGTGAAGGTGACGAGGTCGACGCGCGGATCGCAGGTCAGGGTCGTGCCAACCTCCGGTCCGCCGGTAACGAGGTTCAGCACGCCTTTGGGCAGGCCGATCTCTTCGGCGATCTCCCCGAACAGCAGCGCGGAAAAAGGTGTGAAGGGCGACGGCTTCAGCACCATCGTATTGCCGGCCAGCAGCGCGGGAACGATCTTCGCCAGATTGATGAGAAAGGGGAAATTATAGCCGGTGATGGCCGCGACGACGCCCACCGGTTCGCGCACCACGGTCGTCCCGCCTATTTTCTTCGGCCCGTCGGGATTGAAGGGATCCGGGGTGATGTCGATGGGCAGGCGAACGCTGTCGTCGCGTGTCGAATGTTCGACTGCGGCCAGCAGATGGTCGAGCGGATTGGCGACCTGCATGCCTTGGGTGATGCCCTGTGAACAGCCGACTTCCGCGATGATCAGCGCCGCGATCTGCTGCCTGCGCGCATCCAGTGCGGCATGCATCCGGCGCAGACAGGTCGCGCGTTCGGACATGGCCATGCGTGGCCAGATGCCCGTGTCGAACGCATCGCGCGCGGCTGTGATCGCAGCGTCCACGGCGGCGGCGTTACCCACCGGCGCGTGGCCGATCACCGCTTCGGTGGCGGGATTGATGATGGCGTCGCGTTCGCTCCCGCCATCGACCCAGGCGCCATCGATATAAAGCTTGTCGAACGTCGTGAACGGCACGGTCATGGCATGGTTTCCTGTCTGGGCCGCAGGATCATGTCCGCGGCGTTGAGCGCGATGGCCATGGCCGGCGCATTGGTGTTGCCCGATACGATCGTCGGCATGATGGAGGTATCGACGACGCGCAGGCCGGTGACGCCGCGCACGCGAAGCTGGGGGTCGACGACGGAAGTTTCATCCGCGCCCATGCGGCATGTCCCGCAAATGTGAAAGGATGTGCCGCCAAGGGCCATGGCGTTGGCAAGAATGTCCTCGTCCGCTTCTATGCCGACGGTCTTGCCCGTTTCCTCGACGATCCAGTCCTTGAGCGCGGGCTGTTGCGCCAGGCGACGGAGCCAGCGAAACAGGGCGACGAAATGGCTCCTGTCGGCATCGGTCGCCAGATGATTGGCGTCGATGACCGGCGGGACATCCGGGTCGGCCGAACTTATCCTGACATGGCCCTGGCTGTCGGGCCGCATATAATAAGCGACGACGGTCATGCCGGGATAGGGGTCGAGCGCCACCGCGCCCTTGTCGTCCGTGTGGAAGGAGTAGAGGCCCATGCCGACCTGCGCGTCGGGCCGGTCGAGCGTGGCATCGGTCTTGACGAAGCCGCCCACTTCATGCGCTGCATGGGTCAGCGGCCCTTTCGACCCGAAGGCATAGCGCAAAGCCGACAGGATAAGGCCGACACCGGACAGTTTCTGGTTTAGGCTGTTCCCCCGGACCCTGTAGGTAAAGCCCAAATAGCGATGTTCGCGAAGGTTGCCGCCGACACCCGGCGCATCAACGACGATCGGGATGCCAAGCGATTCGAGCAAGGCGCGGGGACCGATGCCCGACAATTGCAGCAGCTTGGGGCTCTGCACCGCGCCTGCGGAAAGAATGATCTCCCGCCGGGCGGCGACCTCCTGCACGCCATCCTTGTTGCGCAGCAGGATACCGCCCGCTCGCTGTCCGTCGAACAGGATACGCAGGGCGTCAGTCTGCGGCAAAACATCCAGATTCGGGCGGCCGCGCACGGGCTTCAGAAAGGCGCGGGAGGCGGAGAAGCGCTTGCCGCGATAGGTGGATGTCGGCTGATACCCATGCCGCCCTGGGTCACGGCCGGCATGTCGTTCATGTCGTCCACCCGTTGCGTGCCGGCCTGCTCGGCGGCTGTCAGGAAGGCTTCGCACAGCGGGTCGCCGGAAGGGTGGACGCTGACCTTGAGGGGGCCGCCGGCACCGCGCCACGCCTTGGCGCCCAGCGCATGGTCCTCCAGAGAGACGAAATATCGGCCTATATTCTGCCAGCCCCAGCCTGTGCAGCCTGCCGCTTCCCAGCCATCATAATCGGCCGGAGCGCCCCGCACATAGACCATGCCGTTGACCGAACTGGACCCGCCAACCGCGCGGCCCTTCAGCCATATTTCCTGGGGTGCGTTGCCGCCGGGCGATACGGCGTAATCCCACACATGGGGATTGCCCGGCGCCAGCAGTTTGCCGATACCGCGCGGCATGGCGATCAACGGACTGCTGTCGTCCGGTCCCGCCTCCACCAGCAGTACCTTGACGGTCGGGTCTGCCGACAGTCGATTGGCCAGCACGCAGCCGGAAGACCCCGCCCCGACGATGATATAGTCATAACAATCAGCTGACATGGTCGCTCTTTTCCGGGGCATGGCGCGAGAGAACAACAATGGCTGCCTTGCTTGACCTGTCGGCGGGCAGGGCGGCGCTGTTGACGATGAGAGCTCAGCCGAATGCGAGGGGCAGGCCGGGGACGTCCCAGTCGATACATATGACCTTGCCGGAACTGCCCAGCGTGACGAAGGCCACCCGCCCGTCCTTGCCGCCAAAGCAGATATTGGTCGTGAGGAAATCGCCCGTTTCGATCTGCTGAGGCGTTCCGCCCTCGGGTGGAAAGATCAATATGGCGCCTTGGCCGGGCGAGGCGCAACAGATACGTCCGGCGCTATCGACGGCCAGGCTGTCGAGAAATTGACCAGGCCCGGCCCGACCGACGATGCTGTGCCCGTCCGGGGTCAGCGACGCCGTCGTGTCGATCATACCGGGCGCTGACAATCGATAGCGCAGCAGATGCGCTTCATAGGTGAGGGCGACGTAGAGGGTGCGTCCATCTGGCGATAGGCCGACGCCATTCGCCCCGTCCAATGGTCCGGCGGCGCGCCGAATTTCCGACCCGTCGGTCTTGGCATAATAAAGCCCACCCCGCATTCGCGCCGCGCCGCGATCCCTGCCGAAATCGGTGAACCAAAATCCGCCCGTTTCGTCAAAGATGAGGTCGTTCGGTCCCCAGAAGGGGGTCGCTTCGGTCGATGCATATAAGGTTTCGAAAGCGCCGCTGGCGGGATCGACGACCTGAATTGTGCCGGGCGGCGTGTCGAGAGGCGTCTCGGCCGGCAGGAGGTCGCCGTTCGGCAGGATCATCTTTTCGAAACCGCCATTGTTGCAGACATAAATCCGCCCGTCGGGACCGATCGCCGCGCCATTGGGACCGCCGCCCAGATCGGCGAGGGTGGTGCGCGCACCGTCCGGGCCAAGGCGGGACAGGCGACCGCCGAGCACCTCCACCAGCAGCAGGCCGCCATCCGGCCGCGCAATCGGTCCCTCAGGCATCAACAGCCCGTTTGCAAAGCAGGTCATCTCGTCCTCTCCCCATATGACCGACGGTATCTGCGGACCGTCCTTATCCTCATATCTGGTGGATATTGGCGTGATCGGACATCGGACCCACCTTTCGACAGGTAATTGAAAGCGCGGATTGGCGTCTAATCCGCCGCACACCCGATCCATCGGGGAAATGCGGAGGGGATGGCGGCATATTGTCCAGACAGATCGGCATATTCAACTGCCAGAAAAGCGCGATCGTCGAGCATTGGCGCGCGGGGCAGGGCGTCAGCTATCCATCGTTGATCTCATGAACAGGACAGGCCGGCGACAGACCGGCTTTCAAAGACAATGGTCATCCTTTGACCGCCAGGGAGAAGAAAAATGAAGATAACCGGTTTCATGCTGCCGATAGGGTTGCTGCTGACGACATCGCAAATGGCATTGGCGCAGTCGTCGAACGCCGCGCCGCAGGAGGGTGCTACCAGCGACATCGTGGTGACGGCGCGCCGCACCGCTGAGAATATTCAGGAGACGCCGGTTTCGGTCGTGGCTTTCGGCGCGGACTCGCTGCGGCAGGCCAATATCCGTGATACGCAGGATTTGCTGGTCAAGACGCCGGGCGTGTTCCTGGCGGGTTCAGGCGGGCGCGAAAACACCAATTTCTCCATCCGGGGTCAGTCCAAGGCGCTGGCCGGCAACAGCGCGCCCGGCGTCATCAGCTATTTCGCGGAAGTGCCGTCTCCTACGGTCGGGTCCAGCATTCCGACCTATGATCTTTCGTCCGTTCAAGTACTCAAGGGACCGCAAGGGACGTTGTTCGGCCGCAACACGACCGGTGGCGCGATCCTCTATTATCCGGCGGCGCCGGACTATAAGCTGGGAGGATATGCCAAGGCGTCCTACGGCAATTACGACGCCCGGTTGCTGGAAGCCGCAGTCAATATACCGCTGACGTCCGACACGTTGGCCATCCGCATCGCCGGTCAGATCCAGAAGCGCGACGGCTGGACGAAGAATATCGGCATCGGCGGCGACCCGGACGATCTTAATTCGCGCGCGATCCGCGGTTCGATCCTGTTCGAGCCGAGCGCCGCGTTCCGCAACACGCTTATTGTCGATTATTATCACAATGACGCGGTCGGCGGCGCATCGGTGCTGACCGATGTGCTGCCCGGTCCCAATGGACTGACGGCGACGGGCACGGCGGCGGCGGCTCTGGCGCAGTTGGCATTGCAGCGCGCGCGCGGGCCGCGCGTGATCAATTCGGACGTCGATGCGTTCGAAAAGGTCGAGCGTTTCGGTATTACCAACCGGACGGAGTTCGATCTGTCCGATGACATCACCTTCATCAATATCTTCGGTTATCGGCGCACCAAGATCGATTATTATTCCAGTGTCGATGGACTGCCCACCTTGATCGCTGATGGAAGCGGCGCGATCCCTGCCGGGCTTCCGGTGACGATCGTGGGTGGGCGCCAGACATCCGACGTCCGGCAGATCAGCGACGAAGTGCAATTGAAGGGATCGGCACTCGGCAATCGTCTCGACTGGCTGGTCGGGGCTTTCTACCTGGACAGCAAGCCGCTCGGGCCGTCGGGCACCTATATTCCGGTCTTCACCCTACCCGGTATTACCGATGCTCGCTTCAACTATAGTTTTTACAGGGCGGTTTCAAGTCTGAAGTGCAACACTGGGTTGCAAGTTCATGATTTCGCGACCGAAGACCTCGGCAGGCGTTTCAAAGCCGAGACATTTGCGAGGGCGGTCGTTTAATTGTCGTGCAATTGCATTGAGGTAACCTTGCGAGATCGGCGCCAAATCCAGACCTTTGGGCAGGTACTCACGGATCAGACCGTTGGTATTCTCATTGGTCGGCCGTTGCCAGGGGCTGTGCGGATCGGCGAAATAGACGTCGATCTTCAGTTGCTTGGCCAGCATCTCGTGGCGCGCCATCTCTTTGCCCTGGTCGTAGGTCAGCGTCTTTCTCACGCACGGCGGGACATGACGGAACTTGCGCGTGAAGGCTTCCAAGGTGGCTTCAGCGGTGCAGTCGCGCAGTTTGGTCATCATCAGATAACGGCTCTTGCGCTCAACCAAGGTGCCGACCGCGCTGCGATTTCCGGCACCCTTAATCAGATCGCCCTCCCAATGGCCCGGGATCAGGCGAGCCGCCACTTCAATGGGACGCAGGTGGATCGAGGTCATGTTCTGCAGCTGGCCGCGGCGGTCCTGTCCCCGCGTGCGCGGCATCCTGGCCTTGTGGGCAAAGCGCAGCTGAGCAATCAGCTCGCTGCGCAACTCACCTCGCGGCAAGGCGTAGATGGCGCAATAGATCGTCTCGTGCGAAACGTGGCTGGCAAGATCATCCGGGTTCATCCGTCGCAGTCTGCCCGCAACTTGTTCCGGCGACCACCCCATCGCCATCAAGCCACGCACCCGACTCAGCAGCAACGAGCCGGCCTTGAGCTTGACCGTCCCACGCCGCCGGCGTGCCAGCGTCGCACGCGCTGCGCGCACCGCGTCATAGCTCTTGCCAACCGTGTTTCGCTCAACCTCACGCGTTACCGCCGACGGCGGCCGATTGAGTTGTCGGGCAATTGCCCGACAACTCAATCCCATATTCCGGCTCCGTTGAATCTCGTTGCGTTCGTCCATACTCAACTGGCTGTAGTGATTTCCCATCGGTACACCCTATCAAATTCGGGTGTTGCACTTCAGGTTAGAGCGCGCCCAGCGAAAAGAGCCGGGCGCTGTTCGGCAATGTCAATTATGAAATCGCCGACGGCCTGCACGTCAATCTGGGCGTACGTCACACCTGGGACAAGATCGAGGCCTGCGTTGGCGGCGGCCTGAGCAATCAGCCTGTCGTTTCACCCGAAGAATGCGCGGACGGCGCGGCAACGATCCGCAATTCGAGCGTCAACAAGACCTCGTCCAAGGCGCTGACCTGGCAACTGGGCGTCGACTGGAAGGCGTCGGATGCGATCTTCCTCTATGCGATCACGCGCCGGGGCTATCGCGCTGGTGGCATTAACAGCCCGACGCTGGCCGGGCGGCTGGCGCCCTTCCAGTCCTTCGCCCCGGAAAAGGTGACGGATGTGGAGGTCGGTATCCGGTCCGACTTCACCGTGGGCGACGTCAAGCTGCAGTTCAACGCATCACCCTTTGTCGGCTGGTATAATAATGTGCAGGTGCCGATTTCGGGCCTCAACACCCAGGCGAGTTGCAGCACGATCACGCCGGGCGGGACCAATCCGCCAAAATCACCGGACGGCGATTGCGACGCCAGCAACGATCCAAGCGGCGGGACGCTGCTGGTCAACGCCGGCAAGACCCGGGTAGCGGGCATCGACCTTTCGACCCGCATCCAGCCGACATCGACCTTGTCCCTCGACGCCGGTGCGACCTTCCTGGACCTCAAGTCGCGGTCGCTGACGGTGCCTGCGAATCTCCAATCCTATCTTGCAGCGCTCAAGGTGCCGTTCAATCTGGTTGCAAAGACGACGGTCACGGCTGGCGTGCGCTGGACGTTGCCAGTGCCGCCATCCCTGGCGGAAACCGTGTTCAGCCTGGACTATTATCATTCCAGCAAGGTACGCTCTTCCGACCAGGTCCTGCCTGCCTATGACCTGGTCAACGGACGGCTGGACCTGAACGGCGTTGGCGGCAGCAATGCCGACATCAGTTTTTTCGTGCGTAATCTGTTCGATAAGAAATATCTGGCGTCGAGCAATGTCGGATCGGCGGCGCTCGGGATATTCAGTGGATTTTACGGCGCGCCGAGGACCTATGGCGTGGAGGTTCGCTATCGGTTTGGTGATTGAGGGCAGGCATTAAAAACGGTGCGTTAGCCCGATCTTTCCGCAACGGCCGCCCGGCCCATAAAGGCGGATGACGCACCGGCCATAATGGACAGAAAAAGACTATGGAGAGGACCGTCGATGGCGCAGACCGAAGCCGATCAGGATCAGGCCGAAAGCCGCGAACAGCTCAACCGATGGCTTGAGGATGTCCTGGGTTGTTCTGAAGTCGTGCTCGAAAAACAGCGGCGCTGGCGCCCGGTCTGGCGCGCCAGCGCGCAGCAAAATGGTGTGAAGCGCGACTTTCTGCTCAAGGGCGACCGCACCTGGCCGACCCATCCCTATCCGCTTGTGTATGAAATGCGCATGCAGCGCGCACTGTATGAAAATGGCATTCCCATCCCCGCCATATTGGGCATGTGCGACCAACCCAACACCATCGTGATGGAATGGATAGAAGGCGGCCGGGATCCCGGCCTGGTTCAGCAGGCGATCGAAAGCGCGTCGGTGATGACCGAGGATCGGTGGGCCGCATCGCTACGCTATATGGAGATATTGGCTGACATCCACAGCCTGCCAAGTCAGGCTTTCATTGAAGGGGGAGCCCATTTGCCGCAGGGTGCGCGCGAGATCGCCCTGCATAATTTCGAACGCTTTCATGCCATGACGGTCGAGCAGGGCATCACTGATCCGCTGCTGGAATTTTGCGCGCGATGGCTGCGCCGAAACTATCCCCGACATCGGGAATCCATCTCCTTCGTCACGGGCGATTGCGGCCAGTTCCTTTCGGACGGTGCCCAGGTTACCGGCATATTGGATGTGGAAATCGGTCATCTAGGCGATCCCATGCGCGACCTCGCGTGCTTCCGGGGGCGCCACCCGATCGAGAATATGGGCGACGTCGCCGCTCTGTTCCGTCACTATGAAACGGCGATCGGCGTACCGCTCGATTTTGACGCGATCGCCTATCACACCGTGTCCTTCCTCGCTGAAGCCATTTACGGCCCCCTGTTCGGGATGCACGAAAAGGGGCGCGGCGGCGATTGGGTCGAGGCAGCGGTACAGGTGTCGATGATCGGACGGCGATGTATGGAGGCGTTGGCCGAGATATTGGGCGTGGCGCTCGACGACATTGCGCTTCCGCCGCCCGCCGCCGTCGACCAGAATGATCTGGCACTTCATAAATTGCAGGCGGAGATCGAACGTCTGCCGGAAAGCGGATCGCTACAGGGCTGGCAACGTAATATCCTTGCCTCGATCCCTCACTATCTGCGGAACCAGCTGCGCTATCGCGATTGGCTGCGGGAAGAGGATGGCAAAGACATCGAGGCGCTGCTGGGTACGGCCTATGCCGATGCCGCCGCGGGTGAGGCCGCATTGATGCGCTTCATCGAAAAGAGCACGCCTGCCGACCATGCCGCCCTGACGCGCTTCTTTCACCGGCGGATGCTGCGACAATGCCTGGTGATCGCAGGTCCCGATGCGCCTGCCGATCATCTTGTTCTGGTGCCCATGGAGCCCTTGCTACGGGGGTAAGTGCGTGGGCCTCTGGGTCAGGATACCTATCCCACGGTATGTGTCTTAAGCGTATGAAGCGATAAAATTCGGAGGATGGAATAACCGCCGACGGCGAAACAGGAAAGTACTTAATATACTGCCCAATATCGCACTGATCTAGTTTTCAAGATCATATTCGCGGCCTTAGATCGTTGATATAATATAAGTATATAATATTTCTTCTCTTAGTACCATTAGTATAAATGCATAAAAATAATAATAAATATGGTAATTAAATTCCGTTATTTAATAATATTAATAGTGGAGGGGATGAAATGGTTAAAATATTCCGCGCAATCCTGATGGCCGGCACGGTATTGGGTGTCGGTGGTGCAGGCGTAAGCCACGCGGCAGAAGCGGTCGAGCAAAGTGCGAGCGGTGATGACAATAGCGGTGTGCGCGACATCATCGTGACGGCTCGCCGCACGTCGGAAAATCTTCAGACGGTTCCCGTTGCCGTCACGGCGCTCGATCCGACTGCGCTGCTTGAACGGCAGATTGTCGAAGTGGCGGATGTGGGCCGGGCGGCGCCGGGTTTGTCGGTGCAATCCGGTGGCACCGGCAACGCATCGCTCATATATCTCGCCATCCGTGGCAATGCGCAGAATAGCCCTAACTCATTTTCCGATCCTGCGGTCGGCATCTATGTCGATGGCGTCTATTATGGGCGACCTATCGCCGGGAATCTCGGGCTTCTCGATCTGGCTTCGGTCGAGGTCTTGCGCGGAACCCAGGGAACCTTGTTCGGACGCAACACGACGGGTGGCGCCCTCAACATGACAACTGTGCAGCCGGACGGAAATTTCGGCGGCTATGTCACCGGACGTATCGGTAACTATGAAAGCTGGTCCATCGAATCCGCGCTGACCTTGCCGATTTCGGGCGATGAATTGTCCTTGCGCCTGGCTGGCCGCTATGGCGAGAGGGGTAAGGGTTTTGGCGACAACCCGATAAGAGGGGTCGATGCGGCCCGTATCGATCACGACATCGCGGGTCGTGCCACGCTGAACTGGGAGCCGTCTGCGATCCCGATGACCGTATCCCTGTCGGCCGACTATGCCAATATCAAGGATACGTACAATAATGTCGCTCTACGCGGTATCAACCCGACCGGACCGGCGCTGGCACTATATTCCCGTCAATTCGACATTGCCAGCTTCCTCCAGAGCAAGAGCCAATTCTACAGAACATATAATGATCCAAACACGGGCAATGCCAACATCGATACGCCATATAATTATAACAAGACGTGGGGTGTCCGTGCGACCATCGAATATGATCTGGGCGACGTTAAGATCAAATCGATAACGGCCTATCGCGAGGCGGATACCGGGGATGGTACCGATCTTGACGGCACGCCCGCCAAGATCGCATCTTATGCGAGCGACTATTCGCAAAATCAGCGTAGCGAGGAACTGCAATTCTCCGGTAACCTGGGGAAACTGGAGTTCATTTTCGGCGGTTTCTATTTCAAGGAAACGGGCGATGAGCAGTCCCAGTCGCTCGTCTTCCAGGATACCGACTTCGGTTTCAACCTGGCCCCGGCCAATACCAACCTGGCCACATACAAGTCGGAATCGAAGGCCTTGTTCGTCCAAGTCAACTACAGCCTGACCGAACGGCTGCGCGTGACCGGCGGATTCCGCTATACCTGGGACAAGCGTTCGATCAACCGCATGGGCTATATCGGAGGGATTCCGGGCTTTTCCGGTTCGTTCGTCTCCAACGGCCGACTGATCACGTTGCCCGCTACGGGGCTATGCGCCGTGGGTGCTAATGCAAATCTGGTCGCCCCCGGTCCGGATTGCACGGATCCTGTGACGGCCAAATTTGATTATCCCGCCTGGCTTGCCAGCATCGACTACGAACTGGGAGACGGCAAGCTCATCTATGCAAAGACGGGTGGCGCGGCACTGGCCGGCGGTCTCAATTCGCGTCCGACCCCGCCCGATGCGAGTTCCTTTGCGCCGGAAAAGGTGAAGGATGCCGAGATCGGCTTCAAGGGCGACTTTTTCGATCGGCATCTGCGAACTAATTTTGCTGGATTCTACATTTGGCGCAACGGCGCCCAGAATGTCGTCAATGCCCTGGTTGGCGCTAATCTGACCCAGTTCGTTCAGAATGCAGGCGATGTGAAGGCCTATGGCCTTGAATTTGAAGGTACGCTCATTCCGTGGCAGGGCATGGAATTGAGCGGCGCCTTGTCCTGGCTTAAGGCGAAATATGCTGCGGGATCATTCACTGCGGCGGGCCTGGGCGGTCCGGTAGATCGTAGCGGTGAGGTCGTTCCGCGCGCGCCGCGCTGGACCTGGAACATCGGCGCGACGCAGCGTTTCCCGGTCAAAGGCGGCGAAATTGCGCTGCATGCCGACTATGCCTACACTTCTGCCGTTTATCAGGACTATGCCACTGCGGATTTGACGACACCGGCGCTCAACGATGGTGTGAACGATGCGGCGGAGCGTGCGGCGGCTATCAGCTTCATCGATACGCAGAACAGCTTCAGTCGGCTCAAGGCCTATGGCGTGCTGAACGGAAGCCTGAATTTCAAGCTCGACGGCGGAATGGAGTTCACCCTTTGGGGGCGCAACCTGACGCAGGCAAAATATTATAACGCCATATTCAACGGTTATGGCACCTTCGGCACCGCGATCGGCTTTACCGCAGCGCCGCGCACATGGGGCGCAACGGTTTCCTATCGCTTCTGACACAGGGGATGGGTGAGGTGGCGTCGTCCACTTCACCCATGGGCCTGACCCGGCCTGTTTGAACGATCCTATCTTTCGTCAGGGGTTGCGTCGCTGATTTGCTGCATAACTGCCTAGTCGAGAGACGGGCAGTTATGCCGTATTTCAAGGTCCAGGGTCGAAAAATGGATATCAGTCAATCGGTAGAGAGCGGCGACAAGGCTATGATCATATTGCAGAGCCTGGTCTGCTATTTGCGTGAAAAGAACATTCTTTCACGATGCGATATCGAGGAATTGTGCGAGCGCGTCGAGGCGCGCGAAAAGGAATTTCCCTGCGATCAACAGCAGGCTGCGGCAGCAGCGAAGGATATGCGCGACCTGGGCGAATATTGCGGGAAGCGATATGGCGGGAAACGGCGTCGCTGCCTGTAAGACACTGCTCGACAGGGTCATGATGGGGTGCTGCGTTACGCGATTTTACCAAACGGCGGCCCGCAGACTGAAATAGCGGGCTGGGGGCTGCGATCATCGTCAATCGCCCGCTTTGCCTGTGTTTGTTGTGCAATATTCGGGGAATAGACGGGGGAGGCATAGGGGAAGGAATATGTCTCCTGCGCGACATCTGTCGTCCCGGCGATAGTTGTGGCGGGGGCATGGGATGCGCTGTTGGCATAGCCTTCGTCACAGTCGATAAAAATGAAATAGGATGAGTGATGCACAATCCGTCAATAGTGGATGCAGGTCCGCAACCGATACCGGACGACGCATCGCTTTCCGCCGACGGGCGATCGTTGCTATCGTGGACAATTGTCGCGCTGTTTCTGCTCAATTGCCTCAATTATATAGATCGACTGCTCTTCTCGGTCGCCCAGGAAATGATCAAGGTCGATCTCCATCTCAGCGATTTTCAGCTCGGCCTGATTGGTGGACCCGCATTCGCCATACTCTACACGGTCTTCAGTTTCCCGATCGCGCGCGCGGCGGACCGCGGTCGCCGGGTGGGGATCATCGCCATTTCGCTGACATTGTGGAGCGCCATGACGGCCTTTTGCGGAATTGCAGCCAATTTCGTCCAGATGCTCGTCGGGCGAGCCGCCGTCAGCATTGGCGAGGCGGGATGCACGCCGGCCTCGCATTCGCTCATCTCCGACGCATTCCCCGCGCAACGTCGAACGACCGCCATCGCCATCTTCGCGGTCGCCGGCCCCTTCGGCGCCATCGTCGCAGCGGTGGGCGGGGGCGCTTTGATCGCCGCTTATGGTTGGCGCACGGCTTTCCTCATTTGCGGAATGGCCGGCATCGTCATGGCTCTGCTGTTCCGCGCCACCGTGCCGGAACCGCCGCGCAGCCAGCCCCGATCGCATCATGCCGCGTCTTTCATCGCCACCGTCCGCCAGTTGCTGGCCCGGCGCAGCTTTGCTCTGGTGGCCGTCGCGGGGGGCGTGGCCGGGATCGGCAGCTATGCCAATCAACAATATATGGTATCTTTTCTCATGCGCGGGCACGGCCTGTCCCTGGCCAATGCGTCAGCGCTGATGGGGCTTGTGATCGGTGGCGTCGGCATCGTCTTCACGCTGTTGGGCGGCCCGATGATGGACCTGGGTGCGCGTCGCTACCCGCGAATCAAGGCATGGCTGCCCTCCTTCGGCTTGCTCTGGTGCGGCGCGCTATATGCCGCCGCTTTTCAAATTCCGACGGTTGGTCTTGCGGTGGCGTTGATGGTGCTCGGATCCATGGGGCAGCATTTCTACATGCCCGCCATGTATGCGCACGGACAGGATGTGGCGCCGCCGCATATGCGCGCCATGGCCTCCGCCGTGATTATCGCTACCAGTTCCATATTGGGCTATGGATTGGGCCCGCCGCTGATCGGTCTTGCTAGCGATATATTGGGGGAAAGTGCGCGGGTGTCGGCAGGCCTCAGCCTGGCCGAATGCGCCAAGCAGGCCGTCGCGGCCTGCGAGGCGGCAAGCGCACAGGGGCTGCGCCTGTCGCTCAGCCTGGGATCCTGCTTCTTCATCCTGGCCGCCGGCCTGTTTGCATTGGCAAGCCGATGGGTGGTCGCCGATGTGCATGATCATGATCGGCACTGACTTGCCATTCGCGATCTACAGGGAAATAATGGTCCTGCGCTTTAGGATCGAGCCAAGATTCGATCGATGGCGAGGAGGTTGAGGATGCGACATGAAGCCGACCTTGGTCTGCCGCTCTGTGCCCCGCACACTGCGTCGCATTTCCATGTCGAACGGCGGTTCCATACGAACGGCATTTTCGCTGATATCCGTCACTTCGGCTGGACCCAGAGCAGCCGATCGGTTTTTCAACCTGATTCCTACTATCTGGATTTTTCCATCGGCCCGCGCTGCCCCACTGCTCGTTTCTTCAACAACGAACGCCAACTGGCAGATCCGCCAGGCGATGTCGTCTTCCTGCCCAAGGGTGGTGCATTTGCGACCCTGAGCGAACCGGGCGAACACAGCCTGCTGTGTCTGACATTTGAAAACGACCGGGCGATGCAACTGTTCGAGGATGACAGCGTCGCCGATCTGGCTGCATGTCAGGATGTTCAGATCGGTCGGGTGCGTCAGGGGCTTGCCCGTTTGGTGGAGGAATTGCGCAATCCAGGCTTTGGACAGGATATATTGCTCGAAAGCATGGCGTTGATGCTCGTCGTCGAACTGTGCCGGCATTTTCGCCAAGCCCAATATGATGACCGCAGCGCACATGGACAGATGCCCGGCTGGCGCTTGCGTCGCATCAAGGATAAAATAGAGGCCGATCTGGCCGAAATGCTTTCGGTGGCCGATCTGGCCGCCGAAATCCGCACCAGCCCGCGTCACTTGATCCGGACTTTCCGGGCCACCACTGGCATCACTTTGACCGACTATATCGCCAGCCGCCGGATCGCGCGTGCGCAAGACCTGCTTATCCGTGACGAGGCGATGATCAAGGTGATCGCCGGCAAATGCGGCTTCCAAAGCGCTGCCGCTTTCTCGGCGGCGTTCCGGAAGGCGACCGGCATGACCCCCCGCGAATTTCGCGAAGAGCGTGGCGCATTGCGCTGAACCAGTTCTGCGTTGGATCGCCGATCCGATATGATGTGAAGCATCGCGCTTCATGTCCGCCTGACGATGTTTGGGCGTTCCGGCTGTAGGCATCGGCATTGCGGCGAACGCCTCGCCCCCGCCACAATCCGTCCCATCAAGAAGGACGGATTTTCTTATGAGCAGCTATCTCGATCGACTGATCGCCGATCCCACCAGTTTTCACGATGCGCCCTATGCGCAAGCCTTCACGCTCAGTCGCGAGGAGATCGACCGGCTGCATCTGGACGGCGCTCGCAAGCGCTTTGCCGAATTGCGGCCCGGCCTGTCAGTGCTGGACAAGCTAGCGCGTGAGCAGGGCATCGACGCGATCGAAACGATCGACGATCTGGCGCCGCTTCTGTTTCCGCACACCGTCTACAAATCCTATCCGATCAGCTATCTGGAACGGAGCCGTTTCGACAAGCTGACCAAATGGCTCGCGGGCCTGACGACCAGCGACATTTCCCACGTCGATGCCAGCGGTATCGAGACGATCGACGACTGGATCGACCTGCTCGACGCGCAAACCGACTTGACCGTACAGCATACGTCCGGCACCACCGGCAAGCTGAGCTTCGTCCCTCGCACCAAGAAACAGTGGCGTGAAACCATCGTCCATTCGGGGGTCATCATCCGCGACTGGTGGCCGGACCGGGGTCCGGACATCGTGAAGGACGGGATGCCGATCATCATTCCGGGCTATCGCTACGGCGCTGCCGCGATGCAGCGCGGCAACGGCATCCAGGTCGATCTCTATGCCAAGGGTGAGGAAAATACCCTGTTCCTCTATCCCGACGCCCGGTTCAGTGCAGACATCGCCTCGCTGGGCGGCCGCCTGCGCGCGGCGGAGGCGCGGGGCGAGGCCGGCATGATCGACATTCCGCCGGTCCTGCTGGAACGGCGGGAGGCGCTGCTGGAACTGGAGCGCCGCCGGCCCGACGACCTCAAGCATTTCTTCAGCGAGGCGCAGCGGCGCTTCGGTGGACGCGACGTCTATGTGACGGCGATGTGGGCCATCCTCTACGACTGGGCGGAGGAGGGGCTGAAACGCGGTCTCAAGAACGTCTTCGGCAAGGGCAGCGTGTTGCTGACCGGCGGCGGCAAGAAGGGCAAGGAACTGCCCGACGACTGGCGCGAGCGCGTGATCGAATTTCTGGGTTTCGATACCATCTATGAAATGTACGCCACATCCGAACAGATGGGTCTGTCGATGATGTGCGAGCATGGCCATTATCACATCCCGCCGATCCAGATCCCGTTCCTGCTCGACCCAGCGACCGGCAAGCCCTTGCCGCGCAAGGACGGCCTGACCGGCCGCTTCGCCTCGTTCGACCTGATGCCAAACACCTATTGGGCCGGGCTGGTGACGGGGGATGAGATCACGCTGGCGGGCTGGGAAAAGCCCTGCGCCTGCGGCCGCACCGGGCCACACGTCATTCCGCCGGTACGCCGCTACAGCGAGAAGGAAGGCGGCGATGACCGCATCGTCTGCGCTGGTGCTCCCGAAGCGCACGACCGCGCTCTCGAATTTCTTGCCGAACTGTCGATGTGAGTAGAGCCATGACTGATCCATTCCGCGTGCCCCTGATCATCCGGGGCCAGATTATCGACGATGCCGACATCGACTATGGCGGCCGCCGGGGCGGTGTCAGCTTTTCGGCGCCCGACATCGCCAAGCATGTCGCGCGATTGCCGTTGCGCACGCCTTCAGCCATGGCCGATCTCTATGCACTGAGCTTCGAGGAGATACTCGATTTCCTCGTTGCTTTGGGACAGCGGCTCGATTTCGGTCAGAACCGGCATTTGCAGGAGGCGTTTCGCCTGTCCTGCCTGACCTCCGGTCTGTCGGAGAGCATATTGCGTGTCCATTTCCAACATATCGGCGCGGCTTTCGATCGGACCGAAATGCGGCGGATGATGGAACGCTCCTGCGGCGTCGACTATCTGGAAGGCTGGGTGGATCAGGGGGCTGGCAGATTTCCGGGTCTGACCGCCCGCACGCGCGCCTTCGGTGCGCGGACCGTGCACGTCATTGCCGGCAATGCGCCGATCGTGTCAATCCTGACGGTGATCCGCAATGCGCTGACCCGGTCCGACGCGATCATCAAGCTGCCGTCCAACGATCCGCTGACGGCCGCCGCGCTGGTGCGCACCATGGTCGAGATGGACCCCGACCATCCGCTGTCGAAACATGTCTCCGTCGCCTATTGGAAAGGCGGCGACGATCAGGTGGAGTCGGCAATCTACGATCCGCGCGGCGTCGAGAAGATCGTTGCCTGGGGCGGGTTCGATTCGGTCAAGCATATCACGCGCTATCTGCAACCGGGCATCGACCTCATCACCCAGGACCCCAAGCTGTCGGGGACGATCATCGGTCGCGAAGCCTTCGCCGACGAGGAGACGCTGGAGCAGGTGGCGCGCCGTCTGGCGCTCGATATCGGCGCGCAAAATCAGGAAGGCTGCGTGTCCGCACGCGTCATCTATGTCGAATGCGGCACGGACGAAGCCGGGCTGGAGCGTGCCAATCGGCTGGGGCAGATGACCTTCGACGCTCTCCAGCGCCTGCCCGATCATCTGAGCACGCCGCACAAGGCGTTTGACGGTGCGCTCAAGGCCGAGATCGACGGCATCCGCCTCAACGACGAGGATTATCGCATCTTCGGCGGCCGCACCAACGAAGGCGCGGTGATCGTGAGCCAGGAAGAATATCCGGTCGATTTTTCGCGCACGCTCGCCTGCCGGGTGGGCAATATCGTGCCCATCGACAGCCGGGAAACGGCCGTCAGCGCGGTCAACGCCTATACCCAGACGATCGGCATCTTTCCCGAAAGTCTCAAGGACGAGCTGCGCGACCGCCTCGCCTTTCAGGGCGCGCAGCGGATCGTATCGCTGGGCGGGGCTGCGACGATGCAGCATAATATGGAAAGGCAGGACGCGATCGAGCCGGTCCGCCGCATGGTGAAGTGGGTCACGGAAGAACAGGCATCGGGCGAGATGCTGGCTGCGCTGGCAGGCTGAGGAGAGCCATGGACATGATAGAAGCTGATCTGGTGATCCGGGGCGGTACGATCGTCGACGGGCAGGGCGGCGATCCGTTCGAGGCGGACATCGCCATCGTTGATGGAGGTATCGCGAAGATCGGCGCTGACGTCGGGCAGGGGCGAGAGGAGATCGACGCCCGCGACCTCCTCGTCACGCCCGGCTTCGTCGATGTTCATACCCATTATGACGGACAGGTCACATGGTCGGACAGTCTGGTGCCGTCCACCGACCATGGTGTCACCACCGTCGTTATCGGCAATTGCGGTGTCGGCTTCGCGCCGTGCCGGCCGGAGGATCGCGAGGCGCTGGTCAATGTCATGGAGGGGGTGGAGGACATTCCCGAAGCAGTGATGGCCAAGGGCCTGCCCTGGAACTGGGAGAGCTTCCCAGACTATCTGAAATCACTGGAAGCGCGCGCATGGGACGCCGATGTCGGCGCCTATATTCCCCATTCGCCCCTGCGGGTCTATGCGATGGGCCAGCGCGGACTGGACCGTGAGCCGGCGACCGCAGCGGATGTCGCGCGGATGGCGCAACTGGTGGCGGAGGGAATGGCGGCCGGCGCGCTTGGTTTCGCCACATCCCGTTCGCTGGTACACCGGCGCGGTGACGGCGCGTTCATCCCGTCCTTTCAAGCGGACAGCGACGAACTGGTGGCGATCGCCCGATCGGTGGGTGATGCGGGGCGCGGCGTGCTGCAGATGATCCCCAATCTCGATACCGCCGACTGGGCCAGCGATCTCGACCTCATGAAGCGCATGACCAGCGCGTCGGGGCGCCCGCTGACCTATTCGCTCGCCCAATGGTCGACCGATCCGCAGGGTTGGCGGCGCACCATGGATGCGCTCGCCGAACATAATCGCAGCGGTGCGGCGCCAGTGCTGGCGCAGGTGTTCCCCCGGCCGATGGGCGCAATGTGCGGCCTGTCGACATCGGCCAACGCGTTCAGCCATTGTGCGAGCTATCGCGCGATCGCGGACCGGCCGTTGGCGGAAAAGGTCGCCATCATGCGCGATCCCGCCTTTCGCGAGCGACTGATCGCGGAGGAGCCGGACGAGACGCCGACGCCGCTGCATCGCTTGTTGCGGACCTGGGACAATATCTATCGGCTCGGAGCCGAGCCCGATTATGAACCGTCACCAGACCAGAGCATCGCCGCGCTGGCCGGACAGCGGGGCGTCAGCCCGGTCGAACTAGTCTATGATCTGATGCTGGAGCAGGATGGGCAGGCGCTGATCCTGATGCCCTTTTCCAACTATGCGGAAAAGTCGCTAAACCCTGCCCTGGCCATGATGCGCGATCCCTACAGCATCGTGGGACTGGGCGACGGTGGCGCGCATTATGGCATCATCTGCGATGCCAGCTATCCGACGACGATGCTGGCCTACTGGACCCGCGATCGGGCTGGCGAGCAACTAACGATCCCGGCGGCGGTCAAGGCTCTGAGCGCGGACAATGCTGATTTTCTGGGGCTGCGGGACCGGGGGCGGCTGAAACCGGGGCTGAAGGCCGACATCAACCTGATCGATCATGGTGCGCTGCGCCTGCATGCCCCCCATGTCGTGCATGACCTGCCCGGCGGCGGGCGTCGCCTGGCGCAGCTCGCCACCGGCTATCGCGCCACGATGGTCAGCGGCGTGATAACCCGGAGGGACGGCGCCGACACCGGCGCGCGTCCCGGAAGGCTGATCCGCGCCGCCTGATCAGGCGCGCGGCCGGATATTCGTGCCGCCCGTCAGTCCATGGCGAATGAAGGGTGAGGCAAGGAAATCATGCGGAAAGCCGAGCGGCGTGCGGCTCACCGCATCCAGCCGTTCCAGTTGCGCTGGCTCCAGCGTGACGCCAAGCGCGGCGACATTATCTGTATATTGCCGCATCGTCCGTGCGCCCAGCAGCGGCGATATGACCGCCGGATTGGCCAGGGTCCAGGCGATCGCCACTTGCGCCGAAGTGACGCCCATCTCGTCGGCGACGGCCTTCACCGCATCCGCGATGGCCACCACGCGCGCATCGACGCGGCCCCCTGCTTCGAGCAGGAAGCCACGGCCGCCCGTTTCGCCCGCATGCGCGCTGCCGCCCGTCGCATATTTGCCCGACAACATGCCGCTCGCCAGCGGCGACCAGGGCATGACGCCGATACCCAGCGCCTTGGCGGCGGGGATAAGGTCACGCTCGGCCGTGCGCTCCACCAGATTATATTCGGATTGCAAAGCCACCAACTGGCTCCAGCCACGCAATTCTGCCATGGTCTGCAACCGGGCCATTTGCCAGGCAGGGGTGTCCGACAGGCCAAGATAGAGGATTTTGCCCTGCCTCACCAAGTCGTCGAACGCGCGCAAAATCTCGTCCGCAGGCGTCATATCGTCCCAGACATGGAGGAAGAACAGGTCGATCCGGTCCGTCTTCAGTCGCTTGAGGCTCGTTTCCACCGTCTGCACCATGTTGCGGCGGCTGTTGCCAGCGGCATTGGGATCGCCGACTGAGCGGGTCAGCGAATATTTGGTGGAAAGAACCAGCCGTTCGCGCTTCGCCTCCGCGAACTTGCCCGTCAATATCTCCGACGCGCCATCGGCATAATAGCCAGCCGTGTCGATGAAGTTGCCGCCCTGATCGACATAGCTGTCGAAGATCCGGCGGGATTCCTGCTCGCCCGCGCCCCATTCCTCGCCAAAGGTCATGGTTCCCAGCGCCAGCGGAGAAACGCGTAGGCCCGAGCGGCCGAGCAGGCGATAGCTGTCGAGCGACAGCGCCTGAATAGTCGTCTGTGTCATGATCTGGTTCAATCTTTCGCTGCTTCGGTGACGACCCAGTGCATCATCTTGTGCACTGGCCATCCCCCATCGTGCGGCAGGCCGCCGAATTTTCCGGTGTTGATGTTGCCGAGACCGACGATGCGCTGGGCGCCCGCCGAAGAAAGCCCATCGCGCACCTCGGCAATGCGGGAGGGGGGATAGACGCCGACCGACTGGGTCGCGACGGTGACATACTGGATCGCGTCCGCAAGCCGATCGACGGTGACGACATTGACGAGCTTGCCGCCCGGATTGAACGACACCGGTTCGCTGGAGCGGATGACCATGCCCCGGCCGTCGGGACGTCCGAACAGGCGGTAGATGGGTTCCAGATTGCCCAGCATGTCCAGTTCCTCAATCAGCATGGCGGGTGGCAGCGGGCCGTCGGGCCCCGCGCCGTAGCGGATGTCCCGGCCCATCGCCTCCACCAGCGCTTCGCAATAGCGGTCGACCTGATCGTCCGATCCCTCGATGAACTGGAAGCGTGCGCAGCTGCACGCATCCTGGTTGAAGGCGATGATGTCGGCCGCGCTTCTCTCGCCGATGGTCTCGAGGGGGACGCCCTCAAAGGCTTCGCGACCGATCAGCGAGATGGACACCTTTGGATCGAAGGACATGATCTCGAAGCCCGGCGCGGCATATTGCATGGCATGGCGCACCGCCGCCTCGCCGCCCCAGACGGCGAGCTTGTCGAAATATTGCGAGCGCAGGATGTGATTTTCGATGCTGGCATCGCCGCCGCGCCAGTAAGCGGCGGAAAAGGACCGCGTCACCGGATGGTTGGGGCCGACATCCGCCATCGTCCGCAGCAGGGCGGTCGCCGTAAACATGTCGTTGGACGGCATTTTCAGCAGGTGGACGCCCTTGCTGATCGCCCCTCGGACGATCGTGACCGGCGGCACGATCGGGGCGTTGCCGGCGAGAACATGCACCATGCGCGGCGGGAAGGCGCGGATGTCGAAGGCCGTGCCCTGAATGTCGCGTCGCGCCCATCCATCCAGCAGGTCAAGCGATCCCAGCGACTGTTCGGCCTCCGCCTCGACCGCGTCGCGGGTGAAGAACCAGGCGATGTCGCGGTAGCAATTCTCAAGGATGCGCGCCCCCAGGCTGTTACAGCGCAGATTATAGGCCGCGGCCTCCTGAAGATGGATATTCCGGTCAAAATCGAGCGCCTTGCCGACCTCGACGAGGAAATCCACGATCTCCGCAAGCGGCGTGTCGAAGGCAGGACCGGGCTGGCTGCGTGGCCAGATCAGCGAGTCCAGATCGATCGACGGGGTCATGACCGTCGAGCCGCTGGCCCGCGAACGATGCTCCACGGCGGCGTCGAGTTGAACCACGCCCTTTATCACATGGGGAACGAGCAGCCGATCATTATCAGCGATAATTTCATGCAGCATGTCTGCCTCCTGTCGTTCAGGCCGCGACCGGCTGGGGCGCGGTGATCGATCCGCGCACGTAGGAATCGATCGATCCGGCGCAGCTGAGCTTGTCCTCGCCCTCCTCCAGATCGGCGTAGCGTGCGATGGCATGGACGACCGGCGTCTTCACGCCTTCCAGGCCGGAGCCGAATTCCACCTGCACCTTGTCGCCGGAGATGATGCCGCCCCACCGGCCGTCCGCCAATATGTCGAAGAATGCCATGCGGCCTTCCACCCGGCCCGTATCCTTGGTCGTGCCCAGCAGCGTTTCGCCAGGCTTGTCGAGGATGAGGGGGATGATCCATGGCGGCACCGCATAGGATTCGGTCGGCTGGATCTTGGCGCAGAAGCCGCTCATTTCGACCATGGCATAGGAACTGGTGATGCGGTCCGGCGTGACGCCGAAAAAGCCCATAATCTGTTCCTTATAGTCGGCTGGGACCGCTGCCCCCTTGGTGCCTCCGCCAAAGCTCATCAGCGTGTCGGGATGGAAATCGCCATCCTTGATCCCGCGCGCGCGCAGGGCCTGCACGATCTGCCAGGCGACGCCATACATGACGCCGATATAGAGCGGGCGATCCCGGCGGCTGACAAGCAGGTCCATCCATGCGTCGAACTCGCCCGCCCGCGCCTGCTGGCGGGCCTCGACCTCCGCCTCGTAGGCGGCGATCTCACCGGGACCGACCTTGCCGGCCGCCAGCAGGCGGCGCAGCTGCGCGGGACGCATGGCGTCGAAGGCGCGCATCGGATAGTCGCTCAGGCGATGAAATTCGCCGGGCGCTGCCCAGCGCGGGAAATGGACGTTGCAGAAGTCGATCATCTTGTGGGTGCCGCGCGGCGGCATCATGGTGAAGACCGAGCGGCCATGATCGGGGACATAGGCCGGTGTCGACAGGTCGGCCGCTGCCAGACAAGCGGCGAGTGACAGGTCGCGGTCCTGCGTCGACTGGTTGAGGAAAGAGGATTTGCCCAACGTCCCGCTCGACGCGAAGACATGGTGGCCCGCCGCCCTGGCGCGATCCAGCCATTCGTCGATGTCGCGCACATCCGCAACGTCGATATTGTCGGTGGCATGGCTGCTCAGCGTACCGAGCCATATGTTCATATGCTTCCACTGGCCATTGTCGACGAACGCTTCAGGATAGCTCTTATAATTGGTGTGGGCGAACAGGAGCGGGACGAGATCGGCCAGGCTGTCGATGCTGTCGATACCGGCTTCCTTCGCCCGCTTGTCGAGCACCCTGATCTGCTGGCGGCGCTCCGCAAAGCGCTCCCGCGCCGCTTCCAGTTGCAGTTCGGCCAGATTGTCCGGGGCATTCCGGAACGGATCCGGTGATCGGGCAAGGGTGATCAGTTCGTCGACGGCGCTCATCAATGAAAACTCCTCTCAGCTTTGCCGCGGAGTATAGGCAACGCCCGATATTTGGCCGCTCGATTCGCTGTTATGGGGAGGACATACTATTCTCAGCATGACCTTTCCGCCCGATGGCGTGCCGATCCCTCCATCAAAATCCAATGGCTATCTTTCGGCAGGGTAGAAGGCGGCCGCCCCGCGCCATGATGCCGGCGCAACACAGGAGCAGGGGGTGACATGCCCGGTCCACTGGACGAAGCATTGGCGTTTTTTCGGGAAAGCAGCGGCTCGCGCGACGACATGCTGTCCGCCATGGAGCGCCGGTTTACGGCGGATACCCGTTGGGAAAATGTCGGCGTGGCGACGACTGTCGGGATCGATCAGGCGCGGCAGTTCGTCGAGGGCTTTCTGGGCCGGATTCCTTTCGAACGCTGCGCGGTCGTCGTCCATCATGCGGCGGCCGCCGGCAATGTGGTCCTGACCGAGCGCAGCGATATTTTCTACGGACCGGACGGGCAGGAAATGCTTTCGCTGCGGCTGATGGGCGCGCTGGAAATGGACGGCCCCCATATCGTCGCCTGGCGCGACTATTTCGACACAAGCGGCTTTTAGAGGGGGATGGGGATGACCGATCGCAAGGCTGTCTGGGCGCAGATCGTCCCGATGCCGGGCGCCGATCTGTCGGCGCTGGCGCAGAGCTACGAAGCGGCGGGCGTGGAAGGGGTGTGGGCGCCCCAGATTTTCGGCGCGCCCTTTACGACGCTGGCCGCCGTCGCGCCGGCCACGCAGCGCATCAAGCTGGGGACCGGCATCGCGCTGGCGTTCGTGCGCAGTCCGCTGGAAACCGCTTGCAGCGCCATCGACCTGGACCTCATTAGCAACGGCCGGGTGGTGCTGGGGCTGGGATCCAGCGCGCAGAGCCAGATCGAGGGATCGTTCGGCAGCGCCTATGGCAAGCCGCTCGCCCATATGCGCGAGATCGTGGGCATGATCCGCGCCATCGTCGCACGCGGGCATACGGGCGAACTCACCGAACTGGCGGGCGACTATCATCGTCTCGACCTTTCGCACTTCCGCCTGCTGCACAAGCCGGTGCGCAGCGACATTCCCATCGTCCTGCCGGCGGTGTTTCAGAAGGCCTGCGCGCAGGCGGCGGAAATTGCCGACGGGCTGCTCGGGCACCCGCTGTGGAACGATGCCTGGATCGAGCGGGAAGTGGCAGCCCAGATCAAGGCCGGGCTGGATCGGGCCGGGCGGGCGCGCAAGGGCTTCTCGCTCAATATTTCGATATTCACGGCGATTTCCGACGACAGGCGCGAGGCGATTGAGGATTGCCGAGGGACCGTGGCCTATTACAGCCAGTCACCCCAATATCTGCGCTATTTCGAGGAAATCGGTTTCGGCCGCGAGGCATCGGCGATCCAGGCCGCCTTCGCGCAGGGCGACATGGCGGGTATGGCGGCGGCCTGCTCCGACGAAATGGTGGAAAGCATCGCCGTGGTTGGAACGGTTGATGAGGTGCGCAGCCGGGTCGCGCGGCGCGCCGCCCTGGCCGACGCGATTACGCCGGTGATCCCCCATTATGGCCTGTCGCCCGAAAAAAGCGCGATCTACACGCAGCGCATCGCGGAGGCATTTTATGGCTGATCCCGCCGCTGTCGCGGCCATGGCGGGGGACGGGCTCTACAACCGCCATTCGGGTCTGCAACAGGCCAATCTGCAATCCGCGCTTGCCCTGCTGGAGGCGGCGGCGCGGGCCATTGCGGACGGTTCTGTCGGTCCCGTCACCATTGTCGATTATGGCGCGTCGCAAGGACGCAATTCGATGGCGCCGATGGCGACAGCTATCGATCTGGTTCGCGCGCACGACGCGCGGAGGCCTGTGCAGGTCGTGCATACGGATCTGCCATCGAACGATTTCACCTCGCTGTTCGGCCTGTTGGACCGGGATCCGGCCAGCTATCTGAACGGCCGACAGGGCGTCTTTCCATCCGCGATCGGCCGATCCTATTTCGATGCGATATTGCCGCCCGGCAGCGTCGATCTGGGCTGGTCCTCCAACGCGCTGCACTGGATGAGCCGCAATCCGGTCGACGTCGCGGATCATGGCTGGGCGATTTTCAGTCGGTCCGCGCAGGCGCGTGCTGCCGTCGAGGCGGTGCTGGCGGAGGATTGGCTGGCCTTCCTGAAGGCGCGCGCTGTCGAATTGCGGCCGGGAGGACGCCTGATCTGTCAGTTCATGGGCAGGGGGCCCGACAGCCACGGCTTCGAATGGATGGCCGGAAATTTCTGGCAATCGATCGTCGACATGGAGGGTGAAGGACTGCTCAGCGCCGATGAGACGCTAAGGATGACGGCGCCCTCCGCGGGGCGTTCGCCCGATCAGATACAAGCGCCTTTCGATGCCGGCTTGGTGCCCGAACTGGAACTGGAGCATCTCGCCGCGATCCCGTCCCCTGATCCCTATTGGGATGCTTATCAGCGATCCGGCGATGCGGCCGAACTGGGGCGGCTGTGGGCAGCCATGATGGGTGCGGCCAACGGCCCCAACTTCCTGGCGCGGGTCGATGCGTCCCGTGATCGGGACGCACTGATGGCCAGTCTGGTGCAGCGGGTCGCGGCCCGTGTCGAGGCCGATCCCCAGCGCAGCCGTGCCTACCTACTGATCCTGTCCATCAGGAAGTATGATCTGCGCTGATACCAACGTGCAGCCGCCGCCGGTTATGAATTAAAAAGCGAGAGGAAGCAGAATGACCCGCCTTGCCAACAAGATTTGCATCATCACCGGCAGCGGGAGCGGCATCGGACGCGCCAGCGCGCTGATGTTCGCGCGGGAAGGCGCGACGGTGATCGTAGCGGATATTCGCGCCGAAGCTGCCGAGATGACCGCGCAGGCCGTCGTCGACGCCGGCGGGTCGGCGCGCGCGATGACCGTCGATGTTGGCGAGCAGGCCGATCTGGAACATATGATCGGCCAGACCGTCGCGGATTTCGGCCGCATCGACGTGCTGTTCAACAATGCGCTATACGTCAATCAGGACCACGCCATGCGCGACATGGATTTCCTGGCCTTCGATCCCGACATCTTCCTCGCCAATCTGAGAGTGAATGTATTGGGCGCCGTTCTGGCGAGCAAGCTCGCCATTCCGCACATGCTGGAGCGCGGCGCAGGGTCGATCATCTCCACCTCATCGGGCAGTTCCATGGGCGGGGATATCACAGCCTATAGCTATGGATCGTCCAAAGCTGCGCTCAACTGGTTCGTGCAGGCGATCGCCGCCACCTATGGCAAACGGGGCATCCGCAGCAATGCGATCCTACCCGGTCCGACGCAGACGCCGGCCAAGCTGCAATGGTCCACGCCCGAGATGGACCGGCTGTTTCTGGAGGTGCTCAACACGCCCTTCATCGGCGAACCCGAGGATATTGCCGCCATGGCGCTGTTCCTCGCGTCCGACGAATCCCGCTATGTCAACGGCATGTTGTATCCGGTCGATGGCGGTCAGAGCTGCACCGTGCCGTTCATCAGCGTCACGCGGGCCTTGTCCCCGGGATGAACGGCAAAATCAGGCAGGATGAAATCAGAAAAAGGAGAGGATGATGAGCGTGGAACTGGAACGGAAGGTGCGGGAATTTTGCGATGCCTGGGGCGACGGCCGCGATGCCAGCAGGCCCGATGTCGAAAAGATCCTGTCGATGATGGCGGAGGACGCCGAATGGCAGCTCTGGGTTCCCGGCGGTCCTGTCGTGAAGGGCAAGACGGCATTGCGCGCTGAGATCGAGCGGCAAATGGCCTTCGCCACGAACAACAAGTGCAATGAAGTGAACATCCTCTCCAACGACCGGATGGTGATGCAGGAGCGGTCGGATACCGCCATCATCATGGGACGGCCCTGTCCGCACCAAATGGTCGCCATCTATGAGTTTGACGACGCCGGGCTGATTTCGCGTTGGCGCGAATATCTCGATATGGCTGACCTCACGCGCAAGATGGGCATTGACGAGGCCGCGGCAGGCGGGACGGAAGTGCCGGTCTGATCGCGTCAGGTGCGGAACAGGGCGATAAGGACCAGGCAGGTCAGGATCGCCCAGCTCTGGAATCCCCAGAGCAGCCAGCGCGGCGCGTGCCGCAACTCCATGAACTCGCGGCCGACGAGCAGAACTTTCGTGAAGGCGATGACGAGGATCACGGAGCGAAGCAGAAAGGCATTGCCCAATGCCATCGTTTCGAATGACAGAAAGGTTGCGGCGATCAGCATCGCCCAGACCCATGTGATGCGGCTACGCCAGATCATGGCCATGAAACAGCTTTCCTAGAGCAGGTAGAGGAGGGCGAAGAGGATGATCCAGAGCAGGTCCACCAGATGCCAGAAGGCGCCGCTCCCCTCGATCAGGGCGACGCCCCCCTGCATCTGGCCGGCCCGGTCGAAGCGCGACAAGGTGAAGCACAGCACGCCCAGCCCGATCAGCACATGCACCAGATGGATGCCGGTAAACATATAATAATAGATCGAAAAACTGTTGCTGTTGAGCGTGAAGCCCTGCGCGATCTTGGCCGAATATTCGAACGCCTTGACGATGACGAAGCCGCTGCCGAGAAGGATCGCCCCCAGCAGCAACCGGCGCGCCCTGTCGTCGCCCCGGCGGACCGCCGCGACGGCCTGCGCGACGAACAGGCTGCTGGTCAGCAGCAGCAGCGTGTTGAGCAGGCCAAGGCGCCGGTCGAGCAGCGCCTGCGCGCTTTCGAACAGCGGCAGTTCCTGCTGCCGGGCGAGCGCATAGGTGACGAAGAAGACGGCAAAGACGATGAGGTCGCCGCCGATGAACACCCATACGCCTTCCTCGCCCGGCACATGGCCGCGCGGAGACGAGGCAACCGCTTGCGACGCCGCCATTATTCGCCACCCAGCGCGTCGCGCTTGATCGCGCCGAGCATGGCGACAATCATCAGGTTGAACCAGATGCCGAATACGACGGCGGGCAGCCAGAAAGCCAGGGCGCCGTTCCAGGCGAAAGGTCCGGTCTTGAACAGGCCGATCGCCAGTCCGGGCAGCAGCAGCACGCCGGTCCAGAGGTTCATATAGCCCAGCCAGCGCGGCAGGATGGGTTGCGCGCGGCGATCGCCCAGAATGACGAAGCCGGTCAGCAGATTCTGTACGAAGGCAGGTACGGCCGGCATGACGAACAGCAGAAAGGCGATATCGCTCAGCGTGCTGACGACGGCGTCCGGCCGGTCGAGCCGATAGGCGGCCGCCGTGAAGATCAACCCGGCGAAGAATAGGGTGACGAAGCCGAAGGCCACGACCATCACGAAAGCCCAGGTCAAGGGCGCAATCGGCCCTTCGATCTTCTTCATGAAGGTGGCGATCGCGGCGAGGAAGGGGAAAAACAGCACGGAAGAAGAGGCGATCAGGATGGCGCCCGCCAATATGCCGGTCTGGTGGCTGCGATAATAGGCTGCGACCTCTGCTGCGGGCATGGACGGGTCGAGCGGCGGGAACATGTGCGCGACCGGCCATATGCCAACGAACATCATCGTCCCGGCTATTGCGCCCATATAGGTGCATAGCTTCATCATCATGCTCTTGGTCGTCATGCGCTCTCCCCCTCCACTTTCTTGTACGAGCGAAGATTGTGGAGCGATCGCGCGAGGGCCACCCGCCCATGGATAGGGTTCCTGACGGCGGTTGCGCCTGCACAAGGGCAATAGTCCGCCACGACCGTCGGCGAATTCGGCGGCATAGAAGCATCGGAGAGGGTGATGAGCGATATCGAGGCGAACAAGGCAGTGGCCCGCCGCTATATGCGGGCCGTGGAAGAGGGCGATGTCGAGACGATCGAAGCGCTTCAGCATCCCGATTGCCAGTGGTGGATATTGGGTCATGGCGACATGAGCCGGGCCGACTTCATCGCCAGCGTGAAGGGCGGACTGCTGAGCGCGCAGAAGCGCACGGCCGAGGTGATCGCGATCACCGCCGAAGGGGATCGGGTGGCTGTGGAAGTCCGGGGCGAGATGGTCTTTCCGGACCGGGTCTATCGCAACGACTATCATAATCTGCTGATCATCCGGGACGGGCAGATCGTATCCGGCAAGGAATATATGGACACCCGCGCCGTGGCCGAAGCCTTTTCGGCGGGGGAGGGCGCGCAGTGACGAATGCCGCGCCGCTCAACAATTATGACGATGCCGGGGTCGGCCGAATCACCGCCTTTGTCGAGCAACTGACCGGCGGCAAGGTCGTCGGGCTTGAACGCCTCGTCCGCTGGCGCCCGTCCTGGTTCGTCGATATAGAAAGGGAAGGGACGGTCCGCCGCCTGCACCTGCGCGGCGACCGGGGCGGCGACGTATCGATCTTCCCCGACCTCAAGCGCGAGGCGGACGTTATCGCCGTGCTGCACGGCCAGGGGCTGCCGGTGCCGGAGATTTACGGCTATCTCTCCGATCCGCCCTGCATCGTGATGGAGGCGATCGAAGGGACGCGCGATTTCTCGGCGCTCAATGCCGCGACGAAAAGCGCCATCGGCCGCGTCTATATGGAGGCAGTCGCCGCGATGCATCGGTTGCCGGTCGAACCCTTCATGGCCGTCGGCGTGCACCGGCCCGAGGGCGCCGAGGCGATCGCGCTGGTCGGCCTCGACGCCTATATGCCGCATTATCGGCGGACGAAGAGCCGGCCCGAGCCGTTGCTGGAATTCGTCATCGGCTGGCTGCGCCGCAATGTACCGCGGCACCGCGATCGCGCCAGCTTCATCCAGTTCGATTCGGGCCAATATCTGGTCGATCAGGGGGCGATGACCAAGCTCTATGATTTCGAATTTTCGATGATCGGCGATCCACTGGTCGACATCGCCACCATGGGGATGCGCAACAGCTATGAGCCGCTGGGTGCGCCGCTACCGGAGCTGGTGCGCTATTATGAGGAAGCGACGGGCGAACCGGTCGATCATGACGCGGTGGTTTTCCATGTCCTGCAATTCTCACTGCTCGGCACGATGCAGTTCACAGGGACGGTCGGCAAGCCATGCCCCGGCGATCCGCATTCGGTCTATCTCATGTTCGATCTCGCGCTGCGCCGCTCCATCTTGCTGGCGCTGTCGCACCTGACCGGCGATGCGCTGCCCGAACTGTCGCCGCTGGAACAGCGCACGGGCGACAATGCGCCGCTTCTGGCCAAACTGGTCGATACGCTCGGGGCGTTGCCGGTGACGGGAGAGGCGGCGGAAACGCACAAGGCGCAGGTCGCCGAACTGATAGAATGGGTACGGCGCGCCGATGATCATGGGGCGGACATGGTGGCGCGCAACCTCGCCGATGTGTCCGCCCTGCTCGGCCGCCGCTTCGACCGCTGGGCCGACGCCGCCGAGGCGCTGGAAGCGTATATCCTCGAAGCGGGACCGGAGGAGGACGCCGCGCTCATCGCTCTGCTCGCGACCATCGAGGGTCGGCGGCTGCAACTGTTCGGACCGACCGCGCTGGGCGAGGCCGCCCGCCATGTCGTCCTACCGGCGACGCGCTTCGACTGAAGGGCAGTCGCCCCTCTGCCGTTGGACAGGTCAGGCCCTGTCCCTCGTGGCGATGTCAATATTAAGGATAGGAGCAGGATATGAGCGAAAAGATAGTACTGGTGACAGGCGCGACGCGCGGGCTGGGGCGCGGCATGGCGCGGGGCCTGGCTTCACGCGGTCATGTGGTGGCGATCACGGGACGCGATCAGGCGCAGCTTGCCGCGGTCGTGGAAGAAATCGAACAGTCGGGCGGCAAGGGCATCCCGCTGTTATGCGATCACCGGGATGATGATGCGGTCGAAAGAGCGTTCGCGCAACTGGCCGAGCGGACGGATGGCAGGCTGGACCTGCTCGTCAACAATGCCGCCGCCGTTTACGGGCTCGACCTAGTCGCGCCGGGCGGCTTCTGGGAAAAGCCGCTCAGGTTGGCGGACATGATCACCATCGGCCTGCGCTCCAGCTATGTCGCGGCCTATCATGCGGCGCCGTTGATGGTGACGGCGGGCAGGGGTCTGATCGCCAGCATTTCCTTCTATGGCGCGGTATCCTATTTCCACGGGCCGGCTTATGGCGCGGCCAAGGCGGGGACGGACAAGATGACCGCCGACATGGCTGTCGATCTTGCGCCGCACGGTGTATCCGTCGTGTCTCTCTGGCCGGGCTTCATCCTGACCGACGCCGTGAAGGCCATGCCGTCCGACATGATCCCCGAAGACCTGCGCGCCGCCATGCCCCACTGGGAAACGCCGGAATTTTCAGGCCTTGTCCTCGATCGCTTGGCGCAGGACCCGGACCTTGCCGCCCTTTCGGGCCAGGCGCTGATCGGCGCGGAACTGGGGGAGCGGTACGGCATCAGGGATACGGACGGGAAGCAGCCCCTGTCCTATCGGGCGACGATGGGGGCGCCGACGCCTTTCGCGCCGCCCGTCCGGCAGGGCTGAGAGAACAGAAATCAGGAGAGGGAAGGCAAAAGCGATGATCGATGCCGTGCTGATCGTGCTGACCAAAGCCGTTCCGGGCCGGGAGGCCGATATGGAGGATTGGTACAGCAACATCCATATTCGCGATGCGCTGCGTTTCCGGGGATCGGTCACCGCGCAGCGTTTCCGGCTTGCCGGGGAGCAACCCTGTCCGCCCGAAGGCTTCGACTGGCAATATCTCGCCCTCTACGACGTATTCGATCCGGTGCGCTTCAGTCGCGAGCATCTGGACAATGCGCTGACGTCGCGGATGCAGGTATCGGACGCCATCGATGACAGCCTGCTCTATGACTTTCATTATTATCCGCTGCTCTTTCAGGACAATGATCCGGACGTCGGGCATTCCGGCGGCGTCATCCTGGAGGAACTGAACCCGCCTGCGGACGGCGGCGACCATTTCAGACGATTCTATGCGGAAAGCTATTTTCGTGAAGCGGCCGTTCGACCCGGCGTCAAATCGGCTGCTTTCCTGACCTTTCGCACCTTTGGCCAGATGATCCCGATGACGCCCGACCATCGCTATGTCGCGATCTACAGGATCAACGATCCGGCGGCGGCCCTGGAAGCGTGGCGAGGCGCCGACACCCTGCTGGCGACCAGCGGCCTGCTCCAGCCTGATGGGATACGCATCACTCAATGGGATCGCGCGACACCCCGCCTCACCAAGGACGATGTTCAGCATCCGACCGCCGTCGGCCTGGCGGAGGAGGAGCGCGCCCGCGCGCATATGGGAGATCGGGTACGCACGGGCGGCGCGGAAAAGCTGGCTATGCGCTGATCCGTCAGGCGATCGGGGGATGGTCGACAATGTCGCGCATCCGGCAATAGGCCGGACGCGCCGTCATCCGCCCGACATAGGCGGCGATGTTCTTATGTCCTTCCACGTCGACGGACATGAACAATCGCGTGGTGGTGAAGGGAAAGGTCATCATGATGTCGGCCGCCGTGAACCGGTCGCCCGCCATATAGGGGGCATGCGTCAGCCGGTCGTCGACAAGTTTCAGCAGGCGCGCTGAATGAGCCCGACCTGCGACGCGGGAGGGATGATCCTGCGCGATGCCTGCCCGTTCGGCCATGATCTCCGTCACCAGCGCGGGCATCAGGGAGGATTCGGCGAAATGGAACCAGAAAAGATAGTCAGCATAGTCCGGGTCGCCGGGATTGGCGCGGAGCGCACCGTTCCCCTGCGTCGTGGCGAGATAGTCCATGACCGCCCCGCTTTCGGCGATGCGTTGTCCGTCGGCCTCGATCACTGGCGAAGAACCCAGCGGATGCAAAGCCTTGTAGGCCGGCTCCGCCGCGAGCGTTTCCAGCCGCGCAAAGAAGCGAATGTCGTAGGGACACTCCACTTCCTCCATCAGCCAGACCGCCCGTTCAGAGCGGGACCGGTCGAGTTGAAAGATGGTGACGCTCATGAAGGGCTCTCCGCTTGAGGAGCGTCATAGATGCGCGGCTTATCAATTCCGCCAAACCTATCTTTGTCTAGGTATCGCCGGGCGCCTGCCGTGGCAGCGTCCCGCTGCGGCGGAAGCCCGATGGTGCGGCGCCCATGACGGACAGGAGAGAAGATGCCCATGACGGATTTATCGGGACGGGTCGCTATCGTCACCGGATCGGGGGCCAATATCGGGGAGGCCTGCGCACGGGCCCTGGCAAAGGCCGGTGCGACGGTAATCCTGGCGGATATTGCGGCTGAACGGGCAGAAGCCGTCGCCCGGTCTATTCAGGCGTCGGGCGGGCGGGCGCAGGGGATGGCGCTCGACCTCGCGCAGGAGGACAGCATCACGGCGCTGGTCGCAGATGTGATGCGGCAGCATCAGCGCATCGACATCCTCCACAACAATGCGGCCGACACGCGGCTGGAGCAGATGGCCGCCGATGGCTCGCTTCTCGATCTCGACGCCGCGACCTGGGATCGCGCCTTTCATGTCAATGCGCGGGGCACGATGCTGATGATCAAGGCGGTCGCGCCGCACATGATTGCGGGCGGCGGCGGCTCAATCATCAACACCTCGACCGGGGTGGCGCTGACTGGCGACATCAACAATCCGTCCTATTCCGCGTCCAAGGCGGCCGTGAACGCGCTGACCCGCAATGCGGCGGTGCAGTTCGGCCGGTTCAACATCCGGGTCAACGCGGTCGCGCCGGGCCTCGTGCTCTCCCCGCTGGCCCGGGAGATGATGACCCCTGATCAGATCGCCATGATCCAGCGGCATGTCCTGCTCCCGCGCGAGAGCGTGCCGGAGGATATTGCCGGTGCGGTGCTGTTTCTGGCGTCGGATGGCGCGGCCTTCATAACCGGGCAGGTGATCGGCGTGGATGGCGGGATCGTTCATCACACGCCCTATGTCGCCGATATGCTGGAAGGCATGAGCCGGGCACAGTGAGCGGATAGAGGGCGCGATGGGCATCTTCACGCATGTCTGCCTTGGCAGCAACGACCTGGAAAGATCCGCCCGTTTCTACGATGCGGTGCTTGCGCCGCTGGGGATCGTCAATCTCGGTCCGTTTCTGGATCAGGGCGTCGGCTATGGACGACGGGTGCCCGAATTGCTGATCCTGCGCCCGCTTCAGGGCCCGGCGACATGCGGCAATGGTGCGACCTTGGGATTGAAGGCGCCGGATCGCCGCGCGGTCGATGATTTTCATCGCGCTGGTCTGGCTGCGGGCGGCGAGGATGCCGGGCCGCCGGGGCCCCGCGGCGCCGTGCCCCACGCCTATGGCGCCTATCTGCTGGACCCCGACGGCAACAAGATCTGCGCCTATTGTTTCGATCCGCCCTAGGCGGTTAGGTATCGCTGGTTGGCGCTCAGCGTTTGTCACGTGGATAGAAGGAAGCGAAATGGTGGGATCATTGGATGGTCGCGTAGCGATCGTGACGGGCGCGGCGCAGGGCATCGGCCTGGAGGTGGCGACCGTGCTGGCCGAGAGGGGGGCGACCGTGATCCTTTCCGACATATTGGCGGATCGGGTGGAGGCGGCGGCGGATTCGCTGCGCGGCAAGAATCTCCGTGCCGAAGCGGAGACGTTCGACCTGACCGACGAGGACAGCGTTTCCGCTGCGGTTGCGCGGATCGCCGGCCGGCACGGGCGGATCGACATCCTCCACAATAATGCCGCCTATCAGACGACCGAGCAGCGCGGGCTCGATCGCGATGTCGTCCATCTCGACACCGGCGCTTGGGACAAGGCCTTTGCCGTCAATGCGCGAGGGCCGATGCTGCTGTGCAAACATGCGCTGCCGGTTATGATCGTCGGGGGCGGCGGGTCGCTCATCCATTCCGCGTCCGGTTTCGGCCTGCTGGGGGAAATGACGCTGACGGCCTATGGCGCGTCCAAGGCGGCGCTCATCAACCTCAGCCGCTTCCTCGCGACCCAATATGGCAAGCAGGGCATCCGCTCCAATGTGATCGCCATCGGCTTCGTCCTCAGCGAGACGGCCGTCGAAACGACGCCGCAAGCGGTCAAGGATGTGCTGCTCGACCATCATCTCAACCCGGAGTTGGGCAGCCCGCGCGACATCGCCCATGTCGTCGCCTTCCTGGCGTCGGACGAGTCTCGCTTCATCAACGGCGCGATGATCCCGGTGGACGGCGGCTTTACCGCCCACCAGCCCACGATGGTCGATTTCCAGCGGCTGTTCGCCGCATCGGGGAGCAATCAGTTGTAGTCCGTCAGCGCGCCGTCAAAACAGCGCGTCGACAAGTTTTGCGGTTTCGAGATCCTCATAGGCGGTGGTCAGCCGCAGATGGTTCATGACGTTGATCTCCCAGCCATAATTGACGACAGGGGTCGTCAGCCAGCCGATATAGACGCCCCATATCAGGGTTCGCCGATATTCGGCCCAGGCATCGTCGAAGGCAGGAGGGCGTGCGACGCCTTCCTGCCCCAGGCGATCCAGATAATAGCCCAGAAGATCGCGCTCATGCGCCCGCCGGTCCGCAATGGAAAGGCCGGTGGTCACGATATAGTTGATGTCGTGCATCGCGTAGCCGCGCACCATGAGCTGCCAGTCGAGCAGGCCTGCCGTTCCGTCGGGCAGGCGGTAGCTGTTGCCGAGATGCGTGTCGCCATGCAAGAGCGTCTGGGGCAGGGTTGACTGATGTCGCTGAACCGCTTGCACCCCCGCAAGCAGTTTGTCCGGCGTGGTGCGGAGCCGCTGCACCATTTCCCGTTTGAAATTTTCGGTCTCGACCTCATGCGCAATATAGGCGGGCGCGAGTTCGTTCATCATCGTTGCAACCGCGCCTTCGACATGGGTTTCGACCCAGGCAAGATCCGCGCCGAAGCGGGGCGATTCCCAGAAGCGCGCGTGCAGCCGGGCCAGCTGATCCAGCAAGGCCCGCACATCGTCCGGGCCGGTCCGCATGGTCGTATTGGGGAAGGTCGCGCCGCGCACGGCCAGATCTTCGAGCAACAGCCCGAAATGCGTGGTGGAGGCATTGAAGTCGCCACCGAAACAGCGCGGCGCTTCGATCGCGAGTTCCGGCCGAATGCCCCGGTAGAAGGCCACTTCATTGGCGTAGAAGGGGGCCATGATCTCATCGACCGCCCGGGTCAGCTTGAGCACCAGGCGGTTGGGCAGGTCAGGGGCCGTGTCATCGCTATAATCGACCTCGATCGCCACGCGCCCCGCCGTCGACACCATCTGCTCGCCATAGGTTTTGGCGTCGATGATGCGCATGTCGGTGACGGTTGCGCCCGTGCCCGCCGTGGCCAGTAGCTGGTTGATATAATCGACGGTGATTCCGTCCGTGGATGTGGGATGTTTCAAGGCCATAAGCATACTCATCGGAACAGAGGGCTATCAGCTTGCCTGGACTATGACAGTGATGACCCTATCCAATTGCAGGTTCCTTGAACCGTGATGTGGCCAGTCTGATTGAAACGGAGCCTGCGGGCTTTTACAGGAGAGAGCTATGCGTGAAGCTGCGTTGGAATTGCTCAACCGGACAATGGAGGAGCAGTTGAAGCGATCCGAGCATCCCAGCGATTTTCCGGCCCTTCCTCCGATTCCAGCCGGCCGCTACACCGACCCGCGTTTCGAAGCGCTGGAAAAGGACAGGCTTTGGAATCGCACCTGGCTGCTGGCCGGCATTGCGTCCGACCTCCCCGCGCCCGGTTCCTACCGCCTGTTCCAGCATCTGGACCGCTCGGTCATTCTCTCCCACGGCAAGGACGGTCGAATCCGGGCCTTTCACAATGCCTGCCGGCACCGCGGTTCCCCGCTTCTGCTTGAGCCACAGGGGCGCGCCATGCGCTTCATCTGCCCCTATCACGCCTGGGGCTACGACCTTGAAGGCACCCTCAAATCGGTTCCCAGCCAGCATGATTTCGCTTGTCTCGACAAGGCGGAAAACGGTCTGATCGAAGTGAAGTGCGATACCTATCGCGGCTTCATCTTCATCAATTTCGATGACGACGCTGAGCCGTTGCAGAATTTCCTGGGGGAATTCGTGGCGCTGACGGAAGGATATCCGCTGGAGCGCATGGTGGTGAAGGATCATTTCTTCGTCGAAATGGCGTGCAACTGGAAAATCGCCTATCATAATTTCCTTGAGATCTATCATGTCAACACGGTCCATCCCACGACGCTGGCGCCGCATCTGGATTCGCGCAGTTTCGTGATCGCGCTTTATGAAGGCGGTCATATGCGGTTCGGAACGCGGAAGAAGGGCGGGGAGTCGCTGTTCAAGACCCCGCCGGTCAAACCGGACGACATCGCGCCGGTATTTCTGGAAAATACGGTTGCGCTGCCGACCTTTCCCAACACATTTTTCTCGCTCGATCCGGTGGGATTCAACCTGCAATGCTTCTGGCCGATGGGGTCCGACCGGTCTGTCATGGAAGTGCGCCAGATGGGATGGTCGACCGACAGCGAAGAGGACAAGCTCTACTGGCAGGGGATGCGCGCGGCGACCGAACATATCCTGTCCGAGGATCTGTGCCTGTTCGAAAATATCCAGCAATCGCTGCGCAACGGGACGATCCCTTCGATCTGGGCCGGCTATCAGGAGCGCGCGCTTTACTGGTTCGAGGAGGAAATCGATCGGCGCATCGGGCCGGACCATGTGCCGGCGGACTTGCGCGTTCAGCCGCGCATTGCGTCCTTCATAGCGCCGCGCAGCGCCTGACCGCGCCTAAACGCCGCCGTTAAATCGATGCCCCTGCCGCGGTTCGAGCGCGGCAGGGGCATGATCGTCATTCGCCCAACAATTTCCAGCTGCCCAGATCTTCGCCCGCAGCGAAGAACCGCTCGTTCATCGGCAGGCCGTTCTGGCCCCAATAGTCCATGTTCGCCACCCAAGCCTGGATGCCGTACATCACCCAGCGCGGCACCTGTTCCTTCCAGATGGTGTCGAGGTCGATGACATTGGTCGCGCCTTCCCGGATCAGGCAGTCGCGGTAATGGGCGATCAGGTCGCGATGATTTTGGCGACGCTCCTCGATCGTCAGCGATCCGATGGTGAAATAGGTAAGGTCGCGCCATGGCCGCCCGCGCCGGCCCAGTTGCCAGTCGACCCACATGCGCTCGCCATTGGGCAGGATGTAAGTGTTGCCCTGATGGCAGTCGCCCAGGATGATGCAATAGGGCGCGTCGAAGGCGCGCTCGAAGGCGACCAGCCGGTCATAGGCGCGCTCGACCCTGCGCGCGTCGTCCAGATAATGTCTGGGTGCGATGGCGCGGAAATTGGGGTCTTTCAAATTTTCTTCGATCCAGTGCCACATGATGCGGACCTGGTCATAATCGACCGGCACCGCCATGGATGTCGGCAGCCAGGGTGCCGCTTCGGGCGTGATCAACGGGCTTTCCCACAGGCCCGCATGCAGCTTTGCCAAATCCGCCAGCGCGGTCGCGACCCCGTCGACACCGGCATGCTGGGTCGAGTGGCCGAACGTGCCGCCCCGGTCGATAAGGTCTTCCAGCACGATGACGCCGCGCGCCGAGCCGTCATCGTCCCAGTCGGCATAATAGCATGTGGCCGTATTGGCTGTGAGTTTGTCCGTCAGGAAATGATAGAAGCGCGCTTCGAGCGCATGGATGTCGACATCGTCGAACATGCCCGACCAGTTGGATTTGATGCACAGATTGCGCGGCAAGCCGGCGGCCCGCCCGGCCTCGTTCCAGTCCACCACGATGCGCAATTTGGTCGTGTGGCTGTCGAACAGCTGCACGACCTCCATCGATTGCGCGACGACGCCCGGATATTTGTTGGCCAGCAACGATCCCAGCCATGCGGCGTCGGGCGTGAAGCGACCGTGGGGCAGGGGCGCGGTGCGGGCGGGATAGGGGCGGGGGACAAGATGCCGATCGATGACGGCAAGGGGGGCGACGGCAGGCTCGCTCATGCATTATCCTCTCTCTTTTTTGGACTGCGCCGCCGCTCTGCATCGGTGCAGTCATCCGGCACGATCCTGATGCGGAGGCAATTTTGATCGACGGAGGACGAATCGAGCCTGCCGGGCGGTAGGGGGATTGCGGCAGGCGCTACCCTTGCATCGCGCCGAAGCAGGCCCGCAATTCCGCGACGAACAGCGCTGGCCGCTCGAAGGCCGCGAAATGGCCGCCGGCATCCAGCTCATTCCAGTGCATGAGGCGCGGGTAGCTGCGTTCGGCCCAGCGCCGTGATGGACGGAAAATCTCCTGCGCGAAGATGCTGACGCCGACCGGCAGGTCCAATTGACGCGCCTGAAACGCATTGGCGCTTTCCCAATAGAGCCGCGCGGATGACGCGCCGCTATTGGTGAGCCAGTAGAGGCTGATCACGTCCAGCATTTCGTCCCGTGTCAGCGCATTCTCCGGCACGCCCTGATTGTCGGTCCACGCCTGGAACTTCTCGTAGATCCAGGCGGCTTGCGCTACGGGCGAGTCCGCCAGCCCATAGCCGATCGTCTGCGGTCGGGTGCCCTGTAGCTTGGCGTAGCCGGAATCATGCTCCTGATAATATTGCATCCGCTCGACCGTTCTGGCCTCGGCCGGGGTCAGGTCGGCAAAGTCGCTTTCCTCCGGGAATACCAGCGGCATGTTGAAATGGACGCCGATACATTCGGGCGGCGCGGCCATGGCGATGGCGGTCGTGACCGCCGCCCCCCAGTCGCCGCCCTGCGCGGCGAAGCGGTCATAACCGAGGCGGCGCATGAGCTGGATCCAGCTTTGCGCGATCCTCTCGACGCCCCAGCCTGCGGCCGTCGGCTTGTCCGAAAAGCCGTAGCCTGGCAGCGAGGGGATGACGACATGGAAGGCTGGCGCGTCCGGCGCGCCATGGGCGGCGGGATCGGTTAGCGGTCCGAGCACCTTCAGAAACTCCAGCACCGATCCCGGCCAGCCATGGGTCAGGATCAGCGGCAGCGCGTCGGGCCGGGGACTGCGAACATGGATGAAATGGATCGACAGACCATCGATCGCGGTGGTGAACTGGGGCAGGGCATTGAGCGCCCCTTCGCACCGCCGCCAGTCATAGCCGTCCGCCCAATAGGCGCACAGATCGCGCAGCGCCGCCAGCGGGACGCCCTGACTCCAGTCGCTGACCGTCTCCGCCTCGGGCCAGCGCGTACGGCGCAACCTGAGGCGCAGATCGTCCAGTGCCGCCTGCGGAACATCGGCGCGGAAGGCCGTGACGGCGTCGGTCATCCGATCATCCTTACGTCAAAATTGCACGCCGAGCGCGGCGACCGTGCCCAAATCCTCGCCCGCCACGAAGATGCGCTCGACGATGTGCATGCCCTTCTGGCCCCACTCGTCCATGTTCGCGATCCACGCCTGCATCGCATAGGGCGGCCAGCGGCGATAATATTCCCACAGCGTGTCGTCATCCGGCACGCCCAGCGCCCCCGTTTCGACCAGGCAGTTCCGATAGTGGCGCAGCAGTTCCCGGTCATGGGAGCGCCGTTCCTCGATCGTGAGGGCGCCCAGAACGAAATAGGTGAAGTCCCGGATCGGCCGTCCCTTGCGGACGAGCTGCCAGTCGAGCCAGACGCGTTCGCCATCGGGGCGGACATAGCTGTTGCCCTGATGGCTGTCGCCATGGACCAGACACCATGGACCCCGTTCCTTGTTCTGCGCGAAATCGATCAGGGCGTTGTAGACGCCATGCAGGCGCGAGAGATCGCCCTTGATCCAGCCCGGCAGGAATGCCTGATAGTCCGGCTTGGCATGGTTCTGCTCGGCAAAGCCGTACATCATGGTCAGCTGCTGCGTGTCCACCGGCGTCGCCATGGAGACGGGCAGCCAGTCGGCCGCGTGAAGGACCGGACTGTCCCAGAAGGCGCCATGAATGCGCGCCAGGCTGGCGACGCCGCGCGCCGCTTCCTCCACGCCCATATGGTCGGTGCTGATCCCGAAATGACCGCCCTCGATGGATAGATCCTCCATCACGACCAGTCCCTGACCGCTGTCGGGGCGCGGATCCCATGCCTCGAAATAGGAGCGCGGGGCGGGGAATGCGACGTGGCGGCGGAAATCCTCATAGAAACGCGCTTCGAGGCGGCAGATGCCCTGGCTGTCGAATTGCGCCCAATTGGCCTTGAGGCAGACATTGTCGGGGATGCCGGCCGCCTTGCCGACATCGTTGAGGGTCAGCTTCACCTGATATTTGGTGGTATGGCTGTTGCGGAGGAACACCTCCTCCATCGCCTCGACCACGATGCCGGGATAGCGCGGTTGCATGATCTGCGTCAGCCATTGCGCCGTCACATCGTCCAGATGGGCGGGGATTGCGACAGGATTAGGTTTGCTCGACATCGCTTATTTGATCTTCTTGAGTTCGCGCAGCGCGCGGTTGGCGGCGATCCGCCCGGCAATGCCGGACACGCCCCCGCCCGGATGCGCGCCGGCGCCGCCGATCAGGAAGCCAGGGAAGGGCGGCTTGGGGCCGCCGAAACCGGTGGCCGGGCGATGGACGCCCGAACGCAGCGCGCCGAAATCGATATGGGTCACGCAGCCATTGGTGACATTGAGCCGCTTCTCGCGCTCCCGAGCGGTTTCGACGAAGCGGCCGACTTCCGTGTCCAGGCCGTCGTAAAATTCACCCAGATGACTGATGACAGATGTCATGGTCCGGTCCTTGAGCGCGGGCGACCAGCCCTCCCGCGCGTCCACGGCGACGCCCGGCAGATAGACATAGGCGAGCGAGCCGCCGGGAGGCGCCTGCGTCGGGTCGGAATTGGACAATGGGCTCAGCGACATGGCGTGCCGATCGGGGATGTCGCCGCGTCGCGCCATGGCGAAGGACTCGCGCACTTCCTCCGGCGTGCCGATCAGACCGACCGCCTTGTCGAGATCGGCGTCGTCATGCCGCAAATCCTGATGCTTCTTCAGGCGGAGCGGCCCCGACATGGCGATATTGGCAAGGAAGGGCGCCGCGTTCGAGCGGTTCGCCGGGGCATGTTCGATCCGCTGGGTCAGCGTCCGCGGAACGCCGCCGGGCGTCGTGAGGCGCATGGCCGTGCGGGGGTCGCAGGTCGCGATGACCATCTTCGCGCGGATGACGCGGCCGTCCTCCAGCCGTACGCCCTTTGCCGCACCATCATCGACGATGATCTCGGCGACCGGCGCATTGAGCTCGATCGTCGCGCCCGACGCCTCGATGCTGCGCGCGAGCGCGTCGGCGAAGGATTGCAGGCTGCCGATCGGCTTGCCGGTGCCATATTTGTGGGTGACGGCGAAGATCATATAGGCGGCGGCATTGCCGTCGTCATCGACCGGGCCGGCCCCCGCCGCGATGCCCAGCAGCAGGGCGATCGTCGCCGGATGCTCGAACCGTTCGCAGGCGATCTGGTCCGCCGTCGCCTTCGACATGGCGATCAGCTCGTCCTTCAGGCGGACATTGCGGACCGCGCTGCCGATCATCTTCGACAGGTTCTTCACGTCCGGCCGCCCCGGCTCCGCCATCATCAGCGGAAAGCCGATGTCCATCATGACGTTCAGCGTCTTCATGAACTCCAGATAGGCCTTGCCGTCATTGCGGTTGATGCGGGCAATATCCTCCGCCGTGCGGTGATAGTCGTAGAAGAGCGCGATCGAGCTGCCGTCGGGATGGAGATAGGCGTAGGTCGGATCGGGATCGACCGTGCGCAGGCCATATTTGGGCAGGTCGAAATCCTCGATAATGCCGGATTTACGGGCGAACAGCAGTTCGACAGCGCAGGGCGTCACCAGATGGTCGGGGGCTTCGGGGATCATATAGCCCGAACTGGTCATGCCGCCGACCTTGGCCAGACGCTCGACCACGACGACCTTCTTGCCGGCCTTTGCCAGATATCCGGCGGCGGCCATGCCATTATGTCCTGCGCCGATGACGACGACGTCGACCTGATCCGTCATTACCTCTTCCCCTTTTTTGTGCCCGGTCAGCCGTTCGCCGCGGCGGTATAGGCCTTGCCCCATTCGGCCAGCGCTACGAGGCGGGTCTTGCGGTCGGCCTGGATCTGCGGGATTTTCTCCTCGTCCGGACCATCGGGAACGATCACCAACGGTTCCTTGCCCAGGCTGGCAAGGGCGAGCGCGCAGACATCGGCCGGATCATAGGCCATGGAATAATCCATTCCCAGCCCCTCGGTCGCGCGGCGCAGGGTCGGGGTATCCATGATGGGGGCCGCGATACCGACGATATCGACATTCTGTCCTTCCAGCTCGGCCCAGAGCGATTCGACGAAGTTGAGTTCGAACGCCTTGGTCGCGGAATACATGACCAGCCAGGGCTGCCCGCCAAGGCCCGCGCCGGACGACATGACGACGACCCCACCCTTGCCGCGCTTCAGGAAGCGATTGCCAAAGCCATGCACCGCTTCCAGCACATTGGCCGCGTTCATGGTGAGCAGCCGAAGCGAACGATCGACCGGTTCGCCGAAGAAACTGTTGCCCGCGCCGTCCGCGCCGGCATTGGAAATATAGAGGCCGATGTCCAGATCGGCGGTCGCCTCTACCAGTCGGCTTCCCGCGCTCTGTTCGGTGAGGTCGGCGGTGATGGCACGATATTCGATGCCATGTTCGGTTGCCAACCGCTGACCCAGTGCATCGAGCGCTTCCTGCCGCCGGGAGACCAGCACCAGATGGATGCCCATGGCGGCCAGTTGTTCCGCATAGCAGGCGCCGGTGCCTTCGGAGGCGCCAGCGATGATGGCCCAGGGACCATATTTGTCGGCGAAAGCTGCGCGATCGAAGGGCGGAAGGTCGATTTTACGCATCGGTGCAAGTCCTCTCTTGGAGCCGGCCTTATCGGCGCTGTCGGCGATTGCGCGGACCCTAGAAGAGGAGCGTCCGCCTACAGCCTATCGGGAGGCAGGGCGCGTCGAAACGAAAATTCAACGGTTCGCAGGACGGTGGGACGGATAGGACCGCCCGGACGTGCTTGCCGTATAATGACAATAACGTCATTATATTCGGAAACGGCGAGGAGCGATGATTCGGATGCGATCTGAAACGGTAGAAGAACGTCCGGCGCACAAGCGGCCCGTGGCCTTCGTGGCCGACCCAGTAGGCATCGCCGCGTCGCTGCGGCCCTTGCTGGAGAACCATGCCGCCGCGTGCGAACGCGAGCGGCGGATCGTTCCGGCGGTGATGGGGGCGTTGCGCGCATCCGGCCTGTTCCATATCACGGCGCCCGAACGCGCCGGTGGGCCAGGCCACAGGCTGACCACCCATATCGAGACAGTTGCCGAACTGGCCAAGGGCTGCGTCGGCACTGCCTGGGCCTATGGTCTGCTGTCAGGAATTACCGGAACGGCGTTCGCGCTGCCGCCGGCCATGACGGAGCGGCTGTTCCAGACCGGCGAGGAACTGTTTTGCAGTGCCTCCGCGCCTTCGGGCAAAGCGGTTGCGGTGTCGGGCGGCTATCGCGTGTCGGGGCGCTGGGGTTATGGATCGGGGTGCCTGCACGCCGATTGGGCGCTGAACGGCGTCATGATCGAAACGGATGGGGGTGTTGAACCGGCTCTGGCATTTCTGGATCTGCGCGACCCTGCTTGTTCGATCGAGGACAATTGGCATGTCGCGGGCATGGCCGGTTCCGGCAGCAACATGATCGTCGCGCGGGATCTGTTCGTGCCGGACGACCTGATCCTCTGGTCGTCGCGTACGCCGCCGGCCGAGGCGATCCTGGCGATGGAGGGGTTGGAACCGCGCGACCGATGGCCGATGGAGCCGCTATTTCCGCTGGGCGTGCTCGCGCCGATGCTGGGCGCGGCGACGGCATTGCTCGAAGGCGTGGTGCAGGCGATGCCCAGGCGACAGATAGTGGGCTGGACCTATGCCGGGCAGAGCGGTTCGGAGGCTCTGGTCGGCATGACCGGCCGCGCGGCGATGGAGATCGATTCGGCCTGGTTGCATGTGCGCCGTGCCGCCGGGATGTTGGACGAAACCGCGCAATGCCGCGTGCTCACCGGCTTCGACAAGGCTCAGATACAGGCCGATTGCGGCTATGCGATGGAATTGTTGCGCGCGGCGGGCAACCGGTTGATGGATATCGCCGGGCCGGGCGCCTTCGCCCTTTCCAGCCCCTTGCAGCGGATCTGGCGCGACCTGAGCGTCGGCACCCGTCACAATGCGTTGAACGGACAGCTTTCCATCGAGCTATATGGCCGGGCGATTACCGGCCTGCGATCCAATATCGCCCTGCTGCCCGACATCACGCCGGCCCCGGTCTGGGGGGAACCGAAATGACAGGAGAAGGACATATCATGACACAACCGACCGCACAGGAAATCGCGACATTCCTGAAGACCCAGGCCGAGATGTTCAGCGAGGGCCGTATCGACGATTTCATGGCGGCCTTCCGCGCAATCGCGCCGGGCGGATTCAAGGTGCAGGACCCGGCCACCGGCCCGGTGCAGGAGGGCTGGGACAAGCTGGAGGCCCTGTGCGCGCAATATGTCGGATGGAAACTGTTCGTCGAGGATGTGAAGGTGAGCGGCAACGAAGCCGTCATCTATGTCCGCAACGAAGGTGAATATGACGGGCATCCTGTCTGCGTGCACAGCATCGAACATTATATATTCGGCGAGGATGGCAGCCTGCTTGCGCGCTATTTCCACCCGATGCAATAGGGAGGCGATGTCCGACGCCGCGCCTGCTCCCGCTGATGTCGATCCGCGCACGGCGGCGGCTGCGATCAGGCGCGCCCGGATGCGCGAGCGGCTGCTGGACGCCGTGCTCGACCTGTATCAGCCGGGGCAGGGCAGCGGCAGTCTGGTGATCGATGACGTGATTTGCGCGGCGGGCGTATCGCGCGGCAGCTTCTACAAATATTTCGAGTCCCTCGACGCTGCGGTGAATGAATTGGGCGAGCGGATGACCGCGGACCTGATCGCCGATTTTCGCAGGCTGTTCGACGATGTGGCGGACCCGCTGGTCCGGGCGGTCGGCGGCGCGGCGATGGCGATGGCGCGGGCCTGGCATGATCCGCGCTGGGGCGGCTTTACCTGCCGCGTCGACTATGTCGATTATTTCGCGCGGGCGAGCATGTTCGACCTGCTGGTGCGCGATGCGCTGAAGGCCGCGCTGGATGGCGGGCAGATGCAGTTCCGGTCGATCGAGGTGGCAGTGGATCTGATCGTCGGCATGACGATCGAGGCGCGGCGGCGCCTGATGCTCCGGTCGGTCGAGCCACGCGCCTATGTCGACGAGATGATCGAGCGCACGTTCGCCGGTCTGGGAGCAGACCCCGCCGCCATCGCAACGGCCAGCGCGCAGGCATGGGATATGATGATGCAGGCCGCGCGCGGCCTTGGCTGGTGGCGGAGCGGGGAGGGGTTCGGCTGACCGGCCTACCCGGACTGCAATCGGAGAGCGTCGACTCCAGAAAAGGCCGAGGCGCTAGAGCTGGGTCCAGCAGGGCGTCCCGGCCTTGTTCAGCGGACCACAGCTCGCGATGCGCGTCGCGCCGTTGGACGCGATCAGAACCAGCCAGTCGCCGCTATCCTCGCAGCGCAGCGCCCAGGCCGCGTTAGTGCCGATATCTCCCCTGAACAGGGATTTGGACGTGCGCGAGCATGTCTGCCCTGCATCATGCATGAGCTTGGCAAAGGCAGCGCTGCGGCCGCTCGCATTCTGGGTTTCGATGGCGTTACTGTAGCTGTTGCGGCTGCTGCCCTGCCGCGTGACTTCGGCATAGCCGATCCGGGCGAGCAACAGGACCGCGATCATCAATGTGGGTATCAACGTCCACAGCAGCGCCCGGCGAACATTGCCGCCAGCATGGCCGCAAGCGCGGCACCACCCGCCATAACCGTTCTGCGGCGTTTTGCATTTCGGGCATTTCATGCAGCGGCCCTATAGCGGTTCGCTGTCCCGACACCCTATCCTTGGAGAGGAACGGACCGTTTCACGGTGCTGCATTCTATAGAATATGGAATCGCAGGATACATCCATGGTCTATTGGACATCCGCCCTTGAACGGCTTGACTCGCCCGAGATTTTGCAATCCCCGGCGACGCGGCGCCAGGCCGTGGCGGCGGTGTTGCGATCGAGGATCGTGGCGGGTGTCATTCCGCCCGGCGCGCTGCTGCGGGAAACGGCGCTGGCGCAGGACCTGAATGTCAGCGCGACGCCGGTCAGGGAAGCGCTGGGCACACTGGCGTCCGAAGGGCTGGTCGAAGTCGAAACCCACCGGTTGAAGCGGGCGACGCCGATCGACCCTGACGTGACCCGTGACCTGATCCGCGTGCAGGCCGAACTGTGGCGGCTGGGTTATGCCTGGGGCATGCCCCGCATCGGCGCTGCGGAGATCCGGACGCTGAAACGAGCGATCGCGCGCTATAGCGCGGCATTGCCGAGCGGCGAATATATGGCCGCGATCATGGCCGGGCTCGATTTCCACACGATCTTCATCAAGGCCTCGGAGAGCCGTGAATTGTTGCGGTCGACGCTGGACCGGCGCGGGCTGATCGCTCGCTTCATTTTTCTGCATGGCATCACGACCCTCCGCGAAAGCGGCCTCCGCGAGCATGAGGCGATACTGCAGGCCTTTCTGGCGGGCGATCAGGACGGCGTGCTGGCCTGCCTCGACCGGATGGCGGCGCGCCTGATCGCCCTGTGCGATGCCGAGGCCATGGCGGGCGGCGGTCTGGACCAACACCAAAAGGACTGACAATGGATTTCGAACTGCCCGAAGAATATCGCTCTTTCCGCGACATGGTGCGCCGCTGGGTGAACAGCGAAGTGCCCAAGGACTGGGCGCGCGCGCTGGAAAAGGACGAGCATCATTATCCCTTCGCGCTGTGGGACAAGTTCACCGAAGCGGGTTTCCACGGCGTCGGCATAGCGGAGGATTATGACGGGCAGGGCGGCGACGTCGTCATGCAGATGCTGCTGGCGCGGGAACTGGCCCGGTCGCTGGGCGGCCTGGCATGGATATGGGGCATCACCAGCTTTGCAGGGTCCAAATCCATCGGGCTTTACGGGTCGGCCGAACAAAAAGCGAAATATCTCCCGCTGATCGCGACGGGCCAGCTGAAGGCTGCGATCGCCTTCACCGAGCCGGGCGGCGGCACGGACCTGCTCGGCGCGATGGCCACCACGGCCGACCGGGTCGATGGCGGGTGGAGGCTCAATGGCGAGAAGATCTGGTCCTCCTCTGCCCATGTCGCCAATTATCTGCTGGTGATCGCGCGAAGCGACAGGGGCGTCGAGAAGAAGCATCAGGGCCTGACCCTCTTCTGGGTGCCGACGAAGACGCCGGGCGTGACGATCACGCCACTGGCCAAGCTGGGTATGCGGTCGATGGGCAGCTGTTCCGTTCATTTCGAGAATGCGCTCGTCGCGGACGAGCATGTTCTGGGTGAACCCGACAAGGCCTGGTACATGCTGCTGCCCACGCTCAACAACGAGCGCATCATGGTCGGCGCCTTCTGCCTGGGCGTCATCGATGGCGTGCTGGAAGACGCGCTGGACTATATGAAACAACGCAGGGCCTTTGGCGGGATCATCGGCCGCTTCCAGAGCCTGCAACATTATGTCGCCGACATGGCGACCATGCAGAAGACGACCGAACTGATGCTGCATTATTGCGCGCACAAGCAGAGCCGGGGCGAGAATGTCGGCGTCGAGGCCAATATGCTCAAGCTCATGGCGTCCGAAAACGCCAATGCCGCGGCGGACATGGGCATCCAGATATTGGGGGGCATGGGCTATTCGGCGGAAACCGACATGCAGCGTTACTGGCGTGACAGCCGCCTGTGGCGCATCGGTCCCATCACCAACGAAATGGTGCGCAACGGCATCGCGGAAAGCCTGGGGCTGCCGCGATCCTTCTGAAGGACAGGTGCCTGGCGCCTGGGCGGCGGCCCAATGTCCGCCCGAAATTTCCGGCAAAGACGACAAGGAGAGCCAGTGCGATGATGTTTCCCGAGCAACCGATCCCCGATCATGTGCCGCCCGAACTGGTGAGCCGGGATTTCCCCTTCATCTTCGGCATGACGACGACAGAGGATCCGTTCGACGATCTGGCGATGCAGGTGCATGAGGGGCCTGACATCATCTACGCCACCCACGCCTATCCGGGGGGCACGCCCGCCTGGGTGCCGCGCCGCATGGCGCATCTGCGCGAGATATATCTCGACACCGATCATTTCTCCTCGACCGACTTTTCGCCTTTCTCCAAGCTGGTGGGGGGGAACTGGATCAACTCGCCAGCGGAACTCGATCCGCCTGCCCACGGGCCTTTTCGCCAGATGGTCAACCCGGCCTTCACACCCAAGGCGATGGCGGCGCTGGAAGACAAGATCCGGCTCTATGCGGTGGAATATATCGACGCCTTCGCCCCGCGCGGCCAGTGCGAGTTCATGGGCGATTTTGCCTTTGAATTCCCCATCAAGGTGTTCATGGAACTGATGGGCCTGCCGCACGATCGGATGAGCGAGTTCATGGAGTGGGAAATGAACCTGCTCCACAATCATGATCTGTCCAAGATCGCGGAGGCGACGCGTAGCGTGCTTGCCTATCTGGGCGGAGAGATCGAGGACAGGCGGGCCAATCCACGCGATGACCTCATCAGTTTCGGCGTAAAGGGACAGATCAATGGCCGGGCGCTGACCGACGACGAACTGTTGGGCTTCATGTTCAACCTGTTCATCGGCGGTCTGGACACGGTTTCGACCAATATGGGCCTGCATTTCCGGCATTTGGGCAGCCATCCGCAGGATCAGGCCTTTCTGCGCGCGAATCCGTCGGAAATCCCGCACGCCATAGATGAGCTGATGCGGGCTTATGGCGCGGTGACCACCTTCAGAACCTGCAAGAAGGAAACCGAAGTGGCCGGCATCCGCTTCATGCCCGGCGACAAGGTGGCGATGTCGACCACGCTCGCCGGCCGTGATCCGGCCGAGTTCGACGCGCCTGCCGAGGTTCGGCTCGACCGGCGGCCACGGCATGTCGGTTTCGGCTTCGGCATCCATACCTGCGTCGGCATGCATCTGGCGCGGCGCGAGCTGCGGATCGCGATGGAGGAGTTTCTCGCCCGCATTCCCGACTTCCGCATCGCGCCCGGCCATCAGGTGGAATGCCATCTGGGGATGATCCAGCCGGTCGCGCTGCCGCTGGTATGGACGCCCGCAAGCTGAACGGCGGGAGGCGATCGCTTTGTGGCGGCCGCCTCCCTCGGCATCAGAGGTCGAGACAGGCCTCTTCGAAATCGAGCCGAGGGTTGCGGGGAAAGAGCCCGGCCGGGTCACCATAGCCGATATTGCACAGGAAATTGCTCTTCCACCGGCCGTCCGGGAAAAATTCCGCATCGGTGCCGGCCTGATCGAAGCCCGACATGGGGCCGCAATCCAGGCCCAGCACCCGCGCCGCCATGATCAGATAGGCGCCTTGCAGTGTCGAAGAACGCGCCAGAGTGTCCGTGATCAGCGCGTTCTTGCCCTCGAACGTGCTGCGCATGTCGCGCGTTGGGAAAAGCTTGCCGTAAAATTCGTAGAACCGCGTGTCGCCCGCGATGATCACGGTGCAGGGCGCCTGCATCACCTTGTCCACATTGCCCGCGCTCAGATGGGGTTTGAGGCGCGCCTTCGCGGCCTCCGAGCGGACGAAGACGAAGCGGCCCGGATTGCTGTTTGCCGTCGTAGGCCCCCATTTGGCGAGATCGTACAGGCGTCGGACGGTCTCGTCCGAAAGCGGCCGGGCGCTCCATTGATTATGGGTGCGAGCGTCGCGGAACAGCAGGTCCAGCATGGCGTCTCTAGCAATATCGGTCGTGTCCGGCATGGTCGCTCTCTTATCCTGTGGCCTCGCCTATGCCGCTGTCATCCCAGCCTGCAGCTTCGCGTGCAAGAATAGCATCGGCTTCGTCACCCAGCTTCGCCATGTCGGCATGCTCCCAGATGCGATGGGCGCCTGTGGCATAAGCGCGTCCATTGTCCCGATAGAGCAGCGCGTCGACGATGTTCGCGCGCAGCTTGTCGATGCGGCGGACGACACGGCCGGGCGTGCCGATAACAAGCGAATGGGGTGGAATCACGCTGTCGGGCGGCAGGAAACTGTGTCCGGCGACGATCGAGCCGCGCCCTATGACGCAGCGCTCCATGATGGTCGCGCCGATACCGATCAGGCAGGCAGGCTCTATGGTGCAGCCATGGACCACCGCGCGATGGCCGATGGTGCAATAATCGCCGATGATCGTGGGATCGTCCCAGCCGATATGGACCATCGCATGATCCTGTATGCTGGCGCAGCGCCCGATCGAGACATGCGCCCGTTCGGACCGGACGACGGCATAGGGCCAGAGGCTGCAATCGTCGCTCAGCCGCACATCGCCGAAAATGCGGACGGTAGGGTCGATAAAGGCAGGTGCGTCCATGGGATCAGCGGGTGATGACGATCTTGCCATGGGGACTGCCGGCCTGCGCCGCCCAGGCGTCGGCGGCATCGGCAAAGGCATAGCGTGTTGTGTCGACCGTCAGGCCCCGCGTCATCGCCATGGCGATCAGCCGGTCATAGGCGGCGCGGCGCTCGCTGGCGGGGCGTTGCCCGGTGCCGACGCCGATATGGCTGCGGAAGACGAGATCGCGCAGGGACAGCGTGACCGTCGGTCCGGCTTGCACGCCGATGCTCATCATGCGCGCGCCGGGCCGCGTGGCGCGCATCGCCGCTTGCGCGGGTGGACCATAGATGATGTCGAGCACGACGTCATAGCCGCGTTCCGAGACCGCTTTCAGCGCCGCCTCGTCATCGCCCTCGCCCAACAGGGCGATCGCATCGGCATGACCGGCGGCCTGCATGGCCTCCAGCCGTTCGCGGCTGCGCGCCGCCGCCACGACGCGGCCCGCGCCCAGCAGCCGGGCGACCTGCGCGCCGATCTGCCCGACCGGGCCGGTCGCGCCGAGAATGAGGACGGACTCGCCCTTCGCGATCCGCGCCTCTTCCAGAGGGATCAGCGCGCCGGTGCCGGAGATGGCGAGGGCGATCAGCTGGTCGTCGGAAAGGCCGTCCGGAGCAGGCCAGATTTCCTCCTCGGCCACCAGCGTGCGTTCCGCGATCGCGCCGAAGGGCGGCCTGCTATGGCCGAAGTAGACGCGGCTTCCATCATCCAGATGCCCGATACCCTCGCCGCCAGGCACATAGGGCGCGTCGACGGGACCGAAAAAGCCCTTCGCGCGCATGAGGTCGGTGGGCCCAATTCCGGCGGCGGCAACGTCGATGACGCGATAGCCGGGCTGCGCGGTCGGTTCGGGATGATCGGCCAGCGCGAAGCCGCCATCGCTGTCGATCAGGGCGGCCCGCATGGCATTCCCCTATTGTCGTGATGAATGCGGCCGGGCGGCGGAAAAGAGAGGGTCGCCCGCTGGGAAAGGGGCGACCCTTCTTTCGACCTCAATAGGCGCCGGGCGGCGAGATCGGATCGGCGCCGGTCAGATTCCGGCCATAGATCTCATAGCCGATGGTCGGGATATTCTGGATGTGCCGCAGCGCCATCGAAATGTCCCGCCAGTAGCGGTTGATCGGCTTATCCAGTGCGAAGCCCGAAGAACCGGCCTGGAACATCAGCGACTCGCTGGCGCCATGAACCAGTTCGATCATCTGCGCGCCGCCTGCGCGCTGCTTCGCCTTTTCCGCAAGGGTGAATTCTTCGCCCAGACCGACGCGATCCAGTTTGGCGGTCAGGTCGAACAGGATCAGCTTGGCGGTATCGATCATCGCCGCCGCTTCGCCCAGATCGCGCATATAGGCGCCTGACTTGGTGCGGGGGCCGATTATCGTCGTCAGCACCGGCTTCTTGGGCGACTCTGCGGTGACGATCTCCAACATGGCTTCGACCGCGCCGATCAGTTGCGCGATGCCCGTGGTGCGGACGACCGGGACGGCGGGCAGCAGATCGGAGGGCGCGCCGAAATGGCGCTTGGTCCGGTCGATCTGGCCGGCGCGTTCATCCATCAGCACCATCTGGGCTTCGGGAATGAAGACATCCTTGGCGACCGCCGTGTCGGACCCGGTGCCCTGCATGCCGGAAACGAACCAGGTGTCCTGGATGGTCATGCTGTCCATTGGCAGATAGCACATGCTGATGCCAGGGACGACCGGGCCGTCATAGCCCTCAAGCACGACGCCCTGCTGCGCCCAGTTCGACTGCCGCGACCCTGACATATAGGGCCATGTGCCATTGATGATCCAGCCGCCGTCGACCTTGCGGGCCTTGCCGGGCGGGTTGTAGGCGCCACAGACCGCCTGGGGACCGTCGCCGAACACAGCCTCCTGCACGCCATCGGGCGCAAGGCTGGTGATCCAGCTTGTGCCGTTGATGATCTGGATCACCCAGCTGATCGCGGGATCGCCCTTGGCGACCTCCATCTGCACCCGGCAGAAATCCGTAGGGGAAAGGCCCATGCCGCCCAGCCGTTGCGGCAGCAGCATGCGCAGGAATCCCTCTTCCTTCAGCATCTTGTCGACGGCGGGCGTAGGGCTGCGCCGCTTTTCGCCCTCGGGCGCTTCGGCCTGCAGGAAGGCGCGAAAGCTGCGCGCCTTTTCCACCATCGCGTCGGCGACGGCCTTTTCGGCGAAGCCGCACTGGATTTCATTATCCACCTTGGGGGCAGTAGCCATCAGTTCATCCTTTCTTATGTTCGCTATGGTGTGCGGCGATCTGCAATGCCCAGTCGCACAATCGATCGGGGGCGCTGTTCCAGATGGCCAGCCAATCCGGGGTGGCGGGAATGATGAGCGTGCTCAGTTGCAGGCGGACCATGGTGTCGCAGAAGGCGTCCCGGTTGATCCGTTGGCCGATCAGGCTTTCGAAATGGTCGAAGACGGGCTCTAGCGCACGCTGGACGGCGGCCTTGTGCCGGCCGAAATGATTGCGCAGGAAATTGAGATGGAAGGCCGGTTCGACCTCGAAAATGCCTTCGGGCGAACGCTCGATCGTGAAGCGGCTGTAAAAGCGCATCACCGCGCGGAAGCGTTCGATTGGTTCGGCAATGCCTTCGCCCGATTCGACAATGCCTTTTTCGAAGCTGCTGCAAACATATTCGCTGAAGGCCGCCAGCACTTCTTCCTTGGACGCGAAATAACGGTAGAGCGTGCCGCGCGAAACGCCGCTGCTTTCGCTGATGTCGCTCATCGACAGGCGCCGCGCGCCGATGGAGTTGATCGCGCGCAACGTGCCGTCCATGATCTTCTGGACGCTGCCGGACTGATCCGTCGCGACGATTTCACTCCAGTCGGTGTGCGGCATCAATTTCATGTCTGGGCTTCCATCTCGGCGAGGTTGTGCGGAACGCTGACATAGCCTGGTAGATGCTGACCGCCATCCACATTGATCAGCTCGCCATTGACGAAGCGCGACATCTCGGACGCTAGGAACAGGACGACCGGGCCGATGTCCTTTTCGGGATCGCCCGCGCGTTTGAGCGGGTTGCTGGCTGTCGCCATCTCAAGGAAGCCGGGGACGTTTTCCGCGAGGTCTGCAAACACCTGCCCCATACCGGTCGGCGCGATGGCGTTGGTGCGGATGTTGAAGCGTCCCCATTCGACCGCGGCGGTCCGGGTAAGCCCCAGGATCGCACCCTTGTTCATATTATAGTCGGCGTGGAGCCAGGCGCCGGTCTGAGCGTCGATCGAATAGAAGTTGATGATTGAACCTCCACCGCGCGCCTTCATATGCGGGAAGGCGGCGCGCATGGCCCACCAGCTGCCCCAGGTGCCGATCTCCAGCGTCCGCTGGAGCATCTCATCCGTCTTCTGTTCGAGGAGGACGTTGGGCGAAAGCTGCGACGCGTTGTTGACCAATATGTCCAGCCCGCCAAATTCGCTGACGGCGCGCTCGATCATCGCCTCTACTTCGGTCTTGACGCCCATGTCGGCGGACATGCCGACGGCGCGGACGCCGAAGCTTTGCGTGATGTCCGCGGCGACCGTTTCAGCGGCGGCGCCATCCCGGCCGGTGATCAGGAGATGCGCGCCCGCCTGTGCAAGGCAGCGGGAAATCCCGTAACCCAGCCCCTTCGCGCCGCCGGTGACGATCGCGACCTTGTCCTTCACCAGTCCCGTCACGCTGCCACTCCTGTCATCTGCTCGCTCAGGGCACGGTCCATGTCCATGCGGTCCTGGCAATAGTCTTTCGTGAAAACATAGCCGCGGATCGCTCCGTCCGCGTCGTGATAATGATATTTCAGCCCGCGCTCGTCATTGGCGACTTCCTGCCATTGCCCGTCCACGCCGACAGGCGCGGGCAGCAGGACGACAGGATAGGCGGTCGTCTTGACCTGGACCGACAGCGGCGGGAAGCGGATGTCCGTCGGCGTGCCCAACGCACCGGGCGCGATGGCGCGGGCCGCCGCCATGATCGGGGTGACATAGGCCGCCAATCCCTGCGGATATTCGGCGCAATCGCCGATGGCATAAATGGCGGGATCGCTGGTGCGGCCGGTCTGATCGACCTTGATGCCGCGCGCGACCTCCAGCCCGGCCTCCTGCGCAAGCGCGATATGCGGGCGCAACCCGACGGCGGACAGAACAGCCGCCGCCTCGATCACCAGGCCGTCGTCCAGTTCGGCCCGGATGCCGCTGTCGCCCTTGTGGATGGCCAACACCTTGCGGCCCAGATGCCATTCCACGCCCTTTTCGGCCAGCGCGTCCCGGATCATCTGGCCGACGCCCGGCGGCACGAGTTGGGCGAGGGGGTGGCCAAGCATGTCGACGACCACCGGCCGATATCCGCTGGCCGACAGATCGTTGGCGAATTCGGTGCCGACAAGGCCTCCGCCCATGACCAGCACGCGGGCGCCGTCCGGCAATTTTTCCCGGAACTCGCGATAATTGTCGAGATTGTTGACCGCGAGCGCGCGGTGCGCGGCGTCCCCATCGATCGGCGGGCGAACCGGATCGGCGCCCAACGCCAGCACCAGCCGATCGTAGAAGATCGGCCCGCCGGTCGTCAGAACGGCCTTGTCCTGCCGGTCGATCGCTTCGACGATACGGCCGGCCCGAAGGTCGAGCTTCAACTGCGCGACCATCTTTTCCGCCGGCGTGGTGATCAGCGTATCGGCCACCTTGCCCTTGGCGAGTGCGGTCGACAAAGCGGGCTTGGAGTAGAAATGCCCGTCATCCTGCGTGACCAGCGTCAGCCGGGCGTCCGGCGCAAGCTTGCGAAGCTCACGCAGAACGCCATAGCCGGCAAGGCCGCTGCCGACGACCACGATATGCGGGGTTCCCGTCACCTAAGCCGCTCCGGTCAGAGGAAGATGGCGAAGTTGGACATGCCCAGCGTCGACTGGTCGACGATGATTTCACGGCTGGCCAGCTTGTACGCGCCGTCAACCAGCCGCCAGATGTCGCGGCGTTCGGCGCTGATCGTCTCGTTCTCCGGATTGTCCAGGCGGCTGCGCTCGACATAGAGGTAGCTCACCACCTCGTATTCGCCAGCCGTTTCGCTCTCGGCGATGCGGACATTGGTGACGAAGCGGCGCGTGCGGGATGGTGGATCTTCGGCCCAGGCGCTCTTCGCCAGGCGACCGGTCCGCATCAGGATCGAACCGTAATTCTCGTCGAAATGCTTCATCGTGCGCACCACGTCGCGGTCCTTGTTCGGGCCGTTGCGGGTGAGGCGAAGGGGAGCGGTGTAGCTCAGATCCTGTTCCAGATAGGCCACCCAGTCGTCGAACCGGCGTTCGTCGAGCGCGGCGGCTTCGTCATAGAGGGTTTCGAGCAGGCGGTTATAGACTTCCGACCCGAGCGGCACCCGCTTGGTGGAGACAAGACCGCGCAGCACGCTGGTCTTGTCGATGGCGGCGGTCGCGTAGTTCACCATGATATCTGTCCTCTCTCGTCGCGACGGCTCAGGCTTCGGCCATCAGATTGTAATAGGCCATCCACCAGGCCCATTGCGTGTCGTCCTTGGTGAAGCCGGGATAGAGATCGCCCCCGCCGACCCATCCTTCGGGACGCTCATGGCCGTGCAGCGCCTGATATTTGAGCGTGACGGTCTTGCTCATATGACCACGCGAGTTGCGCATGATCTGCGGCCAGGTGTCGGCGTCGTCCTGCTCGATCGTGCCCGACGTGCCGGTCGACCAGATGGCGTTCTGGAGCATGTCGCGCTTCACATCTTCCGGCGCATCCTTTTCCGCGAAGATGAAGTTCACGAACTCCACCTTGTCCGGCCCCTTGGGCACATAGGTGTGCAACGACAGAGCGCCCGACGCGCCGCCATCCGTGCGGGGGGCGAAGATGAAGGCTATCAGAATGTTCGGGAACATGCCGCCGACCTGGGGCGGGATGTTGGCCAACTGCTTGACCTGGTCCTCCGACAGATTCTTGAACAGCTGCGGGATCAATTCCTTGGTGATGCCCGGTGGCGGCAGCAGATGGAGCCGTTCCTCCGTCGTTTTTCCTTCGAAGCTGACGTCGGCGAACATCTTGAAGGTCTGCGCCGCCTCCAGGCAACGCAGCGTGTGACCCTGCGGCACCGAAAGGTCGACGCCATACATGCCCGGCGCGGTGTCGTAGATCGACTCGGCCGTGCCGCCCATGATGCCGCCTTCCATCAGCGAACGATGCAGGGTCAGGGTATGGAAGCCGTCCGATCCGGACTGTTCGCCGGGAATCTTCCAGTTGCACGGCAGCACGAAACGCTGCGGCGGGCCAAGCATCTCAAGACCATTGTCTGTCCGGCAGAAAAGCTGATCGAGGTAGAATTTGGCATCGCCCAGATAATCCTCGAACGACAGATCCTTGTTCCAGGTGGCGAAGATCAGGCCGCCATAGAGATGGACCCGGGCCTTTTTGAGTCCCAGTTCATCCTTGGAGCGCTTGTTGCCGTGCATCTGCTCCTTTTCGATTGGGGCGCCGATGAAGCTGCCGTCCGAGCGGAAGGCCCAGCCATGGTAGATGCAGCGATGAGCGTGGGCATTGCCCGCTTCGGCCGTGCAGACCTTCATGCCGCGATGGGGGCAGACGTTCAGCATGACGTGGATTTCGCCGCTGCGGTCGCGCGAGACGATCACATTGTCTTCGGCCATGTCGCGCATGACATAGTCGCCGGCCTTGGGAATTTCCGATTCATGGCCAAGGAGCAGCCAGGTGCGGGCGAACACCCGCTCCATCTCCAGCTCATACAGCTCCTTGTCATTCATCACGCGCAGCGACACCTCGTTCATGTCGCGGTTGATGAGATCGTCAAGCGTCGTTCCGTCGCTCAGCGTCAGCCCGGCATTGTGCAGCATCTTGCTCTCCTGGAGAATTTCCTTGATTGAGTCGTGTTATACATATTGAACTAAATCTGTTCAAGGTGTAATGTGAGCCAAGAAGAAGGAGAGGCTGGATGAGCCAGAAACTGAAAGTGGTGATCGATAAGGCGGCATGCTGCGGTTATGGCGTGTGCGCCGAAATTTGCCCCCAAGTGTACAAGCTTGACGCCAATGGCATCGTGTATGTCGACGACGAAATCGTTCCCGAAGGACTGGAGGAGCAGGCCCGGGAAGGCGCCGAGGCCTGTCCGCAGTCCGCCCTTGCCGTCGGAGCCGCCTGAGTCGACCCGAGCATGCGCGGGTCCTGGGTGCGGATGTCCTGTCACAGGATAGGTTTTCGGCGCCCGTCCCCTGATGCACGGTCTTTTGACAGGCAGAGGAGAGGATCGCTTTGATGGGGCAGGCCGAGATTTTATACACACCGTTCACAATGGGCTCGCTGCACCTGCGCAACCGGTTCGTGATGGCGCCGATGACGCGCAATTTCTCGCCGGGCGGCATCCCCTCGGACGGTGTGGCGGGCTATTATCGACGACGGGCCGAAGCCGATGTGGGCCTGATCATTACCGAAGGGGTGGGCGTGGACCATCCCGCCGCCGTGGGACGTGAAACCATGGGGGGTGGCGCTTCGCCCGTCCTGCATGGCGACGAAGCGCTCGCGCGCTGGCGCACCATCGTGGACGGCGTGCATGCGGCGGGCGGCCTCATCATCCCTCAGCTGTGGCATCAGGGCGTCATACGCGTGCCGGGCACGGGCTATCATCCCGATGCGCCCTCGGCGCGACCCTCGGGCATTTGGGGGCCGACCGACAAGGCGATGGTCTCTCCCGACTATCTGGAACAGGTGCGCACGCCCACCGCCCCGCTGACCGACAGCGAGATCGGCGACCTGATTGCCGCCTTCGCCCGCAGCGCGGCCAATGCGAAGGCGGTGGGCTTTGATGGCGTGGCCCTGCATGGCGCGCATGGCTATCTGATCGACAGTTTCCTGTGGCGCCATACCAATGTGCGGGACGACCGCTGGGGCGGCGGGATCGCTGAGCGCGCGCGCTTCGCGGTCGAACTGATGCGGGCGATCCGGGCCGTGACCGCCCCCGACTTTCCGGTCATCTTCCGCTTCTCCCAGTGGAAGCTGCAGGATTATGACGCGCGCAATGCGGAGACGCCGGCGGAACTGGAAGCGATGCTCGCTCCGCTCGTTGAGGCGGGGGTGGATATATTCGACGCCAGCACCCGCATTTTCACGGCGCCGGCCTTCGAAGGTTCCGACATGGGGCTGGCGGGCTGGATCAGGAAGCTGACTGGCAAGCCGACCATAGCGGTCGGCGGCGTGGGCCTCAGCAAGGATCTGCAATCCTCCTTCGCGCAGCCGACCGTCATGACCGACAATCTGGCGCTGGTGGCCGACAGGATGGCGCGGGGCGAATTCGACCTGATCGCGGTCGGCCGCGCCCTCCTGATGGACGCGCAATGGGTGGCGAAGATGCGCGATGGCGGCGCGGTCAATCCGTTCCGGCTGGACGCCTACGCCACGCTTGACTGATGACAGGACGCTCCGGCACAGGCCGGGGCGTCAATGACTGTCCGCTGCGGCATAGACCTGGATGCGCGCGATATTGGTGCGTTCGGACTGTTGCGCGATGACGGCGACGGCTTCCGCAATGTCGCGGGGTTGCATCGGCGGGATGAAGCTGTCCCAGGACGGTTGCCCCCTGGCCTTCATATCCTCGAAAATCTCGGTGCTGGTCGTGCCCGGCGCAACGATCCCTACCTTGACGCCCGATCCGGCAAGCTCGACGCGAAGACAGTCGGTAAAGGCCTCCAGCGCGCGCTTGAGGCCGCCATAGACGCCCACGCCGGGGGCGGTGATGTTCGCGCCGATGCTGGATATGTTGATGATCTGCCCTCTTCCGGCCGCCTTCATTGTCCGCGCGAAAAGGGTGCTGGCGCGCACCACTGCCTCATAGTTGATCGCGATCATAGGGCGGAGTTGGTCGAGGTCGAATGCGTCGATCGGCGCAGCATGCAGCATACCGGCATTGTTGACCAATATGTCGGCCCGGCTGAAGTGACCCAAGACGAAATCATGCAGCCTTTGCGGCGCGTCAGGATCCGCCATATCTGCTGCGTAGGCCGTGCTGCCACGGCCCAGTTCATCGGCCAGTGCGGTGAGGCGGTCGGCGCGGCGGGCGACCAGCACCAGGGTTGCGCCCGCTTCAGCAAGCGCACGGGCGCTGGCAGCGCCGATGCCCGACGATGCGCCGGTAACGATGGCGATTTGCCCTTCCAGAGACTCCATGACGTTATGTCCTCTTCCCAGATCAGACGAGACGGATGAGCCGCTTGCCGTCATTTTCGCCGCGATAAAGACCGGCGAGCGCGTCGGGGCAGGCCTCGATCCCCTCCAGTATGTCCTCGCGCCAGGTGAGGTGGCCCTGCGCGATCCATGTCCGCAATTGTGCCGTCGCTTCGGCATAGCGATCGAGATGGTCGAAGATGACGAAGCCCTCCATGCGGGCGCGCTTGACCAGCAGATGCCGTTCGACGCGCGGCCCCATAGGCCATGGATCCCAGCGGTCGATCGATGCCGTTCCGCACACTATGACGCGCCCGCGTTGGGCCAGATGCGGCAGAACCGAGTCGCTGATCGCCCCTGCGACATTGTCGAAATAAATGTCGATTCCCTCCGGGGCATGTTCGGCGATCGCCGCGCTTATGTTCCCGGCCCGATAATCGATGGCGCGGTCATAGCCATATTCCTCCACGCAGCGCCGCACCTTGGTCGGCCCGCCCGCGATGCCGATCGTGCGGCAACCAAGGATGTGGGCGATCTGGCCGACGGCCGAACCGACGGCACCGGCCGCCGTGGATACCGCGATGGTCTCGCCTGCGCGGGGCTGGCCGACCAGTGTGAGCGCGAGATAGGCCGTCATGCCGTTGATGCCCAGAATGCCTAGCGACGCCCGCATCTCGGCCGCGGTGGTGCGCTGCACGACCTCATCGGCTGGGACACAGGCGTAATCCTGCCAGCCGAACCAGCCGGACACATACTCGCCGACAGCATAGTCGGGATGTGCAGAGGCCACCACCTCGCCCGACGCCAGGCTGCGCATGACCGAGCCGATGGCGACGGGCACGGCATAATTGCCCGCATCGGCGATCCAGCCGCGCATGGCGGGTTCGATCGAGAGATAATGATTGCGCACCAGTATCTGGCCCGGCGCGGGCTGTTGGATCGGCGCATGCCCGATCGCGAAATTTTCCGCCTGCGCGATTCCCGCCGGACGCGACGTCAACAGGACCTGACGGTTGAGATCAGTCATCCAGCCCTGCCTTGACCATGGTGAACTTTCGACGGGAAATCTTCCAGCCGTCCGATGTGCGGACCAGGCAATCGTCATAATAGCCGGCCGCGCGATGGGTGACGCCGCCTTGGGCCGCCTCCGGCAGGATTGCGTCGACATAGCTGCGCGCGTGCACCTGGTCGTCGCGCTTCTCTATCACGATATTGGTGATGCGGTGCAGCGTCGGCCCCATGTGGCGGTGCGCATCGGCCATATATTCGGCGATTTCACGCGGCCCGCGCCAATGTCCGAAGCTGCCGTAATCGGTCTCGCAATCCTGGGCGAAGCAGGTCCGGAAAAGCGGCCAGTCCCGCGTGTCGATGCTGGTGGCGTAACGCAGCAGCACATGTTTGATCTCGCGTTCATCGTCGGCGCCGACGGGCAAGCGTCTCACCAGACCGCCATGTGCAGACATGTTTTCCTCCCCTTGTTTCCCGAAGAAACATAAAGCCCCTTAGGCCAATCTTGCCCGCCAAAGGATAGGATCGGGCGGCATCTTCCCGCGACTCGTCGCGTTTACTTGGCTAGTGCTGAGGCGCCCGTTTCTCGCTCCCCGCTATTGCTTGGGCAGGGCATAGGCGATCAACGCATCGCTCGCACCTGACAGCATGGCGCCGTGTCCGCCCGAGGCGATCACCACGAACTGGCGTCCGCTGGCATTCGACCAATAGGTGGTGGGGGAGGCGTTGCCACCCGCCGGCAAGCGCGCCTTCCACAGCAACCGGCCGGTCGTGGTTTCATAGGCGCGGAACATATGCTCCTGCGTCGCACCGATGAAGGTGAGGCCGCTCGCGGTCGCCACCGATCCGCCGATATTGGGCACACCCATGGGAATCGGCACGAAGGTCGGCAGGGCCAGCGGGCCGCTGTCGCGCGAGGTGCCGAACAGTCGGCTCCACACCAGCTTGCCGGTCTTCAGGTCTACCGCGTTGATTCGGCCATAGGGGGGCTGCTGGCACGGAATGGCGAGGGGGGAGAGGAAGGGCGCGATATGGGCGGCATAGGCCACGCCCATCTGGGCGACGGGGCCACCGACATCGCTCATATGGGCGGCGGTCATCGGCCTGATGCCCTGCCGGTCCGCAACGGCGCGGGGGATCAGGCGGTTATAGTTGCCGACCTGATTGTTGTTGACGATCATCAGGCCGCGCCCGGGATCGACCGATACGCCGCCCCAGTCGATGCCGCCCAGATAGCCGGGCCAGGTGAGGGTTGGATGCTCGGTGGACAGCGGGGTCATGTCCCCGTCGAAGCGGGCCTGGCGGAAGCGGATGCGGCACATCGCCTGGTCGATCGGTGTCAGGCCCCACATGCCCTTTTCCGTCGGACGCGGACCGCCGAAACTGGGCATGCCGACCGAATAGGGCTGGGTTTTCGAAAGGCGTTCGCCGGGAACGGCGCCCTGCGGGACGGGGCGTTCCTCCACCGGCAGAATGGGCTTGCCAGTCGCCCGGTCGAGGAAGAAAATCTCCCCACGCTTGGTCGGCTGGAGCAGGCCGCGCACGCCGCCCGGGAGGTCGACCAGCGTGGGCTGGGCGGGCACGTCATAGTCCCACAGGTCATGATGGGTCGTCTGGAAGGACCAGCGCACCGCCCCGCTTTCCGCGTCGAGCGCCAGCACGGCGCTGGAATAGCGATCGTCATTGGCGGTGCGATGTCCCCCGAAATAGTCGGGCGTAGCGTTCCCCGTGGGCACATAGACGAGGCCCAGCCTGTCGTCTGAACTCATCGGCGCCCAGCTATTGGGTGTGCCCGGCGTGAAGACGCCGCCGGGCGGCGGCGGGCCGTGATCGTCGGGGCGGCCGATGTCGAAGGCCCAGGAAAAATCGCCCGTGACGGCATCGAACGCCCGGATCACGCCCGAAGGCTCCCGGATTTTCTGACCATCCATCACCCAGCCGCCCAGGACGAGGCGGCCGCGCACGAGGGCGGGGGGCGAGGTGACGAAATAATAGCCCTTGTCGATCGTGCCCAGTCCCGTTTTCAGATCGACCTGTCCGCCCTGCCCGAAGCCGGGGCATAGCCTGCCGGTGGCGGCATCGAGTGCGATCAGCCGCGCGTCGAGTGTCGCGGTGTAGATGCGTTCGGCGCAGTCGCCCTGGGCTTGCGGGATGCGATAATAAGTGACGCCGCGGCAGACGAGGCCATAGACGCCGGCCAGATCGGTCTTGGGCTGGTGCCGCCATAATTGTCGGCCCGTTTCGGGGTCGAGCGCGATCACATCATTATTGCCCGCGCACAGGAAAAGGCGATTGCCCACTTTGAGCGGATTGGCCTGAAAGGCGGTGCCTTGCTTGCCGTCTGTCAGCTTGCCGGTGTGGTAGGTCCACGCCCTTTCCAGATTGCCGACATTCGCGGGCGTGATCTGCGCAAGTGGCGAGTAGCGCGACCCGCCCCGGTCGTTGCCATAGGCGACCCAGTCGCCATCGGCTGCTCGTGCAGGTGCGGCGCCCCAGAGCGTGCTGGGCGCTGACGGCGAACGATCCGCCCAGAAAGCGCTGCCGATGCCGCCTATGACGAGCAGGAGAAGAGCCGGCCACAGCGCGCGGGCGGCGGGCAGGGGACGGCCAAGCCCGACATGCTGCCGATAAAAGGGGGTGAGCATGTAGAAGCCCATGGCGACGGGCATGGCCAACCGAGGCGCCAGCGCCCAGCCGTCCAGTCCAACTTCCCAGAGCGACCAGCCCAGATTGGCGACGAGAAAGGTCCAAAAGAGGGTGATCGAGAGCGGCGAACGACGCCAGCCGAGAAACGCGGTGACCGTCATGACGAGGCCGGACACGCAATACCAGATCGACCCGCCGAGCAGCGCGAGCTGCCCGCCAAGCCAGAGCAGCGACAGGCCCGCGAGGAGCAGAACCAGAACGAACAGCATGTTCAGAAAGCGGCGCATCGGCTCCCCTCGAAATCCCAAAAGGCTTGGAAAGCAATCAGGCGGGCAATTGGGCCGCGAGCCAGTCCGGCACATTGATCCGGTAGCACTTCTGTTCATAGAGGCGGCTGATCTTCCAGCCCTGCGCGGTGCGGACGAATTCATGATGATACCAGAGACCGAAGACCAAAGTATCGGTCATTTCGCCATTGCTGACCGTCATCGGATTGTAGCAGGCGGTTTTGGTCTTCGCCCGGTCGCCCGTGATCTGATATTGGGTGGTGGACACGGCATGTTGAAAGGCCAGGATCGGCGTCAGGCTTGCAGAGAGAAATGCCTTGATTTCCGCAAGGCTTCCGACCACGCCCACCATTTCGGAATAGTCGATCACCGCATCGTCGGTAAAATAGCGGTCCAGCGCGTCCCAGTCGCGCGTATCCACTGCGTAGCAATAGCCTACGATCAGGTCCTGAATTTCGAACCGGTCCGACATCTCCTGCAGGGTCAGTGTCATGGCCTCTCCTCCGTCTCACTCATTCTATAGAATCTCCGCTGGCACAGAGGAGGAGGTTCGCCGCCTTCCATTAGGTAGGTGCCGAGCGCGGTGGCTATGGGGAAGAAACCACAGCCCTCGGGACCGATCCCGCGGACCGTTTTTGATCAAGGAGACTATTATGGGCCTCGCCCCGTTCACGGAAGCCGATTTCGTCCTGTCCAAGGAGAAGCGGGCAGACATCACAGCCGGGCTGACCGAGCGGCAGGCGTTCATGGTCAATCACTGGATGGACCTGCATGAAGTCATCAATCGCGGCGATTGGGACGGAATGGACGCATTCTTCAATACCGACACGATGACCTACGACAACCCGAACCGGCCCGACCTTGGCACCTATCATGTGTGGAAGACCTCGCCGCAGGGCCTCTACAAGACCTTCCCGCCCAGCATCTATCGCACGCTGAAGGCCTGGGGCCGCGGCGAGGACGAGATCTGCGTACTGTGCCATCATCATGGCAAACATACCGGCGGTCCCTATATGGGCGTTCAACCCACCGGCAACGACCTCAACGTCCTGTGGTTCTCGTGGCTGCGCTTCCGGGGCGACAAGATCGATCATATCTATTCGATCTCCGACGTGCTGACGATGCTGAAGGATCTGGAAGTCATCGACGTTCCCCAGCCCGTCGACCCCTATAAGTGACCGACAGGCCGGACCGGCGCGGCGAGGGCGCGCCGGTCCGGCGAAGGAGGGCGTCGGTGTTTGGAATGGAAGGATGAGCAAGGGCATGAAGCGCTCAGTCGAACTGAAGATCGATGTCAGCGAGGCGGCGGCCCTCGGCATTGCCGCCCATGTGGCGATCACGGTTCATCTTCCGGATATGACGGCATTGGCCAATCCCACGACCGTCTGCTTCGCTTTTCCCGGCGGGGGCTATTGCCGGCGCTATTACAGCTTCGACATGCCGGATGGGTCGGGCGGCGGGGAAGCGGGTTTCCATTGCAAGCGCGGATGGATTTTTGTCGCCTGCGATCATCTGGGATTTGGCGAGTCCACCATCCCGGAAGGCAATGCCCTCAATCTCGATAATGTGGCGGCGGCCAACGACGCGATGGTGCGCCAGGTCATGGCCCGGCTGGAAGCGGGCACGCTCGTCGATGGACTGGACCCGATCGTCGACGCCACATGCCTTGGCATAGGCCAGTCGATGGGCGGATGCTTCACGGTCGTCGCGCAGGGCAATCACCAGACATTCCACGGCATCGGCGTGCTGGGCTATAGCGGCGTCCATACTGTCGTGCCGACCCGGCCGCGCCAGCCGCCCGCCGCGTGGCCCTGGATTTCGCGCCGTTCATCGCTCGATGCCCCGCATGTCCTGAACGCGGCGGCGCTGGCTCAAGCTCCGGGCGTGAAGCTGGGCGACGCCGAAGCGCTCCAGGCGGCGGCAAGGGCAGGCGAGCATCCTTTCCAATGGTCCTTCCACCATGATGACGAGCCTGCGGATATCGTCACGCTCGACATGATGGCGTCCGCAGGACTGGTCGATCCGCTGCCCGAATGGCGTTCGGCGACCACGCCGCCTTGCGGCGTATATATGGTCGCGCCGGGCGCGGTGGCGCTCGAAGCAGCGGTCGTACGCGTCCCCGTGCTGATCGCGGTGGGCGAGCGCGACGTTGTCCCGGATCCATTGGGCGAGCCCCGGGCCTATAAAAGCGCGGAAGACATCCAGCTCTTCATTTGTCCCCGGATGGCGCACATGCATAATTTCGCGCCGACCCGCGTCCGCTTCTGGGAGCGCATTCACAATTGGGGCGATGGCGTCGCGGCGCAGCGGCGGCTGGGTTGAGCGCGGCCGTTGGCTTCAGAGACTGAAGCCGCCATCGACGATCAGGGTCTGGCCAGTCATATATTGCGCCTTGGCCGAAGCCAGGAAGGCTACGGCCTCGGCAATATCCTCGCCGCTGCCGAAGCGTTGCAGGGCAATGCGTTTGCGCTGCGTTTCCCAGATTTCCGGCGAATAGAGCGATGTGAGGAACTCTGCGCCAAGCCCGGCGTCGATGATTCCCGGAGCGACCATGTTCGCCCTGATGCCGTAACGGCCTTCCTCCTTGGCGATGGCGCGGCCCAGCGCTTCCATTCCCGCCTTGGGCACGGAGGAGAGGGCGTCGCCGGGGGGGAAGCAGTAATTCGCGACCGAAACGACGGTGACGAAATTGCCGAAGCCCTGAGCGCGGAAATATGGCAGGGTGGCGGACACGATACGGGTGAAGCCGACCAGTTCGATCTCTATGACTTCACGCCATTGCTCCTCGCTGATCTGGCTGACGAAGGGCTGGGCGATGTCGACCCCGCTGGCGAAGACCATCGTGCCGATGGCGCCGAATTGCTCGACCGTCTCGCGGATGCCGGTCTCTATCGAGGCGCGATCGGAAAGATCGCAGGCAACGGACAGCGTCTCGCATGAGCTGTTTGGCAGGGACGCCGCAACCGCCGACGCCTTTTCCCGGCTGGACCGATAGCCGATGGCGAGTTGATCCCATTCGGTCGAAAGGCGTCGGCAGATCGTGCTGCCAAGGCCGCCTGTCCCGCCGACGACGAAAGCCGCGCCCTTCGTCATAGCGGCAGATGAAGTGCGAGGTGGTGGAGCAGGCGATCGGCAAAGGCGTCATTGCGGTCGCCGGTGAACATATGGCCGACGCCGTGGGCGATCTCAACCTCAAGTTGCGGGGCGAGCGCCCGAAATTGCCGGACGCTTTCGTCCGAGACGATCTCGCTCAGCTCTGCTTTCACAAGCACGAGAGGCGATTGCGCGCGGCGCGCTGCGGCGATGAGCGCTTCCCCTTCCGACGGGGGATGCAGAAATTCCGGCGCCGTCGTGCGGGGATCCCAGTGCCAGAACAGCCGCCCATCCGCTTTGCGCATCGATTTGGCGAGACCGGAAACGTCAGGCAGGCGGGGCTGGCCCAGATGGGTGTGAAGGGCGTCGGCCGCTTCCTCCAGCGATGCGAAACCGGAGTCGCTGGCGCGGAAAAAGCCACGAATGTCATCAACGCCGTCATCCACCATATAGGGCGCGACGTCGGCGAGCATGATAAGGCGCACCAGATCGGCATGGCGCGACCCACCGACCAGCGCGGATTGGCCTCCGCGCGAGGCCCCCACCAGCGCGATCGGCCTGTCGAAGGCCTGGATGATGGACTCGACATCGCGACCATAGGCTTCCAGCAGATAGTCGCCGTCGGCGGCCCATCCGCTGTCGCCATGGCCGCGCAGATCGAAGGTCAGGCCGTAATAGCCGGCCCGCGCCACCCGCCTGGCAGACCCGGCCCAGGAACGGCGGCTCTGGCCGCCGCCATGGAAGAAGCAGACGGGCGGCGCGGCAGGGTCGCCATAGGCGTCCGCAACCATCTCCAGCCCGTCACCCGGCACGCTTATCCGCGTGGGAACAGTCATACCGGGCGCCTGCATTACTCGGCGGCGACCGGCGGGACGATTTCCGCGAATGACGGATGCTCACCGGGGCCCTTATAGGCGAATTTGCCGGGTGCATGGTGCCACTTGCCGTCGTTGCGGCTCTCATAGGGCGAGGCGACCTCGATCAGGCAGCCATGGGTGCTCTTATGGCCAACCCAGCTCCATTTCTGCCATGTCATGTCCGGATCGTTGAAGGTCTGACCGCCGCCGGGCAGGTGCAGCCCCTCCGCCTTCAGCTTTTCCATCGCGCCCGGCACATCGTCGGTCGCGTAGCAGAGGTGATGGACATGCTCGCCCACCTTTTCGAGGCGATCGCCCATGGGGGTGCCCGGGGCCGGCTGAATGAACTGGATTTCCGTGCCGCCATTGTTGACGAAGGTCGCCCACTTCATGCCGGCGTCGTCGCCGCTGGAAAATTCGTCATATTTGACGAGGCGTTCTTCCAGCGACGCAGGATCTAGCACGCGCAGGATTTTGGTCCAATCCTCGATCGCCTTGTCCAGATCGCGCACGACCATGCACACATGGGCAAAAGGTCCGCTAGGCATTGCTATTCTCCTCTGATCTTTTAGATTTCCACCGTCGCCGTGCCGGAATTGACCGTGCCGCGGCCATCGACATCCAGCGAGAATTCGCAGGTCACGGCATTGCCTTCGATCGCAGCGATCCTGCCCGTCACCACCGCCCGGTCGCCGCCATAGACATTGTCCAGAAAGCGCGAATCCATCGCTTTGATCCGTCCGCCCGGGAAGGCGCGCATCAGCATGTTCATCATATAGGCGACGTTGATTGGGCCCTGGTTGATGACCCGGTCGCCCAACCCCTTGGCCTTCACCACCTCGACATCGAGATGGATGGGATTGGGATCGGCGAGGAACCCCGCCCACTGCTTCATGGCTTGCGGGCTAACGCTCTCGATCGTGAAGGGCGGCAGCGTGTCTCCGACGGCATGGCTCATGCGGCGAACTCCTTGCGGGGCAATACCCACACATTATCGGTTTCCAGCACCCGCGTTCCATCGAGCAGGTGCAGGCGGAGGCGATAGGTCAGCACGTCCATGACGCCCAGCTTACGACTGCGCTTGCGGACCAGGCTGAGTATCTCCCCCGTTACCTTGTAGCTTTCGCCCACCTTCAGCGGCGCATCGAACCGTACGCCGCTGCTGCCCATCATCGGGCCATCCTCGACATCGAATTCACACGCTTCGCAGACGCCCGCCACCGTCTTGCCCATCGCGACCTGGGTGGCGATATAATAATAGATGGGATGAGCGCTACCGTCAGTGGCTGGTTCGACGCCGGTCGACCGGCACAGGGCGGCATTCTCTTCCGCCGTGATGGTGAAGACCTTGTCGCCATCGAGCGATGTGCCGGCGGCGTCGGGGGCAGGGGGAAGATCGTCAAGATCGCTCATGGTCGGTCCTTAGAAAGAACGCGGCAGGCCGAGGCTCTCGGCAATCGTGTTGCGCACCATTTCGTTGCTGATCGGCGTCATCCGCAGGATCCGATGGTCGCGCCAGTAACGCTGCATGTCGGTTTCCGCCGAATAGCCCATGCCGCCCAATATCTGGATGCCAAGGTCCGCGGCCTTCACGGCATTCTCCGTGGCGACCATCTTGAGCATATTGGCCTCGGTACCGCACGGCATGCCGTTGCTCTGCATCCAGGCGACGTTGTAAAGCAACAGCTCGGTCAGCTTCTGCCATGTCGCGATGTCTGCGACATAATGCTGCAAAATCTGGAAGCGGCCGATAATGCCGCCGAACGCCTTGCGCTGCAGCATATATTCCAGCGCGTCTTCCAGCACCCCGTCGATCGCGCCCAGACATTGCGCGCCGACCATGATCCGCTCATTATTGAGTGTGGGCAACATCGCATACCAGGCCTGTCCAGGCTCACCCAGTACGTCCTCGTCGGGAACGAAGACGTCCTCATAATGAACCTCGCACGATCCCATGGCGCGCATGCCGAGCTTGGGCAGGAGGGAAGCGGTGATGCCGGGCGATTTGGCGTCGACGAAGAACATGGTGAGGCCATGATGCTTCTTTTCCGCGTTCTTATCAGTTCGAGCGAGTACGAGCAGCCTGTCGGCGGCCTTTGCCCCGGTGGTCCACATCTTGGCGCCGTTCAGCTTCCAGCCGCCGTCGACCTTTTCGGCATGGGTCTTCATCGCGCCCAGGACGTCGGTGCCCCCGTCGGGTTCGGTCATCGACAGCGAGACGCGCAGCTTGCCCTGCGCCATGGGGCGCAGCCAGCGATTCTTCTGCTCCTCCGTGCCGACCGCACCGATCGTCTTCGCGCCGCCGAAGGAGGTGAGGCCCCAGACCCACAGCAGGCCGCCGGCCGTTCGCGCGAATTCACGGGCGAAGATCATCTGAATCATGACGTCGCCGCCCAGCCCGTCATATTCCTCGGGAATGCCTATCCCGAAAAATCCCTGCTCAGCGATCTTGTCCCACAGCGCATAGGGATAATTTTCTTCGTCGGCTTCCAGCGCGCGCATCCAGTCCTTGGGCGCTTCCGCATCGACCCAGCGGCGGACAATGTCCCTGAACGCCCGCTGTTCCTCGGTGAGTGAAAAATCCATCGTCATTCCCGTTAGTGGCACTGCGACTAAGCGCCCGGCAGATGCATTGCGAACCTATCCAACTATAGGGCAGGCCGTCGGCAGAAACTGAACAATTGGTCCACCATCATCCCCAACTGGTCGGGGATAGGCGCGTTGTCGATCGGATCGCCTTCGCCGCCTATGGTGTTGATGGCGATGCCCAGCGGTGTCGGCCAGCCCCGCAGCGCGTGGGTAATCACCCGCAGTTGCTGGAGCGTGGCGACCGCGGCCTGCCAGCCGGCCGCCGTCGCCACGCAGCCCACGGGAAGACCGTCGAAATAGCAACGCTCGTCGCGGCTCATATCCTCGACATAATCGAGCGCATTCTTCACAAAGCCGGAGATCGCGCCATGATAACCAGGTGATCCGATGATCACGGCATCCGCCGACCGCAGGATGTCGACATAGCGTCGTGCCGCATCCGGACGATCCGGATTGTCGGGCGCGTAAGACGGGAAGTCGATATCCGCCCCGGCAAGCAGCGTCGTGCGTGCGCCGCGTTCCTCTGCAATGGCAAGCGCCTTGCGAAGCGCCCGCTCGGTGGAGGAATAGGCGCGCATTGTGCCGCCAATGGCGACGAAATGAAGTTGGGTCATATCAGATCGACAATCCTCCCTCGACAGGGATGACCGATCCGGTGACATAGGCGCCCGCGCGCGAGGCGAGATAGATGGCTGCGCCTGCCAGATCCTCCGGCGTACCGACGCGGCCGCGGGGCACCATCGATTCCACCATCGTGCGCATCTCGTCGGAGGTGATGACGGTCATCTCGGATTCGAAGAAACCGGGCGCTATGACGTTGACGGTGATGTTGTCGCGGCCCAGCCGCTTGGCGAGGCCTTTCGCCATCCAGTGGATGGCGCTTTTCGAGGCTTGATAGGCATAATTTTCCTTGGGCCCGACCTTGAGCGCGCCGACCGAACCGATGTTGATGATCGACGCGGGGCGCTCCGCCGTGCCGCCCGCGCGGAGCAGGGGCAGAAATTTCCGAAGCGTGAAGAAAGGGGCCTTCAGGTTCAGGTCGATGACCGGATCCCATTCGTCCTCGCCATAATCGTCGATGGGCGCGTCGGCCATGGTTCCGGCATTGTTCACTAGGACATGCACGGCCTGTTCCCGGGTGGACACCGCCGCGACCAGAGTTTCGATCCCCGCGAGCGTCGACAGATCGGCGACCAGGCCGGTGCAGCGACCGCCGGTCGTGGCGGAAATCTCCGCCGCGGCCGCCGTCACCTTGGCCTGCGTGCGGGCACAGATATAGACGGTGGCGCCCGCCGCGGTCAGACCGGTCGCGATATGGCGGCCGATGCCGGTCGACCCGCCGGTGACGACGGCGACGCGGTCCTGTACCGAGAACAGCTCAGCCGCATTCATGCCGGAGTTCCCGCGCCGGAAATCTTCAGAATAAGGTCGGTCGTTCCCTCCGGATCGCCCACCAGCAGGGCGTGATCGCCCGGATGGTCATGGATGGTCCAGCCCAGTTCGCGCGCCCGGTCGTGCATCGCCGTCATCACCGTGACGGCCGCCGCGATATAGTCGACGGGCCGGTCGATCACTTCGGCGCCCACGGGGATGACGCAGGCGGTCGCCTTCATCGGCTGGTCCGACAAATTGTCGAGCAGCCATTTCTCCCGCGCCGGGTCCATGAGATGGGGGTGCTCCTTGGCCGCCGCGCGCTGCATTTCATGCACGCCCGACCCCACCGGGCCTTCGCCCGCTTCGAGCATCGCATCCAGCGCAGCGAGTTGGTCTTCGTGGACATAGCCCATGAGGGACGCGATCCGTTCCCCCGACCGGGGCACGATGGCGTCGAGATAGATGATGGATGCGATGCGGTCGCCCACCTCTGCGATCACGCCAGGCGCGACCGTGCCCGCATAGCTGTGCGCGACCAGCACAACGTCGCGCAGATCCTCATATTTGAAGACATTCACGATGTCGCGCACATGAGTCGCATTGCCCACGTCGCGGCCGATCAGATGTTCGCGCTCGCCAAAGCCTGTGAAGGTCGGAGTGTAGACCTTGTGGCCCCCGGCCTCCAGAATTTCGCGGACATATTTCCAGGTCCAGCCGCCCATGCCGCCGCCATGGAGAAGTAGGAATGTGGTCATGACGATCAGGCCTCCGCCGGTTCTGTGTTCTGGATGAATTCGGGGAACGGATCGGGTCCCCACAGGAACATGCTGTCCTCCGGTGCATGGTTGGCGGCCGGCCAGTCGACATCATGCGGAATGAAGTCGATATCGGCCGAATATTCGCTGAAACTGCCCCAGGGATCACGCACATAATAGAAATAATTGGCGCCCAGCACATGCTGGCCCACGCCCCAGTTGGGGCCATAGCCCGCCCGGGCCATGGTCGCGCCGCCCAGACCCACTTCCATTACCGATCCGACATCCCAGCTATTGTGATGCATGCCCCGTCGATCGGAAAGGACGAGGGCAAGCAGATGATGATCGCTGCCATGGGCGCCGTGCAGGAAGGCGACGGCCGGTTCGCTCTTGTCGGACAGGCGCAGGCCGAGCGTCTTTTCATAGAAGTCGATCGCGGCATTCACGTCGGTCGTGAAGATCGCGAAATGCGAAAGGCGGCGCGGATGAACCTTGGGCGCTTTGCTGTTAGGGATCGCGCCGGATTGGCCCGGCGCCGCGCTGACGAAGGTGAAATGGCTCTTTTCCGATGGCGTCGCCTTGTCTGCGACACGGACGTTGATCGGCAGGCCATCGAAGCCTGCGAACCAGATGCCGTCGGCTTCCGCGCCTTCGGGGGCTTCGATCCGGGTGACGCCGCAGCCGTCGAGATGGGCGGCAAAGGCATCCGCTTCGTCCGGATAGATGCCGAAGCTCAGATAGCGCAGCCGCTTGGCGTCGCCGCCCTGGCTCAGCACGGCCCAGCGATGCGGATTGCCGACCGCATATAATTCCAGCGTGTCATCCCGCTCGCGGACGTCGAGCCCGAAGAGCGTGTAGAATGTCCGCGCGGCTTCCAGATCGGGCACTTCGACCGCGAAATGATCGATGGAATGGACGCCCAAACTATTGGCGCGGCGTCCCGACGGGCTGTTCTGGTTCATCCTTCCCTCCTTGGCTGGCCGGGCGCCGACAGAACGGCGCCCGGCCTTTCGATCATGCTGCCTTGATGGGGTTCACCAACAGGCCGATCTTCTCGATTTCCACTTCGCACACATCGCCATCCTTCATGAACAGCGGAGGCTTGCGGGCAAGGCCGATGCCCGACGGGGTTCCCATGACCAGGACGTCGCCCGCTTCCAGCGTGAAGCAGGTGGAGAGGAGGGCGACCGTGTCGACGACATCGAACACCATGTCGGAGGTGTTCGCGCTCTGCACCACCTGGCCGTTGAGGCGGGTTTCGATCTTGAGGCCGGCACCGCCCGCAGGCAGTTCGTCGGCCGTTACCAGCCAGGGGCCGAAGGCGCCAGTATCGTCGAAATTCTTGCCGACCGTCCACTGCGGCGTCTTGAGCTGATAGTCGCGGATCGAACCGTCGTTGAACACCGAATAGGCGACGATATGCGACAGCGCGTCGTCCTCGCTGATATTCTTGCCGCCCTTGCCGACGACCGCGACCATTTCCGCCTCATAATCGAGTTGATCGGAACAGGTCGGTTTGATGATCGGTGCGCCATGGCCGATGAGGCTCGAATTGAAACGGCCGAATATCGTCGGGAATTCGGGCACGGTGAATCCGCCTTCAGCCGCGTGATCCTTGTAGTTGAGACCCAGGCAGAGGATCTTGGGCGCCTTGACGAGGGGCGGGAGGAAAGTGAGGTCTTCAACCTGCACTTCCTCGCCCTCTGCGCTGACTTTCGCGCCGGCATCCGTCAGGGCGCTGCCGCCGCTGGCGATCAGCGCATCCAGATCATAGAGGGCAGCATCGCCGAACAGCGCCTTGACGCCCGCGCCCGTGTCTACTGCCAGACCGACTGCGCCGTTCTTCGTTACCTTGGCCAACCGCATATGCAAACCTCCTGAGAATCTGTCCAACCCGCTGAACCGACGGCATGGAATTGAATGAAATATATTTCAAGCTATAAAATACATCTTGTTGAATTGCCATGGGTGGCGGAGCTGATATAGTTGTTCCGATGACCAAGAAGCTGAGCCTGACCGAACGCGCCTACCGGCAATTGCGCGACGATCTCCTGACCTGTCGGCTGGTGCCCGGCGCCAAAATCAACATCAAGGATATCACGGAAACGCAGGGCTTCAGTCTCGGGGCGGTGCGCGAAGCCCTGTCGCGGCTCACGTCCGAGGGCTTTGTGACGCAGGACGACGCGCGGGGATTTCGGGTGACGCCGATATCGATCGGCGATCTGACCGATCTGGTCAGGGTCCGCAGCGATATTGAAGGGCAATGCCTCCGGCGCGCCATCGAGAAGGGAGGCCTGGACTGGGAAGCCTCGATCGTTAGCGCAGCCCATAGGTTGAGCAAGACTCCGACCCGCGACCCGCGGGAGGCGGCCCGTCTGAACGAGGATTATGCGGACGCCCATGCGGCCTTCCACCACGCCCTGGTCGCAGCGTGCGACAGTCCATGGCTGCTCAAGATGCGCGACTGGCTCTATGCCCAGTCGGAACGCTATCGCTATCTCACCGTGCCCTTGGCCCATGGCGACCGGAATCTGGTTCACGAACATGCGCAGATCGTCGACGCCGCGTTGGCACGGGATGCCGACCGCGCCGAGGCGCTGCTGACGGACCATTTGATGGCGACGGCGCGGCTGCTGATCGACCCGCAAAATGCGGGGGGCGGAACCGACGCCGAATGGGCGGCTGGCGCGGATCGGACCTTTTGATCTCATGTCAGCTCTGCCGGTTCTGACCGGTGCCACCGCCGCTGGCGGGCATCAGCATGTTGCTCATGCCGCCATCGACCAGCAGGTCGACACCGCTGATGTGGCCGGCATGAGGGCTGATCAGAAACAGGATCGCCTGTGCGACATCCTCGGCCACGCCGAGTTTGCGCAGGGGAATATTGGCTTCCCGCTGGTCGCGTCGCGACTGGTCCTTATATCCTGCAGCGGTCATCGGCGTGTAGGTGGGGCCGGGCGACACCGTATTGCATCGGATACCGTCCGGACCCCATTCGATACTGAGCTGGCGTATCATCATCAGCAAGGCGGCCTTGCTGGAGGAATAAAAGCCAAGCCCGGGCGTAGGCTGGGTGGCCGACATGGACGCGGTCGCGACGAAGGCGCCCTTGCTCTCCCTGAGGTGAGGATGGGCCGCCTTGCCCAGCAGCCAGGACGAGCGGGTGTTGATGGCGAAGATGCGATCGAAATCGCTGATCGGCAGTTCGACCAGCGCGCCGCCCATGATGATGCCGGCATTACTGATGACGGCGTCGATGCCGTGCATGTGGGCGAGCGCCGCCGCGACAATCCGGTCGCCGCAATCGGGTTCGGCCAGATCGACCACGCAGGCCGCGGCGGCGGGGCCGACCGCATCGGCCACCACCTGCAGATTGGCGGCATCGCGATCCGCGAGCAGCATTTGATGTTCGCCCGGAATCATCGACCCGGCCGCCAGAAGTTCGGCGCAGGCCCTGCCGATGCCGCTTGCGGCACCCGTGATGATCACCCGCATGTCACTCTCCCTACACTTTCATGGCGTCGATGCGCCGTGTTTCAGTCCTTCAGGCCCAGTTCGTCCATCAACGCGCCGCGCAGCTTGAACTTCTGGATTTTCGATGCTGACATCGGCCATTCGTCGATGAAACGGATATGGCGCGGAACCTTGAAGGAAGCGAGGCGCTGCCTGGTATAGGCGATGAGTTCCTCCGCCTCGACCTCCACATCGCCTTCGCGTTCGATGTAGGCGGCGGGGATTTCCGCCAGCCGCTCGTCCGGAAGCCCGACCACCTGCGCCAGGCGGACCGCCGGATGGGTCGCCAATACGGCCTCGACCTCGGCCGCGGCGACGTTCTCTCCTCCCACCTTCAGCATGTCCTTGAACCGGCCATGGAACATGACATGGCCCTGTTCGTCGATCGAGCCGATGTCGGCGCTATGATACCAGCCGTCGGCATCCAGCGCCTGCGCCGTCTTCTCAGGATCCTTGTAATAGCCGTCGAACAGATTGTAGCCGCGAATGAGAATTTCGCCGCGTTCGTCCACGCCCTTTTCCGCACCGGTTTCGGGGTCGACGATCTTCATCTCTATGCCGGCCAGGGGGAAGCCGAGCTTCTTGAAGCCCATTTCCGGGTCCATCGCATAGCCGCCGGTCGTGACGATGCCGGTCGCCTCGGTCATGCCCATGGTGCCCACCTGGAGCATGTTCGGGGCCTTCTCCCGATAGGCCTGGCCTACGCGATCCGGCATGAAGGCGAAGCAGCTATTTTGCAGGCGCACCGACGACATGTCGGTCTTGGCCCAGTCGGGATGGGTGATCATGGCCTGATGGAAAGTGACGAAGGGCAGGAACATCATCGTTACCCGTTCATCCTCGATCTGCCGCAGACTCTCTCCGGCATCGAAATGCGGCTGGCCGATGAAGGTGCCGCCCACGTCGATCGCGCCCAGCATGCAGAGCATCGCGGCGATATGGAATAAAGGCAGCGGCGACCAAGCGCGCTCGTCGGGCTGGAACGACCAGCGATAGCGGGCGAGATTCGATGCCTCCCGGGTGACGGCCTCGTGGCTGAGCAGGCACCCTTTGGGATTGGCCGACGTCCCTGACGTATAGAGGATCATCGCGGTGTCGCGGACCCTGACGGTCAGACGGGATGCGTGAATCTCCGCTTCCTCCACCTGCTGCACCGCCGCGTCGAAGGTCGCCTGATCGACGAAACCGGGGACAGAACGGCCGCCCAGCATCACGATCCGCTTGAGCAGAGGCGCGCCCGCAAGCGTGAGTGAGGAGGAGTCGGCGGCATCGGGCAGGTCGGGGAAAGCCTCCTCCAGCCGTCGACCGAAATCGATATGCTCACTGACCATATCATTGGTGATGATCGCTGTCAGATCGGCATTTTGCGCGACGTAGGCCATTTCGGGCGCCTTGTACCGCGCGTTCATCAGCACTGACACGGCCCCGCACATCGCATTGGCGAACAGGGTTTCGACAAATTCGATGCTGGACGGCAACAGGATGCCGACATGGTCGCCGCGCCGGATGCCCAGCGCCTTCAGGCCGCGCGCGCGCTTCAGGACGCTCTGTACGACATCGTCATATGTCTTGCGTTCTCCCGGGAATACCAATGCTTCCTTGTCGGATGCCTTGTCCCACCCTTTGAGAAGCAGATCGCCCAGAGTGGTTGCAGAAATACGGAATGGGGCGCAATCTTCGCCTGGTGTGACCACGGATGTCCGCTCCTAAAATGCCGGTCAGCTATCGATGATGATCAGATTGCAGCCATCGCCTCTGTCTGCGCCTTTCGTTGGATAGGTGCAGCCTTGCCTTCCGGGTCCAAGAGCAAGGGCAGAGATTTTGTATCACTGGTCGGGAATTCACGATGGAAGCCTATGTCTACGATCATGTCCGGACGCCGCGCGGGAAGGGCCGCCCCGATGGCGCGCTGCACGAGATCACCTCTGTCGAAATGGCGACGCAGCTTTTGAAGGCGCTCCAGAGCCGCAATGATCTCGACACTGGACTGCTCGACGATGTGATCATCGGCATGGCCCAGCCCGTCGGTGAACAGGGCGGCGTGCTGGCGCGCGCGGCGGTGTTGCAGGCCGGCTATGCCCAGACGGTCGCGGGCCAGCAGATCCATCGCTTCTGCGCCACCGGGCTGGACGCTGTCAGCCTGATCGCGGCGCAGGTCCATTCGGGCATGATCCAGGCCGGCATCGGCGGTGGCGTCGAGTCGATGAGCCGCACGGTAATGGGTTATGACTCGGGCGCCTGGACGTCCGATCCGTCGGTCGCCTTCAGCAATTATTACGCGCCGCAGGGCATCGGCGCCGACCTCATCGCGACGCTGGACGGCTACACGCGCGAGGATGTCGACAATTTCGCCGTCGAGAGCCAGCGCAAGGCCGCCCATGCCTGGGAAAACGGCTATTTCAAAAAGGCGATCGTGCCGATCAAGGATGTGCTGGGCGACGTGGTGCTAGATCATGATGAGCATATGCGACCCGACACCACGCTGGAAAGCCTCGCCAAGCTCAAGCCCGCCTTCGAAGGGTTCGGCAAGGCCGGGTTCGAAGCGGTCGCGAAGGCCAAATATCCAGAAATCGAAGAGCTGAACTATGTCCATCATGGCGGCAATAGCTCCGGTATCGTCGACGGCGCCGGCCTGGTTCTTGTCGGGTCGAAGGAATTTGGGGAAAAGGCCGGCCTCAAGCCGCGCGGTCGTATCCGGTCCTATGCCAATATCGGGTCTGAGCCGACGATCATGCTGACGGCGCCGGCGGCGGTGTCGCGCAAGGCGCTCAAGGCGGCCGGCATGACCGAGAAGGACATTGATCTCTGGGAACTGAACGAAGCCTTCGCCAGCGTGGTGATGCGCTTCCAGCGGGAGCTGAACGTTCCCGACGACAAGATCAACGTCAATGGCGGGGCGATCGCGATGGGTCATCCGCTTGGCGCGACCGGCGCGATGATCCTGGGCACCGTGCTGGACGAACTGGAGCGGCGCAACGCGGAAACCGGCCTCATCACCTTGTGCGCGGCCAACGGCCTGGGCACGGCTGCCATCATCGAGCGCGTTTGAACGCGCATACCGAACTATAGAGCGGGACATCCCATGAAGACTATGCGACTGGAAAAGGCCGAGGACGGCTTTGCGATCCTGACCCTCGATGCCGAAGGCTCGATGAACGTCGTCAACGATGCTTTCATCGCTGACATGGAAGCGGCGGCGAAGCAGATTGCCGCGGACGAAAGCATCAAGGGCGTCATCCTGACGTCCGCCAAGAAGACGTTCATGGCCGGTGCGGACCTCAAGCAGCTCGTGAATGGGTTCGGCACGCTGACGCCGCAGGAAGCCTATGCCTTTTCGAAGCGCGCCACCGACATGCACCGCGCCATCGAACAATCGGGCAAGCCTTGGGTGGCGGCGATCAACGGCCTGGCGCTGGGCGGCGGTTTCGAGCTGGCGCTGGCCTGCCACCGGCGCATCCTGGTGGATGATGCCAAGGCGCAGGTGGGTTTGCCCGAAGTCAATGTCGGTCTGCTGCCCGGATCGGGCGGCACGGTGCGGTTGGGCATTATCGCGGGCATGAAGATCGCGCTCGACCTGCTGCTGTCGGGCCGCTCGGTGGGGCCGCAGGAAGCGCTCAAGCTCAAGATCGTGGACGAGGTCGTCCCGGCGGACAAGCTGATCGACGCGGCGAAGGCGTGGCTTGCGACCGGGCCTGATCCGGTCAAGCCCTGGGACGTCAAGGGTTGGACGCCGCCGCAGAAGAAGGGCCTGACCGTTCCTGAGGATTCGGCCGCCTACATGATGTATACGGGCGGTCTCGCCAAGGTGGGTTATAATCAACCCGCGCCGGCCGCGATCCTGAACTCGGTGTTCCACGGCTTGCAGTTGCCCTTCGACAAGGCGCTCGCGGTCGAGGGTAAATATTTCGCCAGGCTGCTGACCGATCCGGTTGCGCGCAACATCATCCGTACCACCTTCATTTCGAAGCAGGCGGCCGAAAAAGGCGCGCGTCGTCCCGAAGGCTTCCCGAAGTTCGAAGCGAAGAAAGTGGGCGTGCTGGGCGCGGGCATGATGGGCGCGGGCATCGCGTTCGTCTCCGCCAATGCAAATATCGACGTCGTGCTGATCGACCGCGACACAGCGACCGCGCAGAAGGGCAAGGACTATTCGGCCAAGGTGCTGGGCAAGCTGGTCGAAAAGGGCAAGCTGACGCAGGACAAGGCGGACGCCGTCCTCGCCCGCATCACCCCGACCGACGACTTCGCGCTGCTCGATGGCTGCGACATGGTGGTCGAAGCGGTGTTCGAGGATACGGCGATCAAGGCCGAAACCACGAAGAAGGCCGAAGCGGTGCTGCCGGCACAAGCCATTTTCGCGTCCAACACCTCGACCCTGCCGATCTCGCAGCTCGCGCAGGCATCGCGGAGCCCGGATCAGTTCATCGGCCTGCACTTCTTCTCGCCGGTCGACCGTATGGGCCTGGTCGAGGTGATCATGGGCAAGCAGACCAGCAAGGCAACGCTGGCCAAGAGCCTCGACTTCATCGCGCAGCTGCGCAAGACGCCGATCGTCGTCAACGACAGCCGTGGCTTCTACACCAGCCGCGTGTTCCAGATGCTGATCCACGAAGGCGCGGCGATGCTGGCGGAGGGCGTTCCCCCGGCGGTGATCGAAAACGCCGCCAAGGCTGTCGGCATGCCGGTCGGGCCGCTGGCGCTGCTGGACGAGCTGACGCTCGACCTGCCGCTCAAGATCGTCGACCAGGCGATCGCGGAGGAAGGCGACAAATATACGCCGCCTGCCGGCACTGCCGTCATGCGTCGGATGAAGGACGAGATCGGCCGATCCAGCCGCAAGGCGGGCGGCGCCTTCTACGACTATCCCGAAGGCGGCAAGAAGCATCTGTGGAAGGGCCTGACCGATCATTTCCCGGTCAAGCAGGGCTGGGATGTCGAAGAACTGAAGAAGCGCTATCTCTACGCGCAGGCGATGGAAACCGCCCGTTGTTTGGAGGAAAATGTGCTGGAAACCCCGCAGGACGCCGACCTGGGCGCGATCTACGGCTGGGGTTTCCCGGCATGGACCGGCGGGACGATCAGCTACATTGACACGATCGGCATTAAGAAGTTCGTTGAGGAATCCGATCGGCTCGCGCAGCTTTATGGCCCGCGCTTCCTGCCGTCCGCATGGCTGCGCGACAAGGCGGCAAAGGGTGAGGATTTCTACACGCCTGCGAGCGAAACCACGGTCAAGGAGCCCATGCCGGCATGAAGCGCCTGATCTTCGAGCCGGAACATGAGCAGTTCCGCGATTCCGTCGTCAAATTCATGACGACGGAAGTCGGTGCCCATTCCCAACGCTTTCGCGAACAGGGCATGGTCGACCGTGAACTGTTTCTTAAGGCGGGCGAACAGGGCCTGCTCTGCACCTGGGCGGACGAGAAATATGGCGGGGCGGGGATCGACGATTTCCGCTTCGAGCAGATCATCATCGAAGAGAATATGCGCCACGGTGACATAGGCTTCTACATCAATCTGCATAATGATCTGGTCGCGCCCTATATCGCCAAGCTGGGAACCGACGAGCAGAAGGATCGGTGGATGCCCGGCATCGTCAGCGGCGAAAAGATCCTGGCCGTTGCGATGACCGAACCCTCGACCGGCAGCGACCTGGCAGGCATGCGCACCAGCGCGGTGGACAAGGGCGACCATTGGCTGCTGAACGGCGCCAAGACCTATATTTCCAATGGCATTCTGGGCGATCTGGTGGTTGTTGCGGCGCGGACCGACCCCAATAGCCGCCACGGCCTGGGCCTTATGGTCATCGAACGCGGCATGGAAGGGTTCGAACGCGGGCGCAAGCTGGCGAAGATGGGGCTCAAGGCGCAGGACACGGCCGAGCTCTTCTTCAACGACGTCAAGGTGCCCAAAGAGAATGTGCTGGGGGACCCTGCCCAGGGCTTCAAATATCTCGCACGCTTCCTGGCGCAGGAGCGGCTGGTCGCGGCCATCGGCTTCATGGCGACGGCGCAGACCGCCTTCGACATCACGCTCGACTATGTGAAGGAACGCCGGGCCTTCGGAAAGCCGATCGGCGCGTTCCAGAATACGCGGTTCAAGATGGCTTCGATGCGGGCCGAACTTGACGCGCTTCAGACCTATGTCGACCAGTGCGTGATGCTGCTCAACGCGGGCGAGCTGACCGCCGAGGACGCGTCGGCGGCCAAGCTTCTGACCAGCGAGCTGGAAGGCAGGGTGATGGACGAATGCGTCCAGCTTCATGGCGGCGCGGGCTATATGGAAGAATATCGCATCAGCCGCATGTATACTGACGCCCGCATCAGCCGCATCTTCGCCGGAACGTCGGAAATCATGCGCGAAATCATCGGTCGCGGACTGGGCCTGGACGAGCGCAAGCTGTCCTGACCGCAAAACCGGGGATGAGTCGAATGCTTGACGTCGAACGATTGCGCGGCTTCCGGGTGCCGGAAGCACAGGATGCCTGCGATCCGCGATCCGCTATTCTCTACGCGCTGGGTGTCGGCGCCGGGCTGGGCGCGATCGATGAACGGCATCTGGTCTTCGAACGCGATCAGGCCGTGTTGCCGACCATGGCGCTGGTTCTGGGAACACCCGGCTTCTGGCCGATGGCGCCGGAACTGGGCTGGGACTGGCCGCGCATCCTGCATGGCGAGCAGACGCTGAAACTGTTCCGGCCGCTCGAACTGGGCCAACTGGTCAACGGCCGGATCGAGATTGTCGGTCTCGCCGACAAGGGGGTAGGCAAGCCTGCCCTCGTGCGGGCAAAACGCGTGATCACCACGCCGACGGACCGGCCGATCGCTGAGATGGAGGAAGTGTGGGTCTTGCGAGGAGCGGGCGGTTTTGGTGGGCCGCGTGATCTTGACGGGCCGGCGCCGGTCGTCATGCCGGATGCGCCCGCGGACGCCTGCCTTGACCTTCCGACGGCCTCCAATCAGGCGATGCTCTATCGTCTGACCGGCGATCGCAACCCCCTGCATATCGATCAGGGCACGGCGCAGGCGGCGGGTTTCGATCGGCCGATACTGCATGGCCTCGCCACCATGGGTCTGGTCGGTCGCGCGTTGATCCATCTGTGCTGCGGTGGCGATCCCGTTTTGTTGACCGACATGCGGCTACGTTTTACCGCGCCGGTCTGGCCGGGCGAAACAGTTCGGGCGGAAATCTGGCGCAGGGGCGACACCGTATCGTTTCGGGCTAGCGTGCCTGACAGGAATAGCATCGTCATCGATGGCGGCGAGGCCCGCGTCGGTGGTTTCAAGAAAGAACGGGACATATTGAAGTGAATATATTGGATGGCAAGGTCGCACTGGTGTCCGGCTCCGGACGGGGCATCGGGAAGGCTATCGCGCTGAAACTGGCAAGCGCCGGCGCCCATGTCGTGGTGAACGACCTGGACGAGGATGTGGCAAAGGCGACGGCGAGTGAAATCGAAAGCCTTGGCGTCCATGCCGTGGTGTGCGTGGGCGACGTGACGGATGCCGATTTCGGCGACAAATTCGTGGGAGCGGCGGTCGCGCATTTCGGCACGATCGACATCATCGTGAACAATGCGGGCTATGCTTGGGATTCGGTGCTTCAAAAGACGAGCGACGAGCAGTGGATGGCCATGCTCGACGTTCATCTCAATGCCCCTTTCCGCATTTTGCGCGCCGCGCAACCGGTGATCGCCGCCGCGGCGAAGAAGGAGACCGCCGAACATGGTCGGGCCACACGCCGGACAGTCATCAATATATCGTCCGTGGCGGGTCTCGGCGGCAATGCCGGTCAGTCGGGCTATGCGGCGGGCAAGGCGGGGATCGTCGGTCTCACCAAGACGGTGATGAAGGAATGGGGGCGATATAATGTCACCGTCAATGCCGTGGCTTTCGGGGCCATCATGACGCGCATGACCGCGGGCGAGGCGGGCAGCTCGACCATCAGCGTCAAGGGCCGGGACATCAAGGCCGGCGTTAGCGACGAAATATTGGAAGCCATGGAAAAGGGCATTCCGCTGGGCCGTGCCGGCACGCCGGAAGAAGCCGCCGGCGCCGTCTACCTGCTCTGCCTGCCCGAAGCCGATTATATCACCGGCGAGGTGATCGTCGCGGGCGGGGGCTGGAAACTCTGACGATATGATGGGCGGGCCTTGGCGCCCGCCCTCGATCAGGCGGGCCAGCCAGGCGTGCGGCCCTGCATGGCCTGAAAGATAGGACGCATGGGATCGGGTACGGATCCGGCGCCGATGCCAGTGCCGAAATTGATCCCCCGCCGTTCATATATCCGCCATCCCTCGGCCGTGCGCCGCAGCCTGTCCTCATAGCCGCCCACGGCCAGAAGGTCCGTCGGGCGCAGCGGATCGGCACCGGGGATATCGAACCACTGCCAGGCCATGACGCGGCTGGCTGCGCGGGCTTCGTCGCCGTTCACCTCTATCACCACATTGGTGATGTTGTGCGAACAGCCCATTAGAGCGCCCTGATAACCCATGCACTGGGCATGGATGGCCTCCCGCCCCACGGAACGCGCGCCGCCAAAGTCGATCGATCCATCTTCCGTGAACACTTCCTCCGCAATGCGGTGAAACTGCATCGAATCTACCAGATGGGCGTAACGATAGAGGCATTCCTCGATCGCGAGGCGGTCCGCCAGCATGGCGAGGTCGATCATCATGGCGAATACCTTTCTTTACCGGCCGCGAGGGTAGGGGCTTATCTCAGCCGCAGCCAACGACCCCGCCGTCAACCGGGATCTGTGCGCCGGTGACATAAGCGCCCGCGCGCGAACACAGGAAAATGACGATGCCTGCAATATCGTCCGACGAACCCAGACGTTGGAGCGGAATATGTGCCAGCAGGGCAGGATCGACCTGATCCTCATCCCGCATATGCGCCGTCATCTTGGTTGGGAAGAAGCCGGGAATGACCGCATTGACGGTGATGTTACGCGCCGCCAAATCGCCGGCCAGATCGCGTGTCATCATATGGACCGCGGCCTTGCTCGCGGCATAGCTGTACGCGCTGAGCCGCTCTGTCTTCATGCCTGCGACCGAACCGATGTTGATCACTCGCGCCGGATCGCCGGGCGTTCCGGACGCGCCGAGTTCGGGCAGCAGTTCCCGGACCATGGTGAACGGCGTCTGGACATTCACGGCCATCACGCCCGGCCAGGCCTTGTCGGGGAAGCTGTCGATCGGCCCGCCCCAGGTCTTACCCGCATTGTTGACCAATATATGGCATTCGCCGACCGCTTCGCGATAACGGGCGACGAGGTCGACCGCCGCCTCGGGCGTCGACAGGTCGGCGGGGAGGGGGATGCACGACCCCAGCGTGGCCATCTCCCGGGCGGCCTCTTCGCAGATGTCGGCCTTGCGGGATGTGATCGCGACTGTAGCGCCAGCCCGCAGCAGACCTTCGGCGATCATGCGGCCCAGACCTTGCGCGCCGCCGGTGACCAGCGCCTTCTTGCCGGCCAGGCTGAACAGATCGCTCACATCGTCACCACGACTTTGCCGAACTTGTGCTGGTCGCGCAGATGCAGAAGCGCCTCTTTGGCCCGGGCAAGCGGATAGGTCGCCTCGATGACCGGCTTGATTGCATGTTGCTCGGCAAAGGCGAGCATTTCCTTGAAGTCCTGCGCATCGCCGACCTGGCTGCCGACGATGCTGGCGCTCTTGAGGAAGATGTCGGTGGCGTTGAACTTGATCTCGTTGCCGGCGGTAGACCCGTAGATGACGATCCGCGCGCCCGGATTGACGGCGCGAACATAATTGGCGAAGCTGGGCGAGGGCGCCCCGTCCAGCACCACGTCGATGCCGCCGGTGAGTTTGCCGACCTGCTTGCGCCAGTCGGGGTCGGTGTAGAGCAGGCCGCCCTTGGCCCCCATTGCCACGGCACGATCGATCACGCCCTGGTTTTCGCCGGTGACATAGACATTGGCGCCCTTGGCCACGGCAAAGGCCAGGCCGAACGTGGCCACGCCGCCGCCTATGCCGCTGATGAGCAGCGTTTCTCCCGCTTCCAGCCGTCCCTTGAACATAAGCGCGCGCCAGGAGGTCAGCGCCGTCAGCGGCATGGCCCCGGCTTCCTCGAAACTCATGAAGGCCGGCTTGGGCGCCAGATTGTCGACCGGCACGCAGATATATTCGGCGATCGTGCCGGCGAAGGGCATGCCGAGCAGGCCGAAATCGGCGGCCGGCGCGTGGCGGTTCGGCCCCCAGTTGCGTGCAGGATACAGCACGACCTCATCGCCCTCGCGGACGCCGGTCACGCCCTCGCCGATCATGTCGACGACGCCCGCACCATCGCAGCCCAGCGTGATCGGCACGGTCATGCCGGGATATTGCCCGTGGGTGATGAACAGTTCGCGATGGTTTATGGATGCGGCCCGCAGCGCGACACGCACCTCTCCCGGACCGGGCACTGGCGTGTCGACTTCCGCCACCACGACGGATTCAGGGCCGTCGATCCGTTCGAGATAAAGGGCCTTCATGGTCAACCTTTCCTAAAATCCTGCTCGCGCCGCGGTCTGTATGGCAACGCTGGCTGCATAACGACCTTGGCTTCCTGGGTGGAAAGCTGGACATTTTTCCATCTCATTGGGAACCTATCTGCCGATAGGAAAAAGGGATTGCGTTATAGATTCATCGCGCAGAATATATTTCGCATAACAAACGAATCGCGCCACCCGCGCTAGGAGAGAAGAGCATGACCGTTGTGCCCACAGCTATCTTGCCGCCGCGTTCGACTCATATGCCGATCCGGCGTGCTGCATTGGTGGCGCTGACGGAAAGAGTGGCGCAGTCGCGCATGACCGTGGTGTCTGCGCCGGCTGGGAGCGGAAAAACGACCGCAATGCTGTTCTGGGCGGATGAACTCAGGGCGCAGGGGCGCCCCGTTTTGTGGCTCGCGGCAAGGGCCGGCATTGAAAGCAAGCGGTCATTCCTCCAGGCGCTCAAGGCCGCAGGTATTGCGGCCGGTATGCCCTGGGATGCACTGGACAGTAACGCGTCTGACGCAAGCTGGCTATCCGTGCTTGCGACGATGGGCAGTGTAAGGCCGGTTATCATCGTTGACGACGCGCAACTTCTGGCGAAACCGATTCTGGAATTCCTGGCGCAACTATCATCGAGCGCGCGCGACGCATTGACGATCATCATCGCCGCACGCGGGACGGTCGGCCTGTCGCTGGCGCGTATGCGTGCGCTCGGATTTCTGGTCGAAGTGGGCGTCGCCGATCTGTCCTTCACCTTGGCGGAAGCGACGGAACTGGTCACGCGGTCAATCGGGACGCCGGTGGATTCGCGAGACCTTCAGGACATTGTGGGCGATACCCAAGGCTGGGTTTCCGGTATCGTTATTGCCTGCGATCTCTATCGCCGCACCAGCGACAGCGCGGTCAAGCTCCGGCTGACTGGCCTGCGCCCCGAATTTGCCGAGTATTTTCATGATGAAGTGTTAAGTTTGCAACCGGACGACGTCCGCCGCTTCCTCGTCGACACTTCGATCCTCGATGAATTGACGCCTTCCGCCTGCGCCGCGGTAACCGGCGACGAAAATGCGCGCGCGATGCTGGACCATGTCTTTCGTGAAGGCTTGTTTCTGAACGCGATTGATCAGGAACATAGCCGCTATGCCTATCACCGGCTGTTCCGCGAAATGGTGTTGGGCCGGCTGATCGATCGGGCACCGGACCGCGCTGCCGTCATGCATCGACGGGCGAGCGAATATTTTGCCGAAGCCGGCCAGCTTGCCCTGGCGATCGAACATGCGCGGCTGAGCGGGGACAAGGCGTTTCTCGCCGACCAGTTGGATCGCTTGGCCGAGGGGCTGACCTATTCGGGCTATCTCTACCGCATCGACGAACTCGGCGCGGAACTGCCCTGGCCGATCCTGGCCGAACGGCCTAATCTGCTCCTGGCTCTGGCCTGGAGACGCATCCGCCAACTGGCCTTTTCATCGGCTGACAGGCTGATTTCCGCTGCGCGGCAGGCCTATGAAGCGAAGCGCGAGGCCCAGTCCCTGCCCGCGCACGAAATTGAGCAACTGGACCTGCTGATCCGCCATCGCTTCGTCATGCTTGCGGCGGCGCGAGACGACATGGTCAGGGTCGAGGCCGATTCGGAGCCGCTGCTCGCCGAACTGGCCGACAGCCATGCCTATCTCAGCTGCACCTTGCTGGCGCAGCTCATGTCGGCGCGGCGCGAACTTTATCATTTTCAGGACATGCTCAAGCTGGAGGCGGAAACCAGCCGCGCTCTGTCGCGTCCCGGCTCGGCCTTCGCATCCATCGCCCTGAAGGCCTCGGTCGCGCCGACCATGATGGCGCAGGGCAAGATTCCCTTGGCGCGACGCTTTCTGGAAGAGGCCTTCGCGTTAGCTGTTGAAATCCATGGCGCAGGTTCCGGTCTGGCCGCGCTGCCCGCGTTGCCGTTGGCCGAACTTCTTTATGATGCAGGCGACCTTGAACAGGCGGCGGAACTGGCGGACCAGTATCTGCCAGTCGTGCGGCAATGGGGATTTTCCGATCAGATGGCGTCCGGCTATTTGGTCAGCGCGCGCCTGCGGGCGGCAAGGGGCGATCTGCCCAGCGCGCTTTCGACGCTTAACGATGCCCATCTCGTGGCGATCGAATGCGGGCTTGATCGTCTGCGCTCCTTCATCGTGGCCGAAGAGGTGCGGCTTTTGATCAAGGCGGGGCAGATCGACGAGGCGGAGCAGCATTTCCTGGCGGGCGATCCGCAACTGGACGGCGAACCCATTCCCACCCTGCACCCGACGCGGCGCAATGAGAATATCGCGATCGCCTGGCTCAGGATCGAGATGCAGCGCCATCGGCTGGGCCGAGCGCGCAAGGTCGCCTATCGGTGGCTGGAATTCGTCAAACGCGCGGGAGCGGTCCGGTCCGCCGTGATCTTCGAATTGCTGCTGGCGGAAATCGCGGTGCTTCAGGGCAACCGGTCCGAGGCGCGCAGGGCCGTTCGCGCTGCCGTAGAGATGGCCGAACCGGCCGGCTGGGTGCGGGTCTTCGTCGATGAGGGGGAAGTCATCGCGTCTCTCATCATCGAAGCCTATTCGCAGGGGCCGGAACTGGAAACGCCCGCTGATCGCTTCGCCGTCCGCCTTGTGTCGATGCTGCGGCGGGGACCGCAGATCGAAGCGGATGAAGAAGAGGAGGATGATTTCGGCCTGACCGGGCGCCTCGCCAACCGGGAAGTCGACATTTTAACGATGGTGAGCGGAGGCCTGCGCAACCGGGAAATCGGCGACCGTCTCGGCCTGACCGAAGGCACCGTCAAATGGTATATGCAGCAAATCTACGACAAGCTGGGCGTGCGCCGTCGGCCGCAGGCGGTTCTGCGGGCGCGGCAGCTCGGCATCTTGCCCTGAAGCGCGCGCCGCTTCCTATCGAAGGATAGATTGCGCCGTTCGCGCAACCTGCGACCGGCGCAATCTGCGCGAAAGGAAATATCATGGCAAAACGCAAGGTCATCATCAGCTGCGCGATTACAGGCGCAATCCACACGCCCTCGATGTCGCCCTATCTGCCCGTGACGGCGGAGGAGATTGCGGCATCGGCGGTCGGCGCGGCGGAGGCGGGCGCCGCTATCATCCATCTCCATGCGCGCAATCCCGTCGATGGGCGCCCGGACCAGAATCCCGACCTGTTCGAACCTTTCCTTAAGGTCATCAGGCAGCGTACCGACGCCGTATTGAACCTGACTACGGGCGGGCACCCCTCCATGACGGTGCAGGAACGGATTCGTCCCGCCCAGACTTTCGCGCCGGAAGTGGCCAGCCTCAATATGGGGACTATGGGCTTTGGTCTGTTCCCGATGCTGGATCGCTACAAGTCGTTCAAGCATGACTGGGAACCCGCCGCGCTCGAAGCATCGCGCGACCTGGTGTTCAAGAACACCTATGCCGACATCGAACATCTACTGACCACCTTGTCGCCGCTGGGCACGCGCTTCGAATTCGAATGCTATGACACCAGCCATCTCTATAATCTGAAATATTTTCTCGATCGCGGCCTCGTCAAGGCGCCGTTGTTCATCCAGACCTGCTTCGGCATATTGGGCGGCATCGGCAGCCACCCCGACGATATCATGCATATGAAGCGGACGGCCGACCGGCTGTTCGGCGATCAATATGAATGGTCCGTGCTGGGGGCCGGCGCGCGCCAGATGAGCATTGTCGCGATGGCGGCATCCATGGGTGGTAATGTCCGTATCGGTCTGGAGGATTCGCTGTGGGGCGGCCCGGGTAGGCTCGCCGAGACCAATGCGGAGCAGGTGAAGACTGCGCGGCAGATCGTTGAAGGCATGGGTCTTGAAATCGCCACGCCCGATGAGGCGCGCGCCATGCTGGACCTCAAGGGCGCGGACCGGACGAATATCTGATGACGGAAAAAAGCGGGCCGCTGGCCGGTATTCGCCTGCTGGAGATCGACGCGATCGGCCCCGTACCGCTCGCGGCGATGCTGTTGGCCGATATGGGCGCCGAGATCGTCCGCATCGCCCGGCCGCCATCGGCCGCGGCGGGAGATTGGGATGATGTCGGTGGGGACATCCTGCACCGCAGCCGGGTCGTGACCTATCTGGATCTCAAGCAGAACGCGGATCGCGAACAGTTGCTCGCATTGATCGAGCGGGCGGACGGGCTGATCGAGGGATACAGGCCCGGCGTCATGGAACGCCTCGGCGTCGGTCCCGATGTCTGCCTGGCGCGCAATCCGCGGTTCGTGTTCGGACGAATGACAGGCTGGGGCCAGTCCGGGCCGCTTGCGCTGCGGGCGGGCCATGACATCAATTATCTGTCGATCACCGGCGCGCTCCACGCGATGGGAGAGCGACAGGGTACGCCGCCAGTGCCGCTCAATTTGGTGGGCGATTATGGCGGTGGCGCCATGTTCCTGATCTTCGGTCTGTTGAGCGCATTGCTGGCGGCGCAACGGACGGGCCGGGGGCAGGTCGTCGACGCCTGTATCACGGACGGCGTCGCGTCGTTGATGAGCCTGTTCTACGCATGGCAGCCCAAGGGTTTGTGGGAAGATGCGCCCGGCTCCAATCTGCTGGACGGTGCGGCACCCTTCTACCGCTGTTATGAATGCGCGGACGGACGGCATGTCGCGGTGGGATGTCTGGAACCGAAATTCTTTGCCCAGATGGTGGACGGATTGGGTCTCTCCGACAAATGTTATGACCAGAACGACCGTGAAGGCTGGTCCGCGATGCAGGTTGAATTTGCCGCGGCATTTCTGACCAGGAGCCGGGATGAGTGGGCCGCTCTGTTTGCTGCGAGCGACGCTTGCGTGACGCCGGTTCTGTCAATGGAGGAAGCGCCCCGGCACGCGCATAATGAAGCGCGGGGGACTTTCGTACGGCGTCATGGAGTGGTCCAGCCATCGCCGGCGCCCCGCTTGTCCCTCGACGCGGGTGTCATTGGCGAGCCGTCCGTCGCGCCCGCCGCGGACCTGATCGCGGCTTGGTCTTAAGGCGCGGATCGCGCCAGGACAGCGGCATTCACCTCCGTAGGAAACTTGCTTGGATCAGGGCGGGGCGTTCGCCGGGTCGCTTGCCGTGTCGAACGGCAAGACCGGTGCGCGGCGGCTTGTCGCGCCGCTGCGGCGCAAATGCCACATCGAGACCAATTATGTCTGATCCATATAAATCCTGTCCAGCGATAGGTGGTAAATCGCGACCAATGTCGATTTTGCCACACGCGATCAGGCCTGCGTTACGCGCAGGTCGCACCGAAAAATTGGTTAAATGGGAGGATTTTTATGCGATTGACCGCACTGAAGTTGGCATTGGTTGCGAGCGCCGCAGCGGTGGCATTTCCCTCATGGGCGCAGTCCGTCGCTTCGGCCGCGCCGCAGGCGGATGGTGCGAATGCCGGTGACATAGTTGTCACGGCTCGCCGCCGGGAAGAACGACTGCAGGACGTTTCGGTTTCCATTTCCGCTTTTTCATCAGAGGCGCTGGAACGCAGCACCGTCCAGACGGTAAGCGACGTCAAGACGATCGCGCCCGGCTTCACCTTCTCGTCCGAAGGGGGCAAGGACAATGTCGCGCTGACCCTGCGCGGCATCGGCCAGTTGCCCCTGGGCGAGGTGACGCCCGGCGTCGTCATCTATCTCAACGACACCCCTTTGCCGTCGGTCGGCTCGAACGTCCCGACCTATGACATTGGCAGCATTCAGGTGCTCAAGGGGCCGCAGGGCACGCTGTTCGGCCGCAACACTTTGGGCGGCGCGGTCGTGATCGGCAGCCAGAAGCCGAGCTACGCCTTCGAAGGCTATGTTGAGGGCACCTATGGACGCTTCGATTATCGCGAACTGGAAGGCGCGGTGAATATCCCGATCATCGAGGACAAGGTCGCTTTCCGCGCTGCAGGCCAGATCCGTCGTCAGGACCCCCGAACGATCGCCTTCGACGGCGGTCCGGGATTCGACAATATCCATCAGGACGCCTACCGTCTCTCGCTGCTGGTCGAGCCGTTCGAGGGCCTCAAGAGCACCACCATCTATGAATATTTCAAAGGCGACGAACTCGCTGGCGGTCTCTATTTGCTGCGCGAGAATTTCCCCTTTGCGGTGCTGGGTCTGGGCGTCGTCGAACCACAGGTGCAGGCGGCTTTGCAGGCACAGAAAGCCAATCGCCGCGGGTCGTTCGACGGCGGCATCAACGGCGGCGCGGCCTATCGCAAGACCACGTCGATCACCAATGATACCTCCTTCAGCTTCGGCGATCTGACGCTACGCAACATTTTCGGCTACCGGAAGAATTACAGCTATCAGTTGATCAACACCGGCGGGCTGCCGCAACTGCAAATTCCCACGGGTCTGCCATCTCCCGCGCCCTCGGCCGTGCCGTTTACCCTGTTCACGGCGTCTTCCGTGCTGGATCGGCAATATCTGACGAATGAAACCCAGTTGCTGGGCGATTTTGGCTCGTTCAACTTCATCGTCGGCGCCTTCTATAATAATGATAAGCCCGACGGCCCCAGTGGATCGCAGTTCACGGCATTTTCGGTGGGCGGAGTCCCGGCGCCTGCGGTGACAGCCCACGTCCGCAACAAGAACTGGGCGGTCTATGGTCAGATCGGGTATGAATTCACCGACAAGCTGAAGCTCAATCTCGGCGCGCGCTACAGCTGGGACAAGGTGTCGGCCTGCGGCGGCACCATCGGCACGACCTATGTCGACGAATCCACCTGCCTCAGCACGGCCGCCCTGGGTCTGGCCGACGGCGTCGGCACCGTATCCAACAAGGGCGAGGAGCCGAGCTGGACCATCGGCCTCGACTATAAGGCGACCCCGGACTGGCTACTCTATATCGTGTCGCGGCGGGGCTATCGGGGCGTCAATGTGAACACGCCGCTGTTCGAAACGCCCTTTACCACGGGCGGCACGAATCCGGCCTGCGTGGCGACCGGAGGCGTCTGCGCAGACCTTCGTCCCTTCCAGAAGACGGGGGAGGAAACAATCACCGACGTGGAGATCGGCTCCAAATATGACTATCATGTCGGGTCCGCACGTGGGCGCCTGAATCTGGCCGCCTATTACAGCAAATATAAGAATGCGCTTCAGTTCCTGAATACGCAGACGACTGTCCCGAACGGCGCGCCGGATTCGCCGACCAACGGCTCCCTGGCCGCCAATGTCGCCGATCTGCGGATCTGGGGCGTCGAACTGGAGGCGTCCATCAGCCCCGTGCGCAGCCTCACCGTCGGTTTCAATGCCGCCTATACCAATGTGAAGGTGGAAAGCCTGACCGTTCCCGCAGGACTGCCTTCGACCATCGTGCTGGGCGAGGGCCAGATCAACAAATATTCGCCCAGTTTCTCCGGCACGGCCAGCGTGAGCTGGACCCTGCCGATTCGCCCGGCTGACGGCGATGTGGTGGTCAACGCCGACCTGTTCATGACCGACGATTTTGGCGGTCAGAATGGCGAAAAGCTGCCGGGTTACCAACTCGCCAACGCGCGTCTGGACTGGCGTGGAATAGGCGGCACGGGCCTTGATCTGGGCATTTATGTGAAGAACCTCTTCAACGAGAAATATTTCTCGGCTTCCAGCGTTCTTCTGCCGTCCTTCCCAACCAGTTCGGTCTATGCCGGCGATCCGCGGACGTGGGGCATCACGGCCAAATATACGTTCTGACGCGCCCGTGAGAGGGGAGGGGTGAGCGACCTGGCCGCCTCCCCCCTCTACAAGGACAGGTTTGCAGCGAGACGGCAGGGCGTAGGAAGTTCCGGAGAGGATGACCATGAAGCTGGGCATATGCAGCATGTGGGGGGACCGGCTGGACGGATTTCGCGAAGAGGTCCGTCTTGCCGCCGATCTCGGTTTTGAGCTGATCAGCGTGGGCGATTCGCCGGCGGGTTGGCACGAACTCTATGTGTCGCTGACGCTCGCTGCGCTTGACGCGCCGAAGGCGACTTTGGCGCCGCTGGTTACCTCGCCTTTCATGCGGCATCCGCTGGTGACGGCCTCCGCCCTCAGCACTATCGACGATCTCTCTGGCGGGCGCGTGGCGCTAGGCCTGGCGACTGGCGGTAGCACGGTCATGGCGATCGGCCGGTCGCCCGCGACGCAGCGAGAGATCCGCACGGAACTGGCTGTGTTGCGGGACCTGTTCGCCGGACGGCCGACGCAGATGAACGGCGCGCAGATCACGCCGCTTCGTTTCGCCCGCCCGATTCCGATCTATTATTCCGCTTTCGGTCCCAAGGCGCTGGCGCTGGCGGGCGAACAGGCCGACGGCGTCATATTGTTCGCGGGCGAACGCCATCTCGACGCGCTGAAGGACCGGATCGACACCGTCCGGGCCGCGGCGCAGGCGGCGGGCCGCGATCCCCTGTCGATCGATATCTGGGTCGTTTCCTTCGCCTCGATCCGCCCCACCCGGGCCGAGGCCATAGACGATCTCAAGGCGTTCATCGTCGTCAACGGCATGGCCTTCCGCACGCCCGAAACCCTGGCGCGTGTCCCGACGCAGTTTCGCGGCAAGATCGACGCCTTGCACGCGCGCTATGATCCGACCGAGCATGTGGTCGTGGGCGGCAGGAATGTGGCCCTGATGGAGGAATTGGGTTTGACCGAGTTTCTGGCGGACTTCGATACGCTGGCGGGACCGGTCGATGCGGCGGTGGACATGTTGCGGCGCATGGAGGCGATGGGCGTCTCGACCTTCATCGCGGCCTTGCCCGGGCACGCCGCGCCGCTAGAAACCATTCGCGGGCTTGCCCAAGCGCGGAGTATGATGTGACACTGGATCTACTGCATCTCAGCGAAGACGAAGCGGCGGGCATAGCGACGGTGCTGCGATCCCGGTCGCTTGACGACATGATGGCGACGGCGGAGGCGATGACGGTGGCGGCGCATGGCCATCGCGTGACCTATTCCCGCAAGGTTTTCATTCCCCTCACCAAATTGTGCCGCGACGTGTGCCACTATTGCACCTTCGCCACCACGCCGGCCCGCGCGGGTGATGCCTATCTTGGCAGAGACGAGGTTCTGGCCATCGCCCGCGCGGGCGCGGGCGCCGGTTGCCGGGAAGCCCTCTTCACGCTCGGCGATCGGCCGGAGGCCCGCTATGCCGCTGCGCGCGAAGCGCTCGCGGGGCTTGGGCATGACTCGACCCTGTCCTATCTGGCCGAAATGGCGGAACTGGTGTTCCGCGAGACGGGCTTGCTGCCGCATCTCAATCCCGGTCTGATGAACAGCGAGGACTATGCGCAGTTACGGCCTCATGCCGCCTCCATGGGAATCATGCTGGAAAGCAGCTCGAATCGTTTGTGCGTGCGCGGCGCCCCGCATTTCGGCTCGCCCGACAAGCAACCGGCCCTGCGATTGGCTGCCATCGAAGATGCGGGACGCGCGCGCGTGCCGTTCACGACCGGCCTGCTGATCGGTATCGGCGAAACCCGCGACGATCAGGTGGAGGCGCTGGTCGCCATTCGCGATCTGCATCGCCGCTACGGGCATATTCAGGAAGTCATCATCCAGAATTTCCGGGCAAAGCCGGGAACGCGCATGGCGGATCATGCCGAACCGTCGCTCGACGATCATCTCTGGGCCATCGCCGCCGCGCGGATCATCCTGGGGCCTGAGATGACGATCCAGGCGCCGCCCAATCTCCACGATCGCGTCGATCTGACGCCGCTGATCCGGGCCGGCGTCAATGACTGGGGCGGGGTGTCCCCCGTGACGCCCGATCATGTGAACCCGGAGGCGCCCTGGCCGCATCTGGAGATATTGGAGGACGCTACCAAAGCCGCAGGCCACATATTGATGCAGCGGCTCGCCATCGGCCCGCGTCATGCCCTTGCCGCGCGGAATTGGGCTGCGCCAGCCATCGCCACCCAGATCCTGCGCGCCATCGACGGGCGGGGCTTGCCCAAGGTGGACGAATGGTCCGCGGGACATGGCGATCCCGCGCCCGACATCATGGTGATGGAGCCGGTTCTCGCCTCCCGATCGATCCTGTCCATCCTTGACGCTGCGGAGGAGGGTGAACGGCTGAGCGAATCGGACATTGTGACCCTGTTCGATGCCGAACAGGATGATTTCGCCGCCATCGTCGACCGGGCCGACCGGTTGCGGCGGCAGGCCGTGGGCGACACGCTGACCTATGCGGTCAACCGCAACATCAACTATACCAATATCTGCCTCTATAAATGCGGCTTCTGCGCCTTTTCCAAGGGCAGCACCAAGGCCATGCGCGGTCCGGCCTACAGGCTCGATATGGAAGAGGTCGGACGCCGTGCGGCCGAAGCCTGGGATCGCGGTGCGACCGAAGTCTGCCTGCAGGGCGGGATTCATCCCGATTATGACGGGCATACCTATCTCAATGTCCTCAAGACGGTGCGCGAGGCCGCGCCGGATATCCATATCCATGCCTTTTCGCCGCTCGAAGTGACGCATGGCGCCCGCACGCTCGGCCTGCCGCTGGAGGATTATCTGGCGCGGCTTAAGGAAGCGGGGCTGTCCACGCTGCCCGGTACGGCGGCGGAGATACTGGACCCCGAAGTTCGCGATATCATCTGCCCGGACAAGGTGACAGCGGACGAATGGATCGAGGTGATGCGCGTGGCCCATGGGGTGGGCCTGCGCAGCACGGCCACGATCATGTTCGGCCATGTCGAGGAATATAAGCATTGGGCGCGCCATCTGCTGCGCATTCGCGGATTGCAGGAGGAGACGGGCGGCTTCACCGAATTCGTGCCGCTGCCCTTCGTCCATATGGAATCGCCGATATGGCGCAAAGGGCTGGCGCGATCGGGGCCGAGCTATCGCGAAGCGGTGCTGATGCACGCCGTGGCGCGCATCGTGCTGCATCCGGTGATCCCCAATATCCAGGTGTCCTGGGTGAAGATGGGGCCGGAGGGAGCCGCGGCGATTCTGAAGGCGGGCGCCAATGACATGGGCGGTACGCTGATGGATGAATCGATCACCAGGGCTGCCGGCGGCGTCAACGGGCAGGAATTCGGCCCCAGGGAAATGCAGGCCCTGGCGGCATCTGTCGGGCGACCTGTGCGCCAACGCACCACGCTTTACGAGCCGGTGCGACCTCGTCGCGCCGTCTTGGCTGAACCATCGTGAACGATCTGCCACATCGTTCGCCAGTTCCATTGAAGGACAATATATGACTCTTCCCGCCATTGCCGTCGTCGGCGGCACCGGTAATCTGGGCGCTGCGATCGCCTGGCGGCTGGCGCGTGCCGGCTATCCCGTGACGATCGGATCGCGCAACGCCGAAAGCGCGGAAAAGGCCGCCGCGGAATTGGGGCATGGCCTGCGGGCTGGCGCCAATGTGGATGTCGTCGCGAATGCGGACATCATCATCGTGACGGTGCCCTTTGGCGCGCAGGAGGCGACGCTTCGCGACATCGCACCGCATGTCGTTGGCAAGTTGGTCGTGGATACGACCGTTCCCCTCGTTCCGCCCAAGGTGATGCGGGTCCAGTTGCCCGATGAAGGCTCCGCCGCCCAAAAGGCGCAGGCGGTGCTGGGAGAGGGCGTGACACTCGTGTCCGCGTTCCACAATGTCGCCGCGCACAAGCTGGCCAAAGACATCGATGTCGGCTGCGACGTGCTGGTCTTCGGCGACGACAAGGATGCCCGGAGTCGCATCGTGGCGCTGGCCGATGCCATGGGATTGAGGGGACTCCACGGCGGCGCGCTTGTAAACTCGGCGGCCGCTGAAGCACTCACGTCGATCCTCATTTTCATGAACAAGACCTATAAGGTTGACGGCGCGGGCATCCGTATCACAGGAGATTTGATCCCGCCCGAGGCTTGAGGTGTATTCGATGATCGAAATCGTACCGTTGACCGGAATTGGGAAGGTCAAACCGGGCGATGATCTGGCGGACATCCTGCATGTGGCGTTGGACCGGTGCCGTGTCGAACCCCGCGCCGGCGACCTCCTGGTCGTGACGCAAAAGATCGTGTCCAAGGCATAGGGCGGTTTATGTCCCTGGCTGACGTAGAGCCCGTGAAGAGGCGCGGCGCCTGGCCAATATCACGCGCAAGGATGCGCGGTTGGCGCAACTGGTGCTGGATAAGGCGAAAGCTGGAGCTTCATGGCGGCCCTTCGCGAATTAGGCGGGGAGGACTGGTTTCAGCTCGGCGACGGCGACTTGGCGCTCCATGTGGCGCGGACCCATGCCGTGACGCGGAGGGCGATGTCTGTCGCAGATCACGGCGCGATTTGCCGACCAATGGGGCATCGCCACTCGGATACTGCCCATGAGCGACCAGGCGGTAGCCACGATATTGGATACGGCCCAGGGACGGCTGGAGTTTCAACGCTATTTCGTCGAACAGCGTTGCGCGCCGGCCGTGCGGCACATCATGTTCGAGGGCGCGACGCACGCCGTTCCAGCCCCCGGCGTCTTTGATGCTATCGAGTCGGCCGACGCGATATTGTTCGCTCCATCCAACCCATTTCTCAGTATCGATCCGTTGCTCGCGGTGCCCGGCATAGGCTCGGCGATCAAACAGACGAAGGCACCCCTCATCGCCGTGTCTCCGCTCGTTGGCGGCACGGCGGTCAAGGGCCCAACCGCCAAGCTGATGCAGGAATTGAGCATGGCGGTCGATAATGATAGCATCGCACGGCATTATGCGGGCTGATAACCGCCATCTTGATCGATGGCGGAGACCGTTGCGAGCCCCCGGACATCGTCGTTGGGCGTTGCACGACCCTGATGACGACCCAGGGTGACAAGATTCGCATGGCGGTGGCGTCGGCGATGGCCGCGCGAGGCATGACCTGTCTGTCCGATGTGAATGCGATCAATTCCTTATATCTTCTTGCGCCGACGGAAGTATCCGAATGGCCGTCGCATTGGTTGCCCGACAGCGGCAGAGGCCTTAATCCAGAGTTGGAGGGCGCGCGCTTCATAATATGTTTTGGGCAGGGCAAGACTGAAATCTTGACCTGCGCTATCCTTCCCAAGGGAAGGTGTGGTCGAAACGATCCCGGCCATTCTGCCAGCCAATCTGGAAATCAGGGAGGATCGGTCGATGAAACTGAACGTGGGCGTGCCCAACAGCATGCATGTCGCGGCTATGACGCAAGCTTGGGAATATAGCCTGACCGGGGACGACATCGGACAGGCGATGGCGACGGCCGATCGACTGGGCTTCAACAAGTGCATGTTGGGTGAACATTTCATCATTCCGCAGGAGCATATTGGCCTGTCGGGCGACCATTATGTCCATGGCACGGTTGCCCTCTCCTTTCTGGCCGGCCGCACCAAGACGATGAAATTAAGTTCTTCGGTGTCGATCCTGCCGCTGCAGAGTCCGATCGTCCAGGCCAAGGCCTGGTCGACCCTCGACTGGCTGAGCGGCGGACGGGCCACGGCCCTGTTCGGGGTCGGCTGGCTGAAGGAAGAGTTCGACATGCTGAATGTCGATTTCCACCAGCGCGGACGCATGGCCGATGAGTATATCGCCGCGATCATCGAATTGTGGACGTCGGAAAAGCCCGAATTCGAAGGCGAATTCGTTCAGTTCAGGAATGTCGGTTTCGCGCCCAAGCCGGTGCAGCAGCCGCGCTTGCCGATCTGGCTTGGGGGCGACGCCGAACCGGTGCTCAGGCGGGTTGCGAAATTCGGCGATGGCTGGTCGCCCTTCCGCACTCCACCGGAAAAATTCCCCGAATGCCTCGATTTCATCCGTTCGCAGCCGGAATATGACGGGCGGCCGATCGACCTGTTCTTTGCGCTGGAAATGCTCAATGTCGGCGCCCATCATGAGATCATGGACGACCCGCGCGCGCCCGGAACGCGGGATGCGCAAAAGGTCATCGATCAGGTGGGCTGGCTGAAGGAGTTGGGGGTCAATGAAACCATCGTTCCGCTGCCGCCGGGGATATCCGGGCTGACCGAATATCTCGATCGGCTCCAGTGGGTGGCCGAGGAAATCATGCCCAAAATCTGAAACCTGCCGGGGGAAAGTCGCGGACGGCTGCGCTTTTTCCCCCAGGATATCGAAAGAAGGATCGGGAGGACGTGATGGTCCAATATGATGTTGTGGTGGTCGGATCGGGCGCGGCCGGGATGACGGCGGCGATCAGGGCCGCGTCTGCCGGGCTGTCGGTTCTCGTGCTGGAAAAGGCCGAACATTTCGGCGGTACGACATCGGTTTCGGGCGGCGGCATCTGGATCCCCGACAGCCCGCAGGCCAGGGCGGCCGGTGTCCAAGACAGTCGCGCCGTGGCGCGCCAATATGTGCTGGACGTCATCGGACCGACGGCCGATCCCGCGCTGATCGACGCTTATCTCGATGCCGGTCCGGAGATGGTGGAATGGCTGGACCAGAACAGCCAGGTGCATTTCCTGCTCTCGCCGCCCAGCAGCGACTGGTATCCGGAAGTCCCCGGCGCGGCCGATCATGGCCGCCTGCTTTCGCCGCAGGAATATGACGGCAAGAAGCTGGGCGATCATTTCGCCGATCTTCGTCCAGCGCGCGAAGAGTTCAACGCGCCGGGCGGCTTCATGATCGATCTGTTCGATCTCCCCTATCTGGCCGAAATGCCCTCACCCAAGTCGCTGTTCCATTTCGGCAAGCTGGCCGCGAAATTCGGCCTGGATAAGGTTCGTCGCTATCCGCGCGGCACGCGGCTGACCATGGGCAATGCGCTGGCGGCGCGGCTGATCCGGTCGGCGATCGATGCCGGCGTCACGCTCCGCAAGGATGCGGCCGTCGACCGGCTGCTGGTGAAGGCCGGCCGGGTGACCGGCGTGCGCGTCAATGGTGAGGAAATTGACGCAAGGGTGGGTGTTCTTCTGGCGTCCGGCGGTTTTTCGGCCAGCGAGCAGTTGCGCAAGGCGTATATTCCATATGCCGAGGAGCATGTCTCGATCCTCCCCTATGAAAATACCGGCGACGGGATGAATATGGGGCTGGAGGCCGGGGCTTCGCTGGACGGCGACAATCTGGTCAATGCCGTCTGGGCCGTCGTGTCGAAGATGACGCGGCCAGACGGCTATGTCGCGCGCTACGCCCATCTGATCGACATGTCGAAGCCCGGCTGCATCGCGGTCGATGCCAAGGGCGAGCGGTTCGGGAACGAGGCTTCGGTCCATTTCGTGGAGGCCATGCACAAGAGCGGCACCGTGCCCGCCCACATCATCGGCGACGCCGCCTTCATCAAGAAATATGGCATGGGCATGGTCTATCCCGGCGGTGGCGGCCTGAAAAAGCTGATCGCGGCGGGCTATGTCACGGAAGCGCCCAGCCTGCGCGAACTGGCCGGCAAGATCGGGGTCGATGCCGATGGCCTGTTGGCGACGGTAGCGAAGATGAACCGCTATGCCGAGACCGGCAAGGATCCGGATTTCGGCAAGGGCGACACGCAGATCGACATCGAGATCGGCGATCCCAAGCACAAGCCCAACCCGTGCCTGGGCCGGGTGGAAACCGCGCCCTTCTATGCCATCAAAATCCATCCGGGCGACGGGTCGACGACCGTGGGCCTCAAGATCGACGCGCAGTGCCGCGTGATCGGCACCGATGGCGCGCCGGTGGAGGGATTGTTCGCCGCAGGACTCGACGCCAATTCCATTTGGCGCGGCAAGTCGCCGGCCCACGGCTGCAATGTCGGCCCGGCCATGGTGACCGGATTCATCGCGGGCAAAGCCATGGCCGAGTCACTGGTGCCGGCCTGACCCTTTTTGAATGAGGCGAAACGGCAGAAGCCGGGATCGGGTTATCCCTGATCCCGGCTTCTGCCGTTTCAATTTCTGAGATGGCTGTGGGCTGCTACGCCGGTTCGGCAACCATGCCCGCCCGCGTCCGGGCGGTCGCCACCAGCTTGAACAGGCCCGCATTATAGTCGGTCAACTGCTCCATGGTCAGGTCCCGATAGGGCGTCATCGGGCAAAGCGAATCCACAACATCCCAGAACGGCTCGATCTTTTCGAGCACTTCGTCCACCGGCCCGCAGGTCACGAAGGCTTCGACCATATCGTCGGAAACATTGCCGATGACCTTGCCGATATCGCCATGCTCGCCCAGGCTGAGCTGGCAGGCGCGGGCCTGATCGCCGAAGCCGATCGCCTCGAAGAAGGGCTCATATTCCTTGTAGCCCGAATAGGCCGCAACGGTGGCGCGGCTGTCGTCGATCGCCCTCTGCTTGTCGTCATTGACCGCGATCCACGGCCAGGCGTTGATTTCGATATCCCCGCGCTTGCGGCCATATTGGGCCAGCGTGTCGGTGATGAAAGGCAGGCGGCTCTTGGTATAGGCTGCCGACCAGAGGGCATGGACCATCAGGCCGTCGCCGACCTCCAGCGCCAGCGCGGTCATCTTGTCCTGCAGCGCTGCGATCCAGATCGGGATTTCCTCCCGCACCGGCGGGGCGGTCAGCATCATTTCCTCGAAATCGGCGGAGAAATATTCCCCTGCGACCGGATCGAGCCCCTTATGCGCGTTGGCGATGACGTAGCGGATGACCTTGACGCTTTCGCGCAGGTGCGACAGCAGCTTGCGTTCCGGCTCCCCATACATGCCCGTGACGCAGCTCTTGATGCTGGAGCCCAGCCCCAGCACGAAACGGCCATTGGAAATGCGATCGACGTCCATCGCCGCATAGGCGGTCTCCACCGGACTGCGCGTTCCCGCGATGGCGACGCCCGTGCCGACCTTCAGGCTGTTTGTCAGTGCGGCGGTGGCGGCCATCGGCACGAAGGGCGGCCCGTAAATCTGCAGCGAAAAGCAGCCCTCGAAACCCGCCTGTTCCATCTGCTGGCCGATACCCGCCATGGCGGGGGCTGGCAGGGTAGGCATGACGGCCCACCAGCGGCGTTCGCCGCCGACGGCATTGACGAGCGTGGACATGGCGTCTCCGAAAAGAAAAAAGAGCGGACGCTGCCGTCCGCCCATGGGGAGAGATCAGATCAGAACTGGAACAGTTCCTTGCGCAGGCCAATGATGTCGCTGCAATCGGCGCTGACATTGTCACGATAGGCGAAATCGCCATTCGCCTGCCGGTCCGCAAGCTCCATCATCGCCATGCGATAGCGCTGCCCAGCCTGGTCGAACTTGCTGTGCAGGTCCTTGCGGTCGGTATGGCGCATGTAGCGCGGGCTTTGCGGGGACGTCATGTAGCTGTCCTGCCGCGACACCTTGTAGCCTGCCTTGGGCATGACATGACGGAACATCAGTCCCGCGTTGGACGTGTTCATGACCATTTCCATCCGCGTGCGGTCCCGCGTTTCAGGCGTGCAGGGGTGGAACAGCGGCACATCGTCGCCGGGGCTGAACCGGCCATAGGCGATGGCGCAGTGCGAACGCAGATAGATGCGGATCACCTGCCGCACATTCTGGGTCGGCTGCTTGATGCCGCTGAAAAACTTCATCACCGGCGCGACCGACTTGTTGACGCAGGTGCGGACCATCGTGACGGTCTCGCTGTCGTAGAAGGTTTCCACTGTCTCGCTGTCCGACCGTTCGTCGCCGACGACATCGGCGTGCAGGAAGTCGGCATGGGTCAGGTCGATCAGATTTTCCAGGCTGATCGGCGCTGAGCTTTCGAAACGGACGGTCGCGGTCATGTGGCGCGGCAGCCCCCCCTTGGGCGGGAGGAAGGGCAGGCTGGGCAAATGGCGGGGATCGGCGGCCAGCGGATTGCCGAACCATACCCAGACGACGCCATAATGTTCCATAACCGGATAGCGGCCCTGGGCGTTGGTGAACTCGCTCTTGTCGCGGGCGATTCGCTCATTGGGATGGAACTCGCTCGCCACGGCGACGCCATTGTCGCGCCACAGGAAGATGGGGTGTGAATAGACGGCGCGACGGACGGGCTTGCCGGTCACGGAATAATCATGCGCTACCGGAAACCAGCTGTCGCGCATCACCAGATTATGCGGCACCCAGCGGTTGATGGCATTCAGCGCGATCGGGCTGCCACCCGATGGCGCGGCGGAAATATCGTCGTGCGAGACGGGACGATCGGCGGTTTCGAGCATCTTCAAATCCTCCTTCAGGCCGCTACGGTCTGATCGTGGGGCGCGGGCGTGGTTTCCAGCATCACCTTGCGCAAATCCTCGCCGTGCAGCGAGACGGTGGGCTTGGTGGCGCGCAATTTCGATCCGTCGACCGACGCGAGCACCGACAGCGGATTGATACCGCGCAGCACGGCGCCGCGCACGCCTGGACGGCGCACGCCCAGTTCGGCCCGCCAGCGGACGGCTGTCACCCCCCGCGCCGAGGGCACGGGCGATAGGACGGCGTGGAGCAGATCGTTGAATTGGTCGTCGCGCAGTGTCAGTTGCGTTTCGCCGGTCAGCGGATGGGTGCGCGTCAGCAGGGTGAGCGGGAATTCGGCCACGAAATGGGACGGCCAGTGCAGCGGATGCCATTGGCAGTTGCGCTCCATCACCAGCAGGCCGTTTTCCTCGTGCAATTCCGACATCAGATAGGGGCTGAAGCGGACGCCGCGGATCGACAGGATCAGGCTGGGGTCATCATAGAGAGCGTTCAGATATTCCTGATGGCTGCAACTGACGTTGACAGTGCCGACATAGGTATATTTCGGGTCGGCGCTGAGCGGTGCCTGCGCCTTGGGATTGAGGCAGACCCGCACGAAGCCGGCCTGTTCGGTCACCGCAAAGGCATTGGCCTTGTAGATCGGCGGGAATTTCTGCTGATCCTTCATGTTCGGGATTTCTTTGAGGCGCCCCGTCTCGCCGTCATAGCTCCAGCCATGATAGCCGCACTGGATCTGGCCATTGTCCCGGATGCAGCCGAGCGACAGAGGCGCGCGACGATGCGGGCAGCGATCCTCCAGCGCGCGGGCGATACCCTGATTGTCGCGCCACAGCACGACTGGCTGATCGCCGATGTCGACGGACAGGGGCTTTTGAGAGGTCACTTCCTCGGACCGTGCGACAGCCCACCAAAGATCAGAATCGAGACTCATAGCGCTATCCACTCTCCTTTCCATTAAATTGACGGATGACAATTTATATGTCAACGTCTTTTCGCTATGGATTTGCTGATGCTCGATCGCCCCCAGCGCACACGCGGTCGCCCCGCGCTCAATGCCGCCCAAGCCGTGGACGAGGACAAGTTACTGGGTCTGGCCTTCGCGACCTTCGCGGAACGCGGCTATGAGGGTACGACGCTGCGTGATCTGTCGAAGCGGCTGGGGGTCAGTCACAATCTCCTGAATGTCCGTTTTGGCCGGAAGGAAGATTTGTGGGTACGCGCGGTCGACTGGCGGATGGCGCAGGCCTCGCCCTTCGTCGAAGCCGCCTTTGACGAACCGGCCGATCCGGAAGTTCGGCTGCGCCATCTGATCCAGCGTTTCTGCCTCTGGGCGACGAACAATGGCGATATCGTGTCGCTGACCAATGTGGAAGGTTGCCGTTCGACCTGGCGGCTGGATCATATCGTCGAACATTTCGTGCTGCCGTTCCAGAAACGGCTCGACGGCCTGCTCGACGCGGTGCGGCTCCAGCGGCCGGTTCATGGCTTGTCGACGGCCGCATTGATGGCGCTGCTGGTGCAGGGGGTCGGCTATTATTTCTGCGCCGTGCCGATGCAGGAACGGCTGGGGGCTGGGCGGGAAGTGGATGATGTCCATGCCGCCGAACATGCGGACAGGCTGGCCGCCTTCCTGCTCGCTGCCCTCCTTCCGCCGGTCGCCTGACCGGAGCGGAAGAAGAACAGTAGCACATCCGTTTACTTGTAGGGATCGACCGGCTGGGGGACTTCCACCACGCCGATGTCTTTCAGCATGGTCAGCACGTCGGAAATGCTGAAGATGCTGACGATCTTGTCGTCCTTGAACTTGACGATCGAGAACCAGTTAACCTGAAACTCGTTGCCGGTCGGCTGCACGCCCATATAGGGACCGCCGACATGCTTGCAGTAGTGGGTGGCGTAGATCCAGATCTCGTCGTCGCCCTTGCCCACCGCGTCGATGGTCTTGTAGGCGGCGGGGAAGAAGGTCTTGTAGAGCGCGACCGGCGAGGTCTTCCACTCTTCATAGGTGCCCAGATCCGGCCGGTTGGGGTTGCCGTACCGGAAATCGGGATGGAAAAACCGATCCATGCCGTCAAAATCGCCGGCGTTCAGGGTTTCCTGCAGGTCGGTCCAATGCTTGACCATCTGCTTCTGCTTGTCGGTCAGTACGGTCGAATCCGACACGTCCAGCTGTTCACGAATATCTTCTTTCCAGGCCACGATAGTCCTCTCTCATACATTCAGGATTGGTGTTGTGCTCAGTCTTCAGGAGCGATGGTGATCGTAAGGCCCGACAGGGCTTCCGTCATCATGACCTGACAGGACAGGCGTGAATAGTCGTTGCGGTGCGGCGATCCATCCAGCAGATCGCTTTCGTCGTCCGATACCGGGGGCAGGGATTGAGCGAAGGCCGGGTCGACATAGACATGGCATGTCGCGCAGGAACAGCAGCCGCCACACAGCGCCAGCAACTCATCGAAACCGGAATCTCTTATGGCTTCCATTACCGAGGTATCGGCGGATGCATTGATCGTCTGCTGTGCGCCGTCACGGGTAATGACATTCAATTCGGGCATGGCATTCCTCTGGTGGAATCGAAAGTAATGCCCCTGCTAATCAGGGTGCGCGGATTTCCATCCTGTCGAAAGGCAGGTTGTGAGATGGGCTATTTCACCTCGACCTGCACCGGGAACCGATCGAAATAGAAAGCGAAAGGGCGGCGCAACTCCTCGCCGGTCACACGGAAATCGCGCTCCAAATCGTAAACGATCTTGCCCTTGGCCTGCTCGCCATGTTCGGCCAGATAGTCGTGCAGGTCGGCCAGAGCCTCATCGGTCAGCGGGATGCCGGCAATGCGATAAATCTCTTTCAGAATCGGATCGGGATTTTTGATCCAGTCATGAAAATAGACGTCGATCGTCTGGTCGGGGGGCAGGATGTCGCGATCCCGCACGCAGGCGCGGAGCAGCTTTTCATAGCGGTCGGGCCAGTAGCCGAGCGGCTCCTGAATATCGATCGTCTTGCGGAACATGCGCGCCGCATAGCTGTACATGGTGAGCTGGGACCGGATCGACCCGACCGGATCGCGATGGGTCAGGACGAAGGTGGCGTCGGGAAAGGTCTTATAGAGGGCGGGCAACTGCTCCATATGCTGGGGGCATTTGATGACCCAGCGGTTCGGTCCGTTCAGGAAGGTCAGGACCTGGAGGCCCTTCTTCAGATAGGCATAGGTGCCCGACTGGTCGTGGCTCAGATAATAGTCCCGCCAGCGCGGCACACGCGCCAGCCACTCGATCAGATAGGAGGAGAAATCGACCGCCTGAAGCTCGATATCCTCGCTGATATGATCGGGCGAAAATTCGTGCATGATCGCCATATAGGGCAGGATGGATTCCATCATCCGCCAGCCCTGTTCGGCCTTGGTCCAGCGCGGATTGCTATCCTCTTCCGTCGGGGTTTCGTCCGGGGCGGGAACCGGCGCGATCGCTTCCCACCAGGGCAACGAGCGGAAGCGGCGGTCTGCCGACAGCAGGCCGAGCAGATGCGTCGTGCCCGATCGGGGAAGGCCCGCGACGATGATCGGCCGGTCGATCTGAATGTCCAATATCTCCGGGTGGCGCTTCACTATGTCCTCGATTCGCAGGCGCGTCGCGGCAAAGCGGATCATCATCTGGAACAGATTGGCGCGCGTGACCGCAGAGGCGTTGGCATCCTCGTCCACCGCCTGGCACCAGACGGCCAGCCGTTCGCGAAAATCCTCCGCGCCGAAATCCGACAGCCCGGTCTGCGCCTGCGCTGCGGCCAGGATGACCTCCGGCTTCAGGACGATCTGGTCCGCCGCCGCCTCGGCCCCGGCGATCACCTGCTTCTGGACATCGGTCAGCACGGGGTGATGCAGGTCGGTAATGTCGATGATGTTCCGGCGCGCGGCCTCTTCCTGCCCGGCACTGCCCATGTCGCTCTCCTCTTTTCGATGCGCCATCTAAAAGCGCGGACCCTTTCTTCCGCAAGGTGCGCAGCCATCGCCGCCGCGCCAAATACTCCGCAAAAGCGCCATGCTAGGCAGCGATGGCGTCGCGGCAGGCGAAACTGTTCGGAGAGGTTGGATGCACGCTGTTTCCCACGTCTATGATCTGCCCGTCACGCCGGCCATGGAATGCACGGTCCGGGGTCGGATCGCGCTGCCCGGCGTGGTGATGGAATTGCATCATTATCGCTTCCGCGGCCAGCAGGGCGGGGTCTTTTCGTCGCCGCGCAGCTTTCTCGATCTTGCGCTATCCCCTCGCCCGGGTCGTCCTTGCGGCGGTTATGGCGGGATGGAACAGGGCAGGGCCAGCGCCCTGGGCGACGTGCTGTTCGTTCCGGCGCGAAGCGAACTGCATACCGAGTGGGGCGAGGGTGAGCAGACATCCATATGCTGCGGCTTCGACGGGATGGGCTTCGATCATGACGGGCCGGACCTGTCGAGCGACGCATTGCAGGCTTCGCTCGACGTGCGCAGTCCGACTGTGCGCGAGGCGCTGCGGCGTATCGCCGGCGAGATTGCGCAACCCGGCTTTTGCAGCGAGATGCTAACGCAGGCGATATGGCTTCAGGCTGCGATCGAATTGCAGCGCTATCTGCGTGGTTCGGCGCGCGATGGCGGAACGGGAGGAGGCGGCATGTCCCGAACCCAGCTTCAACGCATCGAGGATCGCGTCGAACAGCCGGGGAAACCCCCGTCCGTCGCCGAACTGGCGGCCGAATGCGGCCTTTCCACCCGCCATTTCTTCCGCCAGTTCAAGATCGCCACGGGACAGACGCTCACCCGCTACGTCGCCGACCGCAAGATCGGCCGGGCGAAGCAGTTGCTGCGTCAGGCCGGTCCGGCGATCAAGGTCATCGCCTGGGATTGCGGCTTCGACAGCGCGGCCGCCTTTTCGGCGGCCTTCCGCAAGGCGACCGGACTGACGCCGCGGCAATTCCGAGAGGGCGTGATGCATTGAAGCCAGGGCCGTTTCGCGATGGCATTGGCACGATCGCGAAACTGGGGCCGCTTGTTCATCGGCCCGGTCGCCAGCAATGTTGCGCCAAAGCGCCGCCGCCGTTCGAGCGGCCATCGGGAGAATGGACGTGCCGGAAAATCTGTTCGATCTGAGCGGCAAGGTGGCGCTGATCACGGGCGCCAATTCGGGGCTGGGTTTCGGCTTTGCCCGCGGTCTTGCCCGTGCCGGCAGCGACGTCGTCCTCTGGGGACGGCGCGCCGACAAGAATGAAGAGGCGGCGGCCGCATTGCGCGCGCATGGGGTGCGGGTCTTCGCCGATGTCGTCGATGTGTCCAGCGAGCCCGCGATCGTCGCCGGCTTCGCCCGCGCGCTCGATGCCATGGGCCGGGTCGACACGGTGGTCGCCAATGCCGGCGTCGCCAGCCGGGTGCCGTTCACCGACATGGACGTCGCCACCTATCGCAAGCTGATCGACGTCAATCTCGATGGCGCCGTCTTCACCCTGCGGGAGGGTGCGCGGCACATGAAGGCGCGCGCGGAAGCCGGCGACCCGGGCGGTTCGCTGATCATCTGCGGCAGCGGCTCGATCTTCCAGGGCGTGCCGACCATGGCGCATTACGGCATCGCCAAGGGCGCGCTCAACGCCCTTGGCAAGGCGCTGGCGGCCGAACTCGGTCCGATCGGCGTGCGCTGCAACGTCATCGCGCCGGGTTTCATCGAAACCGAAATGACATTTGCCGATCCGGAGGTCGGCAGGATGATCGCAGACGTGGTCGCAGCGAAGGCCCCGCTCGGGCGGGCGGGCAAGCCGTCCGATCTGGAAGGCGCGGTCGTCTATCTCGCGAGCGATATGGCGGCCTACCACACCGGCGACACGCTGGTCGTGGACGGCGGCAAGATGTCCGCCAACTGACCAAACGGCAGGTGCCGCGCCGGGCTTTTACGGCCTGACTGTCGATATTAGCAGGAGATATGCATGTTCGCCCGGCCCAACAGCCAGCATTGCCAGGTCGCCTATGTCACCAACGATCTCGACGCGGCGATGGCCGCGCTCAAGGACGCTTATGGCACGCCCGGCTTCTTCGAATTATCGAACATCCAGCCCGGCGAAGATCCGACCGGCAAGCCGGTGCTCAAGATCGCGCTGGCGGTGGTCGGCGGCGTCGAGGTCGAACTGATCGAGCCGGTGGGCGACACGGCCCCCTTGTTCAGCGATTTTCTGCCCGAGGGCGACGATCTGGCCATTCGCTTTCATCATGTCGCGACCCGGATCGACGGACCGCTTGCCCATTGGGACGCCCATGTCGCTTCGCTCGACCTCATGCGGCACCCGGTCGTGTTCGAAGGCGCGCTGGGCGACGCGCTGCGCTATATCTACACCGACGAGCGCGCGACGCTGGGCCATTATGTCGAGCATGTCTGGATGGCGCCCGACCTTCTGGCGCAGATGCGTGCCGTCATCCCTACCTATCCGCCCGTTGAAGGACTGACTGCATGACCATCGCCCTGTCCCGCCTCAATTTCCGCGACATAGGCGGCCTGCCGACCGCGGGTGGAGGGCAGGTCCGGTCCGGCATCCTGTTCCGCTCCGAAGGGCCGGCGAGTTTCTTCGAGGATCATCATGCGGAGCTGTCGGAGCTGGGCTTCCGCTCGGTGGCGGACCTCCGATCGACGATCGAAAGGGACGCGGCGCCGCATGGCTGGTGCGGCCCGGACTGCCGGATTCTCGACCTCGACATGAACACCGACCTGCGCGCGCAGGGGGAGGACATGTGGCTGTCGCTCGGTCGCGAGCCGACCGCCGCGCGCGCCATCGAGGTTATGTCGCATAATTACGGTCTCATGCCGCAGGCCTTTCTGCCGCATCTGTCGCGGATGGTCGATGCGCTGCTGGCGCAGGACACGCCGATGCTGGTCCATTGTACCGCCGGCAAGGATCGAACCGGCGTCGTCGTCGCCCTGTTCCTCGACCTGCTCGCCGTGCCGCGTCCCGTGATCATGGAGGATTATCGCAAATCCGATATATTCGGCCAGAATCTGCGCGTGTCGGGTCATCTCAAGCGCGATCTGCAAAAGACCTTCGGCTTCGTGCCGCCCGACGACATGGTGGCCATCCTGATCGGCGTACAGGATGATTTCCTTCTGAGCGCGCTCGATATGGTCGCGACGCGATGGGGCGGGATTGAAGGGTATTTCGAGGCGGCAGGCGTCGACGCGGAGCGGCGTACTGCGCTGAGGCAATTGCTTGCCACAGACTAGGCGGGAAATCTGCGCGGGCGTGCCGACCGTCCTCGCCGGGCTTCTGCTGCCGGGCGGGATCGCCGGTGCCTCCGTCGTCAACCGGAAGACTATGGTGGAGAATGAGATGAGCGACAACGGCATTTTCGAATGGGAAGATCTGCTCGACCAGCTTCGTCCACTGGGCCAGTTGATGCGCGATCGTATCCCGGAAAGGCTGCGCAGCGATCCCCGCGTCATGCAGGAATCGATGCGGCTGTTGCTGTCGGGCGTGCTGCGCACGACCAATGACGCGATCATGCATGATCGCAGTCACCCGATCTTCGTGCCCGAACTCAATATCTGCCAGAATATCTTTCAGCCCAATGCGGACACCATCTACAAGGCGGCGTTGATCGAAAAGGGCGGGACCTATCGCATCCGGGGGGATCGCGGCACGACGCGGATGATGATCCTGGCGCAGCTCGGCCCGGACACGCTGCGCACCGGGCAGCATCATCCCGCGCAGGATGCAAATGATTTCAACGACCTGCATATCGGTGCCGACGGAACCTTCGATGTCATCCTCTCGCCGACCCGGCCTACCGGCTATGAGGGCGACTGGTGGGAACTGAAACCCGCGACCGAGAAGCTGATGGTGCGGATCGTCGCCTGCGACTGGGGCGTCGAGCGCGAGCCGCGCTTCGGCATCGTGCGTTTGGACGCCGATCGCGCCGCCAAGGGGCGCCCCACGCTGGCGCAACTGGCGCACCGTTTCGCCGAGATTCCGGCCACGGCGACCGTCTGCGCTCTGGCCTTTCCCGACAAGGTGCAGAAGTTGCGCGACGAAGGGCTGATCAATATGCTGAAAGTCGTCGACTTCTCGCAGATGACCGGTCTTGCCCGGCAGTCCTATTATGAGGGCGCCTACGAGCTGGCTGATGACGAGGCGCTGATTACCGAGGTGCAGATCCCGAAGGAAGTCGACTACTGGTCGCTGATCCTGACCAACGAACTTTATGAGACGACCGACTGGTATCATAACCAGTCCAGTCTCAACGCGGCGCAGGCCGTGCTCGACGGCGACGGCTATTTCCGCGCCGTCATTTCCGCGCGCGACCCGGGCGTCCACAACTGGCTCGACACGTCGGGCTATGCCAGCGGCGCGGTGCAGGGGCGCTGGTTCAACACCGACGAGCGGCCCACGCCGACGACGAAGAAGGTCAAGCTGGCCGACGTGCGCAGCCATCTACCCGCTGACACCGTGCTGGTGACACCGGATGCGCGCGCGCAAGCGATCCGCGAACGTACGCTCCGCGCGCACACGCGTATCATCTGGTGATGGAGGATTAAATGAGCGACGATCTGGCCAGGCTGCTCGACTATGAGGCGATCCGCAACGTGAAGGCGCGCTATTGCCGCTTTCTCGACACGAAGGACTGGGACGGCTTTCTCTCCCTGTTCACGCCCGATGCGGTGCTGGATGTCGAGGAGGATACCGGCAACCCGCCGATGAGCGGACATGCCGCCATATTGGAGCAGGTGCGCTCTGCGGTCATCGATGCGCGGTCGGCGCATCAGATCCACTCGTCGGAGATCGACCTGCGCGGCGATGAGGCGGACATGATCACGGCGATGCAGGACCGGGTGGTCTGGGCGCCGGGCAAATGCCCTATCCCCGGCGGCCAGTCGATCACCGGTTTCGGCCATTATACCGAACGCTATGTGCGTCGGGACGGACAGTGGAAAATCGCGGCGCTCAAGCTCACCCGCCTCTATGTCGAGGTGCATCCCGGACCTGCCGTTTGACAGGTTGCCAATGCTCCTCCCAACGGCAATGCAGTGGCATATATTTGAGAGGACAAGGGAATGACGGAAGCGGTGGAACCGGGCGCACGGGCACTTTTCGATAAGTTCGGCACCTATATCCTGCCCGGCCGCGTGAACGATCCGCGTCGCGGCATCGACGAAGCGAAGGAAGCGGAGCGCATCGGCCTTGGTTGCGTGTGGATTTCCGAACGCTATGCGCTCAAGGAGCCGGCGGTGCTGGCGGGCGCGGTGGCCGAGGCCACGTCGAAGATTCGCATCACCGGCACCATGTATGCGACGATGCGCCATCCGCTCGTCACCGCCAGCGTTGCCGACATGATGCAGGCGATGAGCGGGGATCGGTTCCGCCTGATGTTCGCGCGGGCCGTGCCGGCCTATATGAAAATGCTCGGTTCGCCGCCGATCACCATGGAACGGCTGGCCGATCTGATCTCGATCTGTCGGCGTCTCTGGGCGGGCGAGAAGATCAATTATGAGGGCGTGCTGGGCAAATTCCCCGCCATCAGCCTCACCGATCGTCATGGCGGCACGCCGCCGCCGATCATCTTTACCGCGATCGGTCCCAAGAGCCTGGAATTTGCCGGCGAACATTGCGACGGCGTGCTGCTGCATCCCTTCGTGTCGGCGCAGGGGGTGAAGAACAGCGCGAAGATTGTCCGCGACGCGGCCGAAAAGGCCGGCCGTGATCCCATGTCCGTGCGCATCTATCACAATATCATCGTCGCCCCGGACCTGCCCAAGGAGGAGGAGGAGGCCGTCGTCGGCGGCCGCGCCATCACTTATTTCGAACTGCCCGGCTTTGGCGACCTGATCGTCGACATCAATGGATGGGACAAGAAGGTGCTGGAGGATATCCGCGCCCATCCCAAAATCGCCGGCCTCAACGGCAAGCCGGCGGATCAGGCCTATACACGGCAGGAACTGGTCGATGTGAGCCGCCTCATTCCGCAGCAATGGCTGGATGAAGGCGCCGCGGTGGGGACCGCAGCCCAGTGCGCCGACCAGTTAATGGCCTATCTGGACGCCGGCGCCGATGAAATTCTGCTCCATGGTTCGTCGCCCAAGGATATGGGGCCGCTCACCATCGAACTGAAGCGCGCCCTGGCAGCGAAGGGGCTGTAATCATGGAATTGCTGACCCCCGATCGAATCACCGTCCAGCTGCAGGACTGGCTGGCGGGCGAAAAGCCCGAATGGCGCGACATCCGCGTTCGCCCGCTCGATGTGACGCTGGGCGCTGGCTTTTCGGCCGACATCTTCTTCGTCGACGTCGACTATGTCGATCCAGCTGGTCCCCAGAGCCAGACGCTCGTGGTCCGCCGTCAGCCGATGGATCTGGAAGTGGTGTTCGGCAGCAGCCTGGCGCTGCAGGGCAAGATGATGGCGGCGCTCGATGCGCGCGGCGACCTGCCCGTGCCGCCCTGGATCGGCATGCATCTCGATCCGGATATTCTCGGCCTGCCTTTCCTCGTGATGGGTAAGGTCGATGGGGAATGCGCCAAGCAGAAGCCCAACTATAATCTGGAGGGCTGGCTGGTCGAGATGAGCCCCGCGCAGCGACGGCAAAGCTTCACGAACGCCATCAACGCCTTTGCCAGCCTGGCGAAGATCGACTGGCGCGATGGCTTTGAATTTCTCGCCCAGCCTGAAAATGGGCAGCCAGGGCTTGATCAATATGTCGGTGCCCTCGAAGCGTGGCACAAGGCGGCCGGCCGGGGCCGCGCCATGCCCATCGTGGATGCAGCCATGGCCTATGTGCGCGCCAACATGCCGGCCGATGCGGGGGTGAATGTGCTGTGGGGCGATCCCACACCATCGAACGTGATGTTTTCCGCCGATGGTCAGGTCAACGCGCTGATCGACTGGGAACTCGCGGCGCTGGGACCTGCCGAGCTTGACCTCGCCTGGTGGCTCTATTTCGACGATCTGTTCGGCCGTCGCTTCGGCATCACCCGGCTGGAAGGCCTGCCGACCAAGGACGAGACGATCGCCATCTGGGAAGCGGCAAGCGGCCAGAAGGCCGGGCATCTCGATTATTATGACATCGTTGCGGCGCTCCGTATGGCGCTGGTCGCCGTGGGCGCCTTCGACCGGCAGGTCGGCATCGGCAATATCCCCGGGACCAACAAATCGCTCAACGACAATTTCATGACCCTGTATCTGGCTGAAAAGCTGGGGCTGCCTATCCCCGAACTCGGACCGGATTTCGTAGCCTTCATGAAGAATCTGACGCCGGTGGAAGACAAGACGGCCTAAAACCGGGCCGCTGCGTGTAAAAGCGAATTGCCCGCTTGACCGATGCCTCAATCAATAAATATACAGTGTGGAATAATAAAATGGAGAGGTGAGTCATGCGGCAGCGGCCGGTCGAAGGGCATTCATGAAAAGCGCTGTCGCAGAGCGCGCGCCGCTTTCCGCCGATGCACTGATCGCGGAAGCGCGCGCCGTGACCGGACTGTCGGACTTCGGGCCGGATATGTCCTTCATGACCGGCTTTCGCCGTCTGGTCGATGCAGTCGAGGCGATGGACCCGCCCGCCCAGTTGCGCGAGACCGCGCATCACAAAATCGTCGGCCTGCTCGCGACCCGGCTGCGCTTCGCCGAAGACGAACGGCTGCATCCGGACATCGTCGCGCAGGATGTGGGCGACCCGCTGATCGTCTGCGGCCTGCCGCGCACCGGAACAACGATTACCTACGATCTGCTTTGCCTCGATCCGGCGGCCCGGGCGCCGCGCGAATGGGAATGGTATATCCCCTGGCCGGCCCCGGAAATATCCAGTTTCGACAGCGATCCGCGCATCGCGCAGGTGCAGGCCGTCTATGAAAACTGGTTGAAACATGCGCCGCAACTGGCTGACATCCAGCGGATGGACTGCACCCAGCCGGGCGAGTGCAATCATGGCATGATGCTGCATTTCGCCAGCACAAATTTCCCGGCCGAACTGGGGGTTCCTGCCTTCGCCCGATGGCTGCAGGACATTGTGCCGGAAGGGCAATATCGCACCCACAAGCGGATGCTCCAGCATTTCCAGTGGAAAGGCCCCAGGGGCCGCTGGACGCTGAAATCGCCGCAGCATCTCATGGACCTGCCGGGTCTGGTGGAGGCCTATCCGGGCGCGATGCTGGTGTGGACGCATCGCGATCCGGTGCTGACCCTCTCGTCGCTATCGAGCATGATCGCCGGCTTCCTGGCGGCTGTGGGCGGCGCCAATGATCTTCAGGCGATCGGCCGGTCGGTGGTCGACACCTGGTGCGCGGCGATGGCGCGGGCGACGCAAGCGCGCGCAAGCGATTCCGCGATCGAGGGCCGCATTATCGACCTCGCCCATCGGGATATCGTCGCCGATCCGATGGCGACAATCGGACGCATCTACGACCGCTTCGGCCTGCCCTTCACCGAGACGCATCGCGCGCGCATCGCCGCTTTTCTGGCCGATAACCCCGCCGCCAGCCGCCTCGGCAAGCACAGGCACAGCCCCGGCCAGTTCGGCATCGATCCGGACGAGGTGCACGAGCGGCTCGCCGGCTATTATACGCGCTACGGCCATCTGTTCGACCGCGCCTGACCCCGATCTTCTGGAGTATCCAGCATGAGTGTTCTCGACCGTTTCCGCCTCGATGGGCGCACCGCCATCCTGACCGGGGTAGGGCCGGGCGTGGGCGAACATATCGCCAAGGCCTATGCTGAATTGGGCGCCAATGTGGTCCTCTCCGCCCGCTCGCAGGATCGGCTCGACCGTATCGCGGCAGAGATTAACGCGGCCGACGGCGGCCGGGCGATCGCCATCGCCGCCGACGCGGGCGAGAAGGCCGATCTTGAACGGCTGGTGGCGGGCGCGCGCGCCGCCTTCGGTCCCATCCATATCGTGTTCAACAATGCGGCGGCGGGCGTGGTCTATGCCGCAGACGGCGGGCTCTGGGCGAACACGGACGACGTCTGGAAGACGGCGATGGACGTCAACGTCATGGCGACCTGGCGTCTGACCGAACTGACAGAGGCCGATATGAAGGCGCATGGCAAGGGCAGCATCATTTCGGTCCAGAGCTGCGGCGGCTTCACGCCGATTCCGCCCGCCGTCGCCTATGGCGTGTCGAAGGCGGCGCTGCTTTTCCTGGTGCGCGAGCTGGCCAAGACGCAGGCGCCACACACCAGGATCAACTGCCTGTGCGTCGGATCGATGAGCCCGGACGGGCAGGAGGCCGCCATCCACAAGGGGCTGGGTCTTGCCGAGCGCAACGCGATCAAGCGCTTCGGTGCAGCGGACGAAGCGGTCGGCGCGGCGGTATTGCTGGCGGGAGACGGCTCCAGCTATACGACCGGCAGCACCATCTTCACCGAAGGCGGCCGGGTGGGGACGATTTCATGACCGTCAACCCTCTCTGGACCGACGATCAGGCAGCGGCGGAAAAGCTGGCGCTGCGCCTCCTCGAACGGGCCGACATCCGTGCCGCACGCGAAGAAGCGCGCCTCATGCTGCTCGCCGACTCGCTCGCGGGCACGCTCGATGGACGGCTGGGGCTGGATCGGGCGCTGGATCAGTGGGTGCTGGGACTGGCCATGCGCGAAGCCAATGGCGATCCCGCCGATCCCAGGGTCGTCTGGAATATCAGCAACGCCCCGCGGCGCTGGTTCGGCCACATCTATCCGGGCGCGGCGGTGGCGATAGACAATCCCGACAATTTCAACCGCGAAATTCCGATCGATGGCGATGGGCACTATGCTGTCGACATCCGCTTTTCCGCCGATCCACCGCAGTTCAGCATCGTTGCCGAGGTGGAGCCGGCGCATCATGCGGGACTTGGCCGCAATCTGGGAGCGCTGACGCTTCAGCAACTTCTGCCGTTCTGCGATGCCGACGGGCAGGTGACTGTGACGGTCGGCCCGCAGGAGGGCGGCGCGACCCATTTACGGACCGAGCCGGGCGCGCGGATTCAGGTCTATATCCGCGACAGTCAGCGCGACTGGCGGCAGGTGCCGGCACAGGTCAGCGTCCGTCGCGTCGATCCGCCATCCGGCCACCGCCCGCGCGACGAGGAGGAGATCGCCCGGACCGTCGTCGCCGACCTGCCAGCCTGGGTCGCCTTCTGGTCGGGGTTCAAGAATGATTTTCTCGGTCATCCCGAACCCAACCGGCTCATCGGACCCAATGGCCGCGACGGGGGCTGGGGCTATCTGGCTGGCGGGCGTTTCGCCCTTGGAGAAGGGCAGGGGTTGCTGGTGACGATCGATCCGGCGGGCAGCTATTATACCGGCATCCAGATTGCCGATCCGTGGACCATCTCCCCCGATCCGATGCTGCGCCTGGTCAGCCTCAACAGCGCTCAGGTCACGCCAGCGGCCGATGGCATGATCAGCTATGTGGTGGCGGGCGTCGATCCGGGCATCGCCAACTGGATCGATACGGCAGGCCTCGAAGAAGGCTGGGTGCTGCTGCGCTGGCAGGGCGTACCCGACGGCGCCGATCCTGCCTGCTTCATCCGCGACGTGCGCGTCGTCGATCTGGCGGCCATCGACCGCGAGGTGGACGCGAGGGTTCCCCGCGTCGATCTAGCCGCGCGGGGGCAGCAGTTGCGCGACCGCGCGCGTCAGCATGACCTGCGGACCCACGCCGCGACCTGGGGAGATGCATGATGCAGCCCAAGGGCTCTATACTGGAATTGTGTCAGGTGGTCCGCGACATGGAGCGCGCCTTGGATCACTGGACACGGGTCATGGGCGCGGGGCCGTTTTTCGTCTTCGACGTGCCCGTGCTGCCGGGCCAGATCTATCGCGGCGCGCCGACGCAGGTGGCGCTGAAGGTCGCGTTCGGCTTTTCCGGCGGACTGCTGATCGAACTGCTCCAGCAGACCAATGACGGGCCTTCGGTCTTCACCGAAATGCTCGACCGTCATGGCGAGGGCTATCATCATGTCATGCTGCGCATCCCCTATGATGACGGCGTGGAGCGGCTGTCCAGCGAAGGCTATGCCATGGCCTTCAGCGGCCAGATGCCGTCGGGCGAACGTTTCGCGCTGTTCGATACCCGCGCAGGCAATGGCGGCTATGTCGAACTCATGGAGATTTCGCCCGCGATGGAGGCGTCGCTCCACCGGATGCACGCCGCCCATTGCACATGGGACGGGATCGACCGCCCCATCCGGTCCATCGCCGAGCTCGGCTGAATCCGAGGCTGGAGCTCAGGCCGCTTCCGCGATGGCACGGATCGCGGTCAGCAGCATGTCGGTCGCGCGGGTGAGGGCGGCTTCCACGACATTGCGCTGCATCGCCAGCCGGTCGTCATTGTCGTCCAGGCTTTCCGCCACGACGACATTGCCCAGCACGATGACCGAGAAGATCACGAGCACCTCTTCGCTTTGTCGGCGCGACAGCCCGGCCTCTTCCAACGCGGTGAAGATGGCGCGCCGGATCGCCAAGGCATTGGGCAACTCCAGCCGATTGGCGCTGCGCGACAGGATAAAGGCGGCGGACCCGGGAAAATCCCTGTAGGCCATATGGACCGCGCGGGCGATGCTGCGCAGGCGGCTTTCCCAGTCGGGCGCCGACAAATCGGGCATCCGGCCGCGCAATATCTCGTCGGTCAGCAGGGCGAGCATCGCCTCTTTGTCGCGGACATGGTGGTAGAGCAGGCGTGGCGACACGCCCAGACGCTGTGCGACCGGGCGGATATTGAGCGCGTCGATCCCGCCCGACCGGGCCATGTCCAGCAACGTTGCGACCAGCCTCGCGCGGTCAAGCGCAGGCCCTTCGCATTGCGGCGGTCGGCCGCGCCGCGAAATCCGTGCAAGCGGTTGCTGGTCTGCCCTCATGCGTCTGCTTTAAGCGCAGGAACGGCACTGGTCCATGCCCCACGGTGCCGCAAGACCGTGGAGCAAGAGATTACAGCTTCTTCAGTTCGGCATTCGACAGGCTGGTCGTCACGCCCTTCTCACCCGCGCTCAGCGTGGCGGCGGGGATGGCGATGAACTTGCCGCGATAGATAACGCGAATGGCAGATACGGCGCCGTCGGCAGCCGTCAGCACGCGATCGACCTTGCCGATCTTGGTGCCGTCTGCGGAGTAGATCGTCTCGTTGCGATCCACCGCAGGCGCCTGGGCAAAAGCAGGTGCGGTCAGGCCCAGAGCGGCGAGCGCGATGATGATCGTCTTCATATGCTGAGATTCCTTTGTCGAAGATGACGATCTGTTGGCGCAGTCCCAAGATGGTTTCAAGGGAAAATCGATACACATCGAAAAGAATCTGTTCTATCTGTCCCATATGGAAAATGAAAGCTGCCGGATGGTGGGGGGAGAGGCAATGAAGGGCGCAGGCGGGTTTCGGCTCCACGACAAATGGTTCCTGCTGCTGCTGGGCGCGATCTACATGTTCAATTTCATCGATCGCACGATCATCGCCGTAGTTGGCGAGGCGATTCGTCACGACCTGCGCCTGAGCGATCTCCAACTCGGTATGCTCGGTGGGCTCGCCTTCTCGATCTTCTATGCCGTGCTGGGTATCCCGCTGGCGCGACTCGCCGAACGCTACAGCCGGGTGCGGATCATTGCCATGGTGACGATGCTCTGGTCGCTGATGACGGCGTTGTCCGGTGCGGCGGCAAGCTATGTCCAGCTCCTGCTCTGCCGCATGGGCGTCGGCGTCGGCGAAGCCGGCTTCACACCGGCGCTCGTTTCGATGATTTCCGATCGGTTCGATGCCGGGCGCCGGGCGGTGGTCTTTTCGCTGATTGCGATGGGGGTGCCCCTGGGCGGCGCCATCGCTGCGATTGCGGGCGGCGCGGTGGCGCAGGCATTTGGTTGGCGGCTTGCGCTCGTGGCGGTTGGCGCGCCCGGCCTGTTGCTGGCGCTGCTACTGCTTGCGACCATTCCCGAACCTGAACGGAAGGATGCCGGGCAGAGTGCGGATACGCCCCCCTTCGCCATGGTGCTTCGGCGGCTCGCCCGTTCGCCTTCCTTCCTGCACCTGACCTTTGGCAGCGGCTTCGTCGGGCTGGTGGGGTTCGGCACCAACCTGTTCCTCATTCCCTTGTTGGTTCGCCGCTTCGATCTCCCGCTGGCGCAGGCGGGTCTGGTGTTCGCGCTGTCGTTCAGTCTCGCGACGATGGTGGGACAAGTCAGCGGCGGTTATCTGATCGGCCGGCTGATCCGGCGGGATATACGCTGGGGCGGCTGGGCGCCCGCGATCGCGGTGGGGCTGGCTCTGCCATTCTATCTGCTGGCGATCCATCAATCCGACTGGTGGTGGCTGGTCGCCTTTCTCTTCGTCGCGACGACCTTGCTCTATGCGTTCACGCCCGCGATCATGACCATCACGCAGTCACTGGTTGAACCCCGTATGCGGGCGTCCGCCGCCGCGCTTCACTCCTTCGGCCAGACCGTCGCCGGGCTGGGGTTGGGATCGGTTGTGCTGGGCTATCTCAGCGATCGCCTCGCTGTCTTTCTCTATAAGGGCAATTATGCCGCAGACTGCCTCGTCTCGGGCAAGGCATCGCTGCCAGCCGCTTGTCTCTCGGCATCGGCAAGCGGCCTGCAACTGAGTATGCAATTGTCGGCATCTGTGCTCCTGATCGCGGTTATCCATTATAGCCTGGCTGCGAAAAATCTGCCGCTGGAGGCAAATGCATCGTGAAGGACGGGAAAGCTGTCGACGTTCGGCCACGAAGCGCCGGATGGGATGACGCCGCGGCCCCGGCCATGCCATCCTTGCGGCCTGGCTATGACAGGACCGCGAGCAAGCGGCAGAAAGGAAGATGAGGATGGGAAGAGCAGGGGTTATCGGCCTGGGGCAGATCGGCGCGGGCGTCGCCATATGCCTCGCGCGGACACAGCAATTGGCTGCGGTCTATGACATTCGCGCCGATGCTGCTGACGCGCTGGAGGGCGTGCCGCCCGTCGTCGCTAGCCCGGCGGAGCTGGCCGCGCAGTCCGACGTCGTCATCATCGCCGTCGTCAACGCAAAACAGACGATCGATGTGCTGTCAGGCCCCGACGGCGTGCTTGCGCGCGCGCGGCCGGGCATGATCGTGGTGCTGGTCGCGACCGTCTCGATCGAGGATCTGGACGCCATTCGCGTCCTGACCGACGCGGCGGGCGTGGAACTGGTCGATTGCGGCGTGACGGGTGGCCCCAAATCCCGCGAGCATGGCCTCGTTTGCCTCGTCGGCGGTACGGATGAAACAATCGCAAAGGTGCGTCCGGTTCTGGACGGCTTTGCCAAGCTGGTGGCGCATATGGGTGGCCCAGGCGCGGGCATGGCCGCGAAGATCGCCCGCAACGTCATCGTCTTCGGCTGCCTGCGCGCCGGCTATGAAGCGTCGGTATTGTGCCGCAATGCCGGGGTGGATGTCCGCCAGCTTGCGCATGTGATCGACGCCAGTTCGGACAGCGTGGGCGGCCCGTTGATGCTGGCGGTGCGCGACGATCCGTCGTCCAGCGAGCAGGAAGCGGCGGTGCGCGAATATACCCGCAGCCTGATGGTCAAGGATCTGGACGCCGCCATCGATCTGGCGCGCAGCTACGGCATCGCGCTGCCCTTGGTCGAATTGACGCGCCGAACCGATCAGACGGTCGTGGGCTTGGAAAATGTAATGGGAGAAAAGGCATGAGCATCGACGAAGCGCAGTGGCAGAAGGGGCTGGAAGTCTTCGACAAGGTCTACGGACCGGGATCGTCGGAAATGACCCTCCCGTATCGGGAATCATCCTTCAACCAAGAAATCGTCGGTAATCAGTTCGCCAATCTGTGGGCGAGCGACATCTTCTCGATGCGGGAGAAGCGCCTGCTGGTGCTGGGCGCCACGGCTATGCTGGGCCGCGCAGATCTGGTCGAAATCCAGATGAACGGCGCCCTCATCAATGAGGAATTCACTGATGAGGAGCTGGATTTCCTGCCGCTGTTCGTGCTGTTCTATGCCGGGGCGGGCAATACGACTACCGTGTTTCGGGGGATCGAAGCAGCCAAGGCCCGACGCAAGGAACGCAACGCCGCGAAATGACAGGGTGCGCATAATGAAGGGCGGTCTGGTCGAAAGACCGGGCCGCCCTTTTCTTATGCTTCGCCGCTACCCCGACGCCGGATCGCGCGCGAGGCCAGCAGCAGCAATATGCCCCCAGCGAATGTGAACAGCATTGCAGTGCCGATCCCCCAAGCGACACCGGCCGTGCCTCCGACAAAGTCGCTGACCGCACCGATCAGATAAGTGCCCGCGCCTACGCCGATCAGGTTCGCGCCCAGCTGCACCAGCGATACCGCAAGGCCCCGCAGGCGCGGTCCGGCGATTGTCACGATGACGGCGTAAATTGGGCCATTATAGGACGCACTGAGGAAGCCGCAAGCCATCAGCAGCGCCAGCATCAGATCGACGTCGTGGAACAGGACCGTACCGACCCCGGTCACAGCCGTCAGCAAGGGTATCACCGCGCCGAACAGGGATGTCCTTGCCGGATCAAAGCCACCCCGCCGCCGATTGACGAGGTCGATCACCCAGCCCGCGAGGAATCCGCCCAGCGAACCGAGGCCGCCATAGGCGATGGCGATGAGGATGCCCGCCTTCGCAATGGGCATGCCGTGGACCCGGATCAGGAAAGTGGTGAGCCATGTGCTCATGCCGTAAATGCCCGCCGCGATCAGGACGATGGCGAAGATGCAATACAGCAGTCCGGGCTGCGCGGCGAGCAGGCGGATGCGTTGCCCCAGTCTCAGCGTTTCTTCCTGCTGCGGGGCCGGCCCGTCATGTGCGCCGCGCACGGGTTCCCTTACCGTGAGCAGCAGCAGCGGCGCCAGCACCAGTCCCGGCACGCCGGCGGCCACGAACGCCCAGCGCCATCCGGCGCTCTGCACGATCGCGCCGCCTACGATGAACGCGATGGCGAGGCCGATTCCCGAACTCAGATACCAGATACCGATGGCGGTCGCGCGCCGGTCTTCGCCGAAATAATCGCTCAGCAGCGACATGCCGGTCGGTGATCCGCCCGCTTCGGCGGTCCCTACGGCGGCGCGGCCTATGAGCAATGTCCAGAACCCTGTCGCCAGGCTACACAGGGCGGTCGCACCGCTCCACAGCGTCAACGCGGCCGCCATCAGGTTGCGTCGGTTCCAGCTATCTACGGCTATGCCGAAGGGGAGGGCTGCAAGGGCAAAGAATATGCCATAGGCAAATCCGGCCAATATTCCCAATTGCCCATCCGAGAGTGCAAATTCATGCCCGACCGGCGCCAGCACCAGCCCGATGATGGCGCGATCAATGCCATGGCAGGTCTGCGCCAGCGTCAATATACCTAGCACATACCAGGGATAATGGCCGATGGCCGCTGGTTTGTCCGACAGCGCTCTCATGACGTCCCCGGCTGCAAGAGCGGTGCGATGGACATTGAGCGCCTCCTGTTTTTGAATATCGAACCGGGTGCATGGCGAAACCTGTCGCCCCTGTTCCCATGCCGCGCCTCGATCGAGCACAGGCAGGGATGTGCCCGCGCATGGAGCCTTGACCACCTATCCGAAGATAGAAGTAAAAGCGCATTGGTGCGCCTATTCGGGGCATCGAGAGAATAGAACCTGGCAGAGGTAGAGATGTTTCGTCCGGAGAGCGATTGGACCGGTCAGGGTAGAGCTGGCGTCCAGAATTTCTACATCGAAGCGGCGGCGAGAGTTCGCGACGCGCATGTGGATGTGCGGCATTTCGATTGGGTCCAGCCTAGCAGCGGCGTCTTTAGTCCAGAGAAACATTATCTGGATTATTCGCTCGACGGTCAGCCGCGGCGCAGCATGGTCAGCATGGGCCGCCCGGACCGGCGCGCCGCGTCGGGGGACATCCTCTACATGCCGCCGCACCGCCAATATTTCGGCGAGCCGGCGCTTCAGGAGCGGCATCTCGTCTGCGTGGCGCTTGGGGAAGAATTTCTGGAGGAATTGTTCGACGGGGAGCAGCCGCTGAACAAGGTAGAGCCGTGCGCAGACATTCAAAATATCTCCATGCGCCGACTCTTTGCGGGACTGGCTGCGGAATTGCGGACGCCCGGATTTGCCAGCCAGACGCTCGTCGAATCGATGCTCATGGGGCTTGCGGTCGAACTGGCCCGGCACATGGGTTCGCGCGAACGGGGCAGCCAGCATTCGCGTAGCCCACGCCAGGTCCAAAACATTATCGACTATGTGTTGGAAAATCTCTCCGCGCCTCTTGGCGTCGCCGATATCGCGCGCGACTGCAACATGAGCGTGCGTCATGTCGCCCGCGTTTTCAAGGAAGGGACCGGCGTCAGCCTGGGTGAATTTGTCGCGCGCAGCCGGATCGCCCTGGCAAAGGAACTGCTGCGCAGCGATGGCGCCCGCATCAAGGAAATCAGCTGGCGATGCGGCTTCAACAGCACGTCGGCCTTTTCCGCCGCTTTCCGATCCGCGACGGGTCAAACGCCCAAGGCTTTCCGGTCAACATCAGCGCAGGTCCACTGATCGGGCAAGCAGGAAAATGTCGATGAGCGGCCAAATTCTATCGCCGCACAGTCAACCGTGGACCGGCCACTATGGAGCAGATCGGCTCCAAGCTAGACGGGCTCATATGTGCAAATCGAGGCAAGATACAATGATGGGGAGGAAGATATGAGCAAGAAGGCCGTCACTCAGGGTGCGATCGGCATGGGTGCGCTCGTCGCCGCCATGGCGCAGCCCGCTTATGCGCAGCAGCCGCAATCGGGTGCGAGCGAAGGTATTCAGGATATCGTCGTCACTGCGCGCCGCACTGAAGAAAGTCTTCAGACGACACCGATCGCTGTCACGGCGCTCACCCCCGAAGCTTTGACGACGGCCAAGGTGGAAAATGTCGTCGATCTTCAGCGCACCGCGCCGGGCTTGGTCATCGGCCGCGGTTCCGCGGGCGGCGACGGCATCGTCTTCGTCGCCATCCGCGGTCAGGGCAATCTCCAGCCCATTCTCGCCAACGATCCGGCGGTCGCCACTTATATTGACGGGATCTACATCCCACGGCCCTCGACGGGCATGACCGACATTCAGGACGTGCAGCGGCTGGAGGTTCTGCGCGGGCCGCAGGGTACGCTCTTCGGCCGCAATACGACCGGCGGCGCGATCAACATCGTCACCAACGATCCAAACGACCAGCTCAGCGGCACCTTCAAGGCGGAGTTTGGCAATTACAGTACGCTAGGTGCGCAGGCCAATATCAATGTGCCGCTCGCAGAGGGGCTCGCGATCCGCCTGAGCGGCGCGATCAACGAGCGGGACGGCTATGGCGACAATCTCGCCACCCACCGCGACTTTTCCGACAACAACAGCAAATTCTTACGCGGCAAGCTTAAATATGAAGGCAATGGCTGGGACCTGACGCTTTCGGGCGACTGGAACCGCCAGTCCAACCATGGTCAGCAGATCGCGCTCTGGGCCTTCAATCCGGCGATCGTCCCCGCCGCCTTTCAGCCGGGCCTCACGGCCGGTCTGCTGACCAAGGATCATTGGTGGGGCAACACCGCGACCGGGACATCGACCCCGGCCACGATCGGTGCGCTGACTCCGGAAGCGCAGGCTCTCTACGGTGTGAAGCCATTCAATACGCTGGAAGTATATGGGTTTTCCGGTACGCTCAACGTCGAACTGGGCGGGCTGAACTTCAAGTCGATCACGGGCTATCGCCATTCGATGAACTATGGCCAGAATGATACGGACGGTACGGCCGTCCCGTTGCTGGCGACCTTTGCAGGGTCTGGATCCTATTATATTTCTCAGGAATTCCAGCTTTCCGGGAATATCACCGACAGCCTCAGCTTCATCACGGGCGCTTATGCCGGCAAGGAAAGCGGCTATGAATTCAGTCGCTCGCAGATTTTTGGCGGACTCATCCGCGATTCCAACGCCGACGTCACCAACAAGACCTTCGGTTTGTTCGCGCAGGCCTACTATGAACTGACCCCAAAGCTGCGTGCGGTCGGCGGCTTCCGTTATACTTGGGACACCCGCAACAGCGTGCTGCACAATGCACAGGTATATGGTCTGCCCTATAACGTCGCCGTGGCGGGCACGCCGACCGGCATCAACTGCACCGTCACGCCAACGAGCCCCGTGACAGCCACCACCTGCAATCAGGAGCAGAATGCCAAGTTCAACTATCCGGCCTGGAACCTGGGTCTTGACTGGCAGGCGAGCGACAATCTCTTCCTTTATGCCGCGACCCGCGGCGCGGCCAAGGCTGGCGGCTGGAACCTGCGTGCAGGCGGCCTGCCTGCCTTCTCTCCTGAAAAGGTGAAGGATGTGGAGGCCGGTCTGAAGGTCGATCTCTTCGACCGACGCTTGCGCTTCAACTCGGCGGTCTTCCATACCTGGAAGGATGACAATCAGGCGATCGTCAACAGCTTCGTGACCGGTATCGGTGTTACCCAATATATCCAGAACAACGGCAAGGTCCGTATCTGGGGCATAGAAAATGAAATCACCGCCGTGCCCTGGGAAGGCATGACGCTCAGCGTCAACGGCTCGCTGCAGGATGGCAAATATGCGAAGGGCAGCTTCAGCGAAATCCAGGTGGTGGCCGGCAGCGGCTGCACCAACAGCGCCGGGGTCGCCAACGGCTGCGTCGTCGATCTGAGCGGCTTGCCGCTGCTGCAATTGCCCAAGAAGCAGCTTAACGTCAGCGCCACGCAGAAGATTCCTGTCGGCGGCGGCACGCTCGCCGTCACTGGCGCCTATTCCTATGTCGGGGGTCAGCATTTCGATGCGGTCCGGGCGGCGGATCAGGCGTCGGCGGCGACAAAGGCGGCCTACGAGACGGAAAACCGCCTCGGCTTCGTACCTGGCTATGGCATTTTCAACGGGCGTATCGCGTTCCAGCTTGAAAATCCCAATGTCGAAGTGGCGGTCTATGGCCGTAACATCACGAACAAGAAATATCTGCTGCGCCGCTTCCCCGATCTCTATCGGACATTGGGAATCACAGCCGCCTATGTTGGCCAGCCGGCTACCTATGGCGTTGAAACAACGTTTAAATTTTGATCGATAAGCGGCTGGCGGGACAATCTGCAATCCATGCAGCTCTCTCTCGCCAGCCATCACCGGGGACGGGCGCATGATGACGAGGTTGGTAGACAGGGTAGGGATCGTCACGGGCGGCGGCGGCGGTATCGGTACCGCGGTCGCCCGACGTCTGGTCGCGGAGGGCGCGCGCGTCGTGATCGCCGACCTGTTCGAAGCTGCCGCCGTTCGCGCGGCGGAACCGCTGGGCGACAAGGCACTGCCGGTACAGTTCGATGCTGCCGATCCGCAATCGGTAAAGGCGATGGTCGATCGCACCGTAGACCATTTCGGCAGGCTGGACATATTGCACAACAACGCGGCAATGACCGATCCGGACAAAAGCCCGCAGGATACCACAGCCGTCGATATCCCGATCGGCATCTGGCGCGAAATTCTCGACGTCAATCTCACCGGCTATCTGCTCGGATGCAAATATGCCATCCCGCATATGGTCGCGGGCGGCGGCGGTTCGATCATCAACACTGCCTCCAATTCGGGCAGTGCGGGAGATCTGGCGCGGATCGCCTATGGTTCGTCGAAGGCAGCGATCATCGGACTCACCAAATATGTGGCGACCCAGCATGGGCGGCAGAATATCCGCTGCAACAGCATCGCGCCGGGTGTCGTGCTGACCGAAGCCCTCGAAAAGACCGTGCCGGGGCTCAAGGAAATCATCCAGCGGCATATACTGACGCCGGAATTCGGAACGCCGGATGATATCGCGGCGTTGGTCGCCTTCCTGGCTTCTGACGAAGCGCGCTACATCACGGGCGAAAATATCTCGATTTCGGGCGGCGGCCTCGTCCACCAACCCCATTATGCCGACCTGCTGGCCTTCATGCAGGCGAAGGACTGAGCCGTGTCCAGCGCCTGCACGTCGGAACATGGAAGGTTAATGGGCGGTTCGATGAAAATAGCGGATCGTCAGCCGGCCGTCGGCGACCTTGTAGGTTTCGAGGCTTGGCAGCGTCACGATGCCCTCCTTGGTTTGCAGGCGGTTGGCGACATAGGCGGCGCCCTCGGATCCGTTGACGATCACTTCCAGCGGTTCTGTCGTGCATTTTCCGCCATACTCCGCCCACATGTCGGCCATCGCGGCGTCGCCGTCCACGGGGGGCGATCCGACATATTCGATCGTAAACCCCTCTGGCCCCAACGCCCGGAAAAGGCGATCGAGTTCGTCGCGCTTCCCTTCATTCCACAGCCGGTAATTGTCCCGGATCGCCTGTTCCAGATCCAGCACGTCTGCCTCACTCATGTGCATCGTCTCCTGTCATTGCGGATCGTCCGCATGCTCGTCAGTCTCAGACGGACGGCCACGATCGCACCTGTCTTTGGCAGGGGTGGAATTTATCTCTTTTTGCTTCGGAGACTATGATGACCCAAGTCGCACAACAATCCCTGCCGGATCACGTGCCGCCCGAACTGGCGATGGCGCTGCCGCTCTTTTCGCGGACGGTGATCTATGACAACCCGCAGGAAGTGCTGATCCCCGCGATGCATGCGGAGCTGCCGCCGATCACCTATGTCACCAACATCTTCCCGGGCGATCAACCTGGCTGGCTGCTCAAAAATGCCGAGGATGTACAGGCGATGCTGCGCGATGCCGACAATTTCACCAAGAATGGCATGGGCAAATGGGCGCAGAATATCGGCGAGAACTGGCTAGTCATTCCGACCGAGGCCGACCCGCCAATCCACACCGGCTATCGCAAGGCGCTGAACAGTCATTTCGCACCCCAGAAGATGTTCGCGATGAAGGAACAGGTGCGCGAGCGAGCGCAGGCCTTGATCGATGCCTTCAAGGATCGCGGCCAATGCGATTTCATCGATGAGTTTTCGGAAAAATTCCCGATCTTCATCGTCCTCGATCTGCTGGGCCTTCCGCAGGAAAGAATGACGCAATTCCTTAAATGGGAAAAGGAAATGCTCCATTCCAACGACTGGCAAGTGCGCGGTAACGCCGTACGCTGCGTGAAGGATTATCTGCTGGAAGAGATTGAGGCACGCCGCCAGCAGCCGCGCGACGACTATATCAGCAAGGTGCTGACCTTCGAGGTCGATGGCCGTTTGTGGAATGATGACGAGGTGTTCGGCCATTGCTTCAATCTGTACATTGGTGGCCTCGACACGGTTACGTCCCTGCTCGGCAACATCTTCAACTATCTGGCGTCGCACCCGGACAAACAGAACGAGCTGCGCGCTGATCCATCGCTGATCGTCCTGGCAGTCGAAGAATTCCTGCGCGCCTTCGCGCCGGTTACGGCCTTCCGTATCGCAACCAAGGTCATCGAGATTCATGGGCAGAAAATAATGCCCGGCGATTATGTGGCGTTTAGTTCCCCCGTGGTGGGACGCGACCCGGCTTTCTATGAAGATCCCCAGGCGATCCGCTTCGATCGCAAGGCGCCGCACATGTCGCTGGGCAGTGGCATCCACAAATGCCTGGGGATGCACCTGGCACGGCTGGAACTGCAGATCGCGGTCGAGGAATTCGTCAAGGCCATACCGGAATTCCGGATCAAGGACGGTTTCCGGGTGCCATATTATGTAGGCAATATCCTGCATGTGCCGGACCTCCACCTGCAATGGGGCTGAATATTCCCAACGCTCTCACGCTCACCGATATGGGGAGTGAGTGCCTGAAACGGGAATCTGGAGCGGGGTCGATAGCGTCGGCCCCTGCTCTGGTGCTGTCTAGCTGTATAATATATCCTTCCGGAATGCCCGCGGGCTGAGGCCTGTCGCCTTCCGGAAGGCGGCACTGAAGGCTGCAACGCTTTGGAAGCCGCAATTGCCCGCGATGACCTTGATGAGAGCGCCATCCTGCGCCAATTCCCGTTTGGCCCGCGCAATCCGCGCATCGGCAATGTAGCTGCCGAGCGTCTTTCCGACCGTGTTCTTGAAGATCCGCGCCAGATGCCGTGAGCTGACACCGCATTCTGTCGCAAGGTCGACGATCGACAATGGTCCCGCCAGTTCCGCCTCGATCCGTTCCTGAAGACGGCGCAGGTGCCAGTCCGCCATGCGTTGATCGGTTTCAACATCGGATTTGTGTGGAATTTGAAGGTGTCGACAGAGGTCGATGACCAGTGACAACGCAATGGTCTCGACCATGATGGCGGGAGCGAAGCCGGGATGGCGCACCTCGTGTGCAAGCCGAGACATACCGTTCAGTATCCACGGTGCCTTCACATCGAAACAGGGGGGCAATGAGGAAGGTAGCGTGTCATTCTCGAAGAGTTGATCTGCTGCGTGGCTTTCAAACGTCAAACAGAAAATGCGATATTCGCTGGGTTCGCAGCGCGCCGCAAATTGGCTCCCCTTGGGCAGATAGGACACTTCGCCAAAGGGCGGCGCATGACGACGCCCGTCGGGGAACAGGCGTGAGCCGCGCGCGCGGGCCAAGCGAATAGTCGAGATAGTGACTGTTCGGCTCGAATATTGCGTCACAACTGCGATCCCAGGCAAAATGTCGGATGTCGGCCCGAATGCCGTTGGCAATGATGCTGTCCTCGACATGGAAATAGGCGGTTGTTAGCGGTTGGCATGGGAGAATGGTGCCAGTCGGCTGAATCTTGGATCGTTCGCTCGCCATCGCCATTGTCCGCTCCCCCTTTTCAAAGCCTACTGTCGACCCTTTTTATAAGCGATGTTATGGGGCCTCATCCAAAACAGGTCGATGCTCATCATATTGCGCAAACCGGACATCCCATCGCGAAACCGTCATCATGTTCATGACCCGACGGTCGAAAAATTCCAAAGCATCGCGAAGCGGACATTGGTTTGATCGCAGACAGGACATGGCGCGGAAGCCGGTTTTCCGGGCTCCTTGCCAATGCTAGCGGTCGATGGGGATGGGTAGAGATAGAAAAACGTCCTGCCCGTATGCAATGGCTCTGGGAGGGGATAATATGGCTTCAGAGAAATGGTTTCGGACAAGCGCCTTGGCGAGCTTGTCGGTTTTTGTCACGGCCGCTGCGCCGGCGGTGGCGGCGGATCAGACCGGTTCTGTGGGAATAGAGGACATCGTGGTCACCGCCCGGCGGACCGAGGAAAATATCCAGACGACGCCGGTCGCCGTCACCGCTCTTTCGACTGAAATGATTAAACAGGCGCAGGTCGGCGATGTGGCTGGTCTGCAGCGCACCGCGCCCAGCCTGTCGATCGCGACCGGCGCCCCGGGCGGTTCGGGTTTCGTCTATATCTCCATTCGCGGCATGCCGGCATTGAACCCGGGCGTCGCCAACGACCCTTCGGTCGCGACCTATGTTGACGGGGTCTATATTCCGCGTCCTTCGCAGGGTTCGGCCGATCTCATCGACCTCCAGCGGGTCGAGGTCCTGCGCGGCCCCCAGGGCACGTTGTTCGGTCGCAACACCACCGGCGGCGCGCTCAACATCGTCACGGTCAATCCTACGGGCGATTTCGAAGGACAGTTCCGCATTCAAGGCGGCAACTATGATTATCGCAATATCGACGCGGTGCTCAACGTACCATTGGTGGGCGATGAATTGGCGGCGCGCTTCGTCTATGATTTCGTGGATCACGACGGCTACGCCCGCAATGTGACCTCGAACAGCGAATTGAAGGACCGTAACAGCCATTATGCCCGTGCTAAATTGCGTTGGGCGCCCGCCGGCAGCAGCTGGTCCGCGACGCTCAGCGGCGACTACAATATCATCAAGGATCATGGTCAGTTCGTCGGCCTCGCTGGGGTCAATCCGGGCGCCAGCGCGGCAATCGGCGCGATCAACGCCGCAACCCCTCTTGCGGCATATCTGCACAACAACGCCCATTGGTATAATGCCTATGGCGTTCCATTCAGCACCAATCCGCCGGTCGGGTCCAATTATGGGTTTCTGACCGCAGGCAGCCGGAGTGCCTATAACAGGCTGGAAGCTTATGGCGGCAATCTCACGATAGATGGCGAAATCGGTTCTGTTACGGTGAAATCCATCTCTGCCTATCGCTACAGCAACGCAATAGGTCTGAACGAACTCGATGGTACGCCTGCTCAGATTCTGGCGGCCGAAAGTGCCTACAAGTCCGATCAATATTCCCAGGAACTTCAGTTGTCCGGAGAGCTTGGCGATCGGTTCAGTTATATTCTCGGCGGCTATTATTCGACAGAAAGCGGCCGTGAATCGTCGGTGGCGCAGACGTTCGGCTCCTTTACCCCCGCAGCCCCGGCACCCAATTTCGGTTTCAGCCTGAATTACGGCACAGTGAAGAATATCTCGGTCGGCCTGTTCGGCCAGGGCTATTACCGTCTGACCGACACGATCCGTCTTACAGGAGGCGTCCGTTGGACATGGGATAAGCGAGAGGTTGTTCTGCTGAACAGAACGAATCTGGCCGCTAATAGCTGCGCGCCTGAACTGCTCTCAAATCCGGATTTCATTGCGCCTTGCAGCCTACCGCGTTCGGTCAAATATGATTATCCCGCCTGGACGGCAGGCATCGATGTGGAGATCACCGACGGCCTGTTTGCTTATGTGAAAACGAGCGCCGCATCGAAGGCCGGCGGCTTCAACATGCGTAATGGTTCGGCCGCGACGCCGCCGTTCAAGCCGGAGAAGGTCAGGGACGTTGAACTCGGCGTCAAGTTCAGTACATCGGATAACCGTTTGCGTATCAATGCCGCGGCTTTCCATTCCTGGCAGTCTGAGGTGCAGCGCAATGCTTCCGACTGCATCACTCCACCGGGTGCGCTCGCTTGTACAACCACGCAATTCCTCCGCAACTCGGGTGACGCGCGTGTCTATGGCGGCGAACTCGAAATAAGCGCTGTTCCTTGGGGAGGAATGCTGGTCTCCGGCAATCTTGCCTTGCTCGACGGCAAATATGTCGCCGGTACCTTCGTTGAGCAGCAGCAGTTCGTTCCCGTCGCCGGCGCCAATGTGTCCGATTGCGCCGCTGGCACCGCTGTGGGTTCAGTCCGCTGTTCGGTCGTCCGCAGCGGCGAGGCTCTGCCGCAGATGCCCAAAAAGCAGTTCGGCATCTCGGTGACCCAGAAACTCGTCACTTCGGTCGGGGAACTCTCGATCCACGCGAACTACGCCTATATCGGTCGACAGAATTTCGGTCTGTTCACCGCCGATCCGCGTCGTCCGCAGGCTTATCGTGATGCGGTCGCCATCGCCAACCGGATCAACACCATTTCGGGATACGGGCTCTTTAATGGGCGTATCGCCCTGCAGATCGAAGATCCCAATCTTGAGTTGTCGGTATTCGGCCGCAACATCGGCGGCAAGAAATATGTGACCCGCGCATTCGCCGATCAGTTGCCGACACTGGGCACGGCGATCGACTATATTGGCGATCCCTTCACATGGGGCATCGGCGCCACCTTTCGTTTCGGGCCGAAAAGCTAGGCGTGACCTGTCGGCCTTGGCGCTCCCGCAATAGTTTGGCGGTCAGGCGGACCCCGTCGGGGATTTACGAAAGACGTTCGGAGTGATTAGCTCATTCGCGAACTTGGACGAAGCCTGAGGGATATTTCATGACAGATAGTATCAGGAAAATTGGGTTCATCGGCCTCGGCAGCATGGGCGGCGATCAGGCGCGGGAGTTGGCCAAATTGCCGCTCGACCTGACTGTTTACGATGTGTTTCCCGATGCGCTGGCGAAATTCGAGGGCCGCGCGAAGCTCGCCGCCTCCATAGCGGAGGTAGGCGAGGACGCCGACGCCGTCGGGATTTGTGTCCGGGACGACACGCAGGTGCTGGAATGTGTTGATGCGCTGCTGCCTGTAATGAAGCGGGGGGCGAGCCTGCTCATCCACAGCACGATCAAGCCCAAAACTGCACAGCAGATAGCCGAACGAGCTGCCACCGTGGGTGTCGATGTCATCGATGCGCCAGTTACGCGCACTGAAATGACCAAGAACGGCCCGTTCGTCTTTTGCATGACGGGTGGCGATGAAGCCGTCGCCGCGCGCGTCCAGATTGTACTGGACGCCTTTTCGACGAACACGATGCATATCGGCCCGCTCGGATCGGCGATGGCCCTCAAGATCTGCAACAATCTCGTATCTTGGTGTGGTATCATGCTAGGTGTCGAAGTCGCCAATGTGGCGGAGGCGTCCGGCGTGCCGATGGACAAGCTGCTGACCGTGATGAAGCGCAACGGCAATCTCACCCCGCCCATGGCGGGTTTCATCGATTTTCGCAATAATCCGGGAGACGCCGCCCGTCGCGCCTTTTTCGCCAGCCAGGCCGGCATCGGCGAAAAGGACCTTGCGCTGGCCGAAGAGCTGGCGGCTGGTGCCGATGCCCCGTCGCCAATCACCAGCCATACCAAGACACTGATCAAGAAAACGCTGCTCGCAATCTGTGAGAGCTAGATTGTCAAAAATTCGCAGAAAATAAGGTTTCGAGGACAAAGCTTTACGGGCGCGATTTTGTATTGATTATCCCACTACCCGCGACCTATCCTTTCTGATCCCAGGGCGAACTTGTAGTTGTGGTTATGCCGTCCAAGATTAAGGGGGTGCCTTCTCGAAGGGAAGAGCGTCAGTCCGATCGACGGCAGTTCATCATTGCCGTGGCTCGCCGATCCTTTCTGCAGGATGGCTATGCCCGGACTACCATGTCAGGAATAGCTGCAACGCTCGGTGGCTCAAAGAGCACCTTGTGGCGTTATTTTCCTTCGAAAGAAGAGCTGTTTACCGCCGTCCTGGACCAAGCAACCTCCGAGTATCACAAACGGCTTTGCTTGATACTTGATCCCTCTGAGGATGTCGCCACGGCGGTCGAACGCTTTTGCTTTAATTTCCTGAAAACGGTAACGTCGGCAGATGCCTTATCCTTATACCGATTGGTCGTAGGCGAGGGAGCCCGATTTCCGGAGATTGGTCAAATTTATCATGCCCGAGTACAGTCAGTTACCAACAAGATACTCGCCCATTATTTCGCCAAAGCCATGAGCTGTGGTTCATTACGCGAAGGCAACCCGCTAAGATTAGCCCAGGCATTGAGAGGTCTTTGCATATCAAAAGTCGAGGATTTCTTGCTGTCTGGGGCAACCGAAATCTATCGCGCTGAAGTTATTGATTCCGATGTGAATGAGGTACGGGATATTTTCCTCCGTGCCTTTGCTCGTAACTAATCGGCCTTCATCACCCTCATGCTCAATTACTTCACTCCTGTATAAGGTCCATTTGTTGGCCATGCTGTACTTACTGAATGGAGAAGAGTGAAGCATAATGAAAAAAAGCATTAAAGCCAGTCACGTGGTGATAGGGGTATCCATTGGGGTACCGTCGGCAAGGAGATGAATAATATGTAATAGTTTTAAATGGTTATTTGTTATTTTAAGGAGATGCCGGGCCCACCAATTTCTTCACACCGTCGATCTGCTTGGCCAGACATATCTTGCGCAAGCGTGCAGGGTTCATGACGCCTGCCGCCCGATCTGGAAAAGCGCAGGGCGGTTATAATTTGTGCAACGCAAAAATTTCGCTTGCGACTCGGATGAATCGGTGACAGCTTCCCTCCCGTCGAAGCAGGGGCGCTTCGGCACATAGGTTGGGCCTGCCGATGACGGTCAGGGTTCAGCTTCGGTTGATGAAAAGACCGACATGGCAATGACGCCGCCTGGACAAGGTCCGATGACCTTCGTTCCGGCGGCTTTTTTATTGGGTTTTCGCTGGCGGCATGGATGCTGCCGGGCGGCTTTCGGCATCGATTTTCGTGCGCTGGATCGCTTCCGGCGATGGCTGGTTGCGCGCTGCTTCCGGCGGTCACGGGCAACAAGGAAAGGACATCAGGGAATGGCAGAGGGGGATAATCAGCATGGCGTCAGCCGGCGCGGGCTGCTGAAGAGGAGCGGAACGGCGGCGCTGCTCGCTGCGGTGCAGCAGGCATTTCCATCGGGGGCGTTCGCAGCCGGGGCAGGACCGGAAGTCACGGGCGCCAAGCTGGGCTTCATCGCGCTGACCGATGCGGCGCCGCTGATCATCGCCAGGGAACTGGGCTTCTTCGCCAAATATGGCATGCCCGACGTGCAGGTGGCGAAGCAGGCGAGCTGGGGCGCGACCCGCGACAATCTGGTGCTGGGAAGCGCGGGCGGCGGCATCGACGGGGCGCATATCCTGACGCCCATGCCCTATCTGCTGACGCTGGGCGCGATCGGCAAGGCGACGCCGATGAGCATCCTCGCCCGCCTTAATGTCAACGGCCAGGCGATCTCCGTATCCAAGGAATATCTGGGGGCCAGGGCGGACCTCAACGCCGGAAAGATGAAAGGCGTGATCGCCCAGCGCAAGGCGGCCGGCAAGAAGATCTCCATGGCGATGACTTTCCCCGGCGGCACGCATGACATGTGGCTGCGCTATTGGCTGGCGGCCGGCGGGATCGATCCGGACAAGGATGTCGAACTGATCACCGTGCCGCCGCCGCAGATGGTGGCGAACATGAAGGCCGACACGATGGACGCCTTCTGCGTGGGCGAGCCGTGGAACGACCAGCTCGTCGCGCAGCAACTGGGCTACACCGCCGTTTCGACCGGCCAGATGTGGATGAACCACCCCGGAAAGAGCTTCGCCATGCGGTCCGACTGGGTGACGAAATATCCCAGGGCGGCGCTGGCGATCACGGCGGCGATCATCGAGGCGCAGCGATGGGCGGACAATCCCGGGAATATCGCGCGACTGGCCGGGACGATTGCGGGGCGCGACTATCTGAAGTGCCCGATCACCGACATTGCCGACCGCCTGCAGGGCAATTTCACCATGGGCGACGGACGGAAATTCCCGAACGCGGCGTTCAGGATGAAGTTTTTCGCGGGTTACGCCTCCTTCCCCTACAAGAGCCACGATCTCTGGTTCCTCACGGAGAACCAGCGCTGGGGCAAGCTGCCCATGACGTTGGATAGCAAGGGCGTGATCGCGAAGGTCAACCGGTCCGACATCTGGCGCAAGGCCGCCGCGATGCTGGGCGGCAAGGGCCCGGCCAGCGACAGCCGCGGCGTCGAGAAATTCTTCGACGGCAAGACCTTCGATCCCGCCAACCCCAAGGCCTATCTCGCCAGCCTGGCGATCAAGCGCGTATGATGAAGGAGATCAGCATGGCATCGCCATCGCCCGGCAGGATGAGTGGGCCGTCGGCTTCGACCGGCGGGTCCAGCACCGAATTGGGTGTCATCCTGCCCTATCCCGAGCAAGCCATCGCCCGCCGCAGTTTCGAGCCGGTGGCAGCGCCCGAGCATCCGCTGATCCGCGCAGCGCGATCCGGGGCGGCCAGCATGCTGCCGACCATGGTGATGATCGCGGGGCTGCTGGCCTTCTGGCAGTTGCTCTGCGGATCGCCGAGCGCGACGTTCCCCAGTCCGCTCGCCGTCTGGCAGGAAAGCCATGACGTCATCATGCATCCGTTCAAGGGCGTGGAGATCGGCCTTACCCATTTCAGCATCCAGGACGGCGGCGACGTCGGCATTGCCGGCCATGTGCTGACCAGCCTCAGCCGCGTGCTGATCGGCTACAGCATCGCGGCGGTCATCGGCGTGGCGCTGGGCATCCTGATCGGGCAGAGCGTCTTCGCCTTCCGCGCGCTCGACCCGCTGTTCCAGGTGCTGCGCACCGTGCCGCCGCTGGCATGGCTGCCGATCAGCCTCGCCATCTTCCAGCAGGCGCAGCCCTCCGCCATCTTCCTGATCTTCATCACCGCGATCTGGCCGATCATATTGAACACGGCGGCAGGGGTGCAGACCATTCCGGCCGCCTATCGCAACGTCGCCAAGGTGCTGGCGCTCAATCCGATCGAATATTTCGTGCGCATCATGCTGCCCGCCACCGTGCCGCACATGTTCACCGGTCTTCGCATCGGCGTCGGCATGAGCTGGCTGGCCATCGTCGCGGCCGAGATGGTGCAGGGCGGCACCGGCGTCGGCTTCTTCATCTGGGACAGCTACAACAGTTCGCTGCTGACCGACACCATCGTCGCGCTGATCTGGATCGGCATGGTGGGCTTCGCGCTGGACCGCATCGTCGCCTTTGCAGGCCGCATCATCGGCCGCGCAGGCTGACAGGGGAGGGCATTTTCATGAAACAGCGCAGCTATCTCGCGCTTGAGGGCGTCACCGTCGAATTTCCGACCAGGGCAGGGCGCTTCTGCGCGCTCGACGGGATCGATCTGGAGGTTGAAAAGGGCCAGTTCGTGGCGCTGATCGGCCATTCCGGCTGCGGCAAGTCGACGCTGCTCAATGCGGTCGCCGGGCTGGTCGAGCCGACGCGGGGAGCGATCTTCCTCGACGGCGAACTGGTCGACGCGCCGGGGCCGGATCGGGCGGTCGTCTTTCAGGACCATAGCCTGCTGCCCTGGCTGACGGTCGAGGAGAATGTGCGTCTGGCCGTCGACAAGACGGCGGGCGGCAGGAACAGGGTCGAACGCAGGGATTGGGTCATGCACAATCTGGAACTGGTCCAGATGGCCCATGCCGCGGGCAGGCGGCCCGGCGAACTGTCGGGCGGCATGAAGCAGCGCGTCGGCATCGCCCGCGCCATCGCCATGAACCCACGCGTCCTGCTGATGGACGAACCTTTCGGCGCGCTCGACGCGCTGACACGGGCGGCGCTTCAGGACGTGGTCATGGATTTGCAGGCGCGGCTGAACAACACCGTGCTGATGATCACCCATGATGTCGACGAAGCGGTGCTGCTGGCTGACCGGGTCGTCATGATGACCAACGGCCCGGCGGCGCGGATCGGGGAGGACCTTGCCGTGGCGCTGGCCCGTCCCCGGAACCGGCTGGAGGCTGTCGACACGGCCCAATATGCCGAAGCGCGTTCCGCCGTCATCCACTTCCTGCACGAGCGCTACCGCAATCCGGCGACGCTTGCCGCCTGAAATCCGGTTTGGAGAGGACGCCCTGAACAGGCCCGGAAAGGCCATCGGGAGCAAATGAAGGGGGATTTATGAAGAAGGTTTCTTTCCTGTTTTCGGCGTCGGCCCCAATAATGGGACTGTCCGCGATCGCGGGGCCGGCGCTGGCGCAGGATGTCGTTTTCAAGCCGATCGTGGAGGCCCGCCTGCGGTACGAAACGGTCGATCAGGCGGGCCCGGCGCCGCTCAGCACCAGCCGCGATGCCCATTCCGTGACGATGCGGCTGCGCGCGGGCGGGGAGGTTTCGAAGGGTCCCTGGGCCTTCCTGGCCGAAGCCGAAGGCACGCTGGCGATCGATGAGGACTATAATAGCGGCGTCAACGGAAAGACGCTCTATCCCATCGTAGCCGATCCGGAGACAGTCGAGGCCAACCGGGTGCAGATCCAGTACCGCACAAAGCCGCTGGTCGTGACCATGGGCCGTCAGCGGATCAACCTGGACGACCAGCGCTTCGTCGGCTCCGTCGCCTGGCGGCAGAATGAGCAGACCTTCGATGCCGTGCGCATCGAATATATGGGGATCAAGAACCTGAAGGTCGACCTCAGCTACGCGATAGCGGCGCGGACGATCTGGGGCATGGACGGCGGCAAGTTCGGTTCGGCCAACCGGCCGACGGACATCAAGGGCGACGATGTCTTCGCCAACATCTCCTACAAGACCAAGCTCGGGACTCTGACCGGCTTCGCCTATCTGGTGGACGAGGATGAGGCGGTGGCCGCGCTGAGGCGCAACAGCAGCCAGACCTATGGCCTGCGCTTCACCGGTGCGCAGCCGCTGGCGAAGAAGGTGAAGCTCAGCTACCTCGCCAGCTATGCGCGGCAGAGCGACCATGCGACCAATCCTGTCGATTATTCGGCGGATTTCGTCACGGCGGAACTGGGGCTGGACATTGCCGCCTTCAAGTTGACGGCGGGCTATGAATTGCTGGGGTCGGATGCGGGCGCGACCGGCATCGCGGGCGGTTTCGCCTTCCAGACGCCCTTTGCCACGCTGCACAAGTTCAACGGCTGGGCCGACAAGTTCCTGACCACGCCCGGCACCGGCATTCAGGATTATTATGCCGGCGTCGCCTATACCGTGCCTAAGGTGGGCAAGGCCGGACCGCTGGTCGCTTCCTTCATCTACCACCGGTTCAGCAGCGACCGGCTGTCGATCCATTATGGCGACGAATATGATGCGCAGGTGACGCTGAAGCTGAACAAGCATCTGAGCGCGCTCGTCAAATATGCGGATTATGATCGCAAGGGGATCGCCAGCTACACCGGCGATGCCGATACCAGGAAGTTCTGGGCGCAGATCGACTACGCGCTCTGACATTTGCCTGCGGCTCCAGGGCCGCCGTGGCGGGCCATCGCTGCCGGATCAAGGGACCGGCGGCGGTGGCCTTCACCTGTTGCCAACGCCTGTTGCCACCGCCCGCTGCCGGGCTGCTCCGGGCCGCATGGGCAAGGGCGCGGCATCGGCGGAACCTCCTGGCTTCCCTGCTCGTTGAGCCTGCGAAAGCAATAGCAGGCGATGGAGGATCGACAGGATGGGCAAGGGCATTTTGCTGTGGTTGCTGGGCGTGCCCATTCCCATCATCATTATCCTGTGGCTGCTGTTCCGCTGAACAGGCCGTCGCTCAGCCTGCCGGAAGAGCCCGGTATCCAGGGTAATGGTCGGGGAGACAGGATTCGAACCTGCGACATCCTGCTCCCAAAGCAGGCGCGCTACCAGACTGCGCTACTCCCCGGCGCTCGCGGGCCTTAGCGGCGAAGCAGGCCGCACGTCAATCGCGCTTTTGGCCCCAATCCCGCCCGCATAGAAAAAGGGCGGATCGTACCAAGACGATCCGCCCTTTCGAAAATCTCGCTGGAGCGAAGATTATTCGGCGTTCGCGGCGTTGCCGGCGACGTTCGCAGCGTTGGCGGCGTTGTCGGCAGCGTTCGCGGCGTTGTCGGCAGCGTTGGTGGCGTTTTCGACAACGTTCTCAACAACAGCGTTCGAAGCGTTCGCGGTCTCGTTGGCCGGCTTCTCACCGCAAGCGGCGAGGGCCATCAGGCCGGCCGAAGCGAAAACAACAGCGATCTTCTTCATTGTGTACGGCTCCCATAGCATTTTGCCGCGTCGTCACACCAAAATCGTGACTTACGCGAGCGACCCGCATTAACGTGTGCGCTGCACAAATCAATGCTTTTCTGCGTCGGTGAAGCGACAGAATCACGCGACAGGGTGTTGTCTACAATAAAAGTTCAGTTAACGCCTAGCGATTCCGGCGCATTTGCGATTTCGAAAAGTGCAACTGCCCAGGCGGCGACATTCTGGCGAAGCTGCGTGGGATCGATCTTGTCCAGCGTGTCGTCCGGCGTGTGATGAATGTCGAAATACCGGGTGCCGTCCTGCTGGAGATCGATCACCGGAACGCCGGCCTTCACCAGCGGTTCGATGTCGGAACCTCCGCCCGCGGGCAATCGGCTGGCCCCGATGCCGAGCGGCGCCAGCCCGGCCACGACCCGGCGGGCAAGCGCATCATGGCCTTGCGGCAGCTTGAAATCCGCCCGCCAGACGCGATCTGCCCCGAAGTCCGATTCCATCGCCATGGCATGTGCTTCCTTGCCATGGGCGTCGTAATAGGCGCGGCCGCCATTGCCGCCCACTTCCTCCGCACCGGCCATCAGCACGCGGATGGTGCGGCGGAGCGGCCCGGCCTTGGCCGCCTGAAGCGCCGCAGCGGCCACGATGCCGCAGCCTGCGCCATCGTCTATCGCCCCCGTGCCCTGATCCCAGCTATCGAGATGGCATGCGGCGACGACCACGCCCGCCTTGGGATCGCTGCCGGGGATTTCGGCCAGGACATTGCCCGAGGGCTGGTCCTTCAGCATCTTCGAACTGAGCGTGAGGTGAAGCCGCACCGGCTGCCCGCGGGAGACAATCCGGACAAGCTGTTCGGCATCGGGCACGCTGAGCGCGGCGGCGGGAATGGGTTTCACGCCATCCGCCCACATCTGAACGCCTGTATGGGGCTGGCGATGATTGTCGGTGCCGATCGAGCGGATCAGGATGGCTATGGCGCCCTTTTTAGAGGCGATGCTGGGACCCTGGCGGCGGGTCGCGCCGAAATAGCCATAGGAACTGCCGTCCTGCGTCGCGTGCATGGCATGGCTGACAAAGGCGATCCTGCCCTTCAGGCTGCCTTCGGGCGCGGCCTCCAGATCGGCCAGCGTGGGGAAATAGACGACCTCTCCCTCGATCCCTTTGTCTGGGGTGGAGGCGCTGTTGCCGAGGGCGGCGAGAACCAGGGTCTGCGGGAAGGGGGCGATCACGCGGGCCTCGTCATGGCCACGCAGCCATACGGGCATGGTGTAGGGTTCGGCCCGGACGTTGGAGAAGCCAAGGCCCTTGAGCTTCGCCACGGCCCAATCGCGGGCCCGTGCTTCCTGTGGGGTGCCGGCGGGGCGGGGTCCGACCTCGGTGGTCAGGCCTTCGGTGAAGTCCATCGCGACCTCGTCCGTCAGGGCCGACGCGCGAATCGCCTCCAGCCCGGCCGGCGCCGCGGCAAGAGGAAGGACAGGGGTGGATATGCTGCCGAGGAAAAGGGCGGCAAGCGTGCCCGATCGGATTTTCTGCATGGATCAAGGCTTAGCGGGACATCCCCCATTTGCCAACGCGTTCCGCCTCCGCTAACCCGGCGCCAATTTCCAACGATTGTCCTTTCGGAGCTGCTTCAAGCCATGTCCGCCTCCTCCCAATACGCCTTCGTCATGAAGAGCATGACCAAGAGCTTTCCCGGCGCCGCCAAGCCGGTGCTCAACCAGATCAACCTGCAATTCTATCGCGGCGCGAAGATCGGCATCGTCGGCCCCAACGGCGCGGGCAAGTCGACCCTGATGAAGATCATGGCCGGCATCGACACGGATTTCAGCGGCGAGGCATGGCCGGGCGAGAATATCTCGGTCGGCTACCTGCCGCAGGAGCCTCAGCTCGACCCGAACAAGACGGTCTTGGAAAACGTCAAGGACGGCGCGCGGGAGATCGCGGACAAGCTGGACCGCTTCAACGAGATCAGCATGATCATGGCCGATCCGCCGGAGGACGTCGATTTCGACGCGCTGATGGAGGAAATGGGCACGTTGCAGGAGCAGATTGACGCCGTGGACGGCTGGACGCTCGACAACCAGCTTGAGATCGCGATGGAAGCGCTGCGCTGCCCGCCTTCGGACTGGCCGGTCGACAGCCTGTCGGGCGGTGAGAAGCGCCGCATCGCGCTCACCCGCCTGCTGATCCAGAAGCCGGACATCCTGCTGCTAGACGAACCGACCAACCATCTGGATGCCGAGAGCGTCGAATGGCTGGAAAACCACCTGAAGGAATATGCGGGCGCGGTGCTGATGATCACCCACGACCGCTACTTCCTCGACAATGTGGTGGGCTGGATTCTCGAACTCGATCGCGGGAAATATTTCCCCTACGAGGGCAACTACTCCACCTATCTGGAGAAGAAGTCCAAGCGTCTGGAGCAGGAAGACCGCGAGGCGACCGGGCGTCAGAAGGCGATCAACGACGAGCTGGAATGGATCAGGGCCGGCACGAAGGGCCGCCAGACCAAGTCCAAGGCGCGCATCAAGAAGTTCGAGGAACTGGTCGCCAGCCAGGAGAACCGTACCCCCGGCAAGGCGCAGATCGTCATCCAGGTGCCCGAGCGTCTGGGCGGCAAGGTGATCGAGGCGAAGAATATCTCAAAGGCCTATGGCGACAAGCTGCTGTTCGAGAATCTCTCATTCATGCTGCCGCCGGGCGGCATCGTCGGCGTGATCGGGCCGAACGGCGCGGGCAAGTCGACCCTTTTCAAGATCATCACCGGGCAGGAGCAGCCTGATTCGGGTGAGATCGACATCGGTTCGACGGTCCGCCTCGGCTATGTCGACCAGAGCCGCGACCATCTCGACCCGTCGAAGAATGTGTGGGAAGAGGTTTCCGACGGCCACGATTATGTGAAGGTCAACGGCCACGACATGTCGACGCGCGCCTATGTGGGCGCCTTCAACTTCAAGGGGCAGGACCAGCAGAAAAATGTCGGCAAGCTGTCCGGCGGTGAGCGCAACCGCGTGCACATCGCCAAGATGCTGAAGAAGGGCGGCAACGTGCTGCTGCTCGACGAACCGACCAACGACCTCGACGTCGAAACGTTGGCGGCGCTGGAAGAGGCGATCGAGAATTTCGCGGGATGCGCGGTGGTCATCAGCCACGACCGCTTCTTCCTCGACCGTCTGGCGACTCACATTCTGGCGTTCGAAGGCGACAGTCATGTCGAATGGTTCGAGGGCAATTTCGAAATGTATGAGGAGGACAAGCGGCGCCGTCTGGGCGATGCGGCGGATCGTCCGACGCGGCTTGCCTACAAGAAGCTGACGCGCTGAGCCCGGCGATGCAGCGCGAAAATGCCCAAGGGATTGCAATCATTGCAACGATGGGCATGTTTTTCGCACTTGCAAAATGACGTGCTGCACTGCACATAGGAGGGGCCTTTCAGGCATCCTCTCCTAAAACTTTCAGGCCGGTCCTTCGGGATCGGCCTTTTTTTTGGTGTAAAGCGCCTTGTTGGCGCCTGCTCACCCATGTGGGCGATCTTCCGACACCGCCGCGATCCCTTCCGCGATGTTCCCCGACAATGATTTCACCGCAAAGCATGATTCTTTCCATCTCGGTGCTTCACCCTGCATCTGACTTGGGTTAGTCCCCTCAGAACCAAGGACGGGGGCAGACATTCGGCGATGAGGGCGAAGCAGGTTTAATGGCGTTGACCCCTCTTGCTGCCGTGATACTGGGCGTCGTCCTGGCCCTCTGGCTCGGTGCGGCGGTCTGGGCGCTGTCGAGCGGCCAGCGCCGGCGCCGCGAAGGCATGCAGGCGCAGGGAAAGCTCGACCGGCTGTCGGTCCTGCTCGCCTCCGCGCCGGCCGCGCCCATCGTCATTCATCCCGACGGGCGGCTGGAGGCGGCAGACCGCCTCGCCAAATGGCTGGGCAAGGATCGGGTGCCGACTTTCGTGTCCGAACTGACCGCGCCCGACGGCGGCCTGGAACCCGATGATGCCGCCGCGCTGGCTCGGGAGATCGAGGCGGCCCAGCGCGCGGGGCGCAGCTTCGCGCTGCCGGTGCGGGGCGTCGATTCGTCTCGCCTGCTGCTGGTTCGCGGCGCGCCCGCAGGGCCGGTGCTGGCCGAAAGCGGCGGCGTTGTCCTCTGGATATTCGACGCGACCGACAGCCAGTCGGAAATCCAGACCCTGAAGGGCAGGGTGGAACAGCTTCGGGAAGCGCTGGAAGCGCTGGCAGGCCTGGTGGAAGCGGCGCCCTTTCCCATGTGGCACCGCACGGCGGACATGCGGCTCAGCCTGGTCAACACGGCCTATGTCCGTGCTGTGGACGGAGAGAACGCTCGAGAGGTCATCGCCAACGGCACCGAACTGGTCGAGACGGTCGGCGGATTGACGCCGCAGGCGGCCGCCGCGCAGACCCTTGCCGACGGCGCGCCGGTGGAGCGCATGGTTCCCGCGACCATCGACGGCGAGAGGCGGACCATGCGCGTGGTCGATGTTCCCCTCGGCGGGGCAGGCGTCGCCGGTTTCGCCATGGACCAGAATGAGCTGGAACAGGCGCGCGTCGAACATCGGCGGCTGGAGGCGGCGCAGCGCGACCTGCTGGATCGCCTGTCCGCCGGCGTGGCGCGTTTCGGGTCGGACCGGGCGCTGCGCTTCTGGAACCAGCCCTTCATGAGCCTGTTCGGGCTGGATCAGGAGCGGCTGGCCGACAATCCGCCGTTCGAGCGGGTTCTGGACCAGATGCGTGAAGCACGCAGATTGCCCGAGAACAGGGATTTTCCGGCGTGGCGCGCGGAACGGCGCGACTGGTTCCTCTCGCCCGACCCGCGGGAGGAAAATTGGCTGCTGGCCGACGGCACCCATTTGCGCGTCTATGCGCAGCCGCTGCCCGACGGCGGGTTGCTGCTGATCTTCGAGGACCGGACGGAGCAGGTCCAGTTGTCCAGCGCCCGCGACACCCTGCTCCGCGTCCGTACCGCGACCTTCGACAATCTGTTCGAATCGATCGGCGTCTTTTCCTCGGACGGACGCCTGCACCTTTGGAACAGCCGTTTCCGGTCGATCTGGGACGTGCCGGAGGATTTGCTGGCCAGGCATCCCCGGATCGACGAACTGATGCGCGCCGTCCAGTCGCGCCTCGCCAAGCCGCAGCAGGCGAACCTCGTCCGCGAACTGGTGCGCGCCGCCACGGTGGAGCGCAAGCAGCGCGTCGGCCATGTCGGCTTTGCGGACGGACGCATCTTCGAATTCGCGGCGATCCCGCTGCCCGACGGCAATGCGCTGTTCACCATGCTCGACGTCACTGACAGCCGCCGCGTGGAACAGGTGCTGCGCGACCGCAACGACGCGCTGGAGCAGGCCGACAAGGTGAAGACCGCCTTCGTCACCAATATGAGCTACGAACTGCGCACGCCGCTCACCACCATCGCCGGTTTCGCGGAGATGATGAGCGCGGGCTATGCGGGCGAACTGAGCACTTCCGCCCGGGAATATGTCGACGGCATCCTGCAAAGCACCAACCGCCTTTCCATGCTGATCGACAATGTGCTGGACCTGACGCAGGGCGAGGCGGGGATGCTGCCCATCGAAAAGGCAGATGTCGATCTGGCGGCGGAAGCGCGGGACGCCGTGGCGCGGATCAAGGCGGACGCGACGGGCAAGGGGATCGACCTTGCCATGTCGCTCCAATCGAGCCTTGGCACGGTGCAGGGCGACAAGCGGCGGATCGGTCAGGCGCTGGATCATCTGCTGGAAAATGCCGTGCGCTATTGCAACCGGGGCGGCCGGGTGCTGCTGCACGGCGATGGGACGAGCGACTTCGCCCGCCTCGTCGTATCGGACAATGGCCCGGGCATCAGCGCCAGGCGACAGGCGACGATCTTCGACGCGTCTTCCCGGACCGAGCAGGCGCGCAACGGCAGCAAGGCAGGCATCGGCCTGCCACTCGCCAGACAATTGGCGCAGGCGCATGGCGGGACGCTGGAACTGGTGTCGGAGCCGGGGCAGGGGACCATGGTCGTGATCGAGCTGCCCCGTGGCTGAGGATGAGATCGTGCTGGCCGGGGAGGCCGACATGCTGGCATTCGGGCATCGGCTGGCCGCGCTGGCCCGCATCGGCGACGTCATTGCGCTGGAAGGCGGGCTGGGCGCGGGCAAGACGACGCTTGCCCGTGGGATATTGGAAGGACTGGGGCTTGAGGAGGAAGCGCCAAGCCCCAGCTTCGCCATCGTCCAGCCCTATGACATTCCCGATGTGAAGCTGCCCGTCGCCCATGTCGATCTCTACCGGCTCGACGGGCCTGAAGAGGCTGGGGAACTGGCGCTCGACGACTATCTGACGGACAGCCTGCTGATCGTCGAATGGCCCGACCGGATGGGCGAGGGCGCATGGCCCGATGCCCTGCGCTTCCACATCGCGATGGAACCCGACGGCGCTCGGCGCTTGACAGCGGACGTGCCGGACGCTTGGACGGAGCGATGGTCACAGATATGATCCCGCCCGCCGCCGCTCCCGCCTTTCTCGCGCAGGCGGGGTGGGGGCAGGCCGCCATCGTGCCGCTCGCCGGCGATGCATCCTTCCGGCGTTATTTCCGGGTGATCGACGGGCCTCGCCGCGCCGTGCTGATGGACGCGCCCCCGCCGCATGAGGACCCGAGGCCCTTTATCGCCATTGCTGAGCATCTGACGGAGAATGGCTTTGCCGCGCCCCGGATATTGGCGCGCGACCTGGAGGAAGGGCTGGTCCTGATCGAGGATTTCGGCGATCTGCGCGTCAAGGAGCATGTCGAGGAGCAGCCCGAAGCCGAACGGGATGTCTATCGCCGCGCCGTGGACCTGCTGGCGGCGCTGCATCGCCTGCCGGCGGCCGACGTGCCGCCCTATGACCGCGCCGTCTATCAGCGGGAAGCGGGATTGCTGACCGAATGGTATTGTCCCGCCATTGGCCTGCCGGTGGATGAGGCGGGCTATGTCGCGGCATGGGACGCCGTGCTGCCGATGGTCGAGCGGTCGTCCAGCCCGGTCGTCACGGTGCTGCGCGATTATCATGCGGAAAATATCATGCTGATCGACCGGGCGGCGTCGCATGGCCTGGGCCTGCTCGACTTCCAGGATGCGCTGGCGGGGCATCCGGCCTATGACCTCGTCTCGCTGCTGCAGGATGCGCGCCGGGACGTGCCGCCCGCGCTGGAGGCGGCGATGCTCGACCATTATCGCGCCATCGCCCATCCCCCGGCTGACTTCGACGCCGCCTATGCCGTGCTGGGCGCGCAGCGCAACGCGAAGATCATCGGCATCTTCACCCGCCTGTGGAAGCGCGACGGAAAGCCGCGTTACCTCTCCTATCTGCCCCGCATGTGGGACTTGCTGGAACGCGACCTCGCCCACCCGGCGCTGGGGCCCGTGGCGGCATGGTTCGCGGCCAATATCCCTGCCGGGAAGCGGCACCACGCGCTAGAGGATTACGCCCCGGCATGATCGACACCGCGATGCTGATGGCGGCTGGACTGGGCAAGCGCATGCGGCCGTTGACGGCCACCCGCCCCAAGCCGCTGGTCAAGGTGGCCGGCAAGCCGCTGATGGACCATGCGCTGGACCGGCTGGCGGCTGGCGGCATCCGGAAGGTGGTCGTCAATGTCCACTATCTGGCGGATACGGTCGAGGCGCATCTGGCCGCGCATAATGAAGGCATGCAGATCGCGATTTCGGACGAACGCAGGAAGCTGCTGGAAACGGGCGGCGGGCTGATCCACGCCAGGGAGCAGTTGGGCGACGCGCCCTTCTTCTGCGCCAATAGCGACAATCTGTGGATCGATGGCCCGCAGGAAACGCTGGGGATGATGCGCAGGATCTGGAACCCGGACCGGATGGACGCGCTGCTGCTGCTGGTGCCGCTCGCACGCGCCCATTGCCACCGGGGGCCGGGCGATTTTCACATGGACGCGAACGGACGGCTGACACGGCGCAAGACCGCCCATGTCGCGCCGTTCGTCTTCACCGGCGTCCAGATCATGTCGCCCGCGCTGCTGGTCGATCCGCCGTCGGATGTCTTTTCCACCAATGTCTTCTGGAACCGGGCGATAGAAACGGGTCGTCTCTACGGCGTCTCGCATCAGGGGCTTTGGTTCGATGTCGGCACGCCGCAGGCCATTCCGGTCGTGGAGTCGATGTTGGCCCATGGGTGAACGCACCCGCCCGGCGCTGTTCAACATACCCGCGCACCGCGCCTTTTCCGACGCGCTGGTAACGGGCATCCTCGCCCGGCATGGCGATGATCCGATGCGGCTGGCGCAGGGCATGATCCTGCTGCCCAACAACCGCGCCATCCGGTCGGTCAGCGATGCCTTCGTCCGCAAGTCGGGCGGTGGCCTGCTGTTGCCGCGCCTCGTCGCGCTGGGCGATCCCGATCTGGGCGAACAGGTGGGCGGCGCGCTCGATCCGTTGGGGGAGGATGACCCCATAGCGCCCGCCATCGCGCCGATGCGCCGCCAGATGATCCTGGCGCGCATGGTGCAACAGGCATCGGCGCACCCCGTCGATGCGGGCCAGGCGTTGAAGCTCGCCCAGGCGCTGGGCGCGGTCCTCGACCAGATGCAGGTGGAGCGCGTTCCCATGCGCGCGCTGGCGGAACTCAGCCTGTCGGACGATCTGTCGCAGCATTGGCAGACCTCGCTAAGGCTGTTCGGCCTGTTGCTGGCGCAATGGCCGCAGGAGCTGGCGCGGCTGGGGTGCATCGACCTCGCGGACCGCCGCAATCGCCTGCTGGACCGCATGACGGCGCGCTGGACCAAGGCGCCGCCGGAGGGTTTCGTCATCGCGGCGGGCATGTCCACCACGGCGCCGGCAGTGGCCATGCTGCTCCGGCGGATCGCGATGCTGCCGCAGGGGGCGGTGGTCTTTGCCGGTCTGGATCAGGAGATGGACGGCGATGCCTGGGATGCCATCGGCCCCTTCGATGCCGACCCTCTGACCGGCCGCGCACCTGCGGGGCATGAGACCCATCCCCAATATGCCCTGAAACGCCTGCTCGACCGGATGAGCGTCACGCGCGACGATGTGGCGCTCTGGCGCTGGGGCAGCGAGCATGACGCCCGCGCCGTCCGGGGGCGCAACATCTCCAACGCCATGCTGCCGCCGCGCCTGACGAGCCGCTGGCGCGACCTCAGGACCGCAGACCGTTCGCTCGCCGGGGTGGAGGCGCTGGAAGTCGCGACGCCGGGCGAAGAGGCGCAGGCGATCGCCATCGCCCTGCGCGAAGCGGTCGAGACGCCGGGCCGCACCGCCGCGCTGGTGACGCCTGACCGGCAATTGGCGACCCGCGTGTCCGCGCACCTGCGCCGCTGGGGCATGGAGGCGGACGATTCGGCGGGTCAGCCGCTGTCGCGCCTGCCGCCCGGAACGCTGCTGATCGCCATGGCCGAGGCGCTGGCGGAGCGCTTTGCCCCCGTCGCGCTGCTGACCCTGCTCAAGCATCCGCTCGTCATGCGGGGGGAAGGGCGGCTTGCCTGGCTGGAGGGCGTGCGCGGGCTCGACCTGTTGCTGCGCGGACCAAGGCCGCGGGCGGGCATCCATGGGATCGACCTGTTGCTGGCCGAACGGGAGGGCGAAGACCGGCAAAGCGCCTTGCGCGCCCGCACGCGGCAGTGGTGGGGCGAAGCCCGCGCGCTGCTGGAACCGCTGGAGCAGGCCTTCATGGCTGCGCCGGACCTTGCCGGGCAGTTGGCGGCCATCCGGGAACATGCCGGCCGTCTCTCCCATGATGCGGTCTGGGCCGGGCATCAGGGTCATGCCGCCGCAGACCTTTTCGCGGAGATGGAGGAGGCGGCGAGCGAAGGGCCGCGTCAGGCCGACATACGCGCGCTGCCTGCCCTGTTCGACCATCTTCTGGGCGGCCTTTCGGTTCGCCCGCCGCAGGGCGGCCACCCCCGGATCAGCATTCTCGGCCTGATCGAAGCCCGGCTGGTGCAGACCGACCTCATGATATTGGGCGGCCTCAACGAGGGCACATGGCCGGGCCTGCCCGCGCCCGATCCATGGCTCGCCCCGCGCATTCGGCGGGAGATCGGGCTGCCCGGCCTGGAAAGCCGCATCGGCCTTGCCGCCCATGATTTCGCCAGCGCCCTTGGCGCGCCGCAGGTGCTGATCACGCGCGCCCGGCGCGGGGCTGGCGGTCCGGCGGTCGCCTCCCGCTTCTGGCTGCGGCTGAAGGCTATGGCGGGGCCGCAATGGAAGAGCGCCGACCGCTATGCCGCTCTGGCGCAGGCGATCGACCATGCGGAGGAGCACAGGCCCGCCCGACGCCCCGCGCCGGCGCCGCCTTCGTCAGTGCGTCCGAAGGTCATTCCGGTCACTGACGTCGACCGGCTGAAGGCCGATCCCTACGCCTTCTATGCCAAGCGCATCCTGCGACTGGCGCGGCTCGAGCCGGTGGACGCCGATGCCGGACCCGCCTGGCGCGGCACGGCCGTGCATGAGATCCTCCAGCGATGGGCGGAGGAGGGCGACGGCGATCTGGCCGATCTGGAAGCGCGTGCGCGGGCGATGTTCGACCGGCCGGACGTCCATCCCTTGCTCAAGGCGCTCTGGCAACCGCGCCTTATCGAAGCGATACGATGGATCGCGGCGGAGGTGGCGAGCGATCTTGCCGCCGGGCGGAAGATCCTTTCGGTGGAAACGGAAGGCCGGGCGGAGATTGCCGGGGTGACGCTGACCGGGAAGGCCGACCGCATCGACCTGCTGCCGGACGGGAGGCTGGGCATAGTCGACTACAAGACCGGCAAGCCGCCCAGCGCGCGGCAGGTGAAGGCGGGCTATGCGCTGCAACTCGGCCTGCTGGGCCTGATCGCGGAGCATGGCGGCTTCCCCGGCACCGATTCCGCACCCGTGGCGGGCAGTTTCGAATATTGGTCGCTCGCGAAGAAGGGCGACGCATTCGGCTATCGCGAAAGCCCCGTCGACCCGCTGGGCAAGCGGGATAAGATCGTCACCGCCGACTTCACCTCCCAGGTTCATGCGCAGTTCGAGGAAATCGCCGCCGCCTGGCTCAACGGATCGGCGCCCTTCGATGCGCAGGTGAACCCGGAAGTCGCCAATTATGGCGATTATGACCAGCTCATGCGGCTGGAGGAATGGTATGGCCGGGACGATGGCTAGAAAGCACAACGCTCTGCAACCGCTGGCGGGCGCGCAGGCGCAGGCCGCCGCGCCCGATGCGCATGTGTGGCTGTCCGCATCGGCGGGCACGGGCAAGACCCATGTGCTGACCGCCCGCGTCTTCCGCCTGCTGCTTCAGGGGGTGCAGCCGGAAAATATCCTCTGCCTCACCTTCACCAAGGCGGGTGCGGCGGAAATGGCGGATCGCGTGCACGATCGACTCGCCGCCTGGGTGCTGATGGACGAGGCCGACCTTTTCCACGATCTGGATGCGCTGGGCGAGGAGTCCGGACCGGAAGCCCGCGACCGCGCCCGCCGCCTTTTTGCCGAGGTGCTGGAATCAACCGGCGGCGGGCTGCGCATCCAGACGATCCACGGCTTCTGCCAGCAGTTGCTGACGGCCTTCCCTTTGGAGGCCGGCCTGCCCCCCGGTTTCCGTCCGCTCGACCAGCGCGAGCAGGCGACGCTGGCGCGGCAGACGCTGGCCGACATGGTGGTGGTCGCGCAGGAGCAGGGGGACGAGGCCCTGATGGAGGCGTTGCAGGCGCTGAGCCTGCGCCTGGGGGAGGGCGGGGCCGAGAATTTCCTGCTGCGCTGCGCGGCCCGGCTGGACGCGCTGGACGCCTTGCCGGAGGACATCGCGCCCTGGCTGCTGCGGGAACTGGACCTGCCAGAAGGCGACATCGACGCGCATATTGCCGAACGATGCGCGGACGAGCTGTTCGATATGCGCACGCTCATCTGGATCGCGCAGGCCAATGCGGACTGGGGCACTGGACGGGCGCTGGAACGCTGCGACAGGATCGCGCGCTGGCGGGCTCTCGATCCAGCGGGGCGGGCCGCTGCGCTGGCCGATCTCCACGCGGTCTGGGCAAAGGCGGACGGCGAGCCGATCTCGACCGCCCGGGGCTGGGCGCCTTCGGTGGACGGCTATGGCGATGCGATTGCGCGGATGCACGAATGCTGTTCCGGGCTGCTGGGCCTTCGGACCCGCGCAGCCTATGCCGCCCTGCTCGCCAGGGCTTTGCATGCCGGCCGCGTCTATGCGCGGGCCTATGCGGAAGCCAAGCGCCTTGCAGGAGCCGTGGATTTCGACGACCTGATCGCCAATACGGCGCAACTTCTGTCCCAGCCGGGCATTGCCGACTGGATTCGCTACAAGCTCGACCAGCAAATCGACCATATATTGGTGGACGAGGCGCAGGATACCAATGTCAGCCAATGGCAGATCGTCGGCGCGCTGGCGGCGGAGTTCTTCGCGGGCGAGGGCGCCAAGGGCGACAGGGTGCGCACCATCTTCACGGTGGGCGACTTCAAGCAGGCGATCTTCGGATTTCAGGGGACGAGCCCCGAAGCCTTCCGCGCCGCGCAGATCGTCTTCCAACGCCATGCGGAGGACGCAAGCCATATATTCCACGACCTCTCGCTTCAGCACAGCTTCCGCTCGACGCCGGCCGTGCTGGATGTGGTCGACCGCACCATAGCGACCCTGCGTGCCGAACGCTTCGGCCTGGAGCCGGGCGAAGTCCGGCACATCAGCGCCAACCGCTTTCCGGGAGAAGTGCTGCTCTGGAAACCCGTCATCGCCGGCCTGTCCGACGATGCGGAGGGGGAGGAGGATTGGGCCGCCGATCAGGAGCGGGTGCTGGCCCAGAGCATCGCGCGCCAGATCAGGCAGTGGATCGATGACGGGCTGATGCTGGAGAGCCGGGGCCGCCCCGTGACGGCGGGCGACATCATGATCCTGGTCCGCCGCCGGTCCGAACTGGCGCGGCTGATCGTCGCGCGCCTCTATGAGGAGAAGGTGGCTGTGGCGGGCATCGACCGCCTGCGCCTGAACGCGCCGCTCGCCGTGCGCGACCTGCTCGCGGCACTGCGTTTCGCCGTGCAGCCGGAGGATGACCTGAACCTGGCAGCGCTGCTGGTGTCGCCGCTGATCGGCTGGACGCAGGATGAACTGATGACCCGCCTCATCGGCCGCCGCTTGGGGTTGTGGCAGCATCTGACAGCGACGTTGGACGACGCACTGCTGCACCCCTTGCGGCAGTTGCTGGCGCAGGCGGACTTCACCACCCCCTATCGTTATCTGGAGGCGATATTGTCCGGCCCGATGGATGGCCGCCGCCGCCTGATCGAGCGTCTGGGGTCGGAAGCGGCCGATCCGATAGAGGAATTGCTGAACGCCGCGCTCGCCTTCGAGAATGACGATCATCCCTCGCTCCAGCGCTTCATCGACTGGTTCGACAGGGGCGAGGTGGAGATCGTGCGCGATGCCGCCGCGCAGGGCGACTCGCTCCGCCTGCTGACGGTGCACGGGGCGAAGGGACTGCAGGCGCCCATCGTCATCCTGGCCGACGCATGCCTCGATCCGGACGCAGGCAATCGCGCCGATTCGCTGGAGTGGAACGGCTTGCCGATCATCGCGCCGCGCAAGGGGGAGAGGCAGGGGGCAATCGGCCAGGTGGCCGAGGAGGCCAGCGCCGTCGAGCGCGCCGAACATTGGCGCCTGCTCTATGTCGCCCTCACCCGGGCGGAGGAAAGGCTGGTCGTCGCCGGCTCGCTCGGTCCCCGCGCCAGGGGCGAGGTCAAGCCCGAAAGCTGGTATGCCGCCGTTGAAGCGGCGCTCATTTCGCTGGACGCGGAATGGGAGGCCGATCCGCTCTGGGGCGCGCGGCGGAGCTGGCGCGGAAGCGAAATCCTGCCCGCCAGACCCCTGGAGACGGCTGTTGCGGAAAACCGGACGGCGCATGACGAACCGGATTGGCTCCGCCGCCGCGCCCCTGCCGAGGCGCGCCCTCCGCGTCCTCTGGCGCCCTCCGCTGCGGTGGAGGACGATGTGCCCTATCCGCCGCCGACCCCCGCGATGCGGGACGCGGCCGAACGCGGGCGCTGGCTGCACCGGCTGTTCGAAAGGCTGGCCGATGTGCCGCCGGATGCCCGCCGCTCCCGCGCCGACAACTGGCTGGCGCAACAGGGCCTTGGCGATCCGGCGCGGCGGCATGACGTCATGGAACAGGCATTGCGAGTGATCGAAGACCCGCGATTTGCCCCGCTGTTCGGCCCCGATGCGCTGGCCGAAGCGCCCATCGCCGCCGTGGTGGGCGAGGCGGTGATCGCCGGCACGGTCGACCGGCTGCGCATCGGTGACGATGTGGTGCAACTGGTTGATTTCAAGACCGGCCGCATATCGCCGCTGGTGGTGGAGGAGGTGCCATTGGCCCATGTGCGGCAGATGGCCGCCTATGCAGCCGCGCTCCAGGTGATCTTTCCGGGCCGCAGGATAGAGGCCGGCCTGCTCTACACATCCGCGCCGAGGCTGATCACCCTGCCGCCGGAACTGTTGGAGCGGCACAAGCCCGGCTTTCCGCCCGCGCAGGAGAATTTGCCGCTTCCGACCGTTGAGGCGGATGCGTCGCCATCCTAAATATCCGGCAACCGAAGGAGATACCCAAAATGGCTACCAAGGCAGTCACCGACCTCAGCTTCCAGCAGGACGTCATCAACGCGGACAAGCCCGTGCTCGTCGATTTCTGGGCGGAATGGTGCGGTCCGTGCAAGATGATCGGCCCCGCGCTGGAAGAGATTTCGGACGAGCTGGCTGACAAGGTCACCATCGCGAAGATCAATATCGATGAGAATCCCGATGCGCCCGGCCGCTATGGCGTGCGCGGCATTCCGACGATGATCCTCTTCAAAAATGGTGAAGCCGCCGCCACCAAGGTCGGCGCCGCGCCCAAGAGCGCGCTCAAGGGCTGGATCGAAAGCGTTCTTTGATAGCCTTCCCGCAAGGTGCCCCTGCAAAGGCAGGGGCATTTTGCCTCAAGTCAGCGGGATCATGACCGTCCCGGCATAGGCGGGTCTTTCGCGCAGCCTGTCATACCAGTCCCGCACATGGGGCACGTCCGGCCGTTCCATGTCCAGCGTGAAGAAGCTGTGCGCATAGACGCCCATCGGCACGTCCGCGACGCCGAAGCTTTCGCCCGACAGCCAGCGCTGCCCAGCCAGGGCGCGGTCGAGGATCAGCATCGCCTCTCCCGATTGCCGCGCCGACTCAGCCACTGCCTCCATGTCGCGATCTTCCACTTTCCTGCGGACGAGGTTCAGGAAGGCGCCTCGCTGCGCATCGGCAAAGCTGAACTGCCAGTCCATCCATTTGTCGCCCTGGGCCCGTATCGCCGGATCGGTGGGCCACATGCCTTCCGGGGCATGGCGTGCCGCCAGATAGCGCAGGATCGCATTGGATTCCCACAGCACCATGTCGCCGTCCTGGATCGTCGGGACCAGCCGGTTGGGGTTCATCGCGACATAGGCGTCGCTCATCCCGAACTGGCCGCCGACATCGTGCCGGACATAGGGCAGGCCGATTTCACCGGCGAACCAGGCGACCTTCTTCACATTATGCGAGTTCAGGCGTCCCCAGATCGTCAGCATGCCCATCCTTCCCTTCTTCAGCGGAACAACCGGTCCGCCGCCAGATCCCAGAGGCGCGGGGATGAAGCCCCCAGCAGCCCGCGCCGCAAATCGCCCACGACATAAGGCGATCCGTCCAGCCGCTGGCACAGGCCGCCCGCTTCGTTCACGAACAGCGTTCCCGCCGCATGATCCCAGGGCAGGGTGCGGGCAAAGACCGACAGGTCATTCTGTCCCAGCACCAGGCGCGGATATTGCTCGGCGGCGCAGCGGGGAATATCCACCAGCCGGAAAATGGCCTCCGACCGGCGTCTGACGTCGGCGCGCTCCTCCTCCGTCATGAAATAGACGGCAAGCGCCGCGATCGGCAGCGGTTCGCCGCTCTCCCGCGCATAGACCTGCTCCCCGTCGATATGGCTGCCGGCGCCCAATATGGCGTGGCACAGGCGTCCGGTCAGTGGGTCCAATATCCACCCGGCCAGGATCGTTCCTGCGTCCGCCAGCGCGACCATGATGCCGAAGGGCGGCCTTCCGGCGGCGAAATTCCCGGTCCCGTCGATCGGGTCGATGATCCAGTTCAGCCCTTCGCCGGCACGGTCCAATATGGCGGGGTCGGCGGCGCAGGCTTCCTCCCCGATGATGCCGGCTTCCGGCAGGATCGCCGCCAATCCTTCCGCCAGCCGGATTTCGCTTTCCCTGTCCGCGATGGTGACGAAATCGTCGGCCGCCTTCTCGCTGATCTCATGACTGGCGAGGTTGCGGTAGCGCGGCATGACAACGTCCCGCCCCACCTGGCGCATCAGCGCTACGACCGGTTCATGCAATTCCGTCGGCATCAGGGCCGTCCTTTTCTCAACTGCGATAATCCGCGTTGATCGAAATATAGCCATGGGTCAGGTCGCAGGTCCAAACCGTCGCCCGGCCGTCGCCCAGCCCCAGATCGACGCCGATCGCTATGTCCTGCCCCTTGAGATGCGCGGCCACCGGCGCCTCGTCATAGCCCTCGACCGCCAGACCGCCCGACGCCACCTGGGTCGCGCCGAAACGGATGGAAAGCCTGTCGCGATCCGCAGGCTCTCCCGCCTTGCCGATCGCCATGACCACGCGGCCCCAATTGGCGTCCTCGCCCGCAATGGCGGTCTTCACCAGCGGCGAGTTGGCGATGGAAAGGGCGATGCGATGCGCGCTGGCGTCGCTTTCCGCGCCCTCGACGGCGATCTCGACGAATTTCGTCGCGCCTTCCCCGTCGCGCACCACCAGATGCGCAAGCTGGCGGCAGAGATCGTCCAAGGCCGCCGCGAAGGCGTCCGCCCCGGCATCCTCCATGGAGGCGAGCGGCGCATTGCCCGCCTTGCCGGTGGCGAAGGCCAGCACCGTATCGCTGGTGGAGGTGTCGCTGTCGACGGTGATGCAGGAAAAGCTCGTCCGGTTGGCGGCGGACAGCATCTGCTGCAACAGCTTGGGATCGATGGCCGCGTCGGTGAAGATATAGCCCAGCATCGTCGCCATGTCCGGCGCGATCATGCCGGACCCCTTGATGATCCCGACAAGCTCGACCCGCGTGCCGCCGATCATGGCGGAGGCGCGGGCGCCCTTGGCATAGGTGTCGGTCGTGCCGATGGTGGTCGCCGCATCCTCCCAGCCGCAGGGCGCGGCGGCAAAGGCGGCTTCCAGCCCCGCCTCTGCCTTGTCCACCGGCAGCGGAACGCCGATCACCCCTGTGGAGGAGATGAAGACGTCCGACGGCTGGCAGTCCAGATGGTTCGCGACCTTGGCGGCAATCGCCTCCACCGCCGCGCGGCCCCGGTGCCCGGTGAAGGCATTGGCATTGCCGGCATTCACCACCAGAGCCCGTGCGGAACCGAGCGGAATGGCGTCCCGGCACCATTCGACTTCCGGGGAAGGGCATTTGCTCTGCGTCGTGACGCCCGCGACCGCCGTGCCTTCGCTCAGTTCCACATAGGTGAGGTCGCAGCGATCCCAATTCTTGTATCGCGCGCGCGATACGCGAGCCGTGACGCCTGCAACGGGCGGAAGGTCGGGGAAAGCGGCGGGGGCGAGGGGGGAGCGTTCAGTCATGCCCGTCGCTTAGCGCAATATGCCCGCCCGTCAACGGCGAGATGGGCGGATATAGAGCTTTCCGACGCCGTCCGGCATGGCCAGCATCCGGTAGGCGCGCCGCTTCGCATAGGCGATCAGGCTGTCGTCGGGCCGCAGCGGCAGTTTGCGAGTCCCCATTTCATATCCGACCAGGATCGCCTCGGGCGGATCGCGGTCCAGATCGGCCAGGGTCGCCGGTATCATGGCATGGATGCGCCGGGCTTCCGCGCCCTCCATCGTCCATCCCGTCCGGTACACGAAGGGGCCCGGCGCGAACCGCCGGTCGATGTTGAGCCCGCTGTCGACCAGTTGCTGGGGCGAAAGGGTGACGATCTCGTCGTCGCCGGTCAGCCTGCGCACCTGCGCGCCGGCCCAGCGCGCATGGTCGCTCGCCGCCAATATCGGCGATCCATGACCCGCCATGGCGATGACATGGCGGGTCGCCGGCAGCAGCCCCGGCACGGCGGACAGGCAGAGCGATGCGATCAGGACCGGACGGGCGCGACGGGGCCAGGCCCGTGCGTCGTCCAGCATGAAGCCGAGCGCCAGGCCCAGCGGCGGCAGCAACGGCATCACATATTGAAGCTGGGACGGCGTCGGCAGCGCGGCCCCGATCAGTCCGCCGCCGATCATCCAACAGGCAAGGCGCCTTTCGGGCGGACCGGCCCGGCCGCGACTTGCCCATCCATGGGCGATGATGGCTGCCAGGCTGAGCAGCGCCGGCCCCCGCCAAAGATATTTGGCGAGATCCCCGAACTTCTCGCCCCATGACAGTTCGTCGCCCGCGCCATTGGCTGCATACCAGGCAAAGGGGCCGCTTGCCGCAAAGGTGACGACTCCATAGAAAAAGGCGGCCGGCGCAAGGGCGCAGGCGACGAGCATGAGCGCAAGCCCCGCCAGCGCGCCAAGGGCCAGCCAGGCGGCATGGCGCGGACGGGCCAGCAATGCAAAGCCGCCGATCGCCGCCCCCAATGGGATGAAATTGAGCTTGGCGGCGACGGCCAGCCCGAAGAACAGCCCCGCTCCGAACCAATGGCGTCGCCCACCGGCTTGCAGCGCAATCACCGAAAGAAGCATCGCCAATGTGGCCAGCATGGTGGGCAGCATGTCGTTGCGGGTCACGCTCGCGGTGAATTGAAAGGCGGCGGTCGCGGCGATGAAGGCAGTCGCAAGGGCCGCGCTGGCGCGCGATATGCCCGCGCGCCGTTGCGCGAAATGGAGCAGCAGCAGCGTGATCAGGGCGCAGGCTGCCGTGGCAAGCCGCATGGCGACCAGCATCCTGCCCGGGAAACCGAGGGCCAGGGGCGCGAACAGCCAGGCATGAAGCGGCGGTTGCAGGTACAGGAAGTCGCGATAGATCAGCAGGTGCGAGCTGAACCATGCGCCTGCTATATATTGGCTCTCGTCATGATCGAACGGCGTCGCAAGCGCCGTGATCCCGAACCACAGTAAAGCCGCGGCCGTCGCCGCCACAGGCAAGGTCGCGCCGCGCGGTTCCACGCGGGCAGGGCTAGGGATCATCGTCAAATCGCTCTCATTCCTCAGGCTTCGGCACCGGCGCCGTCACTGGACGCCGCGATCCGCCCATATCCTGCTTCCGCCCATGTCCGGCACGGAAAAATCCGCTTGATCGCTCATTATTACGCCCTCGCGACATACCCGCTCTGATTGACTAACGCCCGTGCGCGCCCTAAATCGCCGCGCATGTCCGCGTGCATCGCCCCAAAGGCGTGCGCGTCCCCTTTTGTCAGGAACTTGCATGTTCGGCGCACTCGCCAAGTCTATTTTCGGCTCCTCCAACGACCGCTACGTGAAGTCGCTGGGCAAGACCGTCGAACAGATCGCCTCTTTCGAACCCACCATCTCGGCCATGACGGACGAGGAACTGACGGCGCAGACCCTGCGGTTCCGGGAACGGCTGGCGCAGGGCGAGACGCTGGACGACCTGCTGCCCGAAGCTTTCGCCACGGTGCGCGAGGCCGCCAGGCGGACGCTGGGCCAGCGCCATTATGACGTGCAGATGGTGGGCGGCATCGTGCTTCATCGCGGCGAGATCGCGGAAATGCGCACGGGTGAGGGCAAGACGCTGGTCGCGACGCTCGCCACCTATCTGAACGCGCTGGAGGGCAAGGGCGTCCACGTCGTCACGGTGAACGACTATCTGGCCAGCCGCGACTGCGAATGGATGGGGCAGGTCTATCGCTTCCTGGGCCTTACCACGGGCGTCATCGTGCCGAACCTGTCGGAAGACCAGCGGCGCGAGGCCTATAACGCCGACATCACCTATGCGACGAACAACGAACTCGGCTTCGACTATCTGCGCGACAACATGAAATATGACCGCGCATCGATGGTGCAGCGGCCGTTCAACTTCGCCATCGTCGACGAGGTGGACTCGATCCTGATCGACGAAGCGCGCACGCCGCTGATCATCTCCGGCCCCACCGACGACAAGTCGGAACTCTATGTCGCCGTCGACGCCATCGTGAAGCGGCTGGACGACAGCGACTATGAGAAGGACGAGAAGCAGCGCACCGTCACCCTGACGGAGGACGGCACCGAGAAGATCGAGCGCATGCTGGAGGAGGCCGGGCTGCTGCAAGGCGCCAACCTCTATGATTTCGAGAACACCGCCGTCGTCCATCACGTCAACCAGGCGCTGCGCGCGAACGTCATGTTCCGCCGCGACATCGATTACATCGTCAAGGACGGCAAGGTCATCATCATCGATGAATTCACCGGCCGCATGATGGACGGCCGCCGCTGGTCGGACGGCCTGCACCAGGCGGTGGAAGCCAAGGAAGGCGTGAATATCGAGCCGGAGAACCAGACGCTCGCCTCCATCACCTTCCAGAATTATTTCCGCATGTACCCCAAGCTGGGCGGCATGACGGGCACGGCCGCGACCGAAGCGACCGAATTCTACGAAATCTACAAGATGAACGTCGTCACCATCCCGACCAACCGGCCGGTGCAGCGTGTCGATGAGGAAGACAGCTTCTACAAGAATCTGGAGGACAAGTTCCGCGGCATCGCCAAGACCATCAAGGTCCATGCGGAGCAGGGCCAGCCGGTCCTCGTCGGCACCGTGTCGATCGAAAAGTCGGAAATGCTGTCCGAATTCCTGACGCAGGAGGGGGTGAAGCACGCCGTCCTCAATGCCCGCTTCCATGAGAGCGAAGCGCATATCGTGGCGCAGGCGGGCCGCAAGGGCGCCGTCACCATCGCCACCAACATGGCGGGGCGCGGCACCGACATCAAGCTGGGCGGCAACCTGGAATTCCGCGTCGAGGACGAGCTGCGGGACATGCCGGAAGGCCCGGAACGCGAAGCCGCCATCGCCCGCATCGACGCTGAGATCGAGGCGGAGAAGCAGGAAGTGCTCGCCGCCGGCGGCCTGTTCGTGCTGGGTACGGAACGCCATGAAAGCCGCCGCATCGACAATCAGCTTCGCGGCCGCTCAGGCCGTCAGGGCGACCCCGGCCTGTCGCGCTTTTATCTGAGCCTCGACGACGACCTGATGCGCATCTTCGGCCCAGACACGATGTTCGCGAAGATGATCCGCTCCAACCTGGAGGATGGGGAGGCGCTGCCGCCCTCGAAATGGCTCAGCAAGGCGATCGAGACCGCGCAGAAGAAGGTCGAGGCGCGCAACTACGACATCCGCAAGCAGGTCGTCGAATATGACGACGTCATGAACGACCAGCGCAAGGTCATTTACGAGCAGCGCAGCGACATCATGGACGCGGAGACGGTGGACGATGTCGTCACCGACATGCGGCATGAGACGGTCAACGATCTGGTCGGCGCGTCCTGCCCGCCGGGCACCTACCCCGAACAGTGGGACATGGAGCGGCTGAAGGCCCGCACGGCCGAAGTGCTGAACCTGGAACCCGATTTCGACGGCTGGCTGGCTGAGGACCATGTCGATCCGGAAATGATCGAGGAACGGCTGAGGGCCCTGGCCGACGAGGCAGTGGCCGACAAGGTCAAGGAACTCGATCCAGAAAACTGGCACATGATCGAGAAGTCGATCCTGCTCCAGAGCCTCGACCATCACTGGAAGGAGCATCTGTCGACCCTCGACGCGCTCCGCCAGGTCGTCCATCTGCGCGCTTATGCGCAAAAGACTCCGATCAACGAATATAAGCAGGAAGCCTTTGCCCTGTTCGAACGCATGCTGGGCAATATCCGCGAGGATGTGACCGGCTCCATCGCGCGCGTCCAGTTCCGCATGGAGGAGCCGCTGCCGGAATTCGACCTGCCGGTGCTGCCCGACTTCATCACCACCCATATCGACCCCTTTTCGGGCGAGGATAATAGCGGCGACATCGACGGCGGGCAGATCAGCGGAATCACGACCACCCTGCCGCGTCCGCCGGTAGGCGGACAGGGCGGGGAGTTCGCCAATCTGGACATCAGCCGCAATGCGCCATGCCCCTGCGGCTCGGGCCAGAAATACAAGCATTGCCACGGCGCGCTCAGCTAGGCTGTGTGGGCATTCAGCCCATGGCGGGCGGCAAATGGCGGCTTTCTGCTTGGAAGAATGCGACAACAGGAAGCCCGGAGCGGCGCGACCGGCGCCCGATTTGACGCAGCGCGCTCCGGAACAAGCCCGTCGTTTCAACAATGGGCATGCTGAACCGGCTTCAGCAGGACGAAGGGAATAACGCTGGGGCAATCGCGCGATATGGCTGAATGCCGATACAGCCTAATCGCCGGCCCCGTCCCCATGCAGTTTCGCCCATAATTGGGCTGTACCCGCTTCCTGCGCCTTGTTCACATATTGCGCGGCGATCAGCCAACCCTTGATCGGTCGCAACGGAAGCACTGTCGTCAGGATCAGCACCGGGACGCCGACGGCCAGATGCACCCAAAGGCCCGGCCGCGCCAAAATCTCCAGCATGATGATGAAGACCACGCCCGGAACGCAGGCGAATAGCTGCACGAATACGGCCGGCCCGTCCGCCGGATCGGCAAAATCATAATTCAGCCCGCAAATCTCGCAATGATCGCGCACCGTAAGGAAGCCGCGGAAGATATGTCCCTCGCCGCATCGGGGACAACGGCCGAAGGGGCCGGTCTCCATTGGAGAAAGCCGCTTCCAGCGACCTTCCATTTCCGCCGCCGGTTGCATCGTTGATATCCTGTCCGTGTCGCTCATCGTCATGCCATTCTGCCTGTCGCAGAAATGTCGTCATATCCTGCGGATTTTCAATTGGGCTTTTTGCCCCAGGGCAGCCTGCCCCCGCTCACCGAATTGACGCTACGGAAAGCGACACTCTACCTTTGGGTAGATTGCCAAGAACATCTGCACCTGCTAATCCGGGGAGGATTTGGATGCCCGACAGCAAACAAATCGCGCTCCCGGCTTTCCCTTGCCCGGGAGCGCTTTTTTATTTGCAATTCATTGCGACGACAAAAGTTCCCGCAGCCTGATGGCCGATAGACCACGGATAATGAGCATGAAGCCGATCAGGGCTCCCGCTCCATCGCATCATGAAGGACCTGATCGGGACAGGACATGGCAAGCGCCCTGACCTTGTAGCGCAGCGCAAGTTCGCGATGGACCGCAACCTCCTGCGACGAAGCGCGGCGCCTTTCGGCAGCATCGGCTTTCGCGGCTTCTTCTCTTGCGCGCCGGAACATGTAGCGCGCATCGCTATCGGCAGACATCGTCACCTCCGATGATTGTCGACCGCTTCTAGCATGAAGAAAACCGCCGCGCTTTAACGGGGATCAAATTGGATGGCGGACAGGGTGGGATTCGAACCCACGGTGAGCGTGAACCCACGGCGGTTTTCAAGACCGCTGCCTTAAACCACTCGGCCACCTGTCCGTCGCCACGCTTCCGGGAGCGATTTCCAGCCGATCGAACCGGTCGCTGGTCGGGAAATCGCGGAAAACAGCGCAACGATCCGATTCAGTCAGATCGAAACCCGCTCTAGCGAACCCGGCGGCCTTGCCAAGCGTAAAAATGGCGGGAAGGCGGTTTCATCGCCCGAATGGCGCCGTGCGCCATTAAGGGGATTCACGCCACGCCATCCCTGTGCAACAAAAGGGCTTAAGGAGATTCTTCAATGCGTTCGTCGATCATGTCGCTGTTGCTGGGGCTCGCCGCCGTCATGGCGGGCGGTCTGACGGCGGACAGCGTCAACGCGCAGGAGGATGTCGCCTTTCGCGCCTATCTGGAATCGCTCCGCCCGAAGGCGCGGACCATGGGCATCCGGGATACGACGCTGGACAGCGTTTTCCCGGGCCTGACCCCCAATCCCCGCGTGGTTCAGCTCGACCAGAACCAGCCTGGCGGCGGCGCCTACGCCCCCATTCCCAATTTCGAGCCATATCGCCGCCAGCATGTCGACGCGGCGCGCATCGGCCGGGGCCGCACCGCCTATCTCGCCAACCGCGCCCGGCTCGCCCGGATCGAGGCGGAGACCGGCGTGCCGGAGGAGGTCATGGTCGCCATTTACGGCCATGAGACAAATTACGGCGCCTATACCGGCGATTTCGACCTGATCCGCTCACTCGCGACCCTTTCCTATGAGGGGCGCCGCCGGACATTGTTCGAACCGGAACTGCTGGCGACGCTCAAGATGCTGGACAATGGCGTGCCGCGCAGCCGCCTGGTGGGCAGTTGGGCGGGCGCGACCGGTTATCCCCAGTTCCTGCCCAGCGTCTATTTGCGGTTGGGCAAGGACGGCGACGGCGACGGACGGGTCGACATCTGGAACAGCGAAGCCGATGCGCTCGCCTCCATCGCCAATTATTTCGTCCATGCCGGATGGCGGCGCGGCCAGCCGTGGGGCATTGCGGTGTCCGTGCCCGCCGGCCTCGACCGCTCCGGCCTTGCCGCCCGCACCAGCCCCGCCCGCTGCCCGCGCGTGTTCAACCGCCACAGCCGCTGGCTCAGCATGGCCGAATGGCGGCGCATGGGGATCGTGCCCAGCGGGGGCGGCTGGCCCGCCGACCGGGTGATGGCGACGCTGCTGGAACCCGATGGGCCGGGCAAGACGGCTTATCTGCTCACCAGCAACTACCGGGCGATCCTCGACTATAATTGTTCGAATTTCTACGCATTGTCGGTCGGCCTGCTCGCCGACGCGGTGAAGCAATAGAGCGCTTTGCTATTGGTCCTGCCATGGCTAATGAATGCGCTAGGCACTCGAAGAATCCACCAGTCCGAAGGCAATCCTGCATGAAGAAGTCCATCGCCGCCCTCCTGTTCGTCGGGTTGCTCTCCACGCCGCTGACCGCCGCCGCGCCCCCCTATAGCAGCGAAGCGCCGATCGCCTATATGAAGGACCTGTCGTCAGGCGCGGTGCTCTATAACAAGGGTGGCGACACGCGGATGCCGCCTGCCTCCATGGCGAAGATGATGACGGCCCATGTCGCCTTCCGCCTGATCCAGAAGGGCGACCTGAAGCTCGACCAGAAATTCACCGTCCGCCCGGAAACCTGGCAGCAATGGCATGGCCCGCAGGCCGGTTCGACCATGTTCCTGTCGCCGGGCGAGCAGGTGTCGGTGGAAAATCTGCTGCACGGCATCGTCACCCTTTCCGGCAATGATGCCTGCGTCGTGCTGGCGGAGGGCATCGCCGGGACCGAGCAGGCCTTCGTCGCGCTGATGAATCAGGAGGCGAAGCGTCTGGGCCTCAAGAACAGCAATTTCGGCACCAGCAATGGCTGGCCGGACGAAGGCGTCACCTATGTCACCGCCGCCGACCTGGCGACGCTGGCCGAAGCGACGATCGAGGAAACGCCCAACCTCTACAAGAAATTTTACGCCACGCGCAGCTTCACCTGGGGCAAGACGATGGGCGGCGCGGACATCGAGCAGGGCAACCGCAATCCCATATTGGGCAAGGTGGCCGGGGCCGACGGGCTCAAGACCGGGCATACCCAGGAAGCGGGTTTCGGCTTCACCGGATCGGCCGAGCAGGAGGGGCGTCGTCTGGTCATGGTCGTCGCGGGCCTGACCAGCTTCAATCAGCGGATTGCTGAATCCGTGCGCTTCATGGATTGGGGCTTCCGCGCATGGAAGGCGCAGCCGCTGTTCAGGAAGGGTCAGACCGTCGAGACCGCCGAAGTGCAGCTGGGCAGCGCGACCAGCGTGCCGCTGGTGGCGCCGCAGGACATGGCCGTGACCCTGCCTCGCGCCGCATCGTCCAACATCTCGGTCAAGGTCGCCTATACCGGCCCGATCAAGGCGCCCATCGCCAAGGGGCAGAGGATCGCGCAACTGATCGTTTCCACCCCCGATACCCCGCCGCAGATCCTGCCGCTGGTCGCCGGCGAGGATGTCTCCGAAGCCGGCATTTTCGGCCGCCTGTGGAACGGGCTGAAGTCGTTCTTCGGGTGACAGACGCCCGGACGACAGGGGGGCGCTTCATCTCTCTGGAAGGCGGGGAGGGCGCGGGCAAGTCGACCCAGTTGAGCGCGCTTGCCGCGGTCCTGCGCGCGCGCGGCCTGGAAGTGGTGGAAACCCGCGAACCCGGCGGCAGCGAAGGGGCGGAGGCCATTCGCGCCCTCCTGCTGACCGGCGGCGCTGACCGCTGGAGCCCTCGCGCCGAAGCGCTGCTGTTCGCCGCGGCCCGTGCCGATCATGTCGAAAAGACGATCCGCCCGGCGCTGGAGCGCGGCGCATGGGTGCTTTCCGACCGCTTCCTGGACAGCAGCCGGGCCTATCAGGGCATGGGTTCGCTGACCGACGCGGACATATTGGCGCTTCACCGGATCGGCAGCGACGGTTTCCTGCCCGACCGGACGCTCTTCCTCACCCTGGCGGAGGAGGAGGCGAGCGCTCGCGCCCAATCCCGCGATGGGGATGCTGCGGACAGGATCGGTGGGCGTGACAGGGACTTTCACCGGGCCGTCTCGACGGCCTTCCATCGGTTCGCGCAGCAGGAACCGGCGCGCTTCCTGACCGTCGATGCCTCTGGCGAAGCCGAAGCCGTGACGGCAAGGCTGCTGCATGCCTTGCAGGACCTGCTGCCATGACGCCGCTGCTCGGCCATGACGGGCAGGCCCGCACTCTGATCGGCGCGGCGCGAAGCGGCCGCCTGCACCATGGCTGGATATTGGCCGGCCCACGCGGCATCGGCAAGGCAAGCTTCGCCCGCGCCATGGCGCTGCGCCTGCTGGCGGAGGCAGCGGGCCCGGCCATCGCGGCCGACGGGCTGGACGTGCCGCACGACCACCCGATCCGCCGTCTGTTCGAGGCCGACGCCCACCCCGACTATGCGGAGCTTTTCTGCCTGGAAAGGGAAAGCGGCACAGCGCGCAACATCACGGTCGATCAGGTCCGGGGCCTGCAGCGCCTGATCCAGTCGGCTCCCTCCATGTCCTCGCGGCGGATCGTCGTCATCGATAGCGCCGACGATCTGGAGCGCGGCGCGGCCAATGCGCTGCTCAAGAATCTGGAAGAGCCGCCAGCCGACATGCTGTTCCTGCTGGTCAGCCATGCGCCCGGCCGCCTGCTGCCGACCATCCGCTCCCGCTGCCGCACCCTGCGCTTCGACAGCTTGGGCGAGGATGCCATGCGGAGCATCCTGCACAAGGCGGACGCAGGCCTGTCTTCGGACGAACTGACGGCGCTGGTCCGCGCAGGCGAGGGGTCTCCGGGCAAGGCATTGCGCTATGCCGGCCTCAACATAGCGGACATCGAGCATTCGCTGGCGGCGATCGCCGCCGACGGCGACCCCGGCAATCGCCATCGGCTGATCCTGGCCAAGATGCTTTCATCAAAGAGCGCACGGCCCCGTTATGAGGCCTTTCTGGAGCGTGCCCCGGCCTTCATCGCGGCGGCGGCGCGCCAGCGGCAGGGGGACGATCTCGGCAAGGCGCTGGACCATTGGGAAGCCGCCCGTCAGCTTGCAGGCGGAGCCATCATCCTGTCGCTCGAACCGGGGGCGGTGGTTTTCGAACTGGCGGGGCATGTTGCGGCCCTTGCCCGCTGAAAAGCGGCTTTGCGCAAGGGCTAACACCCGCTAGGGAGGGCCCATGTCCAAGCCCTATACCATCACGACCGCCATCAGCTACCCCAATGGCCGCCCGCATATCGGCCACGCCTATGAAGTGATCGCCACCGATGCGATCGCCCGTTTCCAGCGGATGATGGGCCGCGACGTCTTCTTCCAGACCGGCACGGACGAACATGGCCTTAAAATGGCCCAGACCGCCCGCGGCCGGAACATGGAGCCACGCGCGCTTGCTGATGAAATGTCCGGATATTTCAAGGCGATGAACGACGGTCTGAATATCAGCTATGATCGTTTCATCCGCACCAGCGAGCCGGATCACCATCGCGCCAGCCAGGCCATATGGCAGGCGATGGAGGCCAATGGCGACCTCTATCTCGGCCGGTATGAAGGCTGGTATTCGGTGCGCGACGAAGCCTTTTACGACGAAAAGGAACTGACCGAAGGGGAGGGCGGGCAGAAGCTCTCGCCCCAGGGCACGCCGGTGGAATGGACGGTGGAGGAAAGCTGGTTCTTCCGCCTGTCCGCCTATCAGCAGAAGCTGCTGGACCTCTACGCCAGCCAGCCTGACTTCATCCAGCCCGACAGCCGCCGCAATGAGATCATGCGCTTCGTCGAGGGGGGACTGTCCGACCTCAGCGTGTCACGCACCAGCTTCGACTGGGGCGTGAAGGTGCCGGGCAGCGACGGCCATGTCATGTATGTGTGGGTGGACGCGCTCACCAATTACATCACCGGCTGCGGCTATCCCGACGATGCCGAACGCATGGCCCGTTACTGGTCCGAAGGGGGCGACATCACGCATATCATCGGCAAGGATATCGTGCGTTTTCATACCGTTTACTGGCCGGCCTTCCTGATGAGCGCGAGGCTGCCTTTGCCCAAGCAGGTGTTCGGCCACGGCTTCCTCCTCAACCGGGGGGAGAAGATGTCGAAGTCGCTCGGCAATGTGGCCGATCCGATGGAACTGGCGGAGCGCTTCGGCGTGGACCAGCTTCGCTATTTCCTGCTGTCGGAAGTCACCTTCGGCAATGACGGCAGCTACAGCGCGGAGGCGATCGTCGCCCGTTCGAACAGCGACCTCGCCAATAGTTTCGGCAATCTCGCCCAGCGGACACTGAGCTTCATCGCGAAAAATCTCGAAGGCCGTCTGCCTTGGGGCGGTAGTTCTGAAACGCGCGAAGATATCGAACTGCTTTCAACCGTTCGCAGGGAGATCGTTTCGCTGGAGAGCGAATTTGCAAGTCTTGCTCCTTCGGACGGTATTCAATCTTGGATGCGCGCGGTCTTTGCTTGCAACGCCTACATAGATGCGCAAGCGCCTTGGTCGTTGCGCAAGACTGATCCTGCACGCATGGAAGCAGTTCTAGCTGTCCTCTATGTAGCTATAGGAGAACTTGCTGTAGCCATTTTGCCAGTTATCCCGACGAGTGCGAACGCGCTACTTGATCAGTTGGGTATCCCGCCGAATATCCGCAACTATCAGGGTCTCCGCTCTCAGTGGTATCAGGCGCTCGTGGAACAAAGCTTTACGCTCACGCCGCCGAAGCCGCTTTTCCCGCGGCTCGAACTGCCCGTCGAAGAGGCATAGGCCATGTTCATCGACAGCCATTGCCACTTGAATTACAAAGGGTTGATCGAGGATCAGCAGAATGTGCTCGAACGGGCGCGTGGCGCCGGCATCGGCCTGATGCTCAACATCGCCACGCGCGAAAGCGAGTGGGACGATGTGCTGGACACCGCGTTGCGCGAACCCGATGTCTGGGCGACCGTCGGCATTCATCCCCATGAGGCGGACGAGCATCCGCATGTCGATACGGCGAAGCTCGTCGAACGCGCTTCCCACCCGCGCATCGTCGGCATAGGCGAGACCGGCCTCGATTATTATTACGACCATAGCGACCGCGAGCGGCAGCAACGCAGCTTCCGCGCCCACATCGCCGCTTCCCGCGAAACCGGCCTGCCGCTGATCGTCCACACCCGCGATGCGGAGGAGGACACGCTCGCGATCATGCGCGATGAAATGGGGAAGGGCGCCTATGGCGGGGTCATCCACTGTTTCACCGCCAGCGGCGCCTTTGCCGATGCGGCGATGGAACTGGGTTTCCTTATCAGCATTTCAGGTATCGTGACCTTCAGGAACGCCAGGGATTTGCAGGAAACGGCCGCCCGCCTGCCGCTCGAAAGCCTGCTGATCGAGACCGACTCCCCGTTCCTCGCGCCGGTTCCCCATCGCGGCAAGCCCTGCGAACCGGCGTTCGTGGCGGACACTGCCCGTTTCCTGGCGAATTTGCGGGGCGAGAGTGTCGAGCAGCTGGCCGAGGCGACCTCAGCCAATTTCCGCAAGCTGTTCAGCAAGGCGGCATGAGCCTCAAGCTCACCATCCTGGGCAGCGGCACCTCTTCGGGCGTTCCCCGGATCGGCAATGACTGGGGCGCATGCGACCCGCAGGAGCCGAAGAACCGCCGCACCCGGGCATCGATCCTGATCGAAAGCCCCACGACCCGGCTGCTGATCGACACATCACCGGATATGCGCGCCCAGTTGCTGGCGGCCGATGTCGTGCAGATCGACGCCATATTGTGGACGCATGACCATGCCGACCACAGCCACGGCCTGGACGATGTCCGTCAGCTTTACCATCATCGCGGCACGCCCGTGCCCGGCTATGCGCGCCCCCAGACGCTCCGCCTGCTCCGGGAACGCTTCGGCTATGCCTTCGAAGGGCGTCACGGTTATCATCCGACGATCGAACCCCATGCGCTGCCGGATGGCCTGCGCATCGGGGACATCGGCATCGCCTGCACGGATCAGCCCCATGGCGAGATATTCTCCACCGGCTTCCGCTTCACACATGATGGTCATTCCATTGGCTATGCGACTGATTTCCACGACATAACGGTCGACATGCTGGCGCTGTACGATGGGCTGGACATCTGGGTTGTCGATGCCCTGCGGGAAAAGCCGCATCCGACCCACGCGCATCTGGCGCTTACCCTGGATGCCGTGCAGGCCGTAAGGCCCCGCCGTGCCATATTGATCCATATGGACCAGAGCATGGATTATGCGACGCTCCGCCGGACACTCCCCGAAGGCGTCGAACCGGGCTATGACGGACTGGTGGCCGAACTGGGCGCGACATAGGGGGCGGGGCAGGGATGGATGGCGATCAGGCAATGTCCAGTCTCTGGTATGTGCTGGCGCTTGTCCTGGTCGGATCGGCCTTGATTGCCCGGCGCGCCCCGATGGGCGGGCTCATGCGCATGGCCATGCTCTGGATCGTCATCTTCGCCGTCCTCCTCGGGCTGTTCAAGGCTGGCGATAAGTTCGGTCTGTTTTCCAGCCGCATATATGGGGCAGGGGACGAATCCCCTTCATTGTCGACCAATGCCGCGCCGGCTGCCTTGCCGTCCGCGCATGTGGAGGGGCAGGCCTTGCGAATCCCGGTCGCGCCCGACGGCCATTATTGGGTGGAGGGAATGGTCAACGGGAACCCGACGCGCTTTCTGATCGACAGCGGCGCCAGCGTCACCGCCCTGTCGGTGGAGGCGGCCCGCAGTTCCGGCCTGAACTTCGACCTGAACGCGCCCGGCGTCAGCATGATGACCGCCAACGGCAAGATCGACGCCAAGCGCTCGACCATCGCCACGCTGGTGGTCGGCCCGATCCGGGCCAGCGATCTCGACATCGTCGTTTCCCCGGCTTTCGGAGAGGTCAATGTGATCGGCATGAACATGCTGTCGCGCCTGAAAAGCTGGTCCGTGCAAAATGGAGAGATGGTGCTGACCCCATGACGTCATCGACCGCGGCACCCGATCAGCGTCAGCGCCTGAAGGCCATTATCGGCGGCTCCACCGGCAATCTGGTCGAATGGTATGACTGGTACGCCTATTCCGCCTTCACCCTCTATTTCGCCCAGCATTTCTTCCCGAGCGAGGACCGCACGGCGCAATTGCTGAGTGCCGCGGGCATTTTCGCCGTGGGCTTTCTGATGCGACCCATCGGCGCCTGGCTGATGGGCGTCTATGCCGATCGCCATGGCCGGAAAAGCGGCCTGACGCTGTCCGTGGCCCTGATGTGCGCCGGCTCCTTGCTGATCGCCGTCACGCCCTCCTATGATAGCGTCGGCGTCGCCGCGCCCTTGTTGTTGGTGCTTGCGCGCCTGATGCAGGGACTGTCGATCGGCGGCGAATATGGCGCCAGCGCGACCTATCTGTCCGAAATGGCGGGGCGCAACCGCCGCGGCTTTTTCTCCAGCTTCCAATATGTGACCCTGATCGCGGGGCAACTTGTCGCCATCTGCGTCCTGCTGGCGCTCCAGGCCATGCTGACCGAGGCCGAATTGGATGCCTGGGGCTGGCGCATTCCGTTCCTGATCGGCGGAGCGCTGGCGACCATCGTCTTCTGGCTGCGGCGCGGCCTGGCCGAAACCCAGAGCTTTGCCGTGGCCAAGGCGGAGGGCGCCCCCAAATCCGGATTCATGGAACTCGTGACCCGGCATCCGCGCGAGACGCTGACGGTGATGCTGCTGACGGCAGGCGGCACGATCGCCTTTTACGCCTATTCCATCTACATGCAGAAATTCCTGGTCAACACCAGCGGGCTCAGCCGGGAAACAGCATCGCAAATCAATGGCATAACGCTTTTTCTTTTCATGCTGCTTCAGCCTGTCGCGGGGGCGCTTTCCGACCGCATCGGGCGCAAGCCGCTGATGATCGGCTTCGGCCTGCTCGGCGTCCTGTGCACCTATCCCATCTTCGCGACGCTGGCCGTCACCAAGGACCCGTGGGCGGCGGGGCTGCTCGTAATGGCCGGCCTGGTGATCGTGACCGGCTACACTTCGATAAACGCGGTGGTGAAGGCGGAATTGTTTCCCGCCCATATCCGCGCATTGGGAGTGGCTTTGCCTTATGCGCTGGCCAACACCTTGTTCGGCGGCACCGCGGAATTCGTCGCGCTCTGGTTCAAGCAGATCGGCACAGAACAGGCATTCTACATCTATGTGACGGTGATGATCGGCATCTCCCTGATCGTCTATATCCGCATGCCCGATACGCGGCAGCATAGCCGGATAGTGGAAGATTGAGGATGCAAGGATCATCACATATTTAACATAATCCTTATTATCGAACTAAGATATTCATTGCCGAAAGCTGGCCTTGGCCCATCCGGTACCCTATCATCCTTTCAATCCCACCCACTTGATCCAGAGTCCTGCATGTCATCCAACAGCAAGGCGAGTCCCGCCGACATCATGCCGCTCGCCAAAGTCATGGCACGGCTGCGCGATCCTGACACCGGTTGCCCCTGGGATGTCGAACAGGACTTCGCCAGCATCGCGCCCTATACGATCGAGGAAGCCTATGAAGTCGCCGACGCCATAGAGCGCGACGATATGGCCGCCCTGCGGGACGAACTTGGCGATCTGCTGCTGCAGGTCGCCTTCCATAGCCGCATGGCGGAGCAGGCCGGCCATTTCACATTGCAGGAGGTCATCGACGGCATCACGGAAAAAATGATCCGCCGTCATCCCCACGTCTTTGGCGAAGGAACCGGGCGCACGGATGGCCATGCCCAATGGGAAGCCATCAAGGCCGCCGAGCGCGCCGAGAAGGAACCCGATCCAAGCGCGCTGGCAGGTGTCGCCATTGCGCTGCCTGCCCTGCTCCGCGCCGAAAAGCTTCAGAAACGCGCAGCCCGCACGGGGTTCGACTGGCCCGACATCGGCGGCGTCATCGACAAGATCGAAGAAGAATTGGACGAGGTGCAGGCGGCGACTACCCAGGCCGAACGGGAGGAGGAAGTGGGCGACCTTCTCTTTGCGGTGGTCAACCTCGCCCGTCATCTGAAAGTCGATCCGGAAGTCGCCCTGCGCGCCGCCAATGGCAAGTTCGACAAGCGTTTCCGCATCATGGAGGGACTGGCCGGCGAGGATTTCCCCACGCTCCCGCTCGATGAGAAGGAAGGCCTGTGGCAACAGGCGAAGCGGCAGTTGCGACAGGCCTGATAGGCGAGATGGTCCTGGACAGGCCGGAACCCGGTTCCAGCATTTCGTCCAGTAAGGTTAATTTCCCCGGCGCTTGAGGAACCGCGCCAGCGCGGAATCGGACAGCCGGACATCCACCAGCATATCCTCGCCCTCCGCCCTGCTGCCGATCACCTCGCCATGTTCGTGCAGCCATGCCATCGCCGCACCGTCCGCCAGCGGCACATGCAAGTGATGGACCTGCGCCCCGGCGGTCAACCGGGTGCTGATCGCGCGCTGGAGGTCATCGACTCCTTCGCCGGTCAGGGCGGACAGGATCACCACATCGTTCCGCCGCGCCGCCGTCTCCCGCGCCAGCGTCGCCGCATCCTCGTCCAGCAGGTCCAGCTTGTTCCACGCTTCGATGATCGGCGGCGGTTCATCGCCCTCGTCCGCTTCCAGAGCCCCTTCCCCCGCGACGCCAAGCTCGCCCAGCACGTCCATGACGTCGTCGCGCTGGGCGTCGCTGTCGGGATGCGCTATGTCGCGGACGTGGACGATCAGATCGGCCGACAGCACTTCCTCCAACGTCGCGCGGAACGCCGCGATCAACTGCGTCGGCAGGTCCGAAACGAACCCGACGGTGTCGGAAAGAATGGCCTTGTCCAGTCCCGGCAAGGCGATCTGCCGCATCGTGGGATCGAGCGTCGCGAACAGCAAATCCTCCGCCATGACGTCAGCCCCGGTCAGCCGGTTGAACAGCGTGGACTTGCCCGCATTGGTATAGCCCACCAGCGCGATCACCGGCCAGGGTGCCCGCTGCCGCCGCGCCCGGTGCAGGCCGCGCGTCTTCGTCACCTGATCCAGCTCCCGCCTGATCTTCGCCATCCGGTCGCGGATCATCCGCCGGTCAGCCTCGATCTGCGTTTCGCCGGGACCGCCCAGGAAACCGAAGCCGCCGCGCTGCCGCTCAAGGTGGGTCCAGCTTCGCACCAGCCGCCCAGCCTGGTAATCCAGATGCGCCAGTTCGACCTGCAGGCGCCCCTCATTGGTCGCGGCGCGCTCACCGAATATCTCCAGGATCAGGCCGGTCCGGTCGATGACCTTGGTTTCGGTCGCCTTTTCCAGATTGCTCTGCTGCACGGGGCTGAGCGCATTGTCGACGATGACCAGTTCCGCCTCTTCGGCCCGCGCCAGCGTCGCGATCTGGTCCACCTGACCGCTGCCGAACAGGGTTGCGGGCTTGCGGTCGCGCACGCGGAAGGCCTGCGCCGCGCGCACGTCGATGCCGATGGCAAGGGCAAGGCCCCTCGCCTCCTCCAGCCGCGCATCGCTGTCGCGACGTTCCGGACCATGGACATCGGCGCGCACGACAATGGCGCGCGCGCCGCGCGACACCTCGTCATCGGAATCTCGGTTGAAGACAGCCATGGTGGCTTAACGCTTCCGGCCCCCGCCGGCTTCATCGGAAACCGGGCGGGGACAAGAAAAAGCGTTCAATCCTCGCCCTCACCCTCGCCGGTGAGGTCCAGCGCGTGCAGCGGCTGCACGGTGGAAATCGCATGCTTGTAGACAAGCTGGACCATGCCGTCCCGCTCCAGCAGCATGCAGAAGAGGTCGAAGGCGGCGATTTCGCCCTGCAACATGACGCCGTTCACCAGGAACATCGTCACCGGGCTGCCGGACTTGCGCACCGCGCTCAGGAAGATTTCCTGGAGCAGCTTCGACTTGCCATTGCCGTCGCTGGCCTTCCGCAATTCGGTCAGATCCATGGATTGCGCGGGCATGACGGTCGAAATCGCATGCTTGTACACCAGCTGCGACTGTCCGTCCCGCCGCAGCAGCACGGAAAAATTGTCGAACCAGGTGATGATGCCCTGCAGCTTCACACCCTTGACCAGGAACATGGTCACGGGCGTCTTGCTCTTGCGCAGGCTGTTCAGGAAGATGTCTTGAAGGTTGTTCACTTTGTCGGCCATGGTCTTCACCAGTCCTTTATTGGCGGGACGTTACCCGCTCTCGCACCCTTAAGCAGAGTGTCTTGCCCGCCCCCGCCTGTCGGAAGCGAGGCAAGCCTACCGCAATTGCGAAGGGCCGTCCATGCCCTGTTTGGCTGAAGATCGTTCAGTTTACCTCAACCATCCTTGCCATCCGTAATTCCCAGCAGCTTCAACTTCCGGTGCAGGGCCGAACGCTCCATGCCGATGAAGGTGGCGGTACGGGAAATATTGCCCGAAAAGCGGCGGATCTGGATGCGCAGATATTCCCGCTCAAAGCTTTCCCGCGCCTCGCGGAGCGGCGCGCCCATGATCGCTGACTGCCCCATCCCCTCCGAACCGCCGTTGCTCGTCAGTTCGGCCGGCAGCATGTCCAACTCGATCCGCCCGATCCGCTCGCCCGGCGCCAGGATCATCGTCCGCTCGATGACGTTGCGAAGCTGACGGACGTTGCCCGGCCATTCATTGGCCTGCAAGGCGGCCATAGCGTCACTGGCGATCTCCGGCGGCGGCACCCGGCGCTCCGCCGCGAAACGGGCGAGATAATGTTCGACCAGCGGTGGAATGTCATCCCGGCGCTCGGCCAGCGGCGGGATGATGAGGGGCACGACGTTGAGCCGGTAGAATAGGTCCTCGCGGAAACGCCGCTCCTCGATCTCCGTCGCCAGGTTGAGCGCGGTCGAGGAAATGACGCGGACATCCACCTTTACCTGCCGCTGCCCGCCGACGCGGGTGAAGCTCTGATCCGTCAGCACGCGCAGGATCTTCGCCTGCGTCGTAAGCGGCATGTCCGCGATTTCGTCGAGATAGAGCGTGCCGCCATGCGCCTGCTCCAGATAGCCGGGACGCACCAGCCCGCTCGGGTCCTCGACGCCGAACAGCTCTTCCTCGACACGATCCGGGTCCATCCGCGCGGCGGCGACGATGATGAAGGGCGCGTCCGCCCGCCCGCTCCAGCTATGCAGCATGCGCGCGGCGACTTCCTTGCCGACGCCCGCCGGCCCGGAAATCAGCACCCGGCTGCCCGTCCCCGCCACCTTCTTGATCGTGGCGCGGACGGCATTGATCGCCGCCGAAGTGCCGGTCAGTTCGTCATCCTGCCCGAAACGGGCGCGCAGCACCTGATTTTCGCGCCGCAGCCGCTCCGTCTCGGTCGCCCTGGAAACCAGATGCAGCAGCCGGTCCGCCTCGAACGGCTTTTCGATGAAGTCCGCCGCTCCCTTCCGGATGGCGGCCACGGCGGTATCGATATTGCCATGGCCGGAGATCATGAGCACCGGAATGGTCGCATCCCGCCGCTTGATCTCGTCCAGCAGTTCCAGCCCGTCCAGCTTCGATCCCTGCAACCACACGTCCAGCAACACCAGCGAAGGCCGCCGGGCGTCCAGCGCCTCGATCGCGCTGTCGCTGTTGGCGGCGGTGCGGGTGGTGAAGCCCTCATCCTCCAGGACGCCCGCGACCAGATCGCGAATGTCCTCCTCATCGTCGACTATCAGAATATCAAGCGCCATTGGCTGTCACTTTTCCAGTCGTTTTTCCATGGGGCAAGGCGATGACCTGCCCCTCTTCCAATTTCTCGAGCGCCGCCACCGGGAAGCGCAACGTCACGCGCGCCCCCCCGCCATCGGCGTCGTCGAAGCGGATTTCGCCCATATGCTCCTCGACAATCTTCTTCACGATGGCGAGGCCCAGGCCCGTGCCCTTGGTCCGGGTGGTCATATAAGGCTCCAATATGCGTTCCCGTTCCGGCGGCAGGCCGATGCCATTGTCCTGCACCGCGATCAGCAGGTTGCCGCCGTCATGCTCCACCGTCATGGACACCTGCCCGCGCCAATGGTCGCCTTCCGCGGCGGGCTTGGGCTCGATCGCCTCGACGGCGTTCTTGACGATGTTGGTGAGTGCCTGACCCAATTGCCGGCGGTCGCAGACCATTTCCGCATCGCCATCCATCGAATGATATTCGAAGCGAATATCGGGATGGGCGACTTCGTGCAGGAACAGCGCGTGGCGGGCGATGTCGTCGATCCGCTCGCGCCGGAACACCGGCTTGGGCATGCGCGCGAAGGAGGAGAATTCGTCGACGATCCGCCGCAGGTCGCCCACCTGCCGCACGATGGTGCCCGTCAGGCGCGTAAAGGTGGCCTTGTCGCTCGTCACCTCCTCGGCATAGCGGCGTTGCAGCCGCTCGGCGGCAAGCTGGATCGGGGTCAGCGGGTTCTTGATCTCATGCGCGATCCGCCGCGCCACGTCGGACCATGCCGCCCGCCGCTGGTCGGAAAGCTGCTGCGTGATGTCGTCGAAGGTCAGGATGTGGCGCGACGCATCCTCCGAAACCTTGACCGCCAGCGTCCGCACGTCGCCATGGGCGCGGATCTGGACGATGCCCGCATCCTCCTCCGAAGCGATCAGCGCCGCCAGTTCGGGCGACACTTCAGTCAGCGGACAGCCCACCGGATCGTCCCCCTCCCGCACCAATATGGCGGCCGCCGAACTGTTGAGCAGCAGGATGATGCCGTCGCGGTCCACCGACAGCACGCCGGCCGACACGCCCGACAGGATCGCCTCGATGAAGGCGCGGCGTTCATCGAGCTGGCTGTTCGCCGCGACCAGCGCGCCGGTCTGCGCTTCCAGCCTCTGCGTCATCCGGTTGAACGCGGCGGCCAATGTGCCGATCTCATCCCGCGCCTGGGGGCTGGTCACGCGGGCCGACAGGTCGCCCGCCGTGATCCGCCGGGCAGCCATGACCAGTTCGTTCACGGGCCGCACCATCCAGTCGGCGACCTTCAGCGCGATATAGACCGCCACGCCCACCAGCAGCAGCGATCCCACGAACAGCAATATGTTGAAGCGCAACTGCAAGGCGCGGGACTGTGCGGCGAAAATGTCGTAATCCGACAACACCTTCTGCGCCCGCTCGACATTGCTGAACGCCGTCGAACCGGAATCGCGGGTGGCGTAGAGATAGATTTTCGCGTTGGGATAGAGCAGCGTCACCGCCTCGATCTGGTTGGGCTTGGCGGCGACCACCACATCCTCGCCGGCTTCCAGCCGCTTCACCACGTCGGGCGTCAGCATCTCCGACGCCGGCCGGCTTTCCGGATCGACCGTCGCCGCCGTGCGCGCCACGCCGTCCTTGCCGATCTCGATGATCGCGGAACGGTTCAGCTTCCGCGTGACGACCTGATAGATATAACCTTCGGCAAAGCGCGGGCTGGAGACTTTCGACTGGCTCAGATAATCGCGCAGGTCGCTCGCCATGGTGACGGTTTCGTCACGCACGTCGCGCAGGTTCTGCTCATAATAGCCCCGCGCCAGGTCGCTCGCATTTTGCAGCATGCCCCGCGCGCTGTCGGAAAACCAGAACTGCACGCCATATTGGAACAGCAGGGAGGCGAAGATCACCACCAGCAGCATGGGCACGCTGGCGACGATGGAGAATATCGCCACCAGACGGACGTGCAACTGCCCGTCGCTCCCTATGGCGGACTGGGCCGCGCGCCGCTTCGCCACCCGCCGTCCCAGCAGCACCAGCAGCGCAATCGCCGGCACCAGATTGGCGACCAGCAGCAACGCCACGATGGGCGGGGTCAGCAATGTGTAGGATTGCCCCTGTCCCGTCAGCAGGAAATAGGTGATGCCCGCCATGCCCAGGAACAGGACAAGCGTCACCGCCTCCACCACCGCGGCAAGGCGGCGGCGCAGGAAAAGGGGGAAATGCCTTTTCCATGCCCGGCCCCGCGCCGGCAGAGTCACTGCGCCTTCCATAGTGGCTTGGTTACAACATTAATGTGCCCGATCAAACACAGTAATTGATGGGCATGGCGCTTCCGGTCGAAAAGAGCGGTCGGTTCGTCGCCGCCGCCCGGAACGGTCGATCCGAACGCATCGGCTTGGCCGATCTTCCCCGCCGAATATTCTAATCGCCGATCCGAAGCTGCAAGGGATCGAGCCCATAGTCGGTCAGCTTCTTGCGCAGCGTGTTGCGGTTGATGCCCAACAGTCCCGCGGCGCGTATCTGGTTTCCGTCGACGCTGGCCAGCGTCTCCTGGAACAGGATCGGCTCCACCACCGCCAGCAGGTCGTCATGCAGGCTGCGGTTCGGCTGGGTCAGGCCGATGCCCAGTTGCCGCTTCGCCCATTCCCGCACCGCCTGGCCCAGCAGGTCGCCGGGGGCGGCATAATCGGCGGGCACGGCTTCCAGCGGCAGGCTGTTGCGCAGCATGTCGGCGGTGATCATGTTCTCACGGCTCAGAACCGCCAGCCGCTGCATCAGATTCTGCAGTTCGCGCACATTGCCGGGCCAGTGATAGGCCATCAGCAATTGCGCCGCATCGTCGGACAGCGACTTGCGCGGCAGCCCCTCCTGCGCCGCGCGGTCCAGGAAATGCCGGGCGAGCAGGATCACGTCCTCCCGCCGCTCACGCAGCGCCGGAAGCGCGATGGGGACCACGTTCAACCGGTAATAGAGGTCCTGCCGGAAGCGGTTCTCCTCGATCAGCCTGGGCAGATCCTTGTTGGTGGCCGCGATGATGCGGACATTCACCTTGACCGATTTGGAGCCGCCGACGGTCGTGACCTCTCCGGACTGAAGGACGCGCAGCAGCCGCGTCTGCGCTTCCATCGGCATGTCCCCGATCTCGTCCAGGAACAGCGTGCCGCCCTGCGCCTGCTCGAACTTGCCTGCGGTGCGGGCATGGGCGCCGGTGAAGGCCCCTTTTTCATAACCGAACAGTTCCGCCTCGATCAGTTCGCGGGGGATGGCGGCCATGTTGATCGGCACGAACGGCTTGGTCCGCCTCTGCCCCAGGCTATGGATCGCCTCTGCCACCAGTTCCTTGCCGGTCCCGGATTCGCCCAGCACCAATATGCTGAGGTCGTTCGACAGGACCCGGGCGATGGTCCGATACACCTCCTGCATCGCCGGGGAACGACCCACCAGCGGCAATCCGTCATGCGGCAGGCCGGCATCGGCCGCTTCCTCGTCCGCCCCCTTCCCCGATCCCAGCGCATCCGACACGGCCCGCGTCAGCTCATTGAGATCGAAGGGCTTGGGCAGATATTCGAACGCGCCTTTTTCGGTGGCGCGGATCGCCGTATTCAATGTGTTCTGCGCCGACAGGATGATGATGCTGAGCGCCGGGCGCCGTTCCAGAATCTCCGCGACCCCATCCAGCCCGTCGCCGTCCGGCAGCATGACGTCGGTGATCAGGACGTCCGGCGAAAAGCTTTCCAGCAGGGCGCTCCGCTCCCGGATCGATGCAGCCGTCTTGACCCTGTATCCCTGCCGCCGCAGCGCTTCCCCCACGACCACGCAGATCGCCGGATCGTCGTCCACCACCAAAATCGAGCCCGTCACCGCCATCATCTCGCCGCCATCAACCCGTTCCCATCGGCAGCAGGATGCGGAAGGTCGATTCCCCTGCCTCATGATCGCGCGAATATTGCACGAACCCGTTCATGTCGCGCACCAGCTTGTCCACCAGCGCCAGCCCCAGCCCCGTTCCGTCCCGCCTGCCGGTGATGAAGGGATTGAACAGGTGATCCAATATATGCTCCGGCACGCCCGGCCCATTGTCGACCACCAGGATTTCGATGGGCAGCACCGCGCTGCCCTTCCCCTTGCCGACCACTACGGAAACGCCATGGCGAAACGCCGTCTCCACCCTTATCCGGGGCTTCCTGCTGTGCTCCAGCGCCTCGGCGGCATTTTTGAGCAGGTTGATCATCACCTGCACCAGCGCATCCTCGTTGATATTGGCGAATGGCAGGGATGGATCATAACTCTTTACGATCCTTATATCCTTTGCGAATCCGGCGGCGGCGATATTCGCCGCCCGGTCGATCAGCGGATAGATGTTGCCGCTGCGGCACTCCAGGGTCCGGTCCGTCGTGAAGTCCTGCATCCGGTCGATCAGCGCGGCGATTCTGTCCACCTCATTGCAGATGAGTTGCGTCAGCGCGGCGTCCCGTCCGTCATTGCCCGATTCCAGCAACTGGGCCGCGCCCCTGATGCCCGACAGCGGATTCTTGATCTCATGCGCCAGGATCGCCGCCGCGCCGATGGCCGATCGCGCGCCGCCCGCCGTACCGCGATGGCCGATCTTGCGCGCCTGGCTCTGGGTGTGGATCGATACGACGCGCCAGCCTTCATGATCGACGATGGGCGCGATCATCAGGTCGACCTCCATTTCCGCCGTGCGCCCCGCATGCACGCGGATGTCATAGGCGGCGATCGGCTTGTTGCTGTGCCAGATGTCGAAGCGCGCGCCCATTTCCGCCATGCGGATGGTCCGCGCTATGTCGCTGCCGACAATGGCCGATCGCGCCATGTTGAGCAGCGTTTCGGCGCGGACATTGGCATCGGCGATGCTGTTGTCCGGCCGCACCACCAGGGTCGCGACCGGCAACGCCGTCATCAGTTCGGAAAGCGAAGGCCCATCCTGTTGCGGTCGAAGCGACGGGATGGTCGTCATGGCCGCCGTCATGCCGCCTTGCGCGTCTCGACCGGCCCCTCGTCGGCGATCAGCGGTTCGTAGAAGCGCGCCAGCATGTCCAGCACGACATCGCCGTCCGGCTCCTGGTTCACCGCATTGCGGAACTCGGCCGAACCCGGCAGCCCCTTGGTGTACCAGCCGATATGCTTGCGGGCCATGTTGACGCCGGTATGATTGTCATAATGCTCCAGCATCGCGCGATAATGTTCCGTAATCACGCGATATTGTTCCTCCAGCGCAGGATCGGCCAGCCGTTCCCCCGTGCGGAACCAGTGCATCACCTGCCCGATCAGCCAGGGCCGCCCATAGGCGCCCCGCCCGATCATCACGCCGTCGGCGCCGCTCTGCTTCAGCGCCGTCTCGGCATCGTCGATGGAGCAGATGTCGCCGTTGACGATGACGGGCAGCGACACCGCATCCTTCACGCTGCGCACGAAGGCCCAGTCGGCCGACCCCTTGTACATCTGGCAGCGCGTGCGGCCATGAACGGTGATCAGCTTCGCGCCCAGATCCTCCGCGATCCGGGCCAGTTCGGGCGCGTTCAGGCTGGCATGATCCCAACCCATGCGCATCTTGACCGTGACGGGCACATCGACGGCCTTCACCGTCGCTTCGATCAGCGAAGCGGCCAGCGGCAGGTCGCGCATCAACGCGCTGCCCGCATCGCCATTCACGACCTTTTTAACCGGGCAGCCCATGTTGATGTCGATGATCGCCGCGCCGCGATCCGCGTTCAGCTTGGCAGCCTCCGCCATTTCCGTGGGCGAACAGCCGGCCAACTGCATCGATACGGGCTCCTCCAGCGGATGCCAGGCCGCCTTCTGCAGCGACTGGCGCGTCTCGCGAATCATCGCCGCCGTGGCGATCATCTCGGTCACGTTGAGGCCGGAGCCATAGCGGCGGACCAGTGTCCGGAACGGCATGTCCGTCACGCCCGTCATCGGCGCCAGCACGACCGGCATGTCAATCGTCACCGGACCTATGGAAATCGGGGAAAGCCTCTGCATCATTCCAACACTGCCTAAAAAACAGGCAGCCCTTAGCGGAAATCCGCATCATCGGCAAGCGAGGCGGGGCTGGCGGTTGGCCCGGCACTGCGATACAGGCGCGGCCATGACAGACAGAACCGTCGCTTTGCTGGTCGCAGCAGGTCAGGGCAGCCGCGCGGGCGGCGACATTCCCAAGCAATTCCGGCGCATCGGCGGCAAGCCGGTCCTCGCCCACGCCGTCGACGCGCTGGCCGGACATCCCGCCATCGGTTCTGTTGTCCTGGTCGTCGGCGCGGGGCAGGAGGAGGATGCACGCGCCGCACTGGAAAGCTGCACCGTCTCCGCCATCGTTCAAGGCGCCGACAGCCGCCGCGGGTCCGTCCGCGCCGGTCTTGAGCATATAGCGTCCGCTGGCGGCGCGGCGCGCATATTGGTGCACGACGCTGCCCGTCCCTTTCTCCCCGCGACGGTGATTGACCGGCTGCTCGCCGCGCTGGAGGGTGCGCCCGGCGCCATTCCCGCCTTACCGGTCGCAGACACATTGGTCAGAAGCGAACATGACAAGAGCGACCATGACAAGGCCGGGGACGTCGTCGACCGCGATGGCCTGTTCCGGGTCCAGACGCCGCAGGCCTTCCGCTTCGATGCCCTGCTGGCCGCGCACAGAAGCTGGGACGGCAATCGGGAAGCAACCGACGATGCCCAGATATTGCGGCATTCGGGCCATGACGTCACACTGGTCGCTGGCGATGAAAGGCTGGAAAAATTGACCTATGCCGAGGATTTCCTCCGCGCCGAAGCTCGGCTGGGCGCTGCCCGCAGCGTCCGGACCGGCATGGGTTATGACGTCCACCGGCTAGCCCCCGATGAGGAGCTCTGGCTCTGCGGGGTCCGCGTTCCGCACGACCGGGGCCTCGCTGGGCACAGCGACGCGGACGTGGCGATCCACGCGCTGGTGGATGCGCTGCTGGGCGCACTGGCGGAGGGCGACATCGGCAGCCATTTCCCGCCCTCCGACCAGCAATGGCGGGGAGTCGCCTCCTCCCGTTTCCTGGAATATGCGGCGGAGCGCGTCGCAAAACGGGACGGCTTTATCGAGCATGTCGACCTGACGCTGATCTGCGAGGCGCCGAAAATCGGTCCGCACAGGGACGCCATGCGCGCCCGGATCGCGGAAATCCTGCACCTTCCTCCCGACCGGGTCAGCATAAAGGCGACCACCACCGAACGGCTGGGCTTCGCCGGTCGGCGGGAGGGTATTGCCGCACAGGCTGTTGCCACGCTCTCCCTCCCCGCGCTAATCTGATCGCCATGCCCGATAGCATCCTTCCCGCGTCGCTTGTCGAACTGGCCGAGCGCGTCGTCGCCGCCAACCGTCGCGCCGGCCGCACCATCGCCGTGGCGGAAAGCTGCACCGGCGGCCTTGTCTCCGCCGCACTGACCGAAATCGCCGGATCGTCCGAAGTGTTCGAAGCTGGTTTCGTCACCTATTCCAATGACATGAAGAGCGAGCTTCTCAAAGTATCGCAGGATGTCATCGAAACCTTCGGCGCGGTTTCCATCGCCACCGCCTGGGCCATGGCGCAGGGCGCGCTGAACAAGAGCCACGCCAATGTCGCCGTCGCCATCACCGGCATAGCCGGCCCCGGCGGCGGATCGGAGCAGAAACCTGTCGGCACCGTCGTCTTCGCCCGCGCCGAACGCGGCGCCAGCCCCGACAAGATCGTGGCCGACATGCATTATTTCGGGGATACGGGCCGGGGCGGCGTCCGCCTTCAGGCGGCGCTGTGCGCGCTCGAACTGCTGCTGCCCGACTCGCCCGCGCCATAAAGCTCCGCCGCGCGGGTTTCGAACGCGCCGATCATCTTGCGCAGCGCCTTGTCGAACACCTGGCCGGCCAGCATCTCGAACAGCTTGCTCTTGAATTCGAACTCGACCTCGAAATCCACCAGAACGCCGCCCTTGCCGTCGTCGCGAAAGCTCCATTCATTGTGGAGATGCTTCAAGGGCCCATCCAGATAATCGACCCGCACATGATCCGGCCTATGCTTGTGCACGCGGGACGTGAAGCTCTCCTTGATCCCCTTGAACCCGACGATCATGTCCGCGACCATTTCCGAATCGCTGTCGGACCGCACCCGGATCGCGCTGACCCAGGGCAGGAATTCGGGATAGGCCTCCACATTCGCCACCAGGTCGAACATCTGTTCGGGCGTATAGGGAAGCGGCCTCGTTTCGTTATGCTTTGGCATCGGCTTATTGGCCGGCCTTCGCCAGTTGCGCCTCGCGGGCCGCGCGCATTTCCGCGAAATCCTTGCCCGCATGATAGCTCGAGCGGGTCAGCGGGCTCGACGCCACCTGCAGGAAGCCCTTGGCCCGCGCAATCGCCGCATAGGCGTTGAACGCCGCCGGAGTGACGAACTCCATCACCTTGGCGTGCTTGGGCGTCGGCTGGAGATATTGCCCCATGGTCAGGAAGTCGATGTCGGCGGAGCGCATGTCGTCCATCACCTGATGGACCTCCAGCCGCTCCTCCCCCAGACCCAGCATGATGCCCGACTTGGTGAAGATCGACGGATCGAGCTTCTTCACCGTCTCCAGCAGCCGCAGCGACGCATAATAGCGCGCGCCCGGGCGAATGGTCGGATAGAGGCGCGGCACCGTCTCCAGATTATGGTTATAGACGTCCGGTCGCGCCGCGACGATCATCTCGACGGCGCGTTCATGCTTGTTGCGGAAGTCCGGCGTCAGGATTTCGATGGTCGTGTCCGGGGTCGTGCGGCGCAGCGCCTCGATCACCTTCACGAACTGCGACGCGCCGCCATCGGGCAGGTCGTCGCGGTCGACGGAGGTGATGACGATATGCTCCAGCCCCATTTCCGCGCAGGCATCGGCCAGATTCTGCGGCTCGTTGGGATCGACCTTGCGCGGCATGCCGGTCTTGACGTTGCAGAAGGCGCAGGCCCGCGTACAGACATCGCCCAGGATCATCACGGTCGCATGCTTCTTGGTCCAGCACTCCCCGATGTTCGGGCAGGCCGCCTCCTCGCACACCGTCGCCAGCCCCTTGGTCCGCATCAGCTTGCGCGTCTCGTGATAGCCGGGGCTGGTCGGCGCCTTCACGCGAATCCAGTCGGGCTTGCGGGCGCGCTCGGGACGAGTGGCGGGCGCGGGGATCGGGACGATGTCGGTCATGCGCCCCAGATAGCGATGCGAGAGCGCTCTTGCCAGCCCCATCATTGTTCGGCACAGACCGGCGCATGACCGATTTCGCTGATATGCTCGCCGGCTATCGCCGCTTCCGCAACACCGGTTGGACCCAGCAGCGGGAGCGATGGGATGAACTGAGCGAGGGGCAGAGCCCCCGCGTCATGGTCATCGCCTGTTCCGACAGCCGAGTCGATCCCGCACAGATATTCGACACCAGCCCCGGCGAGATCTTCGTGGTCCGCAATGTCGCGGCGCTGGTGCCCCCCTTTGAAACCAATCCCGGCCGCCACGGCGTCTCCGCGGCGCTGGAATTCGCGGTCCAGGTGCTCAAGGTGGGCGAGATCGTCGTCATGGGCCATGGCAAATGCGGCGGCTGCAAGGCGGCGCTCAGCCATTCGCTGAAAGACGCGCCTCCCGGCGAGGGCGGCTTCATCCACAACTGGATCGAACTGCTGGACGAAGCGCGGGAAAAGGTGGTCCAACGCTTTGGCGCGGATGACGGCCGCGACGCCGAACGCGCCATGGAGCAGGAAGGCGTCAAGGTCAGCCTGGCCAATCTGCGCACCTTCCCCTGCGTCCGCACTAAGGAACGGAGCGGCGAGATCAGGCTGATCGGCGCCTTCTTCGCCATTGCCGACGGCCAGCTCCACCTGCTGGACGAGGCGAGCGGCCAGTTCAGCCCGGCGGCGCTGGAAGCCTGATGACCGCGCCGATCCCCAGCGGCAATATCGCCCTGCTGATCGATGCCGACAATGTCTCCGCCGACCATTTCGACCCGGTGCTGACGGTCCTGGCGGAACTGGGCACCGTCAATATCCGGCGCGCCTATGGCAATTGGAGCAAGCCCGCGCTCAAGGGATGGGCGCGGCAGGCCGTGACGCAGGCCATCGAAACGCAGCAGCAGTTCGACCTCACCCGGGGCAAGAACGCCACCGACATGAAGATGACGATCGACGCCATGGACCTGATGGCGTCGGGCCGGGTCACCGGCTTCGGCCTGATGTCGAGCGACAGCGATTTCACGCCGCTCGTCACCCGCATCCGGCAGGAAGGCCTGCCGGTCTATGGCTTCGGAACGGACAAGACGCCGCAGGCCTTCCGCAGCGCCTGCACCCGCTTCATCGACGTCGGGGCGCTCGCCAGCGCAAGAACGGCGCCCGCCGAACTGGAGGAGTCGGCGGCGGAACCCGCCTCCCCCGACGCGCCCGAAGTCGCGCCCGATCTCGTCAAGCTGTTGATCGACGCCTATAATGCCGTCAAACGCGACGATCAGGGCTTCGCCCGCCTCAGCGAAGTGGGCCAGCTCGCCGGGAACCGCTCCAGTTTCGACACGCGCAACTATGGGTTCAAGCGGCTGTCCGACCTTGTCCGCTCGATCAATAATTTCAAGGTGGAGAGCCGCGACGGCCAGACCTGGATCAAGCGGGTGCACTGATGACCATCCTCGCCCGCCACCTGACGATCCTCGGCCGGGTGCAGGGCGTGTTCTACCGCAACTGGGCCGTCGAAACGGCCCGGGGTCTCAACCTGACAGGCTGGGTACGCAACCGCATGGACGGCAGCGTGGAGGCGCTGGTGGAAGGACCGCGGGATGCGGTGGAGCGGTTCGTCCTGCTGGCGCGACAAGGCCCGCCCGCCGCGCAGGTCGCGCGGATAGAGGCCAAGGATGTCGCGGTCGGGGGACATGAATCATTTCAGAAGCGGCCGACCGCCTGACTTCGCCGGGCGGGCGGACGGGCGGAAAGGAAAATCGCGTCCTTGGGCCGAGGCGAGCGGCCCCGTCCGCTTTTCCGGCCCGCCTGTCTCAGCGGGCAACCCCATCGGCCGATATTCCCATGAACGACGAAAAGCCCCGCTTGTGCGTTGGAGCGCTTCCCACTAAATCGCCCGCATGACATCGACCAACGACATTCGCCGCTCCTTCCTCGACTATTTCGGGGCCAACGGCCACACCATCGTTCCGTCCGCGCCTCTCGTGCCGCACAACGACCCGACGCTGATGTTCGTCAATGCGGGCATGGTGCCGTTCAAGAATGTCTTCACCGGCCTTGAATCCCGCCCCTACACCAAGGCGACGAGCAGCCAGAAGTCGGTCCGCGCCGGCGGCAAGCATAACGACCTCGACAATGTCGGCTATACCGCGCGCCACCATACCTTCTTCGAAATGCTGGGCAATTTCAGCTTCGGTGATTATTTCAAGGAACAGGCGATTACCCATGCCTGGACCCTGCTGACGAAGGAATGGGGCCTTTCGCCCGAAAAGCTGACGGCGACGGTCTATCACACCGACGACGAAGCCTTCGACCTGTGGAAGAAGATCGCCGGCCTGCCGGAGGAGCGGATCATCCGCATCCCCACCAAGGATAATTTCTGGGCCATGGGCGACAGCGGCCCCTGCGGCCCCTGCTCGGAAATCTTCTACGACCATGGCGACCATATCTGGGGCGGTCCTCCCGGAAGCCCGGAGGAAGATGGCGACCGTTTCGTCGAGATCTGGAACCTCGTCTTCATGCAATATGAGCAGGAAGCGAACGAGATCGTCTCCGAACTTCCCAAGCCCAGCATCGACACCGGCATGGGTCTGGAACGCATCGCGGCGGTCCTGCAAGGCGTCCACGACAATTACGACACCGATACCTTCAAGGCGCTGATAGAGGAATCGGGCGCACTGACGAAAACCGCCACCGATGGCGAGTATAAGGCCAGCCACCGCGTCATCGCGGATCATCTCCGCTCCACCAGCTTCCTGATCGCGGACGGCGTGCTGCCCGCCAATGAAGGCCGCGGCTATGTGCTGCGCCGCATCATGCGCCGCGCCATGCGCCACGCCCATATCATCGGCGCCAAGGAGCCGTTGATGCACCGTCTGGTCGGCAGCCTCGTCTCCGAAATGGGCGGCGCCTATCAGGAACTGGTCCGCGCCCAGCCGCTGATCGAGGAAACCCTCCTGCGCGAGGAAACCCGGTTCCGCCAGACGCTGGAAAAGGGACTGAAGCTGCTCGACGAAGCGACCGGCGACTTGTCGGAAGGCGGCACGCTGCCTGGGGAGACCGCGTTCAAGCTCTACGACACCTATGGCTTCCCCTATGACCTGACCGAAGACGCGCTTCGCTCGCGCGGCCTCAGCGTCGACCGCGAAGGCTTCGACAAGGCGATGGCCGAACAGAAGGCCGCCGCCCGCGCCGCGTGGAAGGGCTCAGGCGAAAAGGCCTCGGACGAAATCTGGTTCGACATTGCCGAAAAGGCCGGCAATACCGAGTTCATCGGCTATAGCTCGACCGAGGGCGAGGGCGAGGTGCTGGCGATCGTCAAGGACGGTGTGAACTTCGACAGCGCGAGCGCTGGCGAGACGGTCACGATCATCACCAACCAGACGCCGTTCTACGGCGAAAGCGGCGGCCAGATGGGCGATGCGGGCACGATCAGCGCGCAGTCCGGCCTGGTCGCGGATGTCGAGGACACCGCGAAGCCGCTGGGCCGCCTCCATGCGCACCGGGCGAAGGTCGGCGCGGGCAGCGTCAAGCTGGGCGACACGGTTCACCTCAGCGTCGACGTCGGCCGCCGCGACCGCATCCGCGCCAATCACAGCGCCACCCATTTGCTTCATGCCGCGCTCCGTAACCAGCTCGGCGCCCACGTCACGCAGAAGGGCAGCCTCGTCGCACCCGATCGTCTGCGCTTCGACTTCTCCCATCCCGAGGCGCTGACCCACAGCCAGATCGCCGCCATCGAAGCCGATGTGAACGAACAGATCCGCCACAATGAAGCGGTGACGACGCGCCTGATGACGCCGGACGACGCCATCGCCGCCGGCGCCATGGCCCTGTTCGGTGAGAAATATGGGGACGAGGTCCGCGTCCTCTCCATGGGCAAGGGCGATGCGAACAGCTATTCGGTCGAATTGTGCGGCGGCACCCATGTCCGCGCAACCGGCGACATCGCGATCTTCAAGATCATCTCGGAAAGCGCCGTTTCGTCTGGCGTCCGCCGCATCGAAGCGCTGACCGGCGAAGCTGCGCGCCTCTGGCTCTCCGACCGCGAAGACCGGCTGCGCCAGTCCGCCGCCGCACTCAAGACGACGCCGGAGGAAGTCCCTGCCCGCATCGCCGCGCTGGTCGAACAGAGCCGCAAGCTGGAACGCGAGCTCGCCGAAGCGAAGAAGGCGCTGGCGCTGGGCGGCGGGGGTTCCGCACAGGCGGCGGGTCCGGAGAAGGTGGGCTCGGTCAACTTCATCGGTCAGGTGATCGAGGGGCTCGATCCCAAGGAACTGCGCGGATTGGTCGATCAGAACAAGGCAACGCTCGGCAGCGGCGTCTCCGCCGTCCTGGCGGTGGTCGATGGCCGCGCCAGCATTGCCGTCGGCGTCACCGACGACCTTGTGAACACGATCAGCGCCGTGGATCTGGTCCGCGCAGGCGTCGAAGCCTTGGGCGGCAAGGGCGGCGGAGGCCGTCCCGACATGGCCCAGGGCGGCGGTCCGGAAGGCGACAAAGCGCAGGCGGCGATCGAAGCGGTCAGGGCAGCCCTCGCCAGCGGGCCTGCATAACCGCGCGGCCGGCCCGATATTCGACCGCAGGCCATGCACCGCGGGGTGAGCGGCGCCCTCCTTCTACCCGGAAGGACGGAGTCGCTCTCCCACCCGTTCAGCTTGCGCCTGTCGAAGCCCCGCTTCTTTCTCGAAGAGAAGCGCTCCACGGCAAGCCCAAAGAGACGGATATTGGGTGATCCGGTCCAGACCCGACAGCAACAGGGCTGAGTGCCTGGCTCTCTGCAAGAAGGAATGGAACTGCACGACCGGCTCACGGCAACCTGACCCGGCACAAAAGCACGTACCGCCCAAGCCCAAAAAAAAGGGGAGGCTCGATGCCTCCCCTTCCCATCCCGCTCAGTAGCGGTAATGATCCGGCTTGAATGGCCCTTCCTGGGTCACACCGATATAGGCGGCCTGCTTGGGCGTCAGCTTCGACAGCTTCACGCCCAGCTTCTCCAGGTGGAGCGCCGCCACCTTCTCGTCCAGATGCTTGGGCAGCACATAGACGTCGTTCTTATACTCATCCGACTTGGTCCAAAGCTCGATCTGCGCCAGCACCTGGTTGGTGAAGGACGATGACATGACAAAGCTCGGATGGCCGGTGGCGCAGCCCAGGTTCACCAGCCGGCCCTTCGCCAGCACGATGATCTTCTTGCCGTCGGGGAACTCGACCTCGTCGACCTGCGGCTTGATCTCGGTCCACTTCATGTTGTTGAGGCCCGCGATCTGGATCTCGCTGTCGAAATGGCCGATATTGCACACGATCGCCATGTTCTTCATGGCGCGCATATGGTCGACGGTGATGACGTCCTCATTGCCGGTCGCGGTGACGAAGATGTCGGCGCGGGTGGCCGCCTCTTCCATGGTGACGACTTCATAGCCCTCCATTGCCGCCTGCAACGCGCAGATCGGATCGATCTCCGTCACCAGCACGCGCGCACCGCCATTGCGGAGCGAAGCGGCCGAACCCTTGCCCACGTCACCGAAGCCGGCGACCACGGCGACCTTGCCGGCCAGCATGACGTCGGTGGCGCGACGGATGGCGTCGACCAACGATTCCTTGCAGCCATAGAGATTGTCGAACTTCGACTTGGTGACGCTGTCGTTGACGTTGATCGCCGGGAAGGGCAGCTTGCCCTTCTTCGCCAGTTCATAAAGGCGGTGGACGCCGGTCGTGGTCTCTTCCGACACGCCCTTGATGGCCTTGACCGTCTCGGTCAGATAGCCCGGACGCTCGGCCAGGAAGCGCTTCAGCGTCGCGACGAAGATTTCCTCTTCCTCGTTGCCGGGGGTGAACAGTTCTTCCCCGGCCTCGACGCGGGCGCCCCACAGCGCGAACATGGTGGCGTCGCCGCCATCGTCCAGGATCATGTTGCAGACCGTATCGCCCCAGTCGAAGATGCGGATGACATAGTCCCAATATTCCTCCAGCGTCTCGCCCTTGACGGCGAACACCGGGATGCCCCGCGCGGCGATGGCGGCGGCGGCATGATCCTGGGTCGAGAAGATGTTGCACGACGCCCAGCGGATTTCGGCGCCCAGTTCCGCCAGCGTCTCGATCAGCACGGCGGTCTGGATCGTCATGTGCAGCGACCCGGTGATGCGCGCGCCCTTCAGCGGCTTGGCGGCGCCGAATTCGGCGCGCAGGGCCATCAGGCCCGGCATTTCGGTTTCCGCGATTTCGATTTCCTTGCGGCCGAAAGCGGCAAGGCCGATGTCGCGGATCACATAATCCTGCGCCTGGGTGGCGGGTGCGGTGGCCACGAGCCTGTCTCCATATCGTTAAGATTGAGGCCGCCGCCCGATTGAACGAACGGCGACGATGGGCTGGGCTTTACCAATCGCCGCCATCCAAGGCAACTCAATATAAAGTTTTCTTTATGTCTTATTCGGCAGGACCGCGCACCGCGACCTTCACCGGCGCGCCGGATGAGGTCCCGTCCGTTTTCCGCACCTTCTCCGCCACCGCCGTGACGATGTCGCACCGCGCGCCGGACAGATGCGGGCTGATCGCCGCCGCATCGGCCAGTTCCAACAAGGCCGACCGGCTGGGCGGCAGGGCGTTGGCGGCGTCCGTGATCGACTGGAGGTCGCGGCAGTCCAGCCCGTCCGCGCCCGCGCCATAGACATTGGCGAGGCCCGTGACGTAATTGTCATAAGCCCCCAGCGCGCCAACCGCCCCGGCGGCCGAGCGGAAATGCTCGCGCAGCTCGTCATTCACCTGCGTCAGCGTCTCGCGCTTTTCCCGGATGAAGCGGTTATAGCTGGCAAGGAAGTCATGTCCCGTCGCCCGGCACCGCAGCGCAGATACCATCAGCATCATCTCGAAATCCCGGATTTGCGCTGCTTCCACGGCGGTCTGCTTCCAGCAGGTCGCCGCCGTGGCCGGCGCAAGCGGCATCGTCGCGGCAAGCGCCGCTGCGATCAATATCCTCATGAGTTGAACCCCCGTCCAATTGCCCGAGGATCAGGGTGCGCTCATCCGGTTGCCGGACTCTCAACGGCGAAGGTTAGCCGGATTTTACCGTAAAGGGTTCAGTTACGCCAAGGCAACAAGCCCCCAATGCAGCCATGCTTACGGTGACGTTCCGAAAGGCCGGTCAGGCCGATCCCGCGCCGCTGACCAGATGGGAGGCATCGACTCCGGCCGCGGCATAGGCGGCCGACCATTTCCGCGCCGCCGGCACGTCGAACAGAAGCTCAGGGGTGCAGTCGGTCGGAAACCAGCTTTCCCCGTTCATTTCCTCATCCAGTTGCCCCGCGCCCCACCCGGCATAGCCAAGCGCGACCAGATAGCGACTCGGCCCCTTCCCTTCCGCAATCGCCTTCAGTATCTCCAGCGAGCCGGACAGGCCCCATCCTTCGCCCACGGCGACCATGTCATGACCGCTCCAGTCCAGGGAATGCAGGACGAAGCCGCGCCGGGGTTCGACCGGCCCGCCGCGCAGCACGGGAGAATCCGGAACGTCGCCGGGTTCGATGTCGAAGCTCTCCAGCAGGTCGTGCAGGCTGACCCCGTCGATCTCATCGCTGACCGCGATCCCCAACGATCCATTCTCGTCATGCACGCACATGGCGATGACGGAATGATCGAACCGCATGTCCTCCATTCCCGGCAGGGCAAGCAGGAACTGTCCGGCATAGGAGCGTGCTGTGGTCATGGCGCGACTATACGCCCCTTGTCGCCTTTGCCAATGGCGGGCCGTCGCTTGGGCGGGGCAGCGCGCCATATTCCATGGCTCCCCCTTGACAGACAGGGCGGCAGGGCCAACGTGCCGCGAACCCCAACAAGGCCAGGAGGCAGACGATGACCATTTCGAAGGGCGAACGCATCCCCAGCACCACTTTCGTCAAGATGACCGAAAACGGTCCCGAGCAGGTTGCTTCGGACGATTTCTTCGCGGGCCGCACCGTCGCGCTCTTCTCCGTGCCGGGGGCCTTCACCCCCACCTGCTCCGCGCGCCATCTGCCCGGCTTCGTCGATAAGGCGGAGGAACTGAAGGGCAAGGGCGTGGATGAAATCGCCTGCACCGCGGTCAACGACGCCTTCGTCATGGGCGCCTGGGGCAAGTCCGCCAGCGCCGACGGCAAGGTGACGATGCTGGCCGACGGCAATGGCGACTTCGCGCAGGCCGTCGGCCTTACCATGGACGGCAGCAAGTTCGGCATGGGCACGCGCGGGCAGCGCTTCTCCATGATCGTCAAGGACGGCGTCGTTACGGAGCTGAATGTCGAAGCGCCGGGTGATTTCAAGGTGTCGTCAGCCGAATATCTGCTCGACCAGATCTGATTTCCGGGGGATGTGCGCCCGCTATCCGGGCGCGCATCTTCCTTCGGTCATATAAGTGCGTTACCAAGGCTCGATGACAAGAAGCATCGGAAGTGCGATCGTCGCTGAACTCGACGACATCTATCGGAACTCCATCGAAAATCTTCGCGAGGCGATGCGCGCCTACGCTCGCGACGGCAGCGTACCGCCACCGGAAGCCAGGACGGACCGGCGTTTCTGCTATCCGGAATTGCGGATCACCCATCATGGCGAGTCGGACGCGCCGCCCCCCGGCCGCTCCTTCGCCCGGCTGTCCAAGCCCGGACGCTATGTGACCACCGTCACCCGCCCCGCCATGTTCGGTGACTATCTGGCCGAACAGGTCGACCTTCTCGTCCGCGACTATGGCGTGATGGTGGAAACCGGCATCAGCGACCAGCCCATTCCCTTCCCCTATGTTCTGGACGGGCTGGACATGAGCGCGCTCGATGGCACCCCGCCGACCGAACTGGCCCGCCACTTCCCGGCCACCGAACTGGCGGAAATCGGGGACGAGATCGCGGACGGCCTGTTCATGCAGGATGCGGAGGGCGAAAGGCCGCTCGCGCTGTTCGACGGGCTTCGCACCGATTTTTCACTGGCCCGCCTGAAGCATTATACCGGCACCCCGGCAGAGCATGTGCAGCGCTACATCCTGTTCACCAATTATCACCGCTATGTCGACGAGTTCGTGGCATGGGCCTGCGCCGAATTGCAGCGGGAGGGCAGTCGCTACACCGCGCTGTCAGGGGCCGGTGGGGTCTATGTAACGCCGGAAACCGCCGACCCGGCGCAGATGATCGCGGACAGCGCCTGGCGCAAGCATCAGATGCCCGCCTATCACCTGATCGCTCCGGACCGCAGTGGCATCACGCTGGTCAACATCGGGGTCGGGCCCTCCAACGCCAAGACGATCTGCGATCATCTGGCCGTCGTGCGGCCGGAAGCCTGGCTGATGATCGGCCATTGCGGCGGCCTGCGCCCGAGCCAGCGGATAGGCGACTATGTGCTGGCCCACGCCTATCTGCGCGACGATCATGTTCTGGATGAAATGCTGCCGCCCGAAATCCCGGTTCCCGCCATCGCGGAAGTACAGGTGGCGCTGGCGAAGGCGGCGGAGGCCGTGCTGGGCGGCGACGATCGGGAGGATTTCAAGCGCCGCCTGCGCACGGGCACGGTCGTGACGACCGACGACCGCAACTGGGAACTGCGCTATTCCAGTTCGGCGCTGCGGTTCAGCCTGTCGCGCGCCGTCGGCATCGACATGGAGTCGGCCACTATCGCGGCGCAGGGCTATCGCTTCCGCGTGCCCTATGGAACGCTGCTCTGCGTTTCGGACAAGCCGATCCATGGCGAACTGAAATTGCCGGGACAGGCCAATCGCTTCTATGAGGAAGCCATTGCGGGGCACCTGCGCGTGGGTCTTATGACCTGCGAACTGCTGCGGCAGGAGGGGCCGAAGCTCCACAGCCGCAAACTGCGCGCCTTCAACGAGCCGCCGTTCCGCTGAAGCTTGCCATGCTCCTGCATGGGCAGGAGCATGCGCATGGCTCAATCCGTCAGGAAATCCACCATCGCCTGCCCCAGCTCCTTCCGCGTCACCGCATTCATGTGGTTCCCCGGAACTTCGACATAGCGGCCGTGGGGCAGCAGTTCCGCCAGTTCCTGCGCGACGCCATTGTCCCGGTCATCGGCTCCGCAAATCACCTCTATGGGCTGCTGGAACCCGGCGATGACCTCCCTGGGCGTATCGACGAAGGTGTTGAGGATGTGCAGCATCGCGACCGGATCGCCCTTGGTGGTCTTCAGAAAGGCTTCCGTCATCCATTCCGACGTCCCCCGCTCGAACGTGCCGAGGTTGGTGAGGACATTGCGATAATAGCCGCCATTGTCGAGCGTCTGGACCAGACCGCGCAGCCCCATGCCGGCCAGGATCACCCTGCGCGGCGTCGCGCCCCGCGCCAGCATCCGCACCGTCGTCCGCGCCCCCAGCGAATAGCCGCCCAGATCATACTCGGTCAGCCCAAGCTGCTCGACCAGCGCAAGCCCGTCCTCGGTCAGCGCGTCGGGCGGATAAGCGGCGGCATCATGGGGCTTGCCGCTTTCGCCATGCCCCCGAAGGTCGGGCAGGATGAGGCGGAATCCCGCCTCCACCAGCTTCGCGGCATGGCCGTAACGTATCCAGTTGGTGTATGCATTGGAGAAATAGCCATGGATCAGAACCAGATCGCGGCCCTCCCCCACCACATGCACGGCAAGGGGAAGCCCGCCCAACCCCTTGATCTCCAGCTTCTCGATGGGCAGGTCGGACGTGGGGCCGGACATGAGCGAGCTACTCCTTGGATGAATGCGCGTGCGGCGATATGGCCTTGCCCTCTCCTTGTCGAGTAGAGAGAAGCCAGACAAGTGCGAGGACGCTTCCGATCTGCGCGGCCGCCATGTCCTTTTGCGGGTCCCACATGTCGCCCTGCTGGCCATTATACCAGTCCGCCGTCTGGCCGGCGGCCACCACGCTCAGCAGCCATTCGAAAATCTCGTAGACAGCGCCCACGAACCCAACGGAGACAAAGGCGAAAACAAGGCTCCAGCCCGTCCGCATGACGCCATGACGCCGCGCCGCTTCCGCGAAGGGCGCGGTCAGGAGGGCGCCGAAGGCGAAATGCACCAGCCGGTCATAGCCGTTGCGCGCCAAGCCGAAAGTGCCGGAAATATCATGGCCGCTGATCGCCCGCGCCCAGATGTCATAAGGTACATAGGAATAGATGTACCGCCCGCCCAGCGTATGCAGCAGCAGGAACAGCAGGACGCACGCCACCGATCCGTTAGACAGCGGCCATCGGCGCAACAGCCAGGGCGAGACAAGGATGAGCAGCGCCGTCGGCCCATGCTGGAGCGGCGCCAGTTCGGGATAGGGCTGATCGACATTCGCGGCGACAATGGCCGCGACCAGCAGAACGATCATCCGGCGCTGCGCGGCTGGAACGGCTTTCCAGACAGCAGCGCCGGAGATCATGGGAAGGGCCTCAGCCCTTCTTCAGGTGACGGCGGCCCAGCAGTTCCGCGATCTGCACCGCGTTCAGAGCCGCGCCCTTGCGCAGATTGTCGCTGACGCACCAGAGGTTCAGGCCATTGTCGATGGTCGAATCCTCACGCACGCGGCTGATGAAGGTGGCATAGTCGCCCACGCACTCGACGGGGGTGACGTAACCGCCGTCCTCGCGCTTGTCGACCAGCATCACGCCGGGCGCTTCACGCAGGATATTCTGGGCCTGCTCCGCCGAAATCTCATTCTCGAACTCGAGATTGATCGCCTCGGAATGCCCGACGAACACCGGCACGCGCACGCAGGTCGCCGTGACCTTCACCTTGGGATCGAGAATCTTCTTGGTTTCCGCGACCATCTTCCACTCTTCCTTGGTCGAGCCGTCGTCCAGGAAGACGTCGATATGCGGGATCACGTTGAAGGCGATCTGCTTGGTGAACTTCTTCGGTTCGGCCGGATCGCCGACGAAGATGTTGCGCGACTGCTCGAACAGCTCGTCCATGCCCGCCTTGCCCGCGCCGGAAACCGACTGGTAGGTGGCGACGACGACGCGCTTGATCGTCGCGGCATCGTGCAAGGGCTTGAGCGCCACGACCATCTGCGCGGTCGAGCAGTTGGGGTTCGCGATGATGTTCTTCTTCTTGTATCCGTCAATCGCATCCGGATTCACTTCCGGCACGATCAGCGGCACGTCCGGGTCCATGCGGTAGAGCGACGAATTGTCGATCACGACGCAGCCCGCCGCCGCCGCCTTGGGCGCATATTCCGCCGTCGGGCCGGAGCCTGCGGCAAACAGGGCGATGTCCCAGCCGGTGAAGTCGAAATGCTCGATATTCTTGCATTTGAGCGTCTTGCCGGTGTCACCGAAATCGATTTCGGTGCCCTGCGACCGGGGCGAGGCGACCGCCGCGATCTCGTCAATAGGGAACTCGCGCTCGGCGAGAATGGTCAGCATCTCGCGGCCCACATTACCGGTGGCACCAACGACGACGACCTTGTAGCCCATGACTTAACACTCCACTCCATGCAAAATTGCGGAGTGGGCGCCATAGCGGCATTGCGCCGTTTGTCCAGTGACAAGCCGTTTATTGCGTCAAAGCTTGGCTTGCATGGCGGACCTTGCCCTGCCCCCTTCCCTTACGCCCTCCCTCCGTTCGGGCTGAGCCTGTCGAAGCCCTTCACTTTCTTCTCAGAGAAAGCCCTTCGACAGGCTTGGAGCGAACGAAGGACAGGGTTCAGAATTATCGAGATTGAGGCCCCGTCCCATGCCGCGCCAGGAAATCCTCGATGGTCCGCCACAGATGCACGCTGATCCCCGGCCCGCCGACGCGATGGGTCTGTCCCGGATAGACCATCATCTCGAACGGCACGGCGGCGCCCTGCATCTTCGCCACCAGCGCCGTCGAATTGTCGAACACCACATTGTCGTCCGACATGCCGTGGATCAGTAGCAGCGGGTCCCTGATCTTCACCGCCTCATCCACCGCGCCGGAACCGGGATAGGCGCTGGGCTTCTCCTGCGGCTGGCCCAGATAGCGCTCGGTATAATGGGTGTCGTATAGTTCCCATTTCGTGACCGGCGCGCCCGCCACCGCCGCAGAGAACACCCCCGGCGCCTTCTCCAGCAGCTTGAGCGACATATAGCCGCCATAGGACCAACCATAGGTCGCGATCCGCTTGGGATCGACATAGGGCTGGGTCTTGAGCCAGTTCACGCCCGCAAGCTGATCCTCCACCTCGACCGTACCCATGGCGTGGTAGATCTGGTCCTCGAACGCCTTGCCGCGATCGGGCGTGCCCCGATTGTCGACGGCAAAGACGATCCAGCCCCTGTCCACCAGATATTGGTAGATGGGCGATCCCCATGAATTGGTGACCTGCCGTCCGGCGCCGGGCCCGCCATAATGGAGCATGAAGACCGGATAGCGCTTCCCTGCCTCCAGCGGCGGCGTCATGATCCGGGTGTAGAGCGTCGAGCCGTCCGCCGCCTTGATCGTGCCGAACCGGGTCTTCACATGGCTGGCCCAATAGGGCGCATAGGGGTGGCTGCCCCGAACCGCATTCTCCGACAGCCAGTTCAACTGCTTGCCCCCGCTATCGGCCAGATAGACCTGCCTGGGCTGGTCGCTATTGCTGCGCGCGACCACGATGCGGCTCGCCGCGCCGTCCATCACGGCGTCGTTCCACCAGCCCGCCGAGGTCAGCTGCCGCAGCGGCCCCGCCTTGGCGATCGGCGCGGCATAAAGCTGCTGCTCCAGCGGCGTTTCCCTGTTGCCGGTGAAATAGACAAGGCCCTTGCCCTCATCCACGCTCACCACATCGCGCACTTCCCATTCACCGCTGGTGAGCGGCGTCCGCCGGCCGCCCCGCACATGGTAGAGATGTCCATGGCCGGTCTTTTCCGACCACCAGAGGAAGCTGCCATCCTTGAGCGGCGTGAAATTGTTGCTGAGGTTGATCCAGCTCTTCGCCCTTTCGGTCAGGATCACCCGCGCCTTGCCGGTCGCCGGATCGACGGCCAGCAGGTCGAGCGTCTTCTGGTCCCGGCTCTCGCGCTGGACGTAAAGTGTTCTGCCATCCTTGGACCAGTCGACGCGGGCGAGATAAACATCCTTCTCCGTGCCGAGATCGACCTTGACGGGCTCCCCGCCCTCCGGCTTCATCACATACAGCTCGATCAGCGCATTGGGCGTTCCGGCCGCCGGATAGCGCTGCTCATAGACCTTGGTGCCCTCGCCCCCGATGGCCGTGCGCGTGACGATGCCGACCGGGCTTTCGTCCACGCGCGCAACCGCGATCAGCCTGTCGTCGGGCGACCACCAATAGCCGGTGCGCCGGTCCATTTCCTCCTGCGCGACGAACTCCGCCACGCCCCAGCTCACCGTGTCGCTGGCGCCCTGGGTCAACTGCTTCTCCGCGCCGCCCATCGGCTGAACGAAGAAATTGCCGCCGCGCACGAAGGACACATAGCCGCCCCTGGGGCTGACCACGCCGTTCAACTCGCCATCGGGCGTGTCGGTGAGACGCGTGACCTTCCCGTCCAGCGCGGCCAGATAAAGATCGCCGTCGACCGGCACGAGGATGGACTTGCCGTCCGGCGCCCAGTCATAGCTGACGATGCCGGTGCTGCCCGCGACGGAACGATCCCGCTCCCGCTGCATCTTCTCCGCCTCGGAAAGCGCCGCGCCGCTGCCTGTCTTCTTCGAATCGACCAGCATCCGCTCCGCGCCCGTGGACGTATCCACCGCCCAAAGGTCGAGCCGTTCCTTCTCGTCCGTCCGTGGCTTCAGCAGCGTCACCAGCTTGCCGTCGGGCGACAGCTTCAATGCCCTTGGTTGCGGGCCGGAGAGGTCCGGACTGGCGAACACCCGCTCCAGGGTCAGCTTTTCCTGCGCCTGGGCGGACATCACGGAAAGCAACAGCGCGCCGACAGCCGCGCCGCTTTTCAGATATGGCGACATTTTCATCCCTTGCCTCGCGGCGAAACCTCCGCATCACATGGCGCAGAGAATTAGCGCCAAGCAGATGAAAAGATCAATGTTGGGAAATAATATTTCTCCGCCATGATCGCCCGGATCATGGTGGGCGCGACAGGGATTGAACCTGTGACCCCACCCGTGTGAAGGGTGTGCTCTACCGCTGAGCTACGCGCCCCCTGTAAGGAGGAGGCGGCCATTGGCATCCACCGCGCCGCCTGTCAAGCATATCGAACAAGCTATTTTCCGAAAATGGACTTATCCGCTTCATCCGCGTTATAGTCGATACGCTTTCAGAAGGAGTGCATATTCATGCGTCAAACCGTCGCCCTGGTCATTGCTGGGCTGCTTCTCACCTCTTTGGCCGCCTGCAACACCGTGAAGGGTGCGGGCCGGGACATCGAATCCGTCGGCCGCGCCGGGGAAAAAGCCATCAACTGATCCGGCGGGATCGCCGGTTACTGGAGGATGCGGCCCGCAACGGCCGCATCCTTCTCCAGGCGGACGCCGTCGCATTCCGGCTCGCCACAATCGCAGGCGGCGATCGTATAGCGCACGCCGCACATCACCAGTACGTCCTGATCGAAGGAATAGTTCGATATTCCCGCACGTTCGACCTTTTCCTGCGCTCTGGCCTTGAGGGTCATGATCCTGCCTCTCTGCAACATGCCCGAATGATTGTTGCTGCGTTGCACAATGTCAATTGCGCCAGATTGGTTCCTGAACGAATTGAAATAAATCTGTCCAGAAAATGACACGATCCGGCGCTTATGCAGCGGATGCTTGCGCGCCGTCACCATCGCTCCCATATGCCGGCCATGAACGACCAACGCTCCCATTCCATGCCGGTCTGGCATGGCACGACCATCATGTCGGTACGCAAGAACGGGAAGGTGATCGTGGCCGGCGACGGCCAGGTCTCCATGGGCCAGACGGTGATGAAGCCCAACGCCCGCAAGGTCCGCCGTCTCCACGACGGATCGGTCATCGGCGGCTTCGCCGGCGCCACGGCGGACGCCTTCACCCTGTTCGAACGGCTGGAGGCCAAGCTGGAGCGCCATAACGGCCAGTTGATGCGCGCCGCCGTGGAACTCGCCAAGGACTGGCGGACCGACAAATATCTTCGCAACCTGGAAGCGATGATGATCGTCGCGGACAGGGAAGTGACGCTGATCCTGACCGGCAATGGCGACGTGCTGGAACCGGTTGGCGGCGTCGCGGCCATCGGTTCGGGCGGCAATTTCGCCCTCGCCGCGGCGCGGGCGCTGGTGGAATATGAGGAAGATGCCGAAACCCTGGCCCGCAAGGCGATGAAGGTGGCGGCGGACATCTGCGTCTACACCAACGACCAGCTCGTGGTCGAAGAGCTGGAATCTGTAGCTTGAACCCCGTTCGGGCTGAGCCTGTCGAAGCCCCCTCCTTTCTTCAGAAGCAACGCCCTTTGACATTTGAATGGGCCAGGCGGCTCATGAAAACAGGGCGAACGGATTTTTAGAGATCCCATGAACGACAATCTGACACCCAAAGCCATCGTCTCCGCCCTCGACGCCCACATCATCGGCCAGGCCGACGCCAAGCGCGCCGTAGCCGTCGCCCTGCGCAACCGCTGGCGCCGTCAACGCCTCTCCGCCGACCTGCGCGACGAGGTGACGCCGAAGAACATCCTGATGATCGGCCCCACCGGCTGCGGCAAGACGGAGATCAGCCGCCGTCTCGCCAAGCTGGCCGACGCGCCCTTCGTCAAGGTGGAAGCGACCAAATTCACCGAAGTCGGCTATGTCGGCCGCGACGTGGAGCAGATCGTCCGCGATCTGGTCGAGGAAGCCGTCCGCCTGGAACGCGACCGCCGCCGCGAAGCCGTGCGCGAAGCCGCATCCGAAGCCGCCATGGCCCGCCTGCTCGACGCCCTCACCGGCAAGGAAGCGAGCGAGGCGACCCGCCTCTCCTTCCGCCAGCGGATCGAGAACAACCAGATGAACGATGTCGAGGTTGAGGTGGAAGTCACCGACAGCCCCTCCATGCCGATGGAAATCCCCGGCATGGGCGGCCAGATCGGCATGATCAACCTCAGCGACATGATGTCCAAGGCCTTCGGTCAACAGCAGAAGAAGCGCCGCAAGCTGCGCGTCGCGGAAGCCTGGGACAAGCTGGTCGAGGAGGAGCAGGACAAGAGGCTGGACCAGGACGACGTCGCCCGCGTCGCCATCTCCAGCGCGGAGCAGAACGGCATCGTCTTCCTCGACGAGATCGACAAGATCGCGGTGAGCGACGTGCGCGGCGGCTCCGTCAGCCGCGAAGGCGTGCAGCGCGACCTGCTGCCGCTGATCGAGGGCACGACGGTCTCGACCAAATATGGCCCGCTCAAGACGGACCATATATTGTTCATCGCATCGGGCGCTTTTCATGTGGCGAAGCCCAGCGACCTGCTGCCGGAATTGCAGGGCCGCCTGCCGATCCGCGTCGAACTGAAGGCGCTGACCGAGGATGATTTCGTGTCGATCCTCTCCGACACCAAGGCGAGCCTTGTTGCGCAATATCGCGCGCTGCTGGCGACCGAGGGCGTGACCATCGACCTGACGCCCGACGGCATCCGCGCCGTCGCGAAGATCGCGGCGGAGGTGAACAGCGAGGTCGAGAATATCGGCGCCCGCCGCCTCCAGACGGTTATGGAAAAGCTGCTGGAGGATGTGAGCTTCGACGCGGAAGACCGCCAGGGCGAAACGCTGGTGGTCGATGCGGCCTATGTGGAGAAGCAGTTGAGCGCAGTGGCGCGCAACACCGACCTCAGCAAATATGTGCTGTAATTGCCCTTATAGCTCCCCTTCCGCTTGCGGGAGGGGTCGGGGAAGAGATTGTGAGGAGAGTGCTGTGACATGCCCTCCCCTGCGCTGTATCGGCATTCAGCTATTTCGAACGATAGGCATTAGCCCTCATTCCAAATCGTCATGCTGAACTTGTTTCAGCATCCATTTCTCCCCACAGGAGAACGGCGCCTGGAGGCACGATGGATGCTGAAACAAGTTCAGCATGACGTCAATTATGTTGGAAACCTCCCATATCGAACTGAATGTCGATACAGCCCAACCCTTCAAACGAGTTACGTGCCTTGTTTGAACGTAAACGGGAGGGAATTTTAGAGGCTCAGTAAGAACGCCCCACCAACACCCGCTCCACCGCCTTCTCGCCGGTGAACACGCACAGCCCATCAGCCGCTTCCGCATCCGTCGGCACATTGCGCAACGTCAGCTTCTCACCCTTCAACCACTCGATCACCTTGTCGAGCGCAGCCCCAGTCGGCTTGGCCCACTGCACCAGCGCCCAGCCCGGCTTCTTGCTAGCCCCGAAATAAGCCTTCAGCCCATCCAGCGACGTCACCGACCTGTCGATATTCCCCAGCAGCCGCGCCTGCGCATCCGCAAACAAAGCCTGCTGAATATCCTCCAGCATCCCCGTAGCCGCGCCAAGGAAGTCCGCCTTCGCCACAATCCGGCTATCGAGCTTCCCGTCCTCACGATAAAGCCGATCACGCCGGATTATGGACACATTGCCCCCGGCCACGTCGCGCCCGCCGACTTCGATCACGACCGGCGCCCCCTTCTTGACCCAGCCCCAGCGCTTGTTCGCCGCCTTGGCCGGCCGCCGGTCCAGCAAGGCGCGCACCGGCTCCCGGAACACATCCTGCCTGTTCAGCTCCGCCACCAGCTCGCCGCAATAATCCAGGATTGCCGCATCCTCATCCGTATCGCGCAGCATCGGCACGACGACCACCTGATAAGGCGCGACCCGCGGCGGCACGCGCAGCCCGTCATCATCGCCATGCACCATGATCAGCCCGCCGATCATCCGCGTCGACACGCCCCAACTGGTCGTCTGCGCCAGTTCCTGCTGCCCCTCGGCATTCTGGAACTTGATATTCTGCGCCTGCGAGAAGGTGGTCCCCAGGAAATGCGACGTGCCTGCCTGCAACGCCTTCCCATCCTGCATCATCGCCTCGATGGAATAGGTCGCGACGGCCCCCGGAAAGCGCTCATTCTCGGGCTTCTCACCCGCGATCACCGGCAGCGCCACGCATTCCTCGGCAAAGCCGCGATAGACTTCCAGCATCTTGAGCGTCTCTTCCATCGCCTCATCGACGCTGGCGTGAGCGGTATGCCCCTCCTGCCAGAGAAATTCCGCCGTGCGCAGGAACATCCGCGTGCGCATTTCCCAACGCACGACATTCGCCCACTGGTTGATCAGCACCGGCAGGTCGCGCCAGCTCTGCACCCAGCGAGAGAAGGCCGCGCCGATCACCGTCTCCGACGTCGGACGAACCACCAACGGCTCCTCCAGCTTCGCTTCGGGATCGGGGATCATCTTCCCGTCCTTCTGGATCAGCCGGTGATGCGTGACGACCGCCATTTCCTTGGCAAAGCCGTCGACATGCTCCGCCTCCTTCTCGAAATAGGAAAGCGGAATGAACAGCGGGAAATAGCAATTCTCATGGCCGGTCGCCTTGATGCGCTCGTCCAGCAATTTCTGCATCCGTTCCCAGATGCCGTAACCCCATGGCCGGATGACCATGCACCCGCGCACACCGCTTTCCTCGGCCATGTCGGCTTCGGAAATGACGGCCTGATACCAGGCGGCGAAATCCTGTTCGCGGGTAACGGAAAGGGCGTGCTTCACGGGATCGACCTTAAAATTCGAGTGGATGGCGCGCCATAGGCCAAGCGCGCCGCCCCTGTCGACCCCAAAGGGCCGTCGCCCCAATGAGCAACCAGCCCAAGTAAAGGGCGAACATCGACAATATCGTCATCCCAGCGAAAGCTGGGATCTCGTAAGGCCAGGCTGTGTCGTACCGCCTGAGATCCCAGCTTACGCTGGGATGACGGAAATCAGGAAAGCTTGTCGATCTTCGCGTTGAGCGCGGCAAGCTGGGCCTTGAGTTCCGCGATCTCATCGTCCTTCGCCTCTTCGGCAGCGGACGGCGTGGGCGAAGATGTCGGCGCCGCCATTCCAGGCATGCCTGGCATCCCCGTGCCAAAGGCGCTCGCCGCCGCCTCGAACATCTGCATGTTGCGCTTGGCGATCTCGGCCAGCGGGCCGCCGCCGAAGGCGCCCTTCATGGCTTCCTGGAACTGCTGCTGGTTCTTGCGAAAGGCGTCCATCGACGCTTCCAGATATTGCGGCACCATGGACTGCATGGAATCGCCGTACATGGCGATCAACTGACGCAGGAAGTTGACGGGCAGCATGTTCTTGCCCCGCTGCTCCTCCTCCATGATGATTTGGGTCAGGACATTATGCGTGATGTCCTCTCCGGTCTTCGCATCGACGACGACGAACTCGCGCCCCTCACGAGTCATCTGCGACAAAAGATCCAGCGTGATGTAGCTCGACGTTTCTGTGTTATAGAGCCGCCTGTTAGCGTACTTCTTGATGACGACCGGTTCGGATTCGTTCGCGGTCTTAGATTTGGCCATGGATACCTCTCCCACACCTGCATTTTCCGCATTAGCACAAGGGAATGCCGCGCCGCAACATGGGCCGCGGCCCCTGCCCCTTTTTCTCAATATTTTATGGCGCGAGACGGAGGATGATCCCGAACTGCGCAAACGGGCGTTCCAGGGTTTGCGGAAATATCAGGAGGCTATTCGCCCCGCCCCGCCCCCCGCCGTTCCCGTCGTGGCTCGCGAAGGCAGCGCCAGGCTGCTTCGATATGGGACGGAAAACGGCCGTCATCCCGTGGTTTTCGTGCCTTCGCTGATCAACCCGCCGCAAGTGCTGGACCTGTCCGGCAGCCGGTCCATGCTGCGCCACATGCGTGCAGCAGGACATGACGCCTATCTGGTCGACTGGGGCACGCCCGCGGCGGACGACGGCGCGCTGGGGCTGGACCGGCATGTGATGGACCGTCTGTTGCCGATGCTGGCCGCCCTTCCCCGGCCACCCATATTGGTGGGATATTGCCTCGGCGGAAATCTGGCCATCGGCGCTGCGGCGCTGCAACCCGCAAGGGCGTTGGCGACGATTGCCGCGCCCTGGAACTTCGACGGGTTCCCTGCGGCAGACCGGGAACAGATCGGCGCGCTCTGGCGCAGTTCCAGGCCCATGTGCCAACGGTTGGACTATGTCCCGATGGAGGTGCTGCAATCGGGCTTCTGGGCGATGGACCCCGCCCGGACGATTCGCAAATATGCGGCCTTTGTCGGCATGGAGCCGGGTTCGGACGAAGAGCATGCCTTTCTGGCGGTGGAGGATTGGGCCAATGGCGGCCCACCGCTCAGCTATGCTGCGGGGCGTGACCTTTTCGAGCAATTCTATGCCGCAAATGCGAGCGGACGGGGGGAATGGCATATCGACGGACGGACGGTCGATCCCCGCCGGCTGACTTGTCCAACGCTTTCAATCCGTTCCGCAACTGACCGCATCGTTCCCGCCGCCGCCGCCCCGGAAATGGGCGAGAACACGACCTTGAGCCTTGGCCATGTCGGCATGATCGTGAGCGGCAACGGACGGGCGATGCTGTGGGAGCCTTTGTCCCAATGGCTTTCCAGTCATGGCGGATGATGATATGTGCGCCTGCGAAAACAATCACCCCGGAACTGAGGATCAAGGCTTTGTCAGACATCGTCATCACCGCTGCCAAGCGTACCGCCGTCGGCAGCTTCATGGGCGCCTTCGGGTCGACCCCCGCGCATGAGCTGGGCCGCACCGCCATCGTCGCCGCTCTCGCCCAGGCCGGCGTCGCGCCGGAGGAAGTGGACGAAGTCATATTGGGTCAGGTCCTGACCGCGGCGCAGGGCCAGAACCCCGCCCGTCAGGCCGCCGTCAACGCCGGCATTCCGGTGGAGCGCACCGCCATCGGCCTCAACCAGCTTTGCGGCTCTGGCCTGCGCGCGGTCGCTCTGGCGGCTCAGGCGATCCGCGCGGGCGACGCCCGCATCATGGTCGCGGGCGGTCAGGAAAGCATGTCGATGGCGCCCCATGCGCAATATCTGCGCGGCGGCGCGAAGATGGGGCCGATTTCCTTCATCGACACGATGACGCATGACGGCCTGACCGACGCCTTCAACAATTATCACATGGGCATCACGGCGGAAAATCTGGCCGAGAAGTACCAGATCAGCCGAGAGGCGCAGGATGAATTCGCCGTCGGCAGCCAGAACAAGGCCGAAGCCGCCCGCGCATCGGGCCGCTTCAAGGATGAGATCGTTCCCGTGACGATCAAGGGCCGCAAGGGCGACACCGTCGTCGACGCCGACGAATATATCCGCGCCGGCGCCACGCTGGAGGCGATGCAGGGCCTGCGTCCGGCCTTCAAGAAGGACGGCACCGTCACCGCCGCCAATGCTAGCGGCATCAACGACGGCGCCGCCGCCCTCGTGCTGATGAGCGCCGATGAGGCCGCCAGGCGCAACGCGACCGTGCTGGCGCGCATCGCCGGCTTCGCCACCTGCGGCGTCGATCCCTCGATCATGGGCATCGGCCCGGCTCCGGCGAGCCGTCAGGCGCTGGCCAAGGCGGGCTGGTCGCTGGCCGATCTGGACCTGATCGAAGCCAATGAAGCCTTCGCCGCGCAGGCGCTGGCGGTCGGTCAGGAACTGGGCTGGGACCCGGAGAAGGTCAATGTGAACGGCGGCGCGATCGCCATCGGCCATCCGATCGGCGCTTCGGGCGCCCGCGTCCTCACCACCCTGCTCTACGAGATGCAGAAGCGCGACGCCAGGAAGGGCCTCGCGACCCTCTGCATCGGCGGCGGCATGGGCGTCGCCATGTGCGTCGAGCGCTAAGCCGGCGGTAAAGCAACGAAAAGGCCGCCGACCCAATCCGGATCGGCGGCCTTCTGCAATCAGCGCCAGATGCGGTCGAAACGCGCGCCCAGCCCTGTCAGCAACTCATATTGCGACAGTCCGGAAACCGCCGCCGCCTCCGCCAGCGCATAGTCGACGCCCAGCCAATCCCCCTCCGCGACCTCGGGCAGACCCGACACGTCGACGGCGGTCAAATCCATTGAGACCCTTCCCACCACCGGCAGATGCCTGTCCCCGACAGTCATGGACCCCCGCCCGGAAAAGCCGCGCAAATAGCCGTCCGCATAGCCCAGATTCACCACGGCGATCTCCATGTCCGCCGCTGCGCGATGGGTCGCATTATAACCGATGGTGTCGCCCGCCCGGACGCGGCGGCGTTGCAGCACCTGCGCCTCCGGAAAGACGACCTGCCCGATCCGCCCCGCCGCTTCCGTGCGCGGCACGCCGCCGTAAAGCGCGATCCCCGGCCGCGTCATGTCGAAGGCATAGGCAGCGCCCAGGCAAATCCCAGCGCTGTTCGACAGGCTGTAACGCGCCGCCCTGACTGCGCCCCGCAGCGCCGAAAACCGTTCCAACTGCACCTGGCTCAGCGGCACATCCTCATCGGCGGAAGCCAGATGGCTGAGCAATGTCGCCACCTCCAGCCCCGCGACCTGCGCCGAAACATCGCCCCGCCAATCCAGCCCCAGGCGGTTCATGCCGGTATCGACCATGACGTCGCAAAGCCCGCCGCCCGCCTCCTTCCAGCGCGCAATCTGCCCTTCCGTGCACAGCACCGGCCTTGCGCGGGAGGCGAGCGCCACCGCCATGTCCTCCTCCCGCACGCCATGCAGCACGGAAAGCGACACGCCCTCGCCGATCAAAGGTTCCAGCGCCATCGCCTCGGCCCAGTTGGACACGAAGAAGTCCCGGCATCCCGCAGCCAGCAAGCGCCGCATCACTTCCCCGCTGCCCAGCCCATAGCCATTGGCCTTGATCGCCGCCCCGCATGCCGCCGCGCCGCCCTGCCGCTTCAACCAGCGCCAGTTGGCGAGCAAAGCGCCTCCATCCAGACGCAGGCGCAAAGGTGCGGAAAAATCAGCCATCGCCTGTCCGATAGCGCTCCGCGACGCAAGCGTCGAGGGATCAGGCATCCATCGCGGCCCCGCGCGTCTCCGGCAGGGCGACCATGCAGGTCAGCAGCGCAACCGCCACCACCGCGATGGTGTACCACAGCCCCGCATAGGGATCGCCCGTCCGCGCCACGATATATTGGCTGACCAGCGGCAGGAATCCGCCGAAATAACCGGTCCCGATATGATAGGGGATCGACAGCGAGCTATAGCGTATCCGCGCCGGAAAATATTCCGACAGCAGCGCCGCAACGGGACCATAGGTCGCCCCCGACAGCGTCCAGAGCAGCAGCAGCGCCATGAACAGCAACAAGGCGCGCGGCCAGTCCGGCGTGACGGGGGCCGATTCATATCCGGCCGCATGCAGCGCCGCATCCAGCCCTTCCGCGCTCAGATCCGCGACCGCCACGGAACCGACGCTGACCGAAGGCGTCGCCGCCTCCCGCTTTTCATAGGCGATGCCGCGCTTGGAAAAATGGTCGAGCAGCTTGCCGCAGACGGTCGGCTGCACCTTGGCGAAGGGATCGAAGCTGCAATCGGGGCCGCTGACGATCACCGGCGCGCGCTCCGCCGCCCGGTAGAGGGCCGGGTTCGCCACGCTCCCCATGAATTGATAGAGCGGCATGAGCAGCAACAACACCAGCGCATAGCCGATGACGATGGGCTTCTTCCGCCCCACCCGGTCGGACAGCCAGCCGAAGAAGATGAAGGCCGCCACGCCCGCAAAGGCGCTGCCGCCTACCAGCAACTGCGCCATGCCCGGCGCGACATGCAGGCCGTTCTGCAGGAAATAGAGCGCCTGGAACATCACCGTATAAGCGATGACGGTGAAGCCCGCCGCGATGCCGATCATCGCCACCAGCATCCGCCGCCTGTTGCCGGGATAGGTGAACGCCTCCTTCAGCGGGTTGCGCGATTGCTCGCCCGCCGCCTTCATCGCCGCGAAGATCGGGCTTTCGCGCAGCATCAGCCGCATCCAGAGCGAAATCGCCAGCAACGCCAGCGAGAAGATGAAGGGCAGGCGCCAGCCCCAATCGTCCCACACCGCCTTGCCGACGACCCATTGCGTGCCGACCACGACGATCAGCGACAGGATGAAGCCGCCGATCACCCCCGCCTGGATGAAGCTGGTGAAGAAACCCCTCCGCCCCGGCGGCGCATGTTCCGCGACATAGATCGCCGCCCCGCCATATTCCCCGCCCAGCGCCAGTCCCTGCGCGATCCGCAGCAGGATCAGGATGACCGGCGCGGCGATGCCGATGCTCGCGGCGGACGGGGTCAGCCCGACGCCCGCCGTCGCCGCTCCCATCAGCACGATGGTCGCCAGAAAGGTATATTTGCGCCCCAGCCTGTCGCCCAGATAGCCGAACAACGCCGCGCCGAGCGGCCTGAACCCGAAACCGATGGCGAAGCCTGCCAGCGAATAGAGGAGTTCCACGGTCGGATTGTCCGTCGGGAAGAATGTACGCCCGATGATCGGGGCGAGGACGCCGTAGATGTAGAAGTCATACCATTCGAACAATGTGCCGAGCGCCGAAGCGGTGATGACCAGCCGGTCACGCTTCGCATCCATCACATAGTCGGTGCCGACCGCACTTCCACCCATTCCGCCCCCGCTTGCCTGACTGATTGTTCGCCTACGTTCTAATGAAGTGCCGAACTCCGGCAAGCGCGACGTGCGAATGGACGCGATATGCGTGGGAAGCGGACACCCGCTTTATCCCTCTCCCTTAAGGGAGAGGGCTGCGCAGACTTGGCAGCTTGCTGCCTTAGTCGTAGCTGGGTGAGGGGGTTGCGATCCACAGGGGATCGCGCGGGCCGCAGGCCCGCTCCTCCTTCATCCAGATCAGCCCCTTCAAAACAGCCGCGCCCCATTCGGCACCGCCCGATCCGGCGCAAACAGCACCACGGCCCCGGCCTCATCGGCAAAGCCAAGCGTCAGCACCTCGGACAGGAACTTCCCGATCTGCCGCGGCGGAAAATTGACGACGGCCGCAACCTGTCGGCCCGGCAGGTCCTCCACCGCATAATGTTCCGTGATCTGCGCGCTCGATCTCTTCTTGCCGATGCCCTGACCGAAATCGATCACCAGCTTATAGGCTGGCTTGCGCGCCTCCGGATATGGCTCCGCCGAAAGGATCGTGCCGACGCGAATGTCGACCTTCAGAAAATCGTCGAAACCGATGATGTCGGCGGCGGCCGAAGCGGAATCATGATACAGATGCATGGCGGCATGCTAGAGAGTTTTCCAAGCAGATGGAATCATCTGCTGAATCGGAAAACGCGAGAGCGATTTCCAGGCGATCGGAACCGACCGCCGGTCAAGAATCACGGAAAAACAAGGAATCTGGAACGGCGATCCGATTCAATTCCAAAGCAGCCCGCTCAAGAACCGGTCCCATGGCAAGGTCGGGAAGGCCGTTCCCCGACCTCGCCCCAGGCAAGCGCTTATTCCAGTTCCAGAATGATCGCGTCGACCGGCAGGCTTTCCCCTTGCGCGGCGGACACGCTCTTCACCACGCCCGCCTTCTGCGCGCGCAGGATATTCTCCATCTTCATCGCCTCGATCACGGCCAGCGGCTGGCCGATCTCGACCTTGTCGCCTTCCTTCACATTCAGCGCCACCAGCAGGCCCGGCATCGGGCAGATCAGGAAGCGCGACAGGTCTGGCGGAATCTTCTCGATCATATGCCTGGCATGCACCGCCGCATGGGCGGGCAGGATGCGCAGCTTGTGGCTGGCGCCATGGGCGGTCAGCACGAAGCCCGAACGCACCGGCGCGATCTTCACCGCCAGTTGCTCCTCACCGAACTCCGCCTCGATCAGCCGGTCGCCGGGCGTATATTCCAGCGCCAGTTCGATGGCTTCGCCATCCACCGTGACGTCATCGCCATTGATCACGACATCATGGACCGCATCGCCGATCTTCACCTGCCAGTCGGTCGGCGGAGCGAGGCGCTTGCCAAGCTGCCCGTCGATGCGGCGCGCCCGGTCCGCCTGCGCCATGGCTGCAAAGGCGCCGATGGCCGACAGACGCTTCAGCAGCGTCTCCGAAGCCGGCGCGCCGGTAAAGCCCTCCGGATATTCCTCCGCGATGAAGCCGGTGGTGATGTTGCCCGAACGGAAGCGCTCATGCTGCATCAGCGCGGAGACGAAATCGATATTATGCCCCGGCCCCTCGATCTCGAACTGGTCGAGCGCCGCGATCTGCTTGTCTATGGCTTCCAGCCGGGTCGGCGCCCAGGTGATCAGCTTGGCGATCATCGGGTCGTAGAACATGCTGACCTCGCCGCCCTCGACCACGCCGTCATCGACACGCACCAGCGCCCCCGTTTCATCAGCGCCGGTTTCGGGCGGATTGTAGCGGATCAGGCGGCCCGTGGAGGGCAGGAAGCCACGATAGGGGTCCTCGGCATAGACGCGGTTCTCGATTGCCCAGCCGTTGATCTTCACATCTTCCTGGGCGAAGCCCAGTTCCTCGCCATTGGCAACGCGGATCATCTGCTCGACCAGATCGAGGCCAGTGATCTCTTCCGTAACCGGATGCTCCACCTGCAAACGGGTGTTCATCTCCAGGAAGTAGAAACCGTCGCCCGTCTTGTCCGCGCCCGACACGATCAACTCGACCGTGCCCGCGCTGAAATAGCCGACCGCCCGCGCCAGGGCGACGCACTGCTCGCCCATCTTCCTGCGCATTTCGGGAGATACGAAGGGCGACGGCGCTTCCTCCACCACCTTCTGGTGGCGGCGCTGGATCGAACATTCGCGCTCATTGAGATAGACGATGTTGCCGTGCTGATCGCCCAATATCTGGATTTCGATATGGCGCGGGCTTTCGATGAACTTCTCGATGAACACGCGGTCATCGCCGAAGCTGTTCAGCCCCTCGCGCTTGGTCGCCTCGAAGCCTTCGCGAACGTCCTGCTCGGAATAGGCAAGGCGCATCCCCTTGCCGCCGCCGCCGGCCGATGCCTTCATCATCACCGGATAGCCGATCTCGTTCGAGATGCGGACGGCATGTTCGGTATCCTCGATCACGCCGACATAGCCGGGGACCACATTGACGCCCGCCGCCTTGGCGAGCTTCTTCGATTCGATCTTGTCGCCCATGGCGGCGATTGCGTTGGCGGGAGGACCGACGAAGACGATGCCCGCTTCGTCCAGCGCCTTGCGGAAGCTCTCCCGCTCGGAGAGAAAGCCGTAGCCGGGGTGAACCGCGTCGGCGCCGGTCGCCCTGCACGCCTCGATGATCTTGTCGGCCAGCAGATAGGACTGGGCGGCAGGCGGCGGGCCCAGATGCACGGCCTCGTCCGCCATCAGCACATGGGGGCTGCGCGCATCCGCGTCGGAATAGACCGCAACGGTCTTGATGCCCATCTTCCGCGCGGTGCGGATGACGCGGCACGCAATTTCGCCACGGTTCGCGATCAGGATCTTGGTGATTGCCATTATCTATCCTTGCCCCAGTCCTTATTCAGTTCCTCTCACCCCGTTCGGGCTGAGCTTGTCGAAGCCCCCTCCTTCCCTTTCGAAGAGAAGTGCAGCCCTTCGACAAGCTCAGGGCGAACGGAGGTGGTGGTTGATGCTAATCGCCGTGCATGAAGGCGCCCGACGAGAACAAACCCCAGAAGATCACGGCCAGCACAACGACTATCACCGTCATCATTTTCGGCCGAATTTCACTCAGCCGCCTCCAGATGCCCATGCGGCTGAGCCATCATCGGCGTCAGCCCGAGCTTCCCGAGCAACGCGCTATCCTTGTCGTCCCCGGCATTGGCCGCGGTCAGCAGTTTGTCGCCGGTGAAGATGCTGTTCGCCCCCGCCATGAAGCAGAGCGCCTGACAAGCCTCGCTCATGCTCTCGCGCCCGGCGGAAAGCCGCACCATCGACCGCGGCATGACGATCCGCGCCACGGCGACCGTGCGGACGAACTCCACCTCATCGATCTTCGCGAGCGGCGTGTCCTTCAGCATATCGCCCAGCACCGTGCCCTCGACCGGCACCAGCGCATTGATCGGCACGCTTTCGGGATGCGGCATGGTGGCGAGCGCATGCAGGAAGCCGATGCGATCCGATCGCGTCTCCCCCATGCCGACGATTCCGCCGCAGCACACATTGATGCCCGCGTCCCGGACATTTTCCAGCGTCTCGATCCGGTCCGCGAAGGTCCGGGTGGTGATGACGTTGGCGTAATTTTCCGGCGAGGTGTCGATATTGTGGTTGTAATAATCCAGCCCCGCATCGGCCAACTGCTTGGCCTGACCAGCCGACAGCATGCCCAGCGTCATGCAGGTTTCCATGCCCATCTGGCGAACGCCCTTCACCATTTCGATGAGCTTGGGCATGTCCCGTTCCTTGGGATTGCGCCACGCCGCGCCCATGCAGAAACGGCCCGAACCATGGTCCTTCGCCTGCGCCGCCGCCTGAAGCACCGCCTGCACGTCCATCAGCTTGGTGGCCTTGAGGCCGCTTTCCGCGTCGGTCGACTGGCTGCAATAGCCGCAATCCTCCGGACAACCGCCCGTCTTGATCGACAGCAGGGTCGAAAGCTGCACCTCATTGCGCGGGAAGTTCGCACGATGGATCGACTGCGCCTCGAACATCAAGTCGTTGAAGGGCAGGTCGAACAGCGCGGCGATTTCGTCGCGGGTCCAGTCAGTGCGAGGCGTCTTAGTCATTATGCGGCTTCCTCCAGCCCCGCCGGGGGCATGTTGTGGCCGAGGAGGCGCAGCACATCGGCGGCGCATTCCACGACGTTGGAGCCCGGTCCATAAATCCCTTGGACGCCTGCGTCACGGAGGAAGTCGTAATCCTGCGGCGGAATGACCCCACCCGCCACCACCTTGACGTCGTTGCGCCCCTGTTCCCGAAGCTGCCTGATGAGTTCGGGAATAAGCGTCTTGTGCCCGGCGGCCAGCGACGAGGCGCCGACCACGTCCGCGCCGCTGTCGAGCGCCAGCACCACCGTTTCCTCCGGCGTCTGGAACAGCGGGCCCGACACGATGTCGAAACCCATGTCCCCGAACGCGGACGCGATCACGTTGGCGCCCCGGTCGTGGCCGTCCTGCCCCATCTTGGCGATAAGGATCTTCGGCTTGCGACCGAGGCGCCGCTCGACGGCCTGCACCCCGTCAAGAACCTGTTGCCAGCGGGCATCCCGCGAATAGGGCTTGGAATAGACGCCCTTCACCGGCGTCGGCACCGTGCCGTATCGGTTGAAGCTGTCCTCCATGGCGGAGGAGATTTCGCCCAGCGTGGCGCGGGCACGCGCCGCTTCGACCGCATGGGCGAGAAGGTTGTTCTCGATCGACTGCTCGCCCGCTGCCGCCCGGCGCAGCGCATCCAGCGCGGCCTGACAGGCGGCCTCGTCACGCTCCGCCTTCACCTTGTTGATGCGGGCGATCTGCGCTTCACGGACCTTGCTGTTGTCGACTTCCAGCGTCTCGAGCAGGTCCTCGTTCGCCAGACGATATTTGTTCACGCCGACGATCACGTCCTCGCCCCGGTCGACCCGCGCCTGACGGGCGGCGGCGGCGGTCTCGATCATCGCCTTGGGCCAGCCGGCGGCCACCGCCTTGGCCATGCCGCCTTCGGCCTCGACGCGGTCGATGATCTCCTGCGCGGCGTCGACCAGTTGCTGGGTCAGCGCCTCGATATAATAGCTGCCGCCCAGCGGATCGACGACATTGCACATGCCCGTCTCTTCCTGGATGACGATCTGCGTGTTGCGCGCGATACGGGCCGAAAAATCGGTTGGGAGCGCGATTGCCTCGTCCAGCGCGTTGGTGTGCAGCGACTGCGTGCCGCCCAGCATCGCCGCCATCGCCTCGATGGTGGTGCGCATGACATTGTTATAGGGGTCCTGCTCGGTCAGCGACACGCCCGACGTCTGGCAATGGGTGCGCAGCATCTTGGAGCGTTCGTCCTTCGCGCCGAGCTTCGTCATCACCCGATGCCAGAGCACGCGGGCAGCGCGCAGCTTGGCGATCTCCATGAAGAAGTTCATGCCGATGGCGAAGAAGAAGCTCAGCCGCCCCGCGAACTTGTCGATGTCCAGGCCCGACGCCACGCCATAGCGCACATATTCCGCGCCGTCCGCGATGGTGAAGGCCAGTTCCTGCACCTGCGTCGCCCCGGCTTCCTGCATATGATAGCCGGAGATGGAGATGCTGTTGAACCTGGGCATCTCCCGGCTGGTATAGCCGAAAATGTCGCTGATGATCCGCATCGAGGGTTCGGGCGGGTAGATATAGGTGTTGCGGACCATGAACTCCTTCAGAATGTCGTTCTGGATGGTCCCGTCGAGCAGCCTGCGCTCAACCCCCTGCTCCTCGCCCGCGACGATGAAGAAGGCGAGGATCGGGATCACCGCGCCGTTCATGGTCATGGAAACCGACATCTGGTCGAGCGGAATGCCGTCGAACAGGATCTTCATGTCCTCGATGGTGTCGATGGCGACGCCCGCCTTGCCGACGTCACCCACGACACGCGGATGGTCGCTGTCATAGCCGCGATGGGTGGCCAAGTCGAAAGCGACGCTCAGCCCCTTCTGTCCCGCCGCCAGATTGCGGCGATAGAAGGCGTTGGATTCCTCCGCGGTCGAAAAGCCCGCATATTGCCGGATGGTCCAGGGACGCCCCGCATACATGGACGCGCGCACGCCCCGCGTGAACGGCGCGAAGCCGGGCAGGCCCGGATCGCCAACTTTATCCGGGGTGACATCCTCCGCCGTGTAGAGCGGCTTGACCGTGATCCCTTCCGGGGTTTCCCAGTTCAGGTCCTTGCCCTTCACCTCCTTGGCGGCGGCGGCGGCCCACTGGTCCAGCGTCGGCTTCTCTGTCATATCAATGCGCGCCTTCCTTGGGCGTTTCCATGATTTCGGTCAGCACCCCATTCATGTCCCTGGGATGGACGAAGAAGATCAGCGTCCCATGCGCCCCGATGCGGGGCTCGCCCAGCACCTTCTTGCCCAGCCCCTCGAACCACGCCTTGGCTTCATGAATGTCGGGCACTTCATAGCACATATGATGCTGCCCGCCCGCCGGGTTCTTGGCGATGAAGCCGTGAATGGGCGAGTTTTCGCCCAAGGGTTCGATCAGCTCGATCTGCGTGCCGGCGGTGCCGTTCTCGCCCGGCGTATCCACGAAGCAGACCTTCACCCCCTGCGCCGGAAGGTCGAACGGCTCATGCGCGATGGTCGCGCCCATGACGTCGCGATAATAGGCAATCGATGCTTCCAGCGAGGGCGTCGCCACGCCGATATGATTGAGACGGCCGAGTTTCATAACGTCATTCCCAACTTCGTCATTCCCGCGACGGCGGGAATCCATCTCCCGCCCTCTCCCCGGATATGATGTCCGGAGAGGGTTCCCCGCCCGCGCGGGGATGACGGATTCACCTTAGAGCGGAATATTGTCGTGCTTCTTCCAGGGGTTCTCCAAAGCCTTGTTCCGCAGCTTGCGCAGCCCCAGGGCGATCCGCTTCCGGGTCGAATGCGGCTGGATCACCTCGTCGATGAAGCCCTTGCCCGCTGCCACGAAGGGGTTGGCGAAGCGGTCCTCATATTCCTTGGTCTTTTCCGCGATCTCTTCGGGCGTCTTGCCGCGGAAGATGATCTCCACCGCGCCCTTGGCCCCCATCACCGCGATTTCGGCGGTGGGCCAGGCATAGTTGAGGTCGCCCCGCAGATGCTTGGAGGACATGACGTCATAGGCCCCGCCATAGGCCTTGCGCGTGATCACGGTGATCTTCGGCACGGTCGCCTCCGCATAGGCGAACAGCAGCTTCGCGCCATGCTTGATGATGCCCGAATGCTCCTGCGCCGTCCCGGGAAGGAAGCCGGGCACGTCGACGAAGGTCACGATCGGAATCTCGAACGCATCGCAGAAGCGCACGAAGCGCCCGGCCTTCTTGGACGAGTTGATGTCCAGCACCCCGGCAAGCACCATCGGCTGGTTCGCGATGACGCCCACCGTCTTGCCCTCGACCCGGCCGAAGCCGCAGATGATGTTGCCCGCATGGGCGGGCTGCACCTCGAAGAAGTCGCCCTCGTCCACCACCTTGCGGATCAGCTCATGCATGTCATAGGGCTGGTTCGCATTGGCGGGGACCAAAGTGTCCAGGCTGTCCTCGATCCGGTCCCACGGATCGGCGCTCGGCCGCTCCGGCACCGGCTCCTTGTTGGACGCCGGCAGGAAGTCCACGAAATCGCGCACCGCCAGCAGCGCCTCGATGTCGTTCTCGAACGCAAGGTCGGCCACGCCCGATTTGGTGGTATGCGTCACCGCCCCGCCCAGTTCCTCCTGCGTCACGACCTCGTTGGTGACGGTCTTCACCACGTCCGGGCCGGTCACGAACATGAAGCTCGAATCCTTCACCATGAAGATGAAGTCGGTCATCGCCGGCGAATAGACCGCGCCGCCCGCGCACGGCCCCATGATCACGCTGATCTGCGGCACCACGCCCGACGCCAGCACATTGCGCTGGAAAATCTCGGCATAGCCCGCCAGCGAAGCCACGCCTTCCTGGATGCGCGCGCCGCCCGAGTCATTGAGGCCGATCACGGGAGCGCCCACCTTCAGCGCCATGTCCATGATCTTGCAGATCTTCATCGCGTGCCGTTCCGACACCGCGCCGCCATAGACGGTGAAGTCCTGGCTGAAGACATAGACCAGCCGGCCGTTGATGGTGCCCGATCCGGTGACGACGCCGTCGCCGGGGATATGCTGCCCGTCCATGCCGAAGTCGATGCAGTTGTGCTCGACATACATGTCCAGCTCCTCGAAGCTGTCCTCGTCCAGCAGCACGTCCAGCCGCTCCCGCGCGGTCAGCTTGCCCTTGGCATGCTGCGCGTCGATGCGGCGCTGTCCGCCGCCCAGACGCGCGGCCTCCCGCTTGGCTTCGAGCTGTTCGATGATGGCGAGCTTCGACATATCAGGCTTTTCTCCGGCTTGTCGCGGACGTCTATGTCCGCCCCTTCCCAATCTTTCCGCATTTTCGCAAATGCAATTTTGCCAATTTGCAAATCGCGATTTTGCAAATTATGGACGATCCATGGCTCGTGGCAATCGAATCTTCGCAGGACCGCGCCTGCGCCAACTCCGTCTCGACCATCGCATGGACCAGGCGACCATGGCCCAGGCCCTTGGCATATCGGTATCCTATCTCAGCCAGCTTGAGAATGACGACCGCCCCCTGACGGCCAAGGTCAAGGCGGCCGTCGCCAGCGCCTTTCCCACCGACTGGGCCAGCTTCGACAGCCGGGAGGAGGAACAGCTTCTGGGCGCCTTCACCTTCGCCCTCGCCCATCCCGAACTGCCCGGCGTGCCGATGGAGCCGGAACGGATCGAGAAGCTGCACCTGCATTTCCCCGAATTCGCGGCGCGCTATGTCGACCTCTACAATGCCCATATGCGCGCCAATGAACGCATCAACATGATCGAGGAGGCCATTGCCAACGATCATGCGGTGCAGGCCCGCCTGCCCTGGGAAGCGGCGCGCGACTGGTTCCACGAAGCGGGCAATTACGTCCATGTCCTTGACTGCCTGGCGGAGGACATGGCCGCCAGCTTCACCGCCGGCCAGACGCTGGACGAAGGCATGCTGGTGGAGGCGCTGGCCCGCCGCCACGGCATCGAAACGCTGATCGCGGAAACGCCGGATTCCGCGCTCCGCTCCTATACCAGCAGCGAAAAGCGCCTGTTCGTGAACGCGGCCCTGCCCACCGAAAGCCGCAAATTCATGCTCGCCCACCAGTTGATGATGCTGGAGGGGCAGGCCGTGATCGCGGACGTGGTCAACAGGGCGGCGCTGCCCGTGCCCGGCGCGGACCGGCTGCTCGCCATCGGCCTCGCCAATTATGCGGCGGGGGCGCTGCTGATGCCCTATGCCCCCTTCCGCGAAGCCGCCCGCGAAGTCCGCCATGACATAGACCGTCTCGCGCGCCGCTTCGGCGTCAGCTTCGAACAGGCCTGCCACCGCCTCTCGACGCTGCAAAGGCCCGGCCTGCGCGGCATCCCCTTCTTCTTCTGCCGCGTCGACATGGCGGGCAACATCACCAAGCGCCACAGCGCCACCCGCCTGCAATTCGCCCGCTTCGGCGGCGCCTGCCCCTTATGGAACGTCCATGAAGCGGTCGCGGTCCCCGACCGGATCAACGTGCAACTGGGCGAAACGCCCGACGGCGTCCGCTATGTGTCCATGGCGAAGGGTCTGGTTAAACCCTCCGGCAGCTACAGCCGCACGCCGCGCCGCTTCGCCGTCGTGCTGGGCTGCGAAATCGCGCATGCCGCCAATTTCGTCTATGCCGACGGCCTGCAACTGGAGGTGGAGGGCGCGGCAACCCCGATCGGCATCACCTGCCGCCTCTGCCCCCGCCAGAGCTGCGACCAACGCGCCTTCCCGCCCGCGGACCGCCCGATCCGCGTCGATCCCGACAATCGCCAGATCGTGCCCTATTGGATCGGCTAAGGCACACCGCTTTCCTCGCTGCGCCCAGACCGCTGGGCTAATCCGGCAATTCCAGCTCCTCCTCCAGAAAATCGAGAAAAGCCCGCACCCGCGCCGCCAGCCGGTCCTGCGCGGAATAGAGCGCGTGAATATCCTCGCCCTCCCCCGTGCTGAAATCGCCCAGCACCTCGACCAGCCGCCCTTCCCGCACGTCGGCGGCGACGTGAAAGCGCCCGTGCCGCGCTATGCCGCCGCCCGCGATCGCCATCTGCCGCACGACCTCGCCCGAATTGCCGAAGAAACGCCCCTGCACCGGACGCTGCACCGTCCGCCCGCCGATCCGGAAGGCCCAGCTGTCCACCGATCGACGAAAGCTGAACTGCAGGCAGTCATGCCCGTCCAGATCGTCCGGCCTGAGCGGCATGCCCCGCGCAGCCAGATAGGCGGGACTGGCGACCAGCACCATGCGGCTGCGCCCCAGCTTCTTGGCGCGCAGCCGCGTATCGCGCAGCGGCCCGATCCGGATGGCGATGTCGGCCCTCTCCTCCACCAGGTCCACCACCGCATCGGATAACGCCAGATCGACCGTCACGGCCGGATGCCGGGCCAGAAAGCGGGGCAGGATCGGCAACAGGCAGTGGATGCCGAAGGATACGGAGGCATTCACCCGCAACAGCCCTCGCGGTCCCTGCTCCTCCTGCCCCAGCCTGCTTTCGACATCGGTCATTTCCGCCATCAGCGCCGACATCCGGTCGCGATAGGCGGCCCCTTCCATCGTCAGCGCCAGCGACCGCGTGGTCCGCCGCAGCAGGGTTACGCCCAGCCGCTGCTCCAGCCGGGCGATGCTGCGGCTGACGGCGGACGGCGTCAGCCGCAAGGCCCTGGCGGCGGAGGCAAGGCTGCCCTCCTGCGCCACCGCCAGAAACGTCTCTATATCCCCAAAGCGGTTGTCCATGCATCGCTCATGATCTGAAATCACTTCTATAGTGACGACGATCATTCTAATCATCAATGATCCCTTCTCCTATTTCTGCGTTCACTCACGCAGAACAGGAGTTGCCCCATGGATCTGAAACTCAACGGCAGGACCGCGCTCGTCACCGGATCGACCGCCGGGATCGGCTTTGCCATCGCCAGGCGCCTTGCCGAAGAAGGTGTGGAGGTCGTGATCACCGGCCGCAATCAGGCCAAGCTCGACGATGCGGCCGCGCAGCTTGCCCAGTCAGGCAGGGTCCGCCCGATCCTGGCCGATCCCGCGACGGCGCAGGGCGCGGCCACGCTCATCGAAGCCGCTCCGGACGTCGACATCCTCGTCAACAATCTCGGCATCTACGAAGCGAAGCCCTTCACCGAAATCTCCGACGAGGACTGGCATCATTTCTTCGAGGTCAACGTCGTCAGCGGCGCCCGCCTCGCCCGTCATTATTTCCCGCGCATGATCGCGAAGAACTGGGGCCGCATCATCTTCATCGCCAGCGAAAGCGCGCTGGTGATCCCCGGCGAGATGATCCACTACGGCATGACCAAGACCGCCCAGCTCGCCATCGCCCGCGGACTGGCCGAACAGACGCGCGGCACCGGCGTGACGGTGAATTCGGTGTTGCCCGGCCCCACCCGTTCGGAGGGGATCGTCGACTTCATCCAGTCGGTGGTCGAAAACAAGGACGCGCCGGAGGCCGAACGCGAGGCGGAATTCTTCCGGACGCTGCGCCCGCTCTCCCTCGTCCGCCGGCTGATCGAGGCGGACGAGATCGGGTCGATGGTCGCCTATCTCGCCAGCCCGCTCGCCGCCGTCACCAATGGCGCGGCGATCCGGGCGGAGGGCGGGATCGTCCCCACCATAGCCTGATAGGGGCGCCCGATATGGGCGCCCGATCCATATCCTGCTTGCGGGAACTGGCCCTGTCGCTCGTCTGTCTCTCCGGATAGGAAGGACGGATGAGCGACACGGACATTCTCATGGACACGCCCCTCCGGCACGAACTGGCGGAAGCCGGCTATGCCCGCCTGTCCGGGGCAGACCTGTTCGAACGGCTCCCCTCCGCCGGCTGGAACGCGCTCGCGCGAAGCTGGGACGATCTCGGCCCCGACCTCTATATGGCGGACGGAGGGCGCTATCGCCGCCGCCGCCACGCGACCTTCGCCTGCGAACAGGGCGTCTTCACGCGCCAACCGCACCAGCCGCATTTCCAGAGCCGCGACTATAATCCCCTGAATGGCGATGTGCAGCGCTGGTTCGATCCCGTCGAGCAAGGCACCATCGACAATAGCGCGATGCAGGCGATCTTCGCCTTCTGCGCGCGCAGCTTCCCCCTGGCCGGACGGCAGCATGTCGAACTCCACCAGTTCCGCATAGAGGCCCGCACCGGGGAACTGGGCCGCCCCACGCCGGAAGGCATGCACCGCGACGGCGTGGACTGGGTCTTCGTCATGCTGGTCGAACGCCGCAACGTCCGCGAAGGCGTCACCCGCATCGGCACGCCGGAGGGCGGCGCATTGGGCGAATTCACCCTTGCCCGCCCCGGCGACGCGGTGCTGATCGACGACCACCGCATCATGCACGGCGTCACCGAAATCCATGCGGTCGACCCGGCGCAACCCGCCTGGCGCGACGCTCTCGTCCTCACCTTCGCGGCCGGCGCCTGATCCTTATTTCAACAGCACCAGCTCCTCGGCCATGCTGGGATGGAGGGCGACGGTGTCGTCGAACTCCTGCTTGGTGAGGCCGGCCTTCACCGCAATCGCGGCCGCCTGAAGGATTTCCGGCGCATCCGGCCCGATCATGTGCAGCCCGACCACGCGATTGGTCGTCGCGTCCACCACCATCTTGTAGAGCGCCCGCTCGTCCCGCCCGGCCAGCACATTCTTCATCGGCCGGAAGTCGGAGGTATAGACCTTCACCGTCCCATATTTGTTCTTCGCCTGCGCCTCGGTCAGCCCCACGCCCGCCAGCGGCGGATGGCTGAACACGGCGGAGGGCACGCAATCATAATCGACCGTGCGCGGATTGTCCCCGAACACCGTATCCGCAAAGGCGTGCCCCTCGCGGATCGCGACCGGGGTGAGCTGCATCCGGTCGGTGACGTCGCCCACCGCATAGATGCTCTCGCAGCTCGTGCGGCTATATTCATCGACCTTGATCGCGCCCTTGTCGCTCAGTTCGACCCCGGCATTCTCCAGCCCCAGCCCATCGACATGCGGCTTGCGCCCGGTCGCGAAGACCAGCAGGTCGCAGGCGATCGGATCGCCGCTCCTGAACCGGACGCACAGCGTGCCGTCCTCATTCTTCTCGATCTTCTCCATCTCGGCGTTGAAGCGGAAATTGATCCCCTTCATCGTCGAAATCTGGAGCAGCCGGTCGCGGATCTGCTCATCATAGCCGCGCAGCAGGGTGTTGGACCGGTTGACGATCGTCACATGGCTGCCGAACTGGTGGAAGATGCCCGCAAATTCATTGGCGATATAGCCGCCGCCGACAATCACGATCCGCTTCGGGCATTCCTCCAGGTGAAACAGTTCATTGGACGTCACGCCATGCTCCGCCCCCTCGATGTCGGGAACGATGGGCCAGGCGCCGGTCGAAACCAGGATATATCTGGCCGTGACCTCGCGCCCGCTGGCCAGCTTCACGCCATGCGGCCCGGTGATCGTCGCCCGCTCGGGGATCAGTTCGACCTCATGGCTGTCCAGCGTGTTCTTGTAGAGGCCCTCCAGCCGGTCGACATCGGCCAGCACATTGTCGCGCAGCGTCGTCCATTCGAAGCCGCAATCGGGCACATTCCAGCCGAAGCGCCGCGCATCCTTCAGATCCTCGGCAAAATGCGCGCCATAGATGAGCAGCTTCTTGGGCACGCAGCCGCGAATGACGCAGGTGCCGCCGACCCGATATTCCTCGGCCACCGCCACCTTCGCGCCATGCGCCGCCGCCACGCGCGAAGCCCGCACGCCACCGGATCCCGCCCCGATGACGAAAAGGTCGAAGTCGTAATTGCTCATCCATCCCTCCGCTAGATTGCGCCCGCATATGGAGCGTCCCCAGCGGAGTTACAAACCAGAATCTTCTTTCTCCCCTCCCGCAGGCGGGAGGGGCCGGGGGTGGGCGCGAGCAAAGCGCGCCTCCCAACGCCACCCCCCTCCCACAAACGGGAGGGATTCATTCGTCAAACCCCGCCCAAAGCCAGATCGATCAAAGCCATGGTCGAAGGATCGAACCCCTTCGGCCCCTCCGCCTCGATGGACCTGGCGATTTCCTTGCCCAGCTCGACACCGAACTGATCGAACGGATTGATCCCCATCAGCACCGCATTGGCAAAGGTCCGATGCTCGTAGAAAGCGATCAGCGCCCCCAGAACCTCCGGCGTCACATCGTCCAGCAATATGGTGGTCGAAGGCCGGTTCCCCGGATAGGCCCGCGCCGGATCGGCCTCATTATCCTTGCCCCGCAGCAAAGCCGCGCCCTGCGCGAAGCAGTTCACCAGCAAGGCCCGATGATGCGCCGGATCGAGCGCATGGCCCGGCTCGATGGAGGCGATGAACTCCACCGGCGTCAGGATCGTCCCCTGATGCAGCAGCTGGAACACGGCATGCTGCGCGTCCGTGCCGACGCCGCCCCAGGTGATCGCCGCCGTCGGTCCATCGACGGGCTTGCCGTCGCGCGTCACGCTCTTGCCGTTGCTCTCCATCTCCAGTTGCTGGAGATAGGAGGGCAGCAGCCGCAGCCTTTCGTCATAGGCGAACAGCGCCCGCGTCTGGCATCCCAGCACCCGCGCATAATATTGGTCGACAAAGGCGGCGATCAGCGGCGCGTTCTGCCTGGGGTCGCTCAGCCGGAAATGCCGGTCCATCGCCGCCGCGCCTTCCAGCAGGCTCTCGAACGCATCCCATCCCAGCGCCAGCGCCGCCGGAAACCCGATGGAGGACCAGAGCGAATAACGCCCGCCTACGCTCTCCGCGAAGGGCAGCACCCGCGTCTCATCCACGCCCCACTCGATCGCCTTGTCGGGCGATGCGGTCAGCGCGATCACCCGGCCATAGGGGTCTTCCACCCCCGCCTCGACCATCCAGTTGATCGCGCTCGCCGCGTTCAGCATGGTCTCCGTGGTGGTGAAGGTCTTCGAAGCCACGGCGATCAAAGTCGCCTCCGGATCGAAGCGGGAAATCGCCCGCTCCAGCGCCGTGCCGTCGACATTGGACACGATGGCGACGTCATAGCGCGCTCCGTCGCCGCCCAATGCATCGACGATCAGGTCGGGCCCCAGCGCCGACCCGCCAATGCCGATATGCAGGATATGCCGGATCGGCCCCAGCGCCTCGCCCTCTATGGCGTCGATCAACGCCCGCATCCGCGCATGGAACATCTTGGCCCGCGCCACGCTGTCGGCATTGCCCTCGCCCCGCTCGGCGGGATGCTCGGCGGCGCGGCCCTCGGTGTTGTTCACCGCCTCGCCCGCGAACAGGGCGTCCCGCTGCGCGGCAAAGCCCTTTTCCTCGGTCAGCGCCAGAAATCCCTCGAACAGCTCGTCGGTCAGATGCGTTTTCGACCAGTCGAAGCGCACGGGCCCCTGACGCAGGGTGAACTTGCTCAGCCGGTCGGGATCGGTGGTGAAGATGGACTTGAGATCGGCCTGGGGAAGAGCCGCGAGCGCTGCCAGTGCAGGGCTGGACATTGGGACATATCCTCTTGTTTTGCCGTTGATCGATACCGACGCTGCACCTGTCGATTCTTGCCCATCCTAGCCAAGTCGTTCCGCTATTGCACCGTTCGAGGGGAAAAATCGGGCTGCGGGGCAGCATGAAGTGACAACCCGTTGGTCTCTAGCCCGCTTGACGGCGGCTTTACTAACCCGCAAAAGCCGCGACGGCCTGTTTTCAGGGCGAATTGAAGGAAAAGACGACCAAGCATGAGCGCAAAATCCGAAACGCGGGATTTCCTCTGGTTTCTCGCAAAGCTGGCGGTGTTCGTCTTCGTCCTTCGCAGCTTCATCGTGTCGCCCTTCAACATCCCGTCGGAATCGATGCAGCCGCGCCTGCTGATCGGGGATTATCTGCTGGTGGCGAAATGGCCCTATGGCTATTCGCGCTATTCGCTGCCCTTCGGCATACCGCTGATCCCCGGCCGCATCTTCGCCTCGACGCCGCAGCGCGGCGACGTGGTGGTGTTCAAGGCGCCGCCGAACCAGAAGAACGACTATATCAAGCGCGTCATCGGCCTGCCCGGCGACATGATCTCCGTGCGCGGGGGCACCGTCTATCTGAACGGTCAGGCCATTCCGAAGCAGAAGGTGGCCGACCTCGTCATACCCGTGACGCCCAATATGGAGGATGCGGCGGCGAAGGAAGGCAGTCCATCCCCCTGCTACCGCCCGAAGTTCGAGGAGGCCGTGCCCGGCGGCCGCCAGTGCCGCTACCCCCAATATCGGGAGACGCTGCCGGGCGGCAAAAGCTACAATGTCCTCGACCTGGTGCCGGACGGCGCGGCCGACGACCGCGACACGGTGGTGGTGCCCGAAGGCCATCTCTTCATGATGGGCGACAATCGCGACCGCAGCGCCGACAGCCGCTTCCCGGCGGTCGACGGCGGCGGCATCGGCCTTGTTCCTGAGGAAAATCTGGTCGGCAAGGCGATGATCTCCGTCTTCTCGACCGACGGCAGCGCCAACTGGCTGCTGCCCTGGACATGGGTGTCCGCCGCGCGCTGGAGCCGCATCGGGGAAGGCTTTTGACGAAACCCGACACCGAAGGCTGGCTGAGCGCCCTGATCGGCCGCGCGCCGAAGGACCCGGCCGCCTTCAACCAGGCGCTAACCCATGGCAGCGCCCATGCGGTGAATTATGAACGGCTGGAATTCCTGGGCGACCGCATCCTCGGCCTGCTGATCGCGGAGTGGCTCTACGACCGCTTTTCGGGCGAACCCGAAGGCAAGCTTTCCCGCCGCTTCAACGCGCTGGTTTCCGGCGAGACCTGCGCCGAAGTCGCCCGCAGCGCCGGAGTTCCGGCTCATCTGGTGCTCGGCAAGCAGGCCCGCGACGACGGCGCCGCCGACAGCGACAATGTGCTGGGCGACGTCATGGAGGCGCTGATCGGCGCGCTCTATCTGGAGGGCGGCCTGGAGGAGGCCCGCACCCTCGTCCGCCGTCTCTGGGCCGACCGCGTCGACACCCAGTCCAGCGCGCCCAAACACCCCAAGTCCGCGCTCCAGGAATGGGCGGCGGCCAACAAGCGCAAACCGCCGGAATATGCGATGACCGACCGCTCCGGCCCCCACCACGCCCTGAAATTCACGGTAACGGTCAGCATCAAGGGCGCAGGCGAAGCGAGTGCCACCGGCGGCTCCAAACAGGAAGCCGAAACCGCGGCGGCAAAGGCATTGCTGGACCAACTCACCGCTTAACCGCCCCGCGCCCGCAACTGGCACACAACCCCACCCCGTTCGCCCTGAGCCTGTCGAAGGGCTTTTCTTTCTTCTGGAACGACATTGCCCTTCTGGACCTACATGCTCCACTGCGCCGACCGCAGCTTCTACACAGGCCACACTGACAATCTCGAAACTCGCATCGCCCAACATGAGGCAGGCGCAATCCCCGGCCACACCCAAAACCGCCGCCCTATAAAACTGGTCTGGTCGCAGGAGTTCGGAACCCGTATGGAGGCGCTTGAAGCAGAGCGCCAAATCAAAGGCTGGAGCCGGGCCAAGAAACTCGCTCTCATTCGCGAGGATTGGACACTCATCTCTACCTTGGCGCGCTCGAACCAAGAAAAGGAAAGCCCTTCGACAAGCTCAGGGCGAACGGAGTGATTTTTTGAGCCTAAATCCTGAATCCCAACGCTGCGGCGTCATCGCCATAGTCGGCGCCCCGAACGCAGGCAAATCCACGCTGGTCAACGCGCTGGTAGGCCAGAAGGTGGCGATCACCAGCCCCAAGGCGCAGACCACCCGCACCCGCGTCATGGGCGTGGCGATCGAGGGTGACGCGCAGATGGTGCTGGTCGACACCCCCGGCATCTTCGCCCCCAAGCGCCGCCTTGACCGCGCCATGGTGCAGGCCGCATGGGGCGGCGCGCAAGGGGCCGACCTGATCGCGCTGGTCGTCGACGGCAAGGCGGGCCTCGGCGCCAAGATGGAACCGATCATCAGCGCCCTCGCCGCCCGGCCGGAGAGGAAATGGCTGATCCTCAACAAGGTCGACATCGCCATCAAGGAAAAGCTGCTGGTCCACACCCAGCGGCTCTACGAACAGCTCGACATAGCGGAGACCTTCTTCGTCAGCGCGGCGACCGGCGACGGCCTTCCCGAACTCAAGACCGCCTTCGCCAGGGCCATGCCCGAAGGCCCCTGGCACTTCCCGGAGGATCAGGTCTCCGACGCCACCGACCGCATGCTGGCGGCGGAGATCACGCGCGAACAGCTCTATCACCAGCTCCACGCCGAACTCCCCTATGCCGCCGCCGTCGACACGGAAAAATATAGCGAGCGCGAGGACGGATCGGTCGAAATCCACCAGCAGATCCTCGTCGGCCGCTCCAGCCAGCGCGCCATCGTGCTGGGCAAGGGCGGCCAGCGCCTCAAGGAAATCGGCTCAAAGGCCCGCGCCGAACTGGCCAGCCTGCTTGGGGTCAAGGTCCATCTCTACCTCCACGTCAAGGTGAAGGAAGATTGGGAAGACGACCGCTTCATCTACCGCGACATCGGCCTGGATTGGGTGGAGTAAGCCAACCCGCTTATCAATCATCGTCATTCCCGCGCAGGCGGGAATCCATCGCCTGACCTTGCGCCAGGCACAATTTATGGGAGATGGATTCCCGCCTGCGCGGGAATGACGAGCATAATTACTCCGCCGCCACCTTCTTCTTGGCAGACGCCTTCTTCGCGGCAGGCTTCTTCGCCGCACCCTTTTTCGCCGGCGCCTTCTTCCCCTTCTTCGCAGGCGCCGCCGCAGCCCGCGCATCGATCAGTTGCGCAGCCTCCTCCAGCGTCAGGGCATCCTGCTCGATGGTCTTGGGCAGCGTCGCATTGGTCGTGCCGTCGGTCACATAGGGACCATAGCGCCCCGCCATCAGCTTGATCTCGGCCTCAGTGCGCGGATGCTTGCCCAGCACCTTCAGCGGCTCCCGCGACGAAGCGCCACGCCCGCCCTTGTTCGCCGCATCGGCCAGCTTGGCCACGGCGCTGTTCATCCCCACCTCGAAAATCTCCGCGGTGGAGGACAGCCGCCCATATTTGCCGTCATGCAGCAGATAGGGCCCGAACCGCCCAATATTCGCCACGATGGGCTTCCCCGTTTCAGGATGCAGCCCGATCTCGCGCGGCAGGCTCAGCAGCTTCACCGCCCAGTCCAGCGTCAACTCGCCATCGGGCAGATCCTTGGGAATGGAGCCGCGCTTCGCCTCCTTGCCCTCGCCCATCTCGATATAGGGCCCGAACCGCCCGGATTTCCGGACGATGTCCTGCCCGGTCTCGGGATGCTGGCCCAGCACCTCCGGTCCCTTGTCCTCGCCATCCTTGTCACCGCCCGGCTGCCCGAACTTGCGCGTATATTTGCACTCCGGATAGTTGGAGCAGGCGATGAACGCGCCGAACCGCCCGCCGCGCAGCGACAATTGCCCATCGCCGCACATCGGGCAGGCACGCGGATTGGACCCGTCCGCCTTGGGCGGGAACAGCATCGGCTCCAGGAATTTGTCCAGCTCGGCCGTGATGTCGGAAGGCTTCTGCTCCATCACCTCGGCGGTCTTGGGCTTGAAGTCGCGCCAGAACGCTTCCAGCACCGCCTGCCACTGGGCCCGCCCGCCGGAAATATCGTCCAGCTCCTCCTCCAGCCCCGCCGTGAAGTCGTAGGACACATACCGCTCGAAGAAACGCTCCAGAAAGGCCGTCACCAGCCGCCCGCTCTCCTCCGCGAAGAAGCGGTTCTTCTCGATCCGCACATAGTCGCGGTCCTTCAGCACCTGCAAAGTCGAGGCATAGGTGGAAGGCCGCCCGATCCCCAGTTCCTCCAGCTTCTTGACCAGCGACGCTTCCGAATAGCGCGGCGGCGGCTGGGTGAAATGCTGCTCCGCCGTCACTCTCTTCTTGGCGGGAGCGTCGCCCACGCCCAAGCGCGGCAACAGCCTCGAATCATCGTCTTCCGCATCGTCGCGCCCTTCCTCATAGAGCGCCAGGAACCCCGGAAAGATCACCACCTGTCCCGTGGCGCGCAGCCCATGCTGCCCGGTCGCATCGACCAGATCGACGGTCGTCCGCTCCAGCCGCGCCGAAGCCATCTGGCTCGCCAGCGCCCGCTTGAAGATCAGGTCGTACAGCCGCGCATGGTCGCCCGACCCCACCTTGTCGCGCGAAAACTCGGTCGGACGAATGGCCTCATGCGCTTCCTGCGCATTCTTGGCCTTGGTCTGGTACTGGCGCGGCTTTTCGGGCAGATAGCCGCCGTCATAGCGCTCCGCGATCGCCTTTCGCGCGGCGGAGATGGCGCTGCCGTCCATCTGCACGCCGTCGGTCCGCATATAGGTGATCGCGCCATCCTCATAAAGCTGCTGCGCGATCCGCATCGTATGGCTGGCGGAGAAGCCGAGCTTGCGCGCCGCCTCCTGCTGAAGCGTCGAGGTCGTGAATGGCGGCGGAGGATTGCGCGAAACCGGCTTGGTCTCGACCTTCTCGACGGTGAAGCGCCCGGCCTCCACGTCCGCCTTCGCGGCCATGGCGTCGCCTTCCCTGCCGATGGTCAGCCGCTCGATCTTCTCGCCGCGCCAGCGCACCAGCCGCGCGACGAACCCCTGTCCGCCCTGCTCCATCTCGGCCGCGACCGACCAATATTCCTGCGGCACGAAGCTTTCGATCTCGCGCTCCCGGTCCACGACCAGCCGCAACGCCACGGACTGCACCCGCCCCGCCGACTTGGCGCCGGGCAGCTTGCGCCACAGCACCGGCGACAGGGTGAAGCCCACCAGATAATCCAGCGCCCGCCGCGCCCGATAGGCGTCGATCAGATCCTCGTCCAGCGCGCGCGGCTGGGCCATCGCCTCGGTCACCGCCTGCTTGGTGATCGCGTTGAAGGTCACGCGGTCCACCTTCTGCGGCAGCGCCTTCTTCGCCCGCAGCACCTCCTGCACATGCCAGCTTATCGCCTCCCCCTCGCGATCGGGGTCGGTCGCCAGGATCAGCCGGGTCGCCTTCTTGGCTTCGTCGGCTATGGCCTTGAGCTGCTTGCCCTTGTCGCCATAATTTTCCCAACTCATGGCAAAGCCGTTGTCGGGGTCCACCGACCCGTCCTTGGGCGGCAGGTCGCGGATATGCCCATAGCTGGCCAGCACATGGAAATCGCCGCCCAGATATTTTTCGATGGTCTTCGCCTTGGCCGGCGATTCAACGATGACAAGCTGCATTCATGCCCCGGTTCAAATTGTCTCTCACGTACACGCGCGAGTCTGAAAGCTGTTTCCGCTCCCCGTCAAGCCGCAGCGATGCAGGCCGCATTCCGCACGGTCAGGACGCCCCGTCACGACGGGCTGACCTTCCCACCCGCATGCCGCTCCAGCCGGGCGGCGAGTTCCAGTTCCAGCAGCACGGTCTGCACCACGGCGGGGCCAAGGCCCGACAGCCTTATCAGTTCATCCACCGGCACGGGCGCCGGTCCCAGCAGCGCGACGACCGACGCCCGCTCCCGCTCGGCCACGTCGCCGGACGGCGGCTCGCCCGCGAAGTGGCCGCCGGGCTGCCGAACCATGCGCGGGTCGATGGCGCCGATCGCCTCGATCACGTCGGCGGCGCTCTGGACCAGCACCGCGCCCTCCCGGATCAACTGGTTGCACCCCTGGGCGCGGGGATCGAGCGGAGAGCCGGGCACCGCCATCACCTCCCGTCCCGCCTCCCCCGCCAGCCGCGCCGTGATCAGCGAACCGGACCGGGGCGCGGCTTCCACGACGACGGTCCCCCGCGCCAGCCCGGCGATGATCCTGTTGCGCGCCGGGAACTGCCGGGCCAGCGGCTGCGTGCCCGGCGGATGCTCCGTGACCAGCAGCCCTTCCTCGGCCAGCCGCTCCTGCAATTCCGCATTTTCGGGCGGGAAGGCGATGTCGATGCCGCAGGCGATGACGGCGATGGTGCCGCTCTCCAGCGCGCCCTGATGCGCGGCCGTATCGATCCCCCGCGCCAGCCCCGACACCACGACCGCCCCATGCTGTCCCAGATCCTGCGCCAGCATCCGGGCGAAGCGGCACGCCGCGGCGGAGGCGTTGCGCGCCCCCACCATCGCCACGCAATCCCGCGCCGCCAGCGATACGTCCCCGCGCACGATCAGGGCCGGCGGCGCGCCCTCCATCTGCTCCAGCAGAAAGGGGTAATCGGCATCGCCCATGATCAGGTAGCGGGCGCCAGCCGCCCGGCTGCGCGCGATCTCCTGCTCGACGATCTTCGCGTCCACGATGCTGGCCTTGCCGCCGCCGCGCGCCGCCAGATCGGGCACCGCGCGCAAGGCCTCGCCCGCCGTGCCGAAACGCGCCATCAACTGGCGGAAGGTGACAGGGCCGATGCGCGGCGAACGGATCAGGCGCAGGCGGTTGAACCGCTCCTGCTCGCTCATTCCCCGGCCGCCGCCTTTTTCGAAGCGCCCACCTTCGGTTCGGTTCCCCTGGCGAGCCGCGCGATATTCTCCCGGTGCCGCCACAGCACGATCAATGCGAGCGCCAGCGCGACGGGGACCAGCTCGATCCGGCCGAAGCACCACATGGCGACAGGCGCGCTGACCGCCGCGGACATGCCGCCGACCGACGACCATCTGGTCCCGAACAGCGCCCCCAGCCACACGGCCGCGAAGACGATCCCCGCCGGCCAGTACAGCGCCGTCACCACGCCCATCATGGTCGCCACGCCCTTGCCCCCGGCAAAGCGCAGCCAGACCGGATAGCAATGTCCGATAAAGGCCATGGCCCCGGCCATCGGCCCGCCACCATCGACCAGCGCCGCGCCGACCAGCACCGCCGCCGCGCCCTTCAGCAGATCGAGCAGCAGCGTCGCCGCCGCCAGCCCCTTTCGCCCCGTCCGCAGCACATTGGTCGCGCCGATATTCCCCGACCCGATCTTGCGCAGGTCGCCCGCCCCGGTGAGGCGCGTCAGCAGCAGCCCGAACGGGATGGAACCCAGCAGATAACCGATCAGCAGGACGAATGCGGGAAGTAGCCAGGGAGGAGTCATGATCTCGCCAAATTGGTTGCGGCGCGACCATAGCGTTCCCGGCAAACCGGGCAATGGCGAAGGTGACGAAATATGGGTCGGAATATCGGGGATGGGGGTTCCCGCCATCAAGCCCTTCCTCTCAAGGGGAGGGCTCTTGAGGGAAGTTGACAGGCCCGCCCCATGCCGCGACATGTCTGCCCGATGACAGTCGCACCCCATGCCCCCCTTCTTTTCTTCGATTCCGGCGTCGGCGGGCTTTCCATCCTTGGCCCGGCACGAAGCGCCCTGCCCAACGCGCCGGTCGTCTATGCCGCGGACAGCGCGGGCTTCCCCTATGGCACCAAGAGCGAGGCGGAGATCGCCGCCCGCGTGCCCGCCCTGCTCGGGCGGCTGGTGGAGCGCTACCGCCCGCGCCTCGCCGTCATCGCCTGCAACACCGCCTCCACCATCGCCCTGCCGGCGGTCCGCGCCGCGCTCGACATCCCCGTTGTCGGCACGGTACCGGCAATCAAGCCTGCCGCCCTGCTCTCGCAAAGCCGGGTATTCGGCGTGCTCGGCACCGACGCCACGGTGCGCCAGCCCTATGTCGACAGGCTCGCGGCCGAACATGGCGCCGACTGCACGGTCCTGCGCCATGGGTCGGCCGCGCTCGTCCAGCTTGCCGAGGCGAAACTGCGCGGCGAACCGCTCGATCCCGCCATTGCGCGGGACGCGCTGGCCGGCCTGTTCGACCAGCCGGGCGGCGATCGGATGGACATAGTGGTCCTCGCCTGCACGCATTTTCCGCTGGTGGAGGCCGAACTGGCCGCCGCTTCGCCCCGTCCGCTCAGATTCGTGCACGGCGGTGAAGGAATTGCGCGCCGCATCGCCTATCTCACCCAGGGGCAGCCATGGCCGTCCGAACCGCAGCCCGGAACCGCGGTCTTCACTCGCCTGGACGAGAGCGTGGAGCCACTCCGCCCAGCGCTGGAAGGCTATGGCTTGCAACGGATCGAAGGACTTTGAAGGGGTGGACCTTTGGTCCAATCGCAAGTCCTTCTATCAGTGTGATAGGTAATTCTCCCTAAGGCTGCGAGCGTTTATCACTGGTAATAGGCCAAAACAGCGGATAAATGCCCCTCAAAGAGGGGATGCGGGAATAGGGACAGGGCGTTCAAGTGAACTACAAGCACATCTTCACGCAGGCGATCGACCGGCTCCATAGCGAAGGCCGCTATCGCGTGTTCATCGACATCCTGCGCAACAAGGGCGCCTTCCCCAACGCCCGCTGCTTCCACGGTCATAACGGGCCCAAGCCCATCACCGTCTGGTGCTCCAACGACTATCTCGCCATGGGCCAGCATCCCAAGGTCGTCGCCGCGATGGAAGAGGCGCTGCACGATGTCGGCGCGGGCTCGGGCGGCACCCGCAATATCGGCGGCAACACCCATTATCATGTCGATCTGGAGGCCGAACTGGCCGACCTGCACGGCAAGGAAGGCGCGCTGCTCTTCACCTCGGGCTATGTCTCGAACGAAGCGACGCTCTCGACCCTCGCCAAGATCCTGCCCGGCTGCATCATCTTCTCCGACGAGCTGAACCATGCCTCGATGATCGCGGGCATCCGCAATTCGGGCTGCGAGAAGCGCGTCTTCCGCCACAATGACGTCGATCATCTGCGCGAACTGCTGGCCGCCGAAGACCCGGAAGCGCCCAAGCTGATCGCCTTCGAAAGCGTCTATTCGATGGACGGCGACATCGCCCCCATCGCCGCGATCTGCGACCTGGCCGACGAATATAATGCCCTCACCTATCTGGACGAGGTTCATGCAGTCGGCATGTACGGCGCGCGCGGCGGCGGCATTTCCGAACGGGACGAGGTGGCCGATCGCGTGACCATCATCGAAGGCACGCTGGGCAAGGCGTTCGGCGTGATGGGCGGCTATATCGCCGCCGACCAGATGATCGTCGACGTGATCCGCAGCTATGCGCCCGGCTTCATCTTCACCACCTCCCTGTCCCCCGTGCTGGTCGCCGGCGTGCTGGCCAGCGTCCGTCACCTCAAGCAGTCGAGCGAGGAACGGGAGGGCCAGCAGGCGTCCGCCGCGACCCTGAAGCGCCTGATGGCGGAAGCCGGCCTGCCGGTGATGCCGTCGGTGACGCACATCGTCCCCCTGATGGTGGGCGACCCGGTGAAGGCCAAGCGGATCAGCGACATATTGCTGGCGGAATATGGCGCCTATGTGCAGCCCATCAACTATCCCACCGTCCCGCGCGGCACGGAACGCCTGCGCTTCACGCCCGGACCGGCGCATACCGAAGAAATGATGCGCGAACTGGTCGATGCTCTGGTGGAAATCTGGGACCGGCTCGAACTGGAATTCAAGAAAGCGGCCTGACCGGCGCCTGCGCGAATTCCGCTGGAGGCGCTGTCCTCATTCCCCCTCCCACAGGCGGGGGGCTGGGATGGATCGGCGCAAATCAGCGGCAATTTCCAGCGGTCAGGCCGGAATTCGCAACCCCGATCCGGGAACCGGCCAAAAACTCACAGCCGGATCAACCCACCCCTGACTGCATAGCCCCGATACAGGCTCCGGCTATGCGCAAAGCCCCCCATGTCCGCCGCCACCCTGCCGATCGCCTGCCTGAATTCCGCCCGCGGCGACACATGAAAGCGCGCCAGCCACCCGAACAGCGCCCGCTTCCACAAGCCCGGCAGACCATCCTGCTGCCCGAAGTCGACAATCTCCAGCTTGCCGCCATGCGCGACGCAACCCGCCGCCTGCCCCAGAGCCGCTTCCCAGTCCGGGATCATGGACAGCGCATAGCTGATGAACACCCGCTCGAACCGTTCGCGCCCGAACAGCGCCCCTGCATCGAACGCACAGGCATCCCCCTGCGCCAGCACGACGCGATCCGCCAGGCCCGCCTTCGCCACGGCTTTGCGCGCCGTCCCCAGCATCGCCTCGGAAATATCGACGCCATAGAGCCGCGCCTCCGGCCAGGCCTTGCCCACGGCGATCAGATTGCGTCCCGTGCCGCAGCCGATCTCCAGCACCGCCCCACCGCGCGGCGGCGCCAGATCGGCAATAAGCCCATCCCGCCCCAGCAGGTAGAATTTCCGCGACAGGTCGTAAATGTGCCGCTGATGCCGATAGACGCTGTCCATCAGCCCGCCATGCCCGCCCGTCATCACGCGCTCCCCAGCACATAGAGGTGGACGCCGCCATAAATGGCCGAGCGGTCCCGCGCCGTATATTCCCGCGATTCCTCCGCCCGATAGTCCCAGCGCGACAGCAGCGTATCGTCGACCCGCCCCGGCAGGATGCTCGGTTCGCCCGCCGTCCGGAACAGCACCCGCGCACCCCGTTTCGCCGTTCGCGTGATCTGGGCCCAGAGCGCGTTCAACTGCGCATCGTCCATCCAGTCTTGCGCGTCGAGCAGGATGTAGCGATCGACGGACCCCGCCTCCTGCGACGCCAGGAAGTCGGTGAAGTTCACATGCCGGACATCCACCCGCCCGGCGCGTTCCACCACGGCCGCATGGTTCGCGGCCTGCAAATAGGGCGGCAATGGCCCCTCGCCGCCGGCATAACCGCGCCCGAAAGCCTGCACCGCGAAATAATTGTCCTTGAGGTCGAAGCCGCAGGCCAGCTTTTCCAGCCGCGCCTTCAGCACGCCGTCCATCCGCGCGTCCCCGGCCAGCGCCTCATATTGCGCGGGCGGGATGCCCAGGCCGAAGAGCGAAGCCGGCTGGCTCGTCAGCCACCGCATGAAGGCGCTGTCGAACACCGGCGCCAGCTCCGTTTCGAAGATCGCCCGCTGCTCCTCCCGCGATTTCGCATCCAGCATCCGCCGCGGATCGACGCCATGCAACCGCGCCAGCAGATGCGCCGCGCCGATGAAGCGCCCCAGCAGCCCATGCCTGTAAATCCCCCGCGCAAAGCCGCCGATCCGCCGCCGCCCGATGAAGTCCCGCCCCTCCCAATAGCGCCGCGTGGCGTCGTCCAGCACCGGCGCCACGAAGGTGCGATAGGCCGCCACATTCTCCCTGCAATCCGCCCTGGCGAAGAAGCGATGGAAGGCCCGATGGTCCGGCAATGCCTGTGCCGCCGCCAGCTTCAGCCGGTTGAGCGCGATATGCGCGGTGTTGAGGTCGACCGCCGTGATCTTCGCCGGATCGGCCGTCAGATAGCTCAGCACATTGCACCCGCCCGAAGCGATGGTGACGACATGGCTGTCCGGCCCGATCGCCAGCGCTTCCATGTCGACCTCCGGATCTTCCCAGATCTGCGCATAGACAAGGCCCCGGAACGCAAAGGTGAAGGCCCGTTCCAGCAGGCCCTGTTTCGACAGATGCCGATGCCGGTGCACCGCGCGGGTAACATTCTGGTGAGCCGTAGATGCCATGTGCCGCGCCTCCTCGCTGCCGGTCGTCCGGCGGCGCATAGGGCAACGGCATGTCGTACCCATGACGATCGGGTTACGGCAATATGAAGGCCCTTGCGGAACCAAGCGGCGCATTCCACCTTCTTCCACAGCAATGCCTCACTGGATCGAACCCCACCCCACCGGCATCTATGTCCGCCCGGCCGATGCCTGGATCGATCCCTCCGTCCCGCGGGAACGCGCGCTCGTCACCCATGGCCATGCCGATCATGCGCGCGGCGGCCACGGCCATGTCTGGGCGACGGAGGAAACGCTGGCGATCATGGCCCTGCGCTACGGCACCGCGTCGGGCACGGCGGTGCCCTATGGCGAAGAAATCCGCATGAACGGAGTCACGATCAGCTATGTGCCCGCCGGCCATGTCCTCGGTTCCGCCCAGATCCTGCTGTCCCACGCCGGCGAGCGCGTGGTCGTCACCGGCGACTACAAGCGCCGCCCCGATCCCACCTGCAAAGCCTTCGAACCCGTCCCCTGCGACATCTTCGTCACCGAAGCCACATTCGGCCTGCCGGTCTTCCGCCATCCCGACACGGGCAGCGAGGTCGACCGCCTGCTCGCCGCCCTGCACGCCCATCCCGACCGCTGCGTCCTGGTCGGCGCCTACGCCCTGGGCAAGGCGCAGCGCCTGATCTGCGAACTGCGCGCCCGGGGCCATCACGACCCCATCCACATCCATGGCGCGCTGGAGAGGATGTGCGCGCTCTACGAACAATTCGGCGTCGCCCTGGGAGAGCTGCGCCCGGCGACCGGCCTCCCCGCCGGGGACATGCGCGGCCGCATCGTCGTCTCGCCCCCATCCGCCCTCAACGACCGCTGGAGCCGCCGCCTGCCCGACCCGATCACCGCCATGGCGTCGGGCTGGATGCGCGTCCGCCAGCGCGCCCGCCAGCGCAATGTCGAACTTCCGCTCATCATTTCCGACCATGCCGACTGGGACGAGCTGACCGACACCATCCGCGAGGTGGCCCCGTCGGAAACCTGGATCACCCACGGGCGGGAGGAAGCCCTGCTCCACTGGTGCATGACCCACCAGATGCGCGCCCGCGCCCTTGCCCTGGTGGGCCGCGAAGACGAGGATGAAGGCTGATGCGCGCCTTCTCCCGGCTTCTCGACGGCCTCGTCTACACCCGCTCCCGCAACGGCAAGCTGGACCTTATCGCCAGCTACATGCGCAGCGCCCCCGACCCGGACCGGGGCTGGGCGCTCGCCGCCCTCACCGGCAATCTCGACCTGAAAGCGGTCAAGGCTTCCACCATAGCGGAAATGACCCGCGCCCGCGTCGATCCGGTCCTTTTCGAAATGAGCCGGGACTATGTGGGCGACCTCGCCGAAACCGTGGCCCTCCTCTGGCCCAAGGCGGAGGACCAGCCGCCGGAGGTGGACGACGGCTCCCTCACCCTATCCGCCATAGTCGACCGCCTCCACGCCACCAGCCGCGCCGCCGCCCCGACGACCCTGGCCAGGATGATGGACCATCTCGACGCCTCCGGCCGCTTCGCCCTGCTGAAGCTCGCGACCGGCGGCCTGCGCGTCGGCATCTCCGCCCGGCTCGCCAAGACCGGCTTCGCCCAGGCCTTCGGGCTCGACGTCGACGATGTCGAGGAATGCTGGCACGCACTGGCCCCACCCTATGCCGACCTGTTCGCCTGGGCGGAGGGCAGGTCGGACCGCCCGGATCCCGCCGGCACGCCCTTCTTCCGCCCCTTCATGCTCGCTCATCCGCTGGAGGCCGAAAGCGTCGACCTTTCCGACTATGCCGCCGAATGGAAATGGGACGGCATCCGCATCCAGATCGTCGGCACGGGCGCGCAGACCCGCCTCTACAGCCGCGCCGGAGACGACATCACCGGCAGCTTCCCCGACATAGCCGAAGCCTTCCGCCATCATGCGGTGCTGGACGGAGAACTGCTCGTGAAAGGGGAGTTTCAGGGCGGAGAGGCTGCCAGCTTCAACGCCCTCCAGCAACGCCTCGGCCGCAAGGCGGTGACGGCGAAGATGATGGACGATTATCCCGCCTTCGTCCGCCTCTACGACATATTGCTCGACGCGGAGGAGGACCTTCGGCCGCTCCCCTGGGAACAGCGCCGCCTCCGCCTCGAAGCCACCGTGCCCCAGCTGGACCCGCACCGCTTCGACATCTCGGCCCTCATCGAAGCACCCGATTTCGACAGCCTGGCGGAAATACGCGCCGGCGCCCGCGACGCCGCGATCGAGGGCGTGATGCTCAAGCGCCGCGACAGCCCCTATGTCGCGGGGCGCAAGGCCGCGCTCTGGTATAAATGGAAACGCGATCCGCTGACCGCCGACTGCGTGATGATGTACGCGCAGCGGGGCCATGGCAAACGCTCCTCCTTCTATTCCGACTATACCTTCGGCTGCTGGACGGCGGATGGCGAACTGCTGCCCGTCGGCAAAGCCTATAGCGGCTTCACCGACGAGGAGCTGAAATGGCTCGACCGCTTCGTGCGGACCAACACGGTCAACCGCTTCGGCCCGGTGCGGGAGGTGGAAAAGTCGCTGGTGCTGGAGGTCGCCTTCGACAGCATCCACGAAAGCAAGCGGCATAAATCGGGGCTGGCCATGCGCTTCCCCCGGATCGCGCGCATTCGGAAGGACAAGCCTGCGCATGAGGCGGATACGGTGGAGGGATTAAGACGGTTGGTGAACTGACGCGCGCCTCGCCTGAACCTGAAGAGGACGGGCCTATGGCGGAAAATCACCCGATTCCCCCAATTCCCTTCCAGTCCCAATGCCTCTAGGCTCTCCAAAAAAGGAGATTCCAATGCCCTACACCGGAAGCTGCCATTGCGGCGCCGTCACCTTCACCGTAGCCGCCGATGCGCCCGGCGAGGCGATGACCTGCAACTGCTCCCACTGCCGCCGCAAGGGCTTCATGCTGACCTTCGTCCCCGCGGACCAGTTCACCCTCGACAGCGGCGCGGACAAGCTGAGCGACTATCAATTCTACAGGCACAGGATCACGCACCAGTTCTGCACCGACTGCGGCACGCAGGCCTTCGCACAGGGCCAGGGCCCCGATGGCTCGGCCATGCAGGCCATCAATCTGCGCTGCGTTCCCTCCGTCGATCTCGACGCGCTCAGGATCAGCAAGGTGGATGGGGCGAGTTTCTAGGACCGGTCGATATTCAGCCCATGGCGTGCGGGAGGGGGGCTGCCCGGGCTCCCTCTCGACAGACTGACTTTGCGCTGTAACGCCAACTCCCTATATGGGCGCTTTCGCGCGGATCGCGCGGCACAGCTATGGAGCAGTTGAATTGAGCAAGGTTCTGGTCATTGGTGCGGGTGGCGTCGGGTCTGTCGCGGTTCACAAAATGGCGATGAACTCTGACATTTTCAGCCATATCACACTCGCCAGCCGCCGCATCGTCTCCTGCGAGAAGGTGGCCGAATCGGTGAAGGCCCGTACCGGCGTCACCATCGACGTGGCGCAGGTCGACGCCGACAATGTCGCCGAAACCGTCGCCCTCATCGAAAGGGTGCAGCCCAAACTGGTCGTGAACCTTGCCCTGCCCTATCAGGACCTGGCGATCATGGACGCCTGCCTCGCGACCAAAACCGACTATCTCGACACCGCCAATTACGAACCGCGCGACACGGCGAAGTTCGAATATAGCTGGCAGTGGGCCTATCAGGAGCGCTTCAAGGAAGCCGGCATCATGGCGCTGCTGGGCTCGGGCTTCGACCCCGGCGTCACCAGCGTCTTCGCCAGCTATATCAGGAAGCATCTGCTCGACCGGATCGACACGCTCGACATACTCGACTGCAATGGCGGCGACCATGGCCAGCATTTCGCCACCAACTTCAACCCGGAAATCAACATCCGCGAAGTCACCGCGCCCTCGCGCCACTGGGAAGGCGGCAAGTGGGTGGAGGGCCCGGCGCTGAAACACAAGCAGGTCTTCGACTTCGACCAGGTGGGGCAGAAGAACATGTACCTCATGTATCATGAGGAACTGGAATCGCTCGCCAAATTCTACCCCGAAATCAAGCGCATCCGTTTCTGGATGACCTTTGGCGACGCTTATCTCAAGCATCTGGAAGTGCTCCAGAATGTCGGCATGACCCGCATCGATCCCGTGATGTACAATGGGCAGGAAATCATCCCGCTCCAGTTCCTGAAGGCCGTGCTGCCCGAACCGTCCAGCCTGGGTTCGACCACCAGGGGCAAGACCAATATCGGCGACATCGCCACCGGCCTCAAGGATGGAAGCCAGAAGACGGTCTATGTCTATAATGTCTGCGACCATGAGGACGCCTATGCCGAAACCGGCAACCAGGCGGTCAGCTACACCACCGGCGTCCCCGCGATGATCGGCGCGGCGCTGATGCTGACCGGCGCATGGCGGGGTGAAGGCGTGTTCAACATCGAACAGTTCGATCCCGATCCCTTCATGGACATGCTGAACCGGCACGGCCTGCCCTGGCAGGTGAAGGAACTGCCCGCGCCGCTGGATTTCTAAACTGGATTTCTAAAAAAGCTTCGTTCCTGACGCCGTTCGGGCTGAGCCTGTCGAAGCCCCTTACTTTTCTTCAAAGTAAGCCGCACCTCAACAGGCTCAGGGCGGCGTGGATGAACCGATGGAAACCAAAGCCGGCGATCCCGCCGCCTTCGCCCATTTCGACCTGCGCCGCGTCCCTTCGCCCGCCTTCGTGGTGGACGAGGCCGCGGTGCGCCGCAACCTGTCGGTCCTGCGCGACATCCGCGACCGCGCGGGGATCAGGGTGCTGGGTGCGCTCAAGGCCTTCTCCATGTGGTCGCTTGGGGGCGTGATCGGCGAATATCTCGACGGCGTCTGCGCCTCGGGCATATATGAAGCGCGCCTCGGCCGGGAAGAATATCGCGGCGAAGTCGCCACCTATTGCGCCGCCTACAAGCCTGAAGATCTGGCCGAAATCCTCAGGATTTCGGACCATGTCATCTTCAACAGCCCCGGCCAGATCGCCCGCCTGCGCCCGGTCATCGACGATGCCCGGATGAACGGTGTGAACTTCGACATCGGCCTGCGCCTCAACCCCCTCCATGCGGAGGGGGAGGTGCCCAAATATGACCCGTCCCAACCGCACAGCCGCCTCGGCTTTCCCATCGACCAGCTGCGCCCCGAACATCTGGAGGGCGTCGACGGCCTCCACATCCACAATCTGTGCGAACAGGATTTCCTGCCGCTTCAGCGTACCTGGGCCGCCATCGAATCCCGCGTCATGCCCCATGTCGGCCGCCTCAAATGGCTGAACTTCGGCGGCGGACATCATGTCACGCGCGCGGATTACCAGATCGACGACCTGATCGCCTTCCTCCAGGCGATAAAAGCGCAAACCGGCCTCGAACTCTATATCGAGCCGGGCGAGGCGATGGCGCTGGACGCGGGCATATTGGTCGGCGAAATCCTCGACGTGATCGACAACGGCATGCCCGTGGCAATCACCGACATCTCCGCCACCTGCCACATGCCCGACGTGATCGAGGCGCCCTACCGCCCGGCCATGCTGCATGAGGAAGCGGACGGCCCCGTCACCCGACTCGGTGGTCCATCCTGCCTCGCCGGGGACATCATAGGGGACTATCGAGTCCCGGGCGGCGCGACTCCGGGGCGGCGGATCGCCTTCCTCGACCAGGCCCATTATTCGATGGTAAAGACCAACACATTCAACGGCGTGCCGCTGCCGGCCATCTGGCTGTGGAACTCGGAAACCGACGAACTCAAGCAAATCCGCGAGTTTTCCTACCAGGATTTCAAGTCCCGTCTCTCCTGACGCACATTTCATAGCCGGTCGCGCAACAAAATTTACGCATGCGCTTTACAGGGGGACCCCTGCCGCATATATCGCCCTTCCGCTGCCCCATGGGACTTCCACCGCAAGGCAGCTTCTTTGCCAACGACTACCCTGGAGGTCCCTTGAGTTGCACAAGCATCATAGCGCGCTGGGGGTAGCGACCGCCCTCAAACCGGCAGCACCGGTAACGCTGATCCGTCCCCAGGCTGCGGCCCGGGCCGCCCGATTCTTCTCTGAGAAGTTTCCGGGGCGCTCGCTCTATGCAGTCAAGGCGAATCCGTCTCCCGATCTGATCCGCACCCTCTTCGCTTCCGGCATCACGCATTTCGACGTGGCGTCCATTGCGGAGGTGCGCCTGGTGGCGGAGACGCTGCAGGGCGAAGGCAAGCTTTGCTTCATGCACCCGGTCAAGGCCGAGGAAGCGATTGCAGAGGCCTATCACATCCATGGCGTGCGCACCTTCTCGCTCGACACGCTGGACGAGCTGGCGAAGATCATGCGCGCCACGAATGATGCGACCGATCTTGAACTGTGCGTGCGCCTGCGCGTTTCCTCCGAACATTCGGAACTCAGCCTTGCGTCCAAATTCGGCGCGGAACTGGGCGAGACCCGCGAACTGCTGATGGCGACCCGCCAGGCGGCCGATGCGCTGGGCATCTGCTTCCATGTCGGCAGCCAGGCGATGAGCCCGCAGGCCTATAGCGACGCCATCGAACGCGTGCGCGCCGCCATTGTCGACGCGGCTGTCACGGTCGACATCATCGATGTCGGCGGCGGCTTCCCGTCCATCTATCCCGGCATGGAGCCGGTCGCGCTCGAAAATTATTTCGACGCGATCCACCGCGGTTTCGAGAGCCTGCCGATCAGCTATTCGGCCGAACTATGGTGCGAGCCCGGCCGCGCCCTTTCCGCCGAATACAGTTCGGTCGTCGTGCGCGTCGAACGCCGCCGCGGCACGGAACTCTATATCAACGACGGCGCCTATGGCGCGCTGTTCGACGCGGCGCATATCGGCTGGCGCTTCCCTGTGGCCCTGCTGCGCGAGGAAGAGAGCGAGGCGGAACTGACCGGCTTCTCCTTCTATGGCCCCACCTGCGACGACATGGACCATATGGTCGGCCCCTTCATGCTGCCGGACGACGTGCAGGCGGGCGACTATATCGAAATCGGGATGCTCGGCGCCTATGGCGCTGCGATGCGCACCGGCTTCAACGGCTTCACATCCGAAGCCGTGGTGGAGGTGGAGGATGAGCCGATGGCTAGCCTCTATGTCGATGCGATTCCGGTCCGCCGTCGCGCAACTGTCATCAAGCTGGGGTAGAGGCTTGGGCCTCCCCCTTGAGGAGAGGATGCAAGGCCCCTCGCCGCACTCCCCCGCGGCGAGGGGCTAATCTTTCAGCGCCGGAAGATGCCGACCAGTTCCACATGGGTGGACCAGCGGAACTGCCCCACCGGCCGAACCCGCTCCAGCCGATAGCCGCCGGCGATCAGATGCGCGGCATCCCGCGCGAAACTGGCAGGGTTGCACGAAATATAGGCGATCACCGGCACCCGCGATGCGGCGAGCTGCATCGCCTGCTCGCGCGCCCCTGCGCGCGGCGGATCGATGACAATCCCCGCGAACCGGTCAATCTCCGCAGGCGTCAGCGGTCGCCTGAACAGATCGCGATGATCCGCCACCATGCGCCGCCGCGCCCTATTCGCCGCCGATTGGAGGGAGAGGACAAGATCACGCGCCGCCTCCGCCGCATAGACGGGCCGCTCATCCCCCAAAGCCAGGGCGAATGTGCCAAGCCCGCAAAAGAGATCCGCAACGGCGCCCTCCGCCGGCATGGCGGCCTGCGCTTCCCGCGCCAGCGCGGCTTCGCCATCGGGGGTCGCCTGAAGAAATGCGAAGGGCGGAAAGGCAACCGGCACGCCGCCGAAGCGGACCGTGACCGGCTCCGGTTCCCACCGCGTCTGCGGACCCTCCCCTTCATCGATGGTCAGGCGAGCCAGCCCATGGTCCTGCGCAAAAGTTAGAAGCGCCTCGTCGGCGGCAAGCCCCTCGATCCGCACGCCCTCCAGCAAAAGGTCGACGCCCTGATCGGTCAGCGACATGCGGACATGCGCAGCGCGCTTCTCGGGCAGGATGACCGCGCACAGGCTCCTCAGCGGCGCCACCAGCGCGAACAGCCGGGGATCGAGGATCTCGCACATCGCGAGGTCGACCAGCATATGGCTGCCCGATTCGGCAAAGCCGATGACGACCTTCCGCCCCTGCCTGCTCGCGCGCAGCGATGCACGGCGACGGACCTTCGGCGGCGAGATATGCGGCGGCAGAAGCATGCCGGGTTCCACGCCCTGCCCTGCCAGGGCTCCTGCAACGCGCGCCGTCACGAACTCCGCGTAGCTCGCATCGTCGATATGCTGCAACTCGCATCCGCCGCAGGTCGGAAAGTGAACGCATGGCGCGTCGACATGATGCGGCCCCTGCAATATGCCGCCGTCCGCCGCAATCCTGTCTCCAGGCGCGGTCAACGGAACATGGCGGCCAAGGGCGGTCACGCCATCGCCCTTCGCGGCGATGCGGACGATGATGTCGGTATCAGGGTCGGTCACAGGCGGGAGGCGATAGCCGCTGGCAGCTCCGCAAGCAAATCGTCCGCGATGAACGCCGCGCCCGCCCGCCTCGCCGCCTCTCCATGCAGCCACAGCGCTTCACATGCCGCCTGGAATCCGTCCCCCGTGACAGCGAGCCGAGCAGCGACCAGCCCCGCCAGAACATCGCCCGTCCCCGCCGTCGACAGCCAGGATGAACCCGGCGGCGAAAGGACAGCGCGCCCATCCGGCGAGGCGACAATGCTGTCGCTTCCCTTGTAGATCAGCGTCGCGCGCGTCCGCTTCGCCGCCTCCAGCGCCCGTTCCACCTTGCTGCCCGGCAGATTTCCGAACAGGCGGACAAATTCGCCTTCATGGGGCGTCAGGACCGAGCCCTGCGGAATGGCGTCCACCCCCTCTTCTCCCAGCAAGACCAGCGCATCGGCGTCCAGAACGAGCGGATGCCCGGCGGCAAGTACGGCTTTCCACCGATCCGAAGCCTCGCTCCCACGTCCCAGTCCCGGCCCTACCAATATGGCCCTGAACCGATCGTCGTTCAGCGAACGCGCTACATCCCCCGCCTTATCGGCCTGCTGCGTAACGATGGCGCCCGGCCCCAAGTGCACCGAACCCTGCACCAGATGCCGAACCATGCCCGATCCCGCGCGTGCCGCGGCCTGGCTGGCGAGCAGTCCGGCGCCTGCCATTTCGCCGCCCACCACGGCAACCAATCCCCGGCTATATTTATGCGCCTCGGGGGCCGGCGGATGCAATTGCGGCGGCGCCAGCCGGTGAATCTTCGCGCCGGACGCATCAATGCCGATGTCGGCACAAACCAGCCGCCGCCAGCATCCTGCGGCCGGTTGCAACATATGCGCCGGCTTTAGCGCACCTAGGGCAATGCAGACGCCCATGTCAGGCACATCGGAAAGCAGTTCGCCCCTATCCGTCTGCACGCCGCTCGGCAGGTCCACGGCATAGCTGAAGCTCGCCTGTTCGGTAAGGGCGCGCAGCTTCGCCGCGATCGCCCCGTCCAGCCCACGAGAGAGGCCGGTCCCGAACAGCGCGTCCACGATCTGCGTCGCCGGCGCCGCGTCCAGGAAAGCTTCGACGGGGCCACCCCATGCCTCCCGCGCCTTCATGCTAGAATCCGTTCGGCTTTCGCCAAGGGCGGCGACGCGCACCGGCACGCCTCGCGCCCGAAGGAGCCGCGCGATCACGAAGCCGTCGCCGCCATTATTGCCGGGACCGCAGAGGACCAGCAAATCACGCTTTCCACCTGCCCGCCAGATGATCTCCGCAGCGGCGGCCCCCGCGCGCTCCATCAGCATATATTCGGGGATGCCGGCTGCGATCACGGCCTGCTCCGCCCGCCGCATCTCGGCCGCCGTCAGGATCGCATGCATCCGCATCATTTCTTCCCTTCGGAGAAGCGGGCCGGAAGGCGATAGCGGTCCTGCCCGACGCTCAACGCGATTGCCCCCTTGCCGGCGACCTGAATACCGGCCTGTTCCGCCCCGTCCGCCGGCGCGATTCCGCGTCCGTCATGGACTATCCGGAAGCGCCGGAAGCCGCCGTCCGCATGGCGCACCGTCAGCATCTTCCCATCCCGCTCGACCGCACAATCCTCGCTCCACTCCGCGCCCGGTCCGATTGCGCAGAAAATTATTTCCCGCCCTTTCCCCGCAAGTTCGCCGGACTCCGGGCGAGGGCTGCATCCGGCCAGCGCCAGACACAGAAGCGCATCTTGCATCAACGAGCGGGATTTCATCATTCCTGCCCGCTGCCCGTCATGCGAGCCGGCTGCGGCATTCGAGAACCACCGGAGCCAATATTGCGGCAAATCGCCTTTGCCCTTCCGCATCGCCGACCAGATCCTGCCGCATCTCTATGCCCAGATAGGGAATGCCGTTCCTCTCCGCATGACGGTTCATCGTGGCGTTCAGCACCTTGCCCGAATAGGGCAGTTGGTCACCCACCTTGAGCCCCGCCGCCTCCAACATGGGAATGGCGATCCGCGCGGCCCTGTCATCCTGGTTGTAGAGCACGCCGATGTCCCAGGGCCGCTTCTGATCGGGATCGCTGGCGAGGCGCGGCGTGAAGCTGTGGACGGACAGGATGAACGGCGAAGCCATGCCGTCCAGCAGCCGCGCGACATGATGATGATAGGGGTGGTGGAACCGCATCATCCGGTCGGCGAGGTCGGCATGGCGGTTTCCCGCAATGGCATGGCCATCGCTCATGACGGGCAGCAGGCCGGGTGCATCCTCTTCCCGGTTGAGGTCGATGACGAGGCGCGAAACGCCGCCGAGCACCGCCGTGCAGCCCAGTTGCCGCGCCAGCAGCGTGCTGACCTCCGCCACGCCGATGTCTATGGCGATATGATCGCTCAGCAAGGCGGCATCGATCCCAAGATCAATGTCCGCCGGAACATGCGCCGAGGCATGATCGGCAATGATCAGGATGTTGAGGTCGCCTCCATCGATCTGTGTGAAAGCCTCGCTCATGCCGCCCTGATCCTCGTTTCCGCGACCCACCATCCGTTCCAACCAGCGCGCAAGGCTGCCGCCGCCTCCGCCATCTGCCGATCCGTATCGAAGAGGGCGAAGCAGGTCGCGCCCGACCCGGACATGCGGACAAGGCGCGATCCGGCGCAGGCTCCCAGCGCCGCCAGTACATCCGCGACGACCGGCGCTGCCGCCATGGCGGCCTGCTCCAGGTCGTTGCGCCCCTCGCTGATCAACTGTTCCAGCCCCTCTGCCGCAAGCGGACCCCGGTCTAGTCGATCCCAAAGTCCGAAGACTTCCGCGGTCGACAGGGCGACGCCGGGATTGACGAGCAGGATCGGCATGGCGGTAAGGCCTTCGACAGCCTGGGGCTGCAATAGCTCGCCGCGTCCACGCACCATTTGCGGGATGCTGCCGATGCAGGCGGGAACGTCCGATCCCAATGACAGGGCGATGCGCTCCAGAGCCTGCGGAGCCATCGGCGCATTCCAGAGCCTGGTCAGCAAACGCAGCGCAGCCGCGGCATCGGCGGAACCGCCGCCAATGCCCGAGGCGACAGGCAATATCTTGGTCAGCCTCAGATCGGCGCCGGGACTTCCCCCCAGATGGGCCTGCAACGCGCGGGCGGCCTTCACCACCAGATTGTCCGGGCCGCCATCCAGCAAGGGGCCGAACGGGCCATCCATCTCCAGCCTGATTTCTCCGTCCGCGCGGATGCGGCCCGTCAGCCGGTCGCCCAACTCGGCGAAGACGAACAGGCTCTCCAGCGCATGATAGCCGTCTGCCCGCTTGCCCCGGACATGGAGCGCCAGATTGATCTTGGCAAAGGCGGTTTCGACCAGTTCGCCCGCGTCCACGGGGCGGGCGGCGACATCCTCCGCTTCAACGTGCGGCATATTCCGGCTTCATCCCCTCTTTCGTCTTGGCGGCCAGTCGCTGCGCCGTCTCTCCCTCAGCAAAGACGGCCGCGGCGCGCCAGGCATAGCGCGCCTCATATCGTCGTCCGGCTGCCCAGAGCGCATCGCCCAGATGTTCGTTGATGGTCGCGTCTGAGGGTGCGCCCGCCGCTGCCCGCTCCAATATCGGCACGGCGGCATCGATGTCGCCGGTCACGAACTGCGCCCAGCCCAGGGAGTCGGTGATCGATGCATCCTGCGGCTTCAGCGCGCTCGCCTTCTTCAGCAATTCCAGCGCCGCATCCATGTTCTGCCGCCGCTCGATCTGCGCATAGCCCAGATAATTGAGTATGGCGGGTTCGTTCGGCGCCAGCCTGGCCGCCCTCTCCAGCACCGCCCTCGCCTCGTCCCATTGCGCGCCCTGTTCCAACGCGCTGCCTTCGAACAGCAGCAGCGCCCAGGGAACAGCATCGTCCGAATAGCCTGCCTGCGCCGCGCGGAAGGCCGATGCGGCCGCCCGGTAATCCTTTTCCTGCATCAGCAACTGACCCAGCCGGACATGGCGTTCGGGCTCCGCATTGGGGACGGCTGCGAGCGCATGGGCAAGGGTGATCGCCTCCGGCCGCTGGCCCGCCGCCGCCAATGCCTCGACCAGTTCGGCCTGCCCCAGCGCGCCGTACCAGCCGGCGCCGGGGACCTTGCGGGCTTCCTCGACCGCATAGGCCGCATAGCCGCCCCGGCTCAGCAAATCGGCGGCGACGATGCGGGGCGCGGCCCCGGCAGGATCGGCAAAGGCGGCGATGCGCGCAAGCCTGATCCCCAGCGACCCCGTGCTGCCGTCCGAGGATATGTCGGCTGCCAGCCGGGTAAGCAGCCGGGCGAACCCCTGCCCCGCCGTCAGGGCCTTGCCATGGAACGAAAGCGCCTTGCCCCTGGCAATATCCTCGCGGGCCTGCGCGAAATTGGCGTGGGTTTCGGGCAGAAGCGCCAGCGCATCCGCCCTGGCGCCCCGCGCCGCCAATTGTCCGGCGAAGAGCAGCCGCAGTTCGTCCGCCTCCGCGGTCCGCAATGCAAGCGCCTGGTTGATCGATGGCCGGGCAGTCTGAAGGTCGCCGTTACGCAGCGCCTGCAGCGCCAGATGTTCGTCCAGATAACGTTTCGCGAGGGAGGCGAAACGATCCGTGGGATCGATGACGGGCGCCGCATAGCGCCCCTCCCCCACCGATATCCAGCTGCGCATGATCGGCGCCAGAAAGGCGAAATTGCCTTCCGCCACCATGCGGTCGACGATCAGCCTTGCACCTGCCCAATCCTTCCGGTTCAGCGCATCCGCGATCTGGAGCAGAGTGCCGTCGCGCGGCAGGATTCCGTCGCTTTCCAGTACGGCGGCGGAGCGCAGCGCCAGCCCCATATCGCCGCTGATCACCGCCTGGAAATAGGATCGGCGTGCAACCTCCAGACTGGCGGGATCGCCCGCCAGCGCTTGCCGGTAGCTGGTCAGCGCAAGGCCGGGAGCGCCGTCGTCATCGGCCAGGCGCCCCCGCATATAGGCATGCAATGCGCTGCCGGGGTCCACCGATGCGCCCGCCGCGGCGGGCAGCACCAGCATGATTGCAGCAAATGCCTGTTGAGGTAGGCGCCTACATGTTCGGATAGTTCGGTCCTCCACCGCCCTCGGGCACCACCCAGTTGATGTTCTGGGTCGGGTCCTTGATGTCGCACGTCTTGCAGTGGACGCAGTTCTGCGCATTGATCTGGAAGCGGGGTTCGCCTTCTTCCAGCCCGACCACTTCATAGACGCCCGCCGGACAATAGCGTTGCGCCGGCTCGTCATAAAGGGGCAGGTTGTAGGAAATCGGGATGGACGGGTCCTTGAGCTGGAGATGGACCGGCTGATCCTCCTCATGATTGGTGTTGCTGAGGAACACCGACGACAGCCGGTCGAAGCTGATCACGCCATCGGGCTTGGGATAGTCGATCTTCCTCGACACGTCCTTGCGCCACAGCTTCTCCGCATCGGGCTTGTGCTTCATCGTGAAGGGCAGGCCGATCTTCAGCGTGCGCATCCACATGTCGATGCCCGCCAGCACCGTGCCGATGGTGTTGCCGAACTTCGACAGCAGCGGCTCGGCATTCTTGACCAGTTGCAGTTCGGTCGCGATCCAGCTCGACCGCAGATTGGCCTCATAATCGTCCAGCACATCGCTCGACCGTTCGGCCCGGATCGCAGCGAAGGCCGCTTCCGCCGCCAGCATGCCCGACTTCATCGCGGTATGCGTACCCTTGATGCGGGGCACGTTGACGAAGCCCGCCGAGCAACCGATCAACGCGCCGCCCGGGAAGGCGAGCTTGGGGATCGACTGCCAGCCGCCCTCGTTGATCGCCCGCGCGCCATAGGAGACGCGACGGCCGCCCTCCAGATATTTGCGGATTTCCGGATGCTGCTTCCAGCGCTGGAATTCCTCGAACGGGTAGAGATAGGGGTTGCGATAGCCCAGCCCCACGACGAAGCCCAGCGCCACCTGCCCATTGGCCTGGTGGTAGAGGAAGCCGCCGCCATAGGCGTCGGTCAGCGGCCAGCCCTGGGTATGGATGACGAGGCCGGGCTTGTGCTTGGCGGGATCGATGTCCCACAATTCCTTCATGCCCAGGCCATAGACCTGCGGCTCGCTGTCGGCATCTAGCGCGAACTGGCGCTTCAATATCTTGGTGAGATGGCCCCGCGCGCCCTCCGCAAAGAAGGTGTAGCGCGCATGCAGTTCCAGCCCAGGTTGATAGTCAGGCTTGCGATTGCCCTCCCGGTCGATACCCATGTCGCCGGTCGCGACGCCCTTCACCGACCCGTCCTCATTGTAGAGGATTTCCGCCGCCGCGAAGCCGGGGAAGATTTCGACGCCCAGCCCCTCGGCTTGTTCGGCCAGCCAGCGGCAGAGATTGCCCAGCGATCCGGTATAGGTGCCCTTGTTGTGCATCCAGCCCGGCGTCATGATGTGCGGCATGCTCATCTTGCCGCCCTTGCTGAGGAACCAGTGCTGATTGTCCGTCACCGGCACTTCGGCCATCGGGCAGCCCATGTCGCGCCATTCGGGGAACAACTCATCCAGCGCCTTGGGATCGACCACCGCGCCCGACAGGATATGGGCGCCGATTTCCGAGCCCTTTTCCAGCACGCAAACCGACAATTCCTGCCCAGCCTCGTTCGCGAGTTGCTTCAGCCTGATGGCCGAAGACAGCCCCGCCGGTCCCCCGCCGACGATGACGATGTCATAGGGCATCGAATCCCGTTCGCTCATATTCCCTCCATTTCGTCGACGCCGCCGGTTTTCCTTCCTGATCCGGTCGCCGCGCTACCCAAACGTTTTGCCACTGAGCGCGATGAAGAAACTTGACCACGGCGTCAACCTCTGGCCCAAGACAATCGATGCGGGGATTATTGCAGGAAAATCTGGCGGAGACCGCCAATGCCTATATGGCGTGGTGGAGGCTGGCCGGCGTGGATTGCGCCATCGGGGAGGAACCGACCAACTGGTTGCGCCCCGTTCAGGAGCCGCCGCGAAAGCGGATCGCCGCGTCCGACGATGCTCCCGCCCAGGCGAAGCCCCAGTCTTTCGACTCCTTCCTGACTTGGCTTGCGGAGGACGCCGCCCAGCCGGAGCGGCGCTGGCCGGGCGCCGCGCTGATGCCCGCAGGGCCCGTCAACGCACCTCTCATGGTCATCACCGACATGCCCGATCCCGCAGACATCGGGGCAGGAGCCCTGCTCAGCGAGCGTGCGGGTCAATTGTTCGATGCCATGTTGCGGACGATCGGCCTCAAGCGGCAGGACATCCATCTGGGGTCGCTCTTCCTGTCGCGTCCGCCGGGCGCGATGGTGGAGGCGTCGGACCTGGCGGCCGCCGCAGCGCGCATGCGCACACATGTGATGCTTGCCTCCCCCCGAAGATTATTGTTGTTGGGCGACCGGACGATCCGCACCCTTCTGCCAACGCCGGAGACAGGTTTACGGAATTTTAACCATGATGGCGGCACCTTACCCGCCTTCGCCACATTTCACCCGCGTTTGCTGCTTGGCCAACCCGCAGCAAAGGCAGAATGTTGGCGTGTGCTGCAAGGTCTGATCGAGGAAATGACTGAGTGATTCGCGCAACCACCCTTTCATCATGCCTGGCAGCGCTGGCTTTCGCCGCGACGGCCATGCCGGCAAACGCCGACACGGCGGTTACTGTTCCCGCGATTGCCAGGGAATTGCCCTCATCGCCTCTCCAGCTGAGCGAGGCCGACAAGGGCCGGTACAGCGCCATTTACGCCGCCTTGCGGGACCAGAAATGGATGGATGCGAAGGCGATGATCGGCGCGCTGGACGCACAGGACGCTTTCCGCCCGGTCGCCCTGGCCGAACTCTACCTCGCAAGGAATTCCCCCAGGGTCGAGCTGTTCGAACTGCTCGACCTCATCAACAAGGCGCCATGGCTGGACAAGGCCGATCAGCTTTCCCGGCTGGCGCAGAAGCGTGGCGCCACGATCCTGCCCGCCCTGCCCCAGGTGCAGAAGATGGTCTGGCTGGGTGGCGCGCCCCGCCGCGAATATGTGTCGGCGGTGAAGACCGATGCGCTGGCTCAGGCACTGGTCGGTCAAATCCAGCCCTTCATCAAGAATGACGATCCGGCCGGCGCCGAAGCCCTGCTTTCCACCGGTGAGGCGGGGCTGACGCCGGAGGGCCTGACCGAAGTGCGGCAGCGCATCGCCTGGGCCTATTATATCGAAAGCGACGACGCCAACGCCCGGCGCATGGCGGCGAAGGCCCTTGAAGGCCGCAGCGGCGGCGATTGGGCTGTTCAGGCCTATTGGACCACCGGCCTTGCGGCCTGGCGCCAGAATGACTGCCGGGCCGCTGCGCCTGCTTTCGGCAATGTCGCGACGCTGGCCGGCAATAGCGACATGCGCGCAGCAGGCGCCTATTGGGCGGCGCGCGCCTATATGGTGTGCGGAGAACCGGAGCGGGTCGAAGCCCTGCTGAAGACCGCTGCGCGCTCGGAAGAGAGCTTCTACGGCCTGCTCGCCCGCGAAACGCTGGCCGTGCCCTTGGGCGGCGCGCCTGCCGCACCTCGCTTCGGCGCTACGGAATGGCAGCAGCTCAAGGACAGCCCTAATGTGCGGGCGGCCGTCACCCTGTCAGCCATTGGTGAAACGGCACGAGCGGACCAGATCCTGCGCTATCAGGCGAAGATCGGCGGGACCGGCCAATATGATGCGCTGATCCGGCTGGCGGGCGCGCTGAGCCTGCCGGAAACCCAGCTCTGGCTCGCTCATAACGGTCCTGCGGGCAAGCAGCCGGGCAGTTTCGCGCGCTTCCCCGCGCCCGATTGGCGGCCGGATGGTGGATGGCGGGTCGACCCGGCGCTGATCTATGCCCATGCGCTCCAGGAATCCGGTTTCCGCCGGGATGTCGTGAGCAGCGCAGGCGCGCGCGGACTGATGCAGGTGCTGCCCAGCACGGGCAGCCTGATGGGGCTTTCCGCGTCCGATCAACTGTTCGTGCCGTCGACCAATATGGAATATGGCCAGCGCTACCTCGAAAATCTGCGCGACATGGGCGCGACCGGCGGGCTGCTGCCCAAGGTGATGGCCGCCTATAATGCCGGGCCGATGCCCGTCGAGCGTTGGAACAGCGAAGTGAAGGACAATGGCGACCCGCTGCTGTTCATCGAATCCCTGCCCTATTACGAAACGCGCGCCTATGTGAACATCGTGATGCGCAACTATTGGATGTATCAGATCCAGGCGAAGGGCAGTGCGGAATCGCTGGCCGGCATGGCGCAGGGACTTTGGCCGACCTTTCCGGGAACGAAGGGCACGCGCCTGGTGCGCCTGGCTCCCAGGAAGCCGATGGCCAGCGCAAGCATCGCCGCCAGTATTGCCGGCGGTTCCGACTGATGCCGATCGACGAAGGCCGGCCCTTCCTGCCGGTTCGGATTGCATTGCTGACAGTGTCGGACAGCCGCACGGCCGCCGACGACAGGTCGGGCGACATTCTGGCGGATCGCATTGCCGCCGCCGGCCATGTCCTGGCCGACCGTCATATCGAGCGGGACGAACGCTCGGCCATCGTCGCGCGTCTGCATGGCTGGATCGACGATCCGCAGATCGACTGCATCATCACGACAGGCGGAACGGGAGTCACGGGCCGCGACGTCACCCCGGAGGCTTTGGCGCAGGTGCAGGACAAGGAAATTCCGGGCTTTGGAGAGTTGTTCCGCTGGCTCAGCTATCAAAGCATCGGCACGTCCACCATCCAGTCGCGGGCGACCGCCTGCGTCGCACGGGGCACCTATATCTTCGCGCTGCCTGGATCGACGGGCGCGGTGAAGGATGCCTGGGACGGCATCCTCGTCAGCCAACTCGACAATCGTTTCCGGCCCTGCAATTTCGTGGAACTCATGCCGCGCCTGACCGAACGCTGAGACATCGCCACAATTTGCGGCCTCATTTGGTCGGCGCAGGGTTTTCCTTGAAGAATTTGCTGGCCTCACCCAGCATGACCGTCCACCAGTCGATCACATCCGCGAAATTCTTCTGGTTAAGCCCGCCGACGGTCGTCACGTCATAGGCGACCGCCAGCGATCCGTCGTCCCAGACGGACATCTGCGCGAACCTCTTGTCCTTGTTCCATTTATTGGCAAGCTCCGGCGTATTGCCGCCGTCATCCTCAAAGCTCACCTGAAATTGCAGCGACCCGCAATGCCGCGTCTGCTCGCATTCATAGAAGAAGATCGAGTAATCATAGCCGCTCGCCGCGCTTTCGATCTTCGGATTGCCGGTCTGCTTGCTCTTGCCCAACAGCGCCTTGTATCCGGCGGCCTGAAGCGCCTGCACCACGGTTTGCGGATCGCTCGCGCATATCAGGCCCGCACCGCAGGCCCCAGCGTCGGCAGCCAGGCCGGGCGTTGCCAAAGCCGCCATCCACAAACCTGCCACGGCGATGATCTTCCGCATGATGTCCCCCTTTTCGAATGGGCTTCAGATGAACCGGCGGATACGGCCTTGTCAATATGTTCCCTTTATGTTCTAATTCCGAGATGGCGGTTGAGAAAGGCAGAGGTGCGACGGTAAACGGCGAAAGCCGGCGTTTCAACATGCCCGAACGAACGTCCGACGGCGATTGGCTGGATGCCCTGGCCGACATTGACGGCGTCCCGCCGCGGCGGCGTACGGAGGTGACGGTAGAAAGCCCTCGAACCATCATCAGCCGCAACAACTCTCCCGACATTGCCTTCAGCCAGTCGATCAACGCCTATCGGGGCTGCGAACATGGCTGCATCTATTGCTTCGCCCGTCCGACCCATGCCTATCACGACCTGTCGCCCGGCCTGGATTTCGAAACCCGGCTGTTTGCCAAGCCCGACGCGGCAACGTTGCTTCGCAAGGAGCTTTCCAAGAAATCCCATCAGGTCAACCCGATCGCGATGGGCACCAATACCGATCCCTATCAGCCGATCGAACGGGACTGGAGGATCACCAGACAATGCCTTGAAATATTGTGGGAATGCCGTCATCCGGTCTATATCACGACCAAATCCGACCGGATATTGCGCGACATCGACCTGCTGACCTGCATGGCGCGGGAAAGGCTGGTCGCGGTGATGATTTCGGTGACCTCGCTGAATCCCGCCACGGCCAGAACGCTGGAACCGCGCGCGCCGCATCCGCTTCGCCGGGTGGAGGCGATCCGGCGGTTGGCGGATGCGGGCATACCGGTCGTCGCCAGCATATCGCCCATAGTTCCCGCTATCACCGATCATGAGATAGAGGATATTGTCGCTCGCGTCGCATCGGCTGGCGCACGGGACGCCAGCTATATTCCCGTCCGCCTGCCCCATGAAGTCGCCCCGCTGTTCCGCGCCTGGCTGGAAGAACATTATCCCGACCGCGCGGCCAAGGTGATGGCAATCATCCATGACATAAGGGGCGGTCGCGACAATGACGCGAATTTCGGCAGCCGGATGCGCGGGCAGGGAGTATGGGCCGACCTGATCCGCACGCGCTTTCAAAAGGCACGTAAACGGGCGGGCTTCACTGGAGAACGGGTGACTCTGCGCACCGATCTGTTCCGAAGGCCGGAGGGTGACCAGATGAGCCTATTCTAGGGGTTCAGGCTCCAGATCGAGCTTCGGAACTGGGGTTCCTGCACATGGCGACGGTGAGGGCAAGCTGTCCTCGACCGGAGGAAGCTCAACCAGCCACCAAGCGCAAGCCCGAACGCCGATTGCGTGCGCGATAGCCGTCCGCTTTGGCTTCCATCCGTTCGAACGACCCAATGCGCAGGCCGGCAATCGTCGCGATGCTGTCGACCTGGTCCGCACCGATCAGATAATCGTCGCCCAGGAACAGCCGCGCCGCCTTGCCTCCCCCCACGGGCGCACGCAGGAAGACTTCGCTCCGTCCTCCCTTCGCGCGCGCCAGAAGCTGCGCCAACGTCCCGATTGCGGCTGCATCGCTCACATCGACCACCAGTTCCATGCGGGAACTATTGGCCAATTGGCGGAAAGGTTCCACCCCGCGGACCGTCACCCGCGGCGTTTCTTCGCCCGGCAAGCGGTCCAGTTCAACCATCAGCAACGCGCAATCGCCTTCGCGCGCCATATCCTCGATAGCCTTGCAGGCATCCTCATCGAAGCAGCTTGCCTGAAACTGACCGCTGCTGTCGGAGAATGTTGCGGCGGCATAGCGCGCACCGCGCTTGGTTTCACGCCAGCGCACATCCTCAACCATGGCCGCCATCACGCCGGTGGCACGTCCGCCCTCCGCCACCGGTTCGGCGCAAATCGCGCCATAGCTTTTCGCGCCGCGCGCCTCTGCCAGATGGCGGTAGCGGTCCACCGGATGCGCGGAGAAATAGAAGCCGAAGGCATCCTTTTCCTGCGCCATGCGGTCCGCCGTCGACCAGGTCTGGTGCGGCGGGATGCGGACATCCGCATGCGGCGTTTCGACATCTCCGAACAGACCGCCCTGACCGCTTTCCCTTGCCTCCGCAGCGCTGGAGGCGACGCTGAGGATCGTTTCCGCCGCTGCATGGACGCCGGCCCGGTCGGCATGCACGCCGTCGAAGGCGCCAGCCGCCGCCAGGCTTTCCAATTGCCGCCGGTTGAGCAGACGCGGCTCGATCCGGTCGGCAAAATCGTCCAGCGACTTGAACGGGCCGCCAACCTCCCGCTCGGCCACAAGCTGTTCCATCGCCTTCTCGCCCACGCCTTTCAGCCCGCCCAGCGCATAGCGCACGGCAAAGCCCAGGCGCGGGTCGTCGCCTTCATATTGGACCGGCTCGACCGAAAAATCCGCCAGGCTGCGGTTGATGTCCGGCGCCAGGCAGCTCAGCCCCATGCGCCGCATGTCGTCCACGAACACGGTCAGCTTGTCCGTCAGGTGGATGTCGAAGGCCATGGACGCGGCATAGAATTCCGCCGGATAATGCGCCTTCAGCCAGGCGGTCTGATAGGCAAGCAGAGCATAGGCGGCGGCGTGCGACTTGTTGAAGCCATAGCCCGCGAACTTGTCGATCAAGTCGAACAGATCGTTCGCCTTGCCCGCCGCGATGCCGCTGTTCGCGCACCCCTCGACGAAGCGGGCGCGTTGCGCATCCATCTCCGCCTTGATCTTCTTGCCCATGGCGCGGCGCAGAAGGTCGGCATCGCCCAGCGAATAGCCCGCCAATATCTGCGCGGCCTGCATCACCTGTTCCTGATAGACGAAGATGCCATAGGTCTCTTCCAGGATCGGTTTCAGCAATATATGTGGATATTCAATCTCTTCCTGACCGTTCTTGCGACGGCCGAACATCGGGATGTTATCCATCGGCCCAGGGCGGTAGAGCGACACCAGCGCGATGATGTCCCCGAAATTGGTTGGACGCACGGCGGCCAGCGTCTTGCGCATGCCCTCCGATTCCAACTGGAACACGCCGACCGTATCGCCCCGCTGGAGCAGTTCATAGACCGCCGGATCGTCCCAGCCGAGCGAATTGAGGTCGACCTCCACCCCCCGGCCCGCAAGCAGTTGCACCGCCTTCTGCAAGACGGACAGCGTCTTGAGGCCAAGGAAGTCGAACTTCACCAGCCCCGCGCCCTCGACATATTTCATGTCGAACTGCGTCACCGGCATGTCGGAGCGCGGATCGCGATAGAGCGGCACCAGTTGCGACAGCGGCCTGTCGCCGATCACCACGCCCGCCGCATGGGTGGAGCTGTGGCGCGGAAAGCCCTCCAGCTTCATCGCATAGTCGATCAGTCGCCTGACCTGCGCGTCATTGTCATATTCCGCCCTGAACTCCGCCACGCCGTTCAGCGAGCGTTCCAGCGTCCAGGGATCGGTCGGATGGTTGGGCACCAGCTTGGCCAGGCGGTCGACCTGCCCATAGCTCATCTGCAGGACGCGGCCCGTGTCCTTCAGAACGGCGCGCGCCTTCAGCTTTCCGAAGGTGATGATCTGCGCGACATGGTCCGTGCCATATTTCTGCTGGACGTAGCGGATCACCTCGCCTCGCCGGGTTTCACAGAAGTCGATGTCGAAGTCCGGCATGGAGACGCGTTCCGGGTTCAGGAAGCGCTCGAACAGCAATCCCAGTTGCAGCGGGTCCAGATCGGTGATCGTCAGCGCCCAGGCGACGACCGATCCAGCGCCCGAACCACGTCCCGGCCCCACCGGAATGTCATGATCCTTCGCCCATTTGATGAAGTCGGCCACGATCAGGAAGTAGCCCGGAAATCCCATCTGGATGATGATGTCGGCTTCGAACCGCAGCCGGTCGAAATAGGGCTTTCGCGCTTCCTCGTCGGTGATGCCGGCCTTGGCCAGCCGGGCTTCCAGCCCTGCCGTCGCCTGCTCGCGCAGCATCTTCGCCTCGCCCTCTATGTCGCCGGCCAGGCTGGGGAGGATGGGCTTGCGCTTGGGGGCGGCAATGGCGCAGCGCTGGGCGACCACCAGCGTATTGGCGAGCGCTTCGGGCAAATCCTCGAACAGCCGCCTCATCTCCGCCGCCGGTTTCATCCAGGCGTCCGGCGAACTGGTGCGACGGTCGGGCGTCTCGACATAGGCGCTGTCGGCAATGCAGAGCATCACGTCATGCGCTTCGTGGAAATGCGGCTCGGCAAAGCAGGTCGGGTTGGTCGCCACCAGAGGCAGGTCGCGGGCATAGGCAAGGTCGAGCAGTTCCGGTTCCGCCTTCCCTTCGATGGGGTCGAAACGGCGGCAGATTTCGATATAGAGCCTTCCGGGAAACAGCGCTTCCAGCCGACTGGCATAGGCCAGCGCAGCAGCAGGCTGATCCTCGGCGAAGAGCCGCGCCAGCGCGCCTTCCCCTCCGGCGGTCAAGGCGATCAGGCCATCGGTCCGCCCCTCCAGCATGTTTAGGCTGATATGCGGCACCTCTTCGACGGGCCGGTCGAGATGCGCCATGGATACCAGCGCACAGAGATTGTCATAGCCGACCGCATCCTGCGCATAGAGGGCGATCCAGTCGTGCACGGGCGCCGCATTGGCCGGGCGGTCGGGGCGCGAAATGCCGATCATCGCGCCGATGATCGGCTGCACCCCCTCCCCCTTGCAGGCGTCGGAAAAGGCCATGGAGCCATACAGGCCGTTACGGTCGGTGATGGCCGCGGCGGGAAAGCCCAGAGCCCTGGCCTGCTTCGCGATCTTCTTGGGGTCGATCGCCCCCTCCAGCATGGTGAAGGATGAAAAGACGCGAAGGGGGACGAAACCGGCATGAGGCATGACCTCATCTAGGCATTCCCACCGATTCGGCGCCAGCCCCCGGACGCAGAAAGTCGTGGGTAAAATTGCACCGTCACTGGCCGATGGTTAACACATCTCCAACTATTGAGTTCTAGCCTGAGCGGATCATGCGTCTATCCACCATCACCAACTATGCCTATGGCGCCACCGTGGCCCTTACCCTCGCTTCGGGGGCGGTCATGCTGATGGCCTCCAGCGCGGAAGAAAAGGAGCGGGCCGCCGTCGAGCAGCGGGCCGTGTTCGACCAGATGACCGCCACGCTGGAGGAAGACACCTATCGGCTGACCGAGCAGGCGCGCGCCTATGTGATTACGGGCGATCCGTCGCATATCATCGCCTATCGGCGGGAGAAGGCGGCGCTCCGCTCTGTCGAGCAGCGTATCCTGCATCTGCGCGACCGGGGGGCAAGCATCAGCGAACTGGCGGCGTTGCGGCAGGGGTTGCACTGGGCCGACGCGCTGACCGATGAGCAGGAAGCCGCCATCAACGCCGCCGAAAAGGGAGACCGGGAGACCGCGCGCACCATAGTCTTCGGGGACGAATATGGCCGGGAACTCGATCGCGTCGCCGCCCAGATCGGCAAGTTCCAGTATATGCTGGATCAGCGGGCGGAAAACACCGTCCAGCAGGCGACCGAAGCGGCCCGGCAGTGGCGCATCATGTCGGAAATCATGCTGGGTGCTACCGCCCTGCTGTTCCTGTGCGTGCTCTACTTCATCCTGAAGCAGCGCATATTGCGTCCGGTTGTGAGGCTGAGCGATGTTGTGACGCGCCTTGCCGCGCAGGACTACGCCGCTGTGCCGCCCGACTTTCCCCAGGTGGACGAGATTGGCGACATGGCGCAGGCCATCCGCATTTTCCGGGAAAACGGCCTGGAAAGGCAAAGGCTGGAGCAGGAACGCGATGCGGACCGGATCACGCGCGACCAGCTTTCCCGCATGACGCAACGCCTGCAGGGATGCGACAGCACCAGCGATCTGGTCGAGGTCGTCCGGCGTTTCGCGCCTGAGATCGCGCCGGGTTTTGCCGGGCGGCTCTACATTCACGACACGCGCCGCAACATGATGGTGCAGGCCTGCGACTGGCTGTCGCCCCGGCAGTCGGGCGGCGATTTTACGCCCGCCACCTGTTGGGCGCTGCGGCGGGGGCAGATTCACAAGCCGGCCGGCGATCTGGTCGACATTCCCTGCGAGCATCTGACGGGAAATGCGCAGGTCCGCACCATCTGCATACCGCTGACGGCGCAGGGGGAGAGCATCGGCCTGCTCTATGTCGAGCAGCCCGAGGATCGTACCGCCGACCAGATCGGCCGCACCGAGAAATATCTGGAGATGCTGGCGGAAAATATCGGCCTGGCTCTTGCCAATCTGCGGCTGCGCGATGCGTTGCGGCAGATGGCCATGGCCGATCCGCTGACCGGGCTGGCCAATCGTCGCCGCTTCGATGCGGTGTTCAACGAACAGGTGGCCCATGCCGAAAGCGCCCTGACGCCGCTGGCCTGCCTGATGGTCGACATCGATCATTTCAAGCGGTTCAACGACGCCCATGGCCATGATGCGGGCGATGCCGTGCTGCGCGCCGTGGGCGGCGTGCTGGACGAAGCGTTGCGGGAAAAGGATTGCGCTTTCCGTCTGGGCGGGGAGGAGTTCGTGCTGTTGATGCCCGGCTTCGCGCAGGATCAGGCCATCGACCGCGCCATTCAGGTGCAGCAGAAATTGCAGGAACTGCGAGTCGAGCATCGGGGCGAAGAACTGGGGCCGATCACAGCCTCCTTCGGCCTTGCCGTCTTCCCCGACCATGGCAGGGCGGAAACACTGGTCCGGACGGCGGACGCCGCGCTGCTTCGGGCGAAGAATCAGGGAAGGAACCAGATCGTCATCGCGACGGTCCGGGATGCGGCGTCACATTCCGCCTGAACTTTCCTCCAGCAGTCCTTCATGAAGGCGGACAACCCGGTCCATCTTCTCCGCCAGTCTTTCATTATGCGTCGCCACCAGCGCGGCGGAACCTTCCTCGCGCACCAGCCGCAGGAATTCGGCCAGCACGACGTCGGCGGTCCGCTCGTCCAGATTGCCGGTGGGCTCGTCCGCAAGGACCAGCGCAGGCCGGTTGGCGAGCGCCCGCGCCACGGCCACGCGCTGCTGCTCGCCGCCGGAAAGCTGGCTGGGCCGATGTTCCAGCCGATGGCCAAGCCCCAATGACCCGAGCAGGGATTCGGCGCGAGCGCGGGCCGTTGCCATCTCCTCATCGCGGATCACCTGCGGCAGGATGACATTCTCCACCGCATTGAAGTCGGGAAGCAGATGGTGGAATTGATAGACGAAGCCCAGCGCATCCCTGCGAAGCCGCGTCCGTCCGTCATTGTCGAGCTTCGCCGCTTCCTCGCCCGCGATGCGGATCGATCCGTCGAAGCCGCCCTCCAACAGTCCTACCGCCTGGAGCAGCGTCGATTTCCCCGATCCCGACGGACCGAGCAACGCCACGATTTCTCCCGGCGCCACCGACAACTCGACACCGCGCAACACCTCTATGGTGACGCCGCCCTGGGTGAAGCTGCGCTTGAGGCCTGCGACCTTCAATATCTCATTCATAACGCAGCACCTGCACAGGATCGGTATTGGCGGCCTTGAACGCGGGATAGAGCGTCGCCAGGAAGCTGAAGATCAACGCCATCAGGCAGATGATGGCGATCTCCACCGGATCGGGCTTGGCCGGTAATTCGGTGAGGAAGCGGATCGACGGGTCCCAGAGATTCTGCCCCGTCATGAACTGGATCGCGTTCACCACGCTCTGACGGAAGAACAGGAAGGTGAAGCCCAGCACCATGCCCGCCGCCATGCCCAGCGCGCCGATCGTCACGCCCACGGTCATGAATATCTTCACCAGCCCGGCCCGGCTCGCACCCATGGTCCGCAGGATGGCGATGTCGCGCGTCTTCGCGCGCACCAGCATGATGAGCGAGGAGAGGATGTTGAAAACCGCCACCAGCACGATGATCGACAGCACGACGAACATGGCGACGCGCTCGACCGCCAGCGCCTCGAACAGCGAGGCATTCATCTGCCGCCAGTCGGTGACGATCGCGCGGCCCGCGACCTTGCCGGCCAAGGGTTCCAATATGGCGGCCACCTGGTCGGCGTTGACGGTCTCCACCTCGATCATGCTGACGACATCGCCCAACAGCAGCAATGTCTGGGCGTCCTCCACCGGCATGACGACGAAGGCCTTGTCATAATCGTAGATGCCGACCTCGAAAATGGCGGCCACTTGATAGGATACCTGCCGCGGCACCGTGCCGAAGGGCGTCGAACGGCCCGCGGGATTGATGATGGTAAGGCTGTCGCCCAACTGGATTCCCAGATTTTCCGCCAGCCGCGACCCTATCGCCACCTTGCCGCCATTGGGGGTCAGCGCGCTCAGGCTGCCGGCCACGACCTTCGCCTTCAGCGTTGCATTGTTGCGGATGTCGTTCACCGTCATGCCGCGCACCAGCACCGCTTCCACCCGCCCCTGAAAGCTGCCCAGCAGGGGCTGCTCGATCAATGGCGTGGCGCTGGTCACGCCGGGCGTCGCCTTCGCCTCCCTCAACACCGCCTTCCAGTCCGGCAGGCGTCCGCCATAGCCCTGGACGACGGCATGACCGTTAAGGCCCACGATCTTGTCGAACAGTTCGGCGCGAAAGCCGTTCATCACGCTCATCACGATGATCAGCGCCGCCACCCCCAGCATCACGGCGGCCAGGCTGATGCCGGCAACCAGGAATATGAACCCCTCCCCCTTGCCGGGCAGCAGGTAACGCTTGGCAATCATGCGTTCGTATCGGGATAGAATCATGACGGCGCGAATGGCCTCTCGATTGGACAGGCAGCCCGTCTAGCATGCTATCGAACGACGGCAAGCATTGCCGGATTGTTGCACCGGAGCCACAGCCTCGCGGGGAAAATCACAAGGCTGGGAAATAGCCCGTGACAGCGGCCTGCTCTATACATAGCACAGGCGACGAAGCACAGGTAAATGGCCGTGGTTCAGGGATACTGCATCCCGCTTCGAGCTTAGGGGGCTGAGAAGCGGTCGAGGCAGGCCAAGGGGGAGACGAGCAATCGTCCATTAGTACCCGGGTCGTGGAAACACGGCCCGGGTACTTTTCTTTTCGGGCTTGAACGACCAGCCATTGGGCCGCCTCCGGGCATGTGAACAAGGCTGCGCATGGCGCCCGCCACGCATCCAAAATCCCGTCGCCAGACCACTTGAAACGCTTTTCCATCGAACCATATCAAAGCCGTCCAGCCGCCATATGGGGTTGGGCATGGTACCGCCGGATGCCTTGTTCTGGGTCCGGCATGTTCATTTTGCTCTTTGGGAGATTATGACAATGCGTGGTTTTGACCTTACCCCCTATCGCCGCTCGACCGTGGGCTTCGATCGTCTCTTCGACCTGATCGAGAACAACGCCCGGTTGCAGCAAGGCGACAATTATCCCCCGTTCAACATCGAACGGATTTCCGAAGATCGCTATCGCGTCACGCTGGCCGTCGCGGGCTTCCGGACGGACGAGATCGACATCACTGCCCAGCAGAACCTGCTCCAGGTCACCGGGCGCAAGGAAGAATCGCAGGGCGGCGACCGCTCTCGCTTCCTGCATGTCGGCATCGCCAACCGCAGCTTCGAACGCCGCTTCGAACTCGCCGATTTCGTGCGGGTCGAAAAGGCCGACCTGGCCGATGGTCTGCTGACGATCGAACTGGTGCGTGAGGTTCCGGAGGCGATGAAGCCGAAGAAGATCGCGATCAACGGCGGTCAGCTCGTCGAGATCAATGCCGATCGCGACGCGGCCTGATCCGCTTGGATGGAAGATGGGGCGCGGCGGTCCTGCCGCGCCCTTTTATATGGATCAGATCTCGACCTGGCTGCCCAGTTCGACCACGCGATTGGTCGGCAGCCGGAAGAATTCCATTGCACTTTCCGCATTGCGCAGCATCCAGGCGAAAATCTTCTCGCGCCACAGCGGCATCCCCGGCTTGGCCGACGGCAGCAGCGTCTGCCGGGCAAGGAAGAAGCTGGTGTCCATCATCCTGAACGCCTGACCGCAGCCAGTCACATTCTTGAGCGCGGCGGGGACGTCCGGTTCCTGCATGAAGCCATATTGCAGCACCAGCCGGAAGAATCCGCGGCCCAGATCCTCCAGCTTGAAGCGCCCGTCATCTTCTACAACCGGCACATCCTTGATCTTGACGGTCAAGAGGATGACGCGCTCATGCAACACCTTGTTGTGCTTGAGATTATGCAGCAGCGCATGGGGAACGCCATCGGGCGTGGAGGTCATGAAAACCGCCGTACCGGGCACCCGAACCGCGCTGTTCGCGGCGGACGCGACGAAGACGGGAATCGGCATGGCCGCTTCGCGCAGCCGGTCCTGAACCAGACGGCGCCCGCGCGACCAGGTGGTGAGCAGGGTGAAGATCACGAAGCCGATCAGCAGCGGGAACCAGCCGCCATCGGGCACCTTGGTGAAATTGGCGGCCAGATAGGCGCCGTCCACCAGGAACAGCACCGACAGCAGCGGCGCCGAATAATACCAGCGCCATTTCCATAGCCGGTAGAGCAGCACCGTCAGCAACACATTGTCGATGAACATCGCGCCCGTGACGGCGATGCCATAGGCGGCCGTGAGGTTCGACGAGGTCTGGAACACCAGCACCAACAGGATCACCATGACCATCAGCCCCCAGTTGATGAGGGGGATGTAGATCTGGCCGGCCGTCGACGCGCTGGTATGCGCAATCCGCAGGCGCGGCATGAAGCCGAGCTGGATTGCCTGCTGCGTGACGGAAAAAGCGCCGGAGATCACCGCCTGGCTGGCGATGATCGCGGCCAGCGTGGCCAGCCCGACCAGCGGCAATTGCGCCCATTGCGGCGCCAGATAATAAAAGGGGCTGTGAAGGGCGGCCGCGCCCTCCCGGAACAGCAGCGCGCCCTGCCCCATATAGTTCATCATCAAGGCGGGCAGGACGAAGGTCAGCCAGGACACGCGGATCGGACTGCGTCCGAAATGCCCCATATCGGCGTAGAGCGCTTCCGCGCCGGTCACGGCCAGCACGACCGCGCCCAGGGCGAGGAATGCCGGCAGCGGATCGGTGACGAAGAACATGACCGCCCAATAGGGATTGAAGGCGTGGAGGATGCCCGGCGTCTTGACGATGCTGATGATGCCCAGAACCGCGATGGTCAGGAAATAGAACAGCATGATCGGGCCGAACAGCGATGCGACCCGGTTGGTCCCCAGTCCCTGTATCCAGAACAGGCCGAGCAGGATGACGATCGCGGCCGGCAGGATCAGCGGCGCAAGGCTGCTGTTGTAGACCGCCAGTCCCTCGACCGCCGACAGCACCGACACGGCGGGCGTGATCATCGAGTCGCCGTAGAAAAGGGACGTCGCGAACACGCCGAGCAGGACGATGCCGCGCGACCATCGCTGCGTCCTGGTCTGGCCGTTGATCAGGGCGAGCAGGGCGAGACTGCCTCCCTCCCCCTTGTTGTCCGCACGCATGATGACGGTGACATATTTCAGCGTCACGACCAGCATCATCGACCAGAACATCAGGCTGATGACGCCCAATATATGATCCGGATCGAGGTCCAGATGATGATGTCCGGCGAATGTTTCGCGGAAGGCATAAAGCGGGCTGGTGCCGATGTCCCCGAAGACGATGCCGATCGCACCGACGACCAGCTTCAGCGTGGCCTTCTGTCCGGCATGACCGTGATCATGGGCGCTCTCGTCATCGACGCGCACGGCGCCGTTGGTGATCTCGTCAGCCATGAAGAAAATGCCGAATTGTCATGATCTTTGGACACCCGAACGGGGAAGCGGCCCGTCTTGTCATTCCATAAGCCCCCGCAAACCGCCGCGCCCTATCACGGCTCCCGGGTGGTGGCAATGATGCCGCTGCGGCTTCGACCGTCTATCGGCCTTCGGACCCGAGCATGGCATCGATACGCGCGATATTGCCTTCGAGTTCCTTCTTGACCTCGCTGCCTTCGGGGGCGCTGGCGGCCAGCGGGCCCCAAAGGGCGCGTGCTTCCTTGAGTTGCCCCGCCCGGGCGAGGGCCAGTCCGTAGAAATAGCGGGGCGCCGGACCTTCGGGATCGATCGCCATCGACCGGCGATAGGCGAAATCGGCGGCGGGAGACAGCACTCCGCCTGCATGCGCGACCAGCGCATTGCCGAAGCCCAGCCACAAATTGGGATCGTCCGGAGTCTCGCGAAGTCCGGACAAAAGGACGTTCGCCGCTTCCTTCGTCTTCCCCTGTCGGCCAAGGCCGTCCGAAAGCATCAGCCATTGGCCCGCCTTGCCATAGCGCTCGGCAAGGCCCCGGCGTTGCTCGGCCAGCTTCTCGTCGAACGCGGCGCCGCCCCTGTCGGCCGCCTGCCGGGGCGAGCCAGCCAGTCCGGGACGGCCCTGCCACGCATAGCCGGCCAAACCCAGCAACAGCGCAGCGGCCGTGATTTCCCAGGCCGACCTCGGCACCCGCCCGACAAGGACGAGCGCCACGCTCACCAGGACCAGCTGGGCGCCGGCAATGATCCAGCCGGTCATGCCCGCCTCCCCCGCTTGATCCGACCGCGCAGCAGCAGCAGCCCCAATCCCAGCAGGATCAGGGGCGCGGCCCAGAGCGGCCAGAGGATCGGATCGGCTGTCGGCTCATAGCTGACCCAGTCGCCATAGCGCTCGATCAGCCAGGCGCGGATATGCTCGGGCTCTTCCCCCGCCATGATGCGTTCGCGAATCTGGGAGCGCATGTCGCCGGCCATGCTGGCATTGCTGTCGGCAATCGACTGACTCTGGCAGGTGAGGCAGCGGATCGTCTCCATCAGCGTCCGCGCCTTCTTCTCCAGGGCCGGGTCTTCGATCTGGCGGTCGGCATAGGGCGCCGGCGGCAGCGCGGACTGCGCGAAGACCGGCACGCTCAGCATCAGCGCCAGCAGGGCGACCAGCATCCTCATTGCGCATTCCTCAGCCGGTCCAGGATCATCGGCACATCATCCTGACGGATGTCGCCGACATGCTGATAGGCGATGCGGCCCCTTCCATCGATGATGAAGCTTTCGGGCACGCCCGACGAACCCATGGCGATCTGCACCTCGCTCCGCGCATCCAGGCCGATGCGGGAATAGGGATTGCCATAGCGCTTGAGGAAGGCGTCGACATCGGGCCGGGCATCGCGGATGGCGATGGCGTCGATCTCCACGCCCGCCTGCCTGAGCGCCAGCAACTGCGGCGCCTCGGCCGCGCAGGGCACGCACCAGCTCGCGAAGATATTGAGCAGGCGCGGCTTGCCGGTCGCGAGTTCCGAACTTGCCAGCGGCGGCCGGTCGCTCGCGGCGGCAGGCAGGACAAAGGCAGGCAGCGCCTTGCCCACCAGTTTCGAATTGATGATCCGGTCGTCCGGACGCAGCAGCCCGCTGGCAAACAGCCCGAAAAAACCAAGGAACAGCGCCAGCGGCAGCCAGATCAGCAGCTTCCTCATGCGCCGGCCTCCACGGCCCTGCGCGCCCGCCATTTGAGCAGCCATCCGCGCCGTTCCCGCCCGACCAGCGCCAGTGCGCCGCCCACAGCGATCAGGAAACCGCCCAGCCAGATCAGCGTCACGAAAGGCTTCCACCAGATGCGGAGCTGCCAGCGGCCTTCATCCGCCTCCTGCCCCAGCACGACATAGAGCTGGCCATTCCAGCGGGTCAGCAGAGCGGCCTCCGTCGTCGTCGTGGGCGGCGAGGCGAAGAAGCGGGACTGCGGGTGGATCAGGACCGGCTCCCCACCGCCCCGGCTGGCTTCCATATCCGCCTGGAGCGCGGTCCAGTTATCGCCCGCTATCGGCAGAATCTGCTTGAACCGGATCGTCCAGCCCGCCGTCTCCACAGTATCGCCGGGGCGGGCGGCCACCAGCTTTTCCACCGTGAAGGCCGAATCGTAGGCCATGCCCGCCAGGCTGACCGCGCAGCCCAGATGCGCGATCACCATGCCCCAGGTGAAAAGCGGCGTGCGACGCAGATTGCGCTTCCAGAGCGGCGCGACACTCCCCACAGCGACGGCCAGGGCGATCACCAGGCCGAGGAAAGGCAATATGCCGATCCGTCCCCAGGCGAATGCCGATAAGGCGAGGAAAACCAATCCCGCCATTATCAGCGGGACGGCTATGCGCCGGCTCACCTCCCGCATCCGGTCGCGCCGCCAGCGGGTCAGCGGCCCAAGGACCATGACGATCATCAAGGCAAGTGCGACAGGCCCGGCGATGCGGTCGAAATAGGGCGCGCCGACCGACACCTTATGGCCGAAGGCCTCGGTCAGCAGCGGATAAAGCGTGCCGATCAGCACCAGCCCCAATATGACCGACAGCAGCAGATTGTTGACGACCAGCATGGTTTCCCGGCTGACCAGCTCGAACGGCGCGCCCTCGCGGACCGCGCCCACGCGCCAGCCGAACAGCGCCAGCGCCCCGCCGATATAGATGCCGAGCAACGCCAGGATGAAGGTTCCGCGCTCCGGATCGACGGCAAAGGCATGGACGCTGGTCAGGATGCCCGACCGGACGAGGAAAGTGCCGACCATCGACATGGAGAAGGCGACGACCGCCAGCATCACCGTCCAGGCGCGCAGGGCGTCGCGGGTGGCCAGCACGGTCACGCTATGCAGCAGCGCCGTCGCCGCCAGCCACGGCATGAGCGAGGCGTTCTCCACCGGGTCCCAGAACCACCAGCCGCCCCAGCCCAGCTCATAATAGGCCCAATAGCTGCCCGCCGTGATGCCGAGCGTCAGCAATATCCACGCCCCCAATACCCAGGGCCGCATGGCGCGCGCAAAGGCTGCGTCGACCTGCCGGGTCAAAAGCGCCCCCACGGCAAAGGAAAAGGCGACGGACAGGCCGACATAGCCGAGATAGAGGGTCGGCGGATGGAAGGCGAGCCCAGGGTCCTGCAGCAGCGGATTGAGACCCTGCCCGTCCGGGGCCGGCGGGTCGATCCGCGCGAAGGGATTGGAGGCGAAAAGCAGGAAAGCGTAAAAACCAAGGCTGATCGCCGCCTGTCCGCCCAGCGTCGCCATATGGGTTTCACGCCGCAAGGCCCGCTCGAATAAGGCGACGGCCGATCCGGCGACGCCCATCACCGTCACCCAAAGCAGCATCGACCCTTCATGATTGCCCCAGGTTCCAGCGAATTTGTAGAGCCACGGCTTCATCGAATGGCTGTTGGTGGCGACGAGCAGGACCGACATGTCGGATCGCAGGAACAGCATGATCAGCAAGGCGAAGGCCGTCGCGGTCAGCACCCCCTGCGCGACCGCCACCGGACGGACGGCGCCCAGCAGCTCGCTCTTGCCGCCCGCCAGGCCGACAGCGGCCAGCGCCAATTGGAGCAGCGCCAAGGACGCGGCGAGCCATAATGCGGCAAGGCCGGCCTCAGCGATCATGCTGCCGCTTTCCTCCCGAATGCTTCATGGCCATGAACCAGATGCCGGGCCTGCTCCGCCCCTTCGAGTTGCGGAGCGCGGGGCCTGATGGATACTGAACCAACCCCAGCATGACCTTGCCAATGAAGCTGGCTCTCGCTCACCTTTCGGCCTTCATCTTGTGGGTTTTTTCATCATAGCTCATGCCTTCCAGTTCACGCGGCATGTAGCGTTCGTCGTGCTTGGCCAACAGGTTGGTGGCCTGGAATGTGCCGCCCGCATCGAAAGCACCTTCTGCCACCACACCTGAACCTTCGCGGAAAAGGTCGGGCGTGATGCCCTTGAAGCTCGCCGGAACGGTCGCCTTGCCGTCGGTGACGTCGAAATGGATGGTGACGCCGTCGCTGGCGCGCTTCAGGCTGCCCTTGACCACCATGCCGCCCAGCCGGATCGCCTTGCCCGGCTCGACGCCCTTGGTCTTAACGTCATTGGGCGCGTAGAAATAAGCCGCCTCGTCCTTCAGCGCGGAAGCGGCCAGCAATCCCGCGCCGATCAGCGCGAGCAGGGCCACCACGGCCAGGATCAGCCTTTGATGCTTTGCCTTCATGCCCTGTCCGCCGATACCCTGTCCGCCGACGCCCTGCGTTCAGCGTTGCGCATCGCGCGCCAACTGAACAGGCTGATGAGGCCGGTGCCCGACAAGGTCAGCGCATAGGCGCCGATGACGAAAGCCCACTGGTTCATATCCTCACCCCCGCGCCAGCCTTTGCATGCGCGCTTCGATCTTGTTCTGCGCCAATATGGCGCGCATGCGCATCAGCACGATCGCGGCGAAAAGCAAGGTAAATCCGGCGAGGGTGAAGCCGAGCGGCCAAAGCAGCGCGGTATCGATGCTGGACCCGCGCAGCGTGATGCTGGGCCCCTGATGCAGGCTGTTCCACCAGACGACGGAGCGGTTGATGATCGGGATGTTGATCGCGCCCACCAGCCCGAAAATGGCTGTCACCGGGCTCACCCCGCCGCTGCCCTGCCGCGCGCTGGCATTGGCGAGCGCGATGTAGCCGAGATAGAGGAAGAACAGCACCAGCATGGAGGTCATGCGTCCGTCCCATTCCCACCATGTACCCCAGGTCGGCCGGCCCCAGATCGATCCGGTGACAAGGCAGATCGCCGTGAAGAAAGCGCCCGGCATGGCGATGGCCCGGCCCGCGACGGCCGCGAGCGGATGGCGCCAGACGAGCTGCATGAGGGCAGCGACGGCGATCCCGGTCCATCCGCCCATGCCCAGCCACGCGGCCGGCACATGGATGTATAGGATGCGCACCGTATCCCCCTGAAGATAGTCCGCCGGGGTCACGAACAGGCCGCAGCCGGCGCCGGCCAGCAGCAGGATCAGCCCCGGCCAGAACAGCCAGGCGGTCAACGGCCGGGCAATTTTGAGGAAGCGTGCAGGATTGGCGAAACGATGCATGAGAAGAGGCTATTAGCCTCCCCAATGGCTCAAGGCCAGTAGGCCTTTTTCCCAATTTCATCGCTGGAAAATAGCGGCCGGTAGGTATTGCATCCCTTTTTTGTGACAGGCAGGCGACAAATCGTCCTCAACGCACTATATGCGCGCGAAAGCCGTCCCGATGAGGGCGCACAGGATCGGCAGTGGACCATCAAAAACCCATGTTTACGACCAACCCGTTCGACGACGACAAATTGCGTGAGGAATGCGGCATTTTCGGCGTCTTCAACGCTGAAACCGCCTCCGCCATGGTGGCACTTGGCCTTCACGCGCTCCAGCATCGCGGCCAGGAAGCCGCGGGCATCACCAGTTGGGACGGCCATGATTTCCACACCCATCGGGCGATGGGGCATGTGGCCGGGAATTTCGACCGCGACGAAGTGATTCGGGGCCTTCCCGGCACCGCCGCCTGCGGCCATGTCCGCTATTCCACCACCGGCGAGACATCGCTCCGCAATGTCCAGCCGCTTTATGCGGAACTGAGTTCGGGCGGTTTCGCCGTCGCGCATAACGGCAACATCTCCAACGCCATGAAGCTGCGGCGGGAACTGATCCGCCGCGGTTCCATCTTCCAGTCGACGTCGGACACGGAAGTCATCATCCATCTGGTCGCCACGTCCACCTATCGCACGCTGCTCGACAAGTTCATCGATGCGCTGAAGCAGGTCGAGGGCGCGTATTCGCTGATCGTCATGACGCCCGAAGGCATGGTCGCCTGCCGCGACCCGCTGGGCATCCGGCCGCTGGTCATGGGCAAGCTGGGCGATTCGATCATCTTCGCTTCGGAAACCGTCGCCTTCGACGTGGTGGGCGCGGAGCATGTCCGCTCCATCGAACCGGGCGAACTGGTCATCGTCACCCATGACGGCGAGGTGCGCAGCCACCGTCCCTTCGGCGACACCCATGCCCGGCCCTGCATCTTCGAACATGTCTATTTCAGCCGTCCCGATTCGGTCGTGGACGGCTCCAGCGTCTATTCGGTCCGCAAGGCGATCGGCGCGCAACTGGCCATCGAAAATCCGGTCGAGGCGGACTTCGTCATCCCCGTGCCCGACAGCGGCGTTCCGGCAGCAATCGGCTATGCCCAGCAATCGGGCATTCCCTTCGAGCTGGGCATCATCCGCTCGCACTATATCGGGCGCACCTTCATCCAGCCGGGCGACAAGGTCCGCCATCTGGGCGTGAAGCTGAAGCATAACGCCAATCGCGCCCTGATCGAGGGCAAGCGGATCGTCCTGATCGACGATTCGATCGTGCGCGGCACCACTTCGCTCAAGATCGTGCAGATGATGCGCGAGGCAGGCGCCAAGGAAGTGCACATGCGCATCGCCAGTCCGCCGACCAAGCATAGCTGCTTCTATGGCGTCGACACGCCAGAACGGACCAAGCTGCTGGCGCACCGTCTGGACATTGGCGGGATGCAGGACTTCATTCATGCCGACAGCCTGTCCTTCATCTCGATCGACGGCCTGTACAAGGCCTTGGGCGAGGCGAAGCGCGCCGACATACGGCCGCAATATTGCGACGCCTGCTTCACCGGCGACTATCCCACCACTCTGACCGACCAGGACGAAGCCGTGGTTCAGAACCAGCTCGAACTGCTGGCCGAACGAGTGGTCTGAACGCCTTTCCTACCGCTGGACGGACAGCCCGACGCTATGCGGCCTCGGGCTTGTTCCTTCCTGACCCCATGAGGGATATTCATGTCGATCCAACCCCTTTCCAGCCAACCCCTTTCCGGTAAGCTCGCCCTCGTCACCGGAGCGAGCCGCGGCATCGGCGCCGCCACGGCGGAAGCGCTCGCCGCCGCCGGCGCCCATGTCATCCTGACCGCCCGCACCACGGGCGGGCTGGAAGAGGTGGAGGATCGCATTCACGAGGGCGGCGGCAATGCGACCATCGCGCCGCTGGACCTCATCGACGGCGAAAGCATCGGACGATTGGCGCATGCCATTTCGGGTCGCTGGCAGGCGCTGGACATATTGGTCCTGAACGCGGCGACGCTGGGCAGCCTGGCTTCGGTTCCAGCCATCGACGCCAAGGAATTCGCCCGGTTGCTGACGCTCAACGTCGCCGCGCCCCAGGCGCTGATCGCGGCGTTCGACGGCATGCTGCGGGCGAGCGGCGATGCGCGCGTGGTGGCGATCACCTCTTCGGTCAGCGCGACGCCGCGCGCTTATTGGGGCGCCTATGGCGCTTCGAAGGCGGCGCTCGAAACCCTGGTCGGCGCCTATGGCGAGGAAGTGAAGAACATCTCCGCCATCCGAACCCATATCGTCGATCCGGGCGCCACCCGTACAGCGATGCGGGCGCGGGCCTTTCCGGGTGAAGACCCGGCGACGCTCAAGGAACCGGCTGCCGTGGGCCAGGCGATTCTCGATCTGGTGATTGCGGACACGCCCGACGGATACCGGACGCGTATCGATTAGAGGCTGAGCCTTGGGGATGACTGGACTGGCCGGTTGCGGGCATGGCACTTCCCCTATCCACCCGCCAAGGCCGCTAGAGCAGATTCCGATCCGATTGCATCGGCTCGACTGCTCTAAATTTTTGTTTTGTCGCGTTTTCCGAGTCAGCAGATGATTCCATCTGCTTGGAAAACGCTTGTCTTATGACATTGCGGTCCGTTTGGGTCATGCTGGATTGCCCGGGCCGGGGTGGCCACCCCGGCCCGGGCGGAAGGGGACGGATCGTGAAAGCGCCGGTCGTTGTGGGACCGGGTTAGAGTAGGATCGCCCCTTTCTTTTCCATCAGACCCGAACGGATACCGGGGTTTTGGACCCGGATGACAAGCATGGGACAGCGGAAAAGATGAGCGACAATCTACCACAGACGATCGGCATCGACATCTCCAAAGCGAGCCTCGACTGCCATGTCCACCCTGCCGGCGCCGAGCGCCAGTTCGCCAACACCGCCAAGGGCCACAAGTCGCTGATCGCCTGGCTGCGACAATGGCCGGTCGAGCGGATCGCCTATGAGGCAACCGCAACCTACCATCGGGCGCTGGAGGCGGCTCTGACCGACTGGCCCTGCGTGAAGCTCAACCCGGAGCGCGCCCGGCGCTTCGCCCAGGCGACTGGCACTCTGGCCAAGACCGATCGCATCGATGCCATGTTGCTGGCCCGTATGGCGGCCACCTTGCAGCCGCCGGTCAGACCCGCTCGAAGCGCACAGCAGGCGCAGATGGCGGAGCTCATCAATGCCCGAGACGGTCTCGTGCGCGATCGCACCGCGCTCAAGAATCGCGAGAAGAACCTCACCATCGCCTTCCTCAAGCGCCAGTGCCGGCAGCGGCTAGAGCAGATCGATCGGCATATCGAGGCGCTCGATACCGAGATCGCCAACCTGATCGCCGCCGATGCCGCGCTCGCCCGCCGGCATGAGATCCTCACCAGCATCGCCGGCGTCGGAACGCTGACCGCCAACCAGCTCATCGCCACCATGCCCGAACTCGGCAGCCTCGAGAACAAGCAGGCCGCATCCCTCGCCGGTCTCGCCCCCGTCGCTCGACAGTCCGGACAATGGAAAGGCAAGAGCTTCATCCGTGGCGGACGCGCCAACGTGCGGCAGGCTCTCTATATGCCGGCCCTCGTCGCCGCCCGGTACAATCCCGATCTCAAGGCAAAATATCAGCAGCTCGTTACTGCCGGGAAGCCCGCCAAGATCGCCATCACCGCCGTCATGCGAAAGCTCGTCGTCACCGCGAATGCCCTGCTCAAAGCCGATCGATGCTGGACGCAATCTCCGGCTTGATCATCACGGATACTCTAGCCGAACCGAATTCCTCCCGCCCTAAGCCGGCTTCACCAGCGTGACCTGCGCGACATCGATGGTGCCGCCGCGAAAGCCGCCTTCGCAATACATCAGATAATAGCGCCATAGATCGACGAAATGCTGGTCGAAACCGGCCGGCAACCATCCCCTGTCGACCGCCCGGTCGAAGCGTTCGCGCCACCGCCGCAGCGTTTCGGCATAGTGCAGACCGAAGCGGCGTACATCACGCCACTCCAAACCGTTTGCTTCGGCCAAGGCCCGGAAACGGCTTTCCGAAATCAGCATGCCACCGGGGAAGATATAGGTCTGGATGAAATCCGCGCCCCGGGCGTAGCCTTCGAAGATCGCATCATCGATCAATATATATTGTATGGCTGCCCGCCCACCGGGCCTGAGCAGACGCTCGATCGCCCCGACATAGGCCGGCCAGTAACGTTGCCCGACTGCCTCCACCATTTCCACGCTGGCAATGGCGTCATATTGCCCCTGCGCGTCGCGATAGTCGCGCAATATGATGTTCGCTCCCGACCCCAGGCGGTCACGTGCGAAATGCGCCTGTTCCACAGACAGGGTCAGCCCGTCATAACGGATCGGGCAACGCGCCATCGCCTGTTCGGCCAAGCCGCCCCAGCCGCAGCCGATTTCCAGCAGCGAATCGCCATCGCCGATGTCGAGCCGGTCGAGAATGGCGTCGACCTTCCGCTGCTGCGCCCGCTCCAGGCTTTCGATCCGGTCGTCCGGGTCGCGGAACAGGCCGCTGGAATAATGCATGCCCTTGTCGAGCCATGGCTGGTAGAAATCATTCCCCAGATCATAATGATAGGCGATGTTGCGCCGCGAACCCTTGCGGCTGTTGCGGCGCGCCCAATGGAACGCGCGCCCGATCCAGCGTGCCGGCCCATGCGGCCGGGCGACATTGCCCAGGTTGGCGGCATTGGCCATGAACAGGGCGAAGAGCGGAACCGGATCGGGACTGGTCCACTCTCCACGCGCCCAGGCCCTGTACCAGCCGGCCGATCCCCCGGCGATCAGGCGAATCAGCGCCCGCCAGCGCAGCAGATGAACCTCGCATTCCGGTCCCGCTGCGCGGCCGCCGAGCAGGCGCCGGCTGCCGTCCGGCAGAATGGCGAGCAAAGAACCCTGTTCGAGCCCAAGGTCGATGCGGTCGAGCAATTTGTGGAACTGCCGGGCGGCGAGACGATCCGGCCAGCCATGGCTCCGGCGCTCCAGCGGTCGCCTGACCGGCACTGCGGCCCGGCCACGACGGGGTTCAATGGCGTTCATGCTTCCACTCTGCCCGATGGTTTAACGCGTCGCAATCATGGCCTGATCCCGCGCCATGCGGCGAGAGCCCGTTCACGCCCCTCCCGATGACCGATGCACTTGGCCGGATAATCGGACGAACGCGCGTCATGCGCTTCGGGGTCGTGAATGATGTCATCGTTCAGATGCGCCAGTTCCGGCACCCAGGCCCTGATATAGTCTGCGGCGTCGAACTTTCCCGACTGGGTCAGGGGCGCCATGATCCGCGAGAAGATATTGGCATCGACGCCGCTGCCTGCAACCCATTGCCAGTTGACGCTATTATTGGCGTAGCTCGCATCGACCAGCGTATCCCAGAACCAGCGCGCCCCATGCCGCCAGTCGATCAGCAGATGCTTGATCAGGAAGCTGGCCGCGATCATGCGCACCCGATTATGCATCCAGCCCGTCGTCCAGAGCTGCCGCATGCCGGCATCGACAATGGGATAGCCCGTGCGCCCTGTCTTCCACGCCTTGAAATCGGCACCAGCCTCGCGAAGATCGCGCCAGGGCATCGCGTCGAAGGCTGGCCGCGCATTTTCCGATCCATAGGCGGGCATGGCCCATATCTGCGTATGGGCATAGTCGCGCCAGATCAGTTCCTTGAGGAAGGTCGTCGCATCGCCGGGCGCTCCGGCAACCCGGCGCCAGACATAGGCGGGGGAGACCTCCCCGAAATGGAGGTGCGGCGACAGGCGAGAGCTCCCCTCCTGCGAGGGCAGGTTCCTGGCCCTGTCATAATCCGCCACCTGGTCGAGAAAGGCGGCGACATTGGCCCGCGCCCCCGCTTCCCCAGGAGTCCAGTCGCGTGAAAAGGCCCTGGCCCAATCCGGCTTGGTCGGCAAAAGGCCCCATCGGTCCAGCGAATCGCTTTTCGGCCAACGTCCTGGCGCATCGATGCGCGAAGGCGCGCGAACCGGTTCGGCCGGCGGCATATGCTCCATCACGGCGCGGGCGAAGGGGGTATAGATCCGATAGCTGTTTCCTTCGCCCGTCCGCACCGCGCCGGGCGGCAGCAGCAATGCGCCGTCATGCAGGCACAGCTCCAGCCTTTTGACGAGCGACTTCTCCGCATTGCGCCACCAGGGTTCGTAATGATGCAGGGCATGCACGCGCCGGGCGCCCGTTTCCTCAGCGATCTGGACGATCTGATCGATGCAGTTTCCCTGCCTCAGGATCAGGCGCGATCCCTTCTCCCGAAGATTTTCGTCCAGGCTCTTCAGGCTATGGTGCAGCCACCAGCGCGACGCTCCGCCCATCTTCCATTGGCGCGGCGCCTGATCGTCCAGCACATAGACGGGAATCACCGGCCCTTCCTGCACGGCGGCTGCCAGTGCGGCCTGATCGGCAAGGCGCAGGTCCTGACGAAACCAGAGAATTACGGGGTCTGACATGCGATCGGGCATGCCATGGGCCGCCCGATGTTCCAAGCCCCCGCCCATTTGAAGCGATGCACAGCACAAATCGCCGCGTCAGGATTTTTCCGGCATGGACGCGCCGCCCCGCCCCGCTTATTCTGCACTGCACAAAGCGACGGGCGGGCTGGAGCCTCCGGATGGCTTGTCGGGATTAACGACCAGGGACTATGATGGCTTCGATGCCGAATGATTCAGAACTCGCCTACCGGCCATGCGTCGGTGTCATGCTCGTCAACATGGATGGCAAGGTTTTCGTCGGTCAGCGGATCGATAATGCGGTGGAAGCCTGGCAAATGCCACAGGGGGGCATCGACGACGGCGAAGATATGAAGGCGGCCGCCCTTCGGGAGCTGAACGAGGAGACCGGCATCGTTCGCGAGCATGTGGAGATCATCGCCAAGGCGCGCGAAGAGCATTTCTACGACCTGCCGCCGGAACTGATCGGCAAGCTGTGGGGCGGCAAATATCGCGGCCAGCGGCAATATTGGTTCCTTGCGCGTTTCCTGGGGTCGGATGAGGACATCGACATCCAGACGGCGCATCCTGAATTCCGCGAATGGAAATGGACGGAGCCGGAGAGCCTGCCTGACCTGATCGTGCCGTTCAAGCGCAAGCTGTATCGGGATATTCTCCAGGAATTCAGGGATTTGATCTGAAAACAAGGGTTAAAATCCGCCGCCATGCCGGTATGAGAAGGCGCATGCGTTACTGGCTGGCCGTTCTGCCCCTCTTCCTCTCCACCCCGGCGCTCGCCGATTACCCCGTGCTCCTGCCGCCATCGGTGCGGGAAATGCTGGAGGCGGCCATCGCCAACGGCAATGAGACCGAGATCGCGACCGTCGCGAAGATCGCCAAGCAGACCAATCCCGGTTCCGCCGACGAGATTCAGCGCATGGTCAACAGTTGGAAGGAACGGACCAGGGCGACGCAGGAAACCGTGATCCGCGAGGCGCGCTTCACGGAATTGTGGACGGGCAAGATCGAAGCGGGCGGCTTCCGCTCCACCGGTTCCACCAGCGAAATCGGCATCAGCGCCAGCGCAGCGGTCAAGCGCACCGGTATCCAATGGTCGCACAAGCTGGCCGCCAGCGTCGATTACCGGCGCGCCAACGGCGTGACCTCGCGCGAACGCTATACCGCCAGCTATGAGCCGCGCTATGAATTCGATCCACGGGGCTTCGCCTATGGATTGACGCAGTTCGAGCGGGATACGTCGATCGGCTATGACGCGCGCTACACCGCCTCGGCCGGCATCGGCTACAAGCTGATCGTCAGCGATCCGGTCGACCTCTCGCTGGATGCCGGTCCTTCGATCCGCCATGCCAAATATGTGACCGGAGAGCGGGAGACCAAATTGGGCGCCCGTGCCTCCATGGACTTCGCCTGGCGCCTGACCCCTGCGCTGACCTTCAGGCAGACAGCCTCCGGCTATGCCGAAAGCGACGTCTATACGCTGAATTCGCTGACCTCGCTGGTGACGAAAGTGGGAACACGCTGGTCGGCCGCCTTTTCCTACAATGTGCAATATGAATCGGAGACGCTGCTTTCGGCGCGGGATTCGGACACGATGAGTCGCCTGACCCTCACCTATGATTTCTAGGCGGTCGCCGACTTTCAGGACCAGGGGTGGAGGCGCGCCCTCCGCTCTGATAGGGTCGTCAGGATGAGAGGCATTTCGTCGTTCGAACGGAGCGTCATGGAAAGCGCCGCCGACGCGCCCATGCTCGCCCAGACTGAAAAATGGGCGGCGGTGAACAGCGGGTCGCGCAATCTTCCCGGCCTTGCGGCCATGGCGGCCATGCTTGCCGATGCCTTCGCCGGCCTGCCGGGCGCGATGTCCCTTGTCGATCCAGAGCCGGTTGAAACCGTGCGCCCCGACGGTCGTCTGGCGATGGTCGCGCATGGCAGCCACCTGCGCCTCTCGGTCAGGCCGGAGGCTCCGGTGCAAATCCTGCTCACCGGGCACATGGATACGGTCTTCCCCGCCGACCATGGCTTTCAGGCGCTGCGGTGGGTCGATCCGTCGACGCTGAACGGACCGGGCGTCGCGGACATGAAGGGCGGGATCGCTGTCATGCTCGCCGCCTTGCGCGCGGTGGAAACCGCACCGGATGCAAGGCGGCTGGGCTATGACGTCATCATCAACAGCGATGAGGAGGTCGGCAGCCCTTCCTCGGCGGCGCTGTTGCGGCAGGTCGCGACGGGCAAGATCGCGGCCTTCACCTATGAACCGGCCCTGCCCGACGGCACACTGGCCGGGGCGCGCGCCGGCAGCGGCAACTTCGCCATCGTCGTCACCGGACGAAGCGCGCATGCCGGGCGCAATCCGCAGGATGGCCGCAACGCATTGCTGGCGGCCGCCGACCTGGCGTTGCGGCTGAAGGCGGCGAGCGGCGGCGGCTTTTCCTGCAATCCCGCGCGGATCGAGGGCGGCAGTCCCAATAATGTCGTGCCGGACCATGCGGTTCTGCACGTCAATTTCCGGCCGAAGACGCCTGCCGACGAGCAGGCCGCGGACGAACTGCTGAAGGACGCCATGGCGCGGATCGCCCTGGAGCATGAGGTGACGCTTCACCGGCATGGCGGCTTCGGCCGGCCGCCCAAGCCGATGGATGGGCGGGCGGAAGCCTTGTTCGGGCTCGTCCGGCAATGCGGCGCGGACCTGGGCCTTTCCATCGCCTGGCGGGATACCGGCGGGGTGTGCGACGGCAATAATATCGCGGCCTGCGGCGTGCCCGTGGTCGACACCATGGGCGTGCGGGGCGGCAATATCCACAGCGATTCGGAATATCTGATCGTCGACAGCCTGGCCGAACGGGCGCAACTATCGGCCCTGGCGCTGCTCCGCATCGCCCAGGGGCATTTCACCGGGGGGATGAAGGCGTGAGTTTTTTCATGCGCACGGCGCGCGCCGACGATTTGCAGACCCTTTATGAAATGGCGAAGCTGACCGGGGGCGGGTTCACCAACCTGCCGCCGGACCGGAAGTCGCTTGCCGCCAAGCTGGAGCGGACGGGACAGGCGCTGGCCCGGCAAGGCGAAGGGGTCGAGGACGAACTGATCGTCATGGTGCTGGAAAACAGCCAGACGGGTCAGGTCCGCGGCACCTGCCAGATATTCAGCAAGGTCGGGCAAAGCTGGCCCTTCTATTCCTATCGGCTGGGCGTTCTCACCCAACATAGCCGGGAGCTTTCGCGCACCTTCAGGGCGGAGATGCTTTCGCTCGTCACCGATCTGGAAGGGTCGACGGAAGTGGGCGGCCTGTTCCTTCACCCCCGCGAGCGCGCGGAGGGGCTGGGTCTGCTGCTGGCGCGCAGCCGCTATCTCTATATCCGCAACCATCGCGCCCGCTTCGGAGAGCGGATCATCGCGGAACTGCGGGGCGTGATCGACGAGGCGGGCGGTTCCCCCTTCTGGGACGGCCTCGCGGGGCGCTTCTTCGGCATGAGCTTTCAGGAGGCGGACGAGTTCAACGCGGTGAACGGCAACCAGTTCATCGCCGACCTGATGCCAAAGACGCCGATCTACACCGCCATGCTGACCGACACCGCGCGCGGCGTCATCGGCATGCCCCACCCCAATGGCCGCGCGGCCATGCGCATGCTGGAGACGGAGGGCTTCACCAATCCCGGCTATGTCGACATATTCGACGGCGGACCGACGATGGTGGGGCAAATCAATTCGCTGCGCACCATCGCCCATGCCTCCGACGCGGTGCTGGGCGCGGTGCACGAAAAGGGCGGAGACAAGATGCTGGTGACCACCGGACGGCTCGCGGATTTCCGCTGCACCTATGCCTTGGTGACGGAACGGGAGGATGGCGGCATATCGCTCGACCGGGCTTCCGCGGAACTGCTGGGGGTGGAACCGGGACAGACATTCACCATGGCGGAACGGGCATGACGGCAAGGGAGATCAATTTCGACGGCCTGGTGGGTCCCAGCCACAATTATGCGGGCCTCAGCCTGGGCAACCTTGCCTCCGCGCGCAACGCGGGCGCCATCTCCTATCCCCGCGCGGCGGCGCTTCAGGGGATAGAGAAGATGCGGTCCAACCTTCGCCTCGGGCTGCCGCAGGGGCTGTTCCTGCCCCAGTGGCGGCCGGATGGCGCCTGGCTGTCAGCCCTCGGGACCGATGTCGGCAATGCGGAGGCGCATATCCGCGCCGCCGCCATGTCGGCCTCCTCCATGTGGGCCGCCAATGCCGCGACCGTTTCGCCGGCCGCCGATACGGCCGATGGGCGCACGCACCTGACCGTCGCCAATCTCGTCACCATGCCGCATCGCAGCCATGAATGGCCGCAGACGCTCGCCCAGTTGCGCCTTGCCTTTTCCGACCGGAACGCCTTCGCCGTGCATGGCCCTGTCCCCGCCCCCTTCGGCGACGAGGGCGCGGCCAATCACATGCGCCTGTGCGACAGCCATGGCGAGGCAGGCGTCGAGGTGTTCGTCTATGGCCAGTCCGGCGGCCCCTTTCCCGCCCGCCAGCATGTCGAGGCGAGCAAGGCCGTCGCCCGGCTGCACCGGCTCGATCCGGATCGGACGCTGTTCGTCATGCAGTCGGAGGAAGCGATCGCGGCGGGCGCCTTCCACAATGACGTGGTCGCCGTCGCCAACGAACGCGTGCTCTTCACGCATGAACATGCCTTTGCGGACAAGGAGCGCTTCTACGCCGCTCTCCGCGCCAGGCTGCCGTCGGTGGAGATCGTGGAGGTTCCCGCCAGCGCCATCAGCCTGTCAGACGCGATCCGCAGCTATATCTTCAATGCGCAGCTCGTCACCTTGCCCACGGGCGACCCTTCGAATTCGCCCGGGACAGGCATGGCGCTGATCCTGCCGACGGAGGCGCGGGATATGCCCGCCATCTGGAACTGGCTGGAGGAGATGGTCGCGGGCAACGGCCCCATTCGCAAGCTCGTGCCTGTCGACGTGCGCCAGTCCATGGCCAATGGCGGCGGTCCTGCCTGCCTGCGCCTGCGCGTGGTGGCCGATCCTGCCAATATCGATCCCCGCTTCCTGGTGGACGAGGCGAAGCTGGACGGCATTGCCGACATCGTCCGCAACTATTGGCCAGAAGCCATAGCGCCAGAGGATCTGGCCGATACCCGGCTGATCGCCCGCATCGAACAATCATGGTTAACGGTTGTTGACCATTTGCAACTTTCAGGCGATCTAATCCCCTGACGGCGGGCAAGCCGAGTGGGACCGGATGGAACGGATCAAGCGCCTCTTCACGATCAAGACCAAGTTCGAGGCGTTTCTGGTGATTTACGCCCTGGCCCTTGGCGCGACCGAGCGCGGCTTCGTCTACATGCAGCAATATCCCGGCACCGGGGGGCATTTGCTGGCGCTGGCCTGCACCGGCAGCGTCTTCATGGCCGGCGGCATGATCCTGGACGCCGTGGAGATGCGGCACAGCGCCATTTAACTTGTATCTGCCGCCCGCTCCATGCAGGAGCGGCGTCATGGCTGCGATCATGCTTCAGGGAACGGGTTCGGACGTCGGCAAATCCTTGCTGGTGGCGGGCCTTTGCCGCGCGCTGGTGCGGCGCGGATACAGCGTCCGGCCCTTCAAGCCGCAGAACATGTCCAACAATGCCGCCGTCACCGCCGATGGCGGAGAAATCGGGCGGGCGCAGGCTCTTCAGGCCATGGCGGCAGGAATCGAGCCGCATACGGACATGAACCCGGTGCTGCTGAAGCCGCAGGCCGACCGCACGTCCCAGCTTGTCGTCCATGGCCAGGTGCGCGGCAAGCTGGGCAGCGAAAATTTCCGGTCCGCGCGCGGCGAATTGCTGGAGGCCGTACTGACCAGCTACCGCCGCTTGCAGGCGCAATGCGACATTGTCGTGGTGGAGGGCGCCGGATCGCCCGCAGAGGTGAACCTGCGCGCCGGCGACATCGCCAATATGGGCTTTGCGCGGGCCGCGAATGTGCCGGTGATCCTGGTGGGCGACATCGATCGCGGCGGCGTGATTGCGGCCGTCGCCGGAACAAGGGCAGTCATCGATCCCGCCGATGCGGCGATGATCCGTGGATTCCTGATCAACAAGTTCCGGGGCGACCCCGCGCTGTTCGAGGATGGTTATCGCCATATCGAGCAGTTGACCGGCTGGAAGGGCTTTGGCGTCATCCCCTGGCTCGGCCAGGCCAGCCGCTTACCCAGCGAGGATGCCGTGGTGCTCGAACGCCGGCAGGGCGTCGGCCACGAAAAGCTGCTGATCGCCTGCCCCATCCTGCCCCGGATCGCCAATTTCGACGATCTGGACCCCCTGAAACTGGAGCCGGGCGTCGAAGTCATGATGGTGCCGCCGGGCCAGCCCATTCCGGCGGAGGCCGCGCTCATCATCCTGCCGGGTTCCAAGGCGACGATCGCCGACCTGCAGGCGGTCCGCGATCAGGGATGGGACATCGACATTCTCGCCCATCGCCGGCGCGGGCGGCCGATATTGGGGATATGCGGCGGTTACCAGATGCTGGGCCGCAGGATAGACGATCCGGACGGGATCGAGGGGCCGCCCGGCGGCATCGAGGGGCTTGGCCTGCTGGACGTGGAAACCCGGCTGACGCAGGTCAAGACATTGGAAAGAACCGGCGGAACCGCAATGGGCCAGGCCTTTTCCGGCTATGAGATGCATGTCGGACGGACGGACGGCGCCGATTGCGCGCGCCCGTTCGCCATGCTGGAGGGCGGTCGTCCCGATGGCGCATCGAGCGGAGACGGCACGGTGATGGGCACCTATGTCCACGGCCTGTTCGCCAGCACCGCGCTGCGCGCCGCCTTTCTGTCCCGCCTGGGGCATGAAGCCGCATCGGAGGATTATCAGGCTTCGGTGCATGAAGCGCTGGACCAGATCGCAATGCAGTTGGAAGAGCATGTCGATGTGCAGGCGCTGATCCGGATCGCCACCGCCTGACCCGGTTGGAGCCTTGCCGGCGGGCCGGGCCATTACGGCACGCATGCGCACCTATGCTATTGGTTATATTTACCGAAAATCAGCAGGATAGTATAAGCAAAGCATAGGACATAGCGCCGACAGCATGGCGCGACATGGGGGCGAGGCGGAACTTATGTTGCGTGACCTTCATAAACCATCCGCTCCGATGAAGGCTGCCCTGTCATCGTGCAGGCGCCACTTTCTTTCTTCCTTGATATTCAGCGCATTGATGAACGTCCTTTATATCGGACCCGTTCTCTACATGCTGCAAATCTATGACCGGGTCGTGACGGGACAGGGCAGACTTACCCTGTTCTTCCTGACAATCATCATCATCTTCGTGATCGGCACGCTCGCGCTGCTGGAGCAGGTGCGCTCCCGCCTGCTGGTGCGGGCCAGCATCCGCTTCGACCGGCAGCTTTCGGGGCTGCTGCTCGATACGACGCTCAGTGGACGCGGCTCGACGGGCGAGGCGATGAACCGACAGGCCCTTCGGGAGTTCGACACGCTCCGCCAGACGCTGACCGGGCCGACGATCCTGTCGATCTTCGATTTTCCCTGGAGCCCCATCTATGTCGTCGTCTGCTTCCTGATCCATCCGGCCATTGCGGCCATGGCGATGGCCGGCGGCGGCGCGCTCCTCTTCATCGCGCTTTGCAATGAAAGGCGGACAAATGCGCCGCTGAAGCAGGCCAATGACGCCGCCAACAAGGCCTATGTCAGCCAGGAACAGACGATCGCGGGCGCGGAGGTGATCCGCGCGCTCGGCATGCGGAACGCGCTGGTTCGGCGGCACCTGCTCGAACGCCGGGCGATGCTGAACCTCCAGGCCCATGCCAGCTTCGCGGGCGGGCATTATGTCGCCATCAGCAAGTTCATCCGCCTCGCCCTGCAATCGCTGGCGCTGGGCCTGGGCGCGTGGCTGGCGATCAACGACCAGATTTCGGCGGGCGCGATCTTCGCTTCCTCCTTTCTGGTCGGAAGGGCGCTGGCGCCGATCGACCAATTGCTGGGCGCGTGGCGCAGCGTCGTCCATGCGCGGGCGAGCTATGCGACGCTCAACGATCTGCTGGCCGCGAGGGATGCCGACATCGCCCTCACCCGGTTGCCTGCGCCGAACGGCCATATCGCGGTCGAACATCTGACCTGTTTCAACCCAGGCCAGGAAAGACCTGTGCTGGCCGACATCAGCTTCACGGTGGAGCCGGGGGAGGTCATCGCCATTGTCGGACCCAGCGGCGCGGGCAAATCGACCCTGCTGAGCATGCTGTCCGGCGCGGCGCGGCCGCTGCGCGGATCGATCCGCTATGACGGCGCGGACATCCAGGACTGGGAATCGGAACGACTGGCGAGCTTCGTCGGCTATCTGCCGCAGGACACGTCCCTGTTCGCCGGGACGATCAAGGAGAATATCGCCCGCTTCGGCAATTTCCTGTCGGACGATGAGGAAGCGATAGACAATGCCGCCATCGAAGCCGCCCGGCTGAGCGGCGCGCATGACATGATCCAGCATCTGCCGGGCGGCTATAATCTGACGCTCGGTTGGGGCGGACGTGGCCTTTCCGCCGGGCAGGCGCAGCGCGTCGGTCTTGCGCGGGCGCTCTACGGTGCGCCGCCGCTGGTCTTTCTGGACGAACCCAATGCGCATCTCGACGCTGAGGGAGAGGTGCGGCTGGTCGCGACGCTGGCCGACCTCAAGAAGAGGAATGCCTCCGTCATCATCGTCGCCCATCGCATGGGGATATTGGGCGTGGTCGACAAGATCATGGTGATGCGCGACGGAAGGGTCGAGGCCTTTGGCGCACGCGACGACGTGCTGGGCCGTTTGAAGGCGATCCGGTCGGAAGAACGTCCCGCTCCCCAGACGGCGGAGGGGTAAGGCGCCATGGGAACTATTCAGATCAGGGATGCGGCCGGCGCCGTCGAGCTTTACTATCCCGCCGGAAGCGGCGCGGAGATCATCGACGACCGGCCTGAGCGCGACATGCGCGCCGGCATGATCATCGCGGCGCTGTTCTTCGTCCTGTTTCTCGGCTGGGCGGCCTTTGCGCGGCTCGATGCGGCCGCCTATGCGCCAGGGCGGCTCACCGTGTCAGGCCAGCGGCAATCGGTGCAGCATCGCGACGGCGGCGTGGTGGGCGCGATCTTCGTGAAGGAAGGCCAGCATGTCAGCCAAGGCCAGCCGCTGATGGAACTGGCCTCCGCCGAGGTGCGGGCGCAGGCGCGCATCTTCGGCGCGCAATATATCGAGTTGAAGGCGCAGCGGGCAAGGCTGATTGCCGAGCAGCTTGGCGCAAGCCATGTCCTGTGGCCTGCCGAATTTGCGATGCTGAAGGGGCGGGAGAAGGCGGATGCGGAGGAGGCGATCCGCCTTCAGCTGACCCAGTTCAACGCGCGTAGCTCCGTACTGGCGGCGCAGACCGGCGTGCTGCGCCAGCAGGCCAGTCAGGTGCAGCAGACGGCGCGCGGCTATCGTTCGCAACTGGCGGCCTCTTCAGAGCAGGCCCGCCTGATCGGAGAGGAACTGGAGAGCCTGCGCGGCGTGGCGGAAAAGGGGTTTGTGTCCCAATCCCGGATCAGGGCCCTGGAACGCGCAAGGGCCGATCTTCAGGGACAGGAGGGGCAATTTTCCGCCAGCATCGCCCGGTCCGGGGCGGAAGCGGGGGAAAACCGGCTGAAGGCGCTCGAAGCGGAAAAGGCCTATAAGGAACGCGCCTCATCGGAATTGCGCGACGTCGAATTCTCGCTCAACGAAGTGCTGCCCAAATATCGCGCCGCCAGGGATCAGCTTGCCCGGCTGCAAATCCGCGCACCCGCCACCGGCACCATCGTCGGCCTCAACGTCTTCACTGTCGGCGGCGTCATTTCCGCCGGCCAGAAGCTGATGGACATCGTTCCCGACCGGGCGGGTCTCGTCATAGAGGCGCGGATTTCGCCCGAAGACATTGACGACCTGAAAGTGGGGCAGCAGGCGCAGATCAAGTTCAGCAGCCTGCATGAACGCGACCTGCCGATCATGGACGGCCGGATCACGCGGCTTTCGGCCGACAGCTTCCAGGATGAAAAGGCGGGGGTCTCCTTCTACACCGCAGAGGTGATGGTGCCGCCGAAGGAACTGGACAGGATCAGGAGCGTGCGGGGGAAGGATTTCAGCCTGAAGGCAGGGATGCCGGTGCAGGTCCTGGTGCCGCTGCGGCGGCGGACTGCGCTCCAATATGCGCTGGAACCGCTGACCCAGTCGCTCTGGCTGTCCTTCCGGGAGCATTGAGCCAGACGGTCATTGCAGTTCGGAAAAGCGGACCCGCGCGCCCAGCGCCTCGTAGATGTGCCGATATTCCGCGATGATGGCGCTGCGGTCATAATCCCGCACGACACGCTCGCACAGCGCTTCGCCCATCGCCCGGCGCAAGGAAGGCGAGCGCAGCAGGTGCAGGATCGCCGCCGCCGTGCCCTCCGGGTTGACCAGTTCGGTGACGATGCCGCCCGGCCGGTCGATCCCAGGCGCCCGCCCCTCGATCATTTCCCGGCAACTGCCGACATCTGGCGCGACCACCGGCACCCCGCACGCGCCCCCTTCCAATATGACGAGCGGCTGGGCTTCCGACAGGCTGGTGAGGACGATCAGGTCGATCCGGGGCAGCCATTCCGCGACATTGACCCGCCCGGCAAATTGCACCGCATTGCCGATGCCCAGTTCAGCGACCAGCGCCTCGCAATCCGCGGCATAGTCCGCATCCTCATCGAGCGGCCCCAATATGGCGAAGCGGACTTCGGGCATGTCCGTCAGGACCAGCGCCGCCGCCCTGATGAAGGTCTTGACGTCCTTGATCGGCACCACCCGGCCGATCAGCGTCACCAGCGGCCGGGCGGGATCGCAGGCGCGCTCCATCGACGCGAAGCGCTCCGCATCGATGCCGTTGGGAATGACGCGCAGCCGTTCCTGCCGGGCGCCCAGGCGGCGCTGCGTCTGGTTGTTGGCCCCGTACAGCGCGATGATCGGGTCGCAGGCGTCGTAGCAGGCGCGGGTATAGGTCTGGAAGACCGCCAGCCACAGGTCGCGCAGATCATGCCCTTCCCGGTCGAGCGTCAGCCCGGTTTCGATCTGGTCCCCGATCCAGTCGGCCATCATGATCTCTATCTGCCGTTCCAGCATGTAGATTCCATGTTCGGTGATGAAGGCGGGATGGCCGGTCTCATAAGCGGCCCGTGCAGCCAGCAGGCCCGCAAAGCCGGTGGATATGGTGTGATAGACACGCGCTTTCGGCAAGGGCGCGAGCAGCATCTTGAGCAGCCCGCCCAGCAGCACCCGCATCGCCCAGAAGAAATGATGGAAGGAGGCCGAGCGGAAAGCCGTGTCGTAATAATGGGTGAAGAGGTCAAATATCTCCGGATTGGAGAGGAGATCGCCTGCGCCGGGGCACGGCTTCAATCCTTCCAGCGCCTGCCGCAGACGGATCAGTTCATCCCTGCCGCCCGTCGACAGGAAGGCGAGCAGCAGGCGGCCGATCCGCTTCATCTGCGACGCCGGATAGCGGCGCGGCAGGCAGGGTTCGATCAGCAGCGGGATTTCCACCACCTCCACGACATTGGGCGGCGGCGCCATGCGCCAGGGCTGCGCGCCATTGCCCGCCTTGATGGCGACGAGCGAAAATCGCAGGTCGGGCATGCTGAGGATCAGGTCCTGCAACCAGCTGGAAACGCCCCCGACCACAAACGGATAAGCGCCTTCGACGATCAGGCATATGTCGCTGTCCTGCCCGTCGGACATCATGACGCCGGCTCCACGTCCCCCCTGCGCGTGGGCCGGGCCTTGCCTGCCGGATGCCGTTCCAGCGCGCGCCTTATCCGGGCGCGCGCCGCCTGCAATGACCGGCGCCTTATGTCACCGCTCTTCAGCAAGCCGGCAATCTCATCCAGCTTCCTGTTCGCGTCCTGACAGAGCCGAAGCCTCTGCCCCTGCGGCAGCAACTGGTTGAAGCAGCCATGATCGGCCAGCAGCATGGCAAGGGCATAGCGATCGTCCAGATGCTGGGCGGGGGCGATCCTCGCCTGCAATTCGCTGCGTTGCTGCGCCAGATTATAGCTGACCTGCGCGGCCGCAGCGGCGGCGAGCGCCCGGATGGTCTGGTCCTCGTCCGACAGGGCCATGACGATGAGGGGGGACAATCGCGGCTCGAAAGAGATCACGGCGGTTTCCAGGGCCCGGTAGCGGGCCTGCAGATTTCCGTAGCGGAGCATGGTGGCCAGTGAACCGATCTCGTCGCTTTCGGGATAACGCACACGATCGTCGAGTATCCGGCCAAGCCGCTCTACCGGCGACAGGTCGTTGACGTCCCGCCGCTTGCCCGTTCGGACGTCCCGATAGGCGATCTGCCTTTTCCGCCTCGACGGCCGGACCAGCGGCGCCAGAATCAGGCAGACCAGCATCCCGGCAGGCCCAATGGCGGCACCGATCGGCAGGGCGAAACGCTGGCGCACGCCCAGCCCATCCAGCCCTTTCATCATGACCAGCAGCGCGGCGCAGGAGAGCGCCAGATGGATGGGCGCGAACCAGAGGATGCTCCCCTCTCCCACCGCCAAACCGGTGAACAGCAGGAACAGATCGGCAGCCGAAAACAGGATGAGCAGGGCGATCAAGCCACTTTTCCTTCCGGGACCAGCCATTTCGGCGCAAAGGCCTGTTCGCGGCCGAACAGCGCCGGGCATTTGCCGAGCAGGTCCGCAACCTGTAGCAGTTGCGCCACATAGGCCTCCGTGATCCTGATCCCGGCGGCGCTGTGGACGAGAATGATGGCCGCCAATCCTTCCTCCGCCCCCGCGACCGGCACGGCCAGAAGACCCCATTCCGACAGCAGCGGCCGGTCGGCGGCACGATCGGCCCGCAACGGCCTGGGCGTCGCCAGCATCGCCTGCGCCATCGGCGAGCGCGAAAGGTCCGGGGCCTGCCCCTGGGCCGTCTTGCCGCCGAAGCGCGCCGTCACCTGGGCGCCGCGCACATCGTAGAAGGTGAAATCCTCCGTCTGCGCGGCGAGCGCGATCAGGCGGGCGACCGCGTCGGCCTGGCTTTCCGGATCGGGTTTGGAAAGGTCGAGGCCGGCAGCCATGGCCTGTACGATCGTGCGCTGCCCGGTGGCGATCCGGACCTGCAGCTTGCGGTTGGTGTCGGTGAGACGGGCGATGATTTCCGCCAGCTTCTTCCAGTTGCGATCCATCGCCTGATGCTGCCGTTCCTGATCGGCAATGCGGTTCCTGCGGCTGGCGGTCACCTCGCCCGTCACCAGGGCCGTCACCATCCACAGCATGGGCTGGATGGAGAGGCGCAGCTGCTGTTCGATATGATCCGTCGCGCCCGACCATGGGTTCGACCAGCGGAACCAGATGGCGGAGGCGATTGCGGCGGCGGCCAGCCCCGATCCGGTGCCATAGGTCGTCGCCATGACCAGCACCGGCAGCCAATAGGGATTGGGGTTGATGTCGCAAAAGGCATTGCCGCTCATCAATCCCTGGTCGATCGCCATCAGCGTAGCGAACAGGATCAGCATTTCCGCGCATTGCAGCAGGATGGGCCGCTTCTTCAGCATCAATGCCTCCCAAGAAAGCGAGTGAGCGCCACGCGCAGATAGAGTTGGCGTCCCGAAATGCCCGGCCGGCTGATCGAACTGATCCCGCCGCTCGCCTGAAGGCGCCAGCCCTCGCTCAGCCGCCCGGTCGCGCTGACGTTCGCGGTGGGGCCGTCGGTCTTGCCCTTGCGGTCGAAGGTCCAGCCTGCCGCGCCGCTGAGCTGCCAACCTGTCCAGGACATGCCGGACAGCAGTTGGAAGCTGTGATTTTCCCGGTCGCTGAGAGGGATATAGGCAAGGCCATTGGGCCGCAGCGCCCTGCGGCCGACATATTCCGCATCCAGCCGGTAGCTGACCGCCAGCGATGGCGATCCGCGGCGGAGCAGATAATCGAGGCCGCCCGCCACGGTGATGCTGCGCGTCCGAACACCGGTGCCGGTCAATCCATAGCCATTCCAGCCGCCATCCGCCTGCACCGCCAGTTCCGGCGTCAGGCGGATCGTCCCCCCGATCCCCGCGCGGCTGATATGACCGCCGAAGGTCGATTGCTCAGGCGTGGCGAGATCCGGCAGGCGGTAGGCGAGGACCAGCCTTCCCTGCTTTTCGGGAGGACCGGCGAACAGCCGAAGGCCGGCGCCCGCCACCTTTTGGTCCAACTGGGCACTGCCCTGAAACTCGATGCGGGAAACCGCGCCGAGATCGACGGTCGCGAACAGGTCCCCGATGGCGGAGCGGGACGTGCGGTTGGCAAGAATGCCGTTGGCGCCATGGACGGTGTCCGCTTCGGAGCGGAACCAGCGGACGCCAGCGCCGAGCGAGAGGCGGTTGTTGAACGGCACCAGCGCATTGAGGCCCGCCTCCGCCTGCCAGAAGACCTTGCCGCCGCGCGCCGTCACGGCCCCGGCGACATTGCCGCCCGATTCGGCCAATGTCTGCCGGGCAAAGGGATCGTCCGCGGCGAGATTGCGATAACGGGCCGCGCCAAGGGCCAGCGCGCCCTCCGCAACCTCCATGTCGCCCAGCAGGCGCTGGATTCGCTTGTCGCCGGGATATGCCGCCGCCAGCGGAGCAAGCCGCCGCCGCGCCAGATCGGGATAGCCGGCGGCGGCATCGGCTTGCGCCCGGGCGATGGCGAGTTCGACGCCCAGATCCGACGTTTGCGGTTCGCCTGCGATGGGGGGGGCAGGCGCCGGCTCTCCATCGGGCAGGAAACGGACGTGCAGCCCATGCTTGTCCGCCACCGCCTCCAGCTTCCGCCCCTCGGCGGCGCGCAGAACCAGACTCTCGTCATTCCAGCGCAAATCCGCCAGGTCCGCCCCGGCGGCGGCGGCAAAGTCCTTGAGGACGGCATCGGCAATCGGCCGGTCGAACCGGACGACCAGCTCATAGCCGCTGTCTTCCAGTTCGAGATGCACGTCCCCGCTCCATTGCAGGTCCACCGTCCTGACTTCCGATGCCGTCACATCCGTGTCGGGCGGCAATGCCGCGACCATGAGCGGCGGCGGCCCCATCAGCAGCAAGGCGGCGGCCAGTGGCGTCATGGCCGCAACACCTTGCGCGCACGTCCCGGATCACCCGAGGCGATAAGCAAGCGGGCCAGCATGATGTCGAGCTTGCGGTCTGCCGGAGTGGCCCGGCGCAGTGCCTCGACCATGGCCGTCGCCTCCGACATCCGGCCCAGCCGGGTCAGCAGTTCCGCCCGCTCCACCGAAAGCGGCGAGGTGAGCGCCAGCGATCTTTCGATCCAGGGACGGGCCCCGGCTTCGCCCTTCAGCTTCTTCTGCGCATCGGCCATCAGGCTCAGCGCTGCCCGGTCGTCGGGACGTTCGCGAAGATAGAAATTCAACTGGTCGGCGGTAGCCCGCGCATCCCCCCTGTTCCAGCCGTCCCAGGCAAGGCGAAGGTGATCCGACGGCTCGGCGGCGCTATTGGCGACGCGGGCGTTCGCAAGCGCCAGATCATAATAGGCCGCTCTATCGGGCGGAACCTGCGCGCCGGCTGCCGCCTTCAACTGCAGGGCGGAAAGGGTGCGGCCGTCCAGCAGCCGGTCGAGCGCCCGCGCCGCCGCCGCCCTGTCGCGCGCCGCATTGGCCAGTGCGATGCGCTGGACCAGCATGTCGCTGCTGTCGGCGGCGTCAGTCGCTTCCAGAAACGCCAGCGCGTCCGCAGGCCTTGCCCGCTCGACATAGGCCTGCGCCCATTTCGGATCGGCCAATGCCCGCGCCTTCAACCAGGCAAGGTCCTGCGCGACAGGGCGCGGCCCCATGAGGTACAGCATGCGCGCGTCGGACGGGTCATCGCTTTTAACCGTCGATTGCTGCCGAAGCAGCGCGATAGCGTCCGACCGGAAACCCCTTTCCAGCAGGCGTTGCGCGATGGCGGGGCGGTCGGCGCCTGTCTCGGCCGCCCGACCCAGCAGCCATTGCCGTATTGCATCCCTGTTTCCGGACCCCATGATGATGCTTTCCCGCACAGCATCGCGCCCCGTCGGCAGCATGGCGGCATAGCGAAGCGCCGAACGGATGTCGCCGGACCGCTGCGCCAGCGTCATGGCAAGCCAGGGGTTCCGGTCGCGCCAGCCCGGCGTCCCGGACCGGTCGATCCGAGCAATGAGGTCATAGCGCCCCGCCCCACTCGCCCAGGACGCCAGATCGAGCGACTGTGCCGGGTCGAGCGGCGCTATGGCGCCATGCTCCGCGGCCAGGATCAGCAGATCGGGCTGGCCGAGCGCATAGCTGGCCTCGACCAGATCCTTGGCCGGAGCCGTTCCGGGATTCATGGCCGCCGCCCGAACCATGTCGGCGGCACCCTGCGCGTCGCCGGCCTTGCGACGCAGGTCGAGGCGGAGGCGCCAATGGGCGGGGGCGGCGTGATCCGGACGGCCCTCCAGAAAGGCAAGCGCGACCTCCGGACGGCCGCCCGCCATGATGTCATAGGTCAGCCTTGCGCTCGGAACCGGCGCGCCCTTCCCCGCCAGCGCATCCGCAAGCTGCCCCAGAACCTTAGCGTCGGCCGTCGTCACGGAAGCGTTCAACAACCGTTGAAGGTCCGGAGGAGAAAGCCTTTTCCCTTGCGCGAAGCGCTGCATCAGCATGGCCGCATCGGGTGGAGGCAAGGGGATGGCGACCGGCGGCGGCGCGAATGTCGCTCGCCGGATCGCATCGGCAATCTGCCAGTGGCTGGGCATCAACAGCACCGCAGCGGCGAGCAGCAACCCACCCCCCGCGATCGGTCCGATGACCGCCATGTTCGGGTGGCGCAGCGCTTCGATCTTCATGACAGGGGCTCCGGTATGAGCCGGTCGAGAGCCAGGGTGGACACATAGGGCTGGAATCCGGCGGCGCGCTCCCGCGCATAGAGGCTGGCGATGGTGGCCTTGTCGCGCGGGTCCCAATAGTCGAGCGTGGCAAGCCCCAGACGGGGATTGATCCGCCGGGCCGCGAAAAGATGGTCCGCCTGCCATTGCCAGTCGTCGGCGGAGGTCATCTCATAGCGCCCCTCCGCGAAGTTCCAGCGCGAAGCCATGGCTTCCGCCAGCACGAGGTCGATCTGACCCGCGACCTGCGGCAGCAGGGCATAGCCCCGGTTTATCATGATCGCCATGTCCGGAAAGCGCGTGCGAATGGCCTGCACCAGCCGCGCGGCGCCGGCCACCATGCCCTTGTTGCGGTCGGCATCCTGCCGCTCCAATGCCTCCGCATTGTCGAGCGTGTCCATGAAGATGCCGTCATAGCCCTTGCGCAATATGGCGGGGATCAGGCGATCGACCACAAGGGCGGTCCAGGCCGGATCGCGCAGGTCGACAAGCCGCGCCTGCGGCCAGTTCGGATTGGCCTGCCGCAGCGCGCCCGCCTTTTCCAGTTCTGCGGCGAAGGGACGACCGTCATGGACCTCCCCCAGGCTGATATAGCCCAGCAGGCGGCTGCCGGGGCCACGCAGCGGGGCAAGCGGGCGGGCGAAGTCGGGTTCCAGCACCAGAAGGCCGAAGCGGCGGGCGATGGCGGGATCGGTCGCTTCGCCATAATCCACCCCCCAGGCGTTGGCCCCGCCGATTTCGGGCAGGGCGCGGGCCGAAAGGCCGAACACCATGAGGGACAGCGCCAGCAGATCGCGGCGGCGGAAGGGAAGAACGCTCATGGCCAGAACCTCGCCCACAGGCCGCTATTGCCCGCCACCGCCGGATTATTGCCGACGAAGAGCAGATAGGTGAGCTTGCCCGTCGCCTCCGCCACCAGCGCGACGGCGAGCGAGGCTGCCGTCACCGCGCCCGCCAGATAGCCGAAGCCGAAGCCCGCGAAGCCGCTGTCGCGAAACAGCAGCGTGCCCGCCGCGCTCGCCAGCAGGAAGCTGCCCCAGACCGCCACAATCCGGCCGGCAAGGTCATAATAGGACAGGATGATGCTCATCTGGATCGCGACGAGGTGGAAGACGACGCCCACCGCCGTCAGCCGAAAGCCGAATATGCCGCGCGCGTTCATGTCGAGCAGGCGGATGATCTCCGGCGCGAGAACCCAGCAGAAGCCGGCCAGGATCGCCTGCTCGACCATCAGCAGGCGCAAGTCCAGCCGGATCGTCATGCCGACCTTCTGCCGCGCCTTTTCGATCCGGCGCCGGTTGGCCGTGCCCATGCAATGGCTCATCAGCGCCGCAAAGGCCCGGTCGAACCGCGTCTCCGTCGTGACGAGGATCAGCGTCAGGCCGGGAATCATCGTGAGCAGGCCGAGGAAGCTGGCCTGATCGTTGACCGGATTGACCCGCAGGGCGCCAACGGCCTGAACGCTGCCCGGCGCCCACCAGAGCAGCCATTTGTCGATCCAGATCGCCAGCGCGTTGGTCAACCCCGCCGCGCCCAGCGCCAGGACGCCGGGCGTCCTGCCGATCCAGCCCGGCCGCCATTCGGGACTGTTGGGAAAATCATCCCGGATCGCGGCGATCAGCAGCGCCAGCGTCACGATCAGACCCGCCGCGATCGCCGCAAGAACAGCGGCGGGCGCGGTCGGCCGGACCAGCGCCAGGCACAGGGCCACCATCGCGATCCCGCAAAGATAGGCCAGGAATATCGGCCGGTGCCGCCATGTCGCGTGCAGGAAGGGACTGGCGATCCAGATTTGCGAGAACAGCGTCAGGATCGCGGTGGCCAGCAGGAACAGGTCCGGCCGCATCCCGCCGGCAAGGCCGAACAGCAGGCCCCCCGCGATCAGCGACGCCAGCGTCGCCCAGACCAGCGCCGCCAGCAGGATGGCGGGGATCGCGTCGCGTTCCCCCAGGTAGAAGCGATCGGACGCCATGCGGGTCGCGATCATCGCCAATGGCGCGGTGATCACCGTCGAAACGCCGAAGGCATAGACCAGGCTGGTCTGGATGATCGCATGGTCGGCCGCAACCATGGTGGACCGCGTCCAGCCCTGTAGCAGGAAGACCGCGAGCGCGGTCATCAGCCACGGGCCGGAACTGACCACGGCCCCGTGGAAGGCGGCATTGGCGATCCCGCCCAAGCCGTCCTCCCGGGCTATCCGGTCCAGTCTGAAGCCGATGCCAGCCATTCCCCCGGCCCCGTCGCTAAAGCAGGAAGTCACTCGCGGTCAGGTTGTGCACCCCGATCAGCCTGATCGCGAAATCCACCGTCGCCGGATTATTGTCGACATTCGCCTCGACAAAGCTGTCCGTACCGTTGGAATAGACATGAAGCTGGCCCGGCCCGGAAAAGGCCGCATTGCCGATGAAGCTGAAGGCCTGGTTTCCCGACAGCGCCGGCATGGCGTCGATTGCGGACAGGTCGATCCGGTCGATCCCCTGCTGGAAATCCATGATCCGGTCCATGATCGCGGGCGTGCTGTTGCCTGTGGCGTTATAGATGAACAGGTCGGCATCGGCGCCGCCGGTCAATATGTCCGCGCCCGCCCCTCCTGTGATGCGGTCGGCGCCTGCCCCTCCATCGATGATGTCGTTGCCGCCCGCGCCGTTCAGCGTGTCGGACCCGCCATTGCCGATCAGCGTGTCGTTGCCGCCGGCGCCCCTCAGCGTGTCTTCCTCTCCCTGACCGATGAGTGTCGATCCACCGCTTGCCGCCGTCAGCGACAGGCCGGACACATTGTTGACGACGACCGTCAGGTTCTGGAAATCCTGCGCGCCCAGGCTGTCCGTGGCCAGCACCTGCACCTGATAGCGATTGTCCAGGTTGGAATCTGCGGGCGCCTCGAAATCCGGAGCGCTCTTGAAGGTCAGGACGCCGGTCTGAGGATCGATGGAAAAGAGCGCGCCATCAACGGCTGACCCCAGCGAATAGGTGATTGTCTGGCCCAGATTGACGTCCGTCGCCACGACCTTCGTCACGGCCGTACCATTTTCGGCCATTCGGATGGTTGCGGAAGCCCCCCCGCCATTCGAGATGATGATCGGCGCGGCGTTGAGGATGGTGACGGTGACGGCGATGGCCTGGTCGTCATAGAATGTTCCGTCGGACGCGCGGACGATGACGTCATAGACATTGTCCTTGCCCGTGTCCGTCGGCAGCAGATAATTGGGCGTGTTGACGAAGTTGAGCTGCCCTGTCGAAGCGTTGATCGTGAATTTGCTCGCATCCACGCCGCCCGCAATGGAATAGGCCAGCGTCGTGTTGGCATCCGGATCGACCGCCGTCACCTTCATCACCGGCCGCGTGCCGGTGGAGACGGAAACGGCAGCCGTATCGCCGCCGCCGCCGGAAGTGATCACCGGCGCATGCTCGTTCGCATTGGTGACGGTGACGTTGATGGCCTGATCGTCGAACAGCGCTCCGTCGGACACCCTTACCGTCAGGCTATAGACATTGTTCGCGTTCGCATCGCCGGGCAGGTCGTAATTGGGCGGGCTGAGGAAGGCGAGCGCGCCGGTCGATGCATCGATAGAGAAAAGCGCGCGATCGGGTCCGCCGACGATAGAATAGGCGAGAACCGTAGCCGCATCGGGATCGGTCGCGGTCACGCTGGTCACGGCGGTTGTGTTTTCGGCGACGGAAATAGCCGCGGACGCGCCGCCGCCGTTGGAGGTTATGACCGGCGCCTCGTTCACATTGGTGATCGTGACTGCGATCGCCTGATCATCGTACAGCGTGCCGTCGGACGCACGCACCACGACGTCATAGACATTGTTCGTCCCGGCGTCGGTAGCCGCCTCGAAATTCGGCGCGGTGAGGAAAGCCAAGGCGCCCGTCGCGCTGTCGATCTTGAATTTCGCGGCGTCCGCTCCGCCGGAGATGGAATAGCCGATCACCGTTCCGACATCCGCGTCGGTCGCGACAACGGTCGTCACCGCGGTGCCGTTCTCTGCCATGGAAAGCGCCGCTGTCGGACCGCCGCCACCGGAGACGATCACCGGCGGATTCTTATATTCCAGCGTGACATTGTGCAGGCCATAGCCGCCCAGATCGACCGTCACGATCTCCCCGACCCGGCTATAGCCCAAGGCTCCGGTGACGACGATCCCGTCCGTGCCCGGATTGGCGATGTCGATGACGACCTTCCCCTCCCCCTGAACGGAAAAGGCAAGATTGTGACCGTCGCCGGCGACGCTCAGCAGCACGGCCCGCATCGGCAGGTCGGTGATGTGCGTCACATCGTCCGCCGCTGCTCCCAGATTGATCCTGAAGGTTCCGCCGCTCTGGGGAAGGAAGACGCTGTCGCTGTCATAGGCGTACCAGCCGGCCACATTCTGGATGACCAGAGCGCCTTGGCGGTCGACGTCCAGCGACAGATTGCCGACATTGGCGCCGCCGACGCTGGCGGTGATGCTGTTGCCCGCCACCGTGGTCGTGATCGTCGCATTCCTGACCGCCGTCATGCGCGCGGCCAGATCGTCCAGGGTGACGAACTCCATGTTCGCCGCCACCGCATGCTGCAACCAGCTCGTGAACATCGAAATATCATAGGGACTGTCCACCGTCGGGCTGCCCGACAGGAAATCCGCAGCGCCATAATCATGCCAGGGCCAGACGATCACCGGCGTCTGCGCATTGGCGACCAGCTTGTCGAACTCCCCGATCCAGGCGGCTGTCGCCTCCGCCACGGTCTTCTTCTGAAATTCGATGAGTGTGTAGTCGAAGGAGGTGTTGGGCGCGAAATAGATCTGGTTCTGATTGTCCGGCGTCAGATAGCCGAAGGCATTGGGATAGCCCGCCCCCTGCGCCGCATAGCCGCCGGTCAAATAGTCCGACACATATTTCATGATCTCCTGCGAGGTCGGCAGCAGTTCCGGCGCGCCCGGCACGGCCGCGCCCGTGATCTGGAACGGCTGGTTCAGATAGGCGCCGATCTGCTGGTTGAGGATCGTGATGCTGTTCTGGAATTCGGTCTGGATCTGCTGCGCGCTGAGCAGGTTGGTGTTTTCCGGATGCGTCAGGCTGTGCGTGCCGATCTCATTGCCAAGGTCCAGCAGCGCCTTGTAATAAGGCAGGGACACCGCCCAGTCGGTACCGGTGCCGTTCGTGCCGTCGCCGACGTTCAGATAAAAGCTGCCGACGAAATTATAATCCGCCTTCCACTGCGTCAGGATGGGCAACAGCTTGTCGTAGATGCCGGGCGTGCTGCCCGCGGGATTGACGTCTTCCAGTTCCTGGCTCTGGTCCATGTCGACGCGGGCCGCGACGATGCCGGAATCTCGCGACAGGTGCAGGCCGACCGACAGGCCGGTGCCGTTCGCCGCATAGGAGATCGCCTGCTGCAGCATATTGGCGTCGGCCATGATGCCTTCGCTGGAGAACAGAATGTTGCGCGCCGCCCCGGTCTGCGTCGCCAGCGCGGCCGAATAGACGGAGCCGCCATCGATGGTCTCGGTCGCGATCTGGTGGCCCGTGCCGCTGACGCTGGTAAAGGCGTTCCAGCCGACGCCGGTGTAGCTGTTCACCTGCTGGCCATTGGCATAATGGTCGAGGACGAGGCCCGTCGCGTCGGTCGCGTTCACCACCACATTGCCGGTGCCCCCGGTGACGCGGGTTGCGTCGAACAGCAGCTTCATCTGCGCATAGGGATCGCCGGGCAGCGGATCGCCGCCGATCGTACCGCCCTGCACATGGGGCTGGTTCGTCATGAACTCGCCCGCCGTGACCAGGCCGATGCCCAGTTGTTTGCTCGCCATTTCCAGCGTGTGGGAAATCGCCTCCACCTTGTCGACGGGCACGTTGCGGAAGGACGGGAACACCAGCGCATCGTAATGGGACAGCTTGGCAAGGTCGGTCAGGTCCGCTTCCGTCAATATGTCGAAGGGGATGCCGGCCTGGATCGCCTGCGCCTGAACCGACATGAAAAGCTGCGAATAGGCTGTGGGGCTGAAATAGGCGTCGGCTGTCGTCTCGGAAAAGACGATGCCGATCCGCATGTCAGGCGCCTGGGTTGCGATCGTCTGGTTGAAGACCGTGAACGGCGCCGACAGATAATTGGACGGCATGAAGCTGTTCGACAGGTTGTTGATGTCGTAATAGGTGTACATCGCCGCCGGATTGCCCACCGCCGAAGTGGGGAGGCGGAATTCGACCGTGGTCCGGTCAGCCGACCAGGCCGTCTGCAGCCCGGACAGCACCAGCGTCTCCCCCGCTGCGCCGGTGTAGAGGTTCACCGTGCCGTCCGCCGCGAAGTTCACATTATATTCGGCGCCGCCGGCAAAGCCGAAAATCTGATAGCCCGTGGCGGTCCTGCCGTCCGTGTTCAGCCAGACGGTGGTGTCCGCGCCTATGGCGACCGGGGCCGTCAGGGCGAAGACGAAGGCGTCATTGTCCAGGGTCGCATAAACCTGATAGCCGGGGGCGCTGTTGTCGTCGATCCGGTCGGTTGCGAGCCAGTCATTCAGAGAGCCGTCGATGGTGACGCTGTGGCCATAGGTCATGGCAAACCCCCAAACTTATGGATGCCGAAATCATTTCATAAGTTTGCGACCGAATATCTTTTGGTTTTTCCAAGTAAAAACCAGTCACGTCCTGCATATTGGGCCATGAAGCACAACGCTTTTGCCCGACACCGAAGACAAAGGATGCCGTTCCGGGACATGCCCAGCCATTATCCATGTCGATGAGGCTGTATCAGGGTATAGAAGTCATCTTCTCATGCCCGTAGCAGTTCCCATGACCGGGATTCCGCCCAAGGCTACAGTCACACCGCGCATCTATCTGGGGCGACTCGGTTTTTGAAGTTTTTACCCATGGTTAATTTGCGGTTAGGCATGTTCCAATGTCAACTTCAATGAACAGAATCTCCCGAAAAATCCAAAATAACGGCAAATATGCCGACAATTAACGATGTCATTTCGTTAAGTATAGCTGACGGTTTATATCCATAGCCATATCCCTACCTTCTTTATTTTACTTTATACCGCTTCCGCTTCGACCACCTGTCCCGCCGGAGGCCGTTCATCAGATCGGGATCGATGTTCCGCGAGAAGGGACTGGGATTGTGCTTGGGGCGTGCGAAAAACTATCGTCGATCGGCCTTCTTGCCGTCGCAACGCTGATGCTGGCTGCATGTGGAGGCGGAGATGAAGGTTCGCCAACCCCCGCACCCACGCCGACCCCGGTCCCGACACCATCACCCTCCCCCAGCCCTTCCCCCACCCCCACTCCGGCACCCGCGACGCTTTCCAGTTGGGACTGGATATTGCAGAGCCAGGGCCTACCCCCGGCGCCGCCTCCCGTTGCCTATCTCGACGTCGACGGGTTCGACACGGCCGCATCCTATGTGGCGCTGGCCAAATCCCGTGGAACCAGGACGATCTGCTATCTCGATGTCGGATCGGCGGAGAGCAACCGGCCCGACTATGCCAGCCTCTCGGCCATATCCGGACTATTGGGCAACAGCTATCCCGGCTTTGCGGGCGAACGTTATATCGACATTCGCCGCTACCCCGAATTCATCCAGATCATGGACGACCGGCTGCGCATGTGCCGGGACAAGGGTTTCGACTATGTCGAATTCGACGTGATGGATGCGTTCGAGGATGGAGCCGCGACGACGGGGTTCAACCTGACCGAACAGGACATGATCGCCTATGTGACCGCCCTGTCCGCCCGGGCGCGCGGCTATGGACTGAAACCGGTGCAGAAGAACGCCAGCGGTTCGTCCGCGGCGCTGGTGCCGCTGTTCGATGCCATATTGTTCGAAGGATGCGTGCTGGGCGATTTCTGTGCCGACAGCGCGCCCTATGTTACGGCGGGCAAGCCGGCGTTCAATGCCGAATATCCGGAGGAATGGCCCGCCGGAACCTTCGACCGCGCCAGAACATGCAGCGTGTCCGCCAGCGCCACCGTCTCCACGATCATCACCGTCGTGGACCTGGACAGGCCCGCACCGGACCGCTGCGTTCCTTGAAACGGGCTTCGCAGGAATGTGAAGGGAATGGCGCACCCGGAACGATTCGAACGTCCGACCCTCAGATTCGTAGTCTGATGCTCTATCCAGCTGAGCTACGGGTGCGTTGTGGAGGGGCAGATAGAAGGGGGCGGGCAGTCTGGCAACCCCTAAACTGGACAATCTTGAATTTAAAAGATGCCGTGCGACCGAGCCTGAGGACAAGCGGCTTCACGCCCGTGCAAGCAAGGGAAAACGGAATTTGGGGAAATGGCGCACCCGGAACGATTCGAACGTCCGACCCTCAGATTCGTAGTCTGATGCTCTATCCAGCTGAGCTACGGGTGCGTTGGAGTGGCGCAGATAGAAGCGGCCAGACATTTGGGCAAGCCCTTTTTGCACTTTTTTGGCGGACTGCCTGATCGAAGGCGCCGTACCGCAACCTTGTCCCGCTCCGGTCGTTCGAGAGGCAGGAAAGGATGCTGAGATGACCTTCACTCCCAACGAAATCGCGCTGCTGGTGATCGCGCTGCTGATCGGGCTGCTTCTGGGCCTCATCATGAGCGGACGCGGCAAATATAAGCGCTACTGGCGTGATGAGCAGCTTGCCCACGCCCAGGCGGTTAAGGACCGCGACGCCCGCCTGACGGCGGCGCAGGAGCGGATTGCCGAACTGGAACGTCAGTCGGTTCCTCCACGCTCCGCCACCCTTGGGACCGCCGAAAGCACGCATGAACGGGATGATTTCAGCCGCATCCGGGGCATCACCCCTCAGGACGAGATCGCGCTCAATCAGGCGGGCTATCATCGCTACGATCAGATCGCGGCGATCAGCAGCGAGCAGGAGGCAGCGCTTGAAACGCGCCTCGGCCTGCGAAGCGGCGTGATTTCCCGGGAGGAATGGCGGAAACAGGCCCGCCTGCTGGATGCGCGTCAGGATCATGAACATGCGCGGCTCTACGACCAGCGCGCCACGCCTGTCTGAAAAGGAAGGGGGCGGGATAATCTCCCGCCCCCTTCCTGTCATTTCCGGTTCGCCAGCGCCGCCTGAGCCGCCGCCAGTCGCGCGATCGGCACGCGATAGGGCGAGGCCGACACATAATCGAGGCCGGTCTTCTCGCAGAAGGCGATGGAGGCCGGGTCGCCGCCATGTTCCCCGCAAATGCCGAGCTTGATGCCCTCGCGGGTCGCTCGACCGCGTTCGGCGGCCAGTTCGATCAGTTCGCCAACGCCTTCCACGTCGATGCTGACGAACGGGTCGCGGGCGAAGATGCCCTTGTCCACATATTGCGTCAGGAAGCGCCCGGCATCGTCGCGGCTGATGCCGATGGTGGTCTGCGTCAGGTCGTTGGTGCCGAAGGAGAAGAATTCGCCCACTTCCGCGATCTCGCCCGCCTTCAGCGCGGCGCGCGGCAGTTCGATCATCGTGCCGACCAGATAGTCGACGCTGGCGCCCTGCTCCTCGAAAACCTGCTTGGCCACGCTGTCGACGATCGCCTTCATCAGTTCCAGCTCTTTCTTCGTCGCAACGAGCGGGATCATGATTTCGGGGATCGGCGCCTCGCCGCTGCGCTGCTTGATGATCAGCGCGGCTTCGAAGATGGCGCGGGCCTGCATCTCGTAGATTTCAGGATAGGTGACGCCCAGACGGCAACCGCGATGGCCGAGCATCGGGTTGAATTCGTGCAGTTCGGCAGCGCGGCGCTTCAATGCTTCCACGCCGACGCCCGCAGCCTTGGCCACTTCCTCGAACTCCGCTTCGCCATGCGGCAGGAATTCGTGCAGCGGCGGATCGAGCAGGCGAATGGTGACGGGCAGGCCCGCCATCACCATGAAGATCTGCGCGAAGTCGTCGCGCTGTTCCGGCAGCAGCTTGTCGAGCGCGATGCGGCGGCCCTTTTCCGTGTCCGCGAGGATCATCTCGCGCACGGCGGTGATGCGGGCCGCGTCGAAGAACATATGCTCGGTACGGCAGAGGCCCACGCCTTCAGCGCCGAAATCGCGGGCGGTCTGGCAATCCAGCGGCGTTTCGGCATTGGCCCGGACCTTGAGGCGGCGGACCTTGTCGGCCCAGCCCATCAGCGTGCCGAAGTCCCCCGCCAGTTCCGGCTGCACGGTCGGCACTTCGCCCGCCATCACCTCGCCGGTCGAACCGTCGATGGTGAGGATGTCGCCTTCCTTGAGCGTGCGGCCTTCGATGCGCAGCGTCTTGGCGGCGTTGTCGATCGACAGGCTGCCCGCGCCGGAAACGCAGGGACGGCCCATGCCGCGCGCCACCACGGCCGCGTGGCTGGTCATGCCGCCGCGCGCGGTCAGGATGCCCTTGGCCGCATGCATGCCGTGAATGTCCTCGGGAGAGGTTTCCACGCGAACGAGGATCACCGAATCGCCCAGTTCGTTGCGGCGCTCCGCAGTGTCGGCGTCGAACACGATGGCGCCCGAAGCCGCGCCCGGAGAGGCGGGCAGGCCCTTGGTCAGCACGTCGCGCGGCGCCTTGGGATCGAGCGTCGGATGCAGAAGCTGGTCGAGCGCGGCGGGATCGACGCGGGCGACGGCTTCTTCCTCGGTGATCAGGCCCTCATTCGCCATGTCGACCGCGATCTTGAGCGCGGCCTTGGCGGTGCGCTTGCCCGAACGGGTCTGGAGCATCCAGAGCTTGCCCTGCTGCACCGTGAACTCGATGTCCTGCATGTCGCGATAATGGGTTTCGAGGATCTGGAACACCCGCGCCAGTTCGGCATAGGTTTCCGGCATCGCCTCTTCCATCGACAGCGGCTTGGCCCCTGCCCGCTCGCGCGCCTGCCTGGTAAGGTATTGCGGCGTGCGAATGCCCGCAACCACATCCTCGCCCTGCGCATTGATCAGATATTCGCCATAATAGGCATTCTCGCCGGTCGCCGGGTCGCGGGTGAAAGCGACGCCGGTGGCGGAAGTATCGCCCATATTGCCGAACACCATTGCCTGCACGTTGACGGCCGTGCCCCAATCATGGGGAATCGAGTTCAGGCGGCGATAGACCTTGGCGCGGTCAGCCTGCCAGCTGCCGAAGACGGCGCTGATCGCGCCCCAGAGCTGGTCGTTCACATCCTGCGGGAAGGGCTTGTTCCAAAGTTTTGAAACAAGGCCCTTATATTCGGTGACGAGCGCCTTCCAGTCGTCGGCGGTCATTTCCGTGTCGAGCGTGTAGCCCTGGTCTTCCTTGGCGACTTCCAGCGCTTCCTCGAACGCGCCATGGTCGAGTTCCAGCACCACGTCCGAATACATCTGGATGAAACGGCGATAGCTGTCCCAGGCGAAACGTTCGTCGCCGGAAGCGGCAGCCAGACCCAGCACGGTTTCGTCGTTGAGGCCGAGGTTCAAGACCGTGTCCATCATGCCGGGCATCGAGATACGCGCGCCGGAACGAACGGAAACCAGCAGCGGGTCGGCCTTGTCACCGAACTTCTTGCCGGTGATGCCCTCGATATGGGCGATGCCGTTGGCGACTTCCGCTTTCAGGCTTTCAGGATAGACCCCGCCGTCCTGATAATAGCGGGTGCACATCTCCGTGGTGATGGTGAAGCCCGGGGGCACCGGCAGGCCGATCGCAGCCATGCCGTCCAGATTCGCACCCTTGCCGCCGAGAAGATTCTTGTCCCCTTTGCCGCCATCATCGACGCCGCCGCCGAAACGATAAACATAACGGGTTGCGGTCGTGCTCATGCTGGCCTCTTCCATTGTCAACATAATCGCGGCTCTCCTGCACTGATTGCCGTGTATTTGTGCGATGCAACAAAACTTAAACAACAGGCGGGCGACAAACGCACCCGCTTTTACGACGATTGCTCTCCGATTCCACTGATTTTCCCGCTTGTGCGGGTATGTTTTGGTATTAGCCCGTAATTTTCGAGAAGTCGGCCACCGCGTGGACGGCGTTCCGCACCCGCGCAAGCAGCGCGAGGCGAGCGGAACGTTTCGCCGGATCGGCATCGTTGACGGTGACGGTTTCGAAAAAGGCGTCGATCGGCGCCCGCAATGTTGCAAGTGCTGCCATGGCCCCTTCGAAATCTTCCGCCGCCAGAGAGGCGTCAGCGCGAGGCTCCGCGGCGTCCAGCGCGGCGATCAGGTCCGCCTCCGCCTGTTCGGGGGCATGGGAGAGTTCGACCTGCCCGGCTGTTTCGGCGCCTTCCTTCTTGAGGATGTTTGCCGCGCGCTTGTAGCCGGCGAGGAGGTTGGCGCCATCGTCGGTGGCGATGAAGGACTGGAGCGCCTTCACGCGGGCGAGCAGGCGGACCAGATCGTCTTCCCCGCCCAGCGCGAATATGGCGTCGATCAGGTCATGGCGGACGCCGGCTTCACGCTGCTGGACCTTCAGACGGTCCGCGAAGAAGTCGAGCAATTCACCCTCCGCCACGGACAGACGCAAATTATTGGCGGTGACGATCTGGATGACGCCCAGCGCTGCCCTGCGGAGGGCGAAAGGATCGCGCGAGCCGGTAGGCTTCTCATCGATGCCGAAGAAGGAGCGGAGCGTATCCAGTTTGTCGGCCAGCGATAGCGCCACGGTCAGCGGCGCGGTCGGGACCTCATCTCCCTGCCCGACCGGCTTGTAATGATCGCGGATGGCATCCGCCACGCCATCGGGCAGGCCTTCAGCCCGGGCATAGTAGCCGCCCATGATGCCTTGAAGCTCGGGGAACTCGCCTACCATTTCGGTGACGAGGTCGGCCTTGGCGAGACGGGCAGCCTGTTCGGCCAAGTCCGCCAGCGCCTTTTTCCCCTCGTCATTCCCATAGCGGGAATCCATCGCCGATGTTGCGTCCGGGTGAGAGATCTGGGGATGGGGTCCTGCCTTCGCAGGGGCGACGATGCCTTCTTCCACCAACCGGCGCGCCAGCTTTGCGACACGCTCCACCTTATCGGCCACGGTGCCGAGCTTTTCGTGGAAGGTGATGCGTTCCAGCTTCTTTGCGTGATCCTCCAGCTTCGTCCTGCGATCCTGCTCCCAGAAGAAGCGGGCATCCGACAGGCGGGCGGCGAGAACCTTGCGGTTGCCCGCCACGATCGCCGCGCCGCCATCCTTCGCCTCGATATTGGCGGTGCAGATGAAGGCGGGGGCCAGCTTGCCGTTCGCGTCGCGCAGGACGAAATATTTCTGGTTGATGCGCAGGGTTAGCTGAATGACTTCAGGCGGCACCTCAAGGAAGGCCGGGTCGAAATCGCCCAAGAGCGGGACCGGCCACTCTGTCAGCCCCGCATTCTCCGCGATGAGGCCCTTGTCCTCGATCACCGCGTAGCCGCGGGCTGCCGCGGCTTCGGCAGCCTTTGCCTCGATGATCGACTGGCGTTCCTGGTGGCTGGCGATCACATGGCATGCGCGCAGCTTTTCGGCATAGTCATGCGCGCCGCCGATGGTGATCTCGCCGGGATGGTGGAAGCGGTGCCCCAGCGTTGCGTAACCGCTGCGGATGCCTTCGATTTCGATGTCGACCAGGTCTTCGCCCAGGATCGCGACGATGCCTTGCAGCGGGCGAACCCAGCGCAGGCTTTCCGTGGTCTGCGATGCGGCGCCCCAGCGCATCGACTTGGGCCAGGGGAAGCTGCGGATAATGGCAGGGACGGCTTCGGCCAGAACCTCGGCAGTGGCGCGGCCGGGCTTGTTCACCGTGGCGAACCAGACGCCGTCACGTTCCTCAAGCTGATCCTGGGTCAGGCCGGTCTTGCGAAGGAAGCCCTCCAGCGCCTGCGCGGGCGCCGAAGTGCGGGGCCCCTTGAATTCTTCGCTGACAGCGGCGGTTTCCAGCGGCAGGTTGCGGGCTATCAGGGCCAGGCGGCGGGGGGTGACGAAGCTGTCGATGCTTTCGGGCTGCAGGCCGGACCTTGCCAGTTCCTCGGTGAAGAGGCGGGCAAGGTCTTCCGATGCCTTGATCTGCATGCGCGCGGGGATTTCCTCGCAGCGCAGTTCGAGGAGGAAATCAGTCATTATGCGACCCACCGGTTCTTCGCCATCCATGCTTCGCAGCTTCCCTTAGCAAGATCGCGAACGCGGCCGATGTAACTGGCGCGCTCCTGCACTGAGATCACGCCCCGCGCTTGCAACAGGTTGAAGATGTGTGAAGCTTTGATGGCCTGTTCATAAGCGGGGATCGGTAATTCCGCTACAAGGCAGTTTTCGCATTCCGCGACAGCCTTTCGGAAAGCATCGAAAAGGCTGTCGGTATTGGCCACTTCAAAGTTCCAAACCGACATCTGTCGTTCGTTTTCCAAAAAGACGTCGCCATAGGTGACACCGGCATCGTTGAACGCCAGATCGTAAATGCTGTCTTTACCCTGAATATAAAGGGCGAGGCGTTCCAACCCATAAGTCAGTTCGCCTGAGACCGGCTTGCAGTCGAAACCACCCATTTGCTGGAAATAGGTAAACTGGCTGATCTCCATGCCGTCGCACCAAACTTCCCAACCCAATCCCCATGCGCCCAGCGTCGGACTTTCCCAATCATCCTCGACGAAGCGTATGTCGTGAACCAGCGGATCGATGCCGATCGCCGCCAAGCTGCCCAAGTACAGTTCCTGTAAATTGGCAGGACTGGGCTTCATGATAACCTGATATTGATAATAATGCTGAAGCCTGTTGGGGTTTTGGCCATAGCGACCATCGGTCGGCCGCCTGCTCGGTTGTACGAAGGCGGCGTTCCAATTGTCCGGACCAAGCGCGCGCAAGGTCGTCGCAGTATGAAATGTCCCGGCGCCCATTTCCATGTCATAGGGCTGCAGGATCACGCAGCCCTGCCGTCCCCAATAGGCATGCAGGGTCAGGATCAGGTCCTGAAAGGAAAGCGCTTTACTTGTCGCCACCGGTGGTCCCCAGAAATCACGGCTTTAAGAAAATGACGGATCGATTGCGGCGCGCCTTGGCGCAGCGAGGGCGCAGGGTCAAGGGAAAGAGGGCGGGCTTAACCGTAAATCCGCTTGCTCTGGCGGCCGGTGGCCCGCATGGAAGGGAAAACCCTTAAGGAAACGGACCCGCAATTCAGATGAGATGGCCCTCTTTCCGCTGGCTGGCCCCCGCCATAATGCTGCTTGGCGGATGCGCGCTGGAACAGCCCGCCGCCGCCCGCGGTGCGGCGACGCGCTCCGCCTATGTGACGCCGGCCCTGTGGGAGGTGAAGGACGCCGACACCACCATCTATCTGTTCGGCACCGTCCATGTGATGAAGCCGGGGGTCGACTGGTTCAAGGGCTGGGTCAGATCGGCCTTCGATCAGTCGGACGAGCTGGTGCTGGAGATCGTCGAGCCGGAAGATCCCAATGGGCTGGCGTCCACCATGGCGGGCGCGGCGCTTGCGCGGGACGGCGTGAAGCTGTCGGACCGCCTGGGCGCGGACGACCGCGCCAAATATCAGGCGGCGATGAGCACGAACGGGCTTCCCTGGCAGGCCTTCGAGATGTTCAATCCCTGGATGGCGGGCATGGCGCTGTCGGTGAAGCCCCTGGAAGCGCTGGGCTACAAGTCGGACCTGGGCGCGGAGAAGGTGCTGACGGCGGCGGCCAGGGCTTCGGGCAAGAAGGTCGGCGCGCTGGAGACGGTGGAGCAGCAGCTCGGCTATTTCGCCGGCCTGCCGATGGAGCAGCAGGTGAACTTCCTGACCGCGACCATAGAGGGCCTGCCGGACATGGACCGGGAGTTCGCCAGCTTGGTCGCGCACTGGCAGGGCGGGGAGCCGGACAAGCTGGCGGCGGAGATGAACGAATCGCTGGAGGCGACGCCGGAACTGGCCCAGGTGCTGCTGATCCAGCGCAACGCCAACTGGGCGAAATGGATCAAGCGGCGGCTCAACCAGCCGGGCACGCTGTTCATTGCCGTCGGCGCCGGGCATCTGGCGGGCAAGGGCAGCGTGCAGGACCAGTTGGCGGCGCTGGGCATCGCGTCGGCACGGGTGAAACAATAGGATGATCGGCCTTCTGGCGCGCTGGCTGGGGCTGGCCGTCCTATGCCTGATTGCCGCTTGCGGGGAGAATCCCCCTGCCCCACCGCCCGGTGGAGGGCCCGCGCTTTGGCGGGTGGAGGGCAAGGGCGTCGACGGCTGGCTGTTCGGCACCATCCATATATTGCCGGACGGCGTGGAATGGCGGACCGGGCCGATCAAGGAGGCGATCGGACGAGCGGACAGGCTGGTGCTGGAATCGGCCGGGATACAGGATCAGGCGGGCACTTTGGCGCAGTTCGAGAGGATGGGGCGCAGTCCGGGGCTGCCCCTGCTGGAGACGCGCGTTCCGGCGGGAGACAAGGCGGCGCTGGAGGAGATCGTCGAGAATGGCGGCACCAATACGCAAACTCTCTCCGCTTATAAGGATTGGGCGGCGGCGATGCTGCTTTCGGCGGCGGCGCAACAGGCCCTGCATGTCAGCCAGGATCATGGCGTCGAACCCGCGCTGATCGCGACATTCGGAAAGGCGGGCAAGCCCATAAGCGGGCTGGAGACTGTGGAGCGGCAGTTTCGGGCCTTCGATACGCTCCCCCCGGATGCGCAGCGGCGGCTGCTGGTCGATACGGTGCGCGAGGCGAAGGAGATGCGGCGGCTTTACGACCATATCCTCAACGCCTGGATCAGGGGCGATCTCGCCACCCTTGCGCGGGACGGCAGGTTGGGCGAGACGCCCGATCCGGTGGTGGAACAGGCGGTGCTGGTGGACCGGAACCGTGACTGGGTGAAGTCGGTGGAGACGCTCGAGGGGCGGCCCTTCATCGCGGTGGGCGCGGGACATCTGGCGGGCAAGGACAATCTGGTCGACCTGCTTCGGGCCGGTGGATACAGGGTGACGCGGATGCAGTAGCACCCATCCCGCTTCCCGGCCCTTGCTTTCCAGCGCCTTTCTGCTATTGGGCCGCGGTCCCGACATGGTCATCCCTGGAGGCGTGGCGGGCACCTACATCAATTTGCTTTTGGAGACACGCAATGAGCGAGCAGCTTACGCTGTCGGCAGAGGCACGCGATCGGGCAGGCAAGGGAGCCTCCCGCGCTCTCCGCCGTGAGGGCCGCGTACCCGCCGTCATCTATGGTAACAATGAAGAACCGCAGTCGATCCACGTCGAGGAAAAGCTTCTCAACAAGCTGCTCGGCACCGGCCATTTCTTCAATTCGGTCGTCTTCGTCGAAGTGGGCGGCAAGAAGGTCCGCACCCTCGCCAAGGATGTGGCTTTCCACCCCGTGACCGACCGTCCGCTGCACGCCGATTTCCTGCGCGTTTCGGAACATGCCACCGTCCACGTCAACGTGCCGGTTGTCTTCAGCAATGAAGACGCTTCGCCCGGCCTGAAGAAGGGCGGCGTGCTCAACATCGTCGCGCACGAGATCGAACTGATCGTCGATGCGGCCGAGATTCCGGACGATGTCGTCGTCGACCTGACCGGCCTGGATGTCGGTGAGTCGATCCACATTGGCGCCGTGAAGCTGCCCAAGGGCGCCAAGGCCGCCCATGACGAAACCGACTTCACCGTCGCGACCATCGTTGCCCCCTCGGCTCTGAAGAGCGCCGAAGGCGACAATGAGACGCCGGCTCAGGGCGAATAAGCCCCTAGTCTGGCTGGCCGTTTATCGGTTCGCTCAACCCCCGTTCGGGCTGAGCTTGTCGAAGCCCCGTTCTTTTCGAAGAAGTGAGGCCGTTCGACAGGTTCAGGACGAACGGGGGTTTGTCTTATCGGGAGTATCGACGCGATGCAGATCTGGGTGGGCCTGGGCAATCCCGGAACCCAATATGCGATGAACCGGCATAATGTCGGTTTCATGGCGGTCGACCTGATCGCGGACATGCATCGCTTCTCTCCGCCGAAGAAGCAGTTCCAGGGCTGGGTGCAGGAAGGACGCATCGGTCCTGAGAAGATCGTCCTGCTGAAACCGGCAACCTTCATGAACGAGAGCGGACGCTCGGTTGGGGAAGCCATGCGCTTCTACAAACTGACGCCGCAGGATGTGACGGTCTTTCACGACGAACTGGACCTTGCGCCCATGAAGGTCAAGGTGAAGCGCGGCGGCGGCAATGCGGGACATAACGGCCTGCGTTCGACCGATGCGCATATAGGGGCGGAGTTTCGCCGGGTGAGGATCGGCATCGGCCATCCGGGGCACAAGGACCGGGTGCACGGCTATGTGCTGGGCAATTATCACAAGAGCGAGATGGACGCGCTGGCCGACATGCTGGGCGCGATCGGAGCGGAAGCGGAGTGGCTCGCCAAGGGAGAGGATGCGCGGTTCATGAATGAGGTGGCGCTGCGGCTGGCGGACTGAGACGGGCGAATTGCGCGTCCGTCCGCCCTGCCCTCACGGTGAAATGGCCAGGGTGGATTGCGGACTGTCGCAGTCCCACGCCATAGAGTAGGCCTGACTTTCCACTGACCAAGGGGATCCGGGTGATACAGACCTTCGCGACGCAGCCTTTCGACGACCAGAAGCCGGGCACGTCCGGCCTGCGCAAGAAGGTGCGGGTCTTCCAGCAGCCCCATTATGCCGAAAATTTCGTCCAGTCGGTCTTCGACAGCCTTGAAGGGTTCGAGGACCAGACGCTGGTGGTCGGCGGCGATGGCCGCTACCTCAATCGGGAGGTTATCCAGACCGTTTTGAAGATGGCGGCGGCCAATGGTTTCGGCCGTGTTCTGGTGGGGCGGGGCGGAATTCTCTCCACTCCGGCGGCCTCGCATCTGATCCGGTCGTCGGGGGCCTTTGGCGGACTGGTTCTGTCCGCCAGCCACAATCCGGGCGGGCCGGACGAGGATTTCGGGATCAAATATAATGTCTCGAACGGCGGCCCGGCGCCGGAGAAGGTGACCGACGCCATTCATGCGCGGACCCTGGCCATCGACAGCTATCGCTTTTTCGAGGCGAACGATGTCGACATCGACACGCTGGGCAGCACGACCCTGGGCGACATGACCGTCGAGGTGGTCGATCCGGTCGCGGGCTATGCCGAACTGATGGAGAAGCTGTTCGACTTTACCGCGATCCGGGCGATGATCGCGGACGGCTTCAGCCTTTCCTTCGATTCGATGAGCGCGGTGACGGGCCCCTATGCCGTCGAGATTTTCGAAAAGCGGCTGGGCGCGCCTGCGGGAACCGTGCGCAACGCCACCCCGCTGACCGACTTCGGCCATCATCATCCCGATCCCAATCTGGTTCACGCCAGGGAGCTGTACGACCGGATGATGGCGCCGGACGCGCCGGATTTCGGCGCCGCTTCGGATGGCGATGGCGACCGCAACCTGATCATCGGGCGACATTGTTACGTCACCCCTTCGGATTCGCTCGCCGTGCTGGCGGCCAATGCGCATCTGGCGCCGGGCTATGCGGCGGGCCTCAAGGGCATTGCGCGCTCGATGCCGACCAGCGGCGCGGCCGATCGCGTCGCGGAAAAGCTGGGCATTCCACTCTATGAAACGCCGACGGGATGGAAATTCTTCGGCAATCTGCTGGATGCCGGCATGGCAACCATCTGCGGGGAGGAAAGCGCCGGCACCGGGTCCGACCATGTGCGGGAAAAGGACGGCATCTGGGCGGTGCTGCTGTGGCTCAACATCCTGGCCGTCCGGCGGCAAAGCGTGGCGCAGATCATGGCCGAACATTGGGCGACCTATGGCCGCAACTATTATGCGCGGCATGATTATGAAGCGATTGCCAAGGACAGGGCCGATGCGCTGATGGCGGCGTTGCGGGACCGACTGGAGGCGCTGCCGGGCACGACAAACAGCGGCGGCACGGTGCAGAGCGCCGACGATTTCGCCTATAGCGATCCGACCGACCAATCCGTCAGCCGCAACCAGGGCGTGCGCGTGCTGTTCGAGGATGGTTCACGGGTGGTGTTCCGGCTTTCGGGGACGGGTACGGAGGGCGCGACCCTGCGCGTCTATATCGAGCGCTATGTGGGCGCGGATGGCGATCTGGCGCTGGAGACGAGCGAGGCGCTCGCACCGCTGGTGAAGGCGGCGCAGGAAATTGCGGACATTTCGGGCTTTACCGGGATGGAACGGCCGAGCGTGATTACCTGAGGACAGTCGCCAAAGCTTACCATGGGGAAATGGACCGGAAATGAGGGCACGCTAAAGGGCGGGCAATCGACCGACGCTCTTCGTGCTTCTGCGAAGGCAGTAGCCCAGTCCGGCCATTTGGAAGACGAATAAACGTCTGAACTGGGCTCCTGCCTCCACAGGAGCAGCATCATCAAGAGCGGCGCTTTTGTTTGCGAGGACGTGATGCGTCGCCTGTTGCCTGCCCTCTCCTGCGCGCTGATCGCCATGGCCGCCCCTGCCCAGGCCCGGACGGCGGAAGATGAGCAATTCTGGCTGAACCTCACCGCCATGGGCCCGATCTCCGGCGATCTCGTCTATTTCGCGGAGATTCAGCCACGCTTCGGGGATGGCGTTTCAGGGGTCGACCAGACCATCCTGCGCGGTGGCCTGGGCTGGAAACTGTCCCCCAGCGTGACCGTCTATCAGGGCTATGCCCATGTCGTGCTGCCGGTCGACAATGGGCGCGACGTGAATGAGGAGCGAAGCTTCCAGCAGGTCAACTGGACCATCGGCAAGCCCTGGGGCGGCGAGCTTTCGTCGCGGACCCGGCTGGAGCAGCGCTGGCGTTCCGACGGCGACGACATGGGCTGGCGACTGCGGGAGATGCTGCGCTACGAAAAGCCGCTGGGCAGCAAGGCGGTGAGCGCTCTCGTCTATGGCGAGGGCTTCGTGGCGCTCAACAGCACCGACTGGGGCGCGAAGGGCGGGTTCGATCAGTTGCGCAGCTTCATCGGGGCCGAGATCGCGCTGGGCGGCGCATCGACGGCCGAGATCGGCTATCTCAACCAGTGGATCGACCGGCGCGGCGGCAATGCGCGCGTGAACCATGTCGCTTCCGTCACGCTCTTCTTCCGTCATTGAGGCCGCACGGACTCTGGCCAAGCCGCCGGGAAAGCGCTATCGGCGCGGCCATCGGATTTGACGTGAAGGCAGTATCATGGGTTTTCGTTGCGGTATCGTCGGGCTTCCCAATGTGGGCAAGTCCACCCTGTTCAATGCGCTGACGGAGACGCAGGCGGCGCAGGCGGCGAACTATCCCTTCTGCACGATCGAGCCCAATGTCGGGCAGGTCGCCGTGCCCGACCAGCGCCTGCAGACGATCGCGAAGATCGGCGGTTCGGCCAAGATCATCGAGACGCAGCTTGCCTTCGTCGACATTGCAGGGCTGGTGCGCGGCGCGTCCAAGGGCGAAGGCCTGGGCAACCAGTTCCTGGCGAACATCCGCGAGGTGGACGCCATCGTCCATGTGCTGCGCTGCTTCGAGGATGACGACATCACCCATGTCGAGGGCAAGGTGGACCCCATTGCCGACGCCGAGACGGTCGAGACCGAGTTGATGCTGGCGGACCTCGAATCCCTTGAAAAGCGCGTGCCGAACTTCGCCAAGAAGGCGGCGCAGGGCGACAAGGAGGCGAAGGCCGCGGCGTCCGTGCTGGGCAAGGCGCTGGACCTGCTGCGCGAGGGCAAGCCGGCGCGGCTGACCCGGCCGGGCGACGATGAGGAGGAACGCATCTTCCGCCAGGCGCAACTGCTGACGGCCAAGCCTGTGCTCTACGTCTGCAATGTCGAGGAAGAAAGCGCGGCACAAGGCAACGCCCATTCGGCCCGCGTGTTCGAAAAGGCGGCGGCGGAAGGTGCGAAGGCAGTGATCGTCTCAGCCGCGATCGAAGCCGAACTCATCACCATGCCGGTCGAGGAGCGGGCTGAATATCTGGAGGCTCTGGGGCTGGAGGAAGCCGGCCTCGCCCGCATCATCCGCGCCGGTTATGAACTGCTTGGCCTCATCACCTTCTTCACCGTTGGACCGAAGGAGGCGCGCGCCTGGACAGTGGCCAAGGGATCGAAGGCGCCCCAGGCGGCAGGGGCGATCCATACCGATTTCGAAAAGGGCTTCATCCGGGCGGAAACCATGGCCTATGCGGATTACGTCCAGTATAATGGCGAGGCCGGGGCCAAGGAAGCGGGCAAGTGGCGTTCCGAAGGCAAGGAATATGTGACGCAGGATGGCGACATCATGCTGTTCCGGTTCAACGTCTGAGGGCCGATGCTGCGTCCGGGACAGATGGCTGCGCGACGCAAGGCGGCCTTTCCCCCCAGCGTAGACGAAGCGACGCGGCTGCTGATCCTGGGCAGCCTGCCGGGTGACGTATCGATCAGGCAGGGCGAATATTATGCGCATCGGGGCAACGCCTTCTGGGCGCTGATGGGCGATGTGCTGGGCGAGGATCTGCGCGGCCAGCCCTATGCGATGCGGTTGAAGCGGCTGAAGGCAAGGGCAGTGGGCCTTTGGGACGTGATCGAAAGCGCCGATCGGGAGGGCAGCCTGGACAGCGCGATCCGGGGCGCGGAGTTGCGCGACCTGTCGGCCTTCGTGGATCGGCTTCCCGCGCTGGAGGCTGTGGCCTTCAACGGCAAGACCGCCGCGCTGCATGGGCGGCGCCAGATCGGGGCGCGGCCGGGACTGGCTCTGATCGACCTCCCCTCCTCCAGCGGCGCTTTCGCCAGCATGTCGCGGGAGGCGAAGCGGAACGCCTGGATGGCGATGATGCCCTATGTGAGCGGGGCATAGGGCGCTCGTCACTTTACCGTCATGGTCCTTCTGCTAAGGCAGGGGCATGTTTTTCCGCCGCTTTTCCTTCGCCGGCCTTCTCCTTCTTCAGGTGCTCGGCGGCTGCGCGCGACCGGACGAGCGGCCGGTGTCCAGTTCCGCACCGGCCGAGCGGCGCGAACCGGTCACGATATTGATATCCATCGACGGCTTCCGCCCGGATTATCTGAAACGAGGCGTGACGCCGCATTTATCCGCGCTGGCCGCGAGCGGGGTCGAGGCAGCGATGCGCCCCTCCTTCCCCACCAAGACCTTCCCCAATCATTGGGCCATAGTGACCGGCCAGCGTCCCGACCGCAGCGGCATCGTCGCCAACAGGATGGAGGATACGGCGCGCCCCGGTGAGACCTTCACCATGGCGACCGACGATCCCTTCTGGTGGAACGGGGCCGAGCCGATCTGGGTGACGGCGGAGAAGGCCGGCGTACGGACGGGGACATTGTTCTGGCCCGGGTCCAACGTGGCCTGGGGCGGGACGGAAGCGGCGGAGTGGCCGCACAGGATCAGCGGCGGCACCCGGCCGGGCGACTGGGCACAGTTCAACCAGGAGATTTCGGGGACGCAGCGGGTGAACGGCGTGCTGGACCTGTTGCGGCGGCCGGCGGCGATCCGCCCGCGCTTCCTGACGCTCTATTTCGATGCGGTGGACACGGCGGGCCATGCAGCCGGACCGGAAGCGGCCGAGACGACGCAGGCGGCGGCGGAGATCGATGGCGAGATCGGCATGCTGGTCGACGGGTTGGAGGCCATGGGCCAGCCGGCCAATCTCGTGATCCTGTCCGACCATGGCATGGCGCAGAAATCGAGCGAGCGGGTGGTCGCGCTGGACAAGGTGGCGGACCCGGCTGACTACCGCATCGTCGAAAGCGGACCTTATGCCAGCCTGGCTGCGCAACCGGGGCATGAAGCGGCGCTGGAGACGGACCTGCTGAAGCCCCATGCGCATATGCAATGCTGGCGGAAAAGCGCGATCCCAGCGCGTTTCCATTATGGCGCGCATCCGCGCATCCCGCCTTATTTCTGCCTTGCCGAAACCGGCTGGATGATACAGCCGAGCGGTCCCGTCAAACCGTTCGTCGGCGGCGATCATGGCTGGGACAATCAGGCGCCGGAAATGCAGGCCCTGTTCATCGCCAATGGCCCGGCTTTCGACAGAGGGTTCACGCCACCTTCGGGTTTCGACAATGTCGACATCTATCCGCTGCTCGCAACGCTGCTGGGAATCGCGCCCCGCCCGGGCGACGGCAATTCCGCCACATTGGCAGGTCTTGTCAGGCATTGACGTTCGCGTAAACGGAAACTACTCCTTCACCCGTTGCGGAAGGAAACGGGTATGAGCGAGATCGTCTATTTCGAAGATGTGCAGGTAGGTGACAGGAACGAATTCGGTCCGCTCACCATCAGCCGGGAGGAGATCGTCGCCTTTGCCAGCGAATTCGACCCTCAGCCCTTCCATCTGTCCGACGAGGCCGCGGCGGGCACGCATTTCGGCAGCCTGGCCTCCAGCGGGTGGCATACCACGGCTCTGTCGATGAAGATGATGGTGGCGGAATGGCAGCGCAATCCGGGCATTCAGGCCGCCAGCCTGGGTGCGATGGGCGTGGATGAACTGCGCTGGTTGCAGCCGGTTCGTCCGGGCGACACGCTGCGCGGCGTTTCCGAGGTGATAGAGGTCAAGGCGTCGCGCAGCCGCCCCGAAATGGGGATCGTGAAGACCCACATCACGCTCTTCAACCAACGCGACGAACCGGTGCTGTCGATGAAGCCCATCGCCATGTTCCGGACGCGCCCGGCTTGAGTCAACGGGGCTGGTTGGCGCGGGCGTCGGCGGCCATGATGCGGATCGAAGGCTTTAAGGCGCTGGCGATCTGGATGGTGTGAAGGCCCGGCGACAGGTCGAACCACAGGATCTTGCGGATGCCGGAACAGGACGGCCCATGCTCATGGGCGACGGAGGTCAGCGCGGTCGTGCCGGTGGCGGCGTCCACCCAGGCGCCTTCCGACAGAGCGATGCCGATGCGCGCCGTATCCTTCACGGCCAGGGTGAAGAGGCCCGCATGGCTTTTCGGAAGGGACTTGCCGGGCGGGACGATGAACTGAACCTGCGGACCGGGTCGCAACTCTGCGACGACAGGCTTGCCCAGGATGATGCGCGGCGCGGTGGATGCCGTCGCGCCCGCGGTCACGGTGCCGCTCTGGGTCCAGCTTGTCCAGGGTTCGGGCAGGGATGGCGCACCGGCGCAGGGATCAGCCGCGGCTTGGGCGTGTAGCGGGGCGAGGGCAAGAAGGAGGAGAAGCCGCTTCATCGGTGCTTCCTTCACAGGCGATGGGATGGCGTCCGGACCGGATTTATCGCGCGCACGCATTGCGCTGAATGGTCGATCCCCGTCATCCTATTTCCTCCCGAACAGCTTTTCTATGTCGCCATGGCCCAGCTTCACCCAGGTCGGGCGGCCATGATTGCATTGGCCGCTGCGGGGGGTGATCTCCATCTCGCGGAGCAGGGCGTTCATCTCCGTGACGCTCAGCACCCGCCCGGCGCGGACGGAGCCATGACACGCCATGGTGGCAGCTACCAGATCCAGCCGTTCCTTCAGGGAGAGCGCACTGTCATAGGCGGCGAGATCGTCGGCCAGATCGGACACCAGTCCCTGCACATCTCCCTGCCCCAGCATCGCGGGCGTTGCGCGCACCAGCATGGCGGCGGGACCGAAGCGCTCCAGTTCCAGCCCGAATTCCTTCAGTTCCTCGATCCGCGCCTCCAGCCGGTCGCAGGCGGGCTCGTCCAGTTCGACCACTTCGGGCAGCAACAGCGTTTGGGCGGCGACGCCCTGCCCTTCCATGGCGCGGCGCATGCGTTCGAGGGTCAGCCGTTCGTGCGCGGCATGCTGGTCGACGATGACCAGCCCATCCTCTGCTTCCGCGACGATATAGGTGCGGGCGACCTGCCCACGGGCGACGCCCAGCGGGAAGCTGGTTCCTTCAGGCGCGGGTGCGGCGGCAGGTTCGGCGCGGGCCTGCGGCGGGGGCGTCAGGAAGCCGGGACGGCGCTCGGCCACAGAATAGGCCGGAACGGACGCGCCGGCGGCTTCGAATATCGGCATGGCGCCGATCGGCGTGGGGGAAACCGGTTCGGGCTTCCACGCCGAAAGGCCGGCGGGGTCGGCATGCTGGACAGCGCGGAAACCCTCCGCATCCAGCGCGCGGCGCAGACCGGAGACGATCATGCCCCGGATCAGCGCCGGATCGCGAAAGCGGACCTCCGTCTTGGCGGGATGGACGTTGACATCCACCTCCAGCGGCGGAACGTCAAGGAACAGCGCCACCACCGGATGCCGATCCCGCGCCAGCATGTCGGCATAGGCGCCCCTCACCGCCCCGACCAGCAGCCGGTCGCGCACCGGACGGCCGTTCACGAACAGGAACTGATGATCGCCCACCCCCCGATTATAGGTCGGCAGCGAGGCCACGCCAGACAGGCGCACCCCCTCTCTTTCCAGCGCCACGATGACATGATTGTCGGCCAGCGCCCGGTCGGTGAGCGCGGCGACGCGATCCTCCCGCGCCTCCCCCGCCTGCACGCCCAGCACGCGCCGACCGTCATGCTCCATGCTGAAGGCCACGGACGGATGCGCCATGGCAAGGCGACGGATGACATCGAGGCAGGCGGCATATTCCGCCTTGGCGGAGCGCAGGAACTTGCGACGGGCGGGGACGCGGGCGAAAAGCTGTTCGACCGTGACGCGCGTGCCGGGGGGCAGCGCGGCGGGGCCTTCGCTCACCACCACGCCATTGTCGACTGTTCGGTTCCAACCGTCCTGCCCCTGCGGCCGGCTGTCGATGGAAAGACGCGCGACGCTGGCGATGGAGGGCAGCGCTTCGCCCCGGAAACCCAGCGTCGCGACATTTTCGATGGCGTCGTCGGGCAGTTTGGACGTGGCGTGGCGTTCCAGCGCCAGCGCCATATCATCCCGGGTCATGCCGCAGCCGTCGTCGCTCACCTCCATCCGGTCGAGCCCGCCATTGGAGATGCGGATGGCGATCCGGAGAGATCCGGCATCCAGCGCATTTTCCACGATTTCCTTGAGCGCGCTGGCGGGCCTTTCGACCACTTCGCCCGCGGCGATGCGATTGACCAGATGTTCGGGCAGACGGCGTATTGACATTGATTAGTGACTAGCCCAAGCGAGCGCTTTCCGCGAGACACAAGCCTTATAAAAATTGACATCCAGGGGGCGGGTGGAACGTGGGGCGAACTTTCCGACTGTCCCGGTTCGCTTCGCCGGGGCATGCGGGCTGAACAGGAACAGGCATGTCGATCTTCTCGCGTCTCTTCAAACTCTCCTCCCAGGACATGGCCATCGACCTCGGCACGGCCAACACCGTGGTCTATGTGCGGGGGCGCGGCATCGTGCTCAACGAACCGTCCGTGGTGGCGGTCGAGACGCTGAACGGCGTGAAGCGGGTGAAGGCGGTCGGCGACGACGCCAAGCTGATGATGGGCAAGACCCCCGATTCGATCGAGGCGATCCGTCCGCTGCGGGACGGCGTGATCGCGGACATCGACGTGGCGGAGCAGATGATCAAGCATTTCATCACCAAGGTGCACGGCGGCAAGTCGCGGCCGTGGCGCTTCCCGGAGATCGTGATCTGCGTGCCTTCGGGTTCGACCAGCGTCGAGCGCCGCGCGATTCGCGATGCGGCGAGCAATGCCGGCGCATCCCAGGTCTTCCTGATCGAGGAACCCATGGCGGCCGCCATCGGCGCCGACATGCCGGTGACGGAGCCCATCGGTTCGATGGTGGTCGACATCGGCGGCGGCACGACCGAGGTCGCGGTGCTGTCGCTGCGCGGTCTGGCCTACACCACTTCGGTTCGCGTCGGCGGCGACAAGATGGACGAGGCGATCGTCTCCTTCGTGCGCCGTCATCATAATCTGCTCATCGGTGAAGCGACCGCCGAGCGGATCAAGAAGCAGTTCGGCGTCGCCCAACCGCCCGAAGACGGCGTGGGCGAGACGATCCATATCAAGGGCCGCGACCTGGTGAACGGGGTTCCCAAGGAAATCTCGATCAACCAGGGCCAGATTGCCGACGCGCTGGCGGAGCCGATCAGCACCATTGTCGAGGGCGTGCGCATCGCGCTGGAGAATACCGCGCCGGAACTGGCGGCGGACATTGTCGACCAGGGCATCGTTCTGACCGGCGGCGGCGCGCTGCTCAAGGGGCTGGACGACGAGCTGCGCGACGAGACCGGCCTGCCCGTCACCATCGCTGAAGATCCGTTGACCTGCGTTGCGATCGGCACCGGCCGCGCAATGGAGGATCCGATCTTCCGGGGCGTGCTGCAAACCGCTTAAGGGGACAAGATGGCGCGGCCACCCAGCCGACGCCCCGGGCATAACCGGAAGGCGCAATATAGCCTCTTCGCCAGCTATGTCGTGGCGATGACGGGCGCCGCCGTGGGCCTGCTTCTGGTGGTCGTCGCCATTTTCGATCCCACCGGCTTCGCCGCGATCCGCATCGCGACGGCGGAGATTACGCGCCCCGCGTCGGTGACGCTCAAGAATATGGTGAGCGGCGTCGCCTCCATCGACGAAGTGCTGGCGAGCTACTGGCGTGCCGGTTCCCAGAACGTCGCGCTGCGGCGGCAGGTGGAGGCCGACCGCAACCGCATCATAGAGGCGAAGGCGGTGGCGCAGGAAAATCTGCGCCTCAAGAAGCTGCTGAAGCTGGTCGAGGATGACGGCAGCGAATTGCTGACCGCGCGGCTGATCGCGTCCTCCTCCACCAGCACGCGTCGGCTGGCGCGACTGAACGCGGGACGCTGGCAGGGCGTGCGCCCGGGCATGCCGGTGCGCGCGCCGGAAGGGCTGATCGGGCGCATCCATACCACCACGCCCAACACGGCCGAAGTGCTGCTGCTGACCGACACCAGCAATATCGTGCCGGTGCGGCGGGCCAATGACAGCGTACCCGCGATTTCGACGGGACTTGGCGACGGCACGCTGGAGGTCCGCGCGCTGGCGGCCGGGCGTAATCCGTTCAAGCCGGGCGACCTGCTCGTCACCTCCGGCGTCGGCGGGGTCTATCAACCCAATATTCCCGTGGCGGTGATCGTGCGCATCGCGGGCGAGATCGCCTATGGCGTGCCGCTCGCCAACCCCTCCAGAGTGGATGCGGTTGTGGTGGAGCGCTCCTTCGAGGAGGCTGTGACCCGGCCGGAGGGCAATGGCCCGCCGGCTCCTGTCGAACCGGGCGCCGCGCAGAATTCGGTCACGCCATGATCGATCCCCATTTGCAGCATGTGCCGCGCCTTGGCCGTCATCCTTCGCGATTTCGGCTGGCGGGAACCCCGGTCATCACGGTGATGCTGGGATCTCTGGTGACGACGCTGCCGGTGATCGCGCAATCGCCGGTCATGCCGCCCTTCGGCCTGTTGCTGCTTCTGTCCTGGCGGCTGCTGCGCCCCGAATTATGGCGCACCTGGATCGGCGTGCCGCTCGGCCTGTTCGACGACATCGCCAGCGGCCAACCCATCGGATCGGCCATGTGCCTGTGGACCGTCACGCTGATCGGCATAGACGCCATCGAACATCGCATGGTCTGGCGCAGCTATCGGCAGGACTGGTTAATCGCCTCCTTCGCGATTATCTTCTGCATCGCCGGCGGCGTTTTCTTCGCGCGGATCACCGGCGGAGGAGACATCAAGCTGCTGTTGGTCGCGCCGCAAATTCTCTGGACGGTCCTGCTCTTTCCCTTTGTCGTCCGGCAATGCGCCCGGATCGACCGTTGGCGCGTGATGGCATGAAGCTGCCCCTGCTCAAGAAGAAGACCGTCACCGAAGCCTCCCTGTCCTTCACCTTCACGCGCCGGGCGATGGTGGTGGGGGGCCTGCAAGGGGCGATCGGGGCGCTGCTGGTCGGGCGCATGGGCTGGATCAGCGTCGCCGAGAATGAGAAATATAATCTGCTGTCGGAAAGCAATCGCGTCAACCTGACGCTGATTCCGCCGCGGCGCGGGTGGATCATCGACCGCAACGGACGGCCGCTGGCGAACAATCGCACGGACTTCCGCGTCGACCTGATCCCGGAGCGGGCGACGGACGCGGAGAACACCATCCGCAGCCTCGCCCATCTGCTGGCGCTCAGCGATGACGAAGTGGATCGGATCAAGGAGGAACTGGACAAGTCGGCAGGTTTCCGCCCGGTGCAGGTGGCGGAAAAGTTGACCTACGATCAGTTCGCGGCGGTCAGCGTCCGGCTGCCCGACCTGCCGGGCGTGGCCCCGAGCCAGGGCTTTTCCCGCAATTATCCGGCAGGTGCGACCGTCGGGCACCTGCTCGGCTATGTCGGCGCAGCTTCGGCCAAGGACTATGAGGAGCGCAAGGACCCGCTGCTGATCACGCCCGGCTTCAAGGTCGGCAAGGATGGGCTGGAGCGGTCTTTCGACAAGGAACTGACGGGCAAGCCCGGCGCGAAACGGGTGGAGGTGACGGCGCGGGGCAAGATCGTGCGGGAACTCACCACCCGGCCCGACACGCCGGGCAACGCGATCAAGCTGACCATCGACGCGGGCCTCCAGGAATATGCCGGGCGGCGGCTGGCGACGCAGAGCGGGTCGGTGGTGGTGATCGACTGCCATAATGGCGACGTGTTGGCCATGGCGTCCATGCCTAGTTTCGATCCGAACAGCTTTTCCGATGGCATCAGCCATCTGGAATGGGACATGCTGTCGAAGGACGACCATGTCCCGTTGCGCAACAAGACGTTGCAGGGGCTGTACCCGCCGGGATCGACGGTGAAGCCGATGGTGGCGCTCGCGCTGCTGGAGGCGGGAGTTTCACCCATGGAGACGGTGAACTGCGCGGGTGCGATCCGGGTCGGCAACACGCTGTTCCACTGCCATAAACGGCGGGGCCATGGCGGGCTCAACATGCGGGGCGCCATCGCCCAAAGCTGCGACATCTACTTCTACCAGATGGCGCAGCGGATCGGCATGGACCGGATCGCCAGCATGGCGCGGCGCGTGGGCATGGGGCAGAAATTCGCCCTTCCCTTCCCCAGCCAGAGTTTCGGCACCGTTCCCGATCCGGCGTGGAAGCTCAAGAAATACAACCAGAAATGGCAGGTCTACGACACGGTCAACGCGACCATCGGCCAGGGCTATATGCTCATCAACCCGTTGCAGATGGCTGTAATGGCGGCGCGGCTGGCGACGGGCCGGCAGTTGATGCCCAACTTCATCTTCGGCGCGCAGCGGCCCACGCCTGCGTCCGTGGGGGTGAATGAGGAGCATCTGGTGACCATCCGCGACGCGATGAGCGCGGTGGTGAACGGCGGCGGCACGGGCGGCGCGGCCCGCATCCCGCTGCCCGGCGTGATGATGGCCGGCAAGACCGGCACGGCGCAGGTCCGCCGTATCACCATGGCCGAACGCGGGGGCGGCGTGCGCAGCAACGCATCGCTGCCGTTCAAGCTGCGCGACCATGCGCTGTTCCAGGGCTTCGCGCCGTTCGACAATCCCCGCTATGCCATTGCCTGCATCATCGAGCATGGCGGCCACGTCAACCGCATCGAGGACGCGCCCATGATCGCGGCGGACACCATGACTTTCCTGTTCGACCAGGCGAAGGCGATCGAGAAGCTGGAGACCATCGAAAAGGACTGGGGCGGTCCGCCGGCCGAACGGCTGGCGCGGCAGATGGCGGCCTACAGGCTGGCGAAGGCGATCGAGAAGGGCGAGGCGCCTCTTCCCGAAGCGGCCAATGCGATGAACGCATCCGCCGGCAATGGCGCGACCGCGACCGCCGCCCCGCCTCCGGCACCGGCTGCCGAAGCGGACGACGCCCCGCCCCCGGCGGACAGCGCGCCATGAGCATCGTTCCCGAACCCCTGACCGAATTCCCCTGGCGCGTGCTGGGCATATTGCTCGCCATCGCCGGGTTCGGGACCTTGGTGCTCTACAGCGCCGCCGGCGGCAGCATCACCCCCTGGGCGATCAACCAGGGCGTTCGCTTCGTAATCTTTTCGGGCATGGCGCTGGTGCTGAGCCGGATACCGCTGGAGACCTTCGCGCGCCTTGCCTTCCCGGCCTATGGCGTCGTGCTGACCGCTCTGTTCCTGGTCGAACTGATCGGCGGGGTGGCGGGTGGCAGCCAGCGATGGATCAACCTGGGCTTCATGCAGTTGCAGCCTTCCGAGTTCATGAAGCCGGTGATCGTGCTGGCGGTCGCGCGCTTCTACGCGCTGCTTCCGGTGGGGGAGATCAGGCGCTGGAACGCGATCTGGCCGGCGCTGGTGCTGATCGGCATTCCCTGGGCGCTGGTGCTGGTGCAGCCCGACCTCGGCACCGCGACCATGATCGCCGCGGGCGGGGTGACGGTGATGTTCCTCGCCGGTCTGCCGCTGCGGCTGTTCGTGGGATCGGGACTGACGCTGGCCGCCATCGTGCCCATCGCCTTCAGCTTCCTGCACGATTATCAGAAGAACCGCGTCCTCATCTTCCTGGACCCGGAAAGCGATCCGCTGGGCGCCGGCTATCATATCAGCCAATCGAAGATCGCCATCGGGTCCGGAGGCATTTTCGGCAAGGGATTCCTCAAGGGGACGCAGAGCCATCTGGACTATCTGCCGGAGGGGCATACCGATTTCGTCTTCGCCACCATGGCGGAGGAATGGGGGCTGATGGGCGGCGTGCTGCTGATCGGGGCCTTCATGCTGCTGTTCCGCTGGGGCATCGGCGTGTCTCTCCGCGCGCAGGACAAATATGCGCGGCTGGTGGCGGCGGGGCTGACCACGACGATCTTCTTCTATGTCGCGATCAACCTGATGATGGTCATGGGACTGGCGCCGGTGGTCGGCATTCCCCTGCCCTTCATGTCCTATGGCGGGTCGTCCATGCTGACGGTCATGCTGTGCGTCGGAATCATCATGGCCATTGAGCGTTCGGGCCGGCGGCGCAGCAGGCCGGGAAACTGGGGATGAAACAGGCCTGAGCGCAAAAATTTGCCGGCAGACGCGATTTCCTGTTTGCAAAGTCCGATGCGGCTGCTAACAGCCCGCCCACGCCAAAGCGACGGCCCATCCGGGACTAGCCGAAAGCGGATGTGGACGCATAGCTCAGTTGGTAGAGCAGCTGACTCTTAATCAGCGGGTCCTAGGTTCGAGCCCTAGTGCGTCCACCAAATTCCTGGCGATCGAGGCGCAAGCCGAAAGCGGGCGTGGACGCATAGCTCAGTTGGTAGAGCAGCTGACTCTTAATCAGCGGGTCCTAGGTTCGAGCCCTAGTGCGTCCACCAAAAAACTGCGTCCACCAGATCCTCCCCACCCTTGATGCATCGCCGCACGGCTTCTCCCGTCGCCCTCAAGGTCAGACCGGCAGGGCGGTGGTGAACTTCGTCATGGACAGGGCGAAGTGCGACGCAGCACCGGCGACCGAGGGATGCCCCAAAAGGGTCATCATCAGGAAGCGATTGTAGTCCGCGACATCCGCGACCACGATGCGCATCAGATAGTCCCATTCCCCCGACATCGAAAAGCATTCGACGATTTCCGGGCGACCCTCGACAAACTGCTCGAAGGCGCGGCGGGCCTCCTGCGCGTGGCTTCGCATGCGGATGTTGCAAAGGACGTTGACGCCCCGCCCGACCCTTTCCGGATCGACCAGCCTGACCGTCCCGGCGAGGACGCCCGCAGCCTCCAGCGCCTTGATCCGACGCCAGCAGGAAGCGCTGGAAGCCCCGACCCGCTCCGCCAGCTCGGCATGGCTGAGCGTCGCATCCTCCTGCAGGGCTGCGATGATCTTTCGGTCGACGGCATCGATCTGTCGGTCCTGTTTCATGAGGAGCAGGATAATCGCCGCATCCCTTTCATCCAAGGGTCCAGTTGAACGATCCGACGCGGATGATTTTGCCGAAACGAAAAGCCTGAATCCGCTTTCCTTTTCGGCCAGCCGGGCTATTCTGTCGACAGGTCGCATCAGGGATGGTTGGGACTGCGGACATGATCGACCTTTCTCCCCAACCACAGGACAAGGGCAGCGGCGCAAAAGCCGCTCCTGCCGCGCCTCAGCATGATCCTGTGCAGACGAACAGCCGGGAGGATGGAAATCCCGCTTCATGGTGGCATGTTCCGCAAGAGCAGATGGAGGGCGCGATCCAGCGCCTGTCGCGCTGGGCAGGCCCCTTCGCGCTGCTCGCCACGCTGTTTTTGCTGGGGTGGTGGATAATAGGCTGATCCTGCTGGTGATTCGGATCGGGCGGCGTTCTGCGCGCCCCGGAAGCGCCGCATGGCAACGCTCGCCATTTCAGGTCGTCGCAAATCTGGGGCAGAGCATCTTCCAGGACAAACGGATCATCGGAAAAGCGGGTCCGCGCACCCCAAGCCCGATTGTCAGTCCACGGCATTTATGCCCTGCTGCTGCGCAACATAAATCAAAACGCTGCGGATGTCTGATGGTTAACACACTGCCGCGCGGCGGTGCCCGGCTTGACGTCAAGACATAAAAAGGGTTGCAGATGTCGAAAATTGATCTGGCGATCGAAGGTGTTCCCAGTCGCCAGCCCGCTACGGCCTCAGGGCAGCGGAATGCGCGGCTTTGGCTGTGCCTGCTCCTGCTGGTTGCCGATATGGCCGCGCTTGCCACGGGCTTCGCCTTCGGGCTGCGCGCCGCCGGCCTGCAATGGCTGGCGGACGGGCAGTGGCAGCCGCTGGCGGGCGGCATGATCGTTTACGCGGTCCTGGCTTTCCATAACCAGGCCTATAATCCCCATTGCCTGATGCGCATGACGCAGTCCTGCCGCAGCGCCACCATGGCTTTCGCAGGAACATTGCTGATCTTCCTGCTGGTTGTCTTTTCGCTGAAGGCGACAGGACAATTGTCGCGGCTTGGCATTTCGGCCGGTATCTTGTGTAGCGGCACTTTGCTCGTCCTACAGCGGCTGATGATCGTGCATATGGTGCGCCGCAACTTTGCCGACGGCCTGTTCGCCCAGCTCCTGATCATCGATGACGGCGCCATTCCCGACGACGTCAGCGGCATGGTGATCGTCGATGCGGCGGCCATCGGGCTGAAGGCCGATCTGGACGATCCCTATATGCTGCATCGCCTGGGCACCCTGCTCCGCGACTATGATCGCGCGGTGATCTCCTGCCCAGCCGAACGCAAGGCGGATTGGGCCCAGATGCTGAAAGGCGGCAACATATTGGGCGAGATCATCGTGCCCGAACTGGACCCGATGGCGCCGCTGGCGGTCCAGTCTTACCGCGGCACGCCCACGCTGGTGGTGTCGCGCGGGCCGTTGAACCTCGCCAACCGAGCCAAGAAGCGCCTGCTGGACATCGCTTTGACCGTACCGGTGCTGATCCTTCTCGCGCCGCTGATGGCGGTGGTGGCGATCCTCATCAAGCTGGACTCCCCGGGCCCCGTCTTCTTCAAGCAGGAACGGATCGGACGCGGCAACATGCTGTTCCATATCCTGAAATTCCGCAGCATGAAGGTGGAGCAGTGCGACAGCGCGGGCGCGACTTCGACGCAGCGGGACGACAATCGCATCACGCGCGTCGGCGCATTCATCCGCAAGACCAGCATCGATGAACTGCCGCAGCTCATCAACGTATTGCTGGGAGAGATGAGCCTGGTCGGCCCCCGCCCCCACGCCCTGGGATCGACGGCGGAGGAACAGCTATTCTGGCAGGTGGACCGGCAATATTGGCACCGCCATGCACTGAAGCCGGGGATCACCGGCCTGGCGCAGATCCGCGGCTTCCGGGGTGCGACGGAAACGCGCCGCGACATATTGAACCGGGTCGAGGCGGATCTGGAATATCTGCATGGCTGGAGCCTGACCCGCGACATTGCGATCCTGTTCGGAACGCTGAACGTGCTGGTCCACAAGAACGCTTATTAGCGCCCGCCGAATGCCAAATCTGGAGCGCGAATCGGCGGAGCGGCCAAGACGCGGGAAAGCGAAAAAGGTTCCGCCGAGAAAATGATATTTGCGACGAAATGTTGCTGAAAACGCTTCGTCGCAAAAGATCTTATCCCAGATTAAGAATTGAGCGCCGTCGCATGGTCATATGCGACGAATCGATGTCAGTAGGCCTTCCTTCCCAACTATTTGTTAACCGCAAAATCGGATATTAACGCCATCACCAATCGGGCGGCGGGAACATCGACGTGGCGGAAGAATTTGCAGCAGTTGCGACGGCACCCTCTTTGATCGAAACGGCGGAGGTGCGCCGTGAGCTTCCCGCTCGCATCGACGGCATGACGTTTGCCGATCACGCCGAAAGCGGCGTACAGCTCCTGTCGCGTTGGGCCGGCATCGTGGCCTTTGTCGGCGCGGTCGCGGCCATCGCCTGGCTGATCTTCTGACCGGACTCGCAAGGCTCAAGCTTTCTCCCAGATTAACAGCTGCAGGGTGCGCCGGGACTGGTCCCGCCGCGCCCTGTTTGCGATGAACCGAGCCGTTGTTTTGACGCGACAAGCTGCTTTTCGGGCAGTGGTTTTACGTAGAAATACTTCTAGCATGCCCTGATTGCTGCAATGCAATAAGGGTCGATTGGTTTTGAACAAATATAATAATCCGCGATTGCGGGGCCGCATTTCTGCGCCCTGCGATCGACAGACTTCATGGTCGCGCACCTGTTTTGCGGCAGCGCTAAGTGGTGCCGCAATGGTCGCGGCCATGCCGACAGTTTCGCAGGCGCAGGATAATGACGGTACGACTGAGCCAAAGCGCATCAACAATGCCATGGAGCAGAAGCGGATCAGGGATTACGGTCTTCATCTGACGGCCGGCCTCGATCTACTCTATGACGACAACGTCTATCGCGTGGACGACCGCGTCGAAAACCCCACCGACGACCTGATCGTCACGCCCTCTCTGGAGGCGACCTATGGCATGCCGGTGGGCCGTCACGACATCCTGCTGCGGGGGAAGATCGGCTATGACCGTTTCATTTCCGAAGGACAGCGGAGCAAGTTGCGTCTGGATACGGAGGCGAAGGCCAATATCCGCTTCGGCGCGACCTGCCTGATCACCCCCCGCGCCTCCTATCGCCAACAGCGCGCTGATTATGGCGACATCAATTCCGCGACCGAAAACCTCCAGAAGTTCGCCACGGTCGGCGCGGATTTCACCTGCGAGCGCCCGGGGCTGTTCCCTGTGGCGAGCTATGAGCATGACAGGACGCGCAATGCCGACCAGTTCGACTATGCCGACCAGACCAGCGATATGTTCATGGGCGGGATCGGCTATGCCATGCCCAGCCTGGGCACGCTGACCGTTTATTATGAGCGGGTGAACAGCAAACGCGACACGCTGGGCATAGAGAACCGCATCAACAGCTACGGGCTGCGGTTCCAGCGCGCGGTGACGCCGATCACGCAGATCGACGCGGATGTCCGTTGGCTCGACGTCAGCAGCGACAGCGCGGCGGTGGGCGGCTATGACGGGCTGGGCTGGAAAGTCAGCCTGTCGACGCAAGCCATTCCGCGCCTGAAGCTGACGGCCATGACAGAGCGCGCCATCGTTAACGACAGCCTGATCGCCAGTGGTTTCGCCATCGATACCAGCTACCGCATCCAGGGCGAATTTTCGATCTCCGAACTGACGTCCGCCGGCCTTTATGCGGAATGGGACCGCAGAAAGTTCCGTCAGGATGCGGCGCTTCGTCCCTATTCGATAACGGCCGACCGCAATCGTCGCTTTGGCGGGCTGTTGACCAGGAAACTTTCGGATCGTTTCGATCTTACGCTGGATGCCCAGCATTACACCCGCAGAACGGACACCAGCGTCTCCAACTATAGCGGCACGCAAGTAACGTTGGGCGCTGCCCTGCATTTCTAGACCCTCAATATATTGGGAGCATGAGCTGTGAAAGCCGATACTCTCCTGAAATCCATCTCGACCCTGCTCATCATTGCAGGTCCGATGGCCGCGACTGCCCAGACCGCCGCCGGAAACGCGGCGGCGACTGCAACTGCCGCGCAGGCGGCAAGCGCAGGCTATCAGCTCGGTCCGAATGACGAGCTGAAAATCTCCGTCTTCGGACAGCCCGACCTGTCGACGACCACGCGCATCAAGGAGGACGGCACCGTCCTGCTTGCGCTGGTCGGGCCGGTTTCCGCCAAGGGGAAGACGACCTCGCAACTGGCGCAGGACATTGCGGCCGGCTATGCCAGCGGCGGCTATCTGACCAAGCCGTCCGTCAGCGTGGAGGTCAGCAATTATGTCAGCCGGTTCGTCACCGTGCTCGGCAATGTGCCGGAAGCGGGCAATTATCCGCTCGACCGGGATTATACGGTGGCGTCGATGCTCGCCAAGGCCGGCGGTTCGACCAAGGACGGCGCCAATGCCGTCATCCTGACGCCTGCGGACGGCAGCGGGCCAGTACGCATTTCGCTGGCCGATATGGGCGCGGGCGCGATGCGGCCGCTGAAGGCGGGCGACACACTGTTCGTGCCGCCCGCGGAAAAAGTCTATGTCTACGGCCAGGTCCAGCAGCCCGGCGCCTTCTCCTATGTGCCGGGGCAAAGCTTCCGGCAGGCATTGGCGTTGGCGGGCGGACCGACGCTGGCGGGTTCGACCAAAAGGATAAAAGTCCGGCGGGAGGGGAAGGAAATACAGGCCAAGCTGGACGATCCGGTCAAGCCTGAAGACGTCCTCATCATCCGGGAGAAGCTGTTTTGACGACACTCGATCAAGGCTTCGCGCACTCACGCTCCAGCCAGAAATCCGGTATTTTCGACAGGTTTCTGTCCCTTACGCGCAGCGGCGAAAAGCGCAACGAGCGCGTCATACCCGACGACGTGCCGTTGCATCTGGACGTGCCCGCCCTGCCCGGCTTCCGGCATGACGCGCCGGAAGCGCAGCCGGAGGAAGCGGCGCACCGGCCGCTCTCCATGAGCGCCATGGCCGCGCCGATCAAACCCATCAGCCTGCGCCGCGACAGCATCTATGCGGCGTTCAACACCGCCATGCCGGTGACCGACCGCCATGGACTGGCAGGGCGCAACAGCGAACTGGAAAAGCTGGTCGAGGCGATCGTCGTGCAACGCAAGCATGCCGTGATCTTCGGCACGCGCGGATCGGGCAAGACCTCGCTCGCCCGCGTGTTCGGGGATCTGGCGGACGAGGCGGGATGCGTCGCGCTTTATGCATCCGCCAATGGCGAAGCGGATTTCGACTCCCTCTTCCGTCCCTTCCTGACCGAATTGCCGATGAGCAGCGCGGGACAGGAACGGGCGCGCAAGATGATGAGCGAGCCGCTGGACGTGTCCCGCCTCTCCGCCCTGCTGGTGGAGGAAGTGCGGGAGCGTTCCATCCTCATCATCGACGAATATGACCGGGTGCAGTCGGAAACGGCCAAGCAGGACGTCGCGACGCTGCTGAAGCTGCTGACCGACATCCACTCGCCGGTACAGGTCGTGCTGGTCGGCATCGCCAGCGACATTGACGGGCTGATTGCCGCCCACCCCTCGCTGCGCCGCCATCTGGTGCCGCAGCGGGTCGCGCCGATCCCCAAGCCGGAGCTGGAGCGGCTGCTGCTGTCCTGCGCCTCCAACGCCCGGCTTTCCATCGACGAGGATGCGCTCGACGCATTGTCGAGCGCGGCCATGGGATCGCCCTATCATGCGCGGCTGTTCGGCATGTCGGCCGCGCTGGTGACGGAATCGGCCGCGCGCGACCGGATGCTGCTGTCCGATGTCGAGCAGGGGCTGCTCTCCGCGCTGGAGGATTGGCAGGAAATGAGCGGCCAGACCCATGCGCTGTTCCGCCGCATCCTGTGGGAAGCGGGTTCCACGCGGCGGATGATCGCTCTTGCCGCCGTCGTCGCCTCCCAAATGTCCGCCATCAGCTATGAGCGGCTCGTGAAGCTCGGCCATGAGGTGCTGGGTGGCGGGTCGGTGAACGAAGGCCAGGCACGCGACGCGATGATGCGGCTGCAGCCCGCGCTGGTGGCGACGCCCAATGGCGAGCTCTGGATGTTCGAGGATACGCTGGCGCCGCAATTTCTGCTGCTGATGGCGAAGCAGCCGGTGCAGAGCGCACCGCCTGTGCAATCGCCCGCGGAGGAGATGCGCGCGCTGCTCAAGGGAGTCGACGGGCTATGACCATGAACCCGATGGATTTGCTGGCCGCGCTTCAGGCGCGCTGGCGCACGGCGGCGATGATCGGGGGCATATTGTTCCTGCTCGTCGCGATCACCGCTTTTCTGCAACCGCGGCAATATATGGGCACGGCGTCGCTGCTGCTCGACCTTTCGCAGACCGATCCGACCGACACCAATACGGCGCAGGGGCCCAAGCCCGACACGGATTCCATCCTGGGCACGCAGACGGACATCATCCGCAGCGGCAAGGTGATGAACGCCGTGGCAAGGGAAGCGGGCTTCGTCAATGCGATGCCGACGGACATGCCCGCCGATGCACGGGTGCAGGCGGCAGCCGCCACGGTCGCGAAGAACATGACCATCACCACCGGCCGGCAGAGCAACGTGCTCCAGATCCAGTATCTGGACGCCGATCCGCAGGTCGCCGCAAAGGTCGCCAACCTGATCGCCCGGATCTACATGCGCGAACAGGTGGAACTGCGCGCCTCCCCGGCGCGCGGATCGGCCAAATGGTTCGACGAGCAGACGGAGGAAGTGCGCCGTCGCTATGAGATCGCGCAAAAGAAGCTGTCGGACTTCCAGCGGGCGCACGACATCATCGGCATCAACCGCATGGACCTTGAGGCGGAGAAGCTGAAGAACCTGTCCTATCAGCTTACCCAGGCGCAGGCGGAAGCGGCGGCCGCACGGTCCAAGGCCGGTGCGGGCAGCGTTTCCGACATCGAAGGATCGCTGATCGTCCAGAATTTGCAGGAACAGGTGGCGGCGCAGTCCGCCAGGGTATCCGAACTGCAAAAGACCCTGGGCCCCAATCATCCGACCATGGCGGCGGCGGCCGCCCAACTGTCCGAACTCCAGTCCAAGCTGGCGGCGGCGCGCGCCAGCCAGGCCGGCGCGGTCAGCGCCAACAGCGTGGCGGCCAGCCGGCGGGAGGGCGACCTCAAGTCCAACATGGCGGGGCAGGAGGATCGCATGATCCGCATGTCGGACGTTCAGGATCAGCTCATGGTCCTCCAGCGCGACGTGGATGCCGCGCGGCAGACCTATGACACGGTGCGGCAGCGCTTCAACGAGGCGGTGCTGAAGAGCCAGATATCCCAACCCAATGCCAGTCCGCTGGATGAGGCCACCGTGCCCCTGCTGCCTGCCAAGCCCAATATCATGCTGTGGCTGATCGGCGGGATCGCGCTTGGCCTGGTCGGCGGCGTGGCTGCCGTCATCCTGATGGAGATCGTCCATCCCCGCGTTCGTTCCGCGGCCGGCGTCGCCCGCGCCACCGAGGTCGATGTCATCACCGAACTGGTGCCGGTCCCTGCGCGCCAGGCCAAGTTCTTCAAGCAACAGGAGGCCGCATGAGACTGCGTTCCACGGCGGGCGCCCCGCATCAACTGGCCTCGGGCGGCAGGGCAGGCGGCGGCGCCGCGCTGCGTCCCCGCGCCCGCGACAGCCATAATTTCGCCCGACTGGCGGTGGAGCACGGTTTCCTGGCCGAAGCCGATGTGCACAAGGTCGAGGCGCATGCCCGATCCCAAGGGCTGGCGCTGCATGACGCGGCGGTTGACCTGGGGCTGCTGAACCCGGAGGATGCGGGCATGCTCGCGGCCTTGCAGGGCGGCTTCGCCCTGCTGCCGGAGGGCGACCAGCGGGTCGATCCGCTGGTGGTCGCGGCCTTCGACCCCGCCAATGCCTATGCCGCCAAGGTGCGGACGATCCGCGCCAAGATGCGCGCCGCGGCCAAGGAGGGCGATCCCGCTGCCCTGCGGCTGGCGGTGCTGGCCATAGAGGCAGGCGACGAGGCTGCGATCATGGCGGCGAACCTTGCCGTCGTGCTGGCCCAGATGGACGGGCAGACGATGTTGATCGACGTCGACATGGGCCGGCCTTCGCTCGACCGGCTGTTCCGCATCGCGAACAAGGCAGGACTGGCCGAACAATTAATGGGCAGCGCCGCGCTGCTGCCCGCGGCCAGGACGGCGGTGGAGGGCCTGTGGCTGATGACCGCCGGTCGCGCATCCGGCAGCGCGGCGAGCCTCGTGACGCGCGGCCCGCTGGCGGAAACGGCCAATGGCTGGGGCCTGCGCGACACGTCGATGCTGTTCTACCTTGCGGAGCGGAAGGGCGACCAGACGCCCTATGGCAGCATATTGGCGGGCTTCGACGCCGTCGTGATCGTCGCGCGGCGCGGCGATACCGCCATTGCCGACATGCGCCGGGTCATCGACGATCTGGACCGGCATGGCGTACCGATCGCCGGGACGGTGATTGCATGAGCGCCGAACAAGCGCTGGCGCGTCCCCAGCCCCTTCCTTCTCCCGGAATCGGTCCGGGCATAGGGAATGAAGCCCCCGTCGCGCATGTCGGCGGCCTGCCCGTATCCACCCTGTCGCTGGATGCGCTGATCGCGAAGATGCTGGTGGAAGCGCCCCTGCGCCGTAGCCTGGAACAGCAGCCGTCGCTGGTGTTCGACGCCAACGGCCAGGGCCTGTCGATGAACGCCACCGATCCGGACTTCCGCGCCAATCTGGCGCAGGCGGACCTGATCCATGCCGACGGACAGATCATCGTCGCGGCCTCCCGCTGGTTCGGCGGACCGCAGATCGCGGACCGCTCCAGCACGACGGACATGTTCATCGACAGCCTGAAACCGGCGGCGGAGGCTCAGGTCAGCTATTATCTGCTCGGCGGCGAGGAGAAGGTGAACGCCGCCTGCGCGAAGGAGATCCTTGCGCTGGCGCCGGGTCTTCAGCTCGCCGGACGGCGCAACGGCTTCTGGAAGCCGGAGGAAGAGGATGCGGTGATCGACGCGATCAATGCCGCCGCGCCCGACGTCCTCTGGGTCGGCACCGGCAAGCCGCGCGAGCAGGCCTTTTGCGTGCGCAATCGCGACCGGATCAAGGCCGGCTGGATCGTCACCTGCGGCGGCCTGTTCAACTATATCACCGGCGACTATCCGCGCGCGCCGCTCTGGATGCAGAAGTCCGGTTTCGAATGGCTGCACCGCATGGCGACGCGGCCCAAAGAACTGGCCTGGCGCTACATCACCACCAATCCGCACGCCCTCTGGCTGATCTGGAAACATCGCCATGGCTGAAGCCCAGGTGGCTGAAAATCTTCCGACGGGCCGCGTCCGGCGCCTTGGCAGCCTGTTCGGCCGCTTCGGGCTGGCGAGCCTGTCGTCGGCGATCGTCTCGGTCAGCCATCTGCTGGTCCAGCTCTTTTCCATCCACCATCTGGAAACGGCGGCCATCGGCACGCTGGCATTCCTGCTGGTGATCATCCAGTTCGGCTATGGCCTGTCCAATGCGCTGGTGTCGACGCCCTACACCATCGCGGTGAACCAGGGAGACGATGCCGATGCCCGGAGCTTCGACTTCTTCTTCCCGGTCAACCTGATGCTGGCGGCCAGCCAGGGACTGATCTGCGCCGCCATCGCCTGGGCAACCGCCTCTCCCGCCGCCGCCCTGCTGTTCGGGATGGCGGGCATGCTGTCGCTGATCCGCTGGTTCGGGCGCTCCAATGCCTATGCGCATCATGCTCCGGCAAGGGCTGCACGATCGGACCTCGCCTATGCAGGGACGATCCTCGCCGGACTGCTGATCGCGATGCGGACCGGCGCGGACATGCCCGCCATCGGCGGCATGCTGGTGGCGGCCAGCCTGGTCGGACTGCTCCCCTTCGGTCTCGCCTATCTGCGGCGGCACTTCGCCATGGCGCCCGCCCGCGCGATGGGCGCCTATCGCCCGGTGTGGAAGGAGCAGTCGGCCTGGACGCTGGTCGGCGTGCTGTCGACGGAGGCGACCTCCAATTCGCACAGCTATATCGTGACGCTGCTCGCCGGGCCGACCGCCTTCGCGCCGATCGCCGTGGGGATGCTGTTCTTCCGCCCGGTCAATGTCTGCATCACCGCCCTCACACAGTTGGAGCGGCCCCGCATGACCCGGGCCGTGGCGCGCGGCGATCATGACGCGGCGATCAGGTCGGAACGGGTCTTCATGGCCGCGCTGGTCATGCTGTGGCTGGCGACCTGCGCCGTGGCGGCGATTGCCCTCTATGCCTTTCCAGGCCTGATCCTGAAGCCCACGCTGGACCACCGGCTGGTGATGGTCGCGGTGGGCCTGTGCGCCCTCCTCTCCCTCGTCCAGTGCGTGCAGACGCCGATGAGCGTGATGACCCAGGCGCGCAAGGCCTTCCGCCCACTCGCCGCGCAGAGCATGCGCAGCTGCGGCGTCGGGCTGGTCGCCGTGACGCTGCTGGTGCTGGGCACCGCGCCCGTCTTCTCCATCGGCGGGGTCGTGCTGTCGCAGCTCGTCATGATGCTCGGCATCTGGCAACTCGACCGCAAATGGCGGCGCGATCAGCGGGGAGCCGCCTGACCATGGCGACAAGCTGGCATCGCGGCGGTGTCGCCGCCATCCCCGCACAGACGGGCGGCGGCCAGAGCATGCGCATGATCTGGATCACCCAGATCTTCTATTTCGTCTTCCTGATGATGGTCTTCATCGGCCAGCAACCCTTCGCCTCCCGCACGCAGGACGAGCTGGTGGCGATGGCGCAGGAAAATGACGGGTCGGACCTGTTCAAGCAGATGCTGTTCATCGGCTTCGCCCTGCTGCTGACCGGCGTGCAGATCATCCGCAAGCATCCGCTGCAATATAGATTCACCTTCTGGCCGCTGGCGATCATGCTGGTCTGGTTCTTCATTTCCTGCACCTGGGGCGTGGACCCGTTCGTGTCCTTCAAGCGGGCGATGCAGCAGCTCATCGTGATCTACATCACCTTCTGCGCGCTGTCCCTGATAGGGCCGCAGCGGCTGTTCGACGCGCTGCGCGCGGCGCTGATCGTCTCGCTGATCATCTGCTGGGTGTCGCTGCCGCTGACACCCGCCGCCGTCCATCCACCGACCGAAAGCGACAAGGCGCTGATCGGCGCATGGCGCGGTTTCTTCTTCCACAAGAATATCGCCGGGGCCGTCATGGCGTTGACCTTCATCGTCTGCGGCAATGCATGGATCGACCGGCGCAAATGGTATTATGCGCTGTTCGCGGTCATGGCGTTCGTCTTCGTGATCGGGACTAAGAGCAAGACTTCGCTCGCGCTGTGCGTCGGCATGCTGGCGATCAGCAACATCTATCGGGCGCTGAGCGACAACACGCAGAAGCGCGCGATATTGCTGCTGATGCTGGGTTTCGGCATGGTGGGCTTCCTGGCGCTCTACATCGCCTATCAACCGACCATCGAGCGGCTGTTCGCCGATCCGACCAGCTTCACCGGGCGGGTATCGATCTGGCGGGTGGTGTTCGATTATCTGGCCGATCATCCCTATCTGGGCGCGGGCTTCGGCGGCTTCTGGCAGGTGGGCGTAAACAGCCCCGCGCATGACTATCTGAACCAGCAATTCCAGATGCTGACCGCCCATTCGCATGACGGCTATCTGGAAATCTGGGTGACGACCGGGCCGCTGGGCCTCATCATGCTGCTGGTCAGCTTCCTTGCCTTGCCCGCCTATTGGTTCCTGACCGGCTCGACCAGGGAGAACCAGGCGCTGATGGTGCCCGCCTTCGCCATCTGGGTGTTCGTCATGTACCAGAACCTGCTCGAAACCAGCTTTTTCGACAAGGATCGCCAGGTCTGGGTGATCTTCCTCGCGGCCATCGCGGCCGCCCACGCCACTTTCAAGGCCAAGCCGCGCCCGCAATGGACCCGGCGCCACCATCTCCAGCAGGAGAGCGTCCATGGCTAATATCATCGTCTGCATCGCCACCTGCAACCGGCCACAGGGATTGCGCCGGACCCTGGAATCTCTCGCTGCGCAACAAACGCGGCACCATCTGGAAGTGCTGGTGGCCGACAATGACGCGGCCCATCAGGAAGGGCTCGCCGTGGTCGAGCAGCTCGCTTCCCAAGGCTATCGCTGGCCGATCGAAGCCCTGCTGGTTGCGGAACGCGGCATTCCGCTGGTGCGCAACGCGCTCGTCGCCGCCGCGCTGGCGCGGCCCGGCGCGACCCATGTCGCCATGCTGGACGATGACGAGGCAGCCTCCCCCGGGTGGATCGACGCCATGGCCGATACGGCGCAGCGCTGGGAGGCGGACGTGGTCGGCGGCGCCGTGCTGCGGGAGATGGACAGCGCCATCGCTCCCTGGGCGGCGCGCCATCCCCTGCTCGCCCCCAAGCAACGCGGGCAGTCCGGCCCGGTCGCGCTGGTGGACAGCACCGCCAATGTGCTGATCGCCGCCACGGCCCTGCGCGCCATGGGGGAGCGCCCCTTTGACGAGCGCATGGCGCTGACCGGCGGGTCGGACAAGCAACTGTTCACCCGCATGCAGCGCGCCGGCTTCCGCTTCGCCTGGTCGGAGGAGGCGGTCGTGACCGAACTCATCCCCGCCAGCCGCGTCACCGCCCGATGGCTGCTGATGCGCGGCTATCGCGTCGGTATGACCGACATGATGGTGGAGCGTTTCCACAGGGGCCGGCTGCGCGCCCTGTTGGGCGAAGCGCCGCGCATCGTCGCGGGATTCCTCGTCGGATCGCTGGGCGCTGTCGCGACGTTCGACCGGGGCAAGCGGGTCGAACGGCTCGGCAAGCTTTATCGCGCGGCCGGCAAGATCGCCGGGCTCGCCGGATTCCACTATGAAGAATATCGAAAGGTGCATGGCGCATGAGCGATGCCGCGCTGGGCAAGCAACCCTTTTTCTCCGTCGTCATCCCGCTCTACAACCGGGCGGAAATCGTCGGCGACACCATCCGGTCCGTGCTGGCGCAGGACTGGCAGGATTTCGAGATCGTCGTGATCGACGACGGTTCGCGGGACAATCCCGGCCCCGTGATCGACGCGATAGGCGATCCGCGCGTCCGCTATATCCGGCAGGATAACGCCGGCGGCGGCGCGGCGCGCAATGCCGGCATCATGGCGGCCGACGGGCGCTATATCGCCTTTCTGGACTCCGACGACCTGTTCCTTCCCGGCAAGCTTTCCATCATGGCGAAGGCGCTGGCGGGAGATGACGGGCGAACGGTGCTCTATTCCCGCATGAAGGTGGACCGGGGCGTCGACCGCTACTGGATCAGGCCCGACCGCGGCATTCGCGAGGGCGAGGATGTCGGGGAATATCTGTTCTGCGCCAATCAGTTCATGCAGACCAGCACCATGGTCGTGCCGACCGGCATGGCGCAGCATGTGCTGTTCGACCCGGCTTTGAAGAAGGGACAGGATCTCGACTTCTGCGTCCGGCTCCAGGGCGCGGGGGCCCGGTTCCGGATGATCGACCAGCCGCTGACCATCTGGCTCGACGCGACGGAGGCGGGCCGGACATCCTATGTGAAGGGCTATGAAACCTCGCTCGACTGGCTCGACCGCTGCGGCCACATGCTCACCAACCGGGCGCGGCGGGGCTATCGCGCAACCGTGCTGGCCTATCATATGGCGCCGATCAGGCCGGTGGTGGCGATCAAGGATCTGGCGGTGGGCATGGTGGCGGGCGGCGTTCCTCCCCGCGTGATCGCCCGGCAGGTGCTGCGATCCTATCTGCCCAAGCCGCTCTACCGATCGCTGGTCAACGGCTTCGTCCTGCGCTTCGGCAAGGCCGAGGCCGCCACAAGTGGAGCCGGTTCGTGATGACCGCCTGGCAACCTCCGTCCAGCCTGAAGGCTGCCACCGCCGCGCCGCTGTTTTCCGTGGTGATCCCCACCTATCAGCGGCGCGACGCGGCGGTGGCCGCCGTCATGTCCGCCCTTGAACAGACGGTCGCGATCATCGAGGTGATCGTGGTCGTGGACGGATCGACGGACGGGACGGAAGTTGCCCTGGGCGCGATCAACGATCCGCGTCTCAAGGTCATCGTGCAGGAAAATCGCGGTGCGGCGGCCGCGAGGAACAAGGGCATCGACCATGCCCGCGGACGCTATATCGCCTTTCTCGACTGCGACGACCGGTTCCTGCCGCACCATCTTGCCGACCTGCTGCCCCTGTTGCAGGAGAGCGAGGATGTCGTCGCCTATGGCCAGGTGCTGGCCGACCGTGGCGAAGGACGCAATTTCCTCAAGCCGCCGCGCGCCATCGCCCATGGCGAAACCATGGACCGCTATCTGATGTGCGATCGCGGCTTCATCCAGACCAGCAGCATGGCCCTCAGCCGGACGCTGGCGGAGAAGGTGCGCTATCGCGAGGATGTGAAATTCGGCGACGATACCGACTTCGCCCTGCGCCTGTCGCTGGCCGGGGCGCGCTTCCTGATGACGGAACGGCCCGGCACCATATGGGCCGACCGCGATGCCGACGACCGGCTTTCGCAGGTGCGCGGCAGCATCGGCAGCCTGACCTGGCTGCGGGACCTGCGCCCCCATATCAGCCCGCGCGCCTTTTCCGCCTATATGGGCTGGCACGCCGCGAAAAGCATCTGGCCGACCAGCAGGCGGCAGGCGATGCGCTACTATCTGGGGGCCGTCTGCCGGGGCGCCTTCGGTCCCCGCCTGGCGGCGACCGTGCTGTTGCAGATCGTGATGCCCGACCCGGTCTATCGCCGCATTTCCGACCGCTGGATCGACCTGTCCCACATGCTCGCCGGCAAGGGGCAGAGGCTGTGAGGCGGCGTGAATTCCTGGCGGGCGCGGCGGCGCTTTCCGCCTGCTCCCCCATCCAGCCGAGCGCCGCACAGGTCGGCGGCACGGCAGGGCTTTCAGCCCATGCCCGCAAGTCGGGCCGCTATTTCGGCGCGGCGATCAAGTCGCGCCAGTTGCGCGAAGACCCCGATTTCACCGCCGCCGTCGCCCGGGAGTGCGACATGGTGGTCCAGGAATATGAACTGAAGCGCGGCACGACCGAGCCGAAACCCGGCAAATATGATTTCAGCGGCGCCGACCAGATCATCGCCTTCGCACAGCAGCATGGCATGCGCGCGAGGGGGCATGCGCTGGTCTGGTACGCCGCGCAACCGCCTTGGCTGGAACCGGCGTTGAAGGCCGCCGGCCGTGCCGAACGCGAAACGCTGATGACCAGCTATATCGACACCGCCATGCGCCGTTACGCAGGCAAAATCCGCGAATGGGACGTCGTCAATGAAGCCATCGAGCCCAATGACGGCCGCGCCGACGGCATGCGCGCCAAAAGCATGTGGATGGATGCGCTGGGCGAGGATTATATCGACATCGCCTTCCACCACGCGCGGGAAGTCGATCCCCGGCCCATGCGGTTCCTGACCGATTTCGGGATAGAACATGACTCCCCCCGCTGCGAGCGCCGCCGCACTGCTCTGCTGAAGCTGCTCGACCGGTTGATGGCGCGCAACGTGCCGGTGGACGCGGTCGGCATACAAGGGCATCTGAAGCCCTATAGGGAAGGTTTCAACCAGGCCCTGTTCGCGCGCTTTCTGGAGCAGCTCAGCGGCTATGGGCTGGCCCTCTCCATCACGGAATTCGACGTCGCGGACCGGGGTGGGCCACCCAATCCGGACAAGCGGGACAAGGAGGTCGCCTCCGTCGCCAAGGCCTTTCTGGACGTGGCGCTGGACAATCCGGCGATGCGTTCGGTGCTCTGCTGGGGGCTGTCGGACCGCTATAGCTGGCTGTCCAGTTTCAAGGATTACAAGTGGCCCGACGGCCAGTTGTCGCGCGGCCTGCCTCTGGACGGCGGGATGCGCCGCAAGCCGCTGTGGGACGCCATAGCCGCCGCCTTCGACGCGGCCCCCGCCATGAGGAGCGCAGGCGCATGAGAATTTCCTCGCTGACCGGCCTTCGCGGCGTGGCGGCGGTGTCGGTGCTGCTGTACCACATCCCGCATAATCCGGCGTTCGAGGCGTTTCGCCTGCCGCTTTTTTCCCGCGCCTATCTGGCGGTCGACCTGTTCTTCATCCTGAGCGGCTTCGTCATCTCCTTCGGCTATCACGACCGGGTGGTGAACCATCTGGGGTGGGCGAGCTATGTCGACTTCCTCGTCAACCGCATGGCGCGCGTATGGCCGCTGCACCTGATCGTGACGCTGGTGTTCATGGCGCGCATCGTCCTGAACATCTCCGGCAGCCAGGCGATCGCGCTCGATGCGCCGAACATCCTCACCAACCTGCTGATGGTGCAGAGCTGGGGTTGGGGAACGGAGCCGATCGCGGGCAACAGCTGGTCCGTCAGCACGGAGGTCGCGGCCTATCTCATCTACCCGCTGATCGCCATCATCGCCTTCTCGCGATGGGCATGGGTGCAGGGGTTGCTGTGCGTCGGAATATTGGGCCTGGTGGCGCTGTCGGGCCGGGGTTCCAGCGGTCCGCTGGACGTCAATGACAGCGACAGCGTGCTGACGCTGCTGCGCTGCCTCGCCGGTTTCTCGCTGGGCGTTCTCAGCTATCGCTGCGCAGAGAAGGCGTGGTGCCGGCGGCTCATCGACCGGACGGGCGCATTCGCCATGATCTGCGGGCTCATCGCGCTCGCGCTGCTGCTGCCTGGAAAGGCCGATCTGCTGGTGGTCTGCCTGATGCCGGCGCTGGTGCTGAGCTGCTATTATAACGGCGCGGCGGCGCGGGCGGTGATGGCCAATCCGGTCAGCTTCCATCTGGGCCTGATCAGCTATTCCATCTATCTCTGGCATCCGCTGGTGCGCGACGTGTTCGCCCGCGGCATGGGCGTGGCGCACAGGCATGGAATCACCGGCTTCGACGGACTGATCGTCCTCGCCATGCTGGTGGCGACCTGGCTGCTCTGCTGGGCGAGCTATGCGCTGGTGGAGGTGCGCGGGCACCGCTTCATCAAATGGCTCCAGCGCGGCGGACGGAGCCGCAAGCCCGTGGTCGAGGCGGCCGCCTGATGCCCGCGGTCTGGATCGCCATTCCCACCTTCCGCCGGCCCGAACAGCTCCGCCACCTGTTGGAGGCCCTGCCCGGCGTAACCGACCGCCATGATGTGATGGTGCTGGTGGCGGACAATGATCCGGTCCGGCAGGAGGGAGCAGCCGTGGTCCGGTCCCTGCTGGCGGAGGGATATGGCCTGCCCGTGACGCTGCTGACGGTGACGCAGCCGGGGCTCTGCGCAGTTCGCAATGCCATCGCCGCCGCCGCTCTGGACGACCCGGCGATGCGTTTCCTGGCGATGATCGACGATGATGAGTGGCCGCAACCCGGCTGGCTGGACGCGCTGCTGATCTGTCAGGCGCAGGTGGGCGCGGATGTCGTTGCCGGGCCGGTGGGCAGTTGCTTCGTGGGGCAGCCGCCGCGATGGGCGCGCGAAACGCTGGTCTTCCGCGCGGAGGAACGCCCATGGGGGGCGACCGGCATGCTCTGGGCAAGCAACAACCTGCTGGTCGGCCGGCGCGCCTTTGCAATGATCGGCGCGCCCTTCTTCGATCCGCGCTTCAACCGCAGCGGCGGAGAGGATCTGGATTTCCTGGCCCGGCTGCATGAGGCAGGCGCCCGCTTCGGCTGGTCGCCCGATGCACGGGTCAGCGAATGGGTGCCGGCGGAGCGGGCGCGCCTTTCATGGGTGCTGAAACGCATGTGGCGCATCGGCTGCACTGAAACCATGGCGCGGCGCAAGGCCCTGCCCGGCCGCATCGGCGGCGCGAAGCTGCTGGCCCGGTCGATTGCGATATTGGGACTGCGGACCGCGGGACTGGCGGCCCTGTTGCTGCCCGGCGCGCGTCGGGTGGACATCGCCGGACAGTGGGTCAAGAGCTGGGCGCGCCTCTATGCCCTGGCAGGAGGCGCGCGCAGCTATTACGGGGCGAGCCATTATGGCGCGCTGTAGATTTTGAAGCTCTTGACGACCATGTCGCCCGACCCGTCATCATAAGCGCCATCGGTCTTCACCGCGACGTCCATGATGGGATAGAAGCGGAAGCCCCGGAAGGGATTGACCGACTGATAGGTTTCCACCCCATCCACGAACCAGGTGATGTAATCGCGCTGGATGTCCACGGCGAAACGATGGAAACCCTGGGAATAGCCGCTGAGGCCATAGGCCTGCTGCGTCTGGATCGTGACGCCCCGCTGATCGTAACGGGTGCCGTTGGCCCCGATATGCAGGGTATGGGCGACATGGCGGTCGAAACCCCAATAGCTTTGATAGCCGAACCCTTCATAAATATCGATCTCGGGCGGCCAGCCGCTGGTCGACACCAGCCAGAAGGCAGGCCATGACCCGCGCCGGCTGGGCATTTTGGCTTCCCATTCATATTGGCCATAGCCGATCTGCGTCGCCAGGAAATTGCGCCCGTCGAGCACCGACGACCCATAATACCATGTCTGGCCGCCATAGCTGATCGGCGTCTTCAGCTTTTGCGTATGCAGGACTAGTCCGTTCGTCCCCCAATAGACCGGCCCTTCGATGCCGGGGAAAATGCTGGAATCGAGATAGAGGCCGGTTTCCCCATTGGCGATCTGCGTCCGGCCATGGGCAAGCGAAGTCGCCCAGCGGTCCCAACCGCCATCGGGGGACCGCCTATGCGTGTCCTTGAGCAGTTCGAACTGAAGCGTGCCGGTCGCCGCGAAGCTTCGCGGCTCGCGAAACATACCCGTCGCCCTAGCGGTTGCGATGGCCGTGCTGCTGGCCATGATCGTCGCGGTCGATTGACCCTGAAGGCCGCCCCAGGGCGCCTCCCGCAGCTTGACCTGGAACTGCTGGCCTTCCGTGGCGCCGATGATCGGCACCGCGACGGTCTGCACCAGCGGATCGCCGGGGCGGAAGATCACCACCGTGTCGACCGTCTGGTAATTATAGCCCGACAGTGCGCGATAGGTGCCCGATCCGTTGACCGTGATGATCCGCGCGATCACCGTATTGGGCGTCGGCCGATCCAGCGTCACCGGCACATAGGCCACGCTGCTGCCCGGACGAAAGCTCGCATTGCCCAGCGACAGCGTCGCCTTTGCCGGCAGCTTCGTCCCATTGGCGAAGTCGAAATCGGAAAAATCAGAGACAATGTTCATCGTCGTGGAACCGCTGATCGTCGACGACGTTATCGTTGTGGAGTTCGTGGCGGAAAGAAGCTGCGAACTGGTACTGGTTGCAGTCGACGTCATATTCGATGTCGACCCCCCAGTCATGATCGTAGCGGCTCCCGCTGCGAAAATACAAAGCATTCCGGCTCCAAAAATGGAGCCAGTCATTTTGACAGGCATGGTTGCGACCCCCGCAGTTAACCCCAATAGGGTCCCCCAAGAAGGTTAACAAAAACTTCGGGTCAACGACGACTCGTCGTATCCTTTCGGAATTTGCGACGAGTTGTTGGTGGACATGCTGAAAACTGGCTGAACCTGGCCATGTTTTCAGAATCGATATGACCCGGGATTTCCACGCCGGAAATGAAAAGCGCTCCCGACACAAGGCCGGGAGCGCGCCTGTTCCAGCCCTTACCGCGAGGGAAGGGATTTCGGTCGCGGCTTATTCCGCCGCCTGAACCAACTCTTCTATCTCGGGCGTGGCGCCGCGGCCGACGCTGACATAGGCGAAGCCGGCCGCCTCGGCATCGGCCGGACGATAGATGTTGCGCAGGTCGACCAGACCGTCGCCGCTCATGATGCCCTTGAGGCGCGGCAGATCGAGCGCCCGCAGCGCATCCCATTCCGTGACGATGACGACCGCCGCAGCCCCCTGCGCCGCGACATAGGGATTATCGCAGAATTCGACATTCGCCATCATCGTACGGGCGGCATCCATCCCCTCCGGATCATAGGCCCGCACCTGCGCGCCTCCGTCCTGCAGGGCCTGGATGATGGCGATCGACGGTGCATCGCGCATGTCGTCGGTATTGGGCTTGAAGGTCAAGCCCAGCACGGCGATGGTCTTGCCGCGCACCGACCCGTTGCAGACCGCGACCACCTTCCGCGCCATGGCCCGCTTGCGGCTTTCGTTGATCGCCACGGTCGTTTCGATCAGGCGGATCGGCGCGCCGGCGTCTTCGGCCGTCTTGACCAGCGCCAGCGTATCCTTCGGGAAGCAGGAGCCGCCATAGCCCGGCCCGGCATGAAGGAATTTCGAACCGATCCGGTTATCGAGACCGATGCCGCGCGCCACCTGCTGGACGTCCGCGCCGACATTCTCGCACAGTTCGGCAATTTCGTTGATATAGGTGATCTTCATCGCCAGGAAGGCGTTGGCGGCATATTTGATGAGTTCGCTTGTCCGGCGGCCGGTGAACTGGATCGGCGCCTGGTTGAGGTAGAGGGGGCGATAGACCTCCTCCATCACGGGGCGGGCGCGCTCATCCTCTATGCCGACGACGATGCGGTCAGGGCGCTTGAAATCCTGGATCGCCGCACCCTCGCGGAGGAATTCGGGGTTGGAGGCGACGGCGAACTGCGCATCGGGATTGGTTTCGCGGACAATGCGGTCGACCTCGTCCCCCGTACCGACCGGAACGGTGGACTTGGTGACGATGACGGTGAACCCGCTCAGGTTGGAAGCGATCTCCTGCGCGGCGGCATAGACATAGCTCAGGTCCGCATGCCCATCGCCTCGCCGCGCGGGGGTGCCGACGGCGATGAACACCACATCGGCCTGGCTAACCGATCCGGCAAGATCGGTGGTGAATGTCAGGCGACCCGCCTTCACATTGCGCGCGATCAGATCGGCAAGGCCCGGCTCGTAGATCGGAACGCCGCCGCCCTGCAACAACTCGATCTTGCGCGCGTCCTTGTCCACGCAGATGACATCATGGCCGAAATCCGCGAGACACGCGCCGGATACCAGGCCGACATAGCCCGAGCCGGTCATAACGATCCGCATCACTATTCTCCTTCTTCAAACGGCTTTCGACCGACGGCCAACCGATCATGAAAGGACGCAGGAATCCATTCCGGGAAACCCCGGATGCACGGACCCTCATCCCTCATCATGGGTTGGGCGCCAGGCGACCGAGCCCGATGCCCAATTGGCCGGAACCAGCCGGCGATTGACGCAGCGCAGCATACCGTCCTGCGCGGGCTGGATGCAACGCAGCCTGCCGCTCTTCGCACACATATGGGCGCGGATCAGGCGCTTAGCCCATGGAAAAGGGCGGGAGCATCGCTGCTCCCGCCCCTCGCCCTCGCCCTGAGGAACCGGTCAGAATTTGACGCGCACGCCGGCCGTGAAGGCGCGGCCGACAATATCGTACACCGCGATATTGGTCGGCGGGTTGACGCCCGGCACGGTGCCGGGAATCAGCGGCGGCTTCTTGTCGAACAGGTTGTTGACCGTCGCGAAGAATTCGAAATTGCCGCCATCGCCATGCGGAATGGTGTAGCGCATCGTCAGGTCGGTGTACCAGACCGGCTTCACCTTGGGATTGACGAACTGGATCGGCGTCGCGCCGCCCGGAATATCGAGCCGCATCTTGCCGATATATTGTTCGCCAATGGTGAGGCCGAAGGGGCCATTGGTATAGTCCACCGTCAGGTTGCCGCGCCAGCGCGGAAAACCCTGCGGGTTGCTGGTGACGACGCTGACGCCCGCATAATGGGCGATCGGCGCGCCCGCATATTGCTGGGCATCGAACTTGTCGAGATAGTTGAGGTAGAGCCGCAGGCCCAGCCCGCCATTGCCGACCGCCGTGCGATAGGTGAAGTCGAAATCGATGCCCGCCGTCTTCAGGAAGGCGATGTTCGCAGGGGTCAGACGAATCAGCGACGGGAAGCTGGTCGGGCTGGCGCGCTCGATCAGATTGCATTCCGCAACGCCCGATCCGCCGGCATTGAGGCAGTTGGTCAGGATCTGCTGCGCCGACAGGGAGTCGATCAGCTTGTCGACCTTGATGTTGTAATAGTCGATCGAGGCCGAGAAACCGCGCAGGAAGCTGGGCGAGAACACCGCGCCGAAGGTGTAGGTGTCCGCCACTTCCGGCTTCAGATTGGGATTGCCCGACGTCACCGTGTTGGCATTGACGTTCTGGCCGCTGCCATAGCTCCCGTCCGCACTCCTGACGTCATTGACGATGCCGATGCCGCTCTGCGCGCCGGCATAAAGTTCGAACAGATTGGGCGCGCGGATGTCATGCGAATAGGTGCCGCGCAGCAGCAGGTCGTCCACTGGCTTCCAGGTGCCGCCCACCTTCCAGGTCTTGACCGTGCCGGAGGTGGAGTAATCGGTCACACGGATCGCGCCGTTCACGCTCAATTCGCGGAAGAAGGGCGTGTCCTTCAGGATCGGCACCGCAAGTTCGGCATAGGCTTCCTTGACGTTCAGCTTGCCCGCCGCCGATCCGACATTGGTCAGCCAATAGAAGAGCGTGTTGATCGAGCCGGTGGGATAGGGAACCGTCGCCGATTCCGCCCGAGGGACGCCGCGCAAGCCGGCGAAATAGGCTTCCCGCTCCGCATCCGTGTCCAGCAGCGACGGATCGGCATTGCTGGTTAGGCGCAGGGACTGGCGCCGATATTCCACGCCCACCGCGATGTCGACCGGGCCTGCCGGCAGTTCGAACAGGCTGCCGCTGATATTGGCGGCGATCGCATCCTGCTTGAAGCGCGCCCGATAGCTGGAGGTGCCGGTCGCATAGGCGTAGCCCTCCGGCGTCGATTTCGACGGATCGCCATGCATCACGTCGATCGGCTTGCACCCGGCATATTGGCTGGCATAGGTCGGGTTCAGCAGCACGCGGCAGGTGACCTGCCCGGTCGAGGGATCGCGCACGGCGTCGAGCGCGGCATAGAGCTTCTGGTTGTCGTACAGCCCCACATTGTCCATCGAATGCTTCGAATCGCCGTGGCTGTAGGTCACCTGCCAGTTGAAGTCGTCGAACTTGCCCGCAAGGCCGGTCGTCGCCGTCCAATAATCGGTCTTTTCATAGGCGATCGGCTTGGGCTGGCCTGCATCCTGCTGACCGACGACATAATAATCGTTCGCGCCTGTCAGCGCGCCGTCGAGCGCAGTGGAGAGATAGGGATTGCCCTTGTAGATGCGCGCCGATTGCGTCGCCGGAATCAGCGAATTGCCCTGTGTGAAATAATGATATTTGCTGCGGGCGTAGAGCCCCTGGACGAAGAAATTGATGTCGTCCGTCAGGTCGTAGCTGACCCGGCCGAAACCGTTATAGTTGGTGAGCGGCGAGATCGCATTGGTGTCGTCGGGAATCTTGTAGCCGTCGCCGCCCTGCTGGAAGCCGGTGGTACCGACGACGGTCCCCAGGTTGAACGGGCGGGTGGAGCCGTCATTGTTGATGACCCGTCCGACGAACGGATTGCCGGCCACGCTGGACCCCACGATACGGCCGTTGGCGGCCAGGGCGGAGATGCGGATGTCCGGCGCAACCACATAGGGATTGGCAACCGTGCCCGGCGCCGCCGTGCAGGTGCGCGACTGGCCGTTGGCGGAAAGAGCGCAGGTGGATGTCACGCTGCCGACGAAATTATAGCCCTGCGTCGCGAAGTCGCGGTCCTGCCGCAACATGCCGTCGCTGTTGGAATATTCCGCGCTCAGCAGGACATGGCCGCGGCCGCCGGCGAAATCCGCGCCGAATGCGCCGCCCAGCCGCTGGTTGCCGTTATTGCCGCGCTGGTCCACGCCTGCCTGGGCCACGCCCTTGAAGCCCGTGAACTTCTTGTCGAGGATGAAGTTGACGACACCCGCGACCGCATCGGAACCCCATTGGGCCGAAGCGCCCCCCGTCACCACGTCGACACGCTGCATCAGCAGTTGCGGCAGGACGTTGGTATCGATGGTGCCGACATATTCGGTGGGCGAAACCCGCATCCCGTCGAACAGGATCAGCGTACGCAACGGCCCCTTCGGATTGTTGCTGGGCGTGCCGAGGCCGCGCAGGTTCAGAACATTGCCGTGGATCGGCAGGTTGGAGAAATTATTCGCCGACTTGGATGGGCTCAGCGAATTGTTGAACTGGGGCAGCTTGTTGAGCGCGTCGGCCACGCCCGAGGGCGTCGTCTTGGCCAGTTCCTCCGTCGATGCGACCGTCACCGGAGTCGGCGCGGTATAACCGTCGCGCACGATGCGCGACCCCGTCACGACGATGTCGGCATTGCTCGCCGGCGCCGCGGCCTGGGGCACGGCATCTTCCTGCGCGGGCGCCGCCGCGGCCATTTCCTGCGCCCAGGCGGGCACTGCCATTGCGATGATGCTGGCGCCGACGGCCAGCGACGATATGAACAGCCTGTCCTTCGTCATCTTTCCTTTTCCTCTCCCTGCACGATCTTTGTCCGGCAACGTCACCGGGCGCGATCATTATTATCCCCGTGTGCACTTTTATAGTTATCCCAGCCAACGCCGATGTCAATAAATTTTGCACCAGTGGGAAAAGTTAATTGCAGATATTCCACACTCCCTTCACCGGAATCCCCCGGCATAATTTCCCCGCGCCGCCCCGGCGGTCCGCTGTTTCCGCGCACATGCCACGAACATATATTGACCCACTGTGCAGAAATGTGCGTTATAATGGCTGGAGCGGCAGTGCGCCGGCAGACCGTGCCGGGCGCTACAGGGCCGAGAGATAGGGAGAGTGGCCTTGCCGCATGATCGTCAGTCAGACAGCGCCATTTGCGACGGGGCAGCGCAACCATGACGCAGATTTCCGCGACGATGGCGTCATCGTCAGGATCAGGCGGCGCGCACGGAGATGTCGAAGCCAACATCGCCTCACCTCTCCCCGAACAGGCCGCCTATCCTTCGCCCCTGATGGGCTGGCTGACCGTGGCGATCCTGTTCCTGCTGTACATATTATCACTGACCGACCGAAACATCATGGCCCTCATGGTCGGGCCGATCAAAAAGGACCTGGGCCTGTCGGACCTCCAGATCAGCCTGTTGCAAGGACCGGCCTTCGCCATTCTCTTCTGTCTGTGCGCGATTCCGCTGGGCATGGCGCTGGACCGCTTCAGCCGCCGAGTCGTCCTTTATCTGTCGGTGACGGTGTGGAGTATCGCGGCGGCGAGTTGCGGCCTTGCCGGCAGCTTCGCGGCGCTCGCCATGGCACGGGCAGGCGTCGGCGCGGGCGAGTCGGGCTTCGGCACCGGCAGCTATTCGGTGGTCGGGGACAGCTTCCCGCCGCACAAGGTTTCGCTCGCCATGTCCGTCTTCATCATGGGCGGGGTGATGGGCGCGGGCATCGTGTTCCTGTTCGGCGGCCCGATCGTCGCCGCCGCGATGAAGGCCGGCCCCGCCGATTGGCCGGTCTTCGGGTTGCTGCAACCCTGGCAACAGGTGTTCATCATGACCGGCGCGCCCGGCATAGCGCTCGCCTTCCTGGTCTTCGCCTTTCGCGAACCGCCCCGGCGCAGGGCGATCAGCGCGGGCGCGGGCTATGGCGAGGCATGGGCCTTCATGCGCGAATATATGCCGCTCTATCTGGCGACCTTTGTCGGCTTCGGCCTGGCCTATGCCGCCACCATCGGTTTCCAGCTGTGGACGCCGGTCTATCTTGCGCGGGTTCATGGCTGGGAACCGGGACGGATCGGGCCGGTCATCGGCCTCGCCCAGATCGGGGCGGCGGCGATGATCCCGCTGCATGGCTGGACAGTCGACCGGCTCTATCGCCGGGGGAAGCGCGACGCCCATCTGTTCTGGTGCCTGCTGACGGTGCTGGCCTCGGCGCCCTTCGGCATCGCCGCCTTTCTGGTCAGCAGCCCCTGGACGACCGTCGCCTGCTACTGGTGCTTCATGGCGCTGATCCTCTCCACCTCCAGCATGGGGCCTGCCACGGTGCAGGTGGTGACGCCGCAATATCTGCGCGGGCGCGTGTCGGCGCTCTATGTGCTGGCGTCCGGCCTGATCGCCATGGCGGGCGGGCCTGCCTTCATCGGCCTTGTCACCGACAAGCTGCTGGGCGACGAGATGAAGGTCGGCCTGTCGCTCGTCATCAGCGTGTTCTGCGTGCTGCTGCCCGCCGCGCTTCTTTTCGCCTTCGGTCGCGCCTCGATGCGGCGCGCCCATGAAGCCATTGCTTGAGGATGATCCGATGATAGAGACACGCCGCCCCACCTTCATCGACGGCAAGCCCAAAAAGCTGCTGATCGACGGCAGGCCTGTCGACGCCCTGTCCGGCGAGACGTTCCAGAGTTTCAGCCCATCGACCGGCGAACTGGTGGCCGAACTGGCGCTGGCGGGCGCGGAAGATGTGGACCGCGCCGTCCGCGCCGCCCGCGCCGCCTTTGAAGGGCCATGGAGCCGTTTCAAACCGGCCGAGCGGCAGGCTGTGCTGTTGAAGCTGGCCGATCTGGTGGATGCGGAGTTCGACGATCTCGCTTTGCTCGACTGCATCGAAATGGGCCGCCCGATCACGGCTGCTCGTGGATTGCGGGGCATGCTGCAACGTTCGCTGCGTCATTTTGCGGGGGCCGCAACGGCGATCCATGGGGAGACGTTGTCCAACAGCTTCCCGGTGGACCTGCTGTCCTACACGCTGCGCGAGCCGGTGGGCGTGGTGGGTGCGATCATCCCATGGAACGGCCCGCTGTTCAGCGCGGCGTGGAAGGTCGGGCCTGTACTCGCGACCGGCTGCGCCATCGTCCTGAAACCCGCAGAAGATGCATCGCTCAGCCCGCTCCGCTTCGGGGAACTGTGCCTGGAGGCGGGTGTGCCGCCGGGCGTCGTCAATGTCGTGACCGGCGCGGGCGAAACCGGAGGCGCCCTGTCCGCGCATCCCGATGTGGACAAGATCGCCTTCACCGGCTCCTGCGAGACCGGCCAGAGGATCATCGCCGCTTCCGCCGGGACCGTGAAAAAGGTGACGATGGAACTGGGCGGCAAGTCGCCCAACATCATCTTCGCCGATGCCGATCTCGACATGGCTACGCCAGCAGCGGCGATGGGGGTATTCAACAATTCGGGTCAGGTCTGTGCGGCCGGCACGCGACTGTTCGTGGAACGTCCTGTCTATGAGGACATGGTCCAGCGCATCGCCGCCTTCGCGAAGGCTCTGAAGATCGGCCCCAGCCTCGACACCGACACCCAGATCGGTCCGCTGGTGTCGGCCAGGCAATATGCCCGCGTCTCCTCCTATCTCGAACTGGGGCCGATGGAAGGCGCGCGGCTCGTGACGGGCGGCGAGCGCGTGACGGGCGGCGCCTTCGACAAGGGCCATTGGGTCGCGCCCACCATCTTTGCCGATGTGAAGGATGAGATGCGGATCGCGCGGGAGGAGATTTTCGGCCCTGTCTCCTGCATCATGCCGTTCGACGATTTCGACGAGGTGATCGCTCGCGCCAATGCGACGCGCTTCGGCCTGGCGGGCGGCGTGTGGACGAAGGACATCGGCAAGGCCATGACGGCGGTGAAGCGCATCCGGGCGGGGTCGATCTGGGTCAACCATTATTTCGCGATGGACCCGTCCGTCCCCTTTGGCGGCTACAAGATGAGCGGTTTCGGACGGGAGGGCGGCGCCGAACATATCGACGCCTATTTGCAGACCAAGGGCGTGTGGATCAGGACATAAGCTGGAGCCCCTTCCCGCTCCCGCGAAGGCATTGGAGCGAGATGGGGGGCTCGCGGCAGCCCAGTCCTGTCGCCGGAACCGCCCCCTGCCTCAGCAGGAGCGCCCCCTTCCCTGCCTCCGGTTCACTTGCCGATTTCCAGCGCCCTTTCCGGGCAGGATTTCGCACCCTTCCAGGCAAGCTTCTCATCCGCCTCCGCCACGTCGATGTCGCCGGGCTTGATATAGCCCTCATCGTCCAGCTCGAAGATATTCGGCGCCATGGCCCAGCAACGCGCATGGCCCTGGCATTTGTCATTGTGCACGATGATTTTCATGGAAAGTCCCTCCTCAGGACCAGTCGAGGACCAGATTTTCGATGCCGAACACATGCCCGCCGAAAGTGACCGGCGCCGTGCCTTGCTTGATGCGGAAGGGCGGAATGCGCTTCAGCCATTCCTCCAGCCCGACCACGATCTCCCGCCGGGCGAGATGCGATCCCAGGCAGCGGTGCGGGCCATAGGCGAAGGCGGTGTGGCGATTATCCTCCCGCGCAAGGTCGATCCTTTCGGGATGCGGGAATTCCAGCGGGTCGCGATTGGCGATCATCGTCGCGCAGGACACATAGTCGCCCCGGCGGATCGGCGCGCCTTCGAAATCGATGTCCCGGGTCGCCACGCGGATCATCTGCACGGTGGGATAGGCGCGCAGCAGTTCCTCCGCCGCCAGCACGATCCGTGACGGATCGCTGCGCAGCAATTGCTGGTCGTCCATATGCCGCGCCAGATAGTTGAGGTCGAAGCCTATGGCGGCCGCCACCGTATCCAGCCCTGCGATGAACAGCAGCACGCCGGTACCGCGAATTTCCATGTCGGTCAGCGGCCGGTCATCGATCTTCGACTGCACCAGGAAGGACATGAAGTCATCGACCGGCCGCCTGCGCCGTTCGGCGGACAATTCGTCGATGAAGCCGATGATGGTCCGCGCGGCGGCGGGACGCTGGACATTGTCGCCATGCAGCAGTGCGTTCGCCCAGCGGACGAATTCATCCAGCCGATCGTCGGACAGCCCAAGGAAGCGCAGGAAGATGTTCACCGCGAAGGGAAAGGCGAAATCCTCCATGACATGGCAACTGGTGCCCGCCGCCGCGATCCTGTCGATCAGGAAGATCGCCCGTTCCCGCACGGCGCTTTCAAGTGCCATCACCCGCTTGGGCGAGAGCAGCGGGTTGAGCAGCGAGCGGAACTTGCCATGGTCCGGGGGGTCCAGTTCCAGCGGGATCATCGGCCAGCTTTCCCCCAGGGCGGAGGCGAAGATGCTGCGATGGCTGGAGAAGGTTTCCGGGTCCTGCAACACCTTCCGCTGATCCTGCGCGCGGGTGATGACCCATGTGCCGCGCCCGTCGCGGGTGTTGACCGGCGAATAGAAGATGCGCGGACCCTGATGCACGACGGCGGCGGCCGCCTGCGGATCGCCATTGGGCGTCGGCTGCATGCCGGGCGAGGAAAACAGGCTGAAATCGCCGACCATATCGGGCGGAACATGCGCCGGAATGGGTCGGGCCGCGAAGGTCTCCATATGCGCGCTCTCCTATGTACGAGCCGCCCGCCGCCGAATCGCAAGGCTGCGGCTGATCTTATCAATTTTGCATTTGAGTATAGTTTATGACCTGTGGCAAAGCTGTCAACCATCACGGTCATGATCAATGAAGATGCGACTAATTTTACCCACCTGTGCAATTTATACCTAGCCAGCGGTGCAGAATTGGCATAAGGATTCGGTCATGGAGGCGGGATGCTCCATCGGAAGGCCGCGTGGCTTTTGCGGGAAACAGGGACAGGGTGCATGGCCGAGTGGGATGGAATGGAAGCGCAGTCGTTCCGGCAGGAAGCGCGCGCATGGCTGCGGGCGAATTTCCCGCCTTCGCTGACCAATGCTCCATCCATTCACTTCGTCAGCGACCGGCATGCGGCGGAATCCAATGCCGACTGGCGCCTGTGGCGCGAACGCATGGCGGAAAAGCGGTGGGGCGTGCCCACCTGGGAACCGCGCTATGGAGGCGCCGGCCTTAGCGAGGCGCAGGCCAAGATCATCGGGCAGGAACTGGCTGCGATCGGCGGTTTCAATCCGATCCGCAGCTACGGCACGATGATGCTGGGCCCGACGCTGCTGGAATATGGCAGCGAGGAACAGAAGCTGGAGCATCTGCCCTTCATCGCCACCAATGAACGGCGCTGGTGCCAGGGATTTTCGGAACCGGGCGCAGGGTCCGACCTTGCTTCGCTCCAGACCAAATGCATCGACATGGGCGATCATTGGCTGGTCAACGGGCAGAAGATCTGGACATCGGGCGCCGACCAGGCCGACTGGTGCTTCGCCCTCGTCCGCACCGACACCAGCCGAAAGCAGGGCGGCATCAGCTTCCTGCTGATCGACATGAAATCCGAGGGGATCGAAACCCGCCCTATCGTCCTCATCAGCGGATCGACCCATTTCTGCGAAGTCTTCTTCAACGATGTGAAAGTGCCCAAGGGCAATCTGGTTGGCGAAGTCAATCAGGGCTGGGCTATCGCCAAGCGCCTGCTCCAGTTCGAACGCAACAGCCTGTCGGATGTGAAGGCGGAGATTACGCCGCTGGCGCCGCTAGCTCATGAATATTGCGGCACGGACAGCATGGGACGGATCGACAATCCCGACCTCAGGGTGCGCATGGTCCGCAACGCCATGCGGCACGAAGCCTATCTGGCGACGGTTGCGCGCCTGACGCGGGAGGCGAAAAGCGGCGGTCCCAGCAATGGGGTCTCGGCTCTAAAGAATCTCTGGTCCGGTATCATCCAGGAAAGGGCGGAACTTCTGGTCGAACTGATGGGCGCGAACGGACTCGGCTGGTCGGGCGAACATTATACCGACGCGGAACGGGAAGCGACGCGCGCCTGGCTGCATAGCAAGGCCTTCTCGATCTACGGCGGCAGTTATGAAGTCCAGAACAACATCACGGCGAAGCGCACGCTGGATCTGCCGGCCTGACAAAAGAGACGAATAAGGATGGGATCGGGAGGATGCTGAACGAAGAACAGCAGATGCTGAGGGACATGGCGGCGGAATGGGTGCGTGATCGCCTGCCCGTGACGGCGCTGCGGTCGCTCTATGGCCATGATGGTGGCGGCCGGCCGGATGCGGAGGGTTTCGATCCGGCGGCCTGGACGGAAATGGCCCAGATGGGCTGGACGGGCATTTTGGTGCCGGAGGCGCAGGGCGGCTCCGATTTCGGCTGTCGCAGCATGGGACTGGTGCTGGAAGAACTGGGTCGGACATTAGGCGCTTCGCCGCTGCTGAGTTCGGCGCTGGTGGCGGCATCGGCGCTGCGGCTGGGCGGGACGGAGGCGCAACAGGCGCGCTGGCTGCCGGGCATTGCCGACGGATCGGCCATAGGCACGCTCGCGGCGGAGGAAGGGTCGCAGCATGAGCGCGAGAAGATCGCGCTCGCCGCCATGGCGGTGGGCGACGGGTGGGTGCTGAACGGCATCAAGCGGCCCGTGCAGGATGGCATGGCGGCGACCTTCGCCATCGTCGCGGCGCGCACCCATGGCCTCCCTGGCGACAGGGACGGGATCACCCTGTTCCTGGTGGAAAGCGATACGCCCGGCCTCTCGCGGGAAGCGCTGGACCAGATCGACGCGCGGCGGCCCGCTCTCTTCAGCTTCGACAATGTGACGGTGAGCGCTGACGCCGTATTGGGCGAAGTGGGCAAGGGTATCGACCTGCTCGACAGTTTGTTCGACCGGGCGGCCATCGGCCTAGCGGCGGAAATGCTGGGCAATGCGTCCCAGGCCTTCGACACCACGCTCGATTATCTCAAGACGCGGGTGCAGTTCGGCGCAGTCATCGGCTCCTTCCAGGCCTTGCAGCATCGCGCGGCGGAGATGTTCGGGGAACTGCAGCTCGCCCGATCGGCTGTGGAGGCGGCGCTGGACGCCATGGACGCGAACGATCCCGCCCTCCCCGCCCTCGCCTCCCTGGCCAAGGCGACCGTTGGGGAAACGCTGCACGGTATTTCATCCCAGATGGTCCAGCTTCACGGCGGCATCGGCATGACCCATGAGCATGATGCGGGACTTTATCTGAAGCGGGCGCGGGTGGCGGCGCAATGCTATGGCTCGACCGCCTGGCATCGCGAGCGCTGGGCGCGGCTCAACGGCTATTGAGGCGACCGGCATGCAATCGCGTGAAATCCACCTGAAGCGCCGCCCGATCGGCACGCCGGTCGCGGAAGACTTCGCCATGGTCACGGTCGACGCACCGCCGCCCGGTCCGGGCGAAGTGCAGGTCCGCAACCTGTGGATGGCGGTCGATCCCGCCATGCGCGGGCGGATGAGCGACGCCAAGAGCTATGTCCCGCCCTTCGCGCTCGATGCGCCGATGGAGGGGCCGGCGATCGGAGAGGTCATCGCTTCCAATGATCCGGTCTTCGCGCCGGGCGATCTCGTCTTCTCCCGCCTTGGATGGCGGGAGGTTTTCAACGCCCCTGCCAGTGCGCTTCAGCAGCGGGACAGGAGCGCCCTCCCCACCCAGGCCTGGCTCTGTTTCGCCGGGATGCCGGGCCTGACGGCCTATGCCGGGCTGATGCGGATCGCACGGCTGCAACCTGACGAGGTCGTATTCGTCTCGGCAGCGTCCGGTGCGGTCGGCTCGATAGCCTGCCAGATCGCCCGCAACACCGGATGCAAGGTAATCGGATCGGCGGGCGGCCCGGAAAAGACCGCCTTCCTGCGCGATGTGCTGAAGGTCGACGCCGCCATCGATTACAAGGCGGAGCCGAACCTCACCAAAGCGCTCGCCCGTGAGGTCAAGGCGATCGGCGCGACGGGCATCGACGTTTATTTCGAAAATGTCGGCGGCGATCATTTGCAGGCCGCGCTGTCGCTGGCTCATAATTTCGCCCGTTTCGCGGTGTGCGGGATGATCTCCCAATATAACGTCACCGATGCGCCGACCGTACCGCGCAACCTGACCATGATCATGACCAAGCGCATCCGCATGGAAGGCTTCATCGCACTCGACCATATGGACCTTGAGAGCGAGATGGTGGAGCGGATGACGGCCTGGAACGCCGCGGGGCAAATGGCTTCGGCGGAAACGGTCTATGAAGGGATCGACAAGGCGCTGGATGCCTTTTGGGGTCTGTTCACCGGCGCGAATATCGGTCGGACCCTTGTCGGATTCCTGGGGTGAAACTGCATGTATGATTTGCTGAAAGGCCTGCGCGTCGTCGAAGGCGCCGCCTTCATAGCTGGGCCATCCTGTGGCCTGCACCTCGCTCAGATGGGCGCGGAAGTGATCCGCTTCGACGCCATTGGCGGCGGTCCGGACTACCGCCGCTGGCCGGTCGCGGCCAGTGGGGACAGCCTCTATTGGGAGGGGCTGAACAAGGGCAAGAAATCCATCGCCATCGACCTTGGCCGTCCCGAAGGCCGCGAACTGGCCGTGGCGCTGGCGACGGCGCCGGGCGACAATGCCGGGCTGTTCCTCACCAACTATCCGGTGAAGGGTTTCCTCAGCCACGAAGCGCTGGCGGCGAGGCGCGCCGACATCATCACCGTCCGGGTGATGGGCTGGGCTGACGGATCGCCAGCGGTCGACTATACGATCAACGCGGCGGTCGGCGTGCCGCAGATGACGGGGCCGGCCGATGACGAACGGCCCGTCAACCATGTGCTGCCGGCGTGGGATTTGCTGGGCGGAGCCTATGCCGCCTTCGCGCTGACGTCGGCCCTCCTCCGCCGCAGGACCAGCGGCCAGGGCGCGGAAATCCGCGTTCCCCTGTCCGATCTGGCGGCGTCCAGCCTGTCGCATCTGGGTTCGGTGGCGGAAGTGCTGTCCGCCGGAGACCGCCCCCGCATGGGCAATGACCTGTTCGGCGCCTTCGGACGCGATTTCATCACGGCTGACGGCAAGCGGCTGATCGTCGTCGCCATCACGCCGCGCCAGTGGAGCGGCCTGCTCAAGACGCTGGACCTCAGCGATGCGGTGGCCGCCATCGAAACGGAACTTGGGACCAGCTTCGCCAGGGATGAAGGCGCCCGCTTCACCCACCGCGCCCGCCTCTTCCCGCTGTTCGAGGTTGCCTTCGCAGGCCGCACGGCCGAAGCGCTGAAACCCGCCTTCGACGCGGGCGGCGTCACCTGGGGCGAATATCAGACGCTGCATCGGGCGGTGACGACCGACGCGCGCCTGTTCACCGCCAATCCGCTGTTCGAAACACTGACCCATCCGAGCGGCCTCAGCTATCCGACATCCGGTCCGGCCGGCACGCTGGCGAACGAAGCGCGCGGTCCCGTCGCCATCGCGCCGAAACTGGGGCAACATACCGACGAAGTGCTCGCCACCGTACTGGGCCTGGACAGCGGCGCGATCGGACGGCTGCATGATGAAGGGCTGGTGGCATGACCGTGACCGAAGCCGACATCGCCCATTGGCGCAGCTGGATCGGCAAGACAGAAAGCCGCACTGAAATTCTGGATAGTCAGGCGCTCACCCGCTTTGCAGCCGCCATAGGCGAACCGCTGAACGTCGGGGAAATCCAGCCGTCCCTCGCCCATTGGGCCTTCTTCCTGCCCGTCGCCGCAGCGGACCGGATCGGTCCCGACGGCCACCCCAGACGCGGAGGCTTCCTGCCCCCGGTCAGCCTGCCCCGCCGCATGTTCGCGGCATCGGACATGGCATTCGGTCCCTCTCTGCTGCTCGACAGGGAGGCGACCCGCATCTCCACCGTGCGCGATGTCGCGCATAAATCGGGACGCAGCGGCGAGCTGATCCTGCTGACCGTGGACCATCGCATCGTCCAGGGGGGCGATGAATGCGTGCGCGAGACCCAGACCATCGTCTATCGCGATGCAGGCGGCGCGACTCCCGCCATCGTTCCGGCCCCATTCCCCTCGGAGGAGAAGGACGCTGTCTGGACGCCGTCCACGGTCGATCTGTTCCGCTTTTCCGCCGTGACCTTCAACAGCCATCGCATCCATTACGACCTGCCCTATGCTTGCGCGGACGAAGGTTATCCGGGGCTGGTGATCCACGGTCCCTTCACCGCCGCCAAGCTGTTCGGCCAAGCCCGCAACGGAGGGCGCATGCCCAGCCGCTTCTCCTTCCGCGCCGTCGCCCCGGTCTTTTGCGGCCAGAGCGTGCTGCTGCGCGAGGATGAGGGCGGTCGCTTCCGCGCCATTCGCTGCGACGGCATGGACGCCATGGTGGCGGACGTCGCTTATTGAAGTTCTGAGAGAGGAGTTTTTCGAGATGGACGCCGAGACGTTCGACCTGTTCCGCACCACCGTCCAGCGCTTCGTCGCGGAAAAGCTGATCCCCGCCGAAGATGCGGTCGAGGAGGCCGACGCCGTCCCCGAAAGCATCATCCAGCAGATGCGCGACATGGGCCTGTTCGGCCTTTCCGTGCCGGAGGAATTTGGCGGCCTTGGCTGCACCATGGCGGAGGAAGCGGCGATCATCCGGGAGATCACCCGCGCCTCGGTCGTGTTCCGCTCCGTCATCGGCACCACGGTCGGCATCGGCAGCCAGGGCATCGTCATGGACGGCACCGAGGAGCAGAAGCGCGAATGGCTGCCCAAATTCGCGACCGGCGAAGCCATCGCCAGCTTCGGCCTGACAGAGCCGGAGGCGGGTTCCGACGCGGGTTCGCTGCGCACGGTCGCGATCAGGGACGGCGACAATTACCGCATCAGCGGCACCAAGCGCTACATCACCAATGCCCCCCGCGCGAGCGTCTTCACGCTGATGGCGCGCACGGAGCCCGATGTGAAGGGCGCGGCGGGCATCTCCGCCTTCATCCTGCCCGCCAGCACGCCCGGCATCAGCTTCGGCAAGCCCGAAAAGAAAATGGGGCAGAAGGGGTCGATCACCACGGACGTCATCCTGGACGATGTGGTCGTGCCAGCGAGCGCCATCATCGGCGGCGTTCCCGGGCGCGGCTTCAAGACCGCGATGAAGGTGCTGGATCGCGGACGCATCCATATCGCGGCCGTCTCGCTCGGCATGTGCCAGCGGCTGATCGACATGGCGCTCTCCTATGCGCTGGAGCGCAAGCAGTTCGGCCAGCGCATCGCCGACTTCCAGCTTGTCCAGGGCATGCTGGCCGACATGAAGGTCGACATGCTGACCACCGAAGCGCTGATGCAGTCGGTCGCGGCGCAGTTCGACGCGGGCGAGCCCGTCAGCCTGGAATGCGCCGCGCTCAAATATCATGCATCTGAAGCTGTGGGCCGGATCGCGGACCGCGCCGTGCAAATCTATGGCGGCGCCGGCTATATGGCCGAATATAAGGTGGAGCGCTTCTATCGCGATGTCCGTCTGCTGCGCATCTATGAAGGCACCAGCCAGATCCAGCAGACCATCATCGCCAGGCAGATGATCCGCCAGGCCGAATCCGCCCGCTGATTTTTCATCCGAAGGACTTATCCCCATGCGCAGAGCCGCCATCGTCGCCCCCATCCGCACCGCCGTCGGCAAATATGGCGGGTCGCTCAAGTCGATGACGGCGGGCGATCTGGGCGCCATCATCATCAAGGCGCTGGTGGATCGCACCAGGATCGACCCCGAGCGGATCGACGACGTGGTGTTCAGCCAGGGCTATGGCAATGGCGAGGCGCCCTGCATCGGCCGCTGGTCGGCGCTGGCGGCGGGGCTGCCCGAATCCATTCCCGGCGTGCAGCTCGACCGGCGCTGCGGCTCCGGACTTCAGGCGGTGATCGACGCCGCCATGCGTATCCAGACCGGCGCCGCGGACATGGTGATCGCGGGCGGCGTGGAAAGCATGTCGAACGTCGAATATTATTCGATCGATCATCGCTGGGGCGCCCGGTCCGGCTCGACCCAGTTCCACGACCGCCTGACGCGGGGCCGGGTGATGTCCCAGCCGATCGAACGCTATGGCATCATCAGCGGCATGATCGAGACGGCGAACAATCTCGCCAGGGATTATGACATCTCGCGGGAAGCCTGCGACGAATATGCCGCGATGAGCCACCAGCGCGCCGCCGCCGCATGGGAAGCGGGCAAGTTCGACGACGAACTGGTTCCCGTCCCAGTGCCGCAGCGCAAGGGCGAGCCCCTGATGTTCGTGAAGGATGAGGGCATCCGCGCCGACGCCACGCCGGAATCGCTGGCCCTGCTGAAGCCCATCGAGAAGGACGGCGTCGTCACCGCCGGCAATGCCAGCCAGCAGAATGACGCGGCGGCGGCCTGCCTCGTGGTGGCGGAAGACAAGCTCAGCGAACTCGGCCTGGCGCCCATGGGCTATCTGCATAGCTGGTCGGCGGCGGGCTGCGACCCCTCGCGCATGGGCATCGGGCCGGTTCCGGCGGTCGAACGGCTGTTCGCACGCACCGGCCTCGGGTGGAAAGACATCGATCTGGTCGAACTCAACGAAGCCTTCGCGCCACAGGTGCTCGCCTGCCTCAAGGGCTGGAACTGGGACGACCGGGACAAGCTGAACGTCAATGGCTCGGGCATTTCGCTGGGCCATCCCATCGGGGCTACGGGCGGACGGATTCTCGCCAATCTGCTGCGGGAATTGCAGCGACGCGATGGACGCTATGGACTGGAGACGATGTGCATTGGCGGCGGCCAGGGTCTGGCCGCCATATTCGAGCGAGCCTGACAAAGGAGCATGGCCGCCCAAGGGGGAGCGTCAATGTCCGCTCCCCATCCGAAGCACCTATGGGGCGCGGCTCAAATTCCCCCGGCCACCACCGGCCAGCCGCCCTGCTCCAACCCGGCGCTCAAGTCCGCCACGCACCGATCCAGCCCTTCCGCGTCGACTGAGCGGATCACGAAATTAGCGCCCGTCCTCCCCTCGCGGAAGAAGGGATAGCTGCCGATCTGGCAACCCTCATGCGCCCGTTCCGTCGCGCCGAGAAGGTCGGCGATCTCGCTTTCCGCCACCCAGCAACCGATGGTGGCGGACAGCACCGGCAGCCCCCCCTCCAGCTTCCCCGTCAGGCTATCCAGCATCCCGGCGGTGATATGCGGCACGCCGGCCATGATGAAGATATTGCCATGCCGAATGCCCGGAGCGCCCGACATGCGATTTTCGATCAGGCTTGATCCGGCAGGTGCGCGGGCCATGCGCAGACGCGCCTCGGTCAAGCCTCCGCGCGTTTCATAATAGGCCGACAGCATCGCCTGCGCCTCGGGGTGGATTTCAACGTCGACGCCCAGCGCCGCGGCGATGGCGTCCACGGTAATATCGTCGTGGGTCGGCCCGATGCCGCCGGTCGTGAACAGATAATCGTTGCGTGCGCGAAGCGCATTCACCGCTTCCACGATCGCGTCGCTGTCATCGGCGACCACCCGCACTTCGCGCAGGCGGATGCCCTGCACATTCAGCCATGTCGCAATCTGCGACACATTCTTGTCCTGGGTCCTGCCCGAGAGAATCTCGTCGCCGATCACGATCAGCGCTGCGGTCCATATGCGGGTCGGGTCGGCCATAGGCTGGCCATAGCTTCTGCCGCGCGCCCTGCCTAGCCGCCCTCTCGCATTATGCGGCATCCCCGCCTATAATCACGTCCATGACCGAATATATGACGATGACGGCGGACGCGCCGATTTCCCGCTCGACCGCGATCAAGCTCTATGACGCGGCCGGTTTCGAAGGCATGCGCAAGGCCGGGCGGCTGGCCGCGGAGATACTGGACGCGCTGGTGCCCCACGTCGTGCCGGGCGTCACGACCGGAGAGCTGGACGACATCGTCCGCCGCATGACGCTGGACGGCGGCGGCGTGCCCGCGACTTTGGGCTATCGCGGCTACACCCATAGCTGTTGCATCTCGCTCAACAATGTCATCTGCCACGGCATTCCCGGCGATCAGAAGCTGAAGGAAGGCGACATATTGAATATCGATGTGACGCCGCTGGTCGATGGCTGGCACGGCGACAGCAGCCGTATGTATATTTGCGGCGAAGCCCCGATCAAAGCGCGGCGCCTGGTCGAAGTCACCTATGAATGCCTGATGCTGGGTATTGAGCAGGCTAAGCCCGGCAATATGCTGGGCGACATCGGCCATGCCATCCAGCGCCATGCGGAAAAGCACCGCTATGGCGTCGTGCGCGATTTCTGCGGCCACGGCCTGGGCCGCGTGTTCCATGACAGCCCGGAGGTGGTCCATGTCGGCCGCCCCGGCACCGGCCCGGAACTCAAGCCCGGCATGTTCTTCACCATCGAACCGATGATCAATATCGGCAAGCCGGGCGTGAAGATGCTGGAGGATGGCTGGACGGCGGTCACGCGCGACCGTACCCTGTCCGCGCAGTTCGAACACAGCATCGGCATCACTGAAACCGGTTGCGAGATATTCACCAGGAGCCCTGCGGGTCTCGACGCGCCGCCCTATCAGCGTTGATCATATCAGCCATGCCTAAAAAATGGGCAGCACATCATGATATTGCCCGAAATCCGGGCAATATGGACAAAAGTTGCTGCATCGCAGAAAGCAGTTTCCAGCGATTCGCTATTTGGCACGGTAATTGATTAGGAAGAGAGGCGGCTCTTGCCTTCGGGGGGCATGACGGTCGTCGCTCGATCAGGACGAAGGGCGGGATCATACCCGCCACTTGGCGCGCGTTTGAGTTGGGATATCTAGAGATGAAGAAGATCGAAGCGATCATCAAACCGTTCAAGCTCGACGAAGTGAAGGAAGCGCTGCACGAAGTAGGCGTGTCGGGCATCACCGTCACCGAAGCCAAGGGTTTCGGCCGCCAGAAGGGCCATACGGAACTTTATCGCGGCGCCGAATATGTGGTGGATTTCCTGCCCAAGGTGAAGCTGGAGGTCGTGGTGGACGATTCGCTCGCCGAACGGGTGGTGGAAGCGATCTCTGCCGCGGCGCAGACCGGCCGCATTGGCGACGGCAAGATCTTCATTTCCAATATCGAGGGTGCGGTGCGCATCCGCACCGGCGAGCGCGACAGCGACGCCATCTGATTTTCACCAAACTTCTCGCCGGCTTCAGCGGTCTGGCGGCTGACCACATCAACTTACCCCTTCGGGGGGGTATCATGAAAGAAGGGCAAGGTTCACATGGCTAACACGCCTAAAGACATCCTGAAGATGATCGAGGAAAAGGAGATCGAATGGGTCGATGTCCGTTTCACCGATCCCAAGGGCAAGTGGCAGCACCTGACCATGGTGTCTTCGGTGCTGGGCGAGGATGAACTGACCCAGGGCCTGATGTTCGACGGTTCGTCGATCGAAGGCTGGAAGGCGATCAACGAGTCGGACATGATCCTGAAGCCCGACCTGGACGCCGTCTATGTCGATCCGTTCAGCGCCACGCCGATGCTCATCATCTTCTGCGACATCGTGGAACCCGACACCGGCGAACTCTACAGCCGCGACCCGCGTTCGACCGCGAAGCGCGCCGAAGCCTTCGTCAAGTCGGCCGGTTTCGGCGACACCGTCTATGTCGGCCCGGAAGCCGAATTCTTCATGTTCGACGATGTCCGCTTCAACTCGGACTATAATGAATCCTTCTTCAAGATCGACGATGTCGAGTTGCCGACGAACACCGGCAAGGAATATGAAGGCGGCAACCTTGCCCACCGTCCGCGCGCCAAGGGCGGCTATTTCCCCGTCGCGCCGGTCGATCCCTGCACCGACATCCGCGCCGAGATGGTGTCGACCATGCTGGAAATGGGCCTGCCCTGCGACAAGCACCACCATGAAGTGGCCGCTGCCCAGCACGAACTCGGCCTGACCTTCGGTACGCTGGTCCAGACCGCCGACCGCATGCAGATTTACAAATATGTCGTGCAGATGGTCGCCCAGGCCTATGGCAAGACGGCGACCTTCATGCCGAAGCCGATCGCGCAGGACAACGGTTCCGGCATGCACACCCACATGTCGATCTGGGAAGGCGGCAAGCCGCTCTTCGCGGGCGAAGGCTATGCCGGTCTTTCGGAAACCTGCCTCTACTTCATCGGCGGCGTCATCAAGCACGCCAAGGCCCTGAATGCCTTCACCAACCCGACCACCAACAGCTACAAGCGTCTGGTGCCCGGCTTCGAAGCCCCGGTTCTGCTGGCCTATTCGGCCCGCAACCGCTCGGCCTCCTGCCGTATTCCCTACGGCGCGGGCGCCAAGGCGAAGCGCGTCGAATTCCGCTTCCCCGACGCGATGGCCAACCCCTATCTGTGCTATTCGGCGCTGCTGATGGCCGGCCTTGACGGCATCGAGAACAAGATTCATCCCGGCGCCGCGATGGACAAGAACCTGTACGACCTGCCGCCGGAAGAACTGAGCCAGGTGCCGACCGTTTGCGGTTCGCTGCGTGAAGCGCTGAACTCGCTGGCCGCCGACTACGACTTCCTGCTGAAGGGCGACGTGTTCACCAAGGACCAGATCGAGGCCTATCTCGAACTGAAGTGGCCCGAAGTGTACCGCTGGGAAATGGCTCCCTCGCCGGTGGAATTCGACATGTACTACAGCGCCTGATCCATTCGGGACTGTTGAAAAAGGGGCTCGGTCGCACAGGCGACCGGGCCCTTTTCATTTGGGATGTGGACGGAATCAGAACGCCATTATCCGATCCAACCGGGCCATGCTCCTCCGAAGGCCGACGCACAGCTCAAACGGTGTTCAAGCGCCGGACAGGGCCCTCATGAGCCACTTGCCTCATTCCGCTGCCTTTGCAGAAGCATGATGCGCTTGATGGCGACAATTAGCGAATTCAGCTTCAGCCCAGATCCGCCCATTGCCCGCCCGCCGCAAAACTCCGACAATCGATCCCATGTCGATCATCGAATCGCTGGGCCTGTCCCATCCCATCATCCAGGCGCCGATGGCCGGTGTCTCTACGCCCGCCATGGCGGCAGCCGTCTCCAATGCAGGAGCGCTTGGCTCCATTGCCGTGGGCGCCACCGACGCGGCGGGTGCCCGCGCCATGATAGAAGCCGTCCGCGCCCAGACCAGCGGTCCCTTCAACGTCAACCTTTTCACCCATCGGCCCGCGCGCAGCGACCCCGTCAGGGAAGGGGCCTGGCTCGCTGCACTGACGCCACTGTTCCAGGCCTATGATGCCCAGCCTCCGACCGGCCTGCGCGAAATCTACCGCAGCTTCGTGGAGGACGACGCAATGCTCGCCACCTTGGTCGAACTTGCGCCGCCGGTCGTCAGCTTCCATTTCGGATTGCCCGATCCAACCAGCATCGCAGCGCTCAAGCGAGCCGGATGCCTCCTCCTCGCAACCGCCACCAGTCCGGCCGAAGCGCGGGCTGCGCGGGAAGCAGGAATCGACGCCATAGTCGCACAGGGATATGAGGCAGGAGGCCATCGAGGCGCCTTTAATCCCGAAGCGCCTGACGACCAGCTCGGCACCTTCGCCCTCACTCGCCTGCTTGCAGTCCAATGCGACCTGCCCGTGATCGCAGCGGGCGGCATCATGGACGGGCAAGGCATTCGTGCCGCACTCGCCCTCGGCGCGGTCGCAGCACAACTGGGCACAACCTTCATCGCCTGCACGGAAAGCAGCGCCGACGCAGCCTATCGCGCCGCCCTCACGAGCCCCGCTGCCCATCACACCGCGATGACCCGCGCCATTTCAGGTCGCCTGGCCCGCTGCCTTGCCAATCGCTTCACCGCCTGGGGCGCCGAGGCAGCATTGCAGCCGCCCGCCTACCCCATCGCCTATGATGCGGGCAAAGCGCTGAACGCCGCGGCAAAAGCCAAGGGCGAAGGCGGCTTTGGCGCGCAATGGGCCGGCCAGGGTGCACCGCTGGCTCGCGCCCTGCCCGCCGCCGAGCTGATCAGCCTTCTGGCGAGGGAAATGCAGGAAAGCGCTTAGCGCGCGTCGGGAATGGACGCCCCGAACAGCAGGATCGGCTCGCCAGCAGGCGACAGCGCAATCTCCCCGCCGACGCTCGTCACCAGGGTGCGCACCATCCAAGCCGCCGACGTGCGCGAAGCCAGCCCCTCCGGCGGCAAAGTCCCCGCCAGCGCGGCCCGCAGGTCGGGATCAAGCACCAGTTTCGGCCCTTCCGCCCGCACGACGATCTCCGTCACGCCCGGCCGCTTTTCCGCCCCGATGTCGAGCTGGCCGCCCCGCACGAGCGCATCGCCCGCGATCAGCGCCAGGTTCAGCAACACCTTCACCGGCAGCTTTTCCAGCATGTCGTCCTCGACCAGCCAGCCGATCTTCACCCGGCCCGAAGCCGCGAACATACCCTCGATCGCGACCCGCGCCTCATGCGTCGGCACGGCATCGCCAAAGCCGCCCGCCGAACCGAAGGCCAGGCGGAAGAATTTCAGCTTGTTCGCAGAGGTCTTCGCGCTGTCCGCCAGCAGGTCCAGACAACGCTGCCGCATTTCCGGGTCCGTTTCGTCCGCCATCAGCTCGAGCCCGTTGTTGAGCGCGCCGACCGGGCTCAAAAGGTCATGACAAAGGCGCGAGCAGAGCAGGCTGGCAAAATCGATGCTGTCGATCGGATTGGTCATGAAGGTTCGCTGCCGCCGGAGAAATGAACAGGAAGGAATGAACGGCTAATGCGCTGCCCTGCATCGCGATGCAACCCTCACTCACATGATGTCGAGCAAAGCCTCGACAAATTGCACCTGTCCGTCTCTCCCCGCCTTGGCAAGCCACAGGCGGGCCGCGCCGCCCCCGACGATCAGCCAGAGGCTGCCGTCGGGCGTCGCGCAGGCCGCGTCGGTTTCGGATGGCACCGCCTGACCGCCCGGATGCGAATGATAATGGCCGACGATCGCCGCCCCGCCCGCCCGCGCCGCGCGATGGGCGGCGATCAGTTCGACCGGGTCCAGTTCGAAATGCCGCGCCGGATCGCCGGCGACATTGGCGGCGGGCCGAACCGCCTCGATCCGGCCCGTCTTCCCCAGCAGCAGCCCGCAGACCTCATGCCTGTGCGCCGCCGCTTCGGACATGATTTGTTCCAGTAGCCCTCTTGAAATCCCAACCCTCATTCCTACATTCCTACCCAATGGGTTCGGGGGTTTCCATCATTGAAGCGACAATCGGTGAGGCGCAGGCTGGCATGCGGCTAGACAAGGCGCTTGCCGAGCTGGTTCCCGATCTTTCGCGCGAGCGGCTGAAGGCGCTGATCGTCGAGGGCCAAGTGACGGAAGACCCGGGCAAGGGGGGTGCGCGATCTCCCAATCCTTCCATGAAGGTCGCCGCGGGACAGGCTTTCGCCATCGCCCTTCCGCCACCCGTCGAAGCCGAGGCCGTGGCGCAGGACATCCCGCTGGTCGTGGTGTATGAAGACGCAGACCTGATCGTCATCGACAAGCCGGCGGGCCTGGTCGTCCACCCGGCGGCGGGCAATCTGGACGGCACGCTTGTCAACGCGCTGCTCCATCATTGCCAGGGCCAGCTTTCCGGCATCGGCGGGGTGGCGCGGCCAGGCATCGTCCATCGCATCGACAAGGATACTTCGGGGCTGTTGGTCGTTGCCAAATCCGACCGCGCGCATGAAGGGCTCGCGCAGCAGTTCAAGGCACATTCGATCGATCGGCTCTACGCCGCGATCGTCTATGGCGTGCCGCAGCCGGCGACGGGCACCATCGACACATGGATCGGCCGGTCCGACGCCGATCGAAAGAAGATGGCGGTTCATCGGGAAGGGCGCGGCAAACATGCCGTGACGCATTACCGGACGATGGAAAGGCTGCGCAGCGCGGCCATGGTTGAATGCAGGCTGGAAACCGGACGAACCCATCAGGTCCGCGTCCATATGGCGCATCTGGGACACCCCTTGATCGGCGACCCGGTTTACGGTAGAGAGAGAAAAGGTTTCAAATCGATACTGGAAACGCTGGGTTTCGAAAGGCAGGCATTGCACGCGAAAAGGCTGGGGTTCATACATCCGTTAACGGGTGAGGCGCTCAGCTTCGACAGCAAACTCCCTGTCGATATGCAGGAACTGTTAAGCGAGCTTCACGTATAGTTTTGGACAAGTTTGCGACGGCGCCTTGGACGCCTCTTCTGGGTCCCGCCGCGCATGAAAGGGAAAGGTGACGACATGGCTGATAAAAGCAATGTCCCCGCGGTTCCGGCGCTGGGCGGTGAAGCCAGCCTCAACCGCTATCTGTCGGAAATCCGCAAATTTCCGATTCTGACGCCCGAGCAGGAATATATGCTCGCGAAGCGCTATGCCGAGCATGCGGATTCCGAGGCCGCTGCCCAGCTCGTGACCTCGCATCTGCGTCTCGTGGCGAAGATCGCCATGGGCTATCGCGGCTATGGCCTGCCGGTCAGCGAGCTGATCAGCGAAGGCAATATCGGCTTGATGCAGGGCGTGAAGAAGTTCGAGCCGGATCGCGGCTTCCGTCTGGCGACCTATGCCATGTGGTGGATTCGCGCATCAATCCAGGAATTCATCCTGCGGTCCTGGAGCCTCGTGAAGATGGGCACCACCGCTGCGCAGAAGAAGCTGTTCTTCAACCTGCGCCGGATGAAGAACAATATCGAAGCGTTCGAAGATGGAGACCTACACCCCGACGACGTCAGGAAGATCGCGACCGATCTGGGCGTTACGGAGGAGGATGTCATCTCCATGAACCGCCGCATGGCGATGGGCGGCGACACGTCGCTCAACGTGCCGATGCGCGAGGATGGCGAGGGCCAATGGCAGGATTGGTTGGCTGACACCGATCCGCTCCAGGACGAACGCGTCGCCGACCGGCAGGAGAGCGAACTGCGCCACGACATGCTGGTGGAGGCGATGGACGACCTCAACGATCGGGAGAAGCATATCCTGGCCGAACGGCGCCTGGCGGAGGAACCCAAGACGCTCGAGGAACTCTCGCAGGTCTATGGCGTCAGCCGCGAGCGCGTCCGCCAGATCGAGGTCCGCGCTTTCGAGAAGCTGCAAAAGGCGATGATGCGGATTGCAGGCGACAAGCTGGGCAAAATCTCCCGCCTCGCCGCTGTCTGACCGGATGGCAAAACGCAAAGGAGCCCCGGAGTGAAATCCGGGGCTTTTTTTCGCTTACCCACTCAATAATCATTCGTGATCCGCGCGAAACCGGGATCTCAGGCAGCAAAAGTGCACCTGGCGTCATGAGCCCGGCTTTCGTCGGCACGAAGAGTGGCCTTCTCCCATCTTGAACCGCCCGGCATCCGCGCTACCACGGCAGTATGAACGCCAAGTCCGCTTTCCCTCGCCGCCGCTCCCGCTGGATCGGGATCATCCTCAAGATCATCGGTGGTTTCCTTGCCCTCTCTCTGTTGATGGTGGTGATTTATCGCTTCGTGCCGCCGCCCGTGACATGGACGATGTTGCTGGACCACAACGGCATCACCAAGGATTGGATGAGCCTGGACAAGATGGACCCGGACATGGCGCGCGCCGCCATCGCTGCGGAGGATAGCCGCTTTTGCAGCCATCATGGCTTCGACGCCGTCGCCATCGCTCAGGCCATGCGGCACAATGCGAGCGGCGGCCGCATCCGCGGCGGATCGACCATCAGCCAGCAGACCGCAAAGAATGTTTTCCTGTTCCAGGGCGGCGGTTTCGTCCGCAAGGGGCTGGAGGCCTGGTTCACGCTCCTGATCGAAGCGATCTGGGGCAAGCGCCGGATCATGGAGGTGTATCTGAATGTCGCGGAAACCGGCATCGGCACTTATGGCGCGCAGGCTGGCGCGATCCGCTATTTCCACCACGGCGCCCAGCGACTGACCCGTGCAGAGGCCGCCCGCATCGCCGCAGTCCTGCCTCTTCCCAAGAAGCGCGAAGCCATCGACCCCCATGGCTTCACCCGCCGCTATGGCAACAGCATCACCGCCCGCATCGGTATTGTCCAGCGCGACGGGCTGGATAGCTGCCTGAAATGAAAAGGGCGCGGATCTCTCCGCGCCCTTTCTTCCATAAGGTACCAAACCTTAGAAGCTGACGACCAGCGATCCCACGAAGGTCCGCGGCGCGCCAATCTGCGCGAAGGTGATGCTCGTATTCGACAGGGTGCCATCGAAACCGCCCACATAGAGCTTGTCGAACACATTGGTCACGTTCAACTGAACCGCGACGCCGGGCGCACCGAATTTCTCCAACGAATAGCGCGCGTCGAGATCGACGAGCGTATAGCCGGGCGCCTTGGCACCATAGACCTGCGCTCCGTTCTGGAATACCGGCAGGTTCTGGTCGTTCACATAACGTGAGCCGGTGCGCTTCGCCTGAACACCCAGACGAACTCCTTCGATCTCGCCCTGAATGCGGCCGCCAAGCGTATAGATGGGAGCACCCGATTCACGCTTCCCCGAGGTTTGCGCCTGGGTGGTCGCCGTCAGTTCGACATCATCCTTGATCTTCGACTTTAGGTAGGAACCGAAGACATAGAACATCAGCTCCGGCATCGGCTGATATGTAATGCTGCCATCTATGCCATATTTATCGACACGACCCAGGTTGCGATAGATGGTGGTGTCCAGATCGCGATCATAAGCCGATGCGAGGCGATCCTTATAGATCGTGTACCAACCCGACAGCTGCGCCTGTAGCGTAGCCGTCCGATAACGAATGCCAAGGTCGAAATTGTCCGTTGTTTCAGGCGAAGGATTGGCGTTGGGATTTGCCGGATCGTAATAGAAGGACTGATAGAGGTTGTCGGTCCCCGGGACCTGGAGGCCCTTTGAATAGTTGCCGAAAATGTCCAGCGCCTGGTTGGCGTTGAAAACGAAACCAGCGTTCGGCAGCAGTTTGTCATATTTGAAGATGCGCTGCTGCGGTCCCTGCACTGTTGGGTTCGCAACCGCATAGGCAGCCTCGATCGACGATCCCGGCTCGAAACAGCGAAGGTTGCCCGACGCACTCTGAGTGAAGCAGTAGTTGTTAAGGTCGCGCTTGAAGAAAGGCGCCCGCAACCCGACATTGACAGTGAAGGCATTGAATTTGCCGCGATATTCACCCGAAACCTGATGCAGGATGGCATAGGACAAGCGATTGCGCTTCTCCACCGCCGCACCGTTTACGTCCTTGATCGGATGATTGACGGGAAAAGGTTCGGCGCCGAAGCCGATCGTCTGAAGATAGCCCGCTTCGCCGGTCTGCCGATGCCGGCCACGATCATAGCTGTAGGCCACGCGCAACGTGTTGTTGTCATCCAGATCGTAGCGCAGCGAAGCGATCAACCCATAGCGATGGGTCTGCGTCTGGCTGGGCGAATGAACACGAACGGTGTCGCGCATATCACCATCGCCATTCAGGTCACGCCCGAAATAATATTGGGTTGAGCTCGACGAACCCTGAATGAAGCCGACCGCGCCTGCAATGCCCGAGCTTGCCGGGGTAAGACCTTCAGAAGCGATGCTGGTACCGCCGCCGTTCGCCTTTGTATATTGGTAGCTGGGATCGACGGTAAGGATCAGTCCGTCCGCCAACGTAAAGCGTGAATTGATGCGGATGTTGCCTGTATTGGACGGGTTGTATCGATACTCATAATCGGAACCACAGGAACTGGCGGTATCGACTGCACCAGTAACTCCGGCCGGAATGGTACAACGAGCGGTTTCGTAAAAGCTTTCATCCTTCGTGATTGGAAAACGGTTGGCGCTCGCGCTGCCAGCCACTCGCCCGCCGTCTACCCGCAAGGGAACTGAGCCAAAAAAATTGTTCCGATTTTCATTATAGTGCCCGGCGAGGGAGATGAAGTCGCCATTGCTGCCGATCGGCTGGTAAATTTTGGCGTTATATTGCTGCTTGTCGATTTCACCTATACCGCCGTAGATGGCATTGTTTGTCGCACGGCTGGCAGAAACGAATGCACGAGTGCCCCACGGCGTGAGATTGCCCGTCTGAACCATGCCAAACAGACGAAAGAAGCTGAAATCCCCAACGGAAGCGACCATCTTCGCGCCAAAATCTTCGCTTGGCGTGATCGAACGGTAATTTACCGTTGAACCGCTGGCAGCAGCCGTTGGGCTGTCCACATCGGTAGAACCTAAGTTCACGTTCACTTGGTCGATGATTTCAGGATCGAGCTGCTGGTTCGAATAGATCGAGTAACCGCCCGTGTCGTTGAGGGGAAGACCGTCGAAGGTTTGGGAAATACGGCTGTCGTCGAAGCCGCGGATTGTCATGGTGCCGCCAGCAGAACCAAAGGGATCGTTATTCTGGAAGCTAACGCCCGGAAGCTGGTTGATCACCTCGTTGATCGACTGGCCGGGTGTCTGGGCTTGGATGAACTCAGCGCCGAGCACGGCCTTGGCCTTGCTGGTATCAGGTACGATTACGCCGCCTAGGCCCTTGTCAACACTAGCGCCAGTCACAACGATTTCATTTTCAAAGTCGATCGACCCCGTCGACTGCGCAAACGCGGCAATGGGCGCAGCCACGGCGACAAGCGCAGCGCTACACATAAGAAGCTGTTTCATCTGATTTTTGTCCCTTTGAAAGTTTGGCGCGTCGCGCCTGCTTTATTTTGCTCTGTGGAGCTGGCGCCGCCTGTGGCGGCCGATGGCGACGGCCCTGTGATGCTCTGATTGCAATTTTACTACAATATAACAGCATTCACGTGACGGCCGCGCATGCAGCATGGACAATGCTTACAAGGGACGTTGCAAGATGATATCAAGCTATTGATTTATATAGACTTATCGAGCTCTCGAAGCAGCTATTTGACAGTGGTGCAATTTTGCAACGCAGCAAGAATTTTTACCGAGCCAATATTAAGACGCGAAAAAGGCCAGCGAAACTCGCTGGCCTCTCCCTGATTTAAGCTGTTGCAGCGCGCGAAAGTCAGGCCGCGTCTTCGGCCCGCTTGTCCTTTTCGCTGAACACGCGAATCGGCTCCTTGCTGCCGGCGACCACATCCTTGTCGACCACCACTTCTCCCACGCCCTCCATCGAAGGCAGGTCGAACATGGTGTCGAGCAGGATGGCCTCCAGGATCGAGCGAAGCCCGCGCGCGCCCGTCTTCCGCTCGATGGCCTTCTTGGCAATGGCGGTCAGGGCATCGTCGGTGAAGCTGAGTTCGACATTCTCCATGTCGAACAGCTTGGCATATTGCTTCACCAGTGCGTTCTTCGGCTCAACCAGGATCTTGACCAGCGCAGCCACGTCCAGATCTTCCAGCGTCGCTATCACCGGCAGACGGCCGACGAACTCAGGAATGAGCCCGAATTTCAGCAGATCCTCCGGCTCGCTCTGGCGCAGCAGTTCGCCGGTCTTTCGCTCCTCGGGCGCGGCGACATGAGCACCGAAGCCGATCGACTTGGCCTCCAGACGGTCGCCGATGATCTTTTCCAGGCCTGCGAACGCGCCACCGCAGATGAAAAGGATGTTGGTCGTATCGACCTGGAGGAACTCCTGCTGCGGATGCTTGCGCCCGCCCTGCGGCGGAACCGAAGCCGTCGTACCTTCCATCAGCTTCAGAAGCGCCTGCTGCACGCCCTCACCCGACACGTCGCGCGTGATCGACGGATTTTCGGCCTTGCGGCTGATCTTGTCGATCTCGTCGATATAGACGATGCCGCGCTGCGCCTTCTCGACATTATAGTCCGACGCCTGGAGCAGCTTGAGGATGATGTTCTCCACATCCTCGCCCACATAACCCGCCTCGGTCAGCGTGGTCGCGTCGGCCATGGTGAAGGGCACGTCGAACGTCTTGGCCAGCGTCTGCGCCAGCAGCGTCTTGCCGCAGCCGGTCGGACCGACCAGCAGGATGTTGGACTTGGCCAGTTCCACCTCGCCCGGCTTGGTGCCGTGGTTGAGGCGCTTGTAATGGTTGTGGACGGCAACCGACAGGACGCGCTTCGCCCGGTTCTGGCCGATCACATAATCGTCCAGCACATCGCAGATTTCCTGCGGGGTCGGCACGCCGCCATCCTTCTTGCCGACGAGACCGCCCTTGGTCTCCTCCCGGATGATGTCGTTGCACAGTTCCACGCACTCGTCGCAGATGAACACGGTCGGCCCCGCGATCAGCTTACGCACCTCATGCTGCGACTTGCCGCAGAAGGAGCAGTAAAGCGTGCTTTTAGAATCGGAGCCCGTAAGCTTAGTCATTCGCCAATCTCTCTTCCCTCTTTTGAGGCGAACAGCCGCCCCATGCCGAGGGATATTCTGGTCCTAGGATCATCCTAGACCGCGACGCGCCCGTTTCACAAGGGGAGAAAAGGGCGCGTGCGGTAAACATAGGTTTTAGCCCTCGGGGGTTTCCGCCATGGCCGGCCGGCGGTCGAACACTTCGTCGACCAGACCGAAGGCCTTGGCTTCCTCCGCCTCCAGGAAGGTATCGCGGTCCATGGCACGCTCCACTTCCTCCAGCGAACGCCCGGTATATTGGACGTAGAGGTTGTTGAGGCGGCTGCGGATGCGCAGGATTTCCTTGGCCTGGATTTCGATGTCCGACGCCATGCCCTGCGCGCCGCCCGATGGCTGGTGCACCATGATGCGCGCGTTGCTGAGCGCGATGCGCTTGCCCGGCTCGCCCGCCGCGAGCAGGAAGCTGCCCATGGAGGCCGCCTGGCCGATGCACACGGTGCCCACCTGTGGACGGATATATTTCATCGTATCGTGGATCGCCATGCCGGACGTCACCACCCCGCCGGGCGAGTTGATGTACATCCAGATGTCCTTCTTCGGATTTTCCGACTCAAGGAACAGCAACTGGGCGACGATCAGCGAGGCCATATGATCCTCGACCTGGCCGGTGACGAAGATGATCCGCTCCCGCAGCAGGCGCGAATAGATGTCGAAGCTGCGCTCGCCCCGGTTCGACTGTTCGATGACGATAGGGACCAGAGCGGCCATGGGATCGGACATGATATCGGTCATTTTGCTCTTTCAGGGTGTGTTGCTTTTGCCCGTTCTCTACATCGGCACAAAAAGCGGACTGTTCAAGGGGTCGCGTGAAACGCGGTCTGTTTGCCCGGCCGAACGGGGCGCAATCAGTCGCGCCGGGCGAAGTCGGATGGCGCCTTGAAGGCGAGATAGGCAAGCCGGCGAACCTCCCGCCGCCCGCGCACCACGGTGTCCAATATAAGGCCGCACATGCCCGAAAGCGTGGCGAGGATCATGAGGCCCGTCACCAATATGGCGGTCGGAAAGCGCGGCACAAGCCCCGTTTTCATATAGGTGAGGATCAGCGGCGCCGCCAGGACCAGTCCCGTCAATGCCAGCAGGGCAGCGATGATGCCGAAGAAGAGGATCGGCCGTTCGATGCGATAAAGGGTGATGATCGTCCGCAGGATGCGCCAGCCGTCGCGATAGGTGCTGAGCTTGCTGACCGATCCTTCCGGCCGCGCGCCATAGGCGGTGACCACCTCCGACACGGGCATGGCGAGTTCCAGCGCGTGGACGCTGATCTCCGTCTCGATCTCGAACCCGGCGGAAAGGACGGGGAAGCTCTTGACGAACCGTCGGGAGAAGACACGGTATCCGGAGAGTATGTCCGTGAAGCTGCGTCCGAACAGCCGCTTGAGCAGGCTGGTCAGCGCCCAATTGCCGAAGCGATGCCCGCGCCGATAGGCCTCCTCAATCTCGCTCCGCCTTGCGCCCACGACCATGTCGAGATTGTCTTCCAGCATTGCCGCCACCATCTTTGGAGCGGCCGCAGCCTCATAGGTCGCATCGCCATCCGCCATGATGTAGATGTCGGCATCCACGTCCGCGAACATGCGGCGCACCACATGACCCTTGCCCTGCTGCGCCACGCGGCGGACGATTGCCCCAGCCCCAGCTGCCAGTTCGCGGCTGCCGTCCGTGCTGTTGTTGTCGAACACGTAAATTTCGGCGGAGGGGAGCGCCCGGCGGAAATCCCCCACCGTCCGAACGATCGCGCCGGCCTCATTATAGCAGGGCAGGATGACGGCGATCCTCGGCGTGGCAACGCCCTCCCCGCTTTCCACTGCCGGAAATTCCTTCATCGACCTGAAACCTTTTTAGCGCCGCCGCATCACCTCGGAAACACGGCATGTTCCTGCGAAGGCAGGACCCAAATTCAAACGGCGGGACTGGAATCCTGCCTTGGCAGGAGTTCGACTCCCCCGATCCTGCCCCCTCTCGACATGAACGGACCTCATTAACATTTCGTCTGCCATGCCGCGCCCGAAATGAAAAGCGCCCGGGCTTCCTTGCGAAGCCGGGCGCTTGTCCAGTCAGACCGAAAAGGCCTTATTCAGCCTTGGCGGCAGCCTTCTTGGCCGGAGCTTTCTTGGCCTTGGGCTTCTCCTCGGCAGCGGCTTCCTCAGCCACGGCCTCATCCTTCTTGGCGGCGGCCTTCTTGGCCGGAGCCTTCTTGGCTGGGGCCTCTTCGGCGGAAGCCTCGGCCGGAGCCGCTTCCTCGGCCTCGGCAGCCTTCTTCTTCGGCGCAGCCTTCTTCGCCTTGGGCTTTTCGTCATGATCATGGTCATGATCATGGCCACAGCCCGGACCATGGACGTGCGGCTTCAGATCGCCGTCCTCAGCCTCGATCGCGGCTTCCAGCTCTTCCCGGCTGACGGCCCGGTCGGTGATCTCCGCCTTCTCGAACAGGAAGTCCACCACCTTGTCCTCATAGAGCGGCGCACGGAGCTGCGCGGCCGCCATCGGGTCCTGACGCACATATTGCACGAAGCGCTCGCGGTCCTGCGGGCTGTACTGCTGGGCTGCCTGCATGATCAGGCGGTTCATTTCCTGATCGCTGACGACAACGCCATTGGCCTGGCCGATTTCCGAAAGCAGCAGGCCCAGGCGGACGCGGCGCACGGCGATGGCGCGATAGTCTTCCTTCTCCGCTTCCATCTCCTTGAGGGCCGCTTCGGGGTCTTCCTCATGGCTGGCTTCGTGCTGGAGCTGCGCCCAGATCTGGTTGAACTCGGCCTCGACCATGCTCGGCGGCACGTCGAAATCGTGGGCAGCGGCGAGCTGGTCGAGCAGCTTGCGCTTCATATGGGTGCGGGTCAGGCCATTATGTTCCTGCTCGATCTGGCCCTTCAGCAGTTCCTTGAGCTTGTCCAGACCCTCCAGGCCCAGCGACTTGGCGAAATCATCGTCCAGCTTGGGCTTGTCGGCATTCAGGATCGCCTTGACGGTGATGTCGAAGGTCGCTTCCTTGCCGGCGAGGTGCGCCGCGCCATAATCTTCCGGGAAGGTCACGGTGATGGTCTTCTCGTCACCCTTCTTGACGCCGGCAAGCTGCTCCTCGAAGCCCGGGATGAACTGGCCCGAGCCGATCTTGAGCTTCACGTCCTCGGCCGAACCGCCCTCAAAGGCCTCGCCGTCGATCTTGCCGACGAAATCGATGGTCAGCGTATCGCCGTCCTTCGCCTTGTGGCTGGCGGCATGCTCTTCCAGCGCGCCCTGCTGGGTCGCGATGCGGCCGGCGGCTTCATCCACCTGCGCATCAGCCACCTCGACGGTCAGACGCTCCAGCTTCAGCCCTTCGATGCTCGGCGCCGCGATCTCGGGCAGCACTTCCAGCTCGACCTTCACCTCGGCGTCCTTGCCGAATTCGAAGGCCTCGTCCAGCTCGACCGAAGGCTGCATCGCGGGGCGCAGCTTCTGGTCAGCGATCAGCTTCTGGATGCTGTCCTGGATCGAGCTGTTGAGCGCATCGCGCTGCAGCGATTCGCCATGCATCTTCTTGACGAGGTTGGCGGGCACCTTGCCGGGGCGGAAGCCGGGCATGCGGACCTGCGGCGCGATGGCGGCCACTTCCTTTTCCACGCGGGCGTCGATGTCCTTCGACGTGATGGTCACGGTGTAGGCGCGCTTCAGGCCCTCGTTCAACGTCTCGACAGTCTGCATCTCTTCTCTCAAACGCTTTCTAAAGCTGAATTTCGTTGGCGCCTGCGCATCCTATAGAGTCTGGCGCACTGGTGCGGGCGAAGGGACTCGAACCCCCACATCTTGCGATACCAGAACCTAAATCTGGCGCGTCTACCAATTTCGCCACGCCCGCATCGGTCGCCGGTCGGCGCGGCATAGAGAAAAGCGACCCATGAAGCAAGGCCCAGAGGTCCAGCCTGTGGATAACCGGTGGATAAGTCCGAACGGAACCCATCCGCCCGGCCGGGCGTAACCCCTCATATCAAGGAGAGACAGCCATGGCCACCCACCCCGACCCGGCGCCCGACGGCGTGCCGCCCCCCGACAGGATCGACCCTCAATCGCCGCCGGAAACCCCTGCACCCCTCACGCCCGACGAAACCCCCGCCGGCGAGCCGCCGGAAATCGTGCCCAATGGTCCCGATTTCGACCAGCCGGACAGCGCGCCGCCCGAACTCCCTCCCGTCTGATCGACATTTTGGTCACAGACCGTGGGTTTTCCACAGAAACGGGAAATAATGCCTGCGCAATCGCTGGACAGGCCCCTGCATCCATGATTGAACTATGACAAACAGATGAATTCGGGAGAGGCGCGGCTGACAGCAAGGGGGTCATCGTGCACAGGGTTCGCGCTAAGCTGGAATGGTTCAAGACAGTGATCCTACCACAGGAAGCTGCTCTCAGAGGGCGCCTCCGGAGGATCCTGCCTGCCAATCAGGAACTGGAAGACATGGTCGCGGAGGTACTCGCCCGCGCCTATGCCACTGAAAATTGGGAAAATGTGACGACCGGTCGGGCTTATCTCTTCACCATAGCCCGCAATCTGGTGATCGACACCGCACGCCGTAACAAGGTGGTGAGTTTCGAAACCATTGCCGACCTGGAACTGCTGCAGGGCGAAAATAATGTGGAGGCTCAGCTTCACGCCCGCGAGGCCCTGCGACAGGTCGAGACGATCGTCGATTCGCTTCCGACACAATGCCGCCGGGTCTTCATTCTCCGCCGTATCCATGAAAAATCCATGCTGGAAATAGCGGAGGAAATGTCCCTGTCCGTTTCTACAGTTGAAAAACATCTGGCCAAAGCGATCGCAATAGTTATGCGGGCCTGGGCGGAACGTGAGGAAACGGATTTCGAACGTGCAGGCGTCGGGACCAGATTCGGGCTACGAAAGCAGGGACAAGATCGAGGCGGAAGCCGCGCGCCTGCTGGCAAGGCTTAATGGCGATCCTCGTCCCGAGGTCGAAGCGGAAATCTGTCGCTGGGTCGAAGCCGATCCCCGTCATGCCGTAGCGTTCGCGCGGGCCGAAGCCGCTTGGGAAGCGGCCGAACGGCTGAAGAGCGCGGCCGCCGAAGTCAACCTGCCCCCGCTGGAAGCCATCGTCAGCGAGGAGCAGCAGCGCCGCCTGTCGCGCAACATCATGATCGCCGCCGCCGTTGCGGTGATGCTGTTCATCGTCGCTGCCATCGTCACGGTCCGCACCTTCAGCGGCGTCGACCATTATGAAACGCGGATCGGCCAGATCAGCGACATCGCGCTGGACGACGGCTCGACCCTGCATCTCAACAGCGACAGCGCCGCCGAGGTCCGCTTCACCGATCATGGCCGCAAGGTCCGCATCCTGAAGGGCGAAGCCTCTTTCGACGTCGCCCACGACCGCTCCCGCCCCTTCGACGTAGAGGCCCGCTCCGCCGTCATCCGCGCCGTCGGCACCGCCTTCAACGTGCGGTTGCGCCCTTCATTGGTCGAACTGACCGTCACGCAGGGCACCGTCACGGTGCATTCCGGCAACGATCTGGCCCAGCAGATCAGCGCCGGCAGCGGCGCCGTCATCCAGCCGCGCAGCGTGTCGCTCACCCATCTCGACTCGCGCCTCATCGGCCAGCGGACCGCCTGGCGCGAACAGATGGTGGAACTGGACGGAGAGACCATCGAACAGGCCGCGAGCGAGTTCAACCGCTACCGTGCGGCGCCGATCCTGATCGGGGACACCCGGGTCTCATCGCTCCGCATCGGCGGCCGCTTCCGTATCACCGACAGCAAGGAATTCCTCTCCGCCCTGCAACTCAGCCTGCCCATCCGGGTGGTCGCCGGACAGGACGGCTCGGTCATGCTGCTCTATCAGGATGAACCGGAGCCAGCGGACAACGCCGCCGGCGAATAGGAGCGGGAAGCAAAACACTCCCCCTCATCCCCAGGCATTATCGCCATGGTCCCCGACCTCTCACCCCGTCATCCGGGCGAACGCCGGGATCTCAGGCGAGATGGCACGAACGGACCGTAGAAGAATCCGCTTTCGGTCCGATGGCCATGCGAAACGGCCCGTTCCGGACTACCCCAATAATTCGCGCACCAATTCCGGCACCAGGATACTCGCCGCCCCAATACGGCTTTCCTCGAAATAGAAGCTGCCCGCCGATGGCTCCAGATTCAACTCCAGCGTCCGGGCGCCCACATGGCGCGCGGTCTGCACGAATCCCGCCGCCGGATACACCGCCCCGGAAGTGCCCACCGAAACGAACAGGTCGGACCGCCGCAAGGCATCGTCGATCAGATTCATCCGATAGGGCATCTCCCCGAAGAAAACGATGTCGGGGCGCAGGGCCGGACGCCCGCACCCGTCGCAGGCCGAGCCGGGGGGCAGAGCCGGCGTCCATGGCACCGCCTTGCCGCAAGCCGCACAGAGCGCCGACCGCAACTCGCCATGCATGTGAACCAGCCGCTTCGCCCCGGCCCGCTCGTGCAGATCGTCCACATTCTGCGTGACGATCAGCAGCTCGCCCGGCCATGCCGCATCCAGCGCCGCCAGCGCCTCATGCGCGGCATTGGGCTTCACCTCATCCAGCCTGGCCCGCCGCTCGTCATAGAAGCGATGCACCAGCGCGGCATTCCGCGCCAGAGCTTCGGGCGTGCACACATCCTCGACCCGATGCCCCTCCCACAGGCCATCGGGCCCGCGAAAGGTGGCAAGGCCGCTTTCCGCCGAAATTCCCGCACCGGTCAGGATCACGATATTGCGAATGTCGTCCATCTCTTCTTCCGGCGCCATGGTTGCATGTCATGGCTATGCCGCATTCGGGATCATCCGGACATCGTTTTTGCAGAACGGATCATTGGCTTGGCCCAACCAGCCATTTATCGTCCATTTCCGTACCGCGGGGATGACAAGCCCGGCCCGTTCTGGCATCGGCCATCCGACCTTCCAGGGAATGAGGCTGATGACAAGGATCGGGATTTTCGGAGCGGCTGGCCGCATGGGACGCGCCATCGCGCAGGTCGCTCAGGAGGCTGGGCTGGAAATCGCCGGAGGCACCGACCGCGGTGGCGCGGGAGAGCTTGCCCCCGGCATCGCCATCACTGCCGATCCGCTTGCCCTGGCCGAGCAAAGCGACGTGCTGATCGACTTTTCCGTGCCCGCCGCCCTGTCGGCCCATCTGGACGCCTGCATTGCGGCAAAGAAGCCGATCCTCATCGGCACCACCGGACTGGAATCCGCGCACCATGCGCTGATCGACGAAGCGTCAAGGCAAGTCCCGATCCTCCAGACCGGCAATACCTCTCTGGGCGTCAACCTGCTGGCGGCGCTGGTGGAACAGGCTGCGGCGCGCCTCAACGACGATTGGGACATAGAGATCGTCGAAATGCACCATCGTCATAAGGTCGATGCGCCTTCCGGCACTGCGCTGTTGCTGGGCGAAGCCGCCGCGCGCGGGCGCGGTATCGCTCTTGCCGACCATAGCGAACGCGGGCGCGACGGCATCACCGGCGCACGGGCCAGGGGTGCGATCGGCTTTGCGGCATTGCGCGGCGGATCGGTGGCGGGCGACCATCAGGTGATCCTCGCGGCCGAGGGCGAGCGAATCGAAATCGGCCATCGCGCCGAAAACCGCGTCATCTTCGCGCGGGGCGCGGTGAAGGGGGCCCAATGGCTGATCGGCCAACCCGTCGGCCGCTACGACATGAAGGGCGTGCTGGGCCTGTAAACGCCGATGAAGAAGGACCAGATCTTCGATTTCTTCAGCCGCCTCGCTGAAGCCAATCCGGCGCCCCGAACGGAGCTGGAATATGGCAATGTCTATCAGTTGCTGGTCGCGGTGGTGCTTTCCGCGCAGGCGACGGACGTGGGCGTCAACAAGGCGACCCGCGCGCTCTTCCGCGATGTCCACACGCCACAGCAGATGGTGGAACTGGGCGAAGAAGGCCTGAAACAGCATATCAAGACCATCGGCCTCTTCAACGCCAAGGCGAAGAACGTCATCGCCCTGTCCGAAATCCTCCTGCGCGATTTCGGCGGAGAGGTGCCGCAGGATCGCGATGTCCTGACCACCCTGCCCGGCGTCGGGCGAAAGACCGCCAATGTCGTGGTCAACACCGCGTTCGGGCAGGAAACGTTCGCGGTCGACACCCACATCTTCCGTGTCGGCAACCGTACCGGCCTAGCGCCGGGCAAGACGCCGCTTGCCGTCGAACTGAAGCTCGAGAAAAACGTTCCCGGCCCCTTCCGCCGCGATGCCCATCACTGGCTGATCCTGCATGGCCGCTATGTCTGCAAGGCGCGCAAGCCCGAATGCTGGCGCTGCATCGTGGCCGACCTCTGCCGCTTCAAGCCCAAGACTCCCGCGCCCGGCACCAGCCCCTGATTATTGCGCGGTTCAGCCGCCGCGCGGTAGAAGGATCGACAGGACGGATGACAGGCTCCCGCGACGTCATCCGGACAGTCAACAGGAGAGACGATATGTCTGCCCCCCTTATCCGCCAATTCGCCCTGTCCGCGGCACTCGCCTGCACGGCTGCCCCCGCCCTCGCCGGGAAGGCTCCGGACAATCTGGTCCCCGCCGGCAAGCCGGTCGATTGCGTTCAACTGAATGCGATCCGCTCCACCGAGGTCCGCGACGACAGGACCATCGATTTCATCATGAACGGTAACAAGGTCTATCGGAATATCCTGCCGATGAGTTGCCCCAGCCTGGGTTTCGAGCGGCGCTTCCTCTACAAGACCAGCCTGTCCCAGCTCTGCTCGGTGGACATCATCACGGTGCTCTATCAGACTGGCGGATTGCAGCGTGGACCGAGCTGCGGCCTCGGGAAATTCCAGCCGATGCAGAAAATGGCGAAATAACTTTGGCCTGAGGCGATTTTGATGCTGGCGCGAGCGATTGGGCTTTGCTAAGCGGCCCTTCGCACCAGCGACACGCACCCATAGCTCAGCTGGATAGAGCGTTGCCCTCCGAAGGCAAAGGCCAGAGGTTCGAATCCTCTTGGGTGCGCCATTTTCGAATGGATGTCAGAGAAATTTTCTCTCCAGACCAAGCAGATAGCTTTTGGCCTTCAAGCCGCCTGCAAAGCCCGTCAGTGCGCCGTTGGCGCCCACTACCCGGTGGCAGGGCGCAATGATGGAAATCGGGTTGCGCCCATTGGCGGCACCCACTGCGCGGCAAGCGGACGGTCTCCCGATCTGACGGGCAATATCGGCATAGCTGCGCGTTTGTCCAAAGGGGATGGTCAGCAGCGCGGTCCAGACGCTTTTCTGAAAATCCGTGCCGTTGAAATGCAGCGGCAGGTCGAACGTCTCCCGCTGCCCGGCGAAATATTCATTCAGTTGCCGTCCCGCTTCCTCCAGCACCGGATGATCGCCCCTTTCGGTCCGCTGCCCCATGGGCACCCGCCGGGGATCGTCATCCTGCCACAGGACCGCCGCCAGCCCCGCCTCGCACGCGACCAGCGTCAGTTCACCGACGGGCGATGCCAGCGTCCGATATGCATAAGTCATGCCCTGTCCTTTCAACCCTTTGCCGACGCCAGCATGGGGCATGACATGCATGGCCGCCTTCCCGCCGCTTGCGGTCAAAGATCATTTCAGGCCGCCACCCATCGCGCGATACAGTTCGACCATGTTCGCGGCGCGCGCCAGCCGTGTCGCCAGCAGGCTCTGTTCGGCATTATAGAGCGTCCGCTGCGCATCCAGCGTGGTCAGGAAGGGATCGACGCCGGCGCGGAACCGCGCTTCCGACAGGCGATAGCTTACCCGCGCCGCATCCCGCAGGGATGTCTGCGCCTCCATTTGCTCCGTCATCGTGCCGCGCCGGGCAAGCGCATCGGCGACTTCGCGGAAACCCGCCTGCACGCTCTTCTCATAGGTGGCGACCATCGCGTCATAGGTGGCCCGCGCATAGCGCAGATTGCCCCTGTTCCGGCCGAAATCGAAGATCGGCAGGCTGGCGGACGGCACCACCGACCATGTGTCGCTGCCCGACTTGAACAGATTGGACAGGCCAAGGCTCAACGTCCCGAACGCCGCAGTCAGGGAGATATTCGGGAAGAAGGCCGCTCGCGCCGCGCCGATATTGGCATTGGCCGCCAGCAACTGATGTTCGGCCGCCATGATGTCCGGGCGTCGCAGCAAAGCCGTGGAAGGCAGGTCGGCCGGCAGGTTGGAGAGGGTGACGTCGCCATCCGGCATCGCCGCCGGCAAGTCCTCCGCCGCCACCGTCATACCGGTAAGCAGGTTCAGCGCATTCTGGTCCTGCGCCACCAGGGTCGTCGCCTCGGCAATGTCGGACCGCGCCCGGTCATGGCTGGTCTGCGCCTGCCGCACTTCCAGTTCCGACGCGATCCCCTTGGCGAAGCGGGCCTTGGTGAGGTCCAGCGTCTGGCCGAAGGCTTTTTCCAGATCGCGCGCAATCCTCAACCGCTCCTGATCCGCCGCCATGGCGAGCCAGGCGTTAGCGACCTCTGCGACCAGCGCGGTCTGCGCCGCATTCCGGTTCTCGACCGATGCGAAATATTGTTCCTGCGCCGCCCTGCTGAGGTTGCGCACCCGGCCGAACAGGTCGATTTCCCAGGCCGACACGCCCACGGACGCCGAATAGATGTCCATCCGGCCCGTCCCGACCTGCGAGAAGGGCGTGTCCTGATAGGTGGCGCTGCCGCTGGCGTTCACAGTGGGAAATATGTCCGCCCGCCGCACGCGATATTGCGCCCGCGCCTGCTCGACATTGGCAAGGGCGACACGCAGGTCGCGATTATTGGCCAGCGACGTCTCGATCACCCGCGCCAGGCGGGGATCGACGAAGAAATCCTTCCAGGCCGTATCCGCCGGAACGATCGCCGGCCCTTGCCCAGCCGGATAGGCCGGCCCCTGCGGGCTCCCCCCCGGCACCGGCAAGGCAGGGCGCACATATTTGGGCGCCATGTCGCAGGCCGCGAGCGTCAGCGCCAGAGCAGCCGCCGAGAACGGCTTCATCTTGTTCATTATCCTCATGCCTCCTGCGGACCCAGCCGGGCGCCGCCCTCATGCCCGCCTTGATCCTTGCCATGATGTTCGCGGAACAGCCGCTTCACGACGGTGAAGAAGACCGGCACGAAGAAGATGGCGAGCACCGTCGCGGACAGCATGCCGCCGACCACGGCCCAGCCTATGGCGTTCTGGCCGCCTGCGCCCGCGCCCTTCGCCACCGCCAGCGGCAGCACGCCGAAGACGAAGGCGAAGCTGGTCATCAGGATCGGCCGCAGGCGCAGCTTGCCCGCCTCCAACGCCGCCCGCGCAGGTGGCAGCCCCTCGCGCATCTTCTCCTCGGCGAATTCGACGATCAGGATGGCGTTCTTGGCCGACACGCCGATGGTCGTGATCAGGCCGACCTGAAGGTAGATGTCGTTGTTGAGGCCGACCAGCATCGCGGCGACCACCGCGCCGAACACGCCCAGCGGCACCACCAGCATCACGGCGATGGGCACGGACCAGCTTTCATAAAGCGCGGCGAGGCACAGGAACACGATCAGCATCGACAACGCATAAAGCGCCGGCGCCTGCCCGCCGGAGGTCTTCTCCTCATAGGAAATGCCGTTCCATTCATAACCGACGCCTGCCGGCAGCTTGGCCGCCATTTCCTCCATCGCCTTCATCGCCTCGCCGGTCGAAACGCCCGGCGCGGGCGCACCCATGATCTGCATCGACGGCACGCCGTTGAACCGCTCCAGCTTCGCCGGGCCATGGGTCCATTCGGTCGTCGCAAAGGAAGAGATCGGCGCCATCGCGCCGCCGCTTCCCCGCACATGCAGCACGCCGATCGAATCCGGCGTGGTCCGGAACGGCGCATCGGCCTGCACATAGACGCGCTTCACCCGGTCGCGGTCGATGAAGTCGTTGACGTAGCTGCTGCCCATCGCCGTGCTGATCGTATCGTTGACGTCGGACTGGGCGATGCCCAGCGCGCCCGCTGCCGCCTGATCGACGTTGAGCTTGAGCTGCGGCGTATCCTCCAGCCCGTTGGGGCGCACCTGCGCCAGCCGCTTGTCGGCCATGGCCATGCCCAGCAACTGGTTGCGCGCCTCCAGCATCCTGTCATGGCCCAGCCCGGCGCGGTCCACGAGCTGAAAGTCGAAGCCGGTGGCATTGCCCAGTTCCTGCACGGCGGGCGGCACGAAGGCGATCGCCATGCCTGCGGAAATCCGCTGGAACGCGCCATTGGCGCGCAAAGCGATGGCGGACACCTTGTTGTCGGCGCCCTCGCGCTGCGACCAGTCCTTCATCCTGACAAAGGCGAGGCCGACATTCTGGCCCTGGCCCACGAAACCGAAGCCGGAGATGGTGAAGACGGCGGCAACATTCCGCTTCTCGTCCGTCATATAGTGATCGCGCACCTTCGCCAGCGTCCGTTCGGTCTCCTCCAGCGTCGACCCGGTCGGGAGCGACACCTGGTTGATGATGATGCCCTGATCTTCATCGGGCAGGAAACCGCCAGGCAGGCGCAGGAAGACCAGCGCCATCCCCGCGACGATCAATGCATAGACCAGCATCGTGCGGCCCCAGCGCCGCTCGACCTTCTCCACGGTCGCGCCGTATCGCACGACATTGCGGTCGAAGGTCCGGTTGAACCAGTCGAAGAAGCGGCCGAAGCGCGACCCCAGCGGGCCGGTCCAGACATGGCTGTGCCCCCGGGGACGCAGGATCGTCGCGCAGAGCGCGGGCGTCAGGATCAACGCGACCAGCACCGACAACACCATGGCGGACACGATGGTGATGGAGAACTGGCGGAAGATCACGCCCGTCGACCCGCCGAAGAACGCCATGGGCAGGAACACCGCCGACAGCACCAGGCCGATGCCGATCAACGCGCCGCTGATCTCGTCCATCGACTTCTTCGCGGCTTCCTTTGGGCTAAGCCCTTCTTCCTGTATGATGCGCTCGACATTCTCGACCACGACGATGGCGTCGTCGACCAGCAGGCCGATCGCCAGCACCATGCCGAACAGCGTCAGCGTGTTGATGGTGAATCCCGCCGCATAGAGGATCGCCAGCGATCCCAACAGCACCACCGGCACCGCAATGGTGGGGATCAGCGTGGCGCGCCAGTTCTGAAGGAACAGGAACATCACCACGAAGACGAGCAGCGTCGCTTCGAACAGCGTGTGGATGACCTGCTCCACCGACAGTTTCACGAAGGTCGAATTGTCTACCGGGAAGTCGTATTTGACCCAGCTCGGGAAGGTTTTCGACAGTTCGTTGACCCGGTTCTTCACGCCTTCCACCGTATCGAGCGCATTGGCGCCCGGCGCCAGCCTTACGCCGAAGCCGGCGGCCGGATGGCCATTGAACCTCGCGCCGAAGCTGTAGCTTTCCGCACCCAACTCGACCCTGGCGACATCCGCCAGATAGACGACCGATCCGTTGCTGTTGCTGCGCAGCCGGATCTGCCGGAACTCTTCGGGGGTCCTGAGGCGCGACTGCGCCGTCACGGTTGCGTTCAGCGCCTGGCCGCGGGGCGACGGCGTGCCGCCGATCTGGCCTGCGGAAACCTGCGCATTCTGGGCGCGTATGGCGGATTTGACGTCGCCGGTGGTGACGCCCAGATTGGCCATCTTATAGGGATCGAGCCAGATGCGCATCGCATATTGCGCGCCCAGCAACTGGGTATCCCCCACGCCGTCGACGCGGCTGATCGGATCCTGCAGGGCGGAAGCGACGAAATCGCCCGCATCCTGCTGATCATGAATGCCGTCATCGGCATAGACGGCCATGATCATCAGGAAGGTCGAGGTGGATTTGGTGACGCGCAGCCCCTGTTGCTGCACTTCCTGCGGCAACAGGGGGGTGGCCTGGGCCAGCTTGTTCTGAACCTGGACCTGCGCGATGTCGGCATCCGTTCCCTGCTCGAAGGTCAGGGTGATGGTGAGGTTGCCCGCCGAATCGCTGCTGGACGAGAAGTAGCGGAGATTGTCGATGCCCTTGAGCTGCTGCTCTATGATCTGCGTCGTCGTGCTTTCCAGCGTTTCCGCATTCGCGCCCGGATAGGTGGTGGCGATCGTCACCGCGGGCGGCGCGATCTCCGGAAACTGCGCCACGGCCAGCGAGCGCAGGGCCAGAATGCCGGCCAGCATGATGACGATGGCGATGACCCATGCGAAGATGGGCCTGTCGATGAAATAGCGGGCCATGACTTAGTTCGCCCCGCCGGCATTCGCCTGCCTGCCCGCCGTCACCTGCTGCGGCGCGCCCGGCTTCACGACCGTTCCGGGCCGCAGGTTCACCAGGCCCTCCACGACCAGCCTGTCTCCCGCCTTCAGCCCCTTGGTGACGATCCACTTGTCGCCAATGGCCCGGTCCGTTTCGACCTGACGCAGTTCGACCTTGTTGTCCGCACCCACCACCATGGCGGTGGCCCGGCCCCGCGCATCACGGGTGATGCCCTGCTGCGGCGCAAGGATCGCCTGGCTGCGTTGGCCCTCGACCAGCCTGGCCCGCACATACATGCCGGGCAGCAACAGGCCGTCCGGATTGGCGAAGGTCGCACGCAGCGTCACCGCGCCCGAACTGGGATCCACCGTCACCTCGGAAAATTGCAGACGCCCCTCGATCGGATAGACGCTGCCATTGGGCAGCAGCAACTGGACCCGCGCGCCGTTAGCGGCACTTACGCCGCCTGCCTTCATCGCCTGTTTGAGGTCGATGATCTGCGCGGCCGACTGGGTCACGTCGACATAGACGACGTCGGTCCGCTGGATCGTCGCCAGCGGGTCGGCCTGTCCTGCCTGCACCAACGCGCCCGGCGTGAACAGGGAACGGCCGATCCGCCCGGAAATGGGGGCCCTTATGCGGGTGAAATCCTGGTTCACCTGCGCGGCCTGCACCGCCGCCCGCTGCGCGGCGACATCGGCGCGCGCCTGCTGCGCCGAGGCGGCGGCATTGTCGGCCTCCTGCCGGCTGACGGCGTTGATGCCGACCAGTTCCTTGTAACGCTGCGCCTGCAGTCCCGTCGCCCGGATCGATGCCTGCGCCCGAGAGAGCGCGCCCTGCGCCTGCCCCAGGGCGGCGCGATAGGGCGCATCCTCGATCTCGTAGAGCAATTGGCCCGCACGCACCACGGCGCCTTCGGTGAACAGCCGGCGGCGGATGACGCCGCTGATCTGGGGCCGGACCTCTGCCGTTTCCACTGCGGCGATGCGGCCGGGAAGCTCGGTCGTCAACGGAGCGTTTTCCACCGTCAATTTCACCACACCGACCGCGGGCGGCGGCGGCGCAGGCTGCTGCTGCTGGCCACAGGCGCCCAGCGCAAGGGCCGACGCGCAGGCGAACAGTCCGACAAAAATCCCCTTTTGCATCGGTCGATGCTCCGTTTCCACTGGTGGCTTCAATTGGAATGAACGTTCATTCCGCTTGCGCGGCAGGTAGGAACATGCCACAATTTGTTCAAGAGTAAAAAAGACGGGACGAAGATTTTTGGCTGCATTGCAACATGAACGGAATGCCAGGGACCGCATATTGGATGCGGCCCGCGATCTGTTCGCCGCCAACGGTTTTCATCAGAGCGCGATGGCCGAACTGGCTGCCGCGGCGCATGTGTCCGTCGGCCAGATCTACCGGCTGTTCAAGGGCAAGGAAGACATTATCGAAGCGATCGTGAATAGCGATACGCGCGAACGCGAAGCGACGATCCTGAGCTTGCAGAACCGTCTCGAGGCAGGGGAGATCAGCATAGAGCGGACCTTCGAACTGCTGCTGCTGGAGGTGATGGACAACCCGCACGAGGCCCTGTCCTTCGATATTCTGGCCGAGGGATTCCGCAACGCGCGGGTCGCGGGCACGATTGCCGACATGTGCAACGGCCTGCGGAAATCCCTGGGGGATTTCGCCTGCGTCGCAAACCCCGGATTGTCAGGCGAAGCGCTGAAAAGCGCCGAAGAAATGATCCTGGCCTGTTTGTTCGGGTTGGGCCATCGCAGCCTGTCGGCACCGACCATCAGCGCTGAGCGTACCGCCAAATGCGCGGCCTTCATGATCGTCGCCGCGCTTCGCGCCATGGACTGAAGGCGCGGGCTTCGGTCCGGCTCGGCTTCCGGTCAGTCTGCCGCGTTGCAGCAGAAATGCCTGAAATCAGCCGCAACTTTCGGCCGCCGGAAACATTCCTGCCCCCAAATCGTTCCCCCGGGAGGCAAGAAATGGGTATCAACATGTCGTTCGACCGCAGCTATTTCGAGGCGCGGCTGGACCGCAATCGCAGGCTGGCCGCCCGCTCCCGCAATCCGGAAATCCGCGCGATCCACATGGAATATGTGCGGCTCTACAGCCAATTGCTGGAACAGACGGAGCGCGTCCCGGCCTGAGCCGCCGGTCCGCCTATTTGGCGGCGACGCCATCGGGCAGCACCACCGCAGACCAGCTCTTGCCGAGCACCAGATATTTGGCCGCCAGCGCCCGAATATCGGTTGGCGTGACGGTCAGCATGTCCTGCGCCATGGTCTGCATCGCCTGTACATAGCGCGGGTCGTGGGTAGCGCCCTCCATCTGGTTCATCCAGAAGGCATTGCCTGTCCCTGCCCGCATCAGCAATTGCCGCATCGGCGCGACGGCGCGCTGCAATTCGTCCTCGCTCACTAGATTTTTGACGAGGTCCGCCGCCGTGTCCTTCACCACGCCGTAGAAATAACGGACGCGATCCGGGCGCACCTGGCTCGTCACCAATATGTAACCGCCGCTTTCATAGGAAAATGGCCAGTTGTTCTGGACGCTGGGCGAATAAGCCGCGCCTTCGGTCGAACGCAGCTTGTCGAACAGCCGATCGTTGAAAATCTGCGTCAGGATCTCAAGCTGCCGCGCTTCCTTCGTCAGTGCGAACCCGCCTGCCGTGGGCCATGCCATGACCGCCGCCGCTTGCTCCTTGTCGCCCTTGTGCCGCAGGATCACCGGGCTTTCGACATGGGCGGGAAAGCGCATCAGCTTGTTGGCGGCGGGAACCGGGACATCCGCCCGCTGCGGCAGCGCACCGAAGGTCGCCGCCACGGCTGCAATGGCATCGTCCGCCTTCACCTGTCCGAAAATCTGTATCTCGACGGGCCCGGATGCCAGCAGCGGTTCCCATGTGGCGCGAAAGGCTTGCGGAGTCAGCGCGTCGATCTCCGCCCGCGAAGGCGTGCGGAACCGCACATCCCTGTCGTGCAGCAACCAGTTGAGGTCCCGCGCCAGCACGGAATCCGGCGCCCGCTCCATCGCGTCATAGGCGACCCCTGCCCCCGTCTTCACGCGCGCGATCGGCGCGGGGTCCCATCCCGGCGCAAACAGCTTGGTCGCGAACAGCAGCAATTGGTCCTTATAATCCGCCGGACGCGTTACGGCCTGCATTTCAAAGGCGTCGTCGTCGATGGCGAAATCCATCCCCATGCGGCGGCCATTGGTCAGGTCATCGAGTTCCCGCTGGCCCAGCTTCCCTATTCCACTCGCCACCAGCGCATAATCCGCCGCCCAGCCCGGCACGGGCCGGGTCGGGGAAAAGGCCTGCTGGCCATGACCGAAGCGGACGTTGATCCGCACCTTCTCCGTTTCCGCATCATTGGCGAACAGGGTCAGCTTGACGCCGTTGGAGAAGACAATGCTTTCCATCCCCGGCAGGCCGATGGGCGTACGCGAAACGACCTTCCCCGGCGCGCCGAGCTTCGGCAGGTCGGCCATGGTCACAACCTTGTCCGCCAGCCGCGCGTTGGTCGCCGCCTTGACCGGCGCGGCGACAGCGGCGGCCAGCTTCGCGTCGACGCCGGGCTGGACCTTGCCAGTGATCAGGTGCGCGCGGAAGACGCCGGCGGAGAAGAGCCGCCGGGTCGAATCCAATATCTTCTGCGGCGTCATGCCCGTCTTGCCGGAGCGGAAGATGTCCAGCGCCGCCTGCGGGCTGACCGTGGTTTCGCGAATGTCGACCGCGCTCACCAGGTCGCTCGCCTGCTTGGCGCCCGCCTCCGTATCGGCATTCTCGACCTGAATCGCGAGTGCGGTGTCCATCTGCGCATATTCGCGGTCGATCTCTATCTGGCTTGGCGGCGCGGCCTTGGCATCCTCTATGATTGCGCGCACGTCGCCCAACGCCTTTTCCCAATTCTCGCCCGTGGGCACGATGGTGACGAAGGTGCCATCGGCGGACCGGCTGACATCCTGCTGATCCACGCTTGCCTGCAGGAAGCTGCCGCCGCTGCGCGCAGCCTGTTCCAGACGGCGGCTGATGATCTGCAGGGCCAGCATGTCGGTCAGCTTGTCCTGATTGTAGACGATGGTGTCGGCATGCGGCTTCCACGGGCGCAGCCAGGCCATGGTAAGGCCGGTGGGCGCGCCGGGCTCCACCGTCACCCTGGTGGCAGGGGCCCTGGGGTCGGGCTCCCCGAAATCGGGTAGCGGCGCGCCCTTTCCGGGGACGGTCCAGGAGCCGAAATTATCCTTGATCAATTGCTCGGCCATGGCCGGGTCGATGTCGCCCGCAATCGAGATCACGGCATTTTCCGGGCGGTACCAGCGCTGGTGAAAAGCTTCCATCTTCGCCGCCGTGACGGCATTCAACGTTGCCACCGTGCCGATGGGGCTATGATCGGCCAGCGGCTGGCCAGCGAAGAAATGCCGTCTGGTCGCATCGGAAATCCGCATCTGCGGCCCGTCGCTCTCCCGCTTTTCCGCAAGGACCACGGCCCGCTCGGCATTCACGGCGCTCTCGACGATATTGGGGTCGGCCATCATGCCGGCGAGTATCTTCATGCTTTCGCCCAGGCTGGCCTGCGTCGCCTGCGGCAGGTCGAGCGCATAGGTGGTCCCGGTCGGCGTCGTCTGCGCATTGCTGTCGCTGCCGAAGGTGACGCCCAGCCGCTGCCAGATGCGCTTGGATTCCCCGTCGGGCACATGGCGGGAGCCGCGGAAGGTCAGATGCTCCATGAAATGGGCATATCCCAGCTCATCGGACTGCTCCATCAGCGAGCCGGCGTCGATCCGCAGCCGGACCGACACCTGACCCGGCGGCACGCCATTGCGGCGGACGGCATAGCGCACGCCATTGGACAGGGTGCCGAAGCGCCAGGCCGGATCGATCGGAACATCGCTGTTCTCGTAGAGCCATGGCCTGACCTGCGCCTTGGTAGAGCCCGGCGCCGTGGACGTGGCAGTCGGGTCCGTCTTCGCCCACAGAGGCGCGGGCGTTCCCGAAAGCAGCAGGGCAAGGACGGACAGCGAAGCGGCGGAACGCCGGAAGGAAAAGCTCATGGCCGCGCAGCCTAAAGAGATTTTCCTGAATGGCCACTGACAAAGAGGAAGGAACCTCATCTTCCCGCGAAGACGGGAATCCGGTCAAACGGCAGGACTGGGCTCCTGCCTTCGCAGGAGTCCATCATATCCAGGATTACCGCCCGCCGGTCTTCTGCACCGCGCCCTTATGCGCGCCGACATTGCTGCCGCCGCGACGGCGCCGGAAATTCTTCTTTGCCGGCTTCGCAGCTTCGCCATCCGGCCGATGCGCCCGTTCGGTATTGCCGCGCTGCTGCTTCTGCTGGTCCTGATAGCGGCGTTGCCCGTCGGCGCGCCGCGTCTTCTGCTCCGGGGTCTGCTCCCGACCCTTGCGCTGCGGCGCGGCCTTGGGAAGATTGCGCACCACCTCGACGAAATTCTCCGGCAGCGGGACGACGTCCAGCTTCACCTTGGTCGTCCGCTCGATGGCCTTCAGATAAGGCCGCTCGTCGTCCGCCACGAAGCTGATCGCAACGCCCTCCGCCCCTGCCCGCGCCGTGCGGCCGATGCGGTGGACATATTGTTCCGGCACATTGGGCAGTTCGAAATTGATGACATGGCTGACGCCCGACACGTCGATGCCGCGCGCGGCGATGTCGGTCGCCACCAGCAGCTTCACATGGCCATGGCGGAAGGCCTGGAGCGCGGTGGTCCGCTGCGCCTGGCTCTTGTTGCCATGGATCGCCACGGCCTGGATGCCCGCGCCCTCCAGAAAGCGCACGACCCGGTCGGCGCCATGCTTGGTCCGGGTGAAGATCAGCGCGCGGTCGATGTCTTCCTTCTGGATCGTCAGGTTGAGCAGCGCCTGCTTCTCCATCTGGTTGACGAAGGTCGCCTGCTGCCGGACCCGCTCCGCCGTGGTCGACTGCGGCGCGACGCTCACCTTGACCGGATCGTGCAGGAACTGGCTGGCCAGCGCCTCGATCTCGCCCGGCATGGTGGCGGAGAAGAAGAGGTTCTGCCGCTCCTTCGGCAGCAGCTTGGCGATGCGCTTCAACGGGTGGATGAAGCCCATGTCCATCATCTGGTCGGCTTCGTCGAGGACGAATATCTCGGTGTCCTTGATGGTGAAGGCGCGCTGGTCGATCAGGTCGAGCAGACGGCCCGGCGTCGCCACGACGATGTCGACGCCGCGCCCCAGCGCCCGGATCTGCCGGTTGATCGGCACGCCGCCGAACACCACCTCCACGGACAGCTTCAGGAAGCGGCCATAGTCGCGGAAGCTCTGCGCGATCTGCGCGGCGAGTTCGCGCGTCGGCGACAGCACCAGCATGCGGCAGCCCTGGAGCGGCGTCGGCTTGGGATTGCGGGCGAAATGGTCAAGGCTGGGCAGCGCGAAGGCAGCGGTCTTGCCGGTGCCGGTCTGCGCGATGCCGCACAGGTCCTTGCCCTTCAGCAGCACGGGAATGGCCTGCGCCTGGATCGGCGTCGGCGAGGCATATTTCTTGGCGGCCAGCGCCTTCAGGATCGGCTCGGCAAGGCCAAGGTCGGTAAATTGCATGGATGATAACTCACGAATGGGCCCCGGCGTCTTCCGGCAGGGCCGGGACGCAAGGCGGGTTACGAAACGACCCGCGTGAAAAGGGAAGCCTCAAAGCTTGGCGCAGACTTTCATTGGCCGGCCCCGATGCCCGTTCGGGCCGAAGCGATCACGCTGCCAATCGCTGGAAGGGGCGTGAAGCCCGCTGCTGCGTTGCAGCGCATATGGCGGGAATGGCGGGAAAAAGCAAGTGGCGGCGTTCGCCTCCCCCTACAACGTCACCTCCACATGCTTGCTCCGCATCTCTTCGCGCACGTCTCCGCCGAACATTTGCCGAAACATGCCGCCAAGCGACATGTCGGCACGCCAGATTTCCGCGCGGCCAAGATCGAAACGGAGCATCGTCAGATGCGGGTCCTGCCGTCCGCCGGGATACCAGCTCGCCACATCATGGGTCCAGTACCGGTCGATCACCGCCGGGTCCGTCTCCTCGACCAGGGTGCCGTCGATGCAGGCGAACAGGAAATGTCCCTTGCCTGCGAACTGGGCCATGGCCGGTCCGCCCCTGGCCAGCCGGTTCTCCCGCGTCGTATAGAACCAGAAGCAATGGTTCGCGCCGGGATCGAGCTGCGCCGTCATGGGCATACTGTGATCGGGCGACCCTCTCAACCCGACCATCAGGAACGGGCTTTGCGACAATTCCGTCCAGAAGCGATGGCGGATGTCGGCCTCATTGCTCATCTTCTCTCTCCCTTCGATCTCAGGCGGGACTCAATCGACGGCGCCAAGCGATTTGCGGGAGTCAATTTAGCACGAAAGCTTGATCTTGCGCAGTCTTCTCTCCACATAGCGCGCATGTTGATCGAGACCGAAGCGACGCCCAATCCGGCAACCGTCAAGTTCATTCCCGGCCGCGTGGTCATGGGCATGGGCACCCGCGATTTCGCCACACCGGAAGAAGCGGAGGCTTCGCCGCTGGCCGATGCGCTGTTCGGCCTGGGCGACGTGACGGGGGTCTTTTTCGGCGGGGACTTCATTTCCGTCACCATCGCGCCCGGCGCACAGTGGAGCGATGTGAAGCCGGACATCCTTTCGATCCTGCTCGAACATTTTTCCGCCAACATGCCGCTGTTCGCGCCCGGCTCGGCAGGCGAAATCTTTGTTCCCGAGGAGGAGGAATTTGCGGACGATCCGGAAGATGAGGAGATCATCGCCCAGATTCGCGAGCTGATCGACACCCGTGTCCGGCCGGCCGTGGCCAATGACGGCGGCGACATCATCTATCGCGGCTTCGACAAGGGAACCGTCTATCTGCGCATGCAGGGCGCCTGTTCCGGCTGCCCCTCCTCCACGGCGACGCTGAAGAACGGGATCGAACAACTGCTCAAACATTATGTGCCCGAAGTGACGGAGGTCCGCGCCGTCTGAGCGGCGAAACAGTTGGCCGGGAACAATTGGCAAACCCGTGCCGATCGATTAACCGCAGAGCCGGGCATCGCATCGGGCGAGCGGTCAACAGGGGTTTTCTTTGCGCATATTGGTCATCGACACCGCGACACAGGCGCTGTCCGTGGCGCTGCTCGATGACGGAGCGCCCCTGGGCCATTTTCATGAAATCGTCGGGCGTGGCCATGCCGAAGCGCTGCTGCCCGCCATCGCTGCCCTGCCCGACGGCGGCCGGGCCGATGCGATCGCCGTCGATGTCGGCCCCGGCAGCTTCACCGGCGTGCGCATCGGGATCGCCGCCGCGCGGGCGCTGGCGCTGGCCTGGAACATTCCGCTGCATGGCTATGGCGCGCTCGCCATGATCGCGGCCAGGGCGGCGGCAGGGGATCATAAGGACGAGACCCTGGCCGTCACCATTACCGGCGGTCATGGCGAGTTGTTCTGGCAGGCCTTCTCCACTGACGGGCTTGCGCCCCTCGGCCCGCCCGCCTCCACGCCGATTGCCGAACTGGCGAAGCAATTGACGCAGCCCACGCTCTACGGCACCGGCGCCGAAGCGCTGGTGACGGCGCGCGGCCATGGCACGGCGGTGAGCCTGTATCCCGATGCCGCGGACTATCCGCTGGTCGCCGGGCTCCCGCCGCTCCCCCCCTCCCCCCTTTATTGCCGTGGCGCGGATGCGCGTCCGATGGCGGAACGGGCAGCGTCATGACGCCGGGCCTGACGCTCCAGACCTATGAGGATGGCGAACGCAACGCGATGAGCGATGCCATGGACGTCATGGTGCGCGCCTTCGACCCGGCCTTTGGCGAAGCATGGACATTGCCGCAGCTCGCCGGGGTGATGACCATGCCGGGAACCTGGCTCACCATCGCCCGGATCGACGCCGCGCCGGTCGGCTTCGCGCTGGTCCGTTCCGTGCTTGACGAATGCGAATTGCTGCTGTTGGCCGTCAGCCCGCTCTGGCGCGGGAGGGGCATTGGCGAGGACCTGCTGCTCGACAGCCTCAGGACGGCGCGCAAGCGGGGCATTACGTCGATGAATCTGGAAGTTCGTGCGTCGAATACGGCAATAAGGCTATATGAAAAAGCCGGGTTCGAATATGTACACCGCCGTCCCGGTTACTATCGCGGCAACGATGGACAACTTCACGACGCGCTAAGCTTTCGTATCGACATGCTTAGATGATTTAAATCCGCCCTTGCAAAACAGAAACCATCGGTATAGCTGACCCATACCGCTCCTGAAATGATTTTCCTCGGGCGGGTCGCGCAACCAATAGCCTTCGCAGGGAAAAGAAATGGAAACTGAATCAGCGCAGAGCGAACTGCTCATTACTTTGACGTCGGATATTGTCGCGGCCCATGTCTCGAACAACAGCGTTGCCGTCTCTGACGTATCTACCCTGATCCAGAATGTGCACGCCGCGCTTTCCGGTCTGGCCACTCCCGCCGCCGCGCCGGAGGTGAAGCCCGAACCCGCCGTCTCGGTCCGCTCGTCGATCAAGCCCGACTACATCATCTGCCTGGAAGACGGCAAGAAGCTGAAGATGCTGAAGCGCCACCTGATGACTCATTATCAGATGACGCCCGAAGATTATCGCGCCAAATGGGGCCTGCCGGCCGATTATCCGATGGTCGCGCCCAACTATGCCGAACAGCGCCGCAGCCTGGCCAAGAAGATCGGCCTCGGCACCAAGCGCCGTCGCGTCCGCGCTCCCAAATAACAGCGCAAACCGCAGGCAAACGCCCATGCAAGGGGTGCGCGTATCGCGCGCCCCTTTTATACTAGGACGAAAGCCGCTAGGCTCTTTTCCGAACTTACGCACATTCCAGCCAAGTGAGCCTGCATGAACCGCAAGATCGACGTCGAAGCCCTTTGCCATGAAAAGGGCCTGCGCATCACCGAACAGCGCCGCGTCATCGCCCAGGTGCTGAGCGACGCCACGGATCACCCGGATGTGGAGGAACTGCACAGGCGCTCCGCTGCCATCGATCCGGGCATTTCCATCGCCACCGTGTACCGCACGGTCCGCCTCTTCGAGGAGGCGGGCATATTGGATCGTCACGATTTCGGTGACGGCCGCGCCCGATATGAGGCGGCGCCCGAATCCCATCACGACCATCTGATCGATGTCGAGACGGGCAATGTCATCGAATTCGTCGATCCCGAACTGGAGCAGCTTCAGAAGCAGATCGCGGAAAAGCTTGGCTTCCGCCTGGTCGACCACCGGATGGAACTTTACGGCGTCGCGCTCGACCGCAAGAGCTGAGACAGCTTGGCCGCACTTCGACGCTTCATGCGCCTGACGGCTTTGGCCGCCAGCCTGCTGCTCTGCCTCATCCCGCATCTGCTCTGGCGCGCGGCCCGGCGCCGGTCGCCCTGGCCGCCGCGTTTTCTGGCGCTGGCGGCGCGTTCCGTCGGCGCCCGGGTGCGGATCGACGGCCATCCCTTTCAAGGGGACAGCTTCATCATCGCCAATCATGTCAGTTGGGTGGACATATTGGCGCTGGGCGGTGCGACGGGTGCGGCCTTCGTCGCGCATGACGGCATCGCGCGCTGGCCCGTCATCGGCTGGCTGGCCGCGCAGAACAATACGCTCTTCGTCGCCCGCGAGCGCCGCGGCGCGCTCTCTTCGCAACTCGACGCCTTGCGCGCCGCGCTGGCGGGGCATCAGCCGGTGGCGCTTTTCCCGGAGGGCACCACCAGCGACGGCACCGGCCTCCTGCCGTTCAAGCCATCCCTGCTCTCGGTCCTGCTGCCTCCTCCGCGCTCGGTGCGGATTCAGCCTGTCCATATCGACTATGGTCCGGCCACCGCCGAAATCAGCTGGCACAGTGCCGAGCCGGCGGGTGCGAACGTCAGGAGGTTGCTGGAACGCAAGGGCAGGCTGGAGGTCACCCTGCGCTTTCTGGAACCGTTCGATCCGGCAATCTGCCCTGATCGCAAGGCCTTGGCCGCGACGGCCCGCGAAAGAATAGCCGCGAGCATCGTCGCGCACCTGCCGCCTTTTACTTGCGGCGCACCCCTTGTATAGCTGGACCGCATGAATCGGTACGACGCCCAAAAGACTCCAGCGACCTTCCACGTCAAATCCTTCGGCTGCCAGATGAACGTCTATGATGGCGAGCGCATGGCCGAAATGCTGGGCGAGCGCGGCATGACCGCCGCGGCCGACGGCGCCGAGGCGGATCTGGTCATCCTCAACACCTGCCACATCCGCGAAAAGGCGGTGGACAAGGTCTATTCCGACATCGGCCGCATGACCCGCGAGGACGGCAGCCGCCCGATGATCGCGGTCGCCGGCTGCGTGGCTCAGGCGGAGGGCGGCGAAATCCAGCGGCGCGCCCGCAATGTCGACATCGTCGTCGGCCCACAGGCCTATCACCGCCTGCCCGACCTGATCGACAAGGCGGGCCGTGGCGAACAGGCCGTCGACACGGACATGCCGCTGGCGTCGAAGTTCGGCGCGCTTCCCGCGCGCACGAAGCAGGCGCGCCCCACCGCCTTCCTGACGATCATGGAAGGCTGCGACAAATTCTGCACCTATTGCGTGGTCCCCTATACACGCGGCGCGGAAATCAGCCGCAGTTGGTCCGCGATCCTGGACGAGGCGAAGGCGCTGGTCGACGGCGGCGTGCGGGAGATCACCCTGCTCGGCCAGAACGTCAATGCCTGGACCGGCGAGGACGACAGGGGCCGGACGCAGGGCATGGACGGGCTGGTCCGCGAACTGGCGAAGATCGACGCCCTCAAGCGCATCCGCTACACCACCAGCCATCCCAACGACATGAGCGACGGGCTGATCGCGGCCCATGGCGACGAACCCAAGCTGATGCCCTTCCTCCACCTGCCGGTGCAGTCGGGGAACGACCGCGTGCTGAAGGCGATGAACCGAAGCCATGACGCCGACAGCTATCTGCGCATCATCGAACGCGTGCGCGAAGCCCGACCGGACATCGCGCTCTCCGGCGACTTCATCGTGGGCTTCCCCGGTGAGACCGACGCCGAGTTCGAGGATACGCTGAAGATCGTGGAGCAGGTCCGCTACGCCCAATGCTACAGCTTCAAATATAGTTCGCGCCCCGGCACGCCCGCCGCCGACATGGACGGACAGATCCCCGCGGAGGTCATGGACGAACGGCTCGCCCGCCTGCAGGCGCTGATCAACCGCCATCAGGTGGAATTCAACGCGGCCACCGTCGGCCGCCGCACCGGCATCCTGCTGGAGCGCAAGGGCCGCCATCCCGGCCAGCTCATCGGCAAGACGCCCTGGCTTCAGTCCGTCCACGTCACCGCGCCGGAACTTTCCATCGGGGACATGGTAGAAGTCGATATCATCAGCGCCGGCCCGAACAGTCTGGCCGGACAACCCAGCAGGAGGAAGGCCGCTTGAACCTAATCACAGTCGTTCCCGTGGCAACGGGAACCCATCTCCAGCCCTGTCCACCAGGCTCAAACGACAGGAGATGGATACTCGCCCGCGCGAGTGTGACTGACGAACAGGGAGGCTGCTGAATGTCCAAGAAACCCAATCATAACCACCGCACCGAGGTCGCAGAACGCGCCCGGCTGGAAGTCACTTTCGACCGTCCGCACCTGCTGGGCGCGCTGTTCGGCCAATATGACCAGAATCTGGTGGCCATCGAAAACCGCCTGGGCGTCTATATCGCGGCGCGCGGCAACAAGCTCCAGATCGAGGGAGACGCCGAGGCGGCCGCCCGCGCGCGCGATGTCATGACAGGCCTCTACAACCGTATCGTCGCCGGCCAGGAAATCGATGCCGGCGCGGTGGAGGCGGTGATCGCCATGTCCGCGGAGCCCACGCTGGACGGCATCATCCGCCATGACGTGGCCGAACCGCCCAAGGTCATGATCCGCACGCGCAAGAAGACCATCGTCCCGCGTTCCGCAACGCAGGTGACCTATATGGAGGCGCTCACCCGCAACGACATCATCTTCGCGCTGGGCCCGGCGGGCACCGGCAAGACCTACCTCGCCGTCGCGCAGGCCGTGAGCCAGCTCATCACCGGCAGCGTCGACCGCCTGATCCTCTCCCGCCCCGCCGTGGAAGCGGGCGAGCGCCTTGGCTTCCTGCCCGGCGACATGAAGGAGAAGGTCGACCCCTATCTCCGCCCGATCTACGACGCGCTCTACGACACGCTCCCCGCAGAGCAGGTCGAACGCCGCATCGCGTCGGGGGAGATCGAGATCGCCCCCCTCGCCTTCATGCGCGGCCGCACCCTGTCCAACGCGTTCATCGTGCTGGACGAAGCGCAGAACACCACCGTCGCCCAGATGAAGATGTTCCTGACCCGCTTCGGTGAAGGCAGCCGCATGGTCATCTGTGGCGACCCGCGTCAGGTGGATCTGCCGCAACCGGGCATTTCCGGTCTGGCGGACGCCGTCGCGCGGCTGGAGGGGGTGGAGGGCATCTCCGTCGTGCCCTTCGGCATCAGCGACGTGGTGCGTCACCCGGTCGTGGGCCGCATCGTCCAGGCTTATGAGGGCCCGGATGCCTGAGATGCACGCCCGGCACCCGGTCGTTTCGAGCCCTTCGACCGCCTGCCAAGGCAGGCGTCCGGGACAGCCCAGGGTCGAGGAACGACATTTCGACCTTCACCATGTCTCGACTACCCCCGGCGCGAACGGAAACCGTCATAATGATTGAAGTCGCCGTTCTCCACGAACAGGGCTGGCCCGATACCGACTGGGAATTACTGGCCCAGCGGGCCGTCGTCGCGGCCATCATGCACAGCCCCTATGCCGCGTTCGCCGCGGACGAAGCCTTGTACGAGGTCGCGGTCAAACTCACCACCGACGAGGAGGTCCACCAGCTCAACCGCGCCTATCGGGACAAGGACAGGCCGACCAACGTCCTGTCCTTCCCGATGGTGCAGTCGGACTTGCTGGAAACCACCGCCAACACCGACGATGGCGAGGTGCTGTTGGGCGACATCGTACTGGCGGAAGGGGTCTGCGCCAGCGAGGCCGCGGAAAAGGGCATCTCCATAGCCGATCATGCCACGCATCTGATCGTCCATGGGACTTTTCATTTGCTGGGATATGATCATATGGAGGACGCCGAGGCCGAAGCGATGGAAGCGCTGGAGACGCAGTCGCTGATCAGCCTGGGCATTTCCGATCCCTATGGGGATCGATAATATTTTGTGGCATCGCTTTTAGCGGAAAGCCGGCGCCCACCGTCAAACGGGTTCAGGACAGGCTTTCTCGGGCGATGCCGTGAACAGGGAAACGGGAACTACGATGGCGGAAGGCAGTCCCAAGGACGGCAACGGTTCGAAGGAATCGGACAGTAGCAGCCATGAGGGCGGTTTATGGAGCGGCCTGAAATCGCTGCTCTTCGGAGATGAGGAAAGCCACAGCCTTCGGCGCGAGCTGGAGGATGCGCTCGACGAATATGATGAGGAGGAGCAGGAGGAAGGCGCGGCGCCCCCTGCCAAGGGCGACCTGTCTGCCATCGAACGCCAGATGGTCCGCAACCTGCTGCACTTTTCCGAACATACGGTCGATGACGTGGCGGTCCCTCGCGCGGACATCATCGCCATAGAGGAAAAGGCCAGCTTTGCCGATCTGGCCGCCCTGTTCGCGGAGGCGGGACACAGCCGCATCCCCGTCTATCGCGAAAATCTGGACACTATCGTCGGCATGATCCACATCCGCGACGCCTTCGCCATATTAGCGGGCAAGGCGCCGGCGCCCGATACGCTGGAACCGCTGATCCGCCAGCCGCTCTATGTTCCCGAAAGCATGGGGGCGCTGGACCTGCTCGCGGAAATGCGCGCCAAGCGCACCCATCTCGCCATCGTGCTCGACGAATATTCGGGTACGGAAGGGCTGCTCACCTTCGAGGATCTGGTCGAGGAAATCGTCGGAGAGGTGGAGGACGAGCATGACGAGGAACCGGAAGCGATGCTGGTTCCGCTGGATGGCGGCCTTTGGGAAGCCGACGCCCGCGCCGAACTGGAGGATGTGGCGAAGGAAATCGACGAAAAGCTGGCGGACATAGAGGAAGATGTCGACACGCTGGGCGGCCTGGCCTTCGTGATCGCGGGCCGCGTTCCCGAGCCCGGCGAGATCGTCGAACATGCGCAAAGCGGCTGGAAACTGGAAATCCTGGACAGCGACGGACGCCGCGTCAGCCGTCTGCGCCTTCACCCTCCGGCGGAACGGGAAATCGAGGAAGAGGGCTGATTTTGCTTTGAGCTGGGTTGAAGCGTAGGAATCTGACCTGAGCAGGTGATGCGAAGGTCTCAGGATGGCCCGCTATAGCCCAGCCACCGCTGCTTCATCCTCCAGCAGCCACTCCAGTGCCGGCTCAGCCCATGGAAATATCCGCAGATAGGATTGGGTCATCACCCGGCGCACCTGCATGCTTGCAATGGCGCTGGGGGTGACGATGGCGATCCGCCTCGCCTTGGGAAAATCGCCGAGATGGCGACCGAAGGATGCGACCGCATCCTGTGTCTGGACAGCGCTGTCGGTCATGTCCATGCGCAGCAGATAGCCCGGCTGGAACCCCTGCTCAACGAACTGGCGCTTCAATATGCGCGCATATTCCGCAATCGCCCCATCGGTGAAGATGCCGCGCCATCGGATGTCGAGCAGGTTCAGATCATGCCGGAAATCAATGATATACATGGGGTTCTCCGCTAGGCTCAGGACCCGTTACTGGAGGGGTCGAGGCATCGAAATGCGCGCCGCGAAGGCTCATTGCCTTTGTCAGCGCATTTCGGTTCGAGATGGAAGCCATTTCGGCGTCCCGCAGAAATTTGACCAAAATGACCCCAGTGCTGCGTCGGCAAGGCTGGAAATATCAACATATTCCTGCGACTTGCCTTCTGGCCCTGAGCCATTTTGCCTCAAACCTCGAACCAGCCAGCATTGGGTCCCGAGCCTGACGACACTGGCGCGGAAATATTACGGAAGACTTACGCGATCCCCACCCGATATGTTGATGCAGATCAGAAATAGGCGCGAAATATTAAGAGCTTGCCGCTAGGTCATCATGCCCAGACAGGGGGCGATCGATGCGACAGGAAAGACGGACATCCGGCCGGGCGAATCCGCCGACGGCGGGCCATATGCCATGGACCAGCCTGGAAAAGCGGCTCTACGCCCTGATCTGCATCGCAACCCTCTTCTTTGCCTGCGTCACGCCGCCCTTTCAGGCTCCCGACGAGAATCAGCATTTTATGAAGGCGCTCCTCCTTTCCGAAGGCGGCATGCTGACCAAGCAGCAGGGCGCGATGATCGGCGCGGAGCTTCCCCGCGCCGCCATCGACCTGCACGACGCCCATTTCCCGACGCGCGCATCACCCGATGCCCGCCTGTTCCGGCCGTCCATGCTGATGACCGCGTGGGATGCCGGGAAATCCCGTGCCGATGAGCGGCGCTTTGCCGATTTCCCCAATGTGGCGAACTATGCGCCCACCCTCTATTTGCCCGGAGCGGCCGGTCTGGCGATCGGCAAGAGCCTGGGCCTGCCGCATCTGGGAGCTTTCTACAGTGGCCGGATCGTCAACGCCCTGTTCGCACTGGCCATGCTGGCCGCGGCGCTCGGCCTTGTTCCGTTCGGCCGCAATGCCCTGCTCGCCACGGCGCTGCTGCCGACCTTCTGCTATCAAAATGCTTCGCTCTCCCCCGATGCGGTCATCAACGGCACGGGCTTTCTCGGCCTTGCCTTGGCGCTGCGGGTCGGCTTCATGGGGTGGACGGCGAAACGCGGCCTGGCGCTCTACCTGATCGCTCCCGTGCTGGCGCTTGCCAAGGGCGTCTATCTGCCGTTGATGGCGGCCGGATTGCGCTGGCCGGAAAGCCGCCGCGATCTTCGACCCCTGCCGCTCCTTGCCGCAATGGTCATCGGCGCTTTCGCCTTTCTTCTGTGGATGAAGCTCTCCGGCGGCACCCAGGCGCTCTACCATATCGTGTCGCGCAAGACGGGCGAGACGGTCATGACCGCGCCTCTCGGTCAGCAATTGGCGGTTATCCTGCACGATCCGCTTGCCTATCTCCATATCCTTGTCACCAGCGTCACCGAACGCACGCCGGTCTATGCGCTCCAGATCGTCGGCCGTTTCGGCTGGAATGCGATTTTGCTGCCTCTTCTCGCCTATCCGCTGGCGCTGGCAATGCTCGGCGCGGCGATTGGCAGCGGATCGGCCATGCGCGTCTCATGGGGGCAAAGGCTCTGGTGGCTCGCCATCGCGGCCGGGGTGGCGCTGCTGATCGAAACCGCCATGTATCTGACGGGCACGCCGCTTGGCGCCGACTATATCCAGGGGACGCAGGGTCGCTATTTCCTGCCCGTTCTGCCACTCGCATTGCTCGCCCTTATGCCGGCGGCCCCGCTGCGCGGCGCCCGGCCCTTGTTCGCCGGATCGGCCCTGCTGCTACTCGCCATTGCCGCCGCCACGGTTTTCGACAGCTTCTGGGTTCATGGCTTCGTCACCGCCGACGGCATGCCCCCGCACCATGACCCTATCCGCCGACTCTTCCTGCCCTCTCCGCGCTGGTAGCCAGGCACCGCACAGCGCCAGCCAGCCCAGTCCTTCGATCCAACCCGCCAGCACGTCGCTCGGCCAATGCACGCCCAGCCAGACCCGGCTGATCCCGATCAGCGCAATCGCCAGTCCCATGGCGACATAGGCGGAGCGCCCCCCGCCCAGCATGGCCAGTGCCCCGAAGAAGACCATGTTTCCCGCCGCATGGCCGCTTGGAAAACTATAGCTGTTCACCAGGTCAAGATGCGGCAACAGATCGGGCCGGGGCGCGGCAAATATCTGCTTGAGCGCCAGGTTGAGCAATGTCCCGCCGAACGCCACCCAGAACAGCCAGAGGGCACGCGCACGCGCCATCCGCCAAAGCGCGACGAAGCAGGCGCCCAGCAGAGCGAAGCGCCCGGCCGTACCGCCCACGGCCGACGCCAGTTGCATGATCCAGGTGACGATGGTTCCGGCGCCGCTGTCCCGCGCGCGCCCCGCCATTCCCATCAACCCGGCATTCAGCCCATCCAGCCATCCCTGCCGCTGGACCAGCGCAATCCCCAGGACGCAAAAAAGCGCGAGGACAAACGCCCCCGCGCCTTTAGCCACGGCTTTGCGCCGATCAGATATGGAGTGCGCGCCCATAAGCGGCGAGCACGCTTTCATGCATCGATTCCGAGATGGTCGGATGCGGGAAGACGGTGTGCATCAGTTCCGCCTCGGTCGTCTCCAGCGTCTTGCCGATGGTATAGCCCTGGATCATCTCGGTCACTTCCGCACCGACCATATGCGCGCCAAGCAACTCGCCGGTCTTGGCATCGAACACCGTCTTGGTGAAGCCTTCCGCCTCGCCCAGCGCGATGGCCTTGCCATTGCCGATGAAGGGGAACATGCCGACCTTCACCTCATAGCCGGCTTCCTTCGCCTTGGCTTCAGTCAGGCCAACGGAGGCGATCTGCGGATGGCAATAGGTGCAGCCCGGAATATTGCGCGGGTCCATGGCATGGGGATGCTTGCCGGCAATGGCTTCCGCCGCGATCACGCCCTCATGGCTCGCCTTGTGCGCCAGCCACGGCGGGGCAGTGATGTCACCGATCGCCCAGAGGCCGTCGACATTGGTGCGGCACATCGCGTCGGTCTTCAGGAAACCGCGCTCGTCCATGGCGACGCCCAGTTCCTTGAGGCCGATATTCTCCGTATTGGGGACGATGCCGATGGCGACGATCATGTGGCTGAATTCGGCGACGCTCTCCTTGCCCGCCTTGTCCTTCAGCTTCGCCTTGACGCCATTGGCGCCGACCTGGATGTCGCTGACGCCGGCACCGGTCAGGATGGTCATGCCCTGCTTCTTCAGCGCCTTTTCGAGAAAGGCGGAAACATCCGCATCCTCGACCGGCACGATGCGGTCCATCATCTCGACCACGGTCACGTCGGCGCCCATGTCATTGTAGAAGCTGGCGAACTCGATGCCGATCGCGCCCGATCCGATGACCAGCAGCTTGCCCGGCATTTCCGGCGGGGTCATGGCGTGGCGATAGGTCCAGACGCGCTTGCCGTCGGCCGGGCTGCCCGGCAGGTCGCGCGCCCGCGCACCGGTGGCGACGATGATGTTCTTCGCCGTCAGTTCCTCCGTCTTGCCGTCCCTGGTGACGCTGAGCCTGCCCTTCCCGGTCAGCTTGCCCTCGCCCATATGAACGGCGATCTTGTTCTTCTTCATCAGGTGCGTGACGCCCTGGTTCAGTTGCTTGGCGACGCCGCGCGAACGCTTCACCACCGCCGCGATGTCGGCGCTGATCTTATCGGCCGCCAGTCCATAGTCCCCGGCATGCTGCATATAATGGTAGATTTCCGCGGAACGCAGCAACGCCTTGGTCGGAATGCAGCCCCAGTTGAGGCAGATGCCGCCCAGATTCTCCCGCTCGACAATGGCGGTCTTCAGGCCCAGTTGGGCGGCGCGGATCGCGGCCACATAGCCGCCGGGGCCGGAGCCCAGAACGATGAGGTCGTAATTCTCAGCCATATCGGTCTCTCTAGTCTTGGTCCGCCAAGGGCGGCACGGAACGGGGCTGGCGATCCTCACCGATCGCCACGAATGTGAAGGTCGCGCGGGTGACGCGATAGCTGCGGTCGTCGTGCCGGGCACGGCGCCATGCTTCCACGTCGATCTTCATGGACGTGCGCCCGACCGATTTCAGCGTCGCAAACACCGACACCTCATCGCCCACAACGACCGGGCGCAGGAAAGTCATGCCCTCCACCGCGATGGTCACGGCACGGCCATGGCTGTGTCTGGCGGCGACGGAACCCGCCGCGGAATCCATCAGGCTCATCAACCAGCCGCCGAAAATATCCCCATAGGGATTGGTGTCGGCGGGCATCGCGATGACGCGCACCGCCGGGTGGTCTGCCGGCGGCTGCTCGTCCATCCGGCTCATCAGGCCAGCAGGCCGATCGGATTTTCGACCAGCTCCCTGAAGACCTGCATCAAGCGGGCGCCGTCGGCGCCGTCAATGGCGCGATGGTCGAAGCTGCCGGTGGCCGACATGACCGTCGCGATCTGGAGGGCGTCGTCGATGACATAGGGCCGCTTCTCGCCCGCGCCGATGGCCATGATCATGCCCTGCGGCGGGTTGATGACGGCCTCGAACTGCTTGATGCCGAACATGCCCATGTTGGAGAGCGAGGCCGTGCCGCCCTGATACTCCTCCGGCTTCAGCTTGCCGTCCTTGGCGCGGCTGGCGAGATCCTTCATCGCGGTCGAGATGGCGGCGACGCCCTTGCTGTCCGCTTCGGTCACGATCGGCGTGATGAGCCCGCCGGGAATCGACACGGCGACCGAAATGTCGGCGCGCTGGAATTTCAGCATCTGGTCGCCGGCGAACTGCACATTGCATTCCGGCACCTGGACCAGCGCGACGCCCAGCGCCTTGATCAGCAGGTCATTCACCGACAGCTTGACGCCTCGCGAACCAAGGCCGGCATTGAGTTCTCCGCGCAGCTTCAACAGCTTGTCGAGCCGAACGTCCACGGTCAGGTAGATATGGGGCACCTGCTGCTTGGATTCGGTCAGGCGGCGCGCGATCGTCTTGCGCATGCCGCTGAGCTTGATGACCTCATGCGGGATGCCGAAGTCCTGCGCCGCAGCCGGAGCGGCGGCGGGTGCGGCCGCAGGCGCGGAGGCAGGCGCCGGAGCAGCGGCCTTGGCGGCCGGCGCAGCACCGTCGAGGTCCGCTTTCACGATGCGGCCATTGGGGCCGGAACCGGTGACGGCGGCAAGATCGAGCCCCTTGGCCTCGGCCAGACGGCGAGCGAGCGGGCTGGCCTTCACCCTGCCATCGGTCCCCTGGGCCGGCGCGGGATCAGCCTTGGCGGCAGGTGCGGGCGCTTTGGCGGGAACGGGGTCGGCCTTGGGCGCAGGACTCTCTGCACTCTCTGCGGGAGCAGCCGCCTTGGGCGCGGCATTTCCAGCAGCGGCCTGCGATACATCCTCGCCCTCCTCCGCGATGATGGCGATGACCGTGCCCACCTTCACGCCCTCCGCCCCTTCGGCCACCAGTATCTTGGCCACTATGCCTTCATCGACGGCTTCGAATTCCATCGTCGCCTTGTCGGTCTCGATCTCTGCGAGCAGGTCGCCGGAGGAGACGGCATCGCCCTCCTTCACCAGCCACTTTGCCAGCGTCCCTTCTTCCATGGTCGGGGAAAGGGCCGGCATCTGGATCGTCTTGCTCATGGGTGGAAGGCCTCTCATCTTTATCGGGCATGGGGCAATGAAGTTCGTTTCGGCGCTTTGGCCGGAACGGTCAAGGCCAAGCCTTGCGCACCCGCCGATAATCGGCCACATTTCACCACTCTGGTTCACGGCTAACCATATGGGTTCAGCCGGCGCCTGTGACGATGAAGACCAAAAGGTCGTTACCCTGTAAGGACGCGGCAGATGCGGACATATCTGGTTGTCGTGGACGAATCGCCGGAGGCGGAGACGGCGCTTCGTTTCGCTGCGCGGCGCGCCGCCAAGACGGCGGGCGCGATCCGCATCCTGGCCCTCATCCCTCCCGCCGAGTTCGTCCAATGGGGCGGCGTGCAGGCGACGATGGAGGATGAAGCCCTGCAACGGGCCGAAGCGCTGGTGACGAGCGCGGCGGGCACGCTGACCGACGAGTCCGGCATCCGCCCCAGCATCACCGTCCGGCAGGGCGATCCGGTGACGGTCGTGCGCCACACGCTGGAGGAGATGGACGATGTCGCGGCATTGGTGCTGGGGGCCGCCGCCAGCGGGCACCCCGGCGTCCTCGTCTCGCACTTCGCGGGCGCCGACGCGGGCAAGCTGCCCTGCCCTATCATGGTCATCCCCGGCGGCCTGGATGCCGAGGCCATCGACCGGTTGAGCTAGCGCTTTTCCAAGCAGATGAAATCAGCTGCTGACTCGGAAAGCGCGACAAAACAAAGACCTAGAGCAGTCGAGCCGATGCAATCGGATCGGAATCTGCTCTAGGGGCATCCTGCGCGGAAAGGAATCCGGTTCGAACGGCAGGACCGGGCCCCTGCCTACACAGGAGCAAGGTTTGTAGCCGGACCCGGACGCCTTGCGCCTTATTTCTTGAGGCGATAGCCCGTCCGGAACATCCAGCCGATGATGGCAAGGCAAAGCGCCAGCATGGCCGCAACGAACAGCAGGCTGAACTCGATGCCCACATCGCCCCGCCCGAAGAAGGTCCAGCGGAAACCGGAGATCAGATAGACGATCGGGTTGAACAGCGTGATCGTCCGCCACGGCTCCGCCAGCATGTGGATCGAATAGAAGGCGCCGCCCAGAAAGGTCATCGGCATGATCAGCAGTAGCGGGATCACCTGCAACTGCTCGAAACTCTGCGCCCATATCCCCAATATGAAGCCGAACAGGCAGAAGCTGACCGCGATCAGCACCATGAAGGCGACCATCGCGAGCGGATGGGCGACCCGGATGTCCACGAACAGATGCGCGGTCACGAAGATGATGGTGCCGACGATCAGGGATTTGGTCGCCGCCGCGCCGACATAGGCGATGATCGTCTCCACCGCCGATACCGGCGCCGACAGCAGTTCATAGATGGTGCCGGTGAATTTGGGCATATAGATGCCGAAGCTGGCGTTGAAGATGCTTTCGGTGAACATCGACATCATGATCAGGCCGGGCACGATGAAGGCCGCATAGGGTATCCCGTCGATCTGCGTCATGCGCGAACCGATCGCGCCGCCGAACACCACGAAATAGAGCGAGGTGGTGATCACCGGCACCAGCAGCCCGGTCAGCAGCGTGCGGCGGAAGCGATGCAGTTCGAACTTATAGATCGCCCATATGGCCCGATAATTGAACCCGCTCATGCCACCTTCTCCCGATGGACCAGGGAGACGAAAATATCCTCCAGGCTGCTCTGCTCGGTATTGAGGTCCTTATAGCCGATGCCAAGATCGCCCAGCTTGCGCAGCAGCGACGATACGCCGGTCCGTTCCGCCTGGGTGTCGAACACATATTCGATCTCATGGCCGTCCGCCTTCAGCGCGACCTGCCATTCGCCAAGCTCCGGCGGCACGGCGGACAGCGGTTCCGCCAGCACGATGGTCAGCGTCTTCTTGCCGAGCTTCTTCATGAGGGCGGTCTTTTCCTCCACCAGCACCAGTTCGCCCCTGTTGATGACGCCGACCCGGTCGGCCATTTCCTCCGCTTCCTCGATATAATGGGTGGTGAGGATGATGGTGACGCCGGTCTGGCGCAGTTCCCCGATCAGCTTCCACATGTCCCGGCGCAGTTCGACGTCCACCCCGGCGGTCGGCTCGTCCAGGAACAGCACCCGCGGTTCGTGCGACAGCGCCTTGGCGATCATCACACGGCGCTTCATGCCACCCGACAGCTCCAATATCTTGCTGTGGCGCTTGTCCCAGAGCGACAGGTCGCGCAGGATCTTCTCGATATAGGCGTCGTTGCGCGGCTTGCCGAACAATCCGCGAGAGAAGGTGACCGTGTCGATCACCCTTTCGAACGCATCGGTATGCAGTTCCTGCGGCACCAGGCCGATGGCGGAACGCGATCCGCGATAGTCGCGGACGATGTCATGCCCGGCGACGGTGACGCTGCCGCCCGTCGGCCGGACATTGCCGCAAATGATGGAGATCATGGTGGTCTTGCCGGCGCCATTCGGCCCAAGCAGCGCGAATATCTCGCCCTCCTCGATCTCCAGGTCGACGCCCCTGAGCGCCTGGAAACCCGAAGCATAGCTTTTGGTCAGGCCCGAAACGGTGATGATGGACGCCATGCGCGGCAGTGCCCCCTTTTTTCTGAAGCGCAAAGATAGGGTGCCGCCCGCGCGGCGCAACCGCAGTCTATTCGCCCTTGCGGAAAAAGCGGAAGACCGTGGCGGGCGGGAAGTTGCGGACGGTCTGGCCAGCCCTGACGACCTCCAGGCCGAGCGCGTCGAGAATCTCCCGGCTCACGGGCGGACGCATGGAATAAGTGAACTGGATGAAGGCGCCGCCCGGCCGCAGCATGCGGAAGCTTTCGGAAAGAATGTCGGCATGCATCTGCCGATCCATCGCCAGCAGGGGCAAGCCGCTGATGACCGTCTGATATTCCCCGGCCTCTCCGGCGGTTGCGGTGGAAACGATCTGCGCCGGAGTCTCCAGCACCGAAACATGGGGAAAATGACGCCGCAGCCCGCGCGCAAAGGCTGGGTTGATCTCCACCACCTCCAGCTTGTCCGGGGGAAGGCCGGTGCCCAGGATCGCTCGCGTGAAGACGCCCGTGCCGCCGCCCAGTTCGATTACCCGGCCATCCTCCGGATCGATATGCGCGACCATCAACCGCGCGAGATAACGGCTGCTGGGCACCACGGATGCGGTCTGGCGCGGTTTCTTCACCCAGGCGGCCAGGAAATCCAGATATTCGGTCGCCCGGGTACGAAACTCGCTGTTGGGCAGGGCCATCGCCCGGCTGCGCTTGGACTTATGCTGCATGAGCGAACTGCGACCATTTCACTGTCATGCCGACTCCCTTAGCGGCCCCGACGGGCCGCGTCGATATGGCCTAGAGGCGATTTCCCGTCGTCTGGTCGACCTCGGCGGCGCTTTTCAGGGTTTCGATACGCTCCTGCAACCATAGCGCCACGGCCGCGATGCGGGGCAGCTTCTTAAGGTCGCCATGCGTCACCAGCCAGAAACTGCGCATGATCTCCACCTCGCCGGCCATCACCGGCACCAGCGAAGGATCGCCGCCCGCGATGAAATCAGGCAGCACGCCGATCCCCGCCCCTTCCGCGATCATGCGATGCTGCATATTGATGCTGGTGGCGCGCAGACTGGCTTCCAGCCCCGCCTCCACCTCGTCCAGATAGTCGAGTTCGGGCGAGAAGATGAATTCCGGCACATAGCCGATCAGCACATGATCGCGCAGGTCAGCGGTGCCTTCGGGCACGCCCGCCTCCGCCAGATAGTGGGGCGCGGCATAAAGGTGCAGCCGGTAATCGCCCATCCGGCGAACCGACAGCCGCCCCCGCTGCGGCCGGGCCAGCATGACCGCCATGTCGGCCTCCCTCTTGGACGGATTGAGGAAACCGGATGCGGTGATGAGGTCCAGCCTGATGGCGGGATGGCGCCTGGCGAAGTCGGCAAGCCCCGGCGCCAGCACCCAGGTGCCAAAACCCTCGGCCACCGAAAGGCGCACCTGGCCGTTCAGATGATGCTCCCGCCCGGTGGCCTCCTCCATCGCGGCGAGCGCTGCGCTCTCGATGCTTTCGGCATGGCTCAGCAACGCCTGGCCATGGGCGGTCAGCGTGCGCTCCCCCGCCCCCACTTCGAACAGTTCGGGCCCCAGCGCCTTCTCCAGCCGGGCAAGCCGCCGCGCTATGGTCGTCGCATCGATCCCCAGGGCTCGCGCGGCGGGCGCGATCTTTCGCGTGCGCGCCACCGCCAGAAAGACCCTGAGATCGTCCCAATCGAACATTCATCACTCGCCAAATCTGCAAAATCGCTGCAATGCTATGCAGAACTGCGTTGTTGCGTGCAATTCCGCATCGTATCTAGAAGCAACCCAAAGCGAACGTCAGGAGAGTTTGTGAGCCAGTTCGATCTCACCGAGGACCAGTTGGCCATTCAGGAGATGGCGCGCCGGTTCACCGCCGATGCGATCACCCCTTTTGCGGCGGAGTGGGACGAAAAGCATATCTTCCCCCGCGACACCATCCGCGCCGCGGCGGAACTGGGCTTCGGCGGCATCTATGTGTCGGAGGAATCGGGCGGCATCGGCCTTGGGCGGCTGGAGGCGGCGCTGGTCATGGAGGCGATGGCCTATGGCTGTCCGTCGACCAGCGCGTTCATCTCGATCCACAATATGGCCGCCTGGATGATCGACCGGTTCGGATCGCAGGCCGTGAAGGACAAATATCTGCCCTCCATGGTGCCGATGGAGCGGATCGGCAGCTATTGCCTGACCGAAGCGGGATCGGGGTCCGACGCGGCGGCGCTCAAGACGCGGGCGATCAGGCAAGGCGATCATTATGTCGTCACCGGCTCCAAGCAGTTCATCTCCGGCGGCGGGGAGAATGAAATCTATGTCGTCATGGTCCGTACCGGCGACGACGGGCCGAAGGGCATATCCTGCCTCGTCATCGAGAAGGACATGCCCGGCGTCAGCTTCGGCGCGCAGGAACGCAAGCTCGGCTGGCATTCGCAGCCGACGGCTCAGGTCAATTTCGACGGCGTGCAGGTTCCGGTCGAGAATCTGGTCGGCGGCGAAGGCGAAGGCTTTCGCATCGCGATGATGGGGCTGGACGGCGGGCGGCTCAACATCGGCGCCTGCTCGCTGGGCGGAGCGCAGCGCTGCATCGACGAAGCGCTCACTTACACCAAGGATCGCAAGCAGTTCGGGCAGAGCATCGCGGATTTCCAGAACACGCAGTTCACGCTGGCGGATATGGAGACAGAGCTTCAGGCCGCCCGTACGCTGCTCTATGCGGCGGCGGTCAAGGTGACGGAGAATGCGCCGGACAAGACGCGCTTCGCCGCCATGGCCAAGCGGCTGGCGACCGACACCGGATCGTCGGTGGTCGACCGGGCGCTGCAACTGCATGGCGGCTATGGCTATCTGATGGACTATCCGATCGAGCGCTTCTGGCGCGATCTGCGCGTGCATTCGATCCTGGAAGGCACCAATCAGGTGATGCGCATGATCATCGCCCGCGACATGCTGCGGCCCTAAGCCCGAGAGAGAATGCGCAGGAGATTTTATGACCGATCAGGTGCTGATTTCCGTCGACAATGGCGTGGGGCGGATAAGGCTGAACCGGCCCAAGGCGATCCATGCGCTGACCACCGAAATGTGCGGCGCGATCATTGATGCGCTGCTGGCCTGGCGGGAGGATGAGAGCGTCGTTGCGGTGATGCTGGATCATGCCGAAGGGCGCGGTTTCTGCGCGGGCGGGGACATCGCCATGATCGCCGACAGCGCCAGGGGCGACTGTTCGGAGGCGGAGCAATTCTTCTTCACCGAATATCGGATGAACCATCTGCTGTTCGTCTATGAAAAGCCGATTATTGCCTTCATCGATGGCATCGTCATGGGCGGGGGCGTGGGGATTTCCGATCCGGCGCGCTATCGCGTGGCGACAGAGCGGACCACCTATGCCATGCCGGAGACGGGCATTGGGCTGTTTCCCGATGTGGGCGGCGGCTGGTTCCTGCCGCGCATGCCGGGGCGAACCGGAGCATGGCTGGCAACGACGGGCGCGCGGATCAAGGGCGCGGATTGCGCCGCCATCGGCATCGCAACCCATTATATGGCGTCGGACAAGCTGGATGCCGTCAAGGCGCGGATCATTGCCGATCCCGACGGATTGGCGGAAATACTGGACGAAATGGCCGATGCGCCGCCGCCATCGGCCTGGCAAGCGCATCGGGAGGAGATCGACCGGCTGTTCGCTTCGGACCGCTTCGAGGATATTCTGGCTGCATTGGAAGCCGACGGATCGGACTGGGCGCGCGAGCAACTGGCGACGCTCGCCACCAAATCGCCGCAGACGATCAAGGTGGCGCTGCGCCAGATGGTCGAGGGCGCTGCCTTCACCGATTTTGCCGACAATATGCGCAACGAATATCGCATCGGCCATCATGTCATCCGCCGTCCCGATTTCGTGGAGGGCGTGCGCGCGGTGATCTTCGACAAGGACAATGCGCCGCGATGGAATCCCGCGCGGCCGGAGGATGTGACGGACGAGCTGGTGGACAGCCTGTTCGCGCCCTTGCCGCCGGAAAGGGAATGGACGCCGCTGCCCGAACTGCGCGGCTGAACATGCTTTGTTTTCCGTGATTTCCAAGCCGTCAGATGGCCTATCTGACATGAAATCGCTCTAGAGGAGTGCCTGAAATGAGCCAGACCATCGCCTTCATCGGCCTGGGCAATATGGGCGGTGGGATGGCCGCAAATCTGCTGAAGAACGGCTTTGCCGTGCGGGCCTTCGACCTTTCGGAAGAGGCGCTGGCCAAGGCGGCCGAAGCGGGCGCCGTGCGCTGCGCCAGCGCGGCGGAGGCGGTCTCAGGCGCCGATGCGGTGGTCACGATGCTGCCAGCGGGAAAGCATGTGGAAGCCGTCTATACAGGCGAGGTCTTCGGAGCGGCCAAGGCGGATGCGCTGTTCCTCGACTGTTCGACCATTGACGTCGCGACGGCGCGCCGGGTGGAGGAAGCCGCTGCGGGCAAGGGCTTCGAGATGGTCGATGCACCCGTTTCAGGCGGCATCGCGGCGGCCAATGGCGGTACGCTGACCTTCATGGTCGGCGGCTCGGACCAGGCTTTCGGCCGGGCCAGGCCGATCCTGTCGGCCATGGGCAAGGCGGTGATCCATGCCGGCGGCGCGGGCAATGGTCAGGCCGCCAAGATCTGCAACAACATGCTGCTGGGCGCGACCATGGTGGCGACCTGCGAGACCTTCGCCATGGCGAAGAAGCTGGGCCTCGACCCGCAGACCTTCTACGATATTTCCAGCGTATCGTCGGGGCAAAGCTGGTCCATGACCAGCTATTGCCCGGTGCCGGGCGTCGGGCCGCAAAGCCCGTCGGACAATGGCTATCAGGGCGGTTTCGCCGTGGGGCTGATGCTGAAGGATTTGAAGCTGGCGACGGAAGCCGCCGCTTCGGTCGGAGCGAGCGTGCCGATGGGAAATGCGGCGGAGTCGCTTTACCAGCTGCTCGCCAATCAGGGTGAAGCGGGGCGCGACTTTTCGCTGATGATCGAGATGTTGGAGGGGAAGTAAGGGGTTTCCATCTCCAAGCGTCTCGTAAATGGGTGGATTGCGGACATTCCCCCTCCCGCAGGCGGGAGGGGGTTAGGGGGTGGGCTGGCGCGGCATCTGCGCTGTTTTGCAACGGCTAAGTCAGAAGCTCGCTACGCTCGCGCCCACCCCTAACCCCTCCCGTTTACGGGAGGGGAATGTCCTGAATCGGCTATCATCAGCCTCCACCCGCTTACCAATCAGCGGCCTTTCCAAACCCCCGGACGCTTGGCGACGAAGGCTTCCATGCCTTCCTTCTTGTCCTCGGTCGCGGTCAGGATCTGGAACAGGCGGCGTTCGGTCAGGATGCCCTGAGCCAGCCCGGTCTCGAAAGCCAGATTGACCATTTCCTTGTTCACCATCGCGGCCATGGGCGGCATCCCCGCTATGGTCGCGGCCGTCTTGAGCGCGTCCTCCAGCAGATCAGCCGCCGGAACGATCCGCGCGACCAGACCGGCGCTTTCCGCTTCTTCGGCGCCCATCATGCGGCCGGTCAGGCACATTTCCATCGCCTTCGCCTTGCCGACGGCGCGGGTCAGGCGTTGCGATCCGCCCATGCCCGGCGCGACGCCCAGCTTTATTTCGGGCTGGCCGAATTTCGCGGTGTCGGCGGCCAGGATGAAATCCGCCATCATCGCCAGCTCGCATCCGCCGCCCAGCGCGAAGCCGGCGACCGCCGCAATCCACGGCTTGCGGGTGGCGACGACCTTGCTCTGCCAGCCGGAGAAGAAATCCTCCAGGAAGAAGTCCGCCGAATCCTTCTCCACCATTTCCTTGATGTCGGCGCCGGCGGCAAAGGCCTTCTCGCTGCCGGTCAGGACCAGGCAACGCTGCGACGGATCGGCATCATAGGCAGCAAAGACCTCGCCCAGATCCCTCAGCACCTGGCTGTTCAGCGCATTCAACGCCTGCGGGCGGTTGAGCGTGACCAGCGTCACCGCATCGCGCTGTTCCACCAGGATCGTTTCATATGCCATTGCCGTCTCCCTTCATTGACCCATTGCGATCCGCTCTATGCAGCGCGACGGCCCTTGGCCAGCCCCGGCAAGCCGCATCTTCGCAGCCGCTATCGGCACAGATGCATGAAGTCCCGGTCATAGCTGCGCAGATGCGCGCCGCCATCGATATAGAGCGTCTGACCCGTCACCGCACTGGCGCCCGCCAGATACAGCACGGCTTCGGCAATCTGCTCCGCCTGCGGCAGACGCGCCAGCGGCATCATCGCGGACAGCCTTTCCATTTGGCCTTCGTCATAATCGGGCGTCGCGATGGTGAGTCCGGGGGCGACCGCATTGACCCTGATCTGCGGCGCCAGGGTGGATGCGGACAGCCGCGTCAGCCCCGCCAGCGCCATCTTCGACAAGGTATAGGCCAATTGGTCGCCATGCGGATGGTCGATCCGCTGATCCAGTATATTGACGATGCACCGGTCGCCTGTGCCGGCCGGAATGGTGGCAAAGGACTTGGTGAGCAAGGTGGGCGCGGCGCAATTGACCGCATAATGGCGCATCAGGTCGTCGGCATTGACGCTGTCGAGCCGATCCTGGCCGAAGATCGCCGCGCTGTTGACCAGGACATCGGGCGGACGGCCGAAACGCTCTGCGACCAGCGCCACCAGTTCCTCCGCCCCTTCCGGATCGCTGAAATCGACGGTGAAGCCGTCCCATTCGGTCCCATTCTCCTCCAGCGTCAGCGCCAGATGGGAATCGAGCCGGGTATCGTGGCTGCCATGGATCGCCAGCGAATAGCCTGCCCGCGCGAAGGCAGCGGCGATGATGCCGCCCAGCCGCCGATGACCGCCCGTCACCAGCGCCAGCCGCTTTTGCGCCAGCGGCCGTGCGCCCGCCTGTTCGGCGCGCTTCCCAGTGCCCCCGAGGGGCCGATAGGCGGGAGCTTCCTCTTCGCTCACGATCCGATCAGCTTCAGCACTTCTTCACGGCTCTTCTCATCGTCGCGGAAGACGCCGAGCATGCGGCTGGTCTTCATGACGACATTGGGCGTGCGCACGCCACGGCCCGTCATGCAGCCATGGGTCGCCTCGACCACGACCGCGACGCCCTGGGGCTTCAGATGTTCCCAGATGCAGTTGGCGACTTCCGAAGTCAGCCGTTCCTGCACCTGAAGCCGGTGGGCGAAGGCGTGCAGCACGCGCGCCAGCTTCGATATGCCGACGACATATTGGCCGGGCAGATAGGCGATGTGCGCGACGCCCACGATGGGCGCCATATGGTGCTCGCAGTGCGACTGGAACGGTATGTCCTTCAACAGCACGATGTCGTCATAGCCGCCGACTTCATGGAAGATGCGCGAAAGATGATAGGCCGGATCGTCGTCATAGCCGCGGCAATATTCCTTCCACGCCCGCGCCACGCGCTGGGGCGTTTCCACCAGCCCTTCCCGTTCCGGATCGTCGCCCGACCAGCGGATCAGCGTACGGATCGCGTCGGCCACGTCCGCCGGAACCGGAATCTTGATCGACTCGCCCGCAGTTTCGGCATCGGGATCATATTCCATGGACGGCACCACTCCTTTGTTGCTTCCGGGCATATGGCGACTGATTTACAGGAACGCCAGCCCCTTCGCCCTGCTGGACAGGACATGCTGGCGGTGGCACATGCAGGGGAAACCGGGTCAACCGGGTCGCCTCAAATCATCACAGCGGAACCATGCGGACCGAACAGATCGCCGCCGTCCTCCTTGCAGCGGGCACATCCTCACGATTCGGGGAAGAAGACAAGCTGATGGCCGATTGGCGGGGCAAGCCCGTCGCGGTGCATGCGCTGGAAACCATCGCCTCCATGATCTTTGCGGAACTGGTTGCGGTGGTGCGTCCTGTCGGCCAGGCGCCGGTCCTGCATCGCCGGCTGGAACGGCGCGGCTATTCGATCCTGGTCAACGATCGTCCGGAAGACGGCATATCGGGCAGCATCATCCGCGCCGTGGAGCATGTCATGCCGATGCGGAAATGCCGCGGCATATTGATCTGCCTGGCCGACATGCCCGACGTGCCGCAGACGCATTACAACCGCATCTGCATGGCGGCGGAGGACATCCGCTCCGTCGTCGCCAGCACCGACGGATTTTCCTCTTCGCCGCCCGCCTTCATCGGGCGGAAGCATTTCCCCGAACTGCTGGCGCTGCGGGGAGACCAGGGGGCGCGGGCGCTGCTCAGCCATGGCGTGCAGATCGAAACCATGGGCGCCAGCCTGCGCGACATCGACACGCCAGAGGATCTTGCCGAACGGCGGCCCGAATAGCGCATCAGCTCGACCGGGTGGGATCGGTCATGGGATCGCCCATCTCGCGCGGGTCGGCCGAGCGGCCCAGCGGCAGAGAACCCGTCTGCCGCTCCAGCATGCGATGCACGACCGGCGGATTGGGGCCGCTGTGCAGCGCGTGGATGGCTTCGCTGTTCGCCATGTCGGCAACGGTCCGGCGGCTGTTGTGGCGGACATAGTCCAGCCAGGTCGACACATGATAGCGCTCCACCCACAATTCCGGATCGCCCAGATCGCGCAGCAGCGACCAGCCATGGGCGCCGTCGCGGCGACGGATGCGGCGGCGTTCGCTCATCGCCGCCAGGAAGGGGACGACAGATCCGGCGGCTATGCGATATTCTATGGTGACGACCACCGGGCCGCTGCGGGGCTCGATCGGAACGGCGGTCTGCGGCTCGCGCCACAGGTTCTGGAGGTCGAGATTCTCCTCGCCCGTCTGCGCCAGCGGACGCGCATAGCCGATCAGGGCCGAGGCGAACTGGACGGCTGCCGCGCCATAGAGGGCGATGACGACGCCATGATCCTCCGCCATGGTGCCGAACAGCCATGCACCCCCGGCCATGCCGCCGAAGGCGACCATCTGATACAGGGCAACGGCCCGCGCCACGACCCAGCGAGGCGCCGACATCTGGACCGAAACGTTGAAGGTCGAGAGGGCGATCACCCAGCCCGCGCCCGCCATCAGCAGCCCCAGCAACGCAACGACCAGCCAGTCGCTGACCGCCATCAGCACCGTCCCGGCCGCAAGCGCCATGGCGGCTGAGCGCACGATGGTCTCGACCGAAAAGCGGCGGCGCAATTGCCCCGTCGACAGCGCCCCCAGCACCGCGCCGATGCCGAAGGCGCCGCTGAGCGCGCCGAATGTCAGCGCGCCGCCGCCCAGCAGGTCGCGCGCCACCAGCGGCATCATCGCTGAAACGGCGCTTGCCCCGATGCCGAATGCCGCGCTTCGGAGCAGCACGACCTGGATGTTGGGCGACATGGCGACGTAACGAACCCCAGCGCGCATCGCGAGGCCTATGCGTTCGCGCGGGAGGAGTTGAGGCGGCCGTTCGGGACGCCAGCGGGCAAGCACGGCGACCAGCCCCACATAGCTGATGGCGTTGACCAGAAAGGCCGTCGCCGCACCGGCGGCCGCGACGATGACGCCGCCCAGCGCCGGGCCGATGCTGCGCGCCATGTTGAAGCCCATGGAATTGAGCGAGACGGCATGGGGCAAGGCGGCGCGCGGCACCATGTCCCCGACCGACGCCTGCCAGGCCGGCCCGTTGATCGCGGTGGCGCAGCCGACCAGGAAGGTGAAGCCCAGCAGGGCCCAGGGCGTCACCCAACCCATCCAGGCGAACAGCGCCAGCAGGGCGGAGACGATGAGCATGAACAGCTGGCAGATCAGCATGACCACCCGCCTGTCGCTATTGTCCGCCACCGCGCCTGCCCAGAGCGACAGCAGCATGATCGGCAGGGTCGTCGCCGCCGGAACCAGCGCGATCATCTGGGGCGAGGCGGAGAGCGAGGTCATCATCCACTGCGCGCCGACGGACTGGATCAGCCCGCCGAAGTTGGAGGCGAGGCTGGCCCACCAGATCGCGCGGAAGATCGGGATCGACAAGGGCGACGGCGCTTGGGAGGGGTCCGACTCTGACACGCTTTCCATGAAGCGGAATAAGGCGGGCGGGTCAAATCCGCGAATCATTAAAAGAATTGAAAAGGGTTGAAACGTCCGCCGGAGGACGAGGCGGGGCCCCTTTGGCGGGATGACGTTACGGTCGGGCGGGCTGACGATTGAGGCTTGCACTTTACGTAAACGTAAATACATTCGCAGCGAACATCCGGCGCCCAGCGGAGAGGAATGGAAAGCAATGGAAGCCTTTATTTACGATGCCGTCAGGACGCCCCGGGGCCGGGGCAAGGCCGACGGGTCACTGCACGAAATCACCCCGATCCAGCTGGCGACGCAGATGCTGCAGGCGGTGCGGGACCGGACGGAGATCGACACCGCCGATGTCGATGACGTCATACTGGGCTGCGTCAGCCCGGTGGGCGAACAGGGCGCGGACATCGCCCGCGTGGCGGTGCTGAACGCCGATTACGCCCAGACCGTGCCCGGCGTGCAGATCAACCGTTTCTGCGCTTCGGGGCTGGAGGCCGTGAACATGGCCGCCGCCAAGGTCTATTCCGGCGAAGCGGGCCTTGCCATCGGCGGCGGCGTCGAGTCGATGAGCCGCGTGCCCATGGCTTCGGACGGCGGCGCGTGGGCGATGGACCCGGCGGTCGCCTACAAGACCTATTTCGCGCCGCAGGGCATCGGCGCCGATGTGATCGCGACCAAGTTCGGGATCAGCCGCGACGATGTCGACGCTTATGCCGTCGAAAGCCAGCGGCGCGCCAAGGCCGCCTGGGACGAGAAGCGCTTCGCCAAATCCATCGTGCCGGTGAAGGACGTCATCGGATCGGTCGTCCTGGACCATGACGAGCATATGCGGCCCGACGCGACGATGCAGTCGCTCGCCAGCCTGAAGCCGAGCTTCGCCGCGCTGGGCGAGGAGATGCCGGGCTTCGACGCCATTGCCCTGCTCCGCTATCCCGAACTGGAGAAGGTCAACCATGTCCACCATGCCGGCAACAGCAGCGGCATCGTCGACGGCGCCGCCGCGGTGCTGGTCGGCAACAGGGAGATGGGCGAGAAATATGGGTTGAAGCCCCGCGCCCGGATCAAGGCGATGGCGTCCATCGGGTCGGAGCCGCTGATCATGTTGACAGGGCCTGAGTTCGTGGCGGGCAAGCTGCTCAATCGGGCGGGGATGAGCAAGGCCGACATCGACCTGTGGGAACTGAACGAGGCCTTTGCCAGCGTCGTCCTGCGCTACATGCAGGCGATGGACCTCGACCATGGGCAGATCAACGTCAATGGCGGCGCGATCGCCATGGGCCATCCGCTGGGCGCGACCGGGGCGATGGTGCTGGGCACGGCGCTGGACGAGCTGGAACGGACCGGCAAGGGCACCGCGCTCATCAACCTGTGCGTCGGCGCGGGCATGGGCACGGGCATCATCATCGAGCGCGTTTGAACAGTGGACCCGTTCGTCCTGAGTAGCCATTGAGCCCGTCGAAATGGCGTATCGAAGGATCAATGCTTCGATACGGGTCTTCGACAAGCTCAGCCCCTACTCAGCACGAACGGAGGTAGGAAAGGTTGCCCAAAATGCAGACCATCAATTTCGACATCGACGCCGACGGCATCGCCACCCTCACCATTGATGTTCCCGATCAGTCGATGAACGTCATCGGCCCGGATTTCCTGGCCGATCTGGACGCGGCGATCACGCGCATTTCCTCCGAGGAGGCGATCAAGGGCGCGGTCATCGCGTCGGGCAAGAGCAGCGGCTTCATGGCGGGCATGGACCTCAAATATTTCGGGTCGATGCTGGTCAGCGAGAATGGGAAACGCCCCTCCCCCGCCGCGATCTTCGACAAGGTTTTCGTGCTGAACCAGTTGTTCCGGCGGCTGGAGACCTGCGGCAAGCCGGTCGCCTGCGCCATCGAGGGCACCTGCGTCGGCGGCGGGTTCGAACTGGCGCTGGCCTGTCATCGCCGGATCGTCGGGGACAGCCCGAAGACGCAGTTGGGCCTGCCCGAAATCCTGATCGGCCTGTTCCCCGGCGGCGGCGGGTCGCAGCGCCTGCCGCGCATCATGGGGGTGCAGGCGTCGCTGATGTATATGTTGCAGGGCAAGCTGTTCCGTCCCGCCGACGCGGCGATGATGAAGGTGGTCGATCAGGTCGTGCCGCAGGGCACGGCGGTCGAAGCCGCGCGCGAATGGGTGAAGGCCAATCCCAACGCCTTCGTGCAGCCCTGGGACGTCAAGGGCTTCAAATTCCCCGGCGGCGCGGGCGGCTTCAATCCGGCCTTCGTCCAGACCATGGCGGGCGCCCTGCCGATGACGCTCAAGCAGACCCAGCGCAACATGAACGCGCCGATCGCGCTGCTTTCGGCGGTCTATGAGGGGGCTTTCCTGCCCATCGACCGGGCGATCCGGGTGGAGAGCAAATATTTCGCCAAGGTCGCGGCCGACCCGCAGGCGGCGAACATGATCCGCAGCCTGTTCGTCAACAAGCAGGCGGCCGAGCGCGGCGCAAGGCGGCCCAAGGACCAGCCCAAGGCGCCGACGAAGAAGCTGGCCATGCTGGGCGCGGGCATGATGGGCGCAGGGATAGCCACCGTGGCCGCGCAGGCGGGGATCGAGGTGGTGCTGTTCGACCGCGATCAGGCCTATGCCGAAAAGGGCAAGGCGCATGTCGAGGAGGTGCTGAAGAAGCGGCTGGGCCGGGGCATGACGCCGGAGAAGATGGCGGAGACGCTGGCCCGCGTGACGCCGACGACGGATTATGCCGCGCTGGCCGGAGCGGACTTCGTGATCGAGGCGGTGTTCGAGGATGTCGCGATCAAGGCCGAAGTGACCAAGAAGGTCGAGGAGGTGCTGGGCGCGGATACGATCTTCGGGTCGAACACCTCCACTTTGCCGATCACCAAGCTGGCGAAGGCGTGGAGCAAGCCGGAGAATTTCATCGGCATCCACTTCTTCTCGCCGGTCGAGAAGATGCCGCTGGTGGAGATCATCCTGGGCAAGGAAACCGGGCCGGCCGCCATCGCCAAGGCGCTGGATTTCGTGGCCCAGATCAGGAAGACGCCGATCGTCGTCAATGACTCGCGCGGCTTCTATACCTCGCGCTGCTTCGGCACCTATGTGCAGGAGGGCGTGGAGATGGTCGCGGAGGGGATCAATCCCGCGCTGATCGAAAATGCCGGGCGGCAACTGGGCATGCCGGTGGGGCCGCTGGCGGTGGGCGACGAGGTTTCCATCGAGCTGGGCCACAAGATCGTCGTCGCCGCGCAGAAGGAGCTGGGCGACGCCTATGTCGCGCAGCCGTCCGACGCGGTGATGGCGCGGATGGTCGAACTGGGGCGGCTGGGGCGGAAAAGCGCCAAGGGCTGGTATGACTATCCCGAGGGCGGGAAGAAGCATCTCTGGGCCGGTCTGGAGGAGATGTTCCCGCGCGCCGCCGTGCAGCCCGATGTCGAGGAAGTGAAGGAGCGGCTGCTCTACCGCCAGTTGATCGAATGCGCGCGCTGCTTCGAGGAAGGCGTGCTGGAGACGCCGGAGGATGGCGACATCGGGGCGATATTCGGCTGGGGCTTCGCGCCCTATACCGGCGGACCGTTCAGCCATATGGACACGGTCGGCATCGGCCATGTCGTCGCGGTGCTGGAGCGGCTGGCGGCGACGCATGGCGATCGCTTCGCGCCCACGGTCCAGTTGCAGGACATGGCGGCAAGCGGCGCGACTTTCTATCGCCCCGTTTCGTCCCGCGCCGCGGCATGAATGGGGTGGGAATCGTCACGAAGCTGATCTAGTCCTGACAGGCAAAGGGCTGTAACCTTCTCATTCGTCATGCTGGACTTGTTTCAGCATCCGTTTCGCCCTCGGCAAGACCTGAGTCCGGAGGCGCGATGGATGCTGAAACAGGTTCAGCATGACGGGGGAGAATGGCGGCGGCCCTGATCTATCGGGAGACCTTCATCTTATGAGCGAAAAGCCGACGGTTCTGGTCACGGGCGGGGCCGGCTATATTGGCAGCCATGCCGTATTGGCGTTGCACGACGCGGGCTATGGCGTCGTGGTGATCGACAATCTGGTGACGGGGTTCCGTTGGGCGGTGCCGGACGATGTGGCGTTCGTCGAGGGCGATATTTCCGATCAGCCGCTGGTGCAGAAGGCCCTGCGCGATCATGGCGTGAAGGCGGTGATGCACTTTGCCGGATCGGTGGTGGTGCCGGAATCGGTCGAGAACCCGCTCAAATATTATCATAACAACAGCGCCAAGACCCGCGACCTGATCGAGAGCGTCGTCACGGTCGGCGTGCCGCATTTCATCTTCTCCTCGACGGCGGCGACCTACGGCATTCCGGAGGAAAGCCCGGTCAGGGAGACGACGCCGCAGCGGCCGATCAATCCCTATGGCATGTCGAAGCTGATGACCGAATATATGCTGCGCGACGTCAGCGCGGCGCATGCGATGAACTTCTGCGCGCTGCGCTATTTCAACGTGGCGGGCGCCGATCCGGCCGGGCGGACGGGGCAGTCGACGGCGGGGGCGACGCATCTGATCAAGGTCGCGGTCGAGGCGGCCCTGGGCAAGCGGAGCCATGTTTCGGTGTTCGGGACCGATTTCGACACGCCGGACGGGACCGGGGTGCGCGACTATATCCATGTCACCGATCTGGCGGCGGCGCATGTGCTGGCGCTGGAGGCGCTGATGGCCAGGCCGGAGCAGAATTATCTGCTCAACTGCGGCTATGGCCGGGGCTTTTCCGTGCTGGAGGTGCTGGACGCGGTCGACCGGGTGACGAACCTGAAGATCGACCGGCGGATGGAGGGGCGGCGCGCGGGCGATCCGGATGCGCTCATTTCCGACAATCGGGCGATCATGGGGGAATTCCCATGGAAGCCGCTTTATGCCGATCTGGATCAGATCGTCACCCATGCCCTCGCCTGGGAGCGCAAGCTGACCGAGATACAGCAAAGGGGGAATGGAGGGGAATGAGCGCGGAGTCGGTCCGGGCCTTCTTCTCCGCCCATGCGCCGGATGTCGCCATCATCGACCAGGGGGTGAGCACCGCCACGGTCAATGAGGCGGCGGAGGCCCTGGGCGTGGTTCCGGCGCGGATCGCCAAGACGCTGTCGTTGCGGGTCGGGAACGAGGTCGCGCTGGTGGTGGCGCGGGGCGATGCGCGGCTGAACAACGGGAAGGCGAAGGCGGCGCTGGGCGCCAGGCCGCGCATGCTGGGGCTGGAGGAGGTGGAGGGACTGACCGGGCATCCGGTGGGGGGCGTATGTCCCTTTGGGCTGACCTCTCCCCTGCCCGTTTATTGCGATATTTCGCTGCGGGATTTCGAGACGGTGTTTCCGGCGGCGGGATCGCGGACGACTTCGGTGGAGTTGACGCCGGAGCGGCTGGCCGAGCTGACCGCCGCGCGATGGATCGACATCTGCACGATCCCTGAAGACAATCTGGCCGAAGAGAATTGAACGACATGCCTACCGAACATCTTTTCGTCGATGGCGCGCTGGCGGCGGCGGACATGGCGCGGCGGATCGCCACGGTGCTGGGGGATGCCATCGCGGCGCGGGGGGTGGCGACGATCGCGCTGTCGGGCGGGCGGTCGCCAAGGCCCGTGCTGGAGGCTTTGTCGGGGATGGCGCTCGACTGGAGCAAGGTGATCGTGACGCTGGTCGACGAGCGCTGGGTGGCGCCGGACCATGCGGACAGCAATGAGCGGCTGGTGCGCGAGACTTTGTTGCAGGGGAAGGCCGGGGCGGCGCGGTTCGTGCCGATGAAGAATGAGGCGGCGGACGCCTATGCCGGGCAGGCAGAGTGCGAGGCGGCGTTCGCGGCCCTGCCCTGGCCGCTCGACATCGTGCTGTTGGGGATGGGGGAGGATGGGCATACCGCTTCGCTGTTTCCGGGGGCGAAGGAACTGGCGGAGGGGCTTTCCACCCATGCCCTGACGATCGCGGTCACGCCGCCCGCTGCGCCGCATCAGCGCATGTCGATGAGCGCCCGGGCGATCCTTGCGAGCCGGCATATCTTCCTCCAGATCGGCGGGGCGGCGAAGAAGGCGGTCTATGACCGGGCCTTGGCGGGGGGGCCGGTGGAGGAACTGCCCGTCCGGGTGGCGCTGTGCCAGCATGCGGTTTCGGTGGAGGTTTGGATTTCGGAATAGGTTCAGTCGCGCGGCTTGTGCCTGGAGATGAGATAGCGCCAGACGCCGACGAGATTGATCAGGAGCAGCGCGATATTCTGGAAGCCTATGCCTTCGCTGTCTTCCGACAGAAAACCCCAGCCGATCAGGGCGATGGAGGATGTCACGAAGAGGACGAAAGCCCAGCCCGTGATGCGGCGGCCGAGATTGAGGGAGACGATGAAAGCGGCGATGGTGGCGGCGCCTGCGCCATAATATTGCAGCGCGTCGAGCATGGTTTCGTTCATCCATCGCCAACGCGGCAATTGTGACAAGGTTGCGGCGCGGGTAAGAGGCGACGCATGGTTGCCAATATCGATCCTTTTCACGCCATCGCCATCAGCCGGGAAGCCCACAGGCTGGAGGCCGAGGGGCGATCCATCCTGCATATGGAATTCGGGCAACCGTCCACGGGGGCGCCCTCTGCTGCGATTATGGAAGCGCATGCCGTGCTGGATCGCGACCCCATGGGCTATTGGGAAAGTCCGGCGCTGAAGGAGCGGATCGCGCTCCATTATCGGGAGCGCTATGGCGTGGCCGTGGAAGCGGAGCAGATATTGCTCACCTGCGGCGCTTCGCCGGGGCTGGTGCTGGCGCTGACCAGCCTGTTCGCGCCCGGAGCGCGGGTGGCGACGGCGCGGCCGGGCTATGTCGCCTATCGCAATACGTTGAAGGCGCTCTATCTGGAGCCGCTGGAGGTCGATTGCGGGCCGGCGGAGCGTTACCAGATCGGCGCGGCGGCGCTGAAGGCCCTGGAACCCGCGCCGGATGGGGCGATCATCGCCAGCCCGGCCAATCCCACAGGGACCATCATTCCCGCCGAGGAGATGGCGCGCATCGCGGAGGTTTGCCGGGTGCGGGGCATTCGCATCGTCTCCGACGAGATTTACCACGGGCTCAGCTATGGCGAACCGGCGCGGTCGATGCTGGAATTCGCGCCGGACGCCATCGTCGTGAACAGCTTCTCCAAATATTTTTCCATGGCCGGGTGGCGGCTGGGCTGGGTGGTGTTTCCGCCCGGCCTGATCGAAACCGCTCGGGCGCGGATGGGCAATCTGTTCCTGACGCCGCCTTCCCTGGCGCAGCATGCGGGGTTGAAGGCGTTCGACTGCATCGATGAGCTGGAGGGGCATGTCGCCACCTATCGGCGCAACCGGGAGTTGCTGCTGGCCGCCCTGCCCGCGCTGGGGTTGAAGGAGATCGCGCCGCCGGACGGGGCCTTCTACATCTATGCGGATGTGGGGCATCTGACCAATGACAGCCTGTCCTTCTGTCAGAGGCTGCTCCGCGAAACGGGTGTGGCGACGGCGCCGGGGATCGATTTCGATCCGGTCGACGGGCACCGGCATATCCGCTTCAGTTTCGCGGTTTCCACCGATCGGGTGGAGGATGCCATCGCCCGGATGATCCCCTGGTTCAACGCGCAGGGCGGCGGGGCAAGGGATTGATCCATTCCGGCTGGATCGGCAAATTCCTCTGGTATCTTAAATATTTGCGGTTAATCGCTGGGGTGCGACCCGAAGCTTTTACCCTGTAAAAGCTCGCCTGCCCGGCAGCCATGCTGCCGGGCTTTTTAGTGCATGGCCATGTCTGGAAAGAGGGCATCGAACCCGGCGGGGTTCGCAAGGGCGAACCGAACGGCTGCCCGAGCTTATGCGAGGATAGCCAAGGCCGCGGATGCGGCCGCCCGGCGCTTGAGGCAAAATAAGATGGTGCGGGCGGTCGGAATCGAACCGACACTCCTTTCGGAACCGGATTTTGAGTCCGGCGCGTCTACCAGTTTCACCACGCCCGCATGCCCTTCAGCCGCGTTCCGGACGGAGGATGATTCCATCTTCCGCCAAAAACGCCAGGGTGGAGCGCCAATGGCAAAATCGGCGGCCAGCGTCCAGCCAAAAATCGACGCTTTCATCCTCTCGCGGTTGCGGGATGGGCCCCACAGGGATAGCCTGCTTGCGTAACGAGTGCCGCTGGGTATAAGGGCGGCTTCGTGCAGACCTGATAACACTAACGGAAAAGGGACAACCTTTGACCGAACCGTCTGCCACGTTCCTGTTGTTCGGCGCCACCGGCGACCTGGCGCACAGGATGATCTTTCCCTCGCTCTACAATCTGCTGGCCGATGGCCTGCTGCCGGAGGATTTCCTGATCATCGCGTCAGGGCGTTCCGAATTCACCGACGAGCAGTTTCGCGCGGACATCGACAAGGCGCTGCGGAAATTCCTGGCCGCAGACCGTTATGACGCGGACATCGCGGAGCGGCTGCGCGACATCATCGTCTATCAGCCGGTGGAGGCGGGCAACGCCGCCCAGTTCAGGGCGCTGGCGGAACGGCTGGACGGGCGACTCGACAAGGGCGTGTCCGTCTATCTCTCCACGCCCCCTTCCCTCTTCGCGCCGACCGCCCAGGGGCTGGCCGAGGCGGGGCTGATCACGCCGAAGACGCGAATCGCGATGGAAAAGCCGATCGGCAAGGATCTGGCCTCTTCCAAAGAGGTCAATGACGGCATCGGCGCGCTGTTCGCGGAGGAGCAGATTTTCCGCGTCGACCATTATCTGGGCAAGGAAACGGTCCAGAACCTGCTCGCCCTGCGCTTCGGCAATGTGATGTTCGAACCGCTGTGGAACGCCACCGCCATCGATCATGTGCAGATCACCGTGGCCGAGACGGTGGGCCTGGAAGGCCGGGTTTCCTATTATGACGGCGTCGGCGCGCTGCGCGACATGGTGCAGAACCACGTCCTCCAGATCCTGTCGATCATCGCCATGGAGCCGCCCGCGCGGATGGACCCGACCGCCGTGCGCGACGAGAAGGTGAAGGCGCTCCGTTCGCTGCGCCCGATGACGGCCGAGACGGTGAAGACGCATAGCGTGCGCGGGCAATATACGCCCGGCGCGGTCGGCGGGCAGATCGTCACCGGCTATGCCGACGAACTGGGCAGGCCGTCCGACACCGAGACCTTCGTGGCGCTGAAGGCCCATATCGACAACTGGCGCTGGCAGGGCGTGCCCTTCTACCTGCGCACCGGCAAGCGCATGCCGACGCGCCAGTCGGAAATCCTGATCCAGTTCAAGCCGGTGCGCCATTCGATCTTCGGACGCAATGGCGGGTCGGGTCTGGAGCCGAATACGCTCATCATCCGGTTGCAGCCGGAGGAATATATCCGCCTGCTCATCATGAGCAAAAGGCCGGGGCTGGAGCGCGAGGTGCATCTGGAGGAGGTGACGCTGGACGTGTCGCTGACCGCCGCCTTCGCCGGGCAGCGCCGCCGGATCGCCTATGAACGGCTGATCCTGGACCTGCTGGCGGGCGACGCCACCCTGTTCGTGCGCCGGGACGAGGTCGAGGCGCAATGGACCTGGATCGATTCGATCATCGACGGGTGGAAGGAGGCCGGGGTGAAGCCATCCTCCTATTCTTCCGGGAACTGGGGGCCATCCTCAGCCATTGCCCTTATCGAACGAGACGGAGCGAGCTGGAATGACTGACCTTCATCCGGTGATCGAAAAGGTCACCGAACGCATCGTGAAGCGCAGCGCGGCTTCGCGCCTCAAATATCTGAGCCTGATCGAGCGCGGGCGGGACGCGGGCACCAACCGCGCCCAGCTTTCATGCGGGAACCTGGCCCATGGCTTTGCCGCGAGCGGCGAAGACAAGGCTGTCATCCGCACCGGCGCGGCAATGAATTTCGGCATCGTCACCGCCTATAACGACATGCTGTCGGCGCATCAGCCCTATGGCCGCTATCCCGAGCAGATCAAGCTGGCGGCGCGGGAGGTGGGCTGCACCGCTCAGGTCGCGGGCGGCGTTCCGGCGATGTGCGACGGCGTGACCCAGGGGCAGGCGGGCATGGACCTGTCGCTCTTTTCCCGCGACACCATCGCGCTGGGCACCGCCATCGCCCTGTCCCACGCCATGTTCGAGGGCGCGCTGCTGCTGGGCATCTGCGACAAGATCGTGCCGGGGCTGCTGATCGGGGCGCTGCGTTTCGGGCATCTGCCGACCATATTGATCCCCGCCGGGCCGATGCCGTCCGGCCTCGCCAACAAGGAAAAGGTGCGCATCCGCCAGCTCTATGCCGAAGGCAAGGTCGGCCGGGAGGAACTGCTGGAGTCCGAAAGCGCCAGCTATCACGGCGCAGGGACCTGCACCTTCTATGGCACGGCCAATTCGAACCAGATGATGATGGAGATGATGGGGCTCCACATGCCCGCCGCCTCCTTCGTGCATCCGGGCACGAGGCTTCGGCAGGAACTGACGCGGGCGGCGGTGCATCAATTGTCGCGCATCGGCTGGGACAGGGACGGACAACCCAATGACGATTATCGGCCGCTGGGGCATTGCGTGGATGAAAAGGCGATCGTCAACGCCATCATCGGCCTGATGGCGACCGGCGGATCGACCAACCATGCGATCCATCTGCCGGCCATCGCCCGGGCGGCGGGGATCGTCGTCGACTGGACCGATTTCGCGGAAATTTCCGATGTCGTGCCGCTGCTGGCGCGGGTCTATCCCAATGGATCGGGCGATGTGAACAATTTCCATGCGGCAGGCGGCATCAGCTATGTGATCCGCGAACTGCTCGGCAACGGGCTGCTGCATGGCGACATCCTCACCGTCGCGCGGCAGGGACTGGCCGATTATGGCAAGGAACCGGTGCTGGAGAATGACGCGCTGGCCTGGAAGGATGTGCCCGAATCGCGGGACCTGTCGATCCTCCGGCCGGTGTCCGACGCCTTCAATCCCGACGGCGGGATGCGATTGCTGGCCGGCAATCTTGGCCGCTGCGTCATGAAGGTGAGCGCGGTCGACCGGGAGCGCTGGACCATCGAAGCGCCCGCGGCGGTCTTCCACGATCAGGACGATGTGCTGCGCGCCTTCAAGGCCGGCGAACTGGAGCGCGATGTCGTGGTCGTGGTGCGGTTCCAGGGACCAAGGGCGAACGGCATGCCCGAACTGCACAAGCTGACCCCGGCGCTGGGCGTGTTGCAGGATCGCGGCTTCCGCGTCGCGCTGGTGACGGACGGGCGCATGTCCGGCGCATCGGGCAAGGTGCCCGCGGCGATCCACCTGTCGCCGGAAGCGTTGGGAGGCGGCCCCATCGCCAAGCTGCGCGACGGCGACATGGTGCGGGTCTGCGCGGAGACGGGCCTGATCGAAGCGCTGGTCGACGCGGCGGAATGGGACGGCCGCGACACGCCCGCGCCGCCCCCCGCCCCCTATGATACGGGCCGCGAGCTGTTCGCGCTGTTCCGCCATCATAGCGATCTGGCGGAAAGCGGCGCATCGCCCATTCTGGCGGCCATGGAAACCGAAGTTTAGAACCGAAACATTCCCGTCCGCCCAAGATTTTCGGAGGAGCGCTTTTCCTGAGGAAGAGTGAAGGACTTCGACAGGCTCGGCCCGGACGGGAGGAGAGTAGCATGACCGAGATCATCGCAGCCGACATTGGCGGCACAAACGCCCGCTTCGCCCGTGCCAGACTGAATGCGCGCAATGTGCCCACGCTGGGCAAGGTGCGCAAATATAAGGTGGCCGATTATCCGACCCTCCAGGCCTGCTGGGCGGCCTTCGTCAAGGATGAGGGCGGCCATCTGCCCACATCCGCCTCCATCGCCTTTGCCACCGCGATCGGGCGCGAAGTCATCAAGCTCACCAACAGCGCATGGGTCATCCGGCCCGATACGCTGGACGAGGAACTGGGCCTCAGGCATCTGCGGCTGGTCAATGATTTCGAGGCGGTCGCCCATGCCGTGGCGCGCCTGCCGAAGGAGAATCTGCCGCTGCTGTTCGGGGAGGACAGGCCCTTTCCGCGCGACGGCGGGGTGACGATATTGGGACCGGGCACCGGGCTGGGCGTGGCGATGATCGCCTTCGACGATGGCGAGCCGCATGTGATCGCGACGGAGGGGGGGCATCTGGACTTCGCGCCGCTGGACCCGCTGGAAGAGAAGATCCTCGCCTATCTGCGCGACAAATTCCTGCGCGTGTCGACCGAGCGCATCGTATCGGGACCGGGGCTCAACAACATCTACAAGGCGATGGCGACCATCGGCCATGATCGGGTCGTGCTGATGGAGGATGCCGAGCTTTGGCAGGCCGCCATCGACGGGACCGACGAATTTGCGCGCAGGGCGCTGGCGCGGTTCTGCATGTCCTACGGTTCGGTCGCGGGCGACCTGGCGCTGGCGCAGGGACCGCATACGGTGGTGCTGGCGGGCGGCCTGACCCAGCGGATGAAGGACATATTGCCGCAATGCGGTTTCCACCAGCGCTTCACCGCCAAGGGACGGTTCGAAAGCCTGATGAAGTCGGTGCCGATCCGGCTGGCCCTGCATGACGAAATCGGGCTGTACGGCGCCGCCGCGGCCTTTCGGGAGAAGAAATGATGGCGTTGAGCGTTGAACAGGTGGTGGAACTGGCCCCGGTGATCCCGGTACTGGTGGTGGACCGGGTCGAGGATGCGCTGCCGATCGCGCGGGCGCTGGTGAAGGGCGGGCTTCCTGCATTGGAAGTGACGCTTCGGACGCCGGCGGCGCTGGACGTGATCAGGGAGATGGCGAAGGTCGAGGGCGCCGTCGTCGGAGCGGGCACGGTGCTGAACCCGGCGCAACTGGACGCCGCGATGGAGGCGGGGGCGCGCTTCATCGTCAGCCCCGGCCTGACCGAGCCGCTGGGCAGGGCCGCGATCGCCGCGGGCATTCCCTTCCTGCCGGGCACGGCGACGGCGGGCGACATCATGCGCGGGCTGGACATGGGGCTGTCGCACTTCAAATTCTTCCCGGCGGAGACTTCGGGCGGGCTGCCCGCGCTGAAGGCCCTGGCCGCGCCGCTGCACATGGCGCGCTTCTGCCCGACCGGCGGGATCACGGCGGAAAGCGCGCCCAGATGGCTGGCGGAACCCGTCGTCAAATGCGTCGGCGGAAGCTGGGTCGTGCCCAAGGGGCCGGTCGATCCGGCGAAGATAGAGGCGCTTGCACGGGAAGCCGCCGCGCTGCCACGCTGAACTTGCCTCCCGGCGCGGCTCATCCTAGATGCGAAGCATGAATCCGCGTCGGCTGCTTCCTTCCCTGGCCCTGTTCCTGTCCGGTTGCGCCAGCACCTTTCAGGGCTATCCGTCCCTCGCCAAGCGGGCGATCGAGGACGCCCCCATCGCGGAGGCGGCGCCCGCGCCCTCCCCCGTCGCGCCCGAACCGGAGCTGGTCCAGAATGTCGACCGGCTGACGGCGCAGGCTCAGGCGGGCGGCACGGCATTCGACAAGGCCTGGCCGGCGGCGGACAGGGCGACGCGGGCAGCATCCGGCGCGGCGGTCTCCAGCGAGGCCTGGGTGGCGGCGCAGACGGCGCTCAGCGCATTGGAATCGGCGCGCAACGACAGCGTATCGGCGCTGGCGAGCCTGGACGTGCTCTTTGTCGAGCGCAGCAACGCGGCGGCCGAGGGGAAGGCCAGCGGCGGGATCGAGGCGATCGATGCGGCGCGGGCTTCCGCGCTGGCGATTGTCGATGGGCAGAACGACCGGCTGGACGTGCTCAAGGGGCGTCTGGCGCAGCCCTGATCCGCCTGCAGCCCTGCCGATTCAATCGGGCGAAAGCGCCGCCTTCACCGCGCCCTTGTGCGCCTTTCCATTATGGACATAATGGTCGACGCCCTCCCGCATGTCGATCAGCACTTCGTCCGACAGGTCGCGCATATATTTGGCGGGGCGGCCGGCCCAAAGCTGCCTGTGAGGCACCGTCTTCCCCGGAGAAAGCAGGGCCCCGGCCGCGAGCATGGCGTCGCTTTCCACCGTCCCGCCGCTCATGACGATGGCGCCCAGCCCCACGAAGGCGCGGTCCTTCAATATGCAGCCATGGACCATCGCAAGATGTCCGATCAGCACGTCTTCCCCGATGATCGTGGGCCAGCCTTCGGACGGGCGACCGTCGATATGGTCGCCGGGGCTGTCGCAATGCACGATCGAGCCGTCCTGGATATTGGTGCGGGCGCCGATATGGATGAAGTTCACGTCCGCCCGGATCACGCAATTATACCAGATGCTGACGTCCGGGCCGATCTCCACATCCCCGATGATGCGGCATCCCGGCGCGATGAAGGCGCTGGGGTGGATCTTCGGCGTCTTGCCGTTGAAGGGGATGATGGAGACTTCGGGATGATCGGTCATGTTCAGGCTCCCAGCAGCCGCGCCGCATGGAGCGCATGATAGGTGAGGACGCCCGAGCAGCCTGCCCGCTTGAACGCCAGCAGCGTTTCCAGCACCAGCGCGTCGCGCTCCCCCGCCCCCGCGGCGGCGGCGGCCTCCAGCATCGCATATTCGCCCGACACCTGATAGGCGAAGACGGGCACTTCGAACCGGTCCTTCACCCGGGCGATGATGTCGAGATAGGGCAGGCCCGGCTTCACCATCACGCTGTCGGCGCCTTCGGCAATGTCCAGCGCGACTTCGCGCAGCGCTTCCTCGCTGTTGGCGGGGTCCATCTGATAGGTCTTCTTGTTGCCCTTCAGCAGCCCGCTCGATCCGACCGCATCGCGGAACGGGCCGTAGAAGGCGCTCGCATATTTGGCGGCATAGGCCATGATCTGCACATTGGCATGGCCTTCCTGCTCCAGCGCCTCGCGGATGGCGCCGACGCGGCCATCCATCATGTCGCTGGGGGCGATGATGTCCGCGCCCGCCGCCGCCTGGTTCAGGGACTGGCCGATCAGCACGTCGATGGTCGCGTCGTTGACGACATAGCCCGCCTCGTCCAGCAGGCCGTCCTGGCCGTGCGCCGTATAGGGATCGAGCGCCACGTCGGTCAGGATGCCGATGTCGGGCACCGCATCCTTGATGGCGCGGATGGCGCGGCACATCAGGTTATCGGGATTGAGCGCCTCAGCACCGTCATCGCTGCGGCGGTCGGCCTGCGTATTGGGGAAAAGCGCGAGGCAGGGAATGCCCGCCGCCTGCGCTTCCCTCGCACGCTCCACCATCAGGTCCACCGACCAGCGCGACACGCCGGGAAGGGAGCCGATCGGTTCCTCCACTTGCCTGCCCTCCGTGACGAACAGCGGCCAGATGAAGTCGCTGGGCGTGAGGCGGGTTTCGGCGTGCAACGCCCGGCTCCAGGCCGAGGCGCGGGTGCGGCGCAGACGAAGCGCCGGATAGGAGGCATGGGTCATGGCCGGGGGTTTAGGCCCCTGCCCTCGCCGGATCAAGCAGGAGGGGACGCTATTTGGCGAAGCGGCGGAAGAAGCTGTCCTCGTTCCAGGCCGGGCGCTGCGGCGCATTGGCGACGCGCAGCGTGACGGCGGCGACATAGTCGTTGAGCTTCACCGATTCGGCCGGCATCACCGGCTGGTTCGCGTCGTCCCTGGGCGAATGGTAGATGTTGGCGCGCCAGGCCCTTTCGACCGTCGCCTCCGGCGTGCCCGCCTTGAAGCCATATTTGAAGAACAGCGCGGGGATGCCCGCCCGGATGAAGCTGTACTGGTCCGACCGGATGAAGACGTTGCGGTCCGGGAAGGGATCGGGCGTGATCGGCAGGTTCATCGCCGCGCTCACCGCTTCAGCATCCTTGCCAAGGCTGCTCTGGTCATAGCCGATCGGCGTCACGCTGGTCAGCGGGAAGATCGGCAGGGCCATGTCGAAATTGAGGTCGGCCACCATCGCCCTTTGCGGCACGGTCGGACGGCGCGCGAAATAGCTGGACCCGAGCAGCCCCTTCTCCTCCGCCGTGACGATGGCGAAGAGGATCGACCGCCGGGGCTTCACCTTCCCGTTGCGCAGGGTCCGGGCGATTTCCAGCAGGCTCGCCACGCCCGATGCATTATCGAGCGCCCCATTGTAGATCGCGTCCCCGTCGATCGGCGTGCCCACCCCATAGCCGTCGAGATGCGCGGACAGGACGACATATTCCCTGCTGAGCTGCGGGTCCGTCCCGGGCATGAGCGCGATGATGTTGGGCGAGGTCAAATCGGCGCGCCTCGCCGCCACCTTCGCGTCCAGCCGCTGGGCGAGCGGGAAGGACGGCACCGGGCCGGAACTGTCGGCGGCGGCGGCGATCTGCGCGAAATCATGGCCCGATCCGGCAAAGAGCAGCGCGGATTTGGCCGGGTCGAACTGGGCGTTGAGGAAGGGGGTCGCCGTATCCCGCAGGGCGGGGTCGCGGAAGAACAGGGCCGGCTGGCTGGCCAGCGCCATGCGCCGGTCCCACGGAATTTCAACCTGTTTCGGCGTCACGAGCTGGATCAGTCCAAGCGCGCCCTGCTTCGCCAGCCACGCCGCCCGCTCCGATCGGGCATGGGACTTCAGCGCGCCGGAGAGGGTCGCCGGTCCGCCCGAGACGACCACCACGATCCTGCCCTTGAGGTCCAGCCCGGCGAAATCGTCATGCCCCGCCTCCGGCAGGTGCAGGCCGTAGCCGGCGAAGACCAGCGGGGCGCCGACGGTTTCCGGAGCGGGGCCGCCGCCCCCTGAGAAGATGATGTCGGCGGGCGCCGCCAGCGCGGCATGGCCGCCCGGCCCCGTCAGCGAAGCGCTGCTCTGCTGCGACAGGATCACCTGCTCGACGAAGGCGACGGGCTGTTTATAGCCGTCGGTCCCGGCCGGCTTCAGCCCAAGCGCCCGAAGCTGTCCGATCACATAATCAGCCGCCCTGTCATAGCCCGGCTTGCCCGTTCCCCGCCCTTCATAGCCATCGTCGGCAAGGGTGCGGACATGCTTCCACCAGGCTTCGCCCCGGTCGTCGGGCGCAGCCGGGGCCGCGATGCTGATCGAAGCCAGGAGGAGTCCGGAAATCCATTTGCGCATCAGCCACATGCCCCTTTTGAAAACCTGACGATCTTGCCTGATCCGGTGCGACGAACAAGGGGGCTTGGAACCGCTACGGCCCATCCCTATCAGGATCGGCAAAAGACTGGGAGATCGTCATGCCGCTGCCCCGTTCGCTCGCCCTGCCGGTCGCCATCATGCTATGGGCCGCCCCGGCGGCGGCGGCGACGCGCGGGTTCACCATCACCAGTTTCGACGCCATTCGCGTGGATGCGCCGGTGGAGGTGACGATCACCACCGGCGCGGGTGCTTCGGCGCGGGCGGATGGCGATCAGGCGGTGCTGGACCGGCTGAAGGTGGACGTATCCGGCCGCCTGCTTGCGGTGACGGTGGAGCGGGCGCGGCCCGGCGAGAAATCGGGCGGGCGGGCGGTGCTGCGGCTGTCGACCGGCGACCTCAGCCGCGTGGTGCTGACCGGCGGCGGATCGGTGTCGGTCAGCCGGATGAAGGGTCTGCGCGGTGAGATCGTGCTGGGCGGCAATGGCGATGTCAGCGTGGCGGCGGTGGATCTGGACCAGCTGAGCCTGGGAGTGGCCGGAGCCGGACGGGCGAACCTGTCCGGCCGGGCGGGCGTCGCGACCATCCGCGTCACCGGCCCCGGAGCGGTGATGGCGGAAGGCCTGCGGGTGCGGCAGGCCGCGGTGGCGAATGACGGTCCGGGAAATGTGGCGGTGACGGCAGAGGTTTCGGCCCGGGTTTCCGCATCCGGATCGGGCGATGTGACGGTGGCGGGGAAGGCCGCCTGCAGCGTCGACAATCGGGGGACGGGGCGGATCAGTTGCGGTGGGGAAGCCTATTAGGCGATGTGGATGAGTTCGGGATGCCGGGGGGTGGCCAGTGTAAGACCATCCTTCTCCCTTGAGGGAGAAGGATGGGAAGCCCTGGCGGCGGAGGAACCTAAGGCTGATCTGGATGAGGGGGAGCGGGCCTGCGGTCCGCGCGATCCGTTGGATCGCACCCCCTCATCCAGCTACGACTAGGCAGCAAGCTGCCAAGTCTGCGCAGCCCTCTCCCTCAAGGGAGAGGGATGAAGCGAGTGTACGCTTCCCGCCCAAATCAACTGGTCCGGGGAGTCCCGAATTTGTCCGCGCTGCCCAATGCATCGGCTGCGTGGCGGGAAACGATCAGGGTTAGGCAAGTCTTTACTTCGCATGCGTTACGACGGCCCGGATATGGACTGCCGGATTAACTGATGCCTCGCCTCCTTGCCATTCTCCTTCTTTTCCTGTCGGTGGCCCCGCAACCCGCGGCGGCGCAGGTGGCCGTGGCCGACAGCGGCGATACGGCATGGATGATGCTGTGCGGTCTGCTGGTGTTGCTGGCGGCGCTGCCGGGACTCGCGCTGCGTCATGCCGGTCTGGTCCATGTGCGCAACGCCCTGTCGATCGGCGTGCAGGGGCTGGTGGTGGCCGCCGGGGTTTCGCTGCTCTGGGCCCTTGTCGGCTACAGCCTGGCCTATGCGCCGGGGAGCGGGTGGCTGGGCGGCCGGGCGCATCTGTTGCTGGCCGATCTGGGCGCGCTGCGTGACGGGCTGACCGTGCCGGAATCCACCTTCGTGCTGTTCCAGATGGCCCTTGCGATCCTTGCCGCCGGCCTGCTGCCGGGCGCTGTGGCGGAAAGGGTGCGCCTGGGGTGGATGGCGGTGTTTGCGTTGCTCTGGCTGCTGCTGGTCTATGCGCCGGTCGTCCATTGGGTCTGGGGCGGCGGATGGCTCGCCAATCTGGGCGTCATGGATTTCGCGGGCGCGCTGGTCGTTCATTTGAGCGCGGGATTTTCCGCGCTCGCGCTGGTGCTGGTCGTGGGCAGGCGGCGCAGCGTTTCTGCCGGACATGCGCCGGTGCTGGGCGTATCAGGCGGGCTGCTGCTGTGGATCGGCTGGGCAGGCATAGTGGGCGGATGGTCCTTCGGCGCGACGGACAATGCCACGACCGCCATTCTGAACGGCCATTTCGCCGCCTGCGCAGGCCTCTTCGGATGGATGCTGGTGGAACGGATCGACAAGGGGCATGTCACCGCCAATGGGCTGGTTTCGGGCGCATTGGCCGGACTGGTGGCGATCTCCGCCTCCGGCGCTCTGGTGGGGCCGGGCGGCGCGATGGCCATCGGGCTGATCGCCGCCGTCATCTGCCGACTGGCAAAGGGATTATTGGGCGACCGCATCGACGACGCGGCGGATATTTTCGTGATCCACGGACTGGGCGGGCTGACGGGCGCGCTGTTGCTGCTTCCCTTCGTGCTGCCCGCGCTGGGCGGCGTCGGCTTCGCGGCGGGGATCAGCCTTGCCGGCGCCTTCTTGGCGCAGTGCATCGGCATCGCGGCGGTGGCGCTCTGGGCGATGGCGGGAGCGGCGATCATCGCGCTGATGCTGTCGGTCGTGACGCCCGCCCGGATCGGCGCGCGGGAAGAAGCGGAGGGGCTGGACATCGCCCGCCATGGACAGCAGGGCTGGGATTTCCGCTAGGCATGGGCGTCGCGGTCGGCATATTCGCGCATCAGGAGGAACGGCGGATCGGGCGTTGCCTTTCATCGCTGCCGCTAGACCGGGCCGACACCGTCTTCCATGTGCTGGTGAACGGATCGACCGATGCCACGGCAGGACGGGCGCGCGAAGCGGCCGGAGGACGGACGAATGTCATCGTCCACGATCTGGCCGCCGGGGGCAAGGCGCGCACCTGGAACCATTTCGTCCACCGCCTGCTGACCGGCGGAGAAGATGCCGTGATCTTCATGGATGGCGATGCGGAGATCCTTGCCGGGTCGATCGATGCGCTGGTATCGGACCTCGCGGCGCGGCCGGAGGCGAACGCGGCGGCGGGGATGCCGATGAACGGGCGGTCCGCGGACCCCTATCGCCGGACCCTGCGGGAGGAACGGGGATTGTTCGGCGATCTCTACGCCCTGTCGGGGCGCTTCGTGGGAGATATCCGGCTCAGGGGCTTGCGGCTGCCCGAGGACCTGATCGGAGACGACGGTTTGGTGGCGGCATGGGCGCATACCGACCTGGGGCGCGATGCCGACTGGCGGCGGGAGCGGGTCCTGGCCTGCGAGGATGCCGGCTTTCGCTGTGAGGCGGTCAGCCTGTTGCGGCCCACCACCCTGCGCATGCAATATCGGCGGATGATCAATTATTCGGTGCGCTTTTTCCAGAACCGGATCATTTCCGACATCATGGGCCGGGATGGCGTGGACGGGCTGCCGGTGCGGATGGATGCGGTTTATGGGGAATGGTTGCCGCGCTTTGCGCCGCGCGCGCTGCCCGTGGGATGGTTCGACCGGAAGGCGTTGGCGCGCATGCGGGATTTTGCGCGGGGGAAGTAGAGCGTCGCTCCGAGCTTGGCTTAACGTGCTCCTGTGGGCACGTCGGGGACAGAAAAGGGCCGGAGAGGACACCCCCCTCCGGCCCCTTTTCGAAGATGGCGGATGCCCCCTTAACGGTCGCGGGCCGCCAGTTCCTTGTTGATGTAGAGCGCCACCATCGTCGCCACCGCACCCGACAGCAGGTAGATGCCCGAGGCGGCCAGGCCGAATTTCACGGACAGCAACAGGGCCACCAGCGGCGCGAAGCCGGCGCCGACCAGCCAGGCCAGGTCCGACGTCAGGGCCGACCCGGTATAGCGCGCCTCGGTCGCGAAATTCGACGCGACGACGCCGGACGACTGGCCGAAAGCCAGCCCCAGCAGCATGAAGCCCAGGATCATGAAGGCGACCTCTCCCAGATCGCCGCCGTTCAGCAGCAGCGGCGCCATGATGCTGAAGATCGCGATGCCGAGCGCCGACCATGCCAACAGGGAGCGGCGGCCGATCTGGTCCGCGATGAAGCCGGAAACGACGATGGCCAGCAGGCCCACGGACGCGCCGATCATCTCGATGATCAGGAAGCGTTCCAGCGGCTGGTTGGTGAACAGCGCGACCCAGCTCAGCGGGAACACGGTGACCATGTGGAACAGCGCGAAGCTCGCCAGCGGAGCGAAGGCGCCGATGATGATGTTGCGCCCTTCCGCCTTGACCGTCGGCAGGATTTCGGACGGCTGAAGGTCCTTCTGCTCGAACAGGCGTTCGAATTCATGCGTCACCACGATGCGCAGCCGGGCGAACAGCGCGACGACGTTGATCGCGAAGGCCACGAAGAAGGGATAGCGCCAGCCCCAGTCGAGGAAGTCCGCACGCGACAGCGTCAGCAGGAAGAAGGCGAACAGCCCGCTCGCCACCAGCAGGGCCAGCGGCGCGCCGAGTTGCGGCACCATGGCGTACCAGCCGCGCTGATGCTGCGGCGCGTTGAGCGACAGCAGCGACGCCAGCCCGTCCCATGTGCCGCCCAGCGCCATGCCCTGCGCCGCGCGCAAGATGATCAGGACTAACGCAGCATAATGGCCAATCGTCGCATAACCGGGCATGAAGGCGATGGACGCGGTCGAGCCGCCGAGCAGGAACAGCGCGACGGTCAGCTTCGTTCCGCGCCCGTAGCGGCGATCGATGGCCATGAAGATCAGCGAACCGATGGGCCGCGTGATGAAGGCGACGGCGAAGACCGCGAAGGAATAGAGCGTGCCGGTCAGGGCATCCACATAGGGGAACACAAGGCTCGGGAACACGATGACCGAGGCGATGGCGTAAACGAAGAAATCGAAGAATTCGGAGGTGCGACCAATGATCACACCAATGGAAATATCACCCGGCGCGATCTTGTGGTCCCGCGCATTGATCAGGCGCGCATCATCCTCCAGCGATCGGGAGGTGAAGGTCATGGCCTGTGAACTCATAGGCATCCGCTCCTTGGCTAAGCCACCGGAACCCTCTTCTGTTCTGCCGGCGGCCACGGATAGGCAACATAGCAGAAAACCCGCAGAGTCTAAGCAGTATCCCACCGCTGAAGCATTTTTTGCATCTGCGCACAATGGGACAAATTGCCCACTGTTCGACTCCCTGCGGAAGCGGTAGGCGGCCCCCATGCCACACCCCATCCCCCTCGACCGGACCCGGATTTTCCGCTGGTCCGCTCCGATTCTGGCGCTGCCGCTGACGGCCTGCGACTGGGTCGTGATGAACCCGTCGGGCGATATTGCGGTGCAGCAGCGCGACCTGATCCTGATCTCGACCGCGCTGATGCTCCTCATCGTCGTTCCCGTCATGGCGCTCGTCGTCTTCTTCGCCTGGCGCTACCGCGCGGCGAACAAGGCCGCGGACAAGGATTATGACCCGGACTGGGACCATTCCACCAAGCTGGAACTGCTGATCTGGTCCGCGCCGCTGCTGATCATCATCTGCCTTGGCGCGCTGACCTGGGTCAGCACGCACAAGCTCGATCCCTATCGGCCGCTCGACCGCATCGACGCCAGGACGGCGATCGATCCCAGGGTGAAGCCGCTGACGGTCGAGGTCGTGGCGCTCGACTGGAAATGGCTGTTCATCTATCCCGAACTGGGCATCGCGACGGTCAACGAGCTGGCGCTACCGGTCAATGTGCCGGTGCGGTTCGACATCACCGCCTCTACCGTGATGAACAGCTTCTACGTGCCTGAACTCGCCGGCCAGATCTATGCCATGCCCGGCATGAAGACCCAGTTGCACGCCGTCGCCAACCGGCCGGTGGCGGGCACCGGCATTTCCGCCAACTATTCGGGCGCGGGCTTCACCCACATGCGCTTCGCCTACCGGGCGCTGGACAGGGCCGGGTTCGATGCCTGGGCAGCCGGGGTGAAGGCCAGCCGCGCCCATCTCGATCGCGACGTCTATCTGACCCTGGCCAAGCCCAGCGAAAAGGCGCCGGTCGCCTATTTCTCCGCCGTCGATCCCAAGCTGTTCGATGCCGTGGTCAATCTGTGCCCCCGGCCCGGCCAGCGCTGCATGGGCGAGCTGATGCACGTCAACATGATGGGCGGCGCGGGCAAGGAATCGGCGCGCGACACCAAAGGTCTGCGCTACGACTTCCCCGACAGCCATGTGATCGAACAGTCGGACCGGAACAGGGGGCAGGAGACTGCTCCCGACGCACCGGCCGCGGACGGCGCGAAGGGCGCCGCGCAGGCGCCGGGCGATCACTCTTCCCACAGCGGCGCTGACGCGCACGCGCAGCATCGGTAAGGCCCATGACTGGCACAATGACAACCGCACAGATGATCTTCGGTCGTCTGACATGGGACAGCTTCCCATGGCATGAGCCCATCGTCGTCGCGACCTTCGTCGCGGTGGTGCTGGGCGGCGCCGCCCTTGTCGCGGCGCTCACCTGGTTCCGGCTCTGGGGCTATCTCTGGAAGGAATGGTTCACCAGCGTCGATCACAAGAAGATCGGCATCATGTACATGGTGCTGGGCCTCATCATGTTCCTGCGCGGATTTGCCGACGCGATCATGATGCGCATCCAGCAGGCCTGGGCCTTCAACGGTTCCGAAGGCTATCTGAACGCCCATCATTATGACCAGGTGTTCACCGCGCACGGGGTCATCATGATCTTCTTCGTGGCGATGCCGTTCATCACCGGCCTGATGAACTACATCGTGCCGCTCCAGATCGGGGCGCGCGACGTCAGCTTTCCCTTCCTCAACAATTTCTCCTTCTGGATGACGACAGGCGGCGCCGTGCTGGTCATGATGTCGCTGTTCCTGGGCGAGTTCGCGCAGACCGGCTGGCTTGCCTATCCGCCGCTGTCAGGGCTTGCCTACAGTCCCGCGACAGGCGTCGATTATTATATCTGGGCGTTGCAGGTGGCGGGCGTCGGCACGACATTGTCCGGCATCAACCTGATCGCGACCATCGTGAAGATGCGCGCGCCGGGCATGTCGCTCATGAAGATGCCGGTGTTCACCTGGACCTCGCTCTGCGCGAACGTCCTGATCGTCGCCTCCTTCCCGATCCTGACCGCCACGCTCGTCCTGCTGTCGCTCGACCGCTATGCCGGCACCGCCTTCTTCACCAATGATTTCGGCGGCAATCCGATGATGTACGTCAACCTCATCTGGATCTGGGGCCATCCGGAGGTCTATATCCTCATCCTGCCGCTGTTCGGCGTCTTCTCCGAAGTGGTCTCCACCTTCTGCGGCAAGCGCCTGTTCGGCTACACCTCCATGGTCTATGCGACCTGCACCATCATGGTGCTGTCCTACCTGGTGTGGCTGCACCACTTCTTCACCATGGGTTCGGGCGCCAGCGTCAACAGCTTCTTCGGCATCACGACGATGATCATCTCGATCCCGACGGGCGCCAAGCTGTTCAACTGGCTGTTCACCATGTATCGCGGCAAGATCCGTTTCGAGCTGCCGATGATGTGGGCCGTCGCCTTCATGCTGACCTTCACGGTGGGAGGCATGACCGGCGTGCTGCTGGCGGTTCCGCCCGCGGACTTCGTGCTGCACAACTCGCTGTTCCTGATCGCCCATTTCCATAATGTGATCATCGGCGGCGTGCTGTTCGGCCTGTTCGCGGCGATCAACTACTGGTGGCCCAAGGCCTTCGGCTTCAGGCTGAACGTCTTTTGGGGCAAGGTCAGCTTCTGGTGCTGGAACATCGGCTTCTGGCTGGCTTTCGGTCCGCTCTACGTGCTCGGCCTGATGGGCGTCACGCGCCGCCTGCGGGTGCTGGACGATCCGTCGCTGCAACCCTGGTTCGTCATCGCGGCGATCGGCGCCGCCATCATCGCCATCGGCATCGGCGCCATGCTGATCCAGTTCGCGGTGTCCATCTGGAAGCGCGACGAGCTTCGCGATCCGACCGGCGACCCCTGGGACGGCCGTACCCTGGAATGGGCGACCAGCTCGCCCCCGCCGGAGTATAATTTCGCCTTCACCCCCGTGGTGTACGATGGCGACACCTGGGCGGACATGAAGAAGAACGGCTATCAGCGTCCGCTGAGCGGCTACAGGCCGATCCACATGCCGAGCAGCACGGGCGCGGGCGTGATCCTGGCCGGGCTGGCGACGCTGTGCGGCTTTGCGCTCATCTGGTACATCTGGTGGCTTGCGGGGCTGAGCTTCATCGGCATCGTCGCCGTCGCCATCGGCCACACCTTCAACTACAAGCGCGACTTCTACATCCCTGCGGAGGATGTGACGCGCACCGAGGAAGAGCGCACGCAAATCCTCGCGGCGGGAGTCTGACACGCATGAGCAGCGCAACTGCACATAGGGAACCCCGGGCCTATCACCTGCCCGAGGAGCCGCACCTCCACGAAGGCCACAGCACCATGCTGGGCTTCTGGATGTATCTGATGAGCGACTGCCTCATCTTCGCCATCCTCTTCGCCACCTATGCGGTGCTGGGCGGCAGCTATGCCGGCGGGCCGGGGCCAAAGGACCTGTTCGACCTGCCCCTCGTCGCGCTCAACACCGCGATGCTGCTCTTCTCCTCGATCACCTATGGCTTCGCCATGCTGGCGATGGAGAAGAACAGGGTCAGCGCCACGCAGGGCTGGCTGGTCGTCACGCTGCTGTTCGGCGGGGCGTTCCTGTTCATCGAACTCTACGAATTCGCGCACCTCATCCATGAGGGCGCGGGTCCGTGGCGTTCGGCGTTCCTGTCCTCCTTCTTCACGCTGGTCGGAACGCACGGGCTGCACGTCACCTTCGGTTCGATCTGGCTGGTCACGCTGATGGTGCAGGTCGCGAAGAAGGGCCTGATCCCTGCCAACAAGCGGCGGCTGATGTGCCTGTCGATGTTCTGGCACTTCCTGGACGTCATCTGGATCGGCGTCTTCACCTTTGTCTATCTGATGGGAGTGCTCCGGTGAGCGATGCCGTCCATCCGCACGGTGGCCACGACCACCATCATGACGATCATCATGACGCCCATTCGCACGGCAGCTTCGGCAGCTACATGATCGGTTTCGGCCTGTCGGTGATCCTGACGGCCATTCCCTTCTGGCTGGTGATGAGCGGCGCGCTGAACGACCCGCAACTGACGGGCATCGTCATCATGGGCTTCGCCGCGGTCCAGGTCGTCGTCCACATGATCTACTTCCTGCACATGAACACCCGCGTCGAAGGCGGCTGGTCGTTCATGGCGATGATGTTGACGGTGGTGCTGGTCGTCATCGTCCTGTCCGGTTCCCTGTGGGTCATGTATCATCTGAACGCGAATATGATGCCGCACGCGCAGATGGAGATGGACATGGGTCCGACCCAGGAAATGCGCGTCATGCACAATATGAGCGAGATGCCGTGACAACGGGCCAAGACGGGGAGCGCTCCCGGCGCTCCCCGGCCTTTCCGATCGGCCTGACGCTGATCGCCCTCTTCTTTTTTGCCGGATTTTGCGCACTGGGCGCCTGGCAGGTCCAGCGCCTCGCCTGGAAGCGCGACCTGATCGCCCGCGTCGATGCGCGAATCCATGCCGCCCCCGTCCCCGCTCCCCGCATGGCCGCAAAGGCCGACGAATATCGGCGCGTCAGGATTTCGGGGCGTTTCCTCCATGACAAGGCCGCGCTGGTGCAGGCCGTCACGGTGCGCGGCGCCGGTTTCTGGGTGCTGACGCCGCTCGTCACCGATCGGGGCTTCACGGTCATCGTCAATCGCGGCTTCGTGCCGCCCAACAGGCGACGGGACTATATGCGTCCTCCGGGCGAAGCGCGGATTTCGGGACTGCTGCGGCTCAGCGAACCGGGCGGCGGGTTCCTGCGCTCCAACGATCCGGCAGGCGACCGCTGGTTCTCCCGCGATGTGGCCGCCATCGCAGCAGCGCGCGGGATCGGGCGGCCGGTGGCCGATTATTTCATCGACGCCGATGCGGCGGCCGATCCCGGCGCCTTGCCTGTCGGCGGCCTCACCATCGTCGCCTTTCCGAACAATCATCTGCAATATGCGATCACATGGTTCGCACTGGCGGCAATGGTCGCGGGCGCGTACATATTCGTGATGCGCCAGGAGCGGAAAGACCGCCGGGGATGAACCGGAACCTGCCGATCAGCACCCTCTGGCAACCCAGCCAGTGGCCTGCCGACGCCGCGGGCCGCAAGAATCTGGCGCTGCTGGTGCAGTTGCGCTGGCTGGCGATCGCGGGGCAGCTCATCACTATCCTCGCCGTGCATTTCATCATGGGCATCCGCCTGCCCATCGCCCCGATGCTGCTGATCGCGGGCATGGCGATATTGATGAACGGCCTCAGCTTCGGCGCGCTGCGCAAGCGGACCGACGTGTCCCATGCCGAACTGTTCCTGTCGCTGCTGTTCGACGTGCTGCTGCTGACGGCGCAGCTCTATCTTTCAGGGGGGGCGACCAATCCCTTCATCTCGCTCTATCTGGTGCAGGTGGCGCTGGGGGCGGTGCTGCTCGACCGGTGGAGCATCTGGGGCATCGTCTTCGTCTCTGCGCTCTGTGCGGGGCTGCTGGCGCTGCATTACCGGCCGCTGGACCTGAACGGCGCGCTGGAAGGCCATTTGTTCGACCTGCATATCGTCGGCACATGGATATGCCTTACCATGATCGCCGTGCTGCTGGTGCTGTTCGTGCTGCCGGTGACGCGCAACCTCCAGGCGCGGGACGCCTATCTCGCCCGGTTGCGTCAGCAGGCGGCGGAGGAGGAGCATATCGTCCGCATGGGCCTGTTGGCGTCGGGCGCGGCGCATGAACTGGGCACCCCCCTCTCCCAGCTTGCGGTGGTGCTGGGCGACTGGCGGCACATGCCGGAGATCACGGCCCACCCCCCGCTGGTCGAGGAAGTGGCGGAGATGCAGGCGGCGGTCCAGCGCTGCAAGGAGATCGTCACCGGCATCCTCCTGTCCTCCGGCGAGGCGCGGGGCGAGGCGCCGGAAGTGACCAATGTGCGCGATTTCATAGAGGGCATCGCCATGGAGTGGCGCAGGGCGAATCCCGGCATGCCGCTGCGCTGCGATTTCGGGCCGCATGACTATCCCCGCATCGTGGCCGATCCGGTGATCCGGCAGGCGATCGGCAATCTGCTCGACAATGCGCGGGAGGCGGGCGCGACCTATATCGACCTGCTGGCGGGGCGCGACAGCAGTTCGCTCAACATCGCGGTGCGCGACAATGGCAGCGGCTTTTCGGAGGCGATGCTGGAGGATTTCGGCAAGCCCTATCGATCGAGCAAGGGCAAGGAAGGCCATGGCCTGGGCCTGTTCCTTGTGGTCAATGTGGTGCGCAAGCTGGGCGGCAGCGTCAGCGCGAGCAACGGCGCGGACGGCGGGGCGCTGATCCTGCTGCGGCTGCCGCTGGGCACGGTGGCGCTGGAAGAGGAGACGGCCCGATGACTGAGCGCCTGCTGGTGATTGTCGAGGATGACGAGGCGTTCGCCAGAACGCTCAAGCGCTCCTTCGAACGGCGCGGCTATACGGTGCTGGCGGCCGACAGCCATGCGGCGCTGGAAACGGTGCTGGCGGGCAGCAGGCCCGGCTTCGCCGTGGTCGACCTGAAGCTGGGCGCGGAATCCGGCCTCGTCTGCGTGCAGACATTGCATGCCCATGATCCGGCGATGGTGATCGTCGTCCTGACCGGCTTCGCCAGCATCGCGACGGCGGTGGAGGCGATCAAGCTCGGCGCGTCCAACTATCTCGCCAAGCCGTCCAACACCGACGACATAGAGGCGGCCTTCGCGCGTTCCGCCGGCGACCCTTCCACCCCCCTCGCGCCCCGCCCGACGTCGATCAAGACGCTGGAATGGGAACATATCCATGAAGTGCTGAAGGACAGCGACTTCAATATCTCCGAAGCGGCACGGCGATTGGGCATGCACCGGCGCACGCTGGCAAGGAAGCTGGCGAAGCGGCAGGTGGGTTGAAGAGGATATGGGGTGGATGGCGGTCGGCGCGGCCGTTGGCGACAGGAGTTGATGCCCGCCATTGACCGGTTCGCGATTCGCCGGTCGCCACTGGCCGGTTCGCGGCTGGCCCATCAGGAACGCGCCCGGGGCGAACTCGACATAGCCGTCATGATGTCAGGAATCTGGAGCGGGTGAAGGGAATCGAACCCTCGTCGTAAGCTTGGGAAGCTTCTGCTCTGCCATTGAGCTACACCCGCCGGGGTGAAACGCGGCTTAGCCTTTGATCCCAATGCCGTCAACGAGGTCGCAGCGGAGAATTTCAGAGGTCGGCATAGGGCGCATCGCCATCGCGGGCCGGTATCGCGCCCCGGCGGCCGATATTCCAGCCGGCCAGGCGATGACCCGCAAGCGCCGCCTCGCGCGCCGAACGACCGGCGAGGCGGGCATGGAGATAGCCGCCGTTGAACGCATCGCCAGCGCCGCTCGAATCGACGACGGAGAGCCTGGCGGGCGGCGCGACGATCTGCCCATCCACCAGACAGCCGTCGGCGCCCAGTTTCACCACGATCTCGCGGCCTTCGCCAGCGCCCCAGCGGCGGGCCGCATCCTCGACATCGTCCGCCTCGCCCATTTCGACCTCATCGGCCAAAGTGGGCAGACCCATGTCGCTGAGCGCGATGGCACGGTCGCGCCAGTGGCGCGCGGTCGCGGCATCGGGCCAGAGCCGGGCGCGGTAATTGCCGTCGAACGCCACCTTGCCCCCCTTTGCGCGAACCGCCGCGCACAGGGCGAACAGCTTTTCGCGCGCTTCCTCGGACAATATCGCAAGCGTGATCAGGGAAAAATAGAGCAGTTCCGATCCAGCCGCTTCTTCCACCATGGCGGCGCTTTCCGGCAGGTCGAACATGCGCCTGGCGGCCGCCTCTCCCCGCCAATAGTGGAAGCTGCGTTCGCCCTGCGCATCGGTCTCTATCGCGTAAAGGCCCGGCAGCTTTCCCTCGGCGGAGAGCAGCAGCGACGTGTCGACGCCCTCTGCTTCCCAGGCTGCGCGCAGTTCAGCGCTCATCGGATCGGCGCCGATCGCGCTCGCAAAGCGCACATGGTCGCCACAACGGGCGAGATGGATCGCCGTGTTGATGACGTCGCCGCCATAGCGCAGGTTCCAGCCCCCACCCGATCCAACCTGGCCCGATCCAACCTGGCCCGAACCGAACCCGTCCGACGCGCGGCTCAGTTCCAGCATCGCTTCGCCCACGACGGTGATTCCTGCTGTCTTGCCCATATGCGTTCCGTCTTCCTGGCCATCCTTGCCGAAGGCGCCTCCTTGGCGCGGAGGGCACGGCGAAGTCAATGCCGCGCCCGGCCCGGCACGCCGGACAATCGCTTTCGCAAGCGGAACGTCCGGAACGCATGCGCGTTGTGGACGACGAACATGTCAATTCGACGGGAACCCCTCATGAGCACGGCGGCACCGGAAGGATCTGGAAACCGCTTCGAGCTGCTGGTCCAGAACGTCACCGACTATGCCATCTACATGCTCTCCGCCAACGGCATCGTCGTCAGTTGGAATGCCGGCGCGCGGCGCTTCAAGGGCTATGAGGCCGATGAGATCATCGGTGAGCATTTCTCCCGCTTCTACACGCCGGAGGATCAGGCGGCCGGCCTGCCCGCGCTTGCGCTGGACACCGCCGAAAATGCCGGCCGGTTCGAGGCGGAGGGATGGCGCGTGCGCAAGGACGGCTCCCGCTTCTGGGCGCATGTGGTCATCGATCCCATCCGCGAACCCGGCGGCCAGCTTATCGGCTTCGCCAAGGTCACCCGCGACCTGACCGAACGCCGCGCGGCGGAGGAGGAATTGCGCCGCAGCGAGGAACGGTTCCGCCTGCTGGTGCAGGGCGTGACCGACTATGCCATCTACATGCTGGACCCCATTGGGACGATCACGAGCTGGAATCCGGGGGCCGAACGCTTCAAGGGCTATACGACCGAAGAGATATTGGGCCAGAATTTCGCGCGCTTCTATTCGGAAGAGGACCGCATGGCCGGCCTGCCATCCCGGGCGCTGGACACGGCAGCGCGCGAAGGCCGGTTCGAGGCGGAGGGATGGCGCATCCGCAAGGACGGCTCCCGCTTCTGGGCGCATGTCATCATCGATACGATCCGCAGCGCCGCCGGCGAATTGATCGGCTTCGCCAAGATAACGCGCGACCTCACCGAACGGCGGGAGACGCAACTGGCGCTCGAAGAAGCGCGGGAGGCGGTGTTCCAGGCGCAGAAGATGGAGGCCATCGGCAAGCTGACGGGCGGTGTCGCCCATGATTTCAACAATCTGCTGGCCGTGATCGTCGGTAGTCTGGACCTGGCGCGGCAGCGGCTGGCGACCGGGGCGGACGTGTCCCGCTATATCGACAACGCGATGACGGCGGCGGAACGCGGGGCGACGCTGACGCAGCGCATGCTGGCCTTTGCGCGCAAGCAGGAACTGAAGTTGCGGAGCGTCGATTGCGTGGCGCTGGTGCGGGACATGGCCGACCTCCTGAAGACGACGCTGGGCAGCGGGATCGCCATCGAAACCCGCTTTCCCCTGCATCTGAGCGCCGCCCATGCCGATCCGGCCCAGCTTGAACTGGCGCTGCTCAATCTGGCGGTGAACGCCAGGGACGCCATGGCCGGCGACGGACGGATCATCATAGAAGGGGTGGAGGCCACTCTGCCCAAGGCGCAACGCCCCGGACTGGAGGGCGGCCCCTATGTGCGCCTGTCCGTCATCGATGAGGGCGAGGGCATGGACGCAGCGACGCTGGAGCGGGCGCGCGAACCCTTCTTCACGACAAAGGGCGTCGGCAAGGGCACGGGCCTTGGCCTGTCGATGGTGCACGGCTTTGCCGAACAATGCGGCGGTTCCCTGACCATCGTCAGCGAACCGGGCCAGGGAACCACGGTGTCGCTGTGGCTGCCGATGGCGCCCGCCGAACCGGCGGAGGTGGCCGTGGCCGACATTCCCGATGCCCTTGCCCTGGCGCTGACGGAGCCGCTGGTGATCCTGGCCGTCGACGATGACGATCTGGTGCTGACCAACACCGCGGGCATGCTGGAGGAACTGGGGCACACGGTATTCCAGGCGACGTCGGGACCGGATGCGCTGCGCATATTGGAACAGGGCAGCGTCGACCTGGTGATCAGCGACTATGCCATGCCGGGCATGACCGGCACGCAGCTGGCCGACGAGATCGAGCAAAGGCTGCCCGGCCTGCCGGTGGTCATCATCACGGGTTTTGCCGAACTGCCGCCGAACATGACGCAACGGCCCCGACTGGACAAGCCGTTCAAGCAGGCGGAACTGGCGCGCATCGTGACCGCAGTGGCGCAGGACCACCAGAAGCTCGTCAGGCTGGCCGCCCATCCGGACGATCTGTAGAGCGGCGATCTTTACCAAAGCTTGACGAAACAGGCGTAAAACAGGGATTTTCCTGTTCTCGCCCCTTGCATGCGCCGGGGAGTTCGCCAAAGAGACATGAACCTTGTCCCTCCCCTGTCCACCCGCTCGCAGGATCGCATGAACACGCAAGCCGCGCCGACTTCCCATTTCTACACGTCGCTGCGGATGCGCCTGCACTATCTGGACTGGGGCAACAGCGCCGCGCCGACGCTGGTTCTGGTGCATGGCGGCTTCGACCATTCGCGGAGCTGGGACTGGACGGCACGGGCGCTGGCGAAGGATTATCACGTCGTCGCGCCCGACCTGCGCGGCCATGGCGACAGCGCCTGGTCGGCCGAGGGTTCCTACATGATGGCGAACTATGTCTACGACCTGGCGCAGTTGATCGAGCAACTGGGCCGGGAGCCGGTGATATTGGTCGGCCATTCGCTGGGCGGATCGATCGCGCTGCGCTATGCCGGGCTGTTCCCGGAAAAGGTCGCCAGGATCGTCGCCATAGAGGGACTGGGCCTGTCGCCGGGCCGGATCGAGGAACAGTCGCAAAAGGCCGAGCCCGACCTATGGCTGCAATGGATCGAGAAGCGGCGGAACCGGGCGCGTCAGGCACGGCGGCATTATCCGACCCTGGAGGCAGCCGTCGCGCGCATGCGGGAACGCAACGACCATCTGTCGGTCGAACAGGCGATGCACCTCACCATCCACGGCGTCAATCGCAACGAGGATGGCAGCTATCGCTGGAAATTCGATCCCTATCTTCACGATGCGGCGCCCCAGGCCTGGTCGGACATGGACCTGCCGCAATTCTGGAAGCGGATCACATGCCCGACGCTGCTGTGCCTTGGGCTGGATAGCTGGGCGTCCAATCCGGTGAAGGATGGGCGCGCCGCGCATTTCCGGGATGCCCGGCTGGTCGAATTCGCGGATGCCGGTCATTGGCTGCACCATGACCAGTTCGACCGCTTCATCGCGGAACTGCGCGCCTTCCTGTGACCCGGCCATTCGGAATTTCAACCCTCACCCCGGCGAAAGCCGGGATGAGGGTATGAAGGGCGCCGCCTGGAGCCAATCGACATTCAGAAGATGACGAGCCGAGCCGAAGGCCACCGAAGGTAAAATGGTGGTTTTCCGTGACCCGGAGCGCAGCCTACTCAAAGTAGGTGAGCACTGGAAGCTCGGAAAAGCGTCATTTGCAGGCCGTCAGGGCTGAATGTCGATTGGCTCTAGAGCAGATTCCGATCCGATTGCATCGGCTCGACTGCTCTAAGTTTTTGTTTTGTCGCGTTTTCCGAGTCAGCAGATGATTCCATCTGCTTGGAAAACGCTCTAGGCCGTAGTGACATTTTAGGGATTCACGACGGTTTGGATTTGTGATTCAAGGCTGGCTTTTGGAGGCTGGCGTGGAAGGCGAAGTGCTGCGGGATGATCAGTGGGAGCGGCTGCGGGAGTTCGTTCCGGGCGGGCGCAAGGGCAAGCGCGGTCCTCGCAGTGACGGACGGTTGTTTCTTGACGCCTTGCTCTGGCTGGCGCGTTCAGGGGGACGCTGGCGCGATCTACCGGAGAAGTTCGGTCCCTATCAGACCGCCAAGCGGCGTTATTATCGCTGGGTCGAGCAAGGCGTGATCGACCGGATCTTCGAGGCTGTGTCGGATGATCCCGACATCGAATGGCTGGCGATCGATGCGACGGTGATCCGCGCCCAGGCCCAGGCGGCTGGGGCACGGGTAAAAAGGGGGGCGCTCAAGCCCAGGCTCTCGGACGATCGAGAGGCGGGTTCGGCACCAAGATCCATGCCGTAGTCGATGCCTTGGGCTTGCCGATCCGCTTCATCCTCGGCCCCGGACAGCAAAACGACATGGCGCCCGCCTGCGATCTGATCCGCGGCATCCCGGCTGGCAAGGTTCTGGCTGATCGGGCCTATGACGCCGACAGTTTGCACGATCTCATCTACGAGCAAGGCGGCGAGCCGGTCATCCCACCTCGCCGCCATCGCAAATATCAGCACCACTATGATCGCATCGCCTACAAACAGCGTTGGGGCATCGAGGGCTTCTTCGCCAAGCTCAAGCAGTGGCGCCGTATCGCAACACGCTATGACAAACTCGCCGCAAACTTCCTCGGCTTCGTCAAACTCGCCAGCATCATGCTATGGCTCAAATGATTAAATCGTCACTACTGCCTAGGCTCCGAAGGCGGCGACGGCTGCCTGATATTCCGATTTCAGTTGCGCGATGAAGGTCGTGGCGGACTGAACCTTGCGGATCGCGCCGATCCCCTGACCCGCGCCCCAGACATCGCGCCACGCCTTCTTGTCGCCGCCCGCGTCGCTGGAGAAATCCATTTCCGACGCCTTGGGCAGCTTGTCGGCGTCCAGACCTGCCGCGGCGATGCTGGGGCGCAGATAATTGCCGAGCACGCCGGTGAAATAATCCGAATAGACGATGTCCGCCGCGCCGCTGTCGACGATCATCTGCTTATAGGCCGGTTCGGCATTGGCCTCCTCCGTCGCGATGAAGGGGGAACCCATATAGGCGAAGTCAGCCCCCATCATCCGCGCGGCCGCGATCGACCGGCCCGTGGCGATCGCGCCCGACAAGGCCAGCGGCCCGTCGAACCAGGCCCGGATTTCCTCCACCAGCGCGAAGGGCGACAGGGTGCCGGCATGCCCGCCCGCCCCCGCCGCGACGGCGATCAGGCCATCCGCGCCTTTCTCGATCGCCTTGCGCGCGAAGACATTGTTGATGACGTCGTGCAGCACGATGCCCCCATAGCTGTGCACCGCCCGGTTCACATCCTCCCGCGCGCCCAGCGACGTGATCACGATGGGCACGCGATATTTGACGCAGAGGGCGAGATCCTCCTCCAGCCGGCTGTTGGTCCTGTGCACGATCAGGTTGACCGCGAAGGGGGCGTCCCTGTCCGTCAGCGCCTCGTTCAATTGCTGGAGCCATTGTTCGAATACCCCGGACGGACGGGCATTGAGCGAGGGAAAGGAACCCACGATCCCGGCACGGCACTGGGCGATCACCAGCGCAGGCTGGGAGATGATGAACATCGGCGAACCGATCAACGGCAGGGACAAACGGCCTTCCAAAAATGCCGGCAAGCTCATGGGCGAAGCCTCTCCTTCATGATTTCCAGGACGGCGCTATCATTTACACGGGCGGCTAAAAAGGCGGAATCTTGGCGCGGTTGGCGGGAGAGCGGCATCTTCCGCAATGCCGTAGGGTCAAGGATGATCGCTCTTCTGATGATTACGGTCCTGCCGAACCGGAAATCGCAGGGTTTGGCGGGAAGGATCAATAAGGGACGTCAGGCACATGATGCTCCCGCGAAGGCAGGAGCCATGGCGGGACCGCCAACGTCCGCCCCCTACCCGCCATGCCCTGGCGGGGCGCGGGGGCGTCAATCCCCCACGATCTTGAGCAGCCGCCGTTCCACCGGCGCGAGTATCCCCTGCAGTTCCGCGCCGCGCTTCAACACGTGCCCGGCCTCCCCGATCAGCGCCCACATGCCCTGGCGGTTGCGCAGGGAGGGGCGTTTTTCGATGCGGAATTCCGGCCGCTCGGCGGAGCGGCGGAAGGCGGAGAAGATCGCGGCTTCGCGCCCCAGGTCGATGGCATAGTCGCGCCAATGGCCCGCCGCGACCATGCGGCCGTAAAGATCCATGATCCGCTGGAGTTCGAGACGATCGAAACCGGTCTGACTGGCCGCCCCCCTTGCACCCTGGGCCGCTTGCGACGGGAACGGCGTCACGTTGCTCATCAGGCGCGGCCACGCTCCTTGACCAGGCGAACGTCATCCACGGGCGCACCGCCCCGTTCGGCAAGCAGTTCGGCCACGCGCTTCTGCAACTGGTCGATTTCAAGCTGGAGCAGTTCCAGCTTCTGCTTTTCCGGATCGACGCAGTCGGAGCATGGCGTGCCATAGGGCAGGAATTCGCGCTGATAGGCCGTCACGTCGACCAGCATGGGCCGCGCGGGAATGCCGACCATGGTCGCGCCTTCCTTCACATCCTTGGTCACCACGGCATTGGCGCCGATGCGGGCGCGGGCGCCGACGCGGACGGGGCCCAGAACCTGAGCGCCGGAACCGACGATCACGCCGTCTTCCAGTGTCGGATGGCGCTTGCCCGCGATGCCGTTGGCGGGATCGGTCCCGCCCAGCGTCACGTTCTGATAGAGGGTGACGTCGTTCCCGATCTCCGCCGTCTCCCCGATCACGGTGAAGCCATGGTCGATGAAGAAGCGCTTGCCGATGCGGGCGCCGGGATGAATGTCGTTGCCGGTCAGGAATCGCGAAAAATGATTCACCGCACGGGCCAGGAAATAGAGCCGCGCGCGGTAGAGGCGGTGCGCCACGCGGTGGAAAGCCAGCGACCAGACGCCCGGATAGAGCAGGATTTCAGCGCGCGAGCGCGGGGCAGGGTCGCGTGATTTGACCGAGTCCAGATAAGCAATAAGATTGCGCAGCATGAAGCGCCCCTGATGAAACCGACCAGACGGTACATAAGCGCAAAAGGATGAATTTTCCAGATGGCGGGCTATTTCGGCTTCGCCCGATAAAACAGAAAGTTTCTTGGCGGCCCGTGATATACCAATCAAGGCGGTAGACAATCATAACAGGAACCAATGAATGATCGACATCTTTATCGCCCATTTCGGCGAAATCCTGCCTTTCATTCTCATCGGTTTCGGCGCCCAGATGATCGACGGCGCTTTGGGCATGGCCTATGGCGTCATTTCCAGCACGCTGCTTCTGGCGCTCGGCGTGCCGCCCAGCAGGGCATCGGCCAGCGTCCATGCGGCGGAAACCTTCACCACCGGGGTGTCGGCCATCAGCCACATCATCCATCGCAATGTCGACTGGCGCCTGTTCGCGCGCCTCATCATTCCGGGCGTGATCGGCGGGGTGGCGGGCGCCTATCTCCTGTCCAATGTGGACGGGGCGATGATCAAGCCGTTCGTCCAGGCCTATCTGACGGCCATCGGCATCTATCTGGTGTGGCGGGGCTTTCATTATCCGCCCCAGGCGCGCAACCCCAAATGGGTGGGGCCCCTGGGCCTGGTCGGCGGCTTCATGGACGCCACCGGCGGCGGCGGCTGGGGGCCCGTGGTGACGTCGAACCTGCTGATCCAGGGGTCTAGCCCCCGGCACACCATCGGCACGGTCAACAGCGTCGAATTCATCCTGACCACCTCCATCAGCATCACATTCCTGCTGCATCTGGGGTGGGAAACCTTCACCACCTACACGGTCGGCCTGCTGATCGGCGGCGTGATCGCGGCCCCGTTCGGCGCGATGCTGGCCCGGCACGTCTCGCCCCGGACGCTGTTCATCGCCGTGGGATCGATCCTGACCCTCACATCCTTGTTCGGCGTGGCCAAATGGCTTGGATATATCGGCTAAGACAATTATATTGGGCTTTCCAATCGAGGAAGGCGATCAATGTCGAGTTACATGCCGACGCTCAAGCAGCTGCAATATCTGGTGGCGCTGAAGGAGCATGGCCATTTCGGCAAGGCGGCGGATAGCTGCTTCGTCACCCAGTCGACGCTGTCGGCCGGCATTCGCGAGCTGGAATCGCTGATCGGCATCACGCTGGTCGAGCGGACGCGCCGGGTGGTGCGGTTCACCGCCCTGGGCGACCGCATCGTGGAAAAGGCGCACCGGGTGCTGCGCGAAGCCGAAGAACTGGCCGCCATTGCCGAAGCGTCGGGAAAGCCGCTGACCGGCGAACTGCGGATGAGCGTCATTCCCACCATCGCGCCCTTCCTGCTCCCTCGCCTGCTGCCCAGGTTGCGGGGCGAACGGCCGGAACTGAAGCTGTACCTGCGGGAGGAAACGACGCAGGCCGCCATCGAATCGCTGCGGCACGGCAATGTGGATTGCGTGCTGCTCGCCCTGCCCTTTCCCACCGGCGAGCTGGACAGCGAATTTCTGTTCCAGGACCGGCTTTATGTCGCCTTTCCCCGGGACGATCCGCGCGATCCGCCCGAATGGATCGCGCCGGAAATGATCGATGAAACCAAGCTGCTGCTGCTGGAGGATGGGCACTGCCTGAAGGATCACGCGCTGGCCGCGTGCAACCGGCCGGAAATCCGGGCGAGCGCCATGATGATGGGCACGTCGTTGCATACGCTGGTGCAGATGGTGGACAATGGCCTGGGCATGACGATCATGCCGGAAATGGCGATTGCGAGCGGCCTGCTCGACCATACGCAGATCACCGCCCGGCCGCTCCGGTCGGAACGGGCCCATCGCGACATCGCCCTGGTGTGGCGCAAGAACAGCCCGCGCGACAAGGAATTCCGGCTGCTGGCGGAATTGCTGCGCGACGCGGCGGACTTGCCGGAGGTCAGCGCGGCGGCCTAGGCTCAGGACCCATTGGCGGGCGATGGCTGGAGAGAAACATGCTGTTCCCGCAAAAGCGGGAACAGGGCAGATTTTTGCTCAACGCTTCCAGCTCTCGGCCTTCGCATCATCCTCGACGCGGGCTTCGACCCATTCCGTCCGGTCCGCGAAATGTTCCTTCTTCCAGAAGGGCGCCCGGGATTTCAGCCAGTCGATGAGGAAGGCGCAAGCCTCCAGCGCGGCGGTGCGGTGGCGCGACGCCGTGCCGACGAACACGATGCGCTCGCCCGGTTCCAGCCGACCGAAGCGATGGATCACCCGAACCCCCAGCAGGGGCCAGCGGTCGCTCGCCTCCGCGACGATGCGTTCGACCTGCGCCATCGTCATCGCCGGATAATGTTCCAGTTCGAGCGCGACCAACCCGCCTTCCCCCCGAACGATGCCGGTGAAGCTGGCTACGCCGCCGCCGCCGCTGGCCTCCAATGCGGCCAGTTCCACCGCCGGATCGAAATCCTCGGCCTGGATGGAGACGCGGTTCATCCGCCCGTGACCGGCGGGAAGATCGCCAGTTCCTTCGCGTCCCCGATCGGGCTGTCCATCGGCACGAAATGCTGGTCCAGCGCCGCGCGCAGCCTGTCCGGCCGGGCGAACGCCTCGGCATAACCGCCGCCCCGCGCGGCCAGCGCGGCGATCAACGTGGCGACGGTGGCATCGGCGGCAGGCCGCTCCACCCGCTCCTCATCCCGGCCGATGGCCTCCCGGACCCAGGCGAAATAGACGAGCGTGAGGTCGGCCATGGTTCAATCCATATGCTTGATGCCGACGCGCAGATAGTCCCAGCCCGTGACCAGCGTCAGTATCGCCGCCGCCCAGAGCGTGGCGATGCCGACCAGTTGCACGAACGGAAATTGCGGTACGGCGCCGGCGAGAATCAGCGCGCCCAGCGCGATGAGCTGGAAGGTCGTCTTCCATTTGGCGAGGCGCGACACCGGCACGGAAACCTGGAGCCCGGCCAGGAATTCGCGCAGGCCCGAAACCGCGATCTCGCGCAGCAGGATGATCATCGCGGCGGCGATATGGATGCCCGAAATGTCGCGCGTGGCCGACAGCATCAGGATCACCGCCCCCACCATGATCTTGTCCGCTATGGGATCGAGGAAGATGCCCAGTTTCGATACGGCGCCCTGAGCGCGGGCGAGGTAGCCGTCGAAATAATCGGTGATCCCCATCAGGCAATATAGCGCGAAGGCCAGCATATAGCCGGTCGTCCAGCGCGCGCCGATCTCCGCCGGCCACAACAGGGCGACCAGCAGCGGCACGGTCAGGATGCGCGAAAGCGTCAGCAGATTGGGCAGCGTCAGCATGGCGGCGGACTGCCACAGTCGGGGCCGGCGCACAAGCGGATGCGCAACATGGGAGAGGACGGACGGCAAGGTTTCGCGCAGAGGGGTTGTGCTGACCCGTCTTCTATCGCTAGACCCCGCCACGCTCATCCACAGCGAAGAAGACCCCCTCGCCCATGCAAGCCTCTCTAAGGCTCCTCAACAAGCGACGTTTTCTGCCGCTTTTCATCACTCAGCTCCTTGGCGCCTTCAACGACAACCTGTTCAAGAACGCGATGGTGCTGTTCGTCGTCTATACCGTCTATAATGACGAGAAGTCGGAAACCTGGTTCAGCGCGCTGGCGACCGGCGTCTTCATCCTGCCCTTCTTCCTGATGTCCGCCCTGTCGGGCCAGCTGGCCGACCAGCGGGACAAGGCGGCGATCATCCGCATCGTCAAGGCCGCCGAAATCGTCATCATGGCGGTCGGCGCGGCCGGGCTGGCGCTGATCTGGAGCGGGATCGCGGTCCACCTGCTCGCCATTCCGCTGCTGCTGGTCGCGCTGTTCGCCATGGGGGTGCATTCGACCTTCTTCGGGCCGATCAAATATGCGATCCTACCCCAGCACCTGCATGACGAGGAAGTGCTGGGCGGAACCGGCCTGGTCGAGGCCGGAACCTATATCGCCATCCTTGCCGGGACCATATTGGCCGGGATTATCCCCGTGCAGGCGGCGGCGGTCTGCATCATCCTGACGGCGGTGATAGGCTGGCTGGCGGGGCGCAACGTGCCCCCCGCGCCGTCGCTGCTGGAGCGGCAACCGATCGATTTCCACATCATCCGATCCTCGATCGCGCTGGTGCGGGGAACGATGCACATCCGGCGGCTCTACCTCGCCATCATGGCGATCAGCTTTTTCTGGGCGGTCGGCACGGTGCTGTTCATCCAGTTCCCGCCGCTGGTCAAGAATGTGCTGAGCGCCGACAAATCCGTCGCCAGCCTGTTCCTGGGCATTTTTTCCATCGGCATCGCCATCGGGTCGGTGGCGATCAACCGGTTGCTGAGCGGCCATGTGTCGGCCCGATATGCGCCCGCCTCCGTCATCGGCATGGGGATCAGCATCGTCGCCTTCCACATCGTTTGCGACCTCTGGATGGCGGGATCGGATGGGAAGATGCTCTCGCTGGCGGGATTCCTCTATCACCCGCTGGCGATCCCGCTGTCGCTCTGCCTGCTCTGCGTGGCGACCTTCGGCGGGATGTTCGTGGTGCCGCTCTACGCCTTCCTCACCACGACGGTCGAAAAATGCGAGGCGGCGCGAACCGTCGCGGCGAACAATATCGTCAATTCAGGGGCGATGGTGCTGGGATCGCTGCTGACCATCAGCCTCAGCATCGCGGGCCTTTCCGTGGTGAACCAGTTGCTGCTGGTGGCGGCGCTGTGCCTGCCCTGCGCATGGATCGCCTGGACGCTGCACAAGGCATGCGATTGACGGTGCGTGGCTGATAAGAAGCGATTAAAAGATAAAGCTGTAGAAGGCCGTGAAGAAGGCACCGAAGCTCAGCACAAACAGTTTCCAGTCATTGTCGTCGGAAACCGGCGGGCGTTCGCGCGCGGCGGGGGCCGGTTCGACGACGCGCAGGACATGGCGCGGCAACCGCTGGCGGAACGGATGGCGCGCCGACTCGCTCGTCAGGACTAGAGGTCTGCTTCTCATGACGCACAGGTTAAGAGATTCTTTACCTTTTGGAATATCGCGATTTAAAGTTAACCCCCGATTGTCCCGCGACGGGACACGCTTGACCGTGTCAGGCAAATAACACAGCATGACCGAAGCGATGAAAGATCCCCTGCCCCTTTCCGACCCTGACGCCCTGCCCCGCGCCTTCGGCGCCGGACCGCCCAGCGCCTTCGCGCCGCCGCGGCCATGGAAGCGCCGGGTGCAGATAGCCGGATGGGTGGTCGCGGCGCTGCTGGCGCTGTTGATGATCCTCATCGCCTGGCTCGCGGTGACGGCGCCCATGTCCCGATCCCTGAAGCCCATCGCGCCCCCCAGCATCAGCCTGATGTCGGCGGACGGCCATCTGATCGCGCGGCGCGGCGCGATCATCGACAAGCCCGTCACCGTCGCGGCCCTGCCCAAGCATGTGCCGCAGGCCTTCATGGCGATCGAGGACCGGCGATTCTATGACCATTGGGGCGTCGATCCACGAGGCATAGCGCGGGCGGCCTGGCACAATCTCTGGTCCAGCGGCTCCTCCCAGGGCGGCAGCACGATCACGCAGCAGCTTGCCAAGGGCGTGTTCCTCTCCAGCGACCGGACCTTCGGGCGCAAGGCGCGGGAGGCGCTGATCGCCTTCTGGCTGGAGGCATGGCTGACCAAGGACCAGATATTGGAGCGCTATCTGTCCAACGTCTATTTCGGGGACAATGTCTATGGCCTGAGGGCCGCGTCCCTGCACTATTTCAACCGCCAGCCGGAACGGTTGACCATCCCCCAGGCGGCGATGCTGGCGGGGTTGCTGAAGGCGCCATCCCGCCTTGCGCCGACCACCAATTTGAAGGGCGCGCGCGACCGCGCCGCCCTGGTGACGCAGGCGATGGTCGAGGCAGGCTACATCACCAAGGCGGAACGCGACGCCCTGCCCCCGGCGCGGCTCAACGTGCATGAAGCGCCCGATCCGACCAGCGGCACCTATTTTGCGGACTGGGTGCTGCCGCAGGCGCGGGACAGGGCCGGCGCGGTCTATGGCGCGCAGAATGTGGCCACCACGCTCGACTGGCGCATCCAGCGGCTGGCGGAGGCCGCGATCCGCCGCGCCCCGCTGGGCAAGGCGCAGGCCGCCCTGGTCGCGATGAAGCCCGATGGCAGCGTGGTCGCGATGGTCGGCGGCAGGAATTACGGCGAAAGCGCCTTCAACCGCGCCGTCCAGGCGAAGCGGCAACCGGGTTCCACCTTCAAGCTGTTCGTCTATCTCGCCGCCTTCCGGGCCGGCATGACGCCCGACGACTTCATCGAGGACACGCCGATCACCACGGGCAGCTATCGCCCGGCCAATCATGGCGGCAAATATCGCGGGCGGATCACATTGCGGCAGGCCTTCGCCGCGTCCAGCAATGTTGCCGCGGTACGGCTGACGCAGAAGGTGGGCGTCGACAATGTCATCAAGGTGGCGCGCGATCTGGGCGTGACGGCCCCCTTGACGGAGGATTTGAGCCTGGCGCTCGGCACGTCGGAAATACCGCTCGTCGAACTGACGGAGGCTTATGCGGCGGTGGCGGCGGGCGCCTATCCGGTGCTGGCGCACGGCCTGCCGCCGGAGGAGCAGGGCTGGTTCGACCGGCTGATGAGCCGCCAGAAGCATTTCAGCGACGACCAGTTGGAGATGATCCGCGACCTCCTGTCCTCCGCCGCCAATCGCGGCACCGGCAGCGCGGCCGCGCTTCGCACCAGCACCTTCGGCAAGACGGGGACGACGCAGGACAGCCGCGACGCGATCTTCGTCGGCTATGCGGGCGGGCTGGTGACGGCGGTGTGGATCGGCAATGACGATAATACGCCCCTGCCCGGCGGCGCGGCGGGCGGCGGCGTGCCCGCCCGCATCTGGCGGACCTTCATGGCGGGCGCGATCAACGAGCCGGTCGAGGATGCGCCGGAGGAAAGCAGGGACAGCGATCTGGTCAACGCCATAGCCAATGTCGCGACGGAGGCCGGGCTCGGCAATATGAGCGTGGGCCTGGATACGGAGGGGGTGACGGTGAATATCGGCGGCGGCCAGCTTCGCCTGCCCATCGACCAGCCGCAGGGGCCGCCGCCCGGCGTGCCCGGACCGCAGCCGGGCGCACCGCAGCCGGGCGCGCCGCCGCCGCGCGTGATCGTTCCGGCCGGTCCCGGGACCACCGATCAACAGCCCTGATGGCGGCGGAATGGATGCGCGCCTGCCTGCGCCGCCACATGCAATATTTTCCCGGCAGCGCCATGCACGACCCCTTCCGCCCTTTCTCCTGAACGCATCCTGCCCTACATGGATCGGAATGAGCGCCCCCCTCTACAACAAGGACATTTTGCGGCTGGCCGCGAACATACCCCATCACAAGCGGCTGCCCGACGCGCAGGCCAGCGTCGAGAAGCGCTCGCCCACTTGCGGGTCGCGCGTGACCGCCGACGTCAGGATGGAAGATGGCCGGCTGGCCGATATGGGGCTGGACGTGAAGGCCTGCGCGCTGGGGCAGGCCTCCGCGGCGCTGATGGCCGCGCAGGCGATCGGCCTCACCGCCGGCGAACTGGCGGAGGCGCGGGACCGGCTGACCGCCTATCTGGCGGGGGAAAGCGATGAGCTGGATTTCTGGCCGGGGCTGGCCGTGCTCGCGCCCGCCCGCGATTATCCGGCCCGCCACGCCTCCATCCGGCTGGGCTTCGAAGCCATTGCCGAAGCCGCGCGCATGGCCGACGCCTGATGCAGGGGCAGACTGGGCCAACTGCTGCGGTACCTGTTTCCGCCACCGATATATTGTTGTCGGAAGGCGTGATCCTGCTGGGCGCGGCAGTGCTGTTCGTCATGCTGTTCCGTCGCCTTGGGCTGGGCGCCGTGCTGGGCTATCTGGTTGCGGGCGCTCTTGTGGGTCCGCAGGGCCTGAGGCTTGTTGGCGGAGCGGAATCGAAGCTCGCCATAGCCGAGATCGGCATCGTGCTGCTGCTGTTCCTGGTGGGCCTCGAACTGCATCCGGCCCGGCTCTGGCGGCTGAAGCGCGACATCTTCGCGCTCGGCATGGCGCAGGTGGTGCTGTGCGGATGCGCGCTGACGGCGATCATCTTCTACACGACCGGCTTCACCTGGGGGGCGGCCATTGCGCTGGGGCTGCCGCTGGCGCTTTCCTCCACGGCGCAGGTGCTGCCCGGCCTCAAGAGCAGCGGCCGGATCAATTCGCCCTTTGGTGAAAGGGTGTTCTCGATCCTGCTGTTCCAGGATCTTTCCATCGTCCCGCTGATCACCATCGTCGCCGCGCTGTCCCGCAACCCGGCCGATGCGGCCGGTCCGCCGGGATGGCTGATGGCGGGCTATACGGTGGCCGCCATCGCCGGGCTGGTCCTGACGGGCCGCTTCATCCTGCGCCCCCTGCTCCATCTGGTCGGGCGGCTGGGGGAGCGGGAGCTGTTCGTCGTCGTCGGCCTGTTCACCGTGCTGGCGGCGGCCGCGCTGATGCACGCGCTGCATCTTTCGACCGCCCTCGGCGCCTTCGTGGCGGGCGTGATGCTGGCCGATTCGCCCTATCGCCATGAGATAGAGGCGGATGTCGAACCCTTTCGCTCGATCCTGCTCGGCCTGTTCTTCCTGGCGGTCGGCATGGTGCTGGACCTGCATGCGGTGGCCGCCAATCCGCTGTTCGTCATCGGCATGGCGGCGATATTGGTGCTGACCAAGGCGGCGCTGATCACCGGCCTTGCCCGATTGTTCGGTATGGAATGGAACCAGGCCATCGGCTCCGGCCTGCTGCTGAGCCAGGGGGGCGAATTCGGCTTCGTGCTGTTCGCGCAGGCGCAGAGCGCCCTGCTGATCGCTCCCCAGGCCGCCAGCCTGTTCAGCGCCATCGTCACCTTCTCCATGGCGACGACGCCCTTCCTGATGCTGTTCGCGCGCAAGCTGGAATTCGCCAGGCCCAAGGCGAAGCCGGACCTGCCCACGCCCGAGGAGGCGCCGCGCGGCACGGCGATCATCGTCGGCTATGGCCGTTTCGGGCAGACCGTCGCGCAGATGCTGATGGGCCATGGCTTCGGCGTCGTGCTGATCGACAAGAAGCCGTCGCAGATCGAAGTGTCCAGCCGCTTCGACATGAAGGTCTATTATGGCGACGGCACGCGCATCGACCTGCTGCGCCGTTCTGGCGCGGAAGAGGCGCGGCTGATCGCCTTCTGCATCGACGATCCTTCGCTCGACGGGCGGGTGCTGGAACCGATAGCCGAGGCTTTTCCGCAGGCGGCGCTGGTGGTACGCGCCTTCGACCGGCGGCAGTTGCTGGCGCTCAAGGACATGGATCTGGCCGGCGTCGTGCGCGAAGTGTTCGAATCCGCCATCTGCATGGGCGTTCTGGCGATGCAGGCGCTTGGCGTTCCGCCGGAAGAGGTCGAGGAAGTGGAGCGTCAATATCGCCGCAATGACGAACAGCGCATGGCGCTCCAGATGGAGCATGGCAATCTGATGGCGGCGAAGGAGCTGATGTATCGGCCCGGCAGGCAAATGCGCCTGCTGGCGCGCGGCGATGGGGAGGAAGAGGCATGATCGCGGTTCTGGCTGCATTATCGGCGGCCGTGGCGATAGCGGCGGGTGCCTTCGGCGCGCATGGCGCGGCCAGCCCGCAGGCGGCGGAGTGGCTGCGCACCGGCGGGCTCTATCAGCTCGTCCATGCGGTGGGCGCGCTCGCCATCATGGGGGTGGCGCGGGGTCCGGCGGCGCTGCATCTTGGCGGAGCGGCGATCTTCGCCTTCACCCTCTACGCCATGGCCCTGGGCGCTCCCAAATGGCTGGGCGCGGTCACGCCCGTCGGAGGGACGCTGATGATCGCCGGCTGGATATGGGCGGCGTGGATCTACTGGCGCGGCTGACGGACCGCGCCCGCCACTTGCCCCCGCATTAACCCAGGCTTAGATTGAACCCATGGCCGACCATCATCATCACGACCATCACGAACCGTCGAGCGACAGTCTCGCGGATGCCGCCCGCGCCACGCTGGAGGCGAGCCAGGAACAATGGACGCCGATGCGCGCGGCCATTTTCGATGCGCTGGCGGCGGAGGAAACCCCCGCATCCGCCTATGACATAGCCGACAGCGTATCCAAAGCGCGGGGCAAGCGGGTGGCGCCCAACAGCGTCTATCGCATCCTCGACCTGTTCGTGAACAACAACATCGCGATGCGGGTGGAAAGCGCCAATGCCTATATCGCCAATGTGCATCCGGGCTGCCATCACGACTGCATCTTCCTGGTATGCACCCGCTGCAGGCAGGCGACGCATGTCGACGACGACAAGGTGACCGACAAGGTCCGCGCAGTGGCCCGGGGCGAGGGTTTTCAGCCGGATCGCCCCGTCATTGAGATATTGGGCATCTGCGCCAAATGCGCCGCGTGATGGCGTTGCGCTTTCGCCCGGAACGGCCCAGAGCATTTTCGAAGCGGATGCGATCTGCTGACTCGGAAAATGCGGCAAGCAGGGAACTTCCTGCGTTCGGGAGTCTATGTCTTTCATGAACGATCGTCCTTCCACCCCGCTGCTCGACCAGGTCGTCTGGCCGGCGGACCTGCGCAAGCTGCAACCGGGCCAGCTTCGGCAACTGGCCGACGAGCTGCGGCAGGAGGTGATTTCCGCCGTCGGCGTGACCGGCGGTCATCTGGGTTCCGGCCTGGGCGTGGTGGAACTGACGACCGCCATCCATTATGTGTTCGATACGCCGAACGACAGGCTGGTCTGGGACGTCGGCCATCAATGCTATCCGCACAAGATCCTGACCGGACGGCGCGACCGCATCCGCACGCTGCGTCAGGGCGGCGGCCTCAGCGGCTTCACCAAGCGGGCGGAGAGCGAGTTCGATCCCTTTGGCGCGGCGCATAGCTCGACCTCGATCAGCGCGGCTCTCGGCTTTGCCGTGGCGAACAGGATGAAGGGTCAGCCCGGCAAGGCGATCGCCGTCATTGGCGACGGCTCCATGTCGGCGGGCATGGCCTATGAGGCGATGAACAATGCGCGGGAGGCCGGAAACCGGCTGATCGTGATCCTGAACGACAACGACATGTCGATCGCGCCGCCGGTCGGCGGGCTGTCGGCCTATCTGGCGCGGCTGGTGTCGAGCCGGGAGTTCCTTGGCCTGCGCGACCTTGCCAAGCGGCTGGCCCGGCGGCTGCCCCGCCCCCTTCACAATGCGGCGCGCAAGACCGACGAGTTCGCGCGCGGCATGGCGATGGGCGGCACGCTGTTCGAGGAACTGGGCTTCTATTATGTCGGCCCCATCGATGGGCATAATCTCGACCAGTTGATCCCGGTGCTGGAGAATGTCCGCGATGCGGCGGAGGGGCCATGCCTCGTCCATGTCGTGACGCAGAAGGGCAAGGGCTATGCCCCGGCGGAGGCGGCGGCGGACAAATATCATGGCGTGCAGAAGTTCGACGTCATCACCGGCGCGCAGGCCAAGGCGCCTCCCGGTCCGCCCAGCTATACCGGCGTCTTCGCCCAGGCGCTGATCGCGGAGGCGGAACGCGACCCGGCGGTATGCGCGATCACCGCCGCCATGCCGTCGGGAACGGGGCTGGACAAGTTCGGCGCCGCCTTTCCCGACCGGACGTTCGACGTCGGCATTGCGGAACAGCATGCCGTGACCTTTGCCGCGGGGCTTGCCGCGCAGGGCATGCGCCCCTTCTGCGCCATCTATTCGACCTTCCTGCAACGCGCCTATGATCAGGTCGTCCATGACGTGGCGATCCAGAATCTGCCGGTGCGCTTCGCCATAGACCGGGCCGGGCTCGTCGGTGCCGACGGATCGACCCATGCGGGCAGTTTCGATGTGACCTATCTTGCCAGCCTGCCCAATTTCGTCGTCATGGCGGCAGCGGACGAGGCGGAACTGGTCCATATGGTCCACACCTGCGCCCTGCACGACGATGGGCCGATTGCGGTGCGCTACCCGCGCGGCAACGGCACGGGCGTCGCCCTGCCCGCCACGCCGGAAAGGCTGGAAATCGGCAAGGGCAGGATCGTGCGGGAAGGACGGCAGGTCGCGATCCTGTCTCTCGGAACCCGGCTGGAGGAGGCGCTGAAGGCGGCGGAAACGCTGGAGGCCAAGGGACTGTCCACGACCGTGGCCGACCTGCGCTTCGCCAAGCCGCTGGACGAAGCGCTGATCCGCAGGTTGCTGACCACGCATGAGGTTGCCGTCACCATAGAGGAAGGCTCGGTCGGCGGGCTGGGCGCGCATGTGCTGACATTGGCAAGCGATCAGGGGTTGATCGACAACGGTCTCAAGCTGCGCACCATGCGCCTGCCCGACATCTTCCAGGATCAGGACAAGCCGGAAAAGCAATATGCCGACGCCCGCCTGGACGCGAGCGCCATAGTCGACACGGTGCTGACGGCCCTGCGTCATAACAGCGCCGGGATCGGAACCGAAGTCCGGGCATAATAAGCAACCAAAAGGTTGCATGATGGAAGTTATGAGTGCATATGGGCAATCCGGAGGTTGCCTATATGCCTGATTCCATCGCCAAGACCATCGAGATCGCCGCCCCTGTCGAAAGGGTGTGGGACGCGCTGATCGATCATGAGAAGTTCGGAAGCTGGTTCCGGGTCGCTCTCGATCACCCCTTTGCCGTGGGGGCGGCTTCGACCGGATATATGACCTATCCGGGATATGAGGATTATCGCTGGGAAGCGCGGGTCGTGGCGATCGAGCCGATGACGCGCTTCGCCTATGAATGGCCGGCGACCGGCGGCGACAAGGAATTGATGGAAAGCGGTGTGGCCGTATCCGAATGGACGCTGGTCGAATTCATGCTGGAGCCGACCGCCCTGGGCACCCGGCTGACGGTCACGGAAAGCGGCTTCGACAAGGTTCCCGAACCCCGGCGAAGCAATGTCATGCGGGATAATGAAGGCGGCTGGGCGGAGCAGGTGAAGAATATTCGCGACTATGCCGAGCATTGACGCTGCCCCAGCCCGACTTTTCGCGGCCTTGGGAGATGCGACGCGGCTGGGCATGATCGGGCGGCTTGCCGATGGCGGAGAGCGTTCGATCGGTCAGTTGGGCCATGGGTTGCCGATCAGCCGCCAGGCGGTGGCCAAGCATCTGGATGTGCTGCTTGGCGCCGGACTCGTCACGCGGACCAGGGCCGGGCGCGAGGCGCTGTTCAGCCTGCGGCCCGAGGGTGTCGCAGAGGCCAGGGACTGGCTCGCCAAGGTCGGCAGTCAATGGGATGGGACTTTGGGCCGGCTCAAGGATTTCGTCGAAAGCCAGCCCTGAATTCCGGTTTTTCCGATTATTGCGGAGTGGCCGCGCGGGCGTCCTGACCGTCGCCTTCGGGGGCGGCGATGATGTCGCGGGTGGTTGCGCCCTTTTCGACCACTTCGGTCGCCGGATCGCCGGCGGAGGAACGAATGCCCGCGGCGGCATTGGCGCGGCCGGCCGCGTTCAGAGTGGCGCTTTCGCCCGGGCTGCGGGCAGCGGGGCCGCCGAACATGGCGTCCATTGCAGCCTTGCTCGAATCGACCGACGCGGCGGCAGGCGTGCCGGGCGCGGGCGGAACCAGCGCGAAATCAGGCGGGATCACGAGCGGAGCCTGGCGCGAAACGGCAAATTCGTCGGGACGCGACCGGTTGAAAAGGCCGCCGCCACCGCCGCAAGCGGACAGCATGGAAATCAGGCCAGCGGCGAGGATCAGTTTACGCATCAGTTCATTGACTCCGTCTTTGCGCCCTTCTCGCGCAGCAGAAGCGCCCGCGCAAGCAGGATCAGCACGCCGAAAGTGATGGCTGCATCGGCCAGGTTGAAAATCAGGAAAGGCCGCCACTCCCCGAAATGCAGGTCGGCATAGTCGACCACATAGCCCAGGCGCATGCGGTCGATGATGTTGCCGATGGCGCCACCCAGGACGAGGCCGAGCGCCGCGACGTCCTGACGCGCCTTTTCGCGCCACATCCACACGGCCACGAAACCCGCGATCAGCATGGTCATGCCGACCAGTATCCAGCGCATCATGTTCGTGTCAGCGTGGAAGAAGCCCATGGAAACGCCGCGATTTTCCAGCCAGCGCAGGCGGAAGATCGGCAGGATTTCAATGCCGTCGTCCATCCGGCTTTTCAGCGCGAGGGGATAGGTGACGGTATATTTGACGAGCTGATCCAGCACGAGCGTGACGGTCGCGACAATCAGGCCCAGAGGGCGATGGTGGTTGACGGGATTTGGCATCAATTAGTGCTCAACCTGCATAACTTGGTCCCCCCGTGCACTGGCAAGCGCTTCATGCTCATGCCGACAAAACCTCGTCGCAGCGGTTGCAGAGCGCGCCGTCTTCCTCGACCTCCGGCAGCAGGCGCCAGCAGCGGCCGCATTTGTGCCAGTCGCTGGGCTTGACGACGATGCCGTCGCCCTTGCCCATTTCGATGCGGGCGACGATGGCGATTTCAGCGAAGTTCACACCGTCACTGGGGACCAGTTCACCCATGGTGACATCGGCTTCCAGGCTGGAGCGGATGACCTTTTCGCGGCGGAGCGGTTCGATGGCTTCGTTGACCTGATCGCGCCGGTTGCGGATCTCCGCCCATTTGTCGTCCAGGCTCTGGTCGAGCCAGGCCGCATCGACGGTCGGCCATTCCAGGAAATGCACGCTTTCTTCGGCATTTGGATAGCGGCTTTGCCACACTTCCTCAGCGGTGAAGGGGATGATCGGCGCGGCGTAGCGGACCAGCGCGTGGAACAGCGTGTCGAGCACGGTGCGGTAGGCGCGGCGCTTCGGGTCCGACTTCGCATCGCAATAGAGGCAGTCCTTGCGGATGTCGAAGAAGAAGGCCGAAAGGTCGCTGTTCGCGAAATCCATCAGTGCGCGGGTGTAGCGGCTGAATTCCAGCCAGTTCTCACTGCCGGCCGCCTTGTCGACCACGCTGCGGAGATCGGCGTCCAGCCTTGCCAGCAGATGGAGCATGTAGCGCTCCAGTTCCGGCATTTCAGCGACGGGCAGCCTTTCCTCTTCGGAAAAGTCGGAAAGCGCGCCCAGCAAGTAACGGAAAGTGTTACGGAGTTTGCGATAGGCGTCGGACGAACCGGCCAGCACTTCCTTGCCGATGCGGACGTCGTCGAAATAGTCGGTGCTGGCGACCCAGACGCGCAGGATGTCGGAGCCGCTTTCGGCAATGACCTTCAGCGGATCGACGACATTGCCGAGGCTCTTCGACATTTTGCGGCCCTGCCCGTCCAGCGCGAAGCCGTGGGTGAGGACGGCGTCATAGGGCGCGCGGCCGCGCGTGCCGCTGCTTTCCAGCAGCGAGGACTGGAACCAGCCGCGATGCTGGTCGGAGCCTTCCAGATAGAGGTCGGCGCGGACGCCTTCGCCGTAACGGCCCTCCACCACGAAGCTGTGGGTCGAGCCGCTGTCGAACCAGACGTCGAGAATGTCGTTCACCACCTCATAGTCGTTGAGGTCGTAATCGGGGCCGAGCAGCGCCTGGTGGTCGGCGCCGAACCACGCATCGGCTCCCGCACCCCTGAACGCTTTGAGGATGCGGGAATTAACTGATTTATCAACCAGATAGTCGCCGGTCTTGCGATGGACGTAGAGGGCGATCGGGACGCCCCATGCGCGCTGGCGGCTGATCACCCAATCCGGGCGGCCCTCCACCATCGAGCGGATGCGGTTGATCGAGCGTTCCGGCACCCAGCGGGTGTGTTCGATGGAGTTGAGGGCGAGTTCGCGCAGGGTAGCGGCGTTGTCGCCCTCACCCTTCCCACTCGCTTGCGTGAGGGGGGCCCTTCCCTCTCCCGCAAGGGGAGAGGGATTCTGGTCCATGGGGATGAACCATTGCGGGGTGCAGCGGAAGATGATCTTCGCCTTGGAGCGCCAGCTATGGGGATAGCTGTGTTTGAAGTCATCGGACGCAGCCAGAAGCCCGCCTGCTTCGCGCAGGTCGGTGCAGATGGGCCCTTCCCTGCCGACGAATTTCGGGTTGATGACGCTGCCCTGGCCGCCCAGCCAGAGCCAGTCTTCGCGATATTTGCCGTCATTTTCGACGGCGAAGACCGGGTTGATGCCGTTCGCCTTGCAGAGCGCGAAGTCGTCCTCGCCATGGTCGGGGGCCATGTGGACGAGGCCGGTGCCCGCGTCGGTGGTAACGAAATCGCCCGCGAGGAACGGGCGGGGCTTGGCGAAAAAGCCACCGAGATGGTGCATCGGGTGGCGGGCGATGGCTCCGGCGAGGTCGGTGCCACGCAGGCTCGCCCAATCTTCTTCGGGATAAGCGAGAACGCCAGGAACGTTACCCTGATCGCCACACCGAGTTAAGAATATGGCAGCAAGTTCCTTTGCTACCAGATAGACGTTTTTGCTCCCGCCCTCCGGCACCAAGACATATTCAATGGCCTCACCATATGCCAGCGCCTGGTTCACTGGAATGGTCCATGGCGTGGTAGTCCAGATAACAGCACTAACCTTGAAGGCGTTATCAATTAAGGTCTGGATTTCCGGCGCATTCGGCGCTTCGACGATCTCGAACGCCACGTCGATCTGGGTCGATACGATGTCCTCATATTCCACTTCCGCCTCGGCCAGCGCGGTCTTTTCGACCGGGGACCACATGACGGGCTTCGCGCCGCGATAGAGTTGGCCGCTTTCCGCGAATTTCAGCAGTTCGCCGGCGATGGTCGCCTCCGCGTCGAACTTCATGGTGAGATAGGGATCGTCCCAGTCGCCCATGACGCCAAGGCGCTTGAACTGTTCCTTCTGCACGCCGACCCACTTGTCGGCATAGGCGCGGCATTCGGCGCGGAATTCCTGGGCCGGAACCTCGTCCTTGTTCTGCTTCTTCTTGCGATATTCCTCCTCGATCTTCCATTCGATGGGAAGGCCGTGGCAGTCCCAGCCGGGGATATAGGGCGCGTCATAGCCCAGCAGCGACTGGCTGCGGACGATGATGTCCTTCAGCACCTTGTTCATCGCATGGCCCATATGAATGTCGCCATTGGCATAGGGCGGGCCGTCGTGGAGGATGAAGCGCCGGCGGCCCTTCCGCCGTTCCCGCAGCTTGCCGTAGAGGTCCATTTCCTCCCAGCGGGCCAGGATCGCCGGTTCCTTCTGCGCGAGGCCCGCCTTCATCGGGAAGTCGGTGACGGGCAGGAAGACGGTGCTCTTGTAATCCTGGGTTTCTTGGCGAGGCTGATCGGTCATTTTGGGTCCGGCGGTGAAATAATCCGTTCGTTCCGGCCTGCCGAACGATCGCGCTCTTCCTCAAGGAAAGAAAAGGGCTTCGACAGGCTCAGCCCGAACGGGTGAGAAATATGCCCGGTGCATTAGGCGAGGTGCGGCGTTCCCGCAAGGATTTGCCGCGCATCGTCGCAATCCTTCGCGATGGCGGCCATCAACGCGTCGAGGCCGTCATATTTCGCTTCAGGACGAAGATAGTGGATCAGTTGAACCTCGATCCGCTGGTCGTAGAGATTTTCGGCGAAGTCGAGGAAATGTGGCTCCAACAATTCCTTGGGCGGATCGAAGCTGGGACGGATGCCGAGATTGGCCGCACCGTCCAGCACGCGCCCGTCGGCCAGCAGCCCGCGCACGGCGTAGATCCCATAGGCCGGGCGCAGATAATGGCCAAGATCGATATTGGCCGTTGGAAAGCCGATGGTGCGGCCGAGCTTGTCGCCATGCTGGACCACGCCTTCAATGGCGAAGGGGCGGGTCAGCAGGCGGGTGGCGGTCGCGCAGTCGCCGGACTGGAGCGCCTTGCGGATGCGGGTGGAGGAGATGATCTCCCCATCCGCGCCGGTGACCGGGGGTACGGCTTCGGCGGCAAGGCCGAGCGGCGCGCCCAGTTGCGCAAGGCTCCGCGTGGAGCCCGCGCGGTCCTTGCCGAAGGTGAAATCCTCCCCCGTCACGACTCCGGCTACGCCCCAGTCGACCAGCAGGCGAACGAAGGAGAGCGGGTCCAGCGCGGCCAGTTCGCGGGTGAAATCGAACACCAGCATCGCGTCGGCGCCCGCGCGGGCGAAGAGGCGTTCCCGCTGGTCGAGGGTGGTCAGGCGGAACCAGGGGGTTTCCGGGCGAAAGAGCCGCATCGGATGCGGGTCGAATGTGGCGATGACAGCGGGCCTGCCCTGCGCGCGGGCAAGCTCTATGGCCCGGCGGGCCACGGCCTGATGCCCGGCATGAAATCCGTCGAAATTCCCCAGCGCCATGATGCTGCCGCGCAGATGCGCGGGCATCGGGGCGCCGCTGTGCAGCCGCTCCATGAGGGGCGCTATAGGGATGCGTCCGGCCGCTGGCAATGCGCGGCGGCGCGGAGGAAAGTGACGAAGCTGTAGGCGGGGCGGCCATTTTCGGCGGGATGGTCCTGCCGGGCGACTTCCCGCCAGTCGGCGGGATCGGGATAGGCGATACGGGTGTCGCCTTCCGCATCCACATGGACCTCTGTGAGTTCGATGCGATGGGCGAAAGGCAGGAAGAGGCTGTAGATTTCCGCGCCGCCGATGACGGTGACGGTGGGCGATGCGGCCGTGGCTATGGCGTCCCGCGGGCTGTGGGCGGTTTCGGCGCCCTCCCCCCTCCATGCGCTGTCGCGGGTCAGGACGATATGGCGGCGGCCGGGCAGCAGGCCGGGAAGGCTGTCGAAGGTCTTGCGGCCCATGATCATCGGGTGGCCGAGGGTAAGCGCCTTGAAATGCCGGAGGTCGGCGGGCAGGCGCCAGGGCAGGTCGCCGTCCCGGCCGATCACGCCATTGTCGGCGCGGGCCAGGATGAGGAGGATTTCGGCGGTGGGACTGGTCATGCGGTTCGGGCCAATATTTGATCGATCACGACACCCATCCTGCGTTCGGTCGGAGCCTTTCGAAGCCCCCATCGCCTCCCCTTTAAAGAGAAGTGAAGCCCTTCGACAAGCTCAGGGCGAACGATGAGAGGTTAGAGGGTCAGGCGGGTGACATGACCCATCTTGCGCCCGGGGCGGGCTTCATGCTTGCCGTAGAGGTGCAGGTGATTGGCCGGATCGGACAGGATCTGCAGCCAGTCATTGGCCTCGACGCCGATCAGGTTGCGCATCTCCACCTTCGTCGCGGCGAGGCCGGTGTCGCCCAGCGGCAGGCCGCAGATCGCGCGGACATGATTTTCGAACTGGCTCGTCACCGCTCCTTCGATGGTCCAGTGGCCGCTATTGTGGACGCGCGGGGCCATTTCGTTGAAGACCGGGCCATCGGCGCTGGCGAAATATTCCAGCGTCAGGACGCCGACATAGTCGAGCGCGTCTGCGACTTTCGACGCCAGGGCGCGGGCTTCGGCAAGCTGGCCTTCGATCCGCGCGCCGGCGGGAACCGTCGAACTGTCGAGAATGCCGTCCCTGTGGACGTTGGCGGCGCTGTCCCAGAAGCGGATGTCGCCATGGGCGCCGCGCACGAGGATGACGGAGAATTCCTCCGCAAAGGTGACGAAGCCTTCGAGGATGGCGCTCTGGCGGCCAATGGCGTTCCACGCGCCGACCGCATCGCCGGGATCGGAGAGGCGCGCCTGCCCCTTTCCGTCATAGCCCATGCGGTTGGTCTTGAGGATCGCCCTGCTGCCGATCTGGTCCAGCGCCTCTTCGAGATCGTCCAGGCTTTCGACCGGGGCGAAGGGCGCGGTGAGGCCGCCCAGGTCGCAGACGAAGCGCTTTTCCGCGAGGCGGTCCTGCGCCACGCGGAGCGCCTCCGCGCCGGGGCGGACGAGACCGTGGGTGGCGAGGACTTCGACCGCCGAGGGGTCGATATTCTCGAACTCATAGGTGACGACGTCGACGCTGTCTGCGAAGGCCGCCAGTGCGTCGGCATCCTCATAGGCGCCCTGCGTCCAGCGGGGAGAGACGTCGGCGGCGGGGCCGCTCGATTCCGGGGCGTAGATGTGCGTGCGATAGCCAAGCTGCGCGGCGGCGATGGCGATCATCCGGCCCAACTGGCCGCCGCCTAATATGCCGATGGTGGAGCCGGGCGGGATGATGGTCATCTTATTCGGGGGTGTCCGCTACGTCGTTGGTCTGCTTTTCCCGCCAGGCGTCGAGGCGCTGCGCCAGCGCTTCGTCGGTGGTGGCGAGGATCGAGGCGGCGAAGAGCGCGGCGTTGATCGCGCCGGGCTTGCCGATGGCAAGCGTGCCGACCGGAACGCCGCCGGGCATCTGGACGATGGAAAGCAGGCTGTCCATGCCCTTCAGCGCCTTGGACTCCACAGGCACGCCCAGCACTGGCAGGCGCGTCATGGAGGCGGCCATGCCGGGAAGGTGCGCGGCGCCACCGGCTCCGGCGATGATGACTTTCAGGCCCCGGCCGACCGCGCCGGTGGCATAGTCGTAGAGGCGCTGAGGAGTGCGGTGGGCGGAGACGACCTTGCATTCATGGGCGACGCCGAGGGCCTCCAGCGTGTCCGCCGCGTGGCGCATCGTTTCCCAGTCGGATCGGCTGCCCATGATGATGCCGACTTGCACGGCTTCGAGTGCCCCGGTCATTTCGCTTCGCACTTTCCCTGATATGCGGAAAGCAAAGCCCCTTAGCGGGAGGTTCGCGGAGGGGCAATGCTTCTTTCTTCCCCCTGCGGGAAGGGAACTTTCTAGCGTTCCGACAGGTAGTAGCGGTCCCTGGCGGTCAGGTCGTCGGCGAGTTCATAGACGATGGGCTGACCGGTCGGGATTTCCAGTTCGGTGATCTCGTCGTCGGGAATGTTCGAGAGATGCTTCACCAGCGCGCGGAGGGAATTGCCGTGGGCGGAGATGACGACGCGCTTGCCGGCCTTGAGGTCGGGGGCGATCCGCTCTTCCCAATAGGGCAGCACGCGGGCGATCGTGTCCTTCAGCGATTCCGTCGAGGGGATCGGAATGCCGGCATAGCGGCGGTCCTTCGACAGGTCGAACTCGCTGCCCGCCTCCAGCGGCGGCGGGGGCGTATCGAAGCTGCGGCGCCAGATCTTCACCTGCGCGTCGCCATGCTTCGCCGCCGTCTCCGCCTTGTTGAGGCCGGTAAGGCCGCCATAATGGCGTTCGTTCAGGCGCCAGTCCTTTTCGACCGGCAGCCACAGGCGGCCCATTTCCTCCAGCACCAGGTTCAGCGTCTTGATCGCGCGGGTCTGGACGGAGGTGTAGCACTGGTCGAAGTCCAGCCCCTTTTCCCTGAGCAGGCGGCCGGCGGCGCGGGCTTCCTCCGCGCCCTTTTCGGTCACGTCGACGTCCCACCAGCCGGTGAAGCGGTTTTCGAGGTTCCAGGCCGACTGGCCGTGGCGGATGAGGACGAGCGTGGGCATGAAGCGTGTCTCCTGCACGAGAAACCAAGAATTGCGCCCTCCCATAGCGCGGGAAATATCCGACGCAAGCTTGCGCGGCCCCGGCCTGCCCCCACATTGCAGTCGGTCCGTCGATGGGATAGCCCACGCAGAAGCTGAAGGAAGGAACCGGCAACTTGGCATTTGTGAAGGGCGTGTGGCGCATATTGGTGGCCATCAAGGACGGGCTGGTGCTGTTGTTCCTGCTGATGTTCTTCGGGGCGCTCTATGCCGCCCTGTCCTGGTCGCCCAAGCCAGCGCAGAGCGTCGGCAGCGGCGCGCTGCTGCTGAAACTGAACGGGACCATCGTCGAACAGCCGTCGGAAATCGATCCGATGGCGCTGCTGTCGGGCGGGAGCGACCGGGCGAAGGAATATGGGCTGGCCGACATCGTTGCCGCGCTGGATGCCGCCAGGGACGACAGGAAGGTGAAGGCCGTCGTGCTGAACCTGGACGGTTTCATGGGCGGCGGTCAGGTGGCGCTGGCGCGGGTGGGCAAGGCGCTGGACGCAGTGCGCGCGGCGAAGAAGCCGGTCTTCGCCTATGCGGCCATCTATAGCGACGACAGCTATCAACTGGCCGCGCATGCGAGCGAAAGCTGGGTGGACCCGCTGGGCGGCGTGGCGATCACCGGGCGCGGCGGATCGGGGCTTTATTACAAGGGGCTGATCGACAAGCTGGGGGTCAACACCCATGTCTATCGCGTCGGCACCTACAAGAGCTTCGTCGAGCCCTTCACGCGGACCGGCCAGTCGCCGGAAGCGAAGCAGGCCAATCAGGCGCTCGCCGATGCGCTGTGGGAGGATTGGCGGCAGGAAGTGGCCAAGGCGCGGCCCAGGGCGCGGCTGGCGGCCTATGTCGGCAATCCGGCGGCTCTGGCGGAGGCGGCTGGCGGCAATCTGGCGAAGGCGGCCTTGGGCGCCGGGCTGGTCGACCGGGTGGGCGACGAAGCCGCCTTCGGCGCGCGGGTGGCAGAGGTTGCGGGCGATGCGCCGGACGACAGGGCCGGGAATTTCGCCGCCATCGATCTTAAAAACTATATGAGGGCGCACAAGCCCGCCAATGACGGCGAGATCGGCGTGCTGACCATTGCGGGCGACATCGTCGATGGCGAGGCCGGGCCGGGCACGGCGGCGGGCGACACGATTTCGGCGCTGCTGCGCAAGGCGTTGGCGGACAAGGACCTGAAGGCGCTGGTGGTCCGGGTCGATTCGCCGGGCGGATCGGTGATGGCGTCGGAGAAGATCCGCAGCGCCATCATGGAAGCGAAGTCCGAAGGTCTGCCGGTGGTGGTGTCCATGGGCAATGTGGCGGCCAGCGGCGGCTATTGGGTGTCGACGCCGGCCGATGTGATCTTCGCGGAGCCGGATACGATCACCGGTTCGATCGGCGTGTTCGGCATCATACCCAGCTTCGAGGGCACTCTGGCGAAGATGGGCGTCACCACCGACGGCGTGAAGACGACGCCGCTGTCGGGCCAGCCGGACATTGCCGGGGGCACCACGCCGGAGTTCGACCGGATCATGCAGATGGGGGTCGAGGATATTTACGGCCGATTCGTCGGGCTGGTCGCGCAATCGCGCCGCAAGACCCCCCAGCAGATCGATGCCATTGCGCAGGGCCGCGTCTGGGACGGCGGCACGGCGCGGCAGATCGGCCTGGTGGATCGCTTCGGCGGGCTGGAAGAGGCGATTGCCGAAGCGGCGAGGCTGGCGAAGATCGATCCGGCCAAGGCCAGGCCCTATCGCATTGCCAAGGAACCGGACAAGTTCGCCGAATTCGTCCAGTCGGTCATGGATCGGGAGGATGAGGACGATGCCGGGGCCCCGTCAGCCATGGTCGGGCGCGACCTGCTCGGGCGGCAGGCGATCGTGCAGCGGAACTGGGCTTTGCAGGCCGTCGCCGATGTGCGCGCGCTGGTGAGCGGCGCGGGCGTGCGGGCCGATTGCCTGGAGTGCCGGGGCTATGGCGCGCCGCGGGTGGCGACGGCGGCGGATGACCGGGGGATGGTGGCGCTGCTGCTTGGGCTGTGGCGGTGATGTGCGGTGCTGCTTGATGTGGCATGGGGATTGATGGGCAGTGCAGGACATTCCTTTCTTCCTTGAGGGAGGGGGATGGGAAGCCCTGGCGGCGAAGGAGCGTGGGCGGGGTTGGATGAGGAAGGGGCGGGCCTGCGGCCCGCGCGATCCGTTGGATCGCAACCCCCTCACCCAGCTACGACTAGGCAGCAAGCTGCCAAGTCTGCGCAGCCCTCTCCCTCGAGGGAGAGGGATAAAATGGGTGTCCGCTTATTCACCCAGCCCAGACGCCACAAAGGCCCTTCCCTGCAGCCGCTATCTTTTCGCATCGACCCTCCGCCATGGAACACTGGCGCGGGGGAGCCCCTCTCCCTATAGCTGGTCCATGGCATCCACCGAAAAGAAGAAGAAATCCGACTCCGCCCGGACCAAGGTGCGGCCCGCAGGTTTCCCGACGCGCGAGCAGGTGATGGATTTCATCGCCACGTCCGACCAGCCGGCCGGAAAGCGGGAGATCGCGAAGGCCTTCGGTCTCAAGGGGCAGGAGAAGATCGCGCTCAAGGCGCTGCTCAAGGACATGGCGGACGAAGGGCTGATCGACATCGGCCCGGCGCGGGCCTTCCACAAGATGGGCGGCGTGCCCAAGGTCACGGTGCTGCGGATCGTGGATGTCGACGACACCACCCTGATCGCCACGCCGGAACGCTGGGAGGCGGAGGGACAGCCCGCGCCCCGGCTGCGCGTCATGGAGCGGGGCAAGCGCGGCGCGCTGACGATCGGCGACCGCATATTGGCGCGGACGGAGGAAGCGGGGCGCGGCTGGGTCGCGCATCCGATGAAGAAGCTTGCCAAGGCGAGCGAGGAATTGCTGGGCGTGGTCGAGGAAGCGGATGGCGGCAAGTTGTGGCTGCGCCCGGTCGACAAGCGCATCCGGCGGGACACCCCGATTTCGGACGCCGGCACGGCGAAGAAGGGCGATCTGGTGCTGGCCGAGCCGGTGGGGCGCCCGCCCCGGATCACGGCGCGGGTGACGGACATATTGGGCGATCCCTTCGCGCCGCGCAGTTTCAGCCTGATCGCCATCCACAAGCATGGCATTCCCCACGTCTTTTCCGAGCGGGTCGAGGAGGAGGCGGTGACGGCTTCCAGCCTCGCCTTGCATGAGGAGAAGCGGGAGGATTTGCGGCACCTGCCCATCGTCGCCATCGATCCGGTCGATGCGCGGGACCATGACGATGCGGTCTGGGCCGCGCCGGATGATGATCCGGCCAATGAGGGCGGCTACAAGGCGATCGTCGCGATCGCGGACGTCAGCTATTATGTGCGTCCGGGCAGCGCGCTGGACCGCGAGGCGAGGAAGCGCGGGAACAGCGTCTATTTCCCCGATCTGGTCGTGCCGATGCTGCCCCACCAGCTTTCTTCCGACATGTGTTCGCTGCGGGCGGGCGAGGATCGTGCGGCCATGGCCTGTCACCTCGTGCTGGATGCGGCGGGCAAGGTGAAGAGCTGGCGCTTTTCCCGCGCGGTGATCCGGGTGGCGGCGGTGCTGGCCTATGAGGATGCGCAGGCGGCAATCGACGGCGAAAAGCCCCTCGACCTGTTGGAACCGGCATTAAAGCCCCTCTGGGCCTGCTGGGCGCTGCTGCGCAAGGCGCGGGACAAGCGGGAGCCGCTGGCGCTGGACCTGCCGGAGCGGCGGGTGGTGCTGGACGAATATGGCAAGATCGTCAGCGTGGCGGTGCGCGAGCGGCTGGACGCGCATATGCTGATCGAGGATTATATGATCGCCGCCAATGTCGCGGCGGCAAAGGCGCTGGAGGCCAAGAAGGCGCCGGTCATGTACCGTGTCCATGAGCCGCCGAGTCGGGACAAGCTGGTGGCGCTGAAGGATTATCTGGCGACCTTCGACATCGAATTCGCCCTGGGGCAGGTGGTGAAGCCCGCCACCTTCAACCGGCTGATCGCGCGGATCGGGGAAGCGGAGGAGAAGCCCCAGATCATGGAGCAGATCCTGCGCAGCCAGACACAGGCCTATTATGCGCCGTCCAATATGGGGCATTTCGGGCTGGCGCTGGGGTCCTATGCGCATTTCACGTCGCCGATCCGGCGCTATGCGGACCTGCTGGTGCATCGGGCGCTGGTGGGCGCCTATGGGCTGGAACTGCCGGCGCCCAAGGGGGATATTCCCGACCGATCATCGCTGAGCGGCGAGGATATGGAGAATATGGGCCGCGTGGGCGAGATGATCAGCCAGCATGAGCGCCGCGCCATGGAGGCGGAGCGGGAGACCATCGACCGCTATGTCGCGGCGTTCCTGGCGGCGCATGTGGGCGATCTGGTGGAGGCGCGGATCACCGGGGTGCAGAGCTTCGGCTTCTTCGCCACGGTCGAGGGGCTGGGCGGCGACGGGCTGGTGCCGGTGTCGACGCTGGGCGACGAGCGTTTCTTCTTCGACGAAGCCGGGCGGGCGCTGGAAGGCGTGGAGAGCGGGGACCGCTATACGGTCGGGCAGCGGCTGCAATTGCGGCTGGCCGAAGCGGACCCGATCAACGGCTCGTTGCGCTTCGAACTGCCCGACGCCCTGCCCCAGCGGCCGAGCTTCAAGAAGGACCGCGTGCGGCCCGGCAGCGTCAGGCGCGGGCGGCCGACCAATATCCGCCACATCGGATCGAAGCGGGGCAAGCATCGGCGGTGAGAGCCCCTTTGCGATGAAGCTTCCACGGCGCAGGTTGACGCGAGTTCCTGTCCTTGCAGGAGCAGATGGCGCTGCAACCTCCACGGCGTCACCGTGAACGAAAAAGGGCGGCCCCGCAGGACCGCCCCTTTTTCCTCTTCAACCGTCAATGCGGTTTCAGGCTGCCGCGCTCTCCGGCTCGACCGCGAACAGGGTCACGCCCTTATATTTGCTGTCGCCCTGATCATAGAGGCCGTGCATCGCCTCGAACTTTTCATCGACCAGGCTGACGTCGTTCAGTCCCGCCAGCTTGAAGGTGCCGAGCTTCAGCTCCCGCGGCGGGCGGCCGTCGCGCTCTATCGTCACCGCGTCGATGAACATTTCGTCATGGCGCGTGTAGAGGATGTGCGGCGCGAGCTTCACGACCATCTTGTTGTAGGTCGCCATCAGACATTTCTGAAGCGCTATCGCCTCGAAGAACATGGTAGGAGCGTTCATAATGCGTTTTTCATTACCGATTTGACGCGCCGGTTCAATTGCTTTGTGCGTCGCACCATCGCACGGCGACGCAACCCGGCCCATGCCCGCGACAAATGGATTCAGGCGTTTCGCCTGCGCGATAGAAGATGCAGCCGCTCACGCAAGGCCCAGCGCGCCACCAGCAGCAGCGCGACGACGCCCAGCCCGCTCGCGAGTCCCAGCCAGATGCCAAGGCCCTGCAACCCCAGCGGAAAGGCCAGGACGATGCCGATTCCGATGCCGATCACCCAATAGCCGATCAGGGCGAAGATCATCGGCACGCGGGTATCCTGTATGCCCCTCAATACCCCTGCCCCCACCGCCTGCGCGGCGTCCACCAACTGGAACAGCGCCGCGACGCCCAGGAAACCGACCGCCAGCATCGCGGTCCGCGCATTGGCGGGATCGGCAAGGTTCAGGAAAGCGGAGATCAGCATGCGCGGAAAGGCGATGAGCATCGTCGCGGCGATCAGCGCGAATCCGGTCCCGATCGCCAGCGCCAGCCAGCCCGCACGGCCGACCGCTGCCAGATCGCCCTTTCCATAGGCGAGACCCACGCGCACGGTCGCCGCCTGGCCGATGCCCATCGGCACCATGAAGACGAGCGCGGCGATCTGAATCGCGACGGCGTGCGCCGCCAGCGAGTCGCGGTCGATCAGCCCCATCAGGAAGGCGGAGGCGTTGAACACGGTGGTTTCCAGCCCCAGGGTGATCGCGATCGGCAGGCCCAGCGCCCAGACGGCCCGGTGCCGTTCGCGATCATGGGTCCAGAATCGCCCCAGCAGGCGATAGCGACGGAACCGCCGGTCGATCAGGATGACCGACAGCAGCCCGAGGAACAGGAAGGAGGAGGACAGCGTGCTGGCGATGCCCGCGCCGAAAATCCCCAGCGCGGGAAAACCCAGATGCCCGAAGATCAGGGTCCAGCCCGCCAGCAGGTTGAACGGGATGGCGCAGACCATGATGATCAGGCCCCAGACCGGCCGTTCCAGCGCGGAAATGAAGTTGCGCAGCGTGGTGAAGCCCAGAAAGGGCAGCAGCGCCCATTGCAGGCCGCGCATCAGTTCGCCCGCCTGCGCCGCCAGGTCCGCCTCCTGCTCCATAAGCAGCAGGATGGATTCGCTTTCCCAGAGCAGCGCCCAGGCGGGCAGTACGAACAGGGTCGCCGCGCGCAGCGTCTGGTGCACCGTCCGCCTGACGTCGCGCACCGAATGCCGCCGACGCCCCCGTTCCGTGGCGATCAGCGGCGCGGCGGCAGTGACAAGCCCCATGCCGAAGATCAGCAGCGCGTTGAACAGGTTGATCGCCAGCGCCCCCGAAGCCACCGCGCCCGCGCCGAGCCGGCCCAGCAGCAGCAGGTCGGTCGCCGCGATGCCGGCCCAGGCGATATTGCCCGCGATCATCGGCAGCGCGAGCGCGGTCAGCGCCCCGGCCTCCAGACGCCAGGGTGAACGCATCGATCAGTGCTTTTTAAAGAGGTGCAGCACCGCCACGACGATGCCGCCGACGACCAGCCCGACGATAGCCGCGCCCGCCGCGTTCACGACCCATTCCACCGCCGGCGCGATGGCGGGCAGCCCCCGGCCCGCCGCTTCCGCGACATGATGGATGGCGCCGGGGATGAGATCCCAGTGAAATTCGTGCAGCCCGTGGACGATCAGGCCCCCGCCGACCCAGAGCATGGCCGCCGTGCCGACGACGCCCAATATCCGCATCAGCACCGGCATGGCCTTCACCATCGCCCGGCCCAGCACCCGTGCGCCGGCCGAACGCCGTTCCGCCAGATGCAGGCCGATATCGTCCATCTTCACGATGAAGCCGACGACGCCATAGACGCCGGCGGTGATCAGGAAGGCGACGACGATCAGGACGATCGCCTGCTCCCAGATCGGTTCCGCCGCCACGGTGCCGAGCGCGATCGCCATGATCTCGCCCGAGAGGATGAAGTCGGTGCGGATCGCGCCGGAGACCTTCTGGTCCTCCAGCTCCTTCGAACTGTGCGTTTCCAGCGCCTCCTCCGCCAGATCATGGCCGCCCTGCACTGCCTCCAGCAGCTTTTCGGCCGCTTCGAAACAGAGAAAGGCGCCGCCCAGCATCAGCAAGGGGGGCAGAAGCCAGGGTGCGAGGGCGCTCAGAACCAGCGCGGCAGGGAGCAGGAACAGCAGCTTGTTGCGCAGCGATCCCTTGGCGATCTTCCAGATGATGGGGAGTTCGCGGTCCGGCGTCAGGCCCATGACATAGCGCGGCGTGACGGCGGTGTCGTCGATCACGACGCCCGCCGCCTTCGAGCCCGCCTTGCCCGCGGCGGCGGCGACATCGTCCAGCGAACTGGCGGTAAGCTTGGCAATCCCCGCCACGTCGTCGAGCAGCGCGATCAGACCCGAAGGCATTGATATTATTCCCCTGTTGGCCCCGGCATGGGACCGGCAGCCGCCTCAATAGAGGCGGGGCGCAAGCGGTGCAATGGATTGGGAAGCGATCGGATCGATAAGGGGGCGAGCCGGCGGCTCAATGCAGGCCGCGATAATTGCCCGGCGGGTCGCTGGCAGGGAAGCTTTCATCGACCTGCTCGTCCACCATGTCCCATTCGCGCGCGTCGATATGCTGCTCGTCCGGCCCGGCATCGCGCACCGGGCCGGAGGAGAAGCCGGTCCCGCGATAGTCGCCCGCGTCGCGCTGCGCCTGCCACTCCTTCCATCCCCTCCACGCCACGGCGCCCAGTCCGGTGAGGAATGCGAGTTTCAACAACCCCTTCATTTCGGCTTCTCCTGTGCTTGGTGCAGATGGACCCATTCGGCCCGGTTGCCGCTGACGGTGTCCGGCGTCAGCGGGATGTCGCCTTCCTCGTCGGTGCCGCCCGGCGGTTCCACGGACGGCGCGGAGGCGACGGCCCAGCGCTGGCGCAGCGCGGCGTCGATCATCGCCTGCCAGACCCGTTCGTCACCCGCCTGCCGCATGGCATCGTCAGGGTCCTTGATGATGGCGAGCAGGCCTGCCGCGGTTTCCACCTGTTCCTGCCAGCGATCCGGACCCAGGTCGGGATTGCCGGCGGCCAGATGCCGCGCCAGCCGTTCGAGAAGAATGCGCTGCTCCATGCGCTGGTGAACGCGGGCCGGACCGCCCTGTTCCCCCGTCGTTCGGTTCCCGCGTCGTAACGCCTGTGCAGCGATGTGAACGGCCCGCCAGTTCGATCGTTAGCCTGGAATGCAAGGAAAAGGAGACGATCATGCCCCAGGGCGACAAGAGCAGCTACACCGACAAGCAGAAGCGCAAGGCGGAGCATATCGAGCAGGGTTATGAGGATCGCGGCGTGTCCCGCAAGGAAGCGGAACGGCGCGCCTGGGCGACCGTCAACAAGGAATCGGGCGGCGGCAACAAATCCGGCTCCGGCCGGGGCAAGCCGGACAGCCATGCCTCCTCGCGCAAGGGCGGGAAGGAGGGCGGCGCGGCGTCAGCCCGGCGTCCGGCCGCCGATCGGTCCGCCGCCGCCAGAAAGGGTTGGGAAACCCGGCGGAAAAAGGCGCATGGGTGATGGCGGACGCTATCCGCGGACGCCGGTTCAGTCTTCCGTCTGGTAGTGCGGCAGCCCGAGCCCTTTCCGCATCGCGACGGCCCGCAGCAGGAAACCGAGCAGCGCGGCGATGACGCCCGCGACGGGGACGTCCAGCCCGATCCAGCGCAGGACGACGAACAGGCCCGCCGCGAGCGCCGCCGCCGTCACGTACAGTTCCGGCCGCAACAATATGGACGGCTCCCCCGCCAGCAGGTCGCGCATGATGCCGCCGACGCAGCCGGTGACGACGCCCATCATCGCCGCCACCAGCGGCGGCACGCCATAGCTCATCGCCTTGGCCGCGCCATAGACGGCGAAGGCGGCGAGCCCCACCGCATCCAGCCAGTCGAGAGCGCTGTCGCTCCACAAACGGCGCGGGGTGAACCAGACGAGCAGCGCCGCCATCATGCAGGCGATGGCGGGCACGGCGTCGCGGACCCAGAAGACCGGCGCGCCGATCAGCAGGTCTCGGACAGTCCCGCCCCCTACCCCCGTCACCAGCGCGAAGAAGGCGAAGGTGACGAGCGTCTGGCGCAGGCGCGCGGCCGCCAGCGCCCCGGACGCGGCGAAGACGAAGGTGCCGACGATGCCGAGCGTCTCCAGCACCGGGCCGATTTGCGGCAGCAGCGTCTGGTTCATGGGGCGGCGCTGGGCGCTATTTCGCCAGTTCCGCCTCTATGGCCGCGATAAGCCCGGCATCGTCGGGCGCGGTCGAGGGCGCGAAGCGGGCGGCCACGCTGCCATCCTTCGCGATCAGGAACTTCTCGAAATTCCAGAGCACTTCGGGTTCGGGATTGGGCGTGATGCCATAGCCGATCAGCTTTTCGCGGAACTCGGCCCCCTCCCCCTGCGAACTCGGCTGCGCGCCGGTCAGCGCTGCGTAGAGCGGGTGCTTTTCCGGCCCGGTGACGACGATCTTCTCGAACATCGGGAAATCGACGCCGAAATTGGTCGTGCAGAAGGTCGCGATCTCTTCATTGCTGCCCGGTTCCTGCGCACCGAAGTCATTGGCGGGGAAGCCGGCGACGACCAGCCCCTTGTCCCTATAGTCGCGATAGAGCTTTTCCAGCCCCTCATATTGCGGAGTCAGGCCGCATCGGGAGGCGACGTTGACCACCAGAACCACCTTGCCCGCATAGTCGGCCAGGCTGGCGTCGGCACCCTTGATGGTCTTGAGCGGGATTTGCTGGATCATGGCATGCTCTCCTTGCGAATGGACGGCTTCCCCCATCATATGGCGGCGCCGAAGAGCTTGCCTACCCCGGAGGTCGCAAGCATCGCGAAAACGCCCCAGAAGACGACGCGAGCCACCGCCCGCGCTACCCCGCCGCCACCCAGGCGGGCGCCGACATAGCCAAGCACCGCAAGGCACAGCAGCGACGTGACGGCGACGGCCGCGATGGCGTGCGACGGATTGGCGACGGCGGCCAGCACAGGGGCGACCGCGCCTGCGGAGAAGGTCGCGGCGGAGGTCAGCGCCGCCTGGACGGGCCGCGCGGTGCTGATGTCGGAAATGCCCAGTTCGTCCCGCGCATGGGCGGCGAGCGCGTCGACATTCATCAACTGCGTCGCCACCTGGCCCGCGAGGTCAGCCGTCAGGCCGCGATCGACGTAGATGTCGCGCAATTCCTCCCATTCCACATGGGGCTGTTGGGCGAGCGCCTTCTTTTCCTTGGCCAGATCGGCGCGTTCCGTATCGGACTGGGCGCTGACGGACACATATTCGCCCGCGGCCATCGACATGGCGCCCGCCACCAGCGCGGCGATGCCCGACAGAAGGATGGTATCCCGCGACGCCCCCGACGCAGCGATGCCGGTGAGCAGGCTGGCGGTGGAGACGATGCCGTCATTGGCGCCGAGAACGGCCGCGCGCAGCCAGCCGACGCGGTTGACATAATGGACCGCATGATGGCCGTCGATCATGTCATTGTCCTGCATCGTCGCGGATTGTTCCATGCGCCTGTCCCCTTTTTCCGCTATCTGGCTACCAGATGAGGAGGATGGCGCAAGGCATTCTAGGTACCCAGCCCTTCCGCCTTTTCCGCCAGTTCCAGCCAGCGTTCCTCTGCGGCTTCCTTTTCGGCGCGAGCCTTTTCGATCGCCTTGCTGAGCAGGTCGAACCTGCCGGGATCGCGGCTGTAGAGATCGGGATCGGCCAGCGCTTGCTCATCGCGGGCAATGGCCGCCTCCATCTCCTCTATCCGCTTGGGCAGCAGGTCGAAATCGCGCTGGTCCTTGTAGCTGAGCTTGGTCGACGCGCTTTTCGGCGGGGGCGGCGCCGCAGCCTTCTTCTCTTGCCTGGGCGCGTTCTTCGGCTGGCGCTTGGCGGCCCAGTCCGCATAGCCGCCAACGATCACGTCGACGGTGCCGGAGCCGTCCAAGCCAAGCGTGACCGTCACCGTGCGGTCGAGGAAGTCGCGGTCGTGGCTGACGATCAGGACGGTGCCCTCATAATCGGCAATGACTTCCTGAAGCAGGTCGAGCGTTTCGAGGTCCAGGTCGTTGGTCGGTTCGTCCAGCACCAGCAGGTTCGATTCGCGGGCGAATTCGCGGGCGAACAGCAGCCGTGAGCGCTCGCCGCCCGACAGGGTGCCGACGCGCGCCTCCGCCAGCGAGGGGTCGAAGAGGAATTCCTTCAGATAGCCATGGACATGCTTGCGCGTGCCGCGCACGTCGATCCAGTCGCCGCCTTCGGCCAGAACGTCGCGCACGCGCCTGTCGGCCTGCATCAGGCTGCGCTGCTGGTCGATGAAGATCATGTCGAGCGATTTGGCCTGACGGACCTGTCCGCTGTCGGGCGCGAGTTCACCGGTCAGCAGTTTGAGGAGCGTGGTCTTGCCCGCGCCATTGCCGCCGACGATGCCGATCCGGTCGCCGCGCTGGATGCGCAGCGAGAAATCCCTGATGACGGTGCGGTCGCCGAAATTCTTCGTGACATGCTCAGCGGTGATGACGCTTTTCGTCTTGTTGTCGTCGCTGGCGACGGCGATTTTCGCGACACCCTGCGGTCCCACCATGGCGGCGCGCTGGGCCCGCATTTCGTGGAGCTTGGCAAGGCGGCCCTGGTTGCGCTTGCGCCGGGCGGTGACGCCGCGTTCCAGCCAGTGCGCCTCGATCTTGAGCCGGGCGTCGAGCTTCTCTGCGGCGCGGGCTTCCTCGGCATAGACCGCTTCCATCCACTGCTCGAAACCCCCGAAGCCGATCTCGTTGCGGCGGATGCCGCCACGGTCCAGCCACAGCGTCTGGCGCGTGAGGCGCGTCAGGAAGGCGCGGTCGTGGCTGATGACGATGAACGCGCCATTATAGCGGCCGAGCCAGCCCTCCAGCCAGTCGATGGCGTCGATGTCGAGATGGTTGGTCGGTTCGTCCAGCAGCAGCAGATCGGGTTCGCTGGCGAGGGCGCGGGCGATGGCGGCGCGGCGGCGTTCGCCTCCCGAAGCGGTCGCGGCCTCTCGGTTGAGGTCCGTACCGAGCTGGCTGGCGATGGCGTCCACCTCATGCGCGGGCGGCGCGAACTGGCCCGCCAGCGCGAAGTCGCGCAGCGTGGCGAAGCCGGAAACGTCAGGGTCCTGCTCCAGCATGATGACGCGGGCGCCCGGACGGACGGAGCGCGTGCCCTCGTCCGGTTCGATCTGGCCGGCGATCAGTTTCAGCAGCGTGGTCTTTCCCGCGCCGTTGCGGCCGATCAGCGCCAGCCGATCCCGATCCCCGACGAAAATGTCGAGATTGCGGAAAAGCCAATGGGTGCCCTGGGACAGGCCAAGATTTTCGAAGGAGAGAATGGGAGCCGCCATGGCCGTGCAGCTAGGGCTTTGGCGCGCCTGGGGCAAGGGGGGGAACCGGAAGCTGTCTGACGGCTTTCAACGCATGTCAGCGTCCATTCATCGCAGCCGTCACAATGTCGCTGCATCGCTTCTTGAGGAGAAAGCCCTGTGAAATCCACGTTCGCCCTGATGGCATCCGCTGTCGTTGCCGCCGCCGCCCTGCCCGTCGCGGCCGCTGCGCAGACCAGCGTGACCATCGCAGAAACCGCGCCGGTCGTGACGTTGAACGTCACCGAGACCGTGGAGGCGGCGCCCGATATGGCGACGGTGGGTACCGGGGTCCAGACGCGCGCCCAGACCGCCGCGCAGGCGATGCGCGACAATGCGGTGCAGATGGACAGGCTGGTCGCCGCGCTGGTGAAGGCGGGCATTCCGAAGAAGGACATCCAGACCAGCGGCATCAATCTGAGCGCGCAATATGACTATAGCAACCGCGACGGCCAGCCCGCCGGGCCGCGTTTCATCGGCTATGAGGCTTCGAACCAGCTATCGGTGAAGCTGCGCGACATCAGGAAGGTGGGAACCCTGCTCGACACGATGGTGGAGGCCGGAGCGACCAATGTGAACGGGCCGAGCTTCTCGATCAGCGATCCCGCGCCGATGCTGGCGCAGGCCCGGGCGGCGGCGTTGAAGACCGCCAGGGCGCAGGCCGATTTCTATGCCCAGGCGGCAGGTTATCGCTCGGCAAGGCTCGTCTCGCTGGCGGAGAGCAACAGCGGCGGGCAGCCGCCCATGCTGGTGATGGCAGCGGCCCGGTTCAAGGCGGACTCAGCGCCTGCGACGCCGGTGGAGCCGGGACAGGTTGGGTCCTCGGTGACGCTGACGGTGCAATATGCGCTGGAAAGATAAGGTGGCGGGGCGCCCTTCGGCCAATTGCCGGCCGTCCATCCCCTTCCCCGGAAAAGAAGCGCTTGCCTGAACGAAACGGCGGCGTAACCGTTAGCTGGTCATGAAGATGCTTGCTCCGCCCCGGCCCGCCGTCGCCAGCCCTGTCCATCCGGCGCGGCGCATGCGGACGGTGGCGACGGGCATGCTGCTGGTCATGGCGGCGCTGTTCCTGGCGGCGCGGGCGACGGCGCACCTCCACCCCGCCATCGGCTTCGTCCAGGCCTTTGCCGAGGCGGCGATGGTCGGCGGACTGGCCGACTGGTTCGCCGTCACGGCCCTGTTCCGCCACCCGCTGGGCCTGCCGATCCCGCATACCGCGATCATCCCGCGCAACAAGGATCGAATCGGGGATACGCTCGCTTTGTTCCTGCGCGACAATTTCCTTACGCCCGCCGTGGTGGCGCGGCGGATGCAGCGGCTGGACATGGCGGCCGCCGCGGGACGCTTCCTGTCGAGTCCCTCCAGCGGCGACGGCAGGCTGCGCGAGGGCGCGTCCCGGCTCGCCGCCGATATATTGGAAGCGCTGGACCAGGAACGGCTGGGCGGCATGGTGAAGGGCGCCATCGCCCAGCGCCTGCGCGCCATGAACCTTGCCCCCCTGATCGGGCAAGCGCTGGAAGCCGCGATGCGGGACGGGCGCCACGCCCCGGTGATGGACGGCATCATCCTATGGGCGGATCGCACGCTGGAGGCGAACGACCATTTGATCCGGCAGATGGTGCATGACCGGTCGGGCAAGATAATGCGCTGGACCGGCCTTGACGAAAATCTGTCCAACGCGATCATCGACGGGCTGCGCAAGCTGCTGGCCGACATGGCGCAGGACCCGGCCCACAGCCTGCGCCTGAAGGCCGAGGAGGGCCTGACGAAGCTCGCCGCCGACCTGCAATTCGATCTGGAGATGCAGGCGCGCGTGGCGCGCATCCGTGACGAGGTTGTCGACAATCCGGCAATGCAGCGCTGGATCGATGGCCTGTGGGAACAGGCGCGCGGCGGGCTGTTGCGCGCGGTGCGCGATCCCGGCAAGGCGATGGCGGGGCGTCTAGGCGAAGCGCTCCATCAGCTTGGCGCGACCTTGCAACAGGACGCGCGGCTACGGTTCCTTATCAACCGCTTCGTGCGGCGTGCCGCCGTGGGGGCGACGGCAGCCTATGGCGATGCCATCGTCAAGCTGGTCAGCGAGACGGTGCGCGGATGGGATGCGGGGACCGTCACCAGCCGGCTTGAGCATGCGGTCGGCCGCGACCTGCAATATATCCGGGTCAACGGCACGCTGGTGGGCGGGCTGGTGGGACTTGCCATCCATAGCATCGATACGCTGCTGTAGAAAATGCGGGATTGGCGGATGAGGGCCAGGGACGGACATAAGAGCACGGTTCGGGGCGAGCCCTGTCGAAGCCCTTCGCCTTTCTCCTGAAATGACCTCTCTCAAGAAGAGCTGAAGCGCCCTTCGACTGCGTGCAAGGCCGGCGCTCAGGACAGGTTTGACGGGCTCAGGGCGAACGGGGGAAGAAAAACGGCCTGCCCGCTTTCTGCGCGGATAAGGTCGCGCTTCAAGCTTCGGGCCGCGTCCATATCCATGTCCCGCCGATCGCAGCGGCCGCCGCAGGGACCAAGAACCACGGAAATGGCGAAAATATGAGCGCCAGCACCATGCTGAAAGCAAAAGCCGCCAGCGCCGCCTTCTTTCCTCGCCGGCTGATCGCGCCCTTTTCCCGCCAATGCCGGATATGCGGGCCGAAATGGCGGTGCTCCAGCAGGCGCGCCTCCAGCGCCGGGCTCGACCGCGCGAAGCAGAAGGCCGCCAGGATCATGAACGGCACTGTCGGCAGGAGCGGCAGGAAGGCTCCGACCGCCCCTACCCCAAGCGACAGGAAACCGCAGGCAAGATAGAGATGCCGCCGCATCAGGCCGCGGGCAGCCGCAGCCGGACCAGCACTCCGCCCAGATCGTCGCTTTCCTCCAGCGCGACGGACCCGCCATAGATTTCCGCGACGTCCCGCACGATGGCGAGGCCAAGGCCTGTTCCCGGCTTCCCCGAATCCAGCCTTACGCCCCGGTCGAAAATGCGCGTGCGGTCTGCCTGCGGAATGCCCGTGCCGTCATCCTCCACCAGGATTTCGACCATCGCCCCCTTGCGCCCTACGGTCGCGAACACGCTGCCCCCGCCATATTTGGCGGCGTTCTCGATCAGGTTGCCCAGCATCTCGTCCAGGTCCTGCCGTTCGACCCGCACGGCGGCTTCCTTGTCGCCATCCATGTCGATGCGGACTTCGGGATAGAGCCGCTGGACGGCCCTTTCCACCGCATCCAGGCTGGCCCATACTTCCGCCCGGCTCTGCGCCGCGCCGCGCCGTCCGACCGCGCGCGCCCGCGCCAGATGGTGGTCGACCTGCCGTCGCATCGTCGTCGCTTCCCGGATGACCGTATCGCCCAGATCGGGCGATTGCGCGGTCGCGGCGTTCATGATCACGGTCAGCGGCGTCTTGAGTGCATGGGCGAGATTGCCCGCATGGGTCCGCGCTTCCTCCGCCTGCCGCTCATTATGAGCGAGCAGGGCATTCAGTTCCTCGACCATGGGCAGCACCTCGGCGGGCATCGGCTCGGTCACGCGATTCTTCTCGCCCGCGCGCATCCGCACGATTTCATGCCGCACCTTGCGCAGCGGCCGCAGCCCGTAAATGGTCTGCAACGTCGCCAGCACGATCAGCCCCAGCGCCAGCAGGGCAAAGCTCTCGAACAGGGTCGATCGCAGCGTCTTGATCTGCGCGTCCAGTCCCTCGCGCGCCTGCGCCACCATGAACATCCAGCGCGTGTCCGATCCGGGCAGGATGATGCTGCGTTCCATCACGCGCAGGTCTTCGCCCGGAAACTGGTTGCTGTCATAGATGTGCGGGGCGTCGTCATGATGCTCCGGATTGACCTTCAGCGCCCGGTCCCACAGCGAACGCGACCGCCAATCCTCATGCCCCTTGCCGCTGATCTGGTAATAGATGCCGCTATTGGGCTCCAGGAAACGCTGGTCGGCAGGCTCGCGGTTGAACAGCACCTCTCCGTCCGGCCCGATCTCGGCCGACGCGATCATGGCGGTCAGGACATAGTTCATGCCGTCGTCGAAATTGCGCGTGATCGCGTCGGACAGCACCCGATCCAGTGCCAGCCCGCCGCCCAGCAGCAGCAGGCTGATCCACAGCGCCGCGATGCCGATCATGCGGCGGCTGAGCGATCCGGTCGAGCTAACTTGCGGCTGGTCAGTCAAAGACGCAAAAGCCTTTGTTTCCGTTCGCCCGAAGCCCGAACGGAAGATGAGCGATTACCGCCCCGGTTCATCCAGGCTGTAGCCCAGGCCCCGGATCGTCGTGATGACGTCCGCGCCCAGCTTCTTGCGGATGCGGGTCACGAACACTTCGATCGTATTGGAATCGCGGTCGAAATCCTGATCGTAGATATGCTCGATCAATTCGGTGCGGCTCACCACCTTGCCCTTGTGGTGGAGGAGGTAGGACAGCAGCTTATATTCCTGCGCGGTGAGCTTCACCGGCTCGCCCTTCAGCGTCACCTTGCCCGAGCGCGTATCCAGCCTTACGTCGCCCGCCGTCAGTTCGCTCGACGCATTGCCCGATGCGCGGCGGATCAGCGCGCGCAGGCGGGCGATCAGTTCCTCGCTCTGGAAAGGCTTGGCAAGATAATCGTCGGCGCCCGCGTCCAGCCCGGCCACCTTGTCTGACCAGCTGTCGCGCGCCGTCAGCACCAGCACCGGGAAGCTGCGTCCCTCCTTGCGCCAGCGGTCCAGCACGGTAAGGCCGTCGATGGTGGGCAGGCCGAGATCCAGGACGACCGCGTCATAGCTTTCGGTCGCACCCAGAAAATGCCCGTCCTCGCCATCGTCGGCCAGATCCACGGCATAGCCCGCGCCTTCCAGCGTGTTGCGGAGCTGTTGCCCAAGGCTAGGTTCATCTTCGACGATCAGCAGACGCATATGGCCCCGTTTCTGTTGTTATGCCCGACGCGCGCCTGTCAGCGCGCCCAGCCGATTATATCGCCCGTGCGACCGTCCGCATCAACCCATAGCACCTTGCCGTCCTTCACATATTTCAGGCGGTATCGATTGGTGGACGGGTTGAATTCGCTGCCCAGATAGGTGGCGCCGCCCATGGCGGCATCCACCCGGCGCTTGATGACGGAAAATGGCATGACCTGCCCGTCCAGCATCGCGCGGCGCGCGGCATCCTGCTCATCGCGCTGGCTGCTGGCATAAGCGGAAGGATTCGCGGCGAAAAGCACCGCCATGGCCCCCAGGCCTGCTATCAGTCTGAACCGCTTCATTTCCATGACCTTGGCATAGCCGGGAGCCATTGAACAGGTGGTGAATGACGATGAAGGGTGGGTAGCGCGCGTTCCGCCTGCCGCCCTCTTCCTGGGGCGCACCCTGCCCTGCCCGCGCAGGAGCCCGACACGGTCGATGATGGGGATTGACCTGAAAGCGGCCATGCGGCGGCTCTTGCGATCTCGGCCTTGCCTCCAAAGGAAAAGGGCTCCCTCCTTATGGAGAGAGCCCTTTTCATCATCCTTATGCGTTGGCCGGTCAGGCGGCGAGCTTGCGCAGCACATATTGGAGGATGCCGCCGTTCAGGAAATAATCCAGTTCGTTGACGGTATCGATGCGGCAAAGCGCGGTGAAGGTGAAGGTGGAACCGTCCGCGCGCTTCACGATCACTTCGACATCCTGGCGCGGCTTCAGGCCGGCGACATTCTGGATGGTGAAGGTTTCGTCGCCGGTCAGACCGAACGTGTCCTTGTTCTGGCCGTCCTTGAACTGGAGCGGCAGCACGCCCATGCCGACCAGGTTCGAACGGTGGATACGTTCGAAGCTCTCTACGATGACGGCGCGCACGCCCAGCAGGTTGGTGCCCTTCGCCGCCCAGTCGCGCGACGAACCGGTGCCATATTCCTTGCCGCCGATGACGACCAGCGGGGTGCCGTCGGCCTTGTGCTTCATCGCCGCGTCGTAGATCGGCATGACTTCGCCTTCATAGCGGGTCATGCCGCCCTCGACGCCGTCCAGCATCAGGTTCTTGATGCGGATATTGGCGAAGGTGCCGCGCATCATGACCTCGTGATGGCCGCGGCGCGCGCCGTAGCTGTTGAAGTCGGCCTGCGCCACCTGACGCTCCTGCAGCCACTTGCCCGCCGGGCTGGTCGCCTTGATCGAACCGGCCGGGGAGATGTGGTCGGTGGTGATCGAGTCGCCGAAGATCGCCAGCGGCTTGGCCTCCACGATGTCGGTGACCGGCTTCGGGGTCATGGTCAGGCCCTCGAAATAGGGCGGGTTGGCGACATAGGTAGAGCCGGCGCGCCAGCTATAGGTGTCCGAACCGGTGACGTCGATCGCCTGCCAGTGGGCGTCGCCCTTGTAGACATTGGCATAGCGCGCCTGGAACATCTGGCGGTCCATGCAGCCCGCCATGGTCGAGGCCACTTCGTCGTTGGTCGGCCAGATGTCCTTCAGGAACACCTGCTGACCGTCCTTGCCAGTCCCGATCGGCGTGGTGATGAAGTCTTCGACCACCGTGCCCTTCAGCGCATAGGCGACGACCAGCGGCGGCGAGGCCAGGAAGTTGGCGCGCACGTCGGGCGACACGCGGCCCTCGAAATTGCGGTTACCGGAGATGACGGCGGCGGCGACCAGGCCGTTTTCGTTGATCGCCTTGCTGATCGGCTCGGCCAGCGGGCCGGAGTTGCCGATGCAGGTGGTGCAGCCATAGCCGACGAGGTTGAAGCCGACGGCGTCGAGATGCGACTGGAGCCCTGCCTTTTCCAGATAGTCGGTGACCACCTGCGAGCCAGGCGCCAGCGAGGTCTTGACCCAGGGCTTGGGCTTCAGGCCCAGTTCGTTCGCCTTCTTGGCGACGAGGCCCGCGGCGACCAGGACGCCGGGGTTCGAGGTGTTGGTGCAGCTGGTGATCGCGGCGATGGTGACGTCGCCGTCGCCAATGTCGAAATCCTTGCCCTCGACCGGAACGCGCGCCTGGGCCTTCTTGTAGACCTTTTCCATGTCGGCGTTGAACACATCGTCCACTTCCGGCAGAGAAACGCGGTCCTGCGGGCGCTTCGGCCCTGCGAGGCTGGGGACGACGGTGCCGAGGTCCAGTTCCAGCGTGTCGGTGAAGACCGGTTCGACCGATGGATCGATCCAGAAGCCCTGCTCCTTGGCATAGGCTTCGACCAGGGCGATATTCTCTTCGGTGCGGCCGGTCAGGCGCATATAGTCGAGCGTCTTGTCGTCAATGCCGAAAAAGCCGCAGGTCGCGCCATATTCCGGCGCCATGTTGGCCAGCGTCGCACGGTCGGCCAGCGACAGGGTGGCAAGGCCGGGGCCGAAATATTCGACGAAGCGGCCGACCACGCCACGGGCGCGCAGCATCTGGGTGCAGGTGAGGACAAGGTCGGTGGCGGTGACGCCTTCCTTCAGTTCGCCGGTGAAGCGGAAGCCGACGACTTCGGGAATGAGCATGGAGACGGGCTGGCCCAGCATCGCGGCCTCAGCCTCGATGCCGCCCACGCCCCAGCCCAGCACGCCCAGGCCGTTGATCATGGTGGTGTGGCTGTCGGTGCCGACGCAGGTGTCGGGATAGGCGACGGTGACGCCGTCGGGGCCTTCGCTCGACCAGACGGCCTGCGCGATATTTTCCAGGTTCACCTGATGGCAGATGCCGGTGCCCGGCGGCACGGCGTAGAAGTTGGCGAGCGACTTCGAACCCCATTTCAGGAAGTCGTAGCGCTCCATATTGCGCTGATATTCGATTTCCACATTCTGTTCGAACGCCTTGGGCGTGCCGAATTCATCGACCATGACCGAGTGGTCGATGACGAGGTGGACGGGAACCTGCGGGTTGATCTTGCCGGCGTCGGCGCCCAGCGCGGTCATCGCGTCGCGCATGGCGGCCAGGTCGACCACGCAGGGGACGCCAGTGAAGTCCTGCATCAGCACGCGGGCGGGGCGATACTGGATCTCCCGCTCCGCCTTGCCCTTGTCATTCTGCCAGTCGACGATCGCCTGGATGTCGTCGGTGGTGACGGTGACGCCGTCCTCGAAACGGAGCAGGTTCTCCAGCAGCACCTTCATCGAGAAGGGCAGGCGCGAAACGTCTCCAAGCTTCGCGGCCGCCTTCTTCAGCGAATAATAGGCGATGTCCTTGCCGCCGACCTTCAAAGTGTCGCGCGTGCCGAGTGTGTCCTGTCCGATGGCGGTCATGAGTCGTGCGTCTCCTCGCAGTTGCCCGGCCAGGAGCAGGCAGGATGACGCTATTCCACCAGAGGCTCGCCGGACGGCGAAAAAAGACCGGACGGCAAGGTGGCGGGATGCGCCCCAACTCACGGCCGAAGCGGATATGTCCCGATGCGCGCCGCCATAGCGCCTGCGCGCCTCAAGTCAAATGCGAAGGCGCGAAAATGGGACGGTCCTCGATAATCTTTCTTGTAGACGCGGTCCTCCGGGGCGGGATACATTGGGTTGCAGCCGCGTTCTGGTGCAAGGAGCGGGCTTTGCAGAGATGATAAAGGGTCGCTCGCTCTGACGTTCGTCGTTGCATCAATGCTGATGTGAAGCTCGGGGGAAATTTCCGAATTTTACGTCGATGCCGAGATATATGTCTGAGGAGGAAGAGACGATGCGCCCAGTTTCCAGCCTCGCGACCGGCAAGTCTTTCGACCCGGCCTTAAGGGGTTACATCATCCACTATCATCCGGGGGAAGCCAATCACTGCCCCAGTTGCGGCCGCAGCCAGTGGATGGTCGGCCGGCTGATGGCCGAATGCGCCTATTGCGAAACCGCCCTGCCCCTGGAGAACAACCGTGGTTTCGGAGCCTGCGCCCGTTTCGTCAGCACGCATGACGTCATGGCGTCCGGCGATCCGCGCGACTCGATCAATCCCTGATCGGAGGAGGGCTGCGCGCCGTCAGGCCGCGGCCACCCCCTCCACCTCCACTATGCCGTCGCCGGCATAATAGCCCTGAACCCGCACCCGCTTTTCCACATGGTCGACGGGCACCCGCAGCAACACCAGGCGGAAACTGCCGCCCAGATCGCGCTGGAGCAGAAAACCCGCCTCGTCGCGGACCAGCCGCCCGGTTTCATCCACTCCAGCACCGATCTCCGTCATGGGTCATCGGTCTATCGCGTTCTTGATCCCCTTGCCAGCCATCAGGCCAAGGACGAGGAAGATGACGAACAGTGCGATCGCCAGCACGAACAGGAACTTCGCGATACCCACGAAGGCGCCCGCCGCGCCGCCGAAGCCCAATATGGCCAGCACGGCGGCGATCACGAGCGAAATAATGGCCAGACGGATCATGCGACACTCCTTCCGGTGAAAGACCTGCTCCTTCCAACGGATGGCGGGACCGCCGGTTCCTGACCGCGGTCAGGCGATCAGAACCAGAAGCGCACGCCCATCACCAGGCTCGTCGTTGCAGCCCGCTCTCCATCCCGCCGGGTGAAGCGGGCGGTGTCGCCCAGCTTGCGTTCCCAGTTGACCCCGACATAGGGCGCGAATTCACGCGCGAATTCATAGCGCAGGCGCAATCCCAACTCGATGTCGGAAAGACCCGAACCGATGCCGAGTTCCGGCACGTCCTGCGCCGCGAGGTTGATCTCCACCGCCGGTTGCAGGATCAGGCGCTGGGTAATGCGCTGGTCGTAGCTGCCCTCCAGCCGCAGATGCGCGTCGCCCTTGTCGGACAGAAAGGCCTGCGCGCCGACCTCGAACCAATAGGGGGCGAGGCCCTCTATCCCCACCACCGCATAAGTCCGCTGCGGATCGGGGCGAATGTCGTGGCGGACGCCGGCTTCCAGGTTGAACCAGGGATCGATGGCGCGGCTGTAAAGCGCCTGCACCTCCGCGCTTTCCAGCGGGCCGCCGAATTCGCCCTCTCCTTCGGTCTTGAAGGCGAAACGGTCGATGTCGCCGCCTATCCAGCCCTCCCCTTCCCAATGATAGCCGTCGGCGCCCCTGCCCATGCGATATTCGAGCCGGTCGAGCATCAGCCGGGAGAAGGTCATGCCGCCGCTTTCCTTGAGCATGGCGGCACGGGCGCGCGCCATTTCGGCGGGGTTGTAAAAGGCTTCCGAGGCATGATCGGACGGCATGGGAGGGGCTACCCCCTCGGGCGCGCCGTCATCGGGCGCGGGCTGGCCGTGACCGGCATGGGCGTCCCCGGCAGGCGGATGGTCGGAATGATCCTCCTGCTGCATGGCGCCGTGGTCCATCCCGCCATGATCCTGCGCCCAGGCCGGCAAGGCGCCGGAAGCGAGCAGCAGCGCGGCCAGGCAAACCGGCGCCTTCATGCCGCGTCCCCCGCGTGCCGCACGGTCACGACGCGCATCATCCCCGTGTGCATGTGCATCAGCATATGGCAGTGAAAGGCCCAATCGCCCAGCGCGTCGGCGGTAAGGTCGAAACTCACCTTTCCCCCCGGCAGCACGTTCACCGTGTGCTTGAGCGGATTATGGTCGCCCGCGCCAGTCACCAGTTCGAAGAAATGGCCATGCAGATGGATCGGGTGCGGCATCATCGTGTCGTTGATCAGGTTGACGCGCACCCGCTCCCCATGGCGGAAGGGAATGGGGTCCGCCCCATCCGACAGCTTCACCCCGTCGAAGGACCACATATAGCGCTCCATGTTCGCGGTCAGGTGGATGTCGAGCGTCCGGGTCGGCGGACGCCTGTCCGCATGGGGAGTCAGCGATTTGAGATCGGCATAGGTCAGCACGCGATGGTCGACGGTCTCCAGCCCCGTCGGGCGGTCGGCGGTCCTGTCGGCCGGCATGGGCGAGAGCGTCGCGACGCCGGGCCCCATCTTCACCTGCGGCGCCACCGACCTGTCGCGCATCTTCATCGAATGGCCGGCCATGCCTTCATTGGCGGGCTGGCTGAGATCGATGACTCCGCCCTGCCCCATGTCCATTCCGGACATGTCCATGCCCATGTCCTTCATGCCCAGCAGCGGTCGGGCGCGCAGCGGCGGCACCTCCGCCGCAAGGCCCATGCGCGGCGCCAGGGTCGCCCGAACGAGGCCCGATCGGTCTATCGCTTCCGCGATCAGGGCGTAGGGCTTCGCTTCCCCGGGCTGCACCACCACATCATAGGTTTCCGCGATGCCGATCTGGAACTCGTCGGTCTCGACCGGCTGCACATGCTGGCCGTCGCACTGCACCACCGTCATCGGCAGGCCCGGCAGCCGCAGGTTGAAGTTGGTCATGGCCGCCGCATTGATGATGCGCAGCCGCACCCGCTCGCCCGGCGTGAAGAGGCCGGTCCAGTTCTCCGCCGTGCCATGGCCGTTCACCAGAAAGCTGTAGGTCGATCCGGTGATGTCGGATATGTCGGTCGGGTCCATCCGCATGGCGCCCCATTCCATGCGCTCCTTCGCGTTCTGGTCCTTCCCGGCCAGCAGCCCCGCCAAGGTCTGCTTCTGCATGTTGAAATAGCCGCCCATCTGTTTGAGGCGCTTCAGCAGGACGTGCGGGTGGACCGGGCTCCAGTCGGACAGGATGAGGACATGCTCGCGCGTGGCTTCCACCGGATCGGTTCCCGCCGGATCGATCACGATCGGCCCATAATGGCCGACGGCCTCCTGCATGCCGGAATGGCTGTGATACCAGTAGGTGCCGGACTGCCGGATGGGGAATTCATAGGTGAAGGTCTCGCCGGGGCGGATGCCGGGAAAGCTGATCCCCGGCACCCCGTCCATCTGGAAGGGCACGATCAGGCCGTGCCAGTGGATCGACGTATCCTCCCGCAGCCGGTTGGTGACGGACAGGCGGACATTCTGCCCTTCCTTGAGGCGGATGAGCGGCGCGGGCAGCGTGCCGTTGATCATCACCGCGTGCGCCGAACGCCCGCCGGTCGAAAAATGCCCCTCCGCCACGGTCAGGGCGATGGCCTCGCCGCTCAGCACTTCCGGGGCTGGGGCCGGGGCCGGGGTCAGGCCGGCCGTTCCGCTCCGCGCCCAGGCGGGGAAAACCCGGCTCAGCGCCAGCGCGCCGCCCAGTCCGCCAAGATTGCGGACGAGGGTGCGGCGATCGACATCGGGAAGGGTGAAGGCCATGGACAGCTCTGCAATAAGGACGGTTTCCCCCTATACGCGGCCCGTCGCCCCATCCCTCAATCCTTCGGCCAATTTGTTGCGCGCCCTGTAGAGGCGTGTTTCGACGGCTTTCTCGCTGATGCCCAATATCTGCGCCGCCTCCGCCTGGCTCATTCCCTCGATGGCGCGCAGAACCAGCACGTCCTTGAGATTGCCGGGCAATGCGGCGATGGCTGCATGGATATGCGCCAGCTCCGCCCGGGACTGGACAGCCTCCTCCGGCGTCGGCATGCCGTCCGCCACGGCGCCTGCTTCCTCGATCGGCCGGGCGAAGGTGAAGAAGCGCCGCACCGCCCGCCGCCGCGCCCAGTCACGGCATTTATTCACCGCGATCCGCGCGATCCACAGCCGGAAGGGCCGCGCGCCATCATAGCGGCCAAGCGCGGCGAAGGCGGAGATGAACGTCTCCTGCGTGATGTCGAGCGCCTCCGTCGCATCGCCCGCATGTCCCCGCGCCAGACGGAACACGGCGTCGCGATGGCGGCGCATCAGCTCGCCATAGGCGCTCTGCTGCCCGGCGAGCGCCAGCGCGGCCAGCTCTGCATCGCCGCGTTCGGTGAGCGACGGGCTCACCGCTCCGGCGGGACGGGGGCTGGCCGGGTCAGCGCCTTGACGATGGCGGCGTCGAACTGCGCCGCCTGATCCGGCCGCAGCACGGCGCGCATCGCGAAGATATGCTTCAGCGTCTCCTTCTGAAGCATGCCCATGACGTGATGCGACCGGTCGACGGCCTCGGCCACTTTCGGGCCATAGCCATGCTCCGCCGCGATCGCCTGCGCCAGTCGCGCATTGTCGGCGCGCATCTCCGCCTCCATGGCCTCGCGCCGCCTCGCGAAATCAGCCTCCAGCGCGTGAATGCGCCGTTCCTGCGCCGCATCCAGTTCCAGCTTCTGGTGGATCAGGGCATGAACCTCGCTTTCGACGCGCGGTTCCGGCGCGATCCAGGCCCGCGCCACCAGCACCGCCGCCAGCGCCGCTGCAAAGGCGACCAGCGCGACCAGCCCATAGCGTGCGGTTCCCCTCATGCCCTTACCCCCCGCATGACTCACTGCCCCAGCAGGCGGGAGGGTGCGTAATCCGACATGCCGATGATGGCGGGCCGGGACGCCGCCTGCGCCGGGCTGCCGGGCACCACGCTGCCGATCCACCCGATGCCGACCGCGACGATCCCCGCCAGCGCGAGGCTGCGCCGCGCCACGGCCCGTTCGCGGCGCGAGACGACGCCTGCCATCACCGCGTCCTCCAGCCTTTCCAGACGCGGATCGGCGGGGGCGTTCCGCATCTGGGCGGCCACCTGGCCCAATAGCTGATCGAGGTCGCTCATCACTTTCACTCCACATAGCGGCTTCAAGCCGGCGGGCATCATCCGCCACGCCGGAAATCACCACAAACACCATGTCCTGTCGCCTGCAATACGCAGGGCGCTTACCGACCCCTCATGCAAAAATTCCTGCGCTCCGGTCGAGGGGTCGGAAAGCGCAATGCGTAATGGTCCGTAACCGCAATCTATCGGGAGCCTATCATCATGCGTCGCAACCTGTTCACCCCCGCCATGCTGGCCGCCGCCTTCGGCCTTGCCGCCCTCCCCTCCGCAGCGCTGGCGCATCCGAAGCTGCTTTCCTCCAGCCCGGCGGCGGACGCCACCGTCTCCAAACCCACCCGGCTGACGCTCAGCTTTTCCGAAAAGCTGCTCGCGCCCTTGAGCGGCGTGGACCTCACCATGACCGGCATGCCGGGCATGGCCGATCATGCGCCGATGCCGATCAAGGGCTTCAAGACAGCGGTCGACGGGGACGGGAAGACCATGATCGTCACCCTGCCCCGGGCGCTGCCGGCCGGCAGCTACGACCTCAACTGGCACATCGTCGGCGCCGACCAGCACAAGATCGCGGGCAAATACAGCTTCTCGGTCAAATAAGGTCGATGGACTGGCTTCTCGTCACTGCCCGTTTCGCCCTGTACGCCGATCTTGCAGCGCTTGCCGGCCTGCCGCTGTTCTGGTGGAGCATGGGCGGAAGCGCGCGGCGCGGGGCGATCGGCGCGCTGGCGGTGGCCGGGCTTGCGCTCTCCGCCCTGTGGCTGCTCGCCAGCGCGGCGGCCATGGCGGGAACCCCGTTCCTGCCCCCCGACTGGGGCGTCGTCGGGATATTGCTCAAGGAAACGCCGCTTGGCATGGTGCTGGCGGTGCGGGCCGTCGCGCTGCTGTCGATCCTGCCGCTGCTGCTCCGGCAGGGCGCCGGATGGAACGCCGCCCTGGCCCTGCCCGCCGCCATCGCCGCCGCAACCCTGGCCTGGTCGGGCCATGCCGCCGCCAGCGAAGGCCTTGCCGGCAGCGCCCACCGCATCGCGGACGCGCTGCATATGCTGGCCGCCGCCGGATGGTTCGGTGCGCTGCTGGCCTTGCTGCATGCCGTGCTGTCGGGAAGGGAGAGCGGACGAACCGCCCATATGCTGGAGCGTTTCTCCCTGTTCGGCACGATCTTCGTCGCGACGCTGATCCTGACCGGCGCATTCAACGCAGTGATGATCGTCGGTATAGCCCAACTGCCCGCGCTTCTGCATGGCCTTTATGGCTGGCTGCTTCTCACCAAGCTGGCGCTGTTCGCCGGCATGCTGCTGCTCGCCGCCGCCAATCGCTGGTGGTTGACGCCGATGCTGGAGAGGAACGGAGGCGTTGCCCATCTGCGCCTGTCGCTGCTGGCGGAAACCAGCCTGGCGGTCCTCATCCTGGGACTGGTCGCGGCGCTTGGGACCCTGGATCCACTGGCTTGAAATGTGGGTGATGAGGGGAGGATTGGGATTGGCGATTTCAAGACCTTCCTTCTCCTTGAGGGAGAAGGATGGAAGCCTTGGCGACGAAGGAGCCTGGGCTGATTTAGAGGAGGGAAGCGGGCTTGCGGTCCGCGCGATCCGTTGGATCGCGCTCCCCTCACCCAGCTACGACCAGGCAGCAAGCTGCCAAGTCTGCGCAGCCCTCTCCCTCAAGGGAGAGGGATAAGGTGGGCGTCAGATTACCACCCATTTCCCCGTCGCACCGGCGGTTGCTTCAGACCCAACCTTCCAGCACCTGATTGGGCGGCCGGTGGCCGTCGACCCAACTGCGGATATTGGCGATCACCCGTGCCCCGGTGGCGTCGCGCCCTTCGATTGTCGCGGACCCCATATGCGGCAGCAGCACCACATTGGAGAGGTCCAGCAACCGGGCGTCGACCGCCGGTTCATGCGTATAGACGTCCAGCCCCGCCCCTGCGATCCGTCCTTCCGCAAGCGCCCCGATCAAGGCCGGTTCATCCGTGATCTCGGCTCGCGAGGTGTTGATCAGATAGGCGTCGGACCGCATCAGCGCGATCCGCCGGGCGTCGATCATCCCGCGGCTGTCGGCGTTGAGCGGGCAGTGGATCGACACGATGTCGCTGCCCGCCAGCAGAGACTCCAGATCGCCATGCCAGTGCGCCTGCAATTCCTGCTCCACTTCGAAGGGAAGGCGGTGGCGGTTGTGATAGGCGATGGAAAGGCCGAAGGCCGCCGCCCGGCGCGCGACCGCACGGCCGATGCGGCCCATGCCGATGATGCCCAGCTTCTTGCCGCCGATGCGGTGCCCCAGCATGCCCGACGGGCTCCAGCCGGTCCACGCGCCAGAGCGCACCAGCTTCTCCCCCTCCGCCAGACGGCGCGGCACCGACAGGATCAACGCCATCGTCATGTCGGCGGTGTCTTCGGTCAGCACGCCGGGCGTGTTGGTGACGATGATCCCCTTCTGCCGCGCGGCATTGAGGTCGATATGGTCGACGCCGCTGCCGAAGCTGGCGATGAGTTGCAGCCTCTCCGGCGCGGCCTCGATCAGCGCGGCGTCGATCTGGTCGGTGACGGACGGCACCAGCACGTCGCATTGCGCCATGGCGCGGGTCAGCGCGGCGCGATCCATCGGCACGTCACCGATGTTGAAGACCGTATCGAACAGATCGGCCATGCGCGCCTCGACATTGGGAGGCAGGCGGCGCGTAACGATGACGCGCGGCGTGGCGGGGCGCGGTTTCTTGGCCATGTCTGGCCGCTATTCCCCGTGAGGACGATGGTCAAGCGCTTATCCATATCCGCAAGAGAGCGGTTGTCGGTCATGGCTGCGAGCGGCTATGGTCCGGCAGTCAGGCAACGGGGACGATATGGGCATGAAGGGCTATCTGGGCGCGGGCATGATCGCGGCGCTGTGCTGGGCGGGCGGGGCATGGGCCGCGCCTGCGAAGCCGGTGCCCTATTGGGCGTCGCTGACCCAGGCCGAGGCGCGCATGCGCGTGGGCCCCAGCCTCGATTACCCGTCCAACTGGGTCTATCGCCGCCGCGACCTGCCGGTGAAGGTGGTGCAGGTGCTGGGCCTGTGGCGCAAGGTGGAGGATTCGACCGGCACGCAGGGGTGGATGCATGTCCGCCTGCTGAGCGACACCCCCACCGCCATCGTCACGGCGGACATCGCTCCGATGCGCGATTCCCCCAGCGAGGACGCCCGCGCCCTGTTCCGCGCGCAGAAGGGCGTGGTGGGGCGGCTTTCCTCCTGCGGCAAGGGCTGGTGCGCCTTCGACGTAGGGGGGCAGAAGGGCTTCATCCGCGCCAGCGACATATGGGGCGCGACGGGGTAGCGCCGCTCACTCGCCCTCTTCGTCGAACCGGTCGGCGTGCATCAGCCGCTTCACCAGCGGCGCCAGCGCCATGACGACCAGCCCCGCACCGACCGACCACCAGCCGATCCTGCCATAGACCGCCAGCACATCGCCGCGGGAGGCCGCGCCGCCCTCTCCGCCCGTCGCCGCCGCAATCAGCCCGGCGGCATATTCGCCCAGCGCCATGGCCAGGAACCAGATGCCCATCATCAGGCCGATCATCCGCGACGGCGCCAGTTTCGACATGGCGGACAGGCCGACAGGGGACAGGCAGAGTTCGCCCAGCGTGTGGCAAAGATAGAGCAGGAAGATGAACAGCACCGGCGTCAGCGTGCCGGGCGCGCCGGTCCCCGCCACCAGGATCAGGAAGCCCGCGCCCACCAGCGCCAGCGCAATGCCGAACTTGGCAGGAGTGGAGGGTTCCCACCCCCGCTTCGCCAGCCAGATCCACAAGCCCGCCATCACCGGTCCGAACATCAATATATAGGCGGCGTTGACGGACTGGAACATCGAGGCAGGCACGTTGAAGCCCCAGATGTTCCGGTCCGTATAGCGATCCGTGAACAGGCTGAGCGACGATCCCGTCTGTTCGTACAGGCCCCAGAAGAGCGGGTTGATGACCAGCAGGAACAGCGCCGCCAGCATCCGGTCGCGGCCGATCCGCTCCATCCGGCCGAACGCTTCCCAGAGGATGTACAGCACGACGGCGACGCTTGCCGCCGCCAGCATCCAGCCGACGATCACATGATTCTGGATCAGGAACCAGCACAGCGCGATGAACGCCAGGCTGGAGAGATAGACCAGCCATTCGCGGCTGAGGATGCCGCCGACACGCTGCCTGAGGCGCTCGGGATCGCGCGGCTCGCCCTTGCCCTGAAGCAGCGGCCTGCACAGCATGAAGCCGATCACGCCCGCGATCATGCCGACCGACGCCGCGCCGAAGCCCCAGTGCCAGCCCCATGTCTGGCCCAGATAGCCGCAGATGACCGGGCCTATTGTCGCACCCAGGTTGATGCCCATGTAGAAGATCGTATAGGCCGGGTCGCGTCGCATGTCGTCGCGCGGATAGAGCTGCCCCACCAGTGCCGAAACGCTGGATTTGAGGAAGCCCGTACCCGTGATCACCGTCGCCAGGCCGAGCCAGAACAGGCCAAGGCCCATGGCCCCCGCATCGTCGCTTTCCATGCCCAGGATGATGTGCCCGGCGGCGATGACGACACCGCCGAACAGCACGGCCTTGCGCTGGCCGAGATAGCGGTCCGCCAGATAGCCGCCCATCAGCGGCGAGATGTAGATCAGCGACATATAGGCGCCATAGGCGTAGCTGGCGTCGCGATCGGAAAAGAGGAAATGCTGCGTCAGATAGAAGATCAGCAGCGCACGCATGCCGTAGAAGGAGAAGCGTTCCCACATCTCCACGAAGAACAGCAGGAACAGCCCACGCGGATGGCCGAGCCAGGTCCTGCCCGCTCCTGCCCCGGCGGGCGTTGAAATGGAGGTCGCCATCCGGCCCCTTATCCTATCTTGTTGCGGGCCCTGCGAAACGCATCCCTTGTCGCCGCCAGCCTAGAACCGAAATTATTCGTCTGTCAAAGAGCGGCCCTGCCCTTGCGTCCTGCCCGCCGCCGGGCCATCTGGACGGCCATGTTCAACGACCGCAGTTCTCCGCTCTCGCTTCTCCAGACCCGCCGATCGGGCAAGCCGCGCGACCTGATCGCGCCGGGACCGGACGAAGGCCAGCTCCGCAAGATATTGGAGGTGGCGCAGCGCACGCCCGATCATGGCAAGCTGGCGCCCTGGCGCTTCGTGATCGTGCCGCTGGAGAAGCGGGACGCTCTCGCGGCATTGCTCGAGACGGCGTATCGCGCCGAAAAGCCCGATGCCGGGCGGCTGGAGATGGAGTCAATGCGCCAGTTCGCGCATCAGGCGCCCACGCTGGTCGTCGCGCTGTCCGCGCCGGTAGAGGGTAGCAAGATCCCTGTGTGGGAACAGGAACTGTCGGCGGGCGCGGCGATCATGAATCTGCTCCATGCAGCGCATGCGCTGGGCTTTGCGGCGGGCTGGCTGACGGGCTGGGCCAGCTATAATGAGGATGTGCGCGCCGCCTTTGCGAAGGCCGGGGAGCGGATCGCGGGCTTCGTCTTCATCGGCACTGCGGGACGGGAACAGGAAGAGCGTCCTCGGCCAGAATATGACAATATAGTTTCTGTCTGGGACAGATAGTTACATGTTCAGCCGGATATGGCGCAAGGGCGTCGCTTGACCTGCCACGCTGTATTATGGCACTGATGCACCATGGCCGACGACTCAAAACCCGTCTATCTCCGCCTTCGGGAGATCATCGCCGCTTCTATTCTGGACGGGGAGTTTCGCGATGGGGACATGCTGCCTTCGGTGCGTGCCCTGGCCGCGCAGCAGGGCGCCAATCCGCTGACGGTAGCGAAGGCCTATCAATGCTTTCAGGACGATGGGCTGATCGTGGTGAAGCGCGGCGTCGGCATGTTCGTCGCCGACGGCGCGACGCGGCGGTTGCGGGAAATGGAACGGGCGCGCTTCATGGAGACCGTATGGCCGCCTGTGGCGGAGCAGATCAGGAGGCTGGGAATCAGCGCGGCGGATCTGGATTTGCAACGAGCCTAGGATCGCGCTGCGTTTTTCCATGAGTGCAGTGGGTGCGGGTGACGTGATAAGTTCGTGAGCCGCCGGGCTGGCTGATTTGGGTGGTTTCCTGCCATCCCCCCTCCCGCAAGCGGGAGGGGGCTAGGGGGTGGGCTGGCGCGACATCAGCGGGAATTTGCAACGGCTAAGCTGGAAGCTCGCTGCGCTCGCACCCACCCCTAACCCCTCCCGCCTGCGGGAGGGGAATGTCTTGGATTGGCCATTTCCCCGCACTCCAATGGACGCGGCGCGCTTTGGTACAATCAGGGCCTTCAATTCTGCATCCGATATTGCTTCAGCAGATCGTAGAGCGTCGGCCGGCTGATCCCCAGCATCTTCGCCGCGCCGGAGATATTCCCGTCCGTCCGCGCAATCGCCCGGCGGATCGCGCGGCGGTCGGCCATTTCCCGCGCCGCCTTCAGGTTCACCACATCACCGCCTTCGGCGCGATCTCCGTCCAGATCGAGATCGGCCGCGGTCACATGCTTGCCGTCGGCCATGATGACGGCGCGCTTCATGCGGTTTTCCAGCTCTCGCACATTGCCCGGCCAGCCCCAGGCGTCGAGCGCCGCCAGCGCATCGGGCGCGAGCCCCTTGACCTGCGGATTCATCTCCTTGGCGAAGCGGTGGAGGAAATGCCGCGCCAGCAGCGCCGGATCGCCCGGCCGCTCCCGGAGAGCGGGAATGCGCACGACGATCTCCGCCAGGCGATAATAGAGGTCCTCCCGGAAAGTGCCCGCCGCGATCATGGCTTCCAGATCCTGATGCGTGGCGCAGACGATCCGCGTGTTGACCGATATGGGCTGGCGTCCGCCGATCCGTTCGATCACCCGCTCCTGCAGGAAGCGCAGCAGCTTCACCTGCAAGGCCAGCGGTATGTCGCCCACTTCGTCCAGGAAGAGCGTGCCGCCCTGCGCCTGCTCGATCTTGCCGGGCGTGGTCTTGATCGCCCCGGTGAAGGCGCCCTTCTCATGGCCGAACAGTTCGGCCTCCAGCAATGTTTCGGGAATCGCCGCGCAGTTGATCGCGACGAAGGCCCCGTCCCGGCGCGGGCTGGCATCGTGCAGGCCCTGCGCCAGCAATTCCTTGCCGGTGCCGCTTGCGCCCAGCAGCAGGACGGAGACGTCCGCGGCCGCCACCCGTTCTATGGTGCGGGCGACCTTCATCATTTCCGGCGCGGCGGTGATCAGCCGGCCCAGCACGCGCCCGCCCTCCGGCGCGGTTTCGGCCAGCCGGGCATTTTCCCGCTCCAGCGCATGAACGTGGAAGGCGCGGCGGACGATCAGCCCCAGCTCATCGATGTCGACCGGCTTCTGGTAGAAATCATAGGCGCCGCCGGAAATGGCCTGCAGCGCGCTTTCCCGCGCCCCATGGCCGGACGCGACGATGACCTTCGTGTCCGGCTTGATCCGCAGCATTTCCGCCAGCGTCGCGAACCCTTCGCTGGTGCCGTCGGGATCGGGCGGCAGGCCCAGGTCCAGCGTCACCACATCGGGCGCCTGCTCGCGCAGCATCTCTATCGCTTCCTCCCGGTCGCCCGCGATGAAGAGCTGATATTCCTCATAGGCCCAGCGCAATTGCCGTTGCAGGCCCGGATCGTCCTCGACGATCAGCAGTTTCGGTCGCATGTCGCTCATCAGGCGGCCTTCCCCCTAAGATCCTGTTGCGCCAAAGGCAGGCGCAGCGTGAACCGGCTCCCCACGCCGGGCTTGCTTTCCACATCGATCCGCCCGCCCATCGCCTGGGCCAGGGCCCGCGCCTCGAACGCACCGATGCCAAAGCCCCCCGCCTTGCTGGAGGAGAAGGGCTTGAACAATTCGCGGCGGATGAATTCCGCGGTCATCCCCCGGCCCTGATCGACGACATCCAGCAGGGCGCAGCCACCATCGGCGGACAAGCGCAATTCCACGGGGCTGTCCGGCCGGCTGGCGTCGATGGCGTTCTGGAGCAGGTGGGTGACGATCTGCTCGACCCTGGCGGGATCGGCCAGCACGGGCGGCGCGTCGCCGGTCACGCCTATTTCGTGCTGGCGCGAGCGGGTGCGCGCGACCTGCTCCGCCACTTCGCGCAGCGCCATGGGCCGGGGTTCCTCCGCCCGGCCCTTGTTATGCTGCGACAGGCGGGCGAGCATGTCGTTCATCTTGCCCACCGATTCCTTCAGCGTCAGCACCATGTCGGTGCGGAAATCCGGATTGTCGGCGTGCCGCTCCGCATTGCGGGCGAGCAGCGAAAGCTGGCTCACCAGATTCTTGACGTCATGGATGATGAAGGCGAAGCGGCGGTTGAACTCCTCGAAGCGCTGGGCGTCGTCCAGCGCCTGCTGGCCCTGCGCCTCGCTCAGATAGCTGGCCGCCTGCCGTCCGGCGGCGCGCAGCATGTCGAAATCCTCCCAGTCGAGCCGGCGGTCGATCGGCGGGCGGGCAAGCAGGATCGCGCCGATCAGCCGGCCGAAATGGATCAGCGGCACCAGCGCCCAGGCGCGGCGGTCCAGGCTCATCCAGCCCGGCGCACTGATTTCCCCGGCCCCGGAAGGCGGGCGGTCGATGTCGATGATCCAGCCGCTCTGTTCGATGAGGGCGGCGAGCGGGGCGGGCACGACCGATCCGTCCGGCCTGTCCCCCTGCCAGTTCCAGTGCGTTTCGAACGCCAGCGCGCCGTCGTCCGCACGCAGCATCAGCAGGGCGGCGGGAGAATCGGTGATGTCGGCCACCGCCTTCGCCACGCGCTCCCCCAAAGGCAGGGCATTGTCGCCGGGGCGGCCTATGGTGTCGCCGAAGCGCATCCATTCGGTGCGATAGTCATAGCGGTGCTGGAAGAAATGCTTGGCCACCTGCACCTTCCAGAAGGCGCGGAGCCGGCGGGAAGGCAGCAGCACGAGCGCGCTTACCGCCAGGAAGAAGACGCAGCCGATCTCGACCGCGCGGGCATAGGGCCCGGCGACCAGTTCCACCAGCACCGCCGCCGCCGCCAGCACCACGATGTAGAGCGCGATGGCCGCGAGGGAGAGCGACTGGAATGTCAGGGCGCGGGACAGTTGCAGCCGTCCGGCCATGTCGGCGCGCATTCCCGCCGCGATCACCGGGGCCAGCAGCGCCATCATCGGCCCGCGCAGCGCGTAGAGATCGCTTGCCCGGTCGATGGCGAAGGTGGCGATGGCATAGAGATTGAGGTCATATGTCCACATCGCCGCCAGCGCCCCCAGCAGCAGCGCCACCCGCTCCCGTTCCCGCACCGGCCAACTGATATAGAGATGATGGACCAGCATCAGGCTGCCGATGGCGGTCATCAGGTGCAGCACCAGCGAGGCATGAAGAAGCGCGCGGTGCAGGTCGCTAGGCTCCGGCAATTGCCGCCAGATGAGGTCGGTGAAGGTCTGAAGCAGGATGATTCCCGCCACGGCGGCATAGACCGATCCGATCGCCAGCAGGGATTCTCCCCGCACCGCGCCGTTCCGCCGCAGCATCGCGAACAGCAGCAGCAGCCAGGCCGCGTTTCGGATATTTTCTCCGATGCCGGTCAGCGGCTTGCCCACCCCGCCGAAGGAGACATAGAGCGACCAGCAGGCGGTCAGCAGCAGCGCCGCGGCCAGCAGGCGCTGTTCGGCGGCTTCTTCCCGGCGGCGCAGGACGAAAATGCCGAGCGCCGCGAACAGCACGGCGGCCAGCGCATGGCCCCAGTCCCCGACGAATTGCAGCAGGCCGCTCACCGCGCCCCCTCCGGCCAGAGGATGACGCGCAGCGTCTGGATGAGGATCAGCAGATCGAGGAAAGGCGTGTAGTTCTTGGCGTAATAAAGATCATATTCCAGCTTGTTCCGGGCATCCTCTATCGACGCGCCATAGGGATAGTTGATCTGCGCCCAGCCGGTGATGCCGGGCTTCACCATGTGCCGCTCCGCATAATAGCGCAGATGCTGTTCCAGATCCTCGACGAACTGACGGCGTTCGGGGCGCGGGCCGACGAAGCTCATCTCGCCCTTCAGCACCGTCCATGTCTGCGGCAGTTCGTCGATGCGCAGCTTGCGCAGCCAGTAGCCAAGGCGGGTGATGCGCGGATCGTCCTTTTCCGCCCAGACCGCCTGGCCGGACAGTTCCGCGTCCTGCCGCATGGTGCGCAGCTTCACGATCCAGAATTCCTCGCCATAAAGGCCGACGCGCTGCTGGCGGTAGAATGCGGGGCCCTTGCTGTCGAGCTTCACCAACAGGGCGGCCAGCAGGATGATGGGGCCGGTCAGCAGCAGCAGGATCGAACTGGCGAGGACGTCGAACAGCCGCTTGGCGATGCTGGACAGGCGGCGGCCCGCCGAAAAGCCGTCGGAGAAGATCAGCCAGCTCGGATTCACGCTGTCCAGGTCGACACGGCCGGTTTCCCGCTCCAGGAAGGTGGAGATCTCGTTCACATGGACGCCGGTGGTCTTGATGCGCAGCAGGTCGCTCAGCGGCAAGGCGTTGCGCCGTTCCTCCAGCGCCAGCACCACCTCGCTCGCGGCCAGGCGGACGACGAAATCGGCGAGATTGTAGATGGCGCTGCGGTTGATCGCCTCCGGGATCACCTGCGCGCCGTCATTCATCGCGATGTAGCCGACGACGAGGAAGCCCGATCCCTTGCGCTGCTCGATCTCCCGGATGCGGTCGGCGCGATTGCCCGCGCCCAGCACGACCAGCCGCCGCTTGAACGCTTCGCCGCCGAGCATCGATCCCAAAAGGACGCGGATCGCCAGCAGCAGGGCAATGGCGAGTCCCATGGCGTAAAGCGAATTGGACCGCCAGAGCGTGATGTCCGGCAGCAGGAAATGCATGACCGACAGGAACAGCACGCCCAGCGAAATCGCGACCAGCAGCCGCGCCAGCGCGTAGCGGATCGATTGCAGCGCCTCCGGCCCATAGACGCCGACCGCGATCATCGCTGTCTGTATGGCCAGGCCGAAGCTGAGCAGCGGCGCGATGCGGGTCGACACATGATCGACCTCCATGCCGATCTGGCGGGCGCGCAGAATCCACCCGCCTTCAGCCGCCGCCATCAGCAGCATGAAGTCCAGAAGGCCGAGCAGCAGGACCGCATGCGGCACATAATGTTTGAACAATCTTATCATTCGTCGCGCGTTCCCGCTGCGCCCGGCGGGCAGGTGACAGCCGGATCAGCTTACAGGCGCTGTAAGGAAATCCGACACTGTCAGGGACAATGCACGACAATCACAAAGATTTTCTGAACGGGACCACCGACCATGCCGACGAAGCGGCAGGGGCGATCAATTCTGGTTGCGAAGCGCATCCGCGGCGTTCTTCGCCGCGTGCCCCACCACATGGGCGGCGCTGTCGACGGAACCGGCTGCCTTCATAAGGGCGTCGGCACGGCTATCGTCGCGTTCCTTCGTCATGTAGAAAAAGCCGATCGCCAGCACCAGCGCCAGGGCGACCAGAAGGAATATGATCAGGCTTCCCCGCGACCGGCCCGGCAAGGAAGCCGGTTCGAAGGGTTCGTCCTTACGACCTTCGTCCATTCTCCTTCTCCCGATCCTCGCATACCGAGGCGGAGAGTATAGCACAGATCACTCCACGTCGGAGTCGGTATCTTCACCTGTTTCCCGGGATTCCCGGCCCCGGCTCAACCGGTCGACATCGTCCATGATCTCGTCCAGCACCGCGGCGTCGCTGCTTTCCTGGCTGCGGCGGGATGGCAGTTCGCCATTTTCCAATATCTGCTCCAGCGCGGCGCGGCCGCGGGCGACGCGGCTCTTGATGGTGCCCACGGCGACGCCGCAGATTTCGGCGGCTTCCTCATAGGCGAAGCCGCCCGCGCCGACCAGGATCAGCGCCTCTCGCTGGGGCTGCGGCAATTGCAGCAAGGCGCGCTGCATGTCGGACAGTTCGACATGCTTGTCCTGCCCGGCGGGCGCGGCAAGCAGGCGGTCGGCCGCCAGATCGTCCCAATCGCCCCGGAAGCGGGAACGGCGCATCTGCGACAGATAATGATTGCGCAGGATGATGAAGGTCCAGGCACGCATGTTGGTGCCCGCCTGGAAGCGGCTGCGCGCGGCCCAGGCCTTCAGCAGCGTTTCCTGCACCAGATCGTCCGCGACATCGCGATTGCCGGACAGGGACCGTCCAAAGGCGCGCAGATGGGGGATGACCGCCGCCAGTTCCCGCTTGAAATCGGTGTCTGAAAGCGTTTCGCGCTCAACATCCTGGCCCACGCCGTCGCTCATGGTAACAACCCCTTCACCGGCTGTCGCCCTCGCTGCATGAACGGAAGTCGTCAAAGCCATATGTGCGTCCGCATCCCAATCTTTTTCTTCTCAAGGACCAATTGCCGCAACCGCGTTCAATGGCCCCACAATATCACAATCATCACGATGATCGCGAGTGTCAGTGAAACGCCGAGCACGTAACGCACGATATGCGGCGTCGAGCCCGCCCTGGCTTCTTCCGTCGCAATATGCTGCTCCTGTTCGACCATGGGTCGCTCCCGATCGTTACGCATCAATAACGCGGGTCGTGGACCGGGGTTCCCCTTCTTTCCAGCCTAATTTCAGAAAGCCGCGCGCGACGTCAGGCCGGCGCGGTCGCTTCGTCGAAGAACAGCGCCTGAGAAATCGCGGCCTTGACGGTCGAACGCTGGAAAGGCTTGGTGATGAGGAAGGTCGGCTCCGGCCGTTCGCCCGTCAGCAGGCGTTCGGGGAAGGCGGTGATGAAGATCACCGGAACGGAGAATTCGGCGAGGATGTCCTTCACCGCATCGATGCCGCTCGAATCGTCGGCAAGCTGGATGTCCGCCAGCACCAGCCCGGGCCGTTCCGCCATGGCTTCGCGCACCGCATCCTCGCGCGTGACGGCGATGGCGGTGACTTCATGCCCCAGGTCGCGAACGATGGTCTCTATATCCATCGCGATGATCGGCTCATCCTCGATGATCAGCACCTTGGCGCGGGTCTGCGCCTCGATCTCGCTCAGCGCTTCCTTGACCAGCGCTTCCACGTCGTCGCTGTCCAGGCCGATCAGATAGCCGACGTCATCGACGGTAAATCCCTCCAGCGCCGTCAGCAGCAGCGCCTGGCGCGGCAGCGGCGTCAGGCGGGCGAGTCGTGCCTGCGCGATCGCCTCCTGCCCGTCGGCGCCGGTCAGCACCGGCCCGTCTTCCAGATGGGACGAGGACCAGATCGCATGGAAAGTCTTGTAGAGGCCAAGGCGCGGATCGACATTCGACGGGAATTCGTCGGGCGCCGCCACGATCGCCTCCAGCGTGGCGCGCACATAGGCATCGCCGTGCGCCTGGCTGCCCGTCAACGCACGCGCGTAGCGCCGCAGGAAAGGAAGGTGGGGGTGCAGTTGCTGACCAAGCGACATCTGTAAAAATTCTCCCAGCCCATCGGGCGCCTTGTCCTATGTTAAAGCCACGCCTTAACCAAAATGCCGAAACATTCGCCGGAATGGGAGGATGGATGGACGATGCCGATGTGGCAAGCCCCCTTACCCCCTTTCAGAATGGAAATGCTTCGGGCATGACCGCCCGCGTCGCCTTCCATTCTCGCCACCGACCTCGTGCGGCGGGCAAAAAATGCTTCGCCAAGGGAACCAACGACCAACGGATTTGTTTCACTGCCGTTCGGTTTTTTCGAAAATCTTTGGAATTTTGTGTTTTGATTTCCCTGACGCCGAATTGACGTCATAGGGGAAAGCCGCAAAAAGAGCAGGCTGGCATGACATTGATGGCTGCAGAGGGGCGTGTTTTGGTTGCTTCAACGACGGAACGGGATGTGACGGGAGGGGACAAGAAAGATGTCGGCACCAACACTCCGGATTCTGGCGTGAAGGGCAGTGTCGCCCGCAAGAAACGCACATCGGCCGCGAAGGACGACGGCCAGGTCGCTAATGCCCTGCGATCCGTCTATCAGCGCGCGGTTGACGAGGATATTCCCGCGGAAATGCTTGACCTTCTCAGCAAGCTCGACTGACTCTCCCTGATCGGCCGGACCGGGGGGAGCCGGAAACAAGCGGAGGGGACATGGCGCATCTGGTAAAATCCGGCCGGCGAGCGACGCTCTCCCCGAAGAATCGGCGTTCGATGTTCAGCGTCAGGTAAATGGACAGAATATCCCCACCGCCGCCGGCCGAAGGCATGCCTCCCCCGGCCGCTTCCTTCATTCAGAGATTGAACGCGGTTTCCCATTCCACCGGCGTCAAGATGTTCCTCATCCTGACGCTGGCCCTGCTGCCGCTAGGCCTGATCGCCTTGGTCGCTTCGCTTCAGGCGATCCGCACCACCGACCTGGAAAAGGAAGCGCTGCTGCGCGTGGCGGTAACGCAAAGTGCGCGCAAATTGTCCGCCGATCTCGCGTCCGACCGAACGGCGCTGATGCTGACGGCCAATGCCTTTGCGACATCCGGCCCCGATCCGGCGATGTGCGCGCGCCTTTCGGCCTTCCTGACCTCTCACGACCGTGGCGGCGGCCGCTATTATATCTACGACCGCTCGGGCCGGCGGCTTTGCGGTTCCACCCTGCCTGAACCGCCGGGCCTTCCCCGGTCGGAACGTTTCGGCGATGCCGCCGCGCAGTTGTTGACGGATTCGCCCTATCTCATCAGCCGGGCGCGGAGCGCCAACGGCGCGGTGGTCGCCATCGCTTATTATCCGCGCGGCTATCTGGAGGCGATGACCAACCCGGCGGGCACGTTGCAGAACCGGCAGATCACCTTGAATGAGGGCGGCCGCAGCCTGCTCATCACCCGTCCGGCCGGCCTTTCGGGCGGGCATAGCACCACGCTTTCCGCCCGGCTCGACCCGCCTGACATCGTCCTCACCATGACGGTGCGCGATCCCCCGGTCACGATCGCGCGCATGTTGTCGCTGTTCCTGCCGCTGGTCATGTGGTTCGCCGCGGCGGCCATTGGCTGGTTCGTCGTCAACCGCCTTCTGATCCGGCCGCTGGTGCTGCTGCGCCGCACGGTGGCGGCCTATGAACCCGGTCAGGTGCTGGAACCGATGCGCCGCATCCGCACCCCGGCGCAGGAGATCGTGGCGCTGGGCGACACCTTCCGCGAAATCAGCGAGGATGTCGCCACCCATGAAGCGGAGATGGCGGAGGGCCTGGAAACCCAGCGAAAGCTGACGCGGGAGGTCCATCACCGGGTCAAGAACAACCTCCAGATCATTGCGAGCCTGATCAACCTGCACGCGCGATCCGCCCATGACGCCGAAGCGGTCGAGGCCTATGCGACTATCCAGCGGCGGGTCGATGCGCTGTCGGTCGTCCACCGCAACCATTATGCCGAGTTGGAGGAACATCGCGGCGTCGGCGTGCGGTCGCTGATCAGCGAACTGTCGGCCAGCCTGCGCGGCACCGCCCCGGCCGAGGCGCGCCGCTTCGGCATTCAGATCGACAGCGACAATCTGCACATCAGCCAGGACGTCGCCGTGCCCATCGCCTTCCTGCTGACCGAGCTGGTGGAACTTGCCATGCTGTCCAATCCGCGCACGGCGATGCGGATCTCCGTGCAACTGGAACCGGGCCGCACCGACCGGGCGGTGCTCCACATCCTCTCGCCGGCGCTGCGCGGATCGCCGGACATGACTGCCCGGCTGGAGGAGCGCTACGGACGGGTGCTCACCGGCCTGTCACGCCAGTTGCGCGCACCGCTGGACCATGATCCGGAGACGGGCGACTATGCGATCGTCATTACGGTGCTGGAATAGGCGTTCGGGGAGCTTACCCCCTCAGGCCCGCTGATAATCCCGCCGGAAATCCGCTGCGAAACCTTGAAAGCGCCCGATGGCGATGCTGTCCCGAATCCCCTGCATCAGCGCCTGGTAGAAATGGATATTATGCTGCGTCATCAGCATCGCGCCCAGCATCTCGCCGGCCTTGACCAGATGGTGCAGATAGGCGCGGCTCCAGGTCGTGCAGACCGGGCAACCGCAGCGCGGATCGAGCGGCCCCTTGTCCTCCGCAAAGCGCGCATTGCGGATATTGAGCGGCCCGGCCCAGGTGAAGGCCTGACCGTTGCGCCCGCTGCGGGTGGGCAATACGCAGTCGAACATGTCGATCCCCCGTTCCACCGCGCCGACAATGTCGTCCGGCTTGCCCACTCCCATCAGGTAGCGCGGCTTGTCGGCCGGCAGCATGCCGGGCGCGAAATCGAGCGTGGCGAACATCGCCTCCTGCCCCTCGCCCACGGCCAGCCCGCCGACGGCATAGCCGTCGAAGCCGATGTCGATCAGCTTTTCCGCCGAAATCCGCCGCAGGCCCTCGTCCAGCGATCCCTGTTGGATACCGAACAGCGCCGCCCGCTCCGCATGTTCCGCCCCTGCATCGAACCCGTCTCTGGAGCGTTTCGCCCAGCGCATGGAACGCTCCATGGACTTCGCCGCCTCGTCATGGGTGCAGCCGTTCCTGGTGCACTCGTCGAAAGCCATGACGATGTCGCTGTCCAGCAACCGCTGGATCTCCATCGAACGCTCGGGCGTCAGCATATGCCTGGAGCCGTCGATATGGCTGGAAAAGGCGACCCCCTCCTCGCTCATCTTCGTCAGCGCGCTGAGGCTCATCACCTGATAACCGCCGCTATCGGTCAGGATCGGCCTGTCCCAGCCCATGAAGGCGTGCAGGCCGCCCAGTCGCGCGACGCGCTCCGCCCCCGGACGAAGCATCAGATGATAGGTGTTGCCAAGAATGATGTCTGCGCCGGCTGCACGCACTTCGGCCGGACGCATCGCCTTCACCGTGGCGGCGGTGCCGACCGGCATGAAGGCAGGCGTGCGAATCTCGCCCCGGCGCATCTGGATGGCGCCCGTGCGGGCCTTGCCGTCGGTCGCGGCGATCGAAAAGGAGAAGCGGGGATTTGTCACAGCGCGCGCTGTACGGTCGAAAGAGGCGCCAGACAAGGCCGCAAAGCCGCGCTTCAGCCCTTCTTGCGCAGCCCGTCAAGCGCAACGATCGCGTCGACATCGAACCCTTCGACCCGGCGGTAATTGCCGATGAAACAAAGGCAATCCGCAGCCAGGCTGAGCTGCCATGACTCACCTTGCAGGTCGTGCAGCAGCAGGGTCACAAGCTGCCTGTCGGTTCGGGGCGTGTTCATGGCGATGATCGTAATTAATAAAGGTTAACAAAGGCCTGCGCCCGATTTGCGACAAGTTTTCAAAGAAGCTATTTGTTGCATAAATACAACAAAACTCCGCGATTGGCCAGTTTTTAGGCGACATCCCTGCAACAGTTGCTGTTAAAAATGGTTAATTGCGGGGCAATAGCTTTCGGCGCGATTGCATAAGCGCGGCAACCCTGTTCTGCTTAACATCTGTTGCAGTTTGGGGGCTCAGATGGTTGATTCCGGACGATTTAATTCCGGCCGTGAACATATGGACGATCTGACTCCCGCCCCTCTTCCGGCGGAGGAGGATGTCGTGGCTGCCGTTACGGAAAGCATGGCCTCGACGCCGGACGTCGGCACCTCGACCATGTTCGACCTCGGCCAGATCGACATAAGCTGGGAGGCGGATGCCGCTACGCTCTGGGCGTTCATGACGCCATCGAATCGACCGAATTTCAGCCCCGCCATGTTGCGTGACGTCCGCTATTGGTATGTGGAGACCAAGCGACTGTTCGATGCGGGCAAGCTGCCGGTCAAATATATGGTGGCCGGATCGCGTTTTCCCGGCGTTTTCAACCTGGGCGGCGATCTGGAACTGTTCGCCGGCTGCATCGAGCGTGGCGACCTGCCCGGTCTTGTCGACTATGGCCATGCCTGTATCGACGTGGTTCATCGCACCTGGCGCAATGGCGACCTTCCCGTTATTTCCATTGCGCTGGCACAGGGCGATGCGTTGGGTGGCGGCTTCGAAGCCTTGCTCTGCTTCGATGTCGTGATTGCCGAACGCAGTGCGCGCTTCGGTCTGCCCGAAATGCTGTTCGGCCTTTTCCCCGGCATGGGGGCTTATTCCATCCTCGCGCGCAAGCTGGGTCGGCTGGCGGCCGAACGGATGATCCTGTCCGGCAAGGTCTATACCGCGCAGGAGATGCACGACATGGGCATTATCCACACGCTGGTGGAGGATGGCGAGGGTGAGCAGGCCGTCCGCGACTATATCGCGGCCAGCCTGCCCCATCATGCCGGTCATGTCGGGGTGTTCCAGGCAGGCCGACGCGTCGATCCGCTGGAGTATGAGGAACTGAAGGACATCGTCGAGAATTGGGCGGCCACTGCACTCAAGCTCGATCTGAAGGACGTGCGGATGATGCGCCGCCTGGCCTCGGCCCAAACCCGCCTGCATAGATAGGATCAGGCGCGCCGCCGGTCCTGGAGCATGGCGACGCTGCCGCTATCGTCATCCATCTGCCGCATCATCTCCAACACCTGCACCGCAGGGACTGGCCGGCTAAGCACGAAACCCTGCACATTGGTGAAGCCCATTTCGCGGGCGCAACGCAGTTGATCGTCGGTTTCAATCCCCTCCGCCACGGTTTCGACATCCAGGGCGTGGGCCAGATAGGCGACCGACTGGGCAATCGCCCTGTGGCGTGAATTCTCCTCGACGCCACGCATGAAGCTCTGGTCGACCTTGATCGTGTCGAAGGCATAGTCGCGCAGATAACCCAGCGAGGAATAGCCGGTCCCGAAATCGTCCAGCGCCAGTCGCAGGCCGATCCGCTGGAGATCGGACAGGATCAGGTTGGTCCGGCCGCTATCCTCCAGGAAGATCGACTCGGTCACCTCCAGTTCCAGCCGACGCGCCCTCAGTCCTGATTGCATCAGCGCCGCGATGACCGCGCGGGGAAGGCTGTCGCTCTTGATCAACACCGGGGAGATATTGACCGCGACGCGGACATTCTCATCCCATTCCATCGCATCCTGGCAGGCCTGCTCCAGCGCCCAGGCCGTGATCGGTTCGATCATCGAGCAGCTCTCCGCGATGGGGATGAACTCCGCAGGGGAAATGCGGCCGAGCGTCGGATGATCCCATCGCATCAGGGCCTCGCAAATCGTGATCTTGCCGGTTTTCGTGTCGAAGATCGGCTGGTAGTGCAGCACCAGCTCATTATTCGCCATGGCGCCGCGCAGGCCCATTTCCAGATCGTAGGTGCGGTTCTGCCGCTCCTTCATCGACCAGGCGAATTGCGCATGGCGGTTTCGGCCCGCATGCTTCGCCTGATACAGCGCCATGTCGGCATGCTGGAGCAGTTCGTCGCTGTCCTGTCCGTCCCCCGGCGCAACCGCGATCCCCATGGACGCGGTCACGCCGAGACTATAGCCGCCGACGTCGAAATCATGCGTGAATTCGGCCATTACATCGTCCGCGATCCGCTCCGCTTCGGCCCGGCTGGCGCCGGGGCAGATCAGCACGAACTCATCTCCTCCGAATCGCGCGACATGGCCGCGCCCATCCAGCGCGCGAGACAGCCTTTCAGCGACCCTGCATAGAAGCTGGTCGCCGATCATATGTCCCAGGGAGTCGTTGATTTCCTTGAAGCGGTCCAGATCCATCCAGAACACCGCCATCGGATCCTGATCGGATCGTCGTCCATCGAACATCTCGCGCAGCCGCATCTGCATCGCCATGCGGTTTTCGACACCCGTCAGGCTGTCGAAGCGGGCCAAACGCTCAAACTTGGTGGCGAGCTGCGTCTTTTCATATTTGCCCTGCAATGCCTCCAGAACGATGCGATGCGTCGTCTTGGTAATGTCCGCCATGGCGAAGATCATCAGGAAGCAGAGAATTCCCAGAACCGTATAACTCAGTCCACCCGCGAGGACGAGGCCCAGCGAGGTAGGCAGCAGGGATAGACATGTCTGTCCCACCGCGACGTGAATGCGGCCAGCATTACGACCTGAAATACCGCCGGAATAGGACGCCACCAGGCAAACGGCCAATACGTGGAGCGTCGCGTCCTCCGAAAGCAGGAGAGTCGCGAAGGTCAATATTCCGAGGAGCGCGGCATAGGCCCAGGCACCCAATTCATAAGCCAGTCCCCAAATAGGCTGGGTTACACCGTTCTGATGGGCAAGCTGCCGCTCGAAATAAACGGCCGAGATCGACCGGCTGAGCCCGACGAGACAGATCAGGACCGCAATCGCGGTGATGGCGGGTAGCCGCGCATGCCATGCGATCACCAGCCCCAGCGCGCCGCCGGCAACCGCACCGATCATCAGCGAGGCGGGAGAGGCATAAAGGGATTTGACGAGATTCGCCTGCACTTCAGCGCTTTGCTGGGTGTCCGGCGTCATGCGCCCTCGCAGGGATGCGAGCAAGTTTCGTTCAGGGCGTGACACGTCATCGCCACCATTGCCGAAACATGATTTCCATTTGGTAAATCGCGCCGTCCAAAAGAAGCGGGAATTAGCGGATTGTTACGGAATCGACCGGCCATCGCGACCTATGCTCGCAAGGCAGGGCAAGAGGGGCTTGCTTTCCCCGATCGTAGCCGGAAAATAGCGTCATCGTGTCATATCATCCTCTGCATCGCCCGGTCTGGAACGCCCTCAACAGCGGCTGGAAGCCCTTGGCCGAAGGGGATGCGCTCGCGCTGCGGATCGATCCTCGCTACGGGCCCTTTGCCGCTGCGGCGGACGGCAGTCCGGCGGCGCGATCGGCGTTGGCTGCGCTTGTGCCCGAACAGGGGGAGCTGTGGATCGTCGAACCCGATGCGCAAACGCCGCCGGCCGGCACGCGCCTGGTCCGCGAAGCGATGCTGGCGCAGATGGTGGCGGAGGAGATTCCGGGCGATGCGCCGTCCTTGGAACCCGTCGTGCTGACAGATGATGATGCGACGGAAATGCGTGCTCTTGCATTGATGACGAAGCCTGGTCCCTTCCTGCCGCTGACCCATCGGCTCGGTCGCTTCATCGGCATCAAGGAGCGGGGCAGGCTGATCGCCATGGCGGGAGAGCGGATGCGTATGCCGGGCTTTGCCGAGGTCAGCGGCGTCTGCACTCATCCCGACCATCGCGGGCGGGGCTATGCGAAGGGTCTGATGCAGATCGTTGCCAGGGCCATGCTGGAACGCGGAGAAATGCCGTTCCTGCATGCCTATGCCGCACATGAGGCGACGGTGGCGCTCTACGAAACGCTCGGCTTTCGGATAAGGGCGCGGATGCACATGATGGTGGTCGCCCGGATCTGAGCCATCTCGCTGCGGAGCCTGCCCGAGGGCTCGCCCGCCCAGAATATGCGGGGATTCGGCCCATGACGGGCTGCAAATGGCGGCTTTCTGCGCCTCCGGTGCCCACATATTGAAGTACGCTGCGTCGAAACGAGTCGCGCGCCTCGTTCGAGTGCCTTCGCAGGAGCATGATGCGGCCTGGGGCGAACGTCAAAACTCTGTCGTGAAGCCCCTACTCAAGCTTACGCAACAGCGTTGCCCGTCGGTTCCGGCCAGACACTCAGCCGATATGCGTCAACCGCTCCAGCGTGATCCAGCCTTCCACATAATTGGCATAATAGAGGCCGAACAGAACCGCCGACAGGACCGTCGCCCGAAGGGCAACGACGCCCGGACGAAAATTGCTGGGCGCGCTGTCCGCCTGCCCCGGCCGCAGCGCCTCGCCCGTTTCATCGGGCGTGCGAATGCCGAAGGGCAGCACGATGAAGGCGCTGATCACCCAGAACAGCACGTAAATGGCAAAGATCGCATACCAATTCATGCGCAAAGGGCTTAGGCGCGAATGAGCAGCACGTCCACCACCGGCTTCTTGCCCGTCCAGCGGGTGGCCGTGCGCCGTACCGCCAGCCTGACCCGTTCACGCAGCGCCTCTTCCTCCTGCGATCCTTTGGGTACAGCGCCCGCAGCCTCCTCGGCCGCCTCCTCCAGAAAGGCGGCCTTGTCCTCTTCCACCGGCACGCCCTGGGTGCGCAAGGCGGGGGAACCGATCACCCTGCCCTTGCCGTCCAGCGCCACCGCGACGCTGATCTGGCCATGCAGCGCAACCTTGCGCCGCTCGTTCATCGTCGCTCCGTCAGCGGGCAGGATGACGTCGCCATCCAGCACCAGCCGTCCCGTCGTTTCGTTGCCGATGACCTCCGGCCCGTTGGGCGCCAGCCGCAGCACATCGCCATTGGACTGCACCACCGCATGGGGAACGCCGCTCGCCAGACCCAGCCGCGCCTGCTCGGCCATATGCCGCCGCTCGCCATGGACCGGCAGCAGGATTTGCGGCCGTACCCAGCGATACATGGCTTCCAACTCGGGACGACCCGGATGGCCGGAAACATGCACCTCCGCCTGACGATCCGTCACCATCAGCACGCCCTTGGCCGCCAGTGCGTTCTGGATGCGGCCGATGGCGATCTCATTGCCCGGAATCTGCTTCGAGGAGAAGACGACCAGATCGCCCTCGTCCAACTTGATGGGGTGGCTGTCGAAGGCGATGCGCGACAAGGCGGCCCGCGCCTCCCCCTGCCCGCCAGTGGCGATGATCATCACCTCATTATGCGGCAAGGCCATCGCATCGTCCCAATCGACGGTCGGCGGGAAATCCCTGAGATAACCCGCCGTCCGCGCCGTCGAGATGATCCGGTCGAGCGACCGCCCCGCCACGCAGAGCTTGCGCCCCATGGCATTGGCAACCTCCCCCAAGGTCTGCAACCGCGCGGCATTGGACGCGAAGGTCGTGACCAGCACGCGCCCTTTAGCGCCCTCGATGGTCTGCATAAGCCCCACGCGCACATCGCCTTCGGAGCCGCTGGCTTCGGGATTGAAGACGTTGGTGCTGTCGCACACCAGCGCCAGCACCCCCTCGTCGCCAATGGCCGCCAGTTCCTCGGGCGTGGAGGGCTGGCCCAGCAGCGGCGTTTCGTCCAGCTTCCAGTCGCCGGTATGGAAGATTTTGCCATAGGGCGTGTCGATCAGCACCGCATTGCCTTCGGGAATCGAATGCGCCAGCGGCACATAGCGGAAACCGAAGGGCCCCAGGGCGAAGCTGCCCTCATTGTCGATCACGTTGAGCTCGACATCCTGGGTCAGCCCCTCTTCCTCCAGCTTCAGCCGGATCAGCCCCGCGGTGAAGGGCGTCGCATAGAGCGGCACGCCCAGATCGGCCGCGAGATAGGGAATGGCGCCGATATGGTCCTCATGCCCGTGGGTCAGCACGATGCCCAGCAGATCGTCCTTGCGATCCTCGATGAAGCTCAGGTCCGGCAGCACCAGCTCCACGCCGGGATAGGCGGGATCGGCAAAGGTCAGGCCCAAGTCGACCATCACCCATTTGCCCTGGCAACCGTAGAGATTGACATTCATGCCGATCTCCCCCGAGCCGCCAAGGGCCAGGAAGATCAGCTCATTTCCGGGTATCATTCTGTTTTCAAACTCCGTTCATACAGCAATGCGAGGCCCTGGATCGTGAGATCGGGCGCGATCGCATCGAAAATATCGCTATTGTCGTCGAAGAGGACCGCCAGGCCCCCCGTTGCAATCACCTTGGCGGGACGGCCGATTTCCGCACGTATGCGGGCGACCAGCCCCTCCATCATCGCCACATAGCCCCAGAAGACGCCGATATGCATCTGCGCTTCGGTGGTGCGGCCGATAACCGACCGGTTCTCCGGCGGCGCAATCGCGATCTTGGGCAGCTTCGCCGCCGCCGCGACCAGCGCATCCAGCGACAGGTTGATGCCCGGCGCGATGATGCCGCCCTTGTAAGCGCCGTGATAGTCGATGACGTCGAAGGTCGTCGCCGTACCAAAATCGATGACGATCAAATCCTCGCGATAGAGATGGTGCGCGCCGATGGCGTTTACAACCCGGTCCGCTCCGACCGAGGCCGGTTCGGCCACGTCGAGTTCGATGCCCCACTCCACCGGCGCCTGACCGGCGATGAGCGCGGTCGTCCTGAAATATTTATCGGCCAGCACCTGAAGATTGTGCAGCGCGCGCGGCACGACGGTCGCGATGATGACCGCCTCCACATCGGCAATCTTATAGCCCTCCAGCATCAGGAGCTGGTTCAGCCATACCGCATATTCGTCGGCGGTGCGCCGCGGATCGGTCGCGATCCGCCAGCGGGCGCGAATCTCCCGCCCTTCGAGCAGCGCAAAAACCACATTGGTGTTACCCGCGTCGATCGCGAGAAGCATGGCCGATCCCCGATGTCAGATGAGAAGGATGTCGCCGGCATGAATGGCACGGCTCTCGCCATTCGCCAAGCGCAGGATCAGCATCCCATGGCGGTCGAGCGTGTCGAATGTGCCTTCCACCGTGTCGCCATCGGGCTGCACCACGCGCATCGGCGTGCCGGCAGGATGGGCATTGAGCAGCCAATGCGTCCGCACCGGCTCCAGCCCCTGCGCGCGCCAGATCGCCAGCCAATGGGCGAACAATTCCGCAAGCCGCACCTGCAGAGCAGCCGCGTCGGCCTCTGGCGCGCCCTGCGCGAATAGGCTCGTCACCGGCCGGTCGAACCCGGTCGGATGCCCGGCCACGTTGACGCCGATCCCCGCAACAATGGCATCGCCCGCCCGCTCCAGGAGGATGCCGGCGATCTTCGCGCCGTCCACCAGCACGTCATTGGGCCATTTGATCCGCGCCTGCCCCTTGCAAAGCGGCGCCACCAACGCATGCACGGCGTTGCCCGCGACCAGCGCCAGCGTATGCGGCAACGGGTCGCCCCCCCGCAACCGGATCAGCGTCGAACAATAGAGATTGCCGTCGGGACTTTCCCAGCTGCGCCCCATGCGCCCGCGTCCGCCGGTCTGCCGCCCCGCGCGCAACCAGCAGCCTTCAGAAACGCCTTGCTCCACCAACGCCAGCATGTCGGCATTGGTGGAGCCAGTCTCCTCGACGAAGCGAAGCTCGGTCAGAACAGCGACGCCGCGGCCGCCGCGCTCGCCTTGTCGAGGACGGGATTGAGGAAATAGCCGAAGACGATCACCACGGCGCAGGCCGTCAGGATGATATTCTCAACCGCACCGCCACGCGCTTCATAGGGCGCCGCCGGCTCGTCGAAATACATCGTCTTGATGATCTTCAGATAATAGAAGGCGCCGATCACCGACATGGCGATACCGAAGGCCGCCAGCGCCGTCAGGCCCGCCGCGACGGCCGCGTCGAACACCAGGAACTTCGCCCAGAAGCCGAAGAGCGGCGGAATGCCGGCCATGGAGAACATGAAGATCGCCAGCGCCGCCGCCAGACCCTGGCGCGAGCGCGAAAGGCCCGCAAGGCTGGCGATGGTCTCGACCGGACGCCCCTCCGCATCGCGCATCTGCAGGATGCAGGCGAAACCGCCGATGGTCATGACGACATAGATCGCCATGTAGCTCATCGTCGCCGCCGCGCCCGCGGGCGTGCCGGTGGCAAGGCCGATCAACGCGAAGCCGACATTGTTGATCGACGAATAGGCCATCAGCCGCTTGATGTTGGTCTGGCCGATGGCCGCCACCGCACCGAAGAGGATCGAGGCGAGCGCAACGAAGATCACGACCTGCTGCCAGTCGAGGCCCGCCGGCCCCAGCGCCTCTATCGCGACGCGGACGGTAAGGCCGATGGCCGCCACCTTGGGCGCGCTGGCGAAGAAAGTCGTGACCGGGGTGGGCGCACCTTCATAGACGTCCGGCGTCCACATGTGGAACGGCACGGCGCTGATCTTGAAGGCGAGACCGGCAAGCACGAACACCAGGCCGAAAAGCTCGCCCTTCGACACACCGTCGCTCAGCGCGACCGCGATGCCGTCGAAGCTGGTGCCGCCGGTAAAGCCATAGAGCAGCGCCGAACCATAGAGCAGGATGCCGCTCGCCAGCGAACCCAGGACGAAATATTTAAGGCCCGCTTCGGACGACCGCTCGTCCTGCCGCATGAAGCTCGCCAGCACATAGGCGGCAAGGCTCTGCATTTCGAGGCCGACATAGAGCGTCAGCAGGTCGCCCGCCGACACCATCATGCCCATGCCGATCGAGGAGAAGAGGATCAGCACCGGATATTCGGCCCGCAGCGCGCCACCCACCAGGAAGTAGCGCGGCGCAAGCAGGATGGCCGCCGCCCCCGCGCCATAAATTAGCGCCTTGGCGAAGACGGAGAAGGCATCGGCGCGCACCAGCCCGTCAAAGGCATCGGGCCCATGCGCCAGCGAAGTGGACAGCGCCAGGCCTGCGATAGCCAGCGTCAGCACCGACAGCCAGTTCACCAGCCGCGCCGTCGCATCGCCGCCATAAGCTGCGATCAGCATCAGGATCAGGCCGCCGGCCGTCAGGATCAGTTCCGGCAAGACCGCCAGAAGGGAAGCGGAATCAATCATCAGTGCGCCTCCCCGTGCGCAGGGGCTTCTTCATGATGGGCAGCCTCGGCAGCCGGAACGGCCGCCCCCATCTTGATCTGGGAATCGCCCGCCGGCCTGGCGGAGGCGACGCGCGCTTCGAGCGCGCGGATATCGGAACGCATGGGCGCCAGGAAGCTCTCCGGATAGACGCCCATCCACAGCACCGCCGCCGCGATCGGCGCCAGCAGCCAGATTTCGCGCGCGGACAGGTCCGGCATCGCGGCCGCATCGGCATTCTTCTGCTCGCCATAGGCGATCCGGCGGTAGAGATAGAGCATATAGGCCGCGCCCAGGATGATGCCGGTGGTGCAGACCAGCGCCACCCAGCTCGACGCCTGGTAGATGCCCATCAGCGACAGGAATTCACCCACGAAGTTGCTGGTGCCCGGCAGGCCGACCGACGCCATGGTGAACAGCATGAACAGCACCGCATATTTCGGCATGTTGATGCTGAGGCCGCCATAACGGCTGATCTCGCGGGTATGGAGCCGATCATAGATGACGCCGACGCAGAGGAAGAGAGCGCCCGACACCAGGCCATGGCCCAGCATCACCATCATCGCGCCTTCGATGCCCGCCTGGTTGAAGGCGAACAGGCCGACGGTGACGATGGCCATGTGCGCCACTGATGAATAGGCGATCAGCTTCTTCATGTCCGACTGAACCAGCGCGACGAGGCTGGTATAGACCACCGCGACCATCGACAGGCCCCAGACCAGCGGCGCCAGTTGCGCGGACGCCTCCGGGAACATCGGCAGCGAGAAGCGGATGAAGCCGTAGCCGCCCATTTTCAGCAGCACGCCCGCCAGGATGACCGAACCGGCGGTCGGCGCCTGAACGTGCGCGTCGGGAAGCCAGGTGTGGACCGGCCACATCGGCATCTTGACGGCAAAGCTGGCGAAGAAGGCAAGCCACAGCCATGTCTGGATATGCGGATCGAAATGATAGGCCATCAATGTCGGGATGTCGGTCGTGCCCGCTTCATGCACCATCCACATCATCGCGATCAGCATCAGCACCGAGCCGAGCAGCGTGTAGAGGAAGAATTTGTACGAAGCGTAGATGCGATCCGCGCCGCCCCAGATGCCGATGATCAGGTACATCGGGATCAGGCCGGCTTCGAACATGATGTAGAAGAGGTAGAGATCCTGCGCCGTGAAGACGCCGATCATCAGCACCTCCATGAACAGGAAGGCCGCCATATATTCCGGCACGCGCTTCTCGATCGCGATCCAACTCGCGCCGATGCAGATCGGCATCAGGAATACGGTGAGCGCGATCAGCAGCAGCGCGATGCCGTCGATCCCGAGCGCCCAGGCGAAACGGCCGAAGATCGGCGCATATTCCTGGAACTGCCATTGGGCGGCGGTCCCCGACTGGTCGAAATTCATCCAGAGGATGACGCCCAGCACGAGATCGACCAGCGTTGCGACCAACGCGATCCAGCGGGCCTGATTGGCGCCTGCGAACAGACAGGCGATGGCCCCCGCCATCGGCACTGCCATCATCAGGGAAAGGATGGGGAAGCCGCTCATTATCGTGTCATCGCCCAGGTTGCAGCCGCGGCGAGGCCGATCAGCATCACCAGCGCGTAAGTGTAGAGGTAGCCGGACTGAAGCCGACGGGTGACTTTGTTGCCCTGCACGACCAGCGCAGCCAGGCCGTTAGGCCCGAAGCGGTCGATCAAGCCCACGTCACCGAACTTCCAGAAGAAGCGGCCGATGGCGAAGGCAGGCTTGACGAAGATGAAATGATACAGCTCGTCGAAATACCATTTGTTGAGCAGGAACTGGTACAGCACGCCGAAGGTGGCGACGAAGCGCCGCGGCCAGTCGGTGTGCTTGATATAGGCCAGCCGGGCTATGACCAAGCCGGTCAGCATCACCGTGAACGGTCCGAACTTGACCCAGGTCGGCACTTCATGCGCGGCGTGCATCAGATGACTGTCGAACGCCAGCGCGCCCTTCCAGAACTCTATGCCGCCTTCCGGCCCGATGAACTGGTCATGGAAGAGGAAGCCCGCAAACACCGCACCCAGGCTCAGCACCACCAGCGGGATCAGCATCACCCAGCCGCTTTCATGCGGATGATAGCCGCCGGTGCCGGTCGGCAGGGCATGGGCATCGGTTTCATGCCCGTGCGGATCGTGACCCGCATGCTCCTGCGCCGGTGCGTTGTCGTCCTCCGCGCCATGACCGTGGGTGGCATGTTCGTCATGACCATGGCCATGTGCGTCGTGGACGGCATGCTGGATATGCTCCGATGCGGCCCAGCGGGGCTTGCCGAAGAAGGTCAGGAACACCAGGCGCCAGCTGTAGAAGCTGGTGAGCAGCGCCGCAAACACGCCGACCAGATAGGCGCCGACGCCCGCACCGCCAGACGCATAGGCTGCTTCGAGAATGCCGTCCTTCGAATAGAAGCCTGCAAAGCCATAGCCGACCAGCGGAATGCCGACGCCGGTGATCGCCAGCGTGCCCAGCGTCATCGTCCAGAAGGTGATCGGGATCTCCTTCCGGAGCGCGCCATAGTAGCGCATGTCCTGTTCATGGTGCATCGCGTGGATGACCGAGCCCGCGCCAAGGAACAGCAGCGCCTTGAAGAAGGCGTGGGTGAAGAGGTGGAACATCGCCGCGCCATAGGCGCCGACGCCCGCCGCGAAGAACATGTAGCCGAGCTGCGAGCAGGTCGAATAGGCGATGACGCGCTTGATGTCGTTCTGCACCGTGCCCACGGTCGCCGCGAAAAGGCAGGTGGCCGCGCCGGTGAAGGTCACGAAGCCAAGCGCCGTCGGCGAGGTTTCGAACATCGGCGACAGGCGGCACACCATGAACACGCCCGCGGTCACCATGGTCGCCGCGTGGATCAGCGCCGACACCGGGGTCGGGCCCTCCATCGCGTCCGGCAGCCAGGTGTGGAGGCCAAGCTGCGCCGACTTGCCCATCGCGCCGATGAACAGCAGCAGGCAGAGCACGGTCATGGTGTCGAAACGATGGCCCAGGAAGCCGATGGTCGAACCGGCCATCGATGGCGCGGCCGCCAGGATTTCCGGGATCGAGATGGTGTTGAACACCAGATAGGTGCCGAAAATGCCCATCATGAAACCGAGGTCGCCGACGCGGTTGACGACGAAGGCCTTGATCGCGGCCGCATTTGCGGAGGGTTTACGGAACCAGAAGCCGATCAGCAGATAGGAAGCAAGGCCGACGCCTTCCCAGCCGAAGAACATCTGCAGCAGGTTGTTCGCCGTCACGAGCATCAGCATCGCGAAGGTGAAGAGCGACAGATAGGCGAAGAAGCGCGGCTGGTCCGGCTCCTCCTCCATATAGCCCCAGCTATAGAGATGGACGAGGCTCGACACGCTGGTGATGACCACCAGCATGACCGCCGTCATGGTGTCGACGCGCAGCGCCCATTGCGCATCGAAGCTGCCCGACTGGATCCAGGTGAAGGCCGGGACCACATAGGGCTCGGCATGGCCGGTCAGGAAGCCGATGAAGATCGGCCAGCTCATCGCACAGGATGCGAACAGCGCGCCGGTGGTGACGATCTTCGCGGGCAGCTTGCCAAGGGCCTTGTTGCCAAGACCGGCGATGGCAGCAGCCAGCAACGGGAGAAGGACGATAAGCTGGATCATCGAGCTTTAGCCCTTCATCCGGTTGACATCGTCGACGGCGATGGTGCCGCGACCGCGGAAGTAGATGACGAGGATGGCAAGGCCGATGGCCGCCTCACCCGCCGCGACGGTCAGCACGAACATGCTGAACACCTGTCCCACCAGATCGCCCAGGAAGGCGCTGAAGGCGACAAGGTTGATGTTCACGCTGAGCAGGATCAGCTCGATCGCCATCAGGATGATGATGACGTTCTTGCGATTGATGAAGATGCCCAGCACGCCCATCACGAAGAGGATCGCGCTGACCACCATATAATGCTGAAGGCCGATCACAGCTCCACCCCCTGCCCGACGGGCTGATTGACGTTGCGCACCGCGTCTTCGGGACGGCGGCGGTTCTGGCGGGCGATGTTCTGGCCGCGCACGCCGCTACGGGCGCGATGGGTCAGCACGATGGCGCCGATCATCGCGACCAGCAGGACGATGCCCGCCGCTTCGAACAGGAAGATGTAGCGGGTGTAGAGCAGCGCGCCGATCGCCTGGATATTGCTGAGTTCCGGGTTCACCGGAGCCGCGCGTTGCGCCAGTTCTATGGGGCCCGCGCTCCACAGGCCGATGCCCAGCACGATCTCCGCCAGCAGCACCAGCGCAATCAGCAGCCCGAAGGGAAGGTAATCGACGAAACCGGCGCGCAGTTCGGCGAAATCGATGTCGAGCATCATCACGACGAACAGGAACAGCACGGCAACGGCGCCGACATAGACGATGACAAGGAGCATCGCGATGAATTCGGCGCCCAGCAGGACCATCAGCCCCGCCGCGTTGAAAAAGGCAAGGATCAGCCACAGCACCGAATGAACCGGATTGCGCGACAGGATCGTAAGCGCGCCGCTGCACACCACGATCGCGGCGAACAGGTAAAAGGCAAGCACGTGAATCACAGGATCATGTTCCCCTTCGGCGGCTGCGGCTTAACGGTAGGGCGCATCGGCGGCAAGGTTCGCGGCAATCGCCCGCTCCCACTTGTCCCCATTTTCAAGGAGCTTGGCCTTGTCGTAGATCAGCTCCTCGCGCGTTTCGGTGGAGAACTCGAAATTCGGGCCCTCGACGATGGCGTCCACCGGGCACGCTTCCTGGCAGAAGCCGCAATAGATGCACTTCGTCATGTCGATGTCGTAGCGCGTCGTGCGGCGGCTGCCGTCATCGCGCGGCTGCGCTTCGATGGTGATCGCCTGGGCGGGGCAGATCGCCTCGCACAGCTTGCACGCGATGCAGCGTTCTTCCCCATTGGGATAGCGGCGCAACGCATGCTCCCCCCGGAACCGCGGCGAAATCGGGTTCTTCTCATAGGGGTAGTTGATCGTCGCCTTGGGCTTGAAGAAATATTTCAAGGTCAGGGCGTGCGCCTTCACAAACTCCCAGAGGGTGAAGGATTTGACATAATAGCCGAGGCTCATTGAGCGCCTCCGTAACGCGTGAACATGAGGAAGCCCGACACCAGGAAGACGAACAGCAGCGAGGTCGGCAGGAATATCTTCCAGCCCAGCCGCATAAGCTGGTCATAGCGGTAACGGGGCACCGTCGCCTTCACCCAGGAAAAGACGAAGAAGAAGAAGAATATCTTGGCGAACAGCCAGATGATGCCGGGCACATAATAAAGCGGCGCCCAGTCGATCGGCGGCAGATAGCCGCCCCAGAACAGGATGGCGTTCAGGGCGCACATCAGGATCACGTTCGCATATTCGCCTAGCCAGAACAGCGCGAAGGCCATGGACGAATATTCGGTCTGATATCCCGCGACCAGTTCCGATTCCGCTTCGGTCAGGTCGAAGGGCGCACGCGCCGTTTCCGCCATGGCCGAGATCAGGAACATGATCGCCATCGGGAAGAGCAGCGGGTTGAAGCCGTTGCCGTTCAGGAAGCCATAATAGCCCTTCTGGCTCTCGACGATGGCCGAGATATTGAAGCTGCCGGCCCAAAGCACGACGGTGATCAGGATGAAGCCGATGGAGACTTCATAGCTGATCATCTGCGCGCTGGCGCGGATCGCCGAATAGAAGGGATATTTGGAATTGGACGCCCAGCCCGACAGCACCACGCCATAGACGCCGAGCGACGAGATGGCGAGGATGTAGAGCAGGCCGACATTGATGTTGGCCAGCACCACGCCCACCTGGAACGGAATCACCGCCCAGGCCATCAGAGCGACGGTGAAGGTGATGATCGGGGCGATCAGGAAAAGCGTGCGGTTGGCCGCCGAAGGGATGATGGTTTCCTGCAGGAAGACCTTGGCGCCGTCCGCGAAGGACTGGAGCAGACCGAAGGGACCGACGACGTTCGGGCCGCGGCGCAGCGCCATCGCCGCCCAGATCTTGCGGTCGGCGTAGATGATCATCGCCACCGCCAGCATCAGCGGCAACGCAATCACCAGAATGCCGATGATCGTCGAAAGCAGCCAGGCGCCCTCGAACGGCAGGCCGAGATTTTGGAAGAAAGCGGTCACTCTGCGGCCTCCGCATACGTCTCGCCGTGGATCAGTTCGGCCGAACATTGCTGCATCGTCGGACTGGCGCGGCAGATGGCGTTGGTCAGGTAGAAATCCTTGATCGGAAAGCCGAACTCACCGCTGGCGCCGGTCGGCAGCGACGGAACGGACCAGCCATAATCGGCCAGACCCTCAACGCCCAGCGCCGGAACCGCCCTGGCCATTTCGGCGCGAAGCTGCTCGAAGCTGTCGAAGGGGAGCGTCGCGCCCAGCACTTCCGACAGGGCGCGCAGGATCGACCAATCCTCGCGGGCGTCGCCCGGCGCGAATACGGCCTTTTCGCCGCGCTGCACCCGGCCTTCCAGATTGACGTAGGTGCCGGCCTTCTCGGCATAGCTCGCGCCCGGCAGGATCACGTCCGCCGCATGCGCGCCCTTGTCGCCATGGTGGCCGACATAGACCTTGAAGCTATCCTGGAAGGCCGAATAATCGACCTCGTCCGCGCCCAGCGAGAAGAGCAGCTTGGGCTTCGCCGCAGCCACCGCCTTGATGCCGCCCTGCGCCGCATAGCCGAGCATCAGCCCGCCCATGCGCGCCGCCGCGAAATGCAGGACATTATAGCCGTTCCAGCCTTCTTTCACGAGGCCCAGCGTCTCGACCAGCGCCAGCGTATCGCCATGGGCGCCGTCCTTCGCCAGCACGCCGCCGCCGACGATCATCGCCGGACGCGCGGCCTTGCCGAAGGCTTCCACCACCGCTTCGGGCAGACGGCCAAGCAGCGACGCGTCATTGCCCAGCCACTCGACCTTGTAGGTGAGGTCGACCTGCGGACCGAGCGCAAAGACCTTCGCGCCCTTCTTGATCGCCTTGCGGATGCGGGTGTTCACCAGCGGCGCTTCCCAGCGCAGATTGGTGCCCACCAGCAGGATCACGTCAGCGGTTTCAAGACCGTTGAGCGTGGTGTTGAAGTTGACCGCGCTCAGGCTCGACACGTCATAGGCGAGCCCGGTCTGACGGCCTTCGAGCAGCGAGCCACCCAGCCTCTCGACCAGCACCTTGCCCGCGAACATCGTCTCGCAATCGAGCAGATCACCGGCCAGCGCAGCCACCGACCCGCCATGCTTGACGGCGGCAATCGTCGCGAACGCCTCGTTCCAGGTTGCCGGAACCAGCTTGCCGTCCTTGCGGACATAAGGTTTGTCGAGCCGCTTGCGGACCAGACCATCGACATTGTGCCGGGTCTTGTCGCTGGCCCATTCCTCATTCACGTCGTCATTGATGCGCGGCACGGCGCGCAGCACCTGACGGCCGCGGCTGTCGAGGCGGATGTTGGTGCCGACCGCGTCCATCACGTCGATCGCGTGGGTCTTCTTGAGTTCCCAGGGACGCGCTTCGAACGCATAGGGCTTGGACGTCAGCGCGCCGACCGGGCAAAGATCGACCACATTGCCCGAAAGCTCGCTCTTGGCGGCATGTTCGAGATAGGTGGTGATCTGCATGTTCTCGCCGCGATAGATGGCGCCGATTTCCGGCACGCCCGCGACTTCCTCGGCAAAGCGCACGCAGCGGGTGCACTGGATGCAGCGGGTCATGACCGTCTTGACGATCGGGCCCATATATTTCTCGGTGACGGCGCGCTTATTCTCGTCGAAGCGGCTGCTGCCCTTGCCGTAGGCGACCGACTGGTCCTGAAGGTCGCATTCGCCGCCCTGGTCGCAGATCGGGCAGTCGAGCGGGTGGTTGATGAGCAGGAACTCCATCACTCCTTCGCGCGCCTTCTTGACCATCTCGGTCTGGGTGAAGATTTCCTGATTCTCCGCGGCCGGCAGCGCACAGGAAGCCTGCGGCTTGGGCGGTCCGGGCTTCACCTCGACCAGGCACATGCGGCAATTGCCCGCGATGCTGAGGCGCTCATGATAGCAGAAACGCGGGATTTCCTTCCCCGCCAGTTCGCAGGCCTGGAGGACCGTGGCGCCCGCCGGGACTTCGAGTTCTACGCCGTCTACTTTGACCTTCGGCATGGTTACTCCGCTGCCTCCATGACCGGGGCGCTACCCTTGTTTTCGTTGATCCGGCGCTCGATTTCCGGACGGAAGTGCCGGATCAGGCCCTGGATCGGCCAAGCCGCCGCGTCGCCAAGCGCGCAGATGGTGTGGCCTTCGACCTGCTTGGTCACCTGGAACAGCATGTCGATCTCGCTCTGGTCGGCATCGCCGGTGCGCAGCCGCTCCATTACGCGCCACATCCAGCCGGTGCCTTCGCGGCAGGGCGTGCACTGGCCGCAGCTCTCATGCTTGTAGAAATAGCTGAGCCGCGAAATGGCGCGGACGATGTCGGTCGACTTGTCCATGACGATGACGGCGGCGGTGCCAAGGCCCGAGCCGAGCGCACGCAGCCCATCGAAATCCATGGGCGCGTCCATGATCTCCTTCGCCGGGACCAAAGGCACCGACGAACCGCCGGGGATGACCGCCAACAGATTGTCCCAGCCGCCGCGAATGCCGCCGCAATGCCGGTCGATCAGTTCCTTGAAGCTGATGCCCATCGATTCTTCGACGACGCAGGGCTTGTTCACATGGCCGCTGATCTGGAAGAGCTTCGTGCCCTTGTTGTTCTCCCGGCCGAAGCTGGAGAACCATTCGGACCCGCGCCGCAGGATCGTCGGCGCGACCGCGATCGATTCCACATTGTTCACCGTGGTGGGGCAGCCATAAAGGCCCGCGCCCGCCGGGAAAGGCGGCTTCAGGCGCGGCTGGCCCTTCTTGCCCTCCAGGCTTTCGATCTGGGCGGTTTCCTCTCCGCAGATATAGGCGCCCGCGCCGCGATGGACGAAGACGTCGAAATCATAGCCGGACCCGCAGGCATTCTTGCCGAGGAAGCCCTTTTCATAGGCCTGCTCGACGGCGGCGAAGAGCACCTTCGCCTCATAGATGAACTCGCCGCGAATATAGATGTAGGCGGCGCGCGCCCGCATCGCGAAACCGGCGACCAGCGCGCCCTCGATCAGCTTGTGCGGATCGTGGCGGATGATCTCGCGGTCCTTGCACGAGCCCGGCTCGGATTCATCGGCGTTGATGACGAGGAAGCTCGGACGGCCGTCCCTGCTCTCCTTGGGCATGAAGCTCCACTTCATGCCGGTCGGGAAGCCGGCGCCGCCACGGCCGCGCAGGCCGCTGGCCTTGATGCGCTCTATGATGTCGTCCTGGCCGATTTCCAGCAGGGCCTTGGTATTGTCCCAATCGCCGCGTTTCATCGCCGCGTCGATGCCCCAATCCTGGAAGCCATAGACGTTGGTGAAGATGCGATCCTTGTCGCTGAGAGGCGCGATCACGTCGCTCATGCCCATTCGCCCCGATAGTCGTGATTTTCGTTGACCATATCCTTGAGCGTGGTCGGACCACCCTCCGGACAGCTGGTCTGACGATCGATCTGCGGCCCGATCTTGGGCTGCTTGCCAGCGGCGAGATCGTCGAGGATCGCGCTCATGCTGTCATAGGTCAGGTCTTCGAAATTATCGTCGTTGATCTGGACCATCGGCGCGTTGGCGCAGGCGCCCAGACACTCGACCTCGGTCAGCGTGAACAGGCCGTCGGGCGTCGTCCCGCCCTTCACCAGCCCCTTGTTCTTGCAGGCGGAGAACACATCGTCGGAGCCGCGCAGCATGCAGGGCGTCGTGCCGCAGACCTGCACATGATAGCGGCCCACGGGCGCGAGGTTGTACATGGTGTAGAAGGTCGCGACCTCGTACACGCGCATATACGGCATTTCCAGTTGGTCGGCGATATATTCCATCACCGGCACCGGCAGCCAGCCCTGGGTCTGCGTTTCCGCACCGACCTGGCGCTGGGCGAGGTCCAGCAGCGGCATCACCGCCGACTGCTGACGCCCGGCGGGATAACGGGCAATGACCTTCTTCGCCTGCTCGGCATTTTCGGCCGTCCAGGCGAACGCGCCCCAGCGCGCGCGCGTTTCGGCCTCGTCCGGGATATGAACTGCGTCAGCCATTAGCGGTCACATTCTCCAAACACGATGTCCATGGCGCCCAGGACAGCGGTGGTGTCGGCCAGCATGTGGCCTTTCATCATGAAATCCATCGCCTGAAGGTGGCTAAAGGCGGTCGGGCGAATCTTGCAGCGGTAAGGCTTGTTGGAGCCGTCCGCGACCAGATAGACGCCGAATTCGCCCTTGGGGCTTTCGGTCGCGACATAGACTTCGCCCGCCGGGACATGGAAGCCCTCGGTATAAAGCTTGAAGTGGTGGATCAGCGCTTCCATCGAGCGCTTCATCTCGCCGCGCTTGGGCGGCACCACCTTGCGGTCGAAGCTCGCCACCGGGCCTTCCGGCATTTCGCTGAGGCACTGCTTCATGATCCGCGCGGACTGGCGGACTTCCTCGACCCGGACCATGAAGCGGTCATAGCAGTCGAAATTGGTGCCCACCGGAACGTCGAATTCCATCCGGTCATAGACGTCATAGGGCTGCGCCTTGCGGATGTCCCAGGGGATGCCCGATCCCCGGATCATGGGGCCGGAGAAGCCCCATTTCAGCGCGTCTTCCTTGCTGACGACCGCGATGTCCACATTGCGCTGCTTGAAGATGCGGTTGTCGACCACCAGGCTCATCGCGTCCTCGAACAGGCGCGGCAAACGGGTGTCGAGCCAGTCGCCAATGTCGGTCAACAGCTTCAGCGGCACATCCTGATGCACGCCGCCCGGCCGGAACCAGGCCGCATGCATGCGGGCGCCCGATGCCCGTTCGAAGAAGTTGAGGCAATCCTCCCGGATTTCGAACAGCCACAGGTTCGGCGTCATCGCACCCACGTCCATCACGTGCGAGCCGAGATTCAGCATGTGATTGCAGATGCGCGTCAGTTCCGCAAAGAACACCCGCAGATATTGCGCGCGCAACGGCACTTCCAGGTTCAGCAGCTTCTCGATGGCGAGGACATAGCTGTGCTCCATGCCGAGCGGCGAGCAATAGTCCAGCCGGTCGAAATAGGGCAGCGCCTGCAAATAGGTCTTGTGCTCGATCAGCTTCTCGGTGCCGCGATGCAGCAGGCCGACATGCGGGTCGCAGCGCTCGACGATCTCGCCGTCCAGTTCCATGACCAGGCGCAGAACGCCGTGCGCGGCAGGGTGCTGCGGACCGAAGTTGATCGTGTAGTTCTGGATTTCCGTGTCGCCGTAGGACGGGTCCGCCGCGTCGGTCACATGGTCCAGCTTTTCCAGATAGTCGGACATCAGGCCTTATCCTCAGGCTTGGCAGCGCCTTTGCCTTCATCTGTGTGCTCTTCGGGCTTTACCGGAGCGTTGGGCGACTTTTCCGCACCCTTGCTGTTGGCGGGTTCACCTGCACCGGTATCCTCGGACTTTTCGGTGACCTTGGGCGTGGCACCGGCCGGTTCGCCCTTGGGAGCCGCAGCGGCCGGCAACGGGGCTGTGACAGGTGTCGGCGCTCCCGGCGCCTGCGGCGCCTTTTCGTCGCCCGGCAGCACATATTGCGCGCCTTCCCACGGGCTCATGAAGTCGAACTGCCGGAAATCCTGCGCCAGCTTCACCGGCTTGTAGACGACGCGCTTGTCCTCTTCGGAATACCACATCTCGACATAGCCGGTCAGCGGGAAGTCCTTGCGCTGCGGATGGCCCTTGAAACCATAGTCGGTCAGGATGCGGCGCAGATCGGCGTTCCCCTCGAAGATGACGCCGTACATGTCGAACACCTCCCGCTCCAGCCAACCGGCGACCGGCCAGATGTGCGTGACGGTGGGAACGGGCATGTCCTCGTCGGTCTGCACCTTCACGCGGACGCGGTGGTTCCGCGTGACGCTGAGCAGATGGTAGCAGACCTCGAAGCGCTCCGGACGATCCGGATAATCGACGCCTGCAATTTCCATGAGCTGCTGATATTGCGCGCGATCCCGCAGCAGCACCATCGCGTCGGCCAGCTTTTCCCGGACGACGGTGAAGCTCAGTTCATCGGCATGGTCGACGGTTTCGACCAGCATCGGTCCCAGCAGACCGGCGATTTCCTGCGCGATCCCATCGATGGCCGCGATCCTAGGAGCAGAATGACCCATATCAGCGCTCAACCGTTCCGATGCGGCGGATCTTCCGCTGCAACTGCATCACGCCATAAAGCAGGGCTTCCGCTGTCGGCGGGCAACCCGGCACATAGATGTCGACCGGCACGATGCGGTCGCAGCCACGCACGACCGAATAGCTGTAGTGATAATAGCCACCGCCATTCGCGCAGCTGCCCATAGAAATCACATATTTCGGATTGGACATCTGGTCGTAAACCTTGCGCAACGCCGGAGCCATCTTGTTGCACAGCGTCCCCGCGACGATCATCACGTCGGACTGGCGCGGCGAGGCGCGCGGCGCGGCGCCGAAGCGTTCCATGTCGTAACGGGGCATGTTGACGTGGATCATCTCCACCGCGCAGCAGGCCAGGCCGAAGGTCATCCACCAGAGCGAGCCGGTGCGGGCCCACTGGAACAGTTCCTCCGTCGAGGTGACGAGGAAGCCCTTGTCACTGACCTCGCTGTTCAGCGCGTTGAAGAAATCCTGGTCGGGCTGGGTCCCCGCGGGCAACAAGGTGCCGGGCGCGGGCCGCTCAAGTTCTACTCCCAATCGAGTGCTCCCTTCTTCCACGCATAGACGAGGCCGAGCACCAGCTCCGCTATGAAGATCATCATCGTCGCCCAGCCGGCCCAGCCGATCTGGTCGAGGCTGACCGCCCAAGGGTAGAGGAACGCCGCTTCCAGGTCGAAGATGATGAACAGGATCGCGACGAGGTAGAATCGCACGTCGAACTGGCTGCGCGGTTCTTCGAACGCAGGAAAGCCGCATTCATATTCGCTGAGCTTGGCCGGATCGGGCTGATGCGCGCCGGTCAGGCGCCCCACCAGCATCGGCAGGAACACGAATGCGCTCGAAAGCAGCAAGGCGATCCCGAGAAAGATCAGGATCGGCAGATATTGGGCTAGATCGACCAACGGAATCCCCTGGGCGAAAATGATTTACGGGCGCGCTTTAGGCCCGCTGCATATGCGAAGCAAGGCCCGGAGGCATGAGAATGATTCGCAACAATGGCGGCGACCTGATCACGCTACCAAAAGCAAGCCGTCAGCGCAGCGCTCCTGCCACCAACTTATGTAATTTGCTGTGGATCGCATCATTGCCCGCGATGACTTCCTTGCGCTCGATCGGCTGGTCGCCGCCGCGGAAATCCGACACGAAGCCGCCCGCTTCCCGCACCATCAGCAGGCCCGCCGCCACGTCCCAGGGTTGCAGGCCGCTTTCCCAAAAGCCGTCATAGCGGCCGGAGGCGACATGGGCGAGGTCCAGCGAGGCCGCGCCGAAGCGCCGGATTCCGGCCACCGAGGGCCCTACGGCCCCGAAGATGCGCGTCCATTGCGCGAAATCGCCATGCCCCAGGAAGGGGATGCCCGTGGCGATCAGGCAGTCGCCCAGATCGCGCCGCGCCGAAACGCGCAGCCGCTGGTCATGCCGCCAGGCGCCCCGGCTCTTTTCCGCCCAATAGCTTTCGTCGGTCACCGGCTGGTAGATGAGGCCGGTCGTCACCTCCCGCTTGCCGCCGTAGAGTGGCTCCTCGACCGCGATGGAGATCGCGAAGTGCGGGATGCCGTGCAGGAAATTGCTGGTGCCGTCGAGCGGATCGATGATCCAGCGCGGCTTGCCCGGATCGCCCGCGATCTCGCCGCCTTCCTCCAGCAGGAAACCCCAATCGGGCCGCGCCTTCTGCAATTCCTCGACCAGCGTCTTTTCCGCCTGCTGGTCGGCCTTGGACACGAAGTCCGCCGGCCCCTTTCGGGACACCTGCAGATGTTCGACCTCGCCAAAGTCGCGGCGCAGCTTGGAGCCAGCCTTGCGCGCGGCGCGTTCCATGACGGTCAAAAGGCCCGAGTGCGATACCATTTTTCTTGTCTCCCCCCTCCCGCAAACGGGAGGGACCGGGGGTGGGCATGCCGCAATAGCGGCACTCTAAAAAGGGAAAGGGCAGGAAGCTCGCTCATGCTCGCCACCCACCCCCTGACCCCCTTCCGCCTGCGGGAGGGGGTATCGAATATCAATCCGCGCGCTTCACATATTCGCGCTCATACACGTCGACGACGATGCGCGTGCCGGTGACGATGTGCGGCGGCACCATGACGCGCACGCCATTGTCGAGGATGGCGGGCTTGTAGCTCGCCGAAGCGGTCTGGCCCTTCACCACGGCGTCGGCTTCCACCACGGTCGCCTCGACCGTTTCGGGAAGCTGCACGGAGATCGGGCGTTCCTCATACATTTCCAGCATGACCATCATGCCGTCCTGCAGGAAGGCCGACGCATCGCCCACCAGATCCTGCGGCAGATTGATCTGCTCATAGGTTTCCGTGTCCATGAAGACGAGCATGTCGCCCTCTGCATAGAGATATTGGAAATCCTTGGTGTCGAGGCGGATGCGCTCCACCGTCTCGGCCGACCGGAAGCGGACGTTGTTCTTGCGCCCGTCGATCAGGTTCTTCAGTTCCACCTGCATATAGGCGCCGCCCTTGCCGGGCTGGGTATGCTGGATCTTCACGGCGCGCCACAGGCTGCCGTCATATTCGATGTTGTTGCCGGGACGAATCTCGACGCCGCTGATCTTCATGGGAAGAGCCTGCCTATATGTCTGAAGGTGAAAAGAGCCGGCCTCTGGAGGCTGGCCGCGCCCTTACATGGATGAGGGCGAAAGGGCAAGAGGCGGCGCCTATCGCGGTTTCGCCAGCAAAGGATAGGGATTGATCGCCCGCCCGCCATGCCAGGGCTCTCCCGGACGCAGTTCATGCACCGCGAAGTGCAGGTGCGGCGCTGCCGGATCGGCATTGCCGGTGCTGCCGACGGTCGCGATGCGCTGTCCGCGCCGAACCGCCTGCCCTTCCGCAAGGCCCGGCGCATAGCCGTCCAGATGCGCATAATAATAGATGCGCCGTCCGTCGGGCGAGCGTTCATAGATCGTGCGCCCGCCTTCCTCGCTCCAGAACAGCTTTTCGATCCGTCCGTCCGCCGCCGCCAGCACCGCCCTGCCCCGCGCCGCCATGATGTCGATGGCGTCATGGGCGCGCGCGCCGCTCGCCCGCGCCTGGGCGAATGTATCGCTCAGCGCGGAGGGCGGCACGCCCTCGACCGGGATCAGCAGGGCACCGGCTTCCGCCGCCGCAGGCCGGGAAGGCTCAGGCGCGTCCGCCGGCACGATCCGCACGAAGGTGCGCAGGAGGGCCGCGCCGATCAGGACGGCCAGGCCGATGCCGGCCCAACCGCGCGCCCTCATGGCTGGAACACCGCCTTCACGCCGGACTTCACCATCTGGGCGAGCCGCGCCGCGTCCCAATTGGTGAGCCGGATGCAACCATGGCTTTCCGTCCGGCCAATGGTCTGCGGCTCCGGCGTGCCGTGAATGCCGTAATGCGGCTTCGACAGGTCGATCCACACCACGCCGACCGGGCCGTTGGGACCGGGCTTCAGCACCGCCTTCTGGTCGGTGGAGGACGCATCCCAGAACAGGTCCGGATTATAGTGGAAGTCGGGATTGCGGCTCAACCCCTTGATTTCCCACGTTCCGATCGGCAGGGGATCATGCTGCGACCCCATGGTGGCTGGAAATTGCGCGATCAGCCGGTTCTGCGCGTCATAGGCCCGGAGCACCCCGTCCGACTTGTCCACGACGATATGGTCGGCCTGCGGCTGTTCCTTGGCCACGCCCAGGCCGGCAAGCGTCTCGCCCCAGCCGCGCTCGTCGCCTTCGATCCGGGCAACCGGCTGGTTGGCGATGGCAGGTACGCGGATCGTGGCTCCCGCGCCGAGCTTCGTGTTCGGAGGGTTGAGCGCGAGCAGCGCCTCCGGCCGGGTGTGGAAACGTTCGGCCAGCTTCTCCAGCAGGTTGCGATAACCAAGGGCGGGCAGCTTCGCCTGATCGTTGAGTTCCCTGGGCACCGCAAAGAACGGTCCCCTGGCGAAATCCGCCGGTATCTTCACCAGCCAGGTCGCGGGCTGCGGCCGGTCGCCCAGCAGCGCCTTGGCCGTCGCCTCATCATATTCCCCGGTGGTCGGCAGGCCCTTCGCCTCCTGGAAACCCCTGAGCGCGGTGGTGAAGGACATGCCTTCCTTCCCGTCCAATACGCCGGGCGAGAAGCCGGCCCGGTCCAGCGCCACCTGCGCCTGCAGCACCGATTCCACCCGCGCAGGCGCGCCTGTCGGCTCGGGCACCACGGTGAAGGCGTAGGGATCGCCGGCAGGCCGCGCAGCCTGGCCGGTCGCCTGGTTCGACGGTGCGCTCTCATTGGCTTCCGTCACCGTCATGTTGCAGGCCGCACAGAGCAGCGTCAGGATCAGCGGATTGGTTTTCAAGGCGATACTCTCCCATTTGTGGAAGGGAAAACGCCTGAAGTGCAGGAAAGCTGCCTGCCGCCTTATACCGTTATTCCTGCGCCAACACCGCCCGGAATGCCGCCACGCCGGCTTGCGGCCCATCCGAATGGCCCCATACCGCCCCGCTCACCGCCAGGAAATCCGCCCCGGCCTTCACCAGCGGCGCGGCATTGCCGGGCGTTATCCCGCCAATCGCCACGCAGGGCAGTTCGAACAATGCCGTCCACCAGCCCAGGATCGATGGGTCGGGGCGATGAATCGTTTCCTTGGTGGTCGTAGGATAGAAGGCCCCGAACGCGACATAGTCCGCCCCTGCTTCCCCGGCTTCCATCGCCAGATGGCGGCTGTCATGGCAGGTGACGCCGATCTGCACCGAAGGACCGAGCAGCTTGCGCGCCTCGCGAGGGTCGCCGTCGCCCTGCCCCAGATGAACGCCGTCGGCCCCCAGGCGCTTCGCCAGGCTCATGCTGTCGTTGATGATGAACGCGACATCCCGTTCCGCGCAGAGCTTTTGCAGCGGCGCGGCGGCTTGGGCGATGGCGTCGTCACCCACGCCCTTCAACCGCAATTGGAACGCCGCGACATCGCCCCCATCGAAGGCGGCGGCGAGACTGTCGACAAAGCCCGCATCGATCGCCGGCGGGGAGATCAGGTAGAGCTGACAGGGCGGCCGCCGGTCATCGCTGTCGAACCGGGCTGCGAAATTCGGGTCGAGAGCCAATTCTTCATCGGTAAATTCGGTCATGTGTCCCGCCTTAGCCGCTTTTGATGGCGTTGGAAAAGGGCGGAGCCGATCGGCCCTCACCCGCGTTCTCCCTGCATGATCAGGATCGGATGTTCGGGATGGAATTACCGGGATTGGCGCGGGCGCTTCTATCCGGAGAAGCTGGCGGCGAAAAACTGGTTCGCTTACTATGCCCAGCAGTTCGACACGGTAGAGATCAACAACAGCTTCTATCGCCTGCCCCGGCCGGAAACCGTCGACAAATGGCGCGAACAGGCGCCCGGGGCCTTTTGCTATGCGGCCAAGGCGAACCGCTATCTGACGCAGATGAAGAAGCTCAAGGATTGCGAGGAACCGCTGGCAAGGATGATGGAGTCCTTCGCGCATTTCGGCCCGACGCTGGGGCCGGTCCTCTATCAACTCCCGCCGCATTTCTCGCTCGACCTGCCAAGGCTGGAGGCATTCCTCCGCATCGCGCCGCGCGATCCCGTGCCGGTCTTCGAATTCCGCCATTCAAGCTGGTATGTGGATGAACTTTTTGCGCTGCTGGAGCGGTACGGAGCGGCTCTCTGCGTGCATGACATGCCCGGCTCGGCCAGTCCCCGGCTGGGTGTCGGCTCGACCGCCTATGTCCGCTTCCACGGCACGACGGGGAAATATCGCGGCGGCTATTCGCGTGAAAGGCTGGCGGACTGGGCCGAATGGATGAAGGCGCAGAGCAGCGACGGCCGGACCGTCTGGGCCTATTTCAACAATGACTATGACGCGCAGGCAATTGCCGACGCCCGGATATTGAAGGCGCTGACGGAGAAAGGCTAGGCAGTAGTGACATTTTAGGGATTCACGACGGTTTGGATTTGTGATTCAAGGCTGGCTTTTGGAGGCTGGCGTGGAAGGCGAAGTGCTGCGGGATGATCAGTGGGAGCGGCTGCGGGAGTTCGTTCCGGGCGGGCGCAAGGGCAAGCGCGGTCCTCGCAGTGACGGACGGTTGTTTCTTGACGCCTTGCTCTGGCTGGCGCGTTCAGGGGGACGCTGGCGCGATCTACCGGAGAAGTTCGGTCCCTATCAGACCGCCAAGCGGCGTTATTATCGCTGGGTCGAGCAAGGCGTGATCGACCGGATCTTCGAGGCTGTGTCGGATGATCCCGACATCGAATGGCTGGCGATCGATGCGACGGTGATCCGCGCCCAGGCCCAGGCGGCTGGGGCACGGGTAAAAAGGGGGGCGCTCAAGCCCAGGCTCTCGGACGATCGAGAGGCGGGTTCGGCACCAAGATCCATGCCGTAGTCGATGCCTTGGGCTTGCCGATCCGCTTCATCCTCGGCCCCGGACAGCAAAACGACATGGCGCCCGCCTGCGATCTGATCCGCGGCATCCCGGCTGGCAAGGTGCTGGCTGATCGTGCCTATGACGCCGACAGTTTGCACGATCTCATCTACGAGCAAGGCGGCGAGCCGGTCATCCCACCTCGCCGCCATCGCAAATATCAGCACCACTATGATCGCATCGCCTACAAACAGCGTTGGGGCATCGAGGGCTTCTTCGCCAAGCTCAAGCAGTGGCGCCGTATCGCAACACGCTATGACAAACTCGCCGCAAACTTCCTCGGCTTCGTCAAACTCGCCAGCATCATGCTATGGCTCAAATGATTAAATCGTCACTACGGCCTAGTTTCACCCCGTCAGAACCGAACCGTGCTCCTGCGAAGGCGGGAGCACGGCGGACCGGCCGCGAGCGCCTTCCGGGCGCTCACGACCGTCACCGCAGATCAGGCCGCCTTGCTGGTGGAAGCGCCGTGAATCTCGTCGATCGCTTCGCCCAGCGAGGCGTTGAACTCCTCGTCGCTCATCTGGTGGCGCAGGTCGTTCAGCAGCGCGCGGCTGAAGCTGGCGATGATGCCGCGATTCCTGGCCAGCTCGACGCAGGCTTCGGAACGCGAGAAACCGCCGGACAAGGCGACGACGCGCAGCACGCGGGGATGGTCGACCAGCGGATCGAACAGACCGGCCTTGGTCGGCAGCGACAGCTTCAGCATCACCTTGTCGTCTCCCGGCAGCGCGTCGAGATTCTTGAGGATTTCCTCCAGCAGGATCTGGTCGGCCTCTGCGCGTTCCGGGCTCTTGATGTTGACTTCCGGCTCGATGATCGGAACGAGCCCTGCGGCCAGCACCTGCCGACCGACCTCGAACTGCTGCCTGACGACGGCGGCGATGCCCTCGCGATTGGCGAGGTTGATGACCGAACGCTCCTTGGTGCCGAACACGCCCAGCGCCTTGGCGCGGTGCAGCAAGGTGTCGAGGCCGGGGTTCGGCTTCATCAACTGAACGCCGTTCGCTTCATCCTCCAGCCCCTTGTCGATCTTGATGAAGGGCACGACGCCGCGCTCGATCAGCGCCTGCGGAACCGATTTGCCGCCCGCTTCGCCGTCCATGGTGCGCTCGAACAGGATCGCGCCCAGCACCTTCTCGCCCGAAAAGACAGGCGAGGTGATGATGCGGCTGCGCATATCGTGGATCAGCGCGAACATTTCCTCTTCGGTGGACCAGGCGTCTTCCTCGATGCCATAGCCCTTCAGCGCCTTGGGCGTCGAACCGCCGCTCTGGTCGAGCGCCGCGATGAAGCCGTTGCCGCCCTCGATCTTCGCCTTCATGTCCTCGAACTGCATCTGCACATACCTCTTGGTTGGATGCGCCGCCCTCCCGGCAGCGCGTCTAGGGGGCGGACGCCATTGCACGGCGTCCATGGTCGAGCGGAGCGCGCCACTCTCCAAGGCGCGCGCCGCAATCTGAATCAGGCCATCAGCGCCTTGACGCCGGGCAGCTCCTTGCCTTCCATCCACTCCAGGAACGCGCCGCCAGCGGTGGAGACGAAGCTGAAATCGCCCGCCACGCCCGCATGGTTGAGCGCCGCGACGGTATCGCCGCCACCCGCGACGGACGTCAGCCCGCCTTCCTTGGTGAGCGCCGCCGCGGTCTTGGCCAGCGCCACGGTCGCCTTGTCGAAGGGCGCGATCTCGAATGCGCCCAGCGGGCCGTTCCATACCAAAGTCCGGCAATTCTTCAGCGCATCGCCCAACGCCTCGACCGCCGCTGGGCCGACGTCGAGGATCATCTCATCCTCTGCCACCTCATGCACGTTGCATGTGCGCAAGGAGGGCGGGTTGGCGGCAAATTCCTTCGCCACGACGACGTCATAGGGCAGATGGATGGTGCAGCCCGCCGCTTCCGCCTTGTCGAAGATCGCCTCCGCGGTCTCCGCCAGATCCTTCTCGCACAGCGACTTGCCGACATCCACGCCGCGCGCGAACAGGAAGGTATTGGCCATGCCGCCGCCGATGATCAGATGATCGACCTTGGCGACGAGGTTGTTGAGCACGTCGAGCTTGGTCGACACCTTCGCCCCGCCGACGACCGCCGCGACCGGCTTCACCGGTTCGCCCAGCGCGGCCTGCAGCGCGTCCAGTTCCTTCTCCATCGATCGGCCGGCAAAGGCGGGCAGCTTGTGCGCCAGCCCCTCGGTCGAGGCATGGGCGCGATGCGCGGCGGAAAAGGCGTCGTTGACATACAGGTCGCCAATCGCCGCCATCGCCTCCACCAGCGCGGGATCGTTCTTTTCCTCGCCGGCATGGAAGCGGGTGTTCTCCAGGATCGCGATGTCGCCGTTGCGCATCACCTTGATGCCGTCGACAGCCGCCTCGCCCTGACAGTCGGGGATGAACTGCACGTCGCGGCCCAGCACGGCGGTCAGCGGGCGAGTGATCTTGGAGAGCGAGAATTCGGGGTTCTTCTGGCCCTTGGGACGGCCGAAATGGGCAAGGATCAGAACCTTGGCGCCCCGATCGGCCAGTTCCAGCACGGTGGGCATCGCCGCGCGCAGGCGGGTGTCGTCGGAGACGGAACCATCCTGCATCGGCACGTTCAGATCCTCGCGCACCAGCACCACCTTGCCCGTGATGTCTTCCATGTCGTCGAGTGTCTTGAACGGCTTTGCCATGATCGCTCCCTGCTGCGAAAATAAGGATGGTGATGAAAAACCCCGCCGGACGGTCCGGCGGGGCTGATGGTCTTTTAGAGGAACTTCGCCACGACCCCGGTGGTGTCGATCATGCGGTTCGAGAAGCCCCATTCATTGTCGTACCAGCTCAGCACGCGGACCAGCGTGCCGTCGATCACCGCCGTTTCCAGGCTGTCGACGGTCGAGCTGCGCGGATCGCCATTATAGTCGATGGACACCAGCGGCTCCTCCGAATAGCCAAGAATGCCCTTCAGCGGGCCGGATTCCGAAGCGGCCTTCAGCAGTTCGTTGACTTCCTGGACGGTGGTGGCGCGCTTGGCGATGAACTTCAGGTCGACGACCGAAACGTTCGGGGTCGGCACGCGCACCGACGAACCGTCCAGCTTGCCCTTCAGTTCCGGCATCACCTCCCCGACAGCGCGAGCGGCGCCGGTGGTGGTCGGGATCATCGACAGGGCGGCGGCGCGGGCGCGGCGCATGTCCTTGTGAAGCTGATCCAGCGTGTTCTGGTCGTTGGTGTAGCTGTGGATCGTGGTCATGAAGCCCTTTTCGATGCCGATGGCGTCATGCAGGACCTTCGCCAGCGGCGCGAGGCAGTTGGTGGTGCAGCTCGCATTCGAGATGACGACGTCGCCGGCGCTCAGCGTCTCATGATTGACGCCGAAAACCACGGTCTTGTCGACGCCGGTGGCGGGAGCGGAGATGACGACGCGCTTGGCGCCCGCGGTCAGGTGCGCGCTGGCCTTTTCCTTGTCCGCGAAAATGCCGGTGCACTCCAGCGCGACGTCCACGCCCTGGGCGGCATGGGGCAGCTTGGCGGGGTCGCGTTCGGCGGTCACGGCGATACGCTTGCCGTCGATGACCAGGAAATTGCCGTCGACGCTCACTTCGCCGGCCCAGTTGCCGTGCACGGAATCACGCTTGAACAGCAGGGCATTCGACTTGGCGTCGCCCAGGTCGTTGATGCTCACCAGTTCCAGATCATGGTCGGTGCGCGAGAGAATCGCACGGGCGACCAGACGACCGATGCGGCCGAAACCGTTGATTGCTACCTTCGTTGCCACTGCACTTGTCTCCCGGTTGGTTTGAATTTCAGTCGAGCGCGGCCACGATCTGCGGCGCGATCTTGGCGGCGGTCAGGCCGAAATGATCGTAGAGCACTTCCGCCGGAGCCGAGGCGCCGAACGTATCGATGCCGAAACGCAGGCCGGCGATGCCGACATAACGCTCCCACCCGAAAGTGGTGCCTGCCTCAATCGAGGCGCGCAGGACATGGTGCGGAAGGAGATCATCCTTATACGCCTGCGGCTGCGCATCGAAATGCGCCCAGCTCGGCATGGAGACGACGTCCGCGCCGATGCCCTGCTCTTCCAGCAGCGCGGCGGTAGCGACGGCGATCTCGACCTCGGACCCGGTGGCGACCAGCACCACCTTGCGCTCGGCCGTGGCCGCCTTCAGGCGATAGGCGCCCTTGGCCGACAGGTTTTCACCCGCCTTCTCGGTGCGAAGCTGCGGCAGGTTCTGGCGGGTCAGCGCCAGCACCGACGGGCCGTCGGCATCCTTCAGCGCCAGTTCCCAGCACTCAGCCGTCTCGACAATGTCGGCCGGGCGATAGACGTCCAGGTTCGGGATCATGCGCAGCGACATGACATGCTCGATCGGCTGGTGGGTCGGGCCGTCCTCGCCCAGACCGATGGAGTCATGGGTCAGCACATGGATGGCGCGGATCTGCTGGAGCGCCGCCAGACGGATGCCCGCGCGCATATAGTCGGAAAAGACCAGGAAGGTGCCGCCATAGGGAATGACGCCGCCATGAAGCGCCATGCCGTTCATGGCGCAGGCCATGCCGAACTCGCGAATGCCGTAATAGACGTAACGGCCCGAATAATCGTCTTTGGTGAGCGGCCCGGTCGACTTGGTCTTGGTGTTGTTGGAGCCGGTGAGGTCCGCCGAGCCGCCCAGCGTCTCCGGCAGCAGGTCGTTGATCGCGCCCAGCGTCAGTTCGCTCGCCTTGCGGGTGGCGACCTTCTGCGGATTGGCGATCAGCGTGTCGATATAGGCGTCAAGCGAGAAACCGGCGGGCAGGTCGCCGGCCATGCGGCGCTCGAATTCGGCCCTTTGCGCGTTGGAACCAAGACGATCCGCCCAGGCCACATGGGCGTCGCCGCCCTTTGCGCCGATGGCGTGCCAGGCGGCGGCAATGTCTTCCGGGATCACGAAAGGTTCGGCCGACCAGCCAAGGAATTCACGAGCGGCAGCGACTTCGGCTTCACCAAGGGCGGAGCCGTGGACGCCCGAAGTGCCCGCCTTGTTGGGTGCGCCATAACCGATCTTGGTGGCGCAGGCGATCAGCGAGGGGCGCGGATCGGCCAGCGCCTCGTCGATGGCGCGGCGCACATCGGCCATGTCATGACCGTCGCAGGACACGACATGCCAGCCGGTCGCGGCATAGCGGGCGCGCACATCCTCGCTGCTCGAAAGGTCGACCGCGCCGTCGATGGTGATCTTGTTATCGTCCCACAGCACGATCAGGCGGCCCAGGTTCAGATGCCCGGCAAGGCCGATGGCCTCATGGTTGATGCCCTCCATCAGGCAGCCGTCGCCGGCCAGCACCCAGGTGCGGTGATCGACCAGATCGTCGCCGAACTGCGCATTCAGATGCCGCTCGGCAATCGCCATGCCCACCGCGGTGGCAAGGCCGGAACCCAGGGGCCCGGTGGTCGCCTCCACCCCCGCCAGCTCGAAATTCTCCGGATGGCCGGCGCAGGGGCTGCCCAGCTGGCGGAAATTCGCGATGTCTTCGATGGTCGGACGCGCATAGCCGGTCAGGTGCAGCAGCGAGTAGATCAGCATCGATCCATGGCCCGCGGACAGCACGAAGCGGTCGCGGTCCGCCCATTTCGGCGCCTTGGGATCGAACTTCAGATAATCCTTGAACAGCACGGTGGCGACGTCGGCCATGCCCATCGGCATGCCTGGATGGCCGCTGTTAGCGGCCTGCACCGCGTCCATGGAAAGCGCCCGGATGGCATTGGCGAGGGACTTTTCGGAAACGGTCATCGAAGCGGCGTCTTTCCTGGCTTGTCTATGGCCCCCTGTTAAGGCCAGCGAATCGAAATTGCGCCCCCTTTGTCGCCTCAGGGACAAGGCGTCAACTACGGGTGGCCCCCAGGGTGCGCCAAGCCGCCGAATGACGGCTTTTGCGCGGTGAAAACTTTGTCTATGCGTGGAGCATGGCAAGTGACCGAATGATGCAGGCGATCCGCGCTCTGGAACGCGCGATCGACCGGCTCGAACAGGATGTGGAAGGCCTTGCGTCGGCCGCCTCCGGCCCCTCCCCAGGCATCGACGCCGCCGCCGCCCGCACGGCGCTGCGGTCGCTGGACAGTCTCATCACCGAATTGAAGGGGCAGGATGTGAAGGAACAGGCCGGTGGCTGAAACCACATTGCACATTGCCGGGCGCGTCTATGACCTGCGTTGCCGCGACGGGGAGGAGGCCCATCTGGCGCATCTCGCCAACCTGATCGAGCGCAAGGCGCGACTGGCGCAGCAGAACACCCCGGGCCTGACCGAGGTGCGCACGCTGCTGTTCGCCGCGCTGTTCCTGGCCGACGAACTCAACGACCTGAAGCGCGAGGCGATAGGGCGGCAACAGACCCTGGCGCTGGAGCCGGAGGACGAGCCTGCCATCCGCGCGCTCGAATCCCTTGCCACCCGCATAGAAAAGCTGCGCGAGAGACTTGTCGCCGCCGCTCCTCAGGCCTAAATAGAGAGGCGACGGGCACTGCGCGGTATCGAGCTTTAGCGAACATCCCTGAGGCGATAATCACATCCACGGGGACTGTCCCTGGGCGGGCTCTGGCCCGATCTACATGGTTCCCACCTGACGTTGAGGCGTCAGAGGATTTTCCAGCACACGGCCGAGGCGGTCCCGTCACCCCCTCCCGCAATTCAAGGCCCCCGATGAGCGACGACACTGACAAGGCGACCCTGCGTGCCATCGCCCGGCAGAGGCGACGCGCCTTCGTGGCTTCGCTCGATCCGCTGGCGCACCGGCTGGCGTTCAAGGTGGTCCCTTCCCCCCTTGCGCATCGGCTGGCGGACGCTGAGGTGGTGGCTCTCTATATGGGCCTGGACGATGAAGCCCCCGCGCAAAGGCTGGCCGCGCCCTTGCAGGCCATGGGCAAGACACTGGCCCTGCCCCGCGTACTGGATCGGCTTGGCAGCATGGATTTCGTGCGCTGGAACCCGGAGGAACAGCTTTTCCCCGGCCTGTTCGGCACCAGCCATCCCGAACCGGTGGGCGATCCGGCTACCCCCGACGTCATCATCGCGCCGCTGATCGGCTTCGACCGGGCGATGAACCGGCTGGGGCAAGGGGGCGGCTATTATGACCGGGTGTTCGCACGCTATCCGGATGCCTTGAGGATCGGCCTCGGCTGGTCGGTGCAGGAACATGACGATCTGCCCGCGGACCCATGGGATCTGCCGCTGCACCTGATCCTGACCGAAGTCGAACTGATCGAAGGATATGAAGCATGAGCACGGACCCCCGGCCAGCCTACAAGCCGAGCTGGCGCAAGCCGGTGGGCATGTTCGTGATCCTGGGCCTGATCGCGCTCTGGGCCGTGCTTGTGGGCAGCCTGTCGGCGCTGATCGGACGGCTGCCGATGATGGTGCAGGTGCCGGTCTATGTCTTTCTGGGCCTGATATGGATCTGGGTGCTCCCGTTGAAGCGCCTGCTTGCCTGGATGGAGACGGGACGCTGGCGGGGATTTTGAAGGCGGGATGGATGGATTGCGGACATTCCCCCTCCCGCAGGCGGGAGGGGGTTAGGGGGTGGGCTGGCGCGGCATCTGCGCTGTTTTGCAACGGCTAAGTCAGAAGCTCGCTACGCTCGCGCCCACCCCTAACCCCTCCCGTTTACGGGAGGGGAATGTCCTGAATCGGCCATTTCCAGCCATATCCATTATAAAGGAAAGTGGCGCGAGTGACGGGGCTCGAACCCGCGACCTCCGGCGTGACAGGCCGGCGCTCTAACCAACTGAGCTACACCCGCGCAGGGCGGCATCTTGGCATGACCTCAATGGCCACCAGACGATGCTGATCTGGAAAACCTTCCACTTCCCCCTTGAGGAAAGTGGCGCGAGTGACGGGGCTCGAACCCGCGACCTCCGGCGTGACAGGCCGGCGCTCTAACCAACTGAGCTACACCCGCGTTCGGTGTGGGCGGGCATCTATGCGGCCCCGTTCCCCCTGTCAACTGCCTGCAACATCAGTTTCACGGCTTTCGTCATTTTCTTTGCGCGGGTCGACCGTCAGCGTGCCGCGCTCGAACAGGAAACCGGCGATATCCGGTGTTCCGGCCGCCGACACGACTGTCTGGATGATGATCAGCAACGGCACGCCCAGCAAGGCGCCCGGGGTTCCCCACACCCACCCCCAGAAGGTCAGCGACACCAGAATCAGCAGGGGGTTCATGGTGAGCCGCCGTCCCAATATCGTCGGCGTGATGACATTGGCCTCCACCAGATGGAATCCGACCTGCAAGGCCGCGGGCAGCAGCGCCTTCCACACATCGTCGAACACCATGAGCCCGCCGAGCGCCAGCAAGGCGGCCGCCAGCATCGGCCCGAAATAGGGAACGAAATTCAGCAGCGCGACAATTCCGCCCCACATCAGCGGCGAAGGCATGCCGATCAGCCACAACGCCAACGCCACCGCCAAGCCAAGGCACAGGTTGATCGTCGCGATGGTGAGGACATAGGCGGATGTCGCGTCGACCACATTCTGGATCACCCGCGCCACCGCCATTGCGCCATCGAAACTGCCCCGGCTGTTGATCGTCCGCCGCCGCAGTCGCGTCCAGCCGGCAAGGAAGAAATAGATGATGAGCAACGCGAACACCATCTGGATGATCGCCGCGGGGGCGGAGGTAGCCGCGAACTGCAGGAGCGATCGGGGCGCATCCACCGCCGCCGTCTGCGCCGCCGCCACCGGCCCGGTCGCCAGCATCTGCACCGTTTCGTCGACGAAGCGCTGAAGCTGCGAATAGAAATCGATCAACGGGGCGAGATTATTCTGTATCTGGGGAAGGCGCTCGGGCAACAGCCGGAACCAGTCGGCCGCCGGGACGACGATCAGCACGAGGGCGGTATTCGCCACCAGCAGGAAGGCGATCACCGCCATCAGCGCCGCCAGTGCGGAAGGGACGCGCCGCCGCTCCATCCATTCCAGGAACGGAACCAGCGCAATGGCGATCACCAGCGCGGCGGTCAGCGGCAGGAAGAACTCCGCCCCCTCCCTCAAGGCGAAGGGTAGCGCCAGGACGAGCCCGATCCCGGTCGTCAGCGCGATCGACGCCAGCAGGCGGTCCCGCCGCCGGTTGATCTCCTGCTGTTCCTGGGGTGTCACGCCTGAAATGTCCTTGCCCGCCGCCCTTTTTCTGCACCGGCGGCACCGGTCCGTCAATTTAGGCCCGACGATTTACATCAGCGAAACAGGCGGATAGCAAGGGAAACAAGGTCTTAACCAAATCTTCGGCACCTGCTGCCACATTCGGCCGGGAAACAGCATGGGGGACTGGGATGAAATTGGGGGCTTGGCTCGTCGCTCTCGCCTGCACGGCGGCGCCGCAGCTTGCGTCGGCACGGCAGGAGATCCGTTTGGAGCGGCAGATGTTCGTGGAGCGGGTCAGCACCGACGTCAACGGCCGCGCCCGCCGCGTGCTGGAAAGCGCCGACCGTGCAGGATCGGGCGACCAGCTTATCTTCGTCGTCAACTGGCGCAATGAGGGCAACCGTCCGGTGCGCGGCCTGGCCGTCACCAATGCCGTGCCGCGCGGTACGCAACTCGACCTCAGCGATCCGGCCATGCAGGTTTCGGTGGATGGGGGTGCTCATTGGGGGCGCCTTGCCGACCTCTGGCTGCCAACTCCGCTGGGCGGAACCCGTCGGGCCGTGCCTGCCGACATCACCCATGTCCGCTGGACCGTGCTGGACGAGATTTCACCGGGGGAGAGCGGCCGGCTGAGCTATCGGGCTACTGTTCGTTAAGCGGTACGGCGATCCGGGTGTAATTGGCCAATAGGCGCCCTTACCGCCCCGCTCCCAATACGCCCGCCACCCAATTCATTTCCCGATCCTGATCTCGAAAAGCCTGGCCCAGTTCTTGCCTGTCACGAACAGCCGGTCGGCCTTCGCGTCATAGGCGATGCCGTTCGCCACCGCCTCGCTGTCCTTCGCGCCGCTCGCCTTCAGGAGCGGCGCGATGTCGAGCCAGCCGATCACCGCGCCCGTGCGCGGATCGATCCGGACGATATGGGTGTCGTACCAGATATTGGCCCAGATCTCGCCCTTCACATATTCCAGTTCATTGAGCCGCTCCACCGGGCGGCCGTTCCATGTCACCGTGATCCGGCGCTCTTCGGTCAGCCCTTCGGGGTCCAGGAACCGCAATTGCGCGGTGCCGTCACTCATGATGAGGCTGCGCCCATCCTGCGTCAGCCCCCAGCCTTCCCCTTCATAACGGAACTGGGAAACCGGCGAAAAATCATCGAGCTTCCAGACGAAACCCTGCCGATGCCGCCAGGTCAGGCTGATCAGCCGATCCTTCCAGTTGACGATGCCTTCCCCGAAATAAGGGCGGGGAACGATCCGGCGGTTCAGCACCTTGCCGCTTTTGGGATCGACCTTCCGAATCTCCGACTCGCCTTCCAGACCCGTGCTCTCGTACAGGGCGCCGTCATGGTAGAAGAGCCCCTCGGTAAAGGCGCCGGGATCGTGCGGATAGCTTCGGACGAGCGTCCAGCGCGTTTCCGCCTGAGCGGGAACGATCAGCAGCCACGCGCCCAGCAGCGCGAAAAGCGCGCGCTTCATCCGGCGGCCTGGTCCGCCACGGCCCCAGCGAGCCAGCCGGGCAGGAACGCGGGATCGACATCCTCCACCCGCCGCAATTCGATGGAGAGGCCAAGATCGGCCAGCGCGGCCTTCTGCCGTTTCTCGTCGGCCTGGGCCAGCGGCACCGCGACCAGGCGCCGGTTCACCTTGTTGCGATAATGCATGCGGGCGGTGTTTTCCTGCCCGACATAGCATCCCTTGTCATAATCGACCCCGCCCAGTTCGCCGGCATTGGTTTCCAGCCATAGGATCTGGTCCTGTCCCAGTTCGCCCACCCCCTCGAATATGCCGAGCGACAGCCGGTGCGCCCGAAATGCCGCCGAAGCATCGCCCTCATCCGGCGGCGCGATCCAGCGATGGCCGAGTTGCGACAGACGTGGGTCGAAAGGCTTGCCAGAAGCCTCCAGCGCCCAATGCACCGCCAGTTCATCGGCCCGCGCAATGGCGACCTTGCGCCGCAGCCGGTAAATCGTCAGACGCTTCGCCAAGGCTTCCGCCTGACTCGCCTCGCAATCGATCAGCACATCCTCGCCATCCGCCCACAGGATGAAGTCGAACAGCGCCTTGCCCTGTGGCGTCAGCAGCGCGGTCCAGCGCGGTTCGCCCTCCTTCAGCCCCAGCACATCGCGGGTGAGCAGGCCCTGAAGGAAGCTTTTCGCCTCCTCGCCGGAAATTCTGAGGAGAGCGCGGTCGGTAAGGGTGGTGCCGGTCATCGGCTTTAGGTAGGACAATCGCCCATCATATCCAAGCCCACCCCCAAGCTGGCGAGACCGACATGACTTTCGACCTTCTCCTCAAGAACGGCACCGTGCACACCCCCGGCGGGGCGGAAAGCGTGGATGTGGGCGTGCGCGGCGGCAGGATCGTCGCCATCGGCACGGCGCTGGGCGACGCGGGAGAGGCGATCGACTGCACCGGCCTGGACGTGCTGCCCGGCTGCATCGACAGCCAGGTCCATTTTCGCGAACCGGGGCTGGAGCATAAGGAAGACCTGGAATCGGGCAGCCGCGCCGCGGTGCTGGGCGGCGTCACCGCCGTGTTCGAAATGCCGAACACCAACCCCAATACCGACACCGCCGATCGCGTGCACGACAAGCTGAAGCGCGCCCATCACCGCATGTGGTGCGACCATGCCTTCTATGTCGGCGCCACCGCCGACAATGCCGAGCGGTTGAAGGAGCTGGAGCGGATTCCCGGCACATCGGGGGTCAAGATCTTCATGGGCGCCTCGACCGGCAGCCTGCTGGTCGACGATGACGACGCCCTGTCGCGCGTGCTGGCCAGCGGCACCCGCCGCGTCGCCATCCATGCCGAGGATGAGGCGCGGATGAACGCCCGCAAGGATCATCGCGTGGAGGGCGACCCGTCCTCCCACCCCGTCTGGCGCGACGATGAAAGCGCGATGATCGCGACGAAGCGGATCATCGACCTTGCCCGCAAGGCCCGCCGCCGCATCCATATCCTGCATGTGACGACGCCCGCCGAACTGGAATATATCGCCCGTCACAAGGACATAGCGACCTGCGAGGTGACGCCCCAGCATCTGACCCTGGCGGCGGAGGACGCCTATCCCCGCCTTGGCACCTATGCGCAGATGAACCCGCCGATCCGGTCCGGCGCGCATCGCGACGGTCTGTGGCACTGGCTGAACCAGGGCGTGCCCGACGTGCTGGGCAGCGACCATGCCCCCCACACGATCGAGGAGAAGGCGAAACCCTATCCCGGCTCGCCCAGCGGCATGCCCGGCGTCCAGACGCTGGTCCCGCTGCTGCTCAACCATGTGGCGGAGGGACGGCTGTCGCTGCGCCGCTTCATCGAACTGACCTCCTCCGGTCCCCAGCGCGTCTTCGGCCTGGTGGGCAAGGGCCGCATCGCCCTGGGCTATGATGCCGACTTCACCGTGGTGGACCTGAAGAAGCGCTGGACCATCGGCAGCGACTGGCTGGCTTCGCGCTGCGGCTGGTCGCCCTTCGAGGGCATGGAACTGACGGGCAAGGCCATCGGCACCATCATCCGCGGGCATCGCGTGATGTGGGAGGACGCACTGGCCAACCAGGCGGTGGGCGAGCCTGTCCGGTTCGAAGCGACCGAGTTCGCCTAAACCGTAGCCAGGCGATTGCGGCGGGCAGCGGTCAGGCCGTCCGCCGCGAACAGGATGAGGCTGAGCCAGATCAGCGCAAAGCTCGCCATCTGGCCCGCCGTCAGCTTTTCCCCGAACAGCAATATGCCGCACAGGAACTGCAGGGAAGGCGCCAGATATTGCAGCAGGCCGAGCGTCGCCATGGGCAGCCGGTGGGCGGCGGTCGCGAACAGCAGCAGCGGCGCTGTCGTTACCGCGCCGGCGGCAATCAGCAGGATGGTGGTCGGCATGTCCTGCCCGAAGCCGACGCCGCCATGCCCCGACAGCCAGAACAGATAGGCCATGGCCGGCGGCATCAACAGCAATGTCTCGACACCCAGCCCCACCATCGGCGCCACCGGCGTCAATTTCCGGATCAGCGCGTAAAAGGCGAAGGTCAGCGCCAGCGCCACGCTGATCCAAAGCGTCGTGAGGGCGGTCGCCGCCATGATGGCGACGCCGACCGCGGCTATTCCCACCGCCGCCAACTGCCCTCGCCGCAGTCTTTCGTGGAGCAGCAGCACGCCCAGCCCGACGGTGACCAGCGGATTGAGGAAATAGCCCAGGCTGGCGGCGAGCACATGCCCGGCGTTCACCGCCCAGACATAGGTCAGCCAGTTCATGCCGATCAGGACGGCCGATGCGGCGAGGGCCGAAAGAAGCCGCCGGTCGCGCAATATCGTAACCAACTCGACAAGGTTGCGCCGCATCAGCAATAGCGCCAGGATCAACAGCAGCGACCAGAGCACGCGCTGGCTGACGATCTCCACTGCATTCACATGATGCAGCAGCTTGAAATAGATCGGCAGCAGCCCCCAAGCGCAGTAGGCGGCCACCGCCGCGATGAGGCCGCGGCGAGCCGCCTGTTCCGATGGCGGGGAGGAATTCAGAGGATGCCTCCGCCCAGGAACAGCCGCAGCGCACCGAAGGCCGCCACGACCAGACAGAAATTGCGCCCGCCATTTTTGGTCGAGAACATGCCGACAAAAGCGCCCAGCAGCGCGACCGGCACCAGCAGCCAGTTGAGCGCCCCCAGCAGCGGAAAGACCGCTGGGATCATCAGGATCAGGGTGACGAGGCCGATCAGAGCTGCCAGGATATTGAGCATGGTTGCACAAATGGCGTGTCGGCAGGCCCAGGGCAAGGCGGACAGCCGGGCCAGTTGGCAGAGACTGGCCCGCCCCAGGATTGAATTTCCGGATTCACCAATATCCCTAACGGAAAATTAACCTTTGCTCTTCATCCCCTGTTTACGAAGGAGTGAAGCCATGCCGCCTGTTCGGTCTTTCTATGTTCTGGCGATACTTGTCGCCCTGCCGCTGGCGGGTTGCGGCAAGAAGGAGGATGATCTGAACGCGCTCGACGCCCAGCTCACCAATAATGCGGTGGACGCGCTCGCCAATCAGATCGTGGTCGATCCGCAGCTCGCCGGCCAGCCGCAGCGTACCGCCAAACTCCCTGCGCTGAAGGGCGAGGCCGCCGCTGCGCTGGCGGCATCCGTCAAGCTCGCCGGCGGCACGCTGCTCGCCACGCCTGCGCCGGACGAGGGGGAGGCCAAGGAATCCGAATCGTCGCTCGCCGCCGTCGCCAGCGAGCAGAAGAAGCCGGGCGGCAACGCCTTCTGCCGCGAGCGGCTCATCCATGGTGCGCAATGGGCCAGCCGTCTGCCGGAACCATTCACCGTCTATCCGGGCGCGCAGCTGACGGAAGCGGCGGGTGCGGAAAAGGACGGATGCACGCTGCGCGCGGCGACATTCGTGACCCCTGTCCCATGGCAGAGCGTGATGGACTTCTACTATACCCAGGCGCGCCGCGCGGGTTTCGATGCCGAACACAAGGTTATGGGCGGCGACCATGTACTGGGCGGCTCGCGCAAGGATGACGGCAGCGCCTTCCTGCTCCTGTTCGCGCAAGCGGCCGACGGCACGACCAGCGTGGACGTGCTGGCGGACAACGGCCGATAAGGGGGCCGGCAGCCCGGAGAAGGCCGCGTTCCGCCATCCCTCACCACCACCAATAGCCTAATCCGCGAACAGCAGGACAGGCGTTTCCAGCAACTTCCGCACCGCCTGGACGAAGCTCGCCGCGTCCCAACCGTCGACCACCCGATGGTCGCAACTGATCGACAGGTTCATGAGCTTGGCAGGCACCACTTCACGGCCCCGGAAGACCGGCCGCTCGATAATGCGATTCGGTCCGATGATCGCCACTTCCGGCCGGTTGATGACCGGCGTCGTCGCCACCCCGCCCAGCGGCCCCAGCGAGGTGAGGGTCAGCGTCGAGCCGGACAGTTCCTCCGACTTCGCCTTGCCCGTGCGGGCCGCGTCGGCCAGCCTTTTTATCTCCGCCGCGAGCTGCCAGACATTGCGGTCCTGCGCATCGCGGATCACCGGCACCATCAGTCCAGCGTCGGTCTGGGTCGCAATCCCCATATGCACGGCGCCATAGCGCGTCACCACGCCCGCCTCATCGTCATAGCGCGCGTTCAGCATGGGAAATTCGGGCAGAGCACGGCAGATCGCCACGATCAGCAGCGGCAGCAGAGTGAGCTTCGGCTTGTCGCCGCGATGGGCATTCAGTTGCTCGCGGGTTTCCTCCAGCGCAGTGACGTCGATCTCCTCGACATAGGAGAAATGCGGGATGGCGCGTTTGGAGGCGGCCATGTTCTCCGCGATGCGGCGGCGCAGGCCGATGACCTTGACCTCCTCGTCGGCGCGCCTTCCTGAGCGCCCGGCCGGCCGATAGCCCTGCCCCGATCCGTAAAGGAGAAAGGCGTCGAGATCGGAATGGCGGATATGATCGCCGCCCGGCTTCACCTGGGAAAGGTCGATGCCCAGTTCCCTGGCGCGGGCCCGAACGGCGGGCGAAGCCAGCACATCGGCCTTCGCAGCCGTCCTCCCCTGCTGGGAGACGTTAGCGGAGGGCATGGGCGCGGCCGGCCTTTCCTCAGCAACGGCTGGGGCAGGATCGCCCCGCTCGCCGCCCTCCCCCGCCGCTTCAGGCAGGGGCGCCGTGATCGCGGGCGGCGGAGCTGCCTCGACGTTGGGAGCAGAGGCTTCGCCCTCTCCTTCCGTCTCGATCTCCACCAGCATGGAACCGATGGCGATCTGCTGTCCCGGCTCCCCGGCCAGCCGGACCACCGTGCCGGCAACCGGCGATTCCATTTCCACCGTCGCCTTGTCGGTCATCATGTCGGCGATCGGCTGGTCTTCCTCGACCCGGTCGCCGACCTTCACATGCCAGCCGACGATCTCCGCTTCCGCAATGCCTTCACCGATGTCCGGCAACCTGAACGTAAAAAGCGCCATGACAGCCCCTCAATCCTTCAAAATCTTGTTGATGGCCTCGCGAATTCGCACCGGGCCGGGGAAATAGGCCCATTCCAGACTGTGCGGATAAGGCGTGTCGAAGCCGGTGACGCGCTCGATCGGCGCTTCGAGGTGGTAGAAGCACCGCTCCTGCACCTGCGCCATCAATTCCGCGCCAAAGCCGCTTGTCCGCGTGGCTTCATGCACGATCAGGCAACGCCCGGTTTTCCGCACCGACCGCTCGATCGCCTGGATGTCCAGCGGCACCAGCGTGCGCAGGTCGAGGATTTCAGCATCCACGCCCATTTCGGCAACCATATTCTCGACCACATGAACCATCGTGCCATAGCAGATTATGGTCAGCGCCTCGCCCGCCCGCGCCACCCGCGCCTCGCCCAGGCTTATGCGATAATAGCCCGTCGGCACCTGCGCCTGCGCATGTCCCGCCCAGCTCTTGGCCGGCGCGTCGTAATGCCCGTTGAACGGCCCGTTGTAGATGCGTTTGGGTTCGAAGAAGATCGTGGGATCGTTATCCTCTATGGCCGCGATCAACAGGCCCTTGGCGTCATAGGGCGTCGACGGGATCACCGTCTTCACGCCCGACACATGGGTGAAGATGCCTTCGGGCGACTGGCTGTGCGTCTGCCCGCCGAATATGCCGCCGCCAAAGGGCGAGCGCACCGTCATGGGCGAGATGAACTCCCCCGCCGAGCGGTAGCGGAGCCGCGCCGCTTCCGACACAAGCTGGTCCAGCGCGGGATAGATATAGTCGGCAAACTGGATCTCCGGCACTGGCCTCAGGCCATAGGCGCCCATGCCCACCGCGACGCCGATAATGCCGCATTCGGTGATCGGCGTATCGAACACGCGATTCTTGCCATATTTCTGCTGCAAGCCCGCCGTTGCGCGGAAGACGCCGCCGAAATAGCCGACATCCTCGCCCATCACGACCACGTCGGGGTCGCGCTCCATCATCACGTCCAGAGCGCTGTTGATCGCCTGGATCATGTTCATCTGGACCGTATCACCGTGGGTTTCCGTAACCGCTTCGCTCATCATGTCGCTCACAGGCCGGCTGCCTTCCATTCGTCGAGCATCTGCTGCTGCTGCTCGCGCAGGTGCCAGGGCATTTCCTCGAACACATCCTCGAACATCGATTCCATCGGGTGGTGCAGGCCGTGGCCGAGGATGCCGTTCTTCTCTGCCTCCCGCGCCGCGTCGCGGACCGTTTCGGCCAGTTCCCTGTCCATCGCCGCATGCTGCTCCTCGTCCCAGATGCCGAGCGCGATGCAATGTTTCCGCAGCCGTGCGATGGGGTCGCCCAGCGGCCAGTGGCTCGCCTCGTCGGCGGAACGATAGGCGCTGGGATCGTCCGACGTGCTGTGCCCCTCGACGCGATAGGTGAAATGTTCGATCAGGGTCGGGCCCGCATTGGCCCGTGCCCTGTCGGCGGCCCAGCGCGTCGCAGCATAGACCGCCAGCGCATCGTTGCCGTCGACCCTGAGGCCGGCAATGCCATAGCCGATGGCCCGCGCCGCGAAGGTCGTCGCTTCGGCGCCCGCAAAGCCCGAAAAGCTGCTGATCGCCCACTGGTTGTTCACGACATTCATGATCACAGGCGCGCGATAGACGCTGGCAAAGGTGCAGGCGGAATGGAAGTCGCCCTCCGCCGTGGACCCTTCCCCGCACCAGGTCGCCGCGATCCGCGTGTCGCCCCGCGCCGCGCTGGCCATGGCCCAGCCCACCGCCTGCGGATATTGGGTCGTGAGGTTGCCGGAAATGGAGAAGAACCCCGCCTCCCGCGCCGAATACATGATGGGAAGCTGGCGCCCCTTCAGCCTGTCGCCCTTGTTCGAATAGATCTGGTTCATCATGTCGACGATGGGCCAGCCACGCGCGATCAATATGCCCTGCTGGCGATAGCTGGGGAAGCACATGTCGTCGCTGGCCAGCGCAGCCGCGGCGCCGATCGACACGGCTTCCTCACCCGTCGACTTCATGTAGAAGCTGGTCTTGCCCTGCCGCTGCGCGCGGAACATGCGCGCGTCGAACGCCCGGGTCAGCGCCATGGCCCGCAGCATCTTCAGCAGCGTTTCGGGCGGCAGCTTCGGATCCCAGGGGCCGACCGCCGCCCCTTCCTCGTCCAGCACCCGGACCAGTCCATAGGCAAGGTCGCGCATGTCGCCCGGCTGCGCGGTCTCGTCCGGCCTTGGCTGCGCACCCGCGGGCGGAATGTCGAAATCGCTGAAATCGGCGGTGTCGCCCGGCCTGAATTTCGGCTCCGGCACATGCAGCCGAAGCGGCGGCAGATTACGCCCCGCCCCTTCCATTCCGGCGTCCGAATCGATCCGGTCGCTCATCCTGCCTCCTTTTGTGCATTGCAATAATATTGCTCAGTGCAATTATTATATTACAACACCCGCAAAGGCAAGCCTTACTGACCCATTTGGCCGCGCCTCGTCCTCCGCTAGACGGCGACGGGGGCGGCGATATGCCTTTGCGGCGCATAATCGACCACTTCGAAATCCTCGATCCGATAGTCGAAAATGCTCGAAGGCCGACGGTTGATCCGCAATTTGGGGCTGCCCGCTGGAATTCGCTCGATCTGCTCCTCCACCAGCGCGGCATGGTTGAGGTAGAGATGCACGTCCCCGCCCTGCCAGACGATCTCGCCTGCCTCCAGATCGCATTGCTGCGCCAGCATCCGGGTGATCATCGACAGGCCGAAGATATTGAAGGCGAATCCCAGCCCCAGATCGCAGCTCCGCTGGAACAGCAGCCCGTTCAGGCGCCCGTTCGCCACCTGGAACTGATAGGTCATATGGCAGGGCGGCAGCGCCATGCGCGATACTTCCGCCACGTTCCAGCCAGTGAACAGCAAACGCCGCGATCCGGGACTGGTCCGGATCGCCTCGACCAGATCGGCAATCTGGTTATGTCCCTGCGCGGCCCGGCGGTAGAGCCCGTCCCCGACCTCCTCATAGCGCGGCCAATTCACCCATTGCGCGCCATAGACCGGCCCCAGATCGCCCCAACGCGCCGCGAAGGCCTCATCCTCGACGATCCGCGCCTCGAACGCATCGCGGTCGATCTCCTCGCCCGTGGCCCGGCGATAGCTGTCGAGCGGCCAGTCGGTCCAGATATGCACGCCCTGCCGCACCAGTTCGCGAATGTTGGTGTCGCCGGTCAGGAACCAGAGCATCTCCCGCGCCGCGACTTTCCAGTAGACCCGCTTGGTGGTGAGCAGCGGCACCGCATCGTCGGCCAGGGAGAAGCGCATCGTCGCGCCCAATATCGACCGCGTGCCCACGCCCGTCCGGTCGATCCGCTCATCCCCATGCCGCCAGATCTGCCGCATCAAGTCCAGATATTGCTGCTCATAATGGGGCGGGAAGGATGCCATGCGGACACTTTCATGATTCTGGCGAATGTCCCCTCCTGTAGCGAAGCGGCCCGCCGACGCCAAATGCTGCGAAACGGATCAAATTGTCCGCCATCCGGTCGGAAAGGGATCAGCCTTCCCCTACCGCTCACGCGGCGCAAGCCCATTCTGCCGCGCATGTGTGAATGCGTTTCCCTAAACCTCCTCGTCCTGGACGAGGAATGGCGCCCACTCCACCGGCTGCGCGCCGATCAGGACTGGCACTGCACCGTGGGCGCGCTGCTGCGATGGGAAAGCCATTGGCTGGCGATCGAACAGCAACGGCCGGGCAGCCCCCTTCCCCGCTGGGCCGACATCCGGCTGACCCGGACCCTGTCGAAACGCCTGCGGCCGATCGAGATCGCGCTGGCGGACCATGTGATCCACACCGGAAAAGGCCGTTTCAGCTTCCGCCAGGCGGGGCTTTTATAGGCTGCCCAAAAAAAACCGCATCGGCCGCTTGCCAGCCGGAAAAGCCGCCTCTATAGGCTGCGGCCTGCCCAGCGGGATCGCCTCGAAACGGACCCGCTATCGGTCGGGGAGTAGCTCAGCCTGGTAGAGCACTGTCTTCGGGAGGCAGGGGCCGGAGGTTCGAATCCTCTCTCCCCGACCATCATCCTTGTCGGAAAATGCGTGGCTTTTCGCGACAACCTGCTCCCACGGCGCAATCCATGAAAAATCAGCCGACGACGATCGAAATGGACGAGTTCGATCGGAAGATCGTCGCCGCCCTGGTCGAGGATGGCCGCATGACAGTCACCGATCTTGCCCAGACGGTGGGCCTGTCCAAGACGCCCTGTCAGGTTCGCCTGCGTCGCCTCATCGACACCGGGGTGATCCGCGGGTTTCGCGCCATCGTCGATCCCGCGAAGCTGGGCATGGACCATGTCGCCTTTGCGGAGGTGAAGCTGTCCGACACGCGCGAAAAGGCGCTGGATGAGTTCAATGCCGCCGTCCGCCGCATTCCCGAGGTCGAGGAATGCCATATGATCGCCAGCAGCTTCGATTATCTGCTGAAGGTGAGGACCGCCGACATCCGCCGTTACCGCGCCGTGCTGGGCGAGAAGATCTCCAGCCTGCCCCATGTCGCCAGCACCTCCACCTATGTCGCGATGGAAACCGTGCTGGATGCGGGCGGCCATCCCCGGAACAGGGGCCGCGCCTGACCGGTCCGGAAGCGGGTTGGAGGATTTTGCTTAGTATCGGGCGAGCTTCCCGTTACCATTACGCCCATGGAACCGAGAAGCTCTAGGCGGCAGCGCAACGCCCCTACCATCAATGATGTTGCGAAACATGCGGGTGTGTCGCCCATGACGGTGTCCCGCGTCATCAACGGCGAACAGATCGTGAGAAGCGCCACCAAGGAAAAGGTGGAAGCGGCCATCGCCGCGCTCAACTATTCGCCCAGCGCCGCCGCGCGCAGTCTGGCGGGCGGGGACGAAACCCGTATCGGCCTGCTCTACAGCAACCCGTCGGCCTCCTATCTGAGCGAATTCCTGGTCGGCAGCCTGGACCAGGCGAGCCGCAGCGGGGTCGATCTGGTGGTGGAGAAATGGGATGAGGAAACCGCCATCGACACGGTGGTCGACCATCTGTTGCGCGGCCGGATCAACGGAGTCATCCTTCCGCCCCCATTGTGCGATCATCAGGCCATGAAGGATGCGCTGAAGGCGGCGGACATCGTCGCGGTCGCGGTCGCCACCGGGGAAGCGCCCGCAGACATGTCGGCCGTCAGCATCGACGACCATGCCGCGGCGCTGGCGATGACGCGCCATCTGATCGCGCTGGGCCACCGCCGCATCGGCTTCATCAAGGGCCACCCGAACCAGAGCGCCAGCCAACGCCGGTTCGAAGGCTATGGCGATGCGCTGGCGGAGGCGGGTATCGAGCCGGACGAGACGCTGGTCGAGCAGGGTTATTTCACCTATCGCTCCGGACTGGATGCGGCGGAACGCATTCTGGCGCTGCCCGAGCCGCCGACCGCGATATTCGCCAGCAATGACGACATGGCGGCGGCGGCCGTCGCCATCGCCCATCGCAGCGGACTGGACGTGCCGGGCGACCTGACCGTCTGCGGCTTCGACGATACGTCGCTGGCGACCACGATCTGGCCTGAACTGACGACGATCCGCCAGCCGATCAGCGCCATGTCACGTGCCGCCGTCGAATTGCTGGTGCGGCAGATCAAGGCGCGCAAGGGCAAGTCGGGGGAAAAGCCTTCGCATCTGCTGCTCGATTATGAGCTGATCCGGCGGCAGTCGGACGCCGTTCCGCATTGACGGCTTTTCCGTCATGAGGGCCGGGTTCTAGCGCGGCAGCGATCCACCAGGGCTGCACCGTGCTCCTGCTTTCACAGGATCACGGAACCGGCAGGCCCGGCACGGCTTGCCGGGCCTGTTCGATCCTATTCCCCGAATACCCGGCGGAAGATCGTGTCGACCTGGCGGAAGTGATAGTCGAGGTTGAACTTCTCTTCGATCTGCTCCGCCGTGAGGGCGGCCGCGACGTCGGGGTCGGCCTTCAGCAATTCCATCAGCGATAGCTGGCCGTCCGATTCCCAGACCTTCATCGCGTTGCGCTGGACATAGCGGTAGCTGTCCTCCCGCGAGACGCCCGCCTGCGTCAGCGCCAGCAGCACCCGCTGCGAGTGGACCAGGCCGCCCATCTTGTCGAGATTCTTCATCATCCGCTCAGGGTAGACGAGCAGCTTGTCGATGACGCCCGTCAGCCGGCCCAGCGCGAAGTCGAGCGTGATGGTGGCGTCGGGACCGATATAGCGCTCGACCGACGAGTGCGAAATGTCGCGCTCATGCCATAGCGCCACATTCTCCATCGCCGGCAAGGCATAGCTGCGCACCATGCGGGCAAGGCCGGTCAAATTCTCGGTCAGCACCGGATTGCGCTTGTGCGGCATGGCGGAACTGCCCTTCTGGCCGGGCGAGAAATATTCCTCCGCCTCCAGCACCTCGGTGCGCTGAAGGTGGCGGACCTCGACGGCGAGCCGCTCGATGGAGGAGGCGATCACGCCCAGCGTGGCGAAGAACATCGCATGGCGGTCGCGCGGGATGACCTGCGTCGACACCGGCTCGATGGCAAGGCCCAGCTTTTCCGCGACATGTTCCTCGACGCGGGGGTCGATATTGGCGAAGGTGCCGACCGCGCCGGAAATGGCGCAGGTCGCGACTTCGGCACGGGCGGCGATCAGGCGCGCCTTGCAGCGGCTGAACTCCGCATAGGCCTCTGCCATTTTAAGGCCGAAGGTCACCGGCTCCGCATGGATGCCATGGCTGCGGCCGATGGTCGGGGTCAGCTTATGCTCATAGGCCCGGCGCTTGATGACCTCCAGCAGCTTGTCGAGATCCTCGATCAACAGGTCGGCGGCGCGGCTCAACTGCACGGCCAGGCAGGTATCGAGCACATCGCTGGACGTCATGCCCTGGTGCATGAAGCGGGCTTCGTCGCCCACCTGCTCCGCAACCCAGGTCAGGAAGGCGATGACGTCATGCTTGGTCACGGCCTCGATCGCGTCGATGGCCGGCACGTCGATCGCGGGGTTGGTCGCCCACCAGTCCCAGAGCGCCTTGGCCGCGGATGCCGGCACGACGCCCAGTTCGCCCAGCTTTTCGGTCGCATGCGCCTCAATCTCGAACCAGATTTTGAAGCGGGCTTCCGGCTCCCAAAGGGCGGTCATTTGCGGGCGGGCGTAACGGGGGACCATCGGGCGAATCCTGCGTGCATGAGTTGAATGTCGCTGCGCCGCCTAGCAGCACCGCCTTTCCGGGGCAAATCGACCGCAAGGACAGGGCAGGAAGCACCGCTTTCCCGTACTTCATCCCATTAATGGCAGGATCGGGCGGCGAAACGACGCGAATCGGAAGATGAGTGGAGCGGCATGAACAAAAAGTCAGGAACCACATGTTTTATCTGGCTATTACTCCATGTGAAATACGGACGATCGGTTCTGGAGCAGATGATGATCCGCGCATTTCTTCTGACGGGCGCCCTCCTGGCCGCAACGCCCGCCCTTGCGCAGGCGGGGGCAGCCGCGCCGCAGGAAGCCGCTCCGGCCTCGCCGCAGGGGAATGAGGCCCAGCCCGCGACGCCGGGCGATGCGGTCGCATCCATCGTCGATACGGAATTTCCGGCCTATGACCAGAATCATGACGGGCAGCTCGACAAGGCGGAATTTTCGCGCTGGATGGTGGCGCTCAAGGATCAGGAGCTGAAGGCGACGGGCCAGTCCCTTCCGCCCGCCGAAGTGACCGCCTGGGCCGACGGCGCCTTCGTCACCGCCGACGCGGACAAGAGCATGTCGGTCAGCAAGCCGGAACTGATCGCCTATCTGAGCGGCAGCGCGGCATAGGATAATTCCCCGTCCGAGCGGGGACAGAGCCCTGGAAGGGTCGCATCATGAGGCGGCATGGAGCGAAGGCCATGCCGCCTCCTTTTTTTCCGCTTTGCCGGAGGGAGCTTCAGCCCCGTTTCTTGTTCGCGTAGAGCAGCGCCGCGACGATGGCGGCCGATCCTATGCCGACGGCCGTTCCCATCCAGACCGCCTTGCCCGCCGATTTACGCGCTGCGGAGGCCATGTCGGACGTCTCGGCGGTGGAGGCAGGGGCGGCGGCGGCGCTATCGGGCGCTTCTTCGGTCGGCTTCGTCATGGTGATTCCCGATATGCAACAAAGCACAGGCGCAGAAAAGGCGAATGCGGCAAAAATCCGCCCAAGCGCCGTGTGGGACGCGGGAACCGACTCTCCCTTCGCACCGATGCGACAGCAAAAATCCGGAGCGTGCGGCCCCCGTCGGATGACGCAGGCCGCCCTAATGCGCCGGCAGCGGCTGATGCGCCTCGCCCCAGCCGCGCAGGTCCCGCGAAGAGGCGCGGTCCAGCAGGACGGCGGCATCCTTCACCGTGAAGTGCGCGGCGCTGTCGATCCCGTCCAGCTCTTCCCAGGTGACGGGGGCGGCGACGGAAGCCGGCTCGCGGGCGCGCACCACATAGGGCAGCACAGCCGTCGCGCCGCGCTGGTTGCGCAGCCAGTCGATGAAGATGCGGCCCTTGCGCTTCGCCTTGCTCATCGTCGCGGTGAAGCGGTCCGGTTCCTGGGTGGCGAGGGCGCGGGCGAAGCGGTCCGCGAAATCCTTGACCTCCGGCCATTGCGCCTGCGGCGTCAGCGGCACGACGACGTGGATGCCCTTGCCGCCGGACAGCATGGCGAAGCTGGTGAGGCCCAGATCCTCCAGCGCCCGCCGGATGTCCCGCGCGGCCTTCTTCACATCCTCAAAGTCCAGCCCCTCGTCGGGATCGAGGTCGAAGATCATGCGATCCGGCCGCTCCACATCCGCGACACTGGACCCCCAGCCATGAAATTCGATCGCGCCCATCTGGACGCAGGCCAACAATCCCTCGCTATCCTCGATATAGAGATAATCCTCCTCATTCCCTTCCTTCTCGCGGATCGGGACATGTTTGACATGATCGCCGAAGCTGCCGCTGTCATGCTTCTGGAAGAAGCATTTTTTCGCCCGGCCCTGCGGACAGCGGACCAGGCTGATCGGCCGGCGGACGATCCAGGGCAGCATCGCCGCGCCCATGCGGGCGTAATAATCGGCCAGCTCGCCCTTGGTGATCTTCGCCTCCGGAAAGATCAGCCGGTCGGGATTGCTGATCCGGATCGAGCTATGGGCTTCGGGCGTCGGCATGGCTTCCTCGCGTCGAACGTCGCCGGCTGCCTTGTCCTCGCGCAGGCCAAGGAAGCTGGCATGGCGGACGATATGCTCCGCCGTGAATTCGGCAAAGGCGATTTCAGCGACCAGATCGGGGCGGACCCATTGGGCGCCTTTGCTTTCGCTGCGCGGCACGCTGAGCGCGGCGGCCTTGCGCCCGCGCTTGCCCAGGGCGGCGATCAGTCCGGCGCTGTTGGCCGCGTTGAAGCCCGTGCCGACCTTTCCCGCATAGACCAGGCCATCCCCTTCCCGTTGGCCAAGCAGCAGGTTGCGGATGGACCGGCCGCTGGCGCTGCTGGGAGTCCAGCCGACGATGACGAATTCCTGACGGCGGGTGCATTTGACCTTCAGCCAGTTCTTCGTGCGCGCGCCGCGATAGGCGGCGTCGGCGCGCTTGGAAATAATCCCCTCCTGCCCGGCGCCGCACATGGCGTGGAACAGCTTTTCCCCGGCGCCGACGACATGATCGCCGACATGGACATGGGCGGAACCCTCCCCCAACAGGCCGGCCAGCTTTTCCTTGCGGCCGATATTGGGCATGGCGGTCAGATCCTGCCCGTCCAGATGCAGCAGGTCGAAGGCGAACAGGTGCAGCGCCGCCTTTCCCTCTCCCTTCAACACCTGTTGAAGCGTGGAGAAATCCGGATTCCCATCGCTGCCGGGGGCGACGATTTCGCCATCGATCAGGGCGGCGGGCAGGTTCATCGCCCCGATTTCCGCCGGCAACGGCGCAAACCGATCCGTCCAGTCGAGGCCCGACCGCGTAAAGATCTTGACCTTCCCGCCCGATACGGAAACCAGACAGCGATACCCGTCATATTTGATCTCGTGCATCCAGCCATTGCCCGTGGGCACGGCATCGACCAGCGTCGCCAGTTGCGGCGGCCGGAAGGCCGGCATGCGGCCCGTCCCTGCCTTGGCGCGCCTTTTCGCCGGGACGGCGCGGTCGGCCTGCGCCATCGCCGCGTCAAAGGCTTTTCCCCTCTTCCCCTTCAGCGACATGGGCGGCGTGCCGGCGGCGATTTCCGCCATGGTGCGACCGCTCCTGATGCTCGTCAGCTCGCGCGCGGTCAGTTCGTCCGCGCTGCCGGCATGGGCATCCTCGATCTTGCGCAGCAGCCAGTTTTCTCCCTTTTCCCTGCCCCGCGGCTTCAGTCGGATCAGCAGCCATTCGCCCCGCATCCGCTGCCCGTGCAGGATGAAATGGAGATGCCCTTTTTCGATGTCGCTCGCGCTCTTGCCCGGAACGGGTTCCCATGTGCCCTCGTCCCAGAGCATCACGGTGCCGCCGCCATATTCCCCCTTGGGAATGGTCCCCTCGAACGTCGCATAGGACAGCGGATGATCCTCCGTGCGGACGGCCAGCCGCTTGTCCGCGGGATCGATGCTGGGGCCGCGCGTCACTGCCCAGCTCTTGAGCACGCCATCCATTTCCAGGCGGAAGTCGTAATGCAGGCGGGTCGCATCGTGCTTCTGCACGATGAAGCCGTTGCCATTGCCGTGGCTGCGTCCGCGCTTGCCCGCCGGCTCGCGGGTGCGGGTGAAATCGCGCTTGCGGTTATAGGTGCTGAGCGGATCGGCATCGGCCATGGGTCAGGCCCGTTTTCGGCTGGCCGGCTTGGCGGGGGTCTTTCGCGTCGTGGCCTTGGCGGGCGCCTTGGCGGCAGGCGCCTTCTTCGCCGCCGGTTTCGCGGCGGAAGAAGCCGCGCCGGAACCGACCGACTTCTTGAGCGCCGCCATCAGGTCGATCACATTGCTGCCGCGCGGAGCCGCGCCCTCCTCTTCCTCCTCTATGACGCGGCGGCCCTTCGACTTCTTCTTCTTTTCGATCAGCCTTTCCAGCGCGTCCACATAGCGGTCGTGGAAGCTGTCGGGCTTGAAGGGCGCGGTCTTCTTCTCGATCAGCGTCTCGGCAAGGTCGAGCAGCTCCGCATCGGGCTTCGCATCCTCTATGTCGCGGAAATAGCTCTGGGCGCGGTTCACCTCATCGGCATAGCGCAGCGTTTCCAGAACCATGCCCCGGCCGCAAGGCTTCAGCGAGACGATATATTCCCGGCCCCGCATGGCAAGCTGGCCCAGCCCGACCTTCTTCGTCCGCCGCAGCGCCTCCCGCAGGACGATGAAGGCTTCCTCCGCCAGATCGTCGGCGGGCACGACATAATAGGGCCGCTCATAATAGAGGACATCGATCTCGCTGGCGTCGACGAACTGGGTGAGTTCGAGCGTCTTCTTGCTCTCCAGCTTCACCGCGTCGATCTCGTCGGGCTGGAGCAGCACATAGTCGCCCTTGGACAGCTCATAGCCCTTGACGATGTCCTCCGGATCGACCGGGCCCAGGCCGGGAACGGTCTTTTCATAACGGACGCGCTTGCCGCTGGGCTGGTGTATCTGGTGGAAGGCGATCTGCGCGCCGGACTTGGTGGCGGCATAGATCTCCACCGGAATGGATACCAGCGCCAGACGAATCTGCCCCTGCCAATATGCGCGAGCGGCCATGAGCGTGCTGCCTCCTTTTTCAGGAGGAAATGCGCGGGCGATGGGGCGGTTCCGCGGCTACGACTCCCAGCACCCTTGACTTCGACCGCCAGTCGTGGTGGTAGCGCTATCAATAACGGACGTTCTTAGGAGTCGATGATGCCGGGGGTCTCCACTTTGCTCGATTGCCTTCCCGCCGACTGGCGGTCTGGCCTGTTCCTTGGCCGCATGGAAACGGCGGAGGGCCCAACCCCCATATTGGTCGAAGGCGGCGTCGCCTATGACATGAGCCGCGTCGCCCCCACTGTCGCGCAACTGGTCGAAATGCTGCCTGCCGCCAGGACAGCCAATGGTGTAGCGCTGGGCGCGCTGAATAGGCTGAACCTGCCGCTGCTGAGCCCGGTCGACCTGCAATGCGTCAAGGCCTGCGGCGTGACCTTCGCCTTTTCCGCCATCGAACGGGTGATCGAGGAACAGGCGCGCGGCGAAGCAGGCGCGGCGGCGGAAATCCGGGCGCGGCTTGAGGAGCGGGTCGGCGGGTCGATCCGCGCCGTCGTGCCGGGTTCGGCCGAGGCGGCGGCGCTCAAGCAGGCGCTGATCGAAGACGGGCTCTGGTCGCAATATCTGGAGGTCGCCATTGGCCCGGATGCGGAGGTGTTCACCAAGGCGCCGGTGCTCTCGACGGTGGGCGCGGGCGCGGAGATCGGCATCCGTTCCGATTCCAACTGGAACAATCCGGAGCCGGAGATCGTGCTGATCGTCGATGCCGGCGGCCGGACCGTCGGCGCGACGTTGGGCAACGACGTCAATCTGCGCGATCTGGAGGGTCGTTCCGCCCTGCTGCTGGGCAAGGCCAAGGACAATAATGCATCCTGTTCGCTGGGGCCGCTCGTCCGGCTGTTCGACAATGATTTCACCATCGATGACGTGCGCAACGCTGTGGTCGAACTCACCATCGACGGCCCGGAAGGCTACAGGCTGGAAGGCACCAGCAGCATGAACCAGATCAGCCGCGATCCGCTGGAACTGGTGCGTCAGACGCTTTCCGAGCATCAATATCCCGACGGTCTGGCCCTGTTCCTGGGCACGCTGTTCGCACCCGTCCAGGATCGCGACGAACCGGGACGCGGCTTCACCCACAAGGTGGGCGACATCGTCGCCATCTCCACCCCGCGCCTGGGACGGCTGGTGAACCGGGTCGTGACGTCGAAGCAGGCGGCGCCGTGGAAATTCGGACTTGCCGCGCTGATGGCCAATCTCGCCAAGCGGGGCCTGCTCGCATGAGCGGCGCCATCTATCCCAGCCTGAAGGGCAAGCGCGTCTTCATCAGCGGCGGCGGCAGCGGAATCGGTGAAGGGCTGGTCGAAGCCTTTGCCGCGCAGGGAGCCAGGGTCGCCTTTTGCGACATTGCGCAGGAAGAAGGCCGGGCCGTCGCGGAACGGCTGAAGGACGCGGATTTCGCGCCCGTCTTCCACCCCTGCGACCTAAGGGACATCGAAGCCGTGCAGGCCATGATCGCCACGGTGGAAGCGCAGCTTGGCGGCGTCGACATATTGATCAACAATGCGGCCAATGACGACCGCCACGGCATCGAGGATGTCACGCCCGCCTATTGGGACGAGCGCATGGCGGTGAACCTGCGCCACCTCTTCTTCGCGGCGCAGGCGGTGGCCCCGGCGATGAAGCGCGCGGGCGGCGGGGTGATCCTGAACTTCGGGTCGATAAGCTGGCACCTCGCCCTGCCCGATCTGGTGCTGTACCAGACCGCCAAGGCGGCGATCGAGGGGCTGACGCGCAGTCTGGCCCGCGATCTGGGGCGCGACAATATCCGCGTCAACACCATCATTCCCGGCAATGTGAAGACGCCGCGCCAGATGAAATGGTACACGCCCGAAGGCGAGGCGGAGATCGTCGCCGCGCAATGCCTGGACGGGCGGATCATGCCGGCGGACGTGGCCGCGCTGGCCATGTTCCTGGCGTCCGACGACGCGCGCATGTGCACGGGGCATGATTATTTCATCGATGCGGGCTGGCGCTGAGGCTATGGCCCCGGTTCCGGAAAGCGTCCTCAGCGTCGGCGCGACCCTGGGCGAAGGGCCCGTCTGGGTGGCGCGGGATGCAGCGCTCTGGTTCGTCGACATCAAGGAGAAGCGCATCCACCGCTTCGACCCCGATCTGGGCGTCGCGCGCAGTTGGGACGCGCCGGGCCAGGTCGGCTGGATCGTTCCGGCGCAGGACGGATCGTTCGCCGTCGGGCTCCAGTCCGGCGTGCACCGCTTCGATCCCGATGCCGCCGGCTTCACGCTGCTGCACGCGCCGGAGGCCGACCGGCCCGGCAACCGGTTGAACGACGCCACGGTCGATCCGGCGGGCGGTCTCTGGTTCGGATCGATGGACGATGGGGAGGAGGCCGATAGCGGGCGCTTCTACAGGCTGCACCAGGGCCGGCTGACTGAAAGCGGTCTGCCTCCGGTCTCGATCACCAATGGTCCTGCTGTCTCGCCGGACGGCACGCTGCTCTATCACACCGACACGCTGGGCAGGCGGATCTGGCGGACGCGGATCGCGGCGGACGGCACGCTGCACGATACGGCGCTGTTCGCGGAGATCGAGGATGGCGCCGGCTATCCCGATGGACCGACCGTCGATGCGGAAGGCTGCCTGTGGACCGGGCTGTTCGCCGGCTGGGCCGTGCGGCGGTACGATCCGGCGGGCGGGCTGATGGCGGAGGTCCGCTTTCCCGTCGCCAATGTCACCAAGATCGCCTTTGGCGGACCGGACCTGTCGACCGCCTATGCCACCACCGCACGCAAGGGCTTGACGAGGGACCAGCTTCTCGCGCAGCCCTGTGCCGGTGATCTTTTCGCTTTCGATCCCGGCGCGCGCGGGCAAACATCCTATATTGCAGCCATCTAGAATATAAATCGGAGGAGCAGGAATGTCCGAAGGGAGTGCCGATAAGGTCAATATGGCCTTCATCGCCGCCATCGTCGCCGTGGCGACCATCGGCGGGTTCATGTTCGGTTATGACAGCGGCGTCATCAACGGCACGCAAAAGGGGCTGGAAAGCGCCTTCGACCTCGGCAAGCTGGGCATCGGCGTCAATGTCGGCGCCATCCTGGTGGGCTCCTCCATCGGCGCGTTCCTGGCCGGGCGCATGGCCGACCTGATCGGACGGCGCGGGGTGATGATGCTGTCGGCTGCGCTGTTCCTCGTCAGCGCGATATTGGCGGGGGCGGCGGGATCGTCCGTCATCTTCATCGTCGCGCGCATCGTCGGCGGCCTGGGGGTCGGCGCGGCGAGCGTGATCTCCCCGGTCTATATTTCCGAAGTCACTCCGGCGGCGGTGCGCGGCCGTCTCTCCAGCGTACAGCAGGTGATGATCATCTCCGGCCTGACCGGCGCGTTCGTCGCCAATTTCGTGCTGGCGCGCTATGCCGGCGGATCGACGGCGCAGCTGTGGCTGGGCTTTCCCGCCTGGCGCTGGATGTTCTGGCTCCAGGCCATTCCGGCCGCGATCTACTTCCTGGCGCTGCTGGTGATCCCGGAAAGCCCCCGCTATCTGGTGGCGCGCGGGCAGGAGGAGCGCGCCCAGGCCGTGCTCACCCGCCTGTTCGGCGCCGAAGCCGCATCGCGCAAGGTGGTCGAAATCCGCAACAGTCTGGCCGCCGATCATCACCGGCCCAAGCTCAGCGACCTGATCGACAAGGCCAGCGGCAAGATCCGGCCCATCGTCTGGACCGGCATCGGCCTGGCCGTATTCCAGCAGCTGGTCGGCATCAACGTCGTCTTCTATTATGGCGCTACCCTGTGGGAAGCGGTCGGCTTTTCGGAGGATTATGCGCTCCAGACCAACATCCTGTCGGGCGTGCTGTCGATCGGCGCCTGCCTTGCCACCATCGCGCTGGTCGACCGGATCGGGCGCAAACCGCTGCTGCTGATCGGATCGGCGGGCATGGCGGTGACGCTGGCGACCGTCGCCTATGCCTTCTCCACGGCGGTCACGGCGGCCGACGGCGCCGTATCGCTGCCCGGCAATAACGGCGTGATCGCGCTGGTGGCCGCCAATCTCTACGTGATCTTCTTCAACATGAGCTGGGGTCCGATCATGTGGGTGATGCTGGGCGAGATGTTCCCGAACCAGATCCGGGGATCGGGGCTTGCCGTGTCCGGCTTCGCGCAGTGGATCGCCAATGCGCTGATCTCCGTCAGCTTCCCGGCGCTGGCGGTCTCGCCCGGCCTGGCGATCACCTATACCGGCTATGCCTTCTTCGCCGCCGTCTCCTTCTTCTTCGTTCGCGCCCTTGTGCATGAGACGAAAGGCCGCGAGCTTGAGGACATGGTCGGCTGAGCGGCCTGATCGCCCTGAAGGCGGGCGCGGTGGAGGCCGTGCTCGCCCCCGCCGTCGGCGGATCGCTGGCGGCGCTTCGCTTCGCGGGGACGGACATATTGCGGACCGCTCCGGTCGACAGCAGCGATCCGTTGCAGATGGCGAGCTTCCCGTTGGTGCCCTATACCAACCGGATCGCCCATGGCCGCTTTCGTTTCGCCGGGCGCGACGTGCGGATGCCGCTCAACTTCGGGGACCATCCGCACAGCCTCCACGGCATCGGCTGGACCTCGGCATGGAGCGTCGCGGCGGCGGCGCAGGACAGCGCGCACCTCACGCACCGATATGACGGCGATGGCGGCTGGCCATGGGCCTATGAAGCGCAGCAGCATTTCACCCTGTCCGACCATGCCATCGAAATGAGGCTGACGCTGCGCAACATCAGCGATGAGGCCATGCCGGCGGGCCTTGGCTTCCACCCCTATTTCCAGGCGGACGAAGACACGTCGCTCCAGTTCCGGGCGGACCGGCTGTGGCTTGCGACAGCCGACATGCTGCCCGTGCGGCAGGTGGCGGCGGACGCGCTGGGCGACTGGTCGGCGGGCGCGCGGGTGCGGGGAAACAGCCTGATCGACAATGCCTATGGCGGCTGGGACGGCAGCGCCACCGTCCGGCGAGGGGATGGGACGCGGGTCGTGCTCAGCGCCGTGGGCGCGTCATGGTTCCATGTCTATCGCCCGCCCCTTTCCCCGGATTTCTGCCTGGAACCTGTCACCCACATGCCCGATGCCGTCAATCGTCCGGGGGGCATGGACAGCATCGAACCAGGCGCGGAAAAGACGCTTTCCCTTCGCATCGCCTTCCCTCCGTCCGACGAAGCGCTTCCGCAGCGCGACAAAATCGCCTAAGCTGCCCGCTCAGCAGCTATAGGAGCGTTGATGCAATTTCTGCGGACTGCCTTCTGGGTCGTCATCGCCGTCGCCCTCGCGCTATTCTGCGTCGCCAATTACACGCGCGTAGAAGTGAATCTCTGGGGCGACCTGGTCATGGAAACGAAACTGCCGGTCCTGCTGATCGGCGCCTATTTGCTGGGTGCGCTGCCCTTCTGGATCATGGCGCGGGCAACCCGCTGGCGCATGAAGCGCAAGCTGGAGAGTACCGAGCGCGCGCTCGTCGCGGCGACCGCCGCCCCCTCGTCTTCCACCCCTCCATCCCTCGCCGTCGCGGACAACAAGGCCGCGACCCCTACCCTCTCCACCACAGGACCAGCATGACCAGCCCCATCTATGTCGCCATCGATACGCCCGACCTGCGCAAGGCCCAGGACCTTGCGCAGCAGGTGCGTCATCATGTGGGCGGGCTGAAGCTGGGCCTCGAATTCTTCTGCGCCCACGGCCATCATGGCGTGCATGAGATGATGAAGTTCGGGCTGCCGGTCTTCCTCGATCTGAAGCTGCACGACATTCCCAACACGGTCGCCAAGGCGGTGCAGGCGCTGCATGTGCTGGAGCCTGCGATCCTGACCGTCCATGCCGCCGGCGGGCGCGCCATGCTGGAGGACGCGAAGGCGGCGGCAGGGGCCAAGACCCGGGTGGTCGCCGTGACCGTGCTGACCAGCCTGGACGATGGAGACCTGCTCGACATCGGCGTGGGCGGCAAGGCCGAGGATCAGGTGGCGCGACTGGCCGATCTGGCGCGCAGCGCGGGGCTGGACGGGATCGTCTGCTCCGGCGAGGAGGTCGCGCTGGCGAAGAAGGCGTGGCCTGACGGGTTCTTCGTGGTTCCGGGCGTGCGGCCGGCAGGCGGCGCGATGGGCGACCAGAAGCGCGCGGTGACGCCGCGCGAGGCGCTGGACCGGGGCGCCTCGATCCTGGTGGTCGGACGGCCGATCAGCCTGGCGGAAAAGCCGGATATTGCAGCGCGGGAGATAGAGGCGACGCTTTAGGCGGCCCGTTCAGGGTCGAAACGTCACGTTCCGTCCGGCGCGAAGAAATGCTGGATCACCTCCCGCGCCAGGCGCGCCGGACGCAGCGTGGAGGCGTCGAGGCAGCACCAGCTCGACTTCACCTCCGCCAGCACTTCCTCGCCAGGGCGGATCACCGTTTCGTAGAAGGCGCGCGCGCCCTGCACCTTTTCCAGCAGGACGGTCGCGATGACGTCGTCGTTGAGGAAGGTCGGCTTGCGATAGGTGATCTCATGCTTGAGCGCGACCCATAGATGCTGGGCAACCGCCTCGGTGGGAGCGAGCGCCCGCCAATGGTCGAGTACGGCCGCCTGAACCCATTTCAGATAGCTCGCATTGTTGACATGACCCATGAAGTCGATGTCGTCCGGCTCTATGCCGACGGGATAAAGATGGGGAATGGCGTTGTGCACGGGCAGCGTCATAGCAGGTTCGAAGGCAGGGCGACAGGACGGCGCGGCATGCCTTGGGGCGAAGGGGCCGGAACGACCGGCCCCTCCCTCCCGTCAGAAGCGCCAGCCCAGGCTCGCGACGATCTGGTGCCGGTCGGTGTCGATGCCGAATTCGTCCGTCGTCGTGCCGTTGGCGAAGTCGATATGCGCATCCTCATATTTGGAATAGCGATATTCGAGCTTGGCGAAGGTATTGGCGTTGATGGCGCGCTCCACGCCCGCACCGATGCGCCAGCCGTCCAGCTTGAAATTGGTGTCGGTTTCGACATTGGTGTTGCCGGCCAGCACGTCCAGCTTCGTGTTGGTGTAGCCGCCCTTCACATAGACCAGCGTGTTCGGGCTGGCCAATATGCCCGCCCGCGCACCGATATAGAGGTCGCGGCCCTGCTTGACGCGGCCGAAGCCGAACTGGTCGGTGGGGTCCGATCGGCCGCTCTTCGAGGTGGAGTCGGTATATTCGCCCTCGACGCCGACCACCGCGCTGCCAAGGTTCACGTCATAGCCGGCGCCCACGCCGTAGAGCAGGCCGTCGATCGACTGGTCGTCGCGGCCATTGTCATTGTCCACGCTGCTGCCGGCGCCAGTATGGTCGTAGCCCAGTATCGCCTCGACGCGCGGGCCGGTGAAGGTAGGATTGACGTCCTGCGCCAGAGCGGGGCTTGCGACCGCTGCGCCGGTCAGGAGGGTTGCGGCCAGGATCTTACGCATATTCGGGTACTCCACTTTATCTTCTCAATCCCCTGTCAGCCGGGGAGACGGTGAAGTCATGGAAGTCCCTGGAGGTTGCATGAACCTCAGATAAACAACTGAATTTGTGTCCTTTATGCCACAAAACCAGCTCGGTTCGCCGCGTAGCTGAGGCGTGCAGGCGGTGAGTTGATCAACATTCCACGACATTGACGGCCAGTCCGCCAAGGCTCGTTTCCTTGTAGCGGCTCGCCATGTCCTCGCCGGTCTGCCGCATGGTTTCTATGACCGCGTCCAGGCTGACGATGTGGCGGCCATCGCCCTGGAGCGCGAGATAGGCCGCGTTGATCGCCTTCACGGCGCCCATGGTGTTGCGCTCGATACAAGGGATCTGCACCAGTCCGCCGATGGGATCGCAGGTGAGGCCGAGATTATGCTCCATGCCGATCTCCGCGGCATTTTCGACCTGCTGGTTGGTGCCGCCCAACACGGCGGCAAGACCTGCGGCAGCCATGGAGCAGGCGACGCCCACCTCCCCCTGGCAGCCCATTTCGGCGGCTGAGATGGAGGCGCGCTTCTTGTAGAGGAAGCCCATGGCCGCCGCGGTCAACAGGAAGCGGCGCTCCCCCTCCCGGTCGGCGCCGGGGACGAAGCGGCGATAATAATGCAATACGGCGGGGATGACGCCCGCCGCCCCGTTGGTCGGAGCGGTGACGACGCGCCCGCCGGCGGCATTTTCCTCATTCACCGCCAGCGCGAAGAGGCTGACCCATTCGAAGATCTGCGCCGGGCCGAGGGCATTTTGCTGGAGCACCAGCCGGTTATGGATGGCGCGGGCGCGGCGCCGGACCTTCAGCCCGCCGGGCAGCAACCCCTCTTCCTTCAGGCCGCGATCGATGGATGCGCTCATCGCGTCGATCACGCTGTCGAGGAAGGCTTCGGTTTCCCGCGGCGCGCGCCAGGCCCCCTCGTTGCGCAGGACCAGCGTGGCGATGCTGAGGCCGGTACTCTCCCCCAGCGCCAGCATTTCCGCGCCGGAGGAGAAGGGATAGGGCTGGACGACATTATGGCCGAGCGGCGCGTCGGCGGCGATCGCCTCCGCGCCCGGCAGGACCGCGCCGCCGCCGACCGAATAATAATCGCGGACCAGCGGCTCCTCCTGCCCGTCTAACCAGGCTGAAAAGCGCATGCCGTTGCTATGCGCCTCCAGAAACTCTCCCATGCGGAAGAGGAGGTCGGTCGTTTCTTCGAAGGGAACGAAGCGGTCCTCCACGCTGCCCGCACGGATGCGGCGCTCGCTGCGGATGGTGGCGAGGATGTCGGCAATGGCGTCGGGATCGACGCTGTCGGGACGCTGGCCGGACAGGCCGAGCAGGATCGCCATGTCGGTAGCGTGGCCCCTGCCCGTGAGGGCGAGCGATCCATAGAGTTCGCATTGCACGCGGGCCGGGATGGCGGGCAGCGAGTCCATGAACATCAGCGCGGCGCGCATCGGCCCGACCGTGTGCGAACTGGACGGCCCGATGCCGATGGTGAACAGGTCCATCACGCTGATCGCGGCGGCCGCATTGATGCGGGATTTGGTCACGTTCAATAATCCTTTGAGACACGGACGTTGGCGCTTTCGCGGCCAAGGGTGGAGATAGCGCCGAGCAGCGAGAGCCAGCGCGTGACCTGATATTCGATGCGGGTCGCGGAATAGCCCTGCCCGTCGGTGATCAGTTCCACATAGGTCTTGCGGGTCAGATATTTGCCCGCCGCGATGGAGGTGCCCTGCCCCTGCGTCGGATCGGCGGCGATGATGCGCAGCCGGTCGAGCCCAGCCGCCTTGCGCACGGCGTTGATCGGGTCGAGGCCGCCCTGCCCCTGAAGCGAACCCACGGCCGAGGCGAGTTGCAGCGCTTCGGGCGCGGACAGGTTGGTGATCGACGTGCCGAAGAGGATGCGGGACAGCAGTTCGTCCTGCGGCAGCGCGGGCACGCTGGTGAAGCTGATCACGGGCTTGAGGCCCGTGCCGCCGACATGAATGGTGGCGGTGAGGTCGCTGACATCCGCCTCCGCATCGATGTCGAGCGTCGGGTTGACGGGGGTGCGGCCGTCGAACTGGATCTTGCCTTCCTTGAGGTCGAAGCGGCGGCCGGCAAAGTCATAGGTGCCGCGGACGAGATCGGCGGTGCCCGCAATGGCCGGGCTCGTGACCGTGCCGCCGATGTCCAGATTGGCGCGCCACTCGCTCTCAAGGCCAAGGCCCGTGACGGTCAGGCGGTTGCGGGCGCGCGCCTTGATCGCAAGGTCCCAGGGAATGCTGGTGCGGGGCCGCTCTATCTCGTCGCCGCGACGGTTGATCTCGATCACGCGCAGTTCGGGAATCTGCGCCACGGCGGCGGCGCGCCCCATGGTGAAGCGGCTGCGGTTGAGGATCAGGTCGCCGCCGATGGTGCCGCCTTTGCCGGTGGAGGCGATGGTGATCGGGCCGGTGACGGTGGCGGCGATGTCGTCCCGTTCGAGGAGCGCGGCATTCTCCGCCTGGAGACGCAGGTCCATGCCGACCCCCGCTATGCCGTTGAAGGTGAAGCTGCCCGTCCCGGTGACCGTGCCGCCATTTTGCGCGGCGGCGCTGAAGCCGGTCATGACGAGTTGCGCGCCGGAGAAGCGGCCCCGCGCCTTGACGCCGTGCAGCCGCATGCCCGTGACGGGGCTGTTGATCGCGGCATTGTCCGTCGCGAGAGACCCCGCGATGACGGGGTCGCCCAGCGTGCCGCGCGCGTCGGCGGTGACGTTGACCGGGCCGGATATGTCCACGATCTCCACCCCCGTCAGGCGCCAGAGCGTGTCGGCGGTGCCATTGTAGCGAAGCTGCGCGAACAGGGACGCGCGGTTGAGCCGCTCCACCAGAGTGCCTTCGGTGCCGAGCGGCATGAGCAGCGCCTGCGCCCGGCCGATGGTCTGGCCGTTCGCGACGAAGATCATGCGGGTGGCCAGACGGTCATGGCTGAGGACCGCGTTGACGCCCGCATCCACGGGACGGGAACTCAGCGACAGGCCGGAGCGGGAAAGGCCGCGCACGCGCAGTTCGGCCTTCCCCGTCGGCATGCCGCCGCGCGTATGCACATAGCTGAGCGAGCCGGTCGCCGTGCCGCCAAGGCCCAGATCGTCATAGGCGATGTCCAGCAGCGAAAGCGGCAGTTTCTGCAGCCGCGCCTCTATGCTGGTGGTCTGGCCGCTGAGTTCGCCGCCAAGCTGGAGCGATCCGCCCGCAAAGCCTATAGATGCGGGGTCCAGGCGCCAGCCGTCCTGGGTGCGGGTGAATATGGCGGGGCGATTGAGCTTGATCGGCCGCTTGTCGATGGTGCCGCCCGCCTGAAGCTGGATGCGGTCGGGCGTGACCTGCGCCTCGCCGCTGAGGTCGAAGAGGCGGCCGCGCTGGCCGGAGAGGCTGGCCGTCACCTTGCCGCTGCCGTCGACCAGATCGGCATTGGCCGCAAGGCGGCCGATCTGGATCGCACCGATGCGCAGGCCCCGCGCCTGCGCCGTGGCGCCGATCGTCGTGCCGGAAGGGTCGAGCAGGATCGTGGCATCCAGCCTGCCCCGGCGCACGGCGATGCTGGTCGGGCCGTCGAAACTGGCGTCGGTGGCGGTGAGGGCGAGCTTCAGCTGCTGAACGCCGTTTACAGGGGCAAAGGCGACGGTGCCGGTCACAGGGCCGCTGACGTTCAGCACGCCGTCCAGCCCGCCGGTCACCGGGCGCAGGTCGCCGCTGGCGCTGACGCCCGATGCGGCCACGCGGGCAATGCGGACGATCGCCTGGCCGCCGGGCGGCAGCAGGATCGCGCCGTTGCCGGTGAAGGGACCGAGCGTCGATCCCCCCTCCGCCGTGAAGGCGTAACCCGCCGCATCGGGGACCAGATGGGCGTGCATGTCCGTGACGCCAAGCGCCTTCAGCGGGCTTTGCAGCACGACATCGACGGTCGGACGGTCGATCCTGCCATCCAGGATCAGGCGCAGCGGACCATAGCTTCCATGCTGGCCATTGCCTTCGAAATGGAACGTGCCGTCGCGGCGGCGATAGCCCTTGGCCGACAGCGTCAGCAGCGGCGCCTCCAGGCGGAGGCCGGTGAACTGAAGCTGCCCGTCCGGTCCGAGCGACAGACCGCTGCGCAACACCGGAAGGCCGCCGCCCAGGGACCGCAGGAAGCTGTTGTCCAGCCGCCGCATCCGCGCCATCGCATTGCCGCTCAAGGTGAAGGCGCCACGGGGGCCGGGCACGGCGCGCAGCTTCGACGTCAGGTCGACGATGCCGAGGCCGCGAATGGCCAAGCCGCTGATCTGGCCGTCCAGGCCGATGTCGTAACGCCCCGATTTCAGGTCGGCGAGGAAAAGCAGCCTGCCGCGCAGCTTGTCGGACCGCACCGTCATCGGATTGCTGACGACCTGCTGGTTCCTGAGCTGCAACACGCCGTTCAGGTCGAAATTGCGGATGATCCCCTCTACCAGCGGGCCCTGGCCGTCGAGACGCCGGGCGCGCAGATGGACGGGGATCAGCGCCGGGCCGCCTTTCGCCCTGCGTCCCTTGCCGTCGGCGCGCACATCGTGGATCACGGTCTTGCCGAAGGCGAGTTGCCTGGCAGTGAGCAGATATTCATAGCCGAAGCCCGAGAGCGAGCCATCCAGCCGGATGCGCGCCGCAATATCCCGGCCGCCCATCGACTTGAGCAAAGCCTGCGGGCGGGCGAGCTTCACATCGACCAGCAGATTGTCGAGCGCATTGTTGCGCAGGTCGATGGCGCCGTCCGCGTTGAGGTCGATCGCGGCGGAGCGAAGCGACAGCTTGCCGTCGACCACCCGGTCGGCCATCGATCCGCTCGCCTGGATGGCGAGGCGCGGCGCGGAAAGGCGCTGGACAAGGCCCTGTCCCGCCATGGCGGCTCCCTCGACGGTGCCGGCGGCCGTATAGGTGCCGCTGCGGGCCGCCAGCTTCAGGTCTATGGCGGGTTCGCTGTCCAGCGTGCCCGCCAGGCGACCGTTCCAGCCTGTCCAGCTTCCCTGCCCCTGGATGCGGAGATTGGCGTCCTGCTTCAACCCGGCCATGATTCCCAGGACGCCGCCCCTGGGTGCGTTCACCGTGACGTCGAGGTCGAACTTGTCATCGTCGGGCCGGCTGTCGAGCGCGATGTTGAGCGCATCCTCTCCGTTCAACACCCGGGCGGAAAGATCGATAATGGCGCGGCCGCCGCGAATGTCCGCATCGCCGGAAAGCGTCGCCTGCTGCACCTTGCCCGTGATGCCCCGCTCCATGATGAGGCGCCCGACCGAAAATTGCATCAGCCGGATGTCGAAGCCGGGAAGGATCGGCCCCTCCCGCTCGCTGGGGTTGAGCTTGGGCAGCTTGTGCAGAGTCGCCTGCGGAATGACCAGGCGGTCTATATCAAGCCGGTTGGAGAGCCAGGCGAAGGGCCACCAGTCCAGTTCCACGCGCGGGGCGTCAAGGAACGCGCCCTTGGGATCGGACAGGGTCAGGCCATGGAGAACGGCCTTGCGGTAGATGCTGCCATCGATCCGGTCGACATGGATGCGCAGGCCCGAAGGCGGGCTGATCTTCGCAATGCGGGACACGAGGAAGCGATGGCCCGGCACGGTGTCGAGCCAGGCCAGCGCGCCGGCGGCGATCAGCAGCAGCGTGGCGAGAATGCCGGCGACCCAACGCTGCCAGCGACCGTCCCAGGCGCGGCGGCGGCGCGGCGGCGGCGGCGCGGCGGGCGTCTCCCCGGCCATCAGAAGGCCTGCCCCAGCGAGACATAGACGGCGATCTTCGGATCGCCCGACTGCGGATTGAGCGGCGTGCCGACATCGATGCGGATCGGGCCGAAGCTGCTGTAATAGCGCACGCCCAGCCCCGCACCAATGCGCAGGTCGCGGAAGCGCGGCAGGAAACTGGTCGAGATGTTGCCGGCGTCGACAAAGGGCACGACGCCGAAATTGCCGAAGCGGATGCGGGATTCCAGCGAGAATTCCGCCAGGCTCTTGCCGCCGACCGGATCGTCGTTCGGGCCGTAGCGCGGGCCGATCGCCTGATAGCCATAGCCGCGCACCGAAGCGCCGCCGCCGGCATAGAAGCGCCGCGAGGGCGCGATCCGGTCGACCGTGGACCCCAATATGGTGCCGAAACGCGCACGGGCCGCGAGCACGATCCGGTCGTTCATCGGCTGATAGACGCTGCCGTCAAGCTGCACGCGGGCATAGCCGAAGGTGCTGTTCTGGAAGGACAGTTCGGGGCTGAGCCGGCCGCCCAGGCGGAACCCCCGGCTGGGGTTCAGCAGGTCGTCGCTGCCGTCATAGGTGAGGCTCAATGGAATGGCGCCGATCAGGAAGGTGCGCCGGCTGCCGTTGCTGAACGCATCCGCTTCGTCCGACGCGATCAGTTCGCCGCCGATGCGCCAGACCCATTTCTTCTGGAACAATATGTTGGTCTGCCGCTCCAGCGCGCCCGACAGGGTTATGGTGCGCGCGTCATAGGCGTCCCGCTTGATGTTGCTGACGGAGAGCAGGCCCGTCAGCACATTGTCGCGACGGCGGAAATTGTTGCGGCGATAGGTGAAGGACGCCGTCTGCTCCTGCGTGCCGATCACCCCGCGCACAGTCACCGCCCCTTCCGGCGGGAAGAAATTGCGGTGCGCCCAGCTCACCTCTGCGCGATAACCCTCCCCGGTGCCATAGCCCAGTTCGCCCGCTATGGTGCGCAGCGGCGCCGGCCGGGCGTCGATGGCCAGGTCGACATGCTCGCCGTCTCCCGCATCCCTGGGGGTCATGGTCAGCGATGAAACGAGCCCGGTGGCGATCAGCGCCTGCCGCAGGTCTTCGACATCGGATGCCATATAGGTGTCGCCGGGACGGAAGCGGGCGATGCGCTGGACATGGCGGGCGCTGAACAGCGCATCATTGGCCATGACGATCCTGCCGAAGGTGCGGTAGGCGCCGGGATTGACGACGATGTCCAGATCGCCCTTGCGCTCCTCATGGTCGATGCGGACTTCCGGTTCCTCGACCTTGCCGAAGGGAAATCCGTTCTCGAGCAGCGCGACGGCCAGGGACTGCTGGCCGGCGAGGATGGCGTCGGAATCGACCGGATCGCCCGCCCTGGGCGGAAAGGCGGACCGTAATTCCGGTTCGCGCTCGCCGGTGTTCTCCAGGCCCTTCAGGTCGACGGACGACAGCAGATAGCGCGCGCCCGGCACGATCCGGAAGGTGACCGCCAGCCTGTCGCTGCCCGCCGGCGGCGGCGTCACGGCGCCGCGAATGCGCGCGGCATAATAGCCCTTGGCGCGCAGCAACCGGTCGAGCAGGTCGCTGTCCTCCTTGATCCGGCGGTTGATCTGGGCGAGATTTGCGGGCTTCCCCTCGCCCTGATGCAGCACCGACAGTTCGTTGAAGCGGGTGGTGAACTGGGCGTCGGCAATCTCCTCCACGCCGGTCAGCGCGACGGTGTAGCGGCGCTCCTCACCCGTATCCGCGCCCGTGTCCGCAAAGGTGACGGCCTCCTCAGCCTGTTCCTCGGCCGCTTCGGGCGCGACCGCCTGCTGCGGCACGTCGGAAGACTGGGGCGGCAGTTCGACCATGGGCGTGACGATGTCGGGCTGTCCCATGTCCGGCCAGTCGACGCCGATGTCGGGCATGGGGGCCAGATTGGGATCCAGATCGGGCTGATCGGGAACCGGCTGGGCGCCGGCCTGCGCCGCCGCCTGCGCATGAGCGACAGGCGCGAGCAGAAGCAGCGGCACGAGAAGAGCAGCTTGCGGCAGGCCTGAAATGCGGCGGCAGGTCCGCAAACCGGTATTCATAGCGCTGATCTAGACCAGAAATCGGGCGGATGGCCAGCCCCCAAGATGATGGCGGGACAGGCTGTGCGGGGATTTGGGCTGAAAGGCTGGATGGCGTGGAGATGTGTAACCCCGCTCCTGCCGACATGCCCCAGCGAACCCGCCTGTCAGAAGGCGGCGTTGAGCCGATCCATCAATGCCCGGGCCGGATTGGGTTCCGCCTGCGCCCGCGGACGCGCCATGCGATCCTGAAGGCGCGCGACCCTTTCGTAAAGGTCCTGGCTTGCCTCTATCAATGCGCGGGCGGCGAAGGGGAAGTTGCCGGCCACCGAAGGATCGGTGGTCGCGGCATGGCCGAGGCGGTATTTCTCGTCCAGCATTTCCGCATCGCTGAGTTCCCCCCGTTGCCAGGCGCGCTGGCTCAGCAACCAGGCGATGATGTGCATGAGGCGCGTCGTGACCTTGAGCGATTCGCAGGCGAAGGCGACGCGGCGAAGCGGATCGTCCGTCTCCGGATCGCCTCCCTCCCGCACGTCGAAATAGGCGCGCGCTTCATCCGCCATCACCATGGCTTCGACATAGAGACCGTCGACAAGGCGGCGATGCAGGCCCTGTTCAAGAGAAGCGGCGAGTTTCATGGCCGATATGTGCCATAGAGCGGGCGCCTTGTCAGTCCCGATGCGGGCCCGTTAACCCCGAATTGTGTCATTCGGGATCAGTCGGGACCGCACTGGCCATAATCCGTTCAACCGTTCAAGCGATGATGTCGGGGACGAGCTGATCCTCCAGCAGGGCCATTTCGTCGCGCAGGCGCAATTTCCGCTTCTTGAGGCGCGCGACCTGCATCTGGTCGCCCGAACCGGAGTCCACCAGCGCGCTGATGGCGCTGTCCAGGTCGCGATGCTCGATTCGCAACAATTCCAGCCGACGCATGATGTCTTCGCGGCTCACCATACACCTACTTTCGCACCCATTGCCGTCCCATCGCCCCTTGATAGCCCGGCGGGCCGGCACGAACCATCGCAAATTTCAAAGCGGCCCGTCGCAAAGCGCGAATCGCCCGAAGACACGGCCAGCGAATCGTGATCTACTCGTTCATCCATTGCCCTCGTAAGGAGAATGTCATGGAAAACAGCCACATTTCAGCTCTTTCGGCCAAGCATGCCGGGCTTGAGGCTCGAATCAAGGCGGAGACGAGTCGTCCCATGCCTGACGCGATCCTGGTGGCCTCGCTCAAGAAGCAGAAGCTTCGGCTGAAGGAGGAAATGGAGGCGCAACACTGACAGCGGTGACGCCTGTGTGAAAGGCATGGATCGGCGGTCCCTTGCCGCTGATCCTGCCCTTCCGGGAGAAGCTCCGGGGCCATGCCTTGCGGGGCTTTTTTGTTGGCGGCGGCAATCCGAGCCACCCTGTAATCCGCTTTGGATGCTCAGCGCATGAAGCGGCGCTGGCGCAGATAATCGGGCACCGCAAGCTGTCCTTCCGGCGCGGAAACCCGGCGGCGCGCGAGTTGGGGATCGATCGGCACGTCGAACGCGATGCCGATGCGATCCTCCCGTGACCAGACGACCGAACCGTGGACCTGACCGATGCCGCGCAGGTCGAAGCGAATGCGGATGCCGTTGGGCACGGCGCGCTCACAATCGGCCATGAGGCCGGTGGCGGAAAGATTGCGGACGCGGGCGCGGCCGAGCGGAACCCCGTCGGCCGAGCTTAGATTGGTGAGCAGGAAAAGGCTGTCGCGCGGGCCGGAACGCGCCGGACCACGATCACCATCATCCTGATTGCTATCCATCGACAACGCCCTGCAAGATCACTGGAATTTCCCGGCGACCCTGCCATGGCGGCATGGATAAAAGGTTAATCGTCGCGAGAGACTTTTTCCTGCCGCTCGTGCCGTTCCTGCGCTTCGACCGTCATGGTCGCGATCGGGCGGGCTTCCAGGCGGCCCAGCGAAATCGGTTCGCCAGTCACTTCGCAATAGCCATATTCGCCCTCGTCGATGCGGCGGAGCGCGGCGTCGATCTTGGAGATGAGCTTGCGCTGGCGGTCGCGGGTGCGCAGCTCGATCGACCAGTCGGTCTCGCTCGATGCGCGGTCGTTGAGGTCGGGTTCGCGGAGCGGTTCGTTCTGCAGGACGGCCAATGTCCCTTCCGCTTCGGCCAGGATCTGCTTCTTCCAGTCCCACAGGCGCTGCCGGAAATATTCCAACTGGAGCGGGTTCATGAACTCTTCGTCTGCGGAAGGACGATAGTCGGGTGGGAGTGTTACAGCCGATTTCGGCGGATTTTGGCCGTCTTTATCGGAATTCAGGACCGATGCCATCTGGCTCTCCGACTCGCGGGACCCCCGATGCTGAAAGTGCCGGGGTATCCGTGACTTGTGGTTGACGGCGCCTAATAGCCAGCGCCAAGGCCTGAGACAAGCGGGCAATCGGTCGTCCGGCGCGCCGGCCGCGCATTGCGGCGCGCTTATCCCCAGAAAATTCGCGATTCCCGGCCATCGGCAGATCATAAAAGAAAATAGACCAGCCGTATCGCCCAAGCGGCCGGCCGCCGTATCACAATGGGACGTTAACCATATGAGTTCATAATTTGTTAGTTTTTTCCTCGACTTGACCCCGATATTCAGAGTTAACGCCATTGAAGTTAACGCTTTGTTTTGCGTTGTTAGCAATAGGGAACGGCCCCGCATCCGTTACTGCGCAACGCGGTGACGAGATCGTCAGGCCGAAGACAAACAAGAGTGGAACCTATGTCGGTACGGATGGCATTGGCTAAATTATGCGCTTGCGCCGCCGGCGGCGCGATCATCGGCGGCGGCGCCGTCCATGTCGCGGAAAGCGCGCGTCCGGCAGGGGTTCAGAGCACGAAGAGCGTCAAGGCGGCGCCCCGCAAGCATTATGCGGTGCGCAAGGTGCAGCGCGTGGTGAAGACGGTTTCCTGCGCCCCGCAGACGGTGACGGTGACCACCCAGGCGGCGCCCATCCCCCTGCCGGCGCCGGTCGCGGCCGCGGAAATGCCGGTCATGTCCGGCGGTGGCGGCGGCGCGCCGGTGGTGCTGGCGGGTGGCCCCGGCTTTGGCGGCGGCGGGTTTTTCGGCGGCTTCTTCGGCGGCAGCAGCGGCGGTTCGGGCGGATCGGTAGTGATCTCCTCCACCAGCAGCTCGACCGGCGGCATCACCAGTTCCACCAGTTCGACCACGGGCGGCGTGTCCACCTCGACCGGCGGGGTTTCGACGTCCACGGGCGGGGTTTCCACCTCATCCGGCAATGTGTCGACATCCTCCGGTAATGTGTCGACCTCTTCGGGCAACGTCTCGACCTCCAGCGGCAATGTGACCAGCAGCTCCTCGACGTCGAGCTCCACGTCCAGCTCCTCTTCGACCAGTTCCTCGACCAGCAGCTCGACGTCGTCTTCGTCCTCGACGTCCTCTTCATCCAGTTCGTCGGGCGGCGACCATCATCATCCGCCGCCGCCGACCGACGTGCCGGCGCCGCCGATGGTGCTGCTGTTCGGGGCGGGCGCGGCGGCCCTGCTGGCGCGCAAGCGTTTCGCGCGCGCCAAGGCGGGCACCGAGGGTTAACCGCGGGGCGACCCGGCCGGCGCATCCGGGGGGAGCGCCGGCCGGGTCGGGTCTCAACTCGTCGCGATGATCCGCTCGATTTCCGGCACCGGGTGGTTCGACAGGTCCTTGGCGATCTCACCCACCAGCCGGCTCTGCACTTCCTTGTGATAATGTTTGCGCATTTCGCCCAGAGCGGCGGGCGGCGCGACGACGATCAGCTTTTCGAAATCATTGGCGAGCGCGCGGCGCTTCAGCAATTCTGCCGCTTCCGCGGCGAAGCGCGCTTCCTCCAGATCGTGGAAATTGGTCTGCTCGACGGAGCCGCGATGGCTCGCGACCGAATTGGGCCCGCGTCCCGTGCCGTCGGAGGCCTGCTCGCGATCGGGGGGATTATCCTGCTCCTTCACCTCCTCCGTTTCCAGATTGGGAAAGGCCGGGCTGCCCTTGTTGCGAAAGAACAGCATCTTGCGCCCATCGGCCACCAGCACCATCGCGTCATGGTCTATCTGCATCGTCCCGTTCCTCTTTTCTCAACGCCTGATTTTACCACCAACGGACGGCGGTGTGCAGGGTTGCGCGGCTGGTCGCAGAACGGCATAGGGCTGACCCATGCACGACATTCGTTTCATTCGCGAAAATCCCGCCGCTTTCGACGCGGGGCTGGCCCGGCGCGGGCTTGAACCGCTAAGCGCGGAGTTGCTGGCGCTGGACGAACGGAGCCGCGCGATCAAGACCGCGCTGCAACAGGGTCAGGCGCGCCGCAATGAAGCGAGCAAGGCCATCGGCCAGGCGATGGCGCAGAAGGACATGGCGACGGCCGACGCGCTGAAGACCGAAGTCGCGGCGCTCAAGGAGAGTCTGCCCGCCCTGGAGGCGGAGGATCGCGAGATTGGCGAAGCATTGGCGGCGCGGCTGGCGGCGATCCCCAACCTGCCGGCGGACGACGTGCCGACGGGGGAGGACGAGGTCCAGAATGTCGAGGTGGCACGGTGGGGCGAACCGCGGAGCTTCCCCTTCACGCCGAAGGATCATGCCGATTTCGGCCCGGCGCTGGGGCTGGATTTCGAAGGCGGCGCGGCGCTTTCCGGGGCGCGCTTTACCGCGCTGCGCGGGCAGATGGCGCGGCTGCACCGCGCGCTGGCGCAGTTCATGCTGGACCGCCAGTCGGGCGAAAACGGCTATGAGGAGGTCAACCCGCCGCTGCTGGTGAAGGATGAGGCCCTGTTCGGCACGGGACAGTTGCCGAAATTCGCGGAGGACCTGTTCAGGACCACCGATGGGCGCTGGCTGATTCCCACGGCGGAGGTTTCCCTCACTAATCTGGTGCGCGAACAGATCGTGGCGGTGGAAAGCCTGCCGCTGCGGCTGACGGCGCTGACACCTTGTTTCCGGTCGGAAGCCGGATCGGCCGGGCGCGACACGCGCGGCTTCATCCGCCAGCACCAGTTCGAGAAGGTCGAACTGGTGGCGATCTGCAGGCCCGAGGAATCCGAGGCCGAGCATGAGCGCATGTGCGCCGCGGCTGAGGGGGTTTTGCAGGCGCTTGGCCTGCCCTATCGGAAGGTGCTGCTGTGCACCGGCGACATGGGCTTTGGCGCGCGGAAGACATGGGATCTGGAAGTCTGGCTGCCTAGCCAGCAGACCTATCGCGAGATCAGTTCCGTCTCCAATTGCGGCGATTTCCAGGCGCGGCGGATGAACGCGCGCTACAAGCCGGAGGGGGAGAAGCAGACGCGCTTCCTCCATACGCTGAACGGGTCGGGACTGGCCGTGGGACGGACGCTGGTGGCGGTTCTGGAAAATTACCAGCAGGAGGACGGCAGCGTGATCGTGCCGGAAGTGCTGGCCCCCTATATGGGCGGGGTGACGCGGTTGCGGCCCCGATAGGCTGCCGACCCCCAAGCGAAGGGATTCCAGATATATGCGCATCCTGCTCACCAATGACGACGGGGTCCATGCGCCGGGCCTGACCGTGCTGGAGGAGATCGCCCGGACGCTGTCGGACGACATCTGGATCGTCGCGCCGAGCGAGGAGCAGTCCGGCGCCGGCCACAGCCTGACGCTGACGCGGCCGTTGCGCGTCCGGCAGCATGGCGAGAAGCATTTCAGCGTATCGGGAACGCCGACCGACGCGGTGATGATGGCGGTCGGCCATCTGATGAAGGATGCGAAGCCCGATCTGGTGCTGTCAGGCGTCAATCGCGGCGCCAACCTGGCGGAGGACGTGACCTATTCGGGCACGGTATCGGCCGCGATGGAGGGCGCGATCTCGGGCATCAGATCGATCGCGCTCAGCCAGGTCTATGTGCGGGAGGGGATGGGCGACGCCGTGCCCTTCGCGGCGGCGCGGGCCTGGGGCGAGCGGGTGCTGCGCCCGCTGATCGCCATGCCGGCCAGCCCCCGGCTGCTGTTCAACGTGAACTTCCCGGCCGTCGAACCCGAAGCCGTCAAGGGCATCAGCGTGGTGCGGCAGGGCTTTCACGATGTGGACCGGACGAAGATCATCCATGGCACCGATCCGCGCGGCTATGATTATTACTGGTTCGGCCTGGGCAAGAGCGACTCCGTGCCGGAGGGCAGCGATCTGGCCGCCATTGCCGAAGGCTATGTGACGGTGACGCCGCTGCATTACGACCTGACGCAGGACAGCGCGATCGCGGCGACGGCGCAGGCCTTCGGAGGGCAGGTCGGCTGACGGCATGTTCCTGCCCAGGCGGGGATATGGTTTTGCAGTCGGCCGGAACGGAATCTGGCCATGGCGCGGCCAGAGCGTTAAAGACATGGCGATGTCGCGCGCATTCCTTCTTCCTGCCTTCACCATTCCCACGATGCTTCCCGTCCGTATCATCGAAGAAAAGGTCCGATGAGGATCGTTCCGGTAAGGCCGCCGTCCAGCGCGGCGGGCTTTCTGCGGCGGCGGTCTTCGCTGCCGATCTGGGCCGATCTCACCTGGCGCGTGGGACTGGTGTTCGGCCTGATCGGGCTGGTGTTGCTGATCCACTGGGTCGGCCGGGATGGATTGAAGGACAATCTCGACGACAGGATCAGCTTCGTCGACGTGCTCTATTTCACCACCGTCACCGTGACGACGGTCGGCTATGGCGACATCGTGCCGGTCAGCCCGGAAGCCCGGCTGTTCGAGGCATTGCTGGTGACGCCGATCCGCCTGTTCGTCTGGCTGATCTTCCTCGGCACGGCCTATAATCTCTTTTTCCGCAACATCCTCTACAGGTGGCGCATGGCTCGCATTCAGGCCGATCTGCACAATCATATCGTCGTGACCGGCTTCGGCACCAGCGGGGCCGAGGCGGTGCGCGAGCTACTGGCGCGGGGCGTCGATCCGCGCGAGATCGTGGTGGTCGACCCGGTAGAGAAGGCGCTGGCCGAGGCCGAAGCGCTGGGCTGCAACATATTGTGCGGCGATTCGACGCGGGACCGGACGCTGAACGATGTCGCGATCCACCGGGCGCGGACGCTGATCGTGTCGGCGGGGCGGGACGACACCTCGATCCTCATCACCCTGACGGCGCGGCATCTGGCCCCTCGCCTGCCCATCAGCATCGTCGTGCGCAACGAGGATAACGAACTGCCCGCGCGGCAGGCGGGCGCGACCACCGTGATCAACCCGGTCAGCTTCGCCGGGCTGCTGCTGGCGGGCAGCACCAGCGGCCAGCATATTGCCGACTATATGTCGGACCTTGCCGCTTCGGGCGGTCAGGTGAAGCTGAACGAACGCTTCGTTCTGCCGGAGGAGATCGGGCAACCGCTTTCCGCCATCGCCACTGGTCTGGGGGTACGCATCTACCGCGACGGGCGGGCCATCGGCTTCTGGGAAGAGGGCGCGGCCCGGCTCCAGACCGGCGACCTGATCATAGAGATCGTGCAGGGCGCGGCCGCCGGGGAAGCCCGGTCCCTGCCCTGATTTCCTGCCCCCGTGACATTGCGCGCAAAAATCCCTATGTGCGCGCCGATCATGGCAACCAAAATTCCCGAAGCGCCGAAGGTCGGCATGGTGTCGCTGGGCTGTCCCAAGGCGCTGGTCGACAGCGAGCGCATCCTGACCAAGCTGCGTTCCGACGGCTATCAGATGTCCGCCGACTATGCCGGCGCCGACGTCGTGCTGGTCAACACCTGCGGTTTCCTCGATTCGGCCAAGGAAGAATCGCTGGAAGCCATTGGAGAGGCGATTGCGGAGAATGGCCGGGTCATCGTCACCGGCTGCATGGGCAATGAAGCGGAACTGATCCGTCAGAAATTCCCGCAGGTGCTGGCCGTCACCGGCGCGCATCAATATGAGGCGGTGGTGAACGCGGTGCATGAGGCGTCGCCGCCCATCCCCAACGCCTTCGTCGATCTGGTGCCGGAGGGTGGGCTCAAGCTGACCCCGCGCCACTACAGCTATCTGAAGATTTCGGAGGGCTGCAACCATCGCTGCTCCTTCTGCATCATCCCCTCGCTGCGCGGCGATCTGGTCAGCCGGCGCATAGACGCTGTGCTGCGCGAGGCGGAAAAGCTGGTGCATGCCGGAACCCGGGAACTGCTGATCATCAGCCAGGACACCTCCGCTTACGGGGTCGACACCCGGCATGAGGCGCGCCAGTGGAAGGGGCGCGAGGTTCGCGCGCACATGACCGATCTGGCGCGCGAACTGGGGCAGCTTCGCACCGCCGATGGCACGCCGCCCTGGGTCCGTCTGCACTATGTCTATCCCTATCCCCATGTGGATCAGGTGATCCCGCTGATGGCCGATGGGCTGCTGACCCCCTATCTCGACAATCCCTTCCAGCACGCCGCGCCTTCTGTCCTCAAGGCCATGAAGCGCCCGGCGAACGAAGCGAAGGTGCTGGACCGCATCCGCAAATGGCGGGACATCTGCCCGGACATCGCGATCCGTTCCTCCTTCGTCGTCGGCTTTCCCGGCGAGACGGAGGCGGATTTCGACTATCTTCTCCAGTGGCTGGACGAGGCGCAGCTCGACCGCGTGGGAGCCTTCCGCTTCGAACCTGTGGAGGGCGCGGCGGCCAACGACCTGCCCGGCGCCGTGCCGGAAGAGGTCAAGGAAGAACGCTATCAGCGGATCATGGAGAAGACCGCCGCCATTTCCGCCGCACGGTTACAGGCGAAGGTCGGCCGCGTGCTGCCCGTCATCATCGACGAGGTGGGCGAAGCGGACGAGGACGGCTCCATCGGCGCGACCGCGCGCAGCCAAGCCGACGCACCGGAAATCGACGGCAATGTCTTCCTGCGCGACGTGGGCGAAGGCTTGCAGCCGGGCAGCATCCTGAACGTGCTGATCGAGGATGCCGACGAGCATGACCTTTACGGAGTGCCGTCGGTTTAGGGCACCATGTTCCTGCGAGGGCATGAACCCAGTTCCGACGTCAGAACGGAACGCCCGCCTTCGCAGGGGCACGGCGCATTGTGGGGGGGGCAGCGTCATTCTGCCGCCGCAAAGGCGTCCTGATATTCCGTCCTGATCGCCTTGCGCATGGCCCCGTCCACAGGCAGCGCGATCTCATAGCTTCCCTCGGCATAGGGCCCGGCGCTGTAGGGACCGACGACCACGGTGACGCCGTCGATCAGCTTGCCGTCCTTCGACGTCGGCACCAGCACCTGCTGCATCGGATCGATGCATTTGGTGAAGTCGTCGTCATCGCTCCGCTTCACCGGCTCGCCGCGCTTTTCGGCGCGAGCCTTGTCCAGTGCGTCGCAGAAGCGGTCATGGATGGCGGCCGCGAAGGCGGCAGGCGAAGTCATCAACGCCGTGACCGCCGTCTCCCGCTTGCGCGCCTTGTCCCACAGCAATGCGTCATAGCCGGTCATGCCATGCGCCCCGCCGGTATAGACATAGCTTTCCGATTGGAGCGCAAGGAAGCGTGGCGTATCGGCGGCGACCGTCCAATGGACGTCAAGCGCATGGGCGCGGAAGGGATAGCCGGACGCGCTGGCGGCCTTCTGGTCTTCGCGCGCCATTTTCAACGCATCCGCCTTGCCGACCTTCAGCGCGTTGCCGAACTTCTCCGCCAGGGCGGGTATCTGCGCGGCCTGGGCAGGGTAGCCATAGGCGAATTCGAGCAGATCGGTCTTCTCCTTCTGCTCGAAGGGTTGGGCGGGCGGCGGCGGCTCCGGCTGGCCGGACATGCGGTTCGCGAAATTGCTGGCCGCGACATCGTTGCCCGGCAGAGCCGCTTCGCCCGCATTCCGGGCATCTTTCGACGGCGAACAGGCGCAAAGCAGCAGGACCGCCCCCAGGGGCAGTCCCGCCAGTCCCCTCCCCTTTATCCGGCGCATCAATGGGCCTTGGCTGCCGCCATGCACCGTTCGCTGATCGCCTTGCGCGCATAGCTGCTCTGGAGCGCCGCGCCGGCATTGGGCCAGCCTTCCGCGATCAATGCCTGCTCCACCGCATGCGCTCCGTCGAAACGCCCGCTTTCCGCCAGCGCATAGGCACGGGCGCGCAGGGCCTGAAGGCGGCCATCGTCGCTGTGCATCATCATGTCTCTCCTTCTTTTAACTTCGTTCAATCTATGCCTGCGCTCCGCCCGACGCAAATGATAGCGCGGTCGAAGGAGGCGCGCGGACGACGAAAGATTGGGCTTTTCTTACCCGCCGCCTTTCTCCAGAACATAGGGCATGAGCGATTTTTCCGACCTGCTGAAAGCCGACAACAATCAACCTGCCCGTTCGATCCTGATCGTGGAGGCGCCAGGGCTGGAAAGCTGGCTGGGAAGCCAGCCGGAGCGTGTGCGCGCGCTGGCCGCCGCGCAGAAATTCAAGGGCAAGGCGCATGAATTCGCCATTCTGCCTGGCGAAGATCCGGCGGACTGGTCGGTAGTGGCGGGCGTCGCTTCCGCCACGAAGCTGGGACCATGGTGCCTTGCCAGGCTGGCCGAGGCCTTGCCCGAGGGGACTTATCGGTTGGTCGAAGGCGCGGCCGGCGCGGCGATGCTGGGATGGCTGACCGCGCAATATCGCTTTGACCGCTATCGCAGCGAAGAAAATGGATCGGGAGCGCGCGTCCTGCTGACCGCGGAAGTGGCGCAGATCGATGCGGCCACGCGCCTGGCGGAGGCGGTGGCGCTGGTGCGCGATCTGGTCAACACGCCCGCCGCCGACATGGGGCCGGCCGAACTGGAAGCTGCAACCCGCAAGGTGGCGGAACGCTTCGGCGCCGACTGCAAGGTGACGAAGGGGGATGCGCTGGAACATGGCTTCCCGATGATCCATGCCGTGGGCAAGGCCGCGGACAAGGGCTTCGCGCCGCGCCTCATCGAATTGCGCTGGGGCGATCCCGGGCACCCGAAGGTCGCGGTCGTCGGCAAGGGCATTTGCTTCGACAGCGGCGGCCTGGACATCAAGCCGTCTTCCGCCATGCGCCTGATGAAGAAGGACATGGGCGGCGCGGCCCATGCCCTGGCGCTGGCGCAGCTTGTCATGGACGCGGGCCTGCCGGTTAGGCTTCACCTGCTGATCCCGGCGGCGGAGAATGCGGTGTCCGGCAATGCCTTCCGGCCCGGCGACATATTGCGGTCGCGCAAGGGGCTGACGGTCGAGATCGGCAATACCGATGCCGAGGGGCGGCTGGTGCTGGGCGACGCGCTGACGCTGGCGGGAGAGGACAAGCCGGACCTGATCATCGACTATGCTACGCTCACCGGCGCGGCGCGGGTGGCCGTGGGGCCGGACCTCCCCGCCCTGTTCGCCAATGACGAGGCGCTCGCCGCAGACATGGATGCGGCCGGGACCGCCGTCGACGATCCGACCTGGCGCCTGCCCCTGTGGGACGGCTATGCGGAAATGCTGAAGTCCGATGTGGCCGACATCAACAATGCGGGCGAAGGCGGCTTTGCCGGGGCGATCACCGCCGCGCTGTTCCTCAGGCGGTTCGTGCCCGACGCCGTGCCCTGGCTGCATCTCGACACCTTTGCCTGGCGTCCCGCCTCCCGGCCGGGGCGGCCCAAGGGGGGCGAGGCGCTGGGACTGCGCGCCGTCTTCCATATGCTGCAAGCGCGCTACGGCCGTAAAAAGTAAAAAGAAAGCGATTGTCCGAGGCCGTTACGCAACCGGATTGGCTATCGTGCGTTACGGGGTCATGGATGCCCATTCCGCACAGACTGAAGCCGCAGAGCTGAACCGTCCCGGCCTGAAGCCGCTCAGCCAATGGATGCGCACATTGGTCGATTATGTGCGGTCCGGCAAACCCGACCTCACCAACCGGCAGATGGCGCTGATGCTGACCGTCTACATCGGCGCGGGGCCGCATACGGTGCGGGGACTCGCGGAGGCGCTGAACGTCTCCAAGCCGGTCATCACCCGCGCACTCAACAAATTATCGGCGCTCGGCTATCTGCGGCGGGAACGGGACTCCACCGACCGACGCAATATTTTCATCACCCGAACCCCAAAAGGGGCGGAATTTCTTGACGCCTTTCACCATTTCATCGCAGGAACCGGCCGCGATGAACGCCTCAACTTCTCCCCTGCGGAACGCACCGCCTGAACGCATCCGATTCAAGCTGGACGGCCGATCGGTCAGGCTCGACACGCGCGTCCACGCGGCGCGCGGCGACCTGGCCGACCTGGCGCTGGCCGGCGTGCTGTTTTCCGCCCATTATGCCCGCGCCGTCGAACTGACCTGCGTCGCCGCCGGCGCGCCGGTGCTGGCATCCGACACGCCCAAGGCGCAGGCGGTCAGCGAATTGCTGCGCGGCGAGAGCTTCCACGCGCTGGACGTGACGGCGGACTGGGCCTGGGGCTTTTGCGGGCATGACGGCTATGTCGGCTATGTCCGGCGGGAAGCGCTGGACGTGCGGGAGGTGGTGAACAGCCGCGTGATCACCGGCACGGCGCCGCTCTTCAGCGCCGCCGACATCAAGTCGCCCATTGCCGATTACTGGCCGCGCGGCGCGCAGTTCGCGGCAGAGGCGCGGGGCGATTTCTTCGCCTGTGCGGAAGGCTTCGTGCATCGGCGCCATGTCGCGGAGATCGACGCGCTGGAAAGCGACTGGGTTTCGGTGGCGGAGCGTTATCTGGGCCAGCCCTATGTCTGGGGCGGGCGCGGGCATCGCGGCGTCGACTGTTCCGGCCTGGTGCAGGTATCGCTCGGCCAGTGCGGGATCAAGGCGCCCCGCGACACCGATCTGCAGCGGGAGGGGATCGGTTCCCTCATCGCGCCGGATGCGCCGCTCCGACGAGGGGACTTTGTCTTCTTCCCCGGCCATGTCGGCATCATGACCGACGAGCGCAACATGATACATGCCAACGCCCATTGGATGAGCGTGGTGATCGAGCCACTGGCCGACGTCGTCGGACGGTTGGCGGCGGACCATGCGGAACCCGTGACGGCGAGGCGGAGAATCGGCACATGACACATCGGATATTCATCGACGGCGGCGTCGGCACCACGGGTCTGGAAATCAACGAGCGGCTGGCGGGTCGTCCCGAACTGTCGATCATCACGCTCGACGAGGACAGGCGCAAGGACGCGTCGGCGCGCAGGGAGGCGCTGAACGCGGCGGACATCGTCATCCTCTGCCTGCCCGACGATGCAGCGCGGGAGGCGGTGGCCCTGATCGACAATGGCCGGACGCGGGTGATCGACGCGTCGACGGCCCATCGGGTGGCGGACGGCTGGACCTATGGCTTTGCCGAACTGGAACCGGGGCATCGGGACAGGCTTGCAAATTCGCGGTTCGTCGCCAATCCGGGCTGCTGGCCGACAGGCTTCCTGGCGCTGGTGAGACCGCTGGTGCTCGCCGGTCTGCTGCCGGGCGACTGGCCGGTGACGGTATCCGGCGCATCCGGCTATTCGGGCGGCGGCAAGTCGATGATCGCGGAATATGAAGGCGCGGAGGGCGCGCCGAGCGCGTTCCGGCCCTATGGACTGGGGCTGGCCCACAAGCATGTGCCGGAAATGCTGCGCTATTCCGGCTTGCAGCACCCGCCCCTGTTCGCCCCGGCCGTCGCCAATGCCTATCGCGGCATGATCGTGGAGGTGCCGTTGCAGTTGCGCGCCCTGCCCGGGGCGCCTTCGGTGGCCGATGTGCATGGCGTGTTGGCCGCCGCCTATGCGGGATCGCCCATCGTCAGCGTGGAAGCGCTGGAGGACAGCGCGGCGATGACTCAGGTCCGGCTGGAGCATGTCGGCGCGACCGACCGGCTGGCGCTGTTCGTCTTCGGCAATGAGGCGGCCGGTCAGGCGCGGCTGGTGGCGGCGCTCGACAATCTCGGCAAGGGCGCGGCCGGAGCCGCCGTGCAGAACCTCAACATATTGGCGGGACTGCCGGAAACGGCTGGCCTGCGGCTATAGGCCGACATTCGATCTGCTCCATCCGTCATGCCGGACTCGTTTCAGCATGACGGATGGGAAGTCGGGGCGAGCGAAGCTTCGGAGATGCGCTGGATCAATGGATCGTGCCCAGCGGCCCTTCATGGGTCAGCAGCACGATCAGCCGCTCGATCTGCCGCCAATGGCAGAAGCGGATATGGTTGCCCAGATCGCGGCTTCGGTCGGCGCGCGCCGCGGCTTCATAGCCTGCATTGTCGCCAAACAGCGACATCAGCTCAGCTGCGTCCTCATAGCTCTTTCGATTGGAAAGATATGGCATGTTCATGACGAAGCCCCCCAAAGTCCCCACCCTGACGGTAAGGATCATGGTTCAATCCCCATGCCAACCATGGTCATCGACGGAGCAGCGCGGCCTGGAAGGGTGAACGGCCGGTTAGCCAAGTCCCGCCATGGCACAAACATCCCGTTGCGGCACAGACCTGTCCTGAAAAGGCGCAGGCGGGAAAGCGCTGGCCATGCATCCCCGCGCGTGGCAAGGACCGGGAAATGACCAATGCCAGAAAAGAACCGATCGGCGCAGGCGCCATTTTGGCGCTCACCATTTTGGGCGGAACAATCGTCGGCGGCCTGATGGGCCAGCCAAGTGCAGGCCTGCTGGGCGGCACCGCGCTGGGCATCGTGATCGCGGTGCTGCTATGGGTGCGGGATCGGGGAAAATAGCTCCGCACCCGGCACTTGCGCGCCTTGCCACCATCTGTGGGCCAGCATAAACGGATAGCCATGAAGAAGCATCTGATCGCGCTCACCCTCCTCACGCTGGCCGTTCTCATCGGCCTTTTCTTCTATTTCGCGCGGGGAGATACGGCGCGGCTTCCGGCCGGCGCGGATGTGGGCAAGGAGCCGGTTTTCACCAGCCCCCGCAGCGAAATGATCCCGACGATGAACGTCGCGGATGCCGTGCCGTGGAAGGGTGGGGAAAAGCCGGTTCCCGCAAAGGGGCTGAACGTCGATCGCTTCGCGGATGGGCTGGACCATCCCCGCTCGCTGCTGCGCCTGCCCAATGGCGATGTGCTGGTGGCCGAAACCAACAGTCCGACACGCCCGACGGGCGGCATCGTCAACCGGGTGATGAACTATCTGATGAACAAGGCAGGCGCCGGCGTGCCGTCCGCCAACCGCATCACCCTGCTGCGCGACGCCGATGGCGACGGGCGGGCGGAAACCAAGACCGCTTTCCTCAGCGGGCTCAACTCCCCCTATGGCATGGCGCTGGTGGGGAACACGCTCTACGTCGCCAATACGGATGCCTTGATGGCCTTTCCCTACAAGGAAGGGGACAGCAGGATCACGGCCAGGGGGCGCAAGATCCTGAACCTTCCCGCGCAGGCGCCCAACATGCACTGGACGCGCAGCCTGGCCGCAAGCCCGCAGGGGCTGCTTTATGTGGGCGTCGGCTCCAACAGCAATATCGGGGAAAATGACCTGGAGACGGAGGCCAATCGCGCCGCCGTGCTGGAGGTCAATCCCGATACGGGCGCCTATCGCATCTACGCTTCGGGCCTGCGCAACCCCGTGGGGCTGGCTTTCGAGCCCAGGAGCGGCGCCTTGTGGGGCGTGGTGAACGAGCGCGACATGCTGGGCAGCGATCTGGTGCCCGATTATCTGACGCGGGTGGAATTCGGCGCCTTCTATGGCTGGCCGTGGAATTATTGGGGCGGTTATGAGGATCGCCGTGTCCAGCCGCAACGGCCGGAGGTTCGCGAATATACCAAGCGGCCGGACTATGCGCTGGGCAATCATGTGGCGCCGCTGGGCCTCAGCTTCGCCGACAAGGTGACGCTGGGCGCGCCCTATGCCAACGGCGCCTTTGTCGGGCTGCACGGCAGCTGGAATCGCAAGCCTGCCGCGGGCTACAAGGTCGTGTTCGTGCCCTTTGGCGACAATGGGGAGGCGGGCAAGGCCAAGCCGGTCGATGTGCTGACGGGCTTCCTGGGAAGCAAGGGCGAGGCGCATGGGCGCCCGGTCGATGTGACGGCGGACGCCAGGGGCGCGTTGCTGGTCAGCGACGATGTCGGCGGTGTCGTCTGGCGGGTGACGGCGGCGAAGTGAGGTGATGGGTTCTTGCCGGGGTGTGCCCTTGATCCTCTCCCGTCGAGGGCCGGCAGAGAGGGACACTCCCCAAAATGCCCCGGCCGCAAACCCATGAATGGCGCGCTCAGGATTTGAGGCAAAGGGCCCGGCACAAGGAGAGAGGGCGCGGGAATATGTTTCAAGCCCTGCCGACGCCGTGATGGGCCTTTCTGGTCGAACCGCAGGACGCCCGGATGGGTTTACGGCCTAGATATTGAGGCCATGCCGCCCGGCCAGTTCCACCACATATTGCCAGGCCACGCGGCCTGAGCGGCTACCCCGCTGCGTCGCCCACTGGATCGCGTCCAGCGGCTGGAAGCTGAGGCCGAGGCTGGCCGCATAGCCGCTGACAATAGCGACATAGGCATCCTGGTCGATCGCGTGGAAACCCAGGGACAGCCCGAAGCGGTCCGAAAGCGCCATCTTGTCGTCCACCACGTCGCGGGGATTGACGGGGTCGTCCTGCTCCGACAGGTGGCGGGGCACGATGTGACGGCGGTTGGACGTCACATAGAGGCGAACATTGGCCGGGCGGGCGGCGGTTCCGCCCTGGAGCAGCGATCGAAGCGCACGGGCGTCGCCCACCCCATTTTCATCGAAGCCAAGATCGTCGAGGAACAGGATGAAGGGCCGGCGCGTGTCGCGCAACAGGGTGAAGAGTTGCGGCAGGCTGGCCAGTTCATCGATCGCGCATTGCAGCAGGGCGATGTCCTGCCCCTCCGCCTGAAGCTTGCCGATGACGGCGGCAACGACGGCGGACTTTCCGGTTCCGCGTGCGCCCCACAGCAGCACGTCATGCGCCGCATGTCCGGCAGCATGGCGGCGGCTGTTTTCAAGCAGCGCCTGCTTCTGCGCATCAATGCCGGTCAACAGGGCGTAATCCACCGGCGCGAAGGCCTCCACAGCCCGGATCGTGGCGCCGTTCCACACATAGGCGGGCGCGGCGGCCAGATCGGCGGAAGAAGCGGGCGGCGGAGCGATCCGTTCCAGCGCTTCGGCAATGCGGGTCAGCAGGGCATCGTTCATGGCGCCCTCGCTTAGCCCGCATCCGCATGACGGGCAAGCGCGGCGCCCATGTCATTCTTCTGTAGCAATGGCCTTTTACTCCCGGAAATCGGGGCTTATATCGCTGGGGTCGTGACCATCCCAAATCCAGTCTTTTCCACCCGAATAAGCCGCTATGGCAGCGAAGCGCTGCGCGAGGCGGCGCTGCTGATCCGTGCGGGCGAACCGGTCGCCGTGCCGACGGAGACGGTCTATGGCCTGGCGGCGGACGCCACGGACTCCAACGCGGTGGCGGCGATCTACACCGCCAAGGGACGGCCAAGCTTCAATCCGCTGATCGTCCATGTCGCCGATCGGGAGATGGCCGGGCGTCTGGCCGATTTTTCGCCCGTGGCCGACAAGCTGGCGGAGCGGTTCTGGCCCGGCGCGCTGACCATGGTCCTGCCGGTGCGCCCGGATAGTGGGCTGTCCCCGCTGGTCATGGCGGGACTGCCGACCGTGGCGCTGCGCCTGCCCGCCCATCCGGCGATGCGGGCGCTGATCCGGGAAAGCGGGCGTCCGCTCGCCGCGCCTTCGGCCAATCGCAGCGGCGCGATCAGCCCGACGCGCGCCGAACATGTGCTGGCGAGCCTCAACGGCAAGATCCGCATGATCCTGGATGAGGGGCCGACCAGCGAAGGGCTGGAATCGACCATCGTCGCGCCGGAAAGCGACTGCATCCGCCTGCTGCGACCGGGCCCGATCACGGCGGCCATGCTGGAGGAGGCAAGCAGGCTGCCGGTGGTGACGGGCGCTGACAATGCGAAGATCGAGGCGCCGGGGCAGTTGGAAAGCCATTATGCGCCGTCCAAGCCGGTGCGGCTGAACGCGCTGAAGGCGGAGAAGGACGAATATCTGATCGGCTTCGGCCTGATGCCGTGTCATGTGAATCTCAGCCCCGACGCCGAGATGCGGGAAGCGGCGGCGCATCTGTTCGCGGCCCTGCACATCGCGGATGCCAGCGCGGCGGAGCGGATCGCGGTGGCGCCGATACCCAATGAAGGGATCGGTGTAGCCATCAATGACCGGTTGCGGCGGGCGGCGGCTTAACATTCGCATTCATGCGGACCGCCTATGAATATGGTCATGCTGAACTTATTTCAGCATGACGCGTGGGGATGGGCCGGATAAAAGGGCGAGAAATCACTCACCCGCAATTATCATAACCCGCATCGCGGCATTCGCGGCGACGGCGTTCTTCCTCCTTCTTCCGCTCGCGGGCTTCGCGCGCCTCCTGCTTGCGCATCTTGCGGCCGTAATTGCGGTCGGCCTCTTCCTGGCTGGTGGTGCTCCAGTCGACCACCTGGCTGCCAGCGCGCACCGGCGCCGTCACGATATTCGCCGCCGTCCGCGCGATGCAGCCCGGCAGGAACAGCAACAAAGCCGGCGCGGCCACCCATGCGATCTTGTTCATATCTCTTCCCCGGCTTGTCATGTCCGCCAGCTTAAAGACGCTGGCGGCCAGGGCAAGCCGTGGGCGACGAACCGTTAGGGCGCTTCGATCCGCTCGGCAAAGCCCTTGCGCAGCTTGGCGAGCTTGGGCGGGATCACCGCCATGCAATAGGGGTTCCGGTCCCCCACCCGCTCCCAATATTTCTGGTGATAATCCTCCGCCGGATACCAGGGCGCGTCGGGCTCTATGGCGGTGACGATCGGGTTCGCCTGATCCGCCTGAGCGCGCTCGATCCCGGCCTTCGCCTCCGCCGCCTGTTCGGGCGAATGGGGGAAGATGGCCGACCGATACTGGGTGCCGATGTCGTTGCCCTGCCGGTTGAGCGTCGTCGGATCATGGGTGGCGAAGAAAATGTCCAGCAGGTCGCCATAGCCGATCGCCGCCGGATCATAGGTGATGCGGATAGCCTCGGCATGGCCGGTCGCGCCGGAGCAGACCTGCTCATAGCTGGGGTTCGGCAGCGTGCCGCCGATATAGCCGCTTTCCACGGCCTTCACGCCCTTCAGATTCTGATACACCGCTTCCGTGCACCAGAAGCAGCCGCCAGCCAGGGTTGCGATCTCTTCGGCCATATAGGGAGTCCTTATCCTGAATTGGCCGCCGAGATAGGAAGGATCAGCCCGCGGTTCCAGTCTGCCGCATCGCCGCCTCCGCCTTGGCGCGTTCCTCGGCCACCAGTTCCTTGCGGGACAGCTTGCCGACCAGCGTCTTGGGCAGGTTGAGGCGCACCTCCACCTCGCACACCTTCTCATGCTTGCCCAGTTGCGGGTTCAGCCAGTCCTTGAGCGCGGCCCCGTCGATCCCGGAGCCCTCCTGAAGAGTGACGAAGGCCTTCGGGCATTCGCCGCGATAATGGTCGGGAATGCCGATCACCAGCGCTTCCTTGACCGCCGGATGGTGGTAGAGGACCTTCTCGACCTCGCTGGGGAAGACCTTGAACCCGCCGACGGCGATCATGTCCTTCAGCCGGTCGACGATCTTCACATAGCCGTCCTCGTCGATCAGCCCGACATCGCCTGTGCGCAGCCAGCCGTCGACGAAAACCTCCTCGTCGGCGTCCGGCCGCTGCCAATAGCCCTTCATGATCTGCGGCCCGGAAAAGACCAGTTCGCCCGGTTCGCCCTCGGGCGGCGGACGGGTCGGGTCCTCGCGGTCGACCAGCTTGACGCGGGTGCCGGGCACCGGCTGCCCCACCGTGCCGGACTTGTTGAGGCCCTCATAGGGGTTGGAGCAGACGACCGGGCTGCTTTCGGTGAGGCCATAGCCCTCGACCAGCTTGGAGCCCGTCATCGCCTCGAACCGCTGCTTGACCTCCAGCGGCAGCGGCGCGCCGCCGGAAATGCAGAGGCGCAGGGAGGAGAAGTCGATATTGGGCGTCGCGGGATGATCCAGCAGCGCCTGGTACATGGTGGGCACGCCGGGCAGCGAGGTCGCCCTGGTCCGCTGCAACGCGGCCAGAACCTGCGTGCCGTCGAAACGGGGCAGCATCACCATCTCGCCGCCGTTCAGCACCGTCCGGTTGAGCACGCATGTATTGGCGAAGACATGGAAGAAGGGCAGCACCGCCAATATGCGGTCGGGCGCTTCGGGATGCGGATCGATCAGGCGGACCTGCCGCGCATTGGCGGTCAGGTTCTGATGGGTCAGCATTGCGCCCTTGGGCCGGCCGGTGGTGCCGCCGGTATATTGCAGTAGGGCGATGTCCTGCTCCGGATCGATGGCGACCGGCACGGGGTCTTCGCCATGGCGCAGCAGGTCCGCATAATGGGTAAGGCGCGGATCGTGCGGTACCGCGACCGTCTCCTTGCGCTTGAACAGCCGGAACAGCACCGACTTGGCAGGCGGCAGGACTTCCGCGACGCAGCCGACGACCAGCCGTTCCAGGCTGCTGTTGTCCAGCACTTCCAGCGCGGTGGGCAGCAATGCCTTGGCCGACAGGGTGAAGAGGATCTTCGTCCCGCTATCCTCGACCTGATGTTCCAGTTCGGCGGCCGTGTAGAGGGGGGAATAGTTGACGACCGTCGCCCCGGCCATCATCGCGCCATAATAGGCCGCGACATAATGAGGGACATTGGGCAGGAAAAGACCGACCCGGTCCCCCTTTTCTATGCCCATGTCCTGCAATCCCCTGGCGACCCGCCGGATGCTGTGGAGCATTTCGCCATAGCTCGTCTTGCGGCCCATGAAGTCGATCATCACCGCTTGCGGATTGGCCGCGGCGCTGTTCGCCACCATCTCCACCATCGACAGGGGCGGGAATGTCTGCTCCCAGGCAGAGGGATGATTATAGCGGGTTTTCCAGATTTTTTCGCTGCTCTCCATTTGTACAGGTGTAAGTTACGCCTTCCCTTTACGCAAGCGTAAAGCACGGCAAAAGGGCCGCGGCCCTTGGCAAGGCGCGGCCCTTTTCCCGGTCTCTGCCGTCGTCGCTCCGCACGGGGCGGATTGACGTTACGGCATCAGACGTGACCCTTGTTGTCGCTGAACGGATCGAGGATTTTCGCGGCGCCCGAAATCAGGTCGGACTCGCTCTTCAGCGCTTCTTCCGCGCGGCGGGTGGCGTCCTCGCGCTCCCGGCGCAGCTCGTTGATCAGCGCCTCGCGATCGCCGTCCAGGCGCGAATCGGTGGGGGCCTCGATGCCCGCCTTCTTCGCCGCCTTCGTCACCAGCGCGTCCAGTTCCCGCTGCGAGCAGAGGCCCAGCGTCACCGGGTCCTTGGGCACGATGTTGGAGATATTCCAGTGCGTGCGGTCGCGGATCGCGGCGATGGTGGTGCGCGTGGTGCCGATCAGCTTGCCGATGGCGCCGTCCGAAATTTCCGGATGGTTGCGCAGGATCCAGGCGATGCCGTCGGGCTTGTCCTGACGCTTGCTGACCGGCGTATAACGCGGTCCCTTGGTGCGGCGGACCGGCTCGGGGCCCTTCAGCATCTTCAGGCGATAGTCCGGATTGGCCTCGCCCTTGTGGATTTCCTCCATCGTGATTTCATGGGCGCGCACCGGATCGCGGCCGGTATATTTGGTGCCGGCGGTATCGTCGGCAATCGCCTGCACTTCCAGGATATGCAGCCCGCAAAACTCCGCAATCTGGTCGAAGCTCAGCGCGGTATTGTCGACCAGCCAACTGGCTGTCGCATGGGGCATGAGAGGCTGGGACACGGGAATTCTCCGGCATAGAAACGGCGCTTAAAAACGACAAGGGCCGCCCAAGCAGGGCGGCCACGCCCGACCCGAGATAGTGCATCCGGCCGCGCCGGGCAAGGAAAAGCGTCAGGCCGCGCTGCCGAGCGCCTGGGGATCGATATTGTGCAGGCCGGTGAGGAATTCCCGCGCGCTGCGTTCCCAACTGAAGCTCTTGCCATAGGCGGCGCATGCCTGACGGTCGCAGAGGAGCGCTGCGGCGATGGCATCCTCCAGCCGGTCCGACAAGGCGCCGCTTTCCGGGGTGACGATGTCGACCGGGCCGGTGACGGGATAGGCCGCCACCGGCGTGCCGCAGGCCAGCGCCTCTATCATGACCAGGCCGAAGGTGTCGGTGCGGCTGGGAAAGACGAAGACGTCGGCGCCGGCATAGGCGCCGGCCAGTTCCGCCCCGAACATGGGGCCCAGGAAATGCGCCTGCGGATAGGTTCTTTCCAGCATGGCGCGGGCGGGACCGTCCCCGACGACGACCTTCGTGCCCGGATGGCCGCTGGCCAGGAAGGCTTCCAGATTCTTCTCGACCGCGACACGGCCGACATAGAGCTGGATCGGACGCGGCAGATCGGCAAAGAGGATGGGCGGCGTCGCCATGGGCGTGAAGGCGGCCAGGTCCACTCCCCTGCCCCAGGCACGCACCTGCGCCAGCCCATGGGCGCGCAATTGCCGCCGCACGGACCGGGTCGACACCAGCACCGCCTCGGCCGGTCCATGGAACCAGCGGATATAGCGCCAGAACCACGCCGCCGGCAGCCCGGTGCGCTGCGCCACATAATCCGGAAAATGCGTATGATAGGCAGTGGTGAAGCGGATGCCGCTGCGCAGGCACCAGCGCCGTGCGGCCAGGCAAAGCGGCCCCTCCGTCGCCAGATGGATCGCGTCGGGACGGAAAGCCGCGATCATCTGCCCCACAACGCTCGAACGGGCGAAGGCCAGCCGGATTTCCGGATAGGTCGGACAGGGGATGGAGCCGAAGAGATCGGGCGAGACCAGCTTCACCTCATGCCCCATCTTCTCCAGTTCCGCCTGCATGGTCTGGAGCGTGCGGACGACGCCGTTCACCTGCGGGCTCCAGGCGTCGGTGACTATGGCGACACGCATCGTTCGCCCTCCCGTCAGGCCGCGATCCGGGAAGGTTCTTCGGCGGCGCGCCCGGCGATCTCGTCGGCCCAGTGCAGCACCTCCATGCGCCCGTCGAAATGCTCGACCAGCGCCGTGCATCCCTCCACCCAATCGCCGTCATTATAATATTCGACGCCCGCGATCTCGCGGATTTCCGCATTGTGGATATGCCCGCAAACGACCCCGTCGACGCCGCGGGAACCGGCCTCATGCGCCACCACCTCCTCGAAGCGGGAGATGAACTCGACGGCGTTCTTGACCTTGTGCTTCGCCATCTTGCTGAGCGACCAATAGGGCAGCCCCATGCGTTGCCGCACCGCGTTCACCACGACATTGACGCGCATCAGCATGGTATAGGCGGCGTCGCCCACAAAGGCCAGCCAGCGGTGCGCGAGCATGATCGTGTCGAACTCGTCGCCGTGCAGCACCAGCAGCTTGCGGCCGTCGGCGGTCTCATGGATCGCCTTGCGCCGGATCTCGACGCCGCCGAAGCTGAGGCCGGTGAACTGGCGGAACATCTCGTCATGATTGCCGGGGATGTAGACGACGCGGGTGCCGCGCTTGGCCCGCTTCATCACCCGCCAGACCACATCGTTATGCGCGGCGGGCCAATAGAAGCGCTTCTTCAGCCGCCAGCCGTCGATAATGTCGCCCACCAGATACATGGTGTCGCTGTCGACGCTGTCGAGGAAGTCGATCAGCATGCTCGCATTGCAGCCGCGCGTGCCGAGGTGAATGTCCGAAATCCAGATCGTGCGATAGCGGCGACGCTTCCCTTCCCGTTCGGGAATGGCGAACTTGTCGTCGGCGCCATCGTCCAACTCCGCCAGGAAAGGCAGGCGAGTGATGGCGTTCATGATGCGACCCCTGAGCTGTTTCCCTCAGGAGCGAATCCATAGCCGCCCTATGTTACAACTCCGCAGCGAATATGACGGAAATGCTACGGTCTTTGCCAGTGCAGGACATTCCTTCTCCCTCGAGGGAGAAGGATAGGAAGCCTTGGCGACGAAGGAGCCTAGGCTGATTTGGATGAGGGGGAAGCGGGCCTGCGGCCCGCGCGATCCCATGGATCGCAACCCCCTCACCCAGCTGCGACTAGGCAGCAAGCTGCCAAGTCTGCGCAGCCCTCTCCCTCAGGGAGAGGGATAAAGCGGGTGTTCGATTACCCCCCAATCAGACCCACCCCCTCGTCAAACCGTCAGCACGATCTTCCCGAAATGCTCCCCCGCATCCATGCGCGCATGCGCGGCGGCCGCCTCCGCCAGCGGAAAGCGCATGTCCATCGCCGGCCGCAGCCTGCCCTGCTCGATGAAAGCCCACACCACCCGCATCAACTCGTCCGCCACCAGACTCTTGAAGGCCACAGAGCGCGGGCGCAGCGTCGATCCGGTCAGCGTCAGCCGCTTGCCCATGATCGCGGGAATGAAGACCTCCGCCTTGGGCCCGCCCATGACCGCGATGGACACATGGCGCCCGTCCTCCGCCAGGCACTGGATGTTGCGCGGCAGATAATCCCCGCCGACCATGTCCAGCACCGCCTGCACGCCCCGCCCGCCGGTGATCCGCTTCACTTCCTCGACGAAATCCTGGCTGCGATAATTGATCGCATGATCGGCGCCCCAGGCCTTCGCCTGCTCGCATTTCTCATCGCTGCCACAGGTCACGATGACGCCGATGTCGAACAGCTTGCAGAGCGAGATCGCCATGGTGCCGATGCCGCTCGTGCCGCCATGGACCAGCACCACATCGCCCTCCACCACATAGGCGCGCTCGAACAGGTTGCTCCACACGGTGAACAGGGTTTCCGGCAGGGCCGCCGCCTCGACCAGATCATAATCGTCCGGCACCGGCAGGCACTGGCCGGCGGGCGCCACCGCATATTCGGCATAGCCCCCGCCGGGCAGAAGCGCGCAGACGCGCCGGCCGATCAACAGTTCCGCGCTACCGCCCGCGGCGACGATGATGCCGGAAACCTCCAGCCCCGGAATGTCCGGCGCACCGGGCGGCGGCGGATATTTCCCCTGCCGCTGCATCATGTCGGGCCGGTTGACGCCGGCCGCCGCCACCTTGATCAGCACCTCGTCCGGCCCCGGCACGGGAACCGGCCGCCGCTGCGGCACCAGGGCCTCAGGCCCACCGGGAACCGCTATGCCGATCACCGTCATTTCCGTCGGCAGGTCGTTCGGCTTCACGCCCTCTATCGCCATTGCGGCCCCTCGCGGCAGATGTTGCACCGCACCTAAATCGACGGGCGGAATGCAGGCCTTATTGACAGACTGGCCCGCAGGGTCAACATTGCGATTCATGGACATGGAAGACGATCTGCCCCGAAAGGCCGATGATCCTCTGGCCCAGCTGATCCGGCAGGATCTGGGTCCGCTGTCCGTTGCCGATCTCGAAGCGCGCATCGCGGCGCTGCAGGGCGAAATCGCCCGCACCCGATCCAGGATTGAAAACGCCGTTAACCACAAAGCAAGCGCCGAGGCGTTATTCAAGCGATGAACCCGCGCCCCGCCCCACGCGACTCCGACAAGGGTCTCACCGGGCATGGGCAGTCTGGCAATTCCGGCGGTCAGGATGCCCATCTTGATCCGCCGTCGAGCAATGCCGACATATGGTTCAAGACAGCCCCTCATTGGGGGTCAGGAGTATAAGAGACATGCCATCTTTCGCACCCGCCCTTGAAACCACCCTGCATAATGCGCTGACCCACGCATCGGAGCGTCGTCACGAATATGCGACGCTGGAGCATCTGCTGCTCGCGCTGATCGACGACGAACATGCGTCGAAGGTGATGCAGGCCTGCGGCGTGGAGCTTGGCGAATTGTCCGACGCGGTGACGCAATATCTGGATACCGAACTCGACAGCCTGAAGGTGGAGGGGGCAAGCGACCCCTCCCCCACCAGCGGCTTCCAGCGGGTGGTCCAGCGCGCGATCCTGCATGTCCAATCCTCCGGAAAGGATGAAGTGACGGGAGCCAATGTGCTCGTCGCGCTTTTCTCCGAGCGGGAAAGTTATGCCGTCTACTTCCTCCAGCAGCAGGATATGAGCCGCCTGGATGCCGTCAGCTACATCAGCCACGGCGTCGGCAAGGGCACGGCCGCCCCTGAACCGCGCGAAACCAAGGGCGCTCAGGAGGAGGAGAAGAAGGCGCAGGACAGCAAGGGCAAGAAGGACAGTGCCTTGGAGCAGTTCACCGTCAACCTCAACGAGAAGGCGGCGCGGGGCAAGGTTGACCCGCTGATCGGCCGCGCTTCCGAAGTCGACCGGACCATCCAGATCCTGTGCCGGCGGTCGAAGAACAACCCGCTCTATGTGGGCGACCCGGGCGTGGGCAAGACCGCCATCGCGGAAGGCTTGGCGCGCAAGATCGTGGAGGGCGAGGTTCCCGACGTCCTCAAGGAAGCGGTGATCTACTCGCTCGACATGGGCGCGCTGCTTGCCGGAACCCGCTATCGCGGCGATTTCGAGGAGCGGCTGAAGGCGGTCGTCACCGAGCTGGAGAAGATGCCGCACGCGGTCCTCTTCATCGACGAGATCCACACGGTGATCGGCGCGGGCGCGACCAGCGGCGGCGCGATGGATGCGTCCAACCTGCTGAAGCCTGCCCTGTCGGGCGGCACGATCCGCTGCATCGGCTCCACCACCTACAAGGAGTTCCGCAACCATTTCGAGAAGGACCGCGCCCTGCTGCGCCGGTTCCAGAAGATCGACGTCAACGAACCCACGGTCGAGGACACGATCAAGATTCTCGCCGGGCTGCGCAGCGCCTTTGAGGAGCATCACAACGTCAAATACACCCCCGACGCGATCAAGGCGGCGGTGGAGCTGTCGGCGCGCTACATCAACGACCGCAAGCTGCCGGACAAGGCGATCGACGTGATCGATGAGGTCGGCGCGATGCAGATGCTGGTCGTGCCGTCCAAGCGCAAGAAGACGATCACCCCCAGGGAGATCGAGCAGGTCATCGCAACCATGGCCCGCATCCCTCCCAAGACCGTCTCGGCGGACGACAAGTCGGTTCTCGAAACGCTCGACACCGACCTCAAGCGCGTCGTCTTCGGCCAGAACCGGGCGATCGAGGTGCTGTCCTCCGCGATCAAGCTGTCGCGGGCGGGCCTGCGCGATCCCGACAAGCCGATCGGCAACTATCTCTTCTCCGGCCCCACCGGCGTCGGCAAGACGGAGGTCGCCCGGCAACTCGCCCATCTGCTCGGCATTCCGCTCCAGCGGTTCGACATGTCCGAATATATGGAACGCCATTCGGTCAGCCGCCTGATCGGCGCTCCTCCGGGCTATGTCGGCTATGACCAGGGCGGCCTGCTGACCGATGCAGTGGACCAGAATCCGCATAGCGTGCTGCTGCTGGACGAGATCGAGAAGGCCCATCCGGACCTGTTCAACATCCTGCTCCAGGTGATGGACAATGGCCGCCTCACCGATCACCACGGCAAGACGGTGGATTTCCGCAACACCATCCTCATCATGACCACCAATGCCGGTGCGTCGGACATGGCGAAGGAAAGCATCGGCTTTGGCGAACTGACCCGCGAGGATGCGCAGGAGGACGCGGTGAAGAAGCTCTTCACCCCCGAATTCCGCAATCGCCTCGATGCCATCGTACCCTTCGGCTATCTGCCGCCGGAGATCGTGGCGCGGGTCATCGACAAGTTCGTGCTGCAACTGGAACTGCAACTGGCCGACCGCGACGTCCACATCACCCTGGACGACGAGGCGAAGGCCTGGCTCACCAAGCGCGGCTATGACAAGCTCTATGGCGCCCGCCCGATGGGCCGCCTGATGCAGGAGAAGATCAAGCAGCCGCTGGCCGAGGAACTGCTGTTCGGCAAGCTGGTGCATGGCGGCGAAGTCCATGTCCGGCTGAAGGACGACGCCCTCGCCTTCGAAATCACCCCCGCCGCCCCCAAGAAGGGGAAGAAGGGTGGCAAGTCGAAGCCTGCGGAACGGGCGAAATAAGACAGCGCCATCATCGGCAATCATGACAAGGGCTGCCCCTCGGGGTCGCCCTTGATCATTCGGGCGCGCCGAAGAAACCGGCCACGGATCAGCACGGCCGATCCTCCCTCCGGCATCAAGCCTCCCGAACCGCTGGACCGCCTGCCGAAGCGAGAACTTGCGGATTGCTCTCCATCGGGCACAAGGATGGCTCAAGCCAGATGCGGGAGAGTCGCGATGTCGAACGAAATCACCCTCTACACCAATCCGATGTCGCGCGGGCAGATCGCCCGCTGGATGCTGGAGGAAGTGGGAGAGCCCTACGACATGGTCGTGCTGGATTATGACGTCGGCATGAAGTCGGCCGATTACCTCGCGATCAACCCGATGGGCAAGGTTCCCGCCATCGTCCACGCAGGCAAGGTGGTGACCGAATGCGCCGCCATCTGCGCCTATCTGGCCGATGCCTTTCCCGCCGCCGGCCTGGCGCCCGCCACCGATGGTCGCGCCGACTATTATCGCTGGCTCTTCTTCGCCGCCGGCCCGGTGGAGGCCGCCATCACCAACAAGGCGCTCGGTTTTGCCGTTCCCGAAGGCCGCGAGCGTCTGGCCGGCTATGGCACGTTCGACCATGCGATCGATGCCCTGGAACGCGCCGTCTCCGGACCAGCCTGGATTTGCGGCGACCGGTTCACCGCCGCCGACGTCTATGTGGGAGCGCAGGTCGATTGGGGCCTCAGCTTCGGTTCGATCCCCAGCCGCCCCGTCTTCGAAGCCTATGCGGCGCGCCTGCGCGAGCGCCCGGCCTATAAGCGGCAAAAGGAACTGGACAACGCCCTGATCGCAAAGATGCAGAAGCCCGCCTGAAGCACCCCCAAAGCAAAAGGCCCGGCGAACCACTTCGCCGGGCCTTCCCTTATTTCAGCTAAAGCCGTCTTCAGTTGCGCTGATTGCCCATGAAGCGCAGCAGGAACAGGAACATGTTGATGAAGTCGAGATAGAGGTTCAGCGCCCCCATCACCACCGACTTGCCCATCATGTCCGTGCCGGCGACATAGGCATAGATGCTCTTGATCTTCTGCGTGTCATAAGCGGTCAGACCCGCAAACAGCAGCACGCCGACGAAGCTGATCACCAGATTCATGGCGCTCGACCGCAGGAACAGGTTGATGAGGCTGGCGACCAGCAGACCGACAACACCCATGATGAGGAAGGTGCCGAAACCCGAAAGGTCGCGCTTCGTCGTATAGCCCCAGAGGCTAAGCCCCGCAAAGGCAGCCGCCGTCGCGAAGAAGGTCTGGGCAACGGACGTGCCGGTATAGACGAGCAGGATGGACGAGAGCGACAGGCCCATCACCGCGGCATAGGCCCAGAACATCGCCTGCATCGCGAAGGTCGACAGACGGTTGATGCCAAAGCTCATCGTCATCACGAACAGCAGCGGCGCGAACATGATGACATATTTCAATATGCCGGGTCCGGCCAGGATCTGGTAAGCAAACCCGCTGGAGGCGAACAGCATGGCGACGACGCCCGTCAGCAGCACGCCGCTCGCCATATAATTGTAAACCGACAGCATATAGCTGCGCAGGCCAGCGTCATACGCCTCCCCGCGCGCAACGGTCGTGCCGCCAAAACCCGCAACGTCGGAACGCGGATCGGACCAATTGGCCATGAGATATTCTCCTTCACCGGCATCCATGCGGCCGGTTCCCTCATTATCGGCTTATCGCGCTTCCAATTCAAGCCGCGAGCGCAATCTGACTTATCGCCGCGAAACAGCTATAGGAAGGCGATGCACCGCCTGTTCGTCGCCATACGCCCGCCCGCCGACATCCGCGCCGGCCTCATCGCCCTGATGAACGGGATCAATGGAGCGCGCTGGCAGGACGACGACCAGTTGCACATCACCCTGCGCTTCATTGGAGAGGTCGACCGCCACCAGGCCAATGACATCGCCGACGCACTGGCGAATATCCGCTTTTCGCCCTTCCGGACCGCACTGTCCGGCGTGGGCTGCTTCGACCGCAAGGGCCATGTCAACGCGCTCTGGGCAGGCATGGAGCCACGCGCACCCCTCGCCCGGCTTCATCGGAAAGTGGACCGCGCCTGCATCGCCGCGGGCCTGTCACCGGACGATCGCAGCTATCTGCCGCACATCACCCTCGCCCGCTTCGGACGCACGGCCGGCCCGATGGACGCCTTCATCGCCCTTCATGCCGGCCTGGCAAGCGCCCCATTCACCGTCGATGAGTTCGCCCTCTATGAAAGCCATCTCAGCCAGAACGGCTCGACCTATCATTTGATCGAACGCTATAGGGCGGACAGGGACGAGCCCGAATAAGACGCGATTGCCGCAAGCGTTCCTGGCGAATTCAGGTCGACAGCGCGCCGCAGGCCACCCGTCCACCCGCATTGCCGGCAGGATCGGTCTTGTTGTCGTCCGCCTGCGCATGGATCACCAACGCCGCGCCGTCGCCGTCCAGCAGCGGCGTCGCGCCTCCGCTGATGGTCCCGCCGGGGATGACATATTCCATTTCGCCCGAACCGTCGGCGCCGGCGATCATGTTCGGCATATCGCCCATGTGCATGCCCGCAGGATTATCCTTGCCATGCTTGTGACCCGTGGGATTCCAGTGTCCGCCAGCGCTCGTGAAATCGGGCGGCGTACAGGTTCCGGTGCCGTGGATATGCACGGCATGCATGCCCGGCGTCAGCCCTTGCGCGCGCACCAGCACATGCAGGCCATCGGTCGCCTGCGTCACCGTCGCATCTCCGCGCGGCGATCCGTCCGCGGCCAGCAGCTTCGCATGGGCCACGGGCGCGGCGGCGTCGCTTGCAGGGGCCGTCCCCGACGACCCGGTCGCACAGGCCGATGCCAGGGCAGCCATCGGCAATGCCAGAAGAATTGCGGCAATTTTCATGATGAACCAACTCCGAGAAGAACGCTGCTAGGCGAACGCAACATGACGGTCTTTGTTGCCTAAGCGATCCGAAATGTCACCGCTTTTCATCCCGATCATGCTTTGGGCCGGAGGGCACAAGCCGCTCCTCCAAGGGCGCTCGAGCAAGACAGGGGTTCGCCAGGGGCCAATCCATTGCACGCAACTTCCGCATTGCCATTGGCAGCACCAGAGGCTGGCCGGGCCTGAACAGCATCTTCCCCGATTTGGTCCGAAGCCCGCTACAGGCGAGTTCGCAGCCCTCCCTGTACAAACCGCATGGAAAAAGGGGCCGGTCTTTCGACCAGCCCCTCAATCCCTTCCCATCCCGAAGGATGGAAAATCTTACTGACCCGAACCCGGACCGTAGGTGATTTCCACGCGACGGTTCTGCAGTTCGCGGACGCCGTCGGCGGTTTCGACGCGAGGGTTCGATTCACCGAACGCCTGGGTCGTGATCACGCCGTCAGGAATGCCCTTCGACGAGATATATGCCTTGACGGCATCGGCGCGACGCTGGGACAGGCCGACGTTGTACGAGGCCGAACCCGAACGGTCCGCATAACCCGCCAGCATGACCTGCGCGCTGCCGCAGTTGCTGTAGGCCGAAACCGCATTGTCCAGAATGGTGGCGGCGTCAGGCGTGATGTCCGACTTGTCCCATTCGAAGAAGACGATGTACGGCCCAGGGCTGCACTCAGCCACCGGCGGCGGAGGCGGCGGGGGCGGAGGCGGCGGGGGCGGCGGAGGCGGCGGGGGCGGCGGCGGAGCAGCCGGTTCACCACCGAAGTTGTAGGTCAGGCCCAGCAGCAGGCTGTGGGTGCGCAGCTTGGTGTCGACCGACGAGCCGGCGGGGCCACCGATGGTGGTGTAGGCCGGGATCAGCTTGATGTCGTCCTGGTTGAAGAAGCGATACTTCAGCGAGACGTCGACATTGTTGGTCAGCGGATAGCGAACGCCAGCCAGCGCCTGCCAGGCGAAGCCGGTGTCGGAATCGTTCACCAGATCGTTGGCCAGCTTGCCGCGCGAAACGCCGACACCGCCGCCGACGAAGCCCTGCAGGCCGTCATCGGGACCGAAGTCCAGCAAGCCGTTCAGCATGAACGACAGAGCCGAAGCCGAACCGCCGAAGCCGCTCTTGTCCAGATCCACCTTGGCGCGCTTGTAAGCGGCCTCGGCCTCCAGACGGAAACCGCCGAAGTCATAACCGATATTGGCGTCACCGTCGAAGCCCTTGTGGTAGTCCACGCCGGCAACCGTGTTGCTGGCAGCGCCGCCATTGCCGGGGGTGAAGGTGATGTCCTGATCTTCGACGAGAACAACGCCGGAATCGATACCGATATACCAGCTATTGTCACGCGCCAGGGCCGGGGTGGCCAGGGCGCTGGTCGCAAGCACAGCCGCGAGGGCAAGCTTCCGCATCTGAATTCCCCTTTCAAAAGTGTCACGAAGGACTGCTGAAACCCTGTATCGGGTAGAAAGTTTCATGGCAAGTCCACAATTGGCAAAACTGTTGCAAAAATAACGCAGTTAACCCTGTCGCCTTCCGTTGGCTCCTAATTCGAAAGGGCAATTCTGGTAAAAGGCGGACACAGCGAAAGTCACAGCAGGATCAGCTTGCGATCAGTCCATGTGTCCGCAGCGCGCCCAGAATTGCGGCAAGGGCCGAACGCGCCTCCACGTCGACTATGGCGCCGCCCGCCGGATTGGCGACGGCCGCCACGGCCGCGCCCACGACCCGCTGCCCACCGACATAGAAGCCATCTGCCCGCACGGCGGAATCCTCCCAGCGCGCGCCGTCATGCCGCATGACATGCCCCCGGTCCGCGACCCATAGCGAAAGGCCCGCACGGGGCGCGGCGAAACGCCATCCCCCTTCCGTCCAGCAGGCCAGGGCCCCATCCTGCCCTTCCCAGGCGCCACCTGCCCCGGCGGCCACGATCCAGCAGGCGCCAGCCGTCGGCGACGCGGGCGGCTCATCCCGGTCGGCGCTTTCCACCGCGCCATGCAGCAGCATGTCGATCCGCGCCAGCGCCTCGTTGTGAAACAGCTCCTTCTGCGCCTGCCCGGCGAAAAGCTGGGGCAAGGCCCAACGGAGCGTCGAGTCCATCACCATGATTCGATTGTCCTTTTCTTCAGAAAATGCCCATCAGCCGACCAGAACGATCCGCGCCGCACGCCCCAGCGCATAGGTGCCGATCTGACGGATCTCGACCGCCAGCCCGCCCGAATGGCCCATATCCTCCGCCACCGCGGCCGCGTCATAGGTCCAGGGCGATCGGTCGGTGACGATCCTGCGCAGTTCCGTCGACCCGGCCCACAGGCGCAGTTCATAGCTCTCCCGATCCTCGCCCAGGGGCACGTCGGCCCCGCCGGTCCAGCGCCACCCGCTCCTGCTGCGCCTGGTCCAGCCGACGATCCAGCCGCCATCCCCGTCCGCACGCGCCGTGACATGCACCGGGGAAGGCGGCGCCAGGGCCTCCCCCCTTATCGTCAACAGCGCATCGGCCGGCTCGCTGTCGCCGACCCCGATCGCGGAGACATGGAGGCTGCCGCCAATCTCCACCCCGCCATAAGCGGCAAGCTCGACCAGCCGGTCCTCCTCCAGCAACAGGAAGGCCTCGCCCTCGCCATGGGAATCCATCGCCCATTCGGTTCCGAACAATCCCCGCCGCAGCCCTTCCAGCCGGAAACTGGCGGCCCCGGTCTGCACCACATGGCTGAACTGGACCAGTTCCCGCCCGACAAGGCACAGATTGCGCCCCAGCCCCAGCGCCGCCTCGTCCGCCCCCGCCAATTCCATGTCCGCCGACAGCAGAGTGACATGGAGGGCATTGATCCGGTCGATCATCGTCACGCTCCCCGCGGCCAGTCCATTGTCCGTTCGCCCCATCACGGCGCGGCCGGCCGTCCGCCCGGCAGGCGAAGCCTCCCCCGTCGCACCGACCACGAAAAGCGCCGCGCCGCGCCACGCCTCGCCACCGCTCGCCGCCGCCACGATCAGGGGAGCGGCCGCCGCCCCTTCCCTGATCATGGGCAAATCGGCCAGCATCAGCGTGGTCGGGCCATGCGGCGTGTCGGCCTGCCGCACCATCGCGCCGGAGGACGCCCCCGGCGGCATCGCGGCGCCCGCCCCCGGCAAGCGCCTCAAGGCGAGGCGCACGGCCATCGCCTCCCATTCGCGCTCCTCTATCCGCCACCGGCCCGGCACGCCTTCCACCGCGACGACATCGCCCGGCGCATGGCGCAGCGCATCCCACCCGCAGCGCAGCGTCATGGTCGATCGCCCCGCCCAGGCCATCCCCAGCTTCCGCGCCGCCAGCGACCGCGCCTCCTCGCCCGACAGCACCATCGGCAGGTCCACCCCCTGCTCCAGCCGTCCCGGCCCCGGCCGTCCGATACGCTGCACACCCGCCTGATAGTCGCGCGCCGGATCATGATAACGGACCGACAAGGCCGCCGGCACGCTGTCCGCCGCGCCGCCCGCATGCTCGAACCCGTCCAGCGCCCGCCCATTGACCGACCGGCACAGCGCCCCCGCCGCGATCCCCGCCGTCCCTTCCCCCTCCGCGGCCCGCAGGCGCAACCCCGCTTCTTCCGCCACGAAGGCCAGGCCGAACGCCTCCACCAGCGGCGCCAGCGCATCGCCCACATCGGCGCCGCCCGCCGCCATGCCGGCGACCGCGCCCAGCCCATCGCCGGTCAACATCCCCCCGCTCAACGCCGCCGCCAGACCGGCAATCGCGACCGGCCCCTCGTCCGCCTCCACCTCGAAGGTCAGTGAAGGAATGCGGTTGCCATAATCCGCCAGCGCCAGATCCTCGAACACGGCATAGGCGATCCCCCGATGCGCCGGCGTCGCTCCCACGCCCTCCGCTGCCGCGATCAGCGGATCGACCGCCTGATCCTCGCCTCCGCCATGCAGCCTGAACGCCCCCAGCTCGGTCTTGAAGTCCCCCGCCGCCCCGCGCAGCAGGTTGCCGTCCGCCCAGATGCGCCGCACCGACCGCACGGCCCGCGCCGACAGCGCCACGGCAAAGCTCGCCGAATAGCTGTAGCTGGTGACGCTGGGCCGCCCCTTGCCTCCGCCGCTCCTGTGCCTCGTCTCCTTGAGGTCCGTCGCCCAGATCACGGTTCCCGCCACCCGCAGCGTACCGAACAGCCTCGGCACCTGCGACCCATAGGTCGACGTCTGGACCTGAACCTCGTTCAGCCGCCGCCCCTCCACGCCCTTGGGCCTGAACAGCACCGCATGGTCGAAGGCGTTGCCGATCAGCCCGCCGATGGCGCCCCCCAGCGGCCCGCCAATGGCCGTGCCAAGGGCGGTCAACACGATCGTCGCCATAGATTCTCCTATTCCGCCCGCCAGTAACCCAGCACCGGCCAGGGCGAAGGCCCCGGCATCTCCACGACGCGCCCCACGCCCGCATGGGCATGGACATGTCCGCCCGGCACGACGATCATCAGGTGCAGTTGCAACGGCCCCGGCCGCACCAGCGCCAGATCGCCCTCGCGCGCCGCATCGACCCGCCGCAGCCCCGCCGCGCGCAGCCAGTCCGCCGCCCGGCCCTCATCCCCGGACCGCAGCCCATATCCCTCCGGCGCCGCCCGCCCCAGCACCAGCGCCGCCAGCCCGACGCAATCCAACCCCCGCTCGGGCAGCCGCCCGTGCAGGCGGAACCGCACGTCCACCAAGGCGCGGGCCGCCGCCACGACCCCGCTCACGCCGCCCCCGGATAGCGCGTCAGCAAATCCGTCCCCGGCAGATAGGGCTCCCCCCGAAAATTCACCGCATTGCCGAACCGGCCGACGCACGTCGCCAACCGCCGGTCGCACCCCTCGGTCAGCAGCGCCAGCGCGCCCGCCTCCACCGCAAAGGGCGGCGGATCGGCCAGGCCGACATCCTCGGCGCCATTGTCGATCACCCCCTGCACTATCCCGCCATTGGCCCCGGTCAGCCAGCGCAGCGTCCCGAAGGCGTAGGCCCCCGGCTCCAGCCCGGCCACGCTCGCCACCGCATCCTCCACCGCGCCGACGGCCACCACGCGCCGCCGCCCGGCCAGATCGACCCGGCACTGCCTGTCCCCCAGCGCAGCCCGGCAGTCCGGCGAAGTGGACGGCGCGACAGAAGCCTTCAGCGCCGCCATCGCGCCCACCAGCTCTGCTGAAAAAGCCCCCGCCTTGCGCGTCACGGCCCCGATCTCCCCCCGCGCCAGCAGCAGCCACAGATCGCCCGGCGCCTCCCACTCGGTCAGCCGCAACTCCAGCCCGGCCCCGTCCCAGCGCCCCGCTATCAGGTCCGCCTCGCTGATCGCATCCGCCACCAGCGCGCCTTCGACATCGCTGTCCGCGCCCTCCACCCCGATGCCGCTGCGCACGGCGGAAGGCGTCATCCCCGGCGCCGCGCGATAGAGCAGATGGCCGATCTCCAGATCGCGATCATGGCTCGTCAGCCCGATCGTCACCCCGTCCCGCCGCTCGATCCGCCAGCAAAAGGCCAGCGTCGCCAGCGGCTTCTCCAACGCTTCCAGCCCGCTCATTCCCTGATCTCCACCAATGGCACCGACGGCGCCTCGCCCGCCGCGAAGGTCGCCCGGTTGATGTCCAGCCGGTCCTCGGCAAAGCGCACCGGCACGTCGAAGCGGAAACCGGCCGTCAGCACCGCTCCCTCGGCGGGCGCGACATCGAAGGCGATCATGCCCAGCCCGGCATGGCTCCAGCCGCCCACCATCTCCACGCCGTCCACGGCCACCCGGATGGTCCCCGCCACCGGCCGCGTGATCCGCCGCGCCTGCGCCTCCTCGCCCGCGCCGTAGAAGCGCTGCAAGGGAAACTCCGCCCGCACCCCGTCGCCCAGCCCCAGCCGCTGGTCCAGCGGCCCCGGCGCCTCCCCCATGCCGCAACTGCGGTCATCGAAGGGATCGCTGAACCGGAACCCCCGCGCCGCGCCCCGCCGCGCCCGGAAGAAGGCGATCAGCGCCGCCATGTCCGCCTCCGACCGCACGCCCGGCCCGGCATCGAAGGACAGGCGCGCATTCGCCCAGTCGCTGCTGCGCCGCTCATGCCCCGAAACGCTCTCCACGACCTGCGTCGAAAAGGCCGGCGCGACACTCGCCTCCCGTCCGACGCCCAAAGGAAAGGACACATCGTCAAAGGCTTGCACATCTTCCTCCCCATTCAATCTGAAGCAGGTGAAGCCGTCCCGCGCCACCTGCGGCAGCGCCCAGATGAAGGTCGCGGCCGTCCCCCGCCGCACCGCCGCATCCGCCGCCGCCGCGATCTCCCGCCATTGCGCGGCATCCTCCCCGCGCAGCACGAAGCCCGAAAGATAATGCTGCGCCTCGACCGGATAGCCGAGCCGCTCCACCGCCAGTTCGACGCCCCGCGCCGTCAGCCGCTCGCGTCCCTGCGTCACCCAGTCATAATCTTCCAGTTGCAGCACATCGAAGGCGGGCGACGCCCATCCCAACGGCATGTTCGCCCGCTTGGCTTCCGGCGCCAGCGGATCGAGCACCGTGGGCAGATAGGCGAGCAGATGCGTCACCGCCCCCGGCGCCACCCCCTTCACCCAGGCGCAGAGCGCCGCCGTCGATGCCGCCAGCACTTCGCCCGCCCGGTTCAGCAACGCCTTCTGCCCGGCGCTCAGCGTCCCCCGCACATCCGGGATCGACACCAGCGCCGTCCCGAACGCCGCCCGCGCCGCATCGTCATACAGGCAGATGCGCCCGTCGGCAGGCATCACCCACCACCAGGGCTCGCCCACCTGAAATCCGATCTCCAGTCCAGCCGCCAACCCGATGAAAACAAAGGCCCCTGCCACCAGCCGCAAATAGCTCATCGCCCCGTCATGCGCAGGGGAAAGCAGGGTGGAGGGCGGCGACCAGCCCGTCAGCGCGGGAGAACCATCCTCCGCCCGCTGCTTCCAGTCGTTCCAGCAGTGCTCGTCGAACAATTCATAGGAAAGCGACCAGATCACCCCCAGCCCCAGCGCCTTCGCCCGCCGCGCGAAATCGGCATGCCAGGCGGCGCAGGGCGCGTTCAGCACCCCGCCGGCCAGGCTGATGTAAAATCCGCCGCCCAGCGGTTCCAGCCGGAAATAATGGCTCATCCCGACATAATGGTTGATGTCCCCGCGATAGCCCAGCGCATGGATCGACGCGACGATCCGCTCCGGCGTCTGGTTGAAGCAGTCGTCATAGCCGGTCGCCATCGACAGCCCATGTTCGGGCAGCACCGCATCGCCCACGCGCAGCACCGACCCGGCCCCGTCGCAGCCCATGTCGGAAAGCTCGCACCACCCCTCGACCCCGCCGGCAAAGGCGGCGCTCCCCGCATCGTAACCGGGCGCGGCGAGGGAGATGAACATCCGGTCCACATCGCCTGCCCAGACCTCTTCCCCTTCGCTCAACAGGAATCCGCTCCTGATCGCGGAAAAATCCAGTGTGATCACAGCATCTTCCGGCCCGCCGCTCGCATAGTTCCACAAGCGCACATACCAGGCCCGCGCATGCCCCGCCGCGTCCCTCCCCTCGATGGTCAGCGTCGGCCCATGCGTCTGGTCCAGCCGCCGCAGCCCTCCGCTCCGCCAGCGGAAGCGCAGCACGCAATCGCGAAAATCCCGATCCGTCTCATAGGCCAGCAGGGCATGGCTCCACTTGTCCTCCGCCTCCCAGATCAGCCCCGCCAGATCCCCGGACCCGTAAAAGACGGCATCCACCCGAAGCGCGTCCGGCGCGGTGGTGACGACACTCGCCATCATCGGCCGGGGAAAATTGACGGTCCAGTGCGTCGGCGCGAACCGCTTCATGAACCGCGCCTCCTGCCCCCGCCGCGCATCGGCCAGCCAGTAAGCCAGTCTGCTCATCCGCTTATCGCCCCCCTGACCGCCCGGGCCACCTGCCGCGCGCTGCGCGCCAGCAATCGGGCGCTATCCGCCCCCTGCCCCTGCACCGCGATGCTCACCCGCACATCCCGCGCGCCACCACCGCCATGGGGAACAACCTGCCCGCTCGCGGTGGGCACAAAGACCTCGGGCCCCCGCTCTCCCACGACATAGGCCCGCCCCGGCGCCACCGGCCCGCCGGTTGCCCGCCCCGGCAAGCCCAAGGCGGACGCCGCCAGCCCGATCAGCCCGCCATCGCCGCCGATGCCGTTCATCCCGGCCCGCAAGGCGCTGGCCGCAATGTCGTCCAGCACCCGCAGCGCAATGGCCTTCAGCTCCTCGAAACCGAACCGCCCGGTCCGCACTGCCCGCAACAACCCCTGCTCGATCCGCCGCCCGGCCCGCTCCGCTCCCGTCGCAAGAGGCCCTTCCAGCTCCCCCCGCATCGCCTCGACATCCCGCGCAAAACCCTGCCTGTCCGCCCGCACCCGCACGACCAGATTGTCGATCTCCTCGTCCATCCCTCTCACCTCGCAACCGAAAAGAAAAAGCCCCTCCCTTCAGGGAGGGGTTTGGGGGAGGGGAAAGCCCCACATTCCAACCTCAATCCGGCATCCCAGCCCGCAACCTCTCCAACTCCCCGCGATCCATCCCCACGCGCGCCTCGTCCTCATCCCCATGAGCCGCCCGCAACACGCTCTCCAGTTCCGCGGGCGTCGACCGCCAGAACTCCTCCGGCCGCCACCCCAGCAACCACCCCGCGACCCCTGCCAGCCGCGCCGCCGCTTTGAAAAAGCTCATCGTCCCCCCAAAATCTGCCCGAGTATCCCGCGCAGAACCGGCGTCAGCTTCGCCAGCCCCGCCGCCACGATCGCCTCGCCCAAAGCCTCTCGCGTCAATCCCGCCGGCGGCTCCGCCAGGCAATGCCAGAACAGCCCGGCCATCTCGCCCAGCGACAGCTTCCCGTCCGCCGCCCGCTCCACCAGCGCGAACAACGGTCCCAATTCCTCCTCAGCCGCCACCAAAGCCGCGAAACTGGGCCGCAGCACAAGGCGCTCCCCACCCAGTTCCAGCGCAGCCTCCCCCCGGGCACCGTTAGCCGGGGCGCCATTGCCCCCGCTCACAGCGACACCACCGGCCCGGAACTTTCCAGGCTCAGCGCATAGTTGCGCTCGCCATTATAATCCCCGGCATAGTCCAGCCGCGTCACCAGAAAGCGCCCGCGCATCTTCTCGCCGCTTTCGAAGCTCAGCTCATAATCCTCGATGGTCCCGGCCAGCGCATGGTTGCGCAGCCGCACCTCCGCCGCCGATCCGGTGAATATGCCCGCCGCCGACACGCTGACGGATCGCACGCCCGCACCCGACAGCAGCTCGCGCCAGCCGCCCGATCCCTTGTGCGTGACGTTCACCGCCTCGCCGTTGACGGACAGTTGCGTGGTCCGCATCCCGGCCACGGTCGCATAGGCCGCAGGCGCCCCGCCATCGCCTATTTTCAACAGAAACGCGCTTCCTTTTTCCACGCCCATGGCGCATTCTCCTCTACGATAAACCGTGCAAGATTCGGGATTTGGAGAGAGGCCCCCTATGTTCGTCACCGCCCCCCTGATGCTGTTGCTGGCCGCCGCTCCGCAGGGCGGCGTCGATGTCGGCACTGGCCGCAAGGACTATTCGCAGTGCCTGTCGAAACAGATTCAGCCCGCCATCGACAAGAAACTGTCGCTCGGCGATTTCCAGTCCGCGCTGAAGAGCGAATGCGGCGCCAAGGAAGCCGCCTTCCGCGCCGCCATCGTCGCCGACGACAAGTCGAGCGGCATGTCGGACAAGGACGCGCAATCGGACGCCGACGACCAGATCAGCGAATATCGGGACAAGATCGTCGGAGAATATGAAGACTATTCGAAGCCGGGCAGCTAAGCCCGCACCACCCGCACCCGATAATCCACCAGGGCCTGCCACCCGTCCCGCGCCGCCGTCCGCGCCACGCGGGACCGCACCAGCCCCGCGCCAACGACCCGCCAGCCCTCCACCGGCCCCATCGCCCGCATCGCCGCATCCACGCGCTCCAGCAGGCCGCCCAGCCGCGCAGGCGCTTCCCCCACGTCGAACAGGCTGACCGCCACGGTCAGTTCCCACCCCTCCACATCCTTCGCGCCCCAATCCAGCGCGATGCAGTCCCCCACCACCCCATAGGGCGCGCTGGCCCGTCCCGGCGCGCCGTCGAACAGCCCGTTCACCCCCGCCATCAAGACGGCATCCCCACGCAGGGCCGCAACCACGGCTCCACGCACCGCCACCTCCGCGCTCATCGCCGCCCCTTTCCCGAATGCCGCACCGCTTCCCGCAGCGCCAGATCGCCCATCCACCGCGCCTTGAGCCCGCGCCCGGACAGCCGCACCGCCTCACCCTCGACCTGCGCCTCCACGCCGGTCGCCGCCAGAGCCGCGGCAATCCCCCGCCGCCGCGCCTCCATCCGCGCCTCGACCAGCGCGCCCAGCCATCCCCTCATGCCCACCGCCCCCTCATGCTCATGCCAGCCGCATCCGCCGCCATGGCCGCCACAGCGCGCTCACCACGGCGGGCGGCGTCGCCACGTCCCCGCCCCGCGCCGCGAAATGCTCCGCCGCCAGCCGCACGATCCCCTGCCGGATCGCTTCGGGCAGCGCATCCTCATCGACCGCCAGCCCCGCGCGATAGCGCACCACGACCTCCCCCGGCCCATCGACCGGCCGCGCCCGCACCCAGCCATCGCCGGAAGCATCGATGTCGATCGCATGGGCCTCCGGCGCCAGCGCCACGCCGGCCGCCTCCACCCCCTCGATCGCCACCACCGGCCGCGCCGTCAGCCTCTGCCAGCTCCCGTCCGCGACGACCGTCTCCGACGCCTCCCGCACCACCAGCCACTGCCCGATAAACTGCTCGCAAAGCCCCGAAGCGCTTCCCAAAAGCCGCTCCAGCACGCCATCCTCATCATCCGACCCGATCCGCAACCAGGCCTTGAGATCCGCCAACATGGCCCCTCCCACCAAAAAAGGGGACGCCCCGCAGGACGCCCCCAGTCTTTCCTTCTCCCCTTGTGGGAGAAGGATGCGCAGCCTTAGCGGCAAGGCCGCTTAGGCGAAGTTGGATGAGGGGTGATCAGGAAGCCGCGAACTTCATCAGCTTGATCGCCTCCGAATTGGCCACGGCCCCGCCGATCCGCTTCACCGCATAGAAATGCACGAACGGCTTGTTGCTGAACGGATCGCGCAGGATGCTGGTCTCGCTGCGTTCGGAAATCACATAGCCCGCCTGGAAATTGCCGAACGCGATCGACAGCGAACCCGCCGCAATGTCCGGCATGTCCTCGGCCTCGACCACCGGATAGCCCAGCAGCGTCGCCGGCTGCCCCGCGCTCAGCGAAGGCTGCCAGATGAACGCCCCGTCGCTGGTCTTCATCTTGCGGATGACCGACAGCGTGGCCGAATTCATCACGAAGCAGGCCCCCTGGCGATAGGGCGCGCGCAACGCCTGCACCAGGTCGATCAGCCTGTCCTGCCCCGAAGCGGCAAAGGCCCCCGAAGCCCCCGACGCCACATATTGCAGCGACCCGAAGGCGCGCACGCTGTCCGCCTCATTGGTCGTCGTATAGGTCAGGAAGCCCTTGGGCTTGTTCGTCCCATTGCCGTTGACGAAGGCCGCGCCCTCCGCCGCCGCGAACTCGCGGGCGATCTCCCCGGCCAGCCAGCCCTCGACGTCGAACTGCGCATCGTCCAGCATCGCCTGGCTCGCCGCCGGATTGGCGTAGAGCTCGCCCGAAGGCGGCACGATCTCGTTGAAGCTCGGCGTCGCCGTCTCCGCCCGCGCGCCCGTTTCGCTGGCCCAGCCGGACACGATGCCGCCCGACGTCACCAGCTTGCGATAGCCCGCCGTACCCGTCCGCACGACATTGGCGATCGACCGGATGGGCGAAATCGCCTTCAGCGTCGCGCCGATGATCTGGTCGATCTCCCGCGGCACCGCATAGCCGCCCGCCGCGCCCGAAGCGCCGGAAAAGCTCTTGAGCTCGACCCCGGCCTCCAGCCCCTGCCGCACATAGCGCTCGACGAAGGCGGCCCGATGCGGATCGACCGCCCCGCCCTTCACGCCATCCAGCGCGGGCCTCTGCTGAACCAGCAGCGCCCCCCTCAACGCCGCGACCTCACTTTCCAGCCCGGCAATACGCTCACCCTGCGCCATCACGTCAAAGCTCGCTTCCAATTGATCCGTCATCCACCACTCCCACGAAAAAGGGCGGCCCACCGGACCGCCCGAACAGCTCCTTCTCCCCTTGTGGGAGAAGGATACGAAGCCTTGGCGGCAAAGCCGCCCAGGCGAAGTTGGATGAGGGGTAAGGCCCCCTATTCCACCGCAATCACCCGAGCCAGATCCTGCATCGGATGCGTGACGACGCTCACCTCCACCACCTCCAGCTCCAGCAATTCCCGGGGCGAAACCCCTCTCGCCTCCCGCACCCGATAGCCAAAGGACAACCCGTCCACCGCCTTCTCCCGAAGCGCGCGACCCGCCTCCCGCCCCGCCGCCGTCCGCCCGGAAACCCGCCCGATCACGCGCAGGCCCCGCGCATCCTCCTCGACCTTCTCGACCGTCCCGATCACCTCGCCGGGCCGATGCTGCCACAGCAGCGGCACCCCCGCCGCCACCCCGGCAAAGGCCCCCGCCCGCACCACATCGCCGCCCCGGTCCACCCGGTCGAACACCGCCGCATAGCCGGCGAACCGCACGTCACTCATGCGCCAGCCCCAACAGACCCAGCTTCACCGCCATCCCCAGCAGCATCAGCGCGGTGACGATCCGCACGACCCAGGCGACGACCGCGCCCCGCGCCGCCTTCTTCGCGTCGCGCCAGCCGCCCAGCAGTTCGCGCAGCTCCCGCACATCCGCCTCCGCCCCGCGATCCGCCAGCCCCAGCCGCTCCAGCGCCCGCCCCGCGCCCAGTTCGCTCGCCTCCTCGACCAGCGCGCGGATCATCAGCATGTCCGCCCCCGCCGGCTGCGCCTCGGCCTGCGCCACCAGCCGCGCCAGCATCTCCCCATCATATTTCATCACCTGCCTCCGCGCCCGTCGCCTCACCCCATGCCCAGCATCGCCTTCTTCTCCTCCGCCGACAGGAAGTCCGCGGCCGCCACCCGGTCCCACAGCGCGCTCCTCTCCTCGAACAGCGCGGGCACCGCATCCAGGTCGGCGCCCAGACACAGCGCCGGCCACCAGCCCTGCAGACCCTGCGCCAACCCACCCCAGATCTTCGCCAGCAGCGGCAGGATCGTCTGCCGCCACAACGCCCGATTGGCCTCGCGATAATTGGCGTAGCTATTGTCCCCCGGCAGCCCCATCAGCATCGGCGGCACGCCGAAGGCGAGCGCGATCTCCCGCGCCGCCGCCGCCTTCAGCCCCACGAAATCCATCTCGGCGGGCGTCAGGCTCATCGCCTTCCAGTCCAGCCCGCCCTCCAGCAGCATCGGCCGCCCGGCATTGGCCGCGCCGGAAAAGGCGACCTCCATCTCCCGCTTGACCCGCTCGAACTGCTCGGGGCTCATCACCGACCCGTCGCCCGGATCGTAGACCATCGCGCCCGAAGGCCGCGCCGCATTGTCCAGCAGCGCCTTGTTCCACACCGTCGCCGCATTGTGGATCGCCACCGCCCCGGCGGCCGCCCCGACGCAGCCCAGCCCATAATGATCGTCCAGCGGATGCAGCGCCTTCAGGTGCACGATCCCGGTCCTTCCGGCGCCATCCTCGGGCGACAGCCGCGTCACGCTTTCCCCGACGCGATAGAGATAGGCCGCCGGCCATCCCCGCGCATCCGCCTCCACGCTCACCCGCTCGGGCCGCAGCGCATACAGCTCGCCCGGCATCCCGTCCGCCCCCAGGATGATCTGCACATAGGCATTGCCATGCAGCAGCAGATGGCCGGCCACCGTCTCCACCAGCGACTGTCCGGACGAACAGCGCGCCACCAGCGCCTTCACCCGCGCCCGAACCTCCTCCGCGACGCCCCCGACGACCAGCGCGGTCCCGCCAGCCCCCTCCGACACCAGCCGCAGCGCCCTCTGCGCCACCGGATTGCCGATCACCCCGGCCCGCACCTGCTGCTCATAGCTGGCCGGCCACTCGCCCAGCGCGACCCCGCCCGATCCCCAGGCACGCGCCAACACCGGCCGCGCCCCGCCGCGCGCCGCCTTCACCCCGAACAATTTCATGGACCCACCCACCGACAAAAAATCCTCCCCCCGGGAACGGAGGGAGGATCGTGAAGGTCTGCGGCGCTCAGCCGCCTACCGAAAACCGGACGGGTCTGCCCCGTCCCCGAACTCTCAGGGATTGCGGGCCAAAACCCGATCGCAGGCGGAATTGGTCCCCTCGCTCTTCCCGATCACGCGCCCCGCCACGGCGCCCGCCGCGCCGGCCAGCAGGGATTCGCCCAGACTGCCGCCGGCCAGCGCGCCGACGCCGGCCCCGCCCGCCGCACCGATCACCGTGCCCTTGTCCCGCCCCTTCTTCGCCTGGAGCAGGCAATAGCGCACATCATCCCGATCGCGCGGCGCGGCCCGCGCCACCCGCGCCCGCTCCTTGCCGTTCAGCGAAGCCGCCAGCACCGGCGAACCCACCAGAGCCAGCCCCGCCGCAGCCATCGTCCATCCGGCCAGTTTCATGACCAATCTCCTTGCAAATCAGACGAAAGGACTACGCAAACACCAGGTCATTGTTCCCCCATTACGAACAGGCCCTCCATTACGAACAGGCCCCCATTACGAACCGGCAATGTCCGTCGATCATGACCATAGCGCTCCTGCGAAGGCAGGACCGCGCAGGATCAGGCATCCCCCCAAATCCCCCGCACCCGCGCATCCCCGCGCCGCCCCAGCATCAACTCGGTCAACCCCCACACCAGGGCGTCGGCCCGATCCGGCGACCGCCCCGGCCCCTCATAGCCGCCGCCCAGCATCATCCCGCACATCTGGTCCTCCAGCGCGGGAAAGCCGCCCCGATGCGCCACCCGCCCGGCCTCATAAAGGGCCGCCACCGGCTCGGCCCGCGCCACCTTCCCCCGGCTCGCATGCACCAGCCGCACGGGCAGCCCGGCCTCGGCGGCGCGCAGCACGCTCTCGACCATCGCCCCGCCATTATTCGCCTCGGCCACCACCCGGTCCGCGCCATGCACCAGCGCCGCCGCCGCCACCGCCCGCGCCCAGCCCTCCGGCGTCGCGCCCTCCACCGTCGCATCGGCAATCACATAGGCGCGCCGATCCGCCCCCAGCCCGACGACCACGATCCCGCAGGCGTCGCCATGCGCGGAGGCGGGCGGATCGACCGCCACCACCACCCGCGCCAGCCCGCCGCGTACATGCGCCACCCGGCACCGCTCCAGCAGATCGCGGGTCCACAGCGCGCCCTCGACTTCCTCGATCAGCTCGCCCTCCAGCTCCTGCCGCCCCAGCCGCGTCCCGCCATAGCTCCGCTCCATCGCCGCCAGGAACCCTTCCGCGAGATGCGCGACATTGTCCGCCGTCCGCCCCCGCGTCACCACCACGTCGCCGCCGTTGCGCGCCACCAGCCCCCGCACCAGGGCGACGGGCCGCGGCGTCGTCGTCGCCAGCACGCGCGGCGCGCCGCCCAGCCGCATCCCCATCATCAGATTGTCCCACACCGCCTCGCCGCCCGCCCATTTGGCGATCTCGTCGGCCCAGCCATGGCTGAACTGCGGCCCGCGCAGCCCCTCCGCCTCCGCCGCGCCGTAAAGCGTGGCGATCGCGCCATTGGGCCAGACCAGCTTGCGCAGCGCCGGCGCGAAGACCGGCCGGTTCCACCAGGGCGCGATGGACAACAGGCCCGACGCCCCCTCCACCATCACCGCCCGCGCCTCGCCCAGCGTCGCGCCGACCAGCGCGATGCGCGCCGCCGGATCGCTCTCCGCGACCGAGCGCACCCACTCCGCCCCGGCCCGCGTCTTGCCGAACCCGCGCCCCGCCATCATCAGCCAGATGCGCCAGTCCCCTTCGGGCGCCAGTTGCTCCGGCCGCGCCAGCCAGCGCCAGTCATGCGCCAGCGCATCGGCCGCCGCCGCGCCCAGCCCGGCCAGCACCCGCTCGCGCGCCGCCTCCGGCAGATGCGCCAGCCGTTCGAAATCCGAAAGGGCCATGCGCCCGCCTCCATTCATCGATTTTCCACGGCGGCCGATTTGGCCGATCAGCCCCACATCCCTATATGCCCGCCATGAGTTCCATCCGCCCCGCCCGCGCCGCCGACGGCGCCTGCCTGCTCGACATCTGGCGCAAGGCCGTCGACGCGACCCATGATTTCCTGACGCCGGCAGACCGCACCGCGATAGAGGCGGAGGTCGCCGCCTTCCTCCCCCACGCGCCCGCCTGGCTCGCCACCGACCCGGACGACCACGCCATCGGCTTCATGCTGATCGACGGCACGCATATGGAGGCGCTGTTCATCGACCCCGCATGGCGCGGCCAGGGGGTCGGGCGCCGCCTGATCGACCACGCCCTGTCGCTCCACCCCACGCTCACCACGGACGTCAACGAACAGAATGCGCAGGCGATCGGCTTCTACGAAGCCATGCGCTTCGCCCGCACCGGCCGCTCCGACCAGGACGGCCAGGGCCGTCCCTACCCCCTGATCCACCTCCGCTACGCCCCCTGACGAGATAGCTGAAACGACCAGTTTTTGCCGTCTAAGATGAAATCTTTTGTCTCAAAAGCGGTCATCGCTTTCCTGATAGCAAGCGCCTATTAAAGATTCCGGGCTACATGAATTTGGTTCCTGCCAGCCTCCTTGGCGGCGTAGAGGGCTTCGTCAGCGGCTTTCATTGCAGCACGCGGGTCCGGATAATCGAATATGTCGGCGATGCCGGCGGAAAAGGTGACCCGCCCGACGGGCTGGTCTGTCTTCCGGTTGATCAGGCGCCGGTCGGCCATGCTTTCCCGCACATCGTCAAGCTGATTCTTCACTTCGGAGACTGGCAGTCCTCGGAAGAGCATGACGAATTCCTCGCCACCATGGCGCGCGACATGGCACTTGTCGTCACTGATCCTGGCGAGTGTCTCCGCTATCAACCGGATAACGCGGTCGCCGGTGTCGTGGCCGTGCGTGTCATTGACGCGCTTGAAATGATCGATGTCGCAAAATGCGACGGCCAGCGGTTCCATCGCGCCGCGCGCTTCGCGATATTCGCGTTCCAACACGGCTTCAAAGGCACGCCTGTTAGGGAGGCCGGTCAGATGATCGACCTCCGCCTCCCGCTTGGCCTTTTCCAGGCTCCGGCGCAATGATTCCGCTTCCTCCTCGCTGCGGTGCATATCGCTTTCGAGTTGCCGGGTCCGCTCCAACATGGCGGTAGCCATTTTCGTGAAGTGCGAAATGATCTGCCCCGTTTCCGAACTGGCGGCGAGTTCGGCGACATGGCCCTCCAGCTCGACGGAATATTCCGAGGTGGCGCTGCGCGCCGCATTGGTATTTCTGGAGAATATTTCGATGCTGTTCTCCATCTGGCCGATCAGCAACTCGACGCCGTTGTGCTGCTTGTCGGATTGATCGATCCCTGCCACTTCATCCAGCCACTCCTGCGTGATCTCAAGGCCAGCCGCATGGCGCTTTGCAATTTTGCGGGCCAGGACTGGATTGCCTCCGGAGAATATTCCATGCGTGGTGACGAGATTGGTCGATGTCACGTCAAGGCGATGACTGACCAGGAAAGTCGCAATTTCATCGAGCAGGTGCCGCCGCACCGCCTGGATCAAGTCGCCGCTTCCCTTGGCATATTGTTGCTCTGCCGGTTCACGAACGCCGCGCCGACCGAGCCAGCCCAGAAATCTGTTCGATGCATTGTCAAAGTCGCTCATATATCCCGCCCCCACGAGAAGATTTAATTGCCGATTTTCAGCGCTGCTGCCTGCGATATTGTTTCGGCGTCGTGCCCGCAAACTGTTGAAACACACGACGAAATGCGCCGGCGCTCGCGAAGCCGACCGCCTGTGCAATGGATTCGACCGATTGATCCGGAACGGCGCGCAGCATCTCTTGCGCGCGGCGAACGCGCCAGTCGCTGACGAAACGATATGGTCCGACGCCCGTCGTCGCCTTGAACGCGCGGGAGAAGTGAGAGCGACTGAGATCGACCACGTCTGCAAGCTCATCAAGGCCGATGGCGCGATGCTGATTGGCGAAGATAAAATCCTGAATGCGTGCAAGTTGCGCCTTGCTCAAGGGCGCGGCCTCCCGTGACGGCCGCATTCCCAGCAATTCGATTGTCGCGCTCAGGCAAAGAGCTTCGGCGTAGAGGGGGTCATCGTCACCACGTACGGCCAGGTCGCGCAGCTTGATCATCGTCGATGCCAGGCCGGCATTGCGAACATATGCAAAAGGTGCCGCATTGGCGCAGGCATATCGTTCTCCCAATTCTTCGGAAACGATATCGGGTTCGAAATAGAGAGCCGTGTAGCTGTTTTCTCCGCGAGCAGGCTTTGCCCACCCCTCAATGGCGCATCCTTCGGGCGCGAAGGTGAGCGTGTCGCGAAGCTGCGTCTTGGCCAAGGTCGGCAAACCCTCCATCTTCAGCTCACCGTCGGTCAGCATCAGCTCATGATAGGCGAGATAGCAACTGTCGCCCTTTGCGCGGAAATCATAGCCTTCATCTGTCGTGAGGAGCACATGTTCGACCCTGAACCCGCGCCAGGCGAGCGGGGATTTTTTTGCTCCGACTTGCGAGGCGTCTTGGAACTGGAGTTCGAGCGTAGGCAGTATTTCCATGGCGGCGATATACGGCAATTTTTGCTATATGCTACAATTATTGCTGCAAATGATCGTGCTCTTTGGGACTGTCAGGAATTTCGTGTGTGGCGAGGCATAATGGGTAACAAGGAGACCCAATATGTCACGACGCAAAGAACCCTCGATACCGAACGACATTCTCGATCAGCTGCTTGCCGGCACTGACGCGGCGGCAGCGCTCAGCCAGGGCGGCCTGCTTGATTCCCTGAAGAAGGCTTTTGCCGAACGTGCGCTCAATGCGGAGATGGATCACCATCTTGGCCAGGAGGAGCAAGGGAACAACAGCCGGAACGGCTATGGCCGCAAGACAGTGACGACCGACGGAGGACGGATCGAGATCGAGGTGCCACGCGATCGGGCTGGCAGCTTCGATCCGCAGTTGATTGCCAAATACCAGCGACGCTTCCCCGGCTTCGACGACAAAATCATTTCGATGTACGCGCGCGGCATGAGCACCCGGGAGATCACCGGGCATCTGCGCGAACTGTATGGCATCGAGGCCTCGCCCGACCTGATCAGCACGATCACGGACGCGGTGTTGGAGGAGGTCACAGCCTGGCAGCAACGCCCGCTGGACCCAGCCTATCCGCTGGTTTTCTTCGATGCGATCCGGGTCAAGATCCGCGACGAAGGCATGGTCCGCAACAAGGCGATCCATATTGCCCTGGGCGTCATGGCCGACGGCACCAAGGTGGTCCTGGGGTTATGGCTGGAGCAGAATGAAGGCGCCAAGTTCTGGCTGCGCGTCATGAACGAACTGCGCAACCGCGGTGTCGAGGATATCATGCTGGCCGTCGTCGATGGCCTGAAGGGTTTTCCCGACGCCATCACCGCCGTCTTCCCCGAAGCGATGGTTCAAACATGCATCGTCCATCTGCTGCGGAACTCGATGGATTTCGTGGCATGGAAAGACCGTAAGGCGCTTGGGGCAGCTCTGAAGGCCATCTACCGCGCCGTCGATGCCGTAGCCGCCGAGGAAGCGCTGACGGCCTTCGAAGCGGGCTTCTGGGGGCAACGCTATCCGGCTATCGGCCAGAGCTGGCGCAGGGCGTGGCCCGAAGTCATCCCATTTTTCGCGTTTCCTGAAGAAGTCAGGCGGATCGTCTACACGACAAACTCGATAGAGGCCCTCAATTCAAAGCTCCGCCGCGCCGTTCGTGCGCGAGGTCATTTCCCCAACGATGAGGCCGCCACCAAGCTGCTCTATCTGATCTTGAACCGATCGGAAAAAGAGTGGAAAATGCCGCCGCGCGAGTGGAACATGGCGAAGGCTCAATTTGCCGTTCTCTTCGGCGAACGCTTCATCAGGGCCATGACGGCCTGATGGTCAACCGCCTCGCCGCACACGAAATTCCTGACAGTCCCTGCTCTTTGTCAGCTTTCGCGATGCGCGAACCAGCAGTTGCCAGTCCGCAACCACCCAAAATCCCCTACCCCCCACTCCGCTTCCGCACCTCATCCAGCGCCACCCGCAACCGCTCCACCGCATCCTCGCCATCGGGCCGCTCCACGCTCTCCAGCCGCTGCATCTCCTCCACCTCCTTCTCATGCGCCCTGAACAGCAGCGCCTGGATCATGTGCGGATGCCCCCGCCTGATCTTCCGGCTCTTGACCGCCCCTTCCCCGTCCAGCACGATCTCCTCATCCTCCGTGCCGAACAGCGCCTGCCGCAGCATCAGCGCCCGCAATTCCTCATGCCCGATGCTCAGCGCCTGCTTCCACGCCCGCGCAAATGCCGGATCGCGCCGCTTCAGATAATAGACGGTCGACAAGTTCCGCCCGACGACCCGCGCCGCCTCGCTGACGTTGCAGGTCAGCGCCAGCGTCTCCAGGAACTTCTGCCGCAGCGCCGGCGTCCAGCCATTCCGGCGGACCGCGCGCATCTGCGGCGCGACGCCCAACGCCCCCTGCGGCCCATTCTCCAGCGCCAGCACCCGCTCGGGCGCATCGGCCCGCCCGCCGAACCGGCTCCTCTTCCCTTCTCCGTCCGCCACAGCCAATCCCCCGCATGCAAAGCAAAGGGGCCGGCCCTGACGAGGACCAGCCCTTCACCGCCTCATCGGCGACTCACATTTTCCCAATGTCGACCTATGTGCCAGAACAGCGTGACGATGTCAACAAAAATGTTCCATATGGGTTAAAAACTCCTCCCGGTTCACCGCCCCGCATCGTCCCCGCCGGCCACGCTGCGCGTATAGTCTATCCTGATCCGAACCCAGCTTCCGACCATCACCTTGCCATTCACCCGCGGCGGCAGCACCAGAAATTGCCACGCCGCCAGCCGAACCGCCTTGGCAAAGCCGGACCCCATGGGCGATTCCCCCAGCGCCTGGCAGTTCTCGACATGGTAATGATCCACCGTCTTGCACGCGACCAGACCCCAGCCGCTTGTCGGCGCATCGGCGGGCAGATAGCCGGCCAGTTCCGCATGGCTCGGCCGCCGGTACCATTCCGCATCGAACAATTGCACGCCCCCCGGCCCCTCGCCCGGCCCCGCCGCCGCCGCGCTGTTGCCCTGCCCCGTCGCGCCGTCGGCCGCGCCCTTCTTCGCCATCTTGCCGATGTCGGCGGACGCCATCTGCTGGCTGTCCAGCACCAGGAACGGCAGCGGCGAGGGCTGCTGCTCGGTCGGCTTCACCACGGGACGGTCGCGCCTGACCACCGGCTGCTGCACCTGCCGCCGCGCCGATTTCTCCTGCTTCTTCTTCTCGCTCTTCTCGGCCTTGCTCTGCGCCTTCTCCGCCTTGGGCGCGGGCGCCATCTCGAACGTCACCGGATTGCGCAGGTCGGGCAGCCGGATCACCGGATCGGGCGCCAGCGTCAGCAACGCCAGCAGCAGCGCGTTGAACAGCAGCGCCAGCAGCAATCCGCCGCCGCGCTCGCGCCATTGGGAGGGAAGGGATAAGGTCAAATTCACTCGGATGCGCCGGGCCGGACTCATAAGGGGTCATGCCCAGACGCCGCCGCGCCGTCAACGCCGTGGCGTCAACAGATATCCTCCTCCCGGACGACAGGACGGCTTTCCCGGGTCGCCCGCATCCGGCTGGCCTTGTCGTCCGGGTCCGACGTCAGCACGACATGATCCTCATGCACCTCCAGCAGCACGCCGGCAAAGGGCATGCCCTCCAGACTGCCCGTCACCCGGTAGCTGACCGAATCCCCGACCTTGAACGTCGCGGGATCGGTATTGAACTCAAAGGGACAGGCGCCCTCTCCCATGCCAAGCATATGCGTCTCCTACACGGCAAAGCTAGCGTGGCGACGCCGCACCGATCAAGACCCCTGTCGCTTCCATCACAAGGGCGTTACAGGCCGGCCATGGACATACGCCTCGCCCGCCCGTCGGACCTCCCCCGTCTCCACCCGATCATAGAGCGCGCCTATCGCGGCGACACCGCCCGGCAAAGCTGGGCCATAGAGACCGCCCCGCCCGCCACCCCCCGCACCAGCATCGCGGCGCTGGAGGCGATCCTCGCCGACCCCGCCGAACGCCTGCTGGTCGCGCCAGACCCGGACGACGCCCCCATCGGCTGCGTCCAGATCTCCGACCGGGGCGACGGCCGCGCCTGTCTCGGCCTGCTCTGCGTCGATCCCGCGCTCCAGTCGGGGGGCCTCGGCCACCGCCTCATCGCCGCCGCCGAACAGCTCGCCGCGACCGCCTTCGGTACCCGGCGGATGGAAATGACCGTCATCTCCACCCACGACAATCTCATCCGATATTATCGAAGACGCGGCTACCGACCGACGGGAGAGACGCGCCCCTATCCCGTACCGCTCGATCCGCCGCAGCAGATGGTCGTCCTGGCAAAAGCACTGGCGGCCCGAAAGCAGTTGGGCTAGGGCCTCGACCCGATGCTCACCAAGCTCTACCAATGGACGCTGGCGAAAGCCGCCCACGCCCACGCCGAACGCTGGCTCTTCGCCATCAGCTTCATGGAAAGCAGCTTCTTCCCCATCCCGCCGCACCCGCTGCTGGGCCTGATGTGCCTCGCCCGCCCGGAACGCGCGATCCGCTTCGGGCTGATCTGCACCATCGCCTCGGTGCTGGGCGGGCTGTTCGGCTATGCCATCGGCCATTTCCTCTATGAAACGGTGGGGCAGCAGATATTGCACGCCCTCGGCCTCGCCGCGAAATTCCCCGTCGCCGCCTGCTATTTGCGCGATTACGGGGCGGAGATCATCCTGATCAAGGGCGCGACGCCGATCCCGTTCAAGCTCATCACCATCACGGCGGGCTTCATCGGCCTCTCCCTCTTCACCTTCCTCTGGGCGAGCGTCCTCAGCCGCGCCTTCCAGTTCATGCTGGTGGGTTTCCTGTTCTGGAAGTTCGGCCGCCCGATCAAGGCGTTCATCGAGAAATATCTCGGCCTGCTCTCCGCCGCCTTCCTGGTGCTGCTGGTCGGCGGCTTCATCGCGGCCTCCGCCCTGTCCGGCGGCGGGGACAAGAGCGACAAGTGCAGCCACGCCACCATGGCCACGCTGCACTGATCCGCACCGGCATGAAGGACATTCCGGCCCGCTTCCCGAAGCTCACCGCCCTGCTCGCCGGATTCGCGGCGGCCACCGGCTTCGAACCGCTGAAGCTCTGGCCTGTCACCCTGGCCTGCTTCGCGCTCCTCATCCTCCTGATCGAACAGGCTCCCGACCGCCGCAGCGCTTTCCTGCGCGGCTGGCTGTTCGGCGTCGGCCATTTCACCCTCGGCCTCAACTGGATCGCCCACGCCTTCACCTTTCAGGACGCGATGCCCCACTGGTTCGGCTATGGCGCGGTGGTCCTCCTGTCCCTCTACCTCGCCGTCTATCCCGGCCTGGCCACGCTGGCGGCGCGGTGGCTGTACCATCTACAGAACAACGTGTTCCTGCGAAGGCACTGGAACGAGACAAGCGACTCGCGACAGCCCAGTCCCGCCGTCAGAACTGGACTCCTGCCTCCGCAGGAGCACGCCACACTTCCTTTCACCCTCCTCTTCGCCGCCTGCTGGCTGGCCTCGGAATATCTCCGCGCCACCGTCTTCACCGGCTTCGCCTGGAACCCGCTGGGCGTCACCCTCCTCCCCACCGGCATGGCGATCGCCTCCACCCTGATCGGCACCTACGGCCTCGGCGCGCTCGCCATACTGGCGTCGGGCGCGCTCCTCCTCGCCCTCCGCCGCCAGTTCCGCCCCGCCGCCGCCCTCATTACACCCCTCATCGCCCTGACCCTGTGGGGCAATCTCTCCCCCGCCCCGCCCACTCCCACAGGCGCCCCCAAAATCCGCGTGGTCCAGCCCAATATTGGCCAGGACGAAAAATATTCTCCCGAACTCGAACAGGCCCATTTCCAGACCCTCGCCGCCCTCTCCGGCACGCGGCGCCCGGCCCCGCGCCTGATCTTCTGGCCCGAAGCCGCCATCCCCGCCTATCTCGACATGGAGCCCGACTGGCGCGCCCGCCTCGCTGCATTGCTGGGCCCCGGCGACCTCCTCATGACCGGCGCGACCAAGGTCTATTTCAAACAGGTCGGGAAAGAAGGCGTCCCGGAAAACGCGCTGGCCGGCGCGAACAACAGCCTGTTCGTCGTGAACGCACAGGCCCGCCTGCTCGGCCGCTACGACAAGTCCCATCTCGTCCCCTATGGCGAATATCTGCCGATGCGCCAGATTCTCCAGCCGCTCGGCCTGTCCCGCCTCGTCCCCGGCGCCGTCGACTTCTGGCCCGGCCCCGGCCCGCAAAGCCTGGCCCTGCCCGCCACGCTGGGCCGCCCGCCGCTCAGGATGGGCGTGCAGATCTGCTACGAGATCATCTTCTCCGGCCAGGTTGTGGACGAAGCCAACCGCCCCAACTTCCTGTTCAACCCCTCCAACGACGCCTGGTTCGGCAGTTGGGGCCCGGTCCAGCATCTGGCGCAGGCCCGCCTCCGCGCGCTGGAGGAGGGCATCCCCATCATCCGCTCCACCCCCACCGGAATCTCCGCGGTGGTCGACGCCCGCGGCCATATCCTCGGCAGCATCGGCCACCACCGCGCCGGTTTTCTCGACACCGCGCTCCCCCCCGCGCTGCCGCCGACGATCTTCGCGCGATTCGGCAATCTTCTCCCCTTCGCCTTTGCAGCGCTGCTCGTCCTCGCCTGCATCCCACTTGCCCGGTTGCGCGGCAGCCGCTAAGGCATCCACTGCACATAAAGATTTCTTTATACGCAGACACAGCATCAGACTGGAGCAACCATGCGTTCGAACTACCTCTTCACCTCGGAATCCGTTTCCGAAGGCCATCCCGACAAGGTCGCGGACCAGATTTCCGACGCCATCGTCGACCTCTTCCTGTCGAAGGACTCCGAAGCCCGCATCGCCTGCGAGACGCTGACCACGACGCAGCTCGTCGTCCTCGCCGGGGAAATCCGCTGCAAAGGCGTCTATGAAAATGGCGAATGGGCGCCGGGCGCGCAGGAAGAGATCGAACGCACCGTCCGCGACACGGTAAAGCGCATCGGCTACGAACAGGACGGCTTCCACTGGGAAACTTTCCGCTTCGAAAACAACCTCCACGCCCAGTCGGCGCACATCGCGCAGGGCGTCGACGCCGCCGGGAACAAGGATGAAGGCGCGGGCGACCAGGGCATCATGTTCGGCTTCGCCTGCGACGAAACGCCCGACCTCATGCCCGCCACGCTGGACTACAGCCACAAGATCCTGGCGAAGATGGCCGCAGACCGCCACAGCGGCCGCGCCCCCTTCCTGGAGCCGGACGCGAAGAGCCAGGTGACGCTGCGCTTCGAAAACGGCAAGCCCGCCGCCGCCACCGCCATCGTCGTCTCGACCCAGCACGCGCCGGGCTATGACGCGGGCGAAAAGGAAGCCGAACTCAAAAATTACGTGAAGGGCGTCGTCGCGGAAATCCTGCCCGGCGAACTGCTCTCGGACGAGACCGTCTATCACATCAACCCGACCGGCAGCTTCGAAATCGGCGGCCCGGACGGCGACGCCGGCCTTACCGGCCGCAAGATCATCGTCGACACCTATGGCGGCGCCTCGCCCCATGGCGGCGGCGCGTTCAGCGGCAAGGACCCGACCAAGGTCGACCGCTCGGCCGCCTATATCACCCGCTATCTCGCCAAGAACATCGTCGCCGCCGGCCTCGCCCGCCGCTGCACGATCCAGCTCGCCTACGCCATCGGCGTTTCCGAACCGCTGTCGCTCTATGTCGACACCCACGGCACCGGGACGGTCGGGGACGACAGGATCGAACAGGCGATCAAGAACATCAAGGAACTGGGCGGCCTCACCCCGCGCGGCATCCGCACCCATCTCGGCCTCAACAAGCCGATCTACCAGCCCTCGGCCGCCTATGGCCATTTCGGACGCAAGGCGGAGGGCGACTTCTTCCCCTGGGAACGCACCGACCTGGTGGAAAAGCTCAAGGCCGCCCTTTAAGGCGCGCTGGGATTCCGTTCAGGGCAAGGCGAAAAAAAGCTCGAAGCGCAGTTCGGCAGGTAAGCGCCGGAAGCGCGGAAAGCCGCCATTTGCAGCCGCCATGGGCTGAATCCCACACACCCGATCCGGGTCGGGAAAGCAAATCGCATCAGGGGTTGCCGGTCGCCCGGCAGCCCCTTTTCCATGGCCCCTTACCCTTCCTTAACCATGCTCCGCCTAGCGCCGGATGGATCAAGGAGACATGGTTTGGCCTCTTCCCTCTCTTACGGCACCCACGGCGCCGAAGCCGCGTGGACAGCCCTCAACCGCAGCCAGGCGGTGATCGAATTCGCGCTGGACGGCACGATCCTGACGGCCAACGCCAATTTCCTGGCCCTGATGGGCTATGGGCTGGAAGAGATTGCGGGCAAGCACCACCGGATCTTCTGCACGCCGGACCATGCCGCATCCCAGGAATATGCCGATTTCTGGCAGAAGCTGGGTTCCGGCGCCTTCGACGCCGGCGCCTATGAGCGCCGCGACCGCAACGGCCGCGAAATCTGGTTGCAGGCCACCTATAATCCCGTCTTCGAAGCCGACGGCACATTGCGCAAGGTCGTGAAGATCGCCACCGACATCACCCGCCAGGTCCGGCAGGAACGGGAGGCGCGTCATCGCCTGGCCGACAGCCATCGCCTCCAGCACGATCTGGAGCGACAGAAGAATGCGCTGGAAAAGACGATGACCCAATTGGCCGACATCGTCTCGACCATCCGCGGCATCGCCGCCCAGACCAACATGCTCGCCCTCAACGCCCGGATAGAGGCGGCCCGCGCCGGGGAGGCCGGCCGCGGCTTCGCCGTCGTCGCGGGCGAGGTCAAGAAACTGGCCGACGACACCCGCATCGCCACCGAACGCGCCGCGGCCATGATGCAGCAGGAACGGATCGGCCTGACGGACCGGCAATCGGCGGCCTGACAGGCCCCCCGCATGGCGGCAACATGACGAAAAGTTCATTGGCATGCCGCCCGCAAAACGCCCATAAGCAGGGCGTCGGACCCGCACCCCTGTCGGGTCCGGCAACCTCTTTCCAAGGGGAATGCGATGACCAGGCCACTGACTTCCGCCCTCCTCGGCCTAGCCCTCATGACCGGCAGCGTAGCCCCAGCGTTGGCCGCGCCATGCAAGGACGCCAAGGGCAAGTTCGTCAAATGTCCGCCCAAGCCGGTCGCCAAGAAGGGACCGTGCAAGGACGCCAAGGGCCGCTTCGCCAAGTGCAAATGACCTGACGGGTTCGCATCGGCCCTGACCCACCGCCTCCCAAAGGAACAAGCCCGACGCCGCCCACGGCGTCGGGCCTGAGCCTCCTGTCCCCGGCATCATCTCCTCAACAACGGGGACAGGAGGCGCCCCATGACGCTTCCCTCCTTACCATCCCCTTCCCGCATTTTTCGATCCGGCAGGTGATTTCACTCGCACCGAAAATGCTCTATCCGCCCGCGCATGACAGCGCATAAATCCGGCGATCCCACCACGCTCAACCGCCTCTACGGCCGCCAGTCCGGGCACAAGCTCCGCAAGGGGCAACAGGAACTGGTCGATTCCCTGCTGCCCGCCCTCTCCGTGCCTGAGGAAGGGGATGTCACCGCCGCGGGCCTGTTCGGCTACGACCGTCCCCTGCATTTCGAAATCGGCTTCGGCGGCGGCGAACATCTCGCCTATCGCGCCGACCTGCTGCCCGATCACGGCTTCATCGGCTGCGAACCGTTCCTGAACGGCGTCGTCACCGCGCTCGGCCATATCCGCGACAGGGCGCTGGGCAATGTCCGCCTCCACATGGGCGACGCCCTCTCCGTGCTCAGCCGGATTCCGGACGGCTCGCTCAGCTTCGTCTATCTGCTCCACCCCGACCCCTGGCCCAAGGCCCGCCACGCCAAGCGCCGCATGATGAACCCCGGCCCGGTCGCGATGATCGCGCGCAAGCTGAAGCCGGGCGGCGAATTCCGCTTCGGCACGGACCATCCCGTCTATCTGCGCTGGGCGCTGATGGTGATGAACGGCCATCCCGATTTCGAATGGCTGGCGGGCTCTCCCACGGATTTCCAGCGCCGCCCCGGCGGCTGGCCCGAAACCCGCTACGAAGCGAAAGCGCGCAGCCTGGGCCATGAAGTCTGGTACTTCCGCTACCGCCGCCACTGATCGCCGCCCCGGCCCTCTCCAAAAAGAAACCCCGCCGGAGCAAGCTCCACGGCGGGGCCAAGGTTCAGGGAGGTGTCACTCCAAGGGGGAAGAGTGACCACATCAATCTAGGGCTCCCATCCGGCAATTCAAGGGCTTGCCGGCCCTCCTTTCCCCGCGACACGCCATCGTCCCCGCAATCGCCACATCTTCATTGACCGTTCAGCGCCCCTCCATCAATCTCACGGCCAGATCGCAACGCCGTGAAAGACCGACAGGTGCCGAAGCCATATTGGGCGTTTCTTCTTCCGACGCTCCTGTTTCCCGCCCCCCTCGTCACCGCCGCCCACGCCGAAACCTATTATGTCGATTCCCGCCAGGGCGACGACAATGCGGACGGCACGGCCGGCAACCGGGCCTGGCGCTCGCTTGCGCGGGTCAATGGCTGGCCGCTCCGGCCCGGCGACCGTGTCCTGCTGGCCGCCGGATCGGTCTGGCGGGAACCGCTGACGATCGCCCGCTCGGGCAGGGCGGGATCGCCCATCACGGTCGGCGCGACCGGCTCCGGCCCGCGCCCGCGCATCGATGCGGGCGGCGTTTCGGAATATGCCGTCGGCGTGATCGACGCCGATCACGTCACGATCAGCGGGCTGGAAGTCACCAACGCCGCCCCCTCGCCGGCCCCGCGCATCGGCATATTGGTGCGCGCCGAAAACCGGGGGGTGACGCGGGGCATCCGCATCAGCGACAATTATGTCCACGATGTCCGCGGCACCAACGACCGCAAGGACAATGGCGGCATCCTGTTCCGCGCCACCGGCCGGCAGGTCGCCACCCGCTTCCAGGACCTGGCGATCGAGCGGAACATCCTGTGGCGCGTCGACCGCTCCGGCATCGCCGGGATCAGCGACCGGGTGTCCTTCCTCGACTGGTTCCCCAGCAGGAAGGTGGTGATCCGCGACAATTATCTGGAGGACATCGGCGGCGACGGCATCGTCCCCCGCGGCACGGACGGCGCCCTGATCGAACATAATATCGTCCTCCACGCCGGCAGCCGCGCGCCCGGCTACAATGCCGGCATCTGGCAGTGGAGCACCGACAACAGCCTGATCCAGCTCAACGAGGCGGCCCATACCCGCACCCGCTATGATGGCCAGGGCTTCGATTCCGACTTCAACTCGCGCCGGACGACCTTCCTCTACAATTACAGCCACGACAATGCCGGCGGCTTCCTGCTGATCTGCTCGCCCCGCCGCAACGACAAGGACAATCTGGGCAATCGCGGCACGCTGGCGCGCTTCAACGTCAGCCGCAACGACGGCGCCCGCATCTTCCAGCTTTCCGGCAATGTGTCGGACGCCCGGATCGAAAGGAACGTCATCCATGTCGGCCCGGCGATGGACGTGCAGATGATCGTCGCCACCGAATGGCAGGGCTGGGCGCGCGGAGTCCGCTTCGCGCGCAATGTCTTCAAGGTGGCGGGCACCGCCCGCTACGGCAGCGAGAGCGGGCGCAGCGGCCCCGACTATCTGATCCGGGCCGGCTTCGCCCCGGCCGAATCGATCCGCTTCCGGCGGAACAGCTATTTCGGCAGCCATATCGACCTGCCGGACGATGGCGCCGGCCAGACCATCCAGCCCTATCAGGAAATCGCGTCGGACTGGGACGTGCCCAGGTTCGACCCCGCCAGCCCCGACGCTTTCCCCGAATTCATCGACCGCCACCGGAACTGGATGCTGGCGATGCTGGGGCGCGAACTGGGAACCCCCGTCCGGCTCCGGCAACCACGGGCCAGTTCCGCCTTCGAAACCCGCCGCTGAGCCGATCCCCCTCCGCCAAAGGCAAAGGAGCCCCGCCCCTTGCGAAGGAAGGCGGGGCTTCAGTTGGGTCGCACACAGGCCAATGCCTGCGGACGGCAATAGGACATAGTTCCGCCGGGAAGTCGATTGCGATAATCTAGACCTGGATCAAGCGCATGGAGGGTCATGACGGCGGAAAAAGGCAACGGCGCGCCGGGTCCGGCCCGCCGCGCCGTCATCGCCGCGTCCCTCGCGCCCCTCCCCCCGGACGGGCCCGGACCGCTCGCTCAGTTCGCCTTGCTCAGATCCACCTTCTCGACCCATTCGGGATAGAAGGTCGGCTCCCGGTTCGACCATCCGACCGCCGTCGCCGCCGCTTCGCTGATCGACTGGAGCAGCGCCCGGCGCTTTTCGGGGTGGAGGTGCGGCAGGCTGGCCGCCGCGCAGAAGGCCCCCGGCAGCCATGGCCGCGATCCCGCACCCAACAGCCGCTCGTACAGGAAGCGATAGGCGGAAAAGCTGCACAACCGGTCCTGCCCCAGGTCGAAGGCGGAAACCGTCACCAGCGGCGCCATGAAGGGCTCCATCTGGTCCAGGCCGCTGTCATCGGGCACCCGCGCCTTGATCTCCTCCAGCCGCCCGTAGATCCGCGCCTGCGCGCGAATGCTGGCTTCCTCCACCATATCGCGCGACCACAGCTTCATGGCGTCGCGCCGATGAAGTCCGATGTCCAGCGATCTTCGGATGTAACGCTGCGTGGCGGCCGGGAAACTGGCGAATTCACGCAACTCCGCCAGGGTAATCGCCCCGTCCGCAGGTCTTGCACTCGTGCCCATGCTTTTGCCCTCCGACTTCAAGTCGTAAGCAGAACATGCGCCCCCGATGGTTACTGCAAGCTTAAGCGCCGGTTCTGCCGACAGACACAGGGAATCATTTTTCCTTGTGCAGCGCAACATGTAATTTTTATGAATGCGCCCAATCGAGTAGCATCAGCCGGTTCGCCGCCCAGCCGCCGCCGGCATTGTCCGGCGGCAGCCGCTTTCCTCCAAACGGGCTTCATTCCTGCGAGGCGCTCGAATGCGGCGAATGGCTCATGCGCGCACAACCAAGCTGCCCGATAATCCGCCAGGGCGGAGGCCCGGCTCCCGATCCCTGCAAGCAGGACAGGCCGATCGGCAAGGGCAACCCAAACCCGGCCGCCGCCATGGAGCGCCGCGTTAAACCGGATGCAGGGCGCGCGCTCGAATTTTCCGCTGTCGCATCGTTTTCAGCCGCATCCTTTTCAGCGCAAAACACCCACCCACGACCGGCTCAGGACAGGCGTTTCTGCGCGATGCCCTACCCGGCCCTGCGCTCCAACACCGCGCCGATCATGCTGCGCCAAACGGCCACGTCGCCCGCCTGCGCCATTTGCGCATCGGGCTCCCGCAGCGTGTGCAGGATCGCATAGGCATCGTCGACATGGTCCTGCCAACTGGCATCGACTGCGCTCGCCGCATGCGGATCGTTGCCCTCGCCGTTCAGGCTGAGCTGGCGCCCGGCCAGCACGCGGGCAATGCGTTCGATCACGGGAGTGGCGGAAGTCGGCATATGAAGTGGCTCCTCTCACCTGCGGAGGGCAACGCGCGGCTGCCCTCCCGACCGATCATATCACGATTTCCCCTATCGTCTATCGCCCGTCCTTCCGATCCTCGCCGTCCGGCCGATCCCTGCCTTCCGGAAAACCGGAAGACGGCACCGGATCGCCATGATCGCCCGGCGCGGTCGCCGATGGCGGATCGGACGCATCCATGCTGTCCATCAATCCCTCGTCCAGCTTCTCCTCCGTCGTCACCGCATGGTCCTGCGCGTCGGTAGGCCGCCTGTCGTCGGCTTCCTCGCGGCTGTTGGGCCGAATATCGGTCTTGTCGCTCATCATGCTCTCCTTTTTTGGCGCGCCGGCGCCTCGAACCATGAAACGGACGGCGGCAAGGGCGGGTTCCGCCCGCCGCCCCTATCGACCAACGCATGGAACCCTTCGACCAGCTTCGCCGCCAAGGGGCGACAGACGCCGCGCCTTGTCCTAGACTTTCGCCCATGAGCATAAAAAACGAGGACGGCGAGCCTGGCGTGCCGCCGACGGTCGCACTGTATTCGATATTGGGTTTCTGGTTCTTCTACGCGGTGCTGGTGACGCTGCGCGCCTCCGTCATGGGGTTCGAGGCGCAGGGGGCCATGGCCGCGCGCCGCGCGGTGGTGACGGTGATCGGCATCGTCGTCACCTGGGTCCTCTATCTCTGCCTGCGCCGCTTCGACCGCCAGCCGCTGACGACGCGCATCGTCGCCGCCTTCTCGCTCGCCGCGCCCTTCGCGCTGGCGACGGCGGCGGCCAATTTCTACGTCTTCAACATCTACGACCCGGCCTCACTGTTTCCTGACGCCGATTATCAGAAATATGCGAGCGAACAGGGCTTCGCCCTGATGCAGATCGTGGAGGACGCGATCAGCCGCTATTTCTTCCTCGCCGCCTGGGCCGGCCTGTACCTCGCCCTCTCCTACGCCAGCGAGGCGCATCGCGTCGAACGCCGCGCCGACCGGCTGGAACGCGCCGCCCAGCAGGCCGAACTGCGCTCCCTGCGCTATCAGGTGAACCCCCATTTCCTGTTCAACACGCTGAACTCGCTCTCTTCGCTGGTCATGAAGGACCGGCGCGACGAGGCGGAACAGATGATCCTCTCCCTCTCCAATTTCTACCGCACCAGCCTGACCGGCGACCCGCTGGAGGACGTCTCGCTGGAGGAGGAAGTGCATCTCCAGAAACTCTATCTGGACATCGAAGCGGTGCGCTTCCCGGATCGCCTGTCGACCAGCATCCGCATCCCGGACACCCTGCTCAATGCCTGCGTTCCCGGCCTGATCCTGCAACCGCTGGTGGAAAATGCGATCAAATATGGCGTGTCGCGCACCTCCAGCCCGGTGACCATCGCCATCGAAGCGCGGGAGGAGGAGGGCATGCTCCACATCAGCGTCACCGACAATGGCGACAAGCCGCCCAGCGAAGCGGACGCGGGCAGCGGCATCGGCCTCGCCAATGTGCGCGACCGCCTGACCGCCCGCTTCGGCGAACAGGGCCGGATCGACTATGGCCCGCGCCCCGGCGGCGGCTTCGCGGTGGACCTCACCCTCCCCATCATCCGCCGGAGCTAGGCCGTATCGACATTCAACTTGAAAATATAAGCGACGTCATGCTGAACTTGCTTCAGCATCCATTTCTCCCCAGCAACCGCAGGTGGGTAGAGGCACAATGGATGCTGTCGCCGCAGCCTGGAGCGTTTTCCAAGCAGATGGAATCATCTGCCGACTCGGAAAACGCGAGAAAACAAAAACCTAGAGCAGTCGAGCCGATGCAATCGGATCGGAATCTGCTCTAGGGTACGGAATTTCCCCATCCTTGGCGCAATCCGTGAAAGGTCGAACCCATGCCCATCCGAACGCTGATCGTCGACGACGAACCATTGGCGGTCGAACGCCTCCAGATGCTGTGCGCCCGCGAACCGCGCATCGCGCTGGTCGGCACCGCCAGCGACGGGGAGGCGGCGCTGCGCCTGATCGAGGGGCTGGAACCGGACCTGGTGATGCTCGACATCGCCATGCCGCTGCTCGACGGCATCGGGGTGGCGCGGGCGACCTCGCGCATGGGCATCTGCCCGGCAGTGATCTTCGTCACCGCTTTCGAAGGTTTCGCGGTGGAGGCCTTCGACCTTGCCGCCGTGGACTATCTGCTGAAGCCGGTGGCCCATGAACGCCTGTCCCGCGCCATCGACCGCGTCGAACAGGCGCTGGGCAACCGCACCGTCCCCTCCCCCGCCACCAGCACGCAGGACGAACCCGAATGGGCGGAGGAATTCTGGGTGCCGCACCGTTCCGAACTGATCCGCATCGGCGCGGTCCAGATCGACCGGATCGAGGCGGAACGCGACTATATGCGGCTGCATGTGGGGGCCAACAGCTATCTGCTGCACCAGACGATCAGTTCGCTGGAAAACCGGCTGGACCCGCAGCAGTTCGTCCGCCTGCACCGCTCCCACATCGTGCGCCGCGACCATATCTCCCGGCTGCGCCACGACGGCAGCGGCGTCTGGTCAGCCTGCCTCGCGGACGGCACGGAAATCCGCATCGGCCGCACCTATCTCACCAACGCCCGCGCCATGGCAGGCCGCTGACCCCTTCAGTCCTCCCGTCGCAGATGGGAAGGGAAACCGCCAAAGACGATGGAGGGCAACGCCCGCGGGACGCCGCAAGGGCAGCCGCAACGCTCCGCGCCCACAAAAGGAAAGGCCCGGTGAATTCCGGGCCCTTTTCTAAAAACCGATTGAATAACTCAGGCGCCTGCGCTGACTGGCTTTTACTTGCCCAGATCGGCAAAGCGCTCCCCATTCTGAGCCTTGGCGACGGCAAGGTCCACAGCGCCGCGAACATGCGCGGCTGCAACCTGCTGGCACTTCTCGATCGCGGCCGTGGTATCGTTGAGCGGGCAGACCTTTGCCGCGGCACGCCGTATACGGGCATTCAGGACGCGTTGGTCGCTCGTCTTCGACAGGTCCAGATCATGATAGCTGACCTCGACACTCTTTCCGTTGGACTCGAATTCGATGGCGGAAGCCGTGCCAGCGGCGCCCATGGCGGCCATGGCGGCGAGAGCAGCGGTGAACTTGATGGCGATCATGGCAATTGTCTCCTCAACGCTATGCTTTTGTCGGCCTGGCCGCGTGGCGCGCAGTGCAGACCTCAAGCGAAGAGAAGAGAAGGCCTCAACAGATCATCGTCTCTGTCTTCGCCCATTTTGTTTAGGCGCATTGCAAATGCATCGCTTTTCGCTTTCGACCGGCGCCTGTCCCTGTCGGCCAACGGCGCTCCCGTCGACCAAATACAGTCTCACGGGGACGAACGACAATTTTACGACAGAAAAACAACCGTTCCGTAGCGTAAAATTACAATCGTTCAACAATTCGCGCACATAAAAACACCCCCGGCGCAAGGGAAAGGCCGGGGGTGCATCCAGGAAGCTGTCGGGCTCTCCGGGATCTCTTTCAATCATCTTGCGGCGATACGGCCCGGGGCCGGTCGATCCATAGCCAGATCGTCGCCATGTCGAACCGCATCATAGCGCGGGTGCGCAACGACCGTTTTCCCCATTCGATGATCCGCCCATCCATCACGCCCGGCAACATCAGCCGTGGACGAACGGACGACATTCTTCCACGAACGACATCACCGCCCCTGCGCGGCGAGCTGCGCCCGCAAATTGGCGAGCGTCCGCGCATCGACGACCGGCCGCTCCGGCGCCTCCTTCCCTTCGCGCAGCTTGCTGCGGTCCTTCTCCGGCGGCTCCACGACGCGCACCCTGACCGGCGCATGGCCCGTCGCCCTGATCCCCAGCTGCTCCGCCGCCCCGCGCGACAGGTCGATGATCCGCCCCCGCCCGGCGAAGGGCCCGCGATCGTTGATCCGCACCAGGATCGTCCGCCCCGTCTCCAGCGCCGTCACCTCGACATAGCTCGGCAGGGGCAGCGTCGCGTGCGCCGCCGTCACCGCCTTCGGCCGAAAGCGCTCGCCATTGGCCGTCCGGTTCCCGCTCTCCCCGCCATACCAGCTCGCATAGCCCAGATAATCATAGCCCGGATCGGCGGCAGGCACATAGGTCACGCCCCTGACGCTATAGGGCTTTCCCACCCGCACCGGCACGTCGCTCACGGGCCGATAGCGCACCCCCCCGCCACAGGCCGCCAGCGCCATCGCGACGCCCAGCGCGCCGAACCGCATCCGAACAAAAGTCCCGCTCATCCCCGCCCTTTACCCCAGCCCGGCGCGGGGGCAAAGCCGCCGCCTTTTCCTTTCGCCGCACAGTCCCTATCTTGCGCCCGACCGGCCCTTGCCTCCCAAGAACAAATCTGGAACAACACGCCCCCATGAGTCTCACGCAAATTTCTCAGCAGAGGTCTGCCGAATGCTGACCACCATAAGCGTCCGCGGCGCACGCGAGCATAATCTCAAGGGCGTCGACGTCGACCTTCCGCGCGACAGCCTGATCGTCATCACCGGCCTTTCCGGCTCGGGCAAGTCCTCCCTCGCCTTCGACACTATCTATGCCGAGGGTCAGCGCCGCTATGTCGAATCCCTCTCCGCCTATGCGCGCCAGTTCCTGGAGATGATGCAGAAGCCGGACGTCGAACATATAGACGGCCTCTCCCCCGCCATCTCCATCGAGCAGAAGACGACCAGCCGCAACCCGCGCTCCACGGTCGCCACCGTGACGGAGATCTACGACTATATGCGCCTCCTCTGGGCGCGCGTCGGCATCCCCTATTCGCCCGCCACGGGCCTCCCCATCAGCGCCCAGACGGTCAGCCAGATGGTCGACCGCGTGATGCAGCTGCCCGAAGGGACGCGCTTCTACCTCCTCGCCCCCGTGGTCCGCGGCCGCAAGGGCGAATATCGCAAGGAACTGGCGGAGTGGCAGAAGGCCGGCTTCACCCGCGTCCGCATCGACGGCGAACTCTACGCGATAGAGGACGCCCCCGCCCTCGACAAGAAATACAAGCATGACATCGAAGTGGTGGTCGACCGCCTCGCCGTCAGCGACGACATGGCCACCCGCCTCGCCGACAGCTTCGAACAAGCCCTGAAACTCGCCGACGGCCTCGCCTATGTCGACCTCGCGGACGGCGCCGTCCCCGGCCGCGAGGTCGAAGCGGAATCCACCGGCAACCTCAAGGGCGCAGGCATCCCCGCCAACCGCATCGTCTTCAGCGAGAAGTTCGCCTGCCCCGTCAGCGGCTTCACCATAGCGGAGATCGAACCGCGCCTCTTCTCCTTCAACGCCCCGCAGGGCGCCTGCCCCGCCTGCGACGGCCTGGGCGAACGGCAGGAGTTCGACCCCGAACTCGTCGTCCCCAACGAAGCCCTCAGCCTCAAGAAGGGCGCGGTCGTCCCCTGGGCCAAGTCCAACCCGCCCAGCCCCTATTATATGCAGGTCCTCGGCTCCCTCGCGAAGGAGTTCGGCTTCTCCCTCGACACCCCCTGGGCCGACCTGCCGGGGGAGGTGAAGCTCATCATCCTCCACGGCACCGCCGGCCGGCCCGTCACCCTGCGCTTCGTCGACGGCAAGAAAAGCTATGAGGTGAAAAAGCCCTTCGAAGGCGTCATCGGCAATCTCAACCGCCGCCTCCTCCAGACCGAATCCGCCTGGATGCGGGAGGAACTCAGCAAATACCAGACCGCCATGCCGTGCGAGACCTGCCACGGCGCCCGCCTCAAGCCGGAGGCGCTGGCGGTGAAGATCGCGGGGGAAGACATCTCCATGTCCACCCGCCGCTCGGTGGTGGACGCGCTCGGTTTCTTCTCCACCCTCCCCAGCCGCCTCAACGATCAGCAGAACCAGATCGCCCGCGCCATCCTCAAGGAAATCGTGGAGCGCCTCGGCTTCCTCAACAATGTCGGCCTCGACTATCTGAACCTGGACCGCACCAGCGGCACCCTGTCCGGCGGCGAGTCCCAGCGCATCCGCCTCGCCTCGCAGATCGGCAGCGGCCTGTCGGGCGTCCTCTACGTCCTCGACGAACCCTCCATCGGCCTGCACCAGCGCGACAATGACCGCCTGCTCATCACGCTCAAGCGCCTGCGCGACCTCGGCAACACCGTCATCGTCGTGGAACATGACGAAGACGCGATCCGCACCGCCGACTATATCGTCGACATGGGGCCGGGCGCGGGCGTCCACGGCGGCACCATCGTCGCGCAGGGCACCCTGAACGAACTGCTCGCGCACAAGGACAGCCTGACCGCCGACTATCTGAACGGCACCCGCCGCATCGAAGTCCCGCCCCGCCGCCGCAAGGGATCGGGCAAGAAACTCACCGTCCACAACGCCCGCGCCAACAACCTGCAAAATGTCACCGCCAGCATCCCGCTCGGCACCTTCACCTGCATCACCGGCGTATCGGGCTCGGGCAAGTCCAGCTTCACCATCGACACCCTCTATGCGGCGTCCGCCCGCACCCTCAACGGCGCGCGCATCGTCGCCGGCCCGCATGACAAGGTGACGGGCCTCGAACATTGCGACAAGGTGATCGACATCGACCAGTCGCCCATCGGCCGCACCCCCCGCTCCAACCCGGCGACCTACACCGGCGCCTTCACCAACATCCGCGACTGGTTCGCCGGCCTCCCCGAAGCGCAGGCGCGCGGCTACAAGCCCGGCCGCTTCAGCTTCAACGTCAAGGGCGGCCGCTGCGAAGCCTGCCAGGGCGACGGCGTGCTCAAGATAGAGATGCACTTCCTCCCCGACGTCTACGTCACCTGCGACGTCTGCCACGGCGCCCGCTACAATCGCGAGACGCTGGAGGTGAAGTTCAAGGGCAAGTCCATCGCCGACGTCCTCGACATGACGGTCGAGGACGCGGTGGAATTCTTCAAGGCCGTCCCCCCGATCCGCGACAAGATGGCGATGCTGGCCGAAGTGGGCCTGGGCTATGTCAAGGTCGGCCAGCAGGCGACCACCCTGTCCGGCGGCGAAGCCCAGCGCGTCAAACTCGCCAAGGAACTCAGCCGCCGCGCCACCGGCAACACGCTCTATATCTTGGACGAACCCACCACCGGCCTCCATTTCGAGGACGTCCGCAAGCTACTGGAAGTCCTCCACGCCCTCGTCGAACAGGGCAACAGCGTGGTCGTGATCGAACACAATTTGGATGTCATCAAGACCGCTGATTGGATCATCGACATGGGACCAGAGGGGGGCGTCAAAGGCGGCGAAGTGGTCGCCGAAGGCACGCCCGAAAAGGTCGCAAAGAACGCCCGGAGCTTCACCGGACGCTATCTCGCGCCGTTGTTGGGGATGGAGGCTGTGGCGGCGGAGTGATTGACTTGAACGATCTTAACTGGAAATTTTAATATTTTTCAGCAAGATGGTGTGCAGGTATAATTGGGGGGTTAAATGGAACTGGCTACTAAACTGGTCGAACTCGAAAAACGAACAGCCCAACATCGCGAGCTATTGCTAACCGAGGAAGCAGCCAAAACGGCGCTAGTGATGCCGTTTATCCAATCATTGGGATATGATGTCTTCAATCCGGCAGAAGTCATACCCGAGTTCACGGCAGACGTAGGGATAAAGAAAGGTGAGAAAGTTGATTACGCAATCTGCATTGACGGTCAGCTAAAAATTTTGATGGAATGCAAACCTTCCTCTGTTGACCTCGATCTCAAACATGCTTCTCAACTATTTCGCTATTTCTCAACAACAGACGCTCGCGTCGCGGTCCTAACGAATGGCGTTCAATATCAGTTTTATTCTGATATAGAACAACCCAATAAAATGGACGAAAAACCATTTTACATCTTTTCCATGGATGGGATAAAGCGGACCGATCCGCCTATCTTAGAGAAATTTACACGTCAGCATTTTGATATCGACTCAATTGTCGCAGCCGCTGGTCGATTGAAGCTTGAATCACAAATGCGCATTGAATTGGAAAAGGAATTTGCCGACCCTTCGGATGACTTCATCAAAATGATGGCTGCAAGGGTGCAAGGAGGGCGTGTAACAGCATCCCTCAAAGAGCAATACCATGCTGTTCTTACGGCATCTATCGCCTCGATCATCAGAGACCGGGTCAACGATCGTTTAACATCGGCACTGAATGTTGCCAATCCGGCTTCCGAAATCATTGAGGAGGGTGGGTCTGATGACATGTCCGATGCGGCAGGCATCATCACGACGGATGATGAGATTAACGGGTTTCGTATCGTACAAGCCATAGCTGCACGACATGTAGATCCTAGTCGCGTGGTCATCCGGGATTCAAAATCATATTGCGCCATATTGCTAGATGACAACAATAGGAAATCTCTAGCCCGGCTCCACTTCAATAGCCCAACGACACGATATGTTGGCACGTTCGTTGACAAAGTAGAGACGCGGCATGCCGTTTCGTCCCTCACCGACATATACAAACTTGAGGAGTTAATCGTAGCGCGTATCACGGCTTTAGAAAGCGGGCCTGACAGCTAATCATACCATGCCTCAATATCGCTTAGAATTCACCGCCGCGCTGGAAATCTTCGCACAGATTTGTGATGCAATGGCCGCACGAGGCTTCACTCGACCTGTGCTGGTGGGAGGCGCGGCAGTAGAATTTTACAGCATGGGATTTATTACTACGGGCGACTTCGATCTCTGCTCACCGGCGCAGGATGCCCTCGAAGAAGAATTTCAGCGCTACGGGTTCGTCCGCCCCTCAGGACCAGGCCGTGCTACACGCGGGTGGGTTCATCCCGATCTCGGCCTCGGTTTCGAAGTCGTTGGCGACATGCCGCTCGACGGCGCTGTCACACGCGACCATATCGCCCTTGTCGAGGATTTTGAAAATGGTCCGCCCTTTGCGATTATCTCTGTGGAAGATCTGATAGCCGACCGCATGGGCCAATATGCCTCCGGCACCGCCCGCGAGATGCTGGCGCAAGCAAAAACGCTGCTACGCCTTCACCCGGAAGCCGACATGGATTATCTTGAACGCCGCGTCCGCCATGAAACTGGCGGTGATTTCGGAGCAGATGATGTCCTTGACCGACAAAACTGAGAATTGGCCCGGCCGCCGCATCGCCTTCAAAAGCTTTGCGGCCGATCTCGCGCGCCGCCGCGCCGAACTCGGTATCACCGACGCCGATATACCCCGCAACAGCGGCACCCGCCGCACAGCCAGCAAAAAGGCCCTCCTGAAAGCGATCAGGGACGCAGGCGGCAACTGGTAAATCCGACTCATCTAATCGGACCAATTCAGCCGTTCCATGATTGGCACAGACCGCGGCTACTGATATTTTCCAATCCATGACAAAACTCACTCCCATCGAGTCCGAGTTCGCGACCACCGAGGACGCCGAGGCCTATGACGCTTGGTTCCGCGCCAAGGTCGAAGCCGCCTTGGCCGATCCCCGACCCGGCATCCCGCACGATCAGGTCATGGCGAAACTGCGCGCCATCATTGAGGCCAAGAAAGCCAAGCAGGCCTGATGCCGCACGTCATCTGGCGCCCGAAGGCGCTCGAAGATGCCGACCGCATCATCGACTATATCTCCGACCGCAATCCCGCCGCTGCCGCCCGCCTTGCCGATCTGTTCGAATATGCCGCTGAGCGACTGGCCGACCATCCCTATATGCATCGCGCCGGTCGCGTCCCGGATACGCGGGAAGCCATCGTTACCCCCAACTATATTCTCGTTTACCGCGCAGGCGCAGACGTCATCGAAATACTGGCCATCCTCCACACCCGCCAACAATATCCTTGACTTCGTTCCCATTTTGTTCTGTCCTACACGCCCTCCCCTCACATATCCTCCCGGCAAAGCACCTAACGGAAAAGGGCCTTGCCATGACCTGCCAATTCCCTCCCCTCCCCACCACCGCGCAGCAGATCCGCGCCGACGGCTGGAGCCCCGCTCGCCAACGCGCCTTCCTTGAAACCCTCGCGGCCACCGGCATCATTCTCTCCGCCTGCGAAGCCGCCCGCATCAGCCCGCGCTCGGCCTATGCCCTGCGCATCCGCCGCGACGGCGCGGCCTTTCGCCTCGGCTGGGACGCCGCCATCCTCATCGCCCGCGCCCGCCTCGCCGACGATCTGCTCGCCCGCGCCCTCACCGGCCATGAGGAGGTGATCCGCAAGGACATGGACGCAGGCGAAATCACCCGCCACCGCCACGACAACCGCCTCGCCATGTCGATGCTCTCCTGCCTCGACCGCATGGCCGACAGCCCGCCGCAGGGCAGCGACGCCGCCCTCGCCCGCGTGGTGGCGCAGGATTTCGCCGCCTATCTCGACATGCTCTGTCCGGAGGATCAGGCGCAGCCCGACCGCCCCGACGCCGCGCCCCCGCCCATGGCCGCCGATGCGGACCACGCCGCCCTGCCTGACCACGCCGCCCCCGAAGATGCGCCGGCCATCGAACAGGCCGCCGCCGCCTTGTCCCCCGGCGCCTCCGCCGCGCTGTTCGTCGCCGCGCGCCTGGCGCTGGGCGAGGGCGGCAAGGCCCCGCTCTTCGCCCTCGATGGACGGTGTGAACTTCGGCCCATTCCGGCCGCTCCGCCGGTCGACCGCGCCAGCTTCCCGCCGGAGGAAGCCGCCGCCCGGCCGCGCGGCATCTGGTGGGATGAGGAAAGGGACGGCTGGCGCACCGACTATCCCGCGCCGCCCGGCTTCGACGGCGAAGAAAGCGACGCCCTCTACGACATCGACGCCTATGAGCGCGACCTGACGATGGCGGAGGAACAGGCGCTGGCCCTGCGCGCGGAGGCGGAGCGCCGCCCCTATGAACATGCCGCCGCCCGCGCCCGCGACGCCTTTTTCGGCTTCGCCGCGCTGGCGGGAGCAGGATGATCGCACCCGCCGATTTGCTATTCCGCCCCCATGCCCCTATATGGGGAAGGCTATAGTCGCAAATCGACGGTCTTTCGGCGCTTTGCGGCACCAAACTTCCTTCTTTCCCTGCCCCTCTAGCGCAAGGCCCGTCCACACGGGACGCGCCCACGTAAAGAAGGAAATACCCCATGAGCATCATCGGAACCGTCAAATTCTTCAACGCCGACAAGGGCTATGGCTTCATCGCTCCCGATGACGGCAGCCCGGACGCCTTCGTCCACATCTCCGCGGTGGAGCGCGGCGGTCTCGCCACCCTGCGCGAAAAGGACCGCGTCTCCTACGATCTGGAGCAGGACAAGCGCGGCAAGATGGCGGCGGTGAATATCCAGCACGCGCAATGATGCGCCGCTGACAGGCCGGGCGCCGCCCACGCGGCGCCCGCCACTCTTGAAAGGAGCGTCCCATGGCCAACCCCGATTTCCGCGCCCTCGCCCGTCAGGCCCGGAACGAAGCCGACGCCGCCACCCTGGACAATGTCCGCCAGCGCTGCCGGCGTTCCGAAGCCGCCTTTCTGGTCATGGCCCGACGACAGGAATATGTCGACGAAAGCCGCGCCCGCCGCGCCGCCGCCACCAACTGAACGGCCCCGGCCGGCCCTGCCACTCTTCGCATCGCCGGCCCCGCTCGCCCTGCCGCACCGCGCCGGAACCGATCCGCGCCGCCAATGTTATCCTTGCAAATTCCCCACGGAACAAGGAGCCCCCACCCATGATCCGCACCCTGATCTTCGGCGCGATCGCAGGCTATGTCGGCAAGAAACTCTATGACGAAGGCAAGCTGACAGAGTTCAAGGACGACCTCGTCGCCCGCTACAACCAGGCCAAGTCGGACCTCGACCAGCGCCGCGACAGCGACAGCACGGTGACCAGTCCCAACCTCGCCACGCCCGCCGCCAGCACCACCGGCGCCGCGCCCGTGACGCCCTGACGGCCCGACCCTTTCCTTTCCAGCGGTGAACACCCTCTCCCCGCTGGCATCACTGCCCGCCCGGCTGCCTTTCCCCCCTTTTGGTGCCGCGGCGGGCAGACTATTTCGCGCAACTTCCTCCCTTCCCAAGGGTTGTCATCCCAGCAGGGAAAGCACAGGAGAAAAGGACAATGCGCACCCCCCTATTGGCAGCGGCGCTGCTTGCAATGCCGTTGACGGCCTGCGTTTCGGACGGTGACGGTGGCCGCTACGGCTACGACCGCCCCGGCTACGGCCACCGCCCCGGCGGCCGGCCCATCGGCGACAACGACTATATCTACCGCGACAATGACGGCCGCTACTATTGCAAGCGCGACGACGGCACCACCGGCACCATAGTCGGCGCGATCGCGGGCGGCGTATTGGGCAACATCATCGCCCCCGGCGGCTCCAAGACGCTCGGCACCATCCTGGGCGGCGCTGGCGGCGCGCTCGCCGGCCGCGCCATCGACAAGAACGACGTCCGCTGCGAATAGAACGAAAAAGGGCGCGGACCCAAAGGCCCGCGCCTTCCTTCTGAACCCCGACAGGGCTTACAGCTTTTCGACCAGCTCCGGCACGACCTTGAACAGGTCGCCGACCAGCCCGATGTCCGCCACCTGGAAGATCGGCGCGTCCTCATCCTTGTTGATGGCGACGATGGTCTTGGAATCCTTCATCCCCGCCAGATGCTGGATTGCCCCGGAGATGCCCACGGCAATATAGACTTCCGGCGCCACGATCTTGCCGGTCTGCCCGACCTGATAATCGTTCGGCACATAACCCGCGTCGACCGCCGCGCGGCTCGCGCCGACCGCCGCGCCCAGCTTGTCCGCCAGCGGGAAGATCGTCGCCTCGAACGTCTCGCCGTCCTTGAGCGCACGGCCCCCCGACACGATCACCTTGGCCGAAGTCAGCTCCGGACGCTCCAGCTTGGCGATCTCGGCCCCGACGAAGGAGGAAATGCCCTTGTCACCCGTCGAAGCCACCGCCTCGACAGTCCCGTTGCCGCCTTCCTTGGCCGCCTTCTCGAAAGCGGTGCCGCGAACGGTGATGACCTTCTTGGCATCCTTCGACTTCACCGTCGCGATGGCGTTGCCGGCATAGATGGGCCGGGTGAACATATCCTCGCTCTCGACCGACAGAATGTCGCTGATCTGCATGACGTCCAGCAGAGCCGCCACGCGCGGCGCGATATTCTTGCCATTGCTGGTGGCGGGCGCGACGAACGCATCATGATGGCTCATCAGCTCAACGACCAGCGGCGCGACATTCTCGGCCAGCGCATGACCGAAGGCGGCGTCGTCGGCGACATGGACCTTGCCCACGCCCGCGATGCTGGCGGCTTCCGCAGCAACGCCGCCGACGTCCTGCCCCGCAACCAGCAGATGCACTTCACCCAGCTTCGACGCAGCGGTGACGGCGGAAAGCGTCGCGTCCTTGACCGCGCCGCCCTCATGTTCAACCCAAACGAGCGTCTTCGTCATGCTGCAACTCCCAGAGCCTTGAGCTTCGCGACCAGTTCATCGACATCGGCCACCTTCACGCCGGCCGAACGCTTGGCCGGTTCGGACACCTTGATCGTCTCCAGACGCGGCGCAATGTCCACGCCGTAATCGGCAGGCGCCTTGGTCGCGAGCGGCTTGCTCTTCGCCTTCATGATGTTGGGCAGCGAGGCATAGCGCGGCTCGTTGAGACGCAGGTCGGTGGTGACGATGGCCGGGACGTCGAGCTTCACCGTCTCCAGACCGCCGTCGACTTCGCGGGTCACGCTGACCTTGTCGCCTTCGACCTCCACCTTGCTGGCGAAGGTGCCCTGCGGCAGACCCAGCAGGGCCGCCAGCATCTGGCCGGTCTGGTTGCTGTCGTCATCGATCGCCTGCTTGCCCAGGATGATCAGGCCAGCGCCTTCCTCTTCCTGCACCTTGGCGAGCAGCTTGGCCACGCCCAGCGGTTCGACCTCATCGTCGGTCTGGATCAGGATCGCCCGGTCGGCACCCATGGCCAACGCCGTGCGCAGCGTCTCCTGCGCCTTGGCAACGCCGATCGACACCGCCACCACCTCGGTCGCCACGCCCTTCTCCTTCAGGCGAATGGCTTCCTCGACCGCGATCTCGTCGAACGGGTTCATCGACATCTTCACGTTCGCCAGATCGACGCCCGTCCCGTCCGCCTTCACCCGAGGCTTCACATTATAGTCAATCACCCGCTTCACGGGCACAAGGATCTTCATCTCCAACATCCTTCCTTCATTCACGCCAAGCCCGCAAATGCAAGCAGGGGCGCGGGCAGCCCGTCTCCGGACCACCCGCACCCTTTGGTGTCTTGTTCAGGCGAAAAGCTGCGTCAGGCTGCCTTCCTCACTTCCGCCACGATCTTCTTGGCCGCGTCGCCCAGATCGTCCGCCGGGACGATGGCCAGGCCCGACTTGGCCAATATGTCCTTGCCCTGCTGGACGTTCGTGCCTTCCAGGCGGACGACCAGCGGAACCGACAGGTTCACATCCTTGGCGGCGGCGACGATGCCGTCGGCAATGATGTCGCACTTCATGATGCCGCCGAAGATGTTGACCAGAATGCCCTTCACCGCCGGGTCCTTCAGGATGATCTTGAAGGCCGCCGTCACCTTTTCCTTGGAAGCGCCGCCGCCGACGTCCAGGAAGTTGGCCGGGAATTCGCCATTCAGCTTGATGATGTCCATGGTCGCCATGGCAAGGCCCGCACCATTCACCATGCAGCCGATATTGCCGTCCAGCTTGATATAGGCGAGGTCATATTCCGAAGCCTCGACTTCCGCCGCATCTTCCTCGGTCAGGTCGCGCAGTTCGACGATGTCCTTGTGACGGAACAATGCGTTACCGTCGAAGCCGACCTTGGCGTCGAGGACGAGGAGATTGCCCTGCTCGGTGACGGCGAGCGGGTTGATTTCGATCTGCGACGCGTCGGTCGCCAGGAAAGCGTCGTAAAGCGACGAAGCGACCTTGGCGGCCTGCTTGGCCAAGTCACCGGTCAATTCCAGCGCGGCGGCAACGGCCCGGCCATGGTGCGGCATGAAGCCGGTGGCCGGGTCGACGGCGAAGGTGTGGATCTTCTCCGGGGTCGAATGCGCGACTTCCTCGATGTCCATGCCGCCTTCGGTCGACACGACGAAGGCCACACGGCCGGTCGCACGGTCCACGAGCAGGGCGAGGTAGAATTCCTTCGCAATATCAGCCCCGTCGGTGATGTAGAGGCGATTGACCTGCTTGCCTGCTTCGCCGGTCTGCACCGTCACCAGCGTGTTGCCGAGCATGTCGGTGGCGTGAGCCTTAACCTCGTCCAGGTTGAAGGCCAGACGGACGCCGCCCTTCGCGTCGGGACCGAGTTCCTTGAACTTGCCCTTGCCGCGGCCACCGGCGTGGATCTGCGACTTCACGACATAGAGCGGCCCGGGCAGCTTCTTGGCGGCTTCGACCGCTTCATCGACGGAGAAAGCGGCGTAACCGGCGGCGATCGGCGCGCCGTACTTCGCCAGCAGTTCCTTCGCCTGATATTCGTGGATGTTCATGGGGCTCGCCCGTCCTTTCCGCTGAAACTCTTGTGTCCAGCGGCTAAGCACAGGCAAAAGGGCAACACCAGCAAATTTCGCAAAATGACTTTGCAAAATTGCAAAACCTTTGCGAAGCGCAAGCCTTGTTTATTGCGAAATCAGCCGTCGATGGCGCAGACGATCGCCGCCTTGCTGGTCACGTCAAAGATCTCCGGATCCTCCAGCGCGCGGACCTTGAAGAGGAACCGGTCCACCGTCATGTCTCCCATGTGAGACTTGCGGAGCGATGCCAGCGACTGAAGCCTGCGGAGCTGCATCAGACTCAGCCGATCGACCATCCTTTCGGCCATGCAGCCGGCCATGCGGGGCGATATGCCCGCATCGATCAGCCCGGTGCGAAGGCGCGATTCGGGCGAGACCGTCGCGCAGGACAGGAGGAGGAGCGAAGCGCCCAGCCCGCAGGCCAGCGAACGGAGGGGGATGGTTGTAATCCCTCCTTCATGGCAAGCATGGTCTGAACAGAGGCTAAATGCTGGCCGCGCCCAAGGGAGAAAAAGAGAGATGGACAGGATTTTCACGGCCTTTGCCCACCGGATCGCAAGCTGGTCGGGCCAGCCGGCCGCCTTCATCCTGGCCGCGCTGGTGATCCTGGGCTGGATCGTGACCGGCCCGATCTTCCATTATTCCGACACCTGGCAGCTCATCATCAATACAGGCACGACGATCGTCACCTTCCTGATGGTCTTCCTGATCCAGAATGCGCAAAATCGCGACGGCTCCGCCATACAGGCGAAAATGGACGAACTGATCCGCGCCGTATCGACGGCGCGGAACGAGTTCATCGGCATCGAACATCTGACTGAAGCGGAACTGGAGAAGATCAAGACGGTGCTGGAAAAGGAATGCGGCGACAATGAAACGCACCGCGAGTCGATAGAACGGCTGATCGAACGCCGCTAATGCGCCAAGTCGACCAGCCTTTCATTCTCACGGCGATAGGCGTCGATCTGATCGGTATAGCCGCGCGCAAGGCCTTCATAGGCCTCCCGGCCCTTCACCGACCGGCTCATCTGCGCGCGGATCAATGCAACTTGCTGTCTGTGCAGCAGATAGTTGACATCCATCTCCCCATTCATATTCACCCTCCTACCTGATCGCTGAAAGAGATTGGCTGGGGTTCGCATCCTGTGCGAGTCGCTCTACGGCGTGCTTACGATAGCATCGGCCCGATGGTCATGCGATTCCATCCGGCGCATGCGGAGAGCAGCCTGCCGGATATTACCCTCCTCCTCAAAAGCGGGCCGCCTTCCAAAAGGAGGCAATCCACAATGGTCAAAGCAGCAGCAAGCCAGCCAGAATGGCGGTCTTCGCCTGCTCGAAGAGCAGCGAGGGCCTGAAAGCCACTGTTGGGGAAGGCTATGTATCAATAAAAATTATTACGGTTATGAAATGATTATTTGTTTGAGAATCAAGTCTTTGCTGTCATAGCCGTTCGTCGGGAACAGGGGGAGCTCGATCCGTGGAGGCAATGATCTTCGCTTATCTGGCGGGGGTTCATCATGAAATTCTGCTGTTCGCGGTGGTGGCGCTGGCGATCGGCGGCATGGACGATTTCATCATAGACCTGGTCTTCCTGTGCCGAAGGCTGTGGCGCAAGCTGATTGTCTATTCCCGTCATCGACGAATGACGACCCTCACCCTGCCCGCCTCCCCGCAACCCGGCCGCATCGCCATCTTCATCCCAGCCTGGCAGGAAGCCGATGTGATCGGCCCGATGCTCCGTAACGCGCTCAGCCACTGGAGGGACCAGGACTATCGGATCTTCGTGGGCGCCTATCCCAATGACCGGGCGACATTGGATATTCTCACGCCCTTGGCCGGTCGGGAAACGCGGTTGATCCTGTGCATCAACGAACGAAATGGGCCAACTACGAAAGCCGATTGCCTGAATGTGGTCTGGCGCGCCATGCTGCGGGAGGAAGAGCGCACGGGGGTCCGGTTCAAGGCGATCGCCCTGCACGATGCGGAAGATGTCGTCCATCGCGACGAGATCAGGCTGTTCGACCTGATGACGGATCGGTTCCAGCTCGTTCAGCTCCCGGTCCTGCCCCTGCCCGGCCAGGGCGGCTGGTGGTCGAGGGCCATAGCCAATCATTACTGTGATGAGTTCGCGGAAAGCCATGGAAAGTTCCTGACCGTGCGCGAGGCCATGGGTGCGTCCATGCCCTCGGCCGGGGTGGCCTGCGCATTCGAGCGGCAAATGCTGGAAAGGCTTGTGAATCCGGCCAATGGCGGACCGTTCGATCCGGAATCGCTGACCGAGGATTATGAGGTCGGCCTGCGTATCAGCAATATGGGCGGGCGCGGCGTGTTCGTCCGCATGCGCGACGGTGAGGGCCAGCTTGTCGCGACCAAGGAATATTTCCCGGACAATCTGACGGATGCCGTCAAGCAGAAGGCGCGCTGGACGGTCGGCATCTCGCTTGCCGGATGGGATCGCATGGGCTGGCAGGGCGGCCCCGCCGAATGGTGGATGCGGATGCGGGACCGGGGTGCGGCGCTTTCCGCCTTCGTCCTGTTCACCGCCTATCTGGCGCTGCTGCTCTGGGGCGTGCTGCTTGCCGGGAGCCTGTTCAGCGCCTTTCCCGTGCCCAGACCCACGCCAGTGGTCGAAGCCCTGCTGTGGCTCAACTTCGGCTTCATGAGCTGGCGGATGGCGATGCGCGCGATTTTCTCGGGCATGGCTTATGGCTGGGCCTTCGGGCTGGGGGCGATACCGCGCACGCTGATCGCCAACATCATCGCGATGATGGCTGCCCGTCGCGCCATGTTCCTGTATCTTCAGTCGCTGTTCGGCAAGCCGCTGACCTGGGACAAGACGCATCACCGCTTTCCCGAGCTGGATTTTCCGGGGTGAGCGAAGCCGCCACCGGGCGCCCGCTCCGCTTCTTCGTCCTCGTGATGGCGGGTTGGGTCGCGATCCGTCTGGCAGGCCCAGAGGGTGATCTTCCCCAAATGGCGAGGGGAATTGACGGCGAGAGGCGTTTTCACCCCACCGCCTATTCGAAGAAGAAGGGCTCCGCAGCCGCGACGGGGCATGACGCACCGGCCTGGTTCGGTGAAATGCCGCAAAAGCGCCAGCCTGCCGCCATCCTGGGTCCTATATTCAAGGACTCTCGACGCCTTGGGAGAAGGACAAGCGCGGCCCCCTTCCTATCCGTCGAAGAGAAGGCGGCGCCGGCTGCACAGGACCAGAGTGGCGGTCGCGTCGTTCCATCGAACAATCCTGCGCCAGCCTTACCCCTCGCTTCCACGCCATCCGCAAGCGACGCGCGCTGGCATGGCAGCGCCTGGCTGCTCTGGCGCGACGGAAGCACGACCCGCGCCGATGCCGTGACGGGCGGCAGGCTGGGCGGATCGCAGGCGGGCCTACGCCTCGATTTCGACCTGACCCCGCGCTCATCGAGCCGGGCGGCCGCCTATGCGCGAGCCAGTGCCGCGCTGAACGAACCGGCATCTCCGGAAGGCGCGCTCGGCATTGCATGGCAACCGGCGCGCACCATTCCGGTCAGCTTCGCGGCGGAACGACGGATTGCACTGGGCAAGGGCGGGCGCAACGCCCATGCCGTGCTGGCGGCAGGCGGTTTCGGGCCGGCGCCGGTGGCGCCCTCGCTGGAAGTCGAAGCCTATGCCCAGGGCGGCATTGTCGGCTTCCGCTCTCACGACCTGTTCGTCGATGGCAAGATGTCGCTGCTGTCGCCGCTAGGCCATTCGCCCATGCGGATCGGCGCGAGCCTTTCCGGCGGCGCGCAGCCGCAGGTCGAGCGGCTGGACATCGGGCCGGAACTGCAGGTCCGCCTGCCGCTCAGGCCGGTGAGCGCAAGGCTGAGCATCGAATGGCGGGAACGGATTGCGGGGCGCGCGGCACCGCCGTCCGGCCCGGCCGTTACGCTGGGCGCTGATTTTTAAGCGGGAGCGCCTTTATCTCTCCGCATATTGCGCTTAACCCAGGAAGCGCATGGATCTCTATCTGCCCATCGCCAACCTGTCGGTGAATGCGCTGGTCATCATCGCCCTGGGCGGCGTGGTGGGCCTGCTTTCCGGCATGTTCGGGGTAGGCGGCGGATTTCTGACGACGCCGTTGCTGATCTTCTACGGCATTCCGCCGACCGTCGCGGCCGCTTCGGCGGCGAGCCAGGTGACGGGCGCCAGCGTATCGGGGGTCGTCACCCATATGTCGCGCGGAACGGTCGATTTCCGCATGGGCGGCGTGCTGATCGCCGGCGGCGTGGTGGGCGCCGGCCTCGGCGTGCTGATCTTCCGACTGCTTCAGGCCATCGGCCAGATCGACACGGTGATCGGCATCCTCTACGTGCTGATGTTGGGCGGCATCGGATCGCTGATGGCGAAGGAGTCCATCCAGGCGCTGATCGCGCTCAAGACCGGGAGGAAGATTCAGGCCCGTAAAAGACGGCACCATCCGCTGGTGGCGGCCATGCCGATGCGGTGGCGCTTCTATCGGTCCGGGCTGTATATTTCCCCGCTGGCGCCGCTGCTGCTGGGCATGGCGACGGGCATCCTCACCATGTTGCTGGGGGTGGGCGGCGGCTTCATCCTGGTTCCGGCGATGCTCTACCTGCTGGGCATGACGACCCAGTCCGTCGTCGGCACGTCGCTGTTCCAGATATTGTTCGTCACCATGGCGACGACGATGATGCACGCCATGACGACGCATGCGGTCGACCTGGTGCTCGCCCTGCTGCTGCTGATCGGCAGCGTCACCGGAGCGCAGGTGGGAACGCGCCTTTCGATGACGATCCGGCCGGAATATCTGCGCATCCTGCTTGCCGCGATCGTGCTGCTGGTGGCGGCACGCATGGCGCTGGGGCTGGGCTTTCGGCCCGACGAAATATACACGGTGGAGATCCGGTGAGGCGGCGGGCGCTTCTGGCCCTGCCGCCGGCCCTGCTGCTGCTGACGGCGGCGGACGAACCGATGCTGGTGCCTGACGTGTCCCAGCGCGAGGTGGAAATACAATATAGCTTCACCGGCGCTGACCTGCTGCTGTTCGGCGCCATCGTCTATCCCGATGGGCGTCGGCCCAGCAAGCCGCCGGACATCATGGTCGTGCTGAAGGGTCCGGACCAGTCGATCACGATGCGCGAAAAGCAGAAGGTGGCCGGCATCTGGGTCAATGCCGACAGCGCGCGCTTCCGGTCTGCGCCCAGTTTCTACGCCATCGCATCGTCCCGACCGGTCGACAAGGTGGTCGATGAGCGAACGGCGGCGATCTATGAAATGGGCGTGGACAAGCTCCAGCTCTCCCCTTCCTCGCTCAACGACAGCGCGGAGCTGGACCGGTTCCAGAAGGGGCTGATCGACCTCAGGGAACGGGCCGGGCTCTATGTCGAGCGGCCGGGAACGGTGGAGATCACCGACGGCGTGCTCTACCGGGCGCGGCTGCCGCTTTCGGCGCGTGTGATCGTCGGTGACTATACGGCGGAAACCTTCCTCGTGCAGGATGGCCGCGTGGTGGCCGCCGCCGTGCGCGACATCACCGTCCGCAAGTCGGGCTTCGAACGCTTCATGGCCGTCGCGGCGGAACAATGGCCCTTCGCCTATGGTCTGGTCGCGATGATGCTGGCCGTTGGCATGGGATGGGCAGCAGGCGCAATCGCCAGGCGGGTTTAGCGTCGCGCCGCTTTCCTGGGCCGCAGCGCATCGCGCATGGCGATGCTGCTGTTGATCCGCGTGACGCCCGGCATGCGGGAGAGGATTTCGCTGTGGATCGCTTCATAGGCGGCCACGCTCTCGGTCTCGACGCGCAGCCAGTAATCAACGCCACCGGTCATCAGGAAACATTCGCGGATTTCAGGACATTGCCGCACGGCATGTTCGAAACGGGCGAGATAATCCTCCGTCTGCCGGTCGAGCGTCACCTGCACAAGGACATCGACGGCGCGGCCCTCTTTTTCCATCGGTGCGGTCACGATGGTATAACCGCGGATCACGCCGGCATCCTCCAACATCCGGATGCGCCGGTGACAGGCCGAGGGGGACAGGCCGATCTCCGCCGCAATCTCCGAATTGGGACGCCGCGCATTGAGCCGCAGCAGACGGATGATCGAGCGGTCCACGGCATCCAGCGATTCTGCCATTTTTTCCATTCCTTGCGAAGGATCGTTCAATTATCCCGTCACATTAGACGATCCTGCGATCATTTGGGAGCATTTTCACCGAACGCCGCGTTACCCTCCCTGCAAAAGGGGGCAGATATGCAGTCCATCGATACCGCCGGAGCCGTGCTTCGCATCGACCTTGATGCACTGGTCGAAAACTACCGCACGATTCAGCGGCAGGTCGCCCCCGCCACCGTCGCCGGCGTGGTCAAGGCGGACGGTTACGGCCTGGGCGCGAACCTCGTCGCGCGCAGCTTGATCGGCGCCGGGTGCCGACACTTCTTCGTCGCGCATCTCAGCGAAGCCATGGCGCTCCGACCCATTCTGAGCGATGGAATGGCGCTGTTCATCCTCAACGGCCTGCAACCAGGCGCGGAAGGCGAGTGCGCAGCCATCGGCGCCATTCCGGTCCTGAACTCGCTCGACCAGATTGGGCGCTGGGCCAGGACGGCACGCACGCTGGAGCGGACCCTGCCCGCTGCGTTGCAGGTGGACAGCGGCATGTCCAGGCTCGGTCTTCCGCCCGAGGAGGTCGCCATTCTGCTTGCCCAGCGGGAAAGATTGGAGGGCGTGGACCTTCGCCTGCTGATGAGCCACCTCGCCTGCGCCGACGATCCCGATGCCCCCTCCAACGCGATGCAACGCCGGAAATTCGATGCGTTCAGCATGAATTTCCCCGGCGTGCCGCGCTCGCTGGATAATAGCGGCGGAAGCTTCCTGCCCGCCGATCATTTCGACATCGTCCGCGCCGGGATCGCCCTGTATGGCGGAGCGCCGCAGGGCGAGCGCCGGGAGATGCGGCCGGTGGTCTCGCTGGACGCGCGGATCATCCAGTTGCGGAACATCCCGGCGGGCGCTGCCGTCGGCTATGGCCTCACCCACCGTTGCGAGCGGCCGACGCAGATCGCGACGATCGCCTTGGGCTATGCCGATGGCTGGCCTCGCCACCTGAGCAACGGCGGCTCCGCCTATATCGACGGCCATCGCGCGCCGATAGCGGGACGGGTTTCGATGGACAGCATCACGCTGGACGTGACCGACGTGCCCGATGTGCTCCTCTATCCTGGCGCCCTGGTGGAACTTCTGGGGCCTCATCAGACCGTGGATCAGGTCGCCGCCGACGCCGGCACCATCGCCTATGAAATACTGACACAGCTCGGGCATCGCTATCACCGCTCCGTACGGGGTGGCCGCGATCCGGCACAAGCGGAGCATCACGCCATGAAAGTCGCCATATGAGGGTCGCCATTCTGGGCAGCGGCGTCATCGGCGTCACATCCGCCTGGTATCTGGCACAGGCCGGGCATGAAGTGACGGTGATCGACCGGCAGGACGGGCCGGCGCTGGAAACCAGCTTCGCCAACGCTGGAGAAATCTCGCCCGGCTATGCCTCCCCCTGGGCTGCGCCGGGGATACCGATGAAGGCGCTGCGCTGGCTGTTCATGAAGCACGCCCCGCTGATCCTGCGGCCGCGGATGGACATGGCCATGCTACGCTGGATGGTGGCGATGCTGGGCAATTGCAACGAACGCGCCTATGCCATCAACAAGAGCCGGATGGTGCGCCTGGCCGAATATAGCCGTGACCGGCTGATCGACCTGCGGCGCGAAACCGGCATCGCCTATGACGAGCGGTCGCGAGGCACCTTGCAGCTTTTCCGCGAGCAGAAGCAGCTTGACGGCATCGCGAAGGACATCGCCGTGCTGAAGGCGGACGGAGTGCCTTTCGAAGTGCTGGATGCGGCAGGCTGCATCGCGGCGGAACCGGGGCTGGCAGGCAGCGGCGCGCCTGTGGCCGGGGGCCTGCGGCTTCCCAATGACGAAACCGGCGACTGCTTCAAATTCACCAACGCGCTGGCCGACATGGCGAAGGCGAAGGGCGTGACCTTCCTCAACGGACGGACTATCGGAAGGATCGCCGTCGACAATGGAAAGGTCAGCCATGTCGAAACCGACAGGGGCCATGTCGTGGCCGACGCCTATCTTGTTGCGACGGGCAGCTATTCCCCGCTGCTGCTGGCCCCGCTGGGGATCAGGCTGCCGGTCTATCCGGTGAAGGGCTATTCGATCACCGTTCCGATCGTCGATGAGGCAAGGGCGCCGGTGTCGACCCTGCTCGACGAAAGCTACAAGGTTGCGATCACGCGGCTGGGCGACCGTATTCGTGTGGGCGGCATGGCGGAACTGTCGGGCTATTCCAAAGGGCTGCCCAGGGCGCGGCGTGATACGCTGGAATATTCGGTGGGTTCGCTCTTTCCGGGCGCAGGCGATCTGGGCGGCGCCAGCTTCTGGTCCGGGCTGCGGCCGATGACGCCGGACAGCACGCCGGTCATCGGGGCGACGAAAGTCCCGAACCTCTTCCTCAACACCGGGCATGGCACATTGGGGTGGACCATGGCCTGTGGGTCGGGGCATGTGATCGCGGACATCATCGGCGGGGGCAGGCCCCGGATCGAAACCGCCGATCTTGCGATCAGCCGCTATTCATAACCGAAAAGGAGCCTTTCCGCATGACCATCACCCGCATTGATCGCGGCCCGCGCATGAGCGAGGCCGTCATTCATGGCGACACCATCTATCTGGCGGGGCAGATCGGCGCCCCCGGCGAGAGCGTCACGGCGCAGACCCGGGCCGTGCTGGCCGAGATCGACGCCCTGCTGGAACGCACGGGCAGCAGCAGGAACCATATGCTGAGGGCGCAGATCTGGCTGGCGGACATGAACGACTTTGCCGAGATGAACGCGGTGTGGGATGCGTGGATCGCGGATGCCGAAGCACCCGCCCGCGCCACGGGCGAGGCGAAGCTCGCCAGCCCCGATTACAAGGTCGAGATCATCGTGACCGCCGCCAGGGCGAAGTGAATCGTGCGGGTGGAATGCCGTGCAGCAAGGCACGGCATTCCACCCAAAGCGTCGTCTGAAAAAGAGACGCACGACTTATATTCATATATTTATTGCGATTGACTTGCATTATTATGAGCAATAAGGCCCTTTCTGCCGGTTGCGCCCGGCAAGAAAAAGGGTCCGTCCGCATGTCCATCGCTTTCCGTTCCGTTCTGCTCACCCCTGTCCTTGCCGCTTGCTGGGCGTCGCCCGCCCAGGCCGACGTGCTGGCGGAGGCAGACAATATCGTCGTCACGGGCACGGTCACGGATGAGAACGCATCGGCCACCGGCCTTGCCCTGACGCTGCGCGAAACGCCCCAGTCGATCACCGTCGTCGACCGCGAACGGATCCAGGATTTCGCGCTGACCAATGTGAACGACCTGCTGACCCAGATGGTCGGCATCAATGTGGAGCGGGTGGAGACCGACCGGACCTATTATAATTCGCGGGGGTTCGACATCACCAATTTCCAGGTCGACGGCATCGGCCTGCCCTTGCGCTGGGGCATCCAGTTCGGGGACCTCGACACCATCCTGTTCGAGAATGTCGAGGCGGTTCGCGGCGCCAATGCAATCATGACCGGGGTCGGCAATCCGTCCGCCACGATCAACTATGTCCGCAAGAAGCCGACCAGGGAATTGCAGGCCTCCCTTTCCGCCATGCTGGGAAGCTGGGACAACCGCCGCGTGGAAGCCGATATTTCGGGCCCGTTGAATGAGTCGGGCACGCTGTCGGCACGGCTGATCTTCGCCCATGAAGACAGGGACAGCCACCTCCGCTACAATCATGTCGACCGCAACGTCTATGGCGCGATCCTGGATTGGGAGATCACGCCGCAATTAAGGGCGTCGGCCGGCTATACCCGGCAGGACAATGACGCGGACGGCGTGTTGTGGGGCGCGCTGCCGCTGCTCGACGATAATGGCGATCGGATCGCCTATCCGCATTCGGCCAGCACTTCAGCCGACTGGACCTATTGGAACGTCAGCGACGAAAGCGCATGGGCGGAACTGGCCTATGTTTTCGGCAATGGCTGGAACGCCCGCGGCCGCTTCACCTATAATCATCGCAGTTCGGGGGCGGAACTGCTTTACGCCTATGGCTATCCCGATGCGGCGACGGGCGTCGGCGTGACGGGGATGGCGGGCAAATATCGCTCCCCCTCCGACCAGTATCTGGGCGATTTCTACGCTTCCGGCCCAGTGACGCTGTTCGGGCGCGAGCATCAACTCGCCTTCGGCCTCTCCACCGGCAGGACCGACGGCCGCGAATATGAGCAAAGCGGGCTGGCTGCCGTCGCCTACCCGGCTGTTGCCCAATGGGCGTTCAACCGCACCACGCTGATCGAACCCGACTTCACGCAGGAAAGCCTGGAGGAAGAGGTGACGGACCGGCTGACGCGGGCCTATGGCGCGCTGCACGCCAATCTGGCCGACAGGCTGAAGGCGGTCGTCGGCGCCAGCGCCTTCTGGCTCAAGACCACCGGCGCATCCTACGGCACGGACCAGTATCGCAAGAACAGCGCGGTCAGCCCCTATCTGGGCCTGGTGTTCGACGCCACGTCCAACATCAGCTTCTATGCCAGCTACACCGACATCTTCAATCCGCAGGACAAGGTCGACATCACCAACCGCCGGCTCGATCCTGCCAAGGGCAGCAGCATGGAGGGCGGCATCAAGAGCGAATGGTTCGACAAGCGGCTCTATGCCAGCGCCTCACTCTTCCGCGCGAAGCAGAAGAACCTCGCGGAGCAGGCCGGCGTGTTCGGCGCGGGCGATCCGGGGCAGGTGGGCGACGTCTATTATGCGGGCGTCGACACCACGGCCAAGGGTTTCGAGATTGAGCTGACCGGCCGCGTGACGGACCACTGGTCGGTAAGCGGCGGCTATACGGGCCTCAGGATCGAGGATCAGGCCGGGAACCGCGCCCGCACCTACCTGCCGCGTCAGTCGCTGAAGCTTGCCAGCACCTATCATATTCCCGAGTGGCGCGACCTGAAGCTGGGCGCACAGTTCCGGTGGCAGAGCGACATCAGCACCCTCGACAGCACGGTCGGCCGCGACATCCGGCAGAAGGATTATGCGGTGTTGGACCTGATGGCCAGCATCAAGCCCATCGACAGGCTGACCGCCAGCATCAATGTGCGCAATGTGACCGACAGCAAATATCTGGGCAGCCTGATGTGGGGGCAGGCCTTTTACGCGGCCCCCCGCAGCGTGATGGGCACCTTGCGCTTCGATTATTGAGGATGATGGTGAACCAGCCTTCCCTTCTGCTCTGGACCAGCGCGCTTTTGGCGGCGGCGGCGGTGTGCCTGCTGCGCTTCTCATGGGGCAAGGCGCTACGATCGGCTCCGCTCAACGCTGCTGCCTGGGGGCTGCTCGCCTTTGCCCTGGCGATGGGAATGGCGGGAGCCGGCGCCTGGGGCGTTGCCATGGTGACGCTGGCCGCACTGGCAATGGCCTTCTCCTGCCTGGCCCTTGCCGCCGCGACCGCGCCGCCCGGCAAGACCGGCGCCTCCAACCGCCGCGCCCATATGCTGCCGGAAGGACAGGAGCCGTTGCGCATCGGCGGGCGGATGGTCAGTTTTCTGCTCAGCGTGCCGGGTGCGATGCTGGTGGCGCTGATCCTGGGACTGGCGGCGCGGGGCGCGGCCGGAGCGCTGGGCGCGCATGAGGCGGACGGCAATGTGCTGATGCTGTTCCTGATGCCGCTGCTCTGGGCGGTGCTGGCCATGCTGATCCTGCTCTGGCCGCAACGGCGGCGGCAAGTGGGACTGCTGGCGGCCCCTGCCCTGCTGGGTCTGGCCATGCTGTGGATGGCCCGGCCATGAACCTTGGCCTGTCCAAAACGCTGGTCCAACGGGGCCTGTCCGCCCATGCCGCCATCGGCCTGCTGGCAAGCGCATTGCTCTATATCGTCTGCCTGACCGGCACGGTGACGGTGTTCTACGAGGAATGGCAACGCGCCGAGCGGCCCGATGCTCCGGAAATGCAGCGGATCGCGCCCGATGCGGTGCAACGCGCCGTGGCTTCCGTGCTGGCAAGCGAGAAGGACCGGAAAGCGACCGAGCATCTCTACGTCCATCTGCCGACCGACGCGCTGCCGCGCACGACCGTCACCACCGACCATCAGGCGGTGCATGTCGACGATCAGGGACGGGTCGTCGCGAAGGAGTTGAACGGATGGTCCGAATTCCTGCTGAACCTGCACTATACGCTGAACATTCCCGGCATGGTCGGCCTGACGATCGTAGGCGGGCTGGGGGTGATGACCATCGCCCTGTCATTGACCGGCCTGATCGCCCATCCCCGCATCTTCCGCGATGCCTTCCGCCTGCGGGCGCGGGACCGGGGTGGCCTCGGGTTGGCGGACTGGCATAACAGGCTGGGAGTGTGGACCCTGCCTTTCGCGCTGGCGATCGCTCTGACCGGCGCGATGATCGGCCTGGGATCGATCAACGTCTATGGACTGGCGCAAGGCTTCTACAAGGGCGATATGGAGGCGGCCTATGCGCCGATCTTCGGCGCTGAGGGCAAGCCGAATGCCAAGCCCGCCCCGTTGGCGGACGTGGCCGCCGCGTTGCAGACGATGACCGCCCGCTTTCCGGAGGTGCGTCCGATCTACGTCTTCATGCACGAACCGGGAACCGCGGGGCAGCAGCTACAGGTGCTTGCCCTGCCGCAGCGACGGCTGGTCTATGGCGAAACCTATAATTTCGATCAGGCCGGGCGCTTTCTGGGGACGGTCGGCCTGGCGGACGGCGCGACGGGACAGCAGGTGGCGGCGTCGGCCTATAATCTGCATTTCGGCAATTATGGCGGACTGCCGGTGAAGATCGCCTATCTGCTGCTGGGTGGAGCGCTTTGCGTGGTGATCGCGACGGGCACTTCGATCTGGCTCGGCAAGCGGGAGCGGCGCGGCTACCGGCAACCGCGCTTGCGCAACGGGTGGAACGCGATCGTCTGGGGTTCGGGACTGGCCCTGGCCCTGACGCTGCTGGCACGGCTGTGGATCGGCAATGCGGCGCCGTTCAAGACGATCTTCTGGCTTTCGCTGGCGGTGCTGGTGGTCCTGAGCACCGCCTTGCCGGAGCGGTACCGCGTGCGGCGCGCCCTGCAATGGAGCCTGGGCATCTGCGTCGCGGCGCTGGTGCCGGCGGTGCTGGGAGGATAAGCGCTCCTGCGCCGATCCGGCGGACAAAGGGCATGGATGGTCGCTCTCGTCATTGATCCCATGCCGGTGGCTGTCTAGGCCATGCGCGAGGAGACCATCAGCTTATGAAACCACCCATTGGGCGGGATACCCGCTTGTGCATGTCCCTGTCCGGACGGCCCGGCAATGCGGGATCGCGCCTGCACAACCGGCTCTACGAACTGCTGGGACTGGACTATGTTTACAAGTCTTTCAGCACGACGGACCTGCCCGCGGCCATCGGCGGCATCAGGGCATTGCGCATCCGGGGATGCGCCATCTCCATGCCCTTCAAGGAAGCCGTGATCCCGCTTGTCGACCGGCTGGAGGAATCGGCGCGGATCATCGACAGCGTGAACACCATCGTCAATGACGTGGGCGTCCTCACCGGCTACAATACGGATTTCGTGGCGGTCCGCGACCTTCTGGAGCGGCGGATCGCAAGCCCCCAGCCCTTTCTGCTGCGCGGCAGCGGTGGCATGGCGAAGGCCGTTGCGGCGGCGCTGCGGGACGCGGGCTTCGACAAGGGCACCATCGTCGCCCGCAATGAGGCGGCGGGCCGGGCGCTGGCGGAACAATATGGCTATGCATGGCAGCCGGCCCTGCCCGATACGGGCGCGCCCCTGCTCGTCAATGTGACTCCCCTTGGAATGGAGGGGCCGGATAGCGAGGCGCTGGCCTTTCCGGCCGACTTCATCGCCGCCTGCGACATCGCCTTCGACGTCGTGGCACAGCCGGTGGAGACGCCGTTCGTCCGCGCCGCACGGGCGGCGGGGAAAGCGATCATCTCCGGCGGGGAGGTCATTGTGCTGCAGGCCGTCGAGCAATTCGCGCTCTATACCGGCATCCGGCCGACGCCGGAACAGGTGCGGGATGCCACGCTATTCGCGCATGGGCCAGAGGTCGCGGCCAGTCTCGAAGCGTGAACGGGTCGTCCTTCGTCACAGGGGCGTCACGAATTGGCGCTTTTCCGACGCCTGTATGGCCGCTACGGCATTCCCTGGTTCCATGCATGGCGTGCGTTCGGCGCGCCATATTCTCTTGAGCGAGTAAACCGCCTATGCAGTCCGTCACCCTCACCCGCTTCCTGATCGAGCAGCAGCGCGAGGCCAATGCCATCCCGCCGCAATTGCGCCTGCTGATCGAAACCGTTGCGCGCACCTGCAAGACGATCAGCCACAGCGTGTCCAAGGGTGCGCTGGGCGAAGTGCTGGGCAGCCTGGGTAGCGAGAATGTGCAGGGCGAGGTCCAGAAGAAGCTGGACGTCATCGCCAACGAACTGCTGCTGGACGCCAATGAATGGGGCGGACATCTGGCCGCCATGGCTTCGGAGGAGATGGAAACGATCCATCGCATCCCCAATCGCTACCCCAAGGGCGAATATCTGCTGCTGTTCGATCCGATCGACGGGTCCAGCAATATCGATGTCGACCTGAGCGTGGGCACCATCTTCTCCGTGCTGAAGGCGCCGGAGGAATGTTCGGGCCGTGAGGTGACGGAACAGGATTTCCTTCAGCCGGGCACGCAGCAGGTGGCGGCGGGCTATGCGATCTACGGACCGCAGACGCTGCTGGTGCTGACCATCGGAACCGGCGTCTATGAATTCACGTTGGACCGGGAAATCGGCTCCTGGCGGATGACGGATGGACCGATGCGGATGCCGCAGGGCAATGCCGAATTCGCCATCAACATGGCGCGTCGGCGGCAATGGTCGCCCGGCATCGCACGCTACATAGAGGAACGCATCCAGGGCACCGAAGGGCCGCTGGGCAAGGATTACAACATGCGCTGGACCGCTTCGATGGTGGCGGATGTGCATCGCATCCTGAAACGGGGCGGCATCTTCCTCTATCCCGCCGATCACCGCTACGCCGACAAGGCCCGGCTGCGGCTGATGTATGAGGCGAACCCCATGTCCTTCCTAGTCGAGCAGGCGGGCGGCGCGGCCAGCAACGGCTATCAGCGGATCATGGACGTCAAGGCGACCGGACTGCACCAGCGCGTCGGCGTCGTGCTGGGCGACAAGGCCGAGGTGGAAACCGTGGTCGCCTATGGGCGCGAGGAATAGAATCCCGACGCACAGGCGCGGCCTTGAGGAATGTCCTGTTTTGGCCAATCCAAGACATTCCCCTCCCGTAAACGGGAGGGGTTAGGGGTGGGCGCGAGCGTAGCGAGCTTCTGACTTAGCCGTTGCAAAACAGCGCAGATGCCGCGCCAGCCCACCCCCTAGCCCCCTCCCGCCTGCGGGAGGGGGAATGTCCTGATTCCACCCCATTCCCGCCGTCACTTACGGCAGGCGGATGTCAGGAAACCGTCAGCACACCGTCATAGGCGCGGTCTTCCAGCGCCCGGCCAGCGCCCATGGCCACGCAGATCAGCGGCTTGTCCGCGACCGTGACGGGCAGCCCCGTCGCGTCGGACAACGCTTCGTCCAGACGCCGGAGCAGCGCACCGCCGCCGGTCAGGGTGATCCCTTCCTCGATGATGTCGGCGGACAGTTCCGGCGCGGTCTGTTCCAGCGCGGTCATCACCGCCATCTTGATCTGGCCGACCGGTTCGGACAGGGCATCCGCGATTTCCGCCTCGCTGATCGACATTTCGGCGGGGCGGCCGTTCACCAGATCCCGGCCCTTCACCGTCATCCGGCGGCCTTCGCCATCGGGTGAGGTCGCGGCGCCCAGTTCGCATTTCACACGTTCGGACGTCGCTTCACCGATCATCAGATTATGCGTGCGGCGAATGTGGGAAGCGATGGCATCGTCCAGCCTGTCGCCACCGACCCGTGCCGAGCTGCTATAGGCGATGCCCCGCAGGGACAGGACGGCGACCTCCGTCGTCCCGCCGCCAATGTCGACCACCATCGCCCCGCGCGGCTCGGTGACGGGCAGGTCGGCGCCGATCGCGGCAGCCATGGGTTCCTCGATCAGCTGGACCCGATAGGCCCCCGCGTTGGAGGCGGCGTCGCGCAGAGCGCGGCGTTCAACCATGGTGGAACCTGTCGGTACGCAGATCACCACTTCATGGCGGCGGCCGAAGCGGTTGGCGCCGTTCAGCGCCTTGTCGATGAAATGCTTGATCATCTGCTCGGCCACGTCGATGTCCGCGATCACGCCGTCGCGCAGCGGCCGGATCGCCTGGATGCCGGCCGGCGTCTTGCCCATCATCAGCTTGGCTTCGTTGCCGACCACCTTGACCTTGCGGATGCCGTCGCGCGTCTCGATCGCGATGACGGAGGGTTCGTTGAGGACGATACCCCGGTCGCGCACATAGATGACCGTGTTGACGGTGCCGAGGTCGATGGCCATGTCGCAGGCGGAAGAGGAAAAGAAGCGCGGCAGTTTCATGCGAATGGCGGACAATCTGTGCAGGGGAAGCGGGATGGCATCCCCTGCACAGCCCCCTCTCCAAGCAGAAGCAGGGTGCGACAGCCCGTCCGGTATCCGGGGCCAGTTGAGGCGTTAATAGGCTCGCCGGGTATAGCTGATCGATATGGCCGGGGTCTGGTAAAGGATGAAATTCAATGGCCGGGAATAGGTCATGGTGATTTCCCTGTAGGAAACGCCATATTGCGTGCCCTGCACGACCGTCGGATCGTTGGTGTAGGTCGGGTCGAGGCCGAATTCACGGCTCTTCACCTTGGCGATGATCTCAGCGTCGGTGGGCTTGGGAAAGATGCTGGCATAGCGCGCGCCTTCGTCGACCGCATGTTGCAGGCCGGTGCGCGCGCAGGCGATGATGCCGAGTTGCAGCGCGCCCATCAGCAGCATGATGAAAGGCGGCACGGCGAGGACGAATTCGATCGCCGCGGCGCCGCGCTGGTCGCGTATCAAGCGCGTCATTGCAGGCGCACCGAGGCCGAGCCGGTGAGCGCGATGCCCTGGGACGACCATCTGCTGCCGGGGGCAAGTTTCGCGAACATCGGCGTATAGGTTCCTGAAATGCTGATCGCGACATAGCGCTTCGTCTGCTGGCCGTCGGGGCAAGGAACCTCCGGGCTGGCGGTCTGCACGGTTGCGTCGCAGAGCAGCGTGGGCGTGACGGTGACGTTGCCGGTCGGAACGCCGGCTGCTGCAGCGGCGTCTGCCGCCAGATTATTATAGGCCTTCGAAGTGTCTGTGGTGTCGTTGGTGTAGCCGCCCGCGGCCGCCAGTTGCGCCGTGCGCTCCGCCGCGCGCTGGAGCCCGATCTTCGCCTTGAACGCCATGGCGACATCCCCCGCCATGCAGGTCAGCAGGACCAGGACCGGCATGATGATCGCCAGTTCGACGGTGCTGTTGCCGTATCGGTCGGAGAGAAGCCGCTTCATCATCCCACCAGCTTCACCAGCGTGGCCGTGAATTTATCGACTCCCGTATCTTTGCATTGATTGACGATATTGCTGTTCCCGATGAAAGTGACGCGCTTGCCCACCATCTTCACGCAGTCGGTGGTCATGCCCGATGTGCCGCTGAAGGACAGCGCCTGGCCCGGAAAATAGAAAGCGCCTTGCAGGACGGAACTCGCATTGCCGTTGATCGTGTTGGTTCCCGAATCCAGCGCGCGCCGGTCCTGATAGAAGAGGACGCCATGATAAGGGTCACTGAGGTCCGTCGGCGCCTTCAGGTTGAGCGTCGCACCGCCATTGATATTGACGTTGGCGATGGAACTGGGGTTATTGGCTGCGTTACTGCTGGTCAGGATGATGGTGACGCCGGTGCCGTTGACCACTGCCTGCGACCCGATGTCGAAGGTCGTGCTGTCGATAAAATATACACCTGGCGCCATGTTGAGCGTGCCCTTGACGTTGAAATTTTTATAGCAGCCTGGCGAGATGGATTTGCTGTTATTGGGTTGAACATTGGCGTTGCCCCCACAGCCCGACAAATCCGACGCAGTGGGCGTTGGCAGCGATGCATAGGGGTCTAGCACCGGGATGCTGTAGGGCAGCAGCGTGGTCGGCGAGACATAGTTGGAACTGGACGTCAGCCCGCCCACCGCCGCCACCGGCGTCGCCGTCACCGTGCTGCTGCCGCCTGCATAGACGGCGTTGGATGCCCGCGAATTGGTGGCGATGCCGCAGCCCAGATTGACCGTGGCATTGCCCTGGAGCGTGATGCCGACCGCACTCGTCTTTTCAAGCGCAACGACGCAATAGTCGCCGCTGCCCACCACGGCTGCGGTCGCTTCGCCATAGATGACCGGCGCTTTCACTCCCAATATCTTCGAAAAGGGCAACTCCGCCGAGGTTTGCAGCACCACGCGCACCGCCTTGCTGTTGCCGGCATAGGAACCTGTCGTCGGCGCATTTTCGATCGTCGGGGTTTGCGTCAGGTTGACCAATGACATGCGGTTGATGTCCGATGTCGCGCTGTCCGACGCGCTGAAACCCTGCGCGACCGCATAGGCTCCAGCCAGCGCGGCGCTGTCCGCCTGGCGCTGGATCTGTCGTTTCCAGAGGGTCCATTGCACCGTGTCTGTCGCCAGGCCCGCCGCGCCGACCAGTACTGGCATGGAGGCTGCGGCCATCATCAGGACATTGCCCGTCCTGTCCCGCAGCAACCGCCCCACCGCTCTGCCGAACATTCCCATTCCCTTCCTGCGTGGAGCATCGCTCCAGATCACAGTCGGGGTTTTAAATATTATGGGTTAATGAAATATGATTTTCTAACATAAATTAGTTATATTGAATAGTATATAACTTTAGTTATATCAATATTGAGATAAATTAATTGATTTATTTTCGCATCTATATTCTAAATAATACCCGATAAATATATTATAATATGAAATATTTCTACATATTTTTGAAAATAACTGAGATTTTCTTGCCTGCCTCCTCTCTGGGACGACAAGCTCAACCACCCTTCAGTCTCAATGAAAATCCCGCGATTGCGGCAATATCCGCACATTGCGCGGATGTCCTGAAGCGTGCCTCTGGCGCGTGCGGGAAGACTCCTGCACATCCGTTTGCGAAAGCCGTGACAATTCCGCGGTCCTGTCATGCACGCGGGAAGCCATCAGGTGGACGACGCCTTCCTTGCTGCGCTGCACTTCCCCTTCGACCAGCATCAGCCGCGACGCCATGACCGGACGCCGCTGCATTTCGAACAATCGCGCCCATAGAAGAATATTGGTGATTCCCGTCTCATCCTCGATAGTGATGAAGACCGCATTGCCCTTGCCCGGCCGTTGCCGCACCAGCACCACGCCGGCCGTCTTCACCAGGGCTCCGTTCTTCGCCGCCGAAATCTGGTTGCAGCTCAGCACGCCCTCCGCCGCGAAGACCGGGCGCAGGAATTGCATCGGATGCCCTTTGAGCGACAGGCGCGTCACCAGATAATCGGCCTCGACATGCTCGGACAAAGCCATGGCAGGCAGCATCGCATCAGGCTCCTCCCCCAGTTCCTGGGCCTTGGCGGCGGCGAACAGCGGCAATTCATCCGAAGGCGTCCGTCGCGCTTCCCACAGGGCAGCCCGCCGGTCCTTCCCCAGCGAGCGGCAGGCATCGGCGTCCGCCAGCAACCGCAAGGCCCGCGCCGGCAATCCCGCCCGCCGCGCCAGATCCTCCATGGTGGAAAACAGCCCTTCCTTTCGCGCCGCGACCAGTTGCTTCGCCCAATCCTCGCGAAAACCATCCACCTGCCGCAGTCCAAGGCGCAGCGCCAGGGCCCGCCCCGCCCCCTCGCCCCGACCGTCATCCCGCGACCGCAGCAGCGGTTCGAGCGCATTGTCCCACCCGCTCATATTCACATCGACATCATGCACGGTGACGCCATGCTCCCGCGCATCGCGCACGATCTGGGCCGGGGCGTAGAAACCCATGGGCTGCGAATTGAGGAGCGCGCAGGCGAACACCGCCGGCTGATGGCATTTGATCCAGGCCGACACATAGACCAGCCGCGCGAAGGACAGGGCATGGCTTTCGGGAAAACCGTAGCTGCCGAAACCCTCGATCTGCTTGAAGCAGCGTTCGGCAAACTCCGCCTCATAGCCGCGCTTCACCATGCCCCTGATCATCTTCTCGCGAAAATGATGGATCGTGCCGACATTGCGGAAGGTCGCCATGGCGCGGCGCAGGGCATCCGCTTCCGTCGGCTTGAAGTCCGCCGCCGTGATCGCAAGCTTCATCGCCTGTTCCTGGAACAGCGGCACGCCATAAGTCTCGCCCAGCAATTTCTCCAGTTCATCGGCTGGTCCATGATGGGGGGACGGCCGGGGATATTCGACCTTCTCATCCCCGCATCGCCGCCGCAGATAGGGATGGACCATATTGCCCTCGATCGGCCCGGGACGAACGATCGCCACCTGCACGGTCAGGTCATAGATGGAGCGTGGCTTCAGACGGGGCAGCATGTTGATCTGCGCCCGGCTTTCCACCTGGAAAACGCCGATGCTGTCACCCTTGCACAGCATGTCGTAAACGGTTTCGTCCGCCGCCTCCATATCGACCGTCAGCTGGTGATCGCCCAGCCCCTGTTCCCGCATCAGGTCGAACGCCCGGCGGATGCAGCTCAGCATCCCCAGCGCCAGCACGTCGACCTTCATCAGGCCGAGCGCGTCGATGTCATCCTTGTCCCATTCGATGAAGCTGCGATCCTCCATCGCCGCATGATGCAGCGGCACCGTCTCGTCCAGCCGGTTCTGCGTCAGCACAAAGCCCCCCACATGCTGCGAAAGATGGCGCGGAAAGGGCTCTGACAGCAACTGGTCGACAATCGCCTTCAACTGCGCGATCTGCGGATTGTCGAGCGCGAAGCCCGCCTCCACGATCCGCGCATCGTTCATGTCGCTCGAATAACTGCCCCACACCGTGCTGGAGAGGCGGGCCGACACATCCTCGCTAAGGCCCAGCGCCTTCGCCACTTCCCGCACGGCGCTGCGCGAACGGTAATGGATGACGGTCGCGGCGATCCCGGCGCGATGACGGCCATAGCGTTCGTAGATATATTGCATCACCTCCTCGCGCCGCTCATGTTCGAAATCGACGTCGATGTCGGGCGGTTCGTTGCGATCTTCGGATACGAAGCGGGAAAAGAGCAGGTCGTGCTTGAGCGGATCGATGGATGTCACGCCCAACAGGAAGCAGACCATGCTGTTCGCCGCCGATCCGCGTCCCTGGCAAAGGATGCCCTTGGTCCGGGCAAAGGCGACGATGTCATGCACGGTCAGGAAATAATAGGCATAGTTGCGCTTGGCGATCAGTTCGAATTCTTTTTCCAGTGTCTCGCGGGCCTTCAGGGGAAGACGCGCGCCATAGCGGGCATGGGCGGCGGACCAGGTCAGTTCCTCCAGCCATTGCTGCGCCGTCCATCCTTCCGGCACCGGTTCATGGGGATATTCATAGGCAAGCTGGTCGAGCGTGAAATGCACCCGGCTCAGCAAATGTCCGCTTTCCGCCACTGCCTCCGGGCAATCGCGGAACAAATGGGCGATTTCGGCAGGGTCATGGATATGCCTTTCCGCATTCGCCTCCAGCAGGCGCCCTGCCCTGGCGATGCCGGTGCCTTCGCGAATGCAGCTCAGCACATCCTGCAGGGGACGCTGCGCCGGACTGGCGTAGAGCGCGTCCATGGTCGCCAGCAAAGGCACGCCCGCCGCCACGGACAAGGCCTTGAACTGCGCCAGCCGCCGCGCATCCCGCCCATCCCGCCCCAATGCCGCCGCCAGCCAGACCCGGCGCGGCGCAAGACGCGACAAGCGCGCCAGCAATCCCTTCAGATCGGACGGAGCCGGCGGCGGCACAAGACTGAGATGGCCCTGCCTGATCGCTTCCTTCGGGGGCCGGTCGTCATAATCATAGTCCACCGGCTTGCGATGCGCGGTCTGTTGGGTGGCGGTGGAGCCAGGCATCACGATCAGCAGCAGATCGTCCAGATAGGCGGTCAGATCCTCATAGCGCAGGATACAGTCGCCCTTCACCGAACGGAGATTGCCGACGGTCAGCAATTTGGTGAGTTCGCCCCAACCCCGCCGCGTCGCGGGATAGGCGACGATGTCCGGCGTTCCATCCACGAAGACCAGCCTTGCGCCGACGACCAGCCGCAGGTCGGTCCGGCAGGCGCGCTCCTCCTCTTCGCTGAGTTCCAGCGGCTGCCCCGCTTCCTTGCGCGCCTCCAGCAAAGCGGCGCGCATCCGTTCGGGCCAGCGCTTGCGCGCGACATGGGCGCGGACCACCCCGGCGACGCTATTGCGGTCGGCTATGCCCAGCCCCACAAGCCCCAGGGCGATGGCGCGCGTCACCATGTCCTGCGGATGGGATGCGCCGCGCAGGAAGGAGAAATTGGTCGCCGCCACCAACTCGGCAAAGGGAGGCGCCTCTGCCGGCCCGATCGGCGGAGATTCGCCGTGCGACCCGCGCCGCCCCTTTTCCCGCGCAGCCTCCAGCGCATTCAGTTCACGCCGGTCGATGGATTTGGGCCTGGACGGGTCTGGACCCTTGGCGTGGCGCTTCATGCGAACAGGCCATGGATGTACCAGCCGGGATGTTCCGCTTCGGCGCCGTAAAGCCCGTTGCGGAATATCCAGTAGCGCCGCCCGCGCGCATCCTCGACCCGGTAATAGTCGCGGGTCAGCCCCACGCTCTCGCCCTCCAGCGCGCCGTCCCTGGCCGTCCACCATTCGGGCGCGATGCGTTCGGGGCCTTCATAGCGCGTCACTTCATGCAATGCCTTGCGCCAGCGGAAGCGATGGGGCGGACCATCGGGCACCTCGGCCACCACGTCGATCGGCTGCGGCGGATCGAACAGATGCAGCGGGCGCATGGGCGGCTCCCCCTCCTGCCCCTCTTGCGGCCAGTTCATGGGGGCGCGGCTTTCCACGGCGGGCAGGGCAAGCTGGGCCTGTTCGGGGATATGGCTGTCCTTCGGGTGAAGCCGCTGGATGCGAGCCCGGCCTGCCCGGATCGACAGCCGGTCGACCAGAGCCGCGACGCTTTCCTCGCGACGCGCCTCTCCCCCTTCCAGCGCCAGTTGCGTCGGCGCCATCGGCTCCGCCTGCGGCACGGTGAGGCGCAGCATGTCGAAGCCGAAACCGGGATCGAGCGGATCGGACAGCGCATCGATCCGTTCCTGCACCAGCCGCATGATAGCGGGCGCGTCCCGCACCGGCAGGCTGGTTTCCACCCGCAAGGGAAAGGCAAGGCCGTCGCTGCGGAAGAACAGCGCCTCGAACCGTCGACCGCCTTGCCCGCGTTCGCTGAGCCGCTCCCCCACCTCGGCCGCCATCTCCTCCAGCGTCCGGAGGGCAAAGGCGGTGCTGCCCATCGGCTCGGCAAAACGCCGCTCGATCCGGATCGCGGGACGCGACCGCCGGGGTGCAAGAGGCCGCCTCCCCAATCCCAGCAAAGCGTGCAGCGCGTCCACCGCCGCCTCACCGAAGCGCGACGCCAGGACCGCCGCCGGCCGCGCCGCCAGATCGCCCACGGTCCGCAGTCCCGAGCGGCGCAACGCCACCGCGCTTTCATCCTCCAGCCGCAACGCCTCGACCGGCAGGCGGCGCAGCGCCGCATCCTCGTCCGCCGCCGCGCCCACCGGAAAACGGCACAGCGCATGCGCACCCTCCGCCGTTCCGGCAAGGGCATGGCGCACCCGCATGCCATGACGCTCCAGCCGTTCGGCCGCCTCGCGCGCCAGCATCTCCTCCCCGCCCCAGAGATGCGCGCAGCCGGTAATGTCGAGCATCAGACCGAAGGGTGAATCCAGCGCCGCAACCGGCGTGTAGCGGGAACAACCGTCGCAGAGCCGCTCCAGCCAGTCCTGATCGCCATGGGGATCGGCATCGAACACGCGCAGGTCCGGTTCCCGCGCACGCGCATCGGCCAGCGTCATGCCCGGCGTCAGGCCCAGCGCGAGAGCGTCGGCGTCGAGCGTGGCCAGCCGCATCGCGCCGCGCACCTGTTCGACGACGGCTGCGGGACCTTCGCCCTGCGCCCAGAGATCAGGCCGCGCGATCCGAAGCCGGTCGATCGGCAGGAACGGAAACCACAGCGCCAGATAGCGGCGCTTGCCCATCGCGTCCTCCGCCCTCCCGTCCGCTGCCATCCTGTCCAAGGCCATGGCGTTCATCGCGCCCACCTCCACTTCCTTCAAACATGCCCCGGCCATTGTCCCAGACCAGCCGCCAGCCGAGCCCGTCCCGTCCCGCCCGCCGTCGCAACAGGCCAAGGTCGAAGGCGCTTCTGCCCGGCCCGTTTCCCGGCAAGGGCAGAGAGGGCGCCGCCGCAACGCGCCAGCGCGTGTCCGCCGCGCTAGGCACCGGATCGCCGCCCACCCGCAACAGGAAAGCCGTGACGCCGGACGACTCCGCCGCCAGCGCCAGCCGCCGGCTGGCTGTCAGGTCGAGCAAGGGCGCCGGCCCGCGCAATTCCACCACAAGTGCGCCCAAAGCGGGGCATCGCAGCGCGTCGACCGCCGCTCGCAGCAGCATGGCGTCATCGGCCATCGCGCCGATCAGCAACCGGGCGGGATCGATGCCCAATGCGGCCAGTCCGGGGCCATAGGGCATGCCCCCCGCCCGGCCCGCCGCCATCGTGCGCAGCCAGAGCAGGGGCGCCTCCCCCGCCGCCAGCCGCGCGAGGATCAGGGCCAGCCCAGCCCCCGCCCCCCCTTCCTCTGTCGCGGCGAAGAATTCATGCACCCGACCCCGCGCCAGACCGCCGTCCAGCGCCAGGTCGAGCGGCGCATAGCCGGTTTCCACCCGCGCATGGGGCTGGGAGGCTGGAACGCCCTCCAGCGATGCGATATGCCGCCTGAGGGCGGCGAGGGTCTTCACCGACTCAGCCATATATTCGTTCCCTGTTTGTTCTTTTCGCCGCAATGACAGGCGCTGTCAATCGACCGTGAAGGCCCGAGCCGGAAAAGGCGCTGGCGACGCTCGCACCCCACAATTTCCCAAACGCTTCCCCCGTCAGCGCTTTTTCTGTAAGTTGTCGCGGCGGGTGTTACCGAGGCGACTCGAAATGCCGGACTGAAAGGCTGCGAGCGCCTGCCAATGTGGGAGAGGGCTTGTGCCGGTTGCGGTAGCCATCGCCATGCTCGTGGTCGGTTCGGTCGCCTTTCACCTGTTCAGTCCATGGTGGCGCACGCCCATCGCATCCAATTGGGGATCGATCGATTCCGCGCTCGACGTGACGCTCTGGATATGCGGGGCGGCCTTTGTCGGGCTGAACCTGTTCCTTGCCTGGGCGCTGGTCAAATATCGCCATCGCCCCGGCCATCGCGCCCATTATGAGCCGGAAAACCCTTCGCTGGAAAGGCGGCTGACATTCTGGACCGCCATCGGCATCGCCGGCATGCTGGCGCCGGGGCTCGCGGCCTGGGGCAAATATGTCTCGGTGCCGAAAGAAGCCACCGTCATCGAGGCGGTCGGCCAGCAATGGCAATGGTCCTTCCGCTATCCCGGTCCGGATGGCGTGCTGGGTGCGGCGGGGGTCAAATATATCACCCCCGACAATGGGCTGGGCCTCGATCCGCTCGACCCGTTCGGCCGGGATGACATATTGGTGGAAAGCGGCGACCTTCATCTGCCGGTCGGCAAGCCGGTGAAGATCGTGCTGCGCTCCAAGGACGTGCTGCACGACTTCTATGTGCCGGAATTCCGGGCCAAGATGGACCTCGTACCCGGCATCGTCACCTATTTCTGGCTGACCCCGACCAAGACGGGCACGTTCGACATCCTCTGCGCCGAACTGTGCGGCACCGGCCACCATGCGATGCGCGGCAAGGTGGTGGTGGAGACGCCCCAGGCCTTCGCGCAATGGCAGGCGCAGCAGAGCAGCTTCGGACAGATTCTGGCGGAGGCGCCGCCGGCCGCCATGTCGATCCTGCTGATCAAGGCCAATGCCTGTATCGTCCCTGCCTCCTGGAGCATTCGCTGATGGCTACCACCCTGGCCGACGACCTGCGCCCGCTGCATCATCCGCATAGCTGGGTCACCAAATATGTCTGGAGCCAGGATCACAAGGTCATCGCCATCCAATATAGCTGCACCGCCATCGGGATCGGGCTGGTGGCGCTGGTGCTGTCGGCGCTGATGCGGTTGCAGCTTGGGTTTCCGGGGGCTTTTCCGGCGATCCAGCCTGATAATTATCTGCAATTCGTGTCGATGCACGGCATGATCATGGTGGTCTATCTGCTGACGGCGCTGCTGCTGGGCGGCTTCGGCAATTATCTGATCCCGCTGATGATCGGGGCGCGGGACATGGTGTTCCCCTTCGTCAACATGCTGAGCTTCTGGTTCTATCTGCTGTCGGTGATCGTGCTGGTGGCGGGATTCTTCGTGCCGGGCGGGCCGACCGGGGCGGGATGGACGCTCTATCCGCCGCAGGCGATCAGCGAGGGGACGCCGGGGCATCAATGGGGCATCGTGACCATGCTGGTCAGCCTCGCCATCTTCGTCGCGGCCTTCACCATGGGCGGGTTGAATTATGTGACCACGGTGTTGCAGGCGCGGACCAGGGGCATGACGCTGATGCGGATGCCGCTGTCGGTGTGGGGCATCTTCACCGCTTCGGTGATGGGCCTGCTGGCCTTTCCGGCCTTGTTCGTCGCGGCGATCATGATGCTGTTCGATCATCTGGCGGGCACCAGCTTCTTCATGCCCACCATGCAGTCGATGGGTGCGATCACCCCGACGCAGGGCGGCAGCCCCCTCCTCTTCCAGCATCTCTTCTGGTTCTTCGGCCATCCCGAAGTCTATATCGTCGCCCTGCCCGCCTTCGGCATCGTGTCGGACCTGATCAGCGTCCATGCGCGGCGGAATATCTTCGGTTATCGCATGATGGTGTGGGCGATCGTGATCATCGGGGCGCTGAGCTTCCTGGTATGGGCGCATCATATGTATGTGAGCGGCATGAATCCCTATTTCGGGTTCTTCTTCGCCACGTCGACTTTGATCATCGCCATTCCGACGGCGATCAAGGTCTATAACTGGCTGCTGACCCTGTGGCGCGGCGACATCCATTTGCGGGTGCCGATGCTGTTCGCCATCGCCTTCATCTTCACCTTCATCCACGGCGGGCTGTCGGGGCTGTTTCTGGGCAATGTCAGTGTCGATGTGCCGTTGTCCGACACTTTCTTTGTCGTCGCGCATTTCCATATGGTGATGGGCGTGTCTCCGGTTCTGGTGATATTCGGCGCCATCTATCACTGGTATCCCAAGATATTCGGCAGGATGTGGAACGAAACTTTGGGGAAGCTCCATTTCTGGATCACTTTCCTGGGCGTCTATGCGATCTTCCTGCCGATGCATTATCTGGGGATTTTGGGGGTTCCGCGCCGTTATTACGCTCTGGGCGAGACGGCCTTCATCCCGCAATCGGTGCATCTCGCCAATGCGTGGATCAGCATTGCGGCGCTGGTCGTCTTCTGCGCGCAGGGGCTGTTCTTCTTCAACATGATCTGGAGCCTGTTCCGGGGGCCTCGCGCCGATCCCAATCCCTGGGGCGCGGCCAGCCTGGAATGGCTGACGCCCGACACGCCGCCGGCGCATGGCAATTGGGGGCCGCATCTGCCGGTCGTCTATCGCTGGGCCTATGATTATAGCGTGCCGGGGGCGGCGCGGGACTTCATTCCCCAGACGGAACCCCAAGTGGAACAGCGGGCATGACCATCCTCGCGCGCCTCACCGAAAAGAGCTGGGAGCCGGGCCCGCAGCCGGTGGAGCGGGATCGGCCGTCGGCGGGGGCGGTGGGGATGGTCGCCTATTTCGGCGTGGCCATGGTGATGTTCTCGCTGCTGCTGGCGGCCTATCTGATGCGCATGGGGCTGCATGCAGGCACGGAACATGTCCATGACTGGAAGCCCATGCCCGATCCGCCGCTGCTGTGGATCAATACGCTGGTGCTGGCGGCGAGCAGCGTCGCCTGGGAAGTGGCGCGGAGGGAACGGGCGGTTCGGGCGGCAATCGTCGGATCGGCGCTGGGGGTGCTGTTCCTTGGCGGGCAGTTGTTGCTCTGGCGGCATTATCAGGGGGCGGGCTATACGCTGTCGAGCAATCCGGCCAATGCCTTTTTCTATCTGCTGACGGCGCTGCATGGTCTGCACATCATCGGCGGGCTGTTTGCCGCCGGACGGGCGCTGGCGGCGGCCAATATGCGCAATGTCGCCCTTTGCGCGCTCTACTGGCATTTTCTGTTGATCGTCTGGCTGGTTCTCGCCGCTTTGCTGCTGTCGACTTGAGGATGTTCCGCCATGGCTCAGGCTGTCCCAGATAGAGAAGTCATCGCTCCCACGTTGAGGGAGATCGCGTCCGACTGGTCAGCCGATCAGGAAGTCTTCCGCCATACCCATTGGGGCAAGGCGATGATGTGGATCTTCCTGCTGAGCGACACCTTCATCTTTTCCTGCTTCCTGACCGGTTACATGACGATGCGGGCGTCGGCTGTACTGCCCTGGCCCAATACGGCGGAAGTGTTCGCCCTGAATATCGGCGGGCAGGAACTACCGCTCGTCCTGATCGCGATCATGACCTTTGCGCTGATCAGTTCCAGCGGCACCATGGCGATGGCCGTGAACTTCGGCTATCAGCGCGACCGGCGGAAAACGACGGCGCTGATGCTGATCACCGCCCTGTTCGGGCTTGTCTTCCTTGGCATGCAGGCGTTCGAATGGAGCAAGCTGATCTTCGAAGAGGGCGTGCGGCCCTGGTATAATCCGATGGGCGCGCCGCAATTTGGCGCGACCTTCTTCATGATCACCGGCTTTCACGGGCTACATGTGACCTGCGGGGTCATATTGCTGCTGATCATCGCGTCCAAGGTGGCGCGGGGACATTATGACAAGGCGGGCGATTATTCGGCGGTCGAGATCGCCGGGCTGTACTGGCACTTCGTCGATCTCGTCTGGGTGTTCATCTTCGCCTTCTTCTATCTCTGGTGAGGGGCTCCATGCAGCATGATCCTTCAGCGACCCATAAGGGCCAGCAACATCCGATCAGCCTGTATCTGAAGGTCTGGGGCCTGCTGTTCCTGCTCAGCGCCATGTCCTATCTGGTCGACTATATGCATGTGCAGGGGATCGTGCGCTGGGTGCTGATCGTGACCTTCATGTTGCTGAAGGCGGGGCTGATCCTGTCCATCTTCATGCATCTGGCGTGGGAGCGGCTGTCGCTGATCTATGCGATATTGGTGCCGCCGCTGGTGCTGCTGGTGCTGGTGCGGATCATGACGATCGAGGCGAATTACGCCTTCTGGACCCGCGCCATCTTCATGGGCGGAGGGGGGTGAGCCATGGGCCGGATGCATGGGATGGCGGTGGGACTGTGCGTTGCGGGAGCGGCGGTGACGGCGCTGGGGCTGGGATGGTTCAGCGACAAGCTCTATACGCGGGTGCGGCCGGGGGAGCTGGCCTATAAGCCGATGGACGAGATGCCGCCGCGAGTCGACATGGCGTCGATCCAGCGCGACTGGCCCGCCAGTTTCAGCGAGGCGGGGGAAGGCAGCCGGGTGATCGCCTATCATCGGGACATGCGGGGGAAAGCGCCGATGCCCGGGACGGGCGGCGGCGGGGCGGCGGCTGCTCCTCCGGTCGATCTGGGCACCCTGCTCGCCAGCGCGGATGCGGGGGTGGGGAAGCAGAAGGTGCAGCTTTGCATGAGTTGTCACGACTTCACCCAGGGCGGACCCAACCGCATCGGGCCTAATCTGTGGGGCGTGGTCGGGCGGCCGGTGGCGAGCCATGCGGGCTTTGCCTATTCGCCCGCCATGCAGGGACATAAGGGCAGTTGGAGCTATGAGTCGCTGTTCGCTTTCCTCGCCTCTCCGGGGCGCGAGGTGCCGGGAACGAAGATGAGCTTTGCCGGGCTGCGCAAGCCGGAGGATCGGGCGGCGGTGATCAAATATCTGGCGACCTTGGGGACGGGGGCGCCGCCTTTGCCGCAGCCGAAGGTGGTTGCGGCGCGATAGAGCGGTGGCGGCGGGTCGCATACCACCCCGCTCTTTTCTTGAAGAGAAGTGAAGCCGTTCGACAGGTTCAGGGCGAACGGGGCGTGGAGATGCCCGTGGCTTCAGGGGCTGGGCCGCCGCCAGTCTTCCTCGACCAGATAGCGGCTGAGGAATGTCGATCCCTGCCGCGCCGCCGTTCGCGCGATGTGGCGGCGGATGTCATGATCGGTCGATCCGAGCACGGTGCGAAAGGCCTCCATGGCGCTGGCGGTCGGTTCGCGTTTCAGATCGACATAAGGCTGGAAAATATCGCCCAGCGCCTGTTCCCACGCTTTCTCGATCTGGAGCAGCCGGTTTTCCATGGCGCGCCTCGTTCTGCATGAACCTCATCACAATATGGGACGACGAGGGCGGCGGGACAAGAGGAGGGAGGATGCGGTTCCGGCTTGACTTCAATCAACTGCGTTAATATGAAATCTGCACCATAGGATAATAATATTGCAGCAGGAGAGCCCATGTCCTCCCTTCGCGCCAAGCTCGGCCGGCAATGCCTGCCAGCCCTCCCCCTGCTGGCGCTCGCCATGCCGCCGGCCACGGCGCAGGACGCGCCCGCGCAAAAGGTCTATGGCCGCACGCCCGCCGAATCCTCTCCGCCCGCCTGGCCTCAACCGGTGCGCGCCGCCAGGGGCGCGCCCAATATCCTGCTGATCATGACCGACGATGTCGGTTTCGGGTCCAGCAGCACCTTCGGCGGACCGGTGCCTACGCCGACCTTCGACGCGCTGGCGAAGGCAGGGCTGCGTTACAATCAGTTCAACACCACCGCCATCTGCTCCCCCACGCGCGCCTCGCTGCTGACGGGGCGCAATCCGCAGGCGGTGGGCATGGGCTATGTCGCCAATTGGGCGACGGGCTATGACGGCTATAACAGCGTCATCCCCAAAAGCGCCGGGACGATGGCGCAGATATTGAAGGAAAATGGCTATAACACCGCCATGATCGGCAAGGGGCATGTGACCCCGGAATGGGAAATGAGCCGGGCCGGGCCGTTCGACCGCTGGCCGACCGGTCTGGGCTTCGAATATTTCTACGGCTTTCTGGGCGCCGACAGCAGCATGGCGGAACCCAATCTGGTCGAGAATATCAATCCGGTCACACCGCCCGCCGATCCCCGCTATCATCTGGAGCGCGATCTGGCCGACCATGCGATAGGCTGGATCGACAGCCAGCATGCGGCCGCCCCCGACAAGCCCTTCCTGCTCTATTATGCCACCGGCACGGCCCACGCGCCCAATCAGCCGCCCGCCGACTGGCTGAAGAAATTCCGGGGCAGGTTCGACGCGGGCTGGGACGTGCTGCGCGCCGAAACCGTGGCGCGGCAGAAGAAGCTGGGCGTCATTCCGCCCGGCACCGACGATGCGCCGCATCCGGGCACGCTGCCGCGCTGGGACAGTCTGACGCCAGACAGGAAGCGGCTCTATGCCCGCTATATGGAGGCCTATGCCGCTTCGCTCGCCTATGCCGACGAGCAGATCGGGCGGGTCATCCAGAAGCTGCGCGACAATGGCGAACTGGACAATACGCTGATCATCTACATCCAGGGCGACAATGGCGCGAGCGCGGAAGGCAGCTTCGACGGCAAGCTGTTCGAGCAGTCGGCGCTGAGCGGGGTCCGGGAAGACCCGTCCTACGCCCTCGCCCATATCGATGAGATCGGGACGAAGGACGCCTATAATCTGATGCCGGGCGGCTGGGGCTGGGCGATGAACGCGCCCTTCCCCTGGGCCAAGCGCTATGGATCGCATTTCGGCGGCACGCGCAACGGCATGGTGATCGCCTGGCCGGGGCATATCGAGGATGCCGGCGGCCTGCGCAGCCAGTTCCACCATGTCAGCGACATCATGCCCACCATATTGGAGGCGGCGGGGGTGAAAGCGCCGGAGATACTGGACGGCGTACCGCAACAGCCGATCACCGGGATCAGCATGGCCTACAGCTTCAGGGCCAGGGACGCGCCCTCCCGCCGCACCGTGCAGGTGTCGGCCATGGCGCAGAATCTCAGCATCTACAAGGATGGCTGGGTGGCCGCGACCGCGCCCATGGCGACCCCCTGGGAGCGGACGCCGCCCCCGCCGGTGCCGCTGGATCAACGGACCTGGCAGCTTTACGACACCCGCAGCGACTTCAGCGAGGCCCATGACGTCGCCGCCGCCAATCCGCGGAAGCTGGAGGCGCTGAAGGAGTCGTTCTGGGCGGAGGCCGCGCTGTCCAACATTCTGCCCATCCACGGCAGCGAGGGCGGGCAGAAGGGCAGGCCAGACCCCAATGAGGGGCGGACGAACTTCGTCTACAGCGCGCCCGTCAGCCATATTCCGGAAAGCGCCGCGCCGGCCCTGATCGGGCGATCCTTCGCGATCACGGCGAAGCTCGGCATAGCGGCGGAGGGCGGCAAGGGCGTCATCGTCGCGCAGGGCGGACGCTTCGGCGGCTACAGCCTGTTCTTCGACCGGGGGAGGATTGCCTTCACCTATAATCTGACGCCCGCGCATATGACGCGGATCGTGGCGCCTGCGCCATTGGCGGCCGGCGCGCATGTCGTCGGGCTGGACTTCGCGATGGACAGGGCAGCCCCGACCAGCGGCGCCACCGTCACGCTGACCGTCGATGGCAAGGCGGTGGCGCAAGGGCGGGTCGAACGGACCTTCGCGCAGGTGGTTTCGCATACGGAAGACTTCGACATCGGCATGGACCTGGTGAGCCCCGTCGACCCGGCGGCCTATGACAGCGCGGCGAGCCGGTTCAACGGGCCGCTGGACCGGGTCGAGGTGACGATCAGATAAGCTGCCGGGCGCCGCGCCTCCGCAAAGGGACCCGAACGAGACGAGCGGCTAGCGGGAGCGCGGTTTCAACGGTGGGATTCGGCTTCATCGGCGCGTCCGGAACCGAAGGGCCGTATCAGCCGAGGCCGTCGAACCATTCCTCTACGGAGGCGGGCACGCCCTTGTCCTCCGGCCCCGCCAGCAGGCTGGCGCAGGCGGCTCGCATCACGTCGCGCACATGCGCCTGCAACGGCACCGCGCTATCCTGCGGCTCGCCATGGTCCCAGCGGACCAGCACGCATTGCAGCATCATGTTGCAGAGCAGGATGCGATTGCGGGCGATGTCCGGGTGCACATGCCCGACCAGCGCCGTCAAATGCCCCATCAGGCGCATCAGGTTCGGCGCCTTGTCCCGCACCTGTGCAAGCAGGCCGGCGTTCAGCGACCAGTAGCGCGTCGCGAAATGCAGCATGAACGCCGCATAGGGATGGCGTCCCCGGCCATCGGCCAGATGGAGCTGCGGCAGGAACAATATGCCGAGCAGCGCCATCGGATCGTCCAGCCTGCCCTGCCGTTCCAGCCTGTCCAGCATCCCGCCCCGCACGCCCTCCATCTTCTCGGCACGGCTCGCGAAGATGGCGGAGAGCAGCCCTTCCTTCGATCCGAAATAATAGGTCACCGCATTGGTGTCGCCGCAACGGGCGGCGGCCGCGATCTCCCGCATCGAAACGGCGTCGATGCCCCGCTCCGCGAACAGCGCCTCGGCCGCCTCGATCAGCCGCAGCGCGGCGGGGATGGCATGGCGCCTGGGGTGACGTCGGTCGGTCATGCCTTGGCGGACAGGGCGCTCAGTTCCTCCAGATCGAGGTCGCGTTCCAGTTCCTGCAACGTATGTTCATCGATCTCTCCTGTGCGGTGGAGGCGCAGCAGTTCCGCCCGCCCGGCGGCTATGGCCTTCAGCACCAGGTCGAAATGGGCGTGGAGCGTCTCCGAAAACTGCGCCTCCTGCCCGGCATAATTGGCGGAAAGTTCGGCATGGCGCTGATAGCGCTCCAGCAGCCGGGGGTGGAGCAGCCTGCCTTGCGCATCATAGGCGTGCACCTCCACGACGCGGACCTGCGCCTGCGCCATGGCGGCTTCCGCCTCGCTCATCGTCATGCGCGGACGGTCGCTTTCCGGTTCCTCCAGCTTCACCAGCCGGATCACGGCGCCCAGGGTCGTCCCTTGCAGCAATACGGTGCCGATGATGACCGCGAAGGCGGCCGTCAAGATGAAGTCGCGTCCGGGGAAATCGGCCGGCACGCTGAGCGCGACCGCCAACGTCACCACGCCGCGCATCCCGGCCCAGCCCAATATGGCCGCCGCCCGGAATCCCAGCGGGCGATAGCCGCAAAGACCCGTCGCCCTGAGCCCCGCGATCACCGCGTCGGAACCGAAAACCCAAATGAAGCGTGCGGCGGTGAGCGCGGCCAGTATCGCCAATATCGGCAGCGCCATTTCGTCCAGCACGACGCCGAAACCGCCGACGCGATCGATCACGCCGCGCAGCGACGAACCGATCAGCAGGAAGACGAACGCCTCCATCAGGAAGATCATCACCGCCCAGAAGGCCGTGCCGTTCATCCGCACCATCGCGGGGAAGACGACATGCTGGTACCAGCCGCAGATAAGGCCGGTGGTGACGGTCGCGATCACGCCGGAGGCATGGATGGATTCCGCCAGCAGATAGGACGCCCATGGCGCCAGCAGGGAGGAGGCGATCATCAGATATTTGTCGTCGAGCCGCTTGACCGTCAGCACCCAGAGCGCGCCGATGACCGCCCCGACCAGCGCCCCGCCCACGGCCAGCAGGGCAAAGCTCTGCAAGGCGTCGACCATGCTGAACGCGCCGGTGACGCCGGCCGCTATGGCGAAGCGAAAGAGCACCAGCCCCGTGGCGTCGTTGAACAGGCTTTCCCCCTCCAACAGGATGGAGAGGCGACGGGGCAGGTGGACATGCTGCAACACCGCGCGGGCCGATACGGCGTCGGGCGGCGAGACGATGGCGCCCAGGGCTGCGCATGCCGCCCAGGGGAGGCCGGGCACCAGCCAGTGCGCGACCGCCGCGACCACGGCTGTGGTGAAGACCACCGCGCCCAGGGCCAGCGCTAATATGCCGAACATATGCCGCCGCAAGTGACGCAGGGCGATGAACCAGGCGCCGTCCATCAGCAGCGGCGGCAGGAAGATCACCAGCACCAGTTGCGGATCGAGCGAGATCACCGGCAGGCCGGGCAGGAAAGCGAACAGCGCGCCCCCCGCCAGCAGCGCGACGGCGGGCGGCAGGCCCAGCCTGTTCGCGGCATAATGCAGGACGATGATCGCCAGCAGCATGACGATCACCAGTTCGAACAACTGCATCGGGTGCATTGGCCCTCCCCCCCGTCCATCCGCATCATGGCCATATGACATGGAAATCCATCGGCCGACGATGAAAATGCCAGCAGCGCCAGCAGTTTCAAGAGGCGTCTTCCATGCAGCGAAATTCCCCGAAACCGTAGAGGAAAGCGGCGCGCCACTGGCCGCCGGACGGATGTAATTTCACGATAGTCATGGTTTTTCAAATAGATAGCGGATCATACTGAATACGTATGTGGGATTCTGTGCAGACCATGGGCGGCGCGGCTATCGGTGACGGCAAGAAACACAAGCAATGCGTCTTGGGGAGGGTCCACAAATGCACATGTCCCATCATTCCATCCTGCGCGCGGCCCTTCTGGCCGGCGCTTCGCTGTCGGTCGCGGCGGCAGCCTCCGCTCAGACCGCGGCTGAGACCACCGCCCCCGCCGAGCCGCAGGGAGAGGCCATCGTCGTCACCGGCATCCGCGCATCGCTCGCCTCCGCCGCGAAGCTGAAGCGGGATTCTGTGCTGATCGTGGATTCCATCTCCGCCGAGGATGTCGGCAAGCTGCCCGACGTGTCCATCGCGGATTCGCTCGCCCGCCTGCCCGGCGTGACGGCGCAGCGGCTGGAGGGGCGCGACCAGCGTCTGTCGATCCGTGGACTTGGTCCCGATTTCTCCACCACGCTGCTCAACGGGCGCGAGCAGGTGACGGTGGGCGACAATCGCGGCGTCGAATATGACCAATATCCGTCCGAATTCTTCCAGAACGTCAATGTGTACAAGAGCGCCGACGCGGCGCTGATCGCGGCGGGGATTTCCGGCACGGTCGACCTGCGCATGCTGCGCCCGCTGGACAAGAAGGACCGCGTGATGGCGGTGTCGCTGCGCGGGCAGATGAACGGGATGGACAAGCTCAATCCCGACGGCAAGCGCTACGGCTATCGCGCTTCGGCCACCTATATCGACCAGTTCGCGGACGACACGCTGGGCCTGTCGCTGGGCTTTTCCGCCTCGCAAACGCCCTCCCAGAACGAACGGTTCAATTCCTGGGGCTATCCTTCCGCTCCCGACGGCACGCTCATCATCGGCGGCGCGAAGCCCTATGTGCAATCGAACCTGCTGAAGCGCTATGGCGCGGTGGGCACGCTGGAATGGCAGCCCAGCGACGATTTCCATTCGACCTTCGATGTGCTGGCGTCGCATTTCGAGGAAGAACAGCGGCTGCGCGGCATCGAATTCCCGCTGGTCTGGGGCACCGATGTCGGCGTCAGCGACGTGACGGTCGAAAACGGCTTCGTCACCGCTGCGACCTTCAGCAATGTCTATGGCGTGCAGCGCAACGACTATAACAAGCGCAAGGCCGACATGATCTCGCTGGGGTGGAACAATGACATCCGCCTGAACGATGCGCTGAAACTCAATGTCGATGCGAGCTGGTCGCGGGCCAAGCGCACCGACTTCCTGCTGGAGACCTATTCGGGCACCGGCTATCTGCGTTCCGGCGTGCCGGACACCGTGCGGGTGGAACGCCAGTCGAACGGATTGTTCCACATCGCCCCGACGCTCGACTATACCGATACCGGCATCATCAGCCTGACCGATCCCAATGGCTGGGGCTATAACGGCACGACCGCGGTGGTGCAGGCGGGTTTCCTCAACCGGCCGAAATTCATCGACGACATGAAGTCGTTCCGCGCGAACCTGGTCGGGGACATTTCAGGCAGTCTCTTCTCCCAATGGGAAATCGGCGGCAATTATAGCCGGCGCAAGAAGACCAGCGCCTATACATCCTATTTCCTCTGTCCGCCGGGCGGCACGGACTGCACCATCGCCGGCGGGACGCCGGGATCGGTGGCGGTGCCGAACGAAGCGCTGCTGGGATCGAACGTCTCGCTCGATTATCTGGGCGTGCCGGCGATGCTGACGCTGAACCCGCTCTATCTGTACGACAATGTGCTGGATGCGGTGTATGATAACCGCCCCGGCTCGCTGGTTCGCGACAATGTGGTGAAGGAAGACGTGTTCACCGGCTATGCGAAGCTCAGCATGGACGGGGAACTGGGCGGAAAGCCGCTGAAGGGCGCGATCGGCGTGCAGGTGATCCATTCGCGGCAGGCATCGACCGGCACGATTTCCAACTTCGCCAACGGCGTGGTGACGATACTGCCGGTGTCGGGCAAGGACAGCTACACCAACGTCCTGCCAAGCGCGCAGATTTCGGTGGAACTGGAGCCGAGCTTCTTCGTGAAGCTGGGCGCGGCGCAGACCATGGTGCGTCCGCGTCTGGACCAGGAGCGGATCAACCAGGAGTTCAAATATAATTTGAGCTATGTCGGAATCGGATCTTCCGATCCGCAGTTCAGTCCGTTCAAGTCAGAGGGCGGCAACATCTTCCTGCGTCCTTATCAGTCGACCAATATCGACCTGTCGCTGGAGAAATATTTCCGGGGCGGCGGTTATGTATCGGTCTCCGGCTTCTTCAAGAACCTGACCGACTTCGTCGATCCCAACAACAATATCGCTTACGACTTTTCCGCCGTTCTGCCGACATTGCCGGCCGATCAGCGCGACGCCATTCTGGCCGACGGAAGCTATATCGGGCTGGTGAAGTCGCCCGCCAATACCGGCAAGGGCACGATCATGGGCGTAGAGGCGACCGCGTCGCTGCCGTTCAAGCTGTTCAGCCCGGCGCTCGACGGCTTCGGCATCTTCGCCAGCGGGTCCTATACGCATAGCGAGGTCGAATATGGCAGCAATCCGACCGAAAGCGTCACCCTGCCCGGCCTGTCGAAATGGGTCGCCAGCGGCACCGCCTATTTCGAGAAGGCGGGTTTCCAGGCGCGGGTGAGCTATCGTTACCGCTCCTCATTCCTGGGCGAGGTGGCGGGGCTTTCGGCGGCGCCGACCTTCCGCACGGCGAAGGCCGAGGGCATTCTCGATGCGCAGATCGGCTATGAGTTCCAGTCCGGGCCGCTTCAGGGGCTTTCGATCCTGTTGCAGGGCAAGAACCTGACCGATCAGCCCTTCGTCACCTATCAGAATGACGATCCGCGGCAGGTGATCGACTATCAGCGCTATGGCCGGGATTATTATCTGGGTCTGACTTACAAGTTTTAACGTCCCCCGACTGCCTGACTGCACGCAGGCAGTTCTCCCCCGGACCGCCGCCCCTTTCAGGGGTGGCGGTCCTCCCTTTTTATGTTCCCCTCCCGTAGACGGGAGGGGTTAGGGGTGGGTGCGAGCGGAGCGAGCTTCTTCACTATCGGTTAGGGAGGAACGCCGCTGCGCGGCTTGCCCACCCCCGGCCCCTCCCGCTTGCGGGAGGGGAGAAGTCAGGCGGTCATTCTTGTGACCAGTCTTGGCGCGAGCAGCGTGGGCTCCACCGGCTTGCGGTCGATCTGGCCGATCAGCGCGTCCACCAGCACCTCGCCCGCGCGCAGATAGTCCTGGGCGACGGTGGTCAGCGGCGGGCGCGTCAGGCTGGCGGCGGGGATGTCGTCGAAGCCGATCAGCGCCACATCCTGCGGCACGCGCATGCCCGCTTCGTCCAGCGCCCGCATCGCACCGATGGCGATCAGATCCGACCCGGCGAAAATCGCGTCGAAGGGCAGGCCGCGCGCGATCAGGCGGCTGGCCGCCTCATGCCCCGACTGTTCGGTCGAGAGGGCGTCGACATGCAGGCCGATGTCGACCAGCAATCCGGCCTCCCGCATCGCCTCGGTCAGTCCGGCATAGCGGTCGCGGAATTCGGGATAGCGGCTCGACGCATCGCCCAGGAAGGCGATGGTCCGGCGCCCCCGCTCGATCAGATGCTGTCCCGCTTCGCGTCCGCCCCGCCGGTTGTCGCAGCCGATGGTCATGCCCAGCGCATTGGGGTCGACCGATCCCCAGCGCACGAAATGGGTGCCCTGCGCCACCAGTTGCTCCAGCCGGGCGCGATAGCTTTCATAATCGCCATAGCCCAGCAGGATGATGCCGTCGGCCTTGCGGCTGTCCTCATAATCGACATGCCAGTCGGTCGAAAGCTGCTGGAAGGAGGTCAGCAGGTCGTAGCCCCGCTTGGCGCAGGTTTGCAGGATCGGCCCCAGCATCGAGAGGAAGAAGGGATTGATATAGCTTTCATCGGGCAGCAGATCTTCGAAGAAGAGCAGCGCCAGCGTGTTGCTCTTGCCCCGGCGGAGGGAGGAAGCGTTCTTGTCCACCGTATAGTTGAGCTGGCGGGCGATGGCCTCGATCCGCTTGCGGGTGGCTTCGCTGACGGTGCGGTCGCCGCGCAGGGCCCGGGACACGGTCGGCTGGGAAACCCCCGCAAGCGTCGCGATGTCGAAGGACGTCGGTTTTTCGTTCACGGCCATCGCGCGATCCTACGCCCTGCCCCGGATATTGGAAAGATAAGCTTTTGAATACGTATGTCGGCTGCTTGGCCCGGCGGGTGCGAACCGATTAAGACCCCTATGAAAGCCGCTGCGATCAAGCCAGAAGGCCAAGGGAGGAACGCCATGCGTGGAAGGAAGGCGATGCTGTTTGCCGCGCTGGCTGCCCTGGCCCGCCCTGCCCTGTCGCTGGCAGCCGAGCCATGCGATTTCCGGGCGCGGCTGCCGGAGGATGAGGTCATCTATTTCCTGCTGCCCGACCGGTTCGACAATGGCGACCCGGCCAATGACAAGGGCGGGCTGAAGGGCGATCGGCTCGTCACCGGCCATGACCCCGCCTCCAAGGGTTTCTATCATGGCGGCGACCTGAAAGGGCTGATCAGGCGGCTGGACTATATTCAGGGGCTGGGCGCGACCGCCATCTGGGTCGGGCCGATCTTCCGCAACAAGCCGGTGCAGGGGCCGAAGGGGCAGGAAAGCGCGGGCTATCACGGTTACTGGATCACTGACTTCACCCATGTCGATCCACATTTCGGCACCGACGCCGATTTCGCCGCTTTGGTGGAGGCCGCGCATCGCCGGGGGATGAAGGTCTATATGGACATCATCGCCAATCATACGGCGGATGTGATCCGTTACCGGGAATGCCCAAGTACAAATGCGGACACGACATGCCCCTATCGTTCGCGGGCCGACTATCCCTATCAGCGGCGGGGCGGCATAGGCGGCAAGGCGATCAACGCCGGTTTCGCGGGCGATCAGGACCATGGCGAGGCGAATTTCGCCAGACTGACCGATCCGTCCTTCGCCTACACGCCTTATGTGCCCAAGGGCGAGGAACGGGCGAAAGTTCCGGCTTGGCTCAACGATCCGCTTTATTATCATAATCGCGGGGAAACGACCTATTCGGGCGAGAGCGCGACCATGGGGGACTTTGCGGGGCTGGACGACCTGATGACCGAGAATCCGCGCGTGATCGCGGGGATGATCGATATTTTCGGCGGCTGGATCGACCGTTTCGGCGTGGATGGCTTCCGGGTGGATACGGCGAAGCATGTCGATCCGCATTTCTGGCAGATGTTCGTTCCTGCCATGCAGGCCCGCGCCAAAGCGAAAGGCATCCCCAATTTCCATATTTTCGGGGAAGTCTATGTCGAGACGGTCGATGCCGGGCCGCTCGCCTGGCATACGAAGGAAGGCGGCTTTCCAGCCGTGCTGGACTTCGCCTTCCGGCAGGCGGCGCTGGAGACGGTCGCGGGCAGCGGCGCGACGGCGGTCTGGGAGCGGATGCTGGCGGGAGATGCGCTCTATCGCGATGGCGAGGCGACGGCGCGGACCTTGCCGACCTTCGTCAGCAATCATGATGCGGGGCGCTTCGCCACCTTCGTGCGCAAGGCTTTCCCGCAGGCGAGCGATGAGGAAGTGTTGCGCCGGGTGATGCTGGCCAACGCCATGCTGCTGACGATGCGCGGCGTGCCGACACTCTATTATGGCGATGAACAGGGCTTTGTCGGGGACGGCGGCGATCAGGATGCGCGGGAGGATATGTTCGGCAGCCGGGTGGCGAGCTATAACGACAATCGCCTGCTGGGGACCAACGCCACCACGGCGACGCCGCGCTTCGACACCGGCCATCCGCTTTATCGGGAGATCGCCGCGCTGGCCCGTCTGCGCACTACCCATCCGGCGTTGCGGCGCGGCCGGGAGGTCATCCGGGCGCGGGGCGACCAGCCGGGCCTGTTCGCCCTATCCCGCTTCGATCCCGACAGCGGCGCGGAAACATTGATCGCCTTCAACACGTCCACCGCGCCGATCAGGGCGCAGGTCGAGGTGGATGCGCGGTCCGACCAGTTCACCACATTGGCCGGAGCCGAATGCGCCGCAAGCGCTTCCGCCCCCGGCAGCATCGCCGTCTCCCTCCCCCCTCTCAGCTACAGCGTCTGCGCTGTCCGGAGTGCCGTACCCCAATGACCGACACGACCCTCCCCTGGTGGCGCGGCGCCGCCATCTACCAGATTTATCCGCGCAGCTTTGCCGACTCCAATGGGGATGGCATCGGCGACCTCAAAGGCATCACCGCCCATCTGCCCTATGTGGCGTCGCTGGGGGTGGATGCGATCTGGCTGTCGCCCTTCTTCAAGAGCCCGATGCGCGATTTCGGCTATGACGTGTCGGATTATTGCGACGTCGATCCGATCTTCGGCACGCTGGAGGATTTCGACGCGCTGGCGGCGCGGGCGCATGAACTGGGGCTGCGCATCATCGTCGATCAGGTCTGGGCGCATACGTCGGAGGAGCATCACTGGTTCGTCGAAAGCCGCTCCAGCCGCGACAATCCCAAGGCGGACTGGTATGTCTGGGCCGATCCCAAGCCGGACGGTTCCCCGCCCAACAACTGGCAGTCGGTGTTCGGCGGGCCGGCCTGGACCTGGGATGCGCGGCGCGGCCAATATTATATGCACCAGTTTCTGGCGCAGCAGCCGCAACTGCATTTGCATCATCCGCAGGTGCAGGAGAGCGTCTTCGACATCATCCGTTTCTGGCTGGACCGGGGGGTGGACGGGTTCCGCATCGATGCCATCAACCATTCGATGCACGATCCGGAGTTGCGCGACAATCCGCCCGCGCCGGAGGATGGCAAGGTGCGGACGCGGCCGTTCGACTTCCAGATCAAGAAGTACAGCCAGAGCCATCCGGACATTCCGCTGTTCCTGGAAAAAGTCCGGCAAGTATTCGATGAATATCGGGATCGCTTCACCGTGGCCGAAGTCGGCGGAGCGGACAGCGACATAGAGATGAAGGCCTTCACGCAGGGCGACGGCAGGCTGAATACCGCCTATGGATTCGACTTTCTCTATGCGCCGAAACTGACCGCCGAATTCCTCAAGACGGCGCTCGTCAAATGGCCCTGCGAAACCCATACGGGCTGGCCGAGCTGGGCGTTCGAAAATCATGACGCGCCCCGTGCGGTGTCGCGCTGGGCCAAGGGGGTGGACCCGGACGCCTATTGCCGGATGAAGATCCTGCTGCTCGCCTGCCTGCGCGGCAATATCTTCCTTTATTATGGCGAGGAACTGGGGCTGCCGCAGGTCGACATCGCGTTCGAGGATCTGCGGGACCCCGAGGCCATCGCCAACTGGCCGCTGACGCTTTCCCGCGACGGCGCGCGAACGCCGATGCCGTGGCGGGCGGATGCGCCCTATCTGGGATTTTCGGAGGCCAAGCCCTGGCTGCCGGTCGGGGAAACGCATCGCGCGCTCGCCGTGGATGTGCAGGAGGCGGATGCGGATTCGCTGCTGCACTGGACGCGGCGGGTGCTGGCGTTGCGCAACGGGTCGCCCGCGCTGCGCGTGGGGGCGATCGATTTCCTGGAGGCGCCGGAGGAATTGCTGGCGTTCGAGCGGGAGCATGAGGGCGAGAGGATGCTCTGTGTCTTCAACCTTGGGGACGAGCCTGTGACATGGACGCCGGCGGGTCATTGGCAGCCGTTGCTGTCGACCGGCGGAGTCGAAGGATGGCATTTCCCCGCAGCTTCCGGTCTTGTCGCGCGCGTTTAAAGGCATCGTACAATGTTCCTGCGTAGGCAGGCAACCAGTCCCACCACCTGAACTGGGCTCCTGCCTCCGCGGCAGCACGTCGCGCTTTGATCTCGTCAGGGCAGACTCAAAAGGAATTATCATGAAGAAACCGACCGCGCTCACCCTGCCGCTTTTCGCGCTTTCGCTGGCCCCGGTGGCTGCCCGCGCCGATGTGGTAGCCAAGGCCGCCTCCCCCGATGGCCGCATCACGCTGACCGTCAGCCTCGATAATGAAGGCCGCCCCAGCTACGCCGTGCAGCGCGACGGCAAGGCGCTGATCGCGGACAGCCGCCTTGGTTTCATGTTCACCGACGCACCGAAGATCGAGCGCAATCTGACGCTGGCCGACAGCAGGACCGGCAAGAGCGACACGACATGGACCCAGCCCTGGGGCGAATGGTCCAGCATCCGCGACCATCACAATGAGATCCGCCTCGCCTTTCGCGAGAAAAGCGACCTTCAGCGCGAGATGGACGTGACCTTCCGCCTGTTCGACGACGGCGTGGCCTTCCGCTACACGCTGCCCGATCAGGCCCATCTGCACCACGCCAATATCGCGGAGGAACTGACCCAGTTCGCCTTTGCGGAGGGCGGCACCGCCTGGTGGAAGCCCGCCTTCGAATGGAACCGGGAGGAATATCTCTATAACAGGACGCCGCTCGATGCGGTCGGGACCGCGCAGACGGTGATGACGGTGAAGCTCGCCAGCGGCACCCATGTCGCGCTGCATGAGGCGGCTTTGGTGGACTATGCGGGGATGAACCTGGCGCGGGCGCAGGGCAATATATTCCGCGCCGCGCTGACGCCGGGTTCCGGGGCGCCCAAGGTTTCGCGGGACGCCGGTTTCTCGACGCCATGGCGCACCATCGCCATCGCGGACGATGCGGCGGGGCTGTACATGAACCATATGATCCTGAACCTGAACGAACCCAACAAGCTGGGCGACGTGTCGGGCTGGATCAAACCGGGCAAGTTCGTCGGCGTGTGGTGGAACATGATCAAGGGCGAGTGGACGTGGGCGCGCGGGCCGAAGCATGGCGCGACCACCGCCAATGTCCGCCGCACTATCGACTTCGCCGCCGCCAACGGCATCCCCGCCGTGCTGGTCGAGGGATGGAATGTCGGCTGGGACGGCAATTGGTTCGGCAATGGCAACGGCATGAACTTCTCCCAGTCCACCGAGGATTTCGACGCCGATGGGCTGGCCGCCTATGCCAGGTCCAAGGGCGTGACGCTGATCGGCCATCATGAGACGGGCGGTTCGGCCAGCCATTATGACGGGCAGCTCGACAGTGCGTTCAAATGGGCCGCCGACCATGGCGAGCGGGTGGTGAAGACCGGCTATGTCACCGATGCCGGGCAGATCGAGCGGGTCGATCCCGACGGCTCGCAGCATCGCGAATGGCATGAGGGGCAGTGGATGGTGAACCACTATCTCCGCGTGGTGCAGGCAGCGGCGAAATATAAGGTCAGCATCGATAGTCACGAGCCGGTGAAGGATACGGGCCTGCGCCGCACTTATCCCAATTGGGTGGCGCGCGAAGGCGGGCGCGGCATGGAATATAATGCCTGGGTCGGCGGCAAGAATCCGCCTGAGCATGAGGCCAATCTCGTCTTTACCCAGTTGCTGGGTGGGCCGATGGACTTCACGCCGGGCGTTCTCAGCCTTTCCGGGTCGGAGGGGAGCGCGATCCAGTCGACCATCGCCAAGCAGTTGGCGCTTTATGTCGTGCTGTACTCGCCCTTCGTGATGGCCGCGGATACGCCCGAAAATTACGCGAAATATCCGGGGCCGTTCCAGTTCATCAAGGATGTGCCGACCGACTGGTCCGATACCCGCGTCCTGAATGGCGAGGTGGGCGACTATGTGACCATCGCGCGCAAGGCCAAGGGCAGCAATGACTGGTATCTGGGCGCGGTCGGGGATGAAGAGGCGCGCTCCACTCAGGTGAAGCTCGACTTTCTGGAGGCCGGGCGGTCCTATGTGGCGGAGATTTATCGGGATGGGCCGGGGGCGGACTATCGCACCGAGGCGCGTCATGCGATCGTGATCGAGAAGAAGGCGGTGAAGAGGGGGGATGTGTTGAGCATTGACCTCGCGCCGGGTGGGGGGGAAGCGATCCGCTTCGTGGCGGGCGGGGGCAAGGGCAAGCGCTCAATACGATAAGATACCCCGCACCGTTCGCCCTGAGCCTGAACGGCGATAGGAATAAGTATAAAGCAAAGGTTGGGGACGCATGGATCAGGCGCAAGATAATCTGGAACCGCAGTCCCGCCCTCGCCAGGGCTTTTGGGGCCTGTGGAACATCAGCTTCGGCTTTTTCGGCATCCAGATCGGCTTTGCGCTGCAGAACGCCAATATGAGCCGCATCTTCCAGTCGCTGGGCGAAAGCCTGGACGATCTGGCGCTGCTGTGGATCGCGGCGCCGCTCACCGGCCTGCTGGTCCAGCCGATCATCGGCCATTATAGCGACCGGACATGGTGCCGTTTCGGGCGGCGGCGGCCTTATTTCTTCGCGGGCGCGCTGTTCGCGGCGCTGGCGTTGGTCGGCATGCCCAATGCGCCAGGCCTGCTCGCCGCGGCGATGATGCTGTGGGTGCTCGACGCCTCGCTCAATGTTTCCATGGAGCCCTTCCGGGCCTTTGTCGGGGATATGCTGGCGAAGGAGCAGCATATGGCGGGCTACGCGCTCCAGACCGCCTTCATCGGCGCGGGCGCGGTGATCGGGTCGTCCACCCCGTGGCTGCTGGACCGGCTGGGGGTCGCCAATGTCGCCAGCGGGTCCGGCATTCCCGACACGGTGCGGATCAGCTTCTATATCGGCGGCGCGGCCCTGTTCCTGGCGGTGTTGTGGACCGTGCTCACCACCCGCGAATATTCGCCCGAGCAGATGACGCGCTTCGAACCTTCGGAGGGCAAGCCGGTCGCTGAAAGGGACGCTGTCCCGGCCATCCCGCCCGGCGGCACGCTCTGGATCGTCGCCGGGCTGGCCGTCGTCGCGATCGTCCGCATCCGGTCGCTGGAGAAGGAACTGTACCTGCTCGGCGCGCTGCTGGCCGGCTATGGCGCGGCGCGGATGCTGGCGCGCCGGCTGCACTGGGGCGGTCGCACCGACAATCTGCTCACCCATGTGGTCGGCAATTTCGCGGCCATGCCCGCGATGATGAAGCGCCTTGCGCTCGTCCAGTTCTTCACCTGGTCCGCGTTGTTCATCATGTGGATCTACACCACCCCGGTCGTCGCCCAATATGTCTTCGGGTCCGCCGATCCCGCCAGCGCCGCCTATAATGCGGGCGGCAACTGGGTCGGCATCCTCTTCGCCACCTATAATGGCGTCGCCGCCCTGGCCGCACCCTTCCTGCTGCAACCGCTCGCCCGCCGGATCGGCCAGGCGCAGACCCATGCCCTGGCGCTGATGCTGGGCGCGTTGGGCTTCCTTTCCTTCCTGTTCCTGCGCGACGCCCGCATGCTGCTGCTGTCGGAAGTCGCCATCGGCATCGCCTGGGCATCCACGCTCGCCATGCCCTATGCGATGCTCGCCTCCAGCGTGCCGCAGGCGAAGCTCGGCATCTATATGGGGCTGTTCAACGCCTTCGTGGTCATCCCGCAATTGCTGGTGGCCACCGTCATGGGCACGATCATGCGGCATTTTTTCCCGACGGAGCCGATCTGGACCATGGCCTTTGCAGCGGGCGTCATGCTGCTCGCCTCAATGGCCGCCCTGCGCTGCCGCCAGGCGCGAAGCTGAGGAAACCGGCGAATCGCAAAAGCGCTTCATGGAAAAGTCGACAGGCTCAGCAAAGGCAGTCGACACCCGATTCCTCTTCGTCGGCAATCATGGCGTCCGCCACCTTCTTATATCTGCCTATTATTCGCCTGCATTCTTCCTGCGACTTGAAATATCCGAAATCATCGTCACCGGGGATTCTGTCCTGCTTCGGTTTTTTCACCATTAACCATGGCGTAAACGCAGACGATGTTTCACAATCAGATGCCTGCCTGAGATCGGTCCATTTCTTTCTGACAATCCCGCCCCCGAATATGGGGCCGGGAACATCCATCTTTGTCATTTCCAATCCTGTATATTGGGAATGATGGCGACGATTTCACATATTCAACAGGTCAGGGTAATCCTGAATCGGGCAAGAACCGGATGATTTCGGAGAATTTCTTGACGCCGAACTTCTTCATGATGCTGGCGCGGTGCATTTCCACCGTTCTGATGCTGATCTGCAGCGCGTCAGCCACATCCCTGTTGCTGCCGCTGGAACTCAGCGCGCGCACGACATCCAGCTCCCTTTTGGTGAGGCTGCCGAAATAGGCTGCGGCGGCTTCCCGCCGGCGCTGGATCTCGATGTTCCGTTCCAGCATGGGCCAGGCATTGGCGAGCACCTTGAGCAGCAGGCCGTCGGCAAAGGGCTTTTCCAGAAAGTCGATGGCGCCCCGCTTTATGACGTCGACCGCCGTCGGAATATCGCGCGACGCCGTCATGACGATCAGGGGGATGTCCACCCGCCGCGCGGACAGTTCCTGCTGAACCGCCGGCCCGGCCATGTCGGCCAGATGCAGTTCCATCACCGCAATGCCGGGCGCTAGGAAATCAAGCGCCTCGATAAAGTCGGAACCGCAGGAAAAGGGGACGGGTCCGAACCCTTCCCGGCGCAGGATTCGCACCAGTTCCTGGCGCATCCTGCTGTCGTGGTCCACGATATAGACTGGACATCCTGGGTTCATAGCCAATTGCCTAGACCATCATTCCCGCGCCAACGCGCGAAGCCGCCAATGGTTTCGGCTCCGATCCTTTCTTTTTTATCGCGTCAGTTCGCAGCCGTCCGGCGGGGTTCGAAGAAGACCCCGATCATCCCGCCGCTCGACCACTGCACCCGCCCCATCCGTACATCCAGGCCGCGGGTTTTCACAAGCAGCCGCGTACCTTCGCCAAGGCCGCCCACTTCGATCATCATCCCTTCGGCCGACAGGTTGCGGATCGTCCCGATCAACACGGGCGTGGAAGTCACCAGCGTTGCGGAGAAATCGACCGCCAGTCGGCGGCTGCGCGGCTCGTAGGTCTGGGGCGCGGGGTTCGCATCAGGCTCCTCGCCCGGAATCCAGGGCAATGTCTCTTCAAGCAGAAGACCGCATTTGGGCCCGTTGATCCAGCGGACCTCCGCCGTACGGAAGCTGGCGTCGTCGAAGCTCACATGCACCTGCTGGTGCAAGCTCAGCGACAGGGCGCACCGTCCGCTCAGTCCCGCATGGGACACATTTTCGACAGACAGGTTCGCTTCCTCGACGACCGGATAGAGCAATGCCGTCTTGAAGACGGTCTGCCGGGGGTGCCGGCGTTTCTCCATCATCGCGCTCCGGTCGTCGGACGGCTTTTCTAGCGGCTCGGTCATACGGGTTCCCACAGATTCGCGGAATCCCATAAATGATTGGACTTGCACGCCGATTAGCGGGGAAATAGGTATTTTTACGGTATCGCCCGGAGCGGTTGCATTAACCTTCATCTCCTAGACAGCCGGGGGCCGTTTCCTCCGCTGAGGCCGGCCTGGAACCGGCGGGGCGCATTTTCAGTCCCATCATGCGCCTCGCCTTTACTTTCCTCAGACAAATGGCATCATCGTCGCATGCTTGCTCGATGGTCCTATATTAGCACCAGCCAGTTGGATGCAACCCAAGCCGAAAAACACATGGAAGAGATCGTCCAGGTCTCCATTCCGCGCAACCGCTCGCTGGAAGTGACGGGCGCGCTGCTGTTCACGGGCAACCGCTTCGCCCAATATCTGGAAGGCGCGCCGGCCGCCATCGAAAACCTCAAGGCGAGCATCCTGCGCGACCGGCGCCACAGGGAGGTTCAGACGATCGCATCGGGCGAAGCGCCGCATCGCCATTTCGTCACCTGGTCCCTCGCCTATGCCGGCCCTTCCCATTTCGTTTCCGACATCATCGAACGCGCCTTGAACGATGCGCTGGAAAAGGGCGACGAAGGGTTCGAAGCGCTGGTTCAGATGATGTCGGAATTTTCGATCCGCGGCCGGGGTTGAGCTTTCGTCCCGCCATGGCGCGGCGACGCCGATATACCATCCCGCCGGAAAGCAGGCGATTATTAACTCAGATCAATATCCGCCGGGGAACAGGAAGACCTGCCGCTGGTTGCTCTGCCATGCCACTCGCCCTATCCTCGCCGATCGTCCGGGCGGCGGCCGGTCCACTGCCATTGTCACGCAGGATGCATGGCCTTGTCCCTTCCCCGCCCCACCGATATGAGCAAGGGCAGACCATCGGTGTGAATGACAGACGCCCCGGTCGGGCGGAACGTCCAGCGCACGACCGGTTCGGAAAGAAAGGGAGAGCCCGATGTCAGAGCCTGTGGTCCGTGCCGGCCAGAACCATGCCGATCGCCCCCAATATGTCCGTGCGGGAATAGGGCTTGATCACCCGCCTGCAGCTTTCATAGGCCGACGGCAGGCTTTGTTCGTCATAGCCCGTCACGATGATCACCGGCACGGCACGCGCGACCAGTTCGTCGATCAGGGGATAGCTCATCTCCCCCTGAAGATTGACGTCGAGCATGACGATGTCAGGCAAGTGTTCTGCAATGGCCTTGAGCGCGCCGAACAGGCTGCCATGCGGGCCCATCACCGAAAACCCCTCTTCGGCCAGCAAGGCGCCAAGGTCGCTCGCGAGAAAATAATCATCCTCCACCACCAGCACGCGAACCGCGCCGGGGGTCACCCCTTCCATCATTCATCTCTCCTCTCCCGCCAGCCGTCGCACGGGAATGGGCGGCAGAAAATAACATAGGTGGAAACGCGCCATGTCATCGCTCGATATCCCGCAGGTTGCGATGAAGGATAGCATCACTGCCCAGAAACTGGCGGCGCACTGGCCGCTCGGCCGGCGCGACCGGGATGTGATCAACGGCCTGGCCGGTCGGGCGCTTCAACCGCTGCGCACCGGCACGGACCTGTTCACCCAGGGGGACCGGCTGACCTCCATCTTCTTCCTGCTGGAGGGATGGGCGGCCCGGTACAAGATGCTGGAGGACGGCCGCCGCCAGATCGTCAGCCTGCTGCTGCCGGGCGATTTGTGCGATCCCTTCTGCTTCCTGCTGCATCGCGCCGACCATGGCGTCACCGCGCTCACGCCGGTCAGGGTCGCCGAAGTCGGACGCAGCCAGTTCGAGGAGATCGCGCTGGCCCATCCCGAAATCACCAAGGCGATGTGGATCAACGCCCTGATCACCGCGTCCATCCAGCGGGAGTGGTGCGTCAATCTGGGCCGCCGCACCGCGCTGGAACGGTTCAGCCATCTCTTCTGCGAACTCTATCACCGGCTGCTGAAAGTGGGCTTGGTCAGCGGCAACGGCTTCCACTTTCCCGTCACGCAGCTCGAACTGGCGGACGCAACGGGATTGACGATGGTGCACACCAACAGAATATTGCAGGAAATGCGTCGCCAAAGGCTGATAGAATTGCACCGGCGCCATCTTGTCGTGCCGGATCTCGCAGCGCTGGAGCGCGTCTGCGCCTTCGACCCTTCCTATCTGCATCCGGCGGCGCAAGAGGCATCGTGACGACACCATCCCCGACCGACGGCTGGCGCGACTTCCTCGCCCTCTTCGATGCCTCTCCCCTGCCCCAGATCCAGGTCGGGCCCAACGACAATATATTGCGCGCCAATGCGGCATTGACGGAATTGCTGGGCATTCGGCCGGACCGGCTGATCGGCGGGCGGCTGGTCGTGCCGGCATCGGGCGAGTCGGCGGCACGGCTGAGCTGGGACGACGGCAAATGCGAGGCGCGGCTGTTCGCCGCCGTGCTGGTGACGACGCCCGACTATCGCGTCTGCGTCTTGCAGTTCGGCAATGTCGACGCCCTGGAGGCGGCGGCGCGGCAATATCTGCTGCGCGACGTGCAGCATCGGCTGCGCAACCTGATCGCCTCCGTCCGCTCCATCTTCCGGCGGACTGCCGCGACCAGCGATTCCGTCGACCATCTCACCAGCCATTTCCTGGGGCGGCTGGACGCCATCGCCCGGATCGAATCCAATCTGGCCCTGGCGGAACGCCATGGACTTGAACTGCACGACCTGATCATGGACGAGCTGGCGGCGTTCGCCGTCCGTGCGGGGGAACAGGCCTTTCTGGAGGGGCCGGATGTCCGGCTGCGCACCTCCGCCGCGACGACATTGGCCCTCGCCTTTCATGAACTGGGCAATAATTCCATCAAATATGGCGCGCTCGGGTCGGACGGCGGCCGTGTCTGGGTCCGATGGTGGAGCGATCGCGAACCGGCCGGTCCGGTGCTGCGCATCCTTTGGGAGGAAAAGGGCGGCGACAGCCCGACAGCCGCCCGCCGGTCCGGCTTCGGCACGGAGATGCTGACCAAGACGATCCCGTTCGAACTGGACGGTTCGGGCACCATCGACTGGACGCCCGGCGCGTTCAAGGTGCACATCAGCCTGCCCATGACCAAGAGGCTGCTGCACCCCAGCGACTAGAGCCAATCGACATTCAGCCCTGACGGCCTGCAAATGACGTTTTCCGTGCTTCCGGTGCTCACCTACTTTGAGTAGGCTGCGCTCCGGGTCACGGAAAACCATCATTTTCGGCTCGTCATCTTCTGAATGTCGATTGGCTCTAGCCGGCGGAAGGGCGAAGAAGCGCGCCGGCCATGATCCAGGTTATGGGCCGGCCAGGAACGGGGGAACGTCCGCCGCCGTTCTATGTGCTGGGAGGCATGGCCATATGCTTCCCCTCAAGACCATGAAACCAGAGGAACCGCCGACATGCACGAACCGGAACGTCCCAGCGATCGGCGTCTCGGGCTGGCGGCGATCTGGGCGGTGGGAATCGTCCTGCTGGTGATCGCCGTCGTCTTCATCGGGCGCAACTTCTGGCATCATGACGTGCTGAAGGAAGACCAGCAGACGGGCGAGAACAGGGCCGACGACCATGAGGGCCTGACGCCGAACGAAAAGCGCTGAAGCGGCGCCATGCGGCGCGTGGATGCTCCAGAGCCAATCGACATTCAGAAGATGACGAGCCGAGCCGAAGGCCACCGAAGGTAAAATGTCGGTTTTCCGTGACCCGGAGCGCAGCCTACTCAAAGTAGGTGAGCACCGGAAGCACGGAAAAGCGTCATTTGCAGGCCGTCAGGGCTGAATGTCGATTGGCTCTAGCCCTGTTCTTCCTCCAACTCGACATGCCGGTCCATCCGGCCGAGCCAGGCCTGGGGGCGGAAATCGGACAGTTCTGTCAGGCGGCGCCAGTTGGGGATGGTGATCCGCCGCCGGTCGCGTTCGATCACCCCCGCCTTTTCCAGCGCCTTCAGCGTCCGGTTGACATGCACGGTGGTCATGCCGGTGGCGTCGGCCAGCTCCACCTGGGACAGGGGCAGGATCAGCCGGCACCCGTCCGATCCCCCTTCCGGATAGCTGCGCATCACCAGCTCGCAAAGCAGATAGGCTATCCTTCCCCTGGCGTCCCGCCGGCCCATATTGCTGATCCAGGCGCGGAAGACCGATGTTTCGGCCGTCATCTCCGCCCACAGCGCATCGGCGATGTTCGCCCGCTCGCGCATCAGCGCCAGCACGTCCTCCAGCGGGATGGCGGCGACGCGCAGATCGGTCAGCGCCTGGACGAAATCCTCCGATGGAAAGAGCTGCACCGGCGGCAGCGTCAATATGTCGCCCCGGCCATGTATTCCCACGATATGGCGGCCGCCATTGGACGATATGCGGTGGCGATGGGCAAAGCCCGACAGCAGGATCAGGCAGGATTGCGGCCGGTCGCCCTCCCGGATGATATAGTCCCCCGGTTCGCAATGACGCAGGCTGTGCGGCAGGGATAGCAGAGCGGCGCCGTCTTCCTTCGAGAGAGCCGTGCGCCCGCCAAGGCGCGCCAGCAGCGGCAACAGGATCGATGATGGCATTTTCATGAGCGGGATGGGATGCCGTCTTCATCTCCGCCGCGGCCGCGATGCTCGCCGCTGGCCGTCCGGCTGTCCATGGCGGAATGCCGGCCTGCCGCATGCAGGACCGGGCCGTCGCGACGCGGCGCTCTCCCCCCGGCGGGAAGAACGACGGAGCAGTGCGGCATGGGACTCATTATAAGGGTGGAGGAATTCATCCCGGATCGTGTCATGACTCGTCGTCTTGGTGGCGCTGCTCATTCTCCTTCGGTCGACCGGCCGGCGCCGGCGTTCGAACGAAGAAGGATTCACCTTGCTCCAGCCGCCCGCCGACGCTCGCTAACATATGCTAATGCAGGTGTAATTTTTGCCGTTGGGCCTCATTTTCCGGGGCTGGACGGTTGCAGAAGTTGCGCGACATCAAGAAGTTCGCGCCCGCCCGATCAGGCCGCCATGTCCTGGCCGGTGAGGGCGGCCACTTCGCGCAGGGCCTGAAGCTCCGGTATGCGCAGCCATTTGGATTGCAGTTCGACCAGACCGCGCGCCCGCATGGATTGCAGCGTGCGATTCACATGGACCGGGGTCAGCCCGGTCATGTCCGCGATCTCCATCTGCGTCAGCGGCATGGCGCATTGCTGGCCATAGGCGAGACCCGCCTGCCGCATGCGTTCGAACAATTCCAGCAGCAGATGCGCCACCCGTTCGAGCGCCGTCTTGCGGCCCAGGGTGACAAGCCAGTTGGCCTGCCGCTCGATCATGCCGGACAGCGCCTGCCAGAAGCCGTTATGCCCGTCGAAACCGGCGTGCGAGGGTATGCGACAGGGCAGCCGGAGCGCCCTGACGTTGGTGATCGCCACCACGGGCTGGGACGCCACCCCGCCCAGCGCCCATTGCGGATCGCAATAATCGCCCGGCAGATAGAGCGCCGTAATCTGGCGGCGGCCATCCGACAGCAGCCGGTATCGGCACGCCCACCCTTCCTGAACATAAAGCATGGCGTCGGGTTTTTCATTTTCCCGGGCCAGAAACTGATGCATTCGGAAATGAACCTGGTTTTCGCCTTCGGCAACCTGGCTTAACATGGACTACTCCTTGTTAAGCCCCCCTGGACCAATATCGATTGAACCTGCCCCCACCATAGCGTTTCTGGTTCATGCTGGATTCACCTATGTTTCCTCGCAGCAAATAATTGGGATGGAGCGAGAAAAAGAGCCGATGAACGCGGCACGCCCTCCGGCGGCCTCCGGAAAATTGCCGTTCGTCTAGGGTGTGTGGGGATTCAGTTCAGGGTGGAGCGAAAATGGTGGCTTTCGAGAACCAGCGCGCAGCGTACTCAAAGTACGTGAGCACTGGAAGCGCAGAAAGCCGCCATTTGCAGCCCGCCATGGGCTGAATCCCCACACAGCCTAATGCAGGTTATCGCGCGGGCGTGGGGCCGTGGAACCTCCTAACCCCGAAAACCGCTGGCTTTGCAGGAGGAACGACCATGTCCAAAATGCTCTTGCTGATGCCGCTGATCGCCGTGGCGATGCCCGCCGCCGCGGCGGAATCCCCCACCGCCTATCTGGGGAAAGCGGGCGCGGGCGACCTGTACGAACAGACATCCAGCAAGATCGTGCTGGAAACGACCAGGGATGCCAGGGTCAAGAGCTTCGCCACCATGATGGTGGGGGATCACGGCAAGAGCACCGCCATGCTGAAAAGCGCGGCTGCGGCATCGGGCGTCAAGGCGCCGCCGCCCAGTCTGACGCCCGATCAGCAGGCGAAGGTCAGGGCGCTGAAGCAGGCGAAGGGCGCTGCCCGCGACACCCTCTACTGGCAGCAGCAGAAGGCGGCTCACAGCCAGGCGCTGCAACTGCATCAGGATTATGCCGCCCATGGTTCTGACCGGTCGCTCAAGGACGCGGCGGCGAAGATCGTGCCTGTGGTGAAACATCATCTCGACCTTCTGAACGCAGGCCGATGACGGACGTCCATAGCCTCGCCGCCCCTGCCGCTCCGGCGGACCTGAAGCATGTCTCGCTGGATCGGGAAAGCGATGCGCGCTACTGGCAGCAGCGTTTCAGCACATCGCGTGCCCGGCTGGAGCAGGCGGTCGAGCAGGTCGGCCATAATGTCAGCGCCATAGCGGAGTTCCTCCACCACAGCGGCTGACGGCGGGCGTGACGGCCAGACCCTTGTTGCACCCGGATAAAAGATCGACCAGGGCCGCGCCTTTCCGGGAACCAGCCCGTCGGCGCGCCTGTTCTCTCCTCAACGAAAGGAGAGTTTTCGATGCACAAGGAAGAGGAAGACGGCCGCATCGTCACCCATGTCTCACGGCAGGAGGCGCGAAGCGGCGCTTCCACCCATGTCACCCGCTATGTTCTGGGCATCAGCCTCTTACTGGTCGTGATCGCCTTCGCCATCCTTCTGGCGGGCGGCTTCTTCAGCACTGCCGAAACGGGCGCCGACGGATCGCACATGGCCAGCCCGGCCGAAGCGAACGGAGGCTGAGTCCCGGCATGATGGGCCAGACCGACCTTGCGGCACAGACGGTGTTGATCGTCGAGGACGACTATTATCTCGCCTTCGATACGGCGGAAGCGCTGCGAGGCGCGGGAGCCGGGATCATGGGGCCTTTCCCGACCGAGGAGAAGGCGATGGCTGCGATCCGCCAGGAACGCCCCACCGCCGCCGTGCTGGACATCAACCTGGGAAACGGTCCCTCCTTCGACCTTGCGCGGTTGCTGAAGGAACGGGGCGTGCCGTTCCTGTTCCTGACCGGCTATGACGAGGAAATCATACCGCCCGATCTCGGCGATACATTGCGGCTGCAAAAGCCGGTCGCCCCCAGGGAGATCGTCGCCTCGCTCGCCAGGCGCCGCCAGGGCAGCGCCTGACGCCCGGACTCATTCGGCCGCGATGCCCGCGCCCCCCACGAAGGAGGCGCCGCTCAACGCAGGACTGCATGCAAAGCCCGGCATGCGATCGTAAAGCTCCTTCTCGAAAAAGGCGCAGGTGATCGCCAGCCCCTCGCTCAAGGGAACGTGCGGTTCCCAGCCGAGCAACTGGCGCGCCCTGCGGATGTCCGGCCTGCGCCGGCGCGGATCGTCGACCGGCAGCGGCTGGAACACGACCTGGGACTGCGTGCCGGTGGCGGCCACGACCTGATCCAGCAGTTGCAGGATGGTATATTCCTCAGGATTCCCCAGGTTGACCGGCGCCATGTCGGACAAGGGCGCCTCCATCAACCGGATCAGCCCGTCCACCATGTCCGACACGAAGCAGAAGCTGCGCGTCTGCGATCCGTCGCCATAGATGGTGATGGCATCGCCCGACAAAGCCTGGCAGACGAGGTTGGAGATCACCCGGCCATCGTCGGGATGCATGTTCGGGCCATAGGTGTTGAAGATCCGCGCCACCCGCACATCGGCGCGGCCCAGCCGGGCGAAGTCGAAGGCCATGGCCTCCGCCGCGCGCTTCCCCTCGTCATAGCAGGCGCGGGGGCCGGTGCAGTTCACCCAGCCACGATAGTCCTCGCGCTGGGGATGCGCCTCCGGATCGCCATAGACCTCGCTGGTGGAGGTGAGCAGGAAGCGCGCGCCGACCTGCTCCGCCAGCCGCAGCAGGCGATCGGTTCCGACCACGCTGGTCAGCATCGTATGTTCGGGATCGGCCTGATATTGCGGCGGCGAAGCCGCGCAGGCGAGATTGTAGATGCGGCTGATGTCGCGCCGGCGCGTGACCGCATCGGGCAGGGGATCGACGATGTCGCCGCGCACGAAGGTGAAGGCGCGATGCCCCTCCAGCATCCGCAGGTTGACCTCCCGCGAGGTCTGGAGGTTGTCGAGGCAGATCACCTCATGCCCCCGGTCCAGCAGCGCCCGGCACAGATGCGACCCGATGAAGCCGGCTCCTCCGGCCACCAGGGCTGTTTCACGCTTTCCGTTCATCGACCCTCCGTCCTTTTCTGTCCTGTCGTTCTTCATTCGGCCGCCGCCATGTCCCGCGTGCGCATCCGGGCGGCCTCTTGCAGCCAGTTTTCCAGCTCGGCGGCGCGGCTGCCCGATATATGCCGGTCCAGGATGCGGCGGCGGGCGGCCTCGCCCACATCGGCGCGATCCTCATGGAGGGCGACGATCACCTGCTCCGGATTCCAGGCGAAGATGATTTCGCGATTGGGCTCCAGCAGCTCATTGAGCCCCGGCCAGACATCGGAGATGATAGGCGTGCCGCAGGCCGCCGCCTCGAACAGCCGGACGGAGGGGGACCAGCCCGCCTCGATCATGTCGGCGCGCGTGACGTTCAGCGTGTAGCGCGAGGCGGAATAGAAAGCGGCGTGGTCGCGCGGGGCGAGATGCTCGATCCGCTCGACATTGGCGGGCCAGTCCATGTCGTCCGGATATTGCGGCCCGGCGACGACGAAACGCCTGTCAGGCAGCAGCCGCGCCGGTTCGATCAGCAACTTCTCCAAGGTGGGCTGGCGATCCGGGCTGTAGGTGCCGAGATAGGAGAGATCCCATTTCTTCGGCACGTCCATCGGCCGATAGGCCGACGCATCCACCGAGCAATAGAGCGCCCGCGCCATGGGGGAACGATAATGCCGCTCCAGCAGGTCGAGCGTCGGGCCGCCGGTGAAGGAGCAATAGCAGTCATAGCCCGCGATCAGTTCCGCCGACAGATAGTCGCACCGCCCTTCGCGCAGCGCCGCCAGCGTGACGGGCGTATCGATGTCGTAGAAGGCGGTGACCCCGCGCGCCGTGCGCTGCACATAATGGCCGACCGCGATGCCGTCGGGCACATAGGAGCCGACCATGACCGCGTCCGCCGTCTCGATCTCCTGCCGCCAATCTTCCAGCGCTTCCACGCTGTCGTAGAATTCCAGCCGGCAGAAAGCGGGATCGATGAGGTCGCGCTGGCTGGCATACCAGGGCACGTCCCGCTCCAGGAAGAGTATCTCATGCCCGCGCCCGGCGAAGGCGGAGAGCAGGGCGCGGAAGGTCGTGGCATGACCATTGCCCCAGGATGAAGACAGGCTGAGTCCGAGGACGACGAGTTTCATGCTCCCTCCATCTGATGGTGCCTGGCGGCGCGCCGCCCCGACCGGTCGCGCAGGATTTCGTCGACCTGGCGCCCGCGTAGTTCATAGCTGTGTTCGGCCCGGACACGGGCAAGCGCCGCCTGTCCGATCGCCCGCGCCCGATCCGGCGTCAGCGCCGCCAGATGATCCGCCACATCCTGCCCGTCGCGGGCGACCAGCACCTCCTCGTCCGGGGTCAGGAACATCTCTATCCCCTCCCACGCATCGGTGATCAGGCAGGCCCCTGCCCCCGCTGCCTCGAACACGCGGGTCGCGGGGGAAAAGCCGATATGCGCCATGCTGTCGCGGGCGACGTTCAGCACGGCCAGCGGGCTGCAATTGAAGGCGTTGTGCTCGGCGGTGTAGACATGACCGCGATGGCGGACATTGCCGGGCATCGCCTTGCTGTCCCAGCCATTGCCGCCGATCAGGAACTGGCGGCCGGGCGACAGGGCCGCGGGTTTCAGGAAGAATTCCTCCACCCGCGCCTCCCGGTCGGGCAGGCGGTTGCCAAGGAAGGCGAGATCGGCGGTGAAGCGCGGATCGGGCGGCACGGGATGGTGGCTCTGCGGATCGAGCGCATTGTAGACGGGAACGCACTCCACCGCGCCGAAGCCGCGATAGGCGTTCACCACCGGATCGCCGCCGCCATAGGTCAGCACCATGTCGAGTCCGGGCAAGGCGCGGCGCACGGCATGGTCCGGATCGGCGCGCATCTCGTCCAGCGTCGCGGCGGCGTCCACATCCCAGAAGATGCGCAGCGCATGGGGCCCGGCGCGGCGCATGACCCCGTCCAGCAGCTCGTCGTCGAACACGCCCACGCCGCTGGCCTTTACGACGACGTCGGCATCGGCGGCCTCGTCCATCACGCCCTTCAGCGCGTCCGGCGTGGCGGGATAGACCACCACCCGCGCCCAGTCGGGCGGGTCGATGTCACGGTGCTGCTGCCGGTCGAAGGCATCCGGTTCATAGAATGCGATGTGATGGCCATGCCGGGCAAGCTGCTCCAATATCCCGCGATAATAGGTGGCCGCGCCGTTCCAGTAGGAGGAGAGCAGGCTGGAGCCGTAAAAGGCGATCTTCATGCAACGCTCCTGATCGGCTGCGCGTCGAGCGACGCCGTGATGTCCATCAGCTGCTGCGCGCGATGGGCGCAGCTATGGCGGCTGCGGATCGTCTCCAATCCGTTGCGGACGAGGCTGGCGCGAAGGTCCGCATCCTCGCTGATGGCGCGCATATGGCCCTTCATTTCGTCGCCGGTCCGGGCGAAGAGGAAATCCTCGCCGGGCCGGAACAACCCTTCGCTGTCGTCCCAAGGGGCGGACAGCAACGGAATGCCGCAGGCCAGCGCCTCGAACACCCGGATCGTCGGAATGCCGGGCAGAAGCTGCGTATAATAGCGGCGCGGCACATGGACGGTGGCAAGGTGGCGGGCGAAGATAGCCGGCGCGGCGGCATTGGGCGCCCAGCCATGATAGGCGACGCCATAGCGTTCCAGCGTCGCCAGCGCCTCCTGCGGATAGCGCACGCCATAGATGTCGAGCGGAAGCTTCGCCTGCCGCGCGGGGCGGAAGAGGTAATCCTCCAGTTCGGCGGTACGCTCCCCATCGCCCCAGTTGCCGATCCAGACGAGGCCGCTCTTCTCACCGGGCAGGGGGCGGAAATGCCTTATGTCGGCGGCTTCATGCCAGGTCCAGACGCGCTCGCCCCAGCCCCAGCTTCGATAGACCTCCGACAGGGCCTCGCCGAACGCCAGCACGCCGTCATAGCCCGACAGGTCGAACGCCCGGATCGCGTCGGGATCGGACACGGCGCGATGATGGGTGTCATGGAACAGCAGCGTGAAATCGCTCCGCCCCGCCCGGATCAGGCCGAGCGCCCCGACCAGCGAAGGCTCGTTCCATTCATGGACGATGACGAGGTCCGCGCCGTCGACCAGCGCGACCAGATCGTCCTTCATGCCATAGCCTTGGGCACGGAGTTCGGGATAGGCCTGACGATAGGCGGCGAGCCCCTCCTCCCCATGGTCGGACAGGAGGTTGGCGAGGCTCCAATTGCCCTCCGGCTCCAGCGCCAGCACGTCATGGCCCATGGCGGCGAGTTCGCGCAGCACGCCGCGCAGGAAATGAGCATTGCCATGGTTCCAGCAGGACAGCAGCGAATGGGTGAAATAGAGGATCTTCATGCGGCGACCTTCCGCTGGACGGCGCGATAATGGGCGGCCATGTGCGCGGCCGTGGCGGCGGGGGTATAGGCGCCCGCCCGTGCTTGGGCGCGCTGGCCCATTTCCCCGCGAGCGGCGCCGTCGCCCAGCAATTCCTCTATCGCCCAGGCGAAGCCCCGCGCGTCGCGAGGATCGACGAAGATGGCGGCGCCATCCCATAGCTCCCGGAAAGTCGGAATGTCGGACAACACCAGCGCGCAACCCGCCAGCGCCGCCTCCAGCACCGCAAGGCCGAAGGGTTCGTAAAGCGCCGCCGAGGCGAAGACCGGTCGGCTGGCCAGATGCCGGGCCAGCGCCATGCTGTCGAGCGGGCCGAGCGGCAGCAGCGAACGCAGACCGATCGCCCCTCCCTGCGGCCCCTCAAGCGGCCCCGCGGCCCTGAACGGCACGGCGATGCGGGCGGCCGCCTCGTCCAGCACCCGGACATTCTTGCCCTCGTCCCAGAGACGGCCGGCGGTGAACACATGGTCCTGCATCGCCTGCGGCTTCACCGGAAAGAACCGGCCATTATGGACCGCCATGGGGAGCACGCCATAATGGCGGCGCGCCGCCTGCGCAAAGGCCATGCTGGGCGCGACGATGCGGCTCGCCTGCCGAAGGCCGGCCGCGACCAGCGCGGTGCGCCAGTTGAAATCCTCCGGCATGGGACCGCCGCGCACCGCTTCCCACCAGGTCGCGACGCAACTGTGCAGCAGCGCGATCACCGGGCAGGGATAACGGCCGGCACTGGCCAGCGCCGGCGTATGCAGTTGCACCGCGTCGGCGCGAAGGTCGCCCGCCATTTCCGCCAGCCGCGCCTCGGCCTGCACGATGGGCGCCGCTTCCGCCGCCAGCCATTCGAGTTCGAGGCCGGTTTCCACCAGATGGCAATTGGCTATGGCCGCCGCCTCCGCCCGCTGCGCCTCGCTCAGCGCAGGGCCCATGACGGCCAGCGTCACCTCATAGCCATGGGGCTGGAGCGCGCGGATCAGGTCTGTCGAATATTGCCAGACGCCGCCCACCGCGTCGGCGGACAGCAGCAGATGCCCGCCGCCCCTCACAGCGCGCTCGCGGTCATCAGCCTGGGCCCGGCGCGCTCCGCCCGTTCCTCCGCCAGCCAGCGGGCCAGGTCGGCGACGCCCTGCCGCCAGGGCTTGCGCGCCTTCAGGTTCAGCGCCGTGCGCGCCGAGGCGGTGTCCGCGACGAAATAGCGCTGGTCGCCCGCCCGCCAGGGCGCGAAGTCGGGTACGATGGACTTGCCCAGATGGACGCCGATGAAGGCCAGGATCTGCCGCAGGCTGACGGCATTGTCCGGCCCGCCGCCCAGGTTGAAGGCGCGGCCGCCCACCCGTCCGATCTGCCGCCAGACCGCCAGATAGGCGTCCACCGCATCCTGCACGTCCAATATGTCGCGCACCTGATGGCCGTCGCCATAAAGGGTGATCGGCTGTCCTTCCAGGGCGCTGATCAGGAAATGCGCGACCCAGCCCTGATCCTCCGTCCCCATCTGCCGCTGGCCGTAGATGCAGCTCATGCGCAGCACTGCGGCGGGCAGATCGAAGCTGCGGGCATAGTCCAGCACATATTGGTCCGCCGCCCCCTTGGAGCAGCCATAGGGCGTATGGAAATCGAGCGGGCGGCTTTCGTCTATGCCGTTGGCGCGCAGATGCTCCGAGGCCGGCTGATAGGCGCCGTCGATCAACGGGAAGTCCAGGTCCTCCAGCCCGCCATAGACCTTGTTGGTGGAGGCGAAGATCACCGGGGGCGGCGTGGCGCAGCGGCGCGCAGCCTCCAGCACGTTGAGCGTGCCGAGCGCGTTCACCTCGAAATCGGCGCGCGGATCGGTGAAGCTGGTGGTGACGGCGACCTGCGCGGCCATGTGGAAGACCGCCTTCGCGCCGGCGACCGCCCGGTCCACCGCCGCATCGTCCCGCACATCGGCGATGACCGGCGTGATCGCGGCGCCATGGCGCTGCTCCAGCCAGGCAAGGTTGCGCTCGACGCCGGGCCGGGCCAGCGAGTCATAGACGACGACCTGCTCGCCCTCCCCCGCCAGCCGGTCGGCGATGTTGCAGCCGATGAAGCCGGCGCCGCCCGTGACCAGCACGGGCCTTCCGTCGGCGCGCTTCACGCGACCAGCCCCCGCGCTTCCAGCTCCGCCCGCGCCTGATTGACGCGGTCGTCGGCGGTCTGCCGCGCCACCCATTCGGCCAGCACGGCAAGGCCCTGCTGGAAGTCCTGCCGGGCCCTGAAGCCCAGCACCTCTTCCGCCTTGCCGGTGTCGCAGAAGCAATGGCGGATGTCGCCGGTGCGCGCTTTGCCGACGATTTCCGGTTCCCCGTCGTTCCGGCCCATCGCCAGTGCAAGCGATTGCGCCACCTCCGTGACGGAGCGGTCCTGCCCGGAGCCGATGTTGAAGGTGCCGCCCGCCGCCTGCGGCAGTTCCAGCGCATCGGCAAAGGCGCGCGCCACGTCGCCGACATGGACGAAGTCGCGCCGCTGCCCACCATCCTCGAAGATCATCGGCTTCTGCCCGTTCAGCAGGCGCGACGCGAAGATCGCCAGCACGCCGGTATAGGGATTGGACAGCGCCTGCCCCGGCCCATAGACGTTGAACAGGCGCAGGCAGACGCCCTCCATGCCATAGGGCGCGGTCATGATGTGGGTCGTGCGTTCCTGCACATATTTGTTGAGCGCGTAGATAGAGGCGAGATTGGGCTGCTTCCATTCCGGCGTGGCGATGGGGGTGAGCGGGCGGCCCTGCCGGTCGACTGGGTCCCAAACCTTCTGATTGTCGCGGATCGACCCGCGCTCCGCGTCCTGGACGATCCGGCCGTCCTCGTCGCGGTACAGCCCCTCGCCATAGATGCTCATCGAGGAGGCCGTCACCACACGCCGCACCGGACGGTCGATCAGCCGTTCGAAGAGGACGGCGGTGCCGACGTCGTTGACGGAGGTATAGCGCTCCACTTCATACATGGACTGGCCCACGCCGACTTCCGCGGCGAGGTGGATGACGGCGTCGACGCCTTGCAAGGCGCGATCCACCGCATGGCCGTTGCGCACATCGGCGCGGATCAGCTCAACCTCCGGATCGAGATCGGCCGGCCGCTCGATGTCTCCATGAACCTGCTCGATCATGCTGTCCAGCACGCGAACGGCATGGCCGCGCTCCAGCAACTCCCGGCAAACCGTCCGGCCAATAAAACCGGCGCCACCCGTGACAAGAATCTTTTCCACGGCCGCTCCCCTTCATTGATGATGATTTGCCAAGGATTGGCCGCGAGGATGTGATATTCCCCGCAACCGTGGCAACGGGATCATGAACATCTTCTTCTACCGTCAGGTTCCGGAAATATTTCAGAAAACCGTTGAATCTCTACTCAATATAAACTCATGAAAATAACTCATGTTATACGGCAAAAACACAGGTTATTCATGATATTTCCATTTACCTGTTTGAGAATTACGTCTATGGAACTTTCCTTCTCTTAATCCTGTTAAGCAGCATCTATGTTGATGCTGTCCTCCTCTCGCGAACCGCCCCGCACCTGCTTTCACCTGATCCGTCATGGGATGCATGGCGAATATGGCCGCCTGCTGAGCGGGCGGGCGGGCGCGTCGCCCCTCACTGCGCGGGGCCGCATGCAGGCAGCCGGGGTCGCGGCATGGCGCGGCCTGCACGACATAGACGCCGTCCACGCCAGCCCGCGCCGGCGCACGGTGGAAACCGCCTCCATCATTGCCCGGTCCCTGGAGCTGGAGGTCGCCATCGTCCCCGATCTGGACGAGGTCGATTTCGGTTCCTGGAACGGACAGTCCTTTCCGGAACTGGAGGAAGATCCGCGCTGGCGCGATTGGAACCGCAACCGCTCCACCAGCGCGACGCCGGGCGGAGAGACGATGGGCGGCGCAGTCGCCCGAACCGTCCGGCATCTGGAAACAGTCGCGCGGGAAAAGGCGGGCGCGACCATCCTCTGCGTCACCCATTGCGACATCATCCGCGGGACGATCGCGCATTATCTCGGCCTCAGCCTCGACAATCTGCTGAGGTTCGAAGTCGATCCCGGTTCGATCAGCACGATCCTGCTGGGACCAGGCGGCGGTAGCGTGACCCGATTGAACGAGGTACCCGCATGAAGACAGTGAATCTCGCCGCAGACCGCAAGACCGACGCATTGCGCCGCCAGATCGAAGAATTGGGCCCATGGTTCCACAATCTTCGCATCGGCGGCGTGGAAACCGCGCCGGATCATTTCCTGGGCGATTATCCGGCTTTCAAATTCGCGCGCTTTGCGGATGCCGTTCCCGAAGACCTTTCCGGAAAATCCGTACTCGACATCGGCTGCAACGCCGGTTTCTATTCGCTCGAGATGAAACGCCGGGGCGCAGCCGAAGTCCTGGGCATCGATTCCGACGACCGGTATCTGGCCCAGGCCCGTTTCGCCGCCGAAGCGCTGGGCCATGACGGCATCGAGTTCCGCAACCTGTCCGTCTATGACGTCGGAAAGCTCGGTCGCCGCTTCGACCTCGTGATCTTCATGGGCGTGCTCTACCATCTGCGGCACCCCCTGCTCGCGCTCGACCTGATCCGCGAGCATGTGGCGGGCGACATGATGCTGTTCCAGACGATGCAGCAGGGTTCGTCCGACGTGCTGCTGGTGCCGGAGGATCATCCCTTCCACGTCCCCGGCACCAGCCGCCCGCCCGGCTTCTTCGACAATCCGGCCTATCCCCGCCTGCACTTCATCGAACGGAAATTCGCGCATGACTGGACCAACTGGTGGGCCCCGAACAAGGCCGGCGCACAGGCGCTGCTGCGCGCCGCCGGCTTCACCATAGAGGCCGAGCCGGAGGAGGAAGTCTATCTCTGCCGCGCCGCCCCGATCCCCTTCGGGGAGCTGATGGGCAGGCCGGCCGTCTATCCAGCCCAAGGGCCAGAGGAGGGAACCGACGCATGATCGAAGCCGCGATGATCTGGAACGAACCCAATAACAAGTCGCATTGGGACCCGGAGGTCGACCCCGACTGGTCGCTCTATGCCGACATGGTTATCCGCGCGGGCGCCGCCATCGCCGACGCCAATCCCGCCGTGACCCGCGTGCTGGGCGGCATGTCGCCCATCGATCCGCATTGGGTGAACCGGATGCGCGACCATGGCGCGCTGGACGCGGTGGATGTCGTGGCGGTGCACGGCTTCCCGCTCGACTGGAACCTCTGGCCGCTCAATGACTGGCCCGCCCGGATCGCGGAGATCGAGGCGGTGGTGCCCGACAAGCCGGTCTGGGTGACGGAAGTCGGCGTCGGCTCCTTCGGCGCGGAGGAAGTGCAGGTCTTCGGCCTCAACCGCACCGCCGAACTGCTGATCGGGCGGGTGCCGCGCATCTATTGGTACAGCCTCTACGACCTGCCGCAGGAATGGGGCGCGACCACGCGCCATCGGGAAGCGGAAGGATCGAGCTATTACCGCCATTTCTACATGGGGCTGATCCGCGCCGACGGCACGCCCAAGCCCGCACTGGACGACTATGCCAGGGTCGCTGGCGAGATGGGGCTGATGCAATGGTTTCATTTCGAGGACCCGCGCCTGAACGATGCCGTCGACTGGATGAAGCGGCTGGGCGTCAGGCAGTTGCGCACCGGCCTGAGCTGGGCCGACAGCTTCCGCCCCAATGCGGTCGACTGGTTCGACCGGCAGATGGAGGCGCTCAGCGATTTCGACGTCACCGTCACCTTCTGCTTCACGCCCGAACATCTGGGCATCGCCCCCCATCACAGCAGCGCGGTCCACGATCCGCAGGCCTTCGCGGATTTCTGCGCCTGGATGATCGACCGCTACGCGCCGGCATCGGCCGCCCTGCCGGTCGCCCGCACCGCCTGACGGAGACGCATCATGCAACCTATCAACATCGGCATCGTCGGCGTCGGCAATTGCGCCAGTTCGCTGGTGCAGGGCCTGTCCCACTATCGCGCCGAGAGCAACGACCATAGCGGCCTGATGCATTGGGAACTAGGCGGCTATCGCCCCTGCGACATCCGACTGGCGGCGGCCTGGGACATCGACCGGCGGAAGGTCGGCCGCGACATTGCCGAAGCGATCTTCGCCCGGCCCAATTGCACCCAGACCTTCTGCGGCGACGTCCGCCCAAGCGGGGTGAAGGTGGAGATGGGCCGCCTGCTCGACGGCTGCGCCGATCATATGGCGGACCATCCCGACGAGCGCACCTTCCTGCCTGCCGACGCCGCGGAACCCGACCGCGCGCAGGTGATCGAACGGCTGCGCGAGGCGAAGGTGGACGTGCTGCTCAACTATCTGCCCGTGGGATCGCAGCAGGCGACGGAATTCTACGCGCAATGCGCGCTGGAGGCGGGCGTTGCCTTCGTCAACAACATTCCGGTCTTCATCGCCAGCGACCCCGCATGGGCGGACCGGTTCGAGCGGGCAGGCGTGCCGATCATCGGGGACGACATCAAGGCGCAACTGGGCGCGACCATCGTCCATCGGGTTCTCACCGACCTGTTCGCCAAGCGGGGCGTGAAGCTGGACCGCACCTACCAGCTCAACACCGGCGGCAATACCGATTTCCTCAATATGTCGAACCGTTCGCGGCTGAAGTCGAAGAAGATTTCGAAGACCGAAGCCGTGCAGTCGGTCGCGGAAACCCGGCTGGAGGATGAGAATATCCATATCGGCCCGTCCGATTATGTCGCCTGGCAGAATGACAACAAGGTCTGTTTCCTGCGCATGGAAGGCCAACTCTTCGGCGGCGTGCCGATGAACCTGGAACTGCGCCTGTCGGTGGAGGACAGCCCCAATTCGGCGGGCGTCGCCATCGACATGATCCGTTGCGCCAAGATCGCGCTGGATCGCGGTCTGGGCGGCCCCATCCATCCGGCGGCCGCCTATTTCTGCAAGCATCCGCCGATGCAGATGACGGATGACCGGGCGCATGAAGCGCTGGAGGCCTTTATCCGTGGGGAGGGCGCGATCGCGCTGGCGGCGGAATGAGCGCATTGCTGATGGCGGAGCGCGAACCGGCCGAAAAGGCGGCGACCATGCGCGCGGCGGTTGTCACCGGCCCCGGCGCGGTGCGGATCGACCGGGTTCCGATGCCGCGGCCCGGCCCCGGTCAGGTCCGCATCAGGCTGGAGGGATGCGGCGTCTGCGCCTCCAACCTCACCCCCTGGGCGGGACCGGAATGGCAAAGCTTCCCGCTGGAGCCGGGCGCGCTCGGCCATGAGGGCTGGGGCATTGTCGATGCCATCGGGAAGGACGTGACCTCCGTAACGGTGGGGGACCGCGTGGCGGCGCTTTCCTATGCCAGCTATGCCGACCATGACCTCGCGGACGAAAGCGCCATCGTGCGGCTGCCGTCCGAACTGGACGGGCTGCCCTTCCCCGGCGAGCCCCTGGGGTGCGCGTTCAACATCTTCCGCCGCGCCGACATCCATCCCGGCCAGACCATCGCGATCATCGGCATCGGCTTTCTGGGGGCGCTGCTCACCCGGCTCGCGACGGAGGCGGGAGCCCGCGTCGTCGCCATTTCGCGGCGCCCCTCCTCGCTCGCCCTCGCCCGCGATCATGGCGCGGCGGAGACGATCGCAATGGACGATCATCAGGCGATCATCGACCGGGTCGGCGCGCTCACCCAAGGACGCTTCTGCGAACGGACGATAGAGGCGGTGGGCAAGCAATGGCCGCTCGACCTGGCGGGCGAACTCACCGCCGAGCGCGGCAAGCTGATCGTCGCGGGCTATCATCAGGACGGGCCGCGCCAGGTGAACATGTGGCTGTGGAACTGGCGCGGCATCGACGTCGTCAACGCCCATGAGCGCGATCCCGCGGCCTATGCAGAGGGAATGAGGGAAGCGGTGGCGGCGGTCGCTTCCGGCCGCATCGATCCCGCGCCGCTCATCACCCACCGCTATCCGCTCGACCGGCTGGGCGAGGCGCTGGACGCCACGCGCGACAAGCCGGACGGTTTCGTAAAGGCGATCATCGTCCCATGAATGCCGCTATCGCCCCTGCACCGACCCTCCTCACCCGCCCGCACATCGGCTTTCTGGGCGTGGGCTGGATCGGCCGCAACCGGATGGAGGCCATGCTGGCGACCGGCGGGATCGAGGCGGTCGCCATTGCCGACGCCCTGCCCGGCAACGGCGCGGAGGCCGCGCTGCTCGCTCCCGACGCGGTGCGGCTGGACTCGCTCGACGCGCTGCTGGAACAGCCGCTCGACGGCATGGTCATCGCCACTCCCAGCGCACTCCACGCAGAACAGTCGATCCGCGCGCTGGAGCGGGGCGTCCCGGTCTTCTGCCAGAAGCCGCTGGGCCGCACCGGGGCGGAGGTCCGGGCCGTGATCGACGCCGCCCGCGCGGCCGACCGGCTGCTGGGCGTCGACCTGTCCTATCGCGGCACCGCAGGAATGCGCGCCCTGCGGGAGCATGTCCGCGCCGGCCAACTGGGCCATGTCCATGCCGTCGACCTCATCTTCCACAATGCCTATGGCCCGGACAAGCCATGGTTCCACGATCCCGCACTGTCGGGCGGCGGCTGCATGATGGACCTTGGCGTGCATCTGATCGACCTGGCGCTCTGGGTGCTCGACTTCCCCGAGGTGGAGCGGATAGATGCCGCCCTCTTCGCGAAAGGACGCCCGCTGGAGGATCGCGGCCGGCAGGTCGAGGATCTGGGCATGGCGACGCTGCATCTGGCGGACGGGCGCATGGTCCGGATCGCCTGCTCCTGGAACCTCCACGCCGGGCAGGATGCGGTGATCGCCGCCGATTTCTACGGCGACAGGGCGGGAGCCGCATTCCGCAACATCGGCGGCTCCTTCTACGACTTCCGGGCAGAGCTGTTCCGCGGCACGGCGCGGGAGACGCTGTCGGAGCCCGGCGATCCATGGGGCGGCCGAATGGCGGCGGAATGGGCCGAAAAGCTGGCGCGCTCCCCTCGCTTCGATCCGGGATGCGAAGAACTGGCGCATGTGGCCGACATCATGGACGGCATCTACGCCGCGGCGACAGGATAAGGAAAGGACTTCATCATGAGCACATCGGACACGACCACCGACCATGACACCATCCGCAAATGGGTGGAGGATCGCGGCGGCCGCCCTGCAGTCGTCAAGGCGACCGAAGACAATGGCAAGGGCGGCGGCCTGCTGCGCATCGACTTTCGCGAAAAGGATGAGGCGCTGGACGAAATCGAGTGGGATGAATTCTTCCGCATCTTCGATGAGAACAATCTCGCCTTCCTCTATCAGGACAAGACGAAGGACGGGAAGGAAAGCCGGTTCAGCAAATTCGTGGAACGCGACAAGGGGTAAGCCCGCAGCAGGCGCCCCCTGACCATTGCGGCCAAGGGTCACGCAAAACGGTCGAACAGCTTCCCCAGCCAGCCGCGCGAATAAGCGAGGCCATGGTAGAGCTTCAGCATGGCCCGCGCCCAGAGCAGGAACAGGCCGGGCCTGCCCAGAGCCTCCGCCAGCCGGAACACCCTGCCGCTGCCCCTGCTGATCGCGTGGCGCAGCCGATAGATCATCCTGCGCCGCCACGGCAGGCCCGCGCTGCCCGGCCGCACGCGCTTGCGCGGCCGGACGCCCGCCTTGCGCCAGCAAAGCCGATAGGCCAGTCCTTCCCGCCGCTGGCGAAAGCCCGCCGCCTGCGTTTCCCGCACGAAACCGGCATCGACGGGTTGCAAGGCCAGCCTTCCCGCATCGATGCGTTCGCGCAGCATCGCGTGCAGCGCGGGCGACCGCACCACCACGACATTGGTGCCGCGCCCGTCCGAGGAATAGGGTTCCACCCAGGCATCGCCAAAGGCGATGTCGGCGGTCTCCGCCACCACATCGTCGCAAAAGTCGCAGGCGCTGTTCTGGAAGAATCCCGACCCCCAGTCACCATCCACCAGATGCCACCAATCCCGCATACGCTGTTCGCCGGCACGATCGGTCAGCCGCGCCCTGTACCAGTTGGCCGGCCGCTCCGGGTCCTTGACGCGATAGTCGATCTCCCGGACAGCGGCGGGATCGAAACCCATCTGCCGAGCGAAGCTGGACGCCATATGGCGGCTTTTCATATGCCCGCACACCAGGCCCAGCGTGAAGACAATACGTTCCCGCAGCAGCGGATCGGCGGCGCGGGCGAGATGCACCGCCTTGATGAAACAGGGAATGCCGACGACGGCATAACGGCCCGGCACCTCCCGGATCTCGCGCAGCACCTCGGCCATGTCGACGGGATAATAGCGCGACTGCGCGCCCTCCCACAAAGCAGGAAGATCGCGCGCTATGCGATAGCGGAACAGACGCCCCTCGGTCGCGGGATCGGCCCGCGTCACATGCGCCACGCCATCCACCATCCCCCGGCGCAACAGTTCACCCGCGACCCAGCTTACCATGCCGCCCGAACTGCCCCTTTCGCGATAGCCGGCTTCGGCGGCGTGGCCGACATAGGCGGCGTCGAACCGGCCGATATAATCGTCCCGCGCCGCCGCTGCCGGAAAGCGCTGTCCGGCGATCTCATCCTCATTCATGGCGTGCGGGGAAAAAGGACAGCATGCCGAAAAGCCCTCGCTCCGCCGCCGGTACCAATCCGGATCGCCGGCCGGGTTTCGCTGGCCGTCCCTGTTCCACTCCAGCCGGGCCTGCTCGGACCGGGCCTGCGCGACGCAGCCGCCGCAGCCGATGCAGAGGCCCGACGAAACCATGTCGCGGGGGCTGACCGCCGCCGCGCTCATGACGGCATCGCCAGCGCCCGCCGCAGGAAATCGCCCGACTGCGCCCGCAATTGATCGATGCGCTGCTGCACGGCCGATGCCGGCGGTTCGTCGAGGCTCCGGGCGACGACCCGATCATCATCCTCCGGCAGGATCATATGCCCTTCCGCGCCCAGCTCCCAGAGGAGGTCGCGCACCTTGTTCATGCGGTAGGCGGAGGGCGCCGTGACGAAAGGACGCCCATTCAGCAGGGCGAAGACGCAGCCATGGAAGAAATTGGTGACCACGGCGTCGGCGCCCGCCATCAGCTCGGCGAATTCCAGCGGTCCGGCCTCCAGCCATTGCTCGTCCGCCCAGTCGTTGCGATAGCCTATGCTGCGGATCGGGAGCCCGCGCGCCCTTGCCCAGTTGCGGACGGAAAGACAGAACCACTCCGGGAAATTATGACCGTAAAGCGCCACATAGCCTTCGCCGGACGCGCCCCTGCGCGCCGCCGGTCCGGGAAATTGCAGGCAAGGGTCCAGCACGATGTCGGGGTCATGACCCAGCGCGGTTCTGATCATCCGGCGGCTGTTCTGGTCGCGCACGGAAATGGAGGCGAAGTTGCCGATCTGGCTTGCCCAATGGTCGGACAGTCCTTCCGACGCGTTCTGATTGCCGAAACTGGCTGCATAGGAGATCAGCGTCCCGCGAACCCCCTTTCCGTAAAAGGCCGAACATCCGCCATACCAGGGGTGGCGCAGGTTCCACACCTCGTCGCTGCCGACGATGACGGCGTCATAATCGCCCATCTCTTCCGGCCGGTCGATGGGAAAGCGGCGCGACAGCGGCAACCGCTCGAACGCCTCGCGAAATTTCCGGGTCTTGCGGGCATAGGCCGGAAAATCGCTGCGCGGCGTCCGCTGCGGCAGGGTGGGACTGAGCGCGCAGCGAAGCTCCGCCCGGGTGACGCGCGGCGACTCATGGTCCAGCAATTCGGCCTCGACACCCATGCGCCGCAACCCTTCGACCAGACAGCGCGCCTGCCAATAGGAACCGTAGTTGATGCAACGGTGGAATGTCAGGACGCCCAGCCGCCGCATCTCAGTCCGCTGCGCAGGCGGCATAGCTTTTTTCCTCCACCAGTTCGGAATCCAGCAGGCGGTTGATCTCCCGCTTGATCGCGGCGCGCCGGTCGTTCATCCGGTAGACCGACCGGGCAAGGTCGATGAAGGACGCGCCGAACCGCGCTGCCGCCTCTTCCCCCCGGATCGCGTCCTCGATTTCCCACAGCGCCTCGTTCACCCGCTTCAGGCTTTCGACCAAACCGCCCACGGCTCCGTCGCGCAGGGCCTGTTCGCCAATGGCGCTCAGCAACCGATATTCCCTGCCCACATTGTCCCGCGCGGCGGGCGTGGCGATCCGCTCCTGCTTGATCTGCAGGATCGTCATCTTGTCCAGCAGCTCCCCCCAGGACACCGGCACGGAAGGGGTCGGCATATATCCCATGTTCAGCTACCTTTCCGCTGCGAGCGCCGGACAGGCGGCAAGGTCGCGCGCCAGTTCGGCCAATGGCGTTTCCCAGTCGCCGGCGCTGGGCTGGGCATAGATCCGCATCGACGGATACCAGGGCGTGCCGCGCGCGCCGACCGGCCAGCGCCAGTCGGGATCGGACTTCAGCAACAGCCAGGTCGGCTTGCCCATGGCGCCGGCCAGATGGGCGATCATCGTGTCGACGGTGATGACCAGATCCGTCGCGGCGATCAGGGCCGCCGTCGCCTTCATGTCGAAGGGGCAGCCGTCCGGATTGAGCACGGGCAGCGTCGTCGCCTCCGGCATCAGGCTGATGCAGGGCGCCATGGCGCAGATCGGCGCCAGCAGGTGCGGCGGAATGGACCGCGCGGGGTCCCACGGTCCCGCGCCATGGCAAAGCCCGACGCAACCATGCGGCAGCACGCCGCTTTCCGCCGCGAGATAGGGCATCGCCGCATCGGCGGGCGTCAGCCGAAGAGCGAAGTCCAGTTCCGTGATCTCCAGATCGCATTCCGACTGCGGCAGCGGATGGGCGTCGATAAAGGGGACGAAGCGGATGCCTCCGCCCGGTCCGGCGATGAGGTCGATCAGCCGCGGCTGCATCTCCACCGTCAGCGAGGCCGTGCGCGCCGCCAGCATCGGCAGGAAGCGCGCGAACTGGATGCTGTCGCCCAGGCCATGATAGCAGCGCACCAGACAATGCCTGCCTTCATAAGGCCGCCCGTCCCATACCCAGCGCTGATGATAGGGCAGCGTCGGATCGTCCCGGCGGGCGGGATCGCGCCGCTGGAGTTCCCGATCCGAAATCGCCCAGGCGGCGGCATGGTCCCCCGCGCGCATCGCAGCCGCCCAATCTGCCATGTGATCCGCCATGCCTGCCCCAATTCCCGCCCGGTGGAGCGCGTTCCGGACCGCCGGCGCGACCCGGACGATCCGCTAACCTATGTGATCGAAATTCCGGCATCGGCGTGTACGGGAAACCGGCCCGCTATCATGGGTTAACGGCCATGCACCTCCCGCCATGCCTGCCGTGTTGAACCACGGCTTTGCCCGTTCGAGGTGGAAATTGACTACCCAATCCCGTGAACCGCTGAAAACCCGCAGGCCGGTGGACAGGCCGCGCCGGGGCGTCATGAAGATGCTCGCCGCCGGCATCGTGACGGGCGCCGCAGACGACGATCCTTCCGCGATCGGCACCTATGCCAGCGCGGGCGCGCGCTACGGCCTTGCCTTCCTGTGGATCGCGCCGGTCCTGCTGCCGATGATGTATGTCGTCGTCTATCTGTCCGCGAAGATCGGGCAGGTCTATGGCAAGGGCCTGTTCGCCTGCATCCGCGATCAGTTCCCGCGCTGGCTGCTGCTGCCGCTGGTGACGCTCGCCTTCGCCGGCAACATCATAGAGGCGGCGGCGGACCTGGGCGGCATCGGCGCGGCGCTCAACCTGCTGGTGCCGATCCCGGTGCCGCTGATCGTGGTGGGCGCGGCTGCGATCATCTTCGCCCTGCAATATTTCGGTTCCTACATGCTCATCCGGCGCGTGTTCCGCTGGCTGGCGCTCATCCTCTTCGCCTATGTGGCGGCGGCGGTCATGGCCCGCCCCGATCCCATCGCGGTGCTGCGCGCCACCTTCATCCCCGCGCTCAGGATCGATGCGCAATCGCTGTCGCTGATCGTCGCCTGCATAGGCACCTCGCTTTCCGCCTATATCTATACCTGGCAATCCAATCAGGAGGTGGAGGAGCAGATCGCCCTGGGCCGCCGCCGGCTCTGGCAGCGCAAGGGCGCGACCGCGTCGGAGATGAAGCGGACGAGCCGCGACGTGCTGACCGGCATGATCTTTTCCAACCTCATCCTCTATTTCATCCTGCTCGCGACCGGGATCACCCTGCACGCCGCCGGACGGACGGAGATCGAGACCGCCGCCGACGCCGCCGCCGCGCTGGAACCCATCGCCGGTCAGGCCGCGAAATTCCTGTTCGCGGCCGGCGTGGTCGGGGTGGGCTTCCTGGCGGTGCCGGTGATGACCACGGGCGCGGCCTATGACGTGGTGCAGGGGCTGGGCCGCGCGGGCAGCCTGCATGACGCGCCGCAGGACAACAGGCTGTTCTATGCCATCATCGCGGCGGTGACGGCGCTGGCGGCGGCGATGAACTTCCTGGGCTTCAACCCCATGAAGGCGCTGGTCTGGTCGGGCATCGTCCAGGGCTTTTCCGTGCCGCCGCTGCTGCTGCTCATGATGCTGCTCACCAACCGCCCGGCCGTGGTCGGCGCGCGCACCAATGGCCGCTGGACTAACCTGCTGGGCTGGACGACGACCGGCGTCACCTTCCTCTGCGCCCTGTCGCTGGCGGCGAGCTGGCTGCTATGAGCCTATTCCCGACGCATTTCCAGATAGCCGCCGTCGAAGCTCGCGATGCGGACGAGGCCGTCCCAGTCCAGCACGCGGATGGTCCGCCCGGTCCAGGACAGGACACCCTGCTGCCTCAGCCAGCGAACGACGCGGTTCATGTGCACCGGCGTGATGCCGAGCGCGTCGGCAATATGCGCCTGCGTCGCCTTGAATTCGAAGGCCGTGCGCGAACCCTGGCCCGCGCATTCCAGCCGCAACGCCATTTCGCACAGCAGATGCGCGGTGCGCGCCGCCGCATCCCGCCTGCCAAGGCTGACCACCCATTGGGCGATGATGGAAGCGTCGACCACGCAGTCGCGCCAGAAGGCCTCCGCCACGCGCGGATGGGCGCGCGAGACCCGCAGCAGTTCCTCATGCGGGATCTTCAGGTAGGTCAGCGGCGCGGAAAGGGCCTGAACCGCCCATTCCACGCGCGGCAGCATGGCGGAATGCAGGTCGCACATGTCGCCGGGAATATACATCGCCGTGATCTGCCGCATGCCGTTGGGCAACTGCCCGAACCGCCCCGCAAGGCCTTCCGCCACCAGGCAGGAATAGGTCACCAGATGACCGGGAGGGACGATGTCGACATTGGGCGACACCTGCGCCAAATGGAAGCGCATGGACAGGATCGCCTGCCGTTCCTCCTCCGTCAGCGGGGAACGGATCAGAAGCCGGTTCAGGAAATATTGCAGGGCAGGATGCGGCATCAGCCGACGCTCCCCACAAGAGGGCGCAATGGCCGCAGGGCGATGATGCGCGAGGGGGGCGGCCTGCAGGATCGCCGCAGGTCAGCCACCGAACGTCACGACATCGCGAAAATAGATCGTTTCCAGCTTGCGGCCCTGATCGTCCTGCAAGACCAGATGATGATCGAGATTGACAGGCCGGCCGTGGATGACATGTTCCGCGATGATTTCGCGCCCGCTGCGGATCGCTTCGGCCCGCGCCTCCGCCACGTCAGCAAATTGCTGACCGGCTTCGTCGATCACATTGTCGTCGTTGAACAGGTGAATGTGGAATATCGGCATGGGTGATAAAATCCGTGTTCGAAACATTGTTCCGGCGTCAGGCCGCGTGATCCCACGACGACTTCGGCGGAGGTCAGCCCCCGTTGTCGTCGCCATCCAGGCCACGCGCCAATTCGTCGAGCCACACCGTCGCGGTCCCGTCCGACGGCGCCCGCCAGTCGCCTCTGGGCGACAGCGCGCCGCCGGAGGAGATTTTCGGGCCATTGGGCAGCGCGGACCGCTTGAACTGGCTGATCGTGAAGAAGCGGTAGAGGAAATTTTCCAGCCAGTGCCGGATCGTCGGCAGATCATAGGCGCGTTTGGCGCTCTCCGGATAATCCGTCGGCCATGCGCCGCTTCCGGCGTCGCGCCAGGCGTGCCATGCCAGAAAGGCGACTTTCGACGGCGGCAGGCCCAGGCGCACGATATGATGCAGGAAGAAATCGTTGAGCGCATAGGGGCCGACCCGATCCTCCGTGCTCTGCAAGGCGCCGTCCTCCCCCGCCGGCACCAGTTCGGGCGAGATTTCGGTATGCAATATCGCGTCCAATATCCGCGCAGTCGCCGCATCGAACTGGCCGGTCGCGATGCACCAGCGGATCAGGAACTGGATCAATGTCTTGGGAATGGCGCTGTTGACCGCATAATGGCTCATCTGGTCGCCCACGCCATAGGTGCACCAGCCCAGCGCCAGTTCGCTGAGGTCGCCCGTCCCCACGACGAAGCCGCCATGCCTGTTGGCCAGCCGGAACAGATAGTCCGTGCGCAAACCCGCCTGCACATTTTCGAAGGTCACGTCATAGACCGGCTCCCCCCGCGCGAAGGGATGCCCCATGTCGCCCAGCATCTGGCGGGCGGCGGGGCGGATGTCGATCTCCTCCCCCTTCACCCCCAATGCGTTCATCAGCGCCCAGGCATGGCCCTTGGTCAACTCGCCCGTGGCGAAGCCCGGCATGGTGTAGCCCAATATGGCCGAGCGCGGCAGGCCCAGCCGGTCGCAGGCCTTGGCGGCGACGATCAGGGCATGGGTGGAATCGAGGCCGCCCGACACGCCGATGACGAAATGCCGGCCCGCGGTCGCGCGAAAGCGCGTGACCAGCCCCTCGACCTGGATATTGAAAGCTTCGTAGCAATCCGCCGCAAGCTGCCCCGGATCGGCGGGGACGAAGGGAAAGCGCCGGGGCGACCGGTGCAGGCCGACATCCTTGCCGCCGCGCAAAAACGGAAAACGCACGGTACGGAAGCGGGTTTCCGGATGCCCGGCCGCGGCCGCATTGTCGTTGAAGGTGCCGTTGCGCATCCGCTCCAGCCGCAGCCTCTGCACATCGACATCGGCGTAGAGCAGTTCCGCCGCATCCCCGAACCGCTCCGATTCCGCCAGCAGTTCGCCCAGCTCATGCACCATGGCCTGCCCATCCCAGGCCATGTCCGTGGTGCTCTCGCCCGTGCCCGCCGCCGAATAGGCATAGGCCGCCTGACAGCGCACCGACTGGGAGGCGGATAGCAGATGCCGGTCGCGCGCCTTGCCGATGGTGATGTTGGAGGCCGAAAGATTGCACAGGATCAGCGCGCCCGCCATCGCCCCCATGGTGGAGGGCGGCAGCGGCGCCCAGAAATCCTCGCAGATCTCGACATGGAAGATGAAGTCGGGACAGCTGTCCGCCGCGAACAGCAGGTCCGTGCCGAACGGCGCGACATGGCCGCCGACGTCGACTTCCAGCCCGGAAAGACCGGCCCCGGACGCGAACCAGCGCTTTTCATAATATTCGCGGTAATTGGGCAAATAGCTTTTCGGCACCACGCCCAGCAGCCGCCCGTCCGCAATGACCAGCGCGCAATTGTAGAGCCGCCCGCCGCGCCGAAGCGGCGCACCGATCAGCAACACCGGCCAGCCGGCGCTCGCCTCGATCAGCGCCGCCGCCTCCCGTTCCACCCGGTCGAGCAGCGCTTCCTGCAGGTGCAGGTCGTCGATCGCATAGGATGACAGGCATAGCTCGGGAAACAGCAGGAGGTCGGCCGCGCCGCCCGCCGCCTGCCGCGCAAGCGTCCGGATCGCCTGTGCATTGGCTCCGACATCGCCAACGCTGCCCTTGGGCGTCGCCGCCGCGACACGGACAAGGCCGTGGCTATGGATCGACGCGAACCTTTCAACCTCGCTCAAGGGCATGCCTCATCATCTCGAGCGCGACCCGGATGGACCTGATCCGCACGGGTCCTCGCCCTATGTCCCCGAAATGCTCTTCCCGATGCTCGGTCGGCCCGCCTCGTGCGGCGCAGGCGAAATGGACCAGGCCCGCTTCTTCCCCGGGCGGGGCCGCGCCGGCATAGCCCGTTATGGCAAGCGCGATGTCCGCATGGGACCGTTCGATCGCGCCATCGGCCATCGCCATGGCGACCTCCCGGCTGACCGCACCGCAGGCTGCGATCCGCTCGCTGCGGATGCCCAGCAATTCGCATTTGGCATCCTCGCTATAGACGACGAAGCCGCGTTCGAAGGCATGGCTCGCGCCCTCCACATCGGTCAGCAGCGACGCCAGCAGCCCGCCCGTGCAGCTTTCCGCCGTCGCCAGTGTCAGTTCGGCGGAACAACAGTCCTTCAGCAACGCGGCGGCGGCATTCTCAATATCTTCGGGAATGATGGGCGACAGGGTTTCCGCCGTATCGCCCTTCCCATCCGATGCGCTCATGGCGGGCCATCCTCATTCTAATGCACGATCCGGCGCAGGGCATCGATCAACTGGCGGGACAAGGCCCATTTGGGCACGAGCGGAGCGCCGGGATGAGCGTTGACGGCAGGATGCGCAAAGGCGCCGGTGCAGAACAGATAAGGGATGTCATATCGGTCCAGATCGTCGGCGAGCAGACCGACATCCCCATCCCTCACCCGCACGTCGAGCACCGCGCCCGCCGGGAAGTCCGCCGCGACCGCCGCCATGCCGTCCGCCAGGCTGGCATATGGACCGTCCACCTCATAATCCGCGTCTTCCAGCAGGTCCGCGATGATGCCCGCTATCGCCGGATCGTCCTCCACCAGCAGGATTTTGGGATTTGCCGCCATGGCGCCTCATCCCAATCCGAAATGCGCGCGATAGCGCTCGAAACAACGCTCCCCGCATTGAAGGCGGATCAGCGCGCCTTCCGCCATCGCCGTCGCCCGCCGTGGGTCTTCGGCGACGAGCGGCACTATGGCTTCGTCGTTCCAGTCGCGGCTATGCTTGACGTCCAGCACGGCATGCAGATCGAAATAGCGCCTTTCGCTGCCGCTGAGCCCGATGCGGCGCAGGCCCTGGGCGGTATGGGCGGAACGGCCGGGCGCGGTCAGTTCGATCACGCCCAGCGCGCCGACGCTGTGCCAGGCATAACAGCGCGACGTCGCCATCGCCGTCATCGCATTGGCGAGGGCCAGGCTCTGCCAGACCGTGCTCTCGACCCCGATGTCGAGGTGGAGTATGTCGACCAGCTGGCCCAGCATCGGGCCGTGCATGCCCTTGGCATTGCCGCGGCCCATCTCGTCCCAATAGTTGCGCGCCAGTTCCAGCTTGGCGCGCGGCGGCAGCTTCACCTGAGTCAGGGCGACCAGATCGTCGAAACCCGCTTCCCCCGCCGCTTCCTGCGAAAGGAACCATCGAATCTCGTCCCGGCTCGCCTCCTGCGCCAGCCAGGGGAAAAGCGCGTCCTTCTGGCCGGGTCCGCTTTCCTTCAGTCCTTCGAACCAGGCGATGAACCCGTCCGGGTCGGTCGGCGCCTGCGCCGCTTCCTCGCGAACCTCCGCGCGTAGCTCCTCGATAAAGCCATGCTCCAGACGAAGCATCCGCCGATCGCGGTCGAATCTCTCCGCCGTCATGTCCGAAGGAAATGCTGGCGAAAGCCGTTCACGATTCCAGTAGGTAAGTTCCTCCTGAAACGGCTGCTGCAGAAATTGTGACCCGTGATATTCCCATTGTGTCGCCACGATAAAACCTCTCATTCATCATGGCTAAAAATCCCGGGACAGGCGAGCGTTCCTGAAAATCTTACTGATCCGGATCAACTCTGCAGGAAACGACCATGATGACTGCCGGACGGGTGCCGACAATCATCCTGGTGAAACGATCAGGGAACCCGTCGGCCCGCCACAAGCTGATAGACGAGGACGACCAACGCCAATACCAGCAGCAGGTGGATCAGTCCCCCGCCCACCGGCACGATGAATGCGCCCAATGCCCAGAGGATGAGGAGGATGATAAGGATGGTCCACAACATGATCGGCCTCGCTGTCGCTAAGTCAGGCTGGATAAGTCGCGCCGCCTGCGATTGTTCCGACGCGATCCATTCCCGTGCATGAAACATGGCGGCTCCGCTCAGGAAGCCGCCATGTCCGGGGTCCGGCGTCGGCCGTCAGCGCTGGGTGACGGTCGTGGTCGTCTTCTCCACCACGGAAGCGCGGGCCGGGCTCGTCGTGCGCTGCACCACCTTGCGCTTGACCGGAGCGGCCTTGCGCGTCGCAGTAGGGGTGGTCTTCACGGTTTCCGTGGTCACCGTAGTGGTCGCGGGCGCGGGCACCGCTGCGGCGGCGCGGGCGGCGCGGGCGTCTGCGGCCGCGGAAGCCGCTGCGCGCTCGGCGGCTTCGGCGCGCGCATTGGCCGCCGCGGCATCCTGCTGCGCGGCCACGGCCGTCGATGCATGCACCTGGGCGTCGGCATCGGCGCGCAGCCGGCTTTCACCGATGGCAGTGTCCGCGAATTGCTGCGCTTCCACCGCCGTCCGGATGGCGGCCTGTTCCTTGCCGCTCTTGAGATGCTCCTGCGCCAGACGCAGGGACGCCTGGGCCTTCGCCAACACCGCCGGATCGAAGTCGCCGGCCTTCAACTTGCCCGCCGCATCGATTTTCCCCTGGGCCTGCGCAATCGCCGCAAGCGCGCGTTCTTCATCGCCCGCCAGCGCGGGCGTGCTTGCCAGGAACAGGGCCGATGCAGCAGCGAAAGCACGCATGGAAAAGCTGATCTCACGCATATACTCTCCTGTATTCGTTTCTTGAGGCCACGAGAACGAATCATATGGCGACTGTGTTCCACTTGGATGATGCGGATGCCGACTGTCGCATCCTCCGCCAAGGTCAACGCCTGATCTTCGATGCCGATATATTTCTCTTCCGGATGGGAACAGGATTGCACCGGAATATAAGGCGGCCGCTCTAACCTGCATTATATGGCTTGCCCCGGCATCGGGGAACCTGCCCGCGCGAGCCGCCGTTCTTCCGCCGAGGAGGCTGTCTGCACATGACACCGAAGAACTGGAGCCTTGGCCTCGGTCTTTTCTCCATCGGTCTGGGACTGGCGGAAGTCGCACGGCCACGCGCCATTGCGAGGCGGCTGGGGCAGGACCATGCCGCCGCCCGTGCGACGATAAGGCTGTTCGGAGCGCGCGAGCTGCTCGCCGGCGCAGGCATCCTCGCGGCGCCGGCGCATTCCACGCGGGTCTGGAACCGCGTGGCGGGCGATGCCCTCGATCTTGCGGCGCTCGCCCTGGCCAGCCGGCGCCGCCCGCTCTGGGGGCCGATGGCCTTCGTCATGGGCGCCACGGTGGCGGACATCATCGTGGCGCGCGCACTGGACCGAAAGACCGGGAAGATGTTGCCGCTGTCTCCCGGCAAGCCGCGCACACCCCCCGATCCGCCTGCCGACAACCAAGGGTCCCCCACCACCATAGAGCCGGACGACATGGCGTTTCACCATGCGCCGCCGGTGCCCGCGCGACAGGTGCGATGACCGGGGCGGGGATGATGACCTCCGCCCCCCTCAATCCGCCGCCCTGTCGTGGCGCCCGCGGCAGCGACCTGCCGGCCTATGTCGGCAACGGCACGATCGGCCTTCGGGTGCGGGAAATCCCCCTGCTGGCGGGTTCCGCGATCCTGAACGGCGTCGTCGGTCCCGATCCGGACAAGGGGATCGAAGCGGCGGTGCCCATCCCCTACCCGCTCGCCGCCGACATCGCGATTGGGGAGGCATGGCTGTCGGACCAGCCCTGGGCCGCCGAAGACCTTCTGCAGAGCTATGACTTCGGCACAGGGGAACTGTTCAGCCAGTTTCTCTTCCGCATCGGGGACGTGGCGCTGACCGTGGAGGTCACGACCTTCGCCAGCCGTAGCGACTGCTCGCTCGTCCTGCAGGAAAGCCGCATCACCGCCGGGCAGGCCTGCTCGATCCGGCTGCGCACGCTGGTCGATTCCCGCCCGGCGCAGGGGCGCATGACCGAAAGGCGCACCGGCGGCCCCTCCGCCGGCGGGGGCGAAGGGTCGCTGCTCTGGGTGCCCGAGGGCGATCTCAGCCATTGCGGCATTGCCTTCCACAGCCGCTGCTCGCTGACGGATGACAGCATGATCGCGCCGAAATTCGGCTCCGGCCCTCTGGTCGCCGAATATCGCGTCGACCTGAGGGCCGGCCAGCCGGTGGAGCTGCATCAGATCGCCGCCCTCATCCCCTCCATCGTGCATCACCGGCCAAGGGAGGAGGCGGTCAGACGCGCCAGCCTGGGCGCGCGGCGCGGGCTGGCGCGTCTGCGCGCCCTCAATCGGGAAAGCTGGGCGGAAATCTGGAAGGGCCGCATCGTTGCGCAAGGCGCGGAACCCCGGCATCAGCAACTGATCGACGCCGGCTTCTACTATCTCAACGCCTCGGCCCACCGCTCTTCACCCGCCGCGACATCCATGTTCGGCCTCGCCCATTGGCCGGGCTATCATTATTATTACGGCCATGTGATGTGGGACATCGACGCCTTTTGCGTGCCTCCCCTTCTGCTCCTGCAACCTGGCGCCGCCCGCAGCCTGATCGACTTCCGGGCGCGCCATGTCGAGGCTGCCCGGCGCCATGCCCGGCTGGATGGGAAGCCGGGCATGCGCTTCCCGTGGCAGGCCGCGCCCCTGAGCGGGGAGGAGGCAGCTCCGGACGACGGCCCGGCGGCAGCCTTGGCCGCCCATCTGTCCCTCCACGTCGCCCGCGCCTTTTCCCTGGACGCCGATTGCACGGGCGATCTGCGCTACCTGCGGGACCGGGGTTGGCCGATCATCGCCGGCGTTGCCGACTGGCTGACCGGGAGGCTGGAACGCACCCAGCGCGGCGCAGAGCTGCCCTGCGCCACTGGCCCCGCCGAAGTGCCGGATCCGCCGGACAATGACAGCTTCACCCTGATGACGGCCGCCGACCTGCTGAAGCGCGCGATCCGGATCGGCGCCGGCATCGGCGCCGACATCCCGGCGGCCTGGCAGGACATGCTGGACGCGCTCTATCTGCCGCGCCGGAGCGACGGGGTCATTCCCGCGCATGAAGACTTCCGGATCGACGAGGACAAGGGCGCCACGCCCAGTCCGCTGGCGGGCCTGTTCCCGATGGACTATCCCGCAGGCGAAAGGGAGCGGCAGGCGACGCTGGACTTCTTCCTGTCCCGCTGGCGCGATTATGTGGGATCGCCCATGCTGGCCGCCTTCTATCCCGCCTGGGCGGCCATGGCGGGCGACCGGAAGCTGGCGCTCGACCTGTTCGAGGAGGGCTATGCCGCCTATGATGCGGGACGGTTCCACCAATGCCTGGAATATCGCGTCGACCATCCGGACTCGGCCGTGCCCGCCGGCCCCTTCCTCGCCAATATCGGCGGCATGCTGATGACGATGCTGTTGGGACTGCCCGGCCTCCGCATCAGCGGCGACAGTCCGGAGGCATGGCCCCACCGCCCCGTGACGCTGCCATCGGGCTGGTCCTCCATCGCCGTCGATCGCCTCTGGGTGCGGGGAAGGCCGATGCGGCTGATCGCGGAACAGGGCAAGGATCGCGCTCAGATCCTGCCGGCATAGCCCGGCCGCCGCAGCAGGCGCCCGCCGCGCAGCCGCAACCGGCCGAGAAATCCTTCCCGCTGCAGCGTATAGGCTCCGCCCGCCGCCACCAGGGCAATGCCCAGCAGCGAAACCCCGTCCGGCAGGGCGCCGAAGGCCAGATAGCCGACCAGCGTGGCGAACAGCACCTGCGCATAGGAGAAGGGCGCCAGGAACGACGCCTCGCACCGCCGGTAGGCCAGGATCAGCAGCAATTGCGCGGCGGCATAGAGCAGGCCCATCAGCGCCGCGGCCGCCACCTCCCACCGGTCCATGGCCGTGAACCACAAGGGGCTGCCCGAAGTCAGGACCAGCAGTCCCAGACCCGACGACCAGAACAATGTGATCGACAGCGGATCACGGTCCCCGATCCGGCGTGTCACGATGATGCCCAGCGCGCCGCATAGCGCGGAACCCAATGGCAGGAGGGCGGAGGGCGCGAAGGCGCCCGCCCCCGGCCGGACGACGATCAGCACGCCGGCCAGACCCAGCAACATGGCGGTCCAGCGCCTTCGCCGCACGACCTCGCCCAGCAGGGGGACGGACAGCATCGTCACGAAGGCGGGCGTTGCGAAGGATATGGCCGTCGCCTCCGCGACCGGCAACCGCCCCAGGCCCAGCAGGAAGAGGCTGGCGGAAAGCAACAGGCACAAGGCGCGCAGCGATTGCAACCCCGGTTGGCGGCTGCGCCACGGCACGCTGCCCGCCCGCACGGCCAGCATGGCGGCAAGCATGAAGAAAAGCAGATAGCGCAGCCAGGCGACCTGAAATCCGGGAAGCGTCTTGCCCAGCCCCTTGGCAAAGACGTCCGAAATGGAAAACAGGAACACCGCGCACAGGATCATCCCGATCGGCCGCCAGGGCGAAGCGGGCCTTTCCGCCGCCGCCTCCACCTGCGGCGGCACGCCGTCAGGGCCGGGCCATCCTACGATGGGCTCGCCGCTGCGCATCAGGTCCAGTTGGCGCTGTCGGCCGCGTCGATGCTCAATGTTCCGCCGCTGACGAAGCGCGCCTCGTCGCTGAGCAGGAAAAGCGCGCCGGCCGCAATGTCCTCCGGCTTGACCCAGGCATAGCCCATCGGCGTCGCATCCCTGCGCGCCTCCAGATAATCGTCGCGCGTCGGATTCTCCTTGTCGGGGACCACCTGACGGAAGCGTTGCTCGCTGGACATCATCGGCGTGTCGACAGGCCCCGGCAGGATCGCGTTCACGGTGATGCCGGCCTTCGCCACCTCCAGCGCGGCGACCTTGGCAAGGCCGATCAGCCCCCATTTGGACGCCACATAGGGGGCGGCGTTGGGCTCGGCATGGCGCGCATCGCCCGAAGCGACGACGATCACGCGCCCGCGCCCGGCGTGGCGCATGCTGCGCAGCGCGGGCGAGAGGATGTTGAACACCCCCAACAGATTGTTGCGGACCACCGTCTCGAATATCTCGGGGGAAAGGTCGACGATCTCGCCCTCGATCGTCAGGGCGGCATTGGCGATCAGGAAATCCAGCCCACCGAAGTGCCGCTCGGCCAGCGCCACCAGTTCGCGCGCCAAGGCCGGATCGCCTGCATCGCCGACCTTCCAGACCACCTCCGCACCCAGCGCTTCGCAGATGCGCTGGGTCTCCGTCAGGTCGGCGCGGGACGTCCGGGGATAGGGCGTGCCTTCGGGCAAGCCCTCGCAAATGTCGCAGATCACCAGCCTGCACCCTTCCCGCGCCAGCGCCACGGCGAAGGCCCGCCCGATGCCGCGCCCCGCCCCGGTGATCAGGGCGGATCGCCCGGTGAAGCGGGGCGTGGACGTGACCGGCGGCGCGGCGGGCGGATCGGCGGGGTGGGGCATGACGGCGCTCTCCGGCTCGGGAAGACGACCCATATCGCTTTGGCGTGGCGGGCTGTTCCGGAAAGCCGCCCCGAAACGCGCATGACGATGACCTGGGTTAGCATCTCTCCCGCCCCCCCCCCCGATTCCTTCCGGCCCGACCGCATGAGACAAAAGGCGCAAGGGCCAACTTATGTTAGTGATCCCAATCCCTTGCCGGGCGTTTCATCTTCCACGTGGAAGATGATGCAGGGAAGCGGCCTTCATGAAACGATATGCCTATGGATGGATCACGGCGATATTCTTCCTGGTTTCCATCGTCGGTCACTGGGCGTTCGGATGGCTCGCCTATGTGGACGACGCGCGACAACATGGGCAGGCCGCCGAATTCACGCAATATGCCGTGGAAATGGGCCGCGACACTTTCGAGAACTGGCAATCGGAATTTCTGCAACTGATCTGGCAGGTCGTCGGCCTTGCCTATTTCCTCTATGTCGGCTCCCCCGCGTCGAAGGAGAATGACGACCGCATGGAGGCCAAGATCGACGCGCTGCTGAAACTGCAAGGCGGGGAGAAGGCGGATGCGCTGATCGCGGAACTGGACGATCGCTACCTCCGAACCCATGGCCACGCAAAGCCGCACGGCCATTTCACAGGCTGAAGGCCAGCCGCATCACAGGCCCTCCAGGCGGAGAGCTTAACCTGCTTTAGTGCATGGAGGCCTCGCGCCACTATAAGCGGCCAGTCAACGCCATCGCCCCCGAATGGGGGCACGCAAGGAAGCAGGATTGTCGGATATACCAGCTACAGCCAGGGCGGCAGGCGGTTCGGACGGAAAATCAGAGATCGATGCCGGCGCCTGGCTGGCCGCCATCGTTGAAAATTCCGACGACGCCATTCTGAGCAAGACGCTGGACGGCATCATCACGACATGGAACGGGGGCGCCAGCCGCCTGTTCGGCTATTCCGCCGAGGAAGCAATCGGCAGGCCGGTGACGATCGTCATTCCCGAAGACCGCCTGCATGAGGAGGATCATATCCTCGCGCGCCTGAGGGCGGGAGAGCGGATCGATCATTTCGAGACGGTTCGCCGGCGCAAGGACGGGACGCTCATCGCAATATCGCTGACGGTTTCCCCCGTCCGCAATGCGGCTGGGCAGATATTGGGGGCATCCAAGATCGCGCGCGACATCACCGCGCAGAAGCGCGCAGCCGCGCAACAGACCCTGCTGCTCAAGGAGATGCGCCACCGCGTCAAGAACCTCTTCGCGCTGGCCACCGGGCTGGTGGCGCTGAGTGCGCGCGGAGCGAAGGATGTCGGGGAACTGACGCGCGATCTGACGGCGCGGCTGATGGCGCTCGCCGCCGCGCACCAGCTTACCTTGCCCGATGTGGACAATGAGGGGACGGCGGGAACCGCCACGACCCTGTTCTCGCTGCTGGAGGCCATCGTCGCGCCCCATGAACTGGCGGATGAGCGCAAGCGCATATTCGTGAAGGGCACGGACCTGGCCATCAGAGGCGGCGCGTTGACGTCGGTCGCGCTGCTGCTGCACGAACTGGCGACCAATGCCGCCAAATATGGCGCGCTCTCGACGCCGGACGGCCGGCTGGACGTCACCGTCAGCATCCAGGATGACGATGCGCTCATCCAGTGGGTGGAATGCGGCGGCCCCACCCTGGACCGGGCGCCGGATCGCGAAGGCTTCGGAACGGCGCTGGAGCAGGCGTCGCTCAGGGGAACGGGCGGCACCCTCGTCCGGTTGTGGAAGGATGCCGGCCTGACGATAGAGATCCGGTTCAGGCTGAGCCGTCTCAGCCAATAGCGGCGCTCAATACCGCTTGAGCAAGCGTTCGACCGTGGGGGCGGCCGACCCTTCGCGGCCCGATTTGTCCTTGATGTCGCGTTCCAACGCGTCGCGGATGGCCGCGATCTGCGCATCCGTCAGATGTTCGATGCCGACAAATTCCACGCGCGCCCTGTCCAGGGCCCGGATGATCTCGTCCAGTTTCGCCTGCATGGCCGCGCCGTCGCGGTTCTGGCTGTTCTGGATCAGGAAGACGGCGAGGAAGGTCAGCACCGTCGTGGCGGTGTTCACGATCAACTGCCAGGTATCGGAGAAATGGAGAAAGGGCCCCGACACAGCCCAGAGGAGGATCAGCAAGGTGGATATGATGAAGGCCTGGGGTTGTCCCATGAGGCGTGCACTGCTGGTGGCGATGTTGGTGAAAATTCGATCCATTATTTTGCGCCTGCGACAATATGGCCCCCATCGGAAAGGATAGGTGCGAACCGAACCGCGGACATTAACTTATGATAGTGCCGGCGGGCCGTCGGTTTTCGGGGCAGGAGCGGCGCAATGCTTCGACCGTCGCGGGAAGATTGCCGGGATACAGTCGCAAGGCGGATGCGTTGAACGCGAAGGAAGCAAGGCGGCACGGAGCGCAGGCATGAAACTGGACTGGCACGGCGAAGACGGCGGAGCGGGCGCCACCATCATCCGCGATTTTTTCGTGGAAGGGGAAAGCGACAGGCTGACCGACGTGCTGCTTTGCGCGCCTTCCCATCTGGAGCCGGTTCCCTGCTGTTCGGTCACGCGCGAAAGCCTGCGCAAGGGACTGGCGGTTTCGGTCGACAAGGCCGAACGGCAACATCGCGCCCTGCGCGGGGCATTGGCCGATCATCAGGTGCGGTGCCATCTTCTGCCGACGCATGCCGATCTGCCGGACCTCTGCTTCACCCGCGATACGGGCGTGGCGACGCCCTGGGGCCTTGTCGCGTTGAATCCCGCCATGCCGCACCGCGCGCGGGAAGCGGACCATGTGGCGCAGGCCTTGTCCCGCCTCGGCGCCCGTCCCGTCCGTCGCATCTGCGAAGGCAGGATAGAGGGCGGCGACATCTGCCTGGCGCGGCGCGGGCTGCTGATCCTGGGCATATCCGGCGAGCGGACGGACGAGGCGGGCGCCCATGCCTTTGCGGAGCCCTTTGCCGCCAATGGCTGGGACATTCTCCGCTACGCTTTCGATCCGCATTTCCTCCATCTCGACACGCAATTCTGCATGCTCGACGCCCATCATGCACTGGCCTGCGTCGACGTTCTCGACGACGCCTTCCTCGCAGCCGTCGAGGCGCGCGGCATCACGCTGCTGCCCGTTTCCTACAAGGAGGCGCGTGGCCTGGGCTGCAATATCCTCTCCATCGACGGCCGGACGATCCTGATGGGCGCTGGGCATGACGACGTCGCCGCCCGGATCAGCGCGGCGGGATTTCAAGGCGTCGCGCTGGACGTGTCGCAATTCGCCGCCTGTGGAGGCGGCATCCATTGCATGACCATGCCCCTCCGGCGGACGGCCGGCTAGGCGGGCGCGAAAAGACCCCAGACGGTCCTTTCCCGAAGTCGTTCATCTGGGTTAGCGCCAGCGCATGAAAGGGGCCGGCGTCCGGAACGCCGCAAGCGCCGCTCCGTTGATCCTTCGATCATATCAGGAGGCAGGAATGGCGCAAAAAGGTGCAGGCGGAAATCCGGGCGCGGTCACGAAGAAGGGCGGCGATGGCGCTCATGGAAGCACCGGCACGGGCCGCGGCGGCGGCAATAACGCGCGCGGCAGCGGCAGCGCCAGTTCCGGCAAGAAGAAGGAAGACGGGAAAGCGGCCAGCGGAAAGGGCGACCGCTAGAGCCAATCGACATTCAGGTCTGGCGGCCTGCCAATGATGCTTTTGCGTTTCCGGCGCCGGGGGTACAGCGGCGCCGGTCGGCATCCAGTTCGCGCCGGTAGAAACAGGCGATGGCCCTCGGCATTCCGGCCGTGCCATCCTGGCATTTCCGCAGGTCATTGCCCGGCCGGAACCGGCCTGGCGGTCGGACCGAAGCTGGCGTCCAGCGCCTCCGCCTCCCTGCGATGCGCCGCGATCACCGGGACCATCTCCCCGGCCATCTTCTTCAGCACGGGATAATCGCCCCGCCGGGCATAGCTGCTCTGCAGGTTGAAGGCCTCCAGATGCGCCGCCGCCTGTTGGCCGACATAGACGCTGTCGAATTCCCGGTCGCCCGAACCGTTGAGGGCGCCCAGCATCGCCCGGCGGCGCGCATCGATATTCTGCGGGATGGCGATGTTGACCGGATTGTCCGCAACGAAGCGCCTGAGCCGCTCGCCGCTCTTCTGGTGGTCGGAGACCATCTTCCGCGCAAAGGCCTTCACCTCGGGCGCGCGGGCACGCACCATGGCGATCTTGCCCGCCTCTATCTCATACATGTCGCCGATCGCGGCCTGCGGAATGTAGAAGGTGGTGGTCACCGCCTCGTCAGGGCGGGAGACGCCCTCGGGCTTCGGCCCTTCATAATGCTTGGCCACCGTGGCGCTGCCATTGGCCGGTCCCCGTTCGGACGCGCCATCGGTCTGGTTGCAGGCGGAAAGGGCCAGCACGGCGAGGCAGGCGGGCAGTCCCGGCCGGAACGAACGGCCGCCGGTCATGGCTGCGTTCCGTTGCCGGCCGCGCCCGGAGCGCCGATGCCCGGCATGGCGTTCGCGCCACCCATGTCGCCAGCGGCATTGATCGCCTCCTGCTGGTTCGTTCCGCCGGGCACCCTGCCATTCTCATTCTGCGCGGCGGGGCTGCAGGCGCAAAGCAGGGCGGAGGACGCCATCAGGATCAGGGCGGTCGATATGGGACGGGGCATGCTGGGACAAAGCATGAGGTTCTCCTTCTGCGGGGCTGCTGCGGCGACAACGCCCGGCAGGCCGAAGGGCAGCGTCCGTGCGATAACCCTATGTTAGCGCGGGCGCGCTTTTCCCCTTTTGCGGCGCGGCCGTCCGCCAGCCCGGGAACCCCCTGCCGATGGGCCGCGTATAAAGGCTTTCCCCCATCCCGTGCGCCGCCATCCTGACGATGGAGCGCGACACATCGCGATTGGAGACGGCCCATGTCGGTGACAGGTTTGACGGCGATCATCGTCCTCGTGGCGGCCGCGCTTCTGGGCGTCGTGCTCTACGGTCTGCACAGGGGCCGGTTGAGCCGGGGCGGCGCGCTCGCGGCGGCGATCCTCATATTGGCGGCCGCCTCCGTCATCTTGGTCTATCCGTCGGTTCTGACGACGACGCACATGAGCTGAAGAGGAGAGAGACACCATGACGATCGAGGATGAAGCCCTGACCGACGGAGACATCGCCACCGCCGGCGTCCAATGGGTGGCCGCGCTGGTCGGCAGGTTGGTGGAGAAGGGCCTGATCACCACCCAGGACGCGCAGAGCATCGCGTCGGAAGCGCGCGAACAGTGCAGGGCGGAGGGCGTGGCCAAGGCCGCCCGCGTCATCGCCGCCCTGTCGGAAGAGGGCGAACCGCGCGGCTGAACCGGCCGGTTCCCGCCTAGAGCCAATCGACATTCAGATGATGACGAGCCGAAAATGGTGGTTTTCGGTGACCCGGAGCGCAGCCTACTCAAGGTAGGTGAGCACCGGAAGCACGGAAAAGCGTCATTTGCAGGCCGTCAGGGCTGAATGTCGATTTGGCGCTAGCGGTCGATCTCTCCGAACACGATGTCCAGCGATCCCAATATCGCCGTCACATCGGCCAGCATATGGCCGCGCGTCAGGAAATCCATCGCCTGAAGATGGCTGAATCCGGTCGGCCTGATCTTGCAGCGATAGGGGGCGTCCGTGCCGTCGGCGACCAGATAGACGCCGAATTCCCCCTTGGGGCTTTCGGTCGCGACATAGACTTCCCCCGCCGGAACGTGGAAACCCTCGCTGTAGAGTTTGAAATGATGGATGAGCGCTTCCATCGACCGCTTCATCTCGGCCCGTCGCGGCGGCACCACCTTGTTGTTGTCGCTCGACACGCGTCCGCCGGGCATGGCGTTCAGGCACTGGCGCATGATGCGGGCGGATTGCCGCACCTCCTCCACGCGCACCAGCAGCCGGTCGTAGCAATCGCCCCGGCTGCCCACCGGTATGTCGAAATCCATCCGGTCATAGACGTCATAGGGCTGGCTCCGGCGCAAGTCCCACGGTACGCCGCAGGCGCGCAGCATCGGCCCTGAAAAGCCCCAGCGCAGCGCATCCTCCTTTGAAACCGCGCTGATGTCGACATTGCGCGCCTTGAAGATCGGGTTGTCGATGGCAAGGCCGACGGCATCCTCGAACATGGTGGAATAATGGTCCAGCCATGCCCCTATGTCGTCGAGCAGCTTTTCCGGCACGTCCACGCGCACCCCGCCCGGCCGGAACCAGGCCGCATGCATCCGCGCGCCCGATGCCCGCTCGTAAAAGCCCATGAGCTGTTCCCGAAGCTCAAGCAGCCAGAGATTGGGAGTCATCGCCCCGACGTCCATGATATGTGCGCCCACGGAGAGCAAATGATTCTTGATCCGCGTCATTTCCGCGAACAATACCCGCAGATATTGGCCGCGCATGGGAACTTCCAGATTGAGCAGCTTCTCTATCGCCAGAACGAAGCTATGCTCCTGACAAAGGGGAGATACATAGTCGAGGCGATCGAAATAGGGGAGCGCCTGCAAATAGGTCTTATATTCTATCAGCTTTTCCGTGCCGCGATGCAGCAGGCCGAGATGCGGGTCGACCCGCTCCACCACTTCCCCATCCAGTTCCAGCACCAGTCGAAGCACGCCATGGGCCGACGGATGCTGCGGTCCGAAATTGATCGTGTAGTTGTGGATGGCGGTGTCGCCGGGCGTCGGCTCCTCTCCTGCTATGGGATGAGCGAAATTCCGGGTGGCGCTGGTCGGTTCGCGGGCCATCATGTCCTTCCATCCGCCCCGTTCAATGGCAGGAGCGGCGCATCGGTAAGAGGGGGCGGCCTGCGGATGATCACGGGCGAGCCGGACGATGAGGAGAAGAGTAGAGCGGAACCGCCCCGACCGCATCGGAATGGACGCTGATCCATCTTAGCGCGGAATCGCCTTTGCCGGAACGCGGAAACACATCCTTTCCTATGTTAGCGCAACCCATGAATGGGGAAGAAATCGCCTCCGGATTCATCTGTGTTGATGACATCTTCTTTCATCCGCGCTTCTTCATCGGAAGATTTGCGACAAAACAGCATGGCAAGGCGCAGCATGATCAACAAGGATGAACGACGGCGCAGGCTGGTCGCGAAACACCCGATTCCCGGCATGATCAAGTCGGGCAGGCAGGCGGCATGATCATCATAGCCATCGTCGCGGCGGTCGCGCTGGCGGGATTGACCGGCATCCTCGTCGCGCTGCGTCGTCGCCGGGTCGGCGCGTTCATGGCCATGCTGATGCTCATCGTCCTGCTGGCCATTTGCGGCATGGCGCTTCTCTATCCCGCAGCGCTCACGCTGCGGTCGCCGGGCCGCTGAACGCCCTCAACCGAGTGCGACGTCGAGGCAGGTCATCACCGCAAGGCCGATCAGCAGGCTTCCCTGGGCGGCATGCCCGTCCTCGCCAAGTTCAGGGGCGATCTGGCTCATCACGACGCTGATCATCGCCCCCGCCGCAAGGCACAGGGCGATCGGCAACAGCATGGCGAAGCGATGCACCAGCGTCGCGCCCAGCGCACCGAATACCGGTTCCACCAGTCCCGATGCCAGCGCCCCGGCAAAGGCCAGGAGCGGCGGATAGCGCAACGCCAACGCGCTGCCCACGGCGAAACCTTCGGGTATGTTCTGGATTCCGATGCCCAGGGCCGTGGCATAGCCCTCTCCCCCCGCATCCCGCGCGAAGCTGACGCCGACCGCCAGCCCCTCCGGCGCGTTATGCAGCGTGATCGCCGCGACCAGCAGCCAGATGCGATGGCCCGTCCGGTCCAGCCCCTCCTCACTGGTGAAACGCTCGACGGAAAAGCGCCCGAGGGCAAGCAGCAGCGCCCCGCCGACCAGAACCGCCACGGCAATCATGGCCGCCGCCGGCCAGGAGCCGATGCCCTGCCGGTCCAATATGCCGATGGCGGGCACGATCAGAGAGAAGAAGGAAGCGGCGAGCATCACGCCCGCCGCAAATCCCAGCATCACGCCCTGACAGCGCGCCGCCGACCGGCCGATGCCCAACATGGGCAATCCGCCCAAGCCGGTCGCCGCGCCTGCCAGCAGGCTTGCAATCGTGCCGGCCAGAACCGGCGACAGGTCGATGCTCAATGGCTGGCCTGCTCTCCTTGGCTGCGCAGCGCGAGGAACCTGTCGATCACCCTGGGCAGCATCTCGTCCAGGAACGTGGCCATCGCCAGTTCTTCGCGCAGGCTTTCCTCCAGCACGGGAATGGCCGCCTCGAACCCGCCCGCCCTGGCCATGGCGATCAGGGCCTTGTAGGCCGCCGCCTCATAATTCTCGAACGCATAGTTGGCGAGGCTGTTCTTGATGACCTCGTCCGGCGCCAGCGCGTGGGACAGCGCAGCAACGCTGCCCCGGAACTTCAGCGCCGCGTCCTTGATGGCCGACGGACTGTCGCCCAGCGCGTCCAATATGCCCTCCAGCCCTTCTATCTGGCGTTCGGTTTCGCCCCTGTGGCTGCGAAGCCGCGCCTCGACCTCGGTATATTGGGCGAGATGCTCGATCTGCCGGTCCATGATGCCCAGCGCCTGATGCTCGACGGCATGGGCGTCGCGCAGGCCGACGATGAACATGTGCCGGACGGTGTCCTGGTCCATCTCACTCCCCGTCGGACTGGAGGGGGCTCTTGGCGGCGGCCTGCGACCGGGCGTCGGCCATGTCGCTCGCCCCGCCCAGATCCTCGTCGCTCAACTTGCCCGCACCCGGCCCGCCGCCCAGGTCCGCGCCGGTCACCGGATTGGCGTTGGGATCGGACTGCAGCCGGCCGGTCATGGCCGCGAAATCCTGCATCTCCTGCTCGCGGAGCGTGACCGAGGCCTGGCCGTCGCCGCCATCGACCGGCAGCTTGCCCTCGACATCGTCCAGCCGTTCCCATTGCTCGCCCGTATTCCAGGGGCCGACCGCATCGCCCTCCCCCTGGGAGGCGTTGACATAGAGGTTGGCATAGGGAGCAAGGCCGGGCAGCTTGCCGGCGGGGAAATTGTCCTTGATCGAATAGAGCGCCTTCTCGAAGCTCTTCTGGTGCGAAACCTCCCGCGTCATCAGGAAACCCAGCGCATCCTTGACGCCCGGATCGTCGGTGATGTTGATCAGCCGTTCGTAGATGATCTTGGCCCTGCTTTCCGCCGCGATGTTGGACCGCAGGTCGCAGGTCGGGTCGCCGCGGCTGTCGACATAGGCGGCCGTCCACGGAACGCCCGAACTGTTGGTGAGCGAAGGCCCGCCGCCATAGAGGATCGACTGGGTATGGCTGTTGCCGCCCGCATTCAGCGACATGTAGAGTTCCGCCTCCTCCATCGACGCTTCGGTCAAGGCCGACTTCGCGCCCTTGTTCAGCATGGCGACGATCGATCCGATCACTTCCAGGTGACTGAGTTCCTCGGTCGCAATGTCCAGCAGCATGTCCTTCCGGCCGGGATCGTCCTCGGCAAGACCCTGGGTGAAATAGCGCATTGCCGCCGCCAGTTCTCCGTCCGGTCCGCCAAATTGTTCCAGAAGAAGCGAAGCGAGCGCCGGATTGGTTTCCGAAACCCTGACCGTATATTGAAGCCGCTTATTATGCATGAACATGGAATGGTCTCCTCAGACTCCGCTGCCGGATGAAAATATGTCGGGATGATGGGTGCGGGCGCTGGCCCCGCCGGGTTTGAATTCGCCGTGCAGGATATGGCGGACGCAGGCCAGCACACCCCCGGCGATCAGAACCATGGCCCCGGCGCCCAGCACCGCCGCCATGACCGCCTCCCGCCGAAGCGGCGCGCCGGTCAGCCAGACATGGAGCAGGATGCACAGGGCCGCGATCCCCGCCGCCTCTATGGCCGCACCGACGAGCAATCTTGCCGTTGCCCTGGCGCTTCTATTTACCCTGCTCATGATTGCTCCCACATCGAACAAGGACAGTTAAGCCTCACCGGGAGCAAGCGTTCCGCGATCCGCGATGGAACGCTAATGCAGTTTACAGCGAACCGATCTACGATATTTCCGCCGTAAAACTTCGACTGCGATCCGGAACCATTCCGGATCGACAATCATGGCGGCCCGTATCATGAAAGTAGCGGAAGCAGAAGCCTGGAAACTTCCGCCCCCACCCGGCAGGATTTCCGATGAAGGACCGGCAACCGGGTTCCGGCTGCGCTTCCGGTGGCGAACGCCGCGCCATGGAAAAGACCGTCCGAAGCTGATCCAGTTTATCGTCCTGCGCGGATCGCCCCTCCACCCGATGCGTTGCTTTTGAAAGCGGATATTTTCAGGAAGACGCGCGATGAACGACCGCAATGCATTTCTGCAAGGGCAAGGATCGCCCATCAGGGACGACGCGGCGCCGCCCGAACAGGGCTGGCGCGGCGAACGCGCCGCCGACGAACCGGCTGGAAAAGGTCCAAGGCGGCGCCGGATCGGGGGCGTGAAGGCGGAGGTGGAGGACATATCCGGCACCGCCTTCGTCGAGGCGGGCGGCGCGGACATGGCGTCCACCCACGACGACGGCGACGGCGACGGCGAAGACAGGCGCATGCAGCCGCGGCAGGAAGGCGGCAGGCGCTCCCATCCGGACGGGGTCAGCGATCTCGACATGTCCGCGACGAGTCCCGGCGGGGAAAGCGCCGGCGCCCCCTATCCGCACGGGCGCAGGAAGTCGAAGAACGACTTCGGCAGCCGCATGGGCCATGGCGGGCAGACGGAGATCGGCTATCACGGCACCGGCCATCTGGGCGGCCGCAAGGTGGGGGAGGACGACAATCGCAACGGCGTCGCTGAAACGGACGATTGACCCTGTTGCGGCCCGGCAACCCGTTGATATTTCGGCTTCGCAGGCAAGCGGCATGGACGGCGGCGCCATTCGGGCATAGCAAGGGCAATCCTGTTGCGGAGCCGAAAGAGTTCAATGGTCGAAAGAGCTGCCCCCGATCCCGAGTTCGAAGCCCTGCTGCGTCACATTCAGGAGAGTCGGGGACTGGACTTCCGCGGCTACAAGCGCACCAGCCTGCGGCGGCGCATCTCCCTGCGGATGGAGGCGGTCGGCGCGGAGGATTTCGCCGCCTACCGTACCTGCCTGGAGGCGCAGCCCAGCGAATATGAGGAACTGCTGAACACCGTCCTGATCAACGTCACCTCCTTCTTCCGCGACGAGGATGCGTGGAACGTGATCCGCGACGAGGTGATCCCGGAAATCTTCAAAAATGCGGAGGACGACCGCGCGATCCGGGTCTGGAGCGTGGGCTGCGCCAGCGGCGAGGAACCCTATTCCATCGCCATGCTGCTGGCCGAGGCGATGGGCATGGGCGACTTCTGCCGGCGCGTGAAGATATATGCGACAGATCTGGACGAGGAAGCGCTGAAGGTGGCGCGGGTCGCCACCTATTCGCCCCGGGAGGTCGAGAGCGTGCCCGGCCATCTGCTCGAAAAATATTTCGAGCGGACCAGCAATCATTATGTGTTCGAGCGGGAATTGCGCAAATGCGTGATCTTCGGCCGCCACAATGTCGTGCATGACGCGCCCATCTCGCGCATCGACCGGGACTGTCAGGAATTTCGTGTGCGGCGAGGCGGTTGACCATCAGGCCGTCATGGCCCTGATGAAGCGTTCGCCGAAGAGAACGGCAAATTGAGCCTTCGCCATGTTCCACTCGCGCGGCGGCATTTTCCACTCTTTTTCCGATCGGTTCAAGATCAGATAGAGCAGCTTGGTGGCGGCCTCATCGTTGGGGAAATGACCTCGCGCACGAACGGCGCGGCGGAGCTTTGAATTGAGGGCCTCTATCGAGTTTGTCGTGTAGACGATCCGCCTGACTTCTTCAGGAAACGCGAAAAATGGGATGACTTCGGGCCACGCCCTGCGCCAGCTCTGGCCGATAGCCGGATAGCGTTGCCCCCAGAAGCCCGCTTCGAAGGCCGTCAGCGCTTCCTCGGCGGCTACGGCATCGACGGCGCGGTAGATGGCCTTCAGAGCTGCCCCAAGCGCCTTACGGTCTTTCCATGCCACGAAATCCATCGAGTTCCGCAGCAGATGGACGATGCATGTTTGAACCATCGCTTCGGGGAAGACGGCGGTGATGGCGTCGGGAAAACCCTTCAGGCCATCGACGACGGCCAGCATGATATCCTCGACACCGCGGTTGCGCAGTTCGTTCATGACGCGCAGCCAGAACTTGGCGCCTTCATTCTGCTCCAGCCATAACCCCAGGACCACCTTGGTGCCGTCGGCCATGACGCCCAGGGCAATATGGATCGCCTTGTTGCGGACCATGCCTTCGTCGCGGATCTTGACCCGGATCGCATCGAAGAAAACCAGCGGATAGGCTGGGTCCAGCGGGCGTTGCTGCCAGGCTGTGACCTCCTCCAACACCGCGTCCGTGATCGTGCTGATCAGGTCGGGCGAGGCCTCGATGCCATACAGTTCGCGCAGATGCCCGGTGATCTCCCGGGTGCTCATGCCGCGCGCGTACATCGAAATGATTTTGTCGTCGAAGCCGGGGAAGCGTCGCTGGTATTTGGCAATCAACTGCGGATCGAAGCTGCCAGCCCGATCGCGTGGCACCTCGATCTCGATCCGTCCTCCGTCGGTCGTCACTGTCTTGCGGCCATAGCCGTTCCGGCTGTTGTTCCCTTGCTCCTCCTGGCCAAGATGGTGATCCATCTCCGCATTGAGCGCACGTTCGGCAAAAGCCTTCTTCAGGGAATCAAGCAGGCCGCCCTGGCTGAGCGCTGCCGCCGCGTCAGTGCCGGCAAGCAGCTGATCGAGAATGTCGTTCGGTATCGAGGGTTCTTTGCGTCGTGACATATTGGGTCTCCTTGTTACCCATTATGCCTCGCCACACACGAAATTCCTGACAGTCCCCATCGACCTGCTCACCTGCCGCAACCTGCTGATCTATCTGGAGGCCGAAACCCAGTCGATCGTGCTGCCGCGCCTGCATTATGCGCTGAACCCCGATGGTTTCCTGTTCCTGGGCAAGGCGGAAACGCAGCTTGCGCGATCCTCGCTGTTCCGGCCCGTCGACATGAAGCACCGCATTTTCGCCAAGGTGCCCCAGGAATGGCGCCGCCCTCTGAACGGCAGCTTCACCGCCAACCGCCCGACCCGGCTCGACATGCCCCTGCCCGACGTCCACCTGCTGGAGGCCGTGATCGACGAGGTCGGCACCGCCCTGCTGGTGATCGACGACAGCGGCGCGGTGGCGCTCGCCAATCTTCCGGCCCGCAACCTGCTGGGCGTGGGCGAGGCCGATCTTGGCCGGCCGTTCCAGGACCTGCCCATTTCCTACCGTCCCATAGAATTGCGCGGCCCGATTGACGAGGCGTTCCGCGGCCGCAGGGGCCTGCGGCTGGAGGACCAGGAATATCGGCTCAACCAGACGGAGGTGATGCGGCTCACCATCGACGTCCGCCCGCTCCAGCGCGCGGACGGCAGCGTGCATGCCATCCTGCTCGCTTTCCACGACCATACCGGCATTCACGGCTTGCGGCGGGAACTGGAGGCGGCGCAGGAAAATCTCGAACAGTCGATCGAGGAACTCCAGTCCGCCAATGAAGAACTGGAAACCACCAATGAGGAGCTTCAGTCCACCAATGAGGAGCTGGAGACCACCAATGAGGAACTCCAGTCCACCAATGAGGAACTGGAAACGCTGAACGAGGAAGCCCGCTCCTCCAATGAGGAGATGGAATCGGTCAACGAGGAACTGCGCATACAGGCCGAACAGGCGGCCGGGTACCGCCTCCATCTCGAATCGGTGCTGCGCTCGATGAATGCGGGCATCGTCGTGCTCGACCCGCGCCATTTCATCCAGAGCTGGAACCGCTGGAGCGAAAACAGCTGGGGCCTGCGCGCGGAGGAGGTGCTCGGCACCAGTTTCGACAGGCTGGACATCGGCCTGCCCGTCCAACAGTTGCGCGACAACATGATCGCGGTCCAGTCGGGGTCGGAGGAGCAGACCGAGCGCCAGCTCGAGGGGCTGGACCGACGCGGACGCCGCATCATCTGCCGGATACGCATTACCGGCCTGCTGGACGAAACCGGCGCGAATCACGGGCTGGTGCTCGTCTTCCAGGACATTACCGACGAACGCAACAGCGAGGATTACACCCGTTATCTTGGCCGCGTGCTGGGCGGCGCGGCCAATCAGATCTACTTTCTGGACCCCGATAATCTTCGCTTCCTGCTGGTGAACGACAGCGCGCAGAAGAAGCTGGGCTTCAACGCCCACCAGCTTTCGCGCATGGCCCTGCCCGACCTGCTGCCGGACATATCCGCCGACGACCTGCACGCCATCCTCGCCCCGCTGCTGGGCGGCGAACTGCCGGAGCTGCCGCTCCAGACGGCGATGCGGTTCGGGGAAGGCGGCAGTCTGCCCGTCGACCTGCGCCTGCAATATTTTTCCGAAGAAACGCCGCCCATCCTCGTCGCCATGGTATATGACAGGAGCGAGCGCGAACTGTCCGCCGCGCTCGAATAGAAAGGCGGCACATGGCCGGCCATGACATCATCGTCGTCGGCGCCTCCACTGGCGGCGTCGATGCGCTCGTCCGGCTGGTGGCGCAGCTTCCCGCCGGGATGGACGCGGCCATGCTCATCGTACTGCATGTCGGCACCGGCGTCAGCCGGCTCGCGGACATATTGAACCGCGCTGGCAAGCTGCCCGCCGGCCAGCCCGCCGATGGCGAGGAGATACTGGCCGGACATATCTATGTCGCCCCGCCCGACCTGCACATGACGGTGGAGGGCGGCCGCGTCAGGCTGGCCCATGGCGACAAGGAGAATTTCAGCAGGCCCGCCATCGACCCGCTGTTCCGATCCTCCGCCGCCGCCTATGGCCCGCGCGTCGTCGGCATCGTGCTGACCGGGAAGCTGCAGGACGGTTCGGCGGGCCTGCTGGCGATCAAGCAGGGCGGCGGCATCGCGATCGTGCAGGACCCGGCGGAGGCGGTCGCTCCTTCCATGCCGCAACGGGCCATCGCCTGCGCGCCGGTGGACCATGTCTGCCCCCTTGCAGAGATGAGCGCGCTGCTGCTCCATTACGGCCGGCCGCCGGGCAGCCTCAACCCTCCGCTTCGTTCGACGCCTTGCGCAGGCTCGTCATCGCCTCTTCCAGCACCTCGATCATATGCCCGCTTTCCCGCGAAGCTTCCGTCCAGCGCTGGACCGCATGCGCCAGGCCGCGTTTCTCCGCGCTGTGCTGCATCTGTTCGAACAGCCGGATGCGGTCCCGATGCGTCCGCACCGCAATCGCCAGCGCCCGCTCCAGCTCGTCATTCTGCGCCGCCGCCAGTCCCAGCGGCGTGAAGGCATGGCCGACCTGGCAGCGGAAGCGGACTTCATCCTCAGTCTCGATATGGTTCAGCACGCCCCCGCAATCGGGGCAGGACAGGTGGCTGGGCTCACCCGGCGTGACGATCTGCGGTTCAGCCACGGCAAACTCCTGTGCGGCAATCCGGTCCTCGATCAGATATTCCTCGGGCAGGGGTATGGTCGGCCCCGCTTCCTCCCGCACCAGCCGCGCGAGCAGGTCGGGTATATGATCCAGGGCGAGCGCATGGTCGACATGATCGCGCTTCAGCGCGTTGCGCGGCATGGACGGCCATTCCGCGTCGGCGGGGTCCTGCACGACCGAAAGCCCGCCGGCCGCCTTGACCGCGATCAGCCCATCGGTCCCGTCGTCCAGCAGGCCGGTCAGCACGATGCCGGTCACGCGCCCGCCATAATGGATCGCCGCCGATCGGAACAGGGCGTTCACCGCCGGCCGCGTGCGGTTCTCATAGGGACCGCGCCGCATCAATATCCTGCCGGGACGCAGCAGCAGATGCATGTCGGGCGCGCACACATAGATGTGCCCCGGCTCGATCGCCTGTCCGTCCACCGGGGACAGCGCAGGCAAGGGCCCGGCCCTGTCGAGCAATTGCGGCAGCACGCTGCGCGCCGAAGGCGAAAGATGCTGGGCGACGAACAGCGAGGCGCGAAGATCGGCGGGCAGCGCGACGCAGAGCCGGCGCAGGGCATCCACTCCCCCGGCCGATGCCCCGATCACGATAATGTCCCTGCTGGGCATGCTGTGCTTCTCCATGGGGGCAACGAAGCGCGCCGACAAAAAGGTTCAGACGGAACCAACTTATTTTAGAGCCAATTCCCCCGCGGGCGCGTTATCAGGGTGACGCAACAGGGAAAATCATGGGCAAGAAGGCTGAAGCTCCGGGGCAGATCAGCGCCAGGCTGCTCGACGAGGTCGAACAGTTGCGCACGTCCCTCGAATCCGCGCTGGAGGAGAATGCGCGCCTGATGGAGGATCGCGACCGGCTGAGCCGCCGCGTGACCCAATTGTCGCAGGACCTTCAGGCCGCCCGCTCGGCGCCGCCGCCGGCGCCCCCTGCCCTGCCGTCCGTCGAACAGGGGCAGGCCGAAGAGGAGCTGCGCGTCGCCTTCGAGGAATTGCAGGTCCTGACGGAGGAACTGGAAGTCGCCAACAGCAGCCTGCAACAGGCCAATCACGAACTGGACGGCCGCGTCGAGGAACGCACCCGCCAGATCCAGGAGATCAACGACACGTTGCGCGCGACCGAAAACTCCCTGCGCACGATCGCGGACCTTGTGCCCGACCTCCTCTGGCGCAGCGACGCCACCGGCCATGCCAACTGGTTCAACCAGCGCTGGTGCGACTATACCGGCTGGGATAAGGAGGAACTGAAGGAAGAAGGCTGGACCAATGCGCTGCATCCGCTGGACCGCGCCTCCTCCCTCGCGGCCTGGGCGCAGGCGATGGCGGCGGGCACCGTCTATCAGGAACAGCACCGCATTCGCGACGCGCAGGGCGATTATCGCTGGTTCCTGATCCGCGCCGAACCGATGCGCGACGCGAACGGCACGATCCTCGCCTGGTTCGCCGCCGCCACCGACATGCATGAGCAACGCACCGCCATGGAGGCGCTGCAACGCAGCGAATTGCGGTTCCGCACGCTGATCGAGGGCATGCCCCAACTCGTCTGGCGCGCCGTGGACAGCGGCCAGTGGACCTGGTCCAGCCCGCAATGGAGCGCCTTCACCGGCCAGAGCGAGAAGGCCAGCCGGTCGCTCGGCTGGCTGGAGATGCTCCATCCCGACGACCGGGATCATGCCATGGCGGCATGGACCCGGGCGCAACAGACCGGCAGCCTGGAGATCGAAGGACGGATATTCAACGCGCAGGACCGGCGCTACCGCCATTTCCGTACCCGCGGCGTACCCGTGCGCTCCAGCGAGAGCAGCTTGCTCGAATGGCTGGGAACGTCGACCGATGTCGACGACATCGTCCAGTTGCAGGCGCATCAGGAAGTGCTGGTGGGGGAACTTCAGCACCGCACGCGCAACCTGATGGCGGTGGTCCAGTCGGTCACGGCGCGCACGCTGAAGGGCAGCCATTCGCTCGATCATTTCGCCCAGTGCATCGGGGACCGATTCGATGCGCTGGCCCGCGTCCAGGGACTGCTATCCCGTCGCAAGGGCGGGCTGCGGGTCACGTTCGACGCGCTGCTGCGCGAGGAACTGTCCGCCCATGTCCCGCTGGATGCAGACGGCAGGGGAGAGCATGTGACGCTTACCGGGCCGGCCGGCATATCGCTGAAATCGGCGACGGTTCAGACGCTCGCGCTCGCCCTGCACGAACTGGCGACCAACGCGGTGAAATATGGCGCGCTGTCGCAACCCGCCGGCCGGCTGGAGGTCCGCTGGGACATCCGCAGGCCCGCGCCGGGCGAATGCCGGCTGTTCGTCGACTGGCGCGAGCGCGGCGTGTCCGAACTGCCCGCCCCCGGTGCGGAACCGAAGGGCGGCGGCTATGGCCGGGAACTGATCGAACGCGCCTTGCCCTATCAGCTCAATGCGCAAACCAGCTACGCCGTGGAGACTGACGGCGTTCATTGCACGATCGACGTGCGCGTCCCCTCTGAGGATAGTGAAGGCGGTGGAAGATGACCGAAGCTGCGCTGCAGGATTGCCGCATATTGATCGCAGAGGATGAATATCTCATCGCCGCCGATATTGCCGAGGCCCTGGAACAGGACAATGCCGTGATCCTGGGGCCGGTGCCGCGCGTCGCGGACGCGCTGTCCCTGATCGGGTCCGGAACGCGGATCGACCTGGCCGTGCTCGACGTCAATCTGTGCGGCGACATGGCGTTTCCCGTCGCCGACGCGCTGGTGGAGCAGCGCATCCCCTTCGCCTTCGCCACGGGCTATGACGGATGGACCATCCCCGCCCGCTTCGCGGACGTGCCGCGCCTGGTGAAGCCGTTCAGGCCCGACCGCTTGCGCAGCGCGCTGAAGTCGCTTCTGCCCTAGGGCAGATCCCGATGATCGGCTGCTTCAGAGGTCGGGCGGCAACAGGTCCTGGTCGGCGTCAAGACGCCGGTCTATCTCCTCGCCCAATCGGTCGAGCTGATCGAAGGACGCCCCGACCACCAGGATCGAACCGTCCTCCAGCGTCAGGCGCAACCGATAGCTTTCGCCGTCGGCCTCTATGGCGAAATGGGCGAGGCGCACGGTCATGACTGTCTCCCGATGATGAGCGCCCCCGCACCGATCCGGGGCGCCGCCGCCTCATTTGGAAGCATGGCGATGCGCCGTTTCCGCCAGAGCGAGCCTTCTGCCCGTGACCAGGGTCTGGCCGATGAAAAGAAGGATCAGGATCGAACCGGCCGTCCCGACGAAGAGGTCGAAGCCCGACCAGCGCCCGAACAGGCCTGGACCGGACCCCAGCACCATCATCATGACCGTCAGTCCGATCAGCAGCAGCCTGAGTTCGGTCGGCCCGGCGGAAAGATAGGAAAGCTTCAATTCCCCCAATACCCGCGCGGACAGAAAGGCATGGATCGACAGCAGCAGATAACCCGCCAGCGCGATCAGCGCGACATCCATCGTCACGAACGGGCTGAGGCCGATCCCGGCAAGGATGAGCAGCGTCGCCAGCCCATCGCAGCTATGATCGATGAAATAACCGTAGGACGGTCGCTCGATCCGCCGATACCGCGCCAGGCTGCCGTCCATGGAGTCACCGAACCACTGCACCGCATAGCCCGCAATCGCCAACAGCAGCCAGGCCGACGCGACGTTGCTGGCGGCATAGCCGGCGAATATCATCAGCGCGCCGACCATTCCGGTCGCCGTCAACCGGTCCGGCGTGACCCAGGCGGGCATCCGGCCGCACAGCCAGCCAAGCAACCGCCGCTCGTTCGCGGCAAGCCAGTTCTGCTGGATTCGGGAGAGCGATGGGGGAGATGGGGGCTGGATCGTCATGGGGCCTTGGATAACAGTCTGGAACAACGGGAGCGCCGCAGCGCCGTCATATTCGCGGCATCAGCCGCTCCGTCCGAAGACGCACCGTCCCGGAAGGATCGGCACGACGACCGATACGACCGGCGCGACCTGAAAGGAAAGACAATCTTCCTGCACGACATGCTCCCTCTGCGCGGGAGCACGCAAGTCTCTCTGTCGGATCGTGCGAAGCGGAAATCCGATGACTGCTGGTAGCATCCTCTGCATGACCCGAACAGAAGTTTTTGGAACTTGCACGACTTTCGCGCGAGACGGGAGCGGCCCCTTGTGCTACAGTTCCTTTATTGCGCGAAATTTGCCGCAAGCATTCGCCGTGACAGAGAGACCATCGTGCTCCCGCTTGCCAGCCGAGGAGCCTCGTCATGGAAGACCTGAACTATCTGCTCAAGCGCGAACAGGAAGAACTGCTGCGCGCCCGGACGGCGCACAGTCCGGAGGCCGGCCGCGTCCACGAACGGCTCGCGCAGGGATATGCGGCGCGGATCCGCCATCACCCCCATCCCTATCGTTCCAGGCGGGCGGACGGTTCGGCGCCCTTCAACCCCTTTCCCTTCAATGTGGAGGGCGGCGCGGCATGAGCAGGGTCGTCAACGTCCGCGCCACGCCGGACAGCATCAAGACGATGTGCACGAAGCACGCCTTCCGCATATCCGCGCTGGAGGAACTGGTTTCGGGCGGGGCGCGGGTCGTCCTGCTCGATCCGCGGGACGCGGACGCCTTCCGCGTCCTGATGAAGGACAGGCTGATCGAGGGCAGCGTCACGCGATCAGCGTCGCACATGGCCAGACAATGGACGCCGCCGGCACGATGGAAATAGTCATGAGCCAGTTCGATTATCTCGACCGTCGCAGAAAGGCCGAATTGAATCATGCCGATCTGGCCATCTGCCCGGTGGAGCGGACGAGGCATGAAGAGCAGGCAAGGGCCTATGCCAAGATCATCTCTGTTCTGCGCCGGGAAGAGGAAGAGGCGACATCACGCCATCGATAGCGGAATATAGCCGAATATTTGTCCCTGCATGCGCCAATATTATATGCTGGGCGAACGACAGAAGAAGAAATCCGGCGGGAAATGGGACGACTGAGCCGCTGTCAGCGCGAAGCGGCTGCCTTCCGGATGGCCGGGCCCGGCTTGGCGGCAAACCAGATATTGTGCCAGCGTTCCGTGCTGCCGATATAGGCCGGCAGGACGATCTCATCGACGTCGAAACCCGCTTCCTCCAGCCGCCCCGCAAAGCAATCGTCGGAATAGGAGGACCAGACGGACAACAGCCCGCCCGGCCGCAAGGCGTCATAGGCGGCGGAGAGTCCGGCATGCGAATAGAGCCGGTCGTTGCGCGACGTGATGAAACCGTCCGGACCGTTGTCGACATCCAGCAGGATGGCGTCGAACCGATCCGGCCCCTCCATGATGATGTCATAGACGTCGACCACCCGAACGCTGACGCGCGGGTCCGCGAGATTGTCCCTGAACAGATGCGCCAGCGGCCCCTTGGCCCACACCAGTATCTGCGGCACCAGTTCCGCGACCGTCACCAGCGCGTCGCAGGTCCAGGAACCCAGCACGGCGTCCAGCGTGAAGCCCATGCCCAGTCCCCCCACCAGGACATGACCGTCCTTCCTGTCGAGACGCTCGCTCGTCAGCGTGGCCAGCGCCATTTCCGAAACATGGTCCTGACTGCCCATCAACTCGTCGCGACCGAACTGGATGGAATATTCCTTGCCGCATTTGAGCAGGTGCAACTGGCCGCCGCCGGGAATGTCCGCGACATCCACCATTTCTATCGGCGGGCGGCCTCGGCGGGCGGCGGGGGATTGCCCCTGTCCGATGATCCCGGCCGGCCTGCCTTGCGGCTCATGGCCGGGCGGCCGCTGGCGGTGGGGCCGCTTTGGCGAGGCGTCGTTGCGATCCATGCCGTTCCTGTCGCATTTCAAGATCAATCGCGACGTAAACCAGCATGGCGTCCATTGCGCGGTGACGCCGTGCAATGCCCCGCCTGCCTTCCCTTTGCAAGGCCGCTGCGCATGCAGCCCCGAAGATCGCTGGCGGCCCGCATCGACATTCAGAAGAGGACGAGCCGAAAATGCCGGTTTTTCGTGATCCTCCAATGAGTGACGTGCATCCCCTGAATGGCGCATATTCAAGGCATGGGCAGCGCCGGATGCGCAACAGGCGCCATTTGCAGGCCATCAGGGCTGAATGTGGATACAGGCTAAATGGACGACCTGCGCGGTCGTCTATAGGGAGGAAGGAACGACATGCCCACCCATAGCCCGATGAAATCCGCCACGGCTCTGGCCATGCTTGCACTTGGCTCAACCGGAAGCGTCCATGCCGCCGAAGCGAAGCAGCGCATGGCCGTGGGCGCCGTGGTCGTGGCCCCATGCACCGTGGAGGGCCTGCGGGTGGATTGCATATCCGGCCAGCGCCCCCGGATATATATGGCCGGAAAAGCCACGACTTCGCCCGCTCCCGGCCATGGCGCGGAACCGGCGCACGCGGGGCAAGGCGCATCCCCTGCCGCCACCCGCTATATCGAGGTATCATTTTAACCTAAGCCTCGGAATAATCGGAACAACTTCGCGCCTTCCGCCGTTTCCTCCCTCGCGACGACCGGCATTGGGACAGACATGCTGCAGCCGGTCCCGCGATGCTCATGGAGTGCGCCTATAGCCAGAACAGGGCGCAGGATGCGTTACAGGAGATGCGCATGAAGCGGTATGGCAAAGGCCATCTGGCCGGGCTGCTGATATTCGGAATGGCTTTGCCGGACGCCGCGCAGGCGGCGCAGACGACGACGACATTCCCGGTGACGGCGACCGTCCTCACCGCCTGCGCCGTGACGGCGAACCCCCTCAGCTTCGGAAACTACGATCCCACATCGGCCACGCCGCTCGATGCCACGACCACGCTTTCGGTGCTGTGCACGGTCGGCACGTCCTTCACCGTCGGCCTGAACGCGGGCACGTCGAGCGGCGCCACCGTCACCAGCCGGAAGATGGTCAACGGCGCCAACCTCCTCAACTATGGCCTCTTCCGGGAGACGACGCGCACGAATAATTGGGGCAACACGCCGGGCACCGACACGCCGCCGGCCACCACCGCACCGGTGCTGCCCAGCACGCTCACCGTCTATGGCCGCATCCCGCCAAGCCAGAATGTGCCGGCGGGCGGCCATGCCGATACGGTCACCGTAACCGTCAACTACTGAAGCGCGAAAAGATGAACAGGGGATATGCAAGCGTTGCGGCAGCGGCGGCGATGCTCTTTGCGCCGCCCGTGCAGGCGGCGGGGCTCAAGGTCTTCCCGGTGCGCGTCGTGCTGACGCCGGCGGAACCGGTGCAGACGATGACGATAGAGAACAGCAGCAAGGAAAGCGCCCGCGTCCAGCTCCGCGTCTATGGCTGGCGGCAGGAAAAGGGCGAAGACGTGCTGGAGGAGACCCGCGACGTGCTCGCCAATCCCGCCCTGTTCGAGATGCGGCCCGGCGCCGTGCAGATCGCCCGCTTCGGCCTGAGGACGGGAACAGGCGCTGCGGAGAAGAGCTATCGCGTGATCCTGGAGGAGGTGCCCGGCACCCGCGCGGTTCCCGCCGGAACCGTCCAGACGCTCCTGCGGATCAGCATTCCGATCTTCGTGCCCCCGGCTCGCGGGTCGGGCAGGCTGGTCTGGCGCGCCTGGCCCAGCGGACCGCGCCAGATGACCTTCGCCATCCGCAACGAAGGCAACGCCCATGTGCAGATCAACCGCCTGATCCTGTCGCGCAAGGGCGGTCCGCAAGTGGCCCGGCAGGACATGTCGGTCTATCTGCTCCCCGGCTCCTCGCAGCAGGTCGTCCTCGACACTGCCGCATCCATCGCTTCCGGCCAGACCCTGAAACTCGACGCGATGACCGATCAGGCGGATGTCGCCGCGGAGATCGTTGCAGAGGAGCGGCCCCGTGAAGTCGCGCGCCCTTGAAGGGGCCATGGTCGCGCTCTGCCTCCTGTCCCGCCCCGCCGCCGCCCAGGCTCCCCCCGGCCATGGATCGCCGCCGGCCGCCGGGGAAGACGGCGACGGGCCCTCGCTGATGCTGGTCCGGCTTCTGGTCAACGGCCAGGCGCAGGAGGGCGAGATACTGGCCGGGCGGCGCGGCGACGCCTGGTTCCTGAAGGCCGCGGACCTCGAACGCTGGAAGATCCGCGCCGATGCCCCGCCCGTGACGATCGACGGAGAGGCGCTGGTCCCCCTCCCCTCCTTCATCACGCCCTCCTTCGATGCGGCCAGCCAGCAGCTTGACCTGACCGTACCCGCCGAACGGTTCGCGGTGCAGCGGCTTTCCGGATCGGCCGGCAGGCTGCTGCCCACAGCCGGCACCTTCGCCGCCTTCCTCAATTACGACCTGTCGGTCTCCCATCAGGACGAACTGGCCTCCTCCGCCTTCCTGGAAGCCGGCCTGTCGGACGATTGGGGCCTGTTCGCCAACAGCATGACGGTCGGGCAGAGCAGCGGCATCGGCAACGGCGTCGTGCGGCTCGACAGCTATTTCATCCGCGACGATCCCCAGGATCTCCGCCGACTGATCCTGGGCGATACCGTCACGACCAGCCCCGACTGGGGCCGCCAGATACGCTATGGCGGCGTTCGCTACGGCACGGAATTCGGACTCAGTCCCACCCTCATCACCTTTCCCACCCCCGCCTTTCTCGGCCGCACCGCCGTGCCCTCCAATGTCGAACTGCTCGTGAACAATGCCGTGCGCTTCCAGTCGGACGTCGATCAGGGGCCCTTCTCCATCGATCAGGTGCCTCTGGTGACGGGCGCGGGCGAGGTGACGCTGGTCGTGCGCGACGCCACGGGCGTCGAACGGCGCGTGCGCACGCCCTATTATGTCAGCCCCCGGCTGCTCAGCGCCGGGCTGTCCGCCTGGTCGTTCGAAGCCGGGGCGGAACGGCGCGACTATGGCATTGCCAGCTTCAGCTACGGCACCGCCTTCGCCGCGGGCAGCTACAGGCGCGGCCTGACGGACTGGCTGACCGTGGATGCCCGGGCGGAGGCGAGCGGCGACGTGCAAATGCTGGGCGGCGGCCTGTCGTTCGTCTGGCCGCTGCTCGGGGAATTCAGCCTCGCTTTGGCGGGATCGCGCGGGAGGGAGGGGAGCGGCGGCCTCTATCGCGCCTCCTTCGCGCGCATCACGCCGCGCTGGAACATCGCGCTCAGCTATCAGCGCGCGTCGGATGGCTTCGACCAGATCGGCATAGACCGCCCGGCGGACCGCATCGCGCGGCAGTTCCAGGCGTCGGCCGGGGCGTCGCTTGGCGATCTGGGCAGCATGGTCGTGACCTGGACCGACCTTGAATATGGCGACGGCAACCGGGCGAGGATCGGATCGGCCAATTACAGCGTCGGGATCGGCAGCCGCGCCTATATGAGCCTGTTCGCCCTCCGCAGCGACATGGCGGGTCGGGAACCGGAGGCGGTCGTCGGCCTTGGCCTCACCATTCCGCTGGGCACGCGGACCAGCGTCTATGCGCAGGGCGACAATCGCAACCGCCTGGCGGAAATACGGCGGACGGCGCCGCTTTCGGGCGGCTGGGGCTATCGCCTGGCGGGCAGCGAGGGCGAAAACGACCGGCAGCAGGCGGAAATGAACTGGCGCGGCTCCACGGGCGAGCTGAGCCTGGAGGCGGCCCGCTTCCGGGGCAAGACGGGCGTGAGGCTGCTCGCGAGCGGCGGGGTCATGTTCGCGGCCGGCGGCATCCATGCCTCCCGGCGGATCGAAAATGGCTTTGGCGTGGTCGAGGTGCCGGGGCAGGGCAATGTGCGCATCTATCAGGAAAACCGCCCCGTCGCGCGCACCGACCGGCGGGGCATCGCCATTGTTCCGGACCTGCGACCCTATGAGGCGAACCGGATTTCGCTGGCGCCGTCCGACCTGCCGCTGGACGTGCGGCTGCCCGACGACACGATGATCGTCGTTCCGCGGATCAGGGGAGCGGCCCATGCCCGCTTCCCGGTCGAGCAGGACCGGCCGGGCACGGTGGTCGTCGCCACCGCCGACGGCAAGCCGGTCGCAGCCGGCGCGAACGTACGCACCGACGGCGGCGAGACGCTGTTCGTCGGCTTCGGCGGAGAAATTTTCGTGCGCAATCTCCGCGAAGGGATGGTGCTGGAGATCGACACGGGCGGCGGCGTCTGCAAGGCGACCGTGACAGGCATCGCGCCGCGCGATACGCTGCCCCGCATCGGCCCCGTCGCCTGCGCGTTCCAGCGGGAGCCGGCGCCATGAGGCGGCGCGCTCAGGCCCTGACGGCCCTGCCGCTGCTGACGGCCATCCTGTTCCTGATGCAGCCAAGCCCTGCCCAGGCCGCCTGCAACGGTCTGGCCGGCTGCTCCTGCACGGTCACGGCCACCGGCATCAGCTTCGGCAACTATAATCCGCTCTCGCCCACCGCGACCGACGCGACGGGTACGATCAACGTCCATTGCGATCTTCTGGTGGCGCTGGCCGGCTCCTACACGATCGACATCAGCGCCGGCAGTTCCGGCAGCTTCGCGCCACGCACGCTGCGAAGGGGCGCCGCTGCCCTCAACTACAACCTCTACACCAACGCCGCACGCACGCAGATATGGGGCAACGGCACCGGCGGATCGGTCAACGTCACGCGCACCGTCCTGGCATTGCTGGTATTCAACGACAGCGTCACCGTCTACGGCCGCATCCCGGCGGGACAGAATGTGGCGGCCGGCGCCGGCTATCTCGACACGCTGACGGTGACCGTCACCTATTAGGGCAGCGTATACGGGCCGGCGTCAAGCTGAGCATGTAGGCGCCTTCTCCCGCCCAACGCCTTTGTCGGAGATCGACGAAGCGTGATGCACGTCACGCGCAAGATAGGAAGAGGCGCTTATTGTTCCGCCCGCGACCCGAGGAACTCAGGCTTGCCTGATTTCCAACTCAGGGCCCGGCAGCCTTCGCGCTGCTGGGCCTTTTTTTGAGAGCCATCAGCCGGTAGGTTCGACCGCGCTGGCCCACATGGTTTTTGGGGGAAGAGCTTGCTTGAGACGGAACGGCTGGCCGTTATCAGAAGCGTGTTTTCATGTGGGCAGGCAGGTGCCGAGGCTCTGGCGTCCGCCGTTCGCGACATGGTTTTTCCGCACAAGGCCGTCGTCGCGCATCAGGGCGACCTGGCCGATCATTGCTGGGTGGTCGTGGAGGGCGCCGCCCAGGCCCAGATCAACTCGGCCGATGGCCAGTTGACCTTGCTCGCTTCCCACGGGCCGGGCGAAATCTTCGGCAGCTATCCCGAACCGGCGGCGCTGCGCAGCGACATCGTCGCGCAGGGTTCGCTCCATCTCCTCTGCATCGAAACCTCGGCATTGGTGGACCTGGCGCGGCACAGCGCGGATATCGCCCATGGCCTCAGCCTGCTGTTCGCGCGGCAGTTGGACGTGATGCTGGACCGCATGGCCGCCAGGACCACTTTGACGGCGAATGGCCGGGTCTATGCCGAACTGCTGCGCCTTGCGGGCGCCTCCAACCGCATCGAGCCGCCGCCCGTGCTGTCCGCGCTGGCGCTGTCGGTGCATACCACGCGGGAGACGACATCCCGGGCCATTGCGCATCTGCTGCGGCGGGGCATCGTCAGCCGGACAGACGAGGCGCTGGAGATACTGGCGCCGCGCCTGCTCGCCGAATTGATAGCCTGAAGCCTGCCCGGACCACGCCATGCGGAGATCGGGCCTGCAAGCGCCGATTCTCCTCCCGGTCGCGGAAGCCGGATCCTCGCACATCCTGAGCAACGTCCGATGAACCGGAGCCGCTCAACATCCGTTCGCCCTCAGCTTGTCGAAGGACTCAGCGCGGACCAGAAGAGGTGATTCCCCCCAGGCTCAGGGAAACAGGCCATAAAGCGCCAGGTCGCCCGACGCCGTCCTGATGTCGCCCATCGGCTGCACATTCGCCTCCGGCGCGTGCAGGGCAAGGGCAAGGGCGGCCGACTCGCTCAACGCCACCGCCCCCTCCAGGTCCGCGGCGGCGATCATGAGCGCACGATCCCAGCGTCCGTCCTGCGTGTCGGCCAGGGCGCGGTAATCCAGCGCCAGCCGGGCCTCGGGATGGTCGCCGCGCAAAGCAGCGGCCCTGTGGGCCGCGTCGGCAAGGGAAGACAGGCCATAGGCATGCTGCCCCTCCTGCCCCACCAAGAGCGTCGCATCCCCGCCGAAGTGGAAGGGCAGGGATTCCGGAACGGCGATCAGCGCCACGACTTCCGCCTCCGGCGACAGGGCGACCTGAGCAGCGTTGCTCCGTTCCAGCGCCAGCCGATCCAGCCGCAGCCCCAGCGCTTCCCAGCCTGCCATGTCGCCTCCCCCCTCCTCGCCCCGCCCGACGATCTGCAAGGCGCGGGCGGAGGATTGCAGGCGCCTGGCCTCGCACAGGGCCAGCCCCATGGCGGCCTGCCTCGACACCTCGACGGATGCATTGCTGAGCGGTTGCCAGTCGTCCATTTCCCTGACCGACACCGCCCTTCCCATCAACGCATCGAACCGATCGGCCCATGCCGGACCGAAAGGATCGACCGACGCCGCCCGGAACAGTTCGGCCGGACAGGGCAGAACGACATGCAGCTGGCGGCCCGCCTCAATGGCCGCCTCCGCCACCAATATGTCCGCCCCGGCGGCCAGCGCCCCGATCACCATGGAAGGGGCCAATGCATCCACCGCCCCGGCAATCGTGCGGGCCGCCTGGGCGTCATCGGCTGCAAGGCCCAATATTCCCTCGAAATAGAGCGGCGAAGCCGGACGGTGGCGGTCCAGCCAGTCCGCCGGCCGTCCCGCCTCCGCCAGGATCATCGCGAACTGTCGCAGCGTGGAGGCATGGTCTTCCCACGCTTCGGGCTGATGCCCGATGGCCTGCCGCAGCATCCGTTCGGCATCCTGGGTCCGGCCCAGCAGCAGCAGCGCTTCGGCCCGCGTCGCATCGATCCAATAGGGCGTCTCGGCGGCGCGCAGCGGATCGTCGAGCAGCGTCATCACGGCATTGGCCAGCGTCACCGCCGCCTCGTGCCGCCCTGCCACATAGGCCAGCGTCGCCGCGTTGATCAACGGATAGGTCGCATGCGAAAGGGCGGAAGCACGCTCATAGGCGGTGATGGCCCGGTTCAACAATTCTTCCCGCGCCGCGCCGCTCTCGCCCGCCGCGCGGTCCTTCAGCAGGCGTCCGTAAACCGTCAGCACATCCGGGTCGTCCGATTGCGGCGACAGGCCGGCGGCATGGAATGTGGTCCAGGCCTGTTCCAACGCGCCCGCCCGGGCCAATCGCGTGATGCTGTTAAGCTGCGGCCTGATCATTTCCCGCCTTGTCCCACAAGCGCCCGTCCGCCGCCACCGGATTCGCGCGATCCTATTTCCGCGGTCCCTTGCTGACGCCGTCGGGATCGATCGCCAGGACAACCCCCGAATCGCCGCCATGTTCATAACGGCCGCGAATATAGAGATTGAAGATGAAGCCCTGCTCCTCCCCTTCCTTCAACGGTTCGCCGGTATAGCCGTTGCACATGTAGTTGCGGCAGCGCAGCGCCGGATAGCCGCCGATGTCGGTCATCTCCAGGTCGTAGAAGCTGCGGTTGGGCGCCACCGGCGCGGGCGGCGGGGGCAGCGAACTGTTTTCCTTCTTCTCCACGAACCAGATCGGATCGGTGTCCTTTCCGTCATGGAAGCTGTAGCCGGGCGCATCCAATATGATGGTGAAGAAGCACATATATTCGACGAAGGCGATGTTCTCGAACCCATAGCCCCTGAATTCGGGATATTGCGCGGGGTCGCGGGACTGCGCCATCTTCAGCAGGCGCGCCTCCGTGGCCTGCAGTCCGCGTTCGCAGATCGGCGCGAACCAGCGGCTGACATTCCACGCGCCTTCCCGCACGCGAATGGAGAGCAGGGTAACATGATCGATCTTGTCGCCGGGGCCGATGGTCCTGACACTGTTCCCGTAAGGCAGCATTCACTCCCCCTTTGCCGAAGCCCTGTCATTCGACTGTGCTATAGCATCCAGACGCCGGATCGACGTAGCCCGAAATGCCGGGTCCGCCGCGGCCGTCGGACTTGCATCATGCATGATCCGACGAGCTTGGTCGACCAGTCGGTGGACCTCCGCGCCCTGGTGGCGCGCCCTCGCCACCTCGGCTGCATCCATCAGCAGCCGCAAATGCTGCTCGAACCAGTTCTGGTTCTCCGGATCGCGCTGGCGCAGCGCCGAAGACTGGCTCCGCGCATCGCGCAGCAGCCTGACCGCCTTGGCCGTCTCACCGGTCTCGAACGCGATCCGCGCAAGCGAACGGGTCGCCACCAGAGTGTCATAGGCGATGTCGCCATTTTGCGGATCTTCCCGCCGCAAGGGTTCGAGCAGCCTCAGTTGCTCCAGCCGATGCTGCTCCGACGCCCGGAAGTCGCGGCGGTCGAAATGCACGTCGGCCAGCCGCGCATGGCGTTCGGCCACCTCCATGCGAATGTTGAGCGATCCGGGATCGGCCTGCTGCGCCCGCTGGAACCAGTAGAGCGACTTCGCATAATTCCGGATCGCATCGTCATGGTCGTTCTTCGATTCCCATTGGACCGAAGCGATGTTGCTGAGCGCATAGCCCATTTCCGTGAAGCTGCGCGCCGCCTGGGGCTGATACCGGAAAAGCTCGCGGGCCCAATGCAGATAGGCCCGATAATGCCTGAGCGCGGCGTCAGCCTGCCCGGATAGCTGATCGACCTGCCCGATCCAGAATTCGCTCTGCGCGTGGACGAAGATCCATTCGGGCCGCTGGGGATCGTCGTCCAGCAGAGCGGTGGTGGTGCGATGCGCTTCCTCGAACTTGCGCCGCGCCGCCGGCAGGCTGCCGCGCGCAATATCGTCCTCCCCCATCGCCTGAAGGATGCGCGCCCGCCTTTCCAGGCTGTCGTCCGGCAAATCGTCGAGGTCGCCCTGGTCGCGATAATAGTTCATCGCCCGGTCGTTGACGACGGTCAGGGCATCCAGGCGACCGACGCTGCGCAGACGTTCCCGCAAATCGGTCAGCATGAATTCAATGATCCCTTCTGCTTCGGCGCGTTGCCGCTCCGCTTCCCGCTGCGCTTGCAAGGCCGCAATCGACAGCGCGAGAAAAGCTAGCATGACCAGCAGCAGGGCCAGCGTGACAGCCGTCACGCGCCGGACGCGCCGCTGCGCATCGCGCTGCACCAGCCGGTCCAGGCCGATCCCGGCCAGCCCGGCAATGATCTTCAGGGTGCCCAGCCGAACGCCGTCGCCCTCCCGCCGAAGGTCGGCGGCAAGCGGTTCGCCACCGTCCCGCAACGCAGGCGGAAAGGCCTCTTCCGGTTCGCCTTCGATGATCGCGGCCAGGATCGGCCGGTCGGGATGGAGGACGCGGAACAGGCGGATTTCCTTGTCCACCCAGGGCGAAGCCGCCGCATGGGGCGAACACAGGACCACCAAAGCCGCCGATCGGGAAAGCGCCTGCTTCACCGCCTCCGACAGGTCGGCCGCGGCAGGCAATTCGTCGCGGTCGCGGAAGATCGGGCCAAGCCGCCGCCCGCCGTCGGACCGCATGGCGCCCTTGGGCAGCCGATAGGATTCCAGCCGCCGTTGCAGCCCGCGCGCGGCCCGAACGTCCCTGTGATTATAGCTCAGGAAGGCGGTGTAGGCCGCCTTCGCACTGTCTGCCCGCATCTCCACAAATCGCGCCGTCGCCCCTTCCTACGCCGGAGGTGGACTGCTTATCGCGATGTTCCACCGAAAAATCGACCGCTTTGCCGAATCGCCCGCTGCCGCAACGGCCGAATGGAGCCGCATCCCGGGCGCGACTCGCCGCGGGGGCCATGCGCGGACGCCGGAACATATCCGATAAACCGTTCATAATGGACGATGATCATCTTGCCTTCGGCACGGGAAAGGGAAACAAGGATATGGACCGGCCAGAAGCAAAGCCTCGGGTCGCAGCCGGTTCATTGCGATGACATCGTCCGGCGCCGTTGCGATGCCGGCCTTGCGCCGCCTGCCCCCATCATGAAGACCATCCACGGAAAAGCAGAAGGGCCGGCATCGCCGCCAGCCCTTCCCTTGCCGATGCCGCAGGCAATCAGCCTACGAAGGCGCGCTCAATAACATAGGCGCCCGGCGCGGCGTTGGAGCCCTCGGCAAAGCCCTGTTCCTCGAAATAGGCGCCGAACTGCTTGATCATCTCCATGCTGCCGCACATCATGATCCGGTCGGTCTCGGGATTGAACCTCGGCTCGCCTGCAATCCCTTCGAACAGCGCGCCCGTTTCCACCAGCTTGTCGATGCGGACGTTGTTGCGGAAGGGTTCGCGCGTCACGGTCGGCACATAATGGAACTGGCTGGCCGCCTGCTCCGCCACCAGCGGGTCGTCCGCCAGCTTGCCCGACAGCTCGTCATGGAAGGCAAGGTCGCTCACCCGGCGGACCGAATGCACCACCACGACCTGCTCGTAAAATTCATAGACGTCCGGATCGCGCGCCAGGCTGAGGAAGGGCGCCAGGCCCGTGCCGGTCGACAGCATGAACAGCCGCTTGCCCGGCAGCAGCGCGTCCGTGACGAGCGTGCCGGTCGGCTTACGCCCCAGATAGATCTGGTCGCCGGGCTGGATCAGTTGCAGTTTGGACGTCAGCGGCCCGTCCTGCACCTTGATCGACAGGAACTCCAGTTCCTCGTCCCAGGCGGGGCTGGCGACCGAATAGGCGCGCAGCAGCGGCTTGCCATTGTCGCCCTGCAAACCGATCATCACGAACTCGCCCGACCGGAAGCGGAAGCTGGCCGGCCGCGTGATGCGGAAACTGAACAGATGTTCGTTCCAATGCCGCACCGACAGCACGGTTTCCACTGAAAGCGCGCCGGTCGGTTCCAGCACCGGCTTTTCGATCGTCACGTCGTTCAAAACCTTTTCCCCTGCCAAATCCAGGGCGACTGTCGCGGGTAAGAGCGTCAGTTGCGTGGGCTTCGCAATAAGCTATGCAGCGCGAATGCCCCTTGGGACGTTCCAAGGCAAGGCGAAAAAAACTTGTCCGTGCGAAAGCTGGCGATCATCCGCGCGGATCAGGACCGCGGGCAAAGCGGCGGCACCGCGCGACGCGCCGGAACGCAGCAGGGAAGATTGCGCGTCTCCGGCGCATTCAGGGCGCGGTAGCTGGGCACGCAGGCCCCGTCCTGCATCCATTCACCGGACAGAAATTGGCTCTGCGCCTGCGCGTTGCTGCTCAATATCGCTGCAATGGCGGCGCTGCCGCGCAGCATATCCCCCATCATCATGATTTTCCCCTGCTCCCGGAGCGCCGACACGCCCGTCCCGCAGCAAGCTCATAATCGCTTATCTATCCAAAAGCATACCCAATCCGGGGTATGTCCGGCCATTTCCGCAAAATCCGTCATCCCAGCGCGCGCCGGGACGGCGGATCAGCCGAAAAGACCTTTGGCCAGCCCGCCCAGTTCGTTGAGCGGATTGCCGTCGCCATCCCGGTCGAACAGGCCGCCGATCTTCGCCAATATGGCTTCCGGGCCGCCGAAATGGGCGAACAGCTCCTGCAACTTGTCCGCCGACACGCCATGTTCGGCGGCCGTGGTCGCCAGCGCGGCGACATCGGTCTCGCCCGAAGCGATCTTGCCGCCGATTTCGCTCATCAAGGCCTGCATCTGGTCGGGCTGAAGGCCGATCTTCGCGGCAACCGCCTCCAGGCCACCCATATTGCCCAGCAAATCGTCGAACAGTGCCATAGCTCATATCCCGCTGAAGTTTGATGCAGGATAGCATTCCGTCCCGCCGACGGGAAGCGAAAGAGGCCGGAAGATCGCTCCCCGGCCCCTGTCGTTACGAAATGCGGGCCTGTCAGGCCGCCGTCAGCGCCGCGTCGCGCACCGACGCATCGACATGATCCTCGAACTGGGCGAAATTGTCGACGAACTGCTTGACCAGCTTGCCGGCGGTTTCGTCATAGGCCGCCTTGTCGGGCCAGGTCGCGCGCGGATCGAGTATGGTCGAATCCACGCCCGGAACCGCAACCGGCACCTGGAAGCCGAAATTGGGATCGGTGCGGAATTCGGCGTTGTTGAGGCTGCCGTCGAGCGCCGCGTTCAGCAGGGCCCGCGTCACCTTGATCGGCATGCGCTTGCCGACGCCATATTTGCCCCCGGTCCAGCCGGTGTTGACCAGCCAGCAGGTCACGCCGCCCTTGTTGATCCGTTCCTTCAGCAGGTTGCCGTAAACGGAAGGGTGACGCGGCATGAACGGCGCGCCGAAGCAGGTGGAGAAGGTCGCGGACGGCTCCGTCACGCCGATCTCCGTCCCGGCGACGCGCGCGGTATAGCCCGAAAGGAAATGATACATGGCCTGGTCCGGCGTCAGCCGCGCGATCGGCGGCAAAACCCCGTAAGCATCGGCGGTCAGGAAGATGATGTTTTTCGGCACCGGCCCCAGATTCTTCTCCGACGCATTCGGGATGAAGTCGATCGGGTAGGAACCCCGGCTGTTCTCGGCCAGGCTGTTGTCGTCCAGGTCGATCTCGCGGGTTTCCTCGTCGATCACGACATTTTCCAGCACCGTGCCGAACCGCTTGGTGGTGGCGAAGATCTCCGGCTCGGCCTCGGCCGACAGGTTGATCATCTTGGCGTAGCAGCCGCCCTCGAAATTGAAGACGGCGGTGTCCGACCAGCCATGCTCGTCATCCCCGATCAGCGTGCGGCTGGCATCGGCCGACAGGGTGGTCTTGCCCGTGCCCGACAGGCCGAAGAAGACCGCCGTGTCGCCGTTCGGACCGATATTGGCCGAACAGTGCATCGGCATCACGCCCCGCGTCGGCAGCAGATAGTTGAGGATGCCGAAGACCGACTTCTTCATCTCTCCGGCATAGCGGGTGCCGCCGATCAGGATCAGCTTCTCGGTGAAGTTGACCGCGATCACCGTCTCGCTGCGGGTGCCGTGACGGACCGGATCGGCCTGGAAGGTGGGCAGGTCGATGATCGTATATTCAGGCGCGAAATCCGCCAGCTCCTCCGCGCCCGGACGGACCAGCAGCGTGCGGATGAAGAGGTTATGCCAGGCGAATTCGTTGATGATCCGCACGTTGACGCGATGCTCAGGCTGCGATCCGCCGAACAGATCGGCAATGTACAGCTTGTCCTTCTGCCCCAGGGCGGCGAAGAAATCGGCCTTCAGCGCGGCGAAATGCTCCGGCGTCATGGGCACGTTGGTCTTGCCCCACCAGACGGTGGATTCGGTTTCCGCGTCCCTGACGATGAACTTGTCGCTTGCCGACCGCCCGGTATGCTTGCCGGTCTTGACCACCAGCGGGCCGTCCTTGGCCAATATGCCCTCGCCATTGGCAAGCGCGGCTTCGACCAGCGGCGCGGTGCCCAGATTCCAATATTGATCGGCGCTGGTGGAAATGCCCTGCCGATCGAGGGTGAAAGAGGATTTGGCCTGCACGCCTTTACTCCTGAATATCATTATGTCCGGCCGCCATCTTATCATGTTCACGGCCGGTCCGCCTCTCAACGCCGCGATCTTCGCCGCTTGGCGCCATCTGCTGCAGACCTAGCGGGCATAAGCCTTTGCAGAAGATGCGTCAAACCCCGGGAAACCCCGCATCCCCGGCATTTATCCCGAATTCCCATGGCTACACCGCATAACCCGCCCGCCCGGCCTTCCTTGCAGGGGAAGCCGCCTTCGTCTAACGCAGGGGCATTCCCATTGCCGACGATTTTCGGGGCGCAGCATGACCGCAACCATCGCTCTGGTGGACGATGACAAGAATATCCTGACCTCCGTCTCCATCGCGTTGCAGACGGAAGGGTTCCTGACGCGCCTCTATTCGGACCCGGAGGCGGCGCTGAAGGCGCTGATAGAAAATCCCGCAGACCTGGCCGTGTTCGACATCAAGATGCCGCGCATGGACGGGCTGGAACTGCTGCGGCGGCTGCGGGAAAAGAGCCATATGCCGGTCATCTTCCTGACGTCCAAGGCCGACGAACTGGACGAGGCGCTGGGCCTCGCCATGGGCGCGGACGATTATATCAGCAAGCCTTTCTCCCAGCGGCTGCTGATCGCCCGCATTCGCGCGATCCTGCGCCGGGCGGAGGCGAGCAAGGTGGATGCCGCGCCCGACGAGCCGGTGGCCGAACCGATCGTGCGCGGCCGGCTGGAAATGGACCCTGCCCGCCACCGGGTCAAATGGATGGGCCGGGACGTGACGCTGACCGTGACCGAATTCCTGATCCTGGAAACGCTCGCCGCGCGCCCCGGCGTGGTCAAGAACCGCAACCAGCTGATGGATGCCGCCTATCAGGACGACGTCTATGTCGACGACCGCACCATCGACAGCCACATCAAGCGCCTTCGCCGCAAGTTCCGCGAAGTCGACCCCGAATTCAACGCAATCGACACCCTCTATGGCGCCGGCTATCGTTTCTCCGAAGAAGCATGACGCGGGCGCAAGGTGGAGCTGGTCCGGCCGGATCAGCCTGACCCCGCGCATCCTGGCGGTCAATGTGTTCGCGCTGGCGCTGCTGGCGGGCGGCTTCTTCTATCTGGACAGCTACCGCACGCGCATCGTCGACGACCGGCTGGAGCAGTCGGCGCGCGAATTGAAGCTGCTGGCCATTGGCCTTGAAAATGCGCCGGCTGACCGGCAGGACGCGCTGATCGCCGCCTATGCGCGGCAGACCGGCGACCGCGTGCGCCGCTATGACGCGCAGGGACGGCTGATCGCCGACAGCTTCGCCATGAACGCGCCGCGCTATCGCCTGCGCCTGCCCGCCGAGGAGGAATGGCAGCGCCATGTCGCCCGCTTCCTCGACAAGGTGATAGACCGCATCGTGTCCGCCGACCGCCCGCCCAATTTCGAGGAGCCGGCAGTCGACCGGGCACAGGCATGGCCCGAAATGGTGGTGGCGCGCAAAAGCGGCCGCACCCAGGCGGTGAACCGCTATGCCCCCGACCGCACCTTCATGATCTCCGCGGCGGTCAATGTGAAGGACGGCACCGGCCTGCTGGCGACGGAAAATGCCCGCGACATCACGCGCACCGTCCGCGCGGAGCGTTTCCGCCTGGGCATGGTGCTGGCGGCGGCGGTGCTGGCTTCCGTCCTGCTCTCCCTGTTCCTGGCCCGGACCATCGTGCAGCCGCTGCAACGCCTCGCCCGCGCGGCGGTGCGCGTGCGGCTGGGGCGGGCGCGCGAAGTCACGGTGCCACGCCTGCCCGACCGGCGGGACGAGATCGGCATGCTGGCCCGCGCCCTGTCCGACATGAGCCATGCGCTGCGCCAGCGGATCGACGCGACCGACGCCTTCGCCGCCGATGTCAGCCATGAGCTGAAGAACCCCATCGCCTCCCTGCGTTCAGCCCTGGACGCGCTGGATCGGGTGGACAAGCCGGAACTGCGCGCCCAGCTGATGGCGATCGCGCAGGACGATGTGCGCCGGCTCGACCGGCTGGTGACGGACATTGCCGAAGCCTCGCGCATCGACGCGCAGCTTTCCCGCACCCGGTTCGAGCCGATCGATCTCGGCCTGTTGATCGAGAAGATGGTGGTCGCCCGCGAAGCCCGCGGCGTGCCCCGCGGCGTGCGCCTCGCCTTCGCCCGGCCACGCAGGAATGTCGCGGTTGCGCTGGGCGAGGAGCAGCGGATCATCCGCGTGCTCGACAACCTCATCGACAATGCGATCTCCTTCTCCCCCGATGACGGGCTGGTCCAGATCGTCGCCACCGTGGCGGACAATGAAGTGCTGGTCAGCGTGGAGGATGAGGGTCCGGGCGTCCCGCAATCCGAACGCGAACATGTCTTCCGCCGGTTCCACAGCGTCCGCCCGGAAAATGAGGCGTTCGGCAAGCATTCGGGCCTTGGCCTCGCCATCGCCCGCTCCATCGTGGAGGGGCATCAGGGCAAGATCAGCATCGCGGACCGCCAGGACGCGCAAAGCGGCGCCTGCTTCATCGTGCGCCTGCCCATGGCGGTCGAACGCGATCCGGGCATCGTTTCGGAATAAGCCGGAACGGGGGAGGCGCAGATACTCCCCCTCCCATGGGCGGGAGGAGGCCGGGATTTTAAGCTGCCGCCCTCCAGGCCCGCTGCGCCGCGCCGACCGTCTGCGGGGAATGGCCTGAATTTGCCCCTCCCCCACACCCCCACTGCACCATAATGAGAAACGCCCCGGTTAATTCGATTTCCACCAGCGCCAACAGGAGCTAATATGACGTCAAAGCGATAAGGCGATATGGCGTCGACACATTCTTCCGAAACCCTGCATGCGACCAGCGTGGCGATTGACGGCCGGGCCGTGCTGCTCTGCGGCCCCAGCGGCATGGGCAAGTCCGACCTGGCGCTGCGCCTGATCGATCGCGGCGCCGTGCTGGTGAGCGACGACTATACCCGCCTGCTGGAGATCGAAGGGCGCCTGTTCGCCCGCGCGCCCGACCGGATCGTCGGCATGATGGAGGTGCGCGGCCTGGGGCTGGTCGACATGCCCCATGCGGACAACGCCCCGGTCGCGCTGGCGGTCGACCTCAGCGACGACGTGGAGCGAATGCCGCCGGAAACCGCGCAACGGTCCATCGCCGGGGTCGCAATCCCCGTGGTCCGGCTCGCCCCGTTCGAAGCATCCGCCCCGATCAAGGTGGAACTCGCCGTCCGGACCCTGGGCCTCGGGAGCATGGACCCGTTGTGAGCCTGGAAACGCCGAAGACCATCCTGCTCGTGTCCGGCCTGTCAGGCGCGGGCAAGACGACCGCGCTCAAGACGCTGGAGGATATGGGCTGGGAAGTGGTCGACAACCTGCCGCTGGTGCTGCTCGACCGCCTGCTCGACACCCCCCTGCCGGAGGGGCATGAGGAAGGGACGGACCGTCCTCTGGCGCTGGGCATCGACGCGCGCACCCGCGGCTTCGACGCCGCCGCCATCGTCCAGCGGATCAAGGCCCTGCGCGCTCGCCACGGCCATGATGTGGAAACGCTGTTCCTCGACTGCTCCGGCGAGGAGCTGGAGCGTCGTTTCGCGGAAACCCGCCGCCGCCATCCGCTGGCCACCGACCGCCCCGCCCGCCATGGCATCGCCCGCGAACGGGAACTGACCGAACCGCTGCGCCGCTGGGCCAATCAGGTGATCGACACCAGCAGCCTCACCAGCAACGGCCTGCAACAGGAAATCCGCAACCGCTTCTCGCGCGAGGGGCTGTCGGACCCGGTGCTGACCATTATGTCCTTCGGCTATTCGCGCGGCGTGCCGCTCAACGCCGATCTGGTGTTCGACATGCGCTTCCTGCGCAATCCCCATTGGGAGGAGGCGCTGCGGCCGAAGACCGGGCTCGACCCCGCTGTCGCCGCCTATATCATGGAAGATCCCGCCTATGATGAGGCGGTCGGGCGCATCGAACACTTGCTGGCCCTGCTGCTGCCCCGCTATGCGGAGGGCGGAAAAAGCTACATTACCGTGGCCTTTGGCTGTACGGGCGGCCGCCATCGGTCGGTCCATGTGGCCGAACGCGTCGCCAGATACTTGCAAGATGCGGGCTTTTCGCCCACGGTCTCGCACCGCAATATGGAATCAGCGCCCCAGGACGCCCTGGAGAAGCGCAGACCGGGAGGCCCGAAAGCGTAATCCATGAAGAACAGGTGGGCCACGTAAGCAAGATGATTGGACTGGTACTCGTCACCCATGGGGCGCTGGCGACGGAATTCGTCGTCGCGATGGAGCATGTGGTCGGTCCGCAGCAGCAGATCGAGACCATCTGCATCGGGCCTGAGGACGATATGGAGATGCGCCGCGCCGACATCGCCAATGCGGTGGCGCGCGTCAACGACGGGTCCGGGGTGATCCTGCTGACCGACCTGTTCGGCGGCACCCCCTCCAACCTCGCCATCTCCCTGCTGAAGGCGGGCGAGATAGAGGTGATCGCGGGCATCAACCTGCCCATGCTGATCCGCCTGGAAAGCGCGCGCAAGGTCATGGACGTGCGCCAGGCCGTCGCCGCCGCGCGGGAAGCGGGTCAGAAATATATCAGCGTTGCATCGGAACTGTTGGGCAGCACCACATGAGCGAAATCAGCCAGGAAGTCAGGATCAGCAACCGCCGGGGCCTCCACGCCCGCGCCAGCGCGAAATTCGTGACCCTGGCCAGCGGCCTTCCCGCGCAGATCACCGTGCGCAAGGACGGCAGCGAAGTCACCGGAACCTCCATCATGGGCCTGATGATGCTGGGCGCGGCGATGGGGGACAGCATCGTCATCAGCGCCACCGGTCCCGAGGCAGCCGATTCGCTGGGCAAGCTGGTGACGCTGGTCGAGGATAAATTTGGCGAGGAATAAGGCCGGTCGAGCCTGCTAAGCCTTTGTCAAACATCGGCAAGCGACTATCACAGGATAATATCGAACGGGAATCGCGGGGCGCAGGAAGGGCGCGCCGCCGGTTGAGGATAGTTGGCAATGCTCGATCCAAAGCTGATGGACGAACCGGCGCGTCTCGCCGCGCTGAACCGGTACGAAGTTCTGGATACGCCAAGGGAATCCTCCTTCGACCGCATCACCGATCTGGTCCGCAGCATCCTGGGCGTGCCGATTTCGGCCGTCTCGCTGGTCGATACCGATCGGCAGTGGTTCAAGTCGCTGGCCGGCCTCGACGAAAGCGAAACCGCCCGCGACATCGCCTTTTGCGACCACACCATCCGCCAGCGGGCGCCGATGGTCATTACCGACGCCAAGGAGGATGCCCGCTTCCGCGACAATCCGCTGGTGACGGGCGATCCCAACATCCGCAGCTATGCCGGCATCCCGCTGGAAACGCCGGACGGCTATAATATCGGTTCGCTCTGCGCGATCGACACCGTGCCGCGCGAATTCGACCCGGCGCAGATCGCCATCCTCAAGAACCTCGCCGCGCTGGTGGTTGAGCAGCTCGAACTGCGCCGCATCGCGGAGCGCGATCATCTGACCGGCGCGCTCAGCCGCCGGGCCTTTCTCACCGAAATGAACCGCGCCATCGCCCTGTTCGAACGGCATGAGCGGCCCTCCAGCCTGCTGCTGTTCGACATCGACCATTTCAAGCATATCAACGACACCTACGGTCATCCCGCTGGCGACCAGGTGATCCGCGGCATCGCCCGGCTCTGCGCCGGCCTGCAACGCCCCAGCGATTCGCTCGGGCGGCTGGGCGGCGAGGAATTCGGCATATTGCTGCCCGAAACGGCGGAGGACGATGCCGCAAGGGCGGCGCAGCGCTTCTGCGACGCGATCGCCGCTGCGGAAATGCCCGGCACGCCGCCGCTGCGCGCCACCGTCAGCTTCGGCGTGGCGGAACTGCGCGGCGACTGGCCGACAGGCGAAAGCTGGCTGGCGGTCGCGGACATGGCGCTCTACGAAGCCAAGCGCTCCGGCCGCAACCGCGTCGCCGTCGCCCGGCACGGCGCCTCCCAGGCGACCTGAGATAGGGGATCCGGTTTAACGCCTGCCGGCAGCAAGGCCAAATCCCCACCCTGCCAAGCCCCCTACCCTTTTCCCCTCTCCCCCTATAGAGAGGCCGTTTCGGCGGACCTGCAAAAAGGGCAAGAGACAGCATCGTGGCGCGAGAAATCACCGGATTTTCCAACCCGCTGGTGAAGCGCGTCCGTTCCCTGCGGGAGAAGAAGTTCCGCAAGGCGGAGGGACTCTTCCTGGCCGAAGGGCTGCGCATCCTGACCGAAGCGCGCGAGGAAGGCGTGCTGCCCGAAATGCTGTTCCACGCCGGTTCCACCCACCCCCTCGCCGCCGATCTGATCGCGGCGATGGAGGCGGCGGGCGGCGACGTGATAGAGACGACGCCCGACATCCTCTCCAAGATCAGCGGCAAGGATAATCCGCAGGCGGTGGTCGGCGTCTATCGCGACCGCTTGACCCCGCTGGCGAAGCTCGACCGGAGCAGGGCCGACATCTGGATCGTCGCCCAGTCGCTGCGCGATCCCGGCAATCTGGGCACGATCCTGCGCACTGGCGATGCGGTCGGCGCGGGCGGTCTGATCCTGATCGACGATTGCGTCGACCCCTTCTCCGTCGAATCCGTGCGGGCCAGCATGGGCGCCCTTTTCACCCAAAGCATCACCCAGGCGCGCTGGGGCGAGTTCATGCACTGGCTGCGCCAGGGGCCGGGCGAGCTGATCGGCACCAGCCTGAAGGCCACGCACGACTATCAGGAACCTCGCTACCAGAGCCCCAGCTTCCTGCTGGTCGGCAACGAGGCGCAGGGCCTGCCCGAAAGCTATGAAGCCGAATGCGACCTGCTGGTGAAGATGCCGATGCTGGGCAAGGCCGACAGCCTGAACGCGGCGGTCGCCTGCGCGGTGATGGCCTATGAATTGCTGAACCAGAAGCGGGCGGGGAAATGACGACGATGGGGGGCGTGCAAGCGGTGGAAGCAGGGGCCAGGGAAATGGGCGGCATGGGCGCGATGCTGCGCCACAAGCGGGTGCTGGCGGCCAGCCTGATCGGCACGGCCGTCGAATTCTACGACTTCTATATCTACGCGACCGCCGCCAGCCTGGTCTTCGGGCCGCTCTTCTTCCCCGCCTCCTCCCCCTCGGCACAATTGCTCGCCGCCTATGGCAGCCTCGCCCTCGCCTTCTTCGCCCGGCCCCTGGGCGCGGCGGTGTTCGGCCATTATGGCGACCGCATCGGGCGGAAGGCGACGCTGGTGACGTCGCTGATGCTGATGGGCGGATCGACGCTGGCGATCGGATTCCTGCCGACCTATCAGAGCATCGGCTGGTGGGCGCCGCTGATCCTCTGCCTCCTGCGCTTCGGACAGGGTTTCGGCCTTGGCGGCGAATGGGGCGGCGCGGCCTTGCTGGCGGTGGAGAATGCGCCTCCGGGATGGCGGGCGCGCTTCGGCATGTTCCCGCAATTGGGCGCGCCGGTGGGCTTCCTCGCCGCCAACGGGCTGTTCCTGTTGCTGGGCATGTTCCTCACTGACAAGGATTTCTTCGCCTGGGGCTGGCGCCTGCCCTTCCTGGGCAGCGCGGTGCTGGTGATCCTGGGCCTGTGGATTCGTCTGAAGCTCACCGAAACCCCCGAATTCGCCGCCGCTCGGGCCGAAGCACCGCCGCCCGCCGTGCCGCTCGCCACGCTGTTCAAGAGCCATTTGGGCGCGGCCGTCGCGGGCACCTTCGCCTGCGCCGCCTGTTTCGCCGTCTATTATATCGCGACCGCCTTCGCCCTCGGCTATGGCACCACCACGCTCAGGATCGACCGCGAAACCTTCCTCGCCATCCAATTGGGCGCGATCCTGTTCATGGCGTTCAGCATCATCGTCGCCGGCTGGTGGTCGGACAGGAGCAGCCCGACCCGCGTGCTGGTCGCCGGCTGCGTCGGCACGGTGGCGATGGGCGTGATCTTCGGTCCCGCCATGGGCACCGGGCAATTGCTGCCGATCTTCCTGATCCTCAGCCTCGCCCTGTTCCTGATGGGCTTCGTCTATGGGCCGCTCGGCGCCTATCTGCCGCATCTCTTCCCGGTGCAGCTTCGCTATACCGGCGCGTCCTTCGCCTTCAACCTGGGCGGCATCATCGGCGGCGCGCTGGCGCCCATCGTCGCGACCTGGCTGATCCAGGTCCAGGGCGTCGAGCTGGTCGGCCTCTATATGTCGGCAGCGGCAGCGCTCAGCCTGATCGGCCTCTGGTTCACGAGTCGCCAATAGGCTTGCGCATCAGGATCAGCGGCACGCCGCTATCCTCGAACGCCCGCACGTCGACGAAGCCGAAGCTGCGGTAAAGCGGCACGCCCGCCATGGTGGCGGACAGTTCCAGCGCCGCGAAGCCCTCCGCCCGCGCCGCCGCCTCGCAGAGGGAGAGGATCAGCGTGCCCACGCCCTTCCGCACATGATCGGGATGGGTGTACATGGCCCGCACCCTGGCGGCCTCCGTCGCCGGATCGAGCAGCCGGTCGTCCCGCCCCGCGCTATGGTCGCCGCCATAGGCCGTGGCGCGCCGACTCCAGCCGCCGCAACCGGCAATCTCCCCCCGATCCTCGATCACGAAATAGGTGCCGTCGCTGATCAACCGGCTGTCCAGCCCCATGAAGCCATGGCTGGCCTTCACCTGTTCCGGTGTCAGGAAACCGGATTGCAGACGGTCGATGGCCAGGGTCATCAGTTCCAGCAGCGCCGGTTCGTCGGCCGGGGTGGCGATACGGTGGAAAAGCGGCATGGACTGGCACCGATAAAAGGCAGAAGGGCGGCGACGGCTCGTGCCGTTCGCCGCCCTTCCCGTTGCAAGACAGGCAGGCCGGAAGGCCTGTCCGCCTTTTTTCAAAAGGTGACGTTCACCCGCGCATAATAATAGCCGCCATTGATGCCGAAGGGCGAGATGGTCGGATATTTGCTGGTCGAATAGCCGCGTTCGCCATTGGCGAGTTCCGCGTTGCGGATGAACTCCTTGGACCGCTGGGTCGGATATTTGTTGAACAGATTGTTCGCACCGATGGAAAGCTTGATCGGCTTGGCGATCTGGTAGCCAAGTTCGAGGTCGGTGATGAACGCCTCCTTGACCGGCACCTTGATGAGGTCGCCGGCATCCGGGCCGCTGCGCGCGGTTTCCAGCGTATAAACCTGCGAATAATAGCTTTCGCGCAGGTTGGCGGAGAATTTGCCCCAGGTCCAGAAGGCGTTGAACGTGCCCCGGAAGCGCGGCGTGCTGTGCTCCAGCTCCACTTCGCTCGACGCGTCGATAAGGCGCGTCAGCTCGGGATTGACGGTGCTGGAATAGAGCGCGGAAGGAAGCGGATTGATGCCCAGGACCTTGTTGGCGTTGTAATTGCCGGTGAAGGTCAGGTCGAGCTTGCCCATTTCGCCAAGGTCGGTGACATAGCTCGCCACCAGGTCGACACCCCGGGTCCGCATCTTCACGCCGTTGACGAAGCTCTGCACCGACACTCCGCCCTCGGTGTTGCGGTCGACGCCATTGTCCGCGAACAGCACATAGGCCGGGATCGCGTCCGCCGTCCTCCAGTCCGTCACCGTGCTGCTGCCGCCCAGCGCCGCGTTCACCGCGCTCAGCACCGCCAACTGGTTGTAGATGGCATATTGGTCCGCATCGAAGGGCAGGCAGGCCGCCGCATTGCCGCCCGCATAACCCGCCGGGCAGCGATTGCCGGTAAAGCCGGAGAAGGCCGTGGAGGTCATGATGCGGTTGCGGATCGTGATCTGATAGGCGTCCAGCGTGATCGTGAAGTTGCGCGCCGGGTTGATGACCGTACCCAGGCTGAAGTTGGTCGACTTTTCAGGCTTGAGGCCGCCAAAGCCCAGCGACGCCGCGGCGGACGATGCGGGCGGAAGCACGCCGCCGATGAAGCCCGGTCCGACGTTCAGGCCGGAATAGCCTCCTTCGGCCAGGGTCGGCGCGCGGAAGCCGGTGCTGACCGTGCCGCGCAACGCAAAGGCGTCGGAGAAGTCATAGCGGCTGGTCAGCTTGAAGACGGTCGTGTCGCCGAAATCGCTATAATGTTCGTGGCGGACCGCGCCGTCCACCAGCCAGTTTTCCAGCGGCTTGAGGCTGATGTCCAGATATTGCGAGAAATTGTCCCGCTTGTACTTGCCCGCGTCATTGGGGCTGTAGCCGAAGAAGGACTGCGCACCGCCGCCATAATAGGAGGCCGGATCGCCGGCCCGGATGCCATAGGTCTCATGCCGGAATTCCAGGCCCGCCGCGATGTTGACCGGTTCCGAAAGCCCAATGTCCACGGCATGCGTCAGGTCGAGCGTGTTGCTCCACTGGGTGTTGAAGAAGTCGCCATTGTGGAAGGTTTCGGGCGTGAAGCCGGTATCGGCGTAGAGCTGGGCATTGGCCGAATGATAGACATAGACCTTGACCAGATCCTTGCCATAGGTGGACGCCAGGTCGAACGTCGTGTCCCCCAATGTGCCGCGGAAACCGCCGGTCACCGAATAATCGGTCTCGTCGATGCGCTCCTGCGGCTGGAAGCCGCCGGCATAATAGGGCACGCCGCCAGCGCTGACGACGGTCGTCGGCGGGCGCGTATTCTCATAGGCGGCGGCCTTCTTATGGCCGTAGCTGCCGAAGCTGTAGATTTCATAGTCGCCGAATTCATAGCCGGCATTGTAGTTCACGACCGTCTGGTCGATGTGCGGGTCGCCTATGATCCGGTTCGTATAGGGATAGCCGGGCAGGTTCCTGATTTCGGGATAGGTGTTGGACAGGTTGATCGATTGCGGGTTGATGTCGCCCCGGAAGCTGAAGCCCTTGTGCTTCTTCTGCGCCGATATGTTCAGATAAGCGCCGTCGAAGGGCGCCAGGCCGATATTGCCGCCGATCGCATAGGTCTTGCCGCCCTGGTCGTAATATTCGCCGCCGGTCGCATTGATCGAGCCGCCATGGTCGGCCTTCTTCTGGAGGAAGTTGATGACGCCCGCGATCGCGTCCGTGCCATATTGCGCCGCCGCGCCGTCCTGCAGCACTTCCACGCGCTCGATCGATTCGGGCAGGATGAAGCTGACGTCCGGAGCGGCACTGCCGCCATAGGGGCCACCGGCGACCGAGACGTTGGCGGTGCCGTGACGCCGCTTGCCGTTGACCAGGACCAGCGTGTGGTTGGGGCTGAGGCCGCGCAGCTTCATCTGCAGGTTATGCGCCTGAAGGTCGCTGCCGAAGGATTGCGCCTGGACGGAGGGAAGCTGCTGCGCCAGGCTCTGCATCAGGTCCGGGGAGCCCGTGCGCTGCAACGTGTCCGCGCCCAGGAGCTGGATCGGCGCCGGGCTGTCGGCCACCTTCATCCCGGTCAGGCGGGTGCCGGTGACGATGATCGCCGCGCCATCCGTGGCGGAGGCCGCTTGCGGATCGGTCTGTGCGTAAACTGTTGCTGAAGAAGACAGCGCAATAATCATGGCTGCGCGAGAAACGAAACTCTTTTGGTTCATGAACCAGCCCCCTTGCTTCGTTATGAAGAGAGCCTCTCCCGACAGATATTTTCTTGTTCTTACCTGAACAGTTCGTTCAAATCCTTTGAGCTACGATGATCCTGCTCCAGAGCCGCAGGCTTGGATCTTCGAAATATTGAGCAATCTCTGGAAACGGAACGCTGACACAAAACCGCCATCAAAGAAAAACGAATTTCTGCTGCGGCGCAAAATCATGGCTGACGGGGAAAGGGGAAATCCCCGCAATTCCGGATCAAATCATTGATGCATAAAGAAAAAGGCGGCACCCCCATGGGATGCCGCCTGTCTCTTTTTTACAACTGTCAAGACAGTATGAAAGCGATCAATCCTCGCTGCGCACTTCACGGCGCTCGGCAATGCGAGCGCGCTTGCCGGTGCGGCCGCGCAGATAATAGAGCTTCGCGCGACGCACCACGCCCTTGCGGACGACAGTGATCGAATCGATGTTCGGCGAATAGAGCGGGAAGACGCGCTCCACGCCCTCACCGAAGCTGATCTTGCGCACGGTGAAGTTGCTGCCCATGCCCTTGTTCGAGCGGGCGATGCAGACGCCTTCGTAATTCTGGACGCGGCTGCGGTCGCCTTCGACGACCTTCACGCCGACGCGCAGCGTGTCGCCGGGGCGGAATTCCGGAATATCCTTGGCGAGGGCCGCGATGTTCTCGGCCTCGATCTGCTGGATCAGGTTCATGACTTCAAGTCCTACTTTTCGCGTTGCGCACCAGAGGGCGGCTGGTCCCGAACGCCGATATGACGTTCCCAAAGGTCCGGCCGCCTTAGCCGTGTGTCATCCTCCGCCCTTTGTTTCCGCCAGGCGGCGATCTTCGCATGATCCCCCGATCGCAACACTTCGGGGATCATACGCCCTTCCCATATAACGGGCCGGGTGTAGTGGGGATATTCGAGAAGGCCGCTTTCGAAGCTCTCTTCATCCCCACTGGAAGCGGCGCCCATTACCCCAGGAAGCAGGCGGATGCAAGCATCCAGCAGCATCAGGGCGCCCATTTCTCCGCCGGAAAGGATGATGTCGCCCATGCTGATCTGCTCGACGGGCCGGGCGTCGAAAATCCGCTCGTCAAATCCCTCGAACCGGCCGCAGAGGATGGTGGCTCCGGGACCGGCGGCAAGCTGGCGGATGCGCCCCTGGGTGATCGGCGCGCCGCGCGGCGTCATGGCGATGACGGGCAGGTCGGGGCGCTTTTCCAGCGCATGATCGATGGCAAGGCCAAGTATGTCGGCCCGCAACACCATGCCCGCCCCGCCGCCCGCGGGCGTATCGTCCACGGTGCGATGCCTGTCCGTGGCGAAGTCGCGAATGTGGATGGGATCGCAGCCCCATTTCCCCTCCGCCAGCGCCCGCCCGGCCAGCGACACGCCCAGCGGCCCAGGAAACATCTCCGGGTAGAGCGTCAATATCTGCGCCTGAAAGCTCATGCCTTGCGCGCCTTGAACCAGGCGCCCGTCATGCCGCCCAGCAGCGACACCCCGCCGCCCAGCATCAGCGCGATGCCGATGGCGCACAGCAGGTCCGCGAAGGGCCGGTCCGGCTGCACCAGCGCGGGCAGCAGGAACAGCATCGGAATGGGAACGACCATCGCCACGCCCGCGGCGATCTTGAGCGCCCGCGACCAGGACATGGTGAAGAGACGCCAGCCGGCGGCGACCATCAGGAGCAGATAGAGAGCGGCAAGGATTTTCGGCATGGTTCGCGCCCTCTTAATGCCTCCGATTGATCTACAAGCTGCTCCTGCGAAGGCGGGAGCCTGGTTCCACCGTCCGATCTGGGCTCCTGTCTTCGCGGGAGCACGGCGGTTCAATTGCCCTGGCGAACGAAGCTCAAGCCGCAAACGCGGCCTCTATGACCGCCCGCTCATCCGCAATGGTCACCGCATGCATCGGCGCCATGAAACGCTTGCCGTTGGGCCGCTCCACCTCGATGATGTCGCCGGCGCCGAAATTCTCGACCGCCACGACATGGCCCAGCCCTTCGCCATCGCTGGAGAAGCAGGGCAGATCGATCAGGTCGGCATGATAATATTCGCCCTCCCCCAAGGGGGGCAAAGCCGAACGGGGAACGGTCAGTTCCGTGCCGCGCAGCGCCTCCGCCGCGGAGCGATCGCCGACTTCGGCAAAGCGGGCGACCGCGCCGTTCGGGCCGGGGCGCACCGACTTCAACGTCAGCCTGCGCCCCGCCGCATCGAAGCCGTCATAGGATTTCAGGGCCTCAGCCCCCTCCCCGAACAGCTTCAGACGGACCTCGCCCGTCACTCCATGCGCGCCGATGATGACGGCAAGCGTGACGGGCTTGTCGGTCAAAGGGCTCAGCCTTCAGCCGATTCTTCAGCCGGAGCGGCTTCTTCCGCCGGTGCTTCGGCGGCCGGAGCGGCAGCGGCCTCGGCGGCGGCCGCCTTGGCGGCTTCGGCGGCTTCAGCGGCTTCCGCAGCCTTGGCGGCGCGGTCTTCGGCGCGATCCTTGGCCTTCTGACCCGGCTCGGCCTTCTTCGGGTTGTTGCGGGCGGCGCGTTCCTTCACGCCGGCAGCATCCAGGAAGCGGGCCACGCGGTCGGTCGGCTGCGCGCCGGCGGCAACCCAGTGCTTCGCGCGCTCGACGTTCAGAACGACGCGCTTCTCGTCGCCCTTGGGCAGGACGGGGTTGTAGCTGCCGATGCGCTCGATGAACTTGCCGTCACGCGGGGCGCGGCTGTCCGCCACGACGATGCGGTAATAGGGACGCTTCTTCGAACCGCCGCGCGAAAGACGAATGGACGTTGCCATGAAACCTGACCTTACCTTTCTGTACCAAATTACGTGTTTTTCAATTCGTCATCCCAGCTTGCGCCAATGACGAGCAGCTTCACTTCTTCATGAAATTCTGAAAGCCGGGCGGCAGGTTCGGCATATTGCCCCCCAGTCCCGGCAAACCCTGCGGAGGCGCGCCGCCACCGCCCAGCATCCCATCCAGCCCACCACCGGTGAACATCTTGGCCAGCCCTTTCAGGCCGCCCATCTTGCGGATCTTCTTCATCGCCGTTTCCATCTCCTGATGCATTTTCAGGAGCCTGTTGACTTCCTGCACGGTCGTGCCGGAACCCTTGGCGATACGGATCTTGCGCTTGGCGTTGATCAGGGCGGGCTTCTCCCGCTCCTTGGGGGTCATCGACCCGATCATCGCGTCGAGATGGATCAGCGTCTTGTCGTTGGCGCCGCTCTGAGCCATCGCCGCCTGCGCCTTCTTGAGGCCCGGCAGCATGCCCGCCAGCGCGCCAAGACCGCCCATGCGGCGCATCTGGTTGAGCTGGGCGCGCAGGTCGTTCATGTCGAACTGACCCTTGGCCATCTTCTTGGCAAGCTTGTCGGCTTCCTCGGCGTCGATGGTCTCGGCCGCCTTCTCGACCAGCGAGACGACGTCGCCCATGCCCAATATGCGCTGCGCCACGCGGGCCGGATGGAACGGCTCGATCGCGTCCAGCTTTTCGCCGGTACCCGCGAACTTGATCGGACGGCCGGTAACGGCGCGCATCGAGAGCGCCGCGCCGCCGCGCGCATCGCCGTCCATCCGGGTCAGCACCACGCCGGTCAGCGGCACCTGCGCGGTGAAGCTGGTCGCGACATTCACCGCGTCCTGACCGGTCAACGAGTCGACCACCAGCAGGATTTCCGCCGGGCTTGAGACTTCGGCCACCGCCTTCATCTCGTCCATCAGCGCCTGGTCGACATGCAGCCGGCCTGCGGTGTCGAGCATCACCACGTCGAAACCCTGGAGCTTCGCCGCCTGCAACGCCCGCCTGGCGATGTCGACCGGCTGCTGCCCCGGCACGATGGGCAGGGTCGCCACGTCGGTCTGCGTGCCCAGCACCGCCAACTGCTCCTGCGCGGCGGGTCGCTGGACGTCGAGCGACGCCATCAGCACCTTCTTGCGCTCTTTTTCCTTCAGGCGCTTGGCGATCTTCGCGGTGGAGGTGGTCTTGCCCGAACCCTGCAGGCCGACCATCATGATGACGGCGGGCGGGGTCACGTCGATCAGCAGGTCGGACGATTCCGAACCCAGCGTCTCGGTCAGCGTGTCCGAGACGATCTTGACGACCATCTGCCCCGGCGTGACCGATCGCAGCACATCGCTGCCGACCGCGCGCTCGGTCGCCTGATCGACGAACTGGCGCACCACCGGAAGCGCGACGTCGGCCTCCAGCAGCGCGATTCGCACCTCGCGCATCGCGGCGCGGACATCGTCCTCCGTCAGCGCACCGCGCCCACGCAGCTTGTCGAATACCCCACCCAGACGATCGCTTAGCGAATCGAACATCATCACCTCAATTTGGGCCGAAAGGCCCGGAAAACCTTGCTTACCCCGTCAAACGACAAAATCGCCGGCGGGCGAAACCTCGCCGGCCAGCGTCCATCCGGTACTCCTCTTGAGTGCCATGGATCTGTCAGGGTATCGGACGGCAAACCATCCGACTGCTGGCGCGCCCTTAGCGCAAGGGCGCGCCCGACGCAACCGAAAGCGGCTCAGCCGGCCAGGGCGGAAGCCAGCCAGAGGACAGGCCGCGTCGCCGCCAGGACCGGCACGGCCAGTCCCTCCGCCAGAATCGCCGCAGCGCCCACGGCATAGGCGGGATGCACCCCGCCCCGCGTGGCGAGGTCATGGACCATGCCGGCCGCGACGAACAGCATCTGCCCGCTCATCACCGCCAGCCCGCCCCAGGGGCCAAGCAGCGGCATCGGCAGGATGCGTCCGAAGGCAGGCCCGATGATCGCCACCATGGCGCACAGCATCAGCCGCCGATGCCATTCGGTCCGTCGGCGCATCCGGATGGCGCCCGTCAGCAGGGCGGCGAAGACCAGCAGTTCCAGCAGGCTCAGCGCCAGGAAGATCGGCGGCGTGAAGAAGGGCGGCACCCGGTCCAGCACGACCGCCATGCTCATGGTCAGGATGCCCAGCGGCACCATCGCCGTGGCCAGGCCTACGGCCACCCATCCCATGCGCCGATGCAGCGCCATCGACCCGCGATGGGCAAAGGCGTTCTGCATGACGAACAGCAATGTCCAGCCGACGAACACCGCGCCGTGGACATGCACCCAATAGGGCACGCGCGCCACATCCACCATTCCGCGCAGCGCGTAGGAGCCGAAGCCCCCGATCACCGTCGCCGCGATGGCGACCGACATTCCCAGGTAAAAGCCATTTTCCCGCACGGACGCGGGAACGGTCGACGCAGCAGCATCCATGGGACGCCTTCCCCCTTTTCAAGAAGATTTAAGCCGTCGCGACCTTTGTTTGCGTCCCTGTAACAGAATATCAGGGGAGTCGCGAGAGGTGGCCCGGCGCTGCCTTACATTTGTAAAACCCCTTGCCAGCAGCTTCGGCAGCGGCAAGGTGCGCCGTGCAGAGAGGGGAATCAGGACATGGGTTGGACGCGCCGCAAGCCGATGGAGGCGATGATGCCCTCGCATGAGGGGCAAAGGCTGGCGCGCACCTTGTCCTGGCCGCACCTGCTGGCGCTGGGCGTGGGGGCCATCGTCGGCACCGGCATATTGACGCTGATCGGCGTCGGCGCGGACCGGGCGGGTCCAGCCGTGCTGCTGTCCTTCGCCATTGCCGGCGCGATCTGCGCCTGCGCGGCGCTGGCCTATGCCGAACTCTCCACCATGATGCCGGCCGCCGGCAGCGCGTACAGCTACAGCTATGTCGTGCTGGGCGAAGGCATTGCGTGGATCGTCGGATGGAGCCTGATCCTCGAATATTCGCTGGTCGTGTCGACCGTGGCGGTGGGCTGGTCCGGCTATGCCGCACCCCTGCTGACATCGGCGGGCTTCCCGGACCTGTTGACCAGGGGGCCGGAACTTGGCGGCCTGGTCAATGCGCCCGCCATCTTCATCATCGCCGTGGTCGCCGGCCTGTTGATGCTCGGCACGCATGAAAGCGCGCGGCTGAACTCGTTGCTGGTGGTGATCAAGATCGCGACGCTCAGCCTGTTCGTCGCCATCGCCCTGCCCGCCTTCGACGCCCAGAACCTTCAGCCTTTCATGCCCTTCGGCTTCGCCAAGTCGATGGCGCCGGACGGCGTCGAGCGCGGCGTCATGGCCGCGGCGGCGATCATCTTCTTCGCCTTCTACGGCTTCGACGCCATCTCCACCGCGGCGGAGGAGGCGAAGAACCCGGACCGCGACCTTGCCATCGGCATCGTCGGATCGCTGGTCGCCTGCACGCTGATCTATGTGCTCGTGGCGGCGGCGGCGGTCGGGGCGATGCCCTTCACCCGCTTTGCCGGCAGTCCCGAACCGCTGGCGCTGATCCTGCGTGAAATGGGCCAGGGACAGGTGGCGCGAATCGTCGCCATCGCGGCGGTCATCGCCCTTCCCACGGTGCTGCTGGGCTTCCTCTACGGCCAGAGCCGCATCTTCCTCGTCATGGCCCGCGACGGCTTCCTGCCGCAAAGGCTGGCGCTGATCTCCCGGCGCGGGACGCCCGCCCGGATCACCGCCGTCACCGCCCTGCTGGTCGCGATCATCGCCGGCCTGCTGCCCATCGACGAGATCGCAGCGCTGGCCAATGCGGGAACGCTGATCGCCTTCACCGCCGTGGGCGCATGCCTGCTGATCCTGCGCCGGCGCATGCCCGACATGAGGCGCCCCTTCCGCACCCCGGCCGGATGGCTGGTCGGGCTCGGCGCCATCGGCGGCTGCGCCTATCTGTTCATCAGCCTGCCGGCGAAGACCATCCTCGCCTGCCTCCTCTGGAACGCCATCGGTCTGGCCGTCTATTTCCTCTATGGCCGCAGGCGCGCCGCACTGAACGCGGGATAGGCTGGTCTTTTGCCGGCACAGGCCTTACATGCGCGCCCATCATGGGCCGTTTTTCGAAGATGCATGGACTGGGCAACGACTTTGTCGTGATCGACGCGCGGGAAACCGCGCTCGACATGACGGAGGCTCGCGCGCAGGCCATTGCCGACCGTCACGCCGGCATCGGCTGCGACCAGTTGATCCTGATCGGCAATAGCGACCGCGCCGACGTGTCGATGCGCATCTTCAACAGCGACGGCAGCGAGGTGGAGGCCTGCGGCAACGCCACCCGCTGCGTCCCCCTGTTCGTCGGCCGGGACGTGCTGATCGAGACGAAGGCCGGCCTGCTGGACGCAAGGGCCGTCGATGGCGGCGCGAGCGTCGACATGGGCGAACCGCGCCTCGAATGGGACGCGATCCCCCTCGCCTACGCCATGGACACGCTGGCCATGCCGGTAAGCTGGGAGGATCTGCCTGCCCCGGTCGCGGTCAATGTCGGCAATCCGCATGTGATCTTCTTCATGGACCGTCTGGACGGTGTGAACTTCGACCGTCTTGGGCCGTTGATCGAGCATGATCCGCTCTTCCCCGCCCGCGTGAACGTGAATTTCGCGCAGATGGTGGGCGACAATCATATCCGCCTGGTCGTCTGGGAACGCGGCGCCGGCCTGACCCGCGCCTGCGGAACCGGCGCCTGCGCGACGGCGGTGGCGGCGGTGCGGCGCAAGCTGGCGAGCGGGCCGACCACCGTGAGCCTGCCGGGGGGCGACCTTGTGATCGATTGGGCGCCGGGCGGGCACATATTGATGACCGGCCCTGCCACCCATGTCTTCGACGGCGAGGCTGACTGGGCGCGATTCTGACATGGGCGGGCCGCAGATCATCACGCTTGGCTGCCGCCTCAACATCGCGGAGAGCGAGGCGATTCGAGAGATTATCGGCCGCGAGATGCCGAACGCGCAGGATGATCTGGTCGTCGTCAACAGCTGCGCCGTGACGGCAGAGGCCGTGCGCCAGAGCCGGCAGGCCATCCGCCGCGCCCGCCGCGACCGCCCCGGTGCGCGGATCATGGTGACGGGCTGCGCCGCGCAGACGGAGCCGGAAACCTTCGCCGCCATGGCCGAAGTCGACGCGGTGATCGGCAATCGGGAAAAGATGCACCGGACATCCTATCTCCCGAACGGAGGAAGTGACCCGGTCAGGGTCTCCGACATCATGTCGGTCCGCGACACCGCTCCCCATATGGCCAGCGCCTTTGCAGAACATGCCCGCGCCTTTCTGGAGGTCCAGAATGGCTGCGACCATCGCTGCACCTTCTGCATCATCCCCTATGGCCGGGGCAACAGCCGCTCCGTCCCGGCCGGCGCCGTCATCGACAAGGCCAGGGAACTGGTCGGTGCGGGTTACAGGGAAATCGTCCTCACCGGCGTGGACGTCACCAGCTACGGCCCGGACCTGCCGGGCGCGCCGTCGCTCGGCCTGCTGATCGAACGCATGCTGAAGGGGGTGCCCGACCTCCCCCGCCTGCGCCTTTCCTCGCTCGACAGCGTGGAGATCGACGAGCGGCTGTTCGACATCCTCGCCCATGAGCCGCGCATGATGCCGCATCTGCACCTGTCGCTCCAGGCGGGCGACGACATGATCCTGAAGCGCATGAAGCGCCGCCACAGCCGCGCCGACGCCGTGCGCATCGTGGAACGCCTCAGGGCCGCCCGTCCGGAGATCAGCATCGGCGCCGACATCATCGCCGGCTTTCCGACCGAGGACGACGCCATGTTCGAAAACAGCCTCAGGCTGGTCGAGCAATGCGCCATCGTCCATGGCCATGTCTTCCCCTATTCACCGCGCGCAAATACCCCGGCCGCCCGCATGCCGCAGGTGGAGCGGGCCACCATCAAGGCCCGCGCCGCCCGGCTGCGCGCCGCCTGCGGGGCGCAACGGGAACGCTGGCTCCAGAGCCTCATCGGTTCCACCCAATCCGTGCTGGTCGAACGCAACGGGCTTTCCGGACATGCCGAAAATTTCGCCCCGGTGCGTTTCGCGACCCCGCAATCGCCCTCCTCCATCGTCCATGCGACCATCACGGCCCTTGAGAATGGCGCGCTGATCGCGCAAGAGGCAGCGTGAGAGACAATCATTTTTCCGTCATTCCCGCGCAGGCGGGAATCCATCTCCGGGCCGTTCCGCCTGGTGCACCCCATGGGAGATGGATCCCCGCCCGCGCGGGGATGATGCTGGTGGATAGACATGGCTGAAACATCCTGGCGCGATCGCCTCTTCGGCGGCCTCAAGCGCACCTCCGACAAGCTGGGCGAGAATCTCACCGGCCTCTTCTCCAAGGCCGCGCTCGACGAGCAGACACTGGACGAGATCGAGGAAGCGCTGATCGTCAGCGACCTCGGTCCCGCCATGGCCGCCCGCGTGCGCGACCGCCTGTCCGAAGGCCGCTACAACCGCGAACTGACCGAGGATTATCTGCGGGAGATCATCGCGGAGGAGATCGAGAAGGTTCTCGCCCCGGTCGCGCGCCCGCTGGAGATCGAGGCTTTTCCGCGCCCTCAGGTGATCCTGGTCATCGGCGTCAACGGTTCCGGCAAGACCACCACCATCGCCAAGCTCGCCAACCTCTTCCTCGAACAGGATTATGGCGTGATGCTGGCGGCGGGCGACACCTTCCGCGCTGCCGCCATCGGCCAGCTCAAGGTCTGGGCGGAACGGCTCGGCATCCCCATCGTCGCGGGCAAGGAGGGCGGCGACGCGGCGGGCATCGTCTTCGACGCGGTGAAGCAGGCGACCGCCACCGGCATCGACGTGCTGATCGTGGACACGGCCGGGCGCCTGCAGAACAAGACCGAACTGATGGACGAGCTGGCCAAGATCCGCCGCGTGCTCGGCCGGTTGAACCCGGCGGCGCCGCATGACGTTGTGCTGGTGCTGGATGCCACCACGGGACAGAATGCGTTGAGCCAGATCGAGGTCTTCAAGGAATTCGCGCAGGTGACGGGCCTCGTCATGACCAAGCTGGACGGCACGGCGCGCGGCGGCGTGCTGGTCGCCGCGGCGGAGAAATATCGCCTGCCGATCCATGCCATCGGCGTGGGCGAGAAGATCGAGGATTTGCGGCCGTTCGACCCGGGCGACATGGCGCGGGCGATCGCGGGAACCGCCTATGCGCGGTGATCGCTTCCCCTTCGTCATGCCGGCGCAGGCCGGCATCTCTGGCCTCCACGGCTCGACCCGGCCGCACGAGATCCCGGCTCCCGCCGGGATGACGGAGTGAACATATATGGCTGACCCGAAAAAACCGACCCATGGCGGCAATCTCAGCCTCGCGCTGGACTTCGGCCCTCTTCTCGTCTTCTTCCTGACCTATAAGGGCGCGGGCTGGCTCTGGGGGCCGGGCAACCCCATCACCGCGATGATGTTCGGCACCGCCGCCTTCATGGCCGCCATCGTCGTCGCCGTGATCGTCTCGAAGGTGAAGCTCGGCCGCGTGTCGCCCATGCTCTGGCTATCGGCGCTGCTGATCCTCTTCTTCGGCGGCCTCACCATCTATTTCCGCGACCAGAGCTTCATCCAGATCAAGCCGACCATCATCTACGCCTTCTTCGCGCTGATGCTGTTCGCGGGGCTGATGCGGGGCAAGGCGTTGCTTAAATATCTCCTCCAGGCGGCCTATGACGGCCTGACCGAGACCGGCTGGCGCAAGCTGTCGCGCAACTGGGCCCTTTTCTTCGTCGCCATGGCGCTCGCCAACGAAGTCATGCGACGGACCATGAGCTTCGATAGCTGGCTGGCCGTCAAGGTGTGGGGCGTGACCATCGTGTCGGTCGTCTTCGCTGCCGCCAACATCCCCATGCTGATGCGCCACGGCCTGGACCTGGGCGAAAAGCTGGACAGTGACGAGATCGGTGAAACCACCCCGCCCCAGGGTTGAATCGGCCGCCTAATTAAGATCGTTTCGCAATAGGCATATATCTGTTTTCATGGCCGCCGGGGGCGCATATGGGAGGGGCGCGGAGGCGTCCACGCCCCGACAGGACCATTGAACCAATCGACCGCACCATCCGTTCTGCGGCCGACCCATAACGAACCCGAGGAGTTCCGCCATGGCCTTTGTTCTTCCCCCCCTGCCCTATGCCAAGGATGCCTTTGGCGACATTCTGACCGCCGAAACCTTCGACTTCCACCATGGCAAGCACCACAATGCCTATGTCGTGAAGGCCAATGAACTGGTCGCCGCCGACGCCTCGCTCCAGGGCAAGTCGCTGGTCGAGCTGATCAAGTCGTCCAAGGGCGGCCTGTTCAACCAGGTCGGCCAGATCTGGAACCACACTTTTTACTGGCAGTCGCTGTCGCCGATCAAGACCGCGCCGTCCGGCCAGTTGCTCGACCTCATCAACGAGGGTTTCGGCTCGGTCGACGCGCTGATCGAAAAGCTGAAGGCCGAAGCCGTCGGCCATTTCGCCAGCGGCTGGGCCGCGCTGATCCTGAAGGACGGGAAGCTGGAAGTTACCAGCTACCATGATGCGGACACGCCCGTCGCGCATGAGGGCCATCAGCCGTTGCTGATCCTCGATGTGTGGGAACATGCCTATTATATCGACTATCGCAACGCGCGCCCCAACTATGCCGACCGCGTCCTCAAGGAAGCGATCAATTGGGACTTCGCCGCGCAGAATCTGGACGGCCAGGGCGTCAGCCGCGCCGAACAGCCGGCCTGAATGGAGGGCGCCCGCCGCGTGGATTGCGCGGCGGGCGGACCGCTCAAGCCTTTGTGAAGTCCGCACAACTGTTTCTTAACCCCGCGAGCGGAATATGCCGGGCGGGGACGAGGAAAGCGGTGCATGGACCTCGACGAATTGCAGAAGCAGCATGATGAGATAGAGGCGATGGCCGCCCGCTTTCATCAGGCGATAGCGGACGAAAGCGTTCCGCAAAGGCTGGGCCCGCTGCGGTGGCAGTTCGCCCGCCTGCTGATGGCGCATCTGGCGCTGGAAGACCGGATTTTCTACCCCAATATGCAACGGCAGCCGCACGAAAAGCTGCGCGGCACCGCGGCGCGACTCGAAAGTGAAATGGCGCCCATCGCCAGTGACTTCGCCGCCTATATGACGCGTTGGAGCGATGATCGGATCGAACGCGAATGGGCGGATTTCTGCCGTGAAACCCGTGCCATCCTGGCCAGCATCCTGAACCGGCTGCACAAGGAAGAAGGGCTGCTGATGCCCTTGCTGTCCGACGCCGGGCTGATCGATTCGGCCCGGATCAGGCGCGCAGGCTGAATTCAGCCTTCCTTTGCCGGAACCAGGCCCAACGCCTGGGCCAGTTCATCCAGATCGGCGCCCGGCCGCACCAGCAACCAGTCGCGCGATTTTGCACCGTCGACGACTGTGACCGCACCCTTGGGACAAATGCCGAGGCAATTGACCTCGACGATCCCAGCCGCCGCCTTGCGCCCCTTTTTCAGAGAAAGATGCCGGCGCAGCGCCCTGGCAAGCCGCTCGTCCCCGTCCCGGCCGAAACCGCCGTCCAGCTTCTTCGAACATTTGCGGCAGACCAGCACCGCATGATCCCAGTTCGACCGGACGCGATCCTTCAATCCGCCCGCTCCCGCGGTTTCCACGTCCGCCGCTCCTCCACCGCCCGCAGCACTTCATAGGCAGCCTGGATCGTCTGGAAACGCACAGCCGCCTGCGCGTCGCCGGGCTTCACATCGGGATGATATTCCTTGGCAAGGCGGCGCCAGCTCTTCTTCACGGCCTCGAAATCGGCGTCGTCCTCCAGCTCCAGCGCCTGCAGCGCATGCAACTCGTCGCGCGAGCGGCTGCCGTCACCCGGCCCGCCCCAACCATGATAGGCGCTGTTCTGATAACCGCCCGCGTCACGCCGCTCGGCACGTTCGCGCTGCTCCCGCTCTTCCTGGTCCAGGCCCTGAAAATAGTCCCAGTTGCGGTTATATTCCGCTGCATGGTCGGTGCAGAAATACCAGCGTTCGCGGCTGTTGGGCGATTTGGGCGCGGGGCAGTCGCCCGGCCGGTCGCAGCCATGCCGGTCGCACAGGCGCACCTGCTGCGCCTCACGCGATGCGCCGTAGCTGCGCCAGCGGGGAAAGCCCCAGTCATTGGATCGGCTGCTTCTTGCCATGGTTCCAAATTAGGCAGGCCGCAGGCGGAACACCACCCCGGCAGCCGATGAAATTGCCGTTATTTTAAATCCTCCCCATCTGCCGATGGCGAGGATTTAAATGCCAGAGGGCCTGTAAGCCGGGTTCTGTCCCCCTCTTGCGAAGGGTGGCGACCATTCCTCTAGGGGACGGATCGCTCCGTCCCTCAAGCAACCAACCCGGGCGGTCTCAGCCGAAACTGGCCTAGCAGCCGAAACTGCGCGCCGCCCCTATTCGGTCTTGCTCCCGGTGGGGTTTACCGTGCCGCCTTGCGTTGCCGCAGGCGCGGTGCGCTCTTACCGCACCCTTTCAATTTCGCTGAGCCGAAGCTGTAGCGACCTGCTTTCTGTTGCACTGTCCCTTGGATCACTCCAGCCGGCCGTTAGCCGGCACCGTCATTTCGTGGAGCCCGGACTTTCCTCGCCGTGGAAGTTACCCGCCACGCCGCGGCCGCCCGGCCCTCTGGCAGAGGGGCCTATACACAAATCCGGCGCCCCCGTCATCCCCGTTTGGGCGTCGTCCCCATTCAGTCGTCGCCCATCGGCTTGGGCAGCAGCAACGCCAGCAGGATCGCCCGGCACTCGCCATCGATGATTCCATCGATCAGTTCGGGCCGGAAGCGCCGCTGGAACGCGACCACCGCCGCCTGCGGCTCCGCAATGTCGTATCCGAAGCGCTCCAGCGCCAACATGAAGCCGCCGTCGCTCCAATGCGGGTCCATCAGATTCTTGGTCGGGCGCGGCAGGGCCAGCCGCAGACGCGCCAACTGGCCCCAGGGGAACAGTTCGCCGGGGTCCTGCTTGCGGGCCGGGGCGACGTCGCTATGCCCGACGATGTTGCCGCGGGTGATCCTGTGCCGCTGCACGATCTGGTGGATCAGCGGGATCAGCGATCCCATCTGCGCGTCCGGAAAGGGTCGATAGCCCCATTCATGCCCCGGATTGACAATCTCGATCCCGATGCTGGCCGAATTGATGTCGTCGATGCCGCGCCAATGGGCGCGGCCGGCATGCCAGGCGCGCTTTTCCTCATCCACCATGCGGATGACCTGCCCATCCTCCGTCACGACATAATGAGCGGATACCTTGGATTCCGGGCTGGCGAGCCAGTTGATCGCGGTCGCGGCATCGGCCATCCCGGTATAGTGCAGCACCAGCATGGAAATCGGCAGGCTGCGCTCGTCAAAATTGGGCGACGGCGTGTCGATCATCGGGAAGTCGTTCATCGCCAAGGGCCAGTCACTCGCATTCGTCCGTCAGCGCCTTCGGGCGCGCGGACAGACCATGGCCGACAGCGGCAGACCAATCAAGCAGGGCGCGGTATTTTCCCGCCGGGACGATCAGACCGCCCGGCGCATCGCTCCGCCCGATTGCGCCGCGGCGTCGGCGCGGCGTCCATAGCCGCCGCGGAATTCGGCATGGGGGACGAAATCCTCGCTATGGCCGATCACCGTCTCGCCCGCGCCCAGCAGCAGGACAGAGCCCGCATGGCTGTGCCGGGCGAGAAGACGCAGCACGCTCTGGCGGCGTTCGGGCGTGAAGTAGAGAAGCACGTTGCGGCAGAGCAAAAGGTCATATTCGCCCTGGGGCGCATGCGCGTCGAACAGATTGTCGGTGCGGAAATCGATCATCTGGCGCAGAGCCGAATTGGCGCGCCAATCGTCGCCCGAAGGGTCGAACCATTTGAGCAGGTCCCCCACCGGCAGGCCCCGCTGCACGTCCATCTGCGTGAAGATGCCCGTCTTCGCCTGCGCTATGGCGGCGGTGGAAATATCGGTCGCCAATATCTCGATCCGCCAGCCGCGCCAGCGCGCCATGTCGTTGCAAAGCTGGATCGCCAGCGAATAGACCTCCTGCCCAGTCGAACAGCCCGCGCTCCAGATACGCAGCGTCCGGTCCGATCGCTGTGCATGGATGCGCGGCAGGATATGGCGGTGGATCATGTCGAATATCTGGAGATCGCGGAAGAAGCTGCTCTCATTGTTGAGCAGCGCGTTGACCACGTCATTTTCCAGCATCGCATCCTTGTGCCCCATCAGCCGGGAGGCAAGTGCATCCATGTCGCTCAGCCCATGCGCCCGCAGCACCGGCTTCAGCGCCGTCTCCATCCGCCAGGCCCGGCTTTCGGACAGGATCTGACCGGTGCGCGCTTCCAGCAGGCCGGAAAAGATGCGCGCCGCCCCGCGCATGGGATCGGCGGAGGAAACGGAGCCGGACAGGAGGGGGTCGGCCGAAGGGGGCAATGCCATCAGTTTCTGTTCTTTCCTCTTCGCGCCACGAAATCCATGATCGCATGGGGTTCCAGCAGGGCGCAGTTCAATCCTTCTCCGGCGACCGATCCGGGCATGCCCCAGACCACGCTGCTCGCTTCGTCCTGCGCCACGATCCATCCGCCGGCCGCCACTATGTCCCGCGCACCGGCGGTGCCGTCCCGCCCCATGCCCGTCAGCACCACGCCGGCCGCGCCCGCGCCATAGGCCTGGGCCATGCTGGCGAACATCGGGTCGACGCCGGGCAGATTGCCGGTCGGCGTGCGCTGCGGATTGAGCACGACGGACACCCGAGCATAAAGCCCCCGCCGAAGCTGGAGATTGGCGTCGCCCGGCGCGACATAGACGATGTCCGGGGCCAGCAACTCGCCCTGCTCCGCCACCTTGACGCGCAGGGACGTCATCCGCCCCAGTTGCTGGACGAAATAATGGGTGAAGCTGGCGGGGAGATGCTGGGTCAGCAGGATCGGCACGCCCAGCGGCGCGGCCAGACCCGCGAAAAGCTGTCCCAGGGCATGGATGCCGCCGGTCGATGCGCCGATGCCCAGGCAGGCGAGCGGCTGGGCCGCCTGCTCCGGATCGGCCCGCAGCGGCGGCCGGACCGCCACAGGCATGGCTTCGCCGCTGAACAGGCGCGATAGGCGGTCGATCAGGGCCTGGGGGAAGTGCTCACCGAAGCTGCCGCTTCCCGGCTTCGCCAATATGTCGCTCGCGCCCAGCGCCAGCGCTTCTACCGCCGCGGCGCTCCCCTCCTCGCAATTGCCCGACAGGATCACGACCTTGGCGCGCGGATTGGTCCGCAGGATCGCGGGCAGCGCCGTAAGACCGCTCTGTCCCGGCAATTCTATGTCGAGCAGGATCAGGTCGACCTCATGGTCCCGCAAATAGCCCAGCGCATGTTCGGCGCTGTTGGTCTTGTGCGTGACGGAAAACCGCCGGTCGGCGTTCAATATCCGTTCGATGACCGTCCTGACCACGACCGAATCGTCGACGATCAGGGTACGCAGCGCCCTGTCCTCGTCGCGGCTGCTGGCCATGATCGGCACGTGAACGGTCATCGAGGGAAATCTTTCTGAACAAAATCGGGGAGGTCGGTCGAAGATCGCTCGATCCGAAGCGCTACGCCTAGATGACGCCGACGATCGTCAGCTTGCTTTCCAGCGTTTCGCGGTCGAACGGCTTCATCACATATTCGTCCGCGCCGGCTTCGACGGCGGCCTTGATATGGCTGATGCCGTTTTCCGTGGTGCAGAAGATGATCTTGGGCCGCGCGGACAGATTGGCGTCCGGCAACGCCTGGAGGAATTCCATGCCGCTCATCACCGGCATGTTCCAGTCCAGCAGGACCACGTCCGGCACGGACGTTTCGCATTGCGTAAGGGCGTCACGCCCGTCGACCGCCTCGCTCACCGAAAGATCGAGCGATTCCAATATATGGCGGGCAACTTTGCGGATGACTTTCGAATCATCCACGACCAGGCAGTTTTTCATAGAGCGTCCCTTGTTTTGCGTCCCATCGTCACAAGCCTTAACCGGCAAAGGCGAGGATTTGGTAAACGCCGGTACGAGATCGTGCGATCTGGCGTCATGCCGCCTGGGCGACGGTGCCGGCCTCGATGAAGCCGCTCAACGACACCAGCAGATAGGGCTGGCCCTCATGCTCCACCAGACCGCGGGCATAGGGCGCCCAGGCGGCATCGAGCTGGCCCCGCAGCGGCAGCTCGCCCTCCGGCACCTGGCAGATGTCGTGCACGGCATCGACCATCAGCCCATAGCTGTGGCCGCTGATGTCCGCGATGATCGCGAAGACCCGCCGCTCCATAGGCGTCGGCCGCCCCCGGACCAGCGCGGCGACGTCGATGACGGTCAGCACCCGGCTGCGCAGCGCGGACAGCCCGGCGACATGCGCGCCCATGCCCGGCACCGGCGAGATGTCGGTCAGCTTGACCACCGCCTCCACCTCCCGGGTTTCGACGGCGATCCTCGTGCCCGCCAGCGTGGCGAAGAGGTAAAGCTGGTTCATGCGGCTATTTCTCCGTTCCTATCGCCGCGATCCGGCGAGCGCGGCCATCAGCGCGTCCTGATCATAGCGATAGATGCTGCTGTCCTGGGGTCCGGCGGGTCGCGGCGTGGCGCGCAGATGGACGATGCGGCAGCCCAGCAGTTCGCTCGCCTGGGAGGCGTCCGATCCGGTGAACAGCACCACATCCTGCGGGTCGACCGCTTCGTCGGCGGGCAGGCCCATCACCACATCATGCCCGGCCTGGCGGAGCAGCGGCGCCAATATCTCGCGCGTCCAGCCATCTTCGCTGTCGGCCAGCAGGCAGCGACCGCCGCTCCGTTCCGCAACCGGCTCCTCCGGCAGGGCGGCGAACAGGGCGAAGGGGTTGATCACCTCCAGATGCTCGCCATCGATCACGGCAACCCCGCTCAACAGCCCATGCATCGCAACCATGTCCGGCACGGCGGGCATTTCCACGATGTCGAGCACCGCGGCAACCGGATAGCAGGCCTCCCTCGCGCCGTCGCGCAGGCGGAGCGCGGCGACCTTCTCCTCGGAAAAAGCATGATGGCCGTTGGCGACCGGCACCAGCCGCCCGTCCAGACGCACGAAGCCGCGCCCGCCCGACCGACCGAACAGCCGGGCATCTATGTCCTCGACCCGCTCGATCAGCGACAGCTTCAGCAAGCGCCGCTCGCCCGAATACTCCTCGAACCGCAAGGCGGGCACCATCTCGACACCGCCCTGCGCCTCCTCATCCTCCCCGGCCCGGCGGGCCGCATGATCGTCGATGATGTTGGGCAGGCGCGCCGCGTTGGCGAGGCCCGCCGCGTCCAGCAGCAGCATCGGCTTGCCATTGTCGGGCAGGGTCATGCCGGCATAGACGCCCGACGCCATCACCAGCGGCGATGCGGGACGGATCACCAGTTCCTCATGATTCTCCACCGCCGACACGCCCATGGCGAAGGGCACGCCGGTCGCGGAACGCACGACCATTACGGCACGCGGCCCGGACTGCGCGACCCGCTCCATGCCCAGCACGTCTTCCAGATCGATCATCGAATGGCGGATGGAGCGGATCGTCGCGATCTTGGCCCCGCCGACCTGCGCGATGTTCAGCGTCTCATTGTTGTCATGCAGGATTTCCACGACCGCAGCGCGAGGAATCGCGAAATGCAGGTCGCCGGCCCGCACGATCAATCCCGGAATGATGGTCAGCGTCAGCGGCACCCGCAAGGTGATGGTCAATCCGCAGCCGGGCCGGTTGTCGAGCGCGATGACGCCGCCGATCCGCTCCACATTGGCGCGGACCACATCCATGCCGACGCCGCGCCCGGAAATGGCCGTGACCTGACTGGCGGTCGAAAGGCCAGGATGGAAGATCAGGTCGAGCTTCTCCGCCTCGCTCATCCGCGCGGCTGCTTCCGGCGTCAGGCGGCCCGCGGCCATCGCCTTGTCGACCAGCCGGCCGGTATCGATGCCCTGCCCGTCGTCGGAAATCTCGATGACGATCTGGTTGCCCGACTGGCGCGCCTCCAGCTTCAGCCGCCCCGCTTCGGGCTTGCCCAGCGCCCGGCGCCTTTCCGGCGTTTCTATGCCATGGTCGATGCTGTTGCGGACGATATGGGTGAGCGGGTCGACCACCATCTCCACCATTTCGCGGTCCATTTCGACATCGCCCCCCTCAAGGCTGAGGTCGATGCGCTTGCCCAGGTCCCGGCCGAGATCGCGCACCATGCGCGGGATGGCCGTGAACAGGCGGTCGACGCGCTGCATCCTGGTCTTGGAAATGGCGTCGCGCATGTCCGCGACGCAGGTCGACAGTCTTTCGAAGGCGCTTTCCAGTTCCGGATCGCCCGACCGCTCGCGCAGCTTGCGCGACAGCTCGTTGCGGGCCAGCACCATGTCGGACACGCCGTTCATCAACTGGTCGATCAGCGACAGGGGCAGGCGGATCGTGCGCGGCGCCGATTGCCCGCCGGAAGCGCGCGCGACGGCGACGGACGCCGCCGGCGCCTCGCCCTCATCCGGCGCGGACGCTTCCTTCTCCGTCAGGGCGGCGATCAGATAATCGTCATTCTCCTGCGGCAGCGCAGCGCCGATGGCGACCGCCTCGGCCAGTTCCGCGATCCGGTCCATAATGCCCAGAACGGCGCTGACGGTGGCAGGATCGGCAAGGCGCTTGTCCGCCCGGATTTCCGACAACACATCCTCAGCCGCATGGCTCAGCCGTTCGAACCGCGGCAGGTTGAGGAAGCCGCAGCTCCCTTTCACCGTATGGAAAAAGCGGAAAATGGCGTCCAGCCGGTCGCGGTCCGTGGGGTCGGCTTCCCAGGCGACGACCTCCCCCGCCAGCGCCTCCAGCGTTTCCTGCGTTTCCGATATGAATTCCTGGAGTAGCTCGTCCATTCCACCGCCTCATGGGATAGGCGGCGGACCATGGCGCGGCTGTGGTTAAATCCCCGTTAAAGAGGGGTGGCACGGCAACCATGAAAGGAAAAGGGGCGCCGCGACCGGCAGTCGCGGCGCCCCTTTCGGCTCGGTAACAGCCTTGAACTTAATGCGCCTCGGTCTTCTCGACCGAGTCAGCCGCCTTCTCCCCGGCTTCGCGGGTGGCGTCCGCCTTGTTCTCCAGCGCGTCCGCGGCGTTTTCAGCGGCGCTTTCGGCATTGCCGCTCAGATTATCGGCCATCGCTTCCATATTGTCGGCCTGGTTGTCGATGGCGTCCGCCTGATTCTCATACGCGTTCTCGACCTTGTTCTCCTGCTTGGAATCGCATGCAGCAAGCGCGATCAGGCTGGCAAGGCCAAGGACTGATACGAAGGTTTTCACGGCGTTTTCTCCTGTTGCGCCCCCATGGGCTGACGTCATTCGGCAAGGGGACCGGATGCCCGGAACCCTGACGCCCATCAACTGGTCGCGCGAAGGATGGTTCCCGCCGCACGCTCCTTTCGTCGCGGAAACGACTTATTTTTTCAGGGAATCGCGAATTTCGCGCAGCAGCAGCACGTCCTCCGGCGTCGCGGCCGGCGCTTCCTCGGGCTTGGGCATCAGCTTGTTCACCGCCTTGACCAGCAGGAAGATGATGAAGGCCAGGATCAGGAAATTGACGAACACGGTCAGGAATTCGCCCCAGCCGAACATGGCGACATTGGCCGCCTTCAGGTCGGCATAGCTGTCCGGGTTCCCCTTGAACCCGGCGGGAATCTCGCCCAGCCGGATGAAATAGCCCGAAAAGTCGGCCCCGCCGAAGATATAGCCGACGACCGGCATGATCAGGTCGTCCGTCAACGACTTGGTGATGGTGGCGAAAGCCCCGCCGATGATCACGCCGACGGCCAGGTCCATGACATTGCCGCGATTGATGAACGTCTTGAATTCGGAAATCAGCGCCATGGCGAACCCCTTGTCCCGATTGCGATATGGACAGCATGAGCCGTTGCGAAGGCTTCGACAACCGCCTATTTCCTCACACGAAACAAGCCTGAGGATGTTCCATGACGATCCTGCGCCAGTTCCGCCTGTTCCTTCTGCCGCTGCTGGGCGCCTTTGCGCTCAGCGCCTGCGGCATCAACAGCGTCCCCGCCGCCGAGGAGGTCGCAAAGGCCAAATGGGCCGATGTGCAGGCGCAATATCAGCGCCGCGCGAACCTTGTCGGCAATCTCGTGGCCACGGTGAAAGCCGCCGGCAAGCAGGAGCAGGACACGCTGGTCAAGGTGACGGAGGCCCGCGCCAGGGCCACCTCCGTCCAGGTCAATGCCGAGGATCTGTCCGATCCCGCCAAGGTGCAGCAGTTCCAGCAGGCGCAGGCGCAACTGAGCCAGGGCCTTGGCCGCCTTCTCGCCTCGGTAGAGGCTTATCCGGAGCTCAAGACCAACCAGAATTTCCTCGACCTGCAATCGCAGCTCGAGGGTACGGAGAACCGCATCGCCGTCGCCATTCGCGACTATAACGAAGCGGTGCGCGCCTATAACACCCGCATCCGCACCTTCCCCGACGCGATCGGCGCCAAGATCATCCATGGCGCGAAGCCCATGACTCCGTTCCAGGCCACCACGCCCGGCGCGGAAGAAGCGCCGAAGGTCGATTTCGGCAACTGAGCCGGTGATGCTCCGCCGCCTGCTCCTGATCTTCGCGCTGCTGGTTTTCATGCCCGTGGCGGGAGGGACGGGAATCGCGCCTTCCGCTCAGGCCCAGACCTTCCCCAAGCTGACCGGCCGGGTGGTGGATGACGCCGCCCTGCTCTCCCCTCAGCAGAAGCAGGCGTTGACCGACAAGCTGGCGGCGCTGGAGCAGCAGAGCGGGCGGCAACTGGTGGTGGCGACCCTGCCCGACCTCCAGGGATATGACATATCCGATTATGGCTATCGGCTGGGCCGCGCCTGGGGAATCGGGTCCAAGGACAAGAATGACGGCGCGCTGCTGATCATCGCCCCCAATGAGCGTAAGGTGCGGATCGAGGTCGGCTACGGCCTGGAAGGCATCATGACCGATGCGCTGTCGTCCCAGATCATCCGCAACGCCATCACGCCCCGGTTCAAGGCCGGGGACATGCCCGGCGGGATCGATGCGGGCGTGGACGCCATCGGCAAGCTGCTGACCCTGCCCCCCGAAGAAGCCAAGGCGCTGGCGGCGCAGGCCGAAGCCAGGGCGCGCGACGCAGCGGACGATGGCGGGGCATTCATGGCGATATTCTGGCTCGTGGTCGTCGCGATCATCGTGATCGCCATGCTTTCCGGGCGGGGCAAGGGACGGCGCTATCGGGGCGGATCGGGACCGATCATCCTGTGGGGGCCGGGCGATTCCGGATGGGGCGGCGGCGGTGGATCAGGCTGGGGCAGTGGCGGCTGGGGCAGCGGCGGCGGCTTTTCGGGCGGCGGCGGCAGCTTCGGCGGCGGCGGCGCGTCGGGGGACTGGTGATGCGCCTGATCATGAACGAAGCCGATCACGACCGCGTGACCGCTGCGGTGGCCGAAGCGGAGAAGGCGACGGATGGCGAGATCGTCACCATCGTCGCGCGCCGGTCGGACGCCTATCATGATGCAGGGCTGCACTGGGCCATCGGCGCGGTGTTCCTGGCCCTGTCGGCGGCGGCGGCCTTCCCCCTGCATTTCCGGCGCTTATGCTCCTGGCTGCTGCAAAGCTGGGAGCATGAGGTGGAGGACTGGAAGCTCTTGACGGTCCTGCTCAGCCTGCTCATCCTCAAATTCCTGATCGTCCGCTATGCACTCGCCTGGATGCCGCTGCGCATGGCGTTGACGCCCAAGGCCACCAAGGCCCGCCGCGTGCGCCGCCGTGCCATCACCCTGTTTCGCGCGGTAGCCCAGGGGCGCACGCGCGGACGGACCGGCGTGCTCATCTACCTCTCGCTGGATGAGCATCGGGCGGAACTCGTCGCGGATGCGGCGATCAACGAAAAGGTCGCTCCGGAAATTTGGGGCGAGGCCATGGCCGCACTGATCGACGGCGTGCGCGCAGGCCGCGCCGCCGAAGGCATGGCGGAAGCGGTGCGGCAGGTCGGCAGCGTGCTGGCCGAATATTTTCCGGCGACCGGCGACAATCCCAATGAATTGCCCGACAGGTTGATCGAATTATGAGCGAGCAGGACGGGGCTTCCCCCGAAGAGATCATGTGGGAAGGCCGCTTCATCACCGCCAAGCGCCGGGGCAGGTGGGAATATGTCGGCCGGGCGCGGGGCATCCATGCCGCCGTCATTCTGGCCGTGGACGAGGCGGCGGACGGGCGGCATGTGTTGCTGGTCGATCAATATCGCGTGCCACTGGGCCGCCGCTGCATCGAATTGCCCGCGGGCCTTGTGGGCGACCATGACGAGGGCGAGGAAGCCGTGCTGGCCGCCACTCGCGAACTGGAGGAGGAAACCGGCTACCTGCCCGGCCGGATGGAGGCTTTGGGTGAATTCTACAGTTCGCCCGGCATGGTGTCGGAGAGCTTCACGCTGTTCCGTGCGCATGACCTCATGAAAACCGGCGATGGCGGCGGCGTGGAAGGCGAAGATATCCGCGTGCACCGCGTGCCGCTCGACAGGATTCACGACCGGATCGCGGCATGGCGGACGGAAGGCTTCGCAATCGACGTGAAGCTGCTGTTGCTGCTGGGTGCGGGCATCGTGGGCTGAGGCCTTTTGCAGGGCGAGGCGCTCCAGGCCGTCCCGCCCTGTAAATGCATCACCTCCGCCAACGTGCGGTCACCTCAACCGTCCGCTGTCGAAACGGTCCCAAGTCGATCCAGGCGATGATCACGCTCAGCCAAAGGTCACAGACTGCCGAAACCAGGGGCTTCGCCACGGGCATTGCCGTCGATGCGGGTCGGCCGTCTCCAGCCGATCCGCGGGCGCTTGCGCAGGCGGAGGGTCGGCCAGTCGCCGCGGTCCGTCCGTTCCGCCAGGCGCATTCCCTGGGCGCGATAGGCAGCCAGCACCGCACCGGCCTGTTCATTGAGCAGCCCCGCAAGGACGATGGTGCCGCCTTCCTCCACCAGCGCGCAGAGCGAGGGAGCAAGTTCGATCAGCGGACCGGCCAGGATATTGGCGATCAGCAGGTCATAGGGCGCGCGCGTCGCAATAGCCGGGTGATCCACGCCGGCAGCCGTGTAGAGCGCGAGTTGCCCCTGTCCCTTGCCCGTCGCAATCCCGTTGGCCGCCGCGTTGGCAGCGCTGATCTCCACCGCGACGGGATCGATGTCGGACGCCGTCGCATAAGCACGCGGCCAAAGGTGGAGCGCCGCGAAGGCAAGCAGGCCAGTGCCCGTTCCGATGTCCGCGACATTGCCGAAGCGCATGCCGACCCGCCGCATGCGGTCGAGCATGATCAGGCAGCCCGCCGTGGTTTCATGCTGGCCAGTGCCGAAGGCGCGGCTCGCCTCGATCAGGAAATTGACGTGACCGGGCGCCGCCGGGTCGCTGGCGAGATTGCGGACATGGAAACGCCCCGCAGTGACGGGTTCCAGCCCCTGCTGGCTCAACGTCACCCAATCCTCGTCGGGCAGTTGCTCGACCAGCGGCTTGACGCCGGCGGCGCTGGGGACGAGCGAACGGAGCAGCCGGATCGCGGCGGGGCTCGGCTGGCCTTCGAAATAGGCGTCGAGCCGCCAGCTTTGTTCATTATCGGGCTCCGCCTCGCTGGTCATCAGCACAGGCGGACGATCCATCAGCGCGAAGGCGGCAATGTCGCCATCCAGCGCTTCGGCCTCCGCACGGGTGCATGGGAAGGTGACTTTCCAGCTTTGCGCCTTCTCTTCGGCCAGCGCGGATGGGGTGGCAAGGTCGTTCATGTCGCGGCCTTTAGACCTTTGGCGGATGGAGGGGAAGCAGGCACATCTGCCGGGGATGCAAGCCTTGGGTGATCGAGGACATCAAACCCCTTCCCTGAAGCAGGGGGGAAGCGCCGGTGTCCGCAATTTCCCAGAACGAAGCATATATAAGAAAAGGGCGAGCTTCGCAGCCCGCCCTTCCCTGTTTCCCGCCGTTCGCGCGGCTTAGTAAACGCGCGCCTTGGGCTTGATATATTCCGCCTCGTCCGTGAGCGTGTAATCGTGCACCGGACGGTAGTCGAGCGTCACCTTGCCGCCCTTGCCGCCCCAGCCCTCGAACCAGCTTACGGTGTGCTTCATCCATTCGGCGTCGTCGCGGTTCGGGAAGTCCTCATGCGCATGGGCGCCGCGGCTTTCCTTGCGGTTTTCCGCGCTGACCATGGTGCAGACAGCCTGGGACATCAGATTGTCCAGTTCCAGCGTCTCGATCAGGTCGGTGTTCCAGATCAGCGAGCGGTCCGAAACCGCGACGTCCTGCAAGCGGCCATTGACCTCTGCCATCTTCGCGACGCCCTCCGCCAGCAGCGCGCTGTCGCGGAACACGGCGGCGTGCTTCTGCATGGTGTGCTGCATTTCCAGGCGGATCTTCGCCGTGGGCGAACCGCCCTTTGCATTGCGATAGTGATCGAGGCGGCCCAGCGCCAAGTCGGCCGCGTCCTTGGGCAGCGGACGATGCGAGCCGTTGGGCTTGATCGTTTCCTTGAGGTGCAAGCCGGTCGCGCGGCCGAAGACGACGAGATCGATCAACGAGTTGGAACCCAGGCGGTTCGCGCCATGGACCGAAACGCAGGCCGCTTCACCCACGGCATAGAGGCCCGGCACCACGACTTCGGGATCGTCACCGACCTTCGTCACCACCTGCCCATGATAATTGCAGGGAATGCCGCCCATATTATAGTGGACGGTCGGCGTCACCGGCAGCGGCTGGCGGGTCAGGTCGACACCGGCGAAGATCTTGCCGCTTTCGGTGATGCCCGGCAAGCGTTCCGCCAGCACCTTGGGATCGATATGATCGAGGTGCAGGTAGATATGGTCCTTGTTAGGACCCACGCCGCGCCCTTCGCGCATTTCCATGGCCATGGAGCGCGACACGACGTCGCGCGACGCCAGATCCTTCGCGGAAGGCGCATAGCGCTCCATGAAACGCTCGCCCTCGGAATTGGTGAGGTAACCGCCCTCGCCCCGCGCGCCTTCCGTGATGAGCACGCCCGCGCCGTAGATGCCGGTCGGGTGGAACTGCACGAATTCCAGATCCTGCAAAGGCAGGCCCGCGCGCAGCACCATGCCGCCGCCGTCGCCGGTGCAGCTATGCGCCGAAGTGGCGGAGAAGTAAGCGCGGCCGTAACCGCCCGTCGCCAGCACGACCGCCTTGCTGCGGAAGCGATGGATCGAACCGTCTTCCATGCAGATGGCGATGACGCCCCGGCATTCCTTGCCGTTCGGGCCGTCTTCCATGATCAGGTCGATGGCGAAATATTCGATGTAGAAGTCCGCGTCATACTTCAGGCTCTGCTGATAGAGCGCGTGCAGCATGGCGTGGCCGGTACGGTCGGCGGCGGCGCAGGTGCGCTGCACCGGCGGGCCGGCGCCCATATTCTGCATGTGGCCGCCGAAGGGACGCTGGTAGATGGTGCCATTGTCGTTACGGCTGAACGGAACGCCCGCATGCTCCAGCTCGATCACGGCGGCCGGCGCCTCGCGCACCATATATTCGATGGCGTCCTGGTCGCCCAGCCAGTCCGACCCCTTGACGGTGTCGTACATGTGCCAGGTCCAGTGGTCGGGCGAGTTGTTGCCAAGGCTCGCCGCGATGCCGCCCTGCGCCGCCACCGTATGGCTGCGGGTCGGGAACAGCTTGGTGATGCAGGCGGTCTTCAGGCCCGCTTCCGCGCTGCCCATGGTGGCGCGCAGGCCGGAGCCGCCGGCACCCACGACGACCGTGTCATAGGTGTGGTCGATGATCTTGTAGGCTTCGCTCATTATTTGACGATCCCCGTGAAGGCGATCTTGGCGATCGCGAAGATGCCCGCGGCCGCGCCGCCAATGGCATAGAAGTTCAGCAGCAGGATGCAGAAGAAGTTGAGGCCCTTGTCGTGGACATAGTCCTCCAGCATGATCTGCATGCCCAGGCGCAGGTGATAGAAGATGCTGACCAGCATCAGCATCAGCGGCACCGCCACCAGGGGCTGCGCGATCCAGTTATGGACGCTCTGATAGTCGAGGCCGGGCAGGGCGATCAGGCTGAACAGCAGCCACAGGACCAGCAACAGGTTGCCGACGGCGGTATAGCGCTGCGCCAGCCAGTGATGCGCGCCATGCCTCGCCGATCCAAGACCGCGGACGCGGCCGATTCCGGTTCCGGTTCCCATCAGAATTTCCCCGTGCAGATGGCGGCCCAGAAGGCGATGGTGAGGAGCATCGAGAAGACGAAGGTCAGCAGCGACCAGATCTTGTTGTTCTTGAGCTCATAGCCCGCGCCCAGATCGAGCACGAAGTGGCGAAGACCGGAGCAGAGATGCTGGAAGAAGAACCAGCTAAGGCCGGCCATCACCAGATAGCCGATGGGCGAAGTCGCGCATTTGACGAAGGTTGCATAGGCATCCGGCCCCATGGCGGCGGCCATCAGCCACCAGACCAGTCCCATCGCGCCGACCGTCGCAAGACCGTTGCCGGTCACGCGGTGCATGATGGAGACGGCCATGGCTGGCCCCCATTTCCAGATCGTCAAATGCGGCGAGAGCGGCCGGCTCGTGGTTCGCGCCATATCTTCCCTACGTCCCTGATGTTTGTCCCTCGAGTCCCGTCCCCTTAGGAGCGATACGCCAAGAGGGCAAGCCGCCCTGACCACGCGACGGGGCGATCCCCGCCAGGCCGGCGGAACATTTCCGGGATGAGGAACCATGCAGGCCGGTTTTCGGCGGTCGATGACGGGTAAAGCGCCAAAGGATCGGGATCGGGGCCGAATGTCCGCCGATCCTAAGAAGTGATTAACCAAATGGCGCTATCACCCGACGGGACAATGAGACCAATCTGGGGTTTTGCCGCACATGAATTCCGCCGCCACGCCCAAAAGCACCGTCCTTGCGATGATGAGGGAGGTCGACCCGCATGGCGAGCTGGCGCAGGGGTTGCGCCAGATTCGCGACCTGCTGGGCGAACAGGTGACCCTGGCGGCGCGCACTTTCTACGATGCCTATGTCGAGCAGACGGGGCTGCGGTCGAAGCTCAACCCCTCCACGCTCGCCAAGATCGAGACGGAAGCGCATGAATATGTGCGCCAGAAACTCGGCTATTACGATGCGGGCGAATGGGCGATTTCCTCCATCGCCTGCGTACGCCACGCCCGCAAGCACGGCTCCCCGCTGCGTGCGGTGCTGATGCCGGTGGCTGCGGCCAACGAGAAGCTGATCGACCTTATCTGGCATCGGATGGAGGATGAAACGGGGCGTCGCCGTCTGGTGCATGTCATGATGCAGGTCGGCATGGTCGACGCCGGGCTGATGGCGAACGTCATCGCAGGCGACGAGGCGGAGGCGCAGCGCAACGAGCGCCAACGCTTCGGCACGATGTTCGAACAGCGGATCATGGGAGAGATCGACGGCGCGTCGCAATTGGGCGAATCGCTGCGCGAACAGGCGAAGGACGCATCGGCCGCGACACGCGGCATGCTGGGCAAGGCGTCGGAAGTCGCCGCCGCCGCCGAACAGTCCGCCCTTGCGATGCGCGAAGCCGCCCGCACCTCCGCCGGCCTCATTCGCGCTATCGAGGATGCGCGGACGGAGGTGGAAAGCGCGGCCGACGTCGCCCAGCGGGCGGCCCGCCAGTCGGGCGACGCGGTGGCCATGTCGACCACCCTGTCCGACCATGCGAAATCCATCGAATCGATCCTGGGCCTGATCCGCGACATTGCCGGCCAGACCAACCTGCTTGCGCTCAACGCCACGATCGAGGCGGCCCGCGCGGGCGATGCCGGCCGCGGCTTCGCGGTGGTCGCGCAGGAGGTGAAGAGCCTCGCCAACCAGACCGCCCGCGCCACCGATGAGATCGCGGGCAAGATCGCGGACATCCAGGCATCCACCCGCCAGTCGGTGGAGACCAACGAGCGCATTCGCGACACGGTGGGCGAGGTCCAGGCCAGCGCCGAACGCATCCGCCACGCCATGGATGCCCAGGCGCAGACGGTGACGATGATCACCGCCGCTGTCGACGAAACCGCGCTGGCCGCCGACTCCATGTCGTCGACCATCAGCGCCATCCGCCAGGATACCGAGGTGGTCGCATCCGAAATCGACCAGCTCGAACGCGGCTTCATGAGCGTGGAAGGCAAGCTTTCCAGCCTGCGCGCGGCGTCATCGGACTTCGGACGCCAGGTGGCCTGAGGAAGAGCGGCGGCCGGCGGGGCGGAACTGCCCGCCCCGCCCCCCTTACCGCCAGTCGAAGGTCAGCGGCGCTTCCCTGAAGGCGAAGCGGTCGAGATGGTCCGCCACCACCTGCTTGAAGCGTTCGACATCGGTCCCCTCCCCCGGTTCGATCGTGACGGTCAGGGCGTCAGCCCCGGCCGCCATCCGGATCGGCCCCATGGGAAAGGCGATGCTTCCCTGCCGCGCGTCGAAATCGGTTTCGAACTTGTGCCCCCAATGCTTGCACAGCTGCTGGAGATAGCGGCTGGCGCTGGCGGTCGGCACATGCGCCGTCAAAGCCATGGTCAAAGCCTTTCGATCCTGCTGGCCGCCTCGTCGATCAGCGCGGCGACGTCGAACATGGTCTGCGCATCCGCCCCCTCCTTTTCAAGCCGCGCCCGGACCGCCATGCCCAGATTGTGCATGGCCCGCCGGATCGGCGCGCCGTCGGTGCGCTCCGCCTTGCGCGCCAGCGAGCCCAGCCGGTCCATGACCAGCGCCACGCCTTGTTCATGGTCGGCAAGATAGGCCGTGCCCGCCTCCGTGATCGCGAACAGCTTGCGGCTGCTTTCGCCCGGCTGCTCCGCGATCAGATCCATGTCCGCAAGCAAGGTCAGCGTCGGATAGACGACGCCCGGACTTGGCACATAAACCTCGCCCGACAGGGTTTCGATCTCGCGGATCAGATCATAGCCATGGCGGGGCGCGTCGGAGATGAGCTTGAGCAGGATGAGCCTGAGCGCGTCATTGCCGAACAGGCGGCGACGGCCGCCACCCCGCCCGCCGCCAAAATGCCCGCCCCGGCCGCCGCCGAACGGACCATCCCCGAAGCGACCGCCAAAGCCGCCGGGTTCGCGGCCGTCCGGTCCGAACATGCGGTCATGGCCAAAACCGTGGTGCCCGCGAGCGCGATGATGAAAATGCATGGATGATTCTCTCAACTGTTTCTTGATAGTTTGAGATATATCTTAAAAAGATCGAACGTCAAGAGTTGCGATATATCTTTATCGCGGATCAGGGCTATTGCGGGAACTCCCCAAAAATCTGGGCCGGCCTTCCGCCCCACCAGTGCCTGAATCCGGCTCAAGCATGACCCGGCCATCCCGGCGCGGTTCTGCCGGCGGACCGCGCGGGCCCGTGAACGAAAAAGGCCCGCCGGACGGTGGTCCAGCGAGCCCTTGCATGCTTCAGGTGCAACCGATCAGTCCGGTTTCTTCGCCACGCTGACCAGCGCCGGGCGCAGCAACCGGTCCTTGATCGTATAGCCTGCCTGCATCTCCACCAGCACCGTACCCGGCTCGGCATCGGCGGAGGGTACTTCCATCATCGCCTGATGCTTGTTGGGGTCAAGCGGCTGGCCGACCGACACCAGCTTCTCAATGCCGTTGCGGCCGAACACCGCCTCCAGTTCCCGCCCGGTGGCTTCAAGCCCGGCGACCAGGCCCTTGAACTTCTCATCCTCGCGCAGGTCGGCGGGGATCGCCTGAAGCGCGCGGCCCAGATTGTCCGCCACCGACAGCATGTCGCGGGCAAAGGCCGTCGCGGCATAGGCGCGTGCGTCGGCCAGTTCCTTTTCCAGCCGCCGCCGCACATTCTGCGCTTCGGCATGGGCGTAGAGCACCTCCTGCTTCGCGGTCGCCAGCTCGTTTTCAAGGCTCGCGATCCGTTCCGCCGCCGCGTCGCCGGCGGGCGACGCATCCTCGGGCAGTTCATCCACGACTTCGGTATTTTCGATATTCTGCTTATCTTCGCTCATCTCATCAATCTCGACAGCGTCTGTGCGGTGAAGTCCACCATGGGGATCACCCGCGCATAGTTCAAGCGCGTGGGGCCGATTACCCCGACCACGCCCACCACCCGGCCGTCACCGCTGCGGTAAGGCGCGGCTATGACCGAAGAACCCGACAGGGAAAAGAGCTTGTTTTCCGAACCGATGAAGATTTTGGTCGCGCTGCCCGCCAGCGCACTTTCCAGCAGCCGGGAAATCTCCTGCTTGCCTTCAAGCTGTTCCAGCAATTGCCTCACCCGCTCCAGATCGGCGGCGGTGCCGTCATCCAGCAGATGCGCCTGACCGCGCACGATCAGCACCGGGCGGTCATCGGCATCCTGCGACCACAGGGCGATACCCCTCGCCACCAGTTCCCCCGCCGCGCCCTGAAGCGCGTTCCGGTCCCCCTCCACCTCGCGCCGGAGGGCCTCGCGCGCCTGCGCCAGCGTCATGCCGCCGAAGCGCGCCGACATGAAGTTGGCAGCTTCGTTCAGCATCATCGGCGTCACGCCCACCGGAAGGTCCACGACGCGATTCTCGATGGAACCGTCCTGCCCCACCAGCACAGCCAGCGCCTGCCGTTCATTCAGGGGCACGAAGCCGAACTGCCGCAGCACCGGCTCCCGCTTGGGCACCATCACGATGCCGGCGCAGGCCGAGAGGCCGGACAGCGCAGCGGTCGCGGCCGACAGCGCCTCCTCTATCGGGCCGCCTTCGCTGATCCCGGCCTCGATCGCGCGCCGTTCCTCGACCGAAGGCTCCGCGGCCTGCATCATGCCGTCGACGAACAGCCTGAGGCCGGTTTCCGTCGGCATCCGTCCGGCGGAGGTGTGCGGCGCGGCAAGCAGGCCCAGTTCCTCCAGATCCTGCATCACATTGCGGATGGAGGCGGGCGACAAGCTGAGCGACGCCATCTTGCTGATCGTGCGCGAGCCAACGGGCAGCCCGGTGCCGAGATAGCTCTCGACCACCAGACGGAAAACGTCACGCGCACGTTCGTTAAGTTCGGTGATCGGGGTGACCGCCATGGCCTTTATCTAGGCAAGCATCGGTCCCGGCTCAAGCCCGTCGTCACCGGCCCTTCGCCGTCGTCGGCTTCACCATGGCGGCGACGTCGAGCATGCTGGGGATCGACGCGATGGTGGCGCGCAGCTTGCCATAGCCCGCATCCATGCAGCCCGACTGGAACTCCAGCCGGGTGGGCGGCGCTTCGCCCCGGGTCCATTCTATCACATAGCCGGGCATGTCCGTGGCGAAGCGGACGCAATTTTCCCCCTGGCCGATTCGCCTGACCGTGCCCTGCGCGGGCCGAAACTGCGCCAGCGCGGCGCGGAAGCGGCGATATTGCGCCGGCGTCACCGTGAAACGGGTCGGGCCGGGAATGGCGGTGAAACGCTGCGGCTCGATCAGCCCGGACCCGTCCGGCGTCACGCGCAGGCTGTAGCTGGGGCAGGCGCCGAAACAGGGACCGGCGGAAAATCTGATGGTATCGCCGGCCAGGGTCGGCTTTTCCAGCTCCGCCTGTTCCATGGCACAGCCGCCCAGCAGGACAGTGGCCGCCAAAATCGATAGTGCTTTCGTCACCATAGGCCGCTCTCTAGCATCTTTCGGGTTCATCGCCACTGGCATGATGGGCCGCCCGACGCTAAGCCCGCTCGACACAACGCTTCGGAGTAGAATATTTATGCGTCCTTCCGGCCGTGCGCCCGACCAGATGCGCGACATCACCATGGAACCCGGCTTCACCATCCATGCCGAGGGGAGCTGCCTGGTCAGCTTCGGTGACACGCGGGTCCTCTGCACCGCCTCGATCGAGGAGAAGGTGCCCCCCTTCCTACGCGGCAAGGGGTCGGGCTGGGTCACGGCGGAATATGGCATGCTGCCCCGCGCCACCCACACCCGCGGCAGCCGGGAGGCCGCCAAGGGCAAGCAGTCGGGCCGCACCCAGGAAATCCAGCGCCTCATCGGCCGGTCGCTGCGCGCCGTGGTCGACCTCCAGAAACTGGGCGAGCGGCAGATCGTCGTCGACTGCGACGTGATCCAGGCCGATGGCGGCACCCGCACCGCCGCCATTTCGGGAAGCTGGGTGGCGCTGCGCATCGCCATCGACAAGCTGCTGGCATCGGGCGCCCTCACCGAAGACCCCATCGTGCAGAAGGTCGCGGCGATAAGCTGCGGCATCTATAACGGCACCCCGGTGCTGGATCTGGACTATGCCGAGGACAGCAATGCGGAGGCGGACGCCAACCTGATCCTGACGGGCGACGGCAAGTTCGCGGAGGTGCAGGCGACCGCCGAGGGCGCGACCTATGACGAGGAGGAACTGCTGCGCCTGCTGCGCCTTGCCCGCATAGGCTGCGCGCGGATTTTCGCGGCACAGGACAAGGCGACCGGGAGATAATTCTTCCTTCCGTTCGTTTTTGGGGCGCGTGGGATATGGGATGACGGAATGAGCGATGAATTCGGGCAGGAACAGGCGATCCGCAAGCTGGGTCCGGGACGACTGGTGATCGCCAGCCATAATCCCGGCAAGGTGCGGGAAATCGGCGAATTGCTGGCGCCCTATGGCATAGAGACGGTATCCGCAGCGGCGCTGGACCTGCCCGAGCCGGAGGAGACCGGCACGACCTTCATCGCCAATGCGGAACTGAAGGCGATGCAGGCGGCGGATCTTTCCGGCCTGCCCGCGCTGGCCGACGACAGCGGCCTGTGCGTGGAGGCGCTGAACGGCGATCCGGGTATCTTCTCCGCCCGCTGGGCCGGCCCGACCAAGGATTTCGGCCTCGCCATGCAGCTCGTCTGGGACAATATCCAGGCGAAGGGGCCGGAAGCGGGTCATGACGCGCATTTCGTCTGCGCCCTGGCGCTGGCCTGGCCCGACGGCCATGTGGAGGCATTCGAAGGCCGCGTCGACGGCACGATCACCTGGCCGCCCCGGGGCGACAGGGGCTTCGGCTATGATCCGATCTTCCAGCCGCATGGTCATGGCATCAGCTTCGGCGAGATGGACCCGGAGAAGAAGCATGGCATGAGCCACCGCGCCGATGCGTTCGCGCAATTGGTGGCGGCGGTTTTTTAAGGAGCGCCTTCCGCCCGATTCGGCTGCCATGCTGCCGCGAAGGCTGCTGGACGAGGTGGGCGGCTCTTGGAAGCCCGGGGCCGGGCCCTGTGGATGATCTCATCGCCTTGACCGTGCTCCCGCCATCGCAGGAGCACGGCATGCATGAAGCCGGCGATCGGCCAGTAGCGGCCGATCCCGGCTTGTCCGTCATCCCGTGTAGAGGTTCGTCGGCAACCCCCGGACGCCGGGAAAGACTTCGAAAAACGCACCGTCATAGTCGCTTTCCGGCAGACCGGTCGCCGCCGAACTGACGAACATCCGGTCCAGCTCGTCCCCGGCGAAGCAGATGTTCGTCACCTGCCTGGCGGGCAGCGCGATCGAGCGGTCGAGCTTGCCCCCGGGCGTGAAGCGGCTGATCCGCCCGCCGCCCCAATGGGCTACCCACAGATGCCCATCCGCATCGACGGTCATGCCGTCGGGATAGCCATCCTCCTCGGCAAGGCGGATGAAGGGCCGGCGATCCGCCAGGCCGCCTTCGGCCGTGCGGGCGAAGCGATATATCTGCCGCCTGGCCGTATCGCTGTGATAAAGCCAGTGCCCGCAGGCGGAAAAGGCCGGGCCGTTGGGCACGCGATAGCCCCCGTCCATCACCGCCCAGCGTCCATCGGGATCGAGCCGGTAGAGCGCGCCCACGTCCTGCTCCTCCGCCATGTCCATCGTGCCGCACCAGATGGCGCCGCTCGCATCGGCCTTGCCATCGTTCATGCGGCTGCCGGGCAGATGCGGTTCGGGATCGCCCATCGGATCGATGACCAGCGGATCGAGCGAGAACCGGGCGAAGCCGCTCTGGAAGCCGCCGATGAAGCCCCCGCCCGCCCGCTCGGCCACCCAGCCGATCGGTTCGGGCATGGCCCAGCGCTGGATGGCGCCGTCGTCCAGCGACAGGCGGTTGAGCGCGGGCGCGAGTATGTCGGTCCAATAGACCGCATTCTCACGGGCGGACCATAGCGTCCCCTCCCCCAGCGCATCGCTTATGTCGCGGTCGACCTTGCGCCATTCACCCATGCCGGATGTTCCTTCAGCGCTTGACGGACAGGCGGTAGATCATCTGGTGATGATAGGGCTTGCCGGGGTCCACCCGCGCCGACAGGAATTTCGGCTGGTTGGGCGAGTCGGGGAATTTCTGCGGCTCCAGCGCGATGCCGTCGCCCATGCGGTAGAGATGTCCCTGCTTGCCGATCAGCGTCCCGTCCAGGAAATTGCCGGTGTAGAATTGCACGCCGGGCTCCGTCGTCAGCACGTCGAGCACGCGGCCCGACGCCGGGTCTTCCAGGCGCGCGGCCAGTTCGGGGGCCCTGGTCGCACCCTTGTCCAGCGCGAAATTATGGTCGTAGCCGCGCCCGGCGACGATCTGCGCGTCGCGGCCGTCGCGAATGCCATCCGCCACGCGGCGCGGCATGCGGAAATCGAACACCGTGCCTTCCACCGGCTTGAGTTCGCCGGTCGGGATCAGATTGGCGTCCACGGGCGTGAAGGCCCTGGCCGGAATGGTCAGCAGATGCCCCAGTGCGCTGTCGGCCGCTCCCTCGCCCGCCAGGTTGAAGATCGCATGGTTGGTCATGTTGACGATGGTCGGCCTGCTGGTCTTCGCGTCGAAGGCAATGCCCAGATTGCCTGCCTCGTCCAGCGTATAGGTGACGGTGGTGTCGAGCTTGCCGGGATAACCGGCGTCGCCGTCCGGGCTGGTGAGGGACAGGACCAGCGTGGCGGTCGGCCCGCTCTTCAGCGAAACGACGTTCCACGCCTGCTTATCGAAGCCCTTGCCCCCGCCATGCAGCGAATTGACCTTGTCATTGAGCGGCAATTGATAGCTCTTGCCGTCCAGCGTGAATTTGCCGCCCGCGATCCTGTTTGCGTAGCGGCCCACGGTCACGCCGAAATAATTGGGACGGTCGACATAGCCGGCAAGATCGTCATAGCCGAGCAGCACGTCCGCGATCTTGCCGTTGCGGTCCGGCCCCTCCAGCTTCTGCAAGGTCGCGCCATAGGTCAGGATGGTGGCCGACACGCCTTGTGCGTTCTTCAGCGTGATCGCCTCGATCGCCGTGCCGTCGGCCAGCGTGCCGGCGGGGGCGCGACTGGCCTCCGCCGCCAGTGCCGCCGTGCTTGTCATCATCAGGACGGCACCGTATGACAACGTTGCCAAAACCGTTCTGTTCATAAAGGCCTTTCGCATGCAGTTCCTCCCGGACGCCATTGACGCGTCGTTGGAGGGGATATACTCCTACAAAATAATCGGGCGCAACCCTGTTCCGGCGGCGCTCCTTTTCGACTCTTCCGGAGAAGGATGAATGGCAGGACCCATTTCCTCAACCGCGGCGCCCGCCGCGGCCCATAATCCGGGCACGCGCTACGGCCCTGCCCTGACGTTGCTGGCCAGCCTCTTTTTCATGTGGGGCTTCATCACCGTCATCAACAATACGCTGCTGCCGCATCTGCGCAGCGTGTTCGAGCTGAGCTACACCCAGACGACGCTGATCGAATCGGTGTGGTTCATCGCCTATTTCGTCGCTTCCATCCCCTCGGCCAAGCTGATCGAACGCATCGGCTACCAGAAGTCGCTGGTGACGGGGCTGCTGATCATGGCGGCGGGCGCGCTGGGCATGATGCTGGCGGCGTCCATCCCCTCCTATGGCGTGACGCTGCTCATGCTGTTCGTGATCGCCAGCGGCATCACCCTGCTCCAGGTCGCGGCCAATCCCTATGTCGCGGTGGTCGGCAAGCCGGAAACCGCCTCCTCGCGCCTGAACCTGGTGCAGGCGATGAACTCGGCGGGCACGATGCTGGCGCCGATGTTCGGGGCCTATCTGATCCTCGGCCGGTCGAAGGGCGGCACCGCCCAGGGCGATGTCGTGCTGACGCAGGCGGAACGGCTGGCCGATGCCCAGTCGGTGATCCTGCCCTATGGCCTGGTGGCCGTGGTGCTGGTGGTGCTGGCCGTCGTGATCGCGCGCTTCCCGCTGCCCGCTATGGGCGCATCGGCCACCCGCCTCGCCAAGGAGGAGCGGAAGAAGCATTCGCTGTGGGCGCATCGCAACCTGGTGTTCGGCGTTCCCGCGATCTTCATCTACCTGATTGCGGAAATCGGCGTCGCCAACCTGTTCGTGAACTTCGTCAGCCAGCCCCACATCGCCAACCTCACCCATGAACAGGCGGGCCGTTACCTGACCTTCCTCTGGGGCGGCATGATGGTCGGCCGGTTCGCGGGCTCCGCGATCATGCAGCGGTTCGACGCGGGCAAGGTGCTGGCCGCCTTCTCCATCGGCGCCTTTATCGTGATGATGATCACCGTCTTCGCCCATGGGGAGGTGGCGATGTGGTCGCTGATCCTGGTGGGCCTGTTCCACTCGATCATGTTCCCGACCATCTTCACCCTCGGCATCAAGGGGCTGGGGCCGCTGACCGAAGAAGGATCGGGCCTGCTGATCATGGCGATCGCGGGTGGCGCGCTGGTGGTGGTGCAGGGCTATCTGGCCGACCGTTTCGGTTTGCAGACCAGCTTCCTGCTGACTGCGGTCTGCGAACTTTACATCCTGTTCTATGCGCTATGGGGATCAAAGCCGACCCATGCGCTGCCCGATCAGCAGATCGGGTGACGGAGCCGAGGGTCGCAAGCCTCGAAACCGGAAAAGGCCGGAGCGGGACGTCCCGTTCCGGCCTTTTTTTCATCCTCGCCATCGGGATTGGAAGGGAAGCCGGCCAAAGGCTGGCGCAAGCGAAAATGGCACGACCTGCGCGTCCTTCCCGTCCACCACCGCTTCGCGCAGGTGAGGATGCGAATCACCGCGTCATCGCGCTCGCCGTATCCTCCAGCGCCAGATCGACAAGCACGCCCATCGCCTCCGCCGCCGCGGCCGCATCGCCTGCCGCAATGGCGTCGAACACCCGCACATGGTCCGGAATCGGGTTGCGCGGCAAGGCGCGCGCCCGCTGCTTGAACTGGGTGGTCCAGTTGACCGCCGCGCCGATGCTGGCAGACAGCGTCTGCAGCGCATCGTTGCGCGTCGAATTCAGGATCGCATTATGGAAATCGCGATCCGCCGCGCGCCCGGCCTCTGTCGCCAGCGTGTGGCGGCGCATCGCGGCCAGCGCGTCCTTCATCAGCTTGATGTCCTCCCTGGTCCGCCGCTGCGCCGCCAGCCGCGCCGCCGCGGGCTCGACGATGGCGCGCAGTTCGAACAGGTCGCGCACGAACTGAACGTCGGGCTCCCCGGCGAAGGCCCAGGCCAGCACCTCGGGATCGAGCAGGTTCCAGCGGTTGCGCGGCAGCACGCGCGTCCCCGCCTTGGGCCGGCTTTCCACCAGCCCCTTGGCGGTCAGCACCTGTATCGCCTCGCGATAGGCGCTGCGCGACACTTCCAGCTCCTCGGCAAAGGCGACTTCGCCGGACAGGACGTCGCCCGGCGCATATTGGCCGGACAAGATCGCCGTTCCCAGCTTGTGCGCGATGGCGCCATGCAGACGCCTTCCGGGACCCCGCGCCTCTTTCGATGCGCCCCCTTCGCCCTCTTCAGCCCCCTTCAAGAGCCGCCTTTCTTCAGCCATTCATGCTCCTCCGGCTCCTTCCTTAGCAGTCCATCAGCCAAGGCGAAACACAATCATTGCCTTCTACGACTAGCTGTAATATGTCGGAGTAATAAGGAGATTCACATGGCGGATAAAGCCCCGACTTTCGAACTTCAGGGCAGCTAGGCCGCCACGCGCCAGTCTCGCGCCGATGAAATGACTGACAATTCGACCTTTAGATGACGTTTGCGAGCGCCGGGAAAGGCGCGCGGGAGGAGATCGTTCATGAATTTGCGCCTGTTGCAACACCGCTCGGGCAATGGGCGGCGTTCGGTTATCGCCGCGCAGGACAGCGAGGCGCATTTCCTCCTCGGGGTGGGGAGCATCCGCGCCCTGGCGCTGGACGCCATCGCCAAGGGTCTTTCGCTGGCGCAGATCGTCGCCGCGGCGCCGAAGGGCGATGCCGTCGACATCGCCGCCGAGTTCGAGGCCGGCCGCCTGATCGCGCCGATCGACCATGAGGACGCGGCCCATGTGCAACTGACCGGCACGGGCCTCACCCATCTCGGTTCCGCCGAAGGCCGCGACAAGATGCACCGCGAAGCCGCCGCCGCCGAAAAGCAGACGGACAGCATGCGCATGTTCCTGGAAGGGCTGGAAGGCGGGAAGCCCGCCCCCGGCGCGGTCGGGCAGCAGCCTGAATGGTTCTACAAGGGCGACGGGTCCCAACTGGTGGGGCCGACCGATCCGCTGACCATGCCCGCCTTCGCACGGGATGGCGGCGAGGAGCCGGAGATCGCCGGCATCTACATCATCGGCCCCGACGGCCGGCCCTATCGCCTCGGCCTCGCGCTCGCCAACGAGTTCAGCGACCATGTGACCGAGCGGCACAATTATCTCTGGCTCGCCCATAGCAAGCTGCGCCAGGCGTCGCTCGGCCCGGAACTGCTGGTCGGCCCCGCGCCGGAACATATCGAAGGCAGCAGCCGCATCCTGCGGAACGGCGAGGTGCTGTGGGAAAAGCCCTTCCTCTCGGGCGAAGGCAATATGTCGCACAGTCTGGCCAATCTCGAACATCATCATTTCAAATATGACCTGTTTCGTCGCCCCGGCGACGTGCATGTCCACTTTTTCGGCACGGCCACGCTTTCCTTCGCCGACGGCGTGCAGACGCAGGAAGGCGATGTGTTCGAGATCATCGCCGCGCCCTTCACCCTGCCCGTGCGCAACCCGCTGAAGCGCGCGGCACCGGTCGAGGTGACGGTGAAGGTCCTCTAGGCCCATGGACCCCATTCGCATCGCCATCGTCGGCATCGGCAAGATCGCGCGGGACCAGCATGTCCCCGCGATCCGGGGCAATGGCGCCTTCAGCCTGGCCGCGACGGTCAGCCCGCAGGATGCGGGACTTGAGGGCGTGCCGCATCATGCCAGCCTCGACGCCCTGCTGGCGGAGGGGCCGGCGGTCGATGCGATCGCCCTCTGCACCCCGCCGCAGGTCCGCCATGCGCTGGCGTCGCAGGCGATCGGCAGGGGCATCCATCTGTTCCTTGAGAAGCCGCCCGGCGCGACATTGGCCGAAGTCGCCGCACTCGAAGCGGAGGCGGACAAGGCCGGCGTCAGCCTGTTCGCGGCCTGGCATTCGCGCTTTGCCGCCGGGGTGGCTCCGGCCCGCGCTTGGCTGGCCGAGCGACGGATCGACAAGGTGTCCATCGTCTGGCGCGAAGATGTGCGCGTCTGGCATCCAGGTCAGGCGTGGATCTGGGAACCGGGCGGGCTTGGCGTGTTCGATCCGGGGATCAACGCACTCTCCATCGTCACCCATATCCTGCCGCGCCCCTTCTTCCTGAAGGACGCCACACTGGTGCTGCCGGAAAACCGCGCCGCGCCGATTGCCGCCGACATCGCCTTTCGGGACACCGGCGGCGCGGCGATCCACATGGACCTCGACTGGCGCCAGACCGGCCCGCAAAGCTGGGACATCATGGTCGAAACCGACGCGGGCATGCTGAAGCTCAGCCAGGGCGGCGCCGTGCTGCACCTGCCCGGCGGTACGGAGCATGGCGAGGACATCGAATATGCGGGCCTCTACCGCCGCTTCGCCGCGCTGATCCGGGGCGGACGCAGCGATGTGGACACCGCGCCCTTGCGGCTGGTTGCCGACGCCTTCCTGCGCGGCAAGCGTCAGACCACCGCAGCATTTCACGACTGAACACATGCCTGGACATAGGGAGAGAGGAATGATCAAGGCCCTGCGCCGCACCACTGCCGCGCTTCTGCTCTGCGCCACAGCGCTCGCCGGCGCGCATGCGCAGACCGGCGGCAGGCCGACCATGGCGACCATCCATGCCGACAAGCCCGGCGCGACCTATGACAAGGCGATCTTCACCCAGTTCGCGGAGCATCTGGGCAATGGCATCTATGGCGGCCTGTGGGTCGGCAAAGACAGGTCCATCCCCAACACCAACGGCTTCCGCAACGATGTGGTGGCCGCGCTGCGCAACCTGTCGGTGCCGATCATCCGCTGGCCCGGCGGCTGCTTTGCCGACGAATATCATTGGCGGGAGGGGATCGGGCCGAAGAAGGACCGCCCGGTCAAGGTCAATACCCATTGGGGCGGCGTGACCGAGCCCAATTCGGTCGGCACGCATGAATTTTTCGAACTGCTGCGGCAGGTCGGCGCACAGGCCTATATCGCCGGCAATGTCGGCAATGGCAGCCCGCAGGAAATGGCCGAGTGGGTGGAATATATGACTGCGCCCGCCGGCAGCCTGGCCGATCTGCGCGCGAAGAACGGGCATAAGGAGCCATGGTCGGTGCCCTATTTCGGCGTGGGCAACGAACTGTGGGGTTGCGGCGGCAATATGCGGCCTGAATTCGCGGCGGACGAGACGCGCCGCTACGCCACCTTCATCAAGGCGCCGGCGGGCACCCGGATCCTGAAGGTCGCGGCCGGGGCCAATGTCGACGATTACAACTGGACCGAGACGATGATGCGGGTGGCGGCCGATCGTCTGGACGGCCTTTCGCTGCATTATTATGTCCACCCCGCGGGCGGCTGGCCGCCCCGCGCTCCCGCCGTCGACTTCGACGAGACCGGCTGGGCCGACGCGCTGGCCGGCGCGATGCGCATGGACGAGCTGATCACGAAGCACAGCGCGATCATGGACAAATATGATCCTAAGAAGCGCGTCTTCCTGGCGGTAGACGAATGGGGCGCCTGGTACGCGCAGGACCCCGGCACGCATCCCGGTTTCCTGCGGCAGCAGAATACGCTGCGCGATGCGCTGATCGCGTCGATCCATCTCGACATCTTCGCCAAACATGCCGACCGCGTGCGCATGAGCGCCATCGCGCAGATGGTGAATGTGTTGCAGGCGATGATCCTGACCGAAGGGAAGAAGATGGTGCTCACCCCCACCTATCATGTCTTCGAAATGTACAAGCCC
>NZ_CP010955.1:0-27036 GCF_000943805.1 Sphingobium sp. YBL2
GGCTCTGTTGCAAAGATTGGCGGCAGTCAGAGGTAGGCTGTCGCTCTGCGCCGATCAGGCGGCTGCTGCGAAATGGTGGTTGAGCATGCCCATGGCCTCCGTCAGCGCCGAGGGCCCAATGCCAAAAGCTCTCTCCACAAGGCGCACCTCGCCCCTGATGCCGGGCTGCAGGCACCAGGGGCGAGCCTGTCCTTTGCGCAGGGCTCGCATGACTTCGAATCCCTTGATCGTGGCATAGGCCGTGGGGATCGATTTGAAACCGCGCACCGGCTTGATCAGTATCTTGAGCTTTCCGTGATCGGCCTCGATCACGTTATTGAGATACTTCACCTGCCGGTGGGCCGTCTCCCGGTCCAGCTTTCCTTCGCGCTTCAATTCGGTGATCGCTGCACCATAGCTCGGCGCTTTGTCGGTATTGAGCGTGGCAGGCTTTTCCCAGTGCTTCAGGCCTCGCAGGGCCTTGCCCAGGAACCGCTTCGCTGCCTTGGCGCTGCGGGTCGGCGACAGGTAGAAATCGATCGTGTCGCCCCGCTTGTCGACTGCCCGGTACAGGTAGGTCCACTTGCCCCGCACCTTGACGTAGGTTTCATCCAGGCGCCAGCTCGGATCAAAGCCACGCCGCCAGAACCAGCGCAGCCGCTTCTCCATCTCCGGGGCGTAGCACTGGACCCAGCGATAGATCGTCGTATGGTCGACCGAAATGCCGCGTTCCGCCAGCATTTCCTCAAGGTCGCGATAGCTGATCGGATAGCGACAATACCAGCGCACCGCCCACAGGATCACATCACCCTGGAAATGGCGCCACTTGAAATCCGTCATCGTTCCGTCCGTCCAATCTCCGCCAAGCATGCTCAAGCTTCACGATTTTTGCAACAGAGCCAATTTTATTACAACGGCAAGCAGCCCTCGCCTGCCCGGACAGGGGCGGCGCGTGGCATCGGCTAGATTGTTTGTTGGTCTTCCGACGATGGCTAGTCCTTGCGGGCCATCGTCGGAAGTGGACGGCCGCACAAATTGGGGGGCGTGGGCCGCGCCGGGCCTCTAGCATAAAATTACGGCCCTGCATCCCCGGCGTTGATACATTCGTCGCGCAGGGCGCTCGATTGAGCCGCCCCGATCGCGGTCGCCTCAATCGGCATAGCGAGCTGGCAATATGCACATACGCGCATAATTTCCGCTTGCGGGCTATGTATATTTGTGCATAATAGCCGCGATGGATACGGAACGGCCGGTTCGATGGGTGGCATCGTCAAAGCGCGATTTTCGGGAGTTCCCGGACGATGTGCAGGACGTAATGGGCTATGCCCTGCACCTTGCGCAGCAAGGCGGGCAGCACGCCAGCACTAAGCCGTTGAAGGGCTTTGGCGGCGCTGGCGTGGTCGAGATCATAGACGACCACCAAGGCGATACGTTCCGCACGGTCTATACGGTCAAATTCGCGGAGGCGGTCTATGTCCTGCACGCCTTCCAGAAGAAATCCAAGCAGGGCAAGGCCACGCCGCAGGCCGATATGGATTTGATCCGAACGCGGCTGAAATCCGCCGAGGAGCATCACCGGCAACACCAGACCCCGCGAGGCACAGCATGAGCGCACAGGACGAAATCATTGAGGAAGGCAGCGGCAATGTCTTTGCCGATCTAGGCTTTGCCGACCCCGACACCCACCTTTTGAAAGCCCAGCTCGTTACCCGTGTGGCCGAGGCCATGCAGGAGCGGAAGTTGACGCAGATCGCCGCCGCCAAGGTTACGGGATCTACCCAACCGGAATTGTCGCGCATCCTGCGAGGCCAGTTCCGCAGCGTCTCGGTTGAGCGGCTTCTAGCCATGCTCACCCGGCTTGGCTGCAAGGTCGATATTGTCGTGCGCCCGCAGGGGCGGACCACTGAATCGGCCGTGATCCACTTCGCCTAATGTGCGATGATTTCGCGCAAGCCCGGCTCGATATGTTCGAGGCCGGGCTATTCGGCCAAGGGCCTGCCTTCTGGCGCTGGATCGAAACCGACGCGGCGCAACCCTATCTTGCCGCTTTCGCCGCCGATCGACGGCCGCCCGAACCCGGCGAACCCTTCGCTATCGACCTTGCGGCCGACGACTTGCTTGCTCCCGATCGCCTCGCCCAGCTCGCCCTACAGATCGAGGCCGACCATGCTTGATCCCAATCCGTCCGTAGCCGACCTTGACGCATTGCTAGATCGCCACCGCAATGACGATGCGGCTATGGAAAAGATCGTTCGCGGGTATCTCCGTTGCGCGATCTACAGCTATCAGAAGCATTGCGTTTGGCGCGCCTTGCGCCACATCGGCAAGGACGATTGGAGTTTCAAAGAGGAAGACGTTGCCGCCTTGAGGGCCGAAGGCGCGAAATCCATTTCGGACTTTCGAGACTGGCTCATTGAGGAGCTGGCCGGGATGGGGATCAGCGCCCACACCGGCTTGCCGAATTGAGCGCCTAGCGCGCCGTCGCTTCAATTGCTGGCGGTGATTGTGCGCGGAATAAATCGCGGGTCCGCCGTGGGATCGGTAGGCGAAGGATGCAGCATGTCGCGCCGGAAATTCACCGCAACGGAAATAGGCGCGGCGTTCGGCCGAGCCGCCATGACGCGGGCTTGTGGAGCTGGCGCAGCCTCATAGCTGGCCATCGGCTGCACGGCCGCCGAGGTTAGGCCCCCTACCCCGCGTTCCGCTCTGGCGACGACAATTTGAGCGCGATCGAGCGGCCGAGTCTGATCGCCGGTATAGAAAGCCAGATGCCAATGATCGGCATGGCCCCGGTCCCCCGGCCCCAGCAGCTCCGCCACGCGAATACCATGTTGCGCCATCACGGCGCGGATTTGCTCGCGCGTGATCGTGTGCAGCCCGGCACGCGGCACGAAATCCACCGCCTGCCCATATTTGTGAAAGCTGTTGGCGGCCCCGTAATTGGCTTCCAGCGCCCGCCACGTATCGGTTATGCGAGCATTGAACGCAGCGGCCAAGATCGAGGCGACATAGCCCGCCGAGGCGTCGGCGCTGCCTTCGGGCTGGACGATCGCGGGTTGCGCCGCGAGCTGGCCCCCGCCCGTCGCGTCGGCCGCCGTGATCGTGAGTGGGATCGAGGTCGATCGCGCAGCAGGAGCGCCGCCGCTTACCGGCACGCCGTTCACGCTGTAGGTATTATAGCGCGAGGAAAGCCACGCCTCCCAGCGTGCGCCTTTCGCCATAATCAGCGCCCGATAGCGGGCATTATGGACCGGCGTTCGGGAATGATAATTGGCAACCCGCGTCCACAGGTCGCCCTTGTCATCCCGGATATGGTTTCTGATACGCCATGCAGCGAGGTTGTAGGGATAGCACCCCGCCGCAAGCACATATTCGGGCCGGATGCCGTAGCGTGCCAGCGATTGAATATAGCTGGAATTGAGCTGCATCGAGCCAAGATCGGCGGTGTTATTGGTGTTCTGGACGCGCGCGCCGGGCCGACCGTTCTCTTGTTCCGCGACCGCCAGCATGACGTTCGCCGGAATGTTATAGCGCAGCGCCGCCGCGATCGAGCATTGCACCCGTTCTTCTATGACAACCGGAGGCAGATCAGCGGCCATGATTAGCTGTCCCCCCTTCTCTGGACGAAGGCCGCAACTTCATCCTCTGGCGTCTCCATGTCGCCCGCATCACGGGCGGCCGAAATGGTATCGCCCGCGAATTGCGCCGTGGGGGGTGGCGATGAATCGGACGAGCTGGCGGGACTGCCCGCGCCGGTCGCGGGAGCGAGCGTTTCACTTCCCGACGATGCCGAGGCGGCCGACGCGCGGATATTGGCCGCCAGTCGGCCGCCCACCGTATTTCCCACCCGCTCTTTCAAAGCGCCCACCGCCATACCAGCGGCAGCGCCGCCGAGGATGCTTGCGGTTTTCGCCGCACGGCTAAGGCCGGTGCGTTGCGTGCCGCCAGTGTCGCCACTTTCGGGCGCGCCTTCACCTTGCGAGCTGGCGGAGCTGGCCTCCCCCTCCCCCGCAGGCGAGCCACCGGCAGCGCCGCCGCCGTTGCCGTCTTCACGATCGGCCGCCTCGCTACCCGCAGCGGCGCTTGCAGCCGTGCCACCGCCCGCGCTGGCGGCTTCCGAGCCGCCTTGAAGGCCGCTGTTGTCATTGGCCGGGGGGGAACCGCCATCGCCGCCCATAGCGACGCTAAGGGGCGTGCCGCCGCCCCCACCGCCACCGCCGCCGCCGTTATCGCCGCCTCCCGGCATGTCGCCCGCCGACGAAAGCGGTTGCCCGCCTCCCATGCCGGTTTGGCCGCCTTCACCACCGCTCCCACCAGCGGCAGCGAAGGCGGCCTTGATCGCGCTGGCTCCACCCGCAGCGTTCATCGCGCCAGCAGCGATCATAGCTCCACCCGTGGCCGCCGCCCCAGCGGCCATCCCGGCAGCACCCAGCGCGGCCCCTGCCCCAAAGGCTCCGATACCGCCCGCCGCGTGGATCGAGCCGCCGCTTATAACGCCCCCGACCATCGCGGGAACCTTGTTTACGAGCGCCAGAAGGACGACCGCGAAGACAAGCATGGTCCCTAAATCTTGGAGAGACGAACCCTCGCCCGTTGCGGCATAATATTGGTCAAGGAAGGTTTTGCCGACGCCGACGATAAGAACCATCGTCATCAGGGACGCGCCCACCGCGACCACCGTTTTGAAATAGTTCAGCGCAATATCGCTGGTCCACCGCGCGCCGCCGAAGCCCAAAAAGATAACCCCGGCATAGGCGAGGACATAGCCGGAGGCCAACAGCAGCAGCATATTCACGCCGACGAGAGCCAAAACAATCAGGATGCCCAGCGAAACCAAGATAGAAAGAGCGGAATCGACCGGAGTTAGGACGCTGGACGCTTCGACAGCTTGGCGGAAAATGTCGAAACCAATGTCCACAATACCCGATGGCGCGAGATTGTTAGGCAGGCCGGATGCCTGCGCACCCAACGAGCGCAGCCCTTCAATGATCGCCAAGCCGATCGCCGGGCCGTTGATGAGCAGCCACCAGAAGAAGCCGCAGAAGATGGCGAAGCGAATTGCTTCCGAAGCAAATTCGCCAAGATCGGCGCGGCGCAACGCCATTACCCCGAACGTCCAAATGAGGCTGACCGCCGCTAGTGTGCCGAATAGAATTGTCGCGTGCGTTGTGAAGACGCTCGCCCACGCCGCCGCCATGCTCTTATATTTGTTCAGAACATTATCGAGCATACCTTGCGATTGCGCATAGGCGGGAGTCGCGGCGAGCGTGAGCGCCACCCCCAAGGCGGACAGGTGTAGGCGAGCCAGAGCCTTCATAGTGCTATCCTCAATTCTGATAGGTTCCGATCGGCGTCGGCTTGGTTTCGTGCGCTAGTGCGCTGCCCGCTTCTTGGCACTCCGCGTCGGTTTCGACGCCGGATTTGCATCGGGCGACCTTCTCGCGGGCTTCGTCTAGGTGTTGAGAGTAATAGAGCATCGTTTTCGGTTCGGACTCGGACTTGCCGCAGGCCGCGAGAAGAAGTGTAGCGGTGCAGCAGGACGCGGCGATAAGTTGACGCAATTTCGGCATGGGCTTTCCTTAATTCTGATAGGTTCCGATCGGCGTCGGTTTGGTTTTCCGCATTGCGGCCGATGCCTCTGTTGCCGCAGCATCGCGATCGAGCTGATATTGCGATTGAGCCGTCAGCGCGGCGCTTTGCGCGAGCAGGACGCCGCGAATTTTCTGCAACTCACTGGCTTGTTGGGCCGCAAATTGATTGGCGTAGGACAGGGCTTGCATTTGCCCGCTCGCACCCGTGGCATTGGCCTGCAACTGGTCGAGGCGCTGGCCGTCAGACGCAAGCGTTGTCATGGCGCTGTTGATGCCGTTCATAGCGTCGGCATTTGCGGCCATCTGGCTTGTCGTGCGGGCGCGAGTAGCGGACAGAGCCGCCGCGCGCTGCGCCGCCGTGCAGTTCCCGAACGTGCAAGCATTGGTCTGATAGTAAGACGGATTTTTGAATTGATTCATGTAGGTGTTCACGTCGCCAGCTTGACGAGCGAACGAGCTGATTTGATTGACCTGCCCTTGGAGGCTGTCGATCGTTTGCGTAGCCTGCTGCCAGAGCTGGACCGGCGCGCCGACCGTGTTCTGAATCATATTTTGGTATTGCTGTAGCTGCGTCTGATACTGCTGGATTTGCTTCGCCACCGTGGCGACGTTTTGCAGCGCGGAAACGGTTGTCTGGCGGACGTTCGCAACGTCGATAACCGAGATTTGCGCATTGGCGGACGGGGCCGCCAGCGCGAGAGTGATCGCCAAAGAAATTTTAGCGGCTAAAATTCGAGACTTCATTTTGCTTGCTCCCTTTCATCTGGCGTCAATAATCGAATGAGCGGTAAGGCTTTGAAAATGTGAGGTCTTTCACGACGACCACATTGAAGCGGAAGCCGGGCCGGATAATCAGCGTGGGCGATATGTTCAGATTGCGCTCAATCATCATCGCCGTGGTCTGTCCGAGCTGCTGGCCGAGAGCTTGGCTAAGGGCTTGGCTGGCGGACATGGTGCCATTGGCGTTGAGGCCGGTTTGCGGCTGACTAAGGGTTACGCCAGCGGTCACACCAGACATGAGCAGAGCGGAGCCGAAGATACGGAACCAATGCGCGTTCACTTGGTCATGGAACCCGGCATAGCCCGCGCTGTCTGACCCCGGCATAGCGCCAAGGTCGATCGCCTTGCCGTCAGGAAAGATGATCCGTTGCCACGCGATGAGCGCGCGCGTCTGCCCAAAGACCGGGTTGGAATCATACGCGCCGACAAGGCGGGAGCCTTGCGGGATCAGGAGATAGCGGCCCGTCGCGGTATCGAACACGTTTTGGGAAACTTGCGCGACAATCTGCCCCGGTATTTGCGAGTTGATGCCGGAGATCAGCGTGCCGGGAATTACGAAGCCCGCGCGGAGCTGGTAGCGGGAGGGCGCTTCTACTTGGCTGTTCGAGGCCCAGCGATTGCCACCCGCATTGTTGGCGAACTGGCCATAGTTGGCAGGCGGGCGGGCATTGGCGGCACCCTGCCCGGCTCCGGCTCCTCCCCCGGCCACTTGGTTTGACAGGGCCGTAAGGGTGGCAATGTCGGAGGCCGAGGGCTGGCGGCCCTGCGCCATTGCAGCGGCCATTTGCTGTTGCAGGGCGACGAGCTGGGTTGCCGGATCAGCGCCGCCACTCATGCCGCCAGCGCCAGAGGATGCCCCATTGCGGCCGTCCTGCCATTTCAGGGCGGTAGGAGAGCGCACGGCGCTGCCAAATTGGGCAAGGCGTGCTTCGCGTATCGCTTCCATGCGTGCCCGGCGCAGATCGGCCGCCGTGGGGCCGTTGGGTTGCGCTGGCGAGGCGGTGACGGTTGGCGGCGCATTGGGATCGACCGGCGCGACCGGGATGCCATCGGCAGGCGGCAGCGGGGGCGCGTTCGCCATCACTTCCGCAGCACCGCTTGGAGCGGTCCCCGCAACCTTGTTCGCAACATCGGCCGAGCTTTGACCGACAGCCGGTTGAACCTTGGTCGCCGCATTGTCCGAGGAGCGATCAATCATAATCGACACCACGATGGCGATGAACAGCGCCACAATGCCGAGGACGATCAGCAGCGGCGCATTATTGACCCTGCGAACTCCCGTCACCAAGCGCCCGCTGTTCCCGTCCGCTGCACCGCCCGGCGAGGCTTCCGGCGACATGCTATCAGCATCAGACATAAACCTACCCCCTTACCCGGCCTTGACGACGCCACAGCGCGCGGCACGGATGCCCTTGCACTTGGCGCGCGCCGTCGCGCTGGATTGAAACTGTCCGAATTGGATGCCGTGAGAGCGTCCGTTTTGGACAAAGCGCGGCGTCACGCTCGCCCACGAAGGGCGAAGGCGCGCCGTCGCGCGCCAATAGGCGCGTGCTGCGCTTTCGGAGGAGAAGCCCGTCAGGCTGACAGACCACGTTCCGGCCTCTGTTCCATTGCCGCCGAAGCCGGGTTGCGTGCTGGCGACGGGCGACGGAACGGGAGGAGGTGCGGCAGGCGCTACGGGCCGGTTCGCCCGTTCGATCAGCTCCGGCGTTGCGCCGGTCAGATCGAGCGCCCACCCGGCAGACGGGTAGATACCCTTTTCATCCACGCCATAGATGCGGGAGAAAGTTTGCGCGCCGACCCGCAGCGTCACGCGGTAGGAATCGGCAATTGGCTGATCGACGTAATAGCGCAACGGCGTGGCCGCAGGATCGGGCTTCACGCCCTTGCCCGCCTCAATCACCGCATAGCCTGCTTGGCGCATCGAGGAGCGCAAGCCGTCACCATAGGCCCCGCCCCCGGTAGTCGGGATCAGCACCCGGCTAATCGCAGGCGGGTAGAGTTTCACCAGCTCCGCCACGGAATCGTCAACGAGGGCTTGGGCCTGATCGGGAGGAGCCGGAACGGCGAAGCTGTCCCGGTGCGAAACGCCCGCGCAGCTCGTAAGCAGGAAAGCCACTGATACAAAAATCGCACCGCGCACGATCAGCCCCCCCTTGTGATGGTGACGCGCTCTTGGCGCTTGCCGACACCGGAGATGAGGACCGCTTGGTCAAAAATCTGATCGACAATGTAGCGGCCATCTTGGAGCCGGTAATTGACGATGGAGGTATCAGCCGCCTTGGAGACGCTGCCCCCGGCCCGGACGATCAGCAGCGATGGCGCTTCCGTCTGCTCCATCGCGTGCGGCATTTCGATGATGGTTTTGACGCCATCATTGTAAACCCGGACGGGCTTCCAGCGTGCGCGGCCGTCAACGCTATAGTGGAAATCGAGATTGGAGAGATATTCGCTCCCTCCCCTGCCCGTCCCGCGCGCGCCATCGGGCACCGCCATCGTGTTTTCGGCGCGCGCCGTGTCCGATCGAGCGCGGAAAGCGGCCCATTTGGCTTGCGCTTCATCGGGATAGGTGAACGCCACCCGCGACATGAATTGCGTCCGGTGCGACACCAACCGGATATGGTAGGTGCGGCGATCGGTCGTCACGATCAGCGTTGTATTCAAGTTCGCATCGAGCGGCTTGATGATAAGATGCTGGGTTTCGTTCGGCCCGGAATTGGAAACGGCCGGTTCGATCAGCCAGCGGGCGCTATCGCCCACGTTGACCGAATTGATGTTCTCGCCCGGCTGCAACTGCACATCGCAGATTTGCAGCACAGCACAGACCACGGAGGGTTCGGAGGTGCCGAAGGCGAACAATACCGCGCCTTCGGTGCCCGGCACCGGCTTGATGCCTTCGGCGCTTTCCGCCTGCCAGCGCCGCGCGATCGACAGACCCTCGCGCTGGGTGCGCGTCAGGTTCGGATTGCGCGGGCTGATATAGGCATTGGGATCTACTTGCGCCCCTCCCCCGGCAGGCATGGGCGCGTTCGCGGGCGGCATGTCGTCGGGAAGCGGCGGGCCGTCCTGCGCGGACGCGATCGAAGGCAGCGCCGCGAGGGCGGCGGCGAAATAGGCGATCTTCTTCATGTTGATTGTCCCTCCCATCAGAGTGTGCGCGACCAAGAGAAATCTTGGACGAACACGCCCAAGGGGTTTTGCTTAATTTGTTCCTCCGTGGTGGCCGAGCTGGGCGGCGCAACGCGGATCGTGACGAGCGCGCGCATTTTCGCCGGAGGCTGGATAGGCTGGCCTTGCCGATCGCGCTCCGTCTCGGTCCAATCGACCTGCCAAGAGGTCTTGGTTTGCTGAATTACCGAGGCGATTTCGACCGACACGGTTTCCCGCGCCGCGCGGGCGAAAGGCGTATTGTCGGGATTGCCGTTGAGATAGTCGGTCATCTTTGCCAACGCCGGATCGTTCGGCGCGAGCATCCCATAGACCCGGAAAATGGCTTGCTTTTGGAGTTCAACGTCAGCCGTCACCATGCGGGCCGACTGGATGAAGGAGCCGACTTGCGCTTGCACCACGCGCGCATCGACCGGCGAAGCCACATCGGCCCGCTGGGTCGCTATCGCGTCCCCCAGCGAGTCCACGCGGACCACGTAAGGGATGAATTTCGATTGACTGCCAATCGCTATGATGCCGCCGACAGCGGCGAGGACGATCAGCATCGAAAGGATTGCCATAGTCTGCCACAAGCGCCGCGAGGCAGCGATGCCGCCCACATGCTCATTCCATTGCCGCCGCGCGTTCAGGTAGGGGTTGGGATCAACCGGGGCGCTTTCCGCAGCTCGCCGCCCCCGCAGCTTGTCAAACAGACTCATGCAGCTTCTCCGAGGTATAGGGGGCCGCCGCCGCGCGGCCGATATTGATGGTGGATTCGACGCCACGGATGGCCAGCCACTCGTTGACCCATGCCGGGCCATAGGCCGCTTCAAGGGCCTTAATGGTGGCGATGGATTCCTTGTCGGTCGCGCCGACGAAGGACAGGGCCACGGGGCCTAGCGCCAGCTCAAAGAGCCGCCGCCCCTGTTCCGAGAGATAGGCCTAGTCGGCCCGAAGCTGCGATTTCGGCCAAGTCGGAGAACGTTTTGGGAACGTGGCATTCGGTATTGACGATGGAAATCATGGGAGAGGACAGTTCGCTCCATCATAGGGAGTGGGTTGATGGATCGGAGTATTTCGGGCGGGGATTTGATCGGACGATGGAGCCTGAGCTTTGCCGATATTGATTTTGTAAATTCGAAGCCGGCCCTGACGCGCCTCGGCCTCGCCGCGCAGCTGAAATTCTTCGCTTCCCTGGGGTTTTTCGCGACCGATCCCGGCTCAATCCCTACCGATGGCCTCTCGTATCTGGCCGAGCAACTCGGTGTCGAGGCTGGCGAGATAGCTGGTTATGACTTTTCCAGTCGGACAGCACGACGGCATTGTGCGGAGATCCTGATCCATCTTGGATATCACCGCATGAAGCGGGTGGATCGCGAGCAATTGACGGAATGGATTGCTGGCGAGCTGTGCCCGGGCGGCCAGTCGATCAATGCCATGCTTGAGCATGTTTTCCTGTGGTGCCGGGACCGGCGTATTTATGGGCCGTCGCGCAAGGAGCTTGAACGTGTCGTTCGCTCACAACGGCAAGATTATCTGGACACCTGGCTGATCGGAGCCAGTGACCGGCTTTCGTCAGATGCGGTGGCGTTATTGGAAGCCTCGCTTGCCGATCCGGACAGCTTGACCGGATTCAACAGGATGAAGGGTGACGCCGGACAGGCAACGCTCGACAACATTCTCGACGTGACCGAGAAACTCGCCTTTATCCAGAGACTTGATCTTCCCCATGATCTCCTGACGGCTACGGGCAAGCCATGGGTCGATCAGATTGTTCGCCGCGTTGCCGGTGAAAAGGCCTCGGAGATGCGCCGGCATGCGCCGGCGCGACAGCTCGGCCTTTATGCGATTTATCTAATGTCGCGGGAGGCGCAACTCACTGACGCGATGATCGACCTGCTGATCGAAACCGTTCACAAGATCGGAACGCGCTCGAAACGCAAGGTGGTGGGCGATATCGCGAAAGACATCGAGCGGGTCTATGGAAAGGAGCGCTTGCTGGTCGAGATCGCCAGCGCCTCGATCAATGAACCATCGGGGCGCATCTGCGATGTCATTTTCCCGATCGCCGGTAAGGACAGGCTGGCGGCGATCGTCAAGGAGAGCCATGCGAAGGGCGCTCTGGACCGGCGCATCTACAAGGTGATGCGTGGTTCCTGGGCCAATCATTACCGGCGCATGCTGCCAAGCCTGCTTTCCGTACTTGGGTTCCGGTCGAACAACGCGGTGTGGCGGCCGGTCCTGGCGGCCCTCGACTGGATCAGGAGCAAGGTGGATGACGGATGCCGCTTCGTGCCATTGCAGGATGTTCCGATCGATGAGGTGATTCCAGCGCGATGGCGCAGTTCCGTCATTGATGACGATGGGCGGGTAAACCGGATCAGCTATGAGCTTTGCGTCCTGACGCAACTGCGCGACCGCATCCGCTCCAAAGAAATCTGGGTGGTCGGGGCGGATCGCTACCGCAATCCCGATGACGATCTTCCCAAGGATTTCGAGATCAGGCGAGAGGCGTATTATTCCAGCCTCAGCCTGACGCCAGATGCGCGGGCGTTTTGCGCCTCGATCCGGGAGGAGCTTGAACAGGAGCTGTTGCTCCTCAATGCCAATATTCCACAAAACGACAAGGTTCGGCTCCTGTGGCGCGGCGACAACCGGATATCGATTACACCGTTCAAGCCCTTGCCCGAACCGAAGGGCCTCGCTTCGATCAAAAGCGAGGTCGGTCAGCGCTGGCCGATGACCGGACTGCTCGACGTGCTGAAAGAGGCTGCTCTGGACACGGGATTGATGGAGGCTTTCGAAACGTCGGCCTCGCGGGTTACTCTACCGAAAGCAGCCCTGGATCAGCGCCTTTTGCTGTGCCTCTATGGCTTGGGCACGAACGCCGGGCTCAAGCGGATCGCTGGCGCCACACCCGACGTGAGTTACGAGGAATTGTTGCATGTCCATCGCCGTTTCATTCACGCGCCAGCGCTGAGAGAAGCGTGCGCGCGGGTGGCAAACGCAACACTGGCAATCCGCAATGCCACAGTATGGGGAGACGCGGGCACGGCTTGCGCGTCCGATTCAACGAAGTTCGGCGCGTGGGACCGCAACCTGATGACGGAATGGCACGCCCGCTATGGCGGCCGTGGCGTCATGATCTACTGGCATGTGGAGAAGCGCGCGACCTGCGTTTATTCCCAGCTCAAGCGGTGCTCTTCCTCGGAGGTCGCCTCCATGATCGAGGGCGTGCTACGCCATTGCACCGACATGGAAATCCAGCGTCAGTACGTCGATAGTCACGGCCAGAGCGCGGTCGGCTTTGCGTTTTGCCGACTCCTTGGATTTGAGCTTGCCCCGCGGCTAAAAGCAGTCGCACGCCAGAAACTGGCCCTTCCCCAAGCCGGCATGCGCACGCGGCTTTCCAATTTGCTGCCGATCCTCTCCAGTCCGATCGACTGGGACGAGATCGAGCAACAATATGACGAAATGGTCAAATATGCCGCTGCCATGCAATCGCGCACCGCCGATCCGGAAGCGATCCTGCGCCGGTTTGCCAGAGCCGAAGTGATGCACCCGACCTACAAGGCGCTGAGTGAACTCGGCCGCGCGATCAAAACAATCTTCCTATGCCGGTATTTGCGTCAGGAGGCATTCCGCCGCGAGATCCACGAAGGGCTGAATGTGGTTGAGAACTGGAACGGCGCTAATGGTTTCGTGTTCTTCGGCAAGGGCGGCGAGATCGCCACCAACCGCATCCATGAGCAGGAAATCTCCGTTCTGGCGCTACACCTCCTGCAAGCGTCGCTGGTGTATGTGAACACCCGCATGCTTCAGACCGTACTGGTTGAGCCGAAGTGGGCGGGGCGGATGACGCCGGAAGATTATCGTGGTCTCACGCCGTTGATCTACAGTCATGTGAACCCTTATGGCCGCTTCGACCTCGACCTGAACGACCGGATTGATTTTGGACGGCTTGCGGCGTGAGGCGGCTGATCGGCATATAACATTTGGGTACACCCCAGAGTGATAGGGCCGAGTGACACCATTCGTCTGTCACAAAAGGGTGGGTTTGCGCTCAATGTGACGATACACTGCAAGAGCCACCCTAATGTGACGGATTTTGCACTTGGCTCGTATCGGATATGCCCGCGTCAGCACCACGGACCAGGATCTGGATATCCAGATTGGCCGCCTCAAGAATGCAGGTTGCGAAATTATCCGTTCCGAGACCGGATCGGGGGCCTCGCGGAGCGGGCGCACGGAACTGGAAACGATCATGCAGTTTATGCACACCGGCGACGAGCTGGTCGTGCTGCGGCTCGACCGGCTCGGCCGCTCCACGCGCGATGTCCTGAACCTGGTGCATGAGCTTGATGAAAAGGGAGCTTCGCTGCGCATCCTTGAGCCAGAGGTGACGACGGCGGGCGACATGGGGCGAATGGTCATCACCATACTCGGCATGGTCGCCGATATGGAGCTGAAGTTCATCAAGGATCGTCAGCGCGCCGGGATCGAAGCGGCGCGCGCCGAAGGCGTTTACAAAGGCCGGAAGAAGAACGTCGATGACGATGAAATCCGCCGTCGCCTTGCCGCCGGCGCCAGCAAGGCCCGCGTTGCCCGCGACCTGAAGGTCTCACGAATGACCGTCTATCGGGCGCTCGACATTATTCCGTCACAGACCAAACTGCCGGAAAAGCCGCCCACTGCCAGCATCGCCCTGCATCTGATTATCGAGAACTTCAACAAGCGTGGAAGAGGTAGAAAACCCGCTCGGGAGCGGATTGAGGCGATGCTGGAACGCGACTACGCCATGGTAAAAAACGGCAATTGTGATTACAAACTGACCGTCGCCTATGACCCCGATCCGGATGGCATTTCCCTTGATGAGGAAATCCAAAGCCTCCTCTCCGAGATGTTCAACATCGCAGAGAGCTACAATTGCTCCATGGAAGCCGATATCTACGAGGTCGGTGGTCAGCAACGGTCCTGGTAGAATCAATCAAGCGTTCAGTGTTCGTTCTTCAACCTGGCCAAAATCGCAGCTTCGGGCCGACTGGGCCAGATAGTAATATTGGCGCTTGGGGATGGCCGTCGCCAAGATTTCAATCTGGCGTGTATTGAGGCCCATGCGTCTGTAGAGTTGGGCGGTATCGTCATCGCGCGCATAGACGTTCGGCAGGAAAATCTTGGTCGCGGTGGACTCCACGATAACGTCAAGGATGCCCGAATTTGCGGCGTCAGACAGGCTTTGCGTTGCCATGAGAACAAGGCAGTTGGACTTGCGCAGCACCCGGAGCCATTCGCGGATTTTGGCCCGGAAGGCGGGATGCCCCAGCATAATCCATGCTTCATCAAGGATGATCGCGGCAGGCTGGCCCTTCAAAGATCGCTCGATACGCCGGAAAAGATAGAGGAGGACCGGCAGCGCGTATTTTTCACCGAGGTTCATCAGCTCCTCGACTTCAAACACGGTAAATTCCGACAGGCTCAGGCCGTCATGTTCCGCATCGAGAAGATGGCCCATAGAGCCGTCCACCGTGTAGGTGCGGATCGCCTCGCGCACCGTTTCATCCTGAATCGTGACCACAAATTCAGAGAGGGTTTTGCCCCCGCTGGCGTGCATGTTGACGATGGCGTTGCCGATTTCGTTGCGTTGCGCGGGCGTGGTCGCCACGCCGTTGAGGGCTAGGATTGTGTCGATCCAATCCATTGCCCATGCGCGATCGGACTTGGTTTCGAGGAATTGGAGCGGGCAGAAGGCGAGTTTTTCGTCATCCCCGGCGACAGTGAAATGCGCCCCGCCCACCGCCTTCGCCAGCGGGTAGAGCGACAGGCCCTTGTCGAACGCGAAAATGGACATGCCGGGATAGCGGCGGAGCTGGGCGGCGAGCAGGCCGAGCAGCGTTGACTTGCCTGCGCCCGTGGGGCCGAAGATGAAGCTATGCCCCACGTCGCGGACGTGGAGATTGAGCCGGAACGGCGTGGAGCCGTTGGTGACGCCAGACATGAGCGGGGGCGAGCTGGGCGGATACATCGGGCACGGCGCATGATCGAGGCCGGTCCATATCGAGCTGGTCGGCATCAGGTCGGCTAGGTTCATGGTGTTGATGATCGGGCGGCGGACGTTTTCGACGCCATGCCCCGGCAGCGTGCCCAAGAACGCCTCTAGGTTGTTCACCGTCTCGATACGGGCCGCGAAACCGAGTGCGTTGATAGCCTTTTCAAGCTGGCGCGCGGCCTGTTCTACCTTATCGCGGCTTTCGTCCGTCAGGACGACGACGCCGGTATAGTATCCTTGTGCAATAAGGCCGGAGTTGACTTCCTCCAGCGCATTATCGGCATCGGCCACCATCGAAAGGGCGTCCTGATCTATCTTGCCGCTGTTGGTCTGGAAAACCTGATCGAAGAAGCCGCGAACCTTTTGCCGCCACTTTTTGCGGAAATCCTCAAGGTGTTTCACAGCTTCATGGAGGTCCATAAATATGAACCGCGTGGACCAGCGATATTCAATCGGCAGCTCGCCCAGCGCCGAGAGGATGCCCGGCGTCGATTCCATCGGGAAACCTTCGATCGCTACCGTCTGGACGAACTTGTTGCCGATGCGCGGGATTACGCCCGTCCACATTTCGACACCGCCGATGATGGAATCGAGATACATCGGGTTCGAGGGCAGCACGACCGGCTGATTTTTGCCGGTGACGCAGAATTGCAGCCACCGCAAAAAGTCGTCGTGCGTCACGGTCGAGCCGTCCTCATTTTCGACCTTGTGAGCGCGAAGGCGGGTCAGCTTCACGGCCGAGGACAGACGGCTTTCAAATGTGGTGATTTCGCGCTTGAAGCGTTCAACCAGGTCGGCCGTGCGTTGCTTGTTGTTCGGCCGCTCCCGATCGTCGTCAAACATCAGCTCGACAAACTTTTGCTCCGCTATGACCGGAGGGAAATAGGTCGCGGTAATGACGAAATAGCCCTCATACATGGTGCCGAGGGACTGGAATAATTCGCGCCTTTCCTGATCTATGGCGTCCGTCACCGGGTCAGGAAAATGCGACAGACCCGCAGCCGAGTAGGCGGCAGCAGGGCGGCGCGGCGCGTCAACGTGGATCATCCAGCCATTGCCCAGCCCGGCGAGAGCTTGGTTGATCCGAAAGCTGACCATATCGCGCTGGCGGTCGGTGGAGCTGGCGTTATCGTCGCCCTCATAAATCCACGCGGCCATGAACGAGCCGTTCTTGCCGACGATTACGCCATCATCGACCATCGCCCCATAGTTGAGCAGATCGGCAAGCCCTTCATCCTTGGAGCGATACCGGGCCAGCTTGCGTTCGGCCGCGTTGGCGAAGGACGCAAAGGCGAGGACCGCGAGCAGGGCCGCCCCGAAGATCGCTATGACGACAGCGATTGTCTGGATCATTTTTTCTTCCCCGGTTGCCGGTAGCGGCGGAATTGCAGGCGGCCGTTCTTGCGGAAGGGCGTGGAGTGAGCCGGGTAGTAGGGGCGATAGGTGCGGTGCCGCATGTAAACGAACCGCATCAGCGGGTCCGATTTCGCCATGAGACGACAGGCCCACACGCCTGCAAACCAGATCAGCAGGCCAGCGGCCCACGCCTTCAAGGAATTGATGGCCGGAACGATCAGCGCCATCGACGCTAGGCCCGTGAGCATGACCAGCTCGCGGTCCCCACCCAAAAACAGATTGTTGCGGACGCCAGAGCGGCGAATAGGCACTGATCGCAGAGCCATGTTGACCGGCCCTCCCCTTTAGCCTGCCAGCGCGGGCGAAGCGGTGCCGGTAATCACCGCACCGCCGCCCGTGATGGAGGACAGGACCGAGTTAGCGCCGACGAGCATCGAGGCGACGAGGACGATCAGCAACAGCGTTCGCACAAAGCCGTTGAGATCGCCGCCGAAGATCAGGACACCACCGGCAACGACGATGCCGACGAGGGCGAAGGTATAACCGACGGTGCCGGTCATCGACTGGCGCACCTTGGTCAGATAGGATTCGTAAGGCAGGCCGCCCGTGGTATCCGAGGCCCAAGCCGCGTGAGGCCAGAGCAGGAGCATGACGAGCGCCAGCCCCAGCATACCCCATATGAGCGCCTTACGGCGGGCGGCGGCGTCATTCCAAAACAACGTCATATGTCATGCTCCTTCACAGTTTGCGCAAAATGTATTTCCCATCCACGAAGCCCCCGACTTCCAGCAGGCTTTCAATGCGGCGACCCTCTGGCGTGCGCGCGATGTGGACGATCAAATGCACCGCATCACCAATCAGCGGCTCAATCGGCCGTGGTGAATCGGGGTGCATACTGATGAGCATTTGGAGCCTGCTAAGGCCCGCTTCGGCGTTGTTGGCGTGCAGCGTGGCCGCTCCGCCCTCGTGGCCGGTGTTCCACGCCATGAGCAGGTCGAGGGCTTCCGGGCCGCGCACCTCGCCCACTAGGATACGATCGGGCCGCATCCGCAGCGTGGTTTTGAGCAGCGCCGTCATGGTGATTTGCGGGGACGTGTGGAACTGGACGTAGTTTTCAGCGGCGCATTGAATCTCGCCGGTATCTTCAATGATTACGAGCCGTTCGGTCGGGTCCGCGTCCACCATCCCGTTGATAATGGCATTCACTAGCGTTGTTTTGCCGCTGCCGGTGCCGCCAATCACCAGAATGTTGCGGTGCGCGCGGATAGCCTCATGGATGAGGCTGCATTGCTCCGCCGTCATAATCCCGCCCTCCACATATTGTTCGAGGGTAAAGATCGCCACGGCGCGTTTTCGGATGGCGAAGGTCGGCGCGGGCACGACCGGGGGCATCTGTCCGGCGAAGCGCGAGCCATCTATAGGAAACTCGCCTTCCAGAACCGGGGAGGCCCGCGTCACTTCCTTGTTATGATAGCCAGCGACCGCCTTGATGATCGCCTCGGCCCGGCTTGGGGCGACCTTACCGATGCAGATCATGCGTTCGCCAAGGCGTTCCAGCCATAGCTTGCCATCGGCGTTCAGGATCAGCTCAACGGTCTTGGGGTCGGCAAGCGCATCCAACATAAGCGGTTGCATGGAGCGGCGAAGCATCTCCTTCGCACGCTCTTTTACCGTATCTTGAGCGGGTTCCCCCTTGGCCTCCATGAAGCACCGTCCCTGCCAAAACAAAATGGACGCAAGGGATATACCGGAATTTTCATGGAGGCAACCAGAACGATTGCAAAGAATTAGGTTCAGATTGGGGGGATTGTCAGGACCGACGCAACTTAGCGTGGGCAGCCTTGTGCCATTGTGCTATCTGAAACGCTTGATGATCCGTGACGATAGCGGAAACGCGCTTATAACCGGGAGGAAGCCCCAGCTTTTTATCTTCTTTTGATAAGGTATCGGCTAGGCTGGCGTCCCAGCCATCGGTGCCGATAGGCGGCGGTTCCAGTAGCGCGACGAGCGGGACTTCCAGAGCATTTGCGATGGCGGCGATTGTTTCGAGCGACGGGTTTCCCTTACCGGCTGTAACGTCAGATACGAAGGACACAGACAGCCCCGCGTTCTCCGCGAGGTCTTTTTTCTTGAGCCGTCTTAAGGCCAAGAAGCGGTTAATGTTAATCGCGAGAACCTTCCGATACACAGGTTCGGTTTCTTTCTTCCGCAAGGGGGTTGGTTTTAGCCGCTAAAATTCCGGGTAGCTGCGGAGGATATGCCGGAGCGCGCGAGAAAGGAAGCGGTATGACGCCGAATATGATTGTTTATAGCATCATTTTTGGACGAGCCGGGCCGAGCGCGCGAGCGCGCATAACGGGTGGCAGCGAACGGATTGAAAGAAGAAAGTGACGCGCGAGAGACAAGATCAGGCTTCCGCGTAATTCTCTTTGGCGTCCATTCCGTAAATGCTCGCAGGATCGAGCGCAGGCCCCAAGATGCTAATTGCCGATCAGATCGCGGCGACCAATTTTGAAAATTACGGCTGTAGCGCGTAGCTCGATAATGTAAGGCTATAGCTTCGATTCTTTCAGTTGGTAGGCCCAAGAAGCCACTCGTTGATGCTCTTGAACTGCGGACTTCGACGTAAACGCAGACCGCTTTTCTATATATGTCTTTCAGTCGCCAGCATATTTTTTCAGCACTGAATTGCCAGAACCTTTAATGTCCTTTAAGCCGGGGCATTATGGCGAATCATACGCAACTCAAACCCTCCACGCTGTCCCAGCGCAAACGCGCCAAGGCACAGAGCGAGCAGGGCTTTAAGCGCATGAGTTTGGCCTTGTCCCCTAAAGCCGTCGAGATCGTGGAGAGGGTGAAAGCCAGCAAGGGATTCACGTCCCGCGAGGCTGCAATCAACGCGATCCTAGAGCGGATCGGGGACGATATGTTTCTGCAACAGGAGTTTCTGGCCGTGAGTGGATAAGAAAATGCCCGGCTCGAAGCCGGGCACCCTCAAAACCGCTTAGTGGGACAGTGCGCCAACACTGAACCTACAGACAATTTCCCACTTAGCGGTTTTCGGACTTCGGTTCAAGGGCGCTTGATTCGCGCAACGGGATTTTTTTGCCTGTCTCCCGGCCCTTCGCAAAGGAGGGACGACGATGAGTGACACCAGAAGAAAAGGGCCGCTGGCGATCGGGGAGCTGACCCAGCAGCTTTTCGGCCGAGCCTATGGCGACCGTAGCCGGGGCGGGAAGCACATCACCAAGGCCCGCGTGCGCGGCGGCAGCAAGGAAGCCGGGAGCGACGTAGAAAAGGGCTTCCTCGCGGCGCGAGACACCAAGACGCGCAAGGGATGCTGGCGTGCGATCAATCTGGCGTTTGAAAAGGGCCGCGCCCTGCGCGCGGAGCTGCGGCGCGAGCCGCGCGAGATAACGCAGTTCGAGCACTATTGCATGAGCATCACCAATTCCACGATCCGGGTGTATCAAGCCCTGTTGCGGATGGAGGAGCGTTTCAGGGGCAACGTGGTGCCCAGCTATGAAATGATAGCCGAATGGGCGACCGTCTCTAGGGCCACCGTCGCAAGGGCCTTGAACGCCCTTACCAGCATCGGCTTGCTGGCGCGCCTGCGGCGCTACGTCCACACCGTCACAGAGGACGGGGCGCGATCAGAGCAGACCTCCAATGCCTATCGGGTGGAATTGCCGAGGATGCTTCTCGAATTGCTCGACCGGCGCAAGCGCCCTGCCCCGGTGCCCGACGACGAGGCCCAGCGCCTACAGGACCGGCTTGAAGATGAGGCTTGGATGCTCTCCCGGTTGAGCAAGGCCGATTACATACGGGAGACGACGACATGCAAGGCCACAGCGGAGGCCCTAATCAGCCTATGGAACGGCATTTGCGCCCGTGATGGCGTTGTTGCCTAGCCGTGAGTCTCATAATGGTTCTGAACCTCCCCTTGAGTTTATTTATCTAAGGTGATGCGGAGTTGCGCTAGTCGCGCAACACTTAATTGAGACTCTTTGAACACCAAAAAGGGGGTAAGGCTCCGATTTGGGGAGCTGACATGCGTGTCCATTCGGGGCGCGGATAGCGGCACTCTGTAAAACTGCGGGGCAGCGACCAAATATGCCTTGCGATGGAGGCCATTTTAGCGGCTAAAAGATTTTCATGGCGGGCGAGCGTAACTTGACAGCAACCGGGAAACTTCCAATATATCGGATATGGCCGGGCTATGGTGCCAAGGTCGAAACCGGAGAAGTCCGATGAGCAACAGAGAGAGAATTGCCGCCGTGCTGGTTGGCGAAGAAGACCGGATTATGTGCCTGCCCCGGCTGTTCGGGCTGGCGCGCATGATCGAGGTCGAGGCCGTCACCTATGGCTATATGTCCAAGCTATCCGCCGACTACACGGGCGCATATTGGCATTTCTACACCCTATCGAACGGCGGGTTCTACATGGCCCCCGGCGATCAGCCCCAATATCGTCTGGAATGGGACGGCAACGGCTTCTCTGGCGACGTTTCGGCCGACGCGGCGGGCCTTATAGCCACCCTGTTCATGCTGGGGCATATGCACGAAAAATACGGCGAGGATCAATTTGCCCAGCTCTATGCGTGGGCATCTGCCTATGCCGCCCAACATTCGGAAGCGGGGCCGATCGGTGCCGCGCTCGACTAGCGCCACAGGGGGGCAGCGTGCCCCCCTTCCCTTCCCTGCCTATCGGGCATATTCCTCATTCGGCCGCCATGAGGAGCAACGCCAGCGAAGGAACAGACGCGCGCATGATTGATGTTCGGCCAGATTGCCTATTGCCCGCCGATCAGGGGTGGCAGCAGCCGACGCCGGATGAGGTAAGGGCGGTCCTCAAAGCAGCGGACATGACAGGGGGCAGCGCGTCCAAGTTTCTAGGCTTGAGCAATACCCGCGTTATTCGGCGCTGGACGGGCGGCGACGATCAGATTCCCTATTCGGCATGGGCGCTGTTGTGCGCGGCTGCGGGCTTGGGAAATATTTGGGAACACCAGAACGACGATTTTAGCGGCTAAAATTATTGCCGTTCAGACTTTACGGGGGCTTGACACGGTTCGGGATGCTGTCATTATATCGGTTGTGACCGGGCAACCCGCCAAGGTCGAAACCGGAGTATTCCGATGAAGGCGAAAATTCCCCCGCTGCCCGCACGTTTTGCGGTCATGCGGCTTCCCAATCCTCCACCCGCATGGGAGGGCAACCGCGTGGATTACGTCATTGCGGCCGTCTGGACGTTCGGAGTCCTGATCTGGACCGTCGCGCGCTTCATCATCCCGCTTGTCGTATTCTGGCAGTTCTGCCGGATGCTCTGGTATTGGAACACGCCGGATGTTCATGCCGGTTGGCAGTTCCTCGCCTATTATGCGGTCTATATCGCCCTCTACATCTTCCTTGGCGTCTATGAGCCGAAGCTATACCGCGAGAAGAATCGCGGCAGGCGCAATGGATAAACGCTTGAGCGCGTCGGCCTTTGAGCAAGCTGCTGGACGGCTCAATATCGCGGCGCGTCCGCTCGACATGGCGCGCGCCGTTCTGGTGGACGGCGAGGCCCAATCGGCCGTGGCGAAGCGCGAAGGCGTGTCCCGCAATGCCGTTTGTCTGGCGGTCAACCGGATTTGGAACGCGCATAGCGAGGTTCCCGAAGGTTTCGAGCGTGTGACGGCGATTTTACCGAAACATAAAGCCTTCCTTGTGCGGCAATGGCAGCGCGAGGCGGTGGAAAGATTGGACGCCAAACGATGAAAACACTTGTCATAGCGAACCAGAAAGGCGGCGTTGGTAAAACTTCAACGACCGTTCATCTTGCCTATTACTTCAAAGAACAGGGGTTGAAGGTCGCAGTTATTGACTTGGACACCCAAGGAAATGCCAGCTTCACCCTTGGCGAATATGATAGCGGAGCCTTGGCGAGCGGCCTTTTCGATGCCGTGTCACAATTCGACCTGGCTAACGCCGAGGGGATTGCTGTCTTTTCCGCCGACGCGCGGTTGGCCGATCTTGAGAAACTAGATCTCGGTGCGGCTGCTGGCGCGTTCAAGCGCAGTCTGGCCGTGATCGAGGCGGAAGGCTTTGACGTGTGCCTGATAGATACCCCCCCTTCCCTTGGGGTCCGAATGGCAGCGGCGTTGCTATCGGCCGACTTTGCGGCCTCGCCCATCGAGCTTGAAGCCTACAGTTTGCAGGGCATTGAGAAGATGGTGACGACGATCGCCAATATCCGGCGCGCGAACCCGGCGCTGCAATTCCTTGGCATGATACCGAGCAAGGTTGATGGCCGGAATCCCCGGCACGGGCAGCACCTTGACGAGTTGACCCGTGCTTATCCCCAGTTGGTCATTCCGACGCCGATCGGAAACCGGAGCAGCGTTGCGGACGCGCTGGCGTCGGGCTTGCCGGTTTGGTCGATCAAACGGACTTCGGCGCGGAAAGCGGCGCAGGAAATGCGAGCGATGGCCCGCCACATTCAAGAAAAGATGGAGATTTGACGATGGCCGACAACACCGAGGACAAGAAGGCGGGCAAATCGTCCACCAAGGCCACGCAGAAGCCCGCGCAGAACGCCGGGCTAGGGTTGGAGGGGTTGGGCGACCTTTCGAGCCTCCTAGCCTCTCCTGCGGCCCCGGAGGGCGGTTCTGGCGCTCCGCTCGAATTGGAGCTGGCGCTGATTGACGAAGACCCGCACCAGCCCCGCAAGCAGTTTGACGAAAATTCGCTGGCGGAAATGGCCGAGACGATCAGGGCGCGCGGCGTGAAGACGCCTATTTCCGTTCGGCCCAACCCCAAGGTGGAGGGGCGCTATCTCATCAACCACGGCGCGCGCCGCTATCGCGCGTCCCTGTTGGCCGAGAAAGTGACAATTCCGGGCTTCATCGACCCTGATTATACCGAGGCCGATCAGGTCATTGAGAATTTGCAGCGTGACGCTCTCACGGCCCGCGAGATTGCCGACTACATCGGCCGCGAGCTGGCCAACGGGAAAAAGAAGGGCGAGATTGCCAAGGCCATCGGGAAATCCCCGGCCTTTGTCACCCAGCACGCGGCATTGCTCGATTTGCCGGAGCCGATCGCCAAGGCGTTCCAGAGCGGGCGTTGCAAGGACGTGACGTTGATCTATGACCTTGTGGGCCTCCACAAGAAGCATAGCGAGGGCGTGGCGCGCTGGCTGGCCGATGCCGATCAGGAGATTACGCGCGGATCGGTGCGGCTCTTGAAGGAGTTCCTTGAGTCCGGCTTGAGCGGCGAGGCCGAGGAGGAGGCGGGCGACGATGAGGGCAACGGCGGAGCTGGTGACGACGCCGGGGCCGAGGAGGAGAAGGAACCGAAAGAGGAAGACCCGCTAAAGCTGAAAAAGGCCATTGTGCAGGTTTCCCATAGCAAGCGCCCTGCCCGTCTGATCCTGAATAAGCGGCCCTCGCGCGATGGCGTGGCGTGGATCAAGTATGAAGACAGCGGCGAGGAAACCGAGGTCGATCTTGGGAAAGTGCAGCTTCTCGCGCTTCTTGAGGGGTAATATTTGGAGGTATCTATGGCTACCGACGATTGGCAACCTATCGAGACAGCCCCATCTGGTGTTGAAATCCTTCTCGCATGGACGACCGGCGACACATGGCGGCCATATAGCGAGGGCTGCGATTGGATATGGACTCGCGGCGAATTGACAAATGGGGAATGGTTAGACGGGCCGTGGGGGCAACCGAACTGGTGGATGGCAAATCCGCACCCTCCCCCCGACATGCGTTGAGTGACGCATAGCATCGAGTTGATGGCCCCGCGCAAGCGGGGCCTTTTTTGTGGCGCGGGAGGCTGGAAAATCGGATATAGTGCAAGCTCGAAATTTTAGCCGCTAAAGGAACGGCCATGCAGGACACGCCGATTGCAGACCCGGACAAGTTCTCACTGGACGAGGGAACGGGCGACCCACAGGCCGATGCCGACCGGCTGCTAGACGAGGCGCGCACGCTGGATAGTCAGGAAACGGCAGCTATCGCCACCGCGCCAACCGAGGAAACCTATAACGCCCAGCTACAGACGGTCATTGAGGAGAAGGTTGAGCAGGCGAACCAGATCGAGGACCGCCTAGAAAGCATGATGGAGCAGCAAACCGCCCGCTTGCAGCAAATCCAGCAGCAGCCCCCCGGCTTCCTGTCCCTGCCCGGCAAGCGCCAAGCATGGCAGGCCCGGATTGCCAATGCGCAAGCGGCCGTGCAGCGGATCGCGGTAAGGCTAGAAGCCGTGCGCGAAATCCGCGACGGTATGGCCGTTCACGGCCCGCGCGTGGAGACGATCGCGGCGGCCAAACTCGAATATCGAGAGCCGAAACTTGTCGATGATTTCGAGGAGCTGATGCAGGCGCGCCGGTTGCATGAGCTGCACATGCGCGCGGAGCGGGAGAAAGAGCAGATCAGGGAAAAGACGGTCGAGCGCGGGGCGGACGATCGGAAACCGTCAGGCCGCACGCTCGCGCGCGGATTGGCGAGAGACGGGGGATAGCGCGACCCACGGGGGGGAGGGGCCTTCGCTGGCGTCAATGATGGAACAGGGCAGCGGCCAACACTACCAGCGCCGCGATCAGCGTCAGGCCCGACGCTAGGAGATTGCGGTTAGCGACGGCCCGGCCATCGTTCAGGGGCTTTTGTAGCCCCGTCCCGATATGTTCTCCGACTTCCTTGATGATAGCCTTCGCTGCGGCCTCCATACGTTCATTCATGGCGGCTTCCGAGGCATCCAGCGCGGCGTTCAGCACCGATTCCGCCTTGTCGGTGATAGCAATCGACCAACGATTGCTCATGTCTTCCAGCTCGCTTTTGAACGCCTTTAGTTGCTCCTCCTGCGCATCGGCGCTTTCGCCCAGCAACATCGCGTTGATGGTTTGCAGGATCATCAAGGGATCATCGGCGGACAGCGTGACCCCGTGCTGGCGCGAGATTTCCGCGATCAGCGCCGCGATTTTTTCGTGATCGGCCATTACACGACCTTAGCCTTGTCGAGTTCAGCAAAGACCGCATCACGAACGCGGCCGAGGCGGTGACGCTGCATCAGGGCTATGTCGCCATCGGCAAGCGTTTCCTCAAAAGTCTTGCGCGCGGCCAGCATGTCCCGAACGTCCGCCCCGAAGGTTTCCTTTCTCAGATCGGGGAGGGTGACGATCGCGGCGACCCGATCCTTTAGCTCCCGGTAGGCTTTGAGCTGTTCAAAACTCTTACCCTCTGCCTCGACAGGCCCATGATAGGGGTTGAGCCACACGACGATTGCAGCCGGATCGGGGAAGGCTTCGGCTACCGAGGCGAAGCCTTGAAGCGTGTCGATCAGCGATTGCCCGCCTACGATAATGGTATGCAGGACGAGCTTATGGCCCAGATCGGCAATCACGTCAGGCGCACCGTTGTCGAACATATAGGAGGATAGGGCGCTGTAGCTGCTCGCGCCGCTGTCAATGACCACCGATTCCTTGGAACCGGCGATCATTTCCATCATGGCGTCGAATTTGCGCGGGTTTATGTCGCCGTTTTCCAGCAGCTCGACCTTGGACACGTTGAGGGACTGAAACCCGGCAAGGGTGGCGTTGATCGGATCGGTATCAATGCAGAGCGGGCTTTCGCCTCGCTTGGTCAGATATTGGGCCAGCATCGAGGCGGCGAGCGACTTGCCCACACCTCCCTTGCCCTGCAAAACTATGTGGACGTTGCTCATACCAAATCCTCTTTGTTCGGAGTGGCCGGGTGATTGAAGCGCGCCGGTTTGGGCCGGGGCGGCGGATCAGCTTCGGCCGAGGCCGTTGCTGATCGGGAAGGGGAGGGGGGCGCTGGCGATGCCTTGGGCGGTTCCCCGGTAGCTGGCGCGCGATACCGGCGAACGTATTTGGCGAACCACGCATAGCCGAAGCTAATGCGGCCTTCCTCCGTCAGCAGCTCCCATATGCCGCGCACCGGCCATCCTTCCGCAAGGGCTGCATCTATGTCCGATCGAGCGGCGAGGAATTGCGCGAGGTTCCGGTTTTTGCCCCCCGGCTCCCGTGAGGCCGCCCGTTCGCGCAATCGCTCCGTGAAGGATTTCCCGCTGTCTGTCATTTCCACCTACGATATTTTTCGGCGCATAATCGGCTATAATGCGTTCATAAACC
>NZ_CP010956.1:0-227503 GCF_000943805.1 Sphingobium sp. YBL2
GGCCATGGGCATGCTCAACCACCATTTCGCAGCAGCCGCCTGATCGGCGCAGAGCGACAGCCTACCTCTGACTGCCGCCAATCTTTGCAACAGAGCCCTTCGGGGGAAACCAATGCTGTCATGATAGAGACTCCAAATTATCGGACAATAGTGAATAAGGCATGGTCTTGCGTGCAGTGTGACGCCTTTCGTGCAGGTAGTCAACAGGGCTTCACGCTGGCGAGCAGCGTTGTTGCGCCCCACTCGATCAACAACATTATCGGACAATCTTGAATGAAAATTTCTCGTGTCTTGATACCAGATTCCGTTAGGACTGTCAACAGAGCTTGAGGATGGTGAACCTGAACCGGCTCTGTTGCAAAAATCGTGAAGCTTGAGCATGCTTGGCGGAGATTGGACGGACGGAACGATGACGGATTTCAAGTGGCGCCATTTCCAGGGTGATGTGATCCTGTGGGCGGTGCGCTGGTATTGTCGCTATCCGATCAGCTATCGCGACCTTGAGGAAATGCTGGCGGAACGCGGCATTTCGGTCGACCATACGACGATCTATCGCTGGGTCCAGTGCTACGCCCCGGAGATGGAGAAGCGGCTGCGCTGGTTCTGGCGGCGTGGCTTTGATCCGAGCTGGCGCCTGGATGAAACCTACGTCAAGGTGCGGGGCAAGTGGACCTACCTGTACCGGGCAGTCGACAAGCGGGGCGACACGATCGATTTCTACCTGTCGCCGACCCGCAGCGCCAAGGCAGCGAAGCGGTTCCTGGGCAAGGCCCTGCGAGGCCTGAAGCACTGGGAAAAGCCTGCCACGCTCAATACCGACAAAGCGCCGAGCTATGGTGCAGCGATCACCGAATTGAAGCGCGAAGGAAAGCTGGACCGGGAGACGGCCCACCGGCAGGTGAAGTATCTCAATAACGTGATCGAGGCCGATCACGGAAAGCTCAAGATACTGATCAAGCCGGTGCGCGGTTTCAAATCGATCCCCACGGCCTATGCCACGATCAAGGGATTCGAAGTCATGCGAGCCCTGCGCAAAGGACAGGCTCGCCCCTGGTGCCTGCAGCCCGGCATCAGGGGCGAGGTGCGCCTTGTGGAGAGAGCTTTTGGCATTGGGCCCTCGGCGCTGACGGAGGCCATGGGCATGCTCAACCACCATTTCGCAGCAGCCGCCTGATCGGCGCAGAGCGACAGCCTACCTCTGACTGCCGCCAATCTTTGCAACAGAGCCGTTCCATTTCGGCAACCCGTCGCGCTCCGGCTATCATAACCGGGAATGGGCCGACAAAATGGAAGCGATCGGCCTCATGCCGTCCAGCACGGGCCAGCCCGGAGGCGCTAGGACAGGGCAGAAAATGGCCGACTATGCCATTCCGGGCGGCCCCTTCATGCTCGCCACGGATGCCCTGTTGACGCAGAATTTCCGCATTTCGTGGGTCGATCGGTTCCCGGCCATCATGCCGACGCCGGCGATCGACGCCGGCGCCGGCGCCGGCGCTGCCGGCGGCCATCTGGCGGACGTGCTTCAGCCCGCCACGGGGAACCGATCGAACCGGATCAAATATCGCTGCCCTACATGCGGCGTGCAGGCATGGGGCAAGCCCGCGCTGCGGCTCCTGTGCGGTGGCGACGATTGCGCCAGCGCGCCCCTCGCCCCTGTCGAATAAAGGGGCTAGGATCAGCCCATGACGATGCGCAGCCTATTCGACGGGGCTTTGACGATGATCCTCTATGTCCTCGCCTTCGCAGCGGGGACAGTTTTTGTCCGGGCCAACTATGATCTGGTTGAGGCACACCCGCTTCTGGTGTTCTTTGTCGGCGCGATCTTCGCCTACCAGCTATTCAACCTGATCCCGCTTGCCGTTGCGACCATCAACGATCACATTCTAGGCCAGCCTGAACAGCGTCATAAGCGAGACTAGAGGCTATCCCTTCGGAATAGCGTTAATATCGAGCGCAAGCGGCTCGGTTTGTCGGGAGCTGCATGGTCCGGGGCCGTGGCCTCCGTCGCTGCGGGGTGCGCCTCATCCCATAGAGCTTTCCAACGCTCCGCCTCAATGCGGCGCGCCATTGCGCGGTTCTCAACCGCGTGCAGCCTTCGCGCTTCTCCGGGATCGCTATCCATGAATCTCGCGCTGCACGATGAATGGTAAGTTTCCGTTGCACACCATGATTAACAGCCTGCCGACGATAAAGGCTGGGCATATCGCGCGGGCGCAGCTCCTTCGCCTTGCCAGCGCCGTGCCTGCCCGATACGGTTCTGCAACAACTCTGCTTTCGGGTCGCGCACAACCCGCCGTTGTGTCCGAAAGTGCGAAAGCCCGGCCCTGTGTCGGGCTTTCTTATATTCGTGCTAGACCACGCTCCAACAAATAGTTCTGGTTCTCATAGACGCCTACGTCTATGCCGGATCTGACAGAGGAAGCGGGATGGCATTGGAACCTATCAGGGTATTGGAGTTCGCGGACGCCGATCGCGCGGACGTGCAACGGCGCGTGGTCGATGCCGTGCAAGCTGCGCCCGAACGGTTCCTGACGGACTATGCGGCCCGACCCGGCACTTTCGGGGGGCGCTACGTCTGTGCGGACGCCATGAAAGAGCTGCTTCCCGAATATACCGCCTCAAGAGAGGCCCGCGGCCGATACAACGCGCCCGTCCACAATGCCGCGGCCGTTCTGGCGGCCGAACAATACCGGCGCGTAGTGGCCGATAGCTCCGATCCGGCCCGCAACCTGGTGCTGTTCGTAACCGGGATGCCGGGGGCCGGGAAAACCTCTGAAATCCAGTATGCGGCGCTGCATGAAGGAAACCGGCTCGGCCGTGACGTGCGCGCGATCTTTGAGGGCCAGCTTGTCGATCCGCAAGCGAGCATCGCCAAGGTCGAACAGGCATTGAGCGCCGGATGCAGGGTCGGGGTAATAGCGGTGCTGCCTCGGCCAGAGGAGGCGCTTGCGCACACGTTCCAACGCTTTGAGGAGCTGGGCCGGGGTGCGAGCGCGGCCGTGATGGTGCGTATTCAGGAGGGCACGCCTGACGGCCTAGAGGCCCTTCTAGGTCGCTTTGGCGATCAGATTTCGGTTGCGGTCCATGACGTGCGCGATCGTGCGAATGTTCATCGCCTAGAAGGCATGGACGGTGTAAATATCTGGCGGAAGGAATTGGAAAATGGACCTGTCCAAGAAAGGCTTGAAAGAGAGTTCGACCGGCTCAACCAACTCGGCCGCGTCAGCGCAGATTGCGCCCTCCAATTCAAAGGACAGTCTCCCCACGGGCAACTTTACGCGATTGGAGGCCCTGATGTTGGTGGGAGCCTCGCACATGGCGACGGACGAAAAGCTACGCCGGAAAGTGGCCGAACGTCTCTCCTGAACGCGGCACGGGGAAGCTCGCTCGCCGGACTCTCCGACGCCCTCAAGACAGGCCAGAGCGAAAGCGACGGCAAAACCAAATCCAACGAAATCGGCCACGGCCTGCCTAAGCCGCCGTCGCCTCGGCGTTCCAGATGAACGCCCCCAGCCCTAACCTTCCGCTTGGTGTTAGCCGGGGAGCGTTGCGAGGGGCTGGCCCCTTGCTGTGGGGGTCGATCGGGACGCTGGGCGGCCCGATCGCAGGGGGACGCTTCCCCCGCCTGCCCCTTCTTTTCCAGTAGGTGCCATGACCGGCTATCTCGGCTCGAAACAGGTTTCGGGCGCATATCAGGCTGTGATTGCCAATATGCCGCCGCACGATACCTACATTGAGACGCATCTAGGCTCCGGCATCGTCCTCCGGCGCAAGCCTCCCGCTGCCCGCTCGATCGGCCTCGAAATTGATCCGGCTACCTTTGAGTGCTTCGGCTCGATCGCGGCAGAGGAATCGAGCGCGTTCGATGGCGCGGCCGTCGAAACCTACAACGTCGATTGCCTCGCCTTCCTGCGCGATTTCGACTTTTCGGCCGCTGGGCGCGTGCTGATCTATGCTGATCCGCCCTATGTCCTCGCCACGCGCTCCCATCCGGGCACGCGCTACCGCTATGACTATACGGAAGCGGACCATAGGGAACTGCTGGCCGTCCTCGATGCGCTGCCCGCCTCGGTGATGATTTCAGGCTATCCCTCGTCCCTGTATAGCGAACTGCTGCCCGCGCCGCGCTGGCGCGTCCTGTCCTATCAGGCCATGACGCGAGGCGGGCCGCGCACCGAATGTCTATGGATGAACTATGCGCCCGACGCGGCGCATTGGGCCACCCATGCCGGGGTGGATTTCACCGATCGCCAGAGGATCAAGCGCAAGGCGGCACGTTGGAAACGCATGTTTAGCGAGCTGCCTGCGGGCGAGCGAATTGCGATCCTCGCCGCGCTGCTGGAAGTGGACTCATAGCAGGCCAGCGCCGCACTCGTTGCCGTTGTGAAATGATTAACCAAAGCATCCTAGATCAGCCCTGCGACCCGAAGAACCTTTCTCGATCATTTAGGTTCTTTCACTGGACCCGGCTGCATTAGCTGTCGGGTCCATCTTTCTGCGCCGCCAGCTCGTCCACCAACATTTAACCAAGGCGGGCAAGGGTCCGATTACCGCTCCTGTGTCAAAAGAGGCGATGAACGGCGATAACAACAGGCCCTTTTCGCGCGGCGATTTGTCGGCGCTTCTGCTGCTGCTGTTCACGCTCGCCATGATGGCCTATAACTATCGGCATCCAGAGTGGGCGAGCCAAGGCGGCATATGGGCCTACATTGTTCCCCGCCACGGGACAGCATCATAGGCGTGCGCGCCTATCCGATGACTGAACGGACAAAGCGGACGATCGGCGGCCCAACGCCCGCGAGGAAGGCAAGCCCGGTAAGCGCCAGCAATCCCCAAAACTCGATGTGGATAAGCAAGTCGCTGCCGGAATCGTCGTTCGGATCGGGCCAGTCCTTCATGGCACCGGATGATTACGGCTCCGGCTCGATGCTGCAACCTCCTAAGCCAGCAAGGGGCTTCACCGGCCAGCATCATAGACGGGAACGTCTATGCCACCGGCGACATAGACGCGGGCGGCTATGCTGCAGCGCATAGACAGCGGCGACTATGCTTCAGCGGCCAACATTTCCGAGACAGGGCAACCGATCGCGTCCGCGAGCTGCGCCATAACATCCAAGGTCGGATTGGCCTTCCCGTTCTCGATAAACGAAATGTAGGAGGCCGTGACGCCGGTTTGCTCATGCAGCATCGCTTGCGACATTTTGAGGGCCTGCCTCCGCGCCCTCAACCGCTTCCCGAATAATTTGCTCAACGGGTGCGCCATATCGTCCAAACGTAGGTATATTGCCATTCTGGAACCTGCTTCGGAGTCGGGTGATGATGGACTTGAACGACGAACAATATCACCGCCTCCAACATGCTATAGCCCTCACGCGCGAAAGCCTCGCTATCGCGGCGGAGCTGGGCGACGATCTATCAGCCTTTCAACTGAAACACGCGCTCCATTCGCTGCATTACATTAGCGAGCTAGAGGCCGAAGGCCATGACGATCGGGAGCCTGTCACCCTGACCGTGGATGAAGCGGAGGCCCCGCGAACTGCGAGAACAATGCGAGACACGGACCTGAGCGATGAACAATATCGCGGCCTCCTCCACGCTATAGACCTCGCGCGGGAAAGCCTCGTTATCGCGGTGGAGATGGACGACGACATAACCGCCTTCCATCTCAAAACCGCGCTCCGTTCCCTCGACTATTCTAGGAAGCTGGTTTCCGCTTGATCTAGCGTCGAACGCTGCGGCGCTGGGCCGGTCGATCGTCTCCGATAACCGGCCCGGAACGCTTCCTTTCGCGTTCGTCGTCCAGCTCGATCCGGGGAGCCTCCCGCTCCTGCTGACGCGGGTTCTCGATCGCCGCCCTGATCTGGCGCACCACGCCTTCACGGCCCAAGCGGCTGTTCTGCTGCAAGTCGTTGAAGTCGGTGAAGCGTGCCGGGTCGGCCTGCTGCTCGCCGGGAGCGAAGGTCGGGAAGACCGGAACGCCGTTCACGGCCTGCGCCGCTTGGGTCGCCTTCTCCTTGCCGGGATTGTAGCCGAATTTCTCCAAGACGCGCTGATCGTCCTCGCCCATGATGAAAATCGGCTTGTCGGGGTAACGCTCGCGCAACGCGGCTGCGACGGCGGGAAGGTTGCCGGAATCGAACGCCGCGACGGTCGCATGGTCCACCACGCTAGAGACGGTCGCCATCGTCGCGTAGCCTTCGCCAATCATAATGCGCGGGGCCTTGTCGAGCGCGGCTAGTGCGGCCTGCGGCGTCACGCCCCCGTTGACCACATGGAAACAGCTTTCCTTGTGGCTCTCCTTCGCAAAACGCTTCGTGCCGTCTTCCTGAATATATTGCGTCGTCCAGTGCTTGCCGCTGGTGTCGATCGCCGGAAGGTGGATTGTATTATCGCTGGCGCTGGCGAGCGCGCCGATCGTCGGCGCAATGCCCTTCCTCTCCATGTAGGGCGTTGCCTGCTCGATCTGACGGCATTGCGCGGCGCGCTGCTGCACGCGCTCGGCCGTCGCGTCATATGTCGCCGTCCGTTCCCGATCGCGCTCCTCGCGCTTGGTGGCCGCCTCGGCGTTCAAGCGGGCCTTCTCCTCCTCGCTCAAGGTGTAGCCGGTGCTTTTCCAGCGCATATCCAGCCCTGAACGGTTGTTCTTGATATAGCCTGCGGGGTGGCCATCGGTGAACGCGACGTAGAAGCCCGCCGCCTCGCCTTTGCCGTCCCCCGCTGCGGGAACGCGGTGGGTCTTCCCGTCCATCATCGGGTGCCCTGCGGGAACCTCAAGGCCAAGGGATTTCATGGCGTCGGCAAACTCGACCTCCGGGCTTTTCGCCTCCTGCTGGCGCGGCTGATTGTCTATTTTCCAGCGCGCCAGCTTCTCCGGGTCTGCGCCCTCCGGCGCATACCAGCTCTTGCGCGCGGCATCCCATTTCGCGCCGTTGGCTTTGGCAAGGGTTCGTTCGCCATAAGGCACCGCCAGATATTCGCGCGTCTGTCGCGGGGTTTCCTTCATCGTATGCCCTTCCTGCGGCTGCTCCGGGGCCGTGGGGCGCTGCGCGCGCTCGCCGGGGAGCGATTGGCCTATATCTTCTGCGGGTGCCTCTACGGCGCTTGAAAGCCATTTCTGGAACGGCTCGACATTAGCGCCTGCCGGGACATACCATGATTTTTCGGCCTTATCCCACTTTGCGCCCAAGGCTTTCGCCTCGTCCTTCTCCCGATAGGGGACCGCAAGATATGTGCGGGTGGAAGGCGCTGGCGCGGCGTCCCGGTGGTCAGTCGCGTCAATGTCCAAGGATGGCGAATTGACCGCATAAAGCGGGGCCAAGCCCTGCCGCTCGCGGCGCTCATCGGCATATTGCTCCGCCTTCAAATTGATAAGGCGGGCAATCTCCTCCGGGTTCTGGTCGCGGCCATCAAAATCGCTGATCTGGTTCGGCCCAAGGGACAAGGCGATATAGCGGCGGCGCTCGCTATCGGCGGAATAGCCCGCCATAAGGTTTCGCTCGCCGTTCGGGGTTATCATCGTGCCGATCGGCCCGACGCCCTCAAATTGCCGTCGAACGGTGTGCATCGGCCCGCCACTATCAACCGGCTCCCAACCGTGCTTGTCGATCAGCGCGTGCAAAGTGCGGTCGGAATAGTGCTGCTGCGGGTCCGGTATAGAATCGCCTATGGCGGCAACGGCCCCGGCTGCGGCGGCCCATCTGTCGCCGCTATGGTCTGTCAGCCGCTCGACCGTAAACCCGGAATCATTAAGCGCCGCTGCAAGCGCCGGTCTGGCGAAGGCGGCCTTGATACGATCGTCCAGCTCCATGTTGAGGTCATCGGATATTACTAGGTCCGCTTCCTCGTTCCCATCGAAATGGGGGCCGTTCTGCCACTCCTCATAGGCTTGAACCGTCTCGGCCACGGCCGCGACCGCAAGCCGATCGCCCTCATCAAGATCATTCTGGCGCTGCTCCGGTGCCTGCTGGAAGTCTGGCGGCAAAGTCACGCGGAACCTATCAAAATCCTCGCGCGTAGCAGGCCGGATTTGATCTAGCGGACTGGCATAGAATGGCCCGTTAATCGGGTTGCGCCCGTCTATATTGCTGGCGAGGACGCCAAGCATCGTCATGCCCGGCTGCTGATAGCAAAGCGTATTCTCATTGCTGACGAAATATCGGGCTCTGTTGCAAAAATCGTGAAGCTTGAGCATGCTTGGCGGAGATTGGACGGACGGAACGATGACGGATTTCAAGTGGCGCCATTTCCAGGGTGATGTGATCCTGTGGGCGGTGCGCTGGTATTGTCGCTATCCGATCAGCTATCGCGACCTTGAGGAAATGCTGGCGGAACGCGGCATTTCGGTCGACCATACGACGATCTATCGCTGGGTCCAGTGCTACGCCCCGGAGATGGAGAAGCGGCTGCGCTGGTTCTGGCGGCGTGGCTTTGATCCGAGCTGGCGCCTGGATGAAACCTACGTCAAGGTGCGGGGCAAGTGGACCTACCTGTACCGGGCAGTCGACAAGCGGGGCGACACGATCGATTTCTACCTGTCGCCGACCCGCAGCGCCAAGGCAGCGAAGCGGTTCCTGGGCAAGGCCCTGCGAGGCCTGAAGCACTGGGAAAAGCCTGCCACGCTCAATACCGACAAAGCGCCGAGCTATGGTGCAGCGATCACCGAATTGAAGCGCGAAGGAAAGCTGGACCGGGAGACGGCCCACCGGCAGGTGAAGTATCTCAATAACGTGATCGAGGCCGATCACGGAAAGCTCAAGATACTGATCAAGCCGGTGCGCGGTTTCAAATCGATCCCCACGGCCTATGCCACGATCAAGGGATTCGAAGTCATGCGAGCCCTGCGCAAAGGACAGGCTCGCCCCTGGTGCCTGCAGCCCGGCATCAGGGGCGAGGTGCGCCTTGTGGAGAGAGCTTTTGGCATTGGGCCCTCGGCGCTGACGGAGGCCATGGGCATGCTCAACCACCATTTCGCAGCAGCCGCCTGATCGGCGCAGAGCGACAGCCTACCTCTGACTGCCGCCAATCTTTGCAACAGAGCCCGATGCAGAGGTCGGCACGATCGAGCATCGTCAGTTTCCTGACGGGGAAACCTATCTCAGGGTCGGAAACGACGTCAGCGACCGCGAGGTCATCCTGCTGTCCAGTCTCGATCATCCGGACGCCAAGCTGTTGCCGCTGCTGTTCGCAGCCGACACCGCGCGCGATCTTGGCGCTCGCAGGATCGGGCTCGTCGCCCCTTACCTCGCTTACATGCGCCAGGACATACGCTTCCATGCCGGCGAGGCGGTGACGTCGCGAACCTTTGCTGCGATCCTGTCTCGCCATCTCGACTGGCTGGTGACGGTCGATCCGCATCTCCATCGCTACCATGAATTGTCGGAAATCTACCGCATCCCAACCCAGGTTGTTCATGCCGCGCCGTTTTTGGCCTCGTGGATCAAGCGCAATGTCGCTCGCCCGCTGATCATCGGTCCGGACCTGGAAAGCGAACAGTGGGTCTCGCAGGTGGCGGCCGATGCCGATGCTCCGTTTCTCGTGTGCGAGAAAATCCGATCCGGCGACCGTCACGTCACCATCTCGATTCCGAATGCCCCAGCGTTTCTCGATCGCCAGCCGGTGCTGGTCGACGATATCGCCTCATCCGGTCGGACCCTCACCGAGGCGGCGCGCCAACTGGTCGGCATGGGGTTCGCGCGACCGGATTGCGTGGTCGTGCATCCGCTTTTTGCCGGCGATGCAGCGCAGGTTCTGGGTGGGCTTGTCGAAAGGATCGTCAGCACGAACGCGGTTGCACATGCGTCGAATGATATAGACGTCATGCCAGCGATCGCGGAGGCCGTTCGCCACCGGATTGAATGGCGTGCTGCGCGTCAGTTCTAAGACGGAAATGAACGCCCGGCAAACGCTGTGCGCGTCCTCATCCATTGACCCTAAACGGCCCCTGTGCATTATTCGGCCACAGATTCACGGTAGGCGAGCTTGAGGGACGTCGGCGCCAGCTTCTCTGCCAGGGATGGCTCTGTTGCAAAGATTGGCGGCAGTCAGAGGTAGGCTGTCGCTCTGCGCCGATCAGGCGGCTGCTGCGAAATGGTGGTTGAGCATGCCCATGGCCTCCGTCAGCGCCGAGGGCCCAATGCCAAAAGCTCTCTCCACAAGGCGCACCTCGCCCCTGATGCCGGGCTGCAGGCACCAGGGGCGAGCCTGTCCTTTGCGCAGGGCTCGCATGACTTCGAATCCCTTGATCGTGGCATAGGCCGTGGGGATCGATTTGAAACCGCGCACCGGCTTGATCAGTATCTTGAGCTTTCCGTGATCGGCCTCGATCACGTTATTGAGATACTTCACCTGCCGGTGGGCCGTCTCCCGGTCCAGCTTTCCTTCGCGCTTCAATTCGGTGATCGCTGCACCATAGCTCGGCGCTTTGTCGGTATTGAGCGTGGCAGGCTTTTCCCAGTGCTTCAGGCCTCGCAGGGCCTTGCCCAGGAACCGCTTCGCTGCCTTGGCGCTGCGGGTCGGCGACAGGTAGAAATCGATCGTGTCGCCCCGCTTGTCGACTGCCCGGTACAGGTAGGTCCACTTGCCCCGCACCTTGACGTAGGTTTCATCCAGGCGCCAGCTCGGATCAAAGCCACGCCGCCAGAACCAGCGCAGCCGCTTCTCCATCTCCGGGGCGTAGCACTGGACCCAGCGATAGATCGTCGTATGGTCGACCGAAATGCCGCGTTCCGCCAGCATTTCCTCAAGGTCGCGATAGCTGATCGGATAGCGACAATACCAGCGCACCGCCCACAGGATCACATCACCCTGGAAATGGCGCCACTTGAAATCCGTCATCGTTCCGTCCGTCCAATCTCCGCCAAGCATGCTCAAGCTTCACGATTTTTGCAACAGAGCCCCGTCGATTCCGACACGAAGTAGCGCTTCTCGTCGGTAAAGCGCACAGCCAACTCGCGGGGCGATAGCTCGGACTGGTCCAGCGCCATCTCGACGATCTGCTGCTGGATATCGTTGCCGATGCGATTCCACACCCGGCTCGGCGCCGATGGCCGATCCTCCAGCGCCTCCGGCCCGCCTTCGAGGTAGCGGTCATACCATCGATAGAAGGTCCGGCGGGGGATGCCGAGCTGGTCCAGCGTCCGCTTGGCGGGCAGATGCGACTGCTCGACGATCCTGATGATCTCGAGCTTCTCAGATGCGGGATACCTCATTCTTCGTCGCCCCCATCCGCGATCATGCTTTTTTTGAGCAGACGGTTTTCCAGCGTCAGGTCGGCCACGCATTCCTTCAGGGCACGGGTTTCGCGGCGCAGGTCGTGCACCTCGCCGGTGGTCGCAGCTCGGGCGGTATCGCCGGCCAGACGACGCTTGCCCGCTTCCATGAACTCCTTCGACCAGGTGTAATACAGGCTCTGGGCGATGCCTTCCTTGCGGCACAGCTCGGCGATACTGTCTTCGCCGCGCAGCCCCTCCAGCACGATCCTGATTTTGTCCTCTGCAGAGAAGTGCCGGCGCGTCGCACGCCGTATGTCCTTCACCACCCGCTCAGCTGGGGCCTTCGGCGCCGATTTTTTCAAGGAGGATTTGGGCTTCATCTTCGTTCCTTCGTCACTACGACGAAGCCCAAATCCTCCTTAAATCACAACCTCAATCTGTGCCATTGGCGCTGACGGCGGACAGTGTCCGCGCGCTATTACCGGCATCGTGCAGCTGTTCTGCGCCAGCGCTGATGTAGTCGCATTCGGCAGCGCCCGAATTTGGGTTCGTCAATCGTGAGGATTGATACCAACCATAGGCGTCCGCCTCACAATGGATATAGTTTTACACAGAAGCTGTGCTATCACTATTAACATAATGAATATTATCAGCTTTTTATGCTTTTTTTCAGCGTGTTAGCTAAATCCGTTTTGCTCAGGCTCCCGTTCTGAACCGCTGCAAACTCACACCGAGGCGGGCAGCTCATCTGCAAGTACGTCGGCCCGAATAAGGTCAATCGCGCGCTTCGCGCTCAACTCCGAAAAAGCACGATCAAAGACCGCAATGTTCGGCACGCCCGTAAGCCGGGGATCGAAAATGATCTCATCAACCATCGTGCGTTTGTGCAGTTCTTCAGTAAATTCCTTTCCCACGTTGCGTGCCCTGCTATCCATGGCATCGGTGTCAATGCCCATCTCATAAGCCGCTTCGCTCGATAGTATCGACCATGTCGAGCGAAGCAGACAAACCCTCCCTGGTCGCAAGGATTTCAAGGTAAAGACGATCGAGATAACGCCGCGTTTTCGCGCCGAAGCGATCGCCGATCACGGCCTCCGCAACCACCGTGGAGAACTGTTGCGCTGCATAGAGCACGCGGAAGTTGCGCGGCGCCAGCAACCGATTGGGATCGCAGAAGCTAGATAAAATCAGACAAGCCAGCCTGCGGTGCGGCCTGCGGCACGGCTCTATCTCGCTGCGCTCAACCGAACCCGCAAAGCGATTTCGGCACGGCCCGGTCACGATCCTCGCACAGCGGTGACGCCCGCTCGATGCGCAGGCGGCGTGCAGTTTCGCGGGGGTGAGCGAGGGCCTGCTCACCACATAATAGGGGGCCGGCAAGCGGCCCGGCTGTCTATTCGATTAAGGGAGGTGGCCTCCTCCCTTCCCGGCAAGGGCTGGACCGTCTCGCTGCGCTCGCTTGGTGGTTGGGCGGTAACGTCAAGAAGGGTGAGCGGGGCACCCGAATTGTTTATGCCGGGTCGATCAGCCCCAAGGAGGAGCAGGATCAGCAGAGCGAAGACATGAGCGAAAGGCGCATAGCTTTCCTCAAGCGTTTCACAGTGTTCAACCTGGAGCAGATCGAAGGCCTGCCAGACGATCTGTTCCCCACCCCTGCCCCCATCATGCAGAACCGCGACAGTCGTGATCCACAGCTGGATGCCCTCTTCCGCGCATATGGGGTGAAGATCGTGGAACGGGATGACGGCGCCTTTTACAGCCCTGCCTGCGCGGCGACTGACAGGATGCGAGCGTAGCGACAATCAAGATGAGAATCGGTTGTTGGGGTGTCGGTGAAGGGCGGAGGGCGTAGCCCGAAGCCCGTAGCCGAGACCCCAACAACCGATGGCCCTTTAATGGAGGAGCCGCAGATCGTCGGGGCCGACCCAATATTCATTGGCATATCCAGATTGGAGGGAGATGCCGTGAGTGCCGGGTTGCCAAGTCAACGATCATCAAATGAGGCTTTTCATGAAATTGCGACAGACCAACCCGGTCCCGGTGGCTGCGGCGAAGGCCGGGTTCAGCACCGCGACGGGCTACCGGATCGCGAGCGATCCGGTGCTTCCTTCACACCGTAAAGCGCCCCGCGGCCGACGGCGACCTGATCCGTTGGAATCGATCTTCGAGAGCGAGATCGTACCAATGCTGAAGGCGGCACCTGGCTTGCGGGCGGTGGCGATCTTCGAGGAGATGCGCCGTCGCCATCCCGATCTCGATTTTGGGGTTCGCCGCACGATGGAGCGTCGTATCCGTGCCTGGCGGGCCGTTCATGGCCCGGAACAGGAAGTGATCTTCCGCCAGACTCATGAGCCGGGGCGAATGGGCCTTTCGGACTTCACCGACATGAGGAGCCTCAAAGTCACGATCGCGGGTGCGACCCTCGATCACCTGCTTTACCACTTCCGCCTGGTGTGGTCAGGCTTCGAACATGCCCATGTCATCCTGGGCGGCGAGAGCTATGTCGCATTGGCTGAGGGGCTGCAGAACGCGCTTTGGATGCTGGGCGGCGCGCCGGGCGAACACCGCAGCGACAGTCTGTCGGCCGCGTTTCGCAACCTTGATGCCGATGCCCGTGCGGACTTGACCACACGCTACGACGCCTTGTGCGAACATTATGGCATGACGCCGACCCGCAACAACCGCGGCATCGCGCATGAGAATGGCAGCGTCGAAAGCTCCCACGGCCATCTCAAGGCGGCGGTGGAGGATGCGCTGGCGATGCGTGGATCGACCGACTTCGAGGACCTCGCGGCCTATCGCAGGTTCATCGACGAGATCGTTGCCCGAAAGAACCGGCGCAGTGCCGCCCGCATCGACACCGAAAGGGCAACGCTCAAACCGCTACCTGATCGTCGCACCAGCGACTACGAGGAACATATCCTTCCCGTCACCTCGTCCAGCACCTTCGTTCTGCGCAAGGTGTTCTACACGGTGCCGTCACGGTTGATCGGGCATCGACTGCGTGTGCGCCTCTACGATGATCGGCTCGATCTGTTCCTGGGCGGCAGTTATCTCATGACCCGGCCACGCGGTCGCCCGAAAAGCGCTACCGAACATGGCTATGTGGTGGATTACCGTCACGTGATCCATAGCCTCAGGCGTAAGCCGATGGCCCTGCTGCAGCTGACCTATCGCGACCAGTTGTTCCCGCGCGAGGCGTACAGGCTCATGTTCGAACGGCTGCTCGAAGCCATGTCCGAGCGTGACGCTTGCCGCAAGATGGTCGAGTTGCTGTCCATGGCCCATGAACGGGCCTGCGAGGCCGAGCTTGCCGATCTTCTCGCCCAGGACCTTGACGAAGGCCGGCTGCCTGACATCGCCGCGTTGCGAACGCGCTTCTCGCCCGATCCGGCCGCGCTGCCCGAGGTGGTGGTCGAGCTTGGCCCCCTGACCGACTACGATGCCCTGCTGCTGGGAGAGGCCGCATGACCAAGGCCCATAACGTCGATGCCCAGCGCCTGAGCTTCATCCTCAACGAGTTGAGGCTTCCTGCCATCAAGGTGATCTGGCCCGAGTTTACCGAACGTGCCGACAAGGAGGGCTGGCCCGCCACCCGACTGCTCGCTGCACTTACCGAGCATGAAATGGCCGAACGTGACCGGCGTAGGATCGAACGTCATCTGAGCGACGCACGATTACCACCGGGCAAAACGCTCGACAGCTTCGCCTTCGACGCCGTGCCGATGGTCTCGCGGGCGCAGGTCACGGCCATGACCTCGGGCGACGGATGGCTGGAAAAGGGCGCCAATCTCATCCTGTTCGGCCCGCCGGGCGGAGGAAAGAGCCACTTGGCGGCAGCCATCGGCCTGCAACTTGTCCAGAATGGTTGGCGCGTGCTGTTCACCCGCACGTCCGAGCTGGTCCAGAAGCTTCAGCTCGCGCGCCGCGAACTGGCGCTCGAATCCGCCATCGCCAAGCTCGACAAATACCACCTGCTCATCCTGGACGACCTCGCCTATGTCGCCAAGGATCAGGCTGAAACCTCCGTGCTCTTCGAGTTGATCAGCGCACGCTATGAGCGCCGATCCATGCTCATCACGGCCAACCAGCCCTTCGGCGAATGGAACCGGGTCTTCCCGGATCCCGCCATGACGCTCGCGGCCGTCGACCGTCTCGTTCATCACGCCACCATCTTCGAGATGAATGTCGAGAGCTATCGTCGCAGGGCCGCCCTCCAGCGACAGACAGGGGCTGGAAGGACCCCAAAATACGCGACAATCAAATCCATCGAGAAAATGTCGATCAGCGACAATCAGAGCGAAGAATCGCCCTTGCCAGCGACAATCTAACCCGGCACCATGAACCCGCCGCGACAATCTGTTCTCATCCTGATAGTCGCTGACCTCTCACCCAGATCGTCGCGCTATACCTGCCACCGATACCATCACCATGCCACGCTTTGAGAGCTTCACGAGCGGCAACGCCTTCTACGCCACCTTAGCCCATGAGGCATCGCATAGTGCCGGCAGCACCGGCCGCTTGGACCGGGATACGCTACGCCAATATGGCACCAGCACCGCAATGCGAGCGAAGGAAGAATTGTGTGCGGAAATTTCGGCCGCTTTCCTCTGCGCTGCCCTTGGCATGGCACCAACCGAGCGCGAAGATCATGCCGCTTACCTTGCAAGCTGGTTGACTGTGCTTCGCGGGGAAAAGCGCGCCATCTTCCAGGCCGCAACCGCCGCGCAGGCAGCCAGCGATTTCATCCTTGCCGCTGCCGGTGTTGCCCCTGAGCAGCAAGCGGCTTGACCATCGGGGCGGCCACTGGCCGCCCTTCTCTTACGCAGCTGGAGAGCTGTCATGGCAAAATGCCAAACGCGATCACCCTTGATCGGCTCGAAGAAATTCCGAGTCCGACCGCGCCGCAAAGTTAGCTGTGGAAGTTGGTGTCGGAGCGTCTCTCCAACCATTGGCTGCCTGAGCCGATGTGCATTGGCGCCTTCGATCTGCCGGGTGAGCGGGAAGCCGGTCAAGCGGGTGCCATGAACGATATCGACATGGAGGAAGATAGCGACCAGATGGCCTGAATGGATGGAGGGCGGCTGTGGTCGTCCCCTCCCCTTCCCACCTACCGGCGCGATGCCTCATTCTGGGCATCGCCGCTCCGCATTGCGGCGCGGGCGCCGCCCCCCAGGTCGCATGGCGCCGATAAGGAGGTGGGATAAAAGCGACCCGGTTATCCGAAAACAACCGGGCCAGGAGAAAACTCTCAGCTTGAAGCCAGAGCCTTCGGGTCGCACGAATCGTCATAGCGCAAAAACACTCTCTGCCGAATAAGATTAACCTTTGTTCAGGTTAGTCATTCCCGTGAGTGGACGGAGCAATCCTCTTGTCGCCTCGGAACGCGATTGGCCGGCGACGCCCAGAGCGCAGCTGCGAGAACGTATCCGAGCTGTTTACCGCTTCACCATAAGCAACCGTTTGGGCGCTCAGATTGATTCTTGAACCCATCCTCGTAAAGTTTATTTTTCTTCTGCAGCGAGAGGAAGAGGATAGGAAGAAAGGAGGCAAACCAATGTCCCTCTCCCATTTTCAACACCCCTTGGATGTCGTTCATCATCCCCAATTTGAGCCAGAGGTGAAAAGATCTATCCTGGCATCGTGGGCATCTGACGCCCATGCCGTTGAGGGCGAGCACGCGATGAGAAATCCACCCGATGTCAGGCACCCCTTCTCGGTCGATGCGCTGCGGGATCTCGATCGGACACCGCATTGAGCTATGGCCCACCCATTTCTGACATTCCTCCGCACGGAGCGCGATCGGCTGAACAGATATCTCATGGCGCTGACCGCTTCGTCATCTGCTGGGGAGGTGGAGATTGCGCGGCTGCGCAGGTTGACTTGCGCCGTCGCGCGGCTGCTGGATCAATGGGAAGCCGATCTCGTGCCACGAACAGAGGCGGCTTGAGCTCGGCTCCGAGCTGATGGGGCAAGCGGGGCGAGGCCAGAAGGCGCGCCCCGCTTGCTTAGCCGCCACCTTGAACCTCTCCGGAAAATCCGTATTATGCGGACAGGAGAAACGTCATGGCTCATTCTGTCAGTTCCGTTGAGGCATCCAAATCATTCGGCCGTATCAGCCGGCGAGCCTTGGAAAGCCCTCTTACTATTACTCATCACGGGCATGACAGCCTCGTCCTCATGTCGCATGCTGAATATATGCGGCTCAAGAGCCGCGACAGAGAAGTGCTCTCGCTGAGCGATTTCACCGAGGAGGATCGTGAAGCGATCGCAGCCGCACGTCCGGCAGCGGAGGCTGCCCATTTCGATGACGAGCTGCGGGATCATTGATGCCGCTTCCTACACCGGTTCCCGGCCTCGTAATTCGATATTCCTTTCTCTGGAGCCACGAAGCAAAAATCGGCCTTGAGGACGGCGGCAAGGATCGGCCGTGTGCCGTTCTGCTCACCACGATAACCAAGGATGGTCAGCAGATCGTCACAGTCCTGCCGGTGACCCACACGCCGCCCGCCGATGAGCGGCTTGCGGTCGAGATCCCCACACGAACTAAGGTCCGCCTCGGCCTCGATGATGCTCGTTCCTGGATCATTCTGTCTGAAGCCAATCGCTTCCAGTGGCCCGGTCCCGACATTCGCCCTGTTCCAGGCGATGAGGATGGCAGCGTGGCTTACGGTCTGCTCCCTGCCAGCCTCTATGAAATTGTTCGCCGTAAATGGCTCGAAGCTTTCGACGCTCGCCGGGTTGGTCAGGTTAATCGCACATCATGACGTGAAGGTCGTTCTAGTCACGGCATGGCGCCAGAGTGACGTGAGCCGGACACGGAGAAATAGCGCGCAATTGCGCTTCGGATTGAGGTACGACTTCAATCTCCAGGGGGATGATGATGAGTAGCTTCCGTTTCTTGCACGCTGCCGATATTCACCTGGACAGCCCTCTTTATGGCCTCTCACGTTACGAGGGCCTCCCAGACGCTGAGATCCGCGGCGCGACGCGCGCTGCATTCGACAACCTCGTGCAGCACGCCATCGACGAGGCCGTGGATTTTGTTGTCATTTCTGGCGACCTCTTTGACGGCGATTGGAAGGACATGGGGACGGGCCTCTACTTCGCCAGAGCAATGGGGCGGCTGGATCAGGCTAGAATTCCCGTCTTCCTGCTTGCGGGCAACCATGACGCGGCGTCTGTTCTCACACGTAGCGTACCTTGGCCGCCCAACGTGCGGCTCTTTAGTACAAAAAAGCCTCAAACCCATCTGCTCCCAGACATTCGCGTTGCGATCAGCGGGCAGAGCTTCGCCACTTCCGCGGTCACGGACAATCTCGTGCAGGCCTATCCCGAAGCGGCTCCACATCACTTCAATATTGGCGTGCTGCACACCGCCCTGGCGGGCCGGCAGGGCCACGCCGCATATGCGCCCTGCAGCATCGATGACCTAAGATCGAAGCAATATGATTATTGGGCGCTGGGTCATGTGCATGAGCACGAAATCGTCTGCGAAGATCCATATGTCGTCTTCCCTGGCAACACCCAAGGGCGCTCCATCAGGGAAACAGGGGCAAAAGGCGCGGTCATCGTCACTGTCGAGGACCTACAGGTCACATCCATCGACCGGGTGGAGCTCGACGTGCTGCGATGGGTGAGGATAGAGGTCGACTGCACGGATCAGGCGGCGGGGGATGTGCCCAATCTTTTGCGGGCTGCCTTGACCGCGAACTGGCAACAAAACTCTGCGGGCCTGCCGATTGTGGCCCGTATTGTCCTGGTTGGGATGACGGATGACGCAGGGGCGATGCATGACCGCGCCGCCACGTTGCGCGAGGACGCTCGCGCAATAGCCAGCGGCATCTCGCCCGACCTGTTCATTGAAAAGGTGAGGGTCGAGGTGGGGACGCCCCAGAAAACCAGCGACCTCATGGTATCAGATGGCCTTGCCAATCTGATCCACCAGGCGCCCCAGGATCCGGTGCTCACGGCCATGCTGGCCGAGGACCTAACTCCATTCCTGCTCGCTGCGCAGACGTCTCTGGGTGCCGCTGAGGATCAGGATCTGAGGCGCTCTGCAAGCGAGGGCAACTGGTCCGCAGTGCTCAACACCGCTACCCTTGCGCTCCAATCGCGCTTGGCAAGGGGGCAATAAAATGCGCTTTGCCAACCTTTCCCTCGAGCGTTATGGGCATTTCGAGGATTGTCAGCTGACATTCCGGGCAGGCCCACCCGACCTTCACGTAATCTATGGGCCCAACGAAGCCGGCAAGACTACCTCTATGGCCGCGGTGTCGGACCTGTTGTTCGGCTTTCCCGCCCGCTCGCCCTATAATTTCATCTACGATTATTCCCTGCTCAGGGTCGGCGCCGTGCTCGAAGATGACGGGAAATCGCTGGCATTGCGGCGCAAGAAGGGCACAGGCGTGACCCTCCTAGATGCCGATGACCGTCCGCTTGATGAGGGTGCGCTGCTCGCGATGCTGCGCGGACAGACGCGCGAGACGTTCGGTCTCTCATTCAGCCTGAATCAGGAAGGTCTGCGCGAGGGCGGCCGCGCGATGGTGGAAGCGCGTAACGATCTCGGCCGTGCCCTTTTCGCAGCGGGTTCGGGACTAACTGGCGTTTCTGATGAGCTTTCCAAACTGGAATCTGAGGCAGACGCGATCTGGGGACCGCGCGCCTCCGCGCGTCGTTCCTTCACCCTGGCGCAACGGGATTTCGAGACTCATAGCCGCGCAGTTCGGGACCAGTCTCTGAAGCCCAAAGCCTGGCTCGATGCGAAAAGCGCCGTCGCCGCGAAGCAGGAGGATTTGACCAAAGCTCAGCGCGCCCGAGACGATGTGCTCGCGCAGCTCAGTCGCATCGAGCGCATCCGTCGGATCGCTCCGTCCATCCGCCTTCGCGCCGACCACCTCAACGCCCTGGAAGAACATGCGGCTACCATCGCCATCTCGCCCCACCGCGAGGCGGCAGCGGAACGGGCCATTGCAGACGCTGATGCTGCCGGGCGCGCAAAAGCGACGGCCGAGAAGCTCTTGGCGGAGGCAGTCGAGAAGATTGGTGTCTTAGACACTGACCCATTGATCTTGGCCGAAGCCGAGAGAATTGACGAACTCGTGACGGCGGCGGGTGCAGCGTCGAAGGCACGGAACGACCAAGTTCGATTAGAGGGCGAGCTGGCCACCGCAGCTGGCTTGGTGGAAAGGCTACGGGAGGAAACTGAAACCATTGGCAATCCTCCTACCAGGATCGCCAGCTCCAGGCTGCGTGAACTCGCGCTCCAGCATGTCGAGGATATGTCGGCACGGCGTCAAATTGACGAAAGCGAAGAGGATCTCGCTCTCCGCCGCGCGTCGGTGAAAGCCGAAGGAAAGGAGGCGGCCGGCGATCTTTCAGCCATCATTGCCGCGGTCGATGCGGCCCGTGCGCTTGGGGCGGATGCCGACCTGCGATGTGTATCGGCACAACGGGACGCCGAACTGGCTGCCTCTTCGCTCCAACAGGCGCTGGCCCGGTTGGCGCCATGGGCCGGCGACGCGCAAACACTGTTCGCACTTCCCAATATCACCCGGGCTGAAATCGAGGAGGCGCGCGTTGCGCTCGGCGACATCGCAACAGAAATTGCGCGAGAAATCGAGAACGCCACACGCGCGCGTCAAGAGGCAGCGAAACTGTCGCTTGAAATGGAGCAGCTGTCTTCAGGCACGGCCATTTCCGCGGAGGAAATTGCTGCCTCGCGAGCCGCGCGCAACGAACAATGGCAGCCGCTGCGCGCGCACATATTGGCGGCAGCACCACTCCCGTCGCCCGAGCATTCAGTCATGGCGTTCGAGGCGACAATCACTGAAGCAGACGAGAGGAGTGACCTTCGATTCGCCGCGGCGGACGAATCCAGTCGCCTCGCCGACATGGCGCAGCGGCGCGCCAAGCTCCATCTCGAAGCCGACCAAGGTGATGCGCGATCGCTCGCCGCGGCCAAGCGCGCAGAAATGATCAGCACTGCCTGGCAGCAGAAGCTCATCAGTTCAGGCTACCCAGCGATGGACCCGGCTCGTTTCCTGGGCTGGCTCGCCGACCGGGACAAGGTGGAGGCGGCGGCCCAACACGCCACTTTGACCACTGATGCCGCCAAAGACATAATCGCTCGACGCGGTGCAGCGCGTGCCGAGTTGGTGAAGTGTCTGGGTACCAGAGAAGGGATGACAGTGGGCGCCGAGCTCGCGCCCGTCCTGGCAGTCGCTGAGCAGATCCGGAGTGAGGGCGAAAAAGCGGCGCAGCGCAAGCAGCTCGAAAAGGCCGCTGCGATGCAAATTGAGCGAGATGCTGAGGCGCTGGGGCGCCGTCGAAAGCGATTGGAGGACGCGGCCGCGACGCGAGCGGAGCAGTGGAACCTGCTTTTGACTGAAGCCGGGCTAAAGCTGGAGATTGCCGGTGCCACCGCGACGCTCGACGCCCTTGACGAACTCCGAGCGGCCATCGCCAGGCAATCTGAGCTGCAGGCTCGCATCGAGGGGGCGGCGCAGGAAGCCCGCGATTTTGAGAAGGAGGTGACGGCTGTAGCGGACGCGCTCGGCATTGCGCCCACGATTGATGTTGCCGACCGCCTCAACCTCATATGCGCCCGCCTAACGTCGGCGCGAGCGGCTGGGAACGTCGCGGAGGCGCTGAAGGAAACGATCGCCAGCAGAACGGCGGAGATATCAGCCGAGACTGCAAAGATCGATGTCGCGATGGAGGCGCTGCTCCCGCTCATGAAGGAGACCGCCTCGACCGCTCTTGGTGAGCTGAGCGGCGCTATTGAACGCTCGCGGCGTGCGCGCGCCTTACGCGATGCAGTAACGGAACTGGAACTGACCATAACGGCCGCTGGAGATGGCAAGTCGTTGGCGGAGCTCCTTGATGCAGTGGGCGAGGTCGATATCGACAGCCTCGCGGCAAAAACACAAACGACGACAGCCGAACTAGCGGAGCGCAACGAAGAGGTAGCCGCCGCCGCCGCCGCGCACGGTGATGCCAGGCGGGTGTTCGCAAGCCTGGAGACCGACGCGGATCCCGCGGCAGATGCCGCGTCCAACGCCGAGCAGGCGCGGGCGGAACTTGGTGTCCTATCCGATCAGTTTATTCTCAAACGGGCGCAAGCGGTCACCCTGCGCTGGGCGATAGAGAAGTATCGGGAGCGCCACCAAGACCCAATGCTGCTGCGTGCCGGCGAGATATTCTCGACTCTGACGACCGGACGCTATGCGGCGCTGCGGATCGACGCCGACGGTGCAACGCCGAGGCTATTGGGACTGCGCGACGATGGACGCACTGTTGTCGAGATCGGGGCCATGAGTGAGGGGACTGCAGACCAATTGTTCCTCGCCTTGCGGCTCGCCGCCGTGGAGCAGTCCGTCGTCGCTGGCGTGCGGCTGCCATTCCTTGCCGACGATCTATTTGTCAACTTCGATGATCGGCGGTCAGAAGCAGGATTTCAGGTGCTGGCAGAGCTAGCTCGCTCCACCCAAGTGCTGTTCTTCACTCATCATCCCCATCTCGCCGCTATCGCGCGCAGCGTGGTGGGGGAGGCTATCCATTCAGAATGTTCATTGACGTAGCGCTTCTGCCCACGCTGCGATTTCGTCCCATTCTTGCCGTACAGGCGGCAAACTTCGACGCCTAGGTGCGGACCGTCCGCTATTCCGTTAGCTTCCGACCAGGGTAGGACGTTTACATCAGCTCCGGTGAGCGCCCGATCTTGGCGAAAGCTGCCGATCAAACTGAAGTGCGCAAGCCATAACCCAAACCGAGGCGCCTATGCGGATCTACACCTGCCGACGCTCGCGTATGTCATGGATGGGGTCGCTGGCTATTTCTCTGGCACTGACGAATTGCAGGGTGCTGCACCCTGACAGCCCAATTCCTTCGTGAAGATCTCCGCCTCACCTCTTTGAACGGGTAAGATGCTGGCACAATCATGAAGTTGCAGCTAATTGGCCCAGTCGGCCCGAAGCTGCGATTTTGGTCATCTTGGAGAACACGTCGGGAACGGGCTGGTTGTTGTTGACGATCGCCCATGCGAGGAACGACGTTCCGCTCCGATAAGGGAGCGGCGTTATGAGCCTTGGCGTTTCGAGTGGGGATCTGATCGGCTCCTGGAGCCTGAGTTTTTCGGACATCGCGTTCGTGACCGGCAAAGCGGAGACGGCACGACTGGGATTGGCGGTTCAGCTTAGATTTTTCGCCGGGCATGGCTTCTTTGTGCCGGATCATGCGTCGATACCCTCCGACGGTGTCTTGTATCTGGCGGAGCAACTTGGTCTCGATGCCAAATCCGTGAACCACTATGATTTTTCCGGGCGCACCGCCCGCCGGCATTGCGCGGAGATTTTGCGGCATCTCGGGTTCCGCCGTATGACGCAGACGGATCGCAGGGCGTTGTCGAGGTGGATTTCCGACGATCTTTGTGCGGGCGGGCAGCCGATCAATGCCATGCTCGAGCATGTTTTCCTGTGGTGCCGCGACCGCCGTATCTATGGGCCGTCGCGCAAGGAGCTGGAACGCCTCGTCCGTTCGCAACGACACCTCTATCTGGAGGCCCTGTTGGCCCGAGTCCGCGATCGGCTTGCGCCGGATGCAGTCGCCTTGCTGGAAGCCTCGCTCGCCGATCCCGATGGCCCGACCGGCTTCAACACGATGAAGGGGGATGCAGGTCAGGCGACGCTCGAAAACATTCTTGGCGTGACCGCCAAACTCGCCTTTATCCAACGGCTTGCTCTTCCCCGAGATTTCCTATCGGTCACGGGCAAGGCATGGGTCGATCAGATCGTTCGCCGGGTTGCCGGCGAGAAAGCCTCGGAGATGCGCCGGCATGTACCGGCGCGCCAGCTCGGGCTCTATGCCGTTTATCTGATGGCGCGGGAAGCTCAGCTTACGGATGCGATGGTCGACCTGCTGATCGAGACGGTCCATAAGATCGGATCGCGCTCGAAACGCAAGGTGATGGGCGATATCGCGAAAGACATCGAGCGGGTCTATGGCAAGGAGCGACTCCTGGTCGAGATTGCCAGCGCTTCGATCGACGATCCATCCGGGCGCATCTGCGATGTCATTTTCCCAATCGCCGGCAAGGACAAACTGGCGGCGATCATCAAGGAAAGCCAGGCAAAGGGCGCCTTGGATCGGCGGATCTACAAGGTGATGCGGAGGTCATGGGCCAATCATTATCGCCGTATGCTGCCAAGCCTGCTTTCGGCACTGGAGTTCCGGTCGAACAACGCCGTGTGGCGTCCGGTGCTGGCGGCCCTGGACTGGATCAGAAGCAAAGTGGATGATGGATGCCGCTACGTGCCGCCGCACGCAGTGCCGGTCGACGAGGTCATTCCGGCGAGATGGCGCAGTTCCGTCATTGATGAAGAGGGGCGCGTAAACCGGATCAGTTATGAGCTTTGTGTCCTCGCGCAACTGCGCGATCGCATCCGTTCTAAGGAAATCTGGGTTGTCGGGGCGGACCGATACCGCAATCCCGATGACGATCTTCCCAAGGACTTCGATGCGCGGCGAGAAGCATATTACACAGGATTGAACCTGACGGCGGATGCGCGTGCATTTTCAAGCGCCATCCGGGAAGAGCTTGCTCAGGAACTGTTGCTCCTCAATGCCAATATTCCCCGGAACGACAAGGTTCGGCTGCTGTGGCGCGGCGAGAACCGTATATCTGGCTCTGTTGCAAAAATCGTGAAGCTTGAGCATGCTTGGCGGAGATTGGACGGACGGAACGATGACGGATTTCAAGTGGCGCCATTTCCAGGGTGATGTGATCCTGTGGGCGGTGCGCTGGTATTGTCGCTATCCGATCAGCTATCGCGACCTTGAGGAAATGCTGGCGGAACGCGGCATTTCGGTCGACCATACGACGATCTATCGCTGGGTCCAGTGCTACGCCCCGGAGATGGAGAAGCGGCTGCGCTGGTTCTGGCGGCGTGGCTTTGATCCGAGCTGGCGCCTGGATGAAACCTACGTCAAGGTGCGGGGCAAGTGGACCTACCTGTACCGGGCAGTCGACAAGCGGGGCGACACGATCGATTTCTACCTGTCGCCGACCCGCAGCGCCAAGGCAGCGAAGCGGTTCCTGGGCAAGGCCCTGCGAGGCCTGAAGCACTGGGAAAAGCCTGCCACGCTCAATACCGACAAAGCGCCGAGCTATGGTGCAGCGATCACCGAATTGAAGCGCGAAGGAAAGCTGGACCGGGAGACGGCCCACCGGCAGGTGAAGTATCTCAATAACGTGATCGAGGCCGATCACGGAAAGCTCAAGATACTGATCAAGCCGGTGCGCGGTTTCAAATGGGACTGTCAGGATTTCCGTGTGTGGCCGGGCATAATGGGCAACAAGGAGTCCCACTATGTCACGACGCAAAGAACCTGCCATACCGAATGAGCTTCTCGATCAGCTTTTGGCGGGCGGCACTGCCAGTGCCGCCTTCGAGCAGGGCGGTCTGCTCGATTCGCTGAAGAAGGCGCTGACAGAGCGTGCCCTGAATGCGGAGATGGATCACCACCTCGCTGGCGAAGACGGCGCCGGCAACATGCGCAACGGCTACGGTCGGAAGACGGTAATGACCGACACCGGCAAGTTGGCGATCGACGTGCCGCGCGATCGCCAGTCGAGCTTCGACCCGCAGTTGATCGCCAAGTATCAACGCCGCTTTCCCGGCTTCGACGACAAGATCGTGTCGATGTACGCGCGCGGCATGAGCACCCGCGAGATCACCAGGCACCTGCACGATCTATACGGCATCGACGTCTCACCCGATTTGATTAGCACGGTGACCGACGCCGTGCTCGATGAGGTCGCCACTTGGCAGCAGCGGCCGCTCGATCCGGTTTACCCGCTGGTCTTCTTCGACGCGATCCGGGTCAAGATCCGCGACGAGGGCATGGTGCGCAACAAGGCGATCCACATTGCGCTGGGCGTCCGCGCCGACGGCGCAAAGGAGGTGCTCGGCTTGTGGCTCGAGCAGAATGAGGGTGCCAAGTTCTGGCTTCGGGTGATGAACGAGCTTCGCAACCGTGGCGTTGAAGACATCCTGCTGGCCGTCGTTGACGGCCTGAAGGGCTTTCCCGATGCGATCACCGCAGTGTTCCCCGATGCGATCGTCCAGACCTGCATCGTTCACCTGCTGCGCAACTCGATGGACTTCGTCTCCTGGAAGGACCGAAAGAACCTCGCCAGCGCGCTCAAGGAGATTTACCGTGCCACCGACGCAGATGCCGCCGAAAAGGCGCTGACAGCATTTGAGGCTGGCCCTTGGGGGCAGCGCTATCCCGCCATCGGCCAGAGCTGGCGGCGCGCCTGGGGCGAGGTGATCCCGTTTTTTGCGTTCCCCGACGAGGTCCGCCGGATCATCTACACTACGAACGCCATCGAAGCTTTGAACTCGAAGCTCAGGCGGGCTGTCAGGGCCAGGGGACACTTCCCCAGCGACGAGGCCGCCACCAAGCTGCTCTACCTGATCTTGAATCGGTCGGAGAAAGAGTGGAAGATGCCACCACGTGAGTGGACCATGGCGAAGGCGCAATTTGCCGTGATCTTCGGCGAACGTTTCATCAGAGCCATGGCGGCCTGATGATCAACCGCCCGGCCACACACGGAAATCCTGACAGTCCCTGTCGGTGCAATGGCGTAGCACGCCTTCGATCATGGAGGCGACCTCCGAGGAAGAGCACCGCTTGAGCTGGGAATAAACGCAGGTCGCGCGCTTCTCCACATGCCAGTAGATCATGACGCCACGGCCGCCATAGCGGGCGTGCCATTCCGTCATCAGGTTGCGGTCCCACGCGCCGAACTTCGTTGAATCGGACGCGCATGCCGTGCCCGCATCTCCCCATACTGCGGCATTGCGGATTGCCAGTGTCGCGTTTGCTACCCGCGCGCACGCCTCCCTCAGCGCTGGCGCGTGGATGAAACGGCGATGGACATGCAGCAATTCCTCGTAACTGACATCGGGTGTTGCGCCAGCGACCCGCTTGAGCCCGGCGTTCGTGCCCAAGCCATAGAGACACAGCAAAAGACGCTGAGCCAAGGCTGCTTTCGACAGGGTAACCCGCGAGGCCGACGTTTCGAAAGCATCCATCAATCCCGTGTCCAGAGCAGCCTCTTTCAACACGTCCAGCAGTCCGGTCATCGGCCAGCGCTGACCGATCTCGCTTTTGATCGAAGCGAGACCCTTCGGTTCGGGCAAGGGCTTGAACGGTGTAATCGATATCCGGTTGTCGCCGCGCCACAGGAGCCGGACCTTGTCGTTTTGTGGAATATTGGCATTGAGGAGCAACAGTTCCCGTTCAAGCTCCTCCCGGATCGAGGCGCAAAACGCCTGCGCATCTGGCGTCAGGCTGAGGCCGGAATAGTACGCATCTCGCCTGATCTCGAAGTCCTTGGGAAGATCGTCATCGGGATTGCGATAGCGATCCGCCCCGACCACCCAGATTTCTTTGGAGCGGATGCGGTCGCGCAGTTGCGTCAGGACGCAAAGCTCATAGCTGATCCGGTTTACCCGCCCATCGTCATCAATGACGGAACTGCGCCATCGCGCTGGAATCACCTCATCGATCGGAACATCCTGCAATGGCACGAAGCGGCATCCGCCATGGCTCTGTTGCAAAGATTGGCGGCAGTCAGAGGTAGGCTGTCGCTCTGCGCCGATCAGGCGGCTGCTGCGAAATGGTGGTTGAGCATGCCCATGGCCTCCGTCAGCGCCGAGGGCCCAATGCCAAAAGCTCTCTCCACAAGGCGCACCTCGCCCCTGATGCCGGGCTGCAGGCACCAGGGGCGAGCCTGTCCTTTGCGCAGGGCTCGCATGACTTCGAATCCCTTGATCGTGGCATAGGCCGTGGGGATCGATTTGAAACCGCGCACCGGCTTGATCAGTATCTTGAGCTTTCCGTGATCGGCCTCGATCACGTTATTGAGATACTTCACCTGCCGGTGGGCCGTCTCCCGGTCCAGCTTTCCTTCGCGCTTCAATTCGGTGATCGCTGCACCATAGCTCGGCGCTTTGTCGGTATTGAGCGTGGCAGGCTTTTCCCAGTGCTTCAGGCCTCGCAGGGCCTTGCCCAGGAACCGCTTCGCTGCCTTGGCGCTGCGGGTCGGCGACAGGTAGAAATCGATCGTGTCGCCCCGCTTGTCGACTGCCCGGTACAGGTAGGTCCACTTGCCCCGCACCTTGACGTAGGTTTCATCCAGGCGCCAGCTCGGATCAAAGCCACGCCGCCAGAACCAGCGCAGCCGCTTCTCCATCTCCGGGGCGTAGCACTGGACCCAGCGATAGATCGTCGTATGGTCGACCGAAATGCCGCGTTCCGCCAGCATTTCCTCAAGGTCGCGATAGCTGATCGGATAGCGACAATACCAGCGCACCGCCCACAGGATCACATCACCCTGGAAATGGCGCCACTTGAAATCCGTCATCGTTCCGTCCGTCCAATCTCCGCCAAGCATGCTCAAGCTTCACGATTTTTGCAACAGAGCCCATGACGGTGCGCGAGGTGGCGCCGGCGATCGGCGTCTCGGTGCCGACGCTCTACCGCCACTTCCCAGCATCGGTGCAGGATACGATCAACGCGGAAGGGGAGGGCGTTGAGGCGTGAATGTCTGGCTCTTCACTGGCGCTGATGGCCTGTCCGCTCTGACGATCGATGGGGAGGGAGCGAACCTTCCTGACGAGCTGGGTCCGTGGACGAAGGTTCGGGCGCTGGCGCTGGAAAAAGACAGGCCCGACGAACAGGAAGCGATCGCCTTGATCGAGGAACATGGCTTCTGCTGCTTCGATCGATAAAGCGTGCACCTTGAATTTTCCGGCAATTGGCCGTACATCTCTGGCGACACGGAGAATTGCTATGGCCCACGCACAAAGACAGGAAAGCGCCGCGCCAGCTCGCCGGCGTGCCGAGCGACTGGAAGCGCGCGTCACGGCGGAACAGAAGGCGCTGATCGAGCATGCTGCCGCGCTCGAAGGGCGCAGCATCACCGATTTCGTGCTGACCAGCGTTCAGGACGCGGCGAAGCGCGCCATTGCTGAACACGAGGTCATCCAGCTCAGCGTCAGGGATTCCAAGGCATTTGTGGATGCGCTGCTCAACCCACGCGAGCCGAGCAAGAAGATGCGCGAGCGTGTTGCGGCGTATAGGGCGCGCTACGGCGACCAATAAGCGTGAGCATTGACGCAAGGCCCGTTATCGAGCTTCTCGACACGGCACGCCACGATCGTTCCGGTTTCTCCTGTAGCGTCGAAGCGCTGGACCGCTATCTACAGTCGCAAGCCGGCCAGGATGCGCGCCGTCGCGTCGCCGCGCCCTATGTGCTGATAGAGCCGCCGTCCCACGGTGTCCTGGGCTTCTACACGCTGTCGAACACGTCGATCCAAGCGGCTGAGCTGCCGGCGGCGTTCGTCAAGAAACTGCCGCGCTATCCAGTGCTACCGGCAACGCTGCTCGGCCGTCTCGCGGTCGATACAAAAGGGCGAGGGAGGGGGCTGGGAACGGAACTTTTGCTGGACGCGCTCCGGCGCTGTCTGCGCAGCGAGACGGCCTCTTTGGCAGTCGTGGTCGATGCCAAGGACGATGCCGCGATCTCATTCTATGAGCGGCACGAGTTTCTGAGATTGGCCGAACAGCCAAACCGCCTGTTCATGCCGATGGCGGAGATCGAGAAGCTCTTTGCGACAGAGCCATGAAAACCGAACAAAATGGAAGGGCCGCCCTTTTGCACTTCCCCAAAAGGGGCGTGTGGCGGCCCATGACCAGACCCATATAGCCTGAAAACGACAAATGTGTAAGAGTTGGGCGCTTGTTGCGAAGCGCTCGCAGAAATGTCGCCCAAAAGAGCGTCCTGCATTACGATGCCGCGTTACATCCTACAGTGCCGGAATGTTGGGAGACTCCCATGAAACCGAAGAAACCGTCAGAAGGTGAAGTTACCGCAGCCCTTGTTCTCATCGAGACAGCGATCAAATTGTTAGACAAGGCCAACCAGGGCAAAGCAGCCATCCATTGTCAGGAAGCGCTCGAAGTCTTGCAGTTTGGGGATGTCGCTCGCCCAATAATAGAGCCTGTGCGGACTAGCTGAACGGGGCCTTGTCTCCCGCACGGCTTCGCTTCTTGTCGTGCGGAGCACGCCAAGGGGCGGCGCTGGGCTCCAAACGCTCAGTGGTGTGTGAGGGCGCTGATTGCCGTTCTGGCGAACCGCTCGAAGCCGGGAGTGCATAAGCTCTCGTAAATCCATTTCTGGTAGTCTTCGAATTGGCCGCGAATATCTTCTTCTGACTCCTGAGTTCCATCGCGCACGGCCTTGTGGATTCTTCCATTCATCAGACTAGCGAATATATAAGCAGCCTCAGCAAGATGCCGCTTTATAAGGCGGGTGAGCGCGTCTTCTTCGTCGCCACAAACCTTCAATTCGGCATCCAACTCTCGCTCATCAATATTGAACAACTCCATGACTCCACCTCAAAATGAGAGTCGTTGGCCGGAAGTTGCAGTATCGCACTGCTCCTTGCGAGCAGAAAACAGGCCAAAGTGGCACGATTAGGTGCGAGCTGCCTCGCGGTCGACGGTCTCTATGGTGCTAAAACGGATGCTGGTGGGCCTTCGGATTTAGCGCAAGCTGTGGAGACAAACGCCGAGCGCAACGACAAAGCCGTTGCGTTCAACGGCTCCGCTCCCTGTCGCGCGGCGGCGGCCGCGTCGAAGACGCGCGACCGATTTCGGTATCCAGTTCGCCTCCGGATTTGATCCGATCGGCGACGAGCTGCCGCGTCGACTCTCCGATCGTCCCCACCATGCGCGCGCTCTCCCCCCGATCTCGCGCGCTTTTTATGGCGGCATCGACGATCGACTGGGCAGGGGCAAGGCGCGGATCGGCGTGGTTCATCTCGGCCGTGTTCGTCAAAAACTGCGCGGCAAGCCTGTCCTGGCCCGGCGAATGACCGGGAGGCAGAATCGGCTTTTCCAGCGCCCGCACGGCGCGCTGAAGCTGGGCCTGCTGCTGGGCATTGATCTGGATGCCGAACGCCGCGCCGATCTCGCGCACGCGCTCAAGCGGGGTCTGCTTGGCGCTGATGACCGCATCGACCTGTCGAATGCCGAGATAGGTCAGAAGATGCGATTGATAGACCGGCCCCTTGGCGTGCCGCACATAGGCAAGCTCGGTGCGCGCATTCGCGATGGCGGCTGATGACGCGCCTTCCCTGATGAGGCCGCGCAGCCGGTCGGCCGCCTGCTGGCGGGCAGCGGGCAGATAGCGGTCCAGTTCTTCGCGCGCCTTGGCGAGCGTCACCCTGTAGCGTTGCCCCTCGGGCGGAGCGCGGTTGGGGAGCATGGCGATCCCGGTGGGACCGATGCGCGTCTCGGGTGCGAGATCCCGCCGGATCGCCGCGGTGGCGAGGACAGTCGCCATGCGGCGATGATCGCCGGTCAGGAAGCCGTGGCGCGAGGCTTCCATCCACGCATCCTTGTCGATCAAGGCGATCCGGATTGGATGCCCTGCTTCGCGCGCGATCTGCGCTGCGTGCAGGCGCATGGTGCGGCCATTGCCTTCGCGGAAGGGGTGAATGGCGTTGATCTCGTTAATGTGGTTGCCGAGCCGATCGAAAAACTCGTCTCGAGGAAGGCCGCGCAGGCCGTTCCTCGAGTGCATGTCGGCAAACAGCTTGTCGAGTTCGCGCGCGAGATAGGGCACCGCCGCGAAGCTGGACCCGTTCTTGGCGATATTGACGGTGCGGTCCAGGCCCGCCCACTCGTAGAGGTCTTGGAACAGGTGCTTGTGCAGTTCGCGGTAGCCTTCGGCCGTGGCCGGAAAGGTCAGGCGCGCGGCCTCCGCGCCGCGCGCCTGAGTGAATCGCCGCTCCGCTTCGGTGAGCGTCTTGTCGTCGGTGATCCCCAGCTTGTTCCGAAGGGTATCGGTGCCGGGATAGGTGTAGGGATCGCTGGCCAAGGTCAGGCGGCGATCTGGCGGTTTCCGGGCTTGTAGAGTTCGAGAATCATCGACGACATCAACGCGGGCGGCACGCCCTCGTCGAGCATCATGGCGAACATCGCGTCCTCATCGGTGGTCGGGGTCATGTCCTCGATCGCGAGATTGGCGCGTGCTTCGGCCACATCCTCACGCCACAACGCGACCTGCTCCGGGGTGCCGCGCTCGAATTCCATTTTGCGGATGCGCGCGCGCAGCGCCTTGAGATCGATCTGAGCCATCGCATCATCCTTTCTGCTTCATACACTACGCTGGGTAGCGCGATTTCACAACAAATCACTGGCCGTTCAGGGCGGTCGCTTCATCATCGGCCGCGCCCGATCGGGCGCGGCGCGTGACGAGCCAAGTATCAGTATTCACACGATAACATGATGGTGAGAACGCGCTTGGTCTGCGCCGCGTCCCAAGGCGCTTCGCTGCCAAACGTCAGGCTTGTGTCGTAATAGATCCTATGCAGGCCGGATCGGCTATGCCGTTGTTCCGTCAAACCTCACGGAGAACGCTACAATGGAGAACTCGTCGTCAGATTACTGCCCCAAGACTTCTGTCATTGTCAGCGTTGAGCTCAGCAAGCGCAACTGGCTTGTTGCGTCGCTGTCGCCAGGAGCGGCGAAGCCTTCGCTGCGGACAATTCCTGCCGGGAACAGCGCGGCACTGATCAGTCACCTTCGCAATCTTGAGTGCAAGGCCGCTGATCGTCTCGGTGAACCTGCCGCCATTCGCCTGTGCTTCGAGATTGGATATGATGGCTTCTGGCTCGCAAGGCTACTGCGGTCGAACGACATCGATACGTATGTGCTGGATCCCGCCAGCTTCCTTGTGTCGCGGCGAGGCAGGCGCGCAAAAACCGACCGGATCGATGCCGAAGCAATGATCGGGATCCTCAAAGCCTATCTCGCTGGAGACAAAAGCGTGTGCCGTGTCGTGGACGTGCCCTCCCCCGAGGAGGAGGACGCGCGCAGAGTAATGCGGGAGCGCGGCGATCTCGTGCACGAGCGCACCCGAATTATCTCTCGGATCAGGGGGCTACTTGCATTACAGGGCATACGATCTGTCAAAGCCATCAAGGGCGGTGACTGGTCAAAACAGCTCGACGACATGCGCACAGGCGATGGGCGGCCTTTGCCACCAAACCTTCGTCGACAAATTGAGCGCTGTTTCGAACGGCTCGCGTTGCTCAACGATCAGATCAAGGACATCGAGCGGGACCGCGCTGAAGTTGTGCTCCGTGAGGAGTCTACCTTCCCATGCCGAGAGAAAGCGGTTCGCCTTGAGCAGCTGAAGGGCATTGGTCCGAACAGCGCGGCAATGTTGGTTGCAGAGGTTTTTTGCCGAAAGTTCGAAAGCCGACGACACGTCGCGGCCTTCCTTGGGTTAGCTCCGGCGCCCTTCGCCAGCGGCGACGTGTCGCGTGATCAGGGCATCAGCAAAGCCGGTAACCGAAGCACACGTGTGCAGATGGTGGAACTTGCCTGGTGTTGGTTGAAATATCAGCCAAGTAGCGAACTGACCGTTTGGTATCGCAACCGGTTCAAAGGCAACGGCGCTCGCGCGGCAAAGGTGGGGATCGTTGCGCTCGCCCGAAAATTGTTAATCGCGCTTTGGCGCTTTGTGGAGACCGGTCTGGTCCCTCAAGGTGCCGAGCTCCGCGCCGCCTGATGCTTATGTTGCAACAGGCTCGATAAGGCGACGCGGATTGGTGTGATGTGTGACCGGGAAAGTTGATGGCGCCTGAAAACGCCCAGTAGTAGTTTGGTCTGCATCCGCCTTTGCTCGATCCGGGGATGTGAATACGGATTATGGTGCGCGGGCACGGCCGCGACCGGATACAAGTCTATGCACGGATAGTGCATCAGCTGACCCCGGAACGAATGAAGCCAATCCCTGAGCATTGCGTGTGCCCCCCAACGCGTCAACAGAAGGAACCGTTCAATGCGACCTTGACAAGGCCCGGATCATACAAATCCACTTTCCAGAAAACGGTCTCGGAAATTGACTTGGAATCGCGGGGCCGGTCCTGCGTCGGCTCTGTTGCAAAGATTGGCGGCAGTCAGAGGTAGGCTGTCGCTCTGCGCCGATCAGGCGGCTGCTGCGAAATGGTGGTTGAGCATGCCCATGGCCTCCGTCAGCGCCGAGGGCCCAATGCCAAAAGCTCTCTCCACAAGGCGCACCTCGCCCCTGATGCCGGGCTGCAGGCACCAGGGGCGAGCCTGTCCTTTGCGCAGGGCTCGCATGACTTCGAATCCCTTGATCGTGGCATAGGCCGTGGGGATCGATTTGAAACCGCGCACCGGCTTGATCAGTATCTTGAGCTTTCCGTGATCGGCCTCGATCACGTTATTGAGATACTTCACCTGCCGGTGGGCCGTCTCCCGGTCCAGCTTTCCTTCGCGCTTCAATTCGGTGATCGCTGCACCATAGCTCGGCGCTTTGTCGGTATTGAGCGTGGCAGGCTTTTCCCAGTGCTTCAGGCCTCGCAGGGCCTTGCCCAGGAACCGCTTCGCTGCCTTGGCGCTGCGGGTCGGCGACAGGTAGAAATCGATCGTGTCGCCCCGCTTGTCGACTGCCCGGTACAGGTAGGTCCACTTGCCCCGCACCTTGACGTAGGTTTCATCCAGGCGCCAGCTCGGATCAAAGCCACGCCGCCAGAACCAGCGCAGCCGCTTCTCCATCTCCGGGGCGTAGCACTGGACCCAGCGATAGATCGTCGTATGGTCGACCGAAATGCCGCGTTCCGCCAGCATTTCCTCAAGGTCGCGATAGCTGATCGGATAGCGACAATACCAGCGCACCGCCCACAGGATCACATCACCCTGGAAATGGCGCCACTTGAAATCCGTCATCGTTCCGTCCGTCCAATCTCCGCCAAGCATGCTCAAGCTTCACGATTTTTGCAACAGAGCCCTGCATCGAGCGCGGCGGATAGCGGCTGTGCCAGGGCCTCGCTGCCAGGCAGCGCGAACAGGACGGGACGGTTCATAGCGCTTCAATCCCGAAGATCGGCCCGTCGCTCACGGCATAGGCCGCCGCATAGTCGAGCTCGCCCGGGCTCTCGGCATGAATGCTACACAAGGGAGCCCCGGCATCCACCATCTGGTTCAGCCGACACTGCAGTGCGACGCCAGCGGCCTTGGCCACCGGCGCGCCGGCGAGCTTCGCGACCGTCGCGAGCTTGCGATTGTCGATACTCACCAGGCGGCCGCTATAGGGAGCGATCATATCCTGCTGAAACCGGGCGACCGGTGGAGCCCGCATGCCGCCCTGCGCTTCGCAGATACGTTGGAACTTGGCCCAGGCCCCGCCGCTTTCGAGACACGCCCGCGCACGCGCATAGCCTTCGCCGGCCGGGGCCGCGTCAGCGAGCTCAAGCAGTCCTCCCGCCAGCTCGCAGGCCCGGTGGGCGAGATCCTCGGCGCCCGGCTGCCCCTGGAGGACGGCAAGGATATCCTGCGCCTCGAGCGCCGGGCCGATGCCCCGTCCGATCGGCTCCGCGCCGGGGCCGCGCATCACGCGCGTGCGAAGCCCGAAGGCTTGGGCGACCGAGCTCAGCGCGCGCTCGAGCGTATCGGCGGCATCGGTTCCGCGTACCTTGGCGGTCGGCCCGACCGGGATATCGATGACCAGATGGGTCGCACCGGCCGCGATTTTCTTGGACAGCACCGAGGCGACCATCTGCCCTACGGCATCGATATCGAGCACTCGTTCAACGCCGATGATCACATCGTCGGCCGGGCTGAGATTGACGGCGCCGCCCCAGGCGATGCAGCCGCCTTCGCGCTCGACCACCTTGCGGATGGCGGAAACGTCGAGGTCGACAGGTGCAAGCACCTCCATCGTGTCCGCCGTGCCGGCCGGCGAGGTGATCGCCCGCGACGATGTCTTGGGCATGATCAGGCCCTCCGCGGCCATGATCGAGACGATGATCGGCGTGGTGCGATTGCCCGGCAATCCACCGACGCTATGCTTGTCGACGATGACCGCTCCGGACCACTGCAATCGCTCGCCGACATCGACCATCGCCCTGGTCAGGCTGATCGTTTCGTCCGTATCGAGCGGGACCGCTGAGCATGCCGTGATGAACGCCGAGAGATGGACATCGCTATAGCGTCGCTCGGCGATGTCGGTCATGATCGCTGAAAAAGCCCCTTCACTGAGACGATTGCCATAGATGCGCCGACGCACTTCGGCGAGCGAGGCGAGAGGCTGGGCGTGCGCGATCTCGACCGGATCGCCCTCGCTGACGCCGAGCAGCCGCCATGCGGATTCGGACAGGCCGATCTCGCCGGGCGCTGGAGCCTCCGCGGAACTGTGCAGCAGCGAGACGACGATTTCCCGCCCGCCGGCGTGCAGCGCGACCTGCGCGCGCGACGCGAGACCTTCCGAGCGGCAGACGGGACAGTCTTGGCGCATGACCGCGATCAGATCACCTCCGGCAGCCGACAGGCCGAGGCGGTGTGCCCGCAGCGTCGTCGCGACAGGCTCTACTTCGGCGTCCTCGATGATCCCGGGCTTCACGCGAGCATGCCCCAGCTACCCAGCGCCGGTACGCTGCATGCCCAGCCCAGATCCTCCGAGACACGCTTCGCCAGGACCTGGGCGCCGGTCGGCTCGCCATGCGTGACATAGACATGGCGCGGGGGCTCTTGCAGCGACCCGAGCCAGCGCATGAGCTCGTCGCTGTCGGCATGCGCCGAAAGCATCGTCAGGTTGGCGACATCGGCTTCGACCGGGATATACTCGCCGTGGATCTTGATCGTCCGGGCGCCCCCGATCATGGCGGCGCCGCGGGTGCCCGCCGCCTGGAAGCCTGAGAAGAGGATGAGGTTCTTCCCATCCGGCGCGAAGCGCTTGAGATGGTGGAGCACGCGGCCGCCCGTTGCCATTCCACTGGCCGAGATGATGACCTTGGGAGCGGGGTTGGCGGTGAGTTCCTTGGATTCCTCCACTTCGCGCACATAGTGCGCGACGCTGCACGCCGCTTCGCACTCGGCGCGGGCCAGGCGATGCTCGTCCATGAAATCGCACATCAGCCCGCTCGCGTTGATCGCCATCGGGCTGTCGAGGAAGATCGGGATGTCGCGGAGGCGTCCCTGCGCGCGCAGACGCGAGAAATGATAGAGAAGCGACTGAACCCGTCCCACGGCGAAGGCCGGAATCACCACCGTCCCGCCTCTCTCGACGCATCGTTCGACATGATCTCCAAGCGTCTTTGTCGGATCGACCTGCTCGTGGCGCCGATCGCCATAGGTCGATTCCACTAGGACATAGTCGGCGCGCGCGGGCGGCTCGGGATCCTTCATCACCGCATCGCCGTAACGGCCGATGTCGCCTGAGAAGAGGATTGTCCGCCCCTTCCAGTCGATCTCGATCGACGCCGCGCCGAGGATGTGGCCGGCGCGATGGTAGCGCACCCTGATGCCGTCCGTGACTGCATGCCACGCTCCGAACTCGATCGGGCGGAAGAGCTGCAATGCCAGACGCGCGTCGGCCTGGGTGTAGAGGGGCAGCGCCGGCTGGTGCCTGGAGAAGCCGTGCTGGTTGGCGAACTCCGCATCCTTTTCCTGCAGATGGCCGCTGTCGGGAAGAAGGAGCTCGCACAGGGCCGCGGTCGCCCGCGTGGCAAGGACGGTCCCGTCCCAGCCCAGGCGCGCCATGCGCGGTAGTGCGCCCGAGTGATCGAGATGGGCGTGGGTCAGCAGCACCTGGCCGACATCCGCGACTTCGGGTGGGATCGATGCCCAATTAAGGCGGCGCAGATCCCTGGGTCCCTGAAACAGGCCGGAATCGACCACGATCTGAGTTTCACCATCGTCCACCAGATAACGCGACCCTGTGACCGTTCCCGATGCGCCGAGAAAGGCAACGCCGAGACCATCGGCCGGGCGCTTGGCCAGATCGATCCTTGCTTCACGCTCGAAGATGGTCACGCGGGAATGGTGCCGTTTCTTTCTCTTTTGCATGGACGCGGGCCTGCCTCTCACGATTATGTTCGTGAGCGCAGCATTGGTTCGCGGACGCCGCACGCCTATACGCAAAATCCGCAGCACGACTGCTGCTCCCCGACAGCTGCGTCGCCCGAACGCCGATGGCCGATCCCATCGATCGCCTTACCCATGCCTGCGCGATGCCCGGGGGACTTCGGTCTCTACTTATACCTTGCTCCTTGGACTCGAGCCTATGCTGCCCGGACGTTGACCAGAAGAGGACGGCATATGGGCGAACATGACCATCGCATGCGCAAGCGCGGCAAGATCGTTCTGATCGGCTTCCTGCTCGTCGCTAGCTTCTTCCTCCTCACCGAGCATACCGCGCACTTCCTGGGTGTGCTGCCCTATCTCATCCTGCTCGCCTGCCCGCTCATGCACCTGTTCATGCACCGCGGCCATGGTGGGCATCAGCATGGCCATGAGCCCGGTCAGGCACCCGCCGGCTTACCGGCCAATCCCAACGGCCGCATCGAAGGAGAGTCGCGATGACGCACGCCGACTATGGCTATGGTCTGTGGGGGCTCGCGCTGGTTAACGCCGCCGTTTTCATCCTCTTTGCGTTCAGCTTCTTCAAGCCGGCAACTAAACGAGACTGGCGCAGTTTGGGGGCGTTCAGCGCTTTCATCATAGCGCTCTTCGCGGAAATGTATGGCTTCCCGCTCACGATCTTCGTGCTTTCGGGGTGGCTCCAGTCGTATTTCCCCGCTGTCGACTGGTGGAGCCACGATGCTGGACATCTCCTGGAGATGATGTTCGGCTGGCGAGTTAATCCCGATTACGGTCCATTCCACATCGCCAGCTTTGTGCTGATCGGCGTGGGTTACTGGCTGATCTCGGTTGCATGGACGGCCCTTCACTTGAGTCAGCGCAAACACCAATTGGCCCTTACTGGGATTTATGCCCGGATCCGGCACCCGCAATATGTCGGCTTCATTCTCGTCATGCTCGGCTTTTTGCTACAATGGCCGACCCTTTTGACCCTTGCTATGTTTCCGGTGCTCGTCGTGATGTATATTCGGCTGGCTCGGCATGAGGAAAAGGAGGCGCTAGCCAACTTCGGCGAGGTTTACCGCGATTATATGGCTCGCGTGCCCGGCTTCATTCCGAATCTGACAATCCATTCGCGTCGAAGAAGGCCATGGCGATCCTTGACGGGAATGGCTGATGTAATTGCCGGCAAGGTCAATGCTGACGTTCTGACTGGCCTTATTATTCGGACATCGTTACCCGACCTCACAGCACACTACTGCAGCAATCCCGGTTCGACTGCGCAATCATCTTGGGAGGGCAAGTTCGCCTTGCACGGGCAGATTCGGTGTGGAGCTGATACCCGGCACTAGACGCAGAGCATCGCCGATCAAGGTATAGACGGCGTGGCGCTGGCCGCCACGGTTCCGATGGTCGACGCGATAGCCCTGATAATGTCGGCGGAGCAGGCCTGCATTCACCAGTTCGGAAACGGCGCGACTGAGATTACTCTTGCCGGCTGTGCGAATGCGTGCCCGCATTTCCTCCGCGATCACGCCGCGCCTTTTCTCCGGATCGCCGGGGAGCAGTCCGTTTCTAGCGAGGTCGCTCTCGACCCGCTCGGCCAGCGTAATGCTGCGCGGACCACGCTGGGCCATCGGGGTCAATGCGTCGCATAGCCAATCGCGCAGGGAAACGAGCCCATCGTTCCGCCTGACCCAGGGACCGGCGCTTCCATCTGGCCCCGCCACCTGGGCGATCAGGTTGAGCAGCATGAAGGCATAACGGGGCCGGCTCGATACGGTCGCCAGCGTCTCGAGCACGGCCGCGACATCACAGCCAATGGAGGGTTCAAGAGGCTTGCCTGCATGAAACATAACATGATGGAATCAAGCACAAAGCAGGATCAATGTGAATCCCAAATCGGCGGCCGCAGACGGGTTGTCAGCTATGACACTTTGCCGGCGGATAAAGTGTCATAGGCGATCCATTCTAATCGTAGATTGTTGCGAATCGTTCTCAACTCATCCTGATAATCATGGCGCTCGCCGCTTAGGTGTGGACGAGCCGTCTCCTCGCGAACGAGCTTCCGTCGCCTATGGCGAACAGGATAAAAGACTGCGGCCGCCTTGATGATCTCACGCGCTTTGCGACGGACTGTCAGCGTGCTGAAACCCTTGGCGATCTGCATGGCACGATCGATGCCGCCGTGCGCGATCTTGGCTTCCGCTGGTTCACGCTGCTTCACAATATCGACCTTCGGCGCGGCGACGAGCAAAGCCTGTTCCTCACAACCTATCCGTCGGCCTGGCTCGAGGAAGTTCTAGAAGAACGCCACTATATCGAAGATCCCATTCATGCGGCCTGCGCACGTACGCCCTCTGGACTGGCCTGGGACCGTGTCGGCGACGTGCTGGAGCTCACGCCGCGCCAGCGAGGCATCCTTGACCGCGCCCGGGATCATGACCTTGCATCGGGCTACAGTTTGCCGATCCGGACTCCGGGCGAGCCCGAGGCGATCTTCACTGCGGCCCGATCACGCGACGAGCCGCTGAGTGCAGAAGAGGTTCTGACCGCCCGTCTGCTCGGCTCGGTCGCTTATGATCGGGCGCGCGAGCTGCTTGGCGAAAGGGCAGGGCCATTGGCCTGCGTCCCTCTCAGCCCTCGCCAGGTCGAATGCATCGCGCTCGTCGCGCAAGGCAAAAGCGACTGGGAGATCGGCCAGATCCTCGGCCTCAGCCGCGACACCGTGCACGAATATGTTGAATCGGCCCGCAGGCGTTATGGCGTGCGACGACGCACGCAGCTGGTGCTGCGCGCGGTTCGCGATGGTCATCTCAACATGGAAGCGCTGCTCTGATCTCGCCGGCCATATGATGATCGGGCTTGGGCAAGTTCAGGATTTCTGCGCTGTCGCTGGCGCGATCAAGGACACTACGGCCTTGTCTGACCTGATGGCCGAAATCACGAAGGCCATGGGCTTTCGGCACTATGCCCTGGTCCATCATGTCGACCTGAAGCCTGCGGTTCGCTCGGTCCACATCGTCGACTATCCGCAAGACTGGGTGGAGCGCTTCCAGGCGAGACGCCTCTATGCGAGCGACCCGATCCACCGCGCCAGCCATCGCACCAATGTGGGCTTTGCCTGGTCGGCGGTTCAGTCGATCATCTCTCTGACGGCCGCCGATCGCTCGATCCTGGCAGAAGCCTACGAGGCCGGGCTGGGCGACGGCTTCACCGTTCCGGCCCATATTCCTGGCGAGCTCAATGGATCCTGTTCCTTCGCGATGGCGGCGGGCGAGATGCTCGACCATCGGCAGCTGCCGTTCGTGCAGCTCGTCGGCAGCTTCGCGTTCGAAGCGGCACGCAAGATTTCCCGGATCCACGCGCCGCAATCCGAATGCCCGAGCCTGACCGAAAGGCAGGCCGAATGCGTGGCGCTGGTCGCGCGGGGCAAGACCGATTGGGAGATCAGCCAGATCCTCGGCATCGGCCAGGAAACGGTGATCCAGCATGTGAAGGATGCGCGCGACCGCTATGGCGTCACCAAGCGCACCCTCCTCGCCATTCGCGCCTTGTTCGAAGGGCAAATCAGCTTTGCCGATGTGTTCGGCCGATGATCTCCCCAGAACTGGGGATAACGCAAAAAAGCCGCCTCTGATCGACTGACAGGCCTCACCAAAAGGAGGCTGTCATGCACATCGGGACCGGCTTTTCGCAAGCCATGGAACACCGCCTGTTTCGCTCCATGTTCGAGGAGCGCAAGCGGGTCTTCGTCGATCTTCTTCGCTGGGACGTTCCGGTCATCGCCGGTCGCTACGAGATCGATCAGTTCGACAATGATCGCGCCGTCTACATCGTTGTTACCGGGGACGACGGGGAACACCGGGCATCCGCACGGCTTCTGCCGACCACGCACGAGCATATTCTCGGCACGATCTTCCCGGATCTTTGCGAGGAAGCGCCGCCGCGCGGCAGTGCTATCCTGGAAATCACCCGCTTTTGCCTTGCGCGAAAATTGCGCGCCCGGGAGCGTCTCGAGCTGCGCAATCAGCTGGTCACCGCGCTCGTCGAATATGCCCTCGCCAACCAGATCCACAGCTTCACCGGGGTCGCCGAGTGGCCGTGGTTCCAGCAGATCCTGGGTTTCGGCTGGACTTGCCGACCATTGGGTCTTCCCACGTCCGAGCAAGGGCGAAGTCTCGTCGCCTTGCAAATCGATGTGGACGACCGAACGCGCGAGCAGCTGCGCGCGAGCGGCATTTTCCGCCCTGTCGGCCTTGCCGATCTTCCCGCCGCAGCATGAGGAGGGCGATCATGGCCACGATCGCACCGCGCGGCGTCTCCGCCGCGACCAAAGCCGACGAAAATCTGCGGCAGCACGGCTTCTGCATCCTGCGGGATGTCGAGTCTCGGTCACGCATCGAGGAGATCAATCGATCCCTCCATCCGCGTTTTGCCGCCACGCCTTTCTGCCAGGGCGGATTCTACGGCCCTCGGACAAAACGCTTCGGTGGCCTGCTGAAGCGCGCGCCGACGGTTGAAAGTCTTGTCCAAAACCCTGCCGTCATGCGCCTCGTCCACGCTATCCTCGAGCCCTGGTGCGACACGGTCCAGCTCAACCTCACGCAAGCGCTCGAGCTGCACCCGGGGGCGCCAGCGCAATTTCCGCACCGGGATCAGGACATGTGGCGCGGTCCGACCGGCGAGCTCGAATATCTCGTCAACGTCATGTGGCCGATTTCGCCGTTCAAGGCCGAAAATGGGGCGACGCTGGTCTGGCCGGGGAGCCACAATGGCGGGCAGGGCGACGACGGCGCGGAGCCGGTCGCCATCGAAGCGGATCCGGGATCGGCGATCATATTCCTGGGATCGACCCTCCATGGCGCCGGCGCGAATCGTTCAAACGCGGTGCGCCGAGGCATCATCGTCAGCTACTGCCTCGGCTGGCTGAAGCCCTATGAGAACCAGTGGCTGACCTATCCGCCCGAGGTGGCCAGCGCATTCGATCCCGAGCTTGCCGCGCTGGTCGGCTACCAGCAGCACCGCCCCAATCTCGGCAATTATGACGGGCAGTGCCCGTCCATCCTGCTCGGCGGCGATCCGCCAGACCATCTCGCCGCAATCGATGCTCTCCGGCCCGACCAGGAAGGCGCTCTGTCCGAATTCCTGCGGCAGCAAACCGATCAACTCCCCCCCCGGCTAGGGGGATTGCCGAAATCGAGCGCGGTCGGAACAAAAGAGAGGTGAAATCCAACGGATAGCTGACGGCATTTCCCGACGCGGGAGCTGTCTCTCGCGGGGGAAGACCCGATGCAACGTGCAATATTCGGCATGGCGATACTCGCCCTCGCCACAGCCCTTCCAAGCGCACCGGCAGCGGCGAATGACCTGGGCTGCCAGGTTCTCCTGTGTCTTTCCAATCCCGGTGGCGCGACCCAATACGCGCAATGCGTGTCGCCGATGACCAAGCTATGGCAACGCTTGGCCACCGGCGGCGCCTTTCCCGGCTGTAGCGGCGGCGTCGCCCGCACGAAGGTCTATGATCGCGATTCCACAACTCGCCGCCGGGTGGTCATCACGTTCAACGACGGCCGCAGCCAGACCTTCTCGCTGGCCGGCATCGAGCGTTTGGACGGCGGCCGCCGATGATCCTCGATGTCGCCACCCTTCTTTCGCTTGCAGGAGCTTGCGCACCGACGGTGGCGCCTGAGACGCTCATTTCGATCGTCCACACGGAGAGCCGGTTCAACAGTCTCGCAATCGGGGTCAATAGTCCCGGCGTGCGCGCGCCAAAGCCCGCGACCAAGGCGCAGGCAATCGCTGCGGCGCGCAGCCTGATTGGTCGAGGCTACAACATCGATCTCGGCCTGGGGCAGATCAACAGCGCCAATCTCGGCTGGCTGGGGCTTTCGGTGGAAAATGCATTCGAGCCCTGCTCCAACCTAGCCGCCGCCGCGCGTGTCCTAGCGACCAACTACCAGGCGGTCGCGCGCCTTGCCCCGAGCCGCGATCACGCGATCGCGACCGCCCTGTCGCTGTACAATACCGGCGACCGGCAGCGCGGCTTTCGCAACGGCTATGTCGCCAGGGTCTATGCCAGCGCGTCGGCCGTCATTCCGTTGATCCGGAGTACGGCGCCGGCAACCAGAAACTCGGTCGTTGCCCCAGCGGCTCCGGCCTTCGCTCCGCCACCCGATACCCCTGTTTCGCCCCCGGCCGCAGCCGGGTGGAAAACAGCGGCGAGGGCGAGCCAGGCCTCGCTCATGGTGTTCGGCGACGGGGCCGCATCTCAGAAAGGACAGCATCCATGACAGCAATCACCGCCCACCTGGGCGGACGGCCACAATGGGCGCGACTTCTGCTGCGCATCATCGGCGTGATGGCATTGGCGCTGCTTGTCTCGATACTGCTGAGCGATCCTGCGCACGCGCAAGGTGCCGACGGCATCACGTCCATGGCGGAGAACATCAAGACCTGGCTCACCGGGACCTTCGCCAAGACCATCGCGGTGATCGCGGTCGTGATCGTCGGGTTCATGTTTTTCACCGGGCGCGCCAGCCTCGGCCTTCTGGTGACGGTCATTGTTGGCATCTTCATCGTCTTCAGCGCGCAGTGGATCGTCGACACCATCACGGGTGGCGCGTGAAGGAGAGCGCCGCGCTGGACGAGCGGCTGCGCGAGGAGACGTTGTTTCTCGCGGTCACGCGCCCGACGATGTGGCTCGGCGTGCCGCTCGAAGCCTCGTTGCCGATCGCGCTTGCCGCCTGTCTCACTTTGATCGTCAGCGGCAACCCGCTCTATGCCGGCGCCATCGGAGGCGCCTGTCTTGCTGTTGCACGGCTCATCGTGCGGCATGATGCCAACGCCTTCCGGCTGCTGTCCCTCTGGACCATGACCAAGGCGCGCAACCGGAACCGCGTCTGGTGGGGCGGCAGTTCCTATTCGCCGCTCCCGGTCGCCGGGCTGAAACGCAAGGGCTTTGCGCGTGGCTAGCGCGGCTGCCCAGCTCCCGCCGCGCAAGACGCCGTGGCGCATATTGCGGCAAGAGGCCGAGCCTGGGCGCTATCTGCCCTATGCGCGCCACGTGACGTCGGAGGTGATCGCGCTCGATAGCGGCGACCTCATGATGATGTTCCGCCTCGAGGGGCTCGCCTTCGAAACCGCGGATCCGATCCACCTCAACGACTGGCATGAGAAGCTCAACGGCACCTGGCGCAACATTGCCGACGACCGGCTCGCGCTCTGGACCCACATCGTTCGCCGCCCGGTCGATGACTATCCCGAAGGCCAATTCCGCTCGGACTTCGCGGCCGAACTGGACGAAAAATATCGCGCGCGGGTGACTGCCAAGCGCATGTTCGTCAACGAGCACTATCTGACGCTGATCATGCGGCCGGCGGTCGGCTCGGCCGATCGGACGGGGCTTCTCCTCAAGCGCATCGCCAAGGCCAGGGCGGCCGATGAAGAAATCGACCCTGACGAACTGGCCCGCTTCGAGGAGAAGGCGCGCGATATCGAAAAGCTCCTCCGGCGGTGCAGCCCCGCACGGCTCGGCCTCTATGAGCAAAATGGCCTCCTATTCTCCAGGCCGCTCGAAGTGCTCGAGCAAGTCATGATGGGCGCCAAGGCCAAGGTGCCGCTGGTCCGAGGCCATCTTGGATCCGCACTCTACGGCGAGCGGGTGATCTTCGGACGCGAGACGGTCGAGATCCGCGCCCATGATGCGAGCCGCTGGCTGGGGATTTTCGGCATCCGGGAATATCCTGCGCTCACCCGTCCCGGTCAGATGAACGCTCTGCTCGGCCAGGATTTCGCGTTCGTCGTGTCGCAATCCTTCACCTTCATGGGGAAGGCGCGCGCGGCCGAAAGGCTGCGCCGGCGACAGAACCAGATGGCCTCGACCGAGGACGCGGCAGCAAGCCAGGCGCTCGACCTTGAAGACGCCGCCGACGATCTTCAAAGCAATCGGTTCGTGCTGGGCGAACATCACTTCTCGCTTGGGGTGTTTGCCGAGAGCCAGAGGCGGCTCGCCGATAATCTGTCGGCCGCGCGGGCGGCGCTCGCGGACGCTGGTCTGGTGTCGGCGAGGGAAGGTCCGGCGCTCGAAGCAGCCTTCTGGGCTCAGCTTCCCGGTAACTTCGCGTGGCGGGCGCGGCCGGCGGCAATCACATCGCGGAATTTCGCCGCATTGGCACCCTTCCATACCTATCCCGCGGGCCGGCCGAGCGGAAATCATTGGGGTCCGGCGATCGCGCTGATGAAGACGGCCGCGCAATCGCCCTACTATTTCAACTTCCATGTCGGGGATCTCGGCCACACGCTCATTATCGGTCCCTCGGGCGCGGGCAAAACGGTCGTTCAGAACTTCCTGATGGCGCAGCTCGAGAAGACGGGCGCGCAGCAGATCTTCATCGACAAGGATCGCGGCGCCGAGATCTACGTGCGGTCTGTTGGCGGGATCTATCTGACGCTGAAGAACGGGGAGCCAACCGGCTTCGCGCCGCTGCGGGCGCTCGAATATGGACCGCGCAACCTCGTCTTTCTCGGTCGTCTGATCCGGCAGCTGGTGACGCCGCCGGGCGGCCCGCTGGGCGTCACCCAGGAGCGTATGATCGACGAAGGCTTGGCGTCGCTCGGGCGGCTCGCACCGGAGAACCGATCCATTCTGGCCCTGCGCCAGCTGCTCGGCCAGCGCGACCCGGAAGGCATCGGCGCTCGACTTGAGAAATGGTCGCGGGGCGGATCGCTGGGTTGGGTGTTCGACAACGAGATCGATGCTTTGTCGCTCGATGCGCCGTTCCTCGGCTTCGACATGACCGACTTCCTCGACAATCCGGAAGTTCGCACGCCGATCATGATGTACATGTTCCATCGCATCGACGGCCTTCTGGATGGCCGCCGACTGGTGATCGACATCGATGAGTTCTGGAAGGCGCTGGGTGATGACGCTTTCCGCGCCTTTGCCCAGGATGGCCTGAAGACCTACCGCAAGCAGAACGCCTTCTTGGTTTTCGGCACGCAGAGCCCGGCCGATGCGCTGCGCTCGGATATCTCACACAGTATCATGGAGCAGGTCGCGACCAAGATCCTGCTGCCCAACCCCTATGGGCGTGAAACGGATTATATCGACGGGCTGGGCCTGACCCAGGCGGAATTCAAGCTCGTCCGTCACGACCTGAACCCCGAGTCTCGCCGCTTCCTCATCAAGCAGGGTCATGACTCGATCGTGGTGGAACTGGACCTGGGCGGCCTCTCCGACGAGCTCGCGGTGCTCTCGGGCACCACGGAAACCGTGACGCTCCTCGATGCCATTCGCGCTGATGTCGGCGACGACCCGGCGAAATGGCTGCCTCTTTTTCACCAGCAGCGTCGGTCTGCATCGATCAGGAAAGGATGAGCTATGGGTAAGGGCATATACGCAGCACTTGGCGCCATCGCCCTAGGAATGGCGGGGCCTGCAGTTGCGCAAGGCATCCCCGTCTACGACAGCTCCGGTTATCTGCAGGCGCTGGCCACGGTGAAAAACACCCTGTCGATGATCGATCAGGGGAAGGAGCAGATCGCAGAAGCGAAGCAGCTCTATGGCAGCTTCAACCAGGTCACCGACGTCAACGGCATCGCATCATCTCTTTCCACCGATGCCATGCGCCATCTTCTGCCGCGGGAGGCCCGTGACATCAGTCGGCTGATGTCGTCGGACAATGCCAGCCTGGGTTCGCTCGGGAGCTCCGCGACCCGTATCCGGGACGCCAACCGCATCGCTTTGCCGGAATTGCGGCCAGGTGCGTCGGCGTATGAGCGCGCGTCCCGCGATAACCTCTTGCGGAACGGCGACCTCGCAGCGCGCGACGCCGCGATCGCGGAGGCGGCCTATGGCGTGTCGGCCCAGCGTACCGCCGGCCTCGAAGAGCTGAGAACCTCGCTGGATACCGCTTCGGACGCCAAGCAGGTCATGGATATCCAGGCGAGGGTAGGGGTCGAGAATGCCCATATCCAGAACGACGCCTTGCAATTGCAGGCGCTGCGAATGCGGCAAGAAGCAGACGTCCAGTTGCGATCACAGCGCGAAAGCGAAGCGATACTGGCGACGAAGCTAGAAAGCTTGTCGCAATGACCGCGAGAGCTTTGCTGCTTGGGTTTGCCGCAGCGGGAATGCTCGCAGGATGCGAGCGGGCACCGCGCGGGAAGGACTATCTAACCTCTCACCCGGAAGAGCTCAGAGGACTCGTCAAGGCCTGTGCCGACGGATCACATCCCAACGAACAGGAGTGTTCCAACGCTGAAAGCCTCCGGATCCTCGACAACAAGATGCGGTCGCTTTCGAAATAATCCAGCGCCCTGGAGCCTCGCATGGCCACGGACATGTTCAATTCACTTTACGCGAACGTTGATGGGAAGCTTGATCTTTTCCTCAACGAGCGTCTCCAAAACGTCGTAGAGGTTGTCCGTGGTCCGCTCGCTGTCGGGCTGGTTATCTACATCGCCCTGTTCGGCTACATGGTGATGCGGGGCATCATCAGCGAACCATGGGGTGAGCTATTCTATCGGATGGTGAAGCTCTGCCTGCTGTATGTTGCTGCGACGACGGTCGCCTATTCCGATTGGATCACGACGCCGCTCTTCCACGGAATGCCCGATGCGATCTCCCAAGCTCTCGCCGGTAAGACGATCGACACAGTAGGAGAGGCATTCGACGACTATTACACTCAAAGTGATGCTATAGTTGCGCGGATAGAGACTGAAGCCGCAACCTACAGCGACATTAACCCATATAAACTGGTCCTCTATGCGCTGAGCCTGGGGCTGAAGGCATTAGTTGGGCTCTCGGCAGCGGTTGGATTCGCTATCACCATATTTGCCAAAGTTGCGTTGGCGATCATTATCGCGCTTGGCCCCATCTTCATCGCCCTAGCTCTTTTCGAGCCAACGAGGCGTTTTTTCCACGGCTGGCTGGGCCAAGTATTCAACTATATCGTTCTCCTTGCTGTAATCATAGCCATCACGACCCTAATCACAGACCTCGGAGCGGCTGCAACAGCAGCATCTGAAGGCGTCGTGGATACGGCTTTCGGTGCTGTCCTGTTTGCAGCGTACATATTTTTGGGGACGATCTTCTTCTTCCAGGCTCCGGCCATCGCGACGGGAATAGCCGGGGGCGCGGCTGCCGGCGTGGGTGCCTTCGCCGGAACGGCTTGGGGGACGATGGCATCTCCCTTCCGACAGCGTCGCGTCATGCGCAACAGTCGCAACTTGGAGCGCGCCGCTCGTCGCGGCGGCACCATCGAATCGGCGTAGTGAGGCATCATCATGACTTTCCTTTTTCCGCGAATTTCCGCCTCGAGCTTCCGCCGCAGCGTCGCTTGCCTAGTCGGTGGCTTAGCTGTGCTCGGCGTCGCGGGCTGTGCTTCCGGACCCAAGAAGCTCGCGGTTTGCAATGGTCATCGCCTGCGAGACGTGAACATCTACGGAAGCGTCCTGCCTGGCTCGCCAGTGCCTGCCACCACGGCACCAAGAGTTGCGCCGCCCATACCGCCCCTGTCCCATCCTCGAGACGGCGATCCGCCCCCGCCGCCCGCCGTGCCGTCGCCGTCTACCTCGGACGACAAGGTCTCGTTCGCACCAAGGGGATCGCATTATGCGAGCTGCTGATGACCGCTCGGAGGCCGTGCCGGCATCGGGGCTGCAGCGCTATTTCCGGGACGCACGAAGCTGGGATCAGGACAGGATCCGGAACGCGCTGCGCTCGACCCGCATCGCTTGGAGCATCGCGGCCATCGCCTCACTCCTGGCCGCGGCCTCGATCTTCGCAGTTGCGGCTCTGACACCTCTCAAGACTGTCGTGCCCTATGTTATTCGCGTCAACCAGACCACCGGCGCGGTGGATGTCCAGACCGCGCTCACCCAGCGGCCGATGCGCTACGATGAGGCGGTCACCAAATACTTCCTCGCCCAGTATGTGAGAACCCGCGAAAGCTGGATCCCGGCAGCGGCCGAAGAAAATTTTCGGTTCGTGACGATCCTCTCGCAACCGACTGAACAGCAGCGCTGGGCGCGCTTCTACAGCAGCAACAATGGCGCAAGTCCCCAAAATGTCTGGGGCAAGAATGCCGTCGTGCAAGCGCGCGTGCGCAACATCGCCTTCATCAACGATCGCGTCGCCAATGTGCGGTTCACGCGGACGGTCCAGACCGAGACCGACGTTCAGAACAGCGATTGGATCGCCACGATCACGTTCGCCTACGCCAACGCGCCCATGGCGGAAGGCGATCGCTACCGGAACCCGCTGGGATTCCAGGTCGAAAACTATCGTGCCGATCCGGAGGTGATCCGATGAGGGCACTCTCCGCCGCCATCATTTGCGCGCTGGTGCCTGTAACGGCGGCGCACGCGGTCGAAGTTCCGCGAGGTGGTCCGTCCGACCCGCGCGTCAAGTTCGTCGAATATGAAGAGACCGAGGTCTATCGGATCGTCGGCACGTTCCGGACCGCAACGCAGATTGTCCTGAGCGACGATGAGACGATCCAGCACGTCGCGCTGGGCGACACCGTATCTTGGGAGGTCGCCGTCGCCGGGCACATCCTGTTCCTCAAGCCGCGTGAGCGTGCCGGACCGACCAATCTCATCGTCACCACGTCGCGCGGAGGCGAATTGCGCAGCTATGCGTTCGAGTTGACCGCTCGCAGCGGTCCGATCACGGGCCGCAACGGCCAAGCCTATTTTCAGGTGCGGTTCCGATATCCCAGGGACGACGCCGACCGCGCCGCGCGTCTCAGGGCCGCGCAGATTGCCATGCAGGCCGCTGCCCTAGAGGGCCGCGCCGTTCGCGGCGCTCTCGATCATGCGGTCGTCGAAGGGCCTCGCAACATGAACTACAAGGTGCAGGGCTCCAGCGAGCTTCAGCCGTCGGAGGTCTCCGATAACGGGCAGTTCACGGTGTTGCGTTTCCCCGCGAACCGCGAGGTGCCGGCGATATATCTGGTGCGACCGGACGGATCTGAGACGCTGGTCCCCTTCGACGTCCGCGACGAATTCGTCGTCGTCCATTTGGTGGCGCGTCAGCTGCGCCTTCGGCGAGGCGGCGAGGTGCTGTGCATCTATAATCAGGCGCCAGAACCCTATGGGGTCGATCATGGGACGAACACCGGGTCGCCCCATGTCGAGCGCACCATCACACATCCGCAGGAATGAGCCATGGCCGAAGATCCATCCTCCGTTTCGCGCCTTCTGCCGAGCGCCGATCTCACGCCGGAGAAAGACGAGATCCTGCACGAGCGCGGTATCGAGCCGATCGGGGGGATGACGCCTTCCAAGCGCAATACCGCCCTCATCTTTGCCGGCACGGCGATGGTACTGGGCATCCTGTGGGTTAATTCCGGGACGAGCCAACAGGGCTCCAATCGTGACCTCACTGCACCGGGCGGGGCGGCCCAAGAGCGGCGCGATATCGTGGCGCGGGAAACCGTCGATTACGCGGCGGTCGCTCCGCAGCCGAGACCGCTGGGCGCAGGCGGGAGCGATCCCAACGCACCTGTGCTCAATCCCGCAGCAGGGGTTCCTGGCCCCGACGGTCAGATCGTCCCTGCCATGCAGCCCGGTGCGGCGCCAGGACCGACAGGAGGGACGGGCGCCCGGCCCAACCTCGCCGACCGGGCGCGACGGTCGACACTCATCGCCTATGGCGGGCGCGATCTCGGTGGGGAGACCTCGCAAGGTCCGGCGGCGGCCTCGGGCGCGCAACCGACCGAAAATTCAGGAACGCCAGGGAGCGCTGAGGGCGGGGCGCCCAATGCGCTGGATCTTCTGCGGCAAAGTTCGGCCGTAGGCGAAGCGCGAGCCTCGATGCTCCCCAATCGCAATTTTCTGATCACTGCGGGGACATTGATTCCCTGCACCCTTCAGACGGCCATCAATTCCGCGCAGCCTGGATACACGTCCTGCATGATCCCGCGCGATGTCTACTCCGAGAATGGCCGGGTCGTGCTCATGGAAAAGGGCACGCGCGTGCTCGGCGAGTATCGCGGAGGTATCCAACAGGGTCAGAACCGCCTCTTTGTGCTTTGGACCCGGGCGGTGACGCCACAAGGCGTCCGCATCGACCTTGCCTCGCCTGGGTCAGACGCGCTCGGCCGCGCCGGGCTTGCTGGGGCGGTCGACAGCTTCTTTTGGGCACGGTTCGGCGGCGCGCTCCTGCTCTCGCTCGTCGATGACGCCGCCTATATTGCCGGGCAGGCCGCATCGAGCGGCAACGGCAATTTCAACAATGTCACGCGTGCGCCGAGCGAAGGGGCCGCGATCGCGCTCCAGAACAACATCAATATCCGGCCGGTGCTGAAAAAGAACCAGGGCGAGGAGGTCGGTATCTTCGTCGCCAAGGACTTCAACTTCGCCGATGTCTACAATCTAGAGCTGCGGCGGTAAGCCATGCGCGACACCGCCGTCCTTCGTCACTACCTCGAACCGCTTCTTCCGTTGCTGGAGCCAGATGATGTGACCGAGCTCGTCATCAACCGTCCGGGCGAGGCGGGAATCGAGGACCGGCAGGGGTGGCGATGGCATGAGCTGTCCGAACTCGACAGCGAGTGGCTTGGAACGCTCGCCGTCGCCGCGGCAAGCTTCACGCACCAGGACATCGATGGGCAGACCCCGATCTGTTCGACCGTCCTCCCAGGCGGCGAGCGCTGCCAGATCGTAATCCCGTCGGTGACGCCGAGCGGCTGCCCGTCCTTTACGATACGCAAGCCCTCGACCGTAACCCTGCCGATCGACCAGCTCGCACGCGCTGGCCTCTTTGACACGACGCGCGCGAGCGCCCGGGGCCTTACCGAAACCGACGCCGAGTTGGTGGCACTTCGCGATGCGGGCGACTGGCCGGCCTTCTTCAAGGTCGCGGTCGCCGCGCGCAAGAATATCCTGGTCAGCGGTGCAACCGGGTCCGGCAAGACGACCTTGGCGAAAGCGCTCATCCAGCTCATCCCGCCCGACGAGCGACTGCTTACGATCGAGGACACACGCGAACTCATCGTGCCCCATCGCAATGTCGTTCATATGGTCTATTCGAGCGAGGGGCAGGGCCTTGCAAAGGTCGGTCCCAAGCAACTTCTCGAGAGCGCGCTGCGCATGCGCCCGGATCGGATCCTGCTGCAGGAGCTGCGCGACGGCACCGCGTTCTTCTACCTGCGCAATGTCAATTCGGGGCACCCTGGGTCGATCACCACGGTGCATGCCGGCTCTGCGGCGGGTGCCTTCGAGCAGCTGACGCTACTGGTCAAGGAATCCGAGGGCGGCCGAGATCTCGCGCGCGATGATATCCGCGGACTTTTGCGAATGCTCATCGATGTGGTCGTCCAGACCCGGCGCCATGGCGGCCGCTTCGAGGTCGAAGAGGTCTACTTCCACCCGAAGGTGGGCGATGCCGGTGCAGCGTAGCTTCTGGATGATCGGCCTGTCCGTTGCCGGCGGCACCTTATTGTGCTGCGCCATCGCCGTGCTGGTTGCCCTCTTTGGGCTGGGCCAGATCGGCTCTCACACCGACCTCACGGCCTTGCCCGCATGGCTGTGGTACTATCGGGCGGACCCACTGCTTATTCTTTGGCTAAAGCGCGGGGCGCTGGCGGGCGCAGTTGTGGTCGGGCTCCTCGCGATTGGAATTCTGCGCCGCGGGCCGGCATTGCACGGCACCGCCCGGTTTGCGCGCGAAGGCGAGATCCGGCGGGAGGGCCTTCGCGCCGCGTCCGGCATCGTTGTCGGCCGCAAGGCTGGACGTTTCCTGATATTCGGCGGGAGCGAGCATGTTCTGCTCGAGGCACCCACACGAGCGGGCAAGGGCGTGGGCGTCGTCATTCCCAATCTGCTGACCTGGCCAGATTCGGTGGTCGTGCTCGACGTGAAACGGGAGAACTGGGGCGCAAGCGCGGGGTATCGTGCACGGGCCGGCCAGGCCGTGCATCTGTTCGATCCGCTCGACGCGGAGGGGCGGACGGCGCGGTACAACCCCCTGGCGCACATCAGACGGACTGATGACATAGAGGTCGTCAACGAGCTGCAGAAGATCGCGGGCATGCTTTTCCCCGCGCCCGAGCGATCCGATCCCTTCTGGGCGGAGGCCGCGCGAGCGGCCTTTGTCGGCGTCGGCGCCCTGGTCGCATCCAACCCGGGCCTGCCCTTCACCATCGGCGAGATATACCGCCGCCTCACGAGCGGGGATCCCAAGAGCGACCTTCCCGCAACGCTTCAGGAAGCCCGCAGGGTGGGCCAGCGCCTCAGCCAAGCGTGCGTGTCCGCGATCCAGGATTTCACCTCGGCCTCGGACAACACCTTTTCCGGGATCAAGCAGACCATCACCGCGCGGCTCAATCTCTGGCTCAACCCCATGGTGGATGCCGCCACCTCGGAAAGCGACTTCGACCTGCGCGAGGTACGGCGTCGGCGCATGTCGATTTACCTTGGCGTGTCGCCCGACAATATCGACCGCATCGCGCCGATCTACAGCCTGTTCCTGCAGCAACTCGTGGATCTCAACACCCGCGATCTTCCTGAGGGCGCGACCAATGTCCCGGTCCTGGTCCTGCTCGACGAGTTCGCCAGGCTCGGCAAAGCCTCGGTGATTGCGAGCGGCTTTTCCTATGTCGCCGGCTATGGCCTACGTCTGGTCCCGGTCATTCAGAGCCGATCCCAGCTTCGCGCAATCTATGGTCCCGATGTCACCGACGAGATCATCGCCAATTGCGGGCTCGAGGTTGTCTTCACGCCCAAGGAGCTAAAGGTCGCGAACGAACTTTCCGAACGGCTCGGCTTTTTCACGATGAGCGTGAAATCCCGCAGCCGCACCATCCACGGGCTGCTGGCGAACCGAAGCATCTCGGAATCCGACCAGCGCCGCGCACTCTTGCTGCCGCAGGAGCTGATGCAGCTACCCAAGAGCGAGCTCCTGCTCCTCCGCGCCGGCATCCCGCCCATTCGAGGTCGCAAGATTGCCTATTACCGGATGCCGCGCTTCACGCGGCGAGTGATCGCTCCGCCCGTGCTGCCCGCCCGTCCCATCGCGGCAATGCTTTCTTCCCCCACTCCGGCTTTAGAGCAGCACGGTGCTGGCACGCCTGGGCTGAGTGGCACCCGCCGGCAACCGGCGACGAGCTCGGGGAACGCCATACCGGAGGAAATTGCGATGCGGGAAATGACCGAGGCCGAGCTTTCAGGCGCGGCAGAGATCACGGACGACATGCTGGTTCTGGGTGACCTGGCCGAACTGCCGCCGCCGGGCGACGAGGCTGCCGCAATCGCCTTCGTGACGGCGATGGTCGAGCGGGCAGTTTTACCACCGACCGGATCGGCATCCACGTCCCTCATGCAGGAAAGGGCAGCCCATGTCCGCTGAGAAACCCGAGAGTTCGCGGGGCGCTAGGAAGCGCAGCAATGCCATTTCAATCGGTGAGGCATCGCCATCGGGCCGTTCCGAAAAACACGGCCCTGATGCTCCCGAACCCCTGGGAAAGAAGGAAAAGGGGCAGCGGCCGCCCCGATCGGTCTCGACCGGCGACATGCCGGAGACGCTGCAAAAACGCTACTTCTCATCGACCAGCAAATGGTCAGGCGAGCCTGCCTACTTTACGACGGCTCAGGCCAAGGAGCCTGCATTTCGGGACCAAGGGAGGCGCCTTGTCACTTCGAGTGACAGTGAGGAGGTCGTGCGTGATCTCGTCGCGATCGCCCGGCATCGTGGGTGGACGAATGTTCACCTTACTGGCAGCGAGGCCTTTCGCCGGGCAGCATGGCTGGAGGCCAACCGCCAAGGGCTCGACGTGCGAGGATATCGGCCGAACGAGCGCGATCTGCAGGAGCTGGATCGCCTCAAGCTTGGCAATGACCGCAACAGCATCGCGCCGGCGGCCGTTCCGTCAGTCACCCGGGAGTCCGGCCGAGATCAGTCCCAAGCTCACGAGCGCTCGGCTCGATCCCGAGCTGCGGCGTCCGTGGGCAGAAACGAGCGAGCCGCGCAAAGTCAGTTGCGGGTGATCGAAGCGGTAGTGCGAACCGCACTGTTCGACAATCCCGAAGCGATCTCGCGCGTGATGAAGGTCGCGACCACCACACTGCAAAACCACGTTGACCGAGGTGATCAAATTCGTCCTGCCCTGCTCAGGGAAGGGCGCAACAGGAAGGGTCTGGACGTTGCGCCCAACCGAAACGAATCCTCGAGAGTCCATCCACCTGTGCAGCGATCTCGCAGCCGGTAGCGCAGTTTGCCCCGTTTACGGCTGTCGGAGGACCAATCATTCACCGATTGATAAATTTCTGTTTCATATTTTCATGAAACTCTGATTTATTGTTTTCATGAAACAAGTTGAGGCTCGCAGCGATGCCGATGACGAGCATCTTCAAATCCAGGTCCCAGGGGTGACCAAGCGCGATCTTGGTCAGCGAGCGCTCGACGCTCGCGAACCCATCCGCATGATCGTGCTGCGCGCGCTCGAGGCCTACGGCGTAAATGTGCCGCCTGAGGCAATCTCCGACCGTCGGAAGCGCAACTAATGTCAGGCGAGTTCGAGGCGCTGACGATCGACGACTACGCCAAGCAGGCTGCCCGGACGGACCAGCGTAGCGGGAAGAGCGCTCTGGGTTTCTCGATGCTCGGATTGTTCGGCGAAGCGGGCAGTCTTCTGAGCGAGGCGAAGAAGAAACAACGCGATGCTGCCTCTTACCTCGGATATGCCGATGCCGTTGCCGAGGAGCTCGGCGACGTTCTTTGGTATTTGGCGGCCGTCGCGCGCCGCAGCGCACTGGCGCTAAGCGACATCGCGGCAAATGCCGCGAGGGGCGACGACGAGTGGCGGGCTGGAAACAACGGTGCCTTGAGCTTCCATGCGCTCCAGCCAGCCCACATTCCGCTAGCCAAGGCGCCCATGCCGCAGTTCGAGCACACGCTGCTCGCGCTCGCCGGCGAGGTCGGCGTCCTCGTCAATAGCTTCCAGTTGGGGACGTTGACGCGAGACAAGGCGATGCTCGCTCGCCAACTCGTGGCGGTCATGCGCAGGCTAATCCAGGCCGCCAACGATTCCGGGGTCACGATCGAGGCGGCCGCCGTCAAAAACCTACATAAGATCTTTGACCGCTGGCCCCGCGAGAAAGTTTATCCGGCTCCGTTCGATGCCATGATGGACCCCGAAGAGCATCTCCCACGGCGGATGACGATCGACGTCTATGAGCGCAAGGTTCGCGGACAGACCTTCGTCTATCAACGATCGAGTGGCGTCTACGTCGGTGATCGGCTCACCGACAATGCGGTTGAACCCGACGATTATCGCTTCCACGACGTCTTTCACTATGCGCATGTCGCGGTCCTGGGCTGGTCGCCCGTCATCCGCGCATTGCTGCGCTTGAAGCGCAAGAGCGACCCGAAGCTCGATGATGCGGAGGATGGTGCGCGGGCGATCCTGATCGAGGAAGGCGTCACCTCGTGGATTTTCGGCCAGGCCCAGCAGCTTCGCTACTTCGACAAGGTAAAATCAGGCGGGCTGCCGCTGGACATGCTCAAGCATGTCCGCCAGTTCGTCGTCGGTTACGAATCCGAACGCTGTCCGCTGTGGCTCTGGGAGGAAGCGATCCTCCAGGGCTACGCGGCCTTCCGCTTCCTCCAGAAACACCGGCGCGGTCGCGTCACGATCGACTTCGCCCATCGTCGCCTGCTTATCAAGGAACTGCCGTCATGACCCCCAAGCATTTCGTTTCTACTCTGGCGGCAACCGAACTTCCTTCCGTTTTCAATCCCTGGCGCGATCGCTGCGCCGTTCATGACCGGCGCGACGCGGCGGCCAAGCGGCGCGATAATCTGGAACGGTTGCTGATCGCTGCCTTGGATGCAAAGGTCGAGACCATCTGGATTGCCCGCGACCTCGGTTATCGCGGTGGCCGGCGCACGGGCGTTCCCCTCACCGATGAGGTCCATCTCGACCGGGCGGGTGCGTTGATGGGCGGCATCGCCCTTCAACGTGCGACGCAAGGCCCGGCGGTCGCCGAGCGGACGGCGGCGATCGTCTGGCGCGTGCTCGAACAGATCGGACAGCCGGTCATGCTCTGGAACGTCTTCCCGTTCCATCCGCATGAAGCGGGCGATCCCTTGTCGAACCGTTGTCATACCCGCGGAGAACGCGAGGCGACCTGGCCTTTGCTTCAAGCGCTGATTGCCATGCTCAACCCCCGGCGCATCGTTGCGATCGGGCGCGATGCTCACCTAGCCCTTGGCGATGTCGGTATACCGACGACGGCCGTCCGCCATCCGAGCTATGGCGGGCAGCGCGACTTCATCGAAGGCATGTTCGCGATGTACGGGATCGACGGTGGCGCTCTCGAAACGCCGCGTCTGCCGTTGGAGGCGCCTTATGCTGCCGCGAGGAGTTGCGCACTCGCCTGATCGCAGCGCGCAAAAAGCTGCTGGAGATCGCCGCGATTCCATTTGCCGGTGTCGATTTCGGCGTGGGTAGAGACGATTGTCATTGGTCCGAGACCGACCCCTCCCTCTTTGGCAATGAACGATTGCAACCTGCCCAGCCCAATCAGATTGCCCAGTAGCTTTTCGATGTAGAAATGGTTGCGGTAGAATGCCGTCATGGCGATCCGGCGTTGATCGCCTTTGCCGATCAGCTTGAGGCTCGCGAAGCTCAGACACTGCCCGCCGTAAGGCGAATCGTTCACGTCGCGGGCAGGGTCGAAAACGCTCAGTTCAAACTTGTTGAGCGCGCGCACCTTTGGATTGCGCAGGCGCTCGACGATCCCCCAAATCTGGTTGATCGGCGGCCCGTCAAGTTGGGGTAACTGCATCATTCGCTCGAAATAGTAGCCTGACCAGGCTTCCTTCAACCTGACCTTTGGAAGCACATTGTCCCGGAACCGATCGAAGAAGAGCGGCGCGCCGTGGCGGTGGTAGAGCGCTGCCGGAAAGATGGTGTTGGCGACCGTCTCGATCGGCTTTTTGCCCCGCCCGGCAAGGAAGGCATCGACCTCGGCGACCACGGGATCTGCAAGCGTCGCGCGCGCCGAGGGATCGGCGACGTCGATGATGACGTTGTAGGCTTGGTGGCCGGGGGCGCCATCGACGACGCGCACCGCCTCGCGCCACGCGGAAACGCAGTCAGGCTGCGAGGGTACTGGAAGATACATCGACTGCCTCCATCAAATTCGCGGTGGCGAAGAGCCGCGGCGCCAGGAACCGTTCCGTCAGCCAGGCATGTCCGTCCATGCCCCATCCCGCACCCCAGCTATTGCGAACGAGAATTGCAGTGGCACCATCGACTTGGCCGTGCCCAACCGCGATTACGGCATGACGCTGGCTCGGTTCAGGCTGTTCGTCATTGGCGGGATCGACGATGCCATCGTCCGTCGGCATGAAGAACGAGCGCGACAGCATCGTCAGGATCACGACCGGCCGGCCTTGGTCGAGCAAGGCGATGATCGAGGCGAGGTTCGCTCCGCCCGGCTGGCCGTCTCGCCCATAGCGTTCACCCACGGCGGACGGCGGCTTCCACGAGCCATGGTCTTCGGGGACGGCCTGGAGGTAGGGCCAGCCCTGTTCTTCGGGTTGGCCGTCGCTGCGCAGCGCATCGAGCATCGCCGACAGCAGCGCGCCCTGCGCCGGCGATCGGCCCGCACGCCGCTGCGCTTGGTAAAAGGCGAATTCGCAGGAAAGCGGTGCCCAACCGTCGCGTAGGCCGGCATGGGCATCGCTTGCCGCAAAGGCCATGCAGGTGGGCCGCGCGCCTTGATCGCGCGCAGCACCAAACAAGGGCCGAAGATCGGTCGTGATCTGGATCATAGGAGCTAGGCGGCCTCGAGCAGATGCCGCCGCTCGGCGCGCGAGAGACCTTCAGGTTCGGGGCCGGTCAGGTCGAAGTCGAACGTCAGATGGGCCAACGCTGGCACCGGCTGCCATGGCCGCCGTTCCTCGATCGACATCCGACCCCGCTGCGCCGCCTCGATGGCGGCTGTCACTCTCCGAACGACCGGCCCGCCAATCGCGTCCGCATCGACCGCTTCGCGGTCGTCGCGAACAATGGCGAAGCCGCTCGCGATAAGCTGGTCGAAATCCCACAGATACCCGCCGCCGCTATGTTCCTTGAGCCGGAGCACAAACAGGTCGTTGCGGCTGCCATCGATTCTCGTGCCAGCGTCGCGTTCGGTCAGAAGCCAGACATCGCCGCGATAATTGGCCGGGCGATAATCCTTGAGAAGATCGATCTTCAGCGCGCGCGGCTGCGTCCGCAACAGATCGGTCATGGTCGATTGCGAGATCAGATTGTAGCGCAGCAGCGTCCGGCATGTCGCTTCGTAGCTGGCGCCCAAGCGAAGCGAGAGCTGATAAACCACGTTGGCGCGGCGAAAATCATCGACCTGCCAATCCTGGCGGGCGCTGTGCGACAGGATCAGCCATTTCGGCATCATGAAGGCAATCGCAAAGGCGTCCGCCTCGGTTTCCTGGAACAGCCCTCCGGGCTCCGGCGATGTTGGCATCCGCCGCAAGATGCTTTCGTCATCAAGGCTGGGTTGATGCTGCATCGAGAAATGCCCCAGCTCGTGGGCCGCCGTGAAGCGCTGAATGCTCATCGGCCGCTCGGTCGTAACGAGGACGCCGTGCGCAGGATCGCTCAAATAGGCGCCGAGCAGCCCTTTGAGCGGCCGGAGCAACAACGGCAGGTCGACGGCGTGGATCGCGCCGAACACATCGACGTTGCCACCTTGCTGTTCGATCACTTCGCGCGTGCTCAGCTGCCGATGCAGCCGCCCAGCGGCCATGGCCCCGGCTCGAACCGCGCTCGCGTAGTCGAGCGCCATGGTCAGCCTTGTCCTCCGCCCGACCGTGCGCGCAGATAATCGGCGAAGCGGCCAAGCTCTTCGCGGTCCTGAGCGGACAGATCGGCAACGCGCCGCGCCAGATGCGCGACATCCGCCGGCAAGCTGGCCGAGGTTTCGTCCTCACCAGTGAAATAGCCGACCGATTGACGATAGAGACGCGCGAGGCGGGTTAACTCGATCGCTTCGACACGGCGCTGCCCGTTCTCGATGTCGGTAAGCCCCGTGCGCGGGATCTTGAGATAGGCCGCGACCTCTTCCTGCTTGAGGCCAAGATATTTCCGGGCCTCGCGCAGCCGTTCGCCTAAGCGCCGCCGCTCCTCCTCGTCGTCCTCGTGACGCAATGCGAGATTGGTCATGGCTTCGATCCTTTCTTGCGAATCCATACGCGCTCGATCTTGGGAACGAGATGTTCGAGCGCGGCTTCGATCGAACTGTAGCCACCTGTGCGGACGATACTTTCGCGCAGCTCGAAGCCGACAACCGGTTCAAGCGCGCACAGCGTATCGACGACCGACAGCGAATCCATCGGAATAGGCGCCTTGATGATCTCGGGATTATCGGGGGGAAGCGGAATGCCGCGTACCTGCGCCTCCGCTTTCGCCACTTCGATGAGCTCGGCCACGAGCGCCGCGATGACGTCGCTCTTGGGGAATGCTACCGTAACCGGCTTGGTAGGTGCAATTGTCGCCATCTACGCCTCGCACGATTTGCCTACATGAGTTGTATATAGTGTCGGATATTCCGACATGCAAGACAATATCTTTGATCGGAGGCCGCCACGGCTCGATCGATATCGTGGGTCTTTTTCTCCATGTTGGGCAGACCGGACTCTCAAAAGAGGGCGATCTCCCTCGTGCGTTAGCCCATCACACGGGTGGATTGATGTCAGCCCAATGGGTGACTTCTTCTAGGATATGCATGCTTTCGGGATCCTCCCAGCCTTCGCGGTCGCTATCCCATCGCCCGATCACAGGGAGGTCAACCTCCCAGAGCAGCAAGCGACGGCCATCTTTCCGGTCTTCCGGCAATGTCGCGATCGGCTCCCAAGGGATGTGCTTGGCGGTGATCATGCAAGTTCCCTCGCTCGCTTCCATTCGTGCCGCATTTAGCTCATCTCTGTGCAGGCACGAAACTCAGCTGGTTGTGGATTTAACATAATATATATTATCAGTCTTTTATTGTTTTATTTCAAATACTTAGTTGGATAGCTCTTTCGCAACCCCCCGGGCATTAGCGCCCGTTAATCGCCGCCTCTATCGCCGCCAGCCCTTTCATCAGCGCATCGAATTTCGGCGGCGCGGCCATGAACATGTCCGCCATCGCGCTATAGTCCCGATCAAGCTTCTCCAGAACGGCTCCGTCAGGCGAAAGGCGCAGTGTTCCAAGCACCGCCGTGTCGTAGGATGCTGACTTGTCCGCGAACATCAGGCTCTTGTTGTGGACGACCTGCTCGAGCAACTCGATCCGCGCCAGCGCTTCGGCCGTGACGCCGGCCTGGTCAAGCATCAGCACGTCATAATAATGGCGCGACATGCCCTCGCGCAGCTTGCCGTTGTGATGGATCGCAGGAAGGATCGTGACCTTTTCCCAGAAGGTCCCGCGCGACGGCGAGCGCTGGCACTTCGGTCACCGCATCAGGCAGCTCCTCGCGAAAGTCCTCGGCCAGATAGGGTGATATGGGTCGGAGCTCGAACGGTTCGGTGTCGCCGCGGGCGCCAAATTCGAGCTTGATGCGCTGCTTGATGTATCCGCTTTCGTCCGCACCGCCGTAATTCTCGCCATAGGTGAGCCCGTAGCCCGAAGTGCGCGGGTAGACGAAGAGCAGCGTCTGTTCGTCCTCGTCGTCGGGATCAAGGACGAGGCTCCAGCCCTCGCTGGTGCCGAGAGCGGCTTCGATTTCGCGCGCCAGGAGCGGCATTGCGACGGTCGCGACATAGGCCTGCGCCGCCGTCTTGAGCGCCCTGGTCCGGCGCTCGCGCTCCTTGCCGGTAATGTCGTCGTCCATCGGCGACGCGACGTCCATGAGCAGCGGCGCCGAGCGGCTAATGGTGAGGTCGATGTCTTCGGAGAAGCGCTCGATGATCCCATAGGCCTTCGACAGCGACGTCCCGCCCTTGAAGGTCATATGACCGGCAAGGTCGGGGCACATGATCAGGCGGCGCAGCGTCCAGCAGACCCAGAAATCCTTCTCGATGATGATGGGCGTGAAATCCCGCCGCGCGGCGGCTTCATCGATATAGGCCCGGCGATCCTCGGCCGGGCGGCGCGCGAACTCATCCATTGCGGGCGGCGCCGATCTTTAAGACGACGTCGCCCATCCACCCGGGCATCTCGGCCCGGGCCTGGGCGAGCATCCGCATGTCGCGATCATCGAGACGGGCGGCGAAGTGCCGGATCTTGTCGCTGTCGATGTTGTCCTTCCCCAGATGCGCGAGCGCCTGCACGACCGCGTTGACCGAGTCAGGCGCATTGTCGAGCACCGGTGCACGGCTGTGCTTGAGCGTCAGGCTGCGCCCGCCCGCTTGCCTGACCCGGGTCCGCCCGGTGGTGGCATAGCTGGCCCGGGCGGGAACCTGGGTCGATAGCCCGAGCCTGTTCGCCGCCGCCGCGCCCGACGGCGCGAGCTTGTCCCCGCTCTGCGTCGAGAGGGCCTTGGCGACATTGGCGGGATCGGGACTGAGCGCCCCGAGCTTGTCATGCTGGCGCGGATAGTCATAAAGGCCCCGGCCGATGCGGCGGATGTCGCCGGCGCTCGCGAGACGCGACAGCGCCATGTCGACCGACCCGCGCGTGCCGAAGTCGACGAAGTTCTTGGGCGTGAACACCCAGCCGCGGCCCTTGCCGCGCACACGCTTCATGATCCGATCGGCTACCGCAGACATTGGTCGATGCTCCTCCTTGTTAGATAATAGCACGCTTTTTTCTAACAAGCTATGAGCTAGATTTTACGTATAACATCCCTGTTTTCCGGGAGATTCTTTCGCACTCATAGATAGGACTGCTCCCTTGTAGGTAAGTCCGGAAAGCCGCGCCCGAGTCGGCGAAGCTAGCGTGGCCGACATCATCGCTCGCGGTCCCGGCCTTGCGGCGGCCGCTCGTCCGTCCCCGCAGCACCATCCTGCGGCGGGTGTGTCCGATCCTGCGGCGGCCGCTCCGATTGCAGGATCTCCCGAGCACGCGCGAGCCGCCGCGATACTGCCGGCGGCATGGCCCCCAGGAATCCGGCAACCTCTTGCGCCAAGGCCCGGTCTTCCTCTTTCCCCGTAGCAGCGAGCGCGACGGCGGCCTCGGCATAGGCGCCGCGGATCTGCTTCTGGCGGGAAAGCGCCATCACATCTTCCGGTCGGCGCTCCTGGTCGGCCGCGCGCGCGAAGCTTTGCGCCCGCAGCTCGTTCAGCTGCTCGAGATTGAGCCTGCGCCGCTCGGTTCCGAGCCGGGCATCGAGATGGAGCGCGGGCGAGCGGACCCGCTTCTGGACATGACCACGTGCGCGCCGGGGCGTCGCTTCCGCCGCGACACCGCGCGCGCGCAGTTCGTGCGCAAAGGTCTCACGCATATGATGGAGGTCTGCCTTGCGCGGATTGAAGCGTGTTCCGTCCGCCCCTTCCGTCGCCACCGTCAGATGGACGTGGGGATGATCGGTGTCGGTATGGAGCGCCAGCATATAGGCATGGTTCCCCTCGAACAGGATCCGCGCGAACGCCTGCGCCGCATCATGGAGCGTCTCGGCGTCGGTCGATCCCCCGGGCATCGAGAGCACCAGCGACATGGACGTCGGCCGCTCCCGGCCATGTTCGTTCATGGCCTCGTCGAGCATCGCCCAGTCCTGAGCGATCGCCTTGAGCCGATCCGGCTCGGTGATAATCTCGCCCTCGCTCGATCGGACGGCGAGCTTCCCGTGGCGCGCCACATAGCCGAAATGCTCGGCGACATGTTGAGCGCCATATTGCTTGCCGGAGACCTTCACCATCACCTCGGGCGCCTTGCGCACGATCCGCTCGAGCTTGGCGCGCGCCTCGGCCTGGCCCATCGACATCGGCCGGGCGGCCCCGCTCCCGCTTCCGCCCGGTTTGATCCGAACATACGCGCCGCGCAGGGTCCGCTTGCCGCCGACCGGCGGCCGCCAGGCTTCCATCAGGCTGGGAAGCGGCAGAACCCCCTCCTCCTCACGCATCGGCCGTGTCCCAGTAGCGCAGGTCGCCCTTGAGCGCGGCTCCGAGACCGGCAAGCGCCTCGACAATCTCGGACCGGAAGCTTGCGACCCTGGCCGCTTCCCGCGCGACGTCGAGGCCGGATTCGACCATCACCGAGGCGTTGAGCGCGCGGGTTGCCTGGTTGAGGTTGATCCCGATCCGATTAAGCTCGCGCCACGCTTGCGCGACCGCCGCTCGCTCTTCGCGGGGCAAGGGTGCGTTTGCGCGCAAGTGCCGCGCCAGCAACGTGGTGATCCAGTCGGTACGCTTCATCCCCAGCGCATCCGCCGCGCGATCGAGCGCGGCGATTTCTTCCGGGATCAGCCGAACCTCGACCCGGCAGGTTGCGCGCTGGCGGGCGCGCGGCGCCTGATGCTCCTCCCCCGCCTCCATGGCCAAGGCGTCACCGATCAAGCGGCGCAGCAGCGCCGAGCGGCCGCCCGATACCGCCGCGAGCGCGGCGAAGCGCTGGGCGACATCATCGTCGAGCCGAAAGGTGAAGACGGGCATGTGGCCAACGCTATTGTCATACATCCCCGGCGCCAAGCCTATCCGGCTCTCACCTTTACTCAACTCATCTTATAGTCTGCTTGGGCAGACTATCACTCTTCGGTCAGTGAACCCCTCTCGAATATCGATTGTCCGCAGCAAGGGGCGGCACCTTCGGCGCCGCCCCCGCCCGTCGACACGAAAAGGGCCGCACCCCGAAGGGTACGGCCCAAACCATCGTACAAGATAAACTACGAACGCGGAGGAGGCGGGTCAGTTGTTGGCAAGGCCTCGCTTCTCTCGCCGGTCGGACCGATTGACGAGGCAGCGACCTCCCGCTCGCGGCCATCCTCGAAAATCACCGTGACCAAAGGCGCCAGCGGGAGCCACGCAGGGAATCCGTCGACCAGAACCGGTAGTCTCGGAGATCGGATCGGCGCGGAGGGTTTGTCCGTGAGGCCCGATCGAACCGGATCGCGGTCGGTGGGCCCCAATGGCTTTGCCACAGGCGCCCGCGGAGGGACCGGCGCCGGGTGCGTCTGCTTGAGTTCGGCGATGAAGCGCGATCCTGCGGCGAGCGTTGCCCCGGCGTCGCCCCAGCTGGCGACATAGGCCTCGACCTCGGCAGGGTAGTCCCTCGCCGTCCGGTGCAGATCATAGAGAAGGCGAATGGGCGCAAACGGCAGGGCCTCTTTGAGATAGGCCGGCATGTCGCCATAGGCGGCATAGAGCGAGACGAACTGCTTGGATCGGCCGAGTGCCGCCGCGATCTCGACCTGGTTCATCCCGCCCTTGAGCATCCGGGCGATCGCATGGGCGAGCTCGACCGACGACAGATTGGCGCGCTGGTCATTCTCGACGATCTGGTCGGCCAGCAGTTGCACCCCCTCGCCGAACGGCACGACGATCGCGGGGATCGTGGCAAGGCCCGCCAGCTGCGATGCGCGGAAGCGGCGCTCGCCCAGACGTATCCGGTGCATGCCGTTCGCGTCAGGCGGCGTGACCGTGATCGGCTGCAGCACGCCGCGCGACGCGATCGAGGAGGCCAGCTCAGCGAGCGCGTCATCGTCGAAGCTGCGCCGGGGATTGCCGGGGTCGGGCAGGATGCGCGCAAGCTCGATATCCTCGACCCGGCGCGCCCGTTCATGGCCGCCGACAAGAAGTCCGAACTCCTCGATGCGTTCGTCGAACTTGCCCATCAGGCGGCCGCGACCTCCTGGCTTGTCATGCGCCGCTCGATCTCAGCGAGAACCGCGCGGATCTCCTCGGCCGCAGCCTTGGCGCCGCTGCCAGTCTCCTGCCATACCGGACGATGATTTTCCGCGGCATGCTTGTAGGTCGGCCGTGCCTTGATGAAGGCCGGGAACATGAGCTTCTCGCCGACCGCATGCGCGAGCTTCACCGCATTCTCCATCTCGCGCCGGTCGAACGGATTGACCATCGAGGGGAGGAGCCCGAGGAAAGCGATCTTGCGGCCGGCGCGCGCGGCCTCGGCTTTGCGCAGCGCGGTCAGCAGCATCTTGGCGCATTCGACCGAATCCTCAGCCACCTGCACCGGCGCGATCACGGCATCGGCGACCGCCATCGCGCTCAAGGTGAGCTCGTCCCACTTCGGCCCCGTGTCGATGACGCAATAGTCGAAATGCGGGCGGAGCGCCGGGAAGCGCCCGATGAAGTCGCGCACATCCTGCGCCGCCTTGACCATCTGGAGGCGGGGATCGGCACCGAGCACGGTTAGCCCGGCCTGCCCGTCGGCGCACAGGGCAGCGGCAGGATCGAACAGGTCGGCGGAAAATCCGCCTTGCCGCTCGGCGCCCAGGCGCCGCGTCGAGCTGCCCTGCGGGTCGAGATCGACGAAGGCGACGCGGCGCTCAGGCGGTTCAGCAAGATACCAGGCGAGATGACTGGCGAGGAAGGTCTTGCCGACCCCGCCCTTGAGCAGGCTGACGACGATCGTCTTCATGACCGCGGCACCTCAGCAATAGTCGTCCGGACCATCGCGCAGGTTGCGCTCATAATGATCGCGCGAGGACCAGTCGCCGCCACCGCCAATGCCGGGACCGACATAGCGGAACAGATAGACGGTGAGGGCGAAGCAGCCGAACGCGAAGAGAAACGCGTGATCGGGATGCGCGGCGAAATATGCGGCCATGATAAGTCTCCTTGGAGCCAGTGAACGGGCAAGCGAACGGCGCCACTGGCGCCGGCCACGCGCAATCGCGCGGCATCTCAGACCCGCGCCCTCCCCTCCCACATTTGCGGATGCGGCGTCCGTTGCCCGCATAGTCTGCTCAAGCAGACTATGCGGGCCATCCCCCCGGTCGGGGGGATGGCTGCGCCGGATCAATATTCGTCGGCCAGCAGAATGGTGAGCACGCGCGTCGTGACCTCGGGGTTGGCGGCATCCGCCGAGCCATAGGCGAGCTCGAGATCGTAATAGATCCTATGCAGGCCGGATCGGCTATGCCGTTGTTCCGTCAAACCTCACGGAGAACGCTACAATGGAGAACTCGTCGTCAGATTACTGCCCCAAGACTTCTGTCATTGTCAGCGTTGAGCTCAGCAAGCGCAACTGGCTTGTTGCGTCGCTGTCGCCAGGAGCGGCGAAGCCTTCGCTGCGGACAATTCCTGCCGGGAACAGCGCGGCACTGATCAGTCACCTTCGCAATCTTGAGTGCAAGGCCGCTGATCGTCTCGGTGAACCTGCCGCCATTCGCCTGTGCTTCGAGATTGGATATGATGGCTTCTGGCTCGCAAGGCTACTGCGGTCGAACGACATCGATACGTATGTGCTGGATCCCGCCAGCTTCCTTGTGTCGCGGCGAGGCAGGCGCGCAAAAACCGACCGGATCGATGCCGAAGCAATGATCGGGATCCTCAAAGCCTATCTCGCTGGAGACAAAAGCGTGTGCCGTGTCGTGGACGTGCCCTCCCCCGAGGAGGAGGACGCGCGCAGAGTAATGCGGGAGCGCGGCGATCTCGTGCACGAGCGCACCCGAATTATCTCTCGGATCAGGGGGCTACTTGCATTACAGGGCATACGATCTGTCAAAGCCATCAAGGGCGGTGACTGGTCAAAACAGCTCGACGACATGCGCACAGGCGATGGGCGGCCTTTGCCACCAAACCTTCGTCGACAAATTGAGCGCTGTTTCGAACGGCTCGCGTTGCTCAACGATCAGATCAAGGACATCGAGCGGGACCGCGCTGAAGTTGTGCTCCGTGAGGAGTCTACCTTCCCATGCCGAGAGAAAGCGGTTCGCCTTGAGCAGCTGAAGGGCATTGGTCCGAACAGCGCGGCAATGTTGGTTGCAGAGGTTTTTTGCCGAAAGTTCGAAAGCCGACGACACGTCGCGGCCTTCCTTGGGTTAGCTCCGGCGCCCTTCGCCAGCGGCGACGTGTCGCGTGATCAGGGCATCAGCAAAGCCGGTAACCGAAGCACACGTGTGCAGATGGTGGAACTTGCCTGGTGTTGGTTGAAATATCAGCCAAGTAGCGAACTGACCGTTTGGTATCGCAACCGGTTCAAAGGCAACGGCGCTCGCGCGGCAAAGGTGGGGATCGTTGCGCTCGCCCGAAAATTGTTAATCGCGCTTTGGCGCTTTGTGGAGACCGGTCTGGTCCCTCAAGGTGCCGAGCTCCGCGCCGCCTGATGCTTATGTTGCAACAGGCTCGATAAGGCGACGCGGATTGGTGTGATGTGTGACCGGGAAAGTTGATGGCGCCTGAAAACGCCCAGTAGTAGTTTGGTCTGCATCCGCCTTTGCTCGATCCGGGGATGTGAATACGGATTATGGTGCGCGGGCACGGCCGCGACCGGATACAAGTCTATGCACGGATAGTGCATCAGCTGACCCCGGAACGAATGAAGCCAATCCCTGAGCATTGCGTGTGCCCCCCAACGCGTCAACAGAAGGAACCGTTCAATGCGACCTTGACAAGGCCCGGATCATACAAGTCGATCTTCCAGTAGAGGATCGCATCCTCGAACTCGAAGCGGCCGAAATCATGCTCGCAGATCGGATCGTTGTCGGGCGTGAAGCTGTCATAGTCGCGCACGATCCGGATGATCTCCGCGCGGCGGCGAAAGCCGCGGAACAGGGCGATGTCGCCGATCAGCGCCGCAACGCCGCCGGTCATCACGACCTGGTTGCGGCCCGGGCTATGGATGGACCGGCGAAGCGCGTCATTGAGTGCGGCGACGCGGGCGATCCGCTCGGCCTGGCTCATCGCATTCGGGGAGGATTGGGACATGAGAACGCTCCTGATCTGTCCGGCCCCGCCCGCCGGGGCCTTCCGACAGGCGTGCCAAGGGCCGGCGGCAGAGCGCGGCCGCGCACCCGCAGGGTCGCAACGGCAGTGGAGAAGCCCGCAAAGCGGGCTTGCGCGGGCGCGCGCGCCGGCCAGGCAAGCCGACAGGAGGAAGGTCTTGGCGGGCGGAATCGCAAAGAGGTGATTGCGGTAACCTGATCCTCTGGCTCCGCGGAGAGCCCGGCGCTATCCTCTGCCAGTCATGACGAGCAGCGCCACTCTCTTCCGCCTTGCCCCGGCCTGGACCGCGTCACTCCAGGCGATGCGGCTGCGCCAGATCCTCGTCCGATCGCAATGCCGCCGCTGCGGTGCCTTGATGCGCGAGGATGTCGATGCCCTGATCGGGCTCCATGGAGCAGGCGCCAGCCTCATCGACCGGCAGGCCCGATGCCGCATGGTCGGCTGCGACGGCGCGGCTTATTATCTCGCGGCGCGCGGCCATGACCGTCCCTGGCACATAATGCTGCACGATGAGCACTTGCGTGCGGGCCTGGCCAACTGCCCTCCAGCGCGCGGCGCGTCCGGCCGGGCCATAGTTTGCGCGCAGGGTTGAGAAGTGCGAGCAGCCACGGCAGGGATCGTCACCCGAATGGGCTGAGACTTGGCACAAGGCTCAGGGCGAAGCCTAGAGCCCGGTCGGGCCGCGCCGGAGCCGCCAGTCTCAGCGCATAGATGCAAAGAAATCCCGACTTTCAGACGGCAACCGCCCGGCGCAAATTGCCAAGAGCAGAGCACAATTTCTGCGATACCTTACGGAGCTGCTGAAGCCTCTCCACCGCCTCGCTCTCTTCGATCACGAGCGTCGAACGATCAGCCTGCCGTGCCCGGATCGCGATCACACGAAAGATGGCGGCCCATCGACTGGTCCGTTCGACTGTCAGCTTCGCCTGGCCATGGGCGAGCATCGTGCGCAGCCCCTCCTGGGGCCGAAATTCCGCCAGCAGGCTCGCGACACCATTTCCCTCCACGGAAAAGGGGCCGCCCTCATTGACGAGTGCAGCCAGGTCATCGAGCCGTTGCCCGACCAAATGCCGTAGCTTCACCGACTGTCCTCGTCCCGGGTGAGCGCTCAGATGCAGCAAAGTCTCGGTAACGGCCACCTCCACCGAGGCGAAGCATTGCAGACAGGCGCCGCGCCAGGCGTTCACCTGCTGGATGACGCGCGCCCACAGGGCATCATCGCCGGCATTCGCTATCTCAGCCTCAATCGTCATTATCGCAGCATAGGCGCGGCATCTGAACAATCGGTTCTCGTCTTCGGCGCAAGCCGCGATCGAAGCGAGGGGAATAACCGGGAGCCGAGCGGCTCCCGGACGAGCCGTCAGGCAAAGGGATCGAATTCGGTGACGATGGCGACGCTGCCGTCGGCGTCTTCGGCGGTGATGACCCCGTAATGCTGACCGATCGCGATGACGAAGGTGACCATCATGAGGCTGCGCGAGAGGCTGAAGGCGTGGCGGCGAGCGATTGCGATGTCGGTGAACATGTCGAGGCTCCTTTGCGCGCCGGCGGGTTCGTCCCGCTCGACAAGCGCCCGATGTGTCCGGCCGGTGGCCGCGATCACTTTTTTGGCTGGAGGCCCAAAAAGCCGTAGCGAAGCGACCGGACCCCTTGCGGGTTGATCGCAAAAGGTCACCGGGTGGACCAAGGATCGCGCCGATTGAGAGCGGGCGAACCCGCCGGCCAGGAGGCCAGGTCCCCGCCGATGTCCCGCCCCACCCCTTGCCCTGCCTGCCGCTCCCTTCAACGGGGTCCGGATGACAGGCCGCCGCTTGTCGGTTAGCCCCGCCGGATGCTGTTCCCGCTCCTGCTTGCCGCCGCCGTCGTTCCTAATGGTCAGACCTTCGCCTGTACGCCGACGCGCGTCTGGGATGGCGATGGCCCCATCTGGTGCCGCGAGGGCGCCCATGTGCGGCTCGCCGGCATTGCCGCGCGCGAGATCGACAACAGCTGCCGCCCCGGCCAGCCCTGTCCGGGAGCAAGTGGCCCGGCCGCTCGCGACGCGTTGGTGCGCTTGCTTGGCGGACCGCGCGGCCAGACATCCACGGGGCATATTCGCGTGGTTGGCCCCACCATGCGCTGCGTCTCGACCGGCGAGGCCAAGGGCAACCGGACCGGCGCCTGGTGCAACGCGCCAGGCATCGGCGATCTCAGCTGCGCGATGATTGCGACCGGCACCGTGCTGCGCTGGGAGCGCTATGCCAAGGGGCGATGCCGATCCCGCTGATCCGTTTGGGACCATGCCGCGCCTGAACAGGATAAGAGGCCCGGCGGCGATGCCGCCGGGCCGCCCTGTCCGACCTCAGAAGGGGATTTCATCGTCCTCGGGCTCGTTGCCGCCGCCGCTATTCTCGTTCGACTTGGCGCGAGTGAGGAAGGTAACCTCGTCGGCGATGATCTCGACGCCGTAGCGTTCGATATTCTCGCTGTCGGTCCAGCGGGTGTAGTGGATACGGCCCCGGACCATGACCTTCATGCCCTTGTCGACATATTGCTCGACCGTTTTGCCAACGCCGTTGAAGCAGGTGATCCGGTGCCATTCGGTGTCCTCGAGGCGGCGATTGTTGTCGTCGCGCAGGATCTTGCCGTTGCTGTCGCGCTTCGGGCGCGAAGTGGCGAGGCTGAAATGGGTGATGCGGGTGCCGCCCTGGGTGGTGCGGGTTTCCGGCGTGCCACCGACATTGCCGGCGAGGATGACGAGGTTCTGCATGGCCTGGGTTCCTTCGATATGGGTCCAAGGGACCGTCCCTTCGACTGATCCCCGGCCAAGGCGGACAGGACGGCCCATCCACCGGCAGCGCAGCGCCGGGGAACCCCGAGACAAGGGGTGGTGCGGGCAGCCGTGGCACACGGCAACTCGGCCCGATGGCTCGCGGGTTGGATGGGGCGGACGGCCGGCTTAGGGGTCAGATGAGGAGAAGGACGGTGCGTCGCTTGGACCATGACCGGAGCCCACCCATCGAAACCGCCGATATTGCCGGCTTTGCTGGGCTCGCCGATCCGGCATCTCGCGGACCTTACGCCCGTGCCTTATCTGCCCGTCCCTTGAGCCGCAGGACGGGATTGTAGATCCTTCGCATGGCCTCTCGCGGGCTCGACATGATGTCCGTTGCACAATCACGCGGAGGGGGATGAGGAGGAGGTGGGCAAGGTGGCGGCGCCTGGCATGGCTGGGCTCAGGCAGGCCGCCACAGCATCGAGGAGCTGCGTGGTCTCGCAAAGCACGGCGCCGATGTCGCAGGCATAGCCACCTGCCACCAGCGCGTCGATCCGATGCACAGCATAGGCCGGGCCGAGGCTCTTGATGAAATCGGTCAGCGGACGACCGGGCGCCGGCAGGCCTAGCTGCCGCGCCTCGTCGAGGGCGCGGACAAGGTCATGACGGATATCGCGGACCAGCGCATCGTCCGTCCAGCCATGACCCAAAAGATGCGCCTTCAAACCCAGTTCGCAGGAGATCGCGAGCGAGTGCAGTGTCGGCGCAAGCGCAATAGATGCGCCAATCTGCGCGCCGCGATGAAACGCGCGCGCACGATCGAGAAACACGGCTGCAAGCACCGGATCGCCGGGCGCCGCCAATCTTTCGATCGCGCGCCAGCGGCGCGGCGTCAGTTGGCGGAGCCAGGAGGGACCCGCCCGGTTGCGCAGATGCCGCAGGCAGGCGCCATCAGCTTCGTCCACATCGCGGCCTGTCGACCATAACGACAGCAGCTTCGCATTCCAGTGGCGGCCATGCGCGGCGCGGAAGGCAAGGAGCACGCACACACTGGCGCGATCGGGCATGAACATGATGCGGAACCTCCGAAAGGGAACAAGGGACGCATCCACCCCGCCCCCTCCCCTCCGGCACCGGCATTCGTGAGATTGAGAAAAGCCGGCCGCCGAAGCGGCCGGCACGGCGGTCAGCCGCGGGATAAAGCCGCCGGCGGCGTTCCGAGCGGTCCGCGGCGATCGACGACATGGATGCCGCGCGCCTTGGCCTCAATTACCAGCCTTTCGGTGACGCCGTTGCCCTGGAAGGCGATGATGTAGCGCGGCTTGACCGAGAGCATCTGCTCGTTGCGCCGGAAGCCGGCACGATCGCCGAGCTTGCGATCAAGGCCGAACCGCAGCTGCTGGATGCCGTTCTGCTCGGCCCAGGATGCTGCAAGACGCTCGATGCCCTTCATGTCGCCGCCATGGACGAGATACATGTCGCCCACACGCTCGCGCACGGCCTTGAGGGTCCGCAGCAGATTGTCGGCAAACTGCTTAGCCTCGTCATCGCTGGCGAAGCGAAGGCGCCCGCCGGCGAAGACCACGGGCGTGCCATGGACCATATTGGCATCGCGCACCCGCTCGCGCCGCGCCTGCAAATAGGCCCGGCCATCGACGATCGCAGCGGTCGTGCCGAGCGAGATGCGGTTGCCGGTCGCGGGCACCCAAGAGCGACCGGTCTCGTGCAGATAGTGGCGCGCCGCGGTGTCGCGCATCCCCTCATAGGCCTGGGCGGACTGCTCGACCTTGCGGGCGAGATCGATCTTGTCCTCGAGATCGGCGGTCGCGATCTCCGACCCGTCCTGCTCGGCGAGCAGGAGCCGGATCTCGTCGGTCAGGCGGTCGATCAGCTGATGCTTCTTGGCGGCCGCGCGGTGAAAGAGATTGACGAAGCCCCAGCCCAGATCCTCGATGTCGCGTTCGAGCGCGGTGAAGGGGAAGAGCGCGAAGAGATCGCTCCAGATGGCGCTGACGGTCTGTTCGAGCGCCTCGGCCGGTGGCGGCGCTTCGATCGAGCGTTGGTCGCCCGTTAGGTCGAGATGGCCGAGTTCGAGTGCTTGGAGCACTGCTGAAAGGGAGCTGGTCATGAGGGATTGCCTTTCCGTGTCGCAGGGCCGGCGGCCTTCCCGCCGGATGCGCACCCTCCGGGCCATCGAAAAAGCGGCGGCGGCACCGCCGGGCAACGCCCAAGGGGAACCCGATAAGGTCCGGGTGGTGCGGGCAGGCGCGCCTCGGCGCGCCAACACGGCCGGGCCGTTCGGGTTGCCGCCGCCAGCGCGATGGCCCATGTGCCGCATCCTCTGGCGAAAGGCGCGAAGGCCCTGTCGCGTCAGGCATTCATGGCGCGGAGAAGCCTAAAGAAAGGGCTCCCGCGAACCGGGCTCCCGACAGGGACAAAGCGGCATCCACGCTCGCCGCGTCGGAAGAGCCCGGCCGTCAGGCCGTCGACCGTGAGGCCAGATATTGTGCCGCGTCGCGCTTGGCGGCTGCCGCCTTGCGTTCCGAATAGCGGTCCACGAGCTGATCGGCATGGCTACGTGTCAGCACCGTGAAGCGCACCAGCTCCTCCATGACGTCGACGATCCGGTCATAATAGCTTGAGGCTCTGAGACGGCCGTCCTCGTCGAACTCCTTGAACGCCATCGCGATGCTTGACTGGTTGGGGATGGTGAACATGCGCATCCACCGCCCGAGCAGCCGCAACGTGTTGACCGCGTTGAACGACTGTGATCCGCCCGAAACCTGCATGACTGCCAGGGTCCGGCCCTGGGTCGGACGCATGCCGCCGAATTCGAGCGGCAAATGGTCGATCTGGGCTTTCATGATGCCGGTGATCTGGCCGTGCCGCTCGGGGCTGCACCAGACCATGCCTTCGGACCAGAGCGCATGCTCGCGAAGCTCATGCACTGCCGGGTGGTCATCGTCCTTGATCTGGTCGGGGAGCGGGAGATCGGACGGATCGAAGATCCGCACTTCGGCGCCGAAGAGGATGAGAAGCCGGGCCGCTTCCTCGACCGCGAAACGACTGAACGACCGCTCGCGCAGCGAGCCGTAGAGGAGGAGGATGCGAGGTTTCGGCTCAAGCGCGCCGAGCCCGGCGGCGAGATCGGTCCGGATCATTGCGCGGTCCAGCGCGGGCATGTGATCGGGTTCGGGAAGGATACGAAGACGCGACATCAGGCGATCCATTTGTACAAAAGGGCGGCGCTGGCCGGGCATAGCGATCGGAACTCGGCCGATTGCGCGATGACGGCAGGAACGTCGGTCCGTTCGGCTGTTTCATAGCCGTGACGGCGAAAGAAAGGCTCGGCGGTCGTGGTGAGCAGGTACAGGCTAGTCGCGCCCTCATCCGCGGCAGCGCGTTCGACCGCCGTGAGAATGGCACCGCCCAATCCGCATCCGCGCCGATCGGCCCTCACGACCAGCGAGCGCAGCAGGCGGTCGGAGCCGTCGCCTTCGATCTCGCCATAACCGACAATGCCAACATCATCCTCGAACCGAAAGAAGCGGCGTCCCGCCTCGGCGAGATCGCTGGCAGGCAGACCCGCCGCACTCAGCTCCGCCATCAGGTCGGAAAGCGACTTGGGATCCAGTAGTGTAGCGATCATGCAGGAACACGTTGCTCGTACCAAGGCCGCGTCTTCTTCACGATGCTGACGACAGACAGCATTACCGGCACCTCGACCAGGACGCCCACGACAGTCGCGAGCGCGGCCCCGGAATTGAGGCCGAACAGGCTGATCGCGGCTGCAACCGCGAGCTCGAAGAAATTGGACGCGCCGATCAGCGCGGCCGGAGCGGCGACGCACCAGGCAACGCCGAAGCGCCGGCTGAGCCAATAGGCCAGGCCCGCATTGAAGTAGACCTGGATGAGGATGGGAATGGCAATCAGTGCGATGACCAGCGGATGAGCAAGGATCGCTGGGCCTTGGAAGCCGAACAGGAGGACGAGCGTCGTCAGCAGCGCAACCAGCGACAGCGGCCCGAGCGTCGCCAGCAGCCTATCGAGCGCCGGCTGCCCGCCTGACGATAGCAGCGCCCGACGGATGACCTGCGCGACGATGACGGGCACGACGATATAGAGCAGGACCGAGATAAGCAGCGTGTCCCAGGGCACTGTGATCGAGGCGACGCCTAGCAGCAGTCCGACGAGCGGCGCGAAGGCGAAGACCATGATCACGTCGTTGAGCGCGACTTGGCTCAGCGTATAGGTCGGCTCGCCGTCGCACAGGTTCGACCAGACGAACACCATCGCTGTACAGGGAGCTGCCGCCAGCAGGATGAGGCCCGCGATATAGGCGTTGATCTCGCCCTGCGGCAGCAGCGGCCGGAAGAGCCATCCCAGGAACAGCGTGCCGAGCAGCGCCATTGAAAAGGGCTTCACCGCCCAGTTGATGAAGAGGGTGACGCCGACGCCCTTCCAGTGTTGGCGAACCGACCCCAACGCGCCGAGGTCGATCTTGAGCAGCATGGGGACGATCATCAGCCAGATCAGCACAGCCACGACCAGGTTCACGCGCGCGATCTCGGCCGATGCGATGGCTGCGAACAGATTCGGCAGCGAATAGCCGAGCGCGATGCCGACAGCGATGCAGAGCGCCACCCAGACGCTCAAATAGCGTTCGAAGCTGTTGATCGCCGGCTTGGGTCGTGCCGCAACGGTCGCGTTCACGCCCCGATCCTCTTGCCGGCGGCGTCGATGACCTGCTCGCCATCTTCCTTGGTGAAAGCCCCGCGCTGGGCGGACGGGAGAAGATCGAGCACCTCTTCCGATGGACGGCAGAGTTTCACGCCGAGCGGCGACACAACGATTGGCCGGTTGATGAGGATCGGATGCTCGATCATCGCATCAATGAGCTGGTCATCGCTGAGCGTCGGATCGGCAAGACCCAGCTCGGCGAAGGGCGTGCCCTTCTCGCGGAGCAACTGGCGTGCGCTGATGCCCATGCGGGCGATGAGCGAAACCAGGCGCGGGCGGTTGGGCGGCGTCTTGAGATATTCGATCACATGCGGCTCGATCCCGGCGTTGCGGATCATCGCCAGCGTGTTGCGCGACGTCCCACACTCGGGATTGTGATAGATGACGATATCGATTGCGGCATTGCTCATGCACCCGGCACCTTTTCGCTTGGGAGGTCGGCGTGGCCCTGTTCCTTGCCGATCCGGTTCAGCCGGTTCTGCAGACTCATCTTGTCGAGGCCTTCGAACGGCAGGTTGGTGAACAGCGAGATGCGATTGAACAGCATCCTGTAAGTATCGAAGAAGGCCGCGTGCTGCACCGTTTCGCTGTCCTCGATAGCGGCCGGATCGGGCACCCCCAATTGGCGGTCAGCGGCTGCCCCGGCCAAACCGGGCAAAGCTCGTTGGCGGCATTGTCGCAGACCGTAAACACGAAATCCAAGGACGGCGCATCGGGGCCGGAAAACTCTTCCCAACTCTTCGAGCGGAACCGGCTTGCGTCGTAGTTCAGCTTCTCCAAGAGATGAATGGTGAACGGATGGACCTCGCCCTTGGGCTGGCTGCCGGCGCTGAACGATTTGAAACGGCCTAGCCCTTCACGGCTGAGGATCGCCTCGGCCATGATGGAACGGGCGGAATTGCCCGTGCAAAGAAACAGTACGTTCAACAGGCGATCAGTCATGTTGATGTCCTTTCAGGCAGCACGACAGGCAAGCAGTTCATCCGCAAGTGGATGGCAGAGCTCGGCCCGGCCACCACAGCAGTCCTTGACGAGGAACAGCATCACGGAGCGGAGCGCATCGAGATCGGCGCGGTAGTTGATGATCCGGCTACGCCGCTCGGATGTGACCAGGCCGGCACGCGCCAGGGTCGCCAAATGCACCGACATCGTGTTCTGCGGGACATCCAGCGCCTTGGCGACCTCGCCGGCAGGAAGGCCTTCGGGTTCGTGACGCACCAGAAGGCGGAAGGCGTCGAGGCGCGTGGCTTGGGCAAGCGCGCCCAACGCGACGATGACAGATTCGTTATCCATATATCCACGATAGCGGATATATGGATATGGTGCAATCGGCGACATGGCGAGATCAAGCAGCCGCCTGCTCGTCCAGATCATCCTCGCAAGCGAGATCGGTTGCCCGCAGCAGAAACCCGGCGGCTTCTTCGGCCCTCGCCGCCGCCGTGAGCAGAGCGCGATTATCGCGGCGCAGGATGTCGAGCCAGGAACCAATATAAGCCGCGTGATCGTCGAGATGAGTGGTTGGGAGACCCACATCTGCCCCCACCAGCGCCGCTGTCAGTTCGGCATTGGGTCGGGAGGGTCGCGCCTCGATGAGGACACGCCTCTCCCGCCCACCGAACCGGACGTGATAGTTTCCCATCATCCGGCTCTCCGTGCTTGCATGTCGCCGCTATCGAGCGGCTTGAGTTGCCCGGCGTGGAGCGCCTTGTGGCATGGCAGGCAGAGGACGACGCGCTTGCGCCGCCGTGCCGCCGCGACCTGTTTCCAGAGCGGGGTGTCCTTCACGTCCGCCAGTCGGCGGCTATGATGGACCTCGCACGGATTGTCGGTCGAGCCACAGTATTCGCACTGCTTCGCCCGAAGCCGATCCATCACGTCCGAGCGCCCCTTCGTGAAGTGAGGGACTGCCCAGCGATCAACATTCGGCCCAAGGTTCGGCAGCCGGTCGATATGCTTTAGATTGAAGACAGCAACCGACCGTTCCTTTCCGTCCACCTTGAAGCGGACGGCGAGTCCATCCCGTGTCTTGAGACGGTGGGCGACCTGATTGACCGACAGCCGCAGCTTGAACGCCAGCGTCTTCAACAAGCTGGTTTCCCAGAGGAACCACAGCTTGCGAAGGCTGAACTTCGCGACATAGGCCAACCGGTAATAGTTGGCGAGCCCGCGCATCTCGGCGTTGTATGCCAGCACGATCTCCAGCATCGAGCTGTCGACCAGATACCGGCGGTGCATCGCTTTCAGACGCCCTAGGTCACCATAGCCCTTGCGTTGATTGAACCGCACGAGCCTGTCGTGCGGGACGCGGAGGTGGATGCGGTCTGCGCAGTCGCGCGAACGCACGACCCGCCTGCCCAGCTTCGTCCGCCGGACCCTGCTCCCGGTCACGGTGATGACCGTGTAGCCGAGGAACATGGTCCCCTTCGACGCCTTGCTCACCTTGCTCTTTTCCGGCGACGCTTCGAGGCGAAGGTGGTGACGGAGATAATCCGTCACCTGTGCCATCACCTCTCGGGCATCCGCCTTCGAGCCGATCACGCCGATAATGAAGTCATCGGCATAGCGGCAGAACAATAGCCGTTTGAAGTTCGGGTCGAGCCCGTTCTTCGACGGCATGGTGGAGCGTTCCGTCTCCATCTCCCGGATCTTGGCGAGGACCACCTGCGCTTCGGCCTCTCGGCCTTCGCTCAGCAGCCTCTCGACCCGGAGGCGACGTTTATACATGCCAATGGTAAGGTTGCGGTATCGCGGATTCTCAGCCCTCCGCTCGCCCCGGTCGAACCGCGCCTTCATCTCCGTCAGGAACTGATCCAGTTCGTGCAGGTAGATGTTAGCGAGGATCGGTGAGACGACACCACCCTGCGGCGTGCCGCTATAGGTGGCGTTGAAGGACCAGTCCTCCATGTAACCGGCCTTGAGCATCCCTTCGATCAGGCGGATGAACCGCTTGTCGTCGATCTTCCGCTCAAGCAGGTCGATCAGGATGCCGTGGTCGATATTGTCGAAGAACCCGACAACATCGACGTCCACCAGCCATTTCACACCAGTCCAGATGTCCTTGATATTCTCAAGGGCGGTATGGCAGGATCGGCCACGCCGGAAGCCATGCGAGCGCGGCGAGAACACCGGCTCGTATATGCGTTCCAGCAGCAGCTTTACCGCCGCCTGAACCAGTTTGTCGCTGGCCGTGGGGATGCCCAGTGGGCGTGTTTTCCCGTTGGCCTTTGGGATTAAGACCCTACGCACGGGGGCGAAGCGGTAGCTGCCGTTTGTGATTTGCCCGATGATCCGTTCGACCCGCTCTAGGGAGAATCCGTCGAGCGTTTCGTCGGTGACGCCGGGCGTGAGCGCGCCTCGATTGGAGGCGATCTCGGCATAGGCCTGCTCCCACAGGAGCGGGTCTGCCATCATACGCGACAAGCCGTTGATCCGCTTGCCCTGTCTCGACAGGGTTGGGATCGATTCCAGTCGCCGTTGCAAGGTATCGGGTAGCATCAGCACGCCCACCCTGTTGGCTGACCAGTCTCGCAAGCACTGCCGCCCTTCACCCGACCAGTGAGGATTCCCACACCGGTTGCCCGGCATCTTTCATCCGTGGCCGTCCATCCGAAAATGGCTGTCCGGGGCATTACTCCCGGCATTTGGCTATTATTGCGGCTCTGTCGCCATGTGGGTCGCTGACGCGCCCATTTAGGCGATCCCGTGTTTACGCGAACAAGGAGATGCGATGCGGTTAGGCGCTCCGTTCGTCCCTTTGATCCCACCGATGGCAGGCAGGCCGCGCTGGCTGGGCCGGGAGTGCTCGGTCGCCACTCTCCCTTCATATCGGACCTCATCGCGATCCGATTTCTGCGCGGTGCGACGCTGCAACCATCGCTGCGCCGCTGTCGAGGATAAAACCCTGAGGACTGGAGTTCAGGCAGTGTAGCTTTCGCCGTACGCATCTTGCGATGACCCGCCCGACCTACGATGGTTTCGGCAGTTTGGGCCTTTTCCCGACATGCTATGGTCCCGTTCCCCTTTCGGGATTTCAGCCGGTTCGTCACCGGCACCGGTAAGTCGGGGACGCATGGATTTTCCCAGCTATCCAGAAGACATATCTTCACTCCTATATTCGCGCCGACACGGCGCACGGCCAACTCCTCGAAGGCGTAAGCGTGATCGCCGAAGCGCTTCCCGAACGATCGGGCGAGACGGGCTGGATGGCCTGTCCAGTGGCCGGCCTCATGCGCGAGGGTGGCTGCCCAGGCGGCGCGCGTGTCGAATTGCTCGACCGGCGGCATGGTGATGACGTCCTGGCGCAGATCGTAATAAGCACGATCGCCGCCACATCGCAGCCGCGCGGGCAGCCGTTCGACGAAGCGCTCCGCCCGCGGACCGAGCCGGTCGCCCGGCGGGACGAGGGAGAGGGCTTCGGGATAGAAATCGCCCGGCAGTGCGTCGATCTGGTCGGCATTGAAGACCGCATAGGACCGCATGACCCGGCGCTGCTCATCGACGAGCTCACCCGGACGTTCGTAGGAATCGACCTTCTTCGAATAGGCCTTGTAGAAGATCGCAAATTGCGACTGCTCGCCGGCGCGGACTTGCCCGCCCAGTTGCTGCGCCTGGCGGTAGGTCATCCAATGGCGGGACCGATAGCCGCACTGCTCGGCGGCCAGCCATAGCCAGAAGGTGTTCATGCCGCGATAGGGCTCGCCATTGGCGCGCAGCGGGCGCCCTTGCGCGGCGCATGATCGCCAGGGCCGTACCCAGGGACGCACACCGGCCTCGAGCCGGTCGATGATGGCGCGCGTGATGGTCTCGGCCGGCGAGGGCCGGCCCGATGATTGGGTCATGGTGGATACTCCGTGAAAAAGCGGCTGCCTCAGCGCCGCCGATGAAGGGCGGCGGGCGACACGAAAGCGCCGCCCGCCGTTAGGCGTTCGCCTCAGGCGGCCTGTTCGAGGTCGCCAGCATCGCCATCGCGGGCGATCTCCCCTGCCCCGCCGTCGCTGTCGTCTTCATCGCTGAGGAAAGCGGAATAGCTCCGGAAGCTTTCGGGCTTTTCGATCCCGCCGAACCGCATCTCGTCGGGCAGCCAGGAAAGCGCCTTTTCCCGGACTTCGGCCTCGACGATGCCCTGCCCCGAACAGAGCGCAGCGCAGGCATTGGCAAGGTCACCCTTCTTGGCGTCCTTGTATCGGCCGCGCAGCACCGGCCCGCCGATTTCGTCGAGCGCTTCGAGCATGACGTCCTTCTTCACCCGCCCAAAGAAGTTCTGGGCATCGGGCCGCCACCATTGCGCGACATCAATGTCGAGCAGCCGTCCGAGATGATCGTGGAAGCCGTTGCGGCGCCCGCCATCGTCGACGTTGAGTGTCGGCTCGAGCGTCTGCGCCAGAACATGGGCGAGCCAATCGGCGCGCGCCTGTTCATCCAGTTGCCGGAAGGCATCGAAGCGGGACGACAGCGTGTTCCCGCCTGCCCAGCTCACATCGAGCGCCTGGCGCTGTTCGGTCAGGACATTGCTCGCCGCGCTGCCTTCATCGCGGAAGCTGGCGATCGGGAAGCTCGCGGCCGCCGCCTGCAGCGTCGAGTGGTCCCGGACATAGCTGCTGGCGAACACCGTCCGGTGCGCCATCAGGAATATCGTGAGATCGAGCGCGAACCCGGCATCCGAGGCGACATGGGCCGCCAGGATCTGCCGGCGCTGGGTCGCGAGTTCGTCAACCAGCGTCGCGCTGAGCCGGGAGGCCGCGACCTTGCCGGACGGTGCTTCGGGTTCTGCGTCCTCGCCCGCCTGACGAATGGCGCGCTCGCTGAACATGCGGCTGTGCACCCGCGGACTGCCATCGGGCGCCAGATAGATGAAGGTGCCCAGCTGGTCCTTGATCGCATCGTCGACCATCGTGCGCGACGCTTCGATCGTATCGAGTTCCCGCTCGATGTCGGCGAGCCGCGCCGACGCTGCCTCGGCCTCGGGCGTGCCATCCTCGAGGTCGGTCTCCAGTTCGCGGATGAGCGCGTCGCCCTCATCCGAGAGACTATCGACACGCTCCTGCTCGTCCCCACTCAATTCGCGCAGCGGCGGATGATATTCGTGGAGCTGGCACTCCATATCATAGGGCACATGCGTCGCGAGGACCGGCGTCACGAACGCCAGCTTCTGTTCGGCAGCGAGCGCTTCCGCGGCCGCTTCAAGCTTCTGGGCGGCCAGCTGCTCGATGAGCTCCACGTCGATCCAGCTCTCGTCCGCATCTTCGCCAAACAGGTCGCGCTCGATCCGGCCGCCCGCGCCGACATAGGCGTCGCGGCCGACGAACCGTGCCTTGGCGTCGGTCGCCTTGACCGTCCCGTTGAGGAGCGCACGACGGATATTGTCGGGATTGTCGCCATAATAGGACCGGCTCATGCTCTCGAACACGCGGGCCTGGCGATCGACGTCGGGCGTGACGGCATAAGCCTGGGCGACCCCCAGCGTGATCTCGCCCGCCGCCAGCGCCGCGAAAACTGCGGGAGCCAGTTCGGCAAGCCGTACCCGCTGCTCGACGAAGCGGGTCGTGACGCCGAAGCGTTTCGCCACATCCTCGGCGCTCGCGCCCTTGTCGAGGAAGTGCTTGAAAGCCGAGCACTCATCCGCCGGGTTCATCGCGACGCGGTGGAAATTCTCGGCAAGGCTCGCTTCGGCCGATCCGGCATCATCCTCGAGCACCAGCACCTGAACCTCATGGTCCCCGGCAAGCCGCCCTGAATCGATCAGGCGCTGGAGCGCCCGCAAGCGGCGGCCACCCGCCTTGACGGTGAAATGTCCTGCCTTCTTGAGCGGCGTGACCACGAGATTCTGCAACAGGCCATGCGCGGCGATATTGTCGGCGAGGCTGTCGAGGTCGGCATCGCGATTGGATTTGCGGACATTGTCCTTCGAGAGCGAGAGGTTCTTGACCTTCACGGACTGGATCATCGGTTGTCTCCTTCGAGGGTTGCGCCGACCTCGGCGGCCGGCTTGAGCCACTCAGGCCCACCCGGCCGAAGGCCCCCTCCCCTCTCTTCGGTCGCTTGGCGCGGCCGCGGGTCAGTCCGTGATCCTGGCGAGGATCTCGAGGGCGCGGCTCGGGGGAACGAACAGCCGCGTGCGGTGCTGGATGATCTCGGTGAAGCAGCCCGCCGCCTTGAGATGAGGCAGCGCCTCGGGCTTCCAGTCGAGCAATTCGAGGCGTTGATCGCCGGCGACCAAGGCGCGCTTCAGCCGCAGCGCTCCGATCGGCATGATCTCGCCCGAGGTGCGGACGTGCTCGACCCGCGCGCCGAGGTCGATCTCGACATGGGCCGAGATGCCGAATGCGCTGGCAATCCGCTCAACCAGCGGCGCCGGAATAAGACGCCCGAGAAGCGACTGGCCGTCATCGCTCGTCAGCCGCCAGACCTGGACATGATCGTCGGGCAGCTTGCCCCAGACCGGGAGCAGCAGGCCGGTGACCAGATAGATGATCTGCGTGCGCGTCTGCGCGGTCATCGCCTCGCATTCGGCCTGCCAGACTTCGTCGAAGCTCGCGCGGTCCACGTCGGTCCAATGGGTTTCGGCGAAGAGGTCCTGCCTGTGCCGTTCGGTGCGCGTCGGCCGCACCAGCTCATAGCGGCGCACGGTCCGCCCCTCTTCGTCCGTCAGCGAGAAAGTCGGCCGGCAAATGGCGGCCTTGCCGGAACGCGGGTTGATCAACCCGCGCGCTTCCGGGTCGGCCAGAAGCCAATGCGCTCGCTCCAGGGTCAGCGGCCGATATCGCTCCTCCGTTTCGATACGCAGGATCTCGGTTTCGGCGCCGCTCACGGGATCGCGCCGGATCACCGTCCGGCCGAGGATCGAAATACGGTCGGCCGCGATCGTTTCGACGCCAAGGTCGAGGGTGCCAGCCTCGCGGGCCTTTTCCACCCGTGCTTCGATCAAGCCCAGATATTCGTCGAAGATCGCGTTCTGCAGGTCGATGCGCAGTGCCAGGATGCGGTTCAACCACCGCTGGATCGTGGGCAAGGTCTCGGTGAGCCCCCCACCCTCCCCGGCCAGGTTCAAACCGGTGAGCGACTGGAATTGATCAAAGCGCACCGATTGGAGCTTTGCCTGGAACAGCAGGCGGAACCACTGGTCGAGCGATTCCCGCGCGAAGTCGGACTCCAGATTGTCGCGGGGGTCGAAAAGTCCCTGCCCGCCGGTCTGGCGTTGGCCACGGGTCAGTGCACCCAGGCTGTCGAGGCGCCGGGCGATGGTCGAGATGAACCGCCGTTCGCCGCGGCAATCGGTGGAAACGGGCCGAAACAAGGGCGGGCAGGCTTGGTGGGTGCGGTGCGTGCGGCCCAGCCCCTGGATCGCCGCGTCCGCGCGCCAACCGGGCTCGAGCAGATAGTGGATGCGACGGCTCTGATTGGGCGCGTCGAGGCTGGCGTGGTAGCTCCGCCCCGTGCCGCCGGCGTCGGAGAAGATCAGGATGCGCTTTTCGCCGCGCATGAAGATGTCGGTCTCCGCGAGGTTCGTGCGCGCGCTGCGCCGTTCGATCCGCTGACGTCCGTCGGCATCGACGATGATCCGCCGGCTGCGACCCGTCACCTCGGCCACTGCCTCCGTCCCGAAATGCCCGATGATGTGATCGAGCGCCGAGCCGACCACCGGCAGCGCACAGAGTTGCTCGAGGAGTTGGTCGCGCATGGCGATCGCTTCCCGGCACAGCACCGGCTGCCCGGCTTCGTCGATCATCGGTTCCGAGCGCACTGTGCCGCTATCGTCGGTATAGGTGCGCATCTGGCGCACCGGAAAGGCGGCCGTCAGATAATCGACCAGGAATTCTTTGCAGTCCGCGATTATGTCGAGTCCGGCAGCCGGAGGCTCGGATTTGCGTCGGTTCGTCATGATTTCACTCCAGATAATATGAGCGTTGGGGGAATGTCCGGGGACGGGCTAGGCCCGCCTCCGAACGTCGGTAAGCATGGTGATCAGGGCATCGGATGGGGGCTTGAAGTGCCCGGGTTTGATGGCGGGGGCGCCGTGAGCCGCGAGGATTTGCAACTTCTCGTCGGGATCGGCGCGTAAATAGGCCTCGGTGCTCTGGATGCTGGCGTGGCCGAGCCATAACGCGACCTTGCGGATGTCCCCGGTCGCTGCGAGCGTGTGCATCGCACAGGAATGGCGCAACACGTGCGGCGTGACGCGCTTGCCAAGGATCGACGGCTGCTTCTCTGCCGCGGTCTTGACGTGCTCGGCCAAACGGAACGCAAACCCGTCGCGGGTCATCGGCTGCCCGTTGGCATTGAGGAATATCTCGGCGACCTCGGCGTCGGGGCGGATCGCAAGCCATGCGCGCAACGCGAACTGGGTCTCCTTCCAGAGCGGTAGGACCCGTTCACGCCGACTCTTGCCCATGATGTGCACGGTGGACAGGGAGCGGTTGGGAAAATCGCGCAGCTGCAGCGTTACGAGTTCCGACACTCGGAGCCCGCCAGCATAGGCCAGATGCAGCATTGCGCGATCACGGGTGCCAAGGCGTGTCCTGGGATCGGGGGCATCCAGCAATGCCTTGATCTCTGCCCGGTCGAGATAGTCGATGAGCGCCTTGTCAGTCTTCTTGCTTGGGATCGATCGAACCCGAAGCGCCTGGTCAAGACAAACCGGAACTCGATACTCGATGTACCGGAAGAAGGACCTGATCGCCGCCAACCTGCCATTGCGGGTGCGCACGGAGCTGCCGCGCTGGGCTTCGATATGGTCGAGAAATGCTAGGATTAGATCGATGCCGAGATCCTCGACCTCCAGATCGGTCGGTCGGCGCTTCAGCCGATCGGCAGCAAACCGGACTAGCAATACGAAGCAGTTGGCATAGGTCTTCACCGTGTGCGGGCTGACGGCGCGTTCCCGCGGCAGATGTTCGCGGAGGTATGCCGTGAGATGGGGAGCGAGCGCCGTCATGCCACTTCTCCCAGAAAGAGGTGTTCGCTCGCGGCAGCGATGTCGCGCAGCAGCACCGGGGTGGCTTCGAGATACCAATAGGTGTTGGCGATCGAGGCGTGCCCCAGATAGGCGCTGAGTCCGGCCATGTGATGCGCAACGGCCTCCCTGTCCGGCGAACACGACTCCAGCGAGCGCACGGCGAAAGTGTGCCGCAAATCGTGTAGCCGCATTCCGGTCGTACCGGTTGGTCCACGATAGCCGAGCTGTCGCGCCAGTCTGACGAACACGATATGAGCACGCACCTTGTGGGGTGCTCTTCCCCGGATCGTCACGAACAGGTCGCTGCCAGTAGCGCCGAGCCTTGCCCGGGTAGCGAGATAGGCTTCGAGCGCCTGACGGGTCGATGGCTGCAACGCTATCAGGCGCTGCTTGCCGAACTTGCCGTTGCGAATGATCAGGCCGTCTCCGCCCAGATCGTCGCATTGTAGCGCCAAGGCTTCGGAAATCCTGAGGCCCGTCGCAGCCAGCAGTCCAAACAGGCAATGGTAGGTATGAGGGCTGATCATGCCCATGGGCGGCAGGTCCAGTGCTGCTGCCATGATCGCCCGAACCTGTTCCGGTTCGATGATGGTCGGCGTGGGGCGCGGACGCTTGCCCCGACCGAAAACGCCCGCAGGTGGGACCTGGTGTCCTGAATCTTCGGCGTGGGCGAATAGGCTGAAGTTGCGAACCGTGTCGAACCGCCTTTGGGCCACGTTCTGCGAGCTCGATGTGTGGCACCAGTCGTATATCCGTCGGACCTTGGTCCGTCGGTCACCGAATCCTTCGGCGTATGCTGCGTAGAGTCTGAGCATCCGGTCCTGTTCGCGGAATTTCCGGCCCAGGCTGCGATGCAGCGCGACGTATCTGGAAATATGCGTGTTCAGCATGACAGATCTCCTGGCCAGGGCTGTGCGATCTTCATGAGCATCGGCAAATCGACCTTGGCGTAGATGGCAGTGGTCTCGGGCGAGCTGTGACGCAGGATGGTCCCGACGGACTCCAGGCCTGCGCCCGCGCGCAGCATGTTGGTGGCAAGCGAATGCCGGAATATGTGTGATCCGGTCGGCAGACCTTCGATCCCGCTTCGCTCCAATGTGCGTGCAACGATGCCGGCAATCTCAGCCGACGAGCTCAACGACCGAAACGGGGCATGCGCGCGCAGGAACAGGTGTCTGTCGATCGCCTTTGGACGAGCCGTCGACAGGTAGGCCAAGATCGCGTCGCCGACATCCTGGGGCAGTGGCAACCGCTCCGACCGTCGTGACTTGCCCTTGACTATCAAATGGCCGGAACGCCAATCGATGTCGTCGAGGCGCATATCCCGAATATCACTTGCCCGCAGGCCGAGCCTGGCAAGCAAGAGAATGATGGCCTTATCCCGGATCTGCACTGGCCGGTCAGTCGGACAGGCCGAAATGATCCTCTCGATCGTTGCCGGGTCAACATAGCGCGGCAATGTTGAAAGGCGGTATCGCTGCACAGAGGGTATCGCGTGCAGCAGTGCGGGACGGCATTGGCCTTGACCAATGAGAAAGCGAAGAAAGCTCCGCATGATCGTAACGAGCAGCGATACCGATCCCGGCGTCTCCTTGCTTCTTCGCGCGAATGCGCTTCGTAGACCGGCGGCATCCCACAGCACGGGTGCGCCAAGCATGGCTATCAACCGGTCGACCTCCGGCCGATACCGACGGATAGTCGCGTCGGTTGCGCCGCGATGCTGCTTGAGCCAACCGAGATAGGCCGCGACATCCGGATGTACTTCCAGCTTCGCTCCGACTGGCGCGATAGCACCGCGATCACGAAGAAACGCGACGAAGTGCCGAATGAAACGACGACGCCTCTTCATACCTGAAGAGGCCAACTTGCCGCGTTTGCGAAACGCCGGGCAGCGACAGTCGTGACCCGCGTATTGCTCGATCACCCCCTCATCGACTTCGGTCCAAGGTCGTCGCGACACGCGAAGCCAGATGGCGAAGTGCTCGGCCTCTGATCGATATGCTCCCGATAGCGCCTCAACGAGCTGGAGAGCATCGATCTGGTGCGAGTAGGCTGCCAGATGCCCACCGAGATCATCGATCCCATCGGCGACCACGATGTAGCCCTGATCTTCGAGAAACCGGATAAAGCGCCTGACACGCGCCGCAAGATCGGCCTTGTAGGCCGGCTCTTGCGCTGAATATCCCGGGCACCGGCATCGATGCTTCTCAAACCGGTGCGCGACGTGGTCGTCGAGCGTCTCGAGCGCAATCCCACGTAGTCCCAGCCAACTGAGAAAGTGGCGGACCGCTGCGCTGTACAGGACCGCACAAGCCGCCCCTTCGTCAACCGACAGAGAGGAGAGGAATGCGGTGAATAGGGCGTCGGGACTGGGCGGATCTTCAATCCTGCGCGGCGCGGGCCGAAACGACGCAAATGATCTTGTTGGCATGGTGGTTCCTTCGACGTGTTGAGGTCGAAGAACCCGTAATTATCTGGAGTGAAATCATGACGAACCGACGCAAATCCGAGCCTCCGGCTGCCGGACTCGACATAATCGCGGACTGCAAAGAATATATCTAATGTTGAGATCCAGATTACAGGAATTCGCGCGGGGACAGCTCGATATCGAGCCAGGCCCGCTCCTCGGGGGACAGGTCGGCAAGGGCACGATCGAGCATCGCTTCCGAGGTCGACACGAGCTGGACTACGGCGCAGTCGCCGCGCGCGAGATCGGCGGCGATCGCCGGGATCAGCGACGGCAGCTTCATCGACAGCAGGATCTGGCCGAAGAAGCGTTGCTTGGTCGATTCGAAGATCGACAATGCCGCGGCCTTCGCGCCGCTATTATAGGTGGCACCGCTGAAGCCGTCGGTGACGCGCGTGGCGGCGAGCGCGGCCTGCAGATTGTTGTGAATGATCGCTTATCGCGAGGTGGCGATAATGCGAAGGAACGCGGCGTAGGCGCGCAATGTCGGGAGACTGACCACCACGTCCTTCGCATTATTTCACAGGGTGTCGAGCCACTCCATCAGACTGGCATCTCGCTTCCACGAAGGTGGAACGTTGCTCGCCGACGGCGCACCCACCAGCTCCAAGGCCTTTCGTTTGGTCTCCAGATTGGCCTGTGCGTAGTGGTTGGTCGTGTCGAGGCTGACGTGTCCCAGCCAACTGCGTATGACGGTGATGTCTACCCCGGCAGCGACAAGGTGAACGGCGGTCGCGTGCCGGAAGCTGTGCGGTGTCACATGTTTTGACCGCAGCGTCGGCACGGTTTTGGACGCCTTTTCTACATAGGCGGCGAGTTTGAACCGCACTCCCGAGGCGCCCAGCGGTTCACCATATCGATTGACGAAGATCCGCTGATCTGGGGCGCGCGGGTGACGTTCCAACAACTTCCTGAGCAACGTCACGGTTTCCGGCCAGAGTGGACAGATCCGTTCCTTGCGCCCCTTGCCATAGAGGCGAGCGTAGTGCGGCGCATCGAACCGGACCGCGTTGGAACACAGGTCGAGAGCTTCCTGGATGCGCGCGCCGCTGTTGTACAGGAACGAGAGCAGCACATGGTCGCGCATCCCCTCGATTGTCGACCGGTCGGGCTGCGCGAGGATCGCTTCGACCTCCTCCGGCTCGAGATAGCAGGGTGCAGCGGTGGGCTCCCGCTTGAGCGGGACAGTCAGGACCTCGGCGCATTGCGCGATGTATTCGGGATCTTTGTCCGCCACGAAGCTGAAGAAGCTGCGGATCGCGGCAAGCCGGCAGTTGCGTGTACCGATCGTGCCCCTGCGCTCATGCTCGGTATGATGGAGGAACGCGCGCACCTCGCTGGCCGAGACGTCGGCCAGCATGATCCGCGCAACCCCGGCGCCCTTTCGCTCCGCGATAAACCGAAGCAACAACCGCCAGGTGTCGCGGTAAGACCGGATCGTATGAACCGAAGCACTGCGTTGCTCGGCCAACCATTCCTGGAAGAACGCCCGCAACAACGCGGGGAACGGATTGCCCTTCGTCATGACCGCGCCTCCATCGTGAGGCATCGGGCGCCGACGGTACGGAACCGCTCGCTTGCTTCCTGCAGCAGGTCCTGCGTGACGGTGATGTAGACCAGCGTGGAGTTGATGTCCCGGTGGCCCATATAGGTCGAGAGGAAGCGCAGTTTGTCCTGCGGATTGATGCCGGATCGATACCATTGGAGGATTCGGTTCACGACCATCGAGTGGCGCAGGTCATGAACGCGCGGCCCCGCCCTCCCCGTCGGGGGCTTGAACCCGGCTCGGCGCATGACGTTGGTGATCATCGTTGAGACCGTCACCGGGGTATAGTGATCATTGAAGTGCTCGTGCCAGAAGAGCCCGGACCGCGGATCCTGCGGGGCGCCAGCGCGCCGCCTTGCATCGATATAGGCCCGTAATTCGGCCATGACGCTGCCGGTTAGCGGCAAGATCCTGGTCTTGTAGAACTTCGTTGCCCGGATCGTGATCGTGTCTGATTGAAGGTCCACGTCACCCAGATCAAGCCCGGCGAGTTCACTACGGCGCAGTCCGGCACAATAGGCCAGAACCACCATCGTGTAGAGGACCATAGGCCGCAGCGGAGCATCCGGCGACGGATATGAGCGGGCAACATCGAGCAACCGCCGGACGTCTGCCGGACTGAAGATATGCGGCCGTCGATGCTCGCGCGCCACTTCCCGCTCCGGCCGGGCGTTGAAGCGTTTTGGCGGGATGCTGGGATCAAGGCGATACCGCGCCTTGGTCAGGATGCGCCCCAGCTTCTGACATTCAGCCGCGTGATTGCGGGTCGGCTTGGCAGTTGCCCAGCGCGCCAGCATTGTCTCAAGCGATGCCCCGGCAAGTTCGGGGTTCGCCTGGAGGAACCGATCGAACCGCAATAGCCAGTGAGCCTGCGTCTCATACTGATAGCCCCGGCTGCGCATCAATGCGACGTGCTCACGCATGAAGTCCCCCAGCACGCTGCCGAAGGGAGCAGGGCGTCGTAACGCGGCCAGGGCTTCGTCGGGATTGGGGGAAGCCAACGCCCGCCAGATCGGCTTGCTTTGTTTGACGTTGTACCGGTGGCGAAGCACGGCAACGGGATTCTCGGCGATCAGCCCGATTTCGACGAGGTGGTCGAGGAAGCGATCGACAATGCAGACCTGATTGAGCAGCGTCGGCATTCGCCAACATTTTTCCATTTCCTTCAGCCAGACGTCGAGCATCTGCCGGTCAACCGCCGGATGACGTCGGGCTACGTTCTCGAAGCTGCGAAGGAACCAGCGATAAGTGGGCCTGCTTCCCGGCCGGAACTGCGATTTTTCCAGGAAGGTGTCAACAACGGTGCAATCGGGATCGTGCCAGGCGCTCATGACAGCACCTCCAGGCCAGGTACATCGAGCGCCACGGCTCGGAGATCATCTGTCGCCAGCTTGAGATAGGCATTGGTGGATTCGGTGGATCGATGCCCGAGCACGTCGCCGATGATCTTTTGCGGCACCGACGCCCGCAGCATTTCGACCGCGCGCGCGTGGCGGAAGACATGTGCCCCTCGCTTTCCCGGCGGCTCGACGCCTGCGGCTGCTAACCGCCCGCGGATCATGCCGTACAGGTTTGTCATTGCGATGTAGGGCGCGCAGGATCGGATAAAGATTTCTCGCCCCTCGACCTGAGGGCGCCCATGACGCAGATAGTCGAGCAGCGCTTCACCAACCGGCGCCAATAGCGGCATGTAGGAGTACGCATTGGTCTTGGTGTGACGGATACGCAGGGATTCTCCGCGCCAGTTCACGTCCTCAAGCCGAAGGCGGCAAACCTCCCCTTCACGCAACCCATATGTGGCAAGCAGTTGAAGGACCGCAAAATCGCGCATTCCTCGCGGCGATCCGTCCTTCTTCGTCGTCGCCAACACCGCGGCGATTTGGCTCTTGTCCAACGTCGAGGGCACGTCTTCATAGGCGTAGAGCATGGGGCCGATGATGTGCGGCGTGAGATCAGTCGGGATGCGCCTCGTCCGATGCAGATAGCGCACCGCCGACCGGAGCCGCTCAGCGACATCGGCCAACGATTTGCGCCTTAATCCAGGCGCGCGCATGTCCATGTAGAGATCGACTTCCACGATGCTCAACGTGTCGAGGCTGGCAGCACCGCTCCGTTCGAACTGCCATCGCAGGAAGTTCCGTGCCTCCCACATAAGCGCCGCGATGGTAGCGCTTGCCAGACCGCGTTCGTCGCGCAGCCATGCCTCGTATTCGCAGCAGATCGCCTGCCGGTACACAGTTTCCGGTTCGATTATCTCCGGCTCGGGCGGCCATTTGCCTTGAGCAAGCCGGAGCAGCTTGTTGATCGACGTGCGGGGCAACATCTGCCAGCGCACACAGGGAGGCCGACCGTACCGGGCTTCGAAATCCTGGACTGCATAGACAAAATATTGATCGACCTGCGCCGACGTCACAGCTTCCACCTGCATGTCGCACTCGGCCAGATAATCGAGAAACGCGCGGGCGTAGAGGCGATGGTTCGCTACGACCACCGGGTTGTAATTCTGCGTCGTGAGCAAATTCGAGAGTTCGGCGATCAACTCGTCGTGCAATTTCAACATGCTTTTATCCTCAGCTGGTCCAGAGACCACCGAGGTTCGCAGCCAAAATAATGCGCAGCAACATCGCCACGCCTTACGGAAATTGCGCGCCTACGCCGCGTTCCTTCGCATTATCGCCACCTCGCGATAAAGCCTGTTATGCGCAGCTGCGCATAAGATCGCCCAGGCATCGGCATAGGCATTGTAGACGGCGATCTGTTCTTCGCTGAGCCGATGCTCGAGGATGTCATATTCGACGCCGGCGAAGCTGAGCGCCCGCGCGGCATAGAGGCCCTGCGCCTTGAGGTCGCGGGCGATCAATTCCATCGCCGCGATGCCGCCGCGGCGCAGGGATTCCACGAAGGCCCGCCGGTCGGCGAAGGCCGTCTGCGGTCCCCACAATCCGAGGCGTGTCGCATAAGCGAGGTTGTTGACGTCCGAGGCGCCGGTTGCCGAGGCGTAGAGGATCCGGGCGCGCGGAGCGAGATTTTGCAGACGGACCCCGGCGATGCCCTGCTCGGACCCTTTCGTGGCGCCGAACCGGCCCTCGCCGCCGGCCACCCCGGCCATTTCATGCGCCTCGTCGAAGACGATGACGCCGCTGAAATCCTCGCCCATCCATTCGATCAGCTGGCGCAGCCGCGTGCCCCTGTCGCCGCGGTTGGAGCGCAGGGTGGCATAGGTCAGGAAGAGGATCCCATCGCCCAGCGCGATCGGGGTGCCGAGCTTCCACTGGTTGAGATGCTGGATGTCGAGCGGCAAGCCGCCAAGCGCCGACCAGTCGCGGCGAGCGTCTTCGATCAGCGTCTCGCTCTTGGATATCCAGAGGTGGCGGCGGTTGCCGCGCAACCACTGGTCGAGGATGACGCCTGCCACCTGCCGTCCCTTGCCGGCGCCCGTGCCATCGCCAAGGAAAAAGCCGGTCCGATAGGCGTTGCCGGCCTCTGCCGGCGACAGCGAAAGACCCTCCTCGCTGGATGCGAACCGGCCGGGAAGATCGCGCTCGAACGCCGCGCCAGCGTAGATTAGCGTTTCGAGCTGCGCGTTCGAGAGCAGGCCGTCGTCCAAGATCCTGGCCGGCAGCACGGGTTCATAAGCGACCGGGGGTGCGGCAATCGATCCCATTGCCTGCGATTCGACCAGCGCGCTTGGGTGCTCACGGGCATCGGCAATCAGCAGACGGCTCGGCCGATAGGGCAGGTAAATCCCTTGCGGTTCGCCCGCGGGCGCCGGCGCGTCGAGACGGTGATAGGCGACCGCGCGGGTCGTGGGCAGGGTCACCGCCACACGCGAGCCTACGGGGCGGGTCCGCCGCGTGAGGCCCCGGAACAATCCGCTGGGGCGGGAGATCGGCTGCGGCTGCGGCGCGCATGGGGTCGCCATCGCATCGATGACCGCAAGCGCAGCGCCGAGCGTCGTGCAGGTCTGGCGCGGGACCGGGACCCCTGCCCCGCCCTTTTCGAGGAGTATGAGCTGGACTGCCTGGCCGGTGCCGTGCTTGGCATAGGCATTGGGCGGCAGGTCGAGATGCAGCCGGGCATGCGCGCCCGCGGTGGCGTGCAGCCAATCCGCGTCCCCAGTCTCGATGCGGTCGGGGAGAATAACGGCGCAGCGCCCGCCTGGAGCAAGCCGCAACAGCGCGGAGCGCAAGTGGCGAAGCGCGGCATGTCGATCGCGCCCCCGCCCCTGGCTTCGCGAGAAGGGCGGATTGATGAGTACGACGCTCGGCACCAGTTGCCGATCGAGCATATCGTCGATCAGTTCGCCATCATGCGTGCTCAGCCTGCCTTCGGGAAAGGCGTGACGCAGCAAACGCGCGCGCCGGGCATCGATCTCATTGAGAAGGAGGCGCGCGCCGGCGAGATGGGCGTCTATGGCAAGGAGGCCTGTCCCGGCCGAGGGCTCGAGCACGATATCGTGTGCCGTGATCGCGGCTGCCTTGGCGGCAAGGAAACCGATCGGCGCCGGTGTCGAGAATTGCTGGAATGCGACCTGCGTTTCGCTACGCACGCTTTGCGTGGGAAGCGCTGCCGTCATGGCGATCAGCTGGGCGAGCCGCGCATTCGCATCTGCCGGGAGCGTCGCGTTCTTCAGATGGAGGACCTGCGCGAGTTCGAGCACATCGTAGGCGTCGCGCAATGACCACAGGCCATCGGCGCTCGAGCCACCGAAGGCGGAGGCCATTTCGGCAAGGAGGTCGTTACGTGCAACCGGACGTCCTTCGGACAGCCGGTCGGCTATGCCTTGAGCAGCGATACGGGCGGGATCATCGAGCGGCAGCGTGAGCGCGAGGGGTTGTGTGGCCATGGGGCATCTCCAGGTCTGACACCTGGCATCAGCGCCAGGTCATCAGTCTGAAGGCCCCCTCCCCTCTCAGGCCGCCTCGGCGGCCCGGCGGACACGCCAAGCATCATTCCAGTCCGCGTGCCGTTCCGGCAGCCGAAGCACCACTTCGCGTCCATTGGCTGTGAGATGCGGGCGGGCTTTTTTTAGCATGGCGGCAGCGGCGGCACCGCGATCGCCATAGACGATGATACGCTTGACCCGTTCGGGGATGGCGACAAGCCCAAGGCGTTCGACCCCGCCCAGCGCCCAGGTCGGCGTTCCGAACCAGGCCATTGCTGAAAGGGCGTCCTCGATGCCTTCGGCAAGGCCAAGCTCCTCGCCGGCCGGCGCCAGACGAATGGCCGCGTCGCCGAGAAGGCCAAGGGCAATCTTCGGTTTTGGCAAGGGTTTGTGCAGGATGTCGGCGAGATCGAGGCAGGTCCGCTGGACGGCCACGACGCCCAGATCATTCTCGACCGCGGCGATCATCGCGGGAAAGAACCGGCGGCGCTCACCGGCCCCGACGATGGTGCGCGGATTGTAGCGCAGGCAACGCGGATAGGGAGGCGGCAGACCGCGCGCCGCCAGGTATTCGGCCGCTGGAGAGCCGGCGATAGGCTGGCTCGCCTTCCATAGGCGAAGTGCAAGAGCGCGATGGTCCGCGGCCGCCTTCGGGCGCGGCATGGTGAGCGGCTCGGCATCGTGAAGTTTGCGCCGGCGCAAAGCAGCCAGAACATCGCGCGTGTCGCAGCCGGCAAAGCAGTGGAACAGGATCGCCCGCTCGCCCAGGCGTACCGACAGGCTGGGACCATGATCGTCATGTGCCGGGCACCGGCATTCGCCGCGCGTACCGCGCCAGGTCCCACCCAGGGCTTCGACAATGGCTTTGGCGCGATGGGGAGCAGCTATGGGCATCGACTAATCCTTGGAAGTGGTGGAGCGCCGCTGCTGATTGCGCCCTCCCCTCCCCGGTATTTCACCCCGGCATGCCTTTGGATGCCAGGATCCCGAATTCCTCGACGATGCGATCGGTTGTGTAGTGCGTCGCGCCGTCGCGTTCATAAGAGCTGTCCTTGAGCCGCCCGGCTATGCGCACGAGATCCCCGACTTGAGCCCGGTCGGCGATATGCTTCCGCTGGCCTTCGCTGAACACGCTGACCCGGTTCCAGTGGCTGTCTTCCTGCCATTCGTTATCGTCACCCTTGCGGCGATAATTCGCGCAAACCGACAGCAGGGTGACCTTCGGCCGTGCGTCGATTTCTCCGATCCGGCCGATGATCTCGAACTTGGCGAAGTTGATCATGCACCCTCCATGCGCAACGTCATTTGGTCGGCAGCCTATCGTCGAGGGCCGACTTCGCGTATCCCTCCAGGCAGGGGGATTGAACGATTGCATGAGGCGACGCGGATCTCTTTCTCAAAATAAAAAGAATCAAAACGCCGCTGCTCGCAGCGGAAGCTTTTCCGATTCAAAAGGATTCAGATTCACGGGGCCGAAAGCACAGCATTTCTGCGGGTTTGAGCAAGCTTATCCTGACCGGACGGGGGATTTTGCCTGCCCTTGTGGGGGCGCTTCCCTGACCGGTCGGGGGATGCAACCTGACCGGTTGGGGCCTTCCTGACCGCATGGGGGCCACCCTCGCTCGGGGACGATTCGTCCGCCATGCCGCTCGTCAGGGACCTTCTTTGGCCTACGTGCGGCCGTTTGCGTGCGTAAGGGCGCATTGAAATGCGACTCGGCGCACTTCCTCATGTTTTGCCACTTCGGGGCGAAATTCTATCCTGACCTCTTGGGGGCCGAAACCGCCATCTATCCTGCCCTGACTTGACGCACGAGGACAGGTCAGGCAGGTTTTCTCCCACGCCGGACGAATCGGTGCAGACTTCATGGCATGGATGACGAGCAAGCCCTAGACCACGCTGTAACGCCCTCTCCCACCGGTGATGATGCTTCTCCGGGACGGGCGATGCGGGTGGCTGCCGCCCTGCAGGCCAAGGGCGGTGACGAGTTCGCCAAGCCCGGCAGCATCGTCGAGGTCAAGTTCGTCAAAGGCCAGTCGCTGAGCCTGACCGCTTCGCGCCTGCTCGCGCTGATGATTTTGACTGCGGGCGGTGATGCTTGGGAGGACCGTCCGCACAAGATGCGAAAGGCGGACATTCGCCGCGGTCACAAAGGCAATGAACGCATCTCGGATATGCTCGAGGAACTCCATCGCACGCTTTTCGCGGTTGATGACAAGTCCTGGCGCGGCAAGAAGGCGACCCTGCGCTTTTCGCTTATCTCGTCATCGCGTGAAGAAGCGGAAGACGAGGAGGGCGCGGACGCGGGGTGGATTGAATGGGAGTTCACGCCCGAGGCCCGAAAACTGATCCAGGAATCGGAGACCTATGCGGTCCTGAACCGGCAGGCAGTGCTCGGCTTTCGTTCAACCTATGCGCTCAAGCTGTACGAGATCGGGGCGCTACGGCTGCATAGGCGCCAGTCGCTCTGGAAGGGCGACATGACGGCGCTGCGTGCGCTGCTCGGTATCGCGCCGGACGTCTACAAGGACTTTGCGCAGTTGCGTCGCAAGGTTCTCGAAAAGGCAAAGGCCGAAATAGATCAGCTCGCCCATTTTCGCGTGGAGTGGCGGGAGATCCGCCAGGGCAGAACCGTCACCGAAATCGAATTCCGCTTTGAGCCCAAGGATGCCCCGGCCCAGATCGCGACCGTAGAGGAGATCGGTCGTCACTCGGCGGGGAGGAAGGCAAGGCGCGACGGCGATGTCGAGACCGTAGCCGTCGAGGCGGTGACGAAGGCCGCCGTCGCTGCATTGGTGTCCACGGAGAAGGTCGGGGCAGGGGAGGTCACCTTCCCGGACGGCACGATCCGCTTTGGCTCCGATACGCTTGCCGCGATCGCGCGCTCGGCGGGCGGCGGTTGGGACATCGATCTCATTGCCGATGCCTATCGCGCGCAGATGGGCGAGAGGCTGGCAAAGCTCAAGGGTGCCAAGCTGATCGCGTCCTGGACGGGCTTTTGCGAGAGTTTCCTGGCGCGGCGCGGGCGTCCCTGAGCCGAAATTGCACCGGTGCAATTTCGGGGCGAACAGCCCCCAAGAGGTCAGGTTAAGGTGTGCGCAGAGGTCCGCGGCGCCGATTGCGGCCAAATCACCCTGTCGTGCCAAAGCGACTTGCGAAAATCAGCCTCTGATTGACCTAAAAGTGCAAATTGAGCTATGCCCCGTTCAGTTTCGCAAGGGGGCCTCTCTTGGCTGCATCACTCGATATCGAAGGTACGCAGGATCTGCTGTCCGTCTCAACGCTCGCACAACGGACCAGCTCTGTTCTCGAGCGGCTCCGCGACTCTGCGCGGAGCGCCCGGGCGGACGAGCGGCGCGAGCCCACTTTCCCGATCGGTAAAGCGGCCGAACTGGTCGGCCGAACCCCGGCGGCCATTCGTGAGGCCGAGAAGGACGGCCGCTTGCCGCCGCCTCCGCGAACCGAGAATAATCGGCGTGTCGGCTATACCCTGGCGCAGCTCAACGATATGCGGGGATTGTTCGGCACCCGGCCCTGGCGGGCTGCAACCGACCCCTGCTGCGTTATCGCGGTGCAGAACTTCAAGGGCGGGGTGGGGAAATCGACCCTGTCGGTGCACTTGGCCCAATATCTCGCGATCAAGGGCTACCGGGTAGCTCTCATAGATTGCGACAGCCAGGCGTCGGCAACGACCCTCTTCGGCTATGTTCCCGACCTCGACCTAACCGAGGAGGACACGCTCTATCCGTTCCTGCGGCACGACGACATGGAGTCGCTCGACTATGCCCTGCGCAAGACCCACTTCGACGGCCTCGAACTCGTCCCGGCCAATCTGCGGCTCTTCCAGTCGGAATATGAAATCGCTGCGCGCATGGCGCGGGGGCAGGGGAACCTGATCGACCGCATGGCGCAAGGCATTGCGAGCATTGCCGATCGGTTCGATGTGGTGGTTCTCGATCCGCCGCCAGCGCTTGGCGCGATCTCGCTTTCGGTGCTGCGCGCGGCCAATGCGCTGGTCGTGCCGGTGCCGCCGACGGTGATGGACTTCTCGTCGACCGCGGCCTTTCTCGCCATGCTCGACGAGACCATCGAGACCCTGGCCGATCGCGGCTTGGCCCCGTCGCTGCAGTTCCTGCGCTTCGTCGCATCCAAGGTCGACGAGAACAAGTCGATGCAGAAGGAACTGCTCAACCTGATGCGGACCCTTTTCGGCCACGCGATCGTGCGCACACCGCTCAAGGATTCGGCGGAAATCGACAATGCGACGGCGCGGCTGATGACCGTCTATGAGCTTGACGGACCTGTCACCAGTTCGGCGGTGCGCAACCGCTGCCTCGCCTATCTCGACGGCGTGAACAGTGAAATCGAGTTCGACATCCGGTCGATGTGGCCCAGCCATCTGGCGCGCTTGCGCAAGGAGGGCCTCGCTTGATGCGAGCAAAATTGCACCGGTGCAATTCCGGGTAGAAGGGGTGGATGATGAGCAAGAAAAACGCCAACTTCGCGGCTGATCTGGTCGCCGGAATCGACCCGGGGGCGCAAGCCCCGGCGGCCCGGCGCCCGGGCATCGGTGCGAGCGTCCTGGCGGGCCGGGAAAGCCGGCTTGCCGAATTGGCGACGGGCAGTGTCGTCTCACGCACCCATGAACTCGTTGATCCGGCACGCTGCCGGATGTGGGTGGGCCATAACCGCGAATATGCGCTGCTTAACGAGGAGGGGTGCGCCGATCTCATCGAGAGCATTAAGGCGCAAGGCAAACAGGAAATGCCTGCGATCGTCCGGCGGGTGAAGGACGATCCTGCTTTCGATTTCGAGGTGATTTGCGGCGCGCGCAGGCATTGGACGATCAGCTGGCTGCGCGCTCATAACTATCCGGATTTTCGCTTCCTCGTCGACATCCGTAGCTTGACGGATGAGGAGGCGTTCCGGCTTGCGGACCTCGAGAACCGGGCGCGCGATGATCTTACCGACCTGGAGCGCGCGCGCGACTATTTGCGCGCCCTCGACGCCTATTATGAGGGGCGCCAGAAGGTCATGGCCGAGCGAATCAACGTCACGGAAAGCTGGCTTAGCCGCTATCTCGACCTTGCTCGGCTCCCGGCGGAACTGATGGTGGCCTTCGCCGTCCCGCAGGATCTCAGGATTAAGCATGTCACCGCGATCAAGCCTCTCTTGAAACCGGAGGACCGGCGGCAGCGTGTATTTACTGAGGCGACGCGGCTCGCGGAGGCGCAGGCCAATCGCGGGGTGCCGATGCCGGTTCCTGACGTCATCCGCGCGCTCGCTTTGGCCGCCGATCCCCCCAAGAGGTCAGGTTCCCCCAAAAAGTCAGGAAAGCCGGAAACGATCGTGTCCGAAGGGGGAAAACCGCTGCTGAAAGTGGAGGCGGTGGATCGCAAGGGGCTCAAGCTCACCCTGCTTCCGCATGGGGGCGGCACGCGAGTTGAAGCGGAGGCCGCGTTGAAAGTGCTCCTGGATCGGCATTGGGCCTGATTTTCTTCGGCGTGCTGAAACCGTGAACTCGGCCGCGGAGGCGTTGTGATCTGCACAGGCCGATTGATTCATTGAAACGATATGGATTTGGGTGCATATAAGAGGCAAGGAGTGCACTCATGCTTGCCGCATTTTTGGACGATATTCGTGATGGCGACATGATCGCGCCGCGCCGCATGGCGGAACGCCTGCGCCTACCGATGACGCGTCTATCGCGACTTGCGCACCTCAATCGCAACACCATGACCACACACCCCGGCAGCCCGGCTGTGCAGGCCAAGCTGGGGGAAATTGCCCGGATCATCGCGCGAGCGGCTGAGCTCGCGGGCGATGAAGGCAAGGCGATCATCTGGTTCAAGCATCAGCCTCTGCCCGGATTTGGCAAGACGGCTGAGGAATTGGTCGAGGATGGCCATGCTGATGTCGTGATCGAGGATCTCGATCGTATGGCCGCCGGTGTTTATTCCTGACGCGGTTCACTCTGGTTCACAGGCTTGACCGTGGCCATGTTTCCGCACGCTGGTAGTGCGGCACAATGACCTATGCTCTTGCGCCGTTGTCGCTTCCGCTCTGGCGGATGATCGGGATCCGCCATCAGTTCAGTCCGACGTCCGGAGAAGGCGCGCGGCTCTATGGGGGCCGCTGGAACCGCAAAGGATATTCAGCGCTCTATCTGGCGGCCGATGCGGTCACAGCCGTGGCTGAATACTATCAAGGGCTGCCCAAGCCCGGGACGCTTGTCCCTTATCACCTCGACGCATCGGCGATCACGGATCTCACCAATGCTACCGCCGGCCCCTGCGATGCGCGCGTTGCCGAGGCCTTGGCTGCGAACTGGAAGGCGATGGCGTTGCTCGATGGCAAGACGCCGCCGAGTTGGGCGCTGACAGAGGAATTGATCGCGGCGGGTGCGCAAGGCGCGCTTGTGCCGTCGGTCCAGAATCCCGGTGGTCGGAACCTGGTGCTGTGGCAATGGCATGAGAAGGGTCTTCAAGGGGAAGGAGCCGCGCTGACTGTCCTTGATCCTGACGATGCCCTGAAAGCTCCCCGCTAAAGTTGGCCCGAATTGCTGGAGAGCAGCCGGTCGATCTCGGCCATCGCCGCGTCAAATTCGGCCAGCGCCGGATGGGGGAGGGGGGAGCCCTGGTCCTGCGGTATCTCTCCAGGAACATGTCGCCGCTCTTCGGCGACCAGCAGCACCTTGCCCTTGATGCTCGCGCGCCGAGCGAGGCCCGCTGCGGCTAGGGCGTCGCCGATCGCGTAGGTGCCGCGCCGGCTGACCCCGAAGGCCGAGACCATCTGATCGAGCCCGAGCGGCGCGAATGCCGCGAGGAAGATCCACACCTGCGGGGCTCGGGCGCTCGAGCGCAGGTGCCCCAGCTGCCCGCCCACAATCGCCGCGCGCCTCCGCGCCTGGTCGACCAGCGCACAAATCCGCGTAATGCTAAGATGTAGGCTGCGGACCGCCAGCAGTGCGCGTTCGCCGGGCCACAGCTGCGGCTGAAGCGCCTCAGCCGTCACGGCGCCGGGGCAGGGGATGGCGTGGACCCACGTCCCGCTCGCGCTCAACACGCGCCCCAGCGCCGCATCGACGGCCCAGAGCGGGGTACGTGGGGCTGCCTGCTCGACCGCGACCTCGCGCCCGCCGAGCGAAAAGCTCCGCACCGCGCGCTCCACCGGCGCGAACAGGGGATCGGCACGCAGCAGGGCGTTGAGACGGGCCAGACCAGCGAAGGGCAGGGCGGAATCGTCGTTCATGCTGGCCTGTTTGGTCAGGTCGGCAGCCTTTGCCAGCGCCTCGTCCCCCAGCGCGTCTTCGGCATGGGCTGGACGGTCGGCCCCGAAGCGAGCGGCCAGAGTGATGGTCTGCGCGGCGTCGGCGAGCGGTTCCCACGGATGATGGCTGAGTTCGCCCAGCAGGGCGCGGACCACGGCATAGGCGGAGCAGCAAGTGAGGGGCGTCTCCTGGGGCCCGCGGTCGAGCCCGGCGAACCATGCGTGGAAACGCAAGGTCGCGTCGGTGAACCCCGCTTGTGCCAGGGCCGCGAGCAGCACCTCGCGCAGCAGTCCTACGCAGAACAGCCGTTTTTCGATATCGGTGAGGCCGGCGAGGAGTCCGTCGAGCCGGCCGAACGCCAGCGCGCCTGCGGCCTGTGCCACGGCAAGCTCCTCGGGCGAAACATCCGCATCGGCGGCGAGGGGATGAATGCGCTCCATGTTGAGTATGTAGTGAATGCTAGAACACTGCACAACTGCTCGGATGGTTGGTAACGGAACATGCGATAATTGCAGTTATCACATATCCGGAATTGACCTCTCTTTATTAGGTGGCGTACAAGCCCGCCTGAGGAGCGTGGCACGTCATGGGCACCGATACCGCCCGAGAAGAGCGAGAATCCGTTGTAGCGGCCGCTGAGACTGCGCTGACGCCCATTGCGCCGTTAGGCGACCTTCCATGGGCGATCGTGCAGATGAGGGCTGTCGAGCCGATCGTCGTGAACGAGGCGCTGATCGCCGCCTATCAGGCCGCATCGTCGCCCCACAGCGTCCGCGCGCTGAGATCCGATATTGAGGCGTTCGATGCGTGGTGTCGCCGCACACAGCGAATTGCACTCCCGGCGACGCCTGAGATGGTCGCCGACTATCTCGATGCGCGCGCGGGGGAGGGTGCCAAACCCGCCTCGCTCGGTCGCTACAAAGCGTCGATCGCCAAGGTCCATCAACTGCTCGAACTTAAGGATCCGACCCAGGCGCCATTGGTGAAGCTGCGTCTGGCGGCGATCCGTCGGAGAACTGGCACGGCGCAAAAGCAGGCGAGGCCGCTGCGATTCAAGGGGCCAGTCAAGGATGTCGAGCGGGACCAGGCTCGCGGGCTCAACATTCGCGCGCTGCTGGAGGCCTGCGGCGACGATCTGCCGGGGCTGCGCGATCGCGCGTTGCTGTCGGCGGCTTATGACACGGGCCTGCGCGCCTCCGAACTAGTGGCGGTTGCGGTGGAGCATATCGTGGACGCTCTCGATCCGGAGGCACGGCTGCTCGAAATCCCGCGCAGCAAGGCGGATCAGGAGGGGGAGGGGGCGACCGCATTTATATCGCCTCGCTCGGTACGGGCTATTGCGGCGTGGCGCGCGGCCTCGGGGATCGCCGCGGGCCCGCTGTTTCGGCGCGTGCAGGTGCGGCGCTATAAAGCGAGGCTGGCGGATCCGGGCCGGCCGATCGCCAGCATCTCGGGGCGTGAGGCCTGGGACCTGCGCAAGACGCTGCCCAAACGCGCGATGGCGGCGCGGGTGGAGTACGATGTCGGCGAGGCCGCACTACACCCGGGATCGATCGGCCCGATCTGGCGACGGATCATCCAGCGGGCGTTCGATCGCGGGGCGCTCGGCGACTTGACCGCTGATGATCTGGTGCGGCTGCTCAAGGGGATCAGCGCCCACTCGACGCGGGTGGGACTCAACCAGGACCTGTTCGCCAGCGGCGAGGGCCTCACTGGCATCATGGACGCGTTGCGCTGGAAAAGTCCGCGCATGCCGCTCGCCTATAATCGCAACCTTGCCGCTGAGCAGGGTGCGGCCGGGCGGCTGATGGCGAAGCTAGGCTAACTGTAAGTGTCAGATCAGCGCTACTTCCATTCTGAGGTGAGTTTAGGTTTTCAGATGCGCTGAGCAATAGTTTTGATGCCTGCAGTCAGCCTATTCTGTCGGAATGTTATGCCCGTGAAACCGTTCTGATCATGCGCCAAGTCGACGGTCAGGATTTAGCCACGGTCACTTCATCGAACACACAAAATGCATGATATAACGGTACACCAAAGCCGAGCTCACGAAAGGAAGCCTTTTCTGACTTGATCATTATGCTATAGCCCGTTCGATGGGACGCTTCCTAGCCCTCATACTCATGTGCCTCGTCTCACTATCGTTGATGGTGGGCGCGATTGCGCATGCTGCCGAACCCATCGGTTGCCTCGATTCGAATGTCGCGGCAGGTCTCGGTCATGCCGATGGCGATCGGGATGAGGTCCCATCTGACGACGGCAAGGCGACGCCGCACCATCACGGCGGTTGCCATGGCCACCAGATTGGCGAGCCTGTGAAGGACGGCTTCGTACCCGTAGTACATCTGCGGACCGCGTCGCCTGTGCTTGGGAACGCGACGAATCTGGTTTCCACTCTGACAGCTCCCGCGCACCGCCCTCCGAAAGCCTGACAATTCTAACCTGCTCCCTCTGGGGGCTTCTTCGGAATTGTCAGGAGTCTTTCGATCATGCACCGATCACTCGCGGCTTTGCTAGCCGCGACCGCTTGCGCGAGCATCGCGCAAGCTCAAACCGGGCCGCTGGCTGAGGCCAGGCCGGCGCAGCAACAAAGCAGGTCGCCCGCACTGACGGGGTCGGCTTTTACTGTTGACCGTGCTCTCGAACTCGCGGGCGCCGTATCGCCAGCGCTTGAGGCAGCCTCGGCGGACATCCGCGCGGCGGAAGCCGGACGCCAAGTTGCGGGCCTACGTCCCAATCCGAGCGTCACGGTCGAGGCTGAAAATGTCGCCGGCTCCGGCCAGTATCGCGGAACACAGAGCCTTGAAGCGACGACATCGCTTACGTTGCCGATCGAACTGGGCGGCAAGCGATCGGCGCGGATCGCCGTCGCCGACGCCCGGACGAACCGGGCGACGATACAGGCGGCGATCGCGCAAGCCGATCTCCGGCTCAGTGTCGTGCGCGCCTATGCGGAGGCCGCCTCGGCGGAGCGCCGACTTGTCACAGCCGAGGATCAGGCCCGGATTGCTGATGAAGCACTAAGAGCCGCCCGTGTGCGTGTGCAAGCGGGTCGTGCTTCGCCACTTGAAGCCGAGAGAGCGAACGTGGCGAGGGTCAACGCCGACGCTGCGCTGTTGCGTGAGGAACGGGCCGTCGCAGTCGCACGGTTCACCCTGTCACGCATTATCGGCCAGCCAATTTCGGGACCACTCGATGCAGACTGGTTCTCCCGAATCCCGGCGACCTATGGCCCGTTACGGCCGATAGAGAGCGCGGGCACGCTCGTGATGGCGGCAGCCAATGCCGATTTCACCATCGCCGATGCGGGTGTGCGGCTCGCCCGCTCGCAGCGCGTGCCGGATCTGACTCTTGGGGCCGGCGCTCGCCGGTTAGAGCAGACCAACGACACAGCGGCTATCTTCAGCATGTCGATCCCGATCCCGTTGTTCAACAACGGGCGCGCGGCCTTGAACCAAGCAACTGCTGAACGGCAGCGTGCCGATGCGCAGCGGCGTCTCACAGCGCTCGATGTCGATCAGGCCATCGCGCGCGCTCAAGCCGATGCCGCCAACGCAGCCACCAGCGCGGCAGCGGCCAGCGGTCCCGCACTCGCGGCGGCCGAAGAAGCCGCCCGCATAGCCCGCATCGGCTATCGGGAGGGGAAGTTCGGCCAGCTCGATTTGCTCGATGCCGAACGGACGCTCGCCGCGACGCGGGCGGCGGCTATCGACGCGCTGCTCTCCTACCACATCGCCCAGGCGCAGCTTGAGCGGCTTACCGCCCGCGCGCCGACCACACAGGGGGAATGATAATGAAAACCCGTACCATAGCGGCGTTGCCGCTTACGTTGGCCGCATTGCTGATGGCCGGATGCTCTGGCGGCGAGAAGACGGCTGATGATGCGCAGAATGCTGCCTCGGCCGCAGAAGAAGGTCATGCCGATGAAGAAGGCGAAATCGACCTTAGCGCCGATCAGATTCGCAAGGCTGGCATTGAGACAGTGCGCGTCATCCGCAGCGGCGGCGGCGCGTTGACCCTCCCGGCAACGATCGAAGGCGACCCACAAGGGATGCAGGTCGTTTCCGCCGCCATCGGCGGTCGTGTCGTCTCGCTCACCCGCAACCTGGGCCAGTCAGTCGGACGCGGGCAGACGCTCGCTATCATCGAAAGCCGCGAGGCGGCATCACTCAACGCCGAGATCGAGGCGGCGCGCGCGAGGCTGGCGCTGGCCGAAAGCAACCTTCGTCGTGAGCAGCGCCTGTTCAACGAGTGCGTGTCGCCCGAACAGGATCTGATCGCGGCACGCACGGCAGCCACCGAAGCGCGTATCGCGCTACGTCTCGCGCAGCAGCAGGTGTCGGCGGCGGGCGGCGGCGGAGGCGCGCTCAATCGCATCGCGATCAGCGCGCCCCTCTCGGGGCAGGTCGTCGCGCGCAGCGTGACGCTGGGTCAGACAGTCGCGGCCGATGCGGAACTGTTCCGTGTCGCCAATCTTGGGCGTGTCGCGGTCACGCTGGCCCTGTCGCCGACAGACGCCGGCAAGGTGCGACCTGGTTCGCAGATCGAAATCGTCTCGGGCGATCGCCGATCGGTGGCACGGGTCGATTTCGTCTCGCCCATCTTGGACGAAACCACGCGGCTCGCCAGCGTGATCGCGGTCATCGACAACCGCGCGGGCCAATGGCGTGTGGGCGAGCCGGTCACGGCGTCGATCCAGCTTCCCGGCGGCGGCCCGGCGGCGCTGCTTGTGCCGCAAAGCGCGGTGCAGACGGTCGAAGGCCGGTCCACCGTGTTCGTGCGCACCGATCATGGCTTTAGGGCCACCCCCATCACGCTCGGAAACCCAAGCGGCGACAATGTGGTCGTGACGTCGGGGCTCAAGGGCGACGAACAGCTCGCCGGCCCCAACAGCTTCACCCTCAAGGCTGAGCTCGGGAAGGGCGAAGCGGAGCATGGGCATTGATCATGATCGATCGCATCGTCACATTTTCCGTCGAGCGTCGCTGGTTCGTCCTGCTCATGACGCTCATCGCCGCGGCCATCGGAGGCTGGGCGCTTTCTCGCCTGCCGATCGACGCTGTTCCCGACATCACCAACAATCAGGTGCAGGTAAACATCAGCGCGCCGGCCCTTTCACCCGAGCTGGTCGAGAAGCAAATCGCCTTTCCGATCGAAACCGCGCTCGCCGGTGTTCCCGGTCTTGAATATACCCGCTCGCTTAGCCGCAACGGCTTTGCCCAGGTCACGGCCGTATTCACGGATTCGACCGACATCTACTTCGCCCGCCAGCAAGTGTCCGAGCGGCTGCGCGTCGCCGAGGAAAGCCTACCCGAAGGTGCGGTTCCAACCATGGGGCCGATCGCGACAGGCCTGGGCGAAGTCTATATGTGGACGGTCCATTTCATGCATCGGAAGGAGGACAAGCACAAGCCGGGCGAGCCCGGCATGCAACCCGATGGCAGCTACATCACGCCGGAGGGCGACCGTCTCGTCAGCGAGGCCGATCAGGCGACCTATCTGCGCACCACGCAGGATTGGATCGTCGCGCCGCTGCTCAAGAACACACCGGGCCTTGCCGGCGTCGACTCGATCGGCGGCTATGTGAAGCAGTTTCAGGTCATTCCCGATGTCCAGCGGCTTGCCGCCTTGGGGCTGAACCTGACCGACCTCGCCCGCGCACTTGAAGAGAATAATGTCGGCGTCGGTGCCGGCGTGGTCGATCGTGGTGGGGAGGGCCTGGCCGTCCGCTCCGATGCGCGCATCCGCAATGTCAGCGAGCTGGCCGGGACCGTCATCGCGACCCGCGAAGGCACGCCGATCCGGCTCGACCAGGTGGCGCAAGTGCGTCTCGGCCAAGCGATCCGCTACGGCTCCGCGTCTGAGAACGGCAAGGAGGTCGTGGTCGGGACCGCCATCATGCGGATCGGCGAGAACAGCCGCACGGTCGCCTCTGCGGTCGCGGAACGGATCGGCGAAATCAACGCCTCGCTGCCGACTGATGTGGTCATACAACCGGTGCTCGATCGCACTGCGCTGGTCAATTCAACGATCAAGACGGTGGCGAAGAATCTATCCGAAGGCGCGCTGCTCGTCATCGTCGTGCTGTTCGTCCTGCTCGGCAATTTCCGGGCGGCGCTGATCGCGGCGCTAGTCATTCCGATCACTATGGCCATGACCAGCTTCGGCATGTTGCAAGGCGGTGTCTCTGCCAATCTGATGAGCCTTGGCGCGTTGGACTTCGGTCTTATTGTCGATGGCGCGGTCATCATCGTTGAAAACGCGCTGCGGCGGATCGCCGAACGACAACATCACTATGGCCGCACGCTTGCGCTCGAGGAACGGCTGTCCGTCGTTGCTCAGGCCGCGCGCGAGATGATCCGCCCTTCCGTGTTCGGGCAGGCAATCATCATCCTCGTCTATGTGCCGCTGCTCACGCTCACAGGTGTTGAGGGCAAGACCTTCACGCCGATGGCGATGACAGTCATCATCGCACTCGTCTTCGCCTTCATCCTCTCACTGACCTTCGTGCCGGCCATGCTCGCCATCTGGCTGTCGAAGCCCGTCGAGGAAAAGGAAGGCCGGATCATGACGTGGCTCAAGCGCAAATATGAGCCGGGACTTGACCGCGCGATGAAGCGGCCGACGCTCACCATGGGCGTCGGTGTCGGCGCGTTTCTTGCCGCCATCCTCACCTTCTCGTTCCTAGGCCAGGAGTTTCTGCCCCAGCTCGACGAGGGCGATTTGACCGCCCAAGTGCTCCGCGTGCCGGGGACGTCAATCGATCAGAGTCAGGCGATGCAGTCGCGGATCGAGCGCGAGATCGGCAAGCTGCCCGAAGTGCGGTTCGTTTTCTCAAAAACGGGCACGGCGGAACTCGCCGCCGACCCCATGCCCCCTAACATTTCGGACACCTTCATCATCATGAAGCCACGCGACGAATGGCCGGACTCGGGGCTCAGCAAGACTGACTTGGTGGCGAAGGTCGAGAAGACGCTTGAAAGTCTACCGGGCGGTGCGTTCGAGATCACCCAGCCCATTCAGATGCGCTTCAACGAGCTAATCGCCGGCGTGCGCGGCGACCTCGCGGTGAAGGTGTTCGGCGACGACACCGACGCCATGAATTCGACAGCCAATGCCATTGCGGCCGTGTTGCGCAAGACGGAAGGCGCCGTTGACGTTCGGGTGGAGCAGACCGAGGGCCTGCCCATGCTCGACATTCAGCCGCGCCGCGACATCATGTCGAGGCTCGGTATCACCGCGCAGACTGTGCAGGACACGATCTCGGCTGCGATCGGTGGCCGAGATGCTGGTATGATCTTCGAGGGCGATCGGCGGTTCGCCGTCACCATCCGCCTGTCGGATGTGGCACGCGCCAATCTGCAAACGCTCGGTCAGGTCCCGGTACCGCTGCCGAACGGCGGGTTCGTGCCGCTTCAAAGCGTGGCCGACATCGGCGTCACCGATGGTCCCAACCAGATCAGCCGCGAGAACGGCAAGCGGCGTGTCGTGGTGCAGGCGAACGTGCGTGGCCGTGACGTAGCTGGCGTGGTTGCCGATGCGCAGGCCGCAATTGCGAGCGAGGTGCGTCTGCCTGCCGGGCAGTATCTCGATTGGGGCGGCCAGTTCGAGAACCTGCAATCAGCGACCGAGCGGCTGATGCTGGTGGTGCCGGGCTGTTTCGTGCTGATCATGCTCTTGCTTTACGGGGCACTCGGCAGCGTGCGCGACGCCGCGATCGTGTTCACCGGCGTGCCGCTGGCGCTGGTGGGGGGCGTGCTCGCCCTGTTCCTGCGAGGCATGCCCTTCTCGATCTCGGCGGCGGTCGGGTTCATCGCGTTGTCCGGCATCGCCGTCCTGAACGGGCTCGTCATGGTAACGTCGATCCAGGAACTGATGGCCCGAGGTATGGACCGATCGGAAGCAGCCTATGAAGGCGCGATGATGCGGTTACGCCCCGTGGTCATGACGGCACTGGTCGCGTCGCTCGGCTTCGTACCCATGGCGATCGCATCGGGTGCGGGCGCGGAAGTGCAAAAGCCACTGGCGACGGTTGTCATCGGGGGCCTCATCTCGGCGACCCTGCTGACCCTGTTCCTACTGCCGACGCTTTACGCCCGGTATGGGCGCAGGGAGATGGACATTCCAGCGCCCGACAAGCGGCCCGATGCACCGACGCCTGATCTCGCCGAGGCTCCGCTGTGAGCCTCGGCGGCCGTCGCATCCCCACAATGGGGATGCACGGTGTTCAGCGGCGGGCGGCTTTGCCGTCCGCCGCACTGGACACCAGCGGAAGGTCTATCCGGGCATGAAGGAAACAACCTCTTTCGCGCTGACCATCACCCCGATCCGGGCTTGGACCCATATCGTGGACCTACCCACGTTCGCGCTGTGGCATCCAAGTTATCGCTTTCGAGGAATCGCCGCGCCGGATGCCGACGTCAGCCTTACTTTCTCCCTGCTCAAGGGAGAGCTGCCGCTGACAGCCGAAGCTAAGATCATTGCCTACGAACGGGCTCACCGGCTCGCCTGGCAGACCGGCTTTGGTGGGATATTTGCCCTTCGCGAGGAATATGCATTCGCCGGAGCCGGCGCGCAGACACAGGTGCGCCATACGATCGCTGTGGAAGGGGTGCTTAGCCCGCTTGGCTATTTGGCGCGGCGCGGCCTGCGCAAAACCATGCAGGCTCAAGATGCGGCATTAATCCGCTATCTCACCAAGGAGGTGCGCGGCAACGGCCTCAGCGTGAATCGCCATCGCCGCCTGTTTCGCAAGACGCAGCTCGCGCGAAAGACGACCCAATGACTGACTTTGCTTCCTCGATCACGGACGCGGAGCGCCGCACGCTCTGGATTGTGCTGGTCCTCAACGCGGCGATCGCGCTTGCCTTTCTAATCGCCGGCGTCAGCGGCGATTCCAGCGCGCTGCTCGCCAATGGCCTCGACAACCTGTCGGACGCCGCCGTCTATGCGCTGAGCCTGATCGCGCTCAGCCGGGGCACGAAATGGAAGACCCGCGCCGCAGGTGTGTCGGGCGTCATGCTCCTGATCTTCGCCGGCGGCATCCTGCTCGATGTGGGGCGGCGATACCTTCAGGGAAGCGAGCCGATCGGCGGCACCATGATGGCGATGTCGGCGGTCGCGGCAGTCGTGAACTATATCTGCCTCCGGCTGCTGCAACGGCTGCGCAAGCCCGACGTCAATCTGCGCGCGGCGACCACATTCAGCTTCAACGATTTCATCTCGAACGGCGGGATTCTGGTCGCCGGACTACTCGTTTGGTGGCTGGGTTCCAACTGGCCCGATCTGCTGGTTGGCTTCCTCACCGCGATTATCGCCGTGAAGGGCGGCATCGAGATCCTGCGCGACACGCGAAAGGAAGCGCGTCAGGCCAAGGAAGAAACCCGATGAGCGCCAAAGTTATCGGTGGCCGCACAAAAATGGCGGGCCTCTTCGCTTCACCACAAAATCGCGCTCCGCGAAGGAGAACATCATGATCGAAAAACTTCGGCTCGATATTCCTGTCCTCCTCCCCGACGTTACGAACGCAGCCGACGCCTGTGTCAAAAGGCTCGTCGGCTCGTTGGAAGGACGTCCCGGTGTCGAACAGGCCCATGTGGTAGCGCCCGAAGCGGACGCTCCCGCAATGCTCTGCATCCACTTTGATCCCGAAGTGGTGTCGCTCTCGCGCATCCGTGAGCTAGCGCACGCTTCGGGCGCAGAAATTGGTGATCGCTTCGGACATGCGATCTGGCAGGTCGACGGCATGACCCATCAACGCCGCGCTCGCACGCTGGGCGATCGGCTGCGCGGCCTCCCCGGCGTCCTTGAGGCAGAGGCCAATGTGTCGGGTCTGGTGCGGGTGGAGTTCGATCGGTCGGCAACATCGCAAGAGTCGATTTTGAAGGCGCTGCGCGACGCTGGCGCTCGACCGACCTACGAGAAGGCTGCCAAGCTCGTGTCGACCGCGCCAGAGCGCGATTATGCAAAGGATCATGACCATCCTCCGGGGAAAAAGCATGACCATGATCACGGTCATGGCGGTCTGCTCGGGCCGAATACTGAACTGATCTTCGCGCTCGCCTGCGGCGCGGCGCTGGGCATCGGCTTTGCACTCGAAAAGCTGGTCGCCGGCGCACCAGACTGGCTGCCGTTCGTGCTCTACGTTGCCGCCTACGCGTTTGGCGGTTTCTACACGCTGCGCGAGGCGATCGAAAGCCTTCGCCTGAAACGATTCGAGATCGACACGCTGATGCTGGTGGCCGCCGCCGGTGCGGCGGCGCTGGGGGCATGGGCGGAAGGGGCGCTGCTGCTGTTCCTGTTCAGCCTTGGCCATGCGCTCGAACATTATGCCATGGGCCGCGCCAAGCGCGCGATCGAAGCGCTGGCGGAGCTGGCGCCGCGCACCGCGATGGTGCGGCGTCCCGACGGCGCCACGAGCGAGGTTCCAGTCGAGAACCTGAAGCTTGGCGATATTGTCATCGTGAAGCCCGATGAGCGGGTCGCCGCCGACGGCTTCATCGTTAAGGGCATAACCGCGATCAACCAGGCCCCCGTCACCGGCGAGAGCATGCCGGTCGATAAACGCCCCGTACAAGACGATGCGGCCGCCCGCCAAAATCCCGATAGCGTGGACGCGGCAAGCCGCGTTTTCGTCGGCACTATCAATGGCAGCGGGCTTGTTGAAATCGAAGTCACCCGCCTGTCCAACGAAAGCACACTTGCCAAGGTGGTGAAGCTGGTCAGCGAAGCCGAAACTCAGAAATCGCCGACACAACGCTTCACTGACCGTTTCGAGCGCTTCTTCGTGCCGGCGGTGCTGGTGCTCGCCTTTGTGTTGCTGTTCGCTTGGGTAGTGGTGGACGAACCTTTCCGCGACAGCTTCTACCGCGCCATGGCGGTGCTGGTAGCGGCGAGCCCCTGCGCGCTCGCCATCGCGACACCCAGCGCCGTTCTATCGGGGGTCGCACGCGCTGCGCGTGGCGGTGTCCTCATCAAGGGGGGCGCACCGCTCGAACTGCTCGGCTCGCTGGACGCGATCGCGTTTGATAAGACCGGCACGCTCACCAAGGGCGAGCCCCGGATACAAGAGATCATCACCGCCCCAGGGGTGACCAAGGAAGACCTCATGGCGGTCGCCGTAGCTGTCGAGAGCCTGAGCGATCATCCTCTCGCGCAGGCGATCGCGCGCGACGGCCGCGAGCATATTGGCGATAAGCCGATACCGCAGGCCGACAACCTCAAGAGCCTGACAGGTCGCGGCGTTTCGGCTCTCGTCGGCCAGGAGGAAGTCCTGATCGGCAAGGCGGAGATGTTCGGCGCCGACGGCATCGCGCCGCTGTCGGCCGAAATGACGGCCGCGATCGAGAGGCTCCGCGAAGGCGGGCAAACGAGCATGGTCGTGCGCCGCGACGACAAGGACATCGGCGCGATCGGCCTGCTCGACACGCCGCGCGAAGCGGCACGGACAGCGCTCGATGAGCTGCGCGCGATCGGCATCAAGCGAATGATTATGATTTCCGGTGATCACCAGCGCGCAGCCGATGCGATCGCCAGAAAAGTCGGAATTGATGAGGCATGGGGTGATCTTATGCCTGAAGACAAGGTAGACGCGATCAAGAAACTCCGTGCCGAAACCAAGGTCGCCATGGTGGGCGACGGTGTCAACGACGCACCTGCCATGGCGACGGCGACGGTCGGTATCGCCATGGGTGCTGCCGGGTCGGACGTCGCATTGGAAACGGCTGACGTTGCCCTTATGGCGGATGATCTTTCTCATTTGCCTTTCGCTGTCGGGCTCAGCCGGCGCACACGCTGGGTCATCCGTCAAAACGTCTTTGTGAGCCTTGGCGTGGTCGCCTTCCTCGTCCCCGCGACTATCTTCGGACTTGGCATTGGTCCCGCGGTCGCGATGCACGAGGGTTCGACATTGCTCGTCGTGTTCAATGCCCTCCGGCTGCTTGCCTACCGCGACCGCGCAGACGCGATCTCGTAGGCTAGATGGAGGTTGTTGACCGGATACAGCAATTTCCTGATAGTGATGGGAGCGGCGCGACACTGTCGGCCGATCCGCGGACCGGCTTCAACAGCCAAGCAACATATGGCTGAGGGAAGATCTATCCTCAGCCGGCTACCGCCCAGGGTTCTTTCTTAGACCAAGCGCGACGCCAAGTTTATTGGCGGCGTGGTCGGGGTCGTCGCAGTGCCGCGACTGAAGGAAACTGAATGCGGCGCGTAAGATCAGATCGACTGCTCGGCGGTTGGCATCGAATTTCCGATTGATGGCTTCGAGCTTCGCAGTTCCAGGCTCGCCTGACGGATGATTTGCGCACCCCCCCATAATCCCAAGGTCGCCATGATCCCTGCGACGATGATATCGGGAAATGCCGATCCCGTACCAAAAACGCCTAGCGCCGCGAACAGTACGGCGACATTGCCGATGGCATCATTGCGCGAACAAATCCAGACCGAGCGCATGTTCGCATCTCCGCTGCGGAAGCGATACAGCATGAGGGCGACGCCGCCGTTGGCCAGAAGAGCAACGAAACCGACGATACCCATCACCTCGGCATGAGGCACGGTGCCCTGTGAGACGGCCCAAAGCGCGCTCAGCAACACGTACAATCCAAAGCCGAAGATCGTCGCGCCTTTGACCAGCGCGGCACGGGCTCGCCAGCCAAGCGCGAGCCCGGCCACGCCAAGGCTGATCGCATAGTTCGCGGCATCGCCGAGGAAGTCGAGCGCATCTGCCTGCAACGCCTTGGAGCCCCCCAATATGCCGGCGGCCAGTTCTGCTGCGAACATCAGAGCATTGACGGCGAGCGCGATCCACAGCGCGCGCCGCCAGGCGGGGCTGTTTGTGGGGCCGCCTTTGTCAGCTGCGCAGCTGGAACATGCCATCGGTCGGGCTCTCGCATTCTTAGGACGGCCCTCTATATGCACCCTATAGCAACTACAGGGTCAAGAGGATTTCTGATGCAGATTGGTGAACTGGCCCGAACTACCGCGACGAAGGTCGAGACTATCCGCTTCTATGAAAAAATCGGGCTTCTTCCGGAGCCGGGCCGTACCTCTGGAAATTACCGCGACTATGGAGCGGCGCACCTCGCACGGCTTTCCTTCATTCGAAGGGCCCGCGACCTCGGATTCACGCTGGACCAGGTGCGCGAGCTGCTCACTTTGTCCGACGATCGTAGTCGGTCGTGTAGCGCAGTCGACACGGTTGCCCGGGCCCACCTTGCGCAGATCGACCAAAAGATCGCCGATCTTCGTGCGCTACGCCGGGAGCTCGACGAATTGATCGGCCAATGCAGCCAGGGTGCGATTTCCGATTGCCGGATTATCGAAGCGCTCGGTCCTTCGGCCCAGAACGGGCATTGACCCTGTAGCGACTAGAGGGTGCAGAATTCCGCTGCGACTCGCTGCGGAGACAATCGATGAGCGACTGTGGATGTGAAACGGACACCGCCCGCGCCGGAACAGATCCCGGCTACAAGCGTGCCTTGTGGATTGTTGTAATCCTCAATCTGGGATTTGGAATCTGCGAGCTTGTGGGCGGCTTTGTCGCAGGCTCTCAAGCTCTCAAGGCGGATTCGCTGGACTTCATCGGCGACGGATCGATCACCCTGGTGGGCCTTGTCGCGCTTGGTTGGTCTGCCGTGGCCAGGAGTCGGACCGCACTTATTCAGGGCCTGTTCCTCGCCACACTTGGGCTCGGCGTGATCGCGTCGGCGCTTTGGCGCATATTCAACGCCGTGCCGCCCGAAGCCGATCTGATGGGCGGGCTTGGCATTATTGCGCTCATCGTCAACGTGTCTGCCGCGCTGATCCTCGCCCGTTTCCGCGATCAGGGCGATGCCACCTCGCGGGCAATCTGGCTGTTCTCGCGCAATGATGCACTGGCCAATGTTGCGGTCATCGCGGCGGCGGCGTTAGTGGCGTGGACCGGGCAGGCATGGCCCGATCTGCTCGTCGCGGGAGTTATCGCACTGCTCTTCTTGCACTCCGCCTATGACATCATCCGCGATGCCCGTAAGGAGATGACGGAGCATGGCAGGCGGGTCGTGCAGTGAACGCGCGTGCTTACACCCCGCCGCTTGGAAAGGGCAGAACTGCCGATTACGACCGCGCGATCCGGCTCTGGACGCGCGAGACGCTCTGGCGCCGGGCTATGCTTGAGGAATTGGCAGCCCGGCCGGGCGAAACAATTCTCGACGTCGGCTGCGGTACTGGCAGTTTCGCTGTCAAGCTCAAGGCTTCCCAGCCCGCTGTGCGCGTGATCGGTATCGATCCCGATGAAGAGGCGCTGACCATTGCGCGCGCAAAGGCGGATGTTGCGGGCCTGAACGTTGAGTGGGAGCAGGGCTTCGCCCGCGATCTCGGCGTCAGAAGCGCCGATGCGATCGTGTCGAGCCTGATGTTCCACCAAGTCCCGATGACGGAGAAGCGGGCCGGCCTGAGCGCAATGTTTGCGGCAGTGCGACCCGGCGGACGGATCGTTATTGCCGATTATGGCCGGCAAAAAGGGTTGATGCGGGTGCTGTTCCGCCTGACTATTCAGCGGCTCGACGGTGTCGCCGATACCCAGCCCAATGCGGATGGGATCCTGCCCGAATTGGTCAAAGCTGCGGGCTTTCGCAAGGTGCGCGACGTCGCACGCTTCGACACCGTCACCGGCACGATCGGCCTTATCGTGGCGAGCCGGCCTGACTGAGATCGAGGCGAGGGTGATGGATCTGGCAGGAGAACAGCGGCAAATCCGGAAACGATCGGCGCTGGCGCTCCTGCTTTGCGGGGCGGTTTCGGCCGGGAGTGTGCTGCTTCTTCCAGAGGTTGTGTCCTTTCCGGAAGCGCTTGCCGAGCGTCTCGCCTTCGCAATCCAAGCCAGCAGCATCCATTTCCTGCTCGTGCTGGTGGCGGTGCGGCTTGTTTCGAGCGGACGCTATCGTTCGGAGGCCGACATTGGCGGTGCGGCCAAAAGCACGCCCAGCCCGGCGCTAGCGATCAAGGTCGCCTTCCTGCAAAATACGCTCGAGCAGTCCTTTCTGGGGGTCGGCGCCCATTTGCTCCTTGGTTCGATCGCGCAGGGCCGATGGCTGGGACTGTTGATTGCCTCGCCTGTGCTTTTCGTCATCGGCCGCGTGAGTTTCTATCGCTGTTATTCCAGGGGCGCTGGCGCCCGCGCCTTCGGGATGGCGACGACCGCGCTGGCTACGGTCACCTGCTATTCGGTCGCTGCGGTGTTGATCGCCGCTCGGCTATTTGGCGGGTGATGCTCGCGATCCGGCCGCCGCCGAACTGCGGCCGCTGAACCAGAAGCCGGCGGCAAGCACTACGATGGCGGTGACCTGCGCGAGCACGCTCTCCCTGGTCGGAAAGAGACCCAGTATCTCGATACGTGGCACGTCCACCAGCGGCCTCACGCCGAGGATACCGGCCTCCTGCAAACCGGCGATGCCCTTGCCGGCGAGTACGACGGCAAGGATCGCGATCAGGACCGAGCTCCAGGAGAAGAACTGGGTGATCGGCAGGCGAGCGCTGTAACGCAACATCATCCACGCGACGAGGGCGAGCAGACCCGCTGCGGCGCCTGCGCCTGCGAGCATCGCTGCGCCATTCCCTTCGGCCCAGAGAGCCGCGTAGAACAGGATCGTTTCGAAGACCTCCCGGTAGACGACGACGAACGATAGCAGGAACAAGAACCAACCCGAGCGGCGGGAGAGGGCGGCGCTGACCTTCGCCTTCACATAGCGTTGCCATGCTTCGGCATTGCTCTTGCCATGCATCCAGATGCCGACGCTGAGCAGGATTATCGCAGCGAAGAGGGAACCGAAGCCCTCGGTCAGTTCCCGCGATGCGCCGCTCACGGTAATGAAGTAGGTTGCCGCGAACCAGGTCGCGACACCGGCTGCGAGGGCGACCACCCATCCGCCGTGAACATAGCCGAGGACGTCCGGTCGATCAGTTTTCTTCAGAAAGGCCTAGTCGGCCCGAAGCTGCGATTTCGGCCAAGTCGGAGAACGTTTTGGGAACGTGGCATTCGGTATTGACGATGGAAATCATGGGAGAGGACAGTTCGCTCCATCATAGGGAGTGGGTTGATGGATCGGAGTATTTCGGGCGGGGATTTGATCGGACGATGGAGCCTGAGCTTTGCCGATATTGATTTTGTAAATTCGAAGCCGGCCCTGACGCGCCTCGGCCTCGCCGCGCAGCTGAAATTCTTCGCTTCCCTGGGGTTTTTCGCGACCGATCCCGGCTCAATCCCTACCGATGGCCTCTCGTATCTGGCCGAGCAACTCGGTGTCGAGGCTGGCGAGATAGCTGGTTATGACTTTTCCAGTCGGACAGCACGACGGCATTGTGCGGAGATCCTGATCCATCTTGGATATCACCGCATGAAGCGGGTGGATCGCGAGCAATTGACGGAATGGATTGCTGGCGAGCTGTGCCCGGGCGGCCAGTCGATCAATGCCATGCTTGAGCATGTTTTCCTGTGGTGCCGGGACCGGCGTATTTATGGGCCGTCGCGCAAGGAGCTTGAACGTGTCGTTCGCTCACAACGGCAAGATTATCTGGACACCTGGCTGATCGGAGCCAGTGACCGGCTTTCGTCAGATGCGGTGGCGTTATTGGAAGCCTCGCTTGCCGATCCGGACAGCTTGACCGGATTCAACAGGATGAAGGGTGACGCCGGACAGGCAACGCTCGACAACATTCTCGACGTGACCGAGAAACTCGCCTTTATCCAGAGACTTGATCTTCCCCATGATCTCCTGACGGCTACGGGCAAGCCATGGGTCGATCAGATTGTTCGCCGCGTTGCCGGTGAAAAGGCCTCGGAGATGCGCCGGCATGCGCCGGCGCGACAGCTCGGCCTTTATGCGATTTATCTAATGTCGCGGGAGGCGCAACTCACTGACGCGATGATCGACCTGCTGATCGAAACCGTTCACAAGATCGGAACGCGCTCGAAACGCAAGGTGGTGGGCGATATCGCGAAAGACATCGAGCGGGTCTATGGAAAGGAGCGCTTGCTGGTCGAGATCGCCAGCGCCTCGATCAATGAACCATCGGGGCGCATCTGCGATGTCATTTTCCCGATCGCCGGTAAGGACAGGCTGGCGGCGATCGTCAAGGAGAGCCATGCGAAGGGCGCTCTGGACCGGCGCATCTACAAGGTGATGCGTGGTTCCTGGGCCAATCATTACCGGCGCATGCTGCCAAGCCTGCTTTCCGTACTTGGGTTCCGGTCGAACAACGCGGTGTGGCGGCCGGTCCTGGCGGCCCTCGACTGGATCAGGAGCAAGGTGGATGACGGATGCCGCTTCGTGCCATTGCAGGATGTTCCGATCGATGAGGTGATTCCAGCGCGATGGCGCAGTTCCGTCATTGATGACGATGGGCGGGTAAACCGGATCAGCTATGAGCTTTGCGTCCTGACGCAACTGCGCGACCGCATCCGCTCCAAAGAAATCTGGGTGGTCGGGGCGGATCGCTACCGCAATCCCGATGACGATCTTCCCAAGGATTTCGAGATCAGGCGAGAGGCGTATTATTCCAGCCTCAGCCTGACGCCAGATGCGCGGGCGTTTTGCGCCTCGATCCGGGAGGAGCTTGAACAGGAGCTGTTGCTCCTCAATGCCAATATTCCACAAAACGACAAGGTTCGGCTCCTGTGGCGCGGCGACAACCGGATATCGATTACACCGTTCAAGCCCTTGCCCGAACCGAAGGGCCTCGCTTCGATCAAAAGCGAGGTCGGTCAGCGCTGGCCGATGACCGGACTGCTCGACGTGCTGAAAGAGGCTGCTCTGGACACGGGATTGATGGAGGCTTTCGAAACGTCGGCCTCGCGGGTTACTCTACCGAAAGCAGCCCTGGATCAGCGCCTTTTGCTGTGCCTCTATGGCTTGGGCACGAACGCCGGGCTCAAGCGGATCGCTGGCGCCACACCCGACGTGAGTTACGAGGAATTGTTGCATGTCCATCGCCGTTTCATTCACGCGCCAGCGCTGAGAGAAGCGTGCGCGCGGGTGGCAAACGCAACACTGGCAATCCGCAATGCCACAGTATGGGGAGACGCGGGCACGGCTTGCGCGTCCGATTCAACGAAGTTCGGCGCGTGGGACCGCAACCTGATGACGGAATGGCACGCCCGCTATGGCGGCCGTGGCGTCATGATCTACTGGCATGTGGAGAAGCGCGCGACCTGCGTTTATTCCCAGCTCAAGCGGTGCTCTTCCTCGGAGGTCGCCTCCATGATCGAGGGCGTGCTACGCCATTGCACCGACATGGAAATCCAGCGTCAGTACGTCGATAGTCACGGCCAGAGCGCGGTCGGCTTTGCGTTTTGCCGACTCCTTGGATTTGAGCTTGCCCCGCGGCTAAAAGCAGTCGCACGCCAGAAACTGGCCCTTCCCCAAGCCGGCATGCGCACGCGGCTTTCCAATTTGCTGCCGATCCTCTCCAGTCCGATCGACTGGGACGAGATCGAGCAACAATATGACGAAATGGTCAAATATGCCGCTGCCATGCAATCGCGCACCGCCGATCCGGAAGCGATCCTGCGCCGGTTTGCCAGAGCCGAAGTGATGCACCCGACCTACAAGGCGCTGAGTGAACTCGGCCGCGCGATCAAAACAATCTTCCTATGCCGGTATTTGCGTCAGGAGGCATTCCGCCGCGAGATCCACGAAGGGCTGAATGTGGTTGAGAACTGGAACGGCGCTAATGGTTTCGTGTTCTTCGGCAAGGGCGGCGAGATCGCCACCAACCGCATCCATGAGCAGGAAATCTCCGTTCTGGCGCTACACCTCCTGCAAGCGTCGCTGGTGTATGTGAACACCCGCATGCTTCAGACCGTACTGGTTGAGCCGAAGTGGGCGGGGCGGATGACGCCGGAAGATTATCGTGGTCTCACGCCGTTGATCTACAGTCATGTGAACCCTTATGGCCGCTTCGACCTCGACCTGAACGACCGGATTGATTTTGGACGGCTTGCGGCGTGAGGCGGCTGATCGGCATATAACATTTGGGTACACCCCAGAGTGATAGGGCCGAGTGACACCATTCGTCTGTCACAAAAGGGTGGGTTTGCGCTCAATGTGACGATACACTGCAAGAGCCACCCTAATGTGACGGATTTTGCACTTGGCTCGTATCGGATATGCCCGCGTCAGCACCACGGACCAGGATCTGGATATCCAGATTGGCCGCCTCAAGAATGCAGGTTGCGAAATTATCCGTTCCGAGACCGGATCGGGGGCCTCGCGGAGCGGGCGCACGGAACTGGAAACGATCATGCAGTTTATGCACACCGGCGACGAGCTGGTCGTGCTGCGGCTCGACCGGCTCGGCCGCTCCACGCGCGATGTCCTGAACCTGGTGCATGAGCTTGATGAAAAGGGAGCTTCGCTGCGCATCCTTGAGCCAGAGGTGACGACGGCGGGCGACATGGGGCGAATGGTCATCACCATACTCGGCATGGTCGCCGATATGGAGCTGAAGTTCATCAAGGATCGTCAGCGCGCCGGGATCGAAGCGGCGCGCGCCGAAGGCGTTTACAAAGGCCGGAAGAAGAACGTCGATGACGATGAAATCCGCCGTCGCCTTGCCGCCGGCGCCAGCAAGGCCCGCGTTGCCCGCGACCTGAAGGTCTCACGAATGACCGTCTATCGGGCGCTCGACATTATTCCGTCACAGACCAAACTGCCGGAAAAGCCGCCCACTGCCAGCATCGCCCTGCATCTGATTATCGAGAACTTCAACAAGCGTGGAAGAGGTAGAAAACCCGCTCGGGAGCGGATTGAGGCGATGCTGGAACGCGACTACGCCATGGTAAAAAACGGCAATTGTGATTACAAACTGACCGTCGCCTATGACCCCGATCCGGATGGCATTTCCCTTGATGAGGAAATCCAAAGCCTCCTCTCCGAGATGTTCAACATCGCAGAGAGCTACAATTGCTCCATGGAAGCCGATATCTACGAGGTCGGTGGTCAGCAACGGTCCTGGTAGAATCAATCAAGCGTTCAGTGTTCGTTCTTCAACCTGGCCAAAATCGCAGCTTCGGGCCGACTGGGCCAGAAAGGCGATCATCGCAACGACGATCAGAAGCGCTTCGAGCCCCTCGCGCAACAATACGCCGAACGCCCCCAGGAAGCTGGATGCTCCACTTGCTCGTTCCGGCGCCAGTACGGCCTCGGCCTCCGCAAAAAGATTGGCGAGGGAACGGTTCGCCGCTTCCACCTCGGCCGTAGGGCGCCCTTGCCCGATGGCCGCGCGAAGCTGCGCCATCCCTGTCTCGATCCGCGCCATGAGCGCAGCGTCGCGTGCGGACAGCACCGGCTCAACCGGCTCGAAGCCGTCGAGATAGGCCGAAAGAGCCAATTCGGCCGCGGCTTTGCGATCGCCGGCCCGATAGGCGGTCAAGCTTTCGGCGAGGCGTTCGCGCGTAAGCGCAAGCGAGCCGTCGGGACGAGCGGTGACGGCATCCGGATGTCGGCGCAGAAAGGCCGTGAGCATCGCAGCGTTTTTGGGGCCGAGGTCGCGGGCCAAGGCGGCCGGTGTCGTCCCGACCAGAGCCGCAAGATTGGGATATTTTGAACGTATGTCGGCGCGCTCCCGCCAAAGACGCTCGCCTTCGCTGGCGGCAGCGTCAGGATAGGCGAAATGGCCGGCATAGAATGCCAGGGCCCAGCGGTCTGCTTCCGGTAGCGCCTCGAAGCTCTGCATGGCGGTGCCGTCCAGACCCTGGCTGATGACTTGGTAGAGACCGAAGAGGCTGCGCTGGTCGGCACGTTCCTTGTCGGTGAAGGCGATGGGTGGCGGATCGAGCTTGGCCGCATCCCGCCCGCGCCCGTCGCCGTTCACGCCATGACAGCTCGCGCAATTTTCGGCGTACAGCTTAGCGGCCCGGTTTAGATCGGGGGGAGTGCCCGGTGCTAGCGGCACCGGATAGGCCGCCAGGAGTGCCGAGGCGAGAAGATGCGATTGCTCGGCGACGACCGCGGGTGCTGATTTCGCGGCGATCGCGCTTCGCAGCGTGGCCGATCGGCGGAGAAGGTCTGCCTTCGCCGGCTTTGCTGGCAGGGCCTTGAGCCGTGTCTCGACCTGTGCCGCGAACTCGGTCATTTCCCCATATTCGGCCGAGCTTATCACTTTCCCGTCAGCGACAGCCCCGGCGTAATCCACCCCGATATAATCGAGCAGCCGCCAGCTGGTCTGAACGTCCGCATCGCTCGCCAATGCTCGTCCTGGGAGCGAGACCATCACCAGGGCCAGTGCGAATGCAAAAAGATGCGCTGCCCGGCGCCAGTTGAGGGCAAGAGCGGCGAAAATGGCGGCAGGCGATCGAGGATACATTTGCGAGTCTCTGATAAGAATTGTTCGCAACTTGCACCCTGTAGTAGCTAGAGGGTCAAGTGGTATCAACGGGCGCGGCAGCGCGTCCAACACCCCGGCATGCTTGGTCGTTCATGAGCGTGATCCGACGGCGCGCGCAATGAAGCTCGAGGTTCCATGACGGGGCATCCGGCAAGGGCAAAAAAGCTGGAACTGGTAAGGGGTAGCTGCGTCGCGCATGATCGTGGCTCGGCATGATGTGCGCTTACGTCGTTGGCTGAGCTGCGGCCCAATTATGGTCTTGGGAAACTTGACTCAATTCGGCATCAGGCAGAGAATGCGGACATGAGACAAGCGCACAAATTTGCGCTGATCTTAGGCGTCCTTCTCGGCCTGTTTGGACAGATAGCCACAGTTGCCGCAAGTCCCGCTGTGGCAACCGCCATAAGCGAGAACGCGGCAGCAACGATGCCCATGGACTGTGTCGGGATGACGCAGGACGATGGCGAGAAACCACTCCTCTGCCAGGGGATGACGCTCGCTTGCCTGGCAGGTATGGGGTGTCTCCCCTTATATGCGCTCGAGAGCCGGGGACCCCTCGCGGCTGAAATAGTGAGCGCGGATGTGCTTGTTGTCTTTCCATGTTATCCGGCGCTACACGGACGGTCGGCCCCGCCGGAACAGCATCCACCCGACACCTTGGCCTGACAACTCGCCAGGCGAACCCTCCCAAGCGCTGGACGGCCATAGGCTGCCCAGCCCCTCGGAGCCAGTTTGCCCACGGCACCTTCAGTCCGAGGAGAGAAATCATGAAGACCTTGATATTCACCGCCGCCGCGGCCGCATTCACAGTGCTCGTCGCCACCCCGGTTCCGGCATTGGCGCAGGCTGATGTCGAGAAACCGGCCACCGTCAAATGCGAGTGGCAACCCCAAGCTCCTGGTCCGCGTGCACCGTTGAGTGCGAGGGTCTGCAAGAAGGTTGGCGACCAACGCGACCAGTGGACTGGCAAAGGCGGACCGGAATGCGATCCGGCCTATACCGGCAAGACCGGTCGCTATGTGTGGCGGATGCGGCCGCAATATGGTCCGCGCGCGCCGTTGCAGGGACCGGTCCGCGTTTGGGTCGACGGGAGCGATGTCTGCTGAGGCCGTGAAGTGATGGCGAGGGGCTAACTTGCCCTCGCCATCGATCATGGATCTGACGAAACATTTGCCTGTCCCAACTGTCGGAACTCTTCGGGAGGCGCTTCCACAGTGCCTCCCGACGCCTCATCGAATTATTTGTTGCTGATGCTGGTGACCTCGCCGGCATTGCCGTCGAGCTTCAGCTCGAAATTCACCTGATCGCCGACTTTCAGGCTGTCGATCATGGTCGCAGCGATGCCGCTCATGACCTCCACGCGGGGGCCGGACCCGAAGAGTATGGAGTTCGGCGTACAGAAGGCGTCGCCCAGGCGGAATTTAGCGAGCCGCAGATAATGTAGTGATCAGCGGGCACCCGAAATGGTCGCCGGAATTGCAGGCCCGCACGGTGTCGGCAAGGACCCGCTCCATGCGCTTCAAATCCGCGATCCGCGCGCGAATCTGCGTCAGATGCAAGGTCGCGATTTCGCGGGCATCGTCGCATGAGACATCATCGGCGGTGGCAATGCCGAGCAGCGCGCGAATCTCGTCGAGCGTGAAGCCCAGCTCCCGCGCGCGCCGAACGAAATGCAACCGCGCCACGTCCGCAGGGCCGAAGCTCCGATACCGGCCCCGCCGCGCCGCCTCGGGCAGGAGCCCGATCCGCTCATAATAGCGGATCGTCTCGATATTGCAGCGCGTGCGCCGCGACAGTTCCCCGATTGCGATAGTCTCCGATGTCGCCATTTGCTGCTCGAAATTGGGGGTTGAGTCTGTAGTGGCTACAGACGGTAGGATGCGATTCCGTTGATCACAAGGAGTCGCCCATCATGTCCGAACCGCCTGAGCTGCGCCGTTCTTTGGGAGCGGAGGGTGCTGCTCTTCTCACGGTCGGTGGAATCGCGGCGGCCTTCGGCGTGGCGTCCTGCTGTGCGCTGCCGATATTGCTCACCACCGCCGGCCTGGGCGCCGGATGGCTCGGCGGCATTGCCTTGGCGGCCAGCCCGTATCGGACGCTCCTGCTGTGCTTGAGCGCGCTCTTCCTGATCGGCGGCGCGATCATGCTCTGGCGGCAGCAGCGCATGGCGATGACCTGCGGACCCGGGGGCGTCTGCACACCGCCTGCCGTGCGCGCGGTCCTTCTCATCGGCTTGCTGCTGGGCGTGACGCTCCTCTGGCTTGGCTATTCCTATGTCTGAGGGTGTTTTCGTTCCTCAATCGGTCCTCACCTGTCCGCTGTGCGGCACGACGAAGACGGAGACGATGCCGACGAACGCCTGCCAGTTTTTCTATGATTGCACCGGTTGCGGAGCAGTCTTGCGGCCGAAGTCCGGCGATTGCTGCGTATTCTGCTCCTACGGGACCGTGCCGTGCCCACCGATTCAACTCGCCGGGCCGGACGCCTCCTGCTGCACCTGACAATCGTTGGCCATGGCGGGCCGCCGGCATTCCGGCGACCCGCCCGGAGCAGGTCTGGAACCGATTACTGCTTTGCGATCGCGGTCACCTCGCCGGCATTGCCGTCGAGCTTCAGTTCGAAATTCACCTCATCGCCCGCTTTCACGCTGTCGATGAGCGCCGGCGCGGCCTTGAACGCCATCGTCATCGCCGGCCAGTTGGCCTCGGCGATCGGGCCATGGTCGAGCGTGATCGTTCCGGCGGCCTTGTCGACGGCCGTCACTTTGCCGGTGCCCTTGGCCATCTTGGCTGTGGGGGACATCGCCATATTGCCCATGTCGCCAGCCATCGCGTTGGTTTCGGTAGCCGCCGGTGCCGCCGTATTCGTCGCTGCCGCCTCATTGGTCTCGGTCTTCGAGCCACAGGCAGCAAGGGTAGCGGTCAGGGCCAGGACGGACAGAGCGTGAACTTTCATTGCAGGTTCCTTTCGTGGTGCTTCATTGGGATAGAGGGTTGAGAAGACCGCCGCCTCAGAAGCAGATAGGCGGCGGGGATGACGAACATGGAGAGAAGCGGCGCGGTCAGCATGCCGCCGACCATGGGCGCGGCGATCCGACTCATGACTTCCGAGCCGGCGCCAGAACCAACAAGGATCGGCAAAAGCCCCGCGATAATGACGGCGACGGTCATCGCCTTGGGCCGGACCCTGAGCAGCGCGCCTTCGCGCACCGCTTCTGCAATATCTTCGTGCGACGGCCTCTCGCCCCGCGCCTCAAGGGCATCCCTGAGATAGATCAGCATCACGACGCCGAACTCGGCGGCCACGCCGGCAAGCGCAATGAACCCGACGCCAGTCGCGACCGACTGGTGATAGCCGAGCAGGTAGAGGATCCAGAAACCGCCGGTGAGCGCGAAGGGGAGCGTGCCCATGATGAGCACTGCCTCGTCGAGCCGCCGGAAGATGAGGTACAGCAGCAGGAAGATGATCGCGAGCGTCGCCGGCACGACGATCTTCAGCCGGTCGATCGCGCGCGCGAGATATTCGAATTGGCCCGAATAGGCGAGGCTGACACCCGACGAGAGCTTGACCTCGCGGGCCACCGCATTCTGCAGATCATCGACCACGGAGGCGAGATCGCGTCCCCGGACGTCGACATAGACCCAGGTCGATGGCCGTCCGTTCTCGGTCTTCAGCATCGGCGGTCCGTCGCTGATCGCGATCTGCGCGACGCTGCCCAGCGTGATTTGCTGGCCCGATGGCGTGAGCACCGGAAGAGCGCGCAGTGCGTCCGGACTGTCGCGCAACTCGCGCGGGTAGCGGACATTGATGGGATAGCGCGCCAGCCCCTCGACGGTTTGGCCGACATTCTCGCCGCCGATCGCGCCCGCGACGATCGCCTGGACATCGGAGATGTTGAGGCCATATCGCGCGGCGGCGATCCGATCGATCTGCACATCGACATAACGCCCGCCGGTCAGCCGCTCGGCGAGTGCGGAGCTTACTCCGGGCACTCCCTTCGCGACCCGTTCCACCTCGCGCGCGATATGGTCGATGGCGGCAAGATCCGACCCAGAGACCTTGACCCCGATCGGGCTCTTGATGCCGGTCGCCAGCATGTCGATCCGGTTGCGGATGGGCGGCACCCAGATGTTGGCGAGGCCGGGTACTTTCACGGTGCGGTCGAGCTCTTCGACCAGCTTCTCCGGGGTCATGCCGGGCCGCCATTGCTCGCGCGGCTTGAAGCGGATCGTCGTCTCGAACATTTCGAGCGGGGCGGGGTCGGTCGCGCTCTCCGCGCGCCCCGCTTTCCCGAACACGCTCTGGACTTCAGGCACCGACTTGATCATGCGATCGGTCTGCTGGAGCAGCTCCGAGGCCTTGGCGGCAGAGAGCCCCGGCAGGGCCGAGGGCATGTAGAGAAGATCGCCCTCGTTCATCGCCGGCAGGAATTCGCCGCCGAGCCGGGACAGCGGCCAAGCGGTCGTCAGGAAGACCAGCCCCGCGAGGACGAGGGTCGCCTTGGGTTTCTTCAACACCCAGTCGATGGCGGGACGATAGGCCCGCGTCAGCGCGCGGTTGACCGGATTGGCCTGCTCGGAAGGAATCTTGCCCCGGATGAGCCAGCCCATCAGCACCGGAACCAGCGTCACGGACAGGATCGCCGCGGCCGCCATGGTGTAGGTCTTGGTGAACGCGAGCGGCGCGAAGAGACGCCCTTCCTGTGCTTCCAAAGTGAAGACGGGCACGAAGGACAGGGTGATGATGAGGAGCGAGAAGAAGAGCGCGGGACCCACCTCGCGCGCCGCGTCGGTGATCACGGTCCAGCGCGCCGCCCCGGCCAGCTCTTCACCGGGATGGTCATGCTCCCATTGCTCGATCCGCTTGTGGGCGTTCTCGATCATCACGATCGCGGCGTCGACCATGGCGCCGATCGCGATCGCGATCCCGCCCAAGGACATGATGTTGGCGTTGACGCCCTGGAAATGCATCACGATGAAGGCGGCGAGGACGCCAAGCGGCAGCGTGACGATGGCGACAAGTGCCGAGCGCACGTGCCAGAGGAACAGCGCGCAGACGATCGCCACAACCACGAACTCTTCGGCAAGTTTGTGCGTGAGGTTCTCAATGGCGGCATCGATGAGGTGGGAGCGGTCATAGGTGGGCACGATCGCGACGCCGTGCGGCAGGCTCTTCTTTAAGAGCTCGAGCTTGTCCTGCACCGCCTGGATAGTGGCACGTGCGTCTGATCCCGAACGCAGGATGACGACTCCGCCCGCCACTTCGCCGTCGCCGTCGAGCTCGGCGATACCGCGGCGCATTTCGGGGCCAAGCTGGATGGTCGCGACGTCGCCGAGCGTTACCGGCACGCCGCCGGCCGCAGTGCGCAGCGGTATGGCGCGGAAGTCGTCGAGCGACTGCAGATAGCCCGAAGCGCGCACCATATATTCGGCCTCGCCCAGCTCGAGGACCGAGCCTCCGGTTTCCTGGTTGGCCTGCCCGATCGCCGCGACGGCCTGCGCGTGGGTGATGCCGTAACCGGCAAGCTTCACCGGATCGAGCACGACCTGATATTGCTTGACCATGCCGCCGATGCTGGCGACTTCGGCCACCCCCGGCAGGCTCTTGAGCTCGTAGCGGAGGAACCAGTCCTGGAGCGACCGCAGCTGCGCGAGGTCGTGTCCGCCGGTCCGATCGACCAGCGCATATTGATAGACCCACCCCACCCCGGTGGCGTCGGGGCCGATCGCGCTGCGCGCGGTGTCAGGCAAGCGGCCCTGGACCTGGTTGAGATATTCAAGGACGCGCGAGCGCGCCCAATAAAGGTCGGTCCCATCGGCGAAAATGACATAGACGAAGCTGTCGCCGAAGAAGGAATAGCCGCGCACGGTCTTCGCCCCGGGCACCGACAGCATCGTCGTCGCGAGCGGGTAGGTGATCTGATTTTCGACGATCTGGGGGGCTTGGCCCGGATAGCTCGTGCGGATGATGACCTGCGTGTCCGAGAGGTCGGGCAGGGCGTCGATCGGCGTGCTGCGCAAGGCAAGGAGTCCGCCGAGGACGAGCGCCAGGGCGCCGAGCACTACGAACAGGCGGTTGTTCGCCGACCAGTCGATGAGACGGCCGATCATCGCGCCGCCTCGCGGCTGAGCGTGCGAACGATGGGGCCTTCCGCCGCTTGGTCGAAGCCGAAGACGACGCGGTCGCCCTTTTTGAACCCCCGCGCGTGCGCCGGGCTCCCCAGCTTGAACGTCATCGTCATCGCCGGCCATTTGAGGGCGGGGACAGGAGCGTGACTGAGGGTAATCCGGTCGCCCGCGATGCTCTCGATCCGCCCGTTCGTACGATAGGCGCCGGTCGAAGGTGCTTCTGCTCGCGGCGTGGCGGCTGGCCCACTGATCGGGCGCGCTTCGATGCCGGAGAGGTTGGCCTCGGAATCGATCAGGAACTGGCCGGAAGCGACAATCTTCTCCCCCTCGGCAAGGCCGGCAAGGATTTCGGTCTGGCCTCCTGCTTCTGCACCGGTCTGCACCTCGGCAGGGCGGTAGCGCCCTTGCGGCAGCGCCAGCATGACGAGCGCGCGCTTGCCGGTGCGGATGATGGCTTCCGAGGGCACGAGCAGCGCCGAGCGGGCAGCGCGGCCGAGATCGACCGAGGCGAACATGCCGGGGCGCAGGCGCCCGGCTCGATTGGGAAGTTCGATCCGCACGGTGAGCGTCCGGCTTTCGGCGGCGACGCTTGGGAGAATCGCGGCAATCCGGCCCATGAAGCGTTCGCCGGGATAGGCGGCGAGGGTCGCGGTCGCGCTCTGCCCCGGCCGGAGCCTCCCGGCCATCGCCTCCGGCACTGCGGCATTCAGCCACACCGTACGCAGCCTAAGCTGCATTTATGGAAGAAAAGCACGAAAAAACAAATGCTTCAGTTGTGGAAGGTGGCGAGCAAGTTGGTGGTAGCCAAGGCTCAGTCGTAGCCTCGCGAAGACGCTCCCACCGCCTCAAACTGACCGGCTATGTCGCACGTCGAAAGTCGCTCCCGATCGGCATCACATGGGATACCGAGCTTCCCGGCTTCGGGCTGCGCAAGCGAAAGTCAGGACATCTCACCTGGATTGTGAAGCACAGGCCGCGAGGCGTTCAGCGAATGGTGACGCTGGGAAGCGCGGGAGTGGCGCCAGGCGCGCTGAGCGCTCCCGCCGCGCGCGCTGCCGCGCGCAGATTGCTAATCAGGGCAATGCTTGCCGATCTACCCACCGCTCCCGAGCAAAAGCGGGTGCCGCTCTTTGCCGACTACGCCGAGGAATTCTGGCTCGACTACTCGCCGCACTGGAAACCGTCCACTCGCCGAACCTCGCGCTCGCGTATCGACCAGCTGCTGGTGCCGCGCTTCGGCGACCTGCCGGTCGATACGATTGCGCGTGCCGACATCAACCGCTGGCGCGACAGCATGGCCGCCAGGGGAGGGGCCTTCAACCGCGCGATCCCGATCATGTCGGTGATGATGCAATATGCCGAGAAGCTCGGTTATCGCCCGAGAGGTAGCAATCCCTGTCGCGGCGTTTCGCGCTTCAAGCGCGATCTGCCGGAACGGTATTTGTCTGCCGACGAGTACCGGAGACTGGGGAGAGTGCTGGCCGAGCCCGAGGGTGCCAACCCGTTCATCGCCCCGGCCCTGTTGATGCTGATCTACACCGGGGCGCGTGTTTCGGAGATTGCGACGCTGCGCTGGCGCTCCGTCCAGCCACCCCGCCTTGCGCTGCCTGACAGCAAGACCGGTCCGAAGACGATCTATCTCAACTCGCAGGCGATCGCTGTTCTCGATGAGCTGGAGCGGCGCGGTGACGATCAGCTGGTTTTTCCGGCGATGCATCGCGAGGTGCCGATCAATCTCGGTCAGCACTGGGCCAGGATCAGGCGCAAGGCGGCGTTGCCCGATGTGCGCCTTCATGACCTTCGCCATAGCTTTGCCTCCGTCGCCATCGCGCGGGGCATCCCGCTCGCGACGATCGGCAAGCTGCTCGGTCACGCCCTTCCCGAAACGACCGCTCGCTACGCGCACCTTGCGGACGAGGTGATCTCGGAAAGCGCCAATCGCATTTGCTCCAGTCTCGCAAGTTCGATGGGGATCGCCGTATGACCAGCTACGACCTTAAGCAGATCCTGGCTGAGGAACTCGCGCGCGTCATTCCCGGCGAAGCTGGAAGGCGCCGCTCGAAATTCGACTATGTGCTCCCCGGCTTTGGCGAGCGCGTTCATCCCTCGGGCCGCAGGAGCTATGTTCTACAGCGCACGATAGGCGGGAAACAGCGGCTCATCACCATCGGCGATAGAGCGATCCTGACCGAGCGGATTGCCAAGGATGTGGCGCGCCGACTTATTCTTCGCATCGAGCTCGGACAGAACCCGGCCGACAAGAAGCAGCGCGGCAGGAAGATGCCGACCTATGCGGCGTTTCTCAAATCCTATTGGGATGTGGCGGCGCCGACCTGGAAACCGTCGACCCGCGAGATTCATGACATCTACCGACGCACTCATCTGGACCATGCATTCACGGGCAAGTTCATTGATGAAATCAGCCATGCCGATGCGGTTCGCTGGCATGCGGCGCTGACGCGCTCGGCTGGGCCGGGTGCCGCCAATCGCGCCATGGAGATCCTGAAAGCGATGTTCGGCAAGGCAGAGGCCTGGGGCTATCTACCCGAGCAATCGAACCCCTTCCGGGGCGTGAAACGGAACAAGGGGCGCAAGATCGAGCGCTTTCTTTGCGAAGCCGAAATGGCGCGGCTTGGCGAAGCCTTGGCCAGTTATCGCGCAGAGAAGCCCGTCGAGGTTGCTGTTGTTTCACTGCTGGCACTCACAGGATGTCGGCGAGGTGAGATCCTCAATCTCACTTGGGGCGAGGTCCAAGGGCGAAAGCTGAAACTGACGGACTCGAAAACCGGACCGCGCATCGTCTGGCTGGGTCAGGAGGCGAGGGCGGTGCTCGACAGTCTGCCGCGTGATAGAAAGGAGGCACGCGTATTTGCGTTTGAGGTACAGCCTGCCTCTGCGCTCGCTTGGTTCTGGTGCAAATTGCGAACCGATGCCGGCCTTGAGGATGTCAGGCTGCATGACCTGAGGCACAACTATGCCAGTCTCGCTGCCCGGTCATCCGAAACGTTACCGATGATTGGACGCCTGTTGGGGCACAAGGAAACTCGCACGACGGCCCGTTATGCGCATTTCGATGACGGCGCACTTATTGAAGCTGCCGCTGCGATCGGGGGGGAGCTTGCCGAACAGCTTTCAAGAGATTGAAAGGATTGATGCATCATGGCTTCCGGACCAGCCTTGCGGTGCAGTTCTTGTTGAAGTCTATCGAAGGGGGAAGCTAACAACTGTTCCATCCGACCGCTTTGCGCCCCAATTTCGGCCGCTAAAACTCGAACGGGCAACTCCTAAAAGCGGACGAACGGCATTTCGATAATTTCACGATCAAGAGATAGTCCGAATCTTTCCGGGCCCACCAAATGCCGCCGCATGCCGCTATTTCACGCCTAACGCCGCTTGGGCTACGCCCGCTCATCGTAGCTTTAGAAAACCACGGAACATCGGGTCAGATCTTTGGTCGCTGGACTGCTTTGCGTCCGGCTTTCCGAAGGTAGCGTCACAAGAAAACCAGTTGCGAAGGGCGAGTTGAGAATTCTCAGCGAAGTCCCTTCTCTTAGCCCAGCGCTTTCTTCCAGCGCTTCGCTTGGGTCCCGCAATGACAATCCAGCGGGGATGCTGTTTCCCCACAAGCCCGCCGGATTATCTCGCTATGAAGATTCAGGAATTCCTATGTTAGCGACAGCAGGCATCGTTCCTGGTTCACTCCAACCGAGACCCAACGACTTTTGGATTGCGATCCAGCTGTTGGTCATGGCGGCGATCGAACGATTTAAATCGACCGTCGCCTGCTGCCGTTGCCGCAAGGAGGTATTCAGGTCTGCCTGGGAAATTGCGCCAGCTTTGTATCGTTGTTGATTGAGTCCAGCCGCGGTGTCGGCCTGCCGCTTGACTTGCGCCAGAGCAGCCACGTTGGCGCGTTGCTGGCTGAAGCGGGCAAGCGATTGCTCTGCGTCCTGTAGCGCGCGCAACACAATCTCGCGATAACGCTGCAAGGCCTCTTCCCGCCCGGCCTCGGCCTGGTCGATCGAAGCTTCGGTTCGACCGAAGTCGAGCAGGTTCCACTGCAATTGCGGCAATGCTATCGCCGAGAGGTTGCCCAGATCGAAGATGTCATCGGGCTGGGTGCCTCCGAGGCCAAGAATTCCCATGAAGGAAAGCTTCGGAAACCGCGCTGCCTCGGCCACGCCAATACGGGCATTGGCTGCCGCGAGCGTCCGCTCGGCCGCGCGAATGTCGGGCCTCCTCGCGATCAGCGCGGCAGGGTCGCCCACAGCTACGCGCGTTGGAGGCAAGGGGATTGCCGAGTCTTTTGAGAGCAGCTGATCAAGACTGCCGGGTGCTTCTCCGGTGAGCACCGCCAAGGTGTCTTTCAGGACCGCAACATCGGCAGTCGCTTCCGCGATCTGTGACTTGAGCAGCTCAAGCTCGGCATTTGCGTTGCCGACCGGAAACAAGGCGAGCGCGCCTTGCGTATACCTCTGGTAAGTCAGCTCCAGGGTCTGCTGCTGCAATTCGCGCTGCTGCTCGACAAGGTCGAGGCGCGACTGGGCTTCCCTGAGACCGACGTATGCCCTGGCGACTTCAGCCGCGAGTTGGACCTGCGCATCCTCGGCGTTCGCAACGCTTGCCGCGGCCTGCGCATTGGCGGCTTCGATGCGCCTCCGCTGCCCTCCGGCAAAGTCTATTTCCCAGTTTGCATTGAGACCCACGTTGTAGACACTCAACGTTTCCTCATCCTCGGTTTGGCCGGGCGTCCCTGGCGTTCCGGACGGTGGACCGTTCTGAAGGTCGAGACCGGGTATTTTGGCTTGGATCGTAGTTGCCTGGCCAGCGGCCGAGGGAAGCCGGTTGGCGCGTTCCTGCCGCAGCGAGGCACGCGCCTGGTCGATCCTGGCGCGGGCGGCAGCGACGCCGGGATTTCCGGCAAGCGCGCGCGCTTCGAGGTCGTTAAGCACCGGATCGCCCAGCAGCAACCACCAGTCGCTGGAGAGCGGCGCTTGCGAATCCACATCGGAACCGGCCCGCAGGAAGCCATCCGCCCCGACCGAGGCAACCCGGGGCGGCCCGGCATAATCGGGACCGGCAGTGCACGCTCCGAGAAGAGCGAAAGTGAAAAGAAGCGGGATGAGCTTGCGCATGAAGGTCTCAGTGCATCGAGAGCGAGGCGTTCTTGGGCAGCGCCCGAAGAAACATCACGAGTGGAACGGTTGCGAGCGTGATCGCGCCCATCGCGAAAAAGACGTCGTTGTAGGTCATGACGAAAGCTTCGCGCTGGATTGTGCCTGAAAGCATTTGCAGAGCAGCTTGCGGGCTGCCCAGCGAGGTAGTGAGACCATCGATATAATCCTGCAGACGTCCACCGTTCGCATTGAGCGATTCTTCCATGCGTCTGCTGTGATGCCACAGTCGCTGGTCTTGGAACGAGGCAAGGCCGGCCAGCGCAAAAGACCCGCCCAGATTGCGTGCGGCGTTGAAGATGCCAGAAGCATCGCCAGCGTCTTCTCTTGCGACAGAAGCAACGGTCGCCTGATTGAGGAACATCATCGTTAGGATCATACCGACGCCACGCAAGAACTGGCTTTCAGTGAAAACGCCGCCACCTGACTCCGCGGTCAGATTGACTGATATGAAGCAGCTGAGCGCCATAATCAGCATCCCGGCTCCCACGGCGAAGCGGATATGAATCCTGCGGATCATAAACGGCAGGATGGGCATCAGCAAGAAAGCGGGCACCCCCATCCAGAAGATGACGAGACCGGTCTGCAAGGCGTTGTAGTCGGAAATGATCGTCAGAAACTGCGGGATGACATATGTCGAGCCATACATCACCATACCAAGCGCTAGGGCCATGACGACGACGCTGGCGAACTGTCGGCTCAACATCAGACGAAGCTTCAAGACCGGCTTCCGGGCGTAGATCTGTCCATAGGTGAGCAGCGCGAAGCCGATAACAGTGACAATCGTGAGCTGGACGATCAGCGCCGATTCAAACCACTCTTCGCGGTGCCCTTCCTCGAGCACGACGGTCAGACCGCCCAGACCGAGGATCATTCCCAGAATACCTGCCCAGTCCGCTTCTCGCAGGTAAACCCAGTCCGGCTTTTCGTGCGGCAGTCCAATGAATAGCAGCAGGAGAAGAAGGGCGCAGACCGGAACGTTGACGAAGAACGCATAGTGCCAACTGAGATTTTCGGTCAGCCAACCGCCGACCAGCGGCCCCATGACCGGCCCCAGGACCACCGTCATGCCGAACAGTGCCATGCCTATCGGCTGCTGCGATGGCGGCAGTCGCTTTGCGACAATGGTCATTGCCGTCGGTATGAGCGCGCCGCCCATGAAACCCTGGCCCACACGCCCGATGATCATGGTAGTTAGGTCTGTCGCCACGCCGCAGAGAACGGAAAACGCGGTGAATGAGCTTACCGCGACGATCAGGAGGGTGCGAAGCCCGAAAAGCCGCTCCAACCAAGCGCTAAGCGGGATGACGATGATCTCAGCGACCAGAAACGCCGTGGCGATCCAGGTGCCTTCGGTGCCGGTCGCGCCGATTTCGCCCTGGATCGTCGGCAAGGCTGAATTTACGATCGAGATGTCCAGCGTGGCCAGCATCGCGCCAAGGGCACCGGCAGCCACGGCAATCCACGCGGTTGCATCAGCGCGCTCGGGGGTACCGGTGACGCGTGTAGGCGAGGCCGCTTGCATTTCTTGTCAGCGCCCGCGCGTGCGGAGCGCGTCAAGTTCGCCCTTCGCGCCACGGGTATCGACCGTTGCCACCACTGACATGCCCGGAACCAGCAGGCGCTGGACCTCCGGCGTTGCCTGTATCGAGATGCGGACGGGGACGCGCTGCACAATCTTCGTGAAATTGCCGGTGGCGTTCTGCGGTGGCAGGATCGAGAACTCGGCACCTGTACCGGGTGCGATGCTTTCGACTCGACCCTCGATTTCGAGTTCGGGCAGTGCGTCGATTTCCAAAGCGACCGGCTGTCCTCGACGGATCAAGCCGAGTTGGGTTTCCTTGAAATTAGCCGTCACATAGATCCTGTCAGTCGGCACCACGCTCATGAGCCGTTGCCCCGGTTGGACGTACTGGCCGGCGCGAACAGTCAGATCGCCAATCCGCCCCGTGATGCTTGACCGCAATGTCGTCGCTGACAGGTTCAGACGCGCGGCCTCAAGCTGAGCGCGCGCTGCGCTAGCCTGTGAGACAGCCTGCTGGATTTGCTCGCCTAGAGTGCCTTGTCGCCTCTGTGCGGCCAGAAGCCCCGCCCTGGCGGCGGCGACCTGTGCCTGCGCTTCGCGGGCTTGCGCCTGTAGCTGGTCCAGCTTTTCCCGAGGTTCTGCCCCGCTCGCCGCAAGCGGACGATAGCGCGAAACCTGTTCCCCCGCGAGCGCCGCCTGCGCCGTCGCCGCTGCAAGCTGTGCGCGGGCTTGATTGATCGCAGCGTCCTGTTCCCGCTGCTGCGCACGAATGGTATCGGCGCCAGCCAGTGTCGCGGCAATCTGCGCAGTGACCTGATTCGACTGCGCGCGATAGTCACGAACATCGAGCTGAGCGAGGGCGTCGCCTTCCTTTACCGGCTGATTTTCCGTGACCAGCACGCGGTCGATGTAGCCAGCCACCTTCGGAGCGACCACCACGCTGTCGGCCGCGATATAGGCGTTGTCAGTCGACTGCTGGTATTTTCCATATGTCTCATGGCGATAATACCAAATGCCGGCCGCGATCAGGACGACGAGCCCAGCGAGAATCAGAGCGCGCCGAACCTTCGGATTGGAGAGCGCCTTGGGCTTGTCCCTTTCCTTCTCGGCTGCAGGATCGATTGCCTGCCCTATGCTATCGTCCATTTGCCCTCGTACTCCAAAGCTGCGCCCGCGACGCTTCCGCGCCACATAAGCCTTCTTCGGAGATATGAAAGCCCTTTACTAATTCCAAAGCGTAGGTAGCTTCCTTTGATGACTGGTAAGATGACCGGCCCCGATCTCCAAAACGTCGTAAACGATAATGATCGCGCCATTTTCCTGATGGACGAAATCAGCCGGGCGGCCCGAAGAGCATTCGACGAACGCACACAGCCGATTGGCCTGCACCGCACGCAGTGGAGGGTGCTGGCTCAGCTCATCAAGGACCCGTCGCTGAATCAATCCGACGTCGCCAGGCAGCTCGAACTTGAATCGGCTACGGTCGGTCTCGCTGTCTCGGCGTTATGTAATCAGGGGTACATCATCCGCCGCCGCGACTTGAGCGATGGCCGGGCTTGGCAGCTTGAGCTGACGAAGAAGGTCGAGGACATCCTCCCCGAACTCCGAAGGGCCGCGGACGCGACGCACGAAAAGTTGTGGGCAGGGGTATCGCCAGCACAAAAGAGGTCGCTCACCGACGTGCTGGCGATCATGAGCGCAAACGCACGTGGATTGCTTTCCGATGCCTGACCTCCATAATCTCACGTTGAGCGAGAGCCGACGCCTCGCGCAGGTGATTGGCATACTTGGCAGGCACGGTCTGAGCGGACTTTCGGCAAGTCTGGGGATCGGGGCGAGCCGCGGCGAACCGGTTTCTCCGCGACCGGACCAGCTCGTTACTGCGTTGCGCGAGATCGGCCCGGTCGCCGTCAAGTTCGGGCAGGTCTTGGCAATGCGGAGCGACATGCTCCCATCGGAATGGACCAGTGCGCTCGCGACCCTGCAGGATCGCGTGCCAGCCGTGGCATTTGCCCAAGTTCGACATTCGATAGAGGCGGCGTTGGGCGCGCCGGTGTCCGAATACTTCGAACGTTTCGACGAGACGCCGCTTGCTGCAGGTTCCATCGCGCAGGTCCACGCCGCGGTGCGCAAGGATGGTGTCCCGGTCATCGTGAAGATCAGGCGCCCAGGCATAGAGGAGATCGTAGACGCCGATCTTCGCCTGCTTCGGCGGGTTGCCCGTCTGGCGCAGCGAGTCAATCCGTCCGTCGCCCGCCAGCGCCCCGACGAACTCCTGCGTTTCTTCGCCGAAAGCCTCGACCGCGAAATGGACCTTTCAGCGGAAGGAAGCGCCAGCGAGGAGATCGGAACATTCCTTGCTGATTTCGGCGTGGAGACGGCCCAGTTTGACTGGGACGCGACGGGGCGTAGCATCAATATGCAGGAGCGCGTTGATGCGCTTCCTGCGACCGACCTGGATCGGCTCCGCGCCGCAGGGATCGACCTGTCCCAGGTGGCCCGCACCTACGCCCAGGCGGTCTTGCGAATGATCGTGATCAACGGCCGTTTTCATGCCGATCCCCATCCCGGCAACTTGTTGGTCAAAACTGACGGCACCCTCGTGTTCATAGATTTCGGCGCCGTTGGGACATTGTTGCCGCACCGCCGAGACGAACTCGTCGAGCTTTCCCTGGCGATCGCGGCCGAGGACACCGCTAGCCTCGCCGATGTGCTCCTTGGGTGGGCGGGCGATCCTGCCGTCGACCGGGAAGCACTCGTCCGGGCGCTGGCGGGCCTGATTGACCGGTTCAAGGCGTCCGTGCTGGCCCAGATCGATCTAGGTGAAATTTTCGCCGAGGTGTTCCGCCTGTTACGGGAGTTTCAGCTATCGCTGCCTCCGGATCTCGCGCTAATGTTGCGCACGCTCCTTACCGCGGAAGGATTCGTGCGGCGCATCGACCCGCGCTTCGACATCGGCGCGGAACTGGCCCCTATTGCGCGGCAATTGCTTCGTGAACGAGCTGGATTTGGAGAGCTGCGCGACAAGGCGCGTCGCACAGTCACGCTTCTGGGACGGGCAGCGCTGAATGCGCCCGAGCTGATTTTGGCGCTGGAGAAGATCGTGCGATCCGGCCGACTGCCGATCAACCTAGACCGGCGGGATCTAGAGTTGCTGGCGAGAGGTGGTCGCCAGCAGTCTCTCGCTGGTCATCATGTCATCTCTGCTGCCCTCATTATCGCGGCAGCGCTATTATTGGAGGGGCAGCCAACGTTGGCTGGAGGGTGCGCATTACTGTCGGGGTCTCTGATCGTGGTCAATTGGTTCCGTCGTGAATGAGAACGCGCGCCTGCCCGCCGTGAATCGCCCGATTAGGCGACGTATGCACCTCGGCCGCTGGCGAGTAGTCGCTTATCGGAGCCCTCGATTCTGGCCTCCGCAACGCTCAACTGCTTGCCCAATTTGACCACCTTGCCGATCGCGCGCAGCGGCCCGGACGTGGCAGGACGATGAAAATCGACACAGAGGTCTGCCGTGGCCCGTCCGATGCCGCCAAGAGCGTTGACCGTGTAGAGCCCGGTAAGGTCGATCAGCGTGGACAAAATACCGCCATGCGCCGCCCCGATTATCGGGTTTGAGACGATCTCATCCCGCCAAGGCATCTCGATGATTAGCTCGCGCTCGGTAAGATCAACAATATTGAGACCGAGCCAGCGATGAAACGGAGCTATGTGGAGCTTATTTCGCAGTTCGGCGAGATCGGGTCTTTCGGTGCGACTGCTCATCCTGCATCGCTCACGGCATGAGTAAGAGTCAAGAAATCGACAATCGCCGCTCCAAAGACATCGTTTTGGTCGCCGACCACCATGTGGGTGGCATCGGCGATGTCGCTGTAAGCGGCATGCGGGACCAGTTGCTTGAAATGCTCCGCCGCTTCCGGTGAGACGAGATCGCTGGAACCGCCTCTAACCAGGTGCACCGGGAGCGTTAGCTTCGTCGCGGCCTCGCTAAGCTCGCTACGCCCGTGATCACCCAAGTCGCCGTTCTGCGCTTGGCGACGCATTATTCCGTCGATGAAGGCCGGATCCCAGTGCCAGTAATAGCGCCCGTCAGGCTTCTCGCGTAAATAATGCGCGAGGCCTGCCGATGCCTTACGGCTGGGGCGATGCGTCAGATATTCGGAAATGACCCGCGCGGCTTCATCCGGGGACGCGAAGCCTTCGCGCGCATGGGCGGCCATGAACCCCACAACCCGCGCAACGCCGGTTGCTTCCATCTGCGGGGTAATGTCGACTAACGTTAGCGAGGCGAAGCTGCCGGGGGAAAGCTGCCCTTCGGCGACTATTCCGGCAAGCCCCCCCAGCGACGCGCCGATCAGCGCTGGCTTGCGATCCAGCCCGACGGATATGGCGACTAGGTCGCTGGCGAAGTCGACAATATCATAGGCTCCGTCGCTGGCCCAATCGCTGTCCCCATGACCGCGCAGGTCAATGGCAATTGCGCGGAAGCCTCGATTGGCGAGCAAGGTCGAAATCTTCTTCCAGGCCCGCCGGGTTTGCCCGCCTCCATGCGCGAGAATCACCGGCATGCCATTTGTCGCGCCCTCGATAGTTGCGACAATGGCGTGGCCGGACTGACCTTCCAGCTTGATCAAATCACTCTTCATCTAGACAGCGCTGCCGACGAGCAGAGGGCCGATCTTATACGACGCTAGTACAGGTCTGGATGATCGCCTCACTGCTGGCCCCTTGCTGAAAGTGGGCGCAGGATGGTGGCAAAACCGAATGTCCGCAATGGCGTCGTTGGCCGAATGTCGGCTTTTGCGCACCCAGGCTACCGATACCGGACAGACCGCTATCGGCCCTATTGTGTTGAAAAAGTCGGACCCGACCGCTGAGCGGCCAATTTTTAGCAGTAATGATTCAAAGCGCCCCTACTTTTTGAATCATTGCTGCGCCGAGCGCGTGATCCACGTTTCCCTTATTGCTGGCGAAACCTGGCCGCGGAGTTTTTCAACACAATAGGCCCAGGAGCGGCTGGACCGCTTTCAGACCGAGTTGCCGGTCAGCAACCGCCGACATCGCAGACGTTCACGGGGTCAATTCGAATCTCCGAAAGCCGCCGTCCGTTCACCATTGAAGGGCGTTCTCGAACTGGCATGCATGGCCCTCTCCTGCCCTGCCGGTTTTGGCCACGGAACTGGGAAAGCTGACACTCGGCCGAACCGATGAGCCGTCAGCAGCCGCCGACATAGCCGTCATTCCGCCTAGCTGCCTAATATCCTGCGGGCAGCTCAGCCAGTGGAGTGTGTTGATGGGAACTTGAGTCCCGGTGTTGATGTATAGGCTAAGACTGCTTCCTCTGCAGAGGAATGCACACCCGCCACCCAGGCATGTTCCGGCCACTCCCCGAGTGCAGAGCCTCGACCATTCATTCGCACGGAGCGTGTTACGATGCTGCTCATTGAACGACCCGATGCCGTTGTAGCCGCGTTCTACGACGAGAAGACCGGAAGCTGGCAGTACGTGATCCGGGACCGCGAAACAAAGTCCGCGGCCATCATCGATCCTGTCTGGGACTACGATGAAAAGGCTGGCGCGACGAGCACGAAGAACGCCGACGCAATCGCGGACTATGTCCGTTCGGAAGGATTGCGCGTCGAGTGGGTGCTCGACACCCACCCGCACGCGGACCACTTCTCCGCCGCGCCTTACCTCGCTGAGAAGTTCGATGCGCCAACGGCGATCGGGGAGAAGGTCACGCAGGTCCAGAAACTCTGGCGCGACATCTACTGTCTGGAGGATTTCCCAGCTGACGGAAGTCAGTGGGACCGCCTCTTCGCGAAGGGCGACACCCTGCGGATTGGCAGTCTTGAGGGTCGAGTTCTATTCTCCCCAGGCCACACGCTGGCTTCCATCACCTTCGTCTTCGGCTCGAACGCCTTTGTCCACGATACCTTGATGGTTCCGGACACTGGCACAGCCCGGGCAGATTTCCCGGGTGGCGACGCGCACGTCTTGTGGAACAGCATCAGGGAACTGCTGGATCTGCCGCCTGACACTGCGCTCTACGTCGGGCACGACTACTGCAAGAACAGGCGCGATCTCCAGTGCATGGCGACAGTCGCGGAGCACCGACGGAACAACATCCATGTAAAGGACGGGATTAGCGAGGAGGAGTTCGTCAAGGTCCGCAACGAACGCGACGCGACGTTGCCGCTACCCGTCCTGATGCTCGCGGCGTTGCAGGTGAACATCCGCGGTGGCCGGCTTCCGGAGCCCGACCCATGCGGCCGATCCTTCTTGCGCATCCCGATCAACCACTTCCAGCCTCCCGCGGACTAACACTCCATCGTCAGTCCGCGTCATCGCGGAACTGTCAGGGAGATCATCGGCGGACATCAGCCACCAGTTCCCTCAAGCTCGCGAGGTCCAGAGCGCCTTCGACCAGAGTATCTTCAATGATGAATGCAGGAGTGCCCTGAAGCCCCAGGGACCGGGCTTGGCTGGCGTTTCGTTGGAGCAGTTCCTCGATCTCGGTCTTGTGGCGCACCAGGTCGGATTGGAGCCGGCTCCAATCGATTCCGGCCTCGTCTGCTGCCGCTCTTATGGCCTTGCTGTTCAACGGTGCCGGACTGCTCATCAACGCATCGTGAAAGCGCGCATGCTTGCCCTGCCACTTACTGGCGATGACGAGGCGGGCGGCTTCTTCCGATGCAGGTCCGAAGATCGGCCAATCCCGGTAGATGATGCGGACTCGAGCGTCCTGTTCAACCAGACGGGCGAGGTCCCTGTGTGCCTTGCGGCAGAAGGGGCACTGGTAATCGGTGTACTTGACTATCGTGACGTCGAAGTTTGCCGGCTCGTGGCGCGGCGCGACCTCGTCTTCGGTGAAAGCCTTGCGCTGTTCTTCGACGCTTTGCTCGACCACATCGGCGGTAGAGGCGCGGGACTCGGGCGCTCCCGCGGCCAAGGTCGCAGCTGCGAGAAGCCCGCCGGCGAGCAATATTGACTTGGTCATACGAAACTTCCTCCGCCATCCGGCGGTTGAGAGGTGGCCAATGATCGACGGTGTCTGCCCGGTGGCCTGCGAACACCGTTGCGCTCTCCGCAGGTCCGAAGGTTTGCTTAAGGCGCACTTAAGCGGTGGAGCGCAGATGCAGGGCGAGGTGATTGATGCGCATATTGATCGTCGAAGACGACGAGGTCTTGCTCGAGGGGCTGCGCGCTGGACTGGCCATTGAGGGTTTCGTGGCCGACGCAGTCGAGACCATCGAGGACGCCCGCCATGCCATGGAGGTGGTGGAGTACGATGCCGTTGTCCTAGATATTGCTTTGCCCGACGGTTCCGGCCTGGACCTGCTGCACGAGTGGCGCCGCGCCGGGCTGGTGACGCCGGTCCTTCTGTTGACGGCGCGCAACGCGATACGGGATCGCATCGATGGGCTCGATCGCGGCGCTGACGATTATCTGGGCAAACCCTTCGATCTCGACGAACTCGCGGCGAGAATCCGTGCGATAGGTAGACGCGCAAAAGGGGTCACTTCCACCACGCTGATGTGGCGGGATGTCGAGATCGACATTCCTCTTCGCGAGGTGCGGCGAGGCAGTGAACCGGTGATGTTGTCGCGGCGGGAATTCGCCGTATTGCAGATCCTGATCGAGCAGCCGGGCCGGGTGTTTTCGCGCGCGCAGCTCGAGGACCGCCTCTACGGATGGCAGGAGGAGGTCGGGAGCAATGCGGTGGAAGTGCACATCCACAACCTGCGCGCGAAGCTCGGCCGCGACCTCATCGAGACCGTTCGCGGTGAAGGCTATCGAGTGCCCAGTCGATGAGATCGCTACGGTTACGCATCTTCCTCATGGTCGCGGCGGTCACGATGCTCGTGTGGTCCTCCGCTGCGGCATGGACTCAGCTGAGCACGCGGTCGGAGGTCCAGCAGGTGCTGGATCGGCGGCTGGTCGAGGCTGCGCGTATGGTTTCCTCGCTTATTGGCAACGTGCAGCAGCCGATTGCGCAGGACCAACCGTTCGAGGTGTTGCGCGGAGCTGGAAACTACAGCCGGCAACTGAGCTGCCAGATATGGACTGTCGACGGCGAACTGGTCGGGCGGTCGGGCGAGGCTCCGACGGCGCCGCTCGCGGTCGAGGGAACGGGCTTCTCGGAACGGGTCGTCGAAGGCGAAACGTGGCGCGTCTACACGCTGGCGGACCCCGAGCGCGGGATCCGCGTGATGGTTGGCGACAACCTCGAGGTTCGCGAGCGCCTCGTGGACGATTTGATGACCGGACTGCTGTTTCCGTCGCTCGTCGGGATTCTCGCGCTTGCTCTGCTCATCTGGACGGCGGTTGGCGCAGGCCTTGCGCCGCTTCGAGAGATAACGCGGCGGCTGAAGGCACGCGATCCCAATGATATCGGACCGCTCGGGATGGCGACCACCAGTAGCGAACTCACCCCCGTGGTCCACTCGATCGATGACCTGTTCCATCGCCTCGAGCAGATGCGAGCGAACGAGAAGCACTTCATTGCGAGCGCCGCACACGAGCTACAGACTCCGCTCGCGGGTCTTCGCGCGCATGCGCAGATTGCGCTTGTGGCTGAAGACGAGCAGGTCCGCGAGCAGTCGCTTCGCCACATCCAGACATCGGTCGATCGAACATCGCGGCTCGTCCACCAGTTGCTCGAACTGGCGCGCGAGGAAGCGGCGTCGGAGAGGGTTGTGGCTGCATGGGTGCCCCTCCAGCAGGTGCTCTCGTCCGTGGCCGAGGGATTGGGCACCCAGTTGCAGCGAGCGAGTGTAGAGCTCGCTCCATCGAGGCGCGCACTTGAAGGTGAAATATTTGTCGAGGAAGGAGCGCTGACGCTGGCACTGCGCAACCTGGTGGAGAATGCGCTCAATCACTCACCGGATGGAAGCAGGATCGAGATCGATATCGAAACCGGCCGCGGCACCGCGGAGGTCATCGTGCGCGACGAGGGGCCGGGTATTCCTCCCGAGGAGATCGAAAAGGTGAAGGGTCGGTTCGTCCGAGGTGCGCGGCAGAAGGCCGGTGGAAGCGGCCTGGGCCTTTCGATCGTCGAACTGGTAATGGCCCGTGCGGGCGCGCGGCTCGAACTGGCGAACCGGCCGGAAGGCGGCCTCCGGGCGGCGCTCTCATTCCCCGATGGCCGCATCCGCTTCGGCTCGAATACCGGCAGTTCAAAGACATAAGCTCCGCTTAAGCCAAGCCGACCATCCGTCCGATTGGACGGGCCAACGGTTTGGAGCTCTGAATGAAAGTGTTGAAGCGACGGATTTCCGCCAGCCGCACTCCGCTTCTGGTTTTCGCGGCCGCGCTTGTGACAGCAGTGCCGGCGTCAGCTACCGCTGCAGACAGAAGTGCGCAGCATCCGTTGGCTCAGGCGGTGTGGGAAAATGTCCGCGGAGATGAGGAGCTGCTCATCTTTTACCAGCAGCATCGGTTCCGGCCCTTGTGGATTGAAGCTGGACGGATCGGCCCTCAAGCCTTGGCGTTGCTCGATCTTCTCGGTTCGGCAGAGGCAGACGGGCTGGAGTCCAGCGATTATCTCTATCCGGCTCTGTCGAGCGCGATCAGCAATAGCGAGTTAGGAGCGAGCGACCACCTCGCGCGCCTCGAGATTGCGCTCTCGAGAGCATTCGTTGCCTACATGCGCGACGTTCGAGAAGTGCGCGATGCTGACATCGTCTACGGCGAACCGTCGCTTCGGCCGTTACCCGCCAGCGCATGGGAAGTCCTTTCCGCGGCTGCCGAGGCTCCATCGCTCGTCGATTACGTCCGCGAAATGGCATGGATGAACCCCATCTATACTGGTCTTCGCCAGTCGATTGCAGAGGCGATCGCAAAAGCGGGGACGACGCCGGACCTGGGCCTCCTTCAACTCAACCTTGAGCGCGCACGGGCGCTTCCCGCCCGGGAGGATCCGTACATCCTGGTCGATGCAGCCGCAGCCCAACTCACGGTTTTCGACGGCGGAGAAGCACAGGAGACCATGCGCGTGGTGGTCGGGGCGCCCGAGGATGCGACCCCGATGATGGTGGGCATGCTACGATATGCGACACTCAATCCATACTGGCATGTCCCGCCCGACCTCACGCGCGAACGGATCGCGCCGCGCGTGATCGACGAAGGGATGAGTTACTTCCGGGGCCGCGGATACGAAGTGGTGGACGATTGGGTCTCTGGTCAGGTGATCGATCCAAGGACGATCGATTGGCAGGCCGTGGCAGACGGCAGCATCGAGCTGTTCATTCGGCAGAAGCCGGGGCCGCGCAACGGCATGGGCAAGATCAAGTTCCAGTTCCCGAACAACCTCGGCATCTATCTGCACGATACTCCGGCCAAGCATCTGTTCGAACTCGATAACCGCAGCGCCAGCGCAGGCTGCGTGCGTCTCGAGGATGCCGATGCGCTCGCGGCCATTCTCTTTGGCGAACAACCGATGCCCCAGTCCACCGAGCCCGAACAGACGCTGCATCTGCCGGAACCGGTGCCCGTCTACATCACCTATCTGACGGCCGTGCCCGAGAATGGTCGGATTGTGCGGCGCGAAGACATTTACGGGTGGGATGATGAGGAGCCCGCTTCAGTGGCGGCCAAGGCGGAACAGGGTGAGGGGGCTCTGTGATCGAACGCAGAGCCGGAGACGCCTTCTAAGGTCCACTTAAGCGAGGGCCTGCAAGGGACCTAGCCGTGAGCAACATCGTTCAGATCGGGCCACTCGCGTTCGCCCCGGACCGCCTGCTGGCGGTGCTGTTGGTGCTCGCCTTCCTCGGCGGGATGGAGTTCATCGGGCGCTGGACGCAGCGGGATCTCGGCCGCAGCTCGATACTGGCGGTCGTGACAGGGCTGATAGTCGCCCGCGTGGTGTACGTCGCCACCCACCTCGACTCCTACGCGCGGGATTGGCTGAGCGTCCTCGCAATTTGGCAGGGCGGGTTCACGGCGTGGGCCGGCGCAGCTGGTGCCTCGGCAGTTCTGGTTTGGAGGCTGGGAACTCACCGCTCGGCGCAGCTATCGCTTGCGTTGACGCTCGTCCTCTCTTTGGCGTGGTTCACTGGGGAAAAGCTACTCGAGCCCGCTCCTCGTGCGTTGCCCAAGCTGCCGCAGCTGGCGCGGATCGACGGCCCCGCTCTAGAGCCCGAGAGCCTCGAAGGGCGGCCCTTCGTCGTGAACCTGTGGGCGACATGGTGCCCTCCGTGCCGCCGCGAGCTGCCGATGCTGGCTGAGACCGCGGCCAGCTCGCAGGTCCCCATCCTGCTGGTCAATGAAGGAGAGGATCCCGCGCAGGTTATGCAGTTCCTCGCCAGCCATGGGGTCACGCCAGAGGACGTCCTGATCGATGTGCAGGCTGCGCTTTCGCAGCAACTGGGTGACGGGGCGCTTCCGACAACTCTCTTCGTGAATGGCGATGGGAAAGTGGTGGCGAGCCACCTCGGCGAGATTTCGCGCGCAGCCCTGCATGACGAGATCCGACAGCTTCAACAAGGTGTGAAATGAAAACAAGACACTGGGTTCTAGGCGGAATGGCGGGTGCAGCCTTGCTGGCCGCAGGTCTCCTGGTGGCGCAGCAGCCATCCGGTCCCGGTACAGTGACGTCAGCGCCTGCCGCTTCATCTTCCGATGCGGCACGATCGGCTGAGGCGGTGGAAGAACGGCGCAAGATCACCGACGACCCGGTCGCGCCGAAGCATGAGCCGGAGGGCTACGATGTAACCATCGTTTCGTATTCCGATTATCAGTGTCCCTTCTGTCGCAAGATGCATCCGGTGCTCGAGCGACTGGCCGAGCAGGATGGCAAAATCCGCATCGTCTACCGTGATTGGCCGATTTTCGGCGCTGCCTCTGAGGAAGCGGCGAAAGCGGCAATAGCTTCGCAGTGGCAGGGGAAGCATGCCGAGTTCCACGATGCCCTGATGCAGATCGAGGGGCGGCTCGACCAAGCCAAGATCAAGGCCGCCGCCGAAAGTGCGGGCGTAAACTGGTCACAACTCGAAGCCGACCTCGATGAACGGCGGCGGGAAATTGGCGGCGCGATCGATCGGACCAACCGGCAGGCCGCACAGATGGGATTGCAGGGTACGCCTGCTCTGCTGGTGGGGCCTTACCTCATTCCGGGGGCGCTCGACGATCAAACGCTCGCCCGAGCGGTTCAACTCGCGCGTGAGTTCGAACAGGGCAGCTAGGCCGCGGGTACATCATGACCGCTTGTGACGATCCGAAATCCCTCCGCACGATTGGTCTGGTTTTCGCGGCTCTGCTCCTGCTCCTCGCATTGCCCTGGAGCACAGCGCAGGCCGCTCCGAGGTACATCAGCGCGTCCCTCGTCGCCGAAACGCTGGAGCCGGAGCCGGGCTCGACCGTTCGACTCGCCATCCGAATGGTGCCGAAGAAGGGCTGGCACGGATACTGGGTCAATCCGGGTGAGAGCGGTCTTCCGGTCGATGTCAGCTGGGAAGCACCGGAAGGGATTGAGTTTGGCGAGCTTCGCCACCCGGCTCCCACCCTGCTCGAAGTCCAGGGTATCGCAAGCTATGTGCACGAAGGCACGTTCACGCTGCTGACCGAGATGTCGGTCCCGGCCGGGATGCGCGCCGGAACGTCTCTTCCGGTCACCGCCCACCTTTCCTGGCTGGCGTGCTCCGACACTCTCTGCGTCCCCGAGCGTGCCACGCTGACCACCGAGCTGCGGATCGGAACGGGTTCGCCGAACCCGGAAGGAGCCTCCCTCATAAGCGAAGCCGCAACGCGCCTTCCCAGCCTTCTCACTGGCTCGACGATAGCCCGGGAGCAGGGGAAATGGGTCTTCACCGTCGCTGACGGTGGACGCCTGCGGGAGGCGAGCACGAGGCTGTATCCGGCCCAATCGGACTGGTTTGCGGCGGCAGCTCGGCAGTCGGTGGAGCGCACCGGTAATAGCCTGCGGATTGAAGTTGCAGCCCAGGCGGATGCACCCGGCGGAACTTTCGCCGGAGTGGTCTCGGACGGGAAGAACTCGTTTCGCATCTCGGCAAACAGGTCCGCGGCCACCGCCTCCGGCATGGGAAACCGAGGCGGCGAAGCCCAGCCGCAAGCGGAGGAAGCAGAAGAAGCTGTAATTGGAGCGGGGCCGGCCGATTCGATCGCTGCACCGCCACCTGCTGGCGAGGAGAAGACGGAGCAGCTCGCGGCTGCCAGATCAGATGTGCCGGAATCGATCGCAAGCGTACTGGCCGTATCGCTTCTTGCCGCCGTCCTTGGCGGCCTTCTCCTCAACCTGATGCCTTGCGTGTTCCCGATCCTGAGTCTCAAGGCGCTCAACCTCGCTCGGGCAGGCGGCGATAGGGCGACTGCCCGCAGCGAAGGCCTTGGCTACACTGCCGGAAGCGTGGCGACTGCGACGGCGCTCGGCGGAGTGGTTCTTGCGCTCAAGGCCGCGGGCGAGGAAGTGGGCTGGTCGTTCCAGCTACAATCGCCGGTGGTCATCCTGCTGTTGCTGATGCTCACCAGCGCGATCGCTCTCAACCTGGCCGGCCTGTTCGAAATGCGACTGGCTTTGCCTGGTGGTCGCGCCTCCCAACGCCATGGGTTCGCGGGAGGCTTCTCGACCGGCGCGCTTGCCGCGCTGATCGCAGCGCCTTGCAGCGGTCCGTTCATGGCGGGAGCACTCGGCGCTGCCCTGGTCCTTCCGCCCGGGCCGGCGCTCGCGATCTTTGCAGGATTGGGACTAGGCATGGCACTGCCGTTCCTTGCCGTAGCATTCGTGCCCGCGCTCCAGGCTCGCCTGCCGAAGCCGGGCGCCTGGATGAACACACTGCGGCGCGTACTCTCGCTGCCGATGTTTGCAACCGCACTGGCGCTTGCGTGGGTGTTGGGGCGGCAAGTGGGGGTGAACGGCATGGCGATCGGCATCGCCGTCACGGTCGTGCTGGGCGTGGGTCTCTGGTGGCTCGGCACGAGGCAGCAGACGGGTCGTACCAGCTGGTCAGCGCTGGCACCTGCCGTGCTGGCACTAGGCGCCATCTTCATTCTCGGCCTGCCGACCGAAGAGCCGGTGACTGCTAGGTCGGGAGAGAGTACACTCCATCAGCCCTTCAGTGAGGAACGACTTGCCGCGTTGCGCCGGGAGGGAACCCCCGTATTCGTCGATTTCACAGCCGATTGGTGCCTCACCTGCAAGGTGAACGAGAAGGTCGCGATCGACACCGACACGGCACAGGATGCCTTCGCGAGCGCGGGCGTGGTTACGCTGATCGGGGACTGGACCACGGCCGATCCAGAGATCACACGCTTTCTTGAGAAGCACGGCCGCAACAGCATCCCGTTCTACCTCTTCTATCCGGCCGAAGGCGACGCGAAGGTCCTGCCGCAAATCCTCACACCAGGCCTTCTTGCCGATCTGGCGCGGCAGGAGATGCGTTGAGAAACTCGCCCGACGCTCGGCTGGAAGCTTGTCGCGACTTCTAGATCAGCCCTCGTGCCAGCCACAGATCCTCGCTCTGAGGCGGCGCTTCGTCGCTGGAATTGAGTAATGTCGAGAACGCCTCGTCTTGCGAAAGGAATACCTGCCCGGTGAGTTCCTTGAGGAATGACGAGCGCTCGAGCCGGTCCATGACCGGACCTTTCACTTCCGAGAGATGCAGCTTGATCCCCGCATCGCAGAGGCGGTGATTGATCGCCTCGAGGCTCTCGAGCGCCGAGGCGTCGATCGAATTCACCGCCGAACTCATCAGCACGAGATGCTTCACCTCGGGCTGGTCGGCCACCGCCTCCAGTACGAACTCCTCCAGCCAGCGGGCGTTGAGATAGGTCAGGCTCTCGTCGACCCGAATGGTGAGAATCCGCGGATCGGTGATCACCTTGTGGCGCTTCACATTGCGGAAGTGCCCCGTCTCCGGGACCCGGCCCACGATCGCTGCGTGCGGTCGCGAGGTGCGCCAGAGGTATAGCGCGAGGCTGAGGCCGACGCCGGCGATCACACCGGGTTCCACTCCAAGCAGCAGGGTGACACCGATCGTGGCGGCCATCGCCGCGAAGTCGGCTCGCGAATAGCGCCAGATGGTGAGCGGCGTCCGCAGGTCCACGAGGCTGAGCACCGCGACGATGATCGTCGCCGCGAGTGTTGCGATCGGCAGCGAGTAGAGCAGCGGCGTGAGGAACAGCGCGGCGATGGCGATGCCGACGGCGGTGAAGGCGCCGGCCGCAGGCGTCTCGGCCCCTGCATCGAAGTTCACCACCGAGCGCGCGAAGCCACCGGTCACCGGATAGCCGCCAGAGAACGAGGCGGCGACGTTGGCGGCGCCGAGGCCGATGAGTTCCTGGTCGGGATCGATCCGCTGGCGCTTCTTCGCCGCGAGCGTCTGCGCGACAGAGACGGACTCGACGAAGCCGATGATCGACAGCAGGAGTGCGGGGATCGCGAGCTGCTGCCACAAGCCGGCGTCGAATAGCGGCACGGTGAACGGCGGCAAGCTCTGCGGGATCGCTCCGACCACTGCGACGCCGCGCTCCTCGAGATCGAGCAGCACGACCGCCAGCGCCGCTATCGCCACGGCGGCGATCGGCCCTGCCTTGGCGATCAGATCGGCAGGTCGCGACTGGAGCCCGGCCTTGGTCAGGAGCGGCTTGAGCCCCTTGCGAACCCAGAACAGGAACGCTGTTGAGACCACGCCGATAACGAGCGTCGGTAGGTTCGTTTCGGCAATGTTGGCGAGCAGGGTTCCAACAAGTTCAGGCATCGCCTCCCCTGAGGCCGAGATGCCGAAGATCGCCTTGAGCTGGCTGGTGGCGATGATGATGCCCGAGGCAGTGATGAACCCAGAGACCACCGGATGGGAGAGCAGGTTGGCAAGGAAGCCGAGCTTGAGCACGCCCATCAGCAGCAGGAAGAGCCCTGAAAGCAGCGCCAGCACGAGGGCTGCGGCGATGAACTCCGCGCTTCCGGGCGGAGCCACGCTGCTGGCGGCGGTGAGTGTCATCAGCGAGATTACCGCCACGGGCCCCACCGCCAGCGACCGACTTGTACCGAACAGCGCGTAGGCGATGATCGGCAGGATCGAGGCGTAGAGTCCCACTTCGGGCGGCAGTCCCGCGAGCATCGCATAGGCGAGGCTCTGCGGGATCAGCATGATCGTGACGATGCCGGCCGCGACGAGATCGTTCGTCAGCAGGGTGCCGTTATAGGCACGTCCCCATTCGAGGACCGGCAGGTAGCGGGCCAGGCGCGGCATGTGAGGGTCGCCTGCGCTTCAGCCTTCCAACCGGTCCCGCAGGGGCGCGATGTCGTAGCCGGCATCTGCCGCAGTTGCGATCAGTTCGTCGGCCGGACGCTTGTCCGCATTCGCGAGCGCCCACAGCGAGGCTGAACGCATGCCCGTCCGGCAAAAGCCGACCACGGGTCCGGGCAGCTCCTCGAGCGCGGCTCCGAAATGCGCGGCATCCTCGTCGCTGATCGCGCCCGGCGTCACCGGTATATGCCGCGCTTCCATTCCGGCATCGCGCGCGGCACGCTCGATCGTCGCCCAGTCGGGCTGCTCCGGTTCTTCTCCGTCAGGACGGTTGCTGATGACCGAGCGGAAGCCAGCATCGGCAAGAGCTTGCATGTTGGCCGGATCGATCTGCGGTGTGACCGAGAGACGATCCGAAAGGCGCTTAGGCTGTGTCATGAGGTGACCCTTCGTTCCATGGTGATCTTCTGAAGCAGCATGCCGGCGAGCATGGCCGCAACGAACGGAATGGCGTGAACGGGCGACAGGGCGAGCGATGCCACCGCGGGGCCGGGGCACAGTCCGGCTACGCCCCAACCGATGCCGAATACAATTGCGCCTGTGAGCAGGCGGGGATCGAGATCGGTGCGGCCGGGCAGCGAGAACCGTTCCCCGAAAACGGGCTTGGCCATACGCGTCTGGAGACGCCAGGCGATTGCCATGACGAGGACCGCGCCGCCCATGACGAAGGCGAGCGTCGGATCCCAGTCGCCGAACACGTCGAGGAACCCGCGCACCCGCTGCGGGTCGGTCATTCCCGAGACCGTCAGGCCCATCCCGAACAGAAAGCCCGAAGCGAGCGGCGGAAAAAGTCTGCGAACAAGCGGCATGTCAGGCTCCAACCAGAGACATGATGAAGACGGTGGCGATCCCCGCCGCCATGAAGGCAGTGGTGGCCACTATCGAGCGATGCGACAGCCGGCTGACGCCGCACACACCATGGCCGCTGGTGCAGCCGCTGCCCATGCGCGTTCCGAAGCCGACGAGGAACCCCGCAGCGACGAGCACCGGCCAACTGGCAAACACCGCCGGCTCCCAGTCGGTGCCAAAGCGAATTGCCAACGCGCCGAGAGGAAGCCCGACGAGGAATCCCCACGCGCTCGTGCGCGCCATGCTACCTTCGGCGATGGCCGTGCCGCGTGCGAGAATGCCCGACACACCGGCAATCCGGCCGGCGCCGAGCAGCATCAGCGCCGCCGCAAGACCGATCAGCACGCCGCCGATCAAGCCCTGCAGCGGAGCTGCTTCAGGAAATCCGGGCAGCATCACAGCTTGTTCACCGGGATCTTGAGATAGGACGTGCCGTCCTCCTCGGGAGGCGGCAGGCGCCCGCCGCGCATGTTGACCTGGATCGACGGGAGGATCAGCCGCGGCATCTCCAGCGTCGCATCGCGCTGGGTGCGCATCTCGACGAACTGGTCCTCGGTTACATCCTGATGCAGGTGAACATTGGCCGTTCGCTCAGCGAGCATGGTCGTCTCCCAGACGAACACCTCGCGGTTCGGCGCCTTGTAGTCGTGGCACAGGAACACGCGAGTCTTGTCGGGCAGGCGCATCAGGCGCCGCACCGAGCGATAGAGCTTGCGCGCATCGCCGCCGGGGAAGTCCGCCCGCGCGGATCCGTAGTCCGGCATGAACATGGTGTCGCCAATGAAAGCGGCGTCCCCGATGACGTAAGCCATGTCGGCCGGGGTATGGCCTGGGACATGCAGCGCGATCAGCGGAATATCGCCGACCATCAACTCATCGCCGTCCTCGAGCAAACGATCGAATTGCGAGCCGTTGCGCTCGAACTCCGTGCCTTCGTTGAAGATTTTGCCGAAGACGCCTTGGACGGTCACGATCTCGCGACCGATAGCCAGTTCACCGCCAAGTTTCTCCTGCAGGTAGGGCGCGGCCGACAAATGGTCCGCGTGAGCGTGAGTCTCGAGGATCCAGTCAACCGTGAGACCCTGCTCCTCAATGTAGGCGACGATCTCATCGGCCGCCTCGAAGCTGGTCCGGCCCGAGGGCTGGTCGAAGTCCCAAACACTATCGATGATCGCCGCGCGCTTGGTCGCATCGTCGCTCACCACATAGGTGGCGGTGAAGGTTGGCTCATGAAAGAAGGTCTTGACGTGCGGCGCCCGCAGCTTGCCTTCGAGCACGGCGTTTACCTGCTCGATTGCCTTCTCGATGTTCATGTCCTGGGTCATGCGTTCTCTCCTGTTCCGTTAGCTGCCCGCACGTCTTGGCCGAGTTCGGGGCAGTAGATCTGATGGAGTAGCGCGAGCACCTGCTCCGCCTTGGGATCGCAGACGCGGTAGAATACCGACTGGGACTCCTTGCGCGTGGCGACGAGCCCTTCTTCACGCAGCTTGGCGAGGTGCTGCGAGAGGGCGGATTGGCTGAGGCCAACCCGTTCAGTCAGCTCGCCAACCGAAAGTTCGCCCGCCTCTACAAGAAAGCAGAGAACGAGAAGGCGAGATTCGTTCGAAAGCGCCTTGAGTAGGCGGCTTGCCTCACCAGCTTGGCGGGTGAATTCCGAACCTCCAAGATCGACCTTGTCCACGTACCACTCCATTAGGTATGCCTAATGTAGGATAGCCTAATGGACTTGCAAGGGGTGCTAGCTCCCGCGCGCCTGCGAGACGCTGTCGATCGCCCGCTGGAGCTTGGCGCGAACCTCAGCCGCCGCAGAAGCCAACTCGCCGTTCTCGATCGCCTGCATGGAGGCGACGGGATCAATCGCGGCGATTTCGGTTTCTCCGGACCCCAAATCCTGCACGACCACGTTGCAGGGCAGCATCGTGCCGACCTTGTCCTCCAGCTGGAGAGCTTCATGAGCCAGCTTCGGATTGCACGCGCCGAGGATGGTGTACGGCCGGAAGTCAGCGCCGATCTTTGCTTTCAGCGTCGCTTGGATATCGATCCGGCTGATTACGCCGAATCCTTCCTCGGCAAGCGCGGCTTCCGCCGCTCCGATCGCTTGATCGAAGGGAAGCGAGATCGACGTAGCGATATAGTAGCTCATGAGCGTCTCCTGATCACCAAAAAGCGGCAGGGAGCGGCGATGGTTCCGACGAAGGTTGGCGTCCGAAGGGTTGCAACAGCTTAGATACCGTAGAGCAGCACCAGCGCCGAACGCATGTTGCCTTCAGGGGTTGTCTGAAGCCCGCACGGGGTGGGAAAGCGAGACCAACTAACGCTTCTCTTGGCGGACTGCCTCAGCAGGTAATCTACGATTGAAGTAGGGGGGCGTAGCTGACACGTCGGATGTGGCACGGTGCGTCCCGGTACCCCAGTCAGTACTTCTCTAAGCTGATGTTCCGGAGTCTCCGACAATGCGGCCGTTCCAGCGGCGTGCATTACGTCTGATTCTGGGCTCGTGAATGAAGCCTCGAGCGACTGAGAAGAGGGCGCTTAGCCGCCCTGTTCGAGGGCCAGTAATTTCACTCTTCTGAACCCTTTGGATCGCCCGCTCGCACTCCAACGCACATCCCTTTTCATGACCTGATCACCCCCCTGTCCGGCCGTGGCCAGGCCGGCAACCCGCACGCTATCAGGGCCGTGTTGGCGCGCTGACGCGCGCCCGCCCGCACCACCCCTTGGCGTGGGGTTTCCCTCGATTGCGCTCGGTGCAGCCCTGTCCCCGGCCAGACCTTCCGGGGCTCAGTCAAAGGGATGGTCCCTTGGGCGCAGACATCAGCTTCGAAAGGTCAGAACCATGAAGAACACCGTCACCCTCGTCGGCTTCGTCGGCAACACTCCCGAGGTCCGCGAGACTAGGGGCAACGCCACCATCACCACCGTATCGCTGGCGACCAGCCGCAGCTTCAAGGACAGCGAAGGCAACCGGCAGACCGAGACCGAATGGCACCGCATCACCTGCTTCAACGGGATCGGCAAGAGCGTCGCCGAGCACGGCACGAAGGGTGCGATGTTCATGGTCACCGGCCGCATCCACTACAGCAAGTGGACTGATGCGAACGGCACCGATCGGTACGGCTGCGAGATCATCGCCGAGCAGGTCGACTTCCTCGCCAAGGCGAAGGAAGCGACCAAGGAAGAACCCACGAAGCGGCGCTCGAAGTAGCGCCGCGACAACAGCAGCGCGGTTCCATCCGGGCGCTCCGGCAGTACCCGCCGGAGCGCCTTTTCTGTTGCCATGTCAGCGCATCGTTCGCCCCCCCGCCAAGGACGGGGAGTTTGCCTTGCCCGAGAATTCATGCGGCTCCTGAAGGCCGCAGAATTGCGCCAAAGACGGGCCGCAGTTTCCTCTGAACGAAGGCTATTTGGTAGCCAGACCGCGATTTAGGGGGCATTCCCGGCAGATCCCGAGAAAGCCCCATTGCTCTCGCTCCGAAAATAATCGCGCCCATTCAATGCTTTGAACGTTTTCCCGGCGGCCTCGAATCCGTCTCCGCACCTTGGGACTTGACGGCACACCGTACCCAGCCCGTTCACCTCTGCGAGTGTCTGGCCGCTCGCGACCGTCATCCCGGCCCGGACGCCGAGCGTCTTGATGGTGCCGCCGGTTGGCGCCGAGATCGTCACCACATTATGCGGTCGCCCGCTCCGCTCGACTGCTGCGACCGTACCCGCAGGCATGCCGAGCAGCAGGAGGCGCTGACGGGCCGCGTGAGCGAGGCCTGCATCGCCGATCCTTCGCACGGCCAGATATTCCGCCTGCGCGCCCGCCCATTCCGGCACCAGGATATCGGCGAGCGGTGCGCCTGCCCCGATCACATCGCCGGGCGCGCGCGCGTAGACCCGTTGGACGAAGCCACCGGTTCGCGCCTGGACGATGGCGACGTCGCGCTCGTTGAACTCGATCGTACCGGTCGCCGTGAGGCTCGATCCCAGTGTCCCGGTCCGCGCTTCCGCGATGCGCAGGCCAAGCGATTGGGTGCGCGCCGGATCGATCGCCACGCCGGTCTCGCCACTCGCTGCCTCGTCGGCATATTTGGGTACAAGCTCCATATCCATGAACGGCGACTTGCCCGGCTTGTCGAAATGCTGGCTCGGGACCATCGGGTCGTACCAGTAGAGGATCTTGCGCCCGCCCTGCGCCGTTGCGGCCGGTGGATCTTCATGGCGCCAAGTCGCCAGGCCATAGCCGAGGGCTCCCGCCGCCAGTGCGAGCGCCGCGGCCGCCGTGCCAAGCTGCGCGCGCGAGGTCATGTCGAATTTCATTCGCTGTTCCCCCCAAAGGTGAGGACGAGCCGCACGGCATCGCGCGCGAATTCGGCCTCCCTGTCGAGCAATTGCAGCTCGCTGTCGGCGAGCATGGTCTGGGCCTCGATCACGTCGAGCAGCCCGGCGCGTCCGGCGGCATAGCTCGCGGTCTCGAGGTTCGCGCGGCTACGCGCGAGCGGCAGCAGCGTGTCGCGGGCGCGCATCCACTGCTCATGGTGCATGGCATGGTCGGCAAGGCCGGCTTCGAGATCGGCGAGAAGGGACCGGCGCATGTCTTCCTGCTCGGCAAGCGCCGCAGCGGCGGTCGCCGCGCTGGCGGCGATCATCGGGTCCTGCCGCCGTTTGGCAAAAAGCGGCAGGCTGACAGTGACGCCGGCCGAAACCATGTCACCATAGCGATCCGCCCGGCGCTGATAGGCGACGTCGAAGCCCCAGTCGGGGCGCTTGTCGGCCCGGGCGATCCCGACGTCCGCCTCGGCCTGGGCGACCCGGGCACCGGCGGCGCCGAGATCGGGGTGGGTGGTTATGGCGGCGCGCAGGGCTGCGGCGTCGATAGTAAGCGCAGGGATATTACCGACCACCTCAGGCGCGGGCTCGCCGGTCCAGCGCGAGAGGATCGCGCGTTGGCGCGCCACTGCGGCGGCGAGCTCGCTCCGGCGGTCTTCCAGCACCGCGAGTGCTTGCCGCACCTGCAGCGTCTGTGCGGGGCGCGCGGTGCCGGAGGCGACGCCGCTCTTTGCCGCGGAGGGAAGGGGGGCGAGCTTGGAAAGTATGCCGTCGAGAGCGGCAAGACGCCGTTCCGCATAGGCGAGATCGATCCATGCCAGCGCGGTTGCGACCTCGACGCGGCGGCGTTCGGACAAAAGTGTCGCCTCGGCAGCTTCGACATCGGTTCGCGCCCGGCTCGTCCGAGCATGGCGCTTGGCGGCGTTGGGAACATCCTGAGAGATACCCACTCGCGCCATCGTCATGCTGTCTTCGACGAAGCTCCCAGCTGGCGGGCCCGATACGGGGAAATTGTCGATACCGAGCCCGAGCTTGGGATCGGGGAGCTGCCCTGCCGCCGGCAGTGCGGAGCGGCGCGCATCGACCTCCAACCCCTTGGCACGGAGCGACGGAGCTTGCGCCTCCGCTCGCGCAAGCGCCTCCTCGAAGCGGAGCGGCCCGGCGAGGGCTGGAGTCGGTAGCGCCAATAGCGGCACGGCGAGGAAAAGGGTGCGCATGAACATCTCCCGTTCGGGGGTTCCCGGCGCGGATCACAAGGCTGCCAACACGGCGCCGACGCGGGGGCTTGATGTCCCGCGCCGGCGCCGCGCGCCTGGCTCTGCTTTTCTGATCTGACGGCCGGGACCCGAGCTTAGCCGGCTGTAGGCTTGTCGCGGCCGTGATGCATCATGCCCATGCATTCATCCGCGCTCATCTTCATCATGTCGCAGTCGCAGTTCGCCATCTGGGCATGATCCGCGACCCAGACGCGCTGCCGGACCGGGCCGGTCGCACGCGGGCCGTATTGCGGCACCGATCGCCATTCATAATGGCCTTGGGTCGAGCTATGCGAGGCATCCGCCCAAGCAGGGGCGGCGACGCTCAGGGCGGCCGCCATAGCAGCCAGAATCATCTTCTTGTTCATCACGAATATCCTTGTCTGAATTGAAAGAGGTCACGGCGCCGCGCGGGAAAGCGCGCGTAAGCAATGGTTCAATCAGCCAAGGTTCGTGGGAGGATCCGGATCAGGACCGAAGGACTTCCCGGCCAGGACGGCGTTGGTCGGCCAGAAGCCGAGGGCGCCATGAATACGCGGCGTGGCAATATCGCCCGCAAGATCAGCGGCGGCCAATGGAACAACGCACCCCATGGCGGCAATGCAGTCGAGTGTAAGGCCCTTGCACGGCTTTTTCTCGGGCGCGGGCTGCTGCTTGGCCATCATGGCCATGCAGTCCGAATCCATCGCCATCGCCTTGGGCGCGCTCATCGCCATCGGAACGCTTCGCGCAGCCGCCATCTGGCCTCCGAAGAGACCCAACAGTGCTCCGACAAGGAGCAGCGAGGCGAAAAAGCGTTTCACGAAGATTGTTTCTAGCAAAAGCCCCTTAGGGAACCAAATGAAGATTAGCGTTAATGGCGAGCGAATACGCGTTGGCCCGAAGGTCCGAACGCAACCACGACATAAGGCTGCGCCCGCTGACCAGTCACTTCCATGCCGGGCGAGCCGATCGGCATCCCTGAAACCGCAAGGCCACTTACGCCGCGGGGACGCTGCGCCAGGAGCCGCTTCATGTCGGCGATCGGCACATGGCCCTCGAAGACCAGACCATCGATCACCGCGGTGTGGCAGGAGGACAGCTGTTGCGGGACGCCCCGCGCGCGCTGGAAGGCTGCGCGTGAGCGATCATCCACGATGGTTACAGGGCGCCGGAACTGCGCGCGGACCTGCTCAGTCCATTTCTGGCAGCATCCGCATCCGGGGTCACGGTGCACCAGAATGGGCGCCGCAGCGGTCGCTGCGTTCGCGATGAACATTGCAGTGAGCGCCGCGATCGATTGCTTTCTCAAGTCACCGTCCTCCAAACCTCAGCCCGGTCCCTGCGCGTGATTGCCATGCTCGTACACATCTCCTGGGTATACGCACCAGGAAGACGGAGCCCTCACATCTGCTCCAAAATTTCGCCGGTCGCACATTGACGGCCTTTTTCTAATGTCAGGGCGACCGTTTGGTTTGCGCGGCCGACGTCGAGGACGTGTTTCTGGTATATGAGGTCGCGAACCCCTGACCTCATTGTGGAATTCGCCGAGCTCCGATTCAGGTGTAGAGAGATCCGCGCCGACGAGCCTAATGGCTGCGCACACTACGTATATCGAGCTTGGACCAAGGACCATAGTCCTGACGACGAAGACCAGATCTTCCCCTCGAGAATCGAGCGGCAATATTCAACATTCTTCCAAGGAGTCGAGTATGACGAAGTTTCTCTCGATTGTGGCCATGAGCTTGCTCTCAATCGGTTCGACCGCGAACGCGCAGGTTCGCACGAATACGAATCCGGTCGCCCAGGCACACGTTGCGGCCGAGACGGCCAAGCATGCCAAGCACGACAAGTCCGAACATTGCGATGCGATGGAGAAGTCCATGGGGACCAACCAACTGCACAGCCACGCGGAGGAAAAGGGCACGATTGCTCAGACTCCGATGAATCGTCAGCATGCCGACTGCCGGAAGATGATGAGGAAGAACAAGAAGTAGGTCGATCGGCTGATGACCTCATCTGGTATCGGGCACCGAATGTGTGTCATGGATGTGCGAACGTCCGGCGCCCGAACCACTCTGTCGATCCACGCATCGATAGCCACCGATTTTCCCGCCGTCGCGAGGCCAGCGCAGAAACAGCAGCACAACGTCGGCGAAGGCGATCAACAATCCGCCAAAGGCGAAGGTGGCGAGCCAGGGCGTATTGAGGTTCTCATGCTCGCTCCAATCCATGATGCGGAGCCCCCCGGGAATCGTAGAGTTGCCATGTCCCGGTCCTCAATCCCGCGACCTGCCGAAGGTGGAAACATAAATTCCCGTGTTGTCTTCGCATTCGCCCCTTATTCGCCAGGCACGCAGCCGGCCCTCGTATCCGACACTTGTGGGCGTCGCGCTGTAAAGCGGCATCGGTGACGCGTTCTTCACGCGTGGATCGATCATCGACAGTGATGCGACTTCCGGGCAGTTGGCGGTGGAACAACGGCTCATCCACACGGATGATTTTAACCAGATCTGAACGGCCTTGCGACCATCTATTGGAAGCGGGCCTCTCCTATCGGCTGTAGAGGGCGGGCACATCTGAGCCTGCTTTACGGCGCGGTCACCAAATAGACCGATGGCTGCGAACACTACGTATACCGAGCTGGGACCCGGGACCATAGTCCTGTTGGCGAAAAAACAAAATCTTCCCCTCGAGAAATCGAGCGGCAGCTTCCAACACTTTTTCAAGGAGTCAAGACGATGATGAAGAAGTCCATCATGGTTGCGCTGGCAGGCATCTCGATGCTCAGTGCTTCGCCGGTATTGGCACAGGGTATCGGTCACACCTGGTTCATGCGCGGTTCGATCGTCGGAACCGATACCAACGGAACGATCGTCTGCATCGGCAAGGCCGACGGCGTTGAGGTCGGGCAGACGCTTGAAGTCTATCGGGTTATCAATCACCCCGGTCCTTCGAAAGGCGTGGCGCCGACCTATCATCGGCAGCTCATCGGCCACGTGACCGTCGACCACATCTACGACGATCACTTCGCGCATGTCTCGGTCAAGGACGGGGCGCCGGCCAAGCATGACATCGTCGAACTGCGCCGCAGCAACTGACACGTTCTCGGCGCCGGCCCGAGCTGTGGCCGGGGCTGAACCGTCCAAAGCTGTGAGAACGGCATTGCCGGCGGCGGCTTATGGGTTTGCACCAAGCTAAGACAGGAGTTCGATATGAAAGCAGTGATGCTTGCAGCAGCAGCGGGGTTGGCTCTGCTATCGGCAGTCCCGGCGGGCGCGCAAGGAATTGGCCACACATGGTTCATGCGCGGTTCGATCGTGGGTATTGATGAAGGTGGCCCGGTTGTATGCATCGGTAAAGCCGATGGTGCGGAAGTCGGTCAGGTTCTCGACGTGTATCGGAACGTCCCCGTACCGGGCGGCTCTTACAAGGGGACGGGACCCGCGTTCCGCCGGCAATTCGTGGGTCATGTGAGGGTCGATCATATCTACGACGATCACTTTGCCCATGTCAGCGTGGCCGACGGCAAACCCGCGAAGCATGACATCGTTGAGCTTCGTAGGGACTAACGAGTCCTTGCCTTCTCGCACTGCGGCCTGTCCCTGGCAGGTGTTCCACCATCGGGGCAGGTACGTAGTCGCCGCGGAGCAGCGATTGCTCTGCAACCGGGAAGAAAAAGGGCCGCAATTCTTCTTGACCCTGGACCACGGTCCAACCTGCAAGATCGAGCGGATGTCATGGGCACCTTTAAGATTGGCGAGCTCGCCGCGGCGGCGGGCGTGGGACGTGATACGATCCGATATTATGAACGGAGCGGACTGCTCCCTGCGCCGGATCGGACTGCCGCTGGCTACCGCCTTTACGGGGATGCCGACCTGGATCGGCTCAACTTCATCCGCTCTGCTCAGGAACTCGGCTTCACGCTGGAGCAGTCGCGGCAGCTCCTCACACTCCAGGCTTCGGATACCGCAACCGCGGCAGCCGTCCTTGAGATTACGCTTGCCAAGATCAGCGAAGCGGAAAGCCGCGTCAGACGACTCTCGCATATTCGGGATATCCTTCGCGAGCTCGCTGAGGAGTGCCCTGGCGAAGTTCCGGCGTCCGACTGTCCCATTCTCGTCTATCTCGCGGCGAAACGTAGTTCGCGCCGCGACGAAGCAATCAAGGAAAAATCGCTGCGGGAGCAGTAACCGTTATCAGGAAGGGAGCACCATGAAGACATGTATTTTCGTCGCAGCAGCGCCAATAATGTTCCTTGCGGCTTGCGTAACGACGCCGCCCACATCGGCGCAGATTGAAAGCTGCAGGGCCATGGAAGGGCAGATGGGCCTGCAGACGCTTCACGACCACAACGAGATGAAAGGGCAGGGGCGTAATCCCATGAACTTGTCACACGAGCGCTGCCAACAGATTCTGCACGACGCTCAATGAATTCATCCGGGTGACACATAGCCACTACGTCTTTCCTTCAAGAGGAGAAGCACCATGAACCTCAAAGACAATCTGCTGCCTCGCACGATCGGATGGAGCTTCGTGCTGACGGCCGCGCTCGCCTTGTCGGCGTGTGACCGCAAGAGCGAACAGACCTTGCCTGCAGCGAGCAACGCAGCGACCGACTCCGCCGTACTCCCCGCCGTCGTGACCGATAATGGCAGCGACGCCCCGACCGACGCGAACAGCGACTATCCCCGGGACGATCATGAAGCGATGGAACGCCATCATCGGCAGGCCATGGACCATGATGCAATGCGCGCCGGCGGCGCGAACCAGAGCGCTCCGGCGCCCGATCCGGCGCCGACGAATTCAGCGATGCCGATGAAGGACATGTAGGGCGCAAGAAAAAAAAGGGAAGAGAGGATGCGTAACCGGATGGGCCTTCGCCGCTGGAGCCTTTGGCTCGCGCTCGCCCTGAGCCTGTCCGCGAGCGCCCAGGCGCAGGAGGGCGAGGATCATGCCGCCCACCATGGCGGCGGAGGCGACGCCTCGATGTCGGCCGACGGGGCGATGTCCGCCCCCTCGGCGCCGGGTTCGTCCGACATGGCGAAGATGATGAACCCCATGATGGATCGCATGATCAACGGCGAGGGGGAAAATGAGCACGGCCACGACTCTCGCCGTGCGGCCTTCTTCTCCCAGCTGCTCGCCTTTCCGGTGCTCGATGAAGCCGCCCGGCAGCGTGTCGCGGCGCAGGCCCGCGACCGGGTGAGCACAGGCCTGGCATTGATCAATGCCGCATCCGCCGAAGGCGCGCGCGCAACGACGATCTCGGCCCGGCTGAATGCAGCTCAGCGTATGCGCGAGGGCACGGACCTGTTCCGCGCTGGCTCTGCCGCACAGGCCGCGATCGGGGGGCTCCAGCCGCCGCGCGAGGTCGCCCTCTCCTGGTTTCGCGATCAGCTTGACATCGACCAGGCCGCGCCCGGCCATGCCGATCACTGGTTCGGCATCTCGCCCTCGCACCTCCTTCTCATGCTGTTCCTGGGACTGGTCAGCGCGACGCTGATCGCGCTACAGATCTTCCGCCTTCGGCGTATCGCGGTGATCGCCGGTGCGGTCGCCAGCGGCAAGGCGTCGGCAAAGCCGGAGCCGACGGCTGCTCCCCCCACTGCGAAGCTCCCGCCCGCGCCTGCACCCATTGCCGACAGCGCAGGCCTCGCGCCGAGCAATGCCGCCGCGCCCGCCGGGGCTTCGCTGCGCAAGCCCAAAAGCTGGGCAGGGCAGCTGCGCGTGGTCCAGATCGTACGAGAGACGCCGACGGTCCTGACGTTCCGCCTTGCGGACCCGAGTGCCGACCGGCTGCCGTTCGACTTCCTGCCGGGCCAGTTCCTGCAGGTCGAGGTAGAGCCCGAAGCGGGCAAGACCGCGCGCCGTTCCTACACGATCGCCTCTTCGCCGACTCAGCGGGCCTATGTAGAGCTGACGGTTAAGCGCGAGGAGCAGGGCGTGGTCTCGCGACACCTGCACGACAAGGTCGTCGCCGACGATCTGCTGAAGGTCAGCGGACCGTTCGGCGCCTTCACCTTCACGGGAACGGATGCCGAGAGCATCGTGCTGATCGCGGGCGGGGTCGGCATCACACCGATGATGTCGGTGCTGCGCTATCTCACCGACACCGCGTGGAAGGGCGATATCTTCTTCTTCTACGGCGCACGGTCGACCGAGGAATTCGTGTTCCGCGACGAACTCGAGCGGCTCGAACGCCGTTTTCCCAACCTCCATGTCGTCGCCGCGATGCAGCGCGCGCCCGGCACCGTCTGGATGGGCCCCGAAGGGCCGATCACCCGCGAGATGATCCTGGCCGCGGTGCCGGAGATCGCGAGCCGGCGGATCCATATGTGCGGCCCGCCGGCGATGATGGGCGCGATGCGCGGCGTGCTGGCGGAGCTCGGCGTCCCCGAAGCGCAGCTGCACACCGAGGCGTTCGGTCCGGCCTCGCTGCCGGCCGACCCCGAGGGTCTCGAGGTCAAGCCCGCGCCCGCGCCAGCGGATAAGGCGTCCCCGACTGTTGAGGTGGCGCCGAGCACGGTGACCTTCTCCGTGTCGGGCGTGTCGGCGGCCTTGCCCGCGGACGAGACCGTGCTCGAGGCGGCCGAGGGCGCGGGCGTCGAGATCCCCTATGCTTGCCGTGCGGGCACATGCGGCGCCTGCGTGGTCAAGCTGTTGCAGGGCGAGGTGACGATGGAGGTCGAGTCCGGCCTTGCGCCCGCCGACAAGGCGCAGGGCTATGTGCTGGCGTGCCAGGCGAAGGGGACGGGCACGCCGCTCGTGGTCGAAGCCTGATGCGCGAACGCAGCGACATCGCCGTCGGCCTGCTGGTCGCGTTCCTGCTGCTGTTCCCGTTCGGCTATCTCGTGCACGTGTCGCCCCGCTTTCCGGGTAGCCTCGCTGGCGGGATCATCGGGATCGCAGCGCTCGTGCTGATGCTGCTGACGCTTCCCTATGTCGCGGCCAAGCACATCGCCTGGGTCGACAAAGTGCTCTCCCGGCTCGTCAGCAAGCCTACCCTGCTCGCCATCCACATCTATGCCGGCGTGCTGGCGCCGATCCTGGGTCTGGTCCACGCCGCGCACAAGCTCGAAAGCCCGGTCGGACTGCTTCTGACCGTCCTCCTGCTGATGACGGTCATCACCGGCTTCATCGGCCGCTACCTGCTTGCCCAGCTTGGTCGGGCGCTGCGCGGACGCAGGTCGGAACTGGCCTCGCTTCGCGCCGCCTTCCTCGAGGAGCCGGCGGCGCCGACGCAGGCCGATACCGCAGCCCCGCCGCTGTCGGGCTGGAAGCGCTATCTGTTCGTCGCCGGGGATGCGTCCGCGGGCCAGCGCCCCCAGGACAAGGCGGGGATCGCCGCAGCGCTGGCCGATACCGAATTCGCGATCCGCGCCGAAGAGGCGACCAACACCCTGTTCGTGCGATGGCGGATCCTGCACATCCTGCTGGGCTGTCTCATCTTCGCGCTGCTCGCGCTCCATGTCGGCGCGGCGCTCTATTACGGGCTGCGCTGGCTATGAGCTGGCAGCGTCTTTCCTACGCCGTCTTCATCGCAGCCCTGCTGGTGATGGTCGCCGCGGTCGCAATCCGGATGCGATCGGACGCGCCGAGGGATGCCGGCCTGGTGGCGCAGCTCGTCTCGCCCGGCCCGCTCTCGAGCGCGCACCAGTCCTTCGCCGGCCAATGCACGGCCTGCCACACGCCGGGCAAGGGCGTCGAAACCCGGACCTGTCTCACCTGCCATGCGGGCACGGATTTCGGGACGAAGCAGTCGACTCAGTTCCACGCGAAAGCGACGCAGTGCACCTCCTGCCACGTCGAACATGAGGGAGAGCGCGGCATCATCCGCATGGATCACGCCGCCTTGCTCGACATGGCAAAGTGGCGGCAGCCTTCGGCGGGCATGTCGACAAACACTAGAAGCCTGACTCCCGAGACCGCGCTCAATTGCGCGAGCTGCCATGCGTTCCGCGATCCGCACCAGGCCCTGTTCGGCACCGACTGCGCGAGCTGCCACAAGACCGACAGCTGGAAGATCGTCAATTATCGCCATCCATCGGTCAATTCGACGCAGTGCGCCGAGTGCCACAAGGCGCCACCCAGTCACTTCATGGAGCATTTCAGCATGGTCTCGCAGCGCGCAGCCGGATCGAAAGCGCGCGTCGACCAATGCTATGCCTGTCACGCCACCGACAGCTTCAACAATATCCGCAAGCGAGGCTGGTATGATCACCATTGAGGCCGACTGGCTGAGCGCCTTCTTCCGGCTTGCGGTGATCGGCCTGGAACTGGCGGGCACGCTGACCATCCTCGTCGGCGCGGGGCTCGCAACCTTTTTGTTTGCGCGGCGGGCGAGGGCGGGCGACCGGACCGAGGCCTATAGCGCGTTCCGCTCTGCGCTCGGCCGCAGCATCCTGCTCGGTTTGGAATTTCTGGTCGCCGGCGACATCGTCAAGTCGCTGGTGATCAACCCGACGCTCGACGATCTCATCGTGCTGGCCGGGCTTGTGCTGGTGCGGACCTTCCTGAGCATCTCGCTTGGGGTCGAGATCAACGGCCACTGGCCTTGGGAGGAAACCCGGATGGCGCGGGAGAAGGCGCGTGCTGCGGCGTTGGATGGGTCGCCTATGACGGCTGAGGCCGCCGGACGCGGCGCAGCGCTCAAGGGATAGCAGATGGGAGGTGCATGATGATCGAGAGACGCGAATTGCTGATGGCCGGCGCCGGCCTTGCCGCCGCTGGAACGCTGGCTGGGCCGGCGGCGGCGCAGCAGCATCGAATGGAAGGGATGGCGATGTCGATGACGGACTGCATCGACGATTGCGTGGCTTCGCACCGCATGTGCCTGGAGACCGCCGCCTGGCTGACGAAGCAAGGCGGCGCGTCAGCCACGGCGTCGCTGATCGCCATGCTGAACGACTGTGCGGAACTGTGCGAGGCGACCGCCAACTCGATGCTGCGCGAATCCTCCCTCCATACCATCCTGTGTCGCGCCTGCGCTGACGGCTGCGAACGATGTGCGCGGGAATGCCTGAGCCACGTCGTGGGCGAGCGGATCAAGCGTTGCTCGGCTACCTGCAAGGATTGCGCCGCCAGCTGTCGGATGATGGCGGACATGGCCAGCTGAGTGTCCTAGAACGCGCCCAGGCGTAGTGGGGTCAAGCAGCTCCGGCACGATTGAAGCGATCCGTCGGCTCCACAATGTGGGACCGCTGCGAAGCTGGGTCGTACGGGCGCGAAAGCGGGACTGGTTAGGTATCGGCGGTAGCGCTTTTAGACTAGCCAGGCAGCGATCGCGCCAACCACCGACTTGGTTTCGGCAACGTCGCGGACTTGCACGGTATCCAGCCCGAGGTGCTTGGCCGGATAATCATTTCCGCCCGGGAAGATCGCGTCACCGAAGAAGATCATCTTGTCGAGTGCGACGCCGGTCTGCTCGGAAAGGCGCTTGAGGCCATAGGCCTTGTCTATCCCTTCGCGCGTGATGTCGATCGATGTCGCCCCGCCGATATTGATGCCAAAGCCTGGCAGCAACGGCTGGAGCAGGGCCTGCAATCTCTTGCGCTTGGCGTGATCGGGATCCCACGTGTCCTTGGCCTCGAGCGGCGCTTGCTGACCGAGCGCGGAGAATGTGATCTGGCTGCCGCGATCCTCGATCTGCTCGCCCCAGATGTTCTCGTTTGCATAGCCCGCCTGCCCGACCGTCTTGATTAGTGCTTCGCGGATGCGCTGGCTTTCGTCGCCGGTGAACAGATCGGCATAGATACGCGTCCATACTTAAACCCCGAGGCCTCCGACAAACCCGGGGCGGTTCAAGTTGATCAATAATCAGCCAGGCGAGCGTTCAATCACTGCGGCACCGATCCGAGTGAGCGTCTATTCCGACAATTTAGCCTGGGCCAGTCCGAGTGGCTGGTTCGGCGGTGGGCCTTGCCACGATCGCGCCGAAGCAAAAGCGGCGTGCGATTTACGTTTCGCTGTTCGCCAACTGCAGCAGGCGGCGTCGCTTTGCAGTGCTCGGGCTAGGCGGAGGCTTTGATGGCCGCCGTCTTCGGCCATCCGCGCCCAGCTTTTGCTAGTAGCCGAACTAAAGCGGACATTGCAGGCTGACCGCCAGCTTCGCAAATTACGTATACTGCCACCTCCAGGCCGATACCATCTCAACGGCAAGCTCCCTGGGGAGCGAGAATCGACCGGGCATGTGTCCGGTCGAACTGAAACTCAGACTTGAAGGAATCATATTTGCGCAAGAAAGCAGCGATTATCGCTTCGCTCGCAGCCTTTGGCGTCCTTGCCGTCGGCGCCGGGCCAGTTCTCGCCGATGGGATGCCGCCGGGCATGCCCGACCTTGAACAGACGCTCAAGGCGAAGCCGGCGCCGGCTCGGTCCGACACGGCCCAGATGCAAGGAATGCGACACCGCGAAGTACGGATGCACGGTGAGATGATGCAGGACCATCGGATCGCTATGCGGGAGATGGGAACCCAGGACGGAGCCTCCCGCATGTTGCATAGGTCGCGGGGCGGTTGCTGACCCTGCATTAAGCCAGCTCCGACCACGAGGCTGGGCGGCCAACGACCGTGGCCTAGTTCAACCGCAGCTTTGGCCCGCCGTTCTCCCACGGCGGGCCAATTGGCTTTTGCACTTCGCTGCCGGCCGCCATCAAGCGGGATCATGAATTCGCTTGAACTTGGGCCATGGTCCACCCCGCACGATCCCGCGCATGCTTGTCGCGATCCAAAGCGGATTCGTAAGTTACGTATACAGACTGCGTCTCGCTAGCAGCATTGAAGCTTCGGAATTGCCGGGATCGGAACGTCGACCGGGCAACAGGACGAACACTCGGAGACCCTCAATGCGACAGACGACATTTCGCGCGGCGACCATCAGCCTCTTCGCGACGCTAACCTTCGCCGCCGGCACCGCTCTCGCCCAGTCGACGCCCGCGCCCGCGCAGACTGCGCCGGCCCATGCCCACCAGCAGGGCATGGATCATGGCGGGCAGCAGATGCACGATCAGATGATGAAGGATCATCAGGCCGGCGCGCAGAAGCAGCAGCGGCAACCGGCCCAGCAGGATCAACAGGGCATGTCGGGGATGGCCGGCATGTCCGGCGGGTCGCCTGCATCGAACGGCTCGGGCATGGCCGGTAAGGCGAAGAGTGGCTGCTGCAAGATGCCGATGAAGAAGGCCAAGCCGGCCGCGAAGAAGACCGCCAAGCCCATGGCCGACAAGCCGATGAGCGACATGTGAAGTTTCCAGCCCCGATAAAACACCCCCCGGGGCTGAGGGCCCGCCGCCGCCCCCGCGGCGGGCCAGTTCTTTGACGATGCCCAGCGTCGCCCCGTGCTCCCAACTTTCAAAGCCGGGACCGAGCAACTGACGTGAGAGAGGAAACAGTGATGCGAAAACATCTTGGCGTCGGTGCTGCTGTTGGCTTTCTGCTCTTTGGCAGCACGCCGCTCCTCGCACAGGGTATCGGCCATAGCTTGTTCATGCGCGGCAAGATCGTCCGTACGGATGCGGGCGGCACAGTGGCCTGCCTGGGCAAAGCCGATGGCGCGCACATCGGGCAGATACTCGAAGTCTATCACGCAACGCCGCGCCACCGCCGCCTTGTCGGTCATGTCGAAGTCGACCAGATTTTCGACGACCATTACGCTCATTTCCGCGTGAGGGACGGGACGCTTCAGAAAGGCGATTGGGTGAGCCTAAAGCGCGTCCGGGCGTAACGCCAGAATTGGAATGCCAAGCGCCGCCCTCCCCAAAAGAAGAATCAGCCGAGTAGCGTGTCTCGGCATAATTCCGATCATGCGTGCGCGAATAGGTTCGGGAGTCGATGAATACTCATCGGCTCCGTTGGCGTGTCTGACCCTCAAAGACCGCGACACCGATACCAAACTACCTTCTGCGGAACTTACTTATAGGCCGCCCGGGCAAAGAGATTACTCCGTCAGGCCATCGATAGAGATGGAGTCAGGTAATGTTCGAGAAGGCGATCGGGACCATCAATGCGGCGGCCTCCTTCCGACACCGCTATGATAATTTCATCGGTGGTCGATGGAATGCTCCTGCGAGCGGCGAGTATTTCGCCGACAAGAGCCCGATCAATGGTGCCCAGATCGCAGAGTTCGCGCTGTCGACGCCGGAAGATGTCGAGCGCGCGCTCGATGCGGCGCACGCCGCCAAGGATCAATGGGCAAGAATCGCCCCCGCCGAGCGCGCCAGGATTCTCAATCGCGTCGCCGACCGGCTCGAGGATAATCTGGAGCTGCTGGCGCTTGCCGAGACGATCGACAATGGCAAGCCGATCCGCGAGACGCGTGCTGCCGACGTTCCGCTTGCGATCGACCATTTCCGCTACTTCGCCGGCTGCATCCGGGCGGAGGAAGGCGGCATCTCGACGATCGATGCGGACACCATCGCCTATCATTTCCGCGAGCCGCTCGGCGTCGTCGGCCAGATCATCCCGTGGAACTTCCCGCTGCTGATGGCGGCGTGGAAGATCGCGCCGGCGCTGGCGGCGGGCAACTGCACCGTCATCAAACCCGCATCCCAGACGCCGCTCACCTTGCTGATGTTCGCCGAGCTCACCGCCGACATCCTGCCGCCCGGCGTGCTCAATGTCGTCACCGGCCCGGGACGGACCGTTGGCCAGGCGATCGCCGCCAATCCGCGCATCGCCAAGGTCTCGTTCACCGGCGAGACCGTCACCGGCAAGCAGATCATGCACGCCGCGGCGGACCATCTGATCCCCCAGACGATGGAGCTTGGCGGCAAGTCGCCCAACATCTTCATGGCGGACGTGCTCGACGAGGACGATGCCTTCTTCGACAAGGCGCTCGAAGGCTTTACTTTGTTCGCCTTCAACAAGGGCGAGGTCTGTACCTGCCCGTCGCGCGCCCTGATCCATGAGTCGATCTTCGACCGCTTCATCGAGCGCGCCGTGGCGCGCGTCGCCGCGATCCGCCAGGGCGATCCGCTCGACCCGTCGGTCCAGGTCGGCGCGCAGGCGTCGGAGGACCAGCTCCACAAGATCCTGGGCTATATCGATATCGGCAAGGCCGAGGGCGCGCAGTGTCTGGTCGGTGGCGCCAGGGCGCTGCCGGGCGGTGCGCTCGACCAGGGCTATTTCGTGCAGCCGACCGTGTTCGTGGGTCAGAACCACATGCGCATCTTCCAGGAGGAGATCTTCGGTCCCGTCCTGTCGGTCACCACGTTCAAGACGGTCGAGGAGGCGATCGCACTTGCCAATGACACCGCCTACGGTCTTGGCGCGGGCGTCTGGACCCGGAGCGGCAACACCGCCTACCGGCTCGGCCGCGCGATCGAGGCCGGGCGGGTCTGGACCAACTGCTATCATCAGTACCCCGCCCATGCCGCCTTCGGCGGATACAAGGCATCGGGCTTCGGGCGTGAAAACCACCGGATGATGCTCGATCATTATCAGCAGACCAAGAATCTGCTCGTCTCCTATGACGAGCACGCGCTCGGCCTATTCTGACCCCCCGCTTAAAAGGAGAAACGGACATGGCGAAAACCATGAAGGCGGCGGTCGTCCGCGAATTTGGCAAGCCCCTGGTCATCGAGGACGCGCCGATCCCGACGGTCGGCCCCGGGCAGGTCCTGGTCAAGATTGCGGCAACCGGCGTGTGCCATACCGACCTGCACGCGGCAGAAGGGGACTGGCCGGTCAAGCCCAACCCGCCCTTCATTCCCGGCCATGAGGGCGTCGGGCATGTCGCCGCCGTTGGTGCCGGCGTCACCCATGTGAAGGAAGGCGACCGGGTCGGTGTGCCCTGGCTCTACACCGCCTGCGGGCACTGCGTGCATTGCCTGGGTGGCTGGGAGACGCTTTGCCACGAACAGCAGAACACCGGCTATTCGGTCAATGGCAGCTTTGCCGAATATGTCCTCGCCGATCCCAACTATGTTGGTCACCTTCCCGACAATGTCGACTTCCTCGACATTGCGCCGATCCTCTGCGCGGGCGTCACCGTCTACAAGGGACTGAAGGCCACCGAGGCCCGGCCCGGCGAGTGGGTGGTCGTCTCCGGCATTGGCGGGCTCGGCCACATGGCGGTGCAATATGCCCGTGCCATGGGTCTCAATGTGGCCGCGGTCGACATCGACGATAGCAAGCTCGACCTCGCTACACGCCTTGGCGCCACACTGACGGTCAACGCGCGCAGCGAGGACCCTTCGGCAGCGCTCAAGAAAGCCATTGGCGGCGCGCACGGGGCGCTGGTGACCGCCGTTTCGCCCAAGGCGTTCCAGCAGGCGCTCGGCATGGTCCGGCGCGGCGGCACGGTCGCGCTCAACGGCCTGCCGCCGGGCGACTTCCCGCTGTCGATCTTCGACACCGTGCTGAACGGCATTACCGTGCGCGGCTCGATCGTCGGCACGCGGCTCGATCTGCTCGAGGCACTGGCGTTCGCCGGCGAGGGCAAGGTCAAGGCCACGGTCCATGCAGACAAGCTGGAGAACATCAACGACGTCTTCTCCCGCATGCATCATGGCGACATCGAGGGCCGGATCGTCCTCGACCTCGCCTGAACCCGACTTCGCGAAAGTACAGTTCATGTCTCCCTTACATATCCGGCCGATCGCGCGGCGCCGTTTCGTCCAGGGGCTGGCGATCGGCGGCGCGGTCGCCGGTTTCGCCCCGGCGCTTCTCGCGCGATCCGCACCAACCTTGCCCGCTGAGCTGAGCGGGACCGAGTTCGACCTCGAGATCGCCGAGCTGCCGGTCAACTTCACCGGCAAACGCCGTATCGCGACCGCGGTGAACGGCAGCGTGCCCGCGCCGGTCCTGCGCCTGCGCGAAGGCGACACGGTCACGCTGCGCGTACGCAACGGCCTCAAGGAGATGTCGAGCATCCATTGGCACGGCATCATCGTGCCGGCGGAGATGGACGGCGTGCCCGGCATCAGCTTTGCCGGCATCGCGCCGGGCGAGACCTTCACCTATCGCTTCGAGGTCCGCCAGAGCGGAACCTACTGGTATCACGCTCACACGCTCGCCGAGCAGACGGGACTCTATGGAGCGATCATCGTGGAGCCAAAACAGGTGCCGACGGCGCGGGCGCCCGATCGCGACTATTGCATCGTGCTCAGCGACTGGTCGGACGAGCCGCCGTTGCAGATCTTCCTCAATCTCAAGAAGCAGAGCAGCTACTATAATTTTGCGCAGCCGACCGCCGGCGATTTCCTCAAGGATGTCGGCACCATGGGCTTGGGCAAGGCGCTCGAGCGGCGGCGGATGTGGAACAGCTCGCGGATGAACCCGACCGACTACAGCGATGTCTCTGCCGCGACCTACACCTATCTGATGAACGGCGCGCCGCCCGCCGGCAACTGGACCGGTATCGCCGCGCCCGGCGAGCGCGTGCGCCTGCGCTTCGTCGGCGCGGGGACGGCGACGTTCTTCGACGTGCGGATCCCCGGGGTCGAGCTGACGGTCGTATCGACCGACGGGCAGCCGGTCGAGCCGGTCACGGTCGAGGAATTCCGGATCGGCCCGGGCGAGACCTACGACGTCGAGTTCACCATGCCCGAGGGCGGCGCCCGCACCATCTTCGCGCAGGCGATCGATCGGAGCGGCTATGCGCGTGGCACGATCGCACCGGCCCCGGGCATGGCGGCAGCCGTGCCGCCGCTCGATGCCCGGACCTGGCTCGAGCCGGTCGACATGATGGGCGCGATGGCGACGATGGGCGCAATGGGAGGCGACGCGCATGCCGGGCACGGCATGACCGAGATGCCGGCCAGGGCACGGCACGCCCGCACCGAATATGGCGCCAATACCGACATGCGCGTCGACTATCCGCGCACCAATCTCGACGATCCCGGCGCCGGGCTGCGCGGGCGCGGCTGGCGCGTGCTGACGCTGGCCGATCTGCGCACGCCGGGCGGCGATCCCGACCCGCGCGAGCCCGAGCGCGACATCGAGCTGCATCTGACGGGCAATATGGAACGGTTCATCTGGTCGCTCGACGGCATCAAGCTCAACGATTCCAGGCCGCTCCATTTCAGGCCGAACGAGCGGCTGCGCGTCACCTTCGTCAACGACACGATGATGGCGCATCCGATGCATCTGCACGGCATGTGGAGCGATGTCGAAGGCCCGGACGGCGCCTTCCAGGTCCGCAAGCATACGGTGGTGGTCCAGCCCGCCCAACGGGTGAGCTTCCGCGTCACCGCCGACGCCATGGGCCGATGGGCCTTCCATTGCCATCTGCTCTATCACATGGCGGCCGGCATGTTCCGGGAGGTGGTGGTCGCATGATCCGGATTTTCCCCTCGCGCGGCATCGCTCTTGGCGCTGCCCTCTTCCTGGCGCCGGCGATCACGGCCCCCGCCCTCGCGCAGGATGCCTCGCCCCCGTCGCCCGCCACCACCCCTGCCCAAACGGCCACTCCCGCTCCGCACACTCCTTCCGCGCAAGGCTCTCAGGACCATGCGGGCATGGACATGCCGGGCATGGATATGACCGACACGAAGGCGTCCGGTAACGGCGCCACGATGGACATGGGCTCGATGCAGGGCGGCCAGGCCCCGCCGGACGCGCGCAACTCGGACGATTATGCCGACGGCTACCGCAACTCGACGCTGCCGGGCTATGAGATGGCCGACAAGCTCTCAATCCCCAAGATACTTGTCGATGAGCTTGAGTTCACCAGCGGCAACGAGGGTCAGGGCGTGGGCTGGACCGTGCTCGTCACCAAGGGTCAGGACAATGACAAGCTCTGGCTGCGCAGCCAGGGGCTCAAGAACTCCCGCGACCAACGTCTCGATCCGGAGAGCAGCGTCGAGGCGCTGTGGTGGCACAGCAAGAACCCGTTCTGGGGCACGCTGCTCGGGGTCAGGCAGGATCTCAGCAAGGGTGCGACCACCTGGCTGGCCGCCGGCGTCGAGGGACTGGCGCCCTATTGGTTCGACGTCCAGCTCACCGGCTATGTAGGAACCGATGGGCGTCTCGCGGCGCGCGCCAAGGCGTCCTATGAGGTCTTGTTCACCAATCGGTTGATCCTCACACCGCAGGTAGAGACCAATATCTATTCGAAGCGGTCGAGAGATCGGCAGCTTGGCAGCGGCTTCAGCAATGTCGAGCTGAGCGGACGGTTGCGCTACGAGGTGTCGCGCAAGTTCGCGCCCTATATCGGCTTCGTCTGGGAGCGTGCGTTCGATGGCACGGCGGGCTTCCGACGCCTGCGGGGCGAGGGGTCATCCGAACACCGGCTGGTGATCGGCTTGCGCGCTTGGTGGTGATACCGGCTCTCCGACGAACCGCTGACCCGCTTGTTCCCCAAGGCGAATCACACGATGGCAAGCGTGGTCAATCCTCCTTCATTGTGTTGCTGCTCGCGGCGGTGTCGGCCTCGGCAGGGCAGACGGCCATTCTCGCTTTCCTTCCGACCCTGGTCGACCCAAATCCCGGCGGGCTTTCCTCAGCGCATGATTTTCATGTCGCGAGCTTGACCGCCGTCCACCCGCTGGCAGCACTGGTGGCGGCACCGCTTTGGGGCTGGATTGCCGACCGGGTCGACTACCGCGTCATGTTGCGCACAGCGCTCATTATCCTCGCGATGGTGACTGCACCAGTTGGCCTCGTAGCTCTGCCGACTCTCTACGTTTTGCGCACGGTCGCGGGGATGGCGGCCGCCGCCATCATACCGCTTGCGCTGCTCAGTGCGAGTTTCGCCGCGGTCAGCCGTGGGGAGCAGGCGCGGCGTTTCACCTGGTTGACGGGGTCTGTATTTTTGGGAGACCTCGGCGGACCGCTTTTGGCGGAAGCCTCCGTTGCGATCATGCCCGGCGCGCCGCTCATGATCGTTGCTGCCAGCATCGGCACCGTCGCGGGGTCGCTTTGCCTTGTAAGCCTGCCAGGCCGCTGTGCGCACTGCCTCGACTCAGGAGATCCGCCGCCGCCGACAGTCTGCGCCACGGGAGTCCTATTACTCATCACGATCGCTGCGGGGGCCGGGCTTGCCGCTATGCACGTCAATCTCCTGATGACGCGCAGTGCGGTCTCGCTGAGCCGCGAGCAGATCGCCTGGATGCTCAGTCTTTGCGGATTCGGCATGCTGGCGGCGCAGATCTTTCATGCAAGGCTCGATTGGTTAGTGAAGGTTCCCGGGCGTCTTGCCGGATTGACGCTCGGTTTGCTGGCAGCGGCGCTCGTTGCCTTTCCACTCGCATCAAGCATAGCCGATATGAGCGTGTTCATCCTGGTCGCCGGTTGGAGCTCGGCGAGCCTGCGATTGGTCACAAGCTTCTGGATCAGCGGTTCTGCGGCGGCCTCAGGGGTGAGGCTTGGCCTCCAGCATTCGGCTGCCAGCATCGGGCAGGCACTGGCGCCCGTGGCGCTCGCTTTCGCCGCACCCGGCGCTCAGCCTCTCGTCCTCTGGAGCATTGCCGGCCTGTCGCTCCTGCTGCTTGTGGTCCTGCCACTAGCTTGGAAACGGCCCTCTTCAGGTGCTAATTCGTCAGGCGGATAAGGGGAGCGCGTAAATCGATATGAATCGTACCGTCCACCACTATCCAAGATGTGTTGCTGTGACAAATGAGCCCAGCCGCGGGCAAGGCCCTTGGGCGCAGCTGGGTTGGTTTCCTCTGGAAAAACGACGTGCTCGTGTCCCCACCTGGCCTCTTTAGCGTTGGCGGTCGGACGCGGTCCATTTACTCATTCGACGAGAGGCGTCTGTGACGGCCGATTGCCTCGAGGAGTAGACGGCTCCTTAGTGGTTTAGTGATCATGTGATCAAAGCCCGCGTCGGCAGCGCGGCGGGCGAGAACCTCGTCATGGAAGCCCGAAATCATGATGGAGCATCCGGACCAGCCCAGCGATCGGAGTTGGCGCAGGATCGAAAAGCCATCAATGTCCGGCATGCGATAATCAACAATCAGGCAATTGGCTCGCTTGGCACGCGAATCGGCCAAAAGCGCGCTACCACTTGTATAGCTACAGACGCAGTAGCCACGGGATCTAAGGAGAAGCTGAAGGGCACGCCGAACACCCGGGTCGTCGTCGGAGACGAGGATGGTGTAGCGCCCATCACCTTGTGTGTCAGAAAACGAAGACATCTCGCGCGACATGAGGACCTGTTGCATCACGGCAATGGCTCGCACGATGCGGCATCCTCGTCGCTACGTAGAGGGCGCAGTTATCACGTCTTGCGACCGAACCCGGCAGCAAAGGCGATCCTCAACGCCTCAGAGAGATTGCGGACCTCGAGCTTGGCCATGAGGCTGGCGCGGTGAACCTCGACCGTCCGGGATGAGCAACCCAGATCATAGGCGATCGTCTTGTTGGGCAAGCCGTTCGCCAATCCTTCCAGCACTTCCTGCTCGCGGGGGGTCAAGGCAGCAACCCGCACCTCGGCTTCCGACGATTCCAGCGCGCGAAGGTCGACATCGTCGAGACGAGCGAAAGCGCGCCTCACGGCCTCGAGCAGGGCAGCCTTCTCGAAGGGCTTTTCGAGAAAGTCAATCGCGCCGCCTTTCATAGCCTGCACAGCTACCGACACATCGCCGTGGCCGGTCAGGACGATGACCGGCATGTTGATCCCACGCGCAGCCATAGTGGTCTGGACTTGGAGACCGTCCATTTCAGGCATCCGCACATCCAAGATAACGCAGCCTACTTCAGCGGACTTCGCTGTCCTGAGAAATTCCACTCCGGAGGTGTAGGCGATGACATCATAGCCCGCGGTTTTGAGCGCGAAGCTTGCCGCCTTGCGGATGCTCTCCTCGTCGTCGACCAGATGAATGATGCGTCTATCCCCCATGTTCCTCCTCCGCCCGCGCGTGGATCAGCGTGAAGTGAAAGCACGTGCCGCCTCGGTCGGAGCGCTCCATCCAGATGCGGCCGCCATGTGCTTCGATGATCGTCCGGCAGATCGAGAGGCCAAGGCCCATGCCGTCGGCCTTCGTCGATGTGAACGCCATGAACAGTTGTTCGCGAATTTCTTCCGCGATCCCGGGGCCGGTATCCTCCACCGTAACCTCGACAAGGCCGTCGGCACGCAAACTCGTCGCGACTTTGAGGTCGCGGATCGATGATTCTGCCATGGCCTCAACGGCGTTGCGCATCAGGTTTACGAGCACCTGCTGGATCTGCACCCTGTCGATGAGGACCGGCGTGGCTGCGGGGTCGATTGCGAAGAAGCTACGGATGCCCCGCTCGCGCGCGCCGACCAGTGCCAGTTGGCTTGCCTCGGTGATGACTTGCGGCAGGTCGTGCAAACTCTTGTCGACCTCACCGCGTGCGACGAAGTCGCGGAGGCGCCGGACGATGTGGCCAGCGCGCAGCGTCTCCTGAGCGGCATCGTCCATTACGGACCGAAGAGAGACGAATGGCTCATCATCCTGGACAGCGAGCATGTCCCGAATGGTTTCGAGATAGAGCGCCACTGCGGCGAGCGGCTGATTGAGTTCATGAGCAAGCGTGGAGGCCATCGTACCCATCGCGCTCAACCGCGAGACATGAACCAACTCCGCTTGCAGTTCCTTGAGCCTGAGCTCATCCTGCTCCTTGGCGGTGAGATCCCGGATGAACCCTGTGAAAAGCCGCTGGCCCTCTTCACCGGCCTCGCCGACCGACAACTGCATCGGGAAGGTCGAGCCGTCGCGGCGCTGACCCACAACGACGCGGCCCAGACCGATGATCCGGCGCTCGCCCGTCTGCAGATAATGCGCGATGTATTCGTCGTGCCGGTCGCGGTCGGGCTGAGGCATAAGACAGGAGACATTTTGCCCGACGAGCTCGGCTTCCGAATAGCCGAACATGCGCTGGGCAGCAGCGCTGAACGAGGTGATGACGCCGGCCTCGTCGATTATTATCATTGCATCAGGTACGGTCGCCAGGATCGATTGCAGATGCTGCTCGCGCGTTTCGTTTGAAGCCCGGACCGCCGCCTCGTCGGTGACATCCCGGCTGATGCAGGCAAAGCCTCGATGGGCGTCGTCTTCGAACAGCGCAGTGATGGTCAATCGCGCAAGGTATTCCGAGCCGTTCTCGCAGACTCGCCAGGCTTCACGCTCCAGAGTGCCTTCGCGCAGAGCGGCGTCCAAGTCGGCGCGGGGCCGTCCTGCCGTTATCTCGTCTGGCGGGTAGAACAGGTCGTGGGGCTGTCCCAGAACGCGATCGAGCGGCCAGCATTCGGCACGCTCGCCTTCTTCATTATAGCTCAGCACGATCCCGGAAGGATCGAGCAGCGTCAGGACGTGGCCGCCAGCCTGTCGCAGGAACAGCGGCGCAAGCCGCGCTACGTCGCTTGCAATCTCGTCCGCCCCGCGCCTCGTGTCGACCATCGGCCGGCTCACATACCTGGCCGGGCGCACGTATCCGGGCGTAGCCCGACCGTGCCACTCAGCGCCGCGCGAGTATGGCCTTCATCTCGTCGATTTCCTGCCGCTGCGAGCGCTTGATCGATTCGCAAAGCCGGATGACTTCCGGATCGCTGAGCTTTGCTTCCTGGCACATCAGGATCGCCCCGGAATGGTGCGGGATCATCGAGCGCAGAAAGGCCGTGTCGCCGATCGTGGTCTGGGTGCGGATGAGTGCAAAGCTGCCGAAGAAGGCGACCAGCGACGCGGCGATCAGCGCGATGTTGGCGGCCTTCGACGCGAACATGTGCCGCATGGCGAGGATCATCAGCACCACCATCGGCGCGACCATCATCAGCGTCATGTAGAGCATGTTGAGGTTGTTGTAGAAGCTGTCGAGCCCGTCGATCATGACGAACATCACCAGATACATGATGACGCCGCTGATGACGGTCTGAACGGCAAGGCTCCAATAGGCGCCCATCTTCCGGGTGTTCATGTGGGACGAATGGTCCATGGCGTATCTCCTTCGCTCGGCGCCGGCCGACCTGGGTATGAGTGTAACGCCCCGCTCTCTTGTTCGCCCCCGCCATCAGCCGTCCTGATGCTAAAACCAGAAGCGAACGCCGGCGACGAAGCTGGTGGCATGGACGTCCTCGCCCGCAAGCCTCGACAGCCGCGCCGTGTCTCCGGCTTTGCGCAGATAGGAAACGCCGATGTAAGGCGCGAACTGGCGGCTGAATTCGTAGCGCAGGCGCGCGCCGAGCTCTATGTTGACCAGCCCCGAACCGATGTCGTTCTCCGGAATATCCTGTGCGGCGAAATTGACCTCGGCGCGCGGCTGGAGGATCAGGCGCTGGGTGATGCGCTGGTCGTAATAGCCCTCGACCCGGCCCAGAACATCGCCCTTGGTCGAGAGGAACAGCGCGCCTTCGACCTCGAACATGCCAGGAGCCAGGCCCTCGACGCCGATCGTCGCGTAGGTGCGGTCGGGCCCGCGGCCGAAGTCCTGGCGGATACCGCCCTGAAGATTGAAATAGGGGTCGATGGCCCGGCTGTAGAGCACCTGCACCTCGGCGCTGTCGATGCCGCGGCCGAACTCGCCTTCGCCCTCGCTCTTGAGCCAGAGCCGGTTGATGTCGCCGCCGTAAAAGCCTTCGCCATCCCAGCGATAGCCATCGCGGCCGCTATGCGCCTGATACTCGAACAGGTTGAGCAGCATTTGCCCGAAATTGTTGCCGCCGCTATCCTTCATCATGATGTCGCGCGAGCGCGCCATCTCGCCGCCGGGAAAATCACGATCGGCGAAGTGGTCGCTTGGGGGAGGCGGCGGGGGCGCATTGCCGGCCGGAAGCGCCGTGCCGGTCATTTGCATGCCGGGCATGGCGGGCATTCCCGGCATCGTTGTCTGGCCATGCTGCGAATGGTCCATACCCGGCATCTCCGGCATCGCGGGAGACGCGGGTTGCGGCTGACCGGCCGCATCTCCCTGCGGCGCAGGACTGGCCTGGTGCTGCGAATGGTCCATCGCCGAGGTGGCGTCCGGCGCTGGTGTCTGAGCGCGCGGCCTGGCGGCGGCCTTGTCCTTCTTCTTCTCCTGCGCCGGCGCCACTTCGCCCGGCGGCGCCATGCCGGGCATGCCGTGCATCGAATGATCCTGGGCAAAGGCGGGCGCGGCAGCGAAAAGGGCGATCGCGCTCACCAGCGGCGTGAGGATGCGGGTCATTACGCGTCTCCCTTCGGACGGACGCTCACGACCCGCATCATCCCTGCATGCATGTGGTAGAGGAGATGACAGTGGAAGGCCCAGTCGCCGACCGCGTCGGCGGTGAAGTCCCAGGTCACCTTGCCGCCGGGCTGGACGATCACCGTATGCTTGCGCGGCGCATGATCGCCATGCCCCGTCACCAGCTCGAAAAAATGCCCGTGAATATGGATCGGATGCCCCATCATCGTGTCGTTGATGAGATTGACGCGCACCCGCTCGCCTTCGATGAAGGGGATCGGCTCGTGATGGTCCGACATTTTTTCGCCGTCGAACGACCACATGAACCGCTCCATGTTGCCGGTGAGGTGAATGTCGATGCTGCGGCTCGGCGCGCGCACGTCCGGATTGCGATCGAGCGCCATCAGGTCCCTGTAGACAAGCACCTTGTGGCCGACGTCGGCGAGGCCCTGGCCGGGCTCGCCGGTGCGGTCTACGGGCATCGGCGAGATGGTCTGGACGCTCGGGTCGCGCTTCACCTGCGGCGCGTTCGAGAAGTCGCGCATCTTCATCGAGCCCATCGCGTGCCCGCCATGATCCATGCCCGCCATCTGGCCATCGGCGCCCATCGCGCCGTGGTCCATGCCGGCCATCGATCCATGATCCATCCCCGAATGATCCATGCCTGCCATGGCGCTATTGTCCATGGTCGCCATCGCTGCCGCCGCGCCGGTCGCGAGGCGCGCGGACGCGTTCTTCTCGGCCGTCGGATCGACGCCCCGCATAGCGCCGCCCGACATGTCCATGCCTTCCATGCCCGGCATCGAGGACATGTCCATGCCCATGTCCTTCATGTCGGCGAGCGGCCGTTTGCGTAAGGGGGGAACCTCGCCGGCCATGCCGGCGCGCGGCGCGAGCGTGGCACGCGCCATGCCCGAGCGGTCGATCGCCTCGCCGACAAGGGTGTAGGCCTTGTCATCGCCTGGGCTGACAACGACGTCGTAGGTCTCGGCAACACCAATCTGGAACTCGTCGACGGTGACCGGCACCACATTCTGCCCGTCGGCCTGGACGATGGTCAGCGGCAGGCCGGGGATGCGGACGTTGAAGGTGGTCATCGCCGACGCATTGATGACCCGCAGCCGCACCCGTTCGCCCGGGGTGAAGAGCGCGGTCCAGTTGTCCATCGGACCATGGCCGTTGACGAGATAGGTGTAGGTGGATCCGGTCACATCGGAGATGTCGGCCGGGTCCATCCGCATCTGGCCCCAGTCGAGCCGGTCTTTGAGCGGCTGATCCTTGCCCGACAGGAGCCCGGCCAGGGTCTGGCGCTGGAAATTGAAATGGCCGGGGTTGACCTTGAGGCGCCGGAAGATCGCCTGCGGCGAGAGCGCGCTGTGATCGGCGAGCACGATGACATGCTCGCGGTCATAGGCGACCGGATCGGCACCGGCGGGATCGATGATGATCGGGCCGTAATGGCCTTCCTGTTCCTGCAGGCCTGAATGGCTGTGGTACCAGTAGGTGCCGCTTTGCACGACGGAGAACTGGTAGAGGTAGTTCGAGCCCGGCTTGATGCCCGGAAAAGACACGCCCGGCACACCGTCCATATTGGCCGGCAGGATCAGCCCGTGCCAGTGGATCGAGCTGTCCTCCTCCAGCTGATTGACGACGTTGAGCCGCACGCGCTGGCCCTCGCGCAGCCGGATCAGCGGGGCGGGGACCGTGCCGTTGAGGCCGATTGCCCGGAACTTGCGCCCGTCGATGGTCATCGACTGCCGGGCGATGGTGAGCGTGATGTCTTCGCCCGCCACGGTCGGCAGCGTCGGGCGCATCCCCGGCGAGATCGTCTGCGCCCAGGCCGGCAGCCAGGCTGACAGTGCGGCGCCACCACCGGCGAGGGCCGCTCCGCGAAGGAACTGGCGGCGGTCGAGAGCAGATATCATTCGGTTGTCTCAGCTTTAAGAAAGAGGGCGGACCTATTGGGAATACGCAGCATGGCCTCATCCCCCTCAAACTTTCTTTAATATTTCCGAAAGGCGTGCCCTAGCTCGATAGAGGCGCGTTTCGACCGCCTTCTGGCTGATCCCGAGAATTTCGGCGGTTTCAGCTTCCGATTTCTCGTCGATCGTACGCAAAATAAGCGTGTCCTTGAGGGAAGACGGCAGGGCAGCAATCGCTTTCATTGCTTGCGCGAGCTGCTGTTCGGCCCCGATCGCCTGATCGGGCAGCGGTGCGTCGTCGGCGACGCCGTCCGCCTCGCCGAGCGGTAGGGCTAGGGCAAAGAAATTTCGAACCGCTCGCCGACGCCGCCAGTCATGGCATTTGTTGATGACAATCCGGGACATCCAGACCTGGAAGGGTCGGGTTACGTCATAGCGGTTGAGTGCGGCAAAGGCCGCGACGAAGCTCGCCTGGGTGACATCCAATGCCTCATCCATAGATCCGACATGGCTGCGCACGAGCCGGTGAACCCAACCTTGATGCCGGCGGACCAGCTCGCCATAGGCCGCTTGCCGGCCTCCAAGCGCCAGAGCCGCGAGCTCCCCGTCCGAGCAGTCGGGGAGGCACGCGGTCATTCGGATTTGGCCGTCAGCGCTTTCACCACGGCGTCGTCGAATTTGTCCGTCTGATCCGGGCGCAGCACGGCCCGCATCGCGAAGATATGCTCAAGTGTTTCTTTCTGCAGCGCGCCCATGGCCTGGTGCGAGCGATCCACCGCAGTTGCGACTTGCGGGCCATAGCCATGCTCCGCTTCGATCGCTTCCGCGAGACGCGCATTGTCGGCGCGCAATTCGGCCTCCAGCGCTTGACGCCGGATCGCGTAGTTCTTCTCGATTGTCTCGAGTCGGCTGTGTTGCGCTGAATTCAGCTTCAGATCGCGATGGAGCAGCTCGTGCAGCTCATTTTCGACCGGGCGCACTGGAACCACATAGACGCGGCCAATGACAACGCCAGCGATCGCCGCGGCGAAGGTCACCAGGACGAGGAGCAGGAGCCGGCGGCGGTCGCGCATCACTGCGAGCTCAGCAGCGTCGAGGGCGCAAGCGCGAGCCGAGCATCGAAGGGCGATAGCGGTTTGGCATCAGCAGACCGTGTCGGAACTGCCGAGCCGGCAATTCCGATGAACAGCGCGGTTGCGGCCGCGATGCCGAACGTCATAGCGCCAAGGCTTGGTATGGCCCGGATGCGCGCTATTTCCGCCATGACCCGGCTTTCCAGGCCGCCGAGCCTGGGATCGAGAGGCGCATCGCGCAACCGCGAGAGCAGGTGGTCAAGTTCATCCATGGTGCTTCTCCGTCTTCATCCTTCAATACGCACGATGGTCCAGGAACCCTTGCTGTAGATTGAAAAGAATAATTGCGAGGGGTGGGGGCTCGGGCTGCGTATTGTCTCATGGGATCTACAGGAGAATGTTCCAATGCGTTTCTTTTCGCCTCTCGCAGTTATCGCCGCCGTCGGCCTGAGTGTTTCTGCTCCGGCCTACGCGCATCCCAAGCTTGTGTCCTCGACGCCCGCCGCGAACGCCAGCGTCTCGGCGCCTTCGCGTATCACGCTCACCTTCAGTGAAGGTCTGATGCCGAAGCTGTCGGGCGCCGAGATCGTGATGACCGGCATGCCCGGCATGCCCAACCACCGCATGGCGGTTACCGGCTTCAAGACGGCCGTCGAAGGCGGCAAGACGCTCGTGCTGGCGCTCGACAAGCCGCTCATGGCAGGCAGCTATCAGGTCGCCTGGCACGTCGTCTCGACCGACACGCACCGCATCCAGGGAAATCTCGCCTTTACCGTCAAGTGAAGCCATGAACGACGTGGCACTCGTCGCCGTCCGCTGGGCACTCTACGTCGATCTCGGCCTGCTGTTCGGCCTGCCGCTGTTCGCGCTCTATGCGCCTGGCGGCGGCCGGATCGTTCAGCGGCATATGCCGATGGCGGCAATGGTGGCCTGTCTCGCCTGTCTCGCCCTCTTGCTGTCGGCGCTGGGGTTCGCGTTGCAGGCTGCGGCCATGACCGGCCTGCCGCTCACCCAGCCTGATCTATCCATGGTCGCAGACCTCATCAACGGCACGTCCATGGGAACGGCGCTGAAGGCGCGTCTTGTCGCGCTTCTTGTTCTTCTGCTCTGCATCCCCTTCTATCGCCGGCAATCCCGTCCTGTCTTTATCGCGTCCACTCTGGCAGGCGCGGTCGCGCTCGCGACCCTCGCCTGGAGCGGGCATGGCGCGGCCGGCGAAGGCGAGGCGGGCTGGCTGCAACTGGGGGCCGATCTCATCCATCTGCTCGCCGCGGGCGCCTGGGTCGGCGCGCTTGCCGCATTCCTTGCGCTGGTTCTTACCAGGCTCGCAACCGATGATCTCGCCACTGAAGACATGGACCGGGTCATGCTCGCCGAGGAAGCGCTGCGGGGCTTCTCCCTCGTCGGCACGATCATCGTCGCCCTGCTGATCCTGACCGGGACGGTGAACGGCTGGTTCCTGGTCGGCCCGGGCAACATCGCGTCTCTCGGGCAGTCGACCTACGGCCTGCTGCTCATCGCCAAGCTGCTGCTCTTCGCCGGCATGCTGGGCCTGGCCGCGCTCAACCGTTACCGCCTGACCCCGGCACTGGCGCAGGCGATCGAGGAAGAGGACGCGCCCCGGGCGCAGGCGCTGTTGCGGGCGAGCCTCGTCGTCGAAGGCGGTCTTGCGGTCGTCATTCTCGGGCTGGTCGCCTGGCTGGGGACACTGTCGCCACCCATGTCGATGTAGTTTATCGTTTCGAACGCCTCGCGTTGGGAGAAGCCAATGCAATCGTACACCCCGCCGCGCGGGACTGGATCGACGAAAGACTATGATCGCGCGATCCGCCTGTGGGCGCGGGAGAAGCGGTGGCGTGCCGCCATGCTTGCCATGCTGCGCCCGGATTGGCGCCTGGTAATCGCCGATTATGGCCGCCAGCACGGGTCTCATGCGGCTCGCCTTCCGCCTGACCGTGCAGCGGCTCGATGGCATCGACGATACCCAGCCCAATGCCGACGGCGTGCTCCCCGGCCTGATGGCGGCCAAGCGAACGGGCCCGCCGATTTGGCCGCTTAGGCGATTACGTATTGACCCTGACACGGTGTCAGACCCTAGATCGTCAGGCGTCGAAAGGAGCGAGGCGATGAACGAGACACATGGAGCGGCGCATGGCGGCGGTTGCTGCGGCGGCCACGGCACCGCTAAAGCGGCGACCGGCGTCAAGGACCCGGTCTGCGGCATGACCGTCGACCCGGCGACCACGGCGCATCACGCCGAGCATAGCGGTGAAAGCTATCATTTCTGCAGCGCGGGCTGCCGGACCAAATTCATCGCCGATCCCGAGCGCTATCTCGGCCCGCCGACGCCGCCGGTCGCGGCGCCCGAAGGCACGATCTGGACCTGCCCGATGCATCCCGAGATCCGCCAGGACCATCCCGGGTCCTGTCCGATCTGCGGCATGGCGCTCGAACCCGCGACCGTGACCGCCGACAGCGGCCCCAGCCACGAGCTAGTCGATTTCACGCGGCGCTTCTGGGTCGGCCTCGTGCTGGCTCTCCCGGTGCTGATCCTCGAGATGGGCGCGCATGTCTTTCCCGCGATCCATCGCCTCGTGCCGATGTCTATCTCGGTATGGATCCAGTTCGTGCTGGCGACACCCGTCGTGCTGTGGGCGGGCTGGCCGTTCTTCGAGCGTGGCTGGGCCTCGCTCAAGACCCGCAACTTCAACATGTTCACCCTGATCGCGATGGGGACCGGGGTCGCCTGGATCTACAGCGTCATCGCGACGCTCGCGCCTCAGCTGTTCCCGCCGGCCTTCCGCGGCGAGGACGGCATGGTTGCCGTCTATTTCGAGGCGGCCGCGGTGATCACCGTCCTCGTGCTGCTCGGCCAGATGCTCGAACTGCGCGCGCGGGAACGCACCTCGGGCGCGATCAAGGCGCTGCTCAACCTTGCACCAAAGACCGCGCGCCGGATCGGTTCTGATGGGAACGAAGAGGAAATCAGCCTTGATCTGGTTGCGGTGGGCGACCGCCTGCGGGTGCGGCCGGGCGAGAAGGTGCCGGTCGACGGCGTAGTCGAGGACGGCCGCTCCTCGCTCGACGAGTCGATGGTCACCGGCGAATCCATGCCCGTCACCAAGGCAAAGGCCGACACAGTGATCGGCGGCACGCTCAACCAGACCGGTGCGCTGGTGATCGTCGCCGACAAGGTCGGCCGCGATACCATGCTCGCACGCATCGTCCAGATGGTCGCTGAGGCGCAGCGCTCGCGCGCGCCGATCCAGCGCATGGCCGATCAGGTGTCGGGCTGGTTTGTGCCCGTGGTCATCGCGGTCGCGGCCGTCGCGTTCATCGCCTGGGGCATCTGGGGTCCCGAGCCGCGCTTCGCCTATGGGCTGGTGGCGGCGGTCGCCGTGCTGATCATCGCCTGTCCCTGCGCACTGGGGCTGGCAACGCCGATGTCGATCATGGTCGGGGTCGGCCGCGGCGCCGGGCTCGGTGTCCTCATCAAAAATGCCGAAGCACTCGAGCATATGGAGAAGGTCGACACTCTCGTCGTCGACAAGACAGGCACGCTGACCGAAGGCCGGCCTGCCGTCACCCAGGTCGTGCCGGCGCCCGGCTTCGACGAAGCCGAGCTGCTGCGTCTTGCCGCCTCGGTCGAGCGGGCGTCCGAGCATCCGCTCGCGCTGGCGATCGTCGAGGCCGCCAAGGATCGCGGCATCGCCACGAGCGACGTCACCGACTTCGACTCGCCGACCGGGCGCGGCGCGCTCGGCACTGTCGATGGCTGCAGGATCGTTCTCGGCAACGCGCGGTTCCTCGGTGACGAGGGCGTCGCCACCGAGGCGCTCGCCGACCAGGCCGACGCGCTGCGCCGGGATGGCGCCACCGCGATCTTCATCGGGGTCGACGGCACAGTCGGCGGCGCCTTCGCGATCGCCGATCCGGTGAAGGCCACGACACCAGAAGCGCTCGCCACGCTCAAGGCGGAGGGCATTCGCGTGGTCATGCTGACAGGCGACAACCGCACGACGGCGGAAGCGGTCGCCCGGCGTCTGGGCATCGACGAGGTGGAGGCCGAGGTGCTGCCCGATCAGAAGAGCGCCGTGGTCGCGAAGTTCAAGCGCGAGGGGCGGGTGGTCGCCATGGCCGGCGACGGTGTCAACGACGCCCCCGCGTTGGCCGCCGCCGACGTCGGCATCGCCATGGGTTCCGGCACCGACGTCGCGATCGAGAGCGCTGGCGTCACGCTGCTCAAGGGCGACCTGACTGGCATCGTCCGGGCGCGGCGGCTCAGCCAAGCGACCATGTCGAACATCCGCCAGAATCTCGTCTTCGCCTTCATCTACAATGTCGCGGGCGTGCCCGTAGCGGCGGGTGCGCTCTATCCGCTGTTCGGTATTCTGCTCTCGCCCATTATCGCGGCGGCGGCGATGGCGCTCTCTTCGGTGAGCGTGGTCACCAACGCGCTGCGCCTCAACCGGAAAGCACTGTGAACATCGGCGAGACGTCACGGCAGAGCGGCGTCTCTGAGCGGATGATCCGCCATTATGAAAAGATCGGCCTCATCCCGGCGCCGGCGCGTCGGGGTGCTGGCTATCGTGACTATGGCGAGCGCGACCTCCATCGCCTCCGGTTTATCGCCAATGCCCGCGATCTCGGCTTCCCGATCGAGGAGATCCGCACGTTGCTCAGCCTTTGGGCCGATACCGGCCGTGCCAGCGCGGAGGTGAAGCGGCTTGCCCTTGCCCGCGCCGATGAGTTTCAGCGCAAAGCCGAGGCGTTGACGGCGCTGCGCGACACGCTAATCGACCTGGCCGAGCGCTGCCAAGGCGACGAGCGGCCGGATTGTCCGATCATCGCCGAACTGGCCGCGGCCCGATCCGCATAGCATCCGGCATCGCACGGCCGAGAATTTTAGGGGTGCCCGTTTTCGGTCGATTCGTGCAGGTCGACGGCGAAAGCGATCCGCAACAGGTCGGGCAGGCTTTGCGCGTTGAGTTTGATCATCAGACTGGCCCGATGCAGCTCGACCGTGCGCGACGTGACGCCGAGTTCATCTGCGATAAGGCTATTTGGATAGCCTCGCGAAATTCCTCTCAGAACGGCCCGTTCGCGCTGCGTCAGTCTCGCGGCTTTCGAAAGAGCGTCGGCCTGTTCGGAGGCACGACGGGCTATACTCTCAAGCCAGCTGAAGCCGCGGTCGATCGCGCCGAGCAATGCGGCCTTCTCGACCGGTTTGGCGAGAAAGTCGGCAGCGCCCGCCTTCATCGCCTGTACGGCGAGCGTAGGATCGCCATTGCCCGTCAGCACCACGACGGGCATGTCGATACCGCGTCGCGTCAGCTCCGCCTGAACCTGCAGGCCGTCCATGTCGGGCATGTGCATGTCGAGAACCACGCAGCCTTTCTCGGCGTCCTCTGCGCTCAACAGAAACTCCGGCCCCGAAGCGTAGGCTTCTACGGCAAACCCTGCGGTCCGCAACGTGAAACTTAGTGCTTTTCGTATTGTCTCTTCGTCATCGACGATATGCACGACGCGCTTGTTCCCCATAGCCCCCGAGATCGATCAATACGCAGTGCCGCGAGGGCAGCGCTTCAAGGGATACTTCTCTGCACGTTGGACTATGGTCGCAGGTCAAGAGTAAAAATTTGGCGAGGCAAAACGGCGAAGGACAGCGAAACTGTGAGGGTTCGGCTACTCCGCTCACACCAATGCCGCGGTCGCTGCGGCTCATTGCCGGGTCTCTGCTCCGGACGATGCATGCGAGTTGCCCGCGCCGCCCTCGGCGCGATCGAGCCATCGCTACGCTTCCATCACATCGTCGACCGGCAGCGGGTTACTGGCGCCCGGCGGGCGAGGGGGGCGGGTTGGCCCTTGACGGCTGCGCGATCGGACGCCCAGGATAGCAGGGTGGCGCGCTTTACTTCGGGCTCAAGCTTCAGGTGCCCAGCAACGTCGAGGGGATCGATGAACGAGCGTGTGTGCGACACGACATATCCTCCTTCCCTGCCGCGATTTTCTCCGAAAGGGAGATCTCAGGAGATTGGTTCGGACTCGTTTAGGCCTCTGTACATTATTCGGACACAGATTCACGGTAGCGGCTTGATGAGCAGCGGCATGAGGCCATCGGCATCGAGGTCGAGGCTCTCGGACCAGATATAATCGCCGGTGAGATTGATGCGGTCCCATCCCAGCGGCGACAATCGGGACAGCATGGCGGGATCGACAGGTGTGCCGCGGTGCCGCAGTTCATCGACGGCACGACCGAGATAGCGGCAGTTGAAAAGAATGATGGCGGCCGTGACGAGGTTGAGCGCTGCCGCGCGGGTCTGCTGGTTCTCCAGGCCACGGTCGCGAAACCGCCCGAGCCGATGGAAGGCGACAGCGCGGGCCAGGCTGTTGCGTGCCTCGCCCTTGTTGAGTTCGGCGGTGACCGTCCGGCGCAGATCGGTGTCGTCGAACCAGCGCAGCGTGAACAGTGTGCGCTCGATCCGTCCGACCTCCCGAAGTGCCGCAGCAAGACTGTTTTGTTGACGATAGGCGGACAGCTTCTTCAAAATCAGCGACGGTGTGACAGTGCGGTCGCGCATCGCCGCGATGACCTCCGCAATTTCGGCCCAATGGCTGACGATCAGGTCCCGACCGAGGCGGCGCCCGAACAGCGGTGCGAGCCGACCATAGCGCCGCGCGGGCTCGAAACCATAGAGTTGTCGATCCGACAGGCGCGGAATGCGCGGCTCGAAATCGAGGCCGAGCAAATGCATGACGGCGAACACGATATCGGAGACGCCGCCACCATCGGTGTGGAGGGCGGTGATGTCCGCGCTGCTTTCGTGGCCGAGGATGCCGTCGAGTGCGTGGATCGCCTCGCCCGCCGTCCCGGCGATGACCGTCTGATGAAGCGGTGCGTATCGATCGGTGATGGTGGTGTAGATCTTGACCACGGGGTCGCGACCGTAATGTGCGTTGACCGTTCCTCCGGCTTCGCCGGCACCGCCGAGATAATAAGCCTGCCCATCGGCCGATGCGCGATGCCCCGAACCAAACCAGGCGGCGAGCGGTTCGGCATGGATAGCGTCGGTCAGGCTGGCGAGCGCGGCGCGAAACGTTTCCTCGCGCATATGCCACGTCTGCATACGCAACAGTGCGCGACGCGAGGCGACACCGCAAACTTCGGCCATGCGCGACAGACCAAGGTTGGTCGCCTCCGCGATCAAGGTGGCAAGAAAGGCGCGTTCGTCGGCGGGAGGCAGACCGGTCGAGACATGGCCGAAATGCTGGATGAAGCCGGTCCATCGTTGAACCTGCGACAGCACATCCGTGATACGGGTGGCAGGCACCATGCCGTAGCAGGTGAGCGCAAGTTGCCGCCCTTCATCCTGACCAGGGTCTTCTTTGGGGTCTTTCGGAAACCGCAGCCGCTCGCCGGCAAAAAGGGGGGGATCGCGTTTGTCCAGATCGCGGGCGACCTCGCGCAGGGCGCTATCAAGCCTTGCCGCCCTCTCGTCGAGCCAGGCGTGCGGATCGCCGAGCGAGAAAGCGGGCTTCGGTACGGGGCTGGCCGGTGGGGCAAGCAGCACACTGAGCGCGCGATGGACGCGCGCGGTCGGCACCCAGATACCACCGGATGCCAAAGCATTGGAAAGCGCGCTGTAAGTCGCCATCTCCCAATGGGTGCGATCGATCCCGCCTGCGGTCATGACATGCCGACGCCAGCGGTGCTCGACATGGCCAAGCGGCACGTCATCGGGCAACGCCCTGCGCCAGTCTCCGTCGAGATCGGCGAGGATCGCCATCGCATCGCGCAACGGCTGCATTCCGGCCCGGCCCTGGAAATCAAAAGCGCGCACGAACGACGGCCCCATCCGCTTGAAGGCGCGATATTCCGCCGCGATCTCGTCCAGAACCTCGTTCCGGTGCGGTGAGGCGGTACGTCGGATGATAGCGGCGTCGGCGTCGATGATGTCGAGGGATGCCACGGCATCGACCGCCGCGGCGACATCGCCGCCAGCCCGGGCCGCCTGGCTGATCGCTTCCAGAACCCTGGCGATGCGTAACATCCGTTCGCGGCCCTCGCGGCCGGAAACGGCCACGCGCTGTTCGAGCCGTTTGCGGGCGCGCAGATGGGCCCGCCCCACGAGCGCAATGAACATATCGATCGCCGCATCGGTCAGTGTCGCCTCCAGCTCGCGCAGCGTCGCGAGCAGCACGACCCGCCTGCGGGCCGGGCGCATTTGCTGGAAAGCCTGTGCCGTGTAGCGCACACCCTCCCGGGCGAATTGCCCCAGGCGCGGTTCGTGGCGAACATCAGGGGAGAAAGCCGATATGCCCGTCCCACGAATCAGCGTGATCTTTTCGACGATTTCCAAAAGCGAAGCGGATGCGACACGCGGTTCTGGCTCGCGCAGCCAGGACAGACGGCTCTGCCGGTCATGCACCTTGTCATCGATCAGCGCGTCGAGTTGCTGACGCATCTCATGGCCAAGGCCGCCATCGATCGCGGCCACGAGATCCGTTTCCGCCTGATGTATCGCCTCGGCCGCCATGCGCTCCACGACGCTGACACCCGGGATCACGATCCGACGCGCGCGCATCTCATCCAGAAGCCGGCCGAGCAGCGCGCGTCCGTCGATGATGCTCGCCGCCTCGTTTGTCAGCCATGTCCGCAATTCCACGCGGTGCGGGCGGCTCAGATCGCTGAAGCCGAAGCGCGTCTTGATCGCGGCGAGCTGATCGTAGCGCGTGGGCGTGCGTCTGGCGAAATCAGCTATGACCTTTGCATCCACCCCGACCTGCTCGGCAATATGGTCGAGCATGACCGCAGGCAGCAGTTCCCCGTGGCGCAGATGCCGGCCCGGGTAGCGCAGGCAACAAAGCTGCAGGGCGTAGCCGAGTCGGGTGGCGGGCGTGCGCGCGGTGTCGATCGCGGTCATGTCCTCACCTGACAGACTATAGTGCTTCACGATCGCCGCCTCGTCGTCGGGCAACATCAGCAGGGCAGCGCGCTGCCGCGTCGTCATCGGAATCCGTCCGGGCATCTTTGAACCTCCAAAAACCACTTGCCTTTCGGCATGATTCTGAAAGAGGATTGTGAAAGACAAGAGGCCGCAGGAATCCGTTCATGCCGCACTGGCCTCCGGATACGGCCGTTTGTGAAAGGCAGGATTTGACCAGGGCACCCTATCTGATCGGCTATGCGCGGGTGTCGAAGGGTGACGAGCAGTCGAACGCCGCCCAGCGCCGCGCCCTCGACGCGGCTGGGTGCAGGCGCGTGTTCGAGGAAATTGCCAGTGGCGGGCGCTGGGACCGGCCAAAGCTCCTGGAGATGATCGGCCAGTTACGCGACAGTGACGTCGTCGTCGTCTGGAAACTCGACCGGCTATCGCGCAGCCTCAAGGATCTGCTGCACATTATGGAGCGGATCGAGGCGGCGGGCGCGGGCTTCCGCTCGCTGACCGAGGCGATTGACACCACCACGGCCGCAGGTCGCATGATGATGCAGATGGTCGGGAGCTTCGCCGAGTTCGAGCGCGCCATGATCCGCGAGCGCACCTCCGCCGGCCTCGCCCAGGCGCGCGCCGAAGGGCGGATCGGCGGACGCCGGCGCAAACTCGGCGAAAAGCAACGGCGCGAGATCGCGGAGTCCGTCATCTCCGGACGAAAATCCGGCGCCGAGATGGCGCGGCTCTATCATGTCAGCGAGCCGACCGTTTCGCGCATCGTCGCCGCGCACCGACAGACTATGGAGCTACCGGCATGAAACGCGGCCACGACCTGACCGGGCTGATGAAGTTCGCGACACGGCCCGAGTGGGCCGACGACCTGCATGACGCGCTCGACGATCATCTGGGGCCGGTTCTCACGCAGTTCGACATCGATTCCGACGAACTGCCCGGCATCATCGGGGATCACTGGGCCATGACCTTGTGGGGCTGCGCGTTCGAGGACCTGGTGACCCGCGTCTTCGAGCCCGATGGCCGCAACATCGTGGACGAATATCTCAAGCGCCGCGGATGGAACGAGGCCGGCCCCAACAAGCTCTACATGCGCGCGCTGAAGACCTCCGTCATGAGCGTCTATGAAGTCAGCGCGATCGAGCCCGGCGTCGGCTTCCTCGCGCGAGATCTGATCCGGGGCGGTGATCCCGTCCAGGTCCGCGAGCGCACCGCGTCCAGGACGCTGGGCCCGTGGGATCGGATCGGCGTGCGCATCATTCCGGTGAGCGGGCATAGGATCCTGGCAGGCGGCCTGCTGTCCTTTACAGCGGAAGCCACCAGCGCCCTTCTCGAGGCATTGCGCCTGGGACAGGGCAAGCGCGGCCCGCGCGCGAAACTAGTGATCGACGATGATCAACTGCGCGACCTGGCGCCGCTCATCTCGATGGTCTGGCTGTTCGACATCTTGCCCAGGATGCTCGAGCCTGTCGCCATCCCCACGCTGCATAACGCCGATGGCGAGGAGGTTGTTTTCCACCGTGTCCGTTTTCCGTTCACGCGGGGGACGACGCAGGCACTCATCGGCGACCGCCTCGATACCGTGCCCGCCCTGCAGCGGGAAACGTCACATTTCTGGAACTGGCTCGGCACCAGAACAAAACAGGGCAAGAAAGGCACCGGCCAGATGGCGTGGGGTGTGTCAATGGAAGACGGCACGCCGGTGCTTGGGAATCTGGAACTCAAGGGCCGCGCTCTGATCCTCTCCGTCACCTCGGCCGAACGTGCAGAACGCGGCGTTGCACTCGTCACCCAGGCGCTCGGCGCCCTGGTGGGAACACCTTTGACCGAGATCGAGACGATCGAACAGGCGATGGCTGCGCGTCAGGAAGGACGAACCGTGTCGGAGCCGGCACCGGACATCCCGGTCGAGGTCGCCACCCCGCTTGTCCACGGCATGCTCGATCGTCAATACCGGACACTCCTCGATGAGCCTGTCCCGATGCTCGGCGACAAAACGCCGCGACAATGCGCCGGCAGCAAGGCCGGACGCGACCAACTCGCCACGTGGCTAAAACATCTCGAAAATCTCAGTGGGAGACACGCTGACATCGATGATCCGATGGCGACGTACGACTTCGGGTGGATATGGCAGGAACTCGGGATCGAAGAACTGCGCCGGTGACGGCTTGACCCCGCAACGATGAAGGACATGCTGGCCGCCTGATAGACACTGGAGCCGCCTTCACCAACGGTGCCTGCGGATTTGTATTGCGCACGGCTGCTCGCAGGTGCAGCATGAGGATGCCTTTCAGGCATCCTCTCCTAAAACTATGGCCGGCCGTTGTGCCGGCCTTTTTGTGTGGCCGCGACGGCTTACGTAGCGCAATCCCTGGCAGAGAAGCTGGCGCCGACGTCCCTCAAGCTCGCCTACCGTGAATCTGTGGCCGAATAATGCACAGGGGCCATGTAGGGCTTGGCGATATAGGCAGCGCCGTTCGGCAATTCGCCTGCACCTGGTCGCACGCGGCCAGAGGTAACGAGGACCGGCATGGACGGCCATCGGTCGCGGACGGCAGCGGCCAAGGCAAGGCCGGTCATCCCTCCGGGCATTTCAATATCGGTGAACACCGCGCCAATGTCATCGCGGCCGTCAAGGATCGCCAGAGCGTCCGCCGCCTCGCACGCCTCAAAGACGCGATAGCCCGCGTCCATAAGAATGTCGGCCGCCATCGTCCTCACTAGGGGTTCATCCTCCACAACCAGCACGGCCGCGCTGCCCGATCCTAATCCCATTTTCCCGGCTCCCCGTCCTTTTCGGCCTTCTCCTGTGCCGCATCACGCAACATTCCCGCCCAGCAAGGCGTCACCTCAAGGTTTGTGCGCCAGACAACGATTTGGCAGACATAATGCGAACATCGGCTAATTAGCGAGCTTGAGGCGCGACATGGGATCGTTGAGCTGGCGGAATTCACCGCCAGGCGGACGCTCCGCCTGCCCTCAAAGGCAGCCGCCGGGCAGGCTACGCCGCGGGGTACGATGCTACTGACATGGCCAAGCCTTCGCTAACGAGCGTTCAGCTCCGGCCACCATATGAACACTCATAAAATAGCTATTCTGCTCCGCCCAGCGTAAATATGCCGCGCGCAGCGCCGATCGGTCATAGCGTGGAGCGCGGCATTCCGCTTTTCGCGCGACGATCATCATGTCGAGCACGCCTTGGAGGTAAGCGCCGCATCGCGGCTCATTCGCTTGACAGCTTACGAACAACGCCGAGCCCGTCGCCGACGCGGGTTCGGTTTGGCCGATCGCACTATCAGGCAGGGCGGCCAAAGCGGCGCATAACAATATCCATCGCCTTGGCCGCATTTTCGTCTCCTATTCCGCAGTATCATTTCGGAAGGGGCGCACGGCCCTCGACGGCCGGCGCCCCGTGCTGATCCATCATTCGCGGCCGAGCACCTGGCCTTCGGGCGTGACGAACAGTTCGATCGTCTTTCCGTCGCTGTTCTTGCCCTTGATTTCATAGAGCGTGCTTCCGTCCGCCTTTCGGGTGACTTGCTCCGCTTTGCTTATTGACGCGAGTTGCGCGCGTGCCGCGTTCATCGCGGCCTCGGGCACCTGAGCAAGCGGGATGTCTCGTTCGCTGTGCTTGCCGATTATCCGGTTTTCGTTCGCCTCGTGGTTTTGCGCGATCGCCACGCCCGCGATCGCCAGCGCGGCCGCGCCCACGCCTGCGACAACAGTGAGAGTTCGTTTGCTAGCCATGTTCCATTCCACTTCCTGCATAAGGGCCGTGGGGTCGGGCGGGCGGCGGTTACGGCCCAATGAGCCGTCGTCCGAGTTCAACTCCTCTGATTGTTCATCCTGTCGAGCGCCGCGCGCAGCCCACGGGCGAGCTTGGCTGCGTCGTCGTTGGCCCAGAAGTGCATGAAGAACAGCCGCGGCTCGTCGTTTAGCATATGATTATGCAGCGCCGTGACCTCGATCCCGTTCGTCCGCAGCACGCGCAGGACCGGATCGACCTCGTTTGCGACAAGTACGAAATCGCCGGTGATGGCGGCTCGGCCGTCCCCGGTTGGCTGAAAGTTGATCGCGGTCGCCGTGCCCATCGTCGGCGGAGTCTCCATATCGCCGTCCATCAGCCGCTCGGCGCGCGGAAAGCTGTATTGGAGGATGCCACCGGCCGTCTTGCCCTCACCGCCCATCAACCGGTTGAGCGCGGCCACATCGAGGTCGAGCCGCGATGCGGCTGCGCTGGCCGAAGGCGATTGCGGCGCGGCGAGCGGGGTCCGACTGGCTGATAGCGCTTGCCGGAGCGCGGCCGCGAGCTTCACCGGGTCGCCGTGGCCGGCAATGTGCATGTACATGGTCGCAGGCGAAGAGCGGAGCAGGTGATTGTGGAGCGCGGTGATCGTAAAACCGCTTGCGAGCAGGCGGCTCAAAACGGGGTTCACCTCGTCGTGGGTCAGCACGAGATCGCCCATCACCATCGCCTCGTCGCCCATCGGCTGAAACGCCGCCCAAGAGCCGAGCGCGAGGGAGGGCTTGATCGTCACCCCATCCAGCGTGACGCTCAGGTCCGAACGCGGGAAGCTGTAGCGGTGAACGCCCCCCGGCTGTTCGGCCCCCGCTCGTCCTATCGCCCGGTCGACAGCCGACCAGTCCGGCGCTGCCCAAGCCGGGCTTGCCAGCAGGAGGCTGGCGAATCCCAAGGCGATGGTCTTTTTCAGCATAATTGATCCTTCATCAGCGCACTCGACACGGAAAGCCTCACGTCATGCGAGCGCGCCGCCGGCGAGCCGCGACATTACGCTCCGGTTTCTTTCTTCGGGATAAGCAGTCCTATGCTCATGAGGCTTGTGATGCAACCCTTACACTTGTAGGCTAGTGACGATACAACTATGACAAACACACAAGCTTCCCCTTGGTTGCTCCTGATCCCGCAGCTTCCGGCTAAGCCTGCCTATTTGCGGGTGAAGGTCTGGCGGCGTTTGCAGGCGATCGGGGCCGCGCCGCTCAAGAACGCCGTCCATGCGCTCCCCAATCGCGAGGACACGCGCGCGCTGTTCGAAGAACTGCATCGCGAGATCACCGAAAATGGCGGCGAGGCGCTGATCCTCGAAGCGCGCCTTGTCGGCGGCATGGGCGATGCGGAGCTGCGCGGAGTGTTCGACGCTGCGCGTGACGCCGACTATGAGGAGTTGGCACGCGAGGCGCGCGCGCTGTGTGAGGGCGAGTATGTCGCGGCGGCGGATGTGGGCCGCCTGCGCAAACGCCTGAACGAGGTCGCCGCGATCGACTTTTTCGGTGCGCATGGTCGGCAGGCGGCACAGGCCGCCATCACCGAGGCGGACCGCCGCTCTCACCAACATCCCGATGTGAGCGGCCCCGGTGCGCCCGAGCTGACCCCGGCGGAGCTAAAGCGCCGCGTTTGGGTGACGCGCCGCCATGTCCATGTCGATCGCATCGCGTCCGCCTGGCTCATTCGCCGCTTCATCGACCCCGAGGCGAGCTTCAAGTTCGTCGAGGGCAAAGGATATGTGCCGGAGCCTGACGAACTGAGGTTCGACATGGCGGACGCTGAGTTCACCCACGAAGGCGACCGCTGCTCCTTCGAGACCTTGGTGTTCCTCACCGGTCTCGAGACCGACCCCGCGCTGCGGGCGCTCGGCGAAATTGTTCACGACCTTGATATTGCCGATGCTCGGTTCGAGCGCCCGGAAACTCCGGGAGTGAGCGCGCTTATCGCCGGCATCTGTGCCGGCACCGACGACGACGAGGAGCGGATCGCGCGCGGATCGACCGCGCTCGACGGATTCTATGCTCACTTCACCCGGCGAAAAGAGGACTAAAGATGGAGGCCAGCGCACGCGCTGAAATCGCAGTCGAGACGCTGCACGAGCACGGCATCAGCTTTGGCGAGGCGGTGCGCGTCTGGATCAGGGTCGCGCTGCTCAGCTTCGGCGGACCGGCGGGCCAGATAGCGGTGATGCATCGCATCCTGGTCGAGGAGAAGCGCTGGATCGGCGAGGAGCGGTTCCTCCACGCGCTCAACTATTGCATGCTGCTGCCCGGCCCTGAAGCGCAACAGCTAGCTGTCTATATTGGCTGGTTGCTCCATAAGACCAAGGGCGGCCTGGTCGCGGGCGCGCTATTCGTGCTGCCCGGCTTCCTCGCGATTTTAGGGCTCAGCTATGTCTATGTGCTGCTCGGCGAAGTGCCGCTGGTCGAGGGATTGTTCTTCGGATTGAAGGCCGCCGTGCTGGCGGTGGTGCTACAGGCGGTGGTCCGGGTGGGTTCGCGTGCCTTGAAGAACAACGTCATGCGCGGTTTTGCCGCGCTGGCGTTCGTCGCGATCTTCGTGCTCGACGTGCCCTTCCCGCTGATCGTGCTTGCCGCCGCGCTGATCGGCTTCTTCAGTGGCCGCGCTGGTTACGCCGCATTCAAGGGCGGCGGCGGACATGGTCCCGCCGGCGCTGAGATAATCCACGACCGCGACACCGCTCTTGGCGAGGGCCTTCCCGACCATGCCCGGCCGAACCTCTCTTGGTCGCTGCGCATCTCCGGCGTCCTGCTGCTGCTCTGGCTCGGGCCGGTCGCAGCGCTGCTGTTCGCGTTCGGCCCCGACGACGTGTTCAGCCGCATCGCCACCTTCTTCAGCCAGATGGCGGTGGTGACCTTCGGCGGCGCCTATGCGGTGCTCGCCTATGTCGCGCAGGAGGCAGTCGAGACCTATGGCTGGCTCCAGCCCGGCGAGATGCTCGACGGGCTCGGCATGGCCGAGACCACGCCCGGGCCGCTGATCATGGTGACGCAGTTCGTCGGCTTCCTCGCGGCCTTCCGCGAAGCGACCGGGCTGCCGCCGCTCGTCGCCGCGACCTTCGGCGCAATCCTCACCACCTGGGTTACCTTCCTGCCATGCTTCCTGTGGATCTTCGCCGGCGCGCCATTCATCGAGCGGCTGCGCGGCAACCGCGCATTGTCGGCCGCGCTTTCGGCGATCACCGCCGCAGTGGTCGGCGTGATCCTCAATCTGGCGGTCTGGTTTGGTATCCACACTCTGTTCGAGCAAGTCCGCGAAGTGCCGTTCGCAGCCGGCACCATCGATCTCCCAGTCCTAACGTCCGTCAACTGGCCGGCGCTGGCGCTCGCGGTGGGTGCGATACTCGCCATGTTCCGGTTCAAGGCCGGCATGCTGCCGGTGCTCGGCGTCTGCTCGGTCCTCGGGGCCGCATATGTAATGATCATCTGAAGGAGTGACGCGTGACGATCGACCATCTTTCCCGACGCAGTGCAATCGCAACTCTTGGCATCGGAGCCGCCGCCATGACTATCAACGAAGCCTCTGCGCAGACGCCGGCCGCAGCGCCGGCGGCTGTCCCCGCCTTTGCCGGAAATCATCAGGTCAAGCCGCTCAGGTTCAATCCCGCCAGGCTTCACGGCCTCTCCGAAAGGCTGATCACATCGCACCACGAGAACAATTATGCGGGCTCGGTCAAGGCCCTGAATATGATCGAGACACGACTTGCCGCCGCGCTCGCTGACACGGACCTGCCGCCGGTGGTCTATGGCGGATTGAAGCGCGAGGAGCTGCACCGCACCGGCTCGGTCGTGCTCCATGAGGTCTATTTCGACGGGCTCGGCGGCAACGGCCAGGCAGCCGGTTCCATCCGCGACGCGCTGGGCGCGGCGTTCGGCTCGTTCGACCGCTGGGAAGCCGACTTCCGCCGTACCGGGATGAGCCTTGCCGGCGGATCGGGCTGGTGCGTGCTCGTCTACAATCTCCACACGCGCTCGCTGCACAACCATTGGGCGTGGGATCATATGCACGGTGCGATTGCCGGCGTGCCGCTGCTCGCGCTCGATATGTACGAGCACAGTTTCCACATGGATTACGGCACCGCCGCCGCCAAATATGTCGACGCCTTCTTCCGCAACATCGACTGGGAAGTGGTCGACCGGCGCTATGCCGCGGCTTTGCGCGGCGGCGGCTGAACCCGACCGCCGTGGCTTAACACCCACTGCTGCGCGACACCTGAGTTCGCGACCACAAAGGGGACAGGTCCGATGGGGAGATGCAACAATGACATCCGGCCCGAACATCGCTCTTCTTTGGCGTGGGCAAGCAGCCGAGTGGACGCATCGCTTTCATGAAGCCCGGCAGTGGCCGATAATGCAGGCCTTGCGGGCGCTCGGGGCGACCGCAAGGCCTGTACTGTACAGGGACGAGGCGGTTCGCGAGATTCGGGACGAGCTGCTGTCGTGCGACGCAGTGCTGGTCTGGGTGAATCCGTTGGACATTTCAGGCGACCGCTCGCAGCTCGATCCAATGCTGCGCGAAGTCGCGGGGTGCGGCGTTGTCGTCAGCGCGCATCCTGACGTGATCGCCAAAATCGGCGTCAAGGAAGTGCTCTACACAACGCGATCCATGGAATGGGGCAGCGATGTCGATCGATACGTGGACGCTGAAGGCCTTCGCGCTCGTTTCCCCGAACATCTTGCCGCAGGCCCGCGCGTGCTGAAGCCGAACTACGGCAACGGCGGCAGGAATGTATGGCGTGTCCAACTAGACGAAGCGGGAAACGCTCCGGCTTTGAAAACGTCGGTGAAAGTTCAAGAGGCCCGCCAAGGAAGCAAATCGGAGCGCATCAGCCTAGCCGAGTGCTTGGAAAGGTGGGTGCCGTTTCTAAACGACGGCGGCGTGCTGATCGATCAGGCTTATCAGCCGCAGTCGTCCGAGGGCATGGTCCGCTGCTACGTGTGCGGGCACCGAGTGGTTGGCTTTGGGCACAACCTGATCACTGCGCTGATGACGCCAACGGCCATTGATACAACGTCGTCAACCCCACAGCCGATGGGCCGCGCCATGTTCGGACCGGAGGTGACGCGCTTCGCAGCCTTACGGAAAGCGATGGAGGATCGCTGGATTCCAGAGATGCAAAGGTTGCTGTCGATCGCCGACCACGATCTTCCGCTTCTTTGGGACGCCGACTTCCTATTTCGCCCTGGTGAAGCCATCAGCGATGGCTCCTATGCGCTTTGCGAGATCAATGCTAGTTCGGTTGCACCATTTCCGCCAAGCGCCGTCCAGCCAGTCGCCGCAGCGGCAATCGGTCGCGCTCTTGCCATTCGTTTGAGGGACTGTCAGGATTTCCGTGTGTGGCCGGGCATAATGGGCAACAAGGAGTCCCACTATGTCACGACGCAAAGAACCTGCCATACCGAATGAGCTTCTCGATCAGCTTTTGGCGGGCGGCACTGCCAGTGCCGCCTTCGAGCAGGGCGGTCTGCTCGATTCGCTGAAGAAGGCGCTGACAGAGCGTGCCCTGAATGCGGAGATGGATCACCACCTCGCTGGCGAAGACGGCGCCGGCAACATGCGCAACGGCTACGGTCGGAAGACGGTAATGACCGACACCGGCAAGTTGGCGATCGACGTGCCGCGCGATCGCCAGTCGAGCTTCGACCCGCAGTTGATCGCCAAGTATCAACGCCGCTTTCCCGGCTTCGACGACAAGATCGTGTCGATGTACGCGCGCGGCATGAGCACCCGCGAGATCACCAGGCACCTGCACGATCTATACGGCATCGACGTCTCACCCGATTTGATTAGCACGGTGACCGACGCCGTGCTCGATGAGGTCGCCACTTGGCAGCAGCGGCCGCTCGATCCGGTTTACCCGCTGGTCTTCTTCGACGCGATCCGGGTCAAGATCCGCGACGAGGGCATGGTGCGCAACAAGGCGATCCACATTGCGCTGGGCGTCCGCGCCGACGGCGCAAAGGAGGTGCTCGGCTTGTGGCTCGAGCAGAATGAGGGTGCCAAGTTCTGGCTTCGGGTGATGAACGAGCTTCGCAACCGTGGCGTTGAAGACATCCTGCTGGCCGTCGTTGACGGCCTGAAGGGCTTTCCCGATGCGATCACCGCAGTGTTCCCCGATGCGATCGTCCAGACCTGCATCGTTCACCTGCTGCGCAACTCGATGGACTTCGTCTCCTGGAAGGACCGAAAGAACCTCGCCAGCGCGCTCAAGGAGATTTACCGTGCCACCGACGCAGATGCCGCCGAAAAGGCGCTGACAGCATTTGAGGCTGGCCCTTGGGGGCAGCGCTATCCCGCCATCGGCCAGAGCTGGCGGCGCGCCTGGGGCGAGGTGATCCCGTTTTTTGCGTTCCCCGACGAGGTCCGCCGGATCATCTACACTACGAACGCCATCGAAGCTTTGAACTCGAAGCTCAGGCGGGCTGTCAGGGCCAGGGGACACTTCCCCAGCGACGAGGCCGCCACCAAGCTGCTCTACCTGATCTTGAATCGGTCGGAGAAAGAGTGGAAGATGCCACCACGTGAGTGGACCATGGCGAAGGCGCAATTTGCCGTGATCTTCGGCGAACGTTTCATCAGAGCCATGGCGGCCTGATGATCAACCGCCCGGCCACACACGGAAATCCTGACAGTCCCGTTTCAAATCGATCCCCACGGCCTATGCCACGATCAAGGGATTCGAAGTCATGCGAGCCCTGCGCAAAGGACAGGCTCGCCCCTGGTGCCTGCAGCCCGGCATCAGGGGCGAGGTGCGCCTTGTGGAGAGAGCTTTTGGCATTGGGCCCTCGGCGCTGACGGAGGCCATGGGCATGCTCAACCACCATTTCGCAGCAGCCGCCTGATCGGCGCAGAGCGACAGCCTACCTCTGACTGCCGCCAATCTTTGCAACAGAGCCCCCGTGCAGGCCCCAGCGTCCATGCTGACGACACCCCGATACCGGTTCAGGACCCTGGCAAAGGAAAGACGAAGACGGGACAGCTCTGGGTCGTCGTACGTGATGAAAAGCCTTGGGGATCATCCAATCCCCACGCCGCCTATTATCATTACTCGCCCAACAGGAGAGGCGAACATGCACATGCCTTGCTGGCGCCCTGTCGCGGCTATCTTCATGCCGATGGCTACACCGGCTTTGGCAAACTCTATCAGCCAGACGCCCAGGGCAATGCGACACTGCTTGAGGTTGCCTGCTGGGCCCACGCGCGTCGCGGCATCTTCGACGACCATGCCAAAACCAAATCCGCCCTCGCTACAGCCGCTCTCGAAAAGATCGGCGATCTGTTCGCTATCGAGCGCGAGATCAACGGGAAAAACCCTCAGATCCGTCTCGCCGCGCGCCAGGAGCGCAGCGTTCCGCTCCTAGCCGATCTCAAGGCGTTCATGAAAACCAGTCTCAACCGGATTAGTCAAAAAGGCGATCTGGCAAAGGCGTTCCGCTATTGCCTCAAACGCTGGGAAGCCCTGACGCGCTATACTCTCGATGGCCGTCTTGAAATGTCCAATAACGCTGCCGAGCGCGCCATCCGTCCGCTGACCCTTGGGCGCCGAAACTGGACCTTCCTGGGTTCCGACACCGGCGGAACACGTGCCGCTATATTCTACACCATTATCCAGACTGCAAAGCTCAACGGCATCAACCCACAGGCCTATCTTACCGACATCATACAGCGCATCGCAGATCATCCTGCCAAGGATATCGATCAGCTCTTGCCCTGGAACTGGGTACCGCTCCAAATCCGAGGGTCATGACCACACGCGTACCGAGCAGGACCGGCCCGACGTCCTGAAGCAGCGGCACGACTGGTTCGACGGCCAGCTCGACCTCGATCCCGAGCGGCTCGTGTTCATCGATGAAACCTGGACCGCGACCAACATGACCCGCAGCCATGGCCGCTGCCGGAAAGGCGAACGCTTGCGGATGGGCTTTCCGCATGGTCACCGTAAAACCACCACGCTGGTAGCCGGATTGCGTATAACCGGCATGGTCGCGCCGATGGTGCTCGACGGCCCGATCAACGGGGACTGGTTCGAAGCCTATGTGGCCCAAGTCCTCTTACCCGATTTGCAGCCCGGCGATGTCGTGATCATGGACAACCTGTCGAGCCACAAGCGCGCTTCCGTGCGCGAACTGATCGAAGCGGCGGGCGCAACACTACGGTTTTTGCCACCATACAGCCCGGACTTTAATCCGATTGAGAAAGCCTTTTCCAAACTCAAAGCCATGCTGCGAAAGGCCGAAGAGCGAACCGTCAACGGCCTGTGGGACCTGATCGGCAAACTCGTCGATATTTTCCAGCCCATGGAATGTGTCAACTACTTCAGCTCGTGCGGATATGATCCAGAATGATCGAAAAACGCTCTAAAGTATCGAAATAAAGAGGACCGATGCTCAGGGCATTACTAGGGCGGCTATTTCAATGAAGGCATAAGTAACTGATAACACCTTTCTCTCACTCTATTCTGACACAACGTCGTTCTCGATTACACCTAGGCCATCGACCTCGACCCGTACAACATCTCCGACCCTCAGCAACTTGCCGGTCGCAGCGCCCACGCCAGAAGGCGTGCCGGTGAATAGCAGATCGCCCGGCTCTAGCGTCATAACGGTCGAAAGGTAGACGATTTGTTCGTAGATGTCATAAATCATGTCGCCGGTCGAGGTGCGCTGACGCTCTTCGCCATTCACACTCAGATGCAGAGTCAGAGCGTGGGGATCTTCGACTTCGTCATCCGTCAGAATCCAGGGACCGATCGGACCATGTGTGTCGAACGATTTTCCGAGCGTAAAGGTGGGTGTCCTGTGCTGCCAATCGCGCGCGGAGACGTCATTCCCAACCATGTAGCCGGCAATCACGGAGCGAGCATCCTCACGAGTGACATTGCGGCAGCGCCTGCCGATCACGACGACCAACTCTGCCTCATAGTCCAACTGCGTAGACACGGATGGAAAAATGATGGGATCGGTCGGTCCAGTTAGGCAGGAAACCTGCTTGTTGAACCAGAGCTGATATTCCGGCACGGGAATGCCCGCGTCGATGGCTTCTTGGGCATGCGCCTGATAGTTCATGCCGATCGCGAGGATCTTCTGCGGATCGGCAATAGGCGCCTTGAGCGCGATGTCCGCCAAGGCATGCCACGGCATAGCTTCGAGATTGGCATCCCCCAGCCTTCCCAGTTGGCTCAGGGCAGCGCGCATCGAGGTCGTGCCGCAATAATCTGTGATATCGCGGATACCGTTTCCGCTCGCAACACCGAGACGGACGCCATCGTCGGTCGCAAATCGCACAAGCTTCATATTTGGATTCTCCGCAAAATATACGCCTGACATCGAAAAATAAAGGGGAACGTGCGCCTATCGATCGGAAGGGAAAGCTCGATATGAACGCTTGCGCTCGCTGGAATGCTCTCGCACCTGCGCGCCATCAAGTAGGACCTTTGTGTTGGAGGATCGCGAGACCGGCGTTAGCGCATCGTTCATCCTGTTCGTGACTAGCGCCGGATACGCCGATTCCTCCCACCAATACCCCATCTACACGAATTGGAAGCCCGCCGGGAACTTCAGTCACCCTGGGACGACGCAACAATCCCTCGCGCACGGCACGTGGCTCGCCCTCTAGCGTCGCCGAGAGCGTGCGGGTCGGGATCCCAAAGCTTGCAGCAGCCCACGCCTTATCGATTGCAAGATCGCTGGAGACAAGAAAGCTTCCCGGCATCCGCAAAAAGCCCGCCAGGTTGCCAGCGACATCGACAATGGCGACATTAACTCGCATGCCCGTCTCCTCAGCATATAAAATCGCCGCATCCAGCATGCCGCGGACGGCGAGCACGCCGGGTACCGCCTGCATTTCAAGCCAACCGTTCATAATATGGAACTCCCAGGAATGCGCGGACGAGCAGAAATGAACGGCATTGGGACCACGATCATGTCGGAGCGCGGCACGACACGACAGGCGAGAACAATGCCCTGTGCCTCATCCTCCGGCGATATCCGCTGCCGACTCATAGGCTGCGCAACCAGATAATGGCCTTTCACCACGCGGATACGGCACACACCGCACCCCCCGCTCCGACATCCGATCGCGATTCCATTTTGCTGGGCTGCAATCATTGCGACCAAAATATTAGTTTGGCCATCAGCCCGAAAAGAAAAGTCTAATGACGGAATGGATATGGTGTGAACTGAAGAGATGTCCCCATTATCCAAACTTGGATTTTCCTCAAATGGTGCAGTCGTCATCATCTTACTCATATCTACCCTTCGACATTTTCGACAGCCCGGCTCTCCATCGAACGCGGAAGCAACAATAAGAATCGCGGAGGACGAACAGGCTGGTGGTCGCGACGAGTAGAATGGCTCACGAATGAGAGCCGTCTCGGCCAGATCGCCGGCATCGAAGCCCCCGGCCAGCATTTTGCTGCCCTGTAAAAGAGTGATGGAAGCTAGCCATCGAGCTTCTTGTAGAGTTCAAGATTGTAGCGGATGTGGCTCGAGAGAAGATCGCATGCTGCATCTTCGTTGCGCGCCATTGTAGCAGAAAATATCGCTTCATGTTCTGCATGTACATCCCGGCTTTCGGGCCGGTTGGGCAGCAGAACCCGACGATAGCGCTCCGCTTGGTTGTACAGCACCTTCAAGAAATGCTGCGTCCAGGGCGAGCCGCATCGCGAAATCAGCACTTCATGGAACCCCTTGTTCGCTGACTCCCATTCCTCGAACATCTCGTTTCGATTCGCGCGGAAACGTTGCTCGACAAGGTTCAGCCTATGGAAAGCAGCTGTTAGGGTGCATTCCCACTCGTCATCTCCGACGTGGATGGACAAGCGCAAAGCTTGGCACTCCAATACAATCCGCGTTTCCGTGATATCGTGAAAATCGGAAGGAGACATCGCGGCGACGCGAAAGCCCCGCTGTCCCTGGATGACAACCAGTGCATCTGACGCCAGGAGAGAGAGTGCTTCCCGCAACGTGCCGGCCCCAACATTATACACGTCCTTGAGATGTTCGGCACGTAGCTTCGATCCTGGGGCGAGGCGTCCCTGGATGATATCCTTGCGCAGCGCCAAATACGTGGTCGAGACCAGCGTCTTGGGCGGTTGCCCGCCTTGCGCATCGCTAGGCGACATAATCACTGGATGACTAGCCATGTTATGCGCGCACTCCTGCAATGCCTGACTCAGACCGACCATATTCGGCATAACCAGAATATCGGGATAAAACGAGTGTTGACAAGTCTTTCAAGAATCTGCGATGTTTGTACATAATCTCGAGAATCAATCTCGACGACTGTAGAGGTGACGATGGCGGACCGTAGGCCGCTTCTGCGAGGATGATGCGAGCATCGAACGGATCGGCGGATCGTGTCTCACGCCCGCAGGCGAGCTGGACAACTGCATTGGAGAGACTGATCCCTATGAATGTCCAAAGCCAGATAACTGGTCACGGCCCCGTTATCACGGGCTTCTGCCACGACAGGTTCACGCCAGTGATGGAGGCGTTCGAACGTAATTTCCGCGAGCATGGAGAGGTGGGCGCGGCCGTCGCCATCTACCTGGACGGGGAACCGGTGATCGATCTGTGGAGCGGTATCGCCGACCCCGTTTCTGGCAAGCCGTGGGACAGGGAAACGGCGCTCACCATATTTTCGGCCGGCAAGGGGCTGGCAGCGGCATGCCTGCATGTGCTGATCGATCGCGGCCTGCTCGATCTTGACGCGCCGATTGCCCGCTACTGGCCCGAATTCGCCGCCAACGGCAAGGGCGAGGCGACGGTCGCACTCGCCATGAGCCACCAACTCGGCCTTCCCCTGTGGCAGAGTGAGGTGCCGCCCGGCGGACTGCTGGGCTGGGAGCTCGCCACGCGGATGCTGGCGCAGGAGCCGCTGATCTGGGAACCCGGTACGGTGCACGGCTATCACGGCATCGCCATCGGTTTCCTCTGGGGTGAACTGGTCCATCGGATCACCGGAATGAGCATCGGCGAATTCGCGCAGCAGGAGATTGCGGGTCCGTTAGGCGCCGAGATCTGGTTCGGTTTGCCGGAGGAAGAGGAATCACGGGTCGCCACACTGATCCCCGCCGAGCCCGATAGCAGCGCACCGATGATCGCCAAGATCATTGCCGAACCCGACTGGATCGGCGGCAAGATGGCGACCAATGTCGGCGATCTATTCGCACCGGAGATGCTGAATGCACGAGCCTTCCGGGCGGCGGAACTGCCGGCTGCCGGAGGCGTCGCTACTGCGCGCGGGCTTGCCCGCCTCTATGCCCCCCTGTCGGTCGGCGGATCGCTGGACGGCGTACGCCTCGTCGGCCCCGAAGCCCTGCCGCTCATGCGCAACACAAGGTCGGCGTCGGCCTGCGACAGTATGCTGCGGATCGCAACGGCGTTCAGCTATGGATTCGGCAAGAGCTGGGGCCGGCGGCAGGATGGCGCGGGCAGTTACGCGATCCTGGGCGAGCAGGCCTTTGGTGCGGTTGGTATGGGCGGCAGCATTGGCTTTGCCGACGAGCAAGCGCGCATGTCTTTCGGCTATGTCATGAACAGGCTCGGGCCGGGTGTCGCGCTGAACGAGCGGGGCCAGTCGCTCGTCGATGCCGCCTACCGGGCGGTTGGCTTCACGTCGGATGCTTCGGGCGTCTGGGTTCGGTGATGCGGCCACGCATTCTTACTTTAAATTTCTGAGCGAGACACAGGCATGGATACTCTTCTTTCGATCTTGGACGATCAGCCAGCCGCAAATCCTGCGCATGAAGTGGCGGCGGGAGCGCCCAGGCAGTTTCAGCATTTCATCGACGGACGCTTCGTCGGCAGCGAGACCAGCTTCCCTAATATTAATCCGGCCAATGGACAGATAACCGGCAAAGTTTATGCCGGCGGGCAGAAGGAAATCGATGCGGCGGTTGCTGCTGCCAAGTCGGCGCTGAATGGCCCATGGGGCAAGATGGGAGTCGCCGAGCGCTCCCGCCTGCTGCACGCTGTCGCGGCGGAGATCACGCGTCGGTTCCAGGATTTCGTCGAGGCCGAAATGGCCGACACCGGCCAGCCCCGATCGGTCATGGAGCATGCCTTCATTCCGCGCGGGGCCGAGAATTTCAGCATGTTCGCCGATCTAGTGAAGAATGTACCCACCGAATCCTTCATGATGCCAACCCCGGACGGCGCCGGCGCCCTCAATTATGCGCTGCGTGTGCCCAAGGGCGTGATCGGCGTCATCTGCCCCTGGAACGCCCCGCTCCTGCTGATGACGTGGAAGGTTGCGCCGGCGCTTGCCTGCGGCAATACCGTCATCGTCAAGCCTTCGGAAGAAACGCCGGGAACAGCAACCCTGCTTGCGGAAGTCTGCGCCGCTGTCGGCATTCCCGATGGCGTCTATAATGTGGTGCATGGCCGTGGCGCCGGATCGGCCGGCGAATATCTCACCACACATCCGCAGGTGGACGCCATCACCTTCACTGGCGAAACTACCACGGGCGCCGCGATCATGCGCGCCGCCGCCGGCGGTATCCGTGACGTGTCGTTCGAACTGGGTGGTAAGAATGCCGGCCTGGTATTTGCCGACTGCGATTTCGACGCGGCGGTGGACGGCATCGCGCGGGCAACCTTCATCAATTGCGGTCAGGTCTGCCTAGGCACCGAGCGGGTCTATGTCGAGCGGCCGATCTTCGATCGCTTCGTCGCAGCGCTTAAGGTAAAGGCCGAGGCACTGGCGGTCGGTGTGCCCGGCGAGCGCACAACGACGCTGGGGCCGCTCATCAACCAGGAGCATCGCCAAAAGGTTATGCGATATTATGAACGCGCCGTCGCCGATGGCGCCACGATCGTCACTGGCGGCGGCATCCCACAATTGCCGGACGAGCTGGCCGGGGGGTCCTGGATACAGCCCACTATCTGGACGGACCTTCCCGCAGATTCTGCGGTCATGCGTGAGGAGATTTTCGGCCCTTGCTGCCACATCGCGCCGTTCGACAGCGAGGAAGAGGCAGTCACGCATGCCAACGATACCGAATATGGCCTGGGCACAACGATCTGGACCCGGGACCTGTCCCGCGCGCATCGCGTGGCGAGCCGGATCGAGGTCGGCATCGCCTGGGTGAACAGCTGGTTCCTGCGTGACCTGCGCACGGCGTTCGGCGGATCGAAACAGTCGGGCATCGGCCGCGAGGGCGGAGTCCACTCGCTCGAATTCTATACCGAACTGCGTAATATCTGTGTGAAGCTCTGATGGCCCTCGATACTCAGACTATAGAGCGCTGCGGCGACGAGCTATTTGATGCGTTAAGTGGCCGGATTGCGGTAGCGCCGTTGCGTGACCGCGTGGCGGGCATCACAATCGCGGACGGATACCGCATCCAGGAGCGCATGGTCTCGCGCATGGTCGCAGCCGGGGACAGTATCGTCGGCAAGAAGATCGGCGTCACATCGAAGGCCGTGCAGGACATGATGCAGGTGTTCGAACCCGATTTCGGCCAGCTGACCGCCAGCATGGCGCATCGCAGCGGCGCTGTGCTGGCGATGGATACGTTGATCCAGCCGCGCATCGAGGGCGAGATTGCCTTCATCCTCAAACATGATCTGGCGGGGCCGGGGCTGACTGCCGTCGATGTGCTGGCAGCCACTGCGCATGTGGTGCCCTGTTTCGAGGTCGTCGACAGCCGGATCACCAACTGGGACATTCGCATCCAGGACACGATTTCGGACAATGCATCCTGCGGCGCCTATGTGCTGGGCGATACGCCGGTCGATCCGCGCGACATTGACCTGACGCTGGTAGGCATGCTGATCGAAAGGAATGGCGAGTTGACGGCGACCGGTGTGGGCGCGGCCGTCCAAGGTTCGCCGGTCAACGCCGTCGTCTGGCTGGTCAATCGACTGGGCGAGTTGGGCGTCACCTTTCGCGCCAGTGAGGTCATTCTCTCCGGTTCGCTCGCCGCGTTGGTGCCGGTCGTGGCGGGAGACAGAGTCGTCGCCCATTTCGGCGGCCTTGGCAGTTGCGAGGTATCCTTCCAATGACCATCAGCTTGAGCCAGGAGGCGCTGAGCGCGATCGCGCAACGAGTCGACGAAGCCCAGATGAACGGCCAGTCGCTGACGCTTCCGACCGCCGAGCATGAGGGTTTCGACATCGCCTGCGGCTATCTGGTGCAGGATTTGCTGCGCGAACGGTGGCGTGCGCGCGGGCGAAGGCTCGTCGGTTACAAGGCGGGACTGACGTCACGCGCGAAGATGGCGCAGATGAAGGTGGACACACCGACCTTCGGCTTCATCACCGCCGACATGGCGGTGCCGGACGGGGGCGCCTGTCCTACGAAGTTGCTGTCTCGCCCGCGCGTCGAACCAGAAATCGCTTTCCTGCTAAAGCATGACATCCCAGCGCGCTTGCGGACCGAAGCGGACGTGCTTGCCGCGACCGAATTCATCGTTCCTGCCATCGAAATCATCGATTCTCGCTATGCCGACTATAAGTTCGATCTGCCGAGCGTCGTCGCCGACAACAGCTCTTCGGCCCGCTACGTCATCGGCGGCAGGCCCCGGCGCCCGAACGAGATCGATCTCCGCACCATAGGCATCGTCGTCCTGCAAAATGGCGAGATCGTGGGCGAAGCGGCTTCCGGCGCGGTGCTGGGCAGTCCGGCGCGCACGATCGTGATGCTCTCGCGATGGCTTGCCGAGCGCGGCGAAACACTGGCCAGCGGCTCGCTCATACTGACAGGCGGCGCGTGCGAGGCCCGACTGGTTTCGAACGGGGATACGATCTGCGCCCGGTTCCAGGACATGGGCGATGTGACCGTCCGCTTTGTTGAGGAGGACTAGGCCATGCCGATTGTCGAGGTTCATATCATGGAAGGACGCACCGTCGCACAAAAGCGCGCCATGGTGGCCGCTGTCACCGAAGCGGTCTCCACAACGATGATAGCGCCGGCGAGCGCCGTGCGCGTCATTATCCACGAACTCACGCCAGAGCATTACGGGATCGGCGGCACGACGGTCGGCGAAAAGGCGCCCGGACATTTGGGCGAATTGAAAATAGAAGGGAGTAAAGGGTCATGAGCCGCATTCGCTGCGCAATCATCGGGTCGGGCAATATCGGCACCGACCTCATCTACAAACTGCAGCGCAGCGCCGTACTGGAGCCGGTCTGGCTGGTCGGGATCGATCCGACGTCGGACGGCCTGGCACGCGCCCGCGACCTGGGCCTCAAGACCACGGCCGAGGGTGTGGACGGGCTGTTGCCGCATGTGGAGGCCGACGACATCAAGATCGCCTTCGATGCGACATCGGCCTATGTCCATGCGGAAAATTCGGCAAAGCTGACAGCTCTGGGCGTGCTGATGATCGATCTCACGCCTGCCGCCATCGGACCCTATTGCTGCCCCCCGGTCAATCTTGCGGCGATTGCGGCGTCAGGCGCGACCAATGTGAACATGATCTCCTGCGCCGGTCAGGCCACTATCCCGATGGTGCATGCGGTGTCGCGGGTGCAGCCGGTAGATTATGCGGAAATCGTTGCGACTGCGGCGTCCAAATCGATCGGGCCGGGTACGCGCGCAAACCTCGACGAGTTCACCTACACGACATCGGGTGCGGTGTCCGCCGTGGGCGGCGCCACGCGCGGCAAGGCGCTGGTAATCGTCAACCCGGCTGAACCGCCGTTGATGATGCGTGATACGATCTATTGCCTGACGCAAAGCGCCCCCGACGAAACGGCCATTTACGACTCCGTTCACGCCATGGTGGCCGAGGTGAAGCACTATGTGCCCGGCTACCGGCTGGTGAACGGCCCGGTGTTTGACGGGAACAAGGTATCGATCTTCGTCGAGATCGAAGGGCTGGGCGATTATCTGCCCAAATATGCCGGCAACCTGGACATCATGACCGCGTCGGCCGTGCGCACGGCCGAATTTTTCGCAGAACCCATGATCGCAGCCGCCGAACTGACCCGGGCAAAGGAGTTGGCACGATGAAATCGCATCTGGAAGGACGCAAGGTCCTGTTGCACGACATGTCGCTTCGAGACGGCATGCACGCCAAGCGGGAACAGATTTCCGTCGATCAGATGGTCGCCGTCGCCCGCGCGCTCGATGGCGCGGGCGTTCCGCTGCTGCAAGTCACGCATGGCGCCGGGGTCGGCGGAAATTCGCTGCAGCACGGTTTCTCGCTGCATACAAACGAGGAATATCTGAGCGCCGTCGTGCCGGAACTGAGCCGTGCCAAGGTGTCGGTGCTGCTGATCCCCGGCATGGGCACGATGCAGGACCTCCAGTCGGCTTATGATTGCGGCGCGCGCAGCGTCCATGTCGCCACGCACTGCACCGAGGCCGACACCACGCCGCAGCACATCGCATTCGCGCGCAAGCTGGGCATGGACACGACCGGCTTCCTGATGATGGCGCATCTCAATTCGGTGGAAGGCATCGTCGCTCAGGCGAAACTCATGGAATCCTATGGCGCGCAGACGGTGTATATTACCGACTCCGCCGGCACGATGCTGCCCGAGGATGTGCGCGCGCAGGTGGACGCGCTGCGCCAGTCGCTCAAGCCCGAGACCGAAGTCGGCTTTCACGGTCACCATAATCTGGGCATGGGCGTCGCCAATTCGATTGTCGCGATCGAGGCGGGCGCGAGCCGGATCGACGCCTCCCTCGCCGGCATGGGCGCCGGTGCGGGCAACACGCCGCTGGAAGTGCTCGCCGCCGTGTGCGAGCGCATGGGCATCGATACCGGGTGCGACCTGTTCAAGCTGATGGATGCCGCCGAGGACGTCGTGGTGCCGATGCTGGACCGACCCATTCGGGTCGACAGGGATTCGCTGACGATCGGCTTCGTCGGGGTCTATTCGACTTTCCTGCTGCACGCCAAGCGCGCGGCGAAGCGCTACGGCGTGCCGGCGCGGGACATATTGGTAGAGCTTGGCCGGCTCAAGATGATCGGCGGCCAGGAAGACATGATCGAAGATACCGCGCTTACCATGGCGCGCGAGCGCTCCGTCGAAGCTGCCTGAACAAGACTGAGAGAGGATTTGGGACGATGTCCATGAGAGGTGTTTTGAGACTGGGCGAGGTCCAGATACGCGTGATGGACATGGCAGCTGCGCGCGAACATTATGGCGCAAGAATGGGCCTCCACGAGGTCATGGAAGACGAAAAGGGCCTCGTCTATTATAAACCATGGGACGATCATGAGCACCACAGCTTCATTCTTCGCGAGGCCGATTCGCCGGGCGTCGATTATGTAGCGTTCCGCGTCTACGATGATGCGACGCTGTCGCAGCTTCTGCCCAGGATCGAGGCCTTCGGTCTGCCGGTCATGCATATTGCCGCAGATGTGTACCCGAAGAGTGGGCGGCGCCTCCAGTTCACGGCACCCAGCGGCCACACGATCCAGCTCTATGCCGAGAAGGAACTGACCGGCAACACGCTGGGATATCGAAACCCGGGCGCCATTCCTTACGAAGGAGTGGTGCGCGGCTATCGCGTCAACCGGCTGGACCATGTCCTGCTTGGCGGACCCAATATCGACGAATGCGCCCGCCTGTTCTGCGAGGTGTTCGACTTCGACCTTAGCGAAAAGATCGTCGACGCCGAGAGCGAAATGTCACTGTCCGTATTCCTCACCTGCTCGACGAAGCCGCACGATATCGCATTCCAGCTCCAGGCCGACCCCAACAAATTCCATCATGTATCATTTCTTTTGGAATCGGTGGGCGATCTATACAAGGCGGCGGATCTTATCGGGAAATACCGCATTCCGGTCGAAGTGCCACCCAACCGCCATGGCGTCACGCGCGGTGCCACGATCTACTTCTTTGATCCTTCCGGAAACCGCAACGAGCTCTTCGCCGAAGGCTATGTCCACTATCCCGATACGCCGACTCTCGTATGGGACACCAGCGATCTTGGCCACCTAGGCTTCACCCATGACAATCATATGCGGCAAAGCTTCTTCGATGTGCTTACGTGACCGAACCCCGCGGTGGCGGCGTCGCCGATTGGACGCTTCTAAACCTGTGGCGTTGATCGCGTAGGATGTTTCAGTGCCGCTCGCGAGAACGAGAGACAGGTGTCGGCCCAGACTTGCGACGCCGTACTTCTTCGGATCGAGCAGCCCTTAGAACGGTCTGCTGTCATGGGCGGCGGCACTGATCACGCTCCACCACCTGATCGAAGGCATCGAGTCAGGCGGTTAAACCCCGCCACCATTGGGTTAGGAGTGTGATGAGCGCAAGAGTTGTAAGAAGGGGCCTGGAGGTTGGCTACTAACTCGTGCCCACGGCTTCCACAGGCGGGGCGAGACCGTCGCATGATGTAGTCAGGAGCGGGATGGCTCAAGGCGTTCGCGACCTTAGGTTTGTCCTGAGGATCCGGACCTCAACGAGTAGCGGTCAAAAGTTTCGTGCGCGAGGGCCATCTCGCCCATCGCCTCCTTGGAAACGATCGCTATGTCGGCTTATGCGTGAAACGGGTTCGTAACTGCTCATGCTGTTGCGAGCGCTGGTGCCTTGCTTCAGCGGAACCCGGTTTTGTGTCCGTTCAACACGCACTACATCACACCATCTTGCGAAATGCGGCCACCTCGACGATTTGTGGCTGAGCTCCAATCATCCCACCTGATTCAAAACTATCCGGCGTGATTTCATGATCGAGCGATGCATCTGTTGAATAATTGGCAACACCTGCGGCGCGCCATCGCGATCCTGGATGTCGGCGGTGTGGATCACGGCGTGCACAAGATGTCCCTATATGCCGTGTGATCTATTGGCGCTTGCGGCCCTTGATCGTCTTCCCTGCGTCATAACCGGGAAGGCAGCCACTTTCCGTATTTTGATGTTTTGGCTATCAATTACACCGCTCTGGGGAGGCTTCGCGCGATACCATGAGTAGGGTGTGATTAATCGTAGTCACAAGCTATTGTCGCGCCGCAGCTACAACCAGCGCCCGAACCATCCATACTGGCAGAAAGCATGGCAGCAACATTCGCCATGGCAGGCCATCCGGACGCAGATATTGCCTCGACAATCCACCGGATCGGCCACTTACGAGGCCGCTCCACATCGAGGGACCGCCTCCAACACCGTCATTCGGTATTGGTCAAATAACTTGGCAAAGCACATGGCGCGGCACGCGCGACGGATCACGAAAAGCTGTCGAGTGGTTAGGAAATTGCGCCAAAATCACGACGAGAGATTCCCGCGGTGACAATTTTGTCGAACTATAATCGGGAACAACCAAATTTGCGCACTGGGCTTGGATAGCGAGGCTGGAAATCAGCCATCTCAGCTTTGGCACAAATGTTGCTTCCCTGCGAATTGGGGCAACTTGAACGGGGGAGCTAAGCCTTAGATCCCAGAAATAGTCATATCGGAAGAATTCGTACCAAGGTGCCCTGGGGTGATCGACCGAAAGCGGGCTCTGTTGCAAAAATCGTGAAGCTTGAGCATGCTTGGCGGAGATTGGACGGACGGAACGATGACGGATTTCAAGTGGCGCCATTTCCAGGGTGATGTGATCCTGTGGGCGGTGCGCTGGTATTGTCGCTATCCGATCAGCTATCGCGACCTTGAGGAAATGCTGGCGGAACGCGGCATTTCGGTCGACCATACGACGATCTATCGCTGGGTCCAGTGCTACGCCCCGGAGATGGAGAAGCGGCTGCGCTGGTTCTGGCGGCGTGGCTTTGATCCGAGCTGGCGCCTGGATGAAACCTACGTCAAGGTGCGGGGCAAGTGGACCTACCTGTACCGGGCAGTCGACAAGCGGGGCGACACGATCGATTTCTACCTGTCGCCGACCCGCAGCGCCAAGGCAGCGAAGCGGTTCCTGGGCAAGGCCCTGCGAGGCCTGAAGCACTGGGAAAAGCCTGCCACGCTCAATACCGACAAAGCGCCGAGCTATGGTGCAGCGATCACCGAATTGAAGCGCGAAGGAAAGCTGGACCGGGAGACGGCCCACCGGCAGGTGAAGTATCTCAATAACGTGATCGAGGCCGATCACGGAAAGCTCAAGATACTGATCAAGCCGGTGCGCGGTTTCAAATCGATCCCCACGGCCTATGCCACGATCAAGGGATTCGAAGTCATGCGAGCCCTGCGCAAAGGACAGGCTCGCCCCTGGTGCCTGCAGCCCGGCATCAGGGGCGAGGTGCGCCTTGTGGAGAGAGCTTTTGGCATTGGGCCCTCGGCGCTGACGGAGGCCATGGGCATGCTCAACCACCATTTCGCAGCAGCCGCCTGATCGGCGCAGAGCGACAGCCTACCTCTGACTGCCGCCAATCTTTGCAACAGAGCCGATTTCCGTAATATCAGCGAAGCCCGCAAGATCGTCGAGATCGGCGCCCTGCGATCGTCGCTCGCGCATCGCGACGACAATTGGGAAGGAGACCTCTATGCGGCCTATCACAAGCTCAAGCTGATCGAGGACAGGATGATCACGGCAGAAGGCCTTGAACTAGCCAGCGAGTGGCATTTGCGCAATTCCAAGTTCCATGACAGCCTGGTTCAGAATTGCCGGAATGGCTGGCTAATCGACTATCGGAGGCTGCTCCATGAGCACAGCAATCGATACCTCCGCATTGCGCTCAAGAATAATCGAAAGCATCGGGACGTTCGCAAGGAGCACGCCGCGATTTTCGAGAGTGCGATCAAGGGAGATATGGAACTGTGCTCCGAACTGGTCGGGGAGCACATCGATACTTCGGTGGCGGACGTCGCGAAATATCTCCCGTCGTCAATTGAAGATTTCACGCGCAGGCTGATCAACGGCGCCTGATCGGGCTGCCGGGTCGGGCGAAAAACGTCGGATGAAGGGTTGAGCCACCCGGCCGCGATGACAAGGCGCTTTCATTGTAGCGTTACACCACCGTATCTCGTCAAATCGTCGTGACGGGCAGTATTGGGTGCCCCCTGTTTGTTGGACAGCGTGGCCGGAAGCGTGAGCGTTAGTTACGAGAAACGTACACGAATGTTCCTGCCGGCAGCGCGCGTCGAGCAAGCCAGAAGCCAGCCGCTGGCGACGTCATCCTCATCGAGGACTGAATTGTCGAGCCGCTCGACCTCTCCCTCCAGGAGCCGGCACATGCAGGAGGCACATTCGCCAACCTTGCAGGAGTGAGGCACGTGCAAGCCCGCGACCAGCATGGCGGAGAGGAGGGATTGACCGCTCTTGACCGGAATCTCGTGAAGCTGTCCCTTAACCTGCACCGCCAGCATCGCCTCTTCGCCTTCGCCGGTATCGGTCTCGTCTTCGTCGTCTTGAGCACCGAAATCCTCCTGGTGAACCCGATCAGGATCGAAGCCCTCCTGCTGCAGGACAGCGCGGACCAGGCGCATGAAAGGCTCGGGGCCGCAGAGATAGGCGTCGGCGTCCTTCCACCCATCGAGGGTCGACGACAAGATGGCCGGTGTCGGATAGCCGTCTTCGCTGTCATACCAATATCGGATGTGAAGGCGATCGCCGGCGTCTTGGGACAGTTCTTTCAGTTCGTCCATCATCATCGCCGTTGCGCGATCACGATTGGCGTAGAACATAAAGACCTGGGGCGCTCCGTCGACCAAGGCCTGCCGGGCGAGAGCGAAAATCGGTGCGATCCCGCTGCCGCCGGCGAAAAGCAGGACCGCTCGACCGGTTTGTTCGAGCCGGAAGCGCCCCGCAGGCGGGAGCACCCGCAAGGCCGATCCCGCGTTGGCGTGATCGCAAATCCAGTTCGACACCAGCCCGCCGGCGACCCGCCTGACGAGAACGCCGATGGTGCGGTCCGCGCTGGGGTCAGTGACGATCGAATAGCAACGCCAATGCTCGTCCCCGCTCACGTTCGCAGCGAGAGTCAGATACTGGCCGGGCACGAACGGCAGCCCCGGCGCTCCCCCGTCCAGCGCGCTGAAGTTCACGAGGACGGCGTCCTCCCCCTGCCGTACGACCTCGGCGATCCTGAGGGTTTGCGCCTTTTTCATCGGGTTACGCTCTCACAAGAAAAATGAGTTGTTGCCTTGCGGCCAATCGCTGTCGATCAGATTGATCTGCTTGACCGCAACGCGCAGCTCTCCGGCGACTTCGCGAAGGACGAAGCCGTTCCATCCGGCCAGAAGCCGTGAGAAGCCGTTGCGGAATTCCGCCAGGGTGAAGCTGTAGCGCGCGCGCCATTCATCGCTGGTTCCTGGCGACTGCCACACCTCCAGCCCGCTCCACTGCCGCGCGGTTCTTGAGGTGGGATACTGCGAATAAGCGAAGCCGGTCTCGAGCCGCTCCACACGGTCCAGGAGTCGCCGTCGATCATGAAATTCCAGCGTCACGCTCGTGCGCGGGTCGGGTGCGGGCATCCCTGACGGAATCCAGTAAGCGCATTCGTCGAGATAGAGACCAAGCCATGGCTGATAGGCTCGCTGGTCGAGCAGGCGCGCTTCGACCGAAAGCAAAGCGCCGATCCGATGCCAGAGCGCCGGGTCAATGCCGTCCGCAGGACGAACCTCCTGCGCGCCGAGATCGGAAGAGACGTCGCGAAGCCAATCATAATATGGCTGGTCGACATAGAGCGACGGCGGGTTGTGCTTATACGCCTTACTATCGCGTTCGCTGGCCGCGGCGCTGCTTTCAGGGGCGGTGTTCATTTTGCGTCCTTTCCCTTGTAGATGCGCAGCGTCGGTTCGGCCTGCATCAAGCGCTTCCACTGTGCAAAATAGTTTCTCATATGGAGTTCGGAGGTCACCGGCCCGGTCACGCTCCCATCCTCGTTGACGATGTCCTTGCCGGTTTCGTAATGTCGGCTGATGTCGACCCATTCGTCTTCTGGACTGGCGAGCAGCCCACGGTGACATTCCTCGAAATTATCGGCGTCATCGACCTCGCCAAGGATCGGGAAATCCTCCTGCGTGCGTAGCCGCATCCCGTTCAGTTCATTGTCCGCATCCCGCCGCCGTGTCGCATGAAAATGGACGAACGTCCTGTCGACGGCCGATGGTTGAAGAACCTGGATCTGATTGCCGATGAAGAGCAGGTTCGGGAAAATATTCAGGTTCATTCCGGCGCCGACCGCGCTTTCCAACGTAGCCTTCACCGCCTCGGGTGCGACGGTCGCCGCGACATGCGCCTCGAAGGGTTCGCGGCCCGGTTGGGGACGTTGCTGTTCCCAGGCGTTCTGTGCAAACATCTCCGGACGCTGATCGAAGAAGGTATGGCCGTTATCGAGGGCGAGGAGCGGCATGTTCGAACGATCACCGTCCGCGAAATAGGTCATGTCCCCTCCCCCGTAGCGCTGGTTGGTCATCACCAGCAGCGACTGATGGGAGAAAGGCACATGATAGCCGTCGCCGGAATTGTCGTAGACCATCTTCCAGTTGGCTTTGAGGTTGAAACGCTGTGCCCCGGAGACGACGATATTGTCCGCACCGCCTTGATGCGCGATCCACGCATCGATGAACGGGATGGCGTTGCCGAGGTGGGAGATAAGCTGCTGGGCGTCCGGATTCAGCGTAGCGAAGATGAACCCCTTATAGATATCGACCTGAGCGGGACGCGCGAGATTCAGGCCGCGTGATTTGAATGTCGGGCCATAGGCGTTCTTGCCCGGGATGCCGAACAACTCGCCGCGGCCGTCATAGCGCCAGCCATGATAGGGACAGGTGAAACTCGACGCATTTCCACGATGCTCGCGGCAGATGACGGCGCCGCGATGCGAGCAACGATTGGAGAGGACGTTGATTCCGCCGTCTTCGTCCCGGGTCACGAAGACCTCGCGCGTGCCGATCCACGCCTGGCGATAATCGCCCGGTTCAGGGATCTCGCTTTCATGAAGCAGATAGACCCAGTTTCCGGCGAAGATGTTATCCATCTCACGCGCGAAGATGGCGGCATCCGTATAGACCGATCTGTGGATCCGATCGTCCTGGATCAGGCGATCCCATTCGGTTTCCGGTCTCTTGAGTGCTGTAGCGATGCTCATGGGAATTTCCTCTGCCTTCGTTTTCTATGCTTCAATCGCCTGCAGCGCGCGGTCGGCGAGCAACCTGCGTCCGAGTGACTTAACCGATGAGGGTTCGAGCGGATGCTGCGATTCCGCCTCGACGACACGCCACTGCTCATCGCTGAACAGGGAACGATGGGAGGGCATGAAAAGCTTCCGCAGGGCCTCGTTGCTGACTTCGGGATGTCCCTGCACGCCGAGAAAACGCCCATGGGTCAGGTAAATCTCATTCTCGATCGTTCGGGACGAGGCGAGATGGATGCTGTCCGGCGGCAGCTCGATGACGCATTCGCCATGGCTTTTGGCCAGCGTTGCGGGACGGGCCGTTTCGGGCCAGCGCGTCCCGTCGGCAGCCTCTGTCCAGGTCATCGAATCGACGCCGCACTTGAACGCGCCGCCAGGATTGCGATCGACGCGGCCGCCCAATGCGACAGCGAGGGCCTGCGATCCAAAACAGACGCCGACGATCGGAGACGAGGAATTGTCCCGGACCCACCGGATCAGGTTCAGGAGGTTTTTGACCAGCGGCGTTTCGGCGTCCTCGACAACGGATTTCGGGCTGCCGCCGATGACGAAACCGTCATAGTTCGCGGCGACCGGAAGAAGGTCGCCACTATCCGGATACAGGACGTCCCACTGCTCGCCCGGACCGCCAAAGGCATTTTGGAGTTCAGGCTTCAGTTCGTCGTCCTGCGGAACGGGAGAACACCAGATAGTGGCGAACTTCTTCATTTTCTTGCCTCTCCTCAAAGCAGCTCGAAATACTCACGATGCTCCCACGCGGTAACGCCCTGTGAGCGGGCCTCCACATCGGCGTTGGCCGTGACGAAGCGCTGCCACTCGAAGCGCCGGAGCGTCAGCCAATAGTCGAAGAATGTGTCGCCGAAGGCTTGACGATAGAGGCTGGAGGGCTCGAGCGCGTCGAGCGCGGCGGACAGATCCTGCGGCAGAATGGGGACATCCGCCGAATAGGGATTTTCCTGGAGATCTCCCGGATCGAGATTGCGGCGCAGTCCGTCCAACCCGGCATGGATTTGCGAGGCCAAATAGAGATACGGGTTGGCGCCCGGCTCTCCGACGCGGTTTTCGAGCCGGCTGGCCGGATCGCCCGGATTGGCGATCACCCTGATCATCGCCGCGCGATTGTCGATGGCCCAACTCACGCGATCGGGCGCGAGCGAGTTGGGCCGACACCGACGATAGCCATTGACCGTCGGTGTCGTGAAGCTCGACGCCGCGCCGCCATGCTCCAGGAGGCCGCCTGCCCAGGCGCGCCCTACATCCGACAGCGATTGTCCCGGCTGCGGGATAAAGAGGTTCTCGCCCGTCGCCGCATCCGCGAGCGACTGGTGCATGTGCCACCCCGATGGGAAAAGGTTGTCAATGCCCGGCCAGCACATGAAACTGGCCAGATACCCCTTCCGTCTCGCGATCTGTTTGACGGCGGTGCGAAACAGCACCATCGCATCAGCGAAATCGACGCCCTGCAGGATGTTGAACGTCATTTCGAACTGGCCGGGCGCCAACTCGTCCTCGATGGTGAGGAGAGGCAGGTCCAGGGCCAGCAGATGCTGGCGAATCTCGGACAATACATGATCGGCCTCGTCGAGATGGTTCTCGGAGAGGTAGGAATATCCCTTGTTGATCACATGTACCTTGGGCGGCTCGGATGCGACACCGAAGCCGCCAAGGTCTCCGGCTTCGAGCGCCGGGTCGACGATCTTGGTCAGGTAGAACTCGACCTCCAGGCCGACGTTGATCTTGTAGCCCAGCGCGTCGAGTTCCGCGACGGCGTGCTTGAGGAGGCTGCGCGGGGCAAGCGGAAACGGCTTTCCGCTACGCAGATGGAGGTCCGCGAGCAGCCATCCCGTGCGATCGGCCCAGGGCAGGACACGGAATGTCGTCGGGTCCGGCACCATGACCATATTGGACACACCGGCCAGTTCGGTGCCGGTGAAGGAATTCTTGCCGAAGGGATCCTGGAAGAAGCCGCTCGCGATATCGACGTTGAACGGTCCGCTCGTCACCTCGGCCCCATTGCGGAAGGCCGCTTTGAGCGCAGCAACGGTCAGGCTCTTACCGCGCAGCATGCCGTATTGATCCGGCCACGACAGGCGGATCATCTGGATGCCTTCCTTTTCGATGCGATCGAGAACCTCTTTCGCCGCGTCTTTTTGCGCTTCAGTCCATAGTCCGTGCCGGGCGATAAACGCCGGAGTTGAGGTAACGTTCTGCTCCATCTTCATCCTCTCCTGAGCTTATAGCCCTGTTTTCACGAGACCGCCCTCCCAACGGCCGGTCTGTATTCAGCTTTCCGGATTGTCCGCCGGCCTCTTTGCACGCTGATCAGCAACGAACGCATCCGCGATAGCCCGGCGCGCGGCCGGAACCTCACGGATCGCGATTGGTGACGGGTATAATCTGGACCGGCAAAACCGTTCCGTCAATCTAAAAACGTTTTTGAATACAAGAAAACGACTATGACTTTTTGCTGTTCGGCCCACGGATGCGCTATCGTCGATTTTGGGATGGATCGGATTCAACCCTCTGATGCTGGCTCTGTTGCAAAAATCGTGAAGCTTGAGCATGCTTGGCGGAGATTGGACGGACGGAACGATGACGGATTTCAAGTGGCGCCATTTCCAGGGTGATGTGATCCTGTGGGCGGTGCGCTGGTATTGTCGCTATCCGATCAGCTATCGCGACCTTGAGGAAATGCTGGCGGAACGCGGCATTTCGGTCGACCATACGACGATCTATCGCTGGGTCCAGTGCTACGCCCCGGAGATGGAGAAGCGGCTGCGCTGGTTCTGGCGGCGTGGCTTTGATCCGAGCTGGCGCCTGGATGAAACCTACGTCAAGGTGCGGGGCAAGTGGACCTACCTGTACCGGGCAGTCGACAAGCGGGGCGACACGATCGATTTCTACCTGTCGCCGACCCGCAGCGCCAAGGCAGCGAAGCGGTTCCTGGGCAAGGCCCTGCGAGGCCTGAAGCACTGGGAAAAGCCTGCCACGCTCAATACCGACAAAGCGCCGAGCTATGGTGCAGCGATCACCGAATTGAAGCGCGAAGGAAAGCTGGACCGGGAGACGGCCCACCGGCAGGTGAAGTATCTCAATAACGTGATCGAGGCCGATCACGGAAAGCTCAAGATACTGATCAAGCCGGTGCGCGGTTTCAAATCGATCCCCACGGCCTATGCCACGATCAAGGGATTCGAAGTCATGCGAGCCCTGCGCAAAGGACAGGCTCGCCCCTGGTGCCTGCAGCCCGGCATCAGGGGCGAGGTGCGCCTTGTGGAGAGAGCTTTTGGCATTGGGCCCTCGGCGCTGACGGA
>NZ_CP010957.1:0-322226 GCF_000943805.1 Sphingobium sp. YBL2
GCAGCCAAAATAATGCGCAGCAACATCGCCACGCCTTACGGAAATTGCGCGCCTACGCCGCGTTCCTTCGCATTATCGCCACCTCGCGATAAAGCCTGATCCACCGGAACATGGAGGATGCCCTCGAACTCACCGCCGTGGTCGACGGGCTTGAACACACAACCCTCAACAGCGGGGCCAAGGCCGCGGCCCGCTCGCGCTTTGAATCAACCAAGCAGCGCTTTTTTGGACAATTGCTTCTCAGCATGAAGCTGCCGACCGTGATCGGCGCTGTCGACTCCCATCTCAAGGCTGGCCAGTCGGTTGTCCTGCAACTGGTGACGACAGCGGAATCGATCCTCGATCGTCGGCTGGGCGACCTGTCCCCCCATGAGCGGGCAAATCTGGAAATCGATCTTTCTCCCCGCGAGTACGTGTAATGTTGAGATCCAGATTACAGGAATTCTTTGCAGTCCGCGATTATGTCGAGTCCGGCAGCCGGAGGCTCGGATTTGCGTCGGTTCGTCATGATTTCACTCCAGATAATATGAGCGTTGGGGGAATGTCCGGGGACGGGCTAGGCCCGCCTCCGAACGTCGGTAAGCATGGTGATCAGGGCATCGGATGGGGGCTTGAAGTGCCCGGGTTTGATGGCGGGGGCGCCGTGAGCCGCGAGGATTTGCAACTTCTCGTCGGGATCGGCGCGTAAATAGGCCTCGGTGCTCTGGATGCTGGCGTGGCCGAGCCATAACGCGACCTTGCGGATGTCCCCGGTCGCTGCGAGCGTGTGCATCGCACAGGAATGGCGCAACACGTGCGGCGTGACGCGCTTGCCAAGGATCGACGGCTGCTTCTCTGCCGCGGTCTTGACGTGCTCGGCCAAACGGAACGCAAACCCGTCGCGGGTCATCGGCTGCCCGTTGGCATTGAGGAATATCTCGGCGACCTCGGCGTCGGGGCGGATCGCAAGCCATGCGCGCAACGCGAACTGGGTCTCCTTCCAGAGCGGTAGGACCCGTTCACGCCGACTCTTGCCCATGATGTGCACGGTGGACAGGGAGCGGTTGGGAAAATCGCGCAGCTGCAGCGTTACGAGTTCCGACACTCGGAGCCCGCCAGCATAGGCCAGATGCAGCATTGCGCGATCACGGGTGCCAAGGCGTGTCCTGGGATCGGGGGCATCCAGCAATGCCTTGATCTCTGCCCGGTCGAGATAGTCGATGAGCGCCTTGTCAGTCTTCTTGCTTGGGATCGATCGAACCCGAAGCGCCTGGTCAAGACAAACCGGAACTCGATACTCGATGTACCGGAAGAAGGACCTGATCGCCGCCAACCTGCCATTGCGGGTGCGCACGGAGCTGCCGCGCTGGGCTTCGATATGGTCGAGAAATGCTAGGATTAGATCGATGCCGAGATCCTCGACCTCCAGATCGGTCGGTCGGCGCTTCAGCCGATCGGCAGCAAACCGGACTAGCAATACGAAGCAGTTGGCATAGGTCTTCACCGTGTGCGGGCTGACGGCGCGTTCCCGCGGCAGATGTTCGCGGAGGTATGCCGTGAGATGGGGAGCGAGCGCCGTCATGCCACTTCTCCCAGAAAGAGGTGTTCGCTCGCGGCAGCGATGTCGCGCAGCAGCACCGGGGTGGCTTCGAGATACCAATAGGTGTTGGCGATCGAGGCGTGCCCCAGATAGGCGCTGAGTCCGGCCATGTGATGCGCAACGGCCTCCCTGTCCGGCGAACACGACTCCAGCGAGCGCACGGCGAAAGTGTGCCGCAAATCGTGTAGCCGCATTCCGGTCGTACCGGTTGGTCCACGATAGCCGAGCTGTCGCGCCAGTCTGACGAACACGATATGAGCACGCACCTTGTGGGGTGCTCTTCCCCGGATCGTCACGAACAGGTCGCTGCCAGTAGCGCCGAGCCTTGCCCGGGTAGCGAGATAGGCTTCGAGCGCCTGACGGGTCGATGGCTGCAACGCTATCAGGCGCTGCTTGCCGAACTTGCCGTTGCGAATGATCAGGCCGTCTCCGCCCAGATCGTCGCATTGTAGCGCCAAGGCTTCGGAAATCCTGAGGCCCGTCGCAGCCAGCAGTCCAAACAGGCAATGGTAGGTATGAGGGCTGATCATGCCCATGGGCGGCAGGTCCAGTGCTGCTGCCATGATCGCCCGAACCTGTTCCGGTTCGATGATGGTCGGCGTGGGGCGCGGACGCTTGCCCCGACCGAAAACGCCCGCAGGTGGGACCTGGTGTCCTGAATCTTCGGCGTGGGCGAATAGGCTGAAGTTGCGAACCGTGTCGAACCGCCTTTGGGCCACGTTCTGCGAGCTCGATGTGTGGCACCAGTCGTATATCCGTCGGACCTTGGTCCGTCGGTCACCGAATCCTTCGGCGTATGCTGCGTAGAGTCTGAGCATCCGGTCCTGTTCGCGGAATTTCCGGCCCAGGCTGCGATGCAGCGCGACGTATCTGGAAATATGCGTGTTCAGCATGACAGATCTCCTGGCCAGGGCTGTGCGATCTTCATGAGCATCGGCAAATCGACCTTGGCGTAGATGGCAGTGGTCTCGGGCGAGCTGTGACGCAGGATGGTCCCGACGGACTCCAGGCCTGCGCCCGCGCGCAGCATGTTGGTGGCAAGCGAATGCCGGAATATGTGTGATCCGGTCGGCAGACCTTCGATCCCGCTTCGCTCCAATGTGCGTGCAACGATGCCGGCAATCTCAGCCGACGAGCTCAACGACCGAAACGGGGCATGCGCGCGCAGGAACAGGTGTCTGTCGATCGCCTTTGGACGAGCCGTCGACAGGTAGGCCAAGATCGCGTCGCCGACATCCTGGGGCAGTGGCAACCGCTCCGACCGTCGTGACTTGCCCTTGACTATCAAATGGCCGGAACGCCAATCGATGTCGTCGAGGCGCATATCCCGAATATCACTTGCCCGCAGGCCGAGCCTGGCAAGCAAGAGAATGATGGCCTTATCCCGGATCTGCACTGGCCGGTCAGTCGGACAGGCCGAAATGATCCTCTCGATCGTTGCCGGGTCAACATAGCGCGGCAATGTTGAAAGGCGGTATCGCTGCACAGAGGGTATCGCGTGCAGCAGTGCGGGACGGCATTGGCCTTGACCAATGAGAAAGCGAAGAAAGCTCCGCATGATCGTAACGAGCAGCGATACCGATCCCGGCGTCTCCTTGCTTCTTCGCGCGAATGCGCTTCGTAGACCGGCGGCATCCCACAGCACGGGTGCGCCAAGCATGGCTATCAACCGGTCGACCTCCGGCCGATACCGACGGATAGTCGCGTCGGTTGCGCCGCGATGCTGCTTGAGCCAACCGAGATAGGCCGCGACATCCGGATGTACTTCCAGCTTCGCTCCGACTGGCGCGATAGCACCGCGATCACGAAGAAACGCGACGAAGTGCCGAATGAAACGACGACGCCTCTTCATACCTGAAGAGGCCAACTTGCCGCGTTTGCGAAACGCCGGGCAGCGACAGTCGTGACCCGCGTATTGCTCGATCACCCCCTCATCGACTTCGGTCCAAGGTCGTCGCGACACGCGAAGCCAGATGGCGAAGTGCTCGGCCTCTGATCGATATGCTCCCGATAGCGCCTCAACGAGCTGGAGAGCATCGATCTGGTGCGAGTAGGCTGCCAGATGCCCACCGAGATCATCGATCCCATCGGCGACCACGATGTAGCCCTGATCTTCGAGAAACCGGATAAAGCGCCTGACACGCGCCGCAAGATCGGCCTTGTAGGCCGGCTCTTGCGCTGAATATCCCGGGCACCGGCATCGATGCTTCTCAAACCGGTGCGCGACGTGGTCGTCGAGCGTCTCGAGCGCAATCCCACGTAGTCCCAGCCAACTGAGAAAGTGGCGGACCGCTGCGCTGTACAGGACCGCACAAGCCGCCCCTTCGTCAACCGACAGAGAGGAGAGGAATGCGGTGAATAGGGCGTCGGGACTGGGCGGATCTTCAATCCTGCGCGGCGCGGGCCGAAACGACGCAAATGATCTTGTTGGCATGGTGGTTCCTTCGACGTGTTGAGGTCGAAGAACCCGTAATTATCTGGAGTGAAATCATGACGAACCGACGCAAATCCGAGCCTCCGGCTGCCGGACTCGACATAATCGCGGACTGCAAAGAATATATCATCGACTATCTGGAGCGTGCCTTTCCCATCCGTCAGATGCGCGTGTTTACAGACGATACCGGAACACCGCGCTCGATGCCGATGGTGGATGACAATGGCCATCCCGTCTACAATCCCGAGGCGCAGGCCGCGCGTGACGCGCTGATCGAGAAGCTCTGCGCGATGCCGCCGATCATGTCCGCGCTCGACGCGTTGCTCGAGCATTTTGGACATGACAATGTTGCCGAGGTTACGGGCCGCACCAAGCGACTGATCAGTGCGAGCGATGGGCGCCAGAAGCTCGAAAGCCGGTCTGCCCGCACCAGTCGGGCCGACGCGGCCGCCTTCATGGCCGGGAACAAGCGCATTCTCGTCTTCTCGGACGCCGGCGGCACGGGCCGCAGCTATCATGCCTCTCTGGACGCTGCCAATCAGGAGCAGCGCGTGCATCTGCTGCTCGAGCCGGGCTGGCGCGCGGATCGCGCTATCCAGGGTCTTGGCCGTACGCACAGGACGCACCAGGCCACGACCCCGCTGTTCCGGCCGGTGACAACAGACTGCAAGGGGGAGTTGCGTTTCACGAGCACCATCGCCCGGCGGCTCGACAGTCTTGGCGCGCTGACACGCGGCCAGAGGCAGACAGGCGGGCAGGGGCTCTTCGATCCCGCGGACAATCTCGAAAGCGAATATGCGCGCGCTGCGCTGCTTTCCTGGTTCGACCTTCTTGCAATGGGCAAGCTCACCAGTGTCACGCTCGACGACTTCCAGCATCGGACCGGCCTGGAGCTGGTGGACAAGGACGGCGTTCTCAAGGATGAGATGCCGCCTATCCAGCGTTGGCTCAATCGCGTTCTCGCGCTGCCGATTGCGCTTCAGAACACTATTTTCGACGAGTTCCTCGCCCTGATCGAGACACGTGTTTCGGCTGCACGCGAGGCTGGCCGTCTCGATGTCGGCGTCGAGACGATCATGGTCGACAAGGCGACGCTCATTGAGGATATCGTGCTGCGCACCGATCCGCTCACGGGCGCAACCTCGCATCTCCTCACCATCGAGATCGCCCGGCGCCGCAATCCGGTGTCGCTCGATCGGATCCTGCGGATCGCCGACGGTGATGGAAGCGCCGCCTTCATGATCAATCACAAGTCCGGGAAGGTGGCGCTGCGCACGCGGGCACGGGCGCTCATGGAGGAGAAGGAAGGAACCCCCATTCCCCGTGTCGAAATGATGCGGCCAACGCGAAGCGACTACATGCGTGAGCATGACCTGTTCGAATCTTCCTGGGAAGAGGTGGACCGGCAAGCTTTCAGCGCCATCTGGTCGACCGAGGTTGAGGCCGCGCGCCAGATTGTCGACAGCGAAACCGTCCGTCTGGCAACGGGGCTGTTGCTGCCGATCTGGTCGGCGCTACCCAGCGATCACCTCGCCGTCAACCGTATCGTCGATGCCGAAGGACGGTCCTGGCTCGGTCGCCTTGTGTTCGACGACCATGTGCCCCAACTCTATACCAAGCTGGGAATCGACTGTGCCGGTGCCTTGCCAGTGGAGGCTGTCGCCAAGGCGGTGAAGGCAGGCCGAACCATCGACATATCGCGGCCTTTTGCGCTCACAATCAGGCGTTCACTCGTCAACGGTTCGCCTCGGATTGAGCTTGCCGGCGCCCCCCATGACGGGCTGACCTGGCTCAAATCGATCGGCTGCTTCACCGAAGTGATCCAGTATCGAACAAGGGTGTTTGTCCCCATGGGATCGGCCGAGGCGGTCCTCGGCCTGCTGCTCGCCTAGGTCGTCGCGCCAACGCTGCTCAGAGCAGCATAAGAAAGTCCTGCCCGGTCGAGCCGGGCAGGCTCTCAAGTTTAACGGCCGGGACAAGGCTTTCGACTCGCTAGACCGTCGGGTCGCTCCCCTTTCTAACAGATCAGATCCCAGAAGCCTTGTATGAATGAGACGTGTATCACCAACCCCGTTCCCGTCGTGCGGTCAGGGCAGCAGCTTGCCATGTGGGCGCAGCACGAGCGTCTCTTCGGGATTGTCCAGTCGTTTGTTCGCTGGAGGCGCTGACGCCTCTATCGTCATACGCCTGACTGACGGCCCCCAACGGTCCAGGGCGGGAAAGGGAAGGGGGAGCGGAGCTGGTGTCCGGGCTGATCCGGACGTTTGATGGAGCTTTCCCATGACCACATCCGTAAAGCTTTCCAAGCTCACGCTTTCGTCGATCAACGTCCGCAAGCGGCCTGACGATTTGCTTGAGATTCCGCAGATGGCCGCCGATCTCGAGGCGCGGGGCGTCCTGCAGAACCTGCTCGTCACACCGGTCAAGAAGCCTCGTGGCACGTTCGAGGTGTTTGATGGCGGCCGCCGGCTGCGGGGCCTGCTGATGCTGGCGGACCGCGGCGTCATCGATCCCGAAACCTATGACGTTCCCGTCAAGGTGCTGGTCGGCGACGAGGCGACCTTGTCCGAAACCTCGACCGCGGCCAATTTCCACCAGCTCAAGATGACGCCGGCGGAAGAATGCCGCGCATTCCAATATTTCATCGGCCTCAACAACGACATTGACGGCGTCGCCAAGCGGTTCGGTCTCACGCGCCGTTTCGTTGAGGGCCGCCTGCGCCTCGCCACCTTGGCCGAGCCGATCTTCGAGGCGCTGAGCGAAGGCGCGATCACGCTCGATGTCGCCAAAGCCTATGCCTCGACCGAGAATCAGGAGAAGCAGCTTCTGGTCTGGACCAGTTATGGCACCACCTATTCCAATGCCGACACGATCAGGCGGGTCATTGCCAACGAGACCATGAAGTCGACGGACCCGGTCGCAATCCTGATCGGTGAGGACCGCTATGTCGAGGCCGGGGGCAAGGTCGACCGTGACCTGTTCAGTGAGAGCGGGGACAAATGGGTCAATCCCGACATCGCCCAGCGACTCGCCGCCGACGTCATGGAAGCCGAGGCCGGGCGTCTCGGTGAAGAACTCGGCCTTGCCTGGATTCGCCCGATCGCGTCCAACTACACGCACAGCGCCGCGGCCGGCCTCCATCGCGTCATGCTGCCCGCACCTGACCTCACCGACGAACAGCAGGTGCGGCTCGAGGAAATCTCAGCGCGGCAACAGGCGATCTCGGAAGAGATGGACGACGAGTCCCTGAGCGAAGATGCCTATAAGGCGCTCGATCAGGAATATGACGCACTCTCCGACGAGGAGCATGCGATCTACCATGTCGCCCCGGTGCTGCCTGACGAGCTCAAGCCTCAGGTCGGTGTCTTCCTCAAGCTTACGCCACAGGGCGAGATGGTGCTCGACACCGAATATTACAGCGAGGAACCTCTTCGCTTCAATGTCGCGGAGGACGCCGCGGAAGGGGATGAGGGGGACGCGGTCGGCAACCGTCCGGGCGGCATGGGCCGCGATCACACGCCTCCGCCGCCGGCTCCCGAAACCATCGCGCCGGGCGGCAAGCCGCTCAGCGCTCGCCTCTATGACGAACTCGCCATGCAGCGCCGCGACGTTCTGGCGGCCGCGTTGCTCAGCCATCCCGCGCTCGCGCTCGACTATGCGCTCTTCGTGATGATAGATGATCGCATGAGTTCGTTCAGCGCTTATGGGTCGACCATTCGCGCGCGTTCCGCGACCGACCCGGTGTCGGGCGAACAGCCGGCGACCCGGGCGCGCAGCTATCTCGCCGAAGCCCATGACGGGCTCGATGCGAACTGGACCGAGCACAAGTCGGAGGTCGAACGGTTCGAGGCGTTTCGTGCGCTCGATGACGATGGCAAGGCGGCCTGGCTCGCCTATATCGTTGCGATGTCGCTCGAGGCCAAGCCCAGCTACCGTGCCGAACAGTGCCCGCTCCACAACCGTCTCGCGACGATCATGGAGGTCGATGTCGCAAGCTGGTGGCGCCCCACCTCTGCGAACTTCTTCGATCGTGTCAGCAAGGGTTCGATCCTGACCCTGCTTGCCGACGTTGGCGGCGCTGCGCTTACCGCCCGGCACGCGACGATGAAGAAGTCGGAGATCTCCGAATCCTGCGCCAGGCTGTTTGCAGGCGAAGCGATAGTCGAACCCGAGGTGCGCGATGCCGCGCTCGCCTGGGTGCCCAATGCGATGAAGTTTCTCGACAAGGCCGACGCGCAGGATCTGGTCGTGGCCGATGGTGAGGGCGACGAGGACATCGGCGCGACCGCCGACGCAGCCGCCGACGAGCCGGACGTGGTGGACACCGACGGTACGGTTGCCGGCGACGGCGTAGCGGTTCAGCCCGGCGCCGACTTGGTCGCGCAGGGCGATGAGGAGAAGCCGGCGCTCGCGGCCTGACGCCTGACCTCTCCTGGATGACCGGCCGCTGGCGCTCCCCCGCGTCGGCGGCCAATTTCATGCATCCCTTCGCGCTCTATCGCGGGGCCTGACTCGCCGGTTGCCGGCACAGTTGAAAGTAATGCAGCTTCGCATTTTTCTATAGAAAGCCCGGAGAATGCTCATGACCACATTGACCCGTCACAGCGAGGGGACAAGTCACGTTCCGGAAGGATGTCCTGAAGCACCTCGGTATTCAGCCGGGTGGCAAGATCCAGCTCGATCTCCTTCCCGACGGCAGGGCCGTGCTCAAGGCAGACCAGCCTCGGGGGACCTGGAAAGATATCGCCGGCATGCTCAAGGGGAAGGGCAATGGCGCCCGCCTTTCGATCGACGCGTTGAACGACGCAATAGCCGATGTCGGCTCCGATGGTGGTGCTACCGGGATCGAGCGCAAATGAAGGCGACGCTCGACACGAATGTCCGGAGGCCGCGAGCACCGTTTAATCCCTGGCGGATGTCGCCGGCAAAGGGTGGCATTGGGTGGATGACATTGCATGATCACTCTAACGAATGGGGTGACGAGTGAGCTTCCCTTATCGGCCGACGTCCTCCGACATCTTGGTGCCGCATACGGCGGTAAGCTTCGTCTCAGGCTGATGTCCGATGGCCGGGCGGACCTCACGGTCGATCGGTCTGGAGGATCCTGAGACGAGATCAGCGGCATATGGAAGACCAGGGGGAACGGAAAACGCCATTCGATCGACGATATGAGCGCTTCTGCTGGCGATGGCGGCGCCAACTGATCGACCGTGCCCGCAAGGACACCAATCGCCGCCGCCGATACAATGCTGAGTGGCTCGAACCGAATAGTGGTGCTCGACGCGCGCTCGCCCCCGCGACCCAATGAGAACGATCCGGAAAAGGGTGAGGGGGAGCGATCACGACGAAGGGGAGCGGGATGGGCCCGGCTCCATCAGCGTCGAGAACCTCCATGAATCAGCTCAAGCGCTCCACCCGCGATGTCGCCGCCGAAATCACCGATCTTATCATTCGCAAGCTTGAAGAAGGCGTCCCGCCCTGGTCGCGTCCCTGGCGCTGCAACGGCGCGGGCGGTCGACCGCTTCGTCATTGCGGCACTCCGTACAGCGGCGTTAATACGCTTTACCTGTGGGCGCTAGGCGATGCCGAAGGCTATCGCTCGCGTTACTGGATGACGTATCGCCAGGCCGAGGCGCTTGGCGGCAGCGTCCGGCGCGGCGAAACTGGGGTCGTCTCGGTCTATTATTCCTCCTTCAAGAAGCAGGAGCAGCACCCGGAAACCGGGCGATCGGTCGAGCGCAACATCCGCTTTCTGCGCCATTACATCGTCTTCAATGCCGACCAGGTGGATGGATTACCCGCCTATTTCTATGCGCCTACTGAACCGGATGTGCCGATCCTCCCTTCGTTACGACAGCACGCGATCGATGCTTTCTTCGCCGCAATCCCGGCAGAGGTACGCCACGGCGGCAACCAGGCCTATTTCACGCCCACCTTCGACTATATCCAAATGCCCAGCCGTAGCGCGTTCCGCAGCATGGACCTCTATGCCTCGACCCGTTGCCATGAGACTGTTCACTGGTCGGGCCATGCGAGCCGCCTCGCGCGAACCTTCGGCAAGCGGTTCGGCGACCGTGCCTATGCATTCGAAGAGCTCGTTGCCGAGATCGGGGCAGGACTGTGCTGCGCCGATCTTGGATTGCCAAACTTCCTGCACGATAGCCATGCAAGCTATGTCGGTCATTGGCTGACGATCCTGCGCGGCGACAAGACCGCCATCATCCACGCCGCAGCAAAGGCGGAGCAGGCGTTCGCCTACCTCAAGAGCTTCGCCGCCAAAGATGGCGTTGCCGATCGCTCAGAGCCGGAACGTGCCGTCGCACTGGCCGCCTGACCGGCTGCGGCGGCTACGCCCCTTTTCACCCCTCGAACCAGAAGGAAGGATCCCCACCATGGGATGGCTCTTCATGCCGTTCAGCTCGATGGGCGGCCACAAGTCGGCCAAGGCCTATCTCGATGCCCAGCTCACCTACGAGCGTACCCAGGAAGACGGGATCAGGCGTGGCCTGCGCGTGCTTGCGTCGTCCTGTCCCCGCAATCGCACCTATTATGCCGCTGCCCAGGAGCTGGTCGATGGCGTGCCCGGGAAAGTCTTTGCAGTTGTCTGTCTGGTGCGCTGGAACCCGCGTTCCAGTGACGGCCACCAATTCGGCTATAAGGACCTCAGCGAAAATATGGGGCCGTACGAAAGCGACTGCCCATCCTCGATCCTCGACCTCCTCAGTCCGACCGAGAATGCCTATGCGCTCGACTGGCGCGCGCGTTGCCGCGCGAATCTCGATCGCCGGGTGCGCAAGCTCGCCGATGGCGATCGCATTCGTCTCGCCGAGCCGATGACCTTTACCGACGGACATGTTGCACAGGAGTTTATCGTCTGCAAACGCGGCCGCAGAGTCGTGTTGCGCGATCCCGGCAATGGCTGCTTCTACCGGATCAGCCGCCTCATGGAGCGTGCCTGGTCGATCACCCCGGTCACACGAGTGCACAAGACGGTGTTCGCCTGACTGTCACGCCCCCCTATGAAATGGATCATGACATGATACGCGCCGTCGATACGGGGAGCCTGTCACCCAAGCGCCAGATGCTTTGCAGCCGGGACAATGCCCTGCGTGTGGCAGAGCAGATTTTCGACCAGTCCCTGTGCAAGGTAAGTGTGTTGAGCACTGGCGATCCATTGCAGCCCTATCGTGTATCGACCGATCCGCAGGCTTTGGATCGCATCATTCTGGAGATGGTCGCATGACATGGTTGATCACCGGCGTTCCTACCGAATTCATCAGCAATAGGAATGGCACAGCGTCAAGGCTTGCTTCTCGCACACGGCCAACTACGCATGGCATTTTGGGAAAGGGGCGATCTCGATCGCGTGGATCGGTGCCTTCTCCATCATCGCTTCGAAAGGCAGCGCTTCACGCCGCGGATACATGGTGCTTCTCCCGGGTCACTCTCGGTCATCGCTTTTACGGCGGGCATTCTGCCGGTCGTGGGCACGGCCGCCCGCGATGGTGACCCCGAAGAACAGGATCAGCAATAATATCGAAATGACGACGATCGCGACTATGGCCATGCTTGGTTCCTCTGCAAGTATCTGTGATTGCTAACGCATGTGCGGACCTGATTCCGCTGCCGGGGCGTATGGCGCGCAAGCCCGTCGGACCGTCAGCACCAGCCATCCCACAATATGTCCGTGAGGGCTCCGCGGTGCAGGCTCTTGGTCGTCAGGCTCGAGCGCTTGCTCATGGCTGCACCGTTCCGAATTTTTTCTCGCGTCAGGCGGACAATTGTCGAACGGTGACACCATAAGATCCGGCACATGAAACTCCCGCAGGCTGTCACCCGGTTCGAGCGGGCTTGCTCAGCATCATACAAAACTCACTTCATGGTTGTTAAGAGTGAGATTTGATGCATAAAACATCATGCGACAGGGATTGTTTTTCTTGAGGAGGCTTCAAGCCAGCGGCTGCCGAAAGTCCGTCTCCGCCTGCCTGCGCAGATGCCTTGCTGGCACTGACTGAATTCGAAGCGAGACCCCGTGGTGTTATTTTGGCGCAGGGTCTGCCACAGAAAAATATGTCGGTACGGCTACGGGCATTCGCTCAATAAACGGAAAACGTGGCTCGTCCCGTTCGCTGCTGCAACGCAGCAGCCTTGACCCAAGCCGGTTCAGCCCTCGAACGCAGGATCGATCCACCAGGATCTCCCCAGCGGGAAATCTTCGTCCATCGAAACCATTGGCCCATCGGGTTCGTCTCCGACATATGGCGTGCGCAAGGGGCGAATGCACACCCGACGCTGGCGCATCTGGCCGGCCACACGGCCCCGTCCTTCCAGCACATCTTCCAGCCACATGAGGTCGTCGAGCATCTCGACCACGCCGCGGCCCGCAAGACAGAAATAAATGCAGCGCTGGAAATCATCGCCCGTCGAATTGCTGAGGATGCCGACAAGCTTCCGCTTGCCGCCATGCTCACCTTCATGAATCCAGCTCACCGCCTCACGCAGTTCGCGTACCGAATAATAGGCGTCCTCCACATGGATGCCGATTGCTGCATTCGCGATCATTCGGCGCGACGGTGTGTTCTGCTCGTCGAGGGCTGCATCGCGCAGGGTAATGTCGAGATCGAATTGTGCGAGGAAAAGGCTCTGGGCATGAGACATGGCTGATTTCTCCGTGTAAAGAACATATCATGAACATGCACTGCGTCAACAAGCTTGATCGCGAGCCTCTCAGTTTCCCGAAATTGCGGGTCCGCAGCCTTTGCCGAGATGGTGTAGATTCAGGTAATTCGGATTGAACTCGGCAACCTCGCACAGGCGGGCCAAGTCCAATATGCGCATGGTGTTTTGCTCCCTTTCGATCAACCCATCTTCCCTGAGGCGCTTCATCACGCGATTGACGTGCACGCTCGTCAGGCCGACGGCATCCGCCAGGTCCTGCTGCGTGAGCGGCAGATCGAAGCGATCCTCCTCCGCGCGACCCACGATCCTCAGTCGCAGGTGGAGCTCACATAACAGGTGCGCCGTGCTTGCATAAGCATCCTTTCGCCCGCTGTTGACCAGCCAGCGGCGCAGGATCGCCTCATCAACCAAGGTAGCACGCCAAAAAGCTCGGGTGAGCAGTGGCGTGGATCGGGTGATAGAATCGATCGCTGTCTTGTCGACATAGCCCACCATGCAATCGGTGATAGCAACGATACTATGGTCCATGGCGGCCAGTGTCGTTACATGTATGTCACAGAAATCACCCGGGATGAGGAATGCGGTTATTCGACGACCGCCGTTGGCGGTGATCGAATAACGGGCTGCCCACCCGTCGATAATGAGGTGAACATGCTGCGGATCGGTCCCTTCCGAGATAATGTCGTGCGCCTTCGGCGTCGTCATGGTCGACCGGCAAAGGGAGTTGGCACGCTCCTCTTCCTGCTCCGTGAGATGCTCCACGGACCCCAGTTTGAGAATGAGCGGACTTTTCAACGGATAATCCAGCCTGAGTTACTCAGCCAATATTCCATATGCAGTATATACCTCACGATGGCGCGCTATTATTTCCACGTGCGTGATCGTTCGGGCATTTCCCTTGATCCAGAAGGGGTGTTGTTGCCAGATTTCGCGGCCGCGCGCGATTATGCGATCGCCGGCGCGCGCTCGTTGATCTGCGAAGAGATCAGCCGTGGTGTACTGGATCTTGGCGGTTCGATTCAGATCGCAGACGAGCACGGTCAAACGATCTTCATCCTGTCGTTCGACGAGGCCGTTTCGCATCCCGAGGATTAATCAGTCAGTCGCAAGGGACGGCTGTTTTGGGGGCGCCCATGGACGTGGCGGACGCCGACGCGCGGCATAAGCTTCACGGACTTGCCGTGATTGGCGCCCACCTGGTCGAACCACCCGCCACAAACTGGCTCGGAGAGGGCGCTCGCCACCTGTCGATTCTTCGTGTTTGCGCCTCGGCATGTCGCCGACGGCATCGGAACGGTGGCTAGGAAGTCTTCAGCAGGTGATGGCGCCATTCAGGCTGTACCCGGGAAAAAGGGGAGGGGGAAGGAGTGCGCGAGCGAATGAACCGCTCAAATTTCCGGAGGACCCATGAGCTACGATGTCACCTTCCGCTACAGCCAGGCCTTAGACCCGAGCGCACTGGTCACAATTGAGACCTCGCTCCACGCGATCCAGGCCGCCATCACCGATTGCCGCAATGCCGGGCTTCCTGTCGAAACCGACCCCGCCGTCATTCTGCTTGTGCGCCACCTGTCGCAGATCGGCGCGCAGCGGACCGACGACGCGGATCTTCGCCGCGCCTGTATCGCGCAGGTCGAAGAACTTCGCGGCAGGCCGATGCTCAAGATCCTGGCGCTCCGTGGGGTCGCCTATGATGCACCGGCCAAGCGCCTCTTCCATGCCCAGGGCCGGACGGCCATGCGCCGTCTTGCAGCAGCTCTTGCCCTCGAGGATGGCAGTTTCGACATTCGCTCAAACAAGGCCGGTCCCGCCGTCTCGGGCGATGTCACGCTCCACGGGGAGAGCATCTGGGTCCAGCTGTCGCTTGGTCCGTTCGGACCTGGCCGCGAGGTCTGCTTTCGCAAAGTGCAGGACCGGCACGACCATATTGGTCAGCGCAACTATTGGGCGTCGGTCCGGGACCTCCTTGAACCTGAGCAGTTCGCAATGCGCATTCGTCAGGAATTGAGGCTTTCCGCATCCGCCCCCGACGCGCCGCGCCTGGTCGCGTGATGCACGCCCACGCCGCGAAGTTCGCTGCGCGCAGCAGCCGCATCACGACCTCAATCTTTCATCCTGGAGCCCGGTCGTGCGCGTCGTTTGCATGGGCGGCGCTCGGTGCGCAGATTGGCTGCGCGAGATCGGAGTCTTCCCATGAACGCGACCGCTTTTCCTTCGCTCCTGCGGATTCCCGATACCATCCAGATTCACCCGCCGGCACCGGTCGTCCTTGCATATGGCATGGGCGTAGACAGCACTGCCCTGCTTGTCGAACTTGAAAGCCGCGGCACTCCGCCCGACCTCGTGCTCAGCGCCGACACGGGTGCCGAGAAGCCCGAAACTTACGACTACCAGGTCATGATAGCCGCCTGGATGGCGGCGCGCGGCATTCCCTATGAGGTGGTCCGCTATGTGCCCCGACGCTTCAAGCATTGGCCGCCTTATTACGACATCCTCGCCAATGTCCTCACCAACGCGACCTTGCCGAGTATTTCGCTTGGCGGCAAATCCTGCAGTCTGAAATGGAAGGCGGCGCCTCAGGAGAAGTTCCTGAAATCCTGGACTCCCGCCAAGGCCGCCTGGTCGCGCGGTCAGAAGGTCGTCCGTCTGATCGGGTTCGACGCCTCACCGCAGGACACGCGCCGCTACACCCATGCCGCCTCGATCACCAACAACCTCTTCGATACCCGTTACCCTCTGCGCGAATGGGGCTGGGACCGCGCCCTTTGCACCGCGCGTATCGAGGCGGCCGGACTTCCCGTGCCGCCCAAGTCAAGTTGCTTCATCTGTGGCGCCATGAAGCCTGACGAAGTCCGCACGCTGCCCGCCTGGTGCTTGCGGCTCATCGTTCTCGTCGAGGCCCGTGCCGCGCCGCGCCTTCGCACCGTCGAGGGTCTTTGGCGCCGTTCGACCAAGACCCGCCCAGGCCGAATGACCGACTTCATCCGTGCGGAGGCGCTGCTGCCCGAGACCGAGATCGACGCGATCATCCGCGATGCGCCTGCCGATCTCGTTCGCTTTCAGGACATCGCCGCCCTCGTGCCCCTGGCCGAGCGGCCTGCCATGTCCGACTGGCTGGAGACTTTCAATGGCGGTCGCCTCACGAGATGAAGCCATTGCACCTCCCGGGGACCGGGCCTGCGCCGATCGTGCGCAATATGCTCAAGGCTGAGCGCTACGCAACATTTTCCTTATCTTCTATGGTCGTCTGTGTCAGGATTTTCCGTGCGCGCGATAGTCCCACGGATGAACGGATACATGAAAAGGCTTAATATTGCCCATTCCGAATGGCCCGAGCAGCAAGGCGGGTTGATGATCTGCGGCTACGAATGGGGCGGCGATGGAGCCGCCAACGCCGGAAGCTCCGTCAACGACACGATCTCATGCACCTTCGTCAATAAGGAGTTGCGCTATGGTCCTGAGGCGCTGGATTGGCCCTATGACAAAAGGATCAGAAAATGGTTCCGCCTGTGGGGCTGGCCGCTCGACCATGAAAATCCTGGACCGTTTGAGAGATCGATAATCCAGACGAACTGGTGCGATACCCAGAACCCCCGGATGAACGGTGATTACACGCTCCTGTGGCAACCCGAGCAAGCCGCGAACTTCATGGGTCATGTCACCCATTTCAGACCGCGCATGATCCTGTTTATGGGAAGCAAACTGATCGACGCTTTGCAAGCCCCGGAGACCCTTGAGAAGTTCGAGGGTATCGTTGGCAAATGCGTGAGCCCCCTTAGGACGGTTCAGCGACCGTTTGACGGGATCCGCTTCAAGGTCGGATATCAGAGCTTTGAGCGTTGCGAAGTTGCCTGCTTCCCTCATCCCAGCGCGTCGCGGGGCCTCAGCGACAGCTATATCGATCTCTTTTCCACCGAGATCCGCAGTCGCCTGAACAGCTATGCAGCCCGGTTCAGCGCGCCCCTGTCCGCCGGAACCTGATCCCGCGCGTTGCCTTCACGGCGATGCGGCACCCAGGTGAACGACGTTGCGCTCAACGACCGGCGCCTTGATCTCCAGTGCCTTGGCATACTCAATCGACGAGGATATGGCTGTCATTGTCGATGACCGATCGCATGCCTCGCCCGATGCGGCAATGGCGGGCGATGACGTCGTTGTCGTTGCCGACGAGCAGGAGGTAATAGGTCGGGGGCCGGTTCGAGCACCGGCGCTATGTCCATTGGTTTCCATTCCCCGGACAGATCTTCGATCGTCAACCCGACCTTGCCGAGCTTGGCGGAGCGCGAGCAGGTTAACCAGTTGGACCGACTGCGCAGGCACGATCCGGTACTCGAGGCTCGTGCTCCCTTGCGTTTGCAGCACCGACGCGGCGCGAGCTTCGTAGACTGAGCCCACCAGCTTGGCGGCATCTGCGGGATCGACCAGGCCCAGGCTTTTGGTCACCAGCGGCGCGGGGCTCGCACGCCCTGCGTGGCATCGGGCGCGAGCGTCAGGAACCAGGATGCGTCGAGCGGGCGGATCTCGCTCTGCGTGGCGGTGCGACCGGACCGGCCGTCATTCCCCAAGGCCGTGTATCCCGAGCTGTACGACCCGCGCACGCTGCTTTTGTGTCTCCACAAGTCCTGCGACAGCGCCGCCGCGCAACTCGCCGAGACGCTCTTCTCGTTCACCAATCCAATGGACTCGACCAGCGGAACCAGCCGCTGCCATCCGCATCCGCGTTATAGTATATCCGGACCGGCCCAGACCGCGGCTTTTTCATCCATGTAGCGCTTCGGGCGCGGACAAGAAGAGGGGGGGTGAGGCCGCAGGTCCTCCGGTGCGAGTTCGCCCGCAGGCCATTCCCTCATGCCAGGAGCCCCGCCATGTCACTCCCCATCAGCGCGCCAGAAGCCGTCACCATCGTGCCCGAACACCGGCGCAGCGCCTTCCTGCCGGCTCTCTTCGGCCGTTGCCATTTCTTCATGGCCGAGACGATGGTCTACAATTTCCTCAGTCTGTTCTCTCCTGATTATCGCGGCGGCTACTGGAAGTTCCTCGAAGCTGGCGGCCGCCCGCTCTATCTTGCGCCTGCGGGGCAGGAGACCTACCGAATCTGCTGCCAGGGCAATGGCTATACAGGCATGCTGTCCGCAGACGCCGCCGGCATCGTCGCCACCCTGTTCACCTTCTCGCATCTCTCGTTTGAGGTCGAGGACGATCACATCGTAGAGGTCTTCCACAGGCTGCGTGCCTTCGCGGGCGACCGCGTCGAGGCGACGAAGATATTCAGCGCCATCGACTGATATGACGGTGGCGCATGACCCGAAGATCGTGCGTGTATCGCGGCAACCCGCTCAATCTCTTCCAGTCGCGCCACGTGGTCGTCGTCGAGATCCCCGGCAAGGACAGCATGGCCTTCACCATCAAGGCCGGTGTCACTTACCGTTTTCCCTGCCGGAAATCTCATCCGTGTTCCGGGATAGCAGATTCCCGGCCATCGAACGCGATCTTCCGTCCCGCTGCTTCAACGGTACCCCGTCAACGACACAGCTCATGGACGGACACCCGATTTGCGCGGAAGACGCAATTGCAGGTAAGGCCGCCTTGGAAAAGGAGAAACCCATGTTCATGACTCGCATCCTGCCCGCTCTCATCCTCGCTGCCACCCCGGGACTTGCGCAGGCGCAGCCCGCTGCCGCCGATCGCCAACCGGGCGTGCTCTATAGTGGCGCCGGTCAGGAGCTGGGAAGGATCACGGTCACGTCCGCGCCGAAAGGTGTGATCCTGCGGGTCGAAGGACATGGTCTCCCGGCCGGATGGCACGGCATGCACTTCCACGAGAAGGCGGACTGCGGTGATGCGGCTTTTAAGAGCGCCGGAGGCCATGTCCATTCCACCAAGCCGATCGTACATGGCTTTCTTGTCGAAGGCGCCAATGACGCGGGCGATCTCCCCAATCTCTTCGTCCATGCTGACGGAAGCGCGAGCGCGGAAGTCTATTCCGCCCTGGTCTCCGTCGACAACCGCGACGGTCGGCCCGCGCTCAAGGACAGCGACGGCTCGGCCCTCGTCATTCATGCCAACGCTGACGATTATACGACCCAGCCGATCGGCGGCGCGGGCGACCGCATCGCTTGCGCCGTGATCCGCTAGGCCAAGATTCAGCGGCCTCGCGCGGCCGTGCAATGACACTGCGGGGCGAAACACGTCCCGGGCATACGGTCCAGCCGATCGGCGGCGGGGTCGGTTGGAGAGGGAAGAGGGAGGGGGACCGGGGGAGCAAGTCCGCTTCAAGGAGGTCCCCCAATGCCGCTTCCCGCCGTCGTCCGCAGCGAAGTCCATCCCGCCGCGATCACCAAGGTGACGCGCCTCTTAGGTCTACATTGCTGATCTGTCCTATTAGGGCCGTCCTTCATCAGCCGCGGTGTGGTCGCGGCCTCTGGTGCGCTGGACCTGGCCAGACGGAGCGAAGAGCAATGTCATATCGAGGCATGACCGCGCGGTCTCACTGCGCGCACGAACAACTATGGACTTTGCGAAATGGCCATCTTATATGACCAGTCATTAGATGTGACTATAAAGGTGATCTATGCGAGCTGAGACCTATGGCGCGGCCGACTTCAAGGCCAACTGCCTGGCGATCCTGGACCGTCTGGCGCGTCGCGATGTCGATCGGGTGACCATCACCAAACGCGGCCACGCCGTTGCGGTGCTGACACCGCCGCCGAGCGTGGCTGAGGCGGTCGAGGCACTGCACGGTTTCATGCGCGGATCCGTTGGCGTACCCGAAGGGTTCGATCTGTTGGCGCCCGTTCTCGATGAACCGCTGACCGCAAGCGAAGGCAAGCTTCACCAGTGACGAAGCGGAAAAAGCCCGAGCCAGCACCAAGGGCAGTGCTGTTGGACACCTGTGCGGTCATCTGGCTGGCCAACGGCGATCCGATTGGCCCTGACGCGCTGGCGGCAATCTCGCATGCCGCGCTCGCAGACGGCATTTTCGTCTCTCCCGCATCGGCGTGGGAGGTCGGGTTGTTGAGCCGTGTCCGCGGCGATAAGCGGCCTGCCGTTTCCTTTCTTCCCGACCCGCACAGTTGGTTCGCCCGTTTCATGGGCGGTCCGGGAATCAAGGAGGCGCCGCTTCTACCCGAGATTGCCATCGCATCGTCGCATCTACCTGATCCGCTGCACGGCGATCCCGCCGACAGATTTATCATCGCGACGGCGCGACATCATCAAATCCCAATCGTTACGCGAGACGGCAAGATCATTGACTATGCCACGCAGGGACATGTCAACGTCATCGCTTGCTGAAGGCTATGGCACATCAATCGGCGGAACCAACATTGTCTTCCCTGAAAGCCCAGCTGATCGCGGTGACAACGCAAAACGCGGGGCTCCTGCAACGTGCGCTGGCCGCTGAGCAGCGCGCCGATCAACTTGAAAGCCGAAATGCCCAGCTGGTTCGGCAACTGCGCAAACTTAGTCCGCCCATCTCGATGAATAGCCCCCGAACTACCGGTTCCGAAGCAGAAACCTGATCGCGCTGTCCAGTCTCGCCATCCGGTGACGGCGCTTGGAGGGGAGAGGGAGGGTGATTGTGGTGATGCGCCGACGTCGCCCATCTGCACGCCAGCCTCTTCAGGACGTCCTGTTTGCGGGTTTTCCCTGATCATACCGGAATCTGGATCACGCCACTTCATCAGGACACTTCATTGTCAACCTATCGCCTGTTCAACAACACGCTCGGCGACGTTCTCGCCGAGCTTTTACAGAACGCTCGTCGCGCGGGCGCTAAGTGTGTCGATCTCGATCTGCAAATAGATCATGGCGAACACTGCGCTCGACCTAAATGATGAATTGGACTATATGATGGACCATCTATTCAAGGGCAAGGGAACCATCGAAATGCGCGTGTCTGTCAGTGATGCCAAAGGTCAGCTCACCGAGCTTGTCCGGCGGGCGGAGGCTGGGGATGAGGTCATCCTGACCCGTCGCGGGCATGAGATCGTTCGCCTCGTTGCGGTCGCTGCCGCGCCCGGACGTAAGGGCCGCCGCGCGCTGATGGAAAAAGCCCGGTCTGCGGCGGCAGCAAAAGTTCTGTCTGGCCCTACTGCCGCGCGGAGCCAGGACGATCTTTACGGCGATGACGGGATGCCGGCATGATCGCCGTCGATACCTCAGCGCTGATGGCGATCGTCTTGGGCGAGCCCGAGGCCGAGCAGTGCATGACCGCGATCGAAGATGCCGACACCCTTTTGATTTCTGCCGGAACCGTTGCGGAAGCGCTCATCGTAGCGTCCCGGCGAAATGTCGGCGACGAAGTCGAAGCACTGCTTTCCGGACTGGGCTTTGAAATCGTCGCCGTAACAGGCGCGTCGGCCCGCCGGATCGCGAGGGCTTATGGACGTTGGGGCAAGGGCGTACACCAGGCATCGCTCAACTATGGCGATTGCTTCTCCTATGACGTCGCAATCGAAAATGATTGCCCATTGCTTTTCGTCGGCAACGACTTCTCCGCGACCGACGTTCGTCCTGCGCTTTAGTTCCCGCCGGTTCTGCTCCAAGCGCCGCTGGGGCGCTATAGCCCATAGATTCAAGGGTCTCGCGTCCAACAGCGCGGGGTCTTTCGCCTTCTCCCGGCCCTGCGGCCAGCAAGGGGGAGGGAAATCTGCGTGAGCTGTCTTAAACGCAGTGTCTGACATCATCGACCTGGGCGGCGCGCCTGCCAACGGGAACTGCGCGCAGAACGGACACACCCCCATTTCGCGGCACTCAATCACCTCGAAGTCGCCACCTATCGCGCCGCTCTGACCGCTCGCGCGCGTATCGCGAACCTCCACCGCGCCCTGACCCAGCGTGCGACCGACATTGAGATGTCGGCCGGTCATGTCGGTTCGCGGCCGCCCAAACGAAGCGTCTGATCTCGCCGAGGTCGTTGCAGTCGGCTTTGGGGTGTCGATCGCCAAAATTGCGCTGTTCTGAGCGCAGCCTCGAGTACGGAAGTGCTCGCGAGCGACAGGCAGGCATCATTTTGCGTGACCCCGTCTGTCGCGCGCGTGCCTCTGCTGAATCCCCCTCCGATGCTTGTATATTGAGCGCTCGTTATTTTCTGATCGCGTCGCGAATTTCACGAAGGAGCAGGATATCCTCAGGTGTCGTTGCGGCCATGTCTTCGGGCTTGGGCATCAGGCGGTTGACGGCTTTAACGAGCAGGAAGATGATGAAGGCCAAGATCAGGAAGTTTACAAATACGGTCAGGAATTCGCCCCAGCCAAGCATCGCGACCCCTGCTTCCTTGAGGTCGGCATAGCTTTCGGGATTGCCCTTGAACCCAGCCGGTATCTCTCCAAGCCTGAGAAAATATCGCGAAAAGTCCGCGCCGCCGAAGAGGAAGCCAACCACCGGCATGATGAGGTCATCTGTCAGCGACTTGGTGATAGTGGCAAATGCGCCACCGATGATCACGCCAACGGCGAGGTCGATGACGTTGCCGCGACTGATGAACGCCTTGAATTCAGAAATCAGTCCCATGCTGGATCCTTTTTGTCATTGCGGATAATGGCAGCATGGCGTGCTGTTTTGGTCATCACAACCATCTATTTTCGCCCCCGAAACAAAGCCCGAAGCCCATTCCGCAAGCGGGGCCGCATCCTCTTGCACAGCTAGCATGCGCGCCGGCGCATCGACTGGCAGGTTTCATCGATGACGATGGATACGGCTGATCTCAGAGCATCTTGGCCTTCATTCGCTTTGAACGTGCGACCGGCTGTCGGAGAAGTTTCGAGCTGCAATCGCGGATTGGGAATGAAAGCTTGGTGTCTTGAGACACGATCTGCGGTTCCCCGCAATGCCAGGCGTGTGAGATCGATCCTTCCCAAATTGGCTCAACGAGATCCGAAGTCTAACACCAACACCGATCCTCCCGATTTGCCAAACGCGACTAATCCGTCCCGAGGCCGCGAATGGCGGACCTCGGATTTGGCGCTTAAGCGCCTGCTCGGCCGAACGGCCGAGGAGAGGAGGGGGGAGGGAGGAAGGTGCCTCGGACACGGTGTTCGAGAGCAGCTTCTGACGGAGACCTTCCATGAACATTGGTACGATCAAACAGAATGACGGCGGCATTTTTGTCGGCAAAATCGCGACGCTGACGATCGCGATGACAATCGCGCTGCGCGAGGTCCACTCGGCCAATCCCAAGGCGCCGAAGTATGAAGTGCTCGCTCTCTCGGCCTCGCGGGCGTGGGTTCAGGTGGGCGCGCTCTTTGAACTCTTCTCGAACGGCACTGGTGAAGCCTTTCTCAACGGCAAGATCGAGGACCCCAGCTTCGCCGCGCCGCTCTACATCTCGGCCTTCCGTCAGGACGACGACAGCTACAACGTCGTCTGGTCGCGCCCGACGCGCCGTCGCGATCTCGCCTCCGAAATGGCGCCCAAGGCCGATGACGGTCTCCCGCCGCTGCCGGGTGCCGACGAGACTGCCGGTGCCGGCATGAGCGCGGGCACGGGCACGGGCACGGGCGGCGAAGGCGCCGAGGCCGGCCTCGGCCAATCCTCGGCGGAACACGCTTTCGCCGGCTGACGTCGCCGGTCCAACTCCACGAAGGCTCTCGCGCCAACCGGCGCGGGGGGCTTTCGCTTTCTCCCGGCCGTGCGGCCGGCCTGGATGAAGCAAGGGGGAGGGGGATCTGGGCCTGCTGTCCGACCCATGGAGGAAGCGATGTCCGATATCATCGACCTGGGCGGCGCGCCCGCGAACGAGGATTGCGCGCAGCTCGGGCACACTCCGGATTTCGAAAGGCTAAACCGTCTTGAGGTCGCAGCCTATCGCGCGGCGCTGATCGCGCGCTTCGGTGTGCCGCCGGATGGCTGCGTCCTCAAGACGCTCACCAACCGCCACGACTTCGGGGTCTATTACACGCTCGGTCTCTCGGTCGATGCCGGCGCCGCCCGGCGGGACGCGCGGGTCGCCGCCTATGCCGAGGCCGTCCAGGACGGCCTTGCGACCTGGACCGAAGCCTGTTTCGCGGCGCCCGTGCGCTACGCCGACAGCGAACCGCCGATCGTCGAGCGTGACCGGATTAATGCCATCGTCACAGGCGCGCTCCTTGCGACGCGGCCCGGCCCTGACGGCCGCTTTGCCGTGCCCGATTTCGAAACCCTGCACCGCAACCTCGCCGCCGCCTACCCCGCGAGCGCCAAGGCCGCGAACGCGTTTCTTCAGGAAATCTCCGCATGACCGACATCCAGCCCGATCCCGAACATGCCGCCGCCGCGGCCCGCATCGTCGCGGAGATCGACGAACAGATCGACCGCGTCCGCGAGGCCGAGCGCCGCTGCAAGGCCGCCTTCCTCCCGCTGCTCGCCGAACATGGGATCACCCGCGTCGAGATCGGATATGATGGCGGGGGCGATGAAGGCGCGGTCGGCGACGTCACCGCCTTTGCCGGCGAAGACACCTGTGACCTGCCCTCCGTGCTTTGCGACCATTTCTCGGTCGAATGGGGCGGCGACATGGCGAGCCGCGCGATCCAGCTCGAGGATGCGCTCAGCGCCTTCGCTGAAAATGCCGCAAGCGACCATCACAGCGGCTGGGAGAATGGCGAGGGCGCCTGGGGCACGATCGAGATCGACGTCGCGAGCGGCGCGGTATCGCTCACCCACAACAGCCGCTTCGTCGACTATGAAACGACCGAGACGGAGCTCTAGCCATGTCGCACTGCCATTATCATGCGCTCAGCTCGGTGCGTCGATGGGGCGGGGTGCCCGGCGACTATATCGCGCTTCACCAGTGGTTCGATGAGTCCAAGAAGATCCTTGCCGATCCGCGTCACCGTGCGCTGCGCCATCATGCCGAGGGCATCTTCATGCTCGAGACGGTATTCGGGGTCACCATCACCAACAGCGACCACCGCGACGTGCCGGTGCGGCTGATTGGCGAGATGCATGTAACGGAGGACCTGGGGCGAATCCCGTCCTTCGCCGACTGGGCACGGCTCATCCAGCCCATGCCGTGGATCCTGCGCGGCAACCCATCCGGGTCGCCGGGACTGAATCCGATACTTCGCCGCAACGCCTCGAGACATGCCCAAAGTTCGCTGGGCGAGCCCGGTTTTGCTATCAGTCAAAAATAGACTGAGTTGATTGAACTAGGTTCAGGACCCATTAAATTGATTGCGCTAGGGCGTCAGGGTTGATTCAATAGCGGTGGAGGTGCCGCGATGGATGATCTGTTGTTGCTTTCGGAAGCGCAGATGCGCCGGATTGAGCCATATTTCCCGTTGTCGCATGGCGTTGCGCGGGTGGATGACCGGCGTGTGCTGAGCGGCATCCTGTTTGTGATCCGCAACGGGCTACGGTGGCGGGATGCACCGGCCGCCTACGGACCGCCCAAGACGATTTACAACCGCTTCATCCGCTGGAGCCGGATGGGTGTCTTCAACCGCATCTTCGCCGAACTCGCCGGCAGCGAAGCGACGGATCGGCTCATGATTGATGCAACGCACATCAAGGCCCACCGCACCGCCGCCAGCCTACTCAAAAAGGGGCTCTATCCCGCTGTATCGGACGCAGTCGCGGCGGACTGACGACCAAACTCCATGCGGTCTGCGACGGCAGCGGGCGGCCCATCCGCCTGGTTCTGACCGAAGGACAGGCCAGCGATTACAAGGGCGCCGCCCTGCTGGTCGATACCCTGCCGCCTGCCACTGCCATGCTCGCAGATCGCGGATACGACGCCGACTGGTTCCGTAACGCTCTCGCTGCACGAGGCATCTCGGCCTGCATCCCATCGAAGCGCAACCGCAAGACCGCCATACCCCACGACCGCATCCTCTATCGCCAGCGGCATCGCATCGAAAATATGTTCGGCCGCATCAAAGACTGGCGCCGTATCCACACCCGATATGACCGCTGCGCTCACACTTTCCTCTCAGCCGTTGCTTTCGCCGCAACTTTCATCTTCTGGCTCAATCAATGAGTCCTGAGCCTAAGTCAGGAGCCAGTGATGCAAACCGTCAACATCCACGAAGCGAAGACGCATCTGTCTCGACTCATCGACCAGGTCGCAAACAGCGGCGGCTTCATCATTGCCAAGGCGGGCAAGCCGGTGGCCAAGGTCGTTCCTGTGAACGCGCAGGAAGCGGTGACGGACGGACCATTTGGGGAACGAGCGGTGCAAAATGCCCTCCGCTATCTGATTGATGTCGCGGGCTCCGACAATGGCCAGGCGCGCCGCGTCGCCAATTTCCTGCTCGCCTGGTGGAACGGGGACGACTGCGGCCATTTTCCGATCGCAGATCTGTTCGGCGTCGATGTGACGCACATGACCACGATCATCGGCTTTCTCGGCCAGCATGAAGGCGCGATCTATCCAGACGCCTTCGCCCGCAAGGCCGAGATGATCGAGCTTGTTCACTGCCGGCGCGACTTCAACAACGACTGAGCCCGCACGGCGGTTGGCGGCTCGCTCTGCCGTCCCGTTTGCGCTATGATCGGTCCCATGACGGAACTCGACCCGCATACCTTGCGTGTCGCCGCCTCGCAACGATCAAGCTCGACCCACGGATGGACGGGCTGCAACGACTCGGCGCGCACCGAACGCTCACCCAACTCGCCATCGATCTCGAGGTCTCGGCCGACCATGTCGGGCCGAAGCGCCGCCGCCGGAAAGCCTGAGAGGACGGCCCTAACAATCTGCTGGTGATCGGCGTACACGCCGCCGGGACGCTCCTATCCAGTGAAAGGGAAGGAGGATGCGTGAAGGTGATTCGATCGCCGACGCCTTCGTGCTCGTGCACGACTGCTATCTCCAGGTCTGAATTCCCCGCGGTTTCGGCGCTTCACGGTTGAACCAATGCTCAGCAACGCTATGTGTATAAAAACCGAAAAGGATACACATCATGAGAACGAATATCGTCATAGACGACAAACTCATGGCCGATGCCATGCGCGCGACCGGTTTCAAAACCAAGCGTGAGGCCGTCGAAGCCGGCCTTCGAACCCTTGTGAAAATCCAGTCGCAAGCAGCAATCCGTGCCGCCCGGGGAACACTCCATTGGGAAGGCGACCTTGACGCGATGCGACGCGACAAATGATCCTTGTCGATTCCAGCGTCTGGATCGATTTCTTTCGCGGCACGCCATCGCGCGAAACCGACATCCTTGACGAGTTGCTCGGCCAGGAACCGCTTCTCATTGGCGATCTCGTCCTTGCGGAAGTGCTCCAGGGATTTTCGGCCGATCGAGATTTCAAACACGCCTACCGTTTGCTGGGTTCACTCGAATTGATCGAGATCGGCGGTCGCGAGATCGCTCTTCAGGCGGCGCGGAACTTCCGATCGTTACGAGCACGCGGGATTACCGTTCGAAAGACGATCGACACGTTGATAGCGACCCGATGCATCGAAGCGGGCATCAACCTCCTCCACAACGATCAGGACTTCGATCCGTTCACCGAACATCTTGGCCTCAATTCGATTTGAGGCACGCCTACTGCTATTGGACCTTCGGCGTCCAACCATGCGCGGCGAGAGCGCGTTGAATATTCGTCGACACGACGCCTGGCTCCGCGCAGCAATACCAGTCCAGATAGCTGCCTTCTTCCCGAAGCCATGCAATCAGGTCACCTGCCGACCGAAACGAATAACTCACCGCGCCGCCATCAGCATGTTGCCATTCGACATTGGCAAGAGCGGACCACAGCTCCACGGCTACTCCGCCATCAGCTAGGATCCGCTCTCCAAGTACACGGTCCAGCATCAGCTCAAACGCCTTTCGCAGTCGCGCAGGACGTGCACTTGTCACGCCATCCCAATCTCGTTTCTCGGTAAACACCGGCTGCATCCTCCTAATCGGACTGCGACTGCCGTTGTACAGCCCTGCACAATGTAGCGTGCGGGCAACGTGCAAGGAAGGCGCTCTCAACCGGCATCGCTTTCCTCGTAAGCCGACCAACTCCCCGAGACCGCGAAGAGCGGACCTCGGATAGTCTTAAGGAAGGGGGCGCTTAAGCGCCTGCTCGGCCGAACGGCCGAGGAGAGGAGGGGGAGGGAGGACGATGTCTCGGACAAGGGTGTTCGAGCGATCATCCAGGAGAAGTCCCATGAACATCGGTACGATCAAGCAGAATGACGGTGGCATCTATGTCGGCAAGATTGCGACGCTGACGATCGCCATGACTCTCGCGCTGCGGGAGGTCCACTCGGCCAATCCCAAAGCGCCCAAGTTCGAAGTGCTGGCGCTGTCCACCGCGCGGGCCTGGGTGCAGGTAGGCGCGCTCTTCGAGCTCTTCTCGAACGGCACCGGCGAAGCCTTCCTCAACGGCAAGATCGAGGACCCCAGCTTCGCCGCGCCGCTCTACATCTCGGCCTTCCGTCAGGACGACGGCAGCTACAACGTCGTCTGGTCGCGCCCGACGCGCCGCCGCGATCTCGCCTCCGAAATGGCGTCCAAGGCCGATGACGGTCTCCCGCCGCTGCCGGGTGCCGACGAGACTGCCGGTGCCGGCATGGGCGCGGGCACGGGCGGCGAAGGCGCCGAGGCCGGCCTCGGCCAGTCGTCCAGCGAGCATGACTTCGGCGGCGAGGTGCAGGAGCCCGCGCGTCGCGGTCGCCGTCAGCGTACCCCCGAACCCGTCGAATAACGCCGACCGCACCAGCCAACCCCGCGTCACGAGCCCCCGGCGCGGGGTGACAGGGCTCGCTTCGCACCCCCTGGCGAAGCGGGCCCTGTCTTCGTTTGCTGCTTTTCCCGACGTCACCGCGCGATCGGAGGCAATATTCATAATCTTCCCATTTTCCCTATATTGGAAACATCGATTGAGGAGCTCCGCCGTGCCCGCCGACCGCACACCCGCTCCCACGCGGACAGAAAAGGTTGCGCTCACGGACTTCCAAAACGACCCCGGACCATATCTCGATCGTGGCCGCCGCGCGCCAGTAACCATCACCAAGCATGGCCACCCAGATCTCACGATTGACGACGCCGCCTATTTCGAGCGGATCGAACGCTTCACTGCAGGACAGATCCTGGCTATTCTCGACCTGCAGACCGTCCTCGCCGCCGACATGACGGCGGAGCATGCCGCACTCTTCCAGGCCACCCGCCCGACCGCGCAGGAACGCGCTTCGGATCGGTGGAACGATGACGCCGCCCCCTAACGTCGGCGACATCCTCCACCACGTCTCTCTTTCGCCCCTGACAAAACCGCTCACCGCGGCGACGGCATAAAGACGCAGCCTTTGATGGTTGCGGCCGTCAAGGACAGCCGCGTCTTCACGGTGGCCAGCACGACCAAAGGCGACGCATCGTCCGCGCTGCTATTCAATGCCGCGTCCAAGACCGGCGACACAACGCAGGATCGACGCTGCTCCCGGGTGTTGATTATATATGCGTTATCGTGCATATATACGGACATGCATATGGACGTCTTCGAAGCCCTGGCCGATCCGACCCGCCGCCGCGTTGTCGACGCCCTGCGGTCCGGCGAGCGACAGGTCAACGATCTGGCCGATGTGGTGGGAATCCACCAATCCGGCGTCTCCCGGCATTTGCGTATCCTGAGTGAAGCGGGTTTCGTGACGATGCGCCCGGACGGGCAGCGGCGTCTCTACTCGCTCGCGCCAGACCCGTTTCGTGAGATCGATCAATGGCTCGCGCAATATCGGCAGCTTTGGGAGAAGCGCCTCGATCGCTTCGGCGCGGCGCTTGAAGCCCGTCAACAGCAGCAGCAAGACGTTTCAAGGAGTGATAAAGAATGACGGATCAGATCCAGTCGAGCATCGTCATCGAGCGAATCTATGCGGCCCAGCCGCAGGAGCTTTGGTCTCTGTGGACGACCAAGGACGGTTTCCAGTCCTGGTGGGGTCCTGAAGGTTTTCGGGCCGACGTTTCGGAAATCGACGCGAGGCCCGGCGGTGCTCTCCGCTATGAGATGGTCGCGGACTCTGCCGAGATGGTGGTCGCGATGAAGGACATGGGGCAGCCGACCTCAACCGACTGCAACGGCCGCTTCTCCGAGTTTCGGCCCTTCGAGCGCCTTGTCCTCACACAGGTCATCGATTTCATTCCCGGGGTGCAGCCTTATGACAGCATCATGGAAGTCGACTTCATACCCTCAGCAGATGGCAAGGTTCGCATGATCGTCACGTTAAGCCAGATGCACGACCTGCAGACCACGCAAATGCAGCAGGCGGGCTTTACGAGTCAGCTTTCGAAGCTCGACAGGCGCTTCGGCTGGAGCGCCTGAGACACGCTGAGGCCGTTGGGTGGGGATCGATGCTGATATTGCCATCTGCTATCAAGGCGATCGTCGCCCGCGAAGCCTTTGCCAAGGCGGGCGACGCCGACCTCGAAATGCGGCGTCGTCTGCCGCCCGTTGCCGTGCCGCAAAAAAGCTATCTCGAATTCGTCACGACCTGGGGATACGTCCGGTTCGAACTGCTGGACGACCCGTGCGAATTCACCTTTGCCTATGACGCGCAGGACGCCGCCACGAACCTGCGATCATCGGTCAGCATGTTCATGGCCGCCGACAAGGTCGCCCAATATTATCAGGGTCTCGTCCTCGACGTCGATGACGACCTGCCCAAGTTCCCCGCCCATATGCTGCCGATCTGCTTCACGCCCGGTCCAAGCCACGCCCTGCTCGAATTCGGCGCCGCGAGCGACGTTGTGTGGTTCTGGGACTTCGAGGGCGAGCCGTGGCACGGCGACACTGGCGTGAACCTCGGCTTCGTGGCCCCGACCTTCCAGGCCTTACTCGAGGGATTGCGCGTACCGGCTCCGTGACATCGTATTCGTCGCGCGTTCCTCGACCAGGTCGCCAGGAACATCGCCATCGCGCCGACGTCGGTTCGCGAGAGGCCAGGCTCACGCCTGCCACCTAGCACGTCGTCTCTCCTGTGCCGATCGCATCGGGACGGCCCGGCAGCCTTCCCGGTGTGCCCCTGCGCGGCGGCGGCGCTCCCGTCCGCCGCACTGGCGCCGCCTCGCGCTACGGAACCGCGCCAGGCGATGAACGCACCCGTGTCGGACCTGCGGGAAACGCGGAAGCTCTCAGCCCGAATCCCCATTGTCCATGGCCTCGTGCGCCGTCCTGCAAACGCCAGGCACGCCGCCCGCTTGAGGGGATGAACGCTACGCCCGGGCGGGGCCGCCGCAACCCCGGATTATCCGGCCGTGTTGAGGCCTGACGGCCTCTGCCCGCACCACCCGGAAAATTCGGGATTCCCCTGCGCTTCGCTCCGGTGCGCCGGCCCCTCTGACCCGGGCCTTCGCGATTGTCCATCCCAGCGGGATCGGCCCGCTGGCGCTTCGCAAAGGCACAGCATCATGAACAAGGTTTTTCTTTCGGGCCGTATCACTTCGGACATCACCCGCTTCGGCACCGACAGCAAGGGCGGCGTCAGCTTCTCCCTCGTCACCTCCAAGCCCGTCATCAAGGACGGCCAGGTCCAGAAGGACGGCAACGGCTACGCCGAAACCTACGACGAGTTCCACACCGTCAAGGCCTTCAACGGGCTCGGCAAGTCGGTCGCCAACCACAAGAAGAAGGGCGACAAGCTCATGGTGGTCGGCGAGATCCGCTACAGCAAGAACGAGCGGGACGGCCGCACCTTCTACAACACCGACATCGTCGCCGAGGAAATCGAGTTCCTCTGACCCCCGGACGGGCGGCCCTTGGGCCGCCCCCTTTCCTTTTCACGGAGACGATAGATGTTCCAGCTTTCCAGCTTCGAAGAGATCGCCGGGGTCGCCCAAGGGACCGAAGTCCTCAACCCCAACCTGGTCGCCCGCATCCGCCGGGCCGCCGACCAGCTCAATCCCCACGAGATCGCAGCGCACCTCGCAGGCGCGATCACCGAGGCCGCGGACGCCGCCCATATCCGCTCGTTCGAGGAAGCCCAGTTCGGCGAAGCCAGCGCCGATGCGATCGTCGACTGCGAGTATCATGACGAACTCGCCGCCGCCTGGTCGCTGGTGGCCGCCGAGCATCAGCTCGTCAGCCCCGATCTCCTCTTCACCTTCGACGGGTCGGTCCACTGACCCATCATTCCTTTGTCCCCAAGGATATCACCCATGTCGTCAACAGCACGTCTCCGCCGTCCCCGCACCCATGGCTACGGCATCATTCTTAACCACCGCCTGGCTTGGTGGCTGTTGAATTTCCCTGACCTCGACAGCGTTCCGACAGGCTCGCGCGGACGATGATCGATGCGACGCTTCATCCGGTTCCATCAGGTTTCATCTCGGCGCTGGCCGCGCTGCCGCGCGAGGACCAGCCGGTGCTCGCCATTTGTCTCAGCGGCTATACCTGCTCGACCTTCGAACTGCTCACGGCCCGCTATATGCCGACCTCCCGGCCGCGCTCGCCGTGGCGCGACATCTCGGGTGACGCGGTCGGCGACAGCGGCAGCGATATCATCGGCTGGTGCGAGGCCGCCGACTGGATCAGGCCGGTGTGACGGCAGGCACCGCCGCGCGCGCCGGGCCCTTTGCCGGTCCCGGATCTGGCGTTGACGGGTTCGCCTTGTCGAGCGCGCCACCGACCTTGGTCGCGACCTCGTCGAGCGTCGCCATCAGGCGATTGAGCTGCGACAGATTGCCGCTCAGTTCGGGGCCATAGCGGATCGAAAGATATTCCCGGCCCTCGCTGAGTTTGCCGAGATGCTCGAGCGTGCGTTGTCGCAGCCGCAGCGCAGATACCGCGGGGTTCGCGGTGCGCTTGCGCAGGTCGTGCTGGTAACCCCGAATCTCGGCCGGCTTCACGCCCCGCGCCAGCAGCAGCGCATTGAGGTAAAGCTCGATCGCCTGGATCGCAGTCATCCGCGCCGGCGCCCAGCTCGACGGCTTGCCCCGCTTGCCGCGGCCCATCAGATCATGCGCCGCGCCGCGATATTCGTCGGCGAGCTGCCTGATGTTGTTCGGTGTCGCCACTTCGCCCGGATAGGGCTTCGATTCCCCCTGCATCGCGCCAGTCTATGACGCGATGCTGAAAGTTCCAATAATGTTCCAGCGCAAGACGAGATGGCACAGGGGCGGCGCATCCCGTACCGCGCTACGCGCCGGGCGGAACCCGGACTCTATTCGCTAAGCCGCGGCCGGCCTGTGGCCGACCCCGGCTAACCTCACGGAGCCGCGCGGGGCGCGTCTCCGCCCGTCCGGGTTACGATCCCCTTGCGGGATGGTGACGCAAGGTGAGGTTTTACACCCCTGTTCCTCTCTTGTGTCTGCCTAGTGTGGCATGCGGGGTTGGCCGTCCGTCAAGCATGAGCGGTCCCCCCAATTTTCAGTCCGCGCCCGCGTGCCGCGGACCCGTCCGGAAAATCGGTTCCCCCACTCCCCGCGCAGCGGCGGCGACCGGAGACCGGTCGCCGTGCCTGACCTCCCTGACCACCGCATGCCCCGAGGCAAGCCTCATCGAATGGATGAGTTTCTTGAAAACCTTTGGAGGCTCCAATGACCAAATCCTTTGCAAACTTCGCCGATCTCGCCAGCCACATCGCCGCCGAGACCGGAGCAGACGAACGCAGCACGCTCTATTCGGGCGCTTTCCTGGAACATGACGAACGCGCCAAGCTGTCGCCGGTCGACGAGAGCGAGCAACTCGACATGCCCGATCCCGACCAGGCGCGCGCGGCGGTCGAGATGGTGATGGCGACGCTGTTCGATGTGTTCCGCGATACCCGGCTGGAAGCCTTTGCGGGTGACCTCGCATGGGGGTTCGTCAACAGCTTCCATGTCGTGGCGAAGCGCATCAGCGACCGCGAGGACGATGCCGCCAAGGAACTCGGCGATCTCGCGCGCAGCTTCGAACCGAGCGAAATCTACGCATCGCAGATCGAGGACGCCCAGCTCCTCTGCCAGACGCTGCAAGGGTGCCGCGACGCCATGGAATGCATGCGCGACCACGCCGCCGAAGTCTATCGCGTCGAGACCGGACGGCCCTACGCTCCGACGCGTGGCAGCCGGGTATCGAAGGGCGTCACCGCATCGATGATCGACGCGCGTGATTTTCTCGCCGCACGGGGCCGGGAACGCCGCGAGCAGTTCAACCCTGAAGGCCCCGTCGTCGCCTTCTCGGGCGGTCAGGTCTGGGAAGATCATGACCTGCTCTGGAAGGGACTGGACTCGATCAAAGCACGCGTCCCGGAGATGGTCCTCGCGACGACCGCACAGGCCAAAGGCTGCGACGCGATTGCGCAGGCCTGGGCGGCAGCGCGCGGCGTGAAGGTCATCATGTTCCGCCTGGACCGCAGGTTGGGCGCCAAGGCCGCGTTCGTGCGCAACGATCGCCTGCTCGCCCTGAAGCCGGTGGAAGCGGTGGTCTGCGAAGGCAGCGGTATTCAGATGAACCTCGCACAGAAACTGCGCCAGGCAGGCGTTCCCCTCCACGTCGTGAAGCTGTCCCAGCAGCGCACCTCAGAGCGCACCATCCGGCGGGCCTGAGCGCCCGTCGGCCGAGAGGCTCCGGCATCCGCCGGGGCCTCTCGTGCCTCTTTCTCGCGTGGTTCCTGCGGCGCGCCGGGCATCGAACCCGGCGCGCCGCACCCTTGGACGTGCCCCGGGACAGCCCGCCGCTGGCGGCCAAGGGAGGAAAGGAGGGCGGGAGACGGGCAACTTCCAAGGAGCCAAAGGCCATGTCCATCCTGTTCCGCATCGCCGTCCCCGCCGACGAGACGACCGATCCGTATGCGATCATCACCGCGCGGCAGCTCGCCGCCTTTCGGAGGTTTCTCCGCGCGGAAGGCGACCGGCTGGGCGTGGCGCTGCTCGAGCCCGACGAATATCTCGGCGACAGTTTCGAAGCGCGCGTCTGTCCTCTGGCTCTGGCGTCGATCACCGCCCGGTTCGACCACGAGCCCACTGTCATCGCGGTGGTGGAAGAAGCGCAGTTCCGTGTCCGTCGGGTCATGGTCCACCGCGACCGCACGGCAGCCGAAATCCGCATGCGCGTCGCGCTGACATCGGATCGGGGTCTCGAACTCGATCTCGCCTACGGCAACGCCTATGCCCTGCTCGAGGCCCTCGAGATCGAGGCCGAAAGCGTTGGCGACATCGCGCTTGATATGGCACAGGACCGGCTCCGAGATCCGGCCACGGCCGCCCGCGCAAGAGCGCGATGCGTCGATCACTATCTCCCTCGTCTGGAGACGCTGCTGATGACGGCACCGGACCCTGCCGTCGCCCGCCTCAGCTGGGCATGACGTCCGGCGTCTTGCGGCGGAGAAGTGCGTCGATCCGGAATGTTGAGGGGCTGTGAAACGACACCGGGCGCGGTGAGGTCCCGGCTCGCTCGCGTGCCATGCGGTCCCGTCGGACCGCACGCCGCTACGCATTGCCAGGGGGGGGGCCTCACGAGAGGAAAAATCTCTCACAGTTTTCCCATGATGTCGGGCGAACGAGGCCGCCTCAAGGACGGCGGGGCCCCACCATTTTCTTCGGCGGATCGGGCGGCAGTTCGTCCCTTCGGCGGCAGTGGCCGCCGAAGAAAATCGTGACCCCCACCGCCGCTACGCGGCCCGCTGCGCGGGTCCTTGACCCGGCCCCGCCCGCCCGACGCGACTGCCCCTGTCATTCAAGACAGACAGGAGCCAAACATGCAGACGATCACGACCGCCGCCGCCGACAACGCCGCCTACTTCGCCGCGGTCACGAATGCATCGCGCCGCGCCCAGCGCAGCTACTTCGACCAGCACGTCATCGAGGACAGCGAACTGGGCTACCTCGCCATCGACGAGGGCGATTACGGTGCGCTGAGCCAGGCGATGATCGACCGGATCGTCTACACCGCACCGGGCGGCCTCATCGACGAATATTGAGGCCGGGACGGGGAGGGGCTTGGCGGCCTCTCCCCTTTTTTTGTGTAAGGATCAGTCGGACATGAGGGGCATCGAGCCCCCCATGTCCGAGCCGCGACGCCGGGTCGCGGCAGGGGGTGGTTCAGGCGGTGAGGCGCTTTTCCACCTCGTCGATTCCGAGGGACCGAATACGGGTCATCAGACCGGACAGGCGCTTACTATCGACCTTGAGCAGGCCCGCTTTTTCGACGGCATGAATCGCTGCCTCCCGCTCCTTTTCCGCAAGTCTCTGCCTGCGCCCTTCCAGTTTGCGTTCGTCCTCTGCGAGCGCCGCGCGCTCCTGTTCCAATGTACGTGCCATAGGGGCCTCTTGGTTCACGCTGATCGGGCTATGAACGAGGGGTATAGTATCGGGGCCGGCGCGATGCTGGAAGGAAAAGATGAGGCGGCGGCTCGGCGGGGCGAAGCGGCCCAGCCGCCGGGCTCTATTCGCTAGGCCGCTGACCGCTGGAAGGAGCGGTCAGCGGGCAAGCTCACGGAGCCAAGGCGAGGCCTTGTCTCCGCCCGTTCGGGTCACGAACCCTGCCGTTTGTAAGGACCATTGATCCGCATCACTATGGACGGAAGCACCCGTCCAGCACGGCCCCTCTAGCGAACCCGGGCTTCACCGAATGCGTGCACAACATTCCGTCCGCCGGACGGCCCGACACCCCGCCGGAGACAAGTCCCACCCATGAACCATGCGAGCCCAGGACGGCCCGGGGATAGGGATCAACCCTGGCGCAGAGTAGCACACCGAACGCACCGATGGTGCAAGAGTTCTGATGTAAATCCAGCTACTTAGTCGGAAATCAATCTGTGGGGCGTCGTGGGACAGCGTTTGGGCTGGGCAAAATTTCCAACAAATATGCCCTTTCAGCGTGATACGGACGAACACGGTCGAATGGCCCTACGCGAATTCCTTGCCGGCGCAGCGTCGATCCGATATAAGCAGCAACGCTTTCTGAGACCCCACCAGCCTCCCTGCTAGGAGGCCTGGTTTGACCACTCCCTACAAACACTGCACGGTCCGCCTCGACCGGGGCAAATATGACCGCCTGGTCGCGCTCGCCTCGGAGCGTGGCTGCACTCCATCCGATCTCTTGCGCGCAGCTGTCGACGGCTTTCTTGGCTCTGTCGATGTGCTCAACACGAGCAATCGTCGGATCGCACGGATCAGCGAGTTCCAGCATCTCGCACTCGACATCATCATCCGCGAGCAATTTCCCGAATATCGCGACCGGATCATCGTCGAAACTGACAAGCGTCTTGAGCAATATCATGGCGCATAAGGACATCCGGAACGACGGCCGACCGATCCCGCTCACCCACCACAGCGCGCGCGGCCGCGTGCAGCGCAACTCGGGGAATTTCACGCGGGGCTCGCAGCTTCTCACCCACGAGATGCTGATGTGGTTCTCGGGCGCGAAGTTGCCCTTGCTGCTTTGGTTCTTCGCCTTCCTCATCGCCTGGTCGATCATCGTGTCGATCAAGCTCGACGAGCATGGCTTCCAGCTCGTCTGCATGAAGATTTATTCGGCGCTGTGGAATTGGGTCGACCTCGATCCGAACAAGCGCGTCAACGTCACGCTGCCCAATGGCGAAATCATGCGAACCGTCATGAAAGCGGTCCCCTATATCCCGGAGGTCATCAAGGCCTGGGCCGTCGCGATGCGGGGTCTGGTCGGCGCCATCCTCGTCTCGACCTTCCTCACTATCCCGCTGACGATCTGGTTCGTCGATATCTCGCATCGTCGTGGTCGTTCGATCCTTCAGGAACGCCATGAGCGCGGCGCCATGCTCGTCGATCGCCCCGTCCTTCTCGCCGAGATCAATGCCCATAACCGGGCGAAGTTCGAAGAAGACGCCGCCGATCTCTTTCCGCGGCTTACCCCGGCGCAGGTGATCGCGCTGCCATTTCGCGCCCGCAAGGACGCCGGCATCCACCATCCCTACACGCTTGCCGGCATCCCCTATCCCCACCGCATGGAGCAATCGCACTCGATGCTCATCGGCACCACCGGCTCGGGCAAGACCACCGAGCTTCGGAGCCTCGTTTCACAGATGCGCGAGCGCCAGGACACGGCCGTCATCTTCGATCTCACCGGCGCCTATGTAGAGGCCTTCTACGATCCGCTGCGCGACACGATCCTCAATCCGATGGACGCGCGATGCCCGGCCTGGTCGATCTTCAACGACTGCCGTACCCACAGCGAGTTCACCGCTGCCGCCGCGGCGCTCATCCCGTCCGACGGCGGGTCCTCCGAACCCTTCTGGGCGCTCGCCGCGCGCACCCTCTTCATCGAAATGTGCGTGCGTCTGATGGAGCGCGGCCAGACCACCAATCTCGCGCTCGCCGAGAATCTGATGACCGCCGATCTGAAGCGCGTTCATCGCACCCTTGCCAACACCATCGCCGACCCGCTGACCGCGCCCGAAGCGGCACGCATGGCGGAGTCGATCCGGGCCGTCTTTAACACTAACGCCCAGGTCCTGCGCTTCCTGCCCGATGCCGGCGAGCAATTCTCGATCCGGGACTGGATCACCCAGGACAGGCAGCCCGGATCGATCCTGTTCGTCACCTCCAACTATGTCGATCTGCCGATGAACCGGGCCCTGCTGACGCTGTGGATGGACATTGCCATCAATCGGCTCATGACGCTGCCGCGCACCCGGTCGCTGCGCATGTGGTTCATGTTCGATGAGCTGGGAGCACTGCACCGCTTGCCCGCGATCGAGAACGGCCTTCAGACCGCGCGCGCCTTCGGTGGCGCGATGATCCTGGGCATCCATAGTTTCGAGAAACTGGTCGAGGTCTATGGCGAGCAGGGCGCGCGCAATCTTGCCTCGCTCGCGCGCTCCAAGCTCATTCTCGCCACCGCCGATCTCGACACGGCCGAGCAGTGCGCACGGTATATCGGGAACCGCGAAGTGCGGCAGATGGATGAGGCCTATAGCTATGGCTATAACAACACCCGTGACGCCTCGACGCTCACTCCGCGCAAGCAGGTCGAACCGCTCGTCATCGCCGACGACATAACCAACTTGCCCTCCATGCACGGCTTCGTGAAGTTCCCCGACGGCTTTCCGGCCGCGCGCATCCTGCTCGAGTGGAAGGACTATCCCCAGGTCGCACAGGGCTTCATCGCCCGCCCCGATATTCAGCCCGTGCGGTCAAGGCGCGGAGAGGAGGTGTTCGAAGAAAAGGGGGCCGGGGAGGCCGGTGGGCGCGATGGCGCCGGCCTGGTCGTGGAAGAGGTCTCCGATACCGCCAATCTCGCGCGGGATCTTGCCGTGCGCATCCTGTCCGCCGAGGTCGAGGAAGAGCCCGAGGCAGCCGCCGATCGAGCCGCGCAGCGCGGGGATGACCAGGGCGATCAGACGGTAGCGCCCGCCGCCGCCGAGCGGGCGCAGACCGCGCGGGCCGGCGGGGAGGAACAGCCTGTCGCCAGCCGCGATCGGGACGACCGGCGTGGAGATCGGCATGGTCCCGCGCCCCAGGTCGAGGATCAGACCCTTGCCGAACTGCGCCAGGACTTCTCGGCAGGCCCGGATCATGACGGCATGGACATGGGCATCTGATGCTCTCGGTCGCCGCCATCCGCTCCGCCTCCGGCGCCGCGAGCTATTTCGCTAAGGACGACTATTACACGGTCGAAGGCTCGTCCGAGATCAGCGCCTGGGGCGGGGAGGGCGCCCAGGCGATCGGCCTGTCGGGCGAAGTCTCGAAGGAGCCGTTCGAAGCCATATTGAACGGCGTGCTTCCGAGCGGGGAGGGTGTGGCGCAAGTGGAGAACCGGCGGGCGGGTCTCGATCTCACTTTCTCTATGCCGAAATCGGCGAGCGTCATGGCCTATGTCGCCGGCGACAAGCGCGTGCTTGCCGCCAACATGACGGCAGTCAGGCAGACCATGGCCTGGGTCGAGAAGAACCTCGTTGAGGGGCGCAAGGACGTCGAGGGGCGAAAGGTGCCCGTCCAGACCGGCAACCTCGTCTATGCGCTCTTCCAGCATGACACGAGCCGCGCGCGCGACCCCCAGGCCCATATCCACGCCGTCATCGCGAACCTCACCCGCATGCCCGACGGAAAATGGCAGGCGCTCCATGCCGACAAGCTCTGGAGCCACAACAGCATCATCGGCTCGATCTATCATGCCTATCTCAGGGTCGAACTAGAGCGGGCAGGCTATCAGCTCGACATGAAGGGCAAGCACGGCACCTTCGAGATTGCCGGTGTCCCCAAGGCGGTGCTCGCCGAATATAGCCAGCGCCGCGAGGAGATCCTCGACCGGGCGACGAAGCTCGGCATCAAGTCACCCGAGGGCCTGCGCGAAATCACCCAGCGCTCACGCGACCCCAAGCTCCAGGTCGAGGATCGCGAAGCCCTCAAGCAGGAGTGGGCGGACCGTGCCGCCGCGCACGGGTTCGACGGCAAGGACCTGCGCGCGGCCGCGGAAGCCCGCGCCGGGATGAGCTCGCGCGACAGCGCGATCGAGCGCGGCTACCGGGCGATCACCGACGCCATTGCGGTCGCACGGGGCAGGGTCGGCGAATTCCTGCGCCCGCGCGATCCCCTCGTGGATCACGGTCTTGCCCGCGCTGTCCGATCGCCGGACGAAGCCCGGACGCAGCTCGCGGTCGCCTCGGCGGTGCGCATCCTGTCCGAACGCGAGGCGGCCTGGCCGCTCAACAAGCTCGGCGCGACCGCGCTCGATCTGGGATTGAAGGGCGTGACGATGGCGTCCGTCGAGCAAAGGATCGAGCGGCTCATCCAGGGTCGCCGGCTCATCCCCGGCGTCGCCACGGCCGTCGACCGGACGGGCCGGATGGTGACCACACCGGAAGCCCTGCGCACGGAGGAACGGATCCTTGCCGCTGTCGAGCAGGGCAGGGGCCTGGCCGCCCCGATCGTACCGGCGACCGATGCCGTCTCCCGGCTGCAGGCGGCCGCGGACCGCCCCCTCAATCCCGGCCAGCTCGCGGCCGCGACCCTGATCCTCACCTCGGCCGACCGCACGGTCTCGGTGCAGGGCGTCGCCGGCGCCGGCAAGTCGACGATGCTCGGCGCGGTCGCGCGCGTGGCGGAGGCCGAAGGGCGCGTCATCACCGGTCTTGCCTTCCAGAACAAGATGGTCGCGGACCTCTCGGAAGGCGCCGGCATCAAGGCGCAGACCATCGCGTCGTTCGTGCTTGCCAACGAGCGGTTCATCGCCGAGCGCGGTACCCCGCGCTTCGAGGCCGCGCGCGAGAAGTTCGCCGGCACGATGCTGGTCGCCGACGAAACTTCGATGGTCTCGTCGGCCGATATGCTGAAACTCCACCAGATCAGTGAGGCGCTGGGCGTCGACAAGCTCGTCCTGGTCGGCGATCGGCAGCAGCTCTCCTCGATCGATGCCGGCAAGGCCTTCGCGATGATCCAGGCAGGCGGCGGCACCATGGCGCGCATGGATCAGAATATCCGCCAGCGTACCGATCTGCTGCGCACCGTTGCCGCGCTCGCCAATGTCGGCAAAGCCAGCGCCGCGATGAAGGTGCTGGGCGACCGGGTCGTCGAGTCCGGCGCCCCGGCGGAGCAGGCGGCCGACATGTGGCTCGCGCTTGGCGCTGCCGATCGCGAGGTAACGGCGGTCTTCGCCTCAGGGCGCGACGCGCGCGCGACCATCAACCAGCGGATCCAGGACGGCCTGGTCGCGGAAGGGTCGGTGAAGGGGCCTTCGGTTCACCTCACCGTCTACGAGCGGGTCAACACGACCCGTGAGGAGCTGCGCTACGCCTCGACCTACCGGGCCGGGCAGACGCTCGAGGTGGGGCGCGGCGGCGCGCAGGATGTCGGCCTCAAGGGCGGCCGCTACGACGTGCTCAAAGTCCACGCTAACGGCAAGGTCGATCTGGCCGATGGGCGCCGCAAGATCCGGTTCGATCCCCAGAAGCTCTCCCCGACCGAGCAGCGCGACCGGCTCCAACTGGCCGGGAAGAAGAGCATCGAACTGCGCGAGGGTGACCGCATCCGCTGGACCGCCAACGACAAGGATCGGGGGCTCCTCAATGCAGCGATGGCGCGGGTTGTCGGGATCGATGAGGACGGCGTTCGCGTCGAGACCGCGGACAAGCAAACCCTCACACTCGGCCTCGGCGACCCCATGCTCTCGCGGCTCGACCTTGCCTACAGCCTCAACATGCACATGGCGCAGGGCATCACCACCGACAAGGCGATCACCGTCATGTCGTCGCACGAGCGGCACCTTTCGAACCAGCGCCTGTTCAACGTCGGCGTCACGCGCGTGCGCGACGAACTGACCTTGGTGGTCGACGACAGGGAGAAGCTCGAACGGCAGCTCGACCGCAACCTCGGCAACAAGACATCCGCCCTCGAAACCCTGGGTCGGCTCGATATCGACGGGAAGAAGGGACCCTCGTCCCAGCCGTCGGTGCCGTTCGATCCCGGCCCCATCGATGGGATGGATCTGCCCGATCTGCCGCCGCTCCCAAGCGATCTGCCGCCTCTGTCGCCTGGCCCGGCACACTCGGCCGAGGAGGCGAAGGCGCCGCCGCCCGATCTCAAACCCGATCGGCGTGACCAATTGCCGCCGCTGCCCGAACGCAGCCTTGGCCTCGACTTGTGATGCGAAGCGGCCGGCACGGCGCCGGGTGAGATGAAGGAGGACATGATGGGTCGGGAATTTGAACGAGCCGGCAAGTTGGGCAGCGAGCGCACGACCGAGACGTGCGTCGAGTGCCCCGGCGCCGACCGGCGCGACCTGCCGATAACGCAAGGCGGATGAGGTGGAACTCAGCATTTACCGATCACTGCTCGAGCGCGGCACGCGCAGCCGCGCCGAGGGGCGCTGAAATGGATGAATTGAGAACGCGAACCATGGAAACTTTGAACATCGGCGGCCCTATGGAGCGTGCGATCCTGCCGGTTGTTATCCTTGCGGGCGCGCTGTGAATCCTTCTCGCGCTGCTGTTGGGAGGGGGTGGTTCCATCCGGCTCGCCCCGGTCGCCAAGCCGTTCATGACCGGCCGGGAAGAGGCCATGCTGATCGTGTTGGAGGAGATATTCCCGATGTACCGCTTCCATGCACAGGTCGCGATGGGCGCTCTTCTCAAGGCTCCCGCATCAATCGGGCGCCGGGCGACATCTGCGGATCGCAACGCCTTCTCGCAGAAGATCGTCGATTTCGTGGTGCAGGATCCCACGACCGGTCGTGTCGTCGCCCTGATCGAGGTTGATGACGGCTCCCACAATGCAGCGCGCGACCGGATCCGCGATACGATGACAGGCGCCGCCGGTTACCGGCCCTTCCGGATACCGGCGTCCGTTCGTCCGACCATTCCGGCAGTACTCAGAATCGTCCACCCACTTCGTGAAGACTTGGTGCAGGGGCGGCGCCAGGACTAATTTACCATAAGGATAGATGACTGCCTCGGGCCTGGCCCCACATCAAGCGTTGGCTCTGGTCACACGCCTCGCGCAAGAAGGTAGAGGCTTGACGAAGCGGCGGGATATTGATGCACTTCAAACTGAGTGACAACCCGCTGGGAGGCATGCTCATGTATAATCATATACTCATTTCAACTGACGGATCGGAAACTGCCCAGAAGGGCGTGGATCATGGTCTTGCCTTGGCCAAGGCCCTGGGTGTCAATGTCACCATCATGACCGTTACCGAACGCTTTCCCGTATATTCAAGTGGAGTGGGTTACGATCTCGCTTGGAGCGAGGCTGCACTGACCGAATATGCTGAGGGACAGAAAAGCGCAGCCGAGGGCATCCTCGCTAGCGCGAAGGACTCGGCCGAGCGGCTCGGAGTAACCACAGAAATCCTCCATGTGCCTGACGCGGAGGTTGCCGAGGCAATAATCGCTGTGGCCAAGGAGCGCAATTGCGGACTTATCGTGATGGCGTCGCATGGACGCAGAGGATTGGGTCGGCTGATGCTCGGCAGCAAGGCATTCGAAGTGCTGACCCACAGCGTGATCCCGGTGCTCGTGGTGCGCTGACCTCATTTTGAACGAGCTCGGGCGCCATATCCAGCCTTCCTACCCTTATCGCGCCGAGCATGCAGACGCTTGCACAATGAATTTGCGTTGCTCTGGCTTGGCGACGTAGCGATTTTGTCCGCAATATTTCTTGGCTGAACACCGATAGAGAAGAACATATAGTAGAAGTTTTGGGCGATATTTTCTCTTGGCCGCACCTCGCCATGCTCGGAGCCAATTTTATCCGGTTCCCAGCTGCTGCAAAAACGAAAGGGGACAAAGCGGGACCAGCACATTATATCGATCCCATGGTTTCATTTTCATCATGGACGCGGCCGGAACTAGCGATTGATTTCGGGACTGCGAACCTACGGGTCATCGATCGCGATGCGGGTGTTGTTTTCGATGAGCCGTCGCTGTGCTGTTTTACAGATCTTGGCACCGCTCCGCGCCTGGTTGCGGCTGGAGCTGCTGCTCAGGCCATGGTGGACCGAACCCCGCCCAAGTTGGCAGTACGGCGCCCGCTGCGCAGGGGTGTGCTACAGGACATTCACACTGCTACCGAATTACTTCGGTATGCCATTCCAAAGGAACTGAAGCGAAAGCCATGGCGCAAGGCGCGCGCTCTCATGGGAGTCCCCGCGGACGCGACGCAAGCCGAGAGGCGCGCGCTGTTCACCGCTGCTATCGATGCCGGGCTAAGCCCTCAGTTGGTTCTGGAGCCGTTCGCGGCGGCTCTTGGCGCTGGTGCTCGAGTGGATGAGCCGCGTGGCGCACTCATCGTGGAATGCGGTGCCGGCACCACCGAAGTGGCCGTCATTTCACTTGGAGGAATGTGCCTTACGCGTTCAGTGCGCGCGGGTGGCGCGGCCCTCGACCAGGCGATCACTGATCACCTGCATTTTCGACACAAGATTTTGATCGGCCGTCAAAGCGCCGAACGCATCAAAAAGGATTATGCCGCTCTTCATGCCGAGGCCCCGTCCGGCGATGGGCTGATCGAGGTCCGAGGACGAAGCCTCGTGTCGATGGCGCCTCAATCGCTGCATATTTCCTCTGCTGAAGTCGGGCGCGTGGTAGAAAAGCACGCTACCCAGATCGTTGCCGTCATACGCGACGTTCTCAACGAAACGCCGCCGGAACTCAGCCACGACGTACACGTAAATGGGATCCTCCTCACCGGCGGCAGCGCGCTCGTGCCGCAGTTGCCGCGAATGATAGAGCGTGAAACCTCCGTGCCGGTGGTTGTCGCTCAACACCCCTCGCTCTGCGTGGCTCAGGGCCTTCATCATATGCTTCAGGGCTGAGCATCGAGCGTTCGCCGTTCGACACGCGATCGATCAGCAGAAGCGCAGAATGAAGGATCGAGCGTTTCTGGCTAAGCTGCCCCGCGTTCGCAGATTGCGTTGAATGACTCCGTTGAGCCATTTTCCGATCTGGACACCCGAGACAGCGTATGGCGACCACAACGCCACAATACATATGGAAAGAGCCAGCAGCCATTCCATAGCAAGTCTGCGGGCCGGCCCCCTCTGGCGGTCGTCTGAGAGATGATCGTAATGTCGGACCGCATCGGGTTGGCTCGGTGCAGGTCAGTGAATTTCTCCTTCCTCGCAATTGATCCGATCGATCCATTTTGATTGGAGAGAGGCATTGAAGTCGTTTCCATATAAAATGACGAGACTGCACGGACAGCTTGAGGAGGAGATCTGGAGGGAACTTAAACGGCGCACTCCCGACAATTTGCGGCTGCTGCGGCTCAATAAGGTGCGACTGCACGTCAAGGACCGCCTGTACGGCCATGTGTTCCAGGCGCGGAGGGTGTACCATACAGCGACAATCCATGGAGGCTATGCCTTGCCCAGGCTGCTGCACGGGACTGATAATGTCCGAACGCCAAGGCATCGAAATCGACTATTGCCCGGGGGGTATATGGTCTGATCGCGGCGAACTGGACAAGATCATCGAGCGCTCAGCCACCCCACCAGTTCGACTGCAAGAGCGGGATCTCCCTGATGCATGGACGCGCCTGCGTCCCCCTGACGCGCACGATAGCCGTTATCGTTCCCGGAAGAAAAAATCCTTTCTGAAAGAGCTGTTTGACTGATCGGGCTGCTCGGCCTTCGTCATCGAAGAGGAAGGCTGGCGGTTCGCATCGCACACCGCAGACCGGCCCGCAGTCCCATTAGCTGATATGAGCCGCTGTTGCATTTAAAGGACGGCATGCTATCCAGCAACCATGCGGGCCGGGCCCCTCTGGCGATCGCCTGAAAGGCGATCGTGATGTCGGACCGCATCGAGTGCGCTCGATGCTGGTCGTTAATCTAGTGTCCCATCATCTGCGCTGCTCGTTCAACTGGACCAGAATACGAGGAGGCGACCATACCGCTCCAGAAGCACCGTCCTGTAGTTCGCGATTGCGAATGTGAGGCTTGCTGTCGGGGGCGAACTTTGCCCGTCTTTGTGGGTCCAACACTTGAGGAACTTGGCTGATAGCCAGAAGGATTTTCGATGATTGGAACTACGTTTCGCAATGCCTCTGCGATTGCCATGAGTCTCGCGATCGCCGTTATGGCCGTCAGCCCGGCGGACGCCCGGCGCGGCGGCAGCTTAGGTAGCCGAGGCTCGCGAACAGCTGTTGCTCCGCCTGCCACGAAAACCGCGCCCAATCAGGCGCCGGCGGTGCAGCGGACCGCAACGCCGACCCAGGCTCCGGCGCAGAACACCGCCTCAACGCCGCGCCCGGCGACGAACACGCCCAATCGGTTTGGCGGGCTCGCAAAGGGCCTGATCGGGGGTCTCGTTGCCGGCGGCCTGCTTGGCATGCTGCTTGGCAATGGGTTTGGCGCATTGAACGGCAGCGGCATGCTGATGGCTTTGCTGCAGATGGCGCTTTTGGGTGGGCTTGCCTGGCTCGCGTTCAGGATGTTTCGTCGCCGGCCTGCCTTGGCTCCGGTAGGTGGCGTCGCCTCTTCCTCATTCGCCACCCGCCCGTTGACGGGAGCGTCACAGGGCGGGTTTGACGCCTTTGTGTCCTCGGTCGCTTCTTCTGCTCCCCTGTCGCGGGAGATTGCCATCACGACGAGCGACCAGCAAAGTTTCGAGCGTCTGCTCGTAGAGGTGCAGGACGCTTTTGGGCATGAAGATTATGCCCGGTTGCGCGTCTGCACGACGCCTGAAATCATGTCTTATCTGGCCGAGGAAATGAGCCAGAACGCGACGCGAGGCCAGCGTAACGAGGTATCGGGAACCGAGCTTCTTGAAGCGGAAGTTGCGGAAGCCTGGACGGAAGGTGGGACGGACTATGCCACGATCGCCATGCGGTACCAGAGCATCGACGTCATGCGCGATGGCAATAGCGGCGCAGTTCTGACAGGTGATCCCGATCGTCCCACTTTAACGACCGAACTGTGGACTTTTGTCAGGAGCGGACACGGCGCATGGCGTTTATCGGCCATCCAGGAAGCATGATCTCTAGGATGCCGCAAATACCAGAGCCAGTCGGAAAAAGCGCGAAAGCTTCAATTCGCCTCTAATATTGCATTCCGGCTATCAGGCCGTGGAAGACGGCCGGGTCTCTCTCTCTCTCTTTGCTGGTGGTGAATGGCGGCCTTTTCCGGGCCGCCATTTGGCCAGACTTGCGCGAGCGGCACCAAGAATCGAGAATCCCTTGAACGGCAGCCTCCGCTCGTTCTCGCCGAGCCAGATGTTCGTCGTTTGGATGGGTTTGTCGAAGACCTTGAGACCCGTGGCGCTCATCGCACGTTCCCGCCGATCAGATCGCCTGGGAATGGAGACCGCTAGGCCGGGCGATCTCGCACAGCGCTTCGCCGCTGTGCGCCGCCTCACCATTGGTGGCGAGATCGGTGATCGACACGATGCCAACCAGACGCTTGTCGCGGTCGACCACCGGTAGCCGCCGAAGCTGCTGCTGTGCCATATTGTCAAGAATGTCTTCAACCGTGTCGTCGGCATAGCAATATCTGACTTCCTGGCTCATCACGTCGCCGATTTTCGCATTTGAAGATCGCCCGGTGGCGACGGCGCGGATCGCGATGTCGCGATCAGTGATGATGCCGACGAGCCGGTCGTTCTTGCCGACCGGCAGGAATCCAGCATCGATCTCCGCCATCGTGCGGGCTGCGTCCTGCAGTGTCTCCCCCGGATCCACGATCCGGACATCTTGTGTCATACATTCGCTGACTTTCATGATATTTCCTCCGTCAGGGGAGCCGCACTTGGAGGAGGCTCCCATTGCTCAGTGCCGGAACTCCGGCTTATTTCCGGGGCGTCCGCTCTGGGTGACACCGATGCTCGGCGCGATAACGCTGCCCAACGCTTCTCGCGCATTGTCGAATTCGCGATAGACATTCTTGGAGGCCCATTCTGCTTGCCGGTAAATGGACAGGAACGGGCTGGCGATGCGAAACGGCTCGAGTGGGCAGGACCGATAACGGGTAAGTGACTGGGAGGCCATGGTGTCCTCTTCTGCCTTGATTTGGTGCTTTCAATCGCGCCGCCTGACGCTTCGGGTGCACCCGAAGGGACCGGGAAATGCCGCATCCGGCCACCTCCGCTTCAAGGTTGCCTACCCGTGTGTCGCCTTCCTTGACGTACCCGCAAAGTGAGCGGGACGCGATCACCGATCGCAACGGGGCCGGCGAGGCGACGTTCCCGCCAAAGCCCTGCCATGTGATGGACGGTGGCTATACCGGGCCAGTCCGTTCAAGACCGCATGTCTGCCCTGCCGCAATGACAGGATTTCTCCGGCACCTCAACGCCACACTCATAAGCGATCTTGGCCGAATATAGCCTAATGATCTGACTGGGGTTGTAGTTCATGTTGTCCGTGACCAGCATATGGCCCTCGATACTGACCATGTTCCTTGCAGATGGGAAGTAGGTTGCAATGAGAACATCCCAACGGCGTAGTGGACATCGAGCGAAGTGGGATTGGAGGGCGCTTGAACCCCGGCCCGATCTTGCGACAGGCTGTTCAGATCTAGCCAGTCAACGTCGAACGCGTGAAAGCACTCGCGCTGCAACATTGCTGCGTACAGCAAGCTTTCTACCATAGCGCAAAGCGGTGGTCGGCGAACTCCAGCGAAGCGCCTGAGCAATTCCCAACCCGTCCTCGCCCGCGGCAAAAAGATCCTGGGTCAGACCGACACGTAACGAATGGGTGGACAGCGCCTGGACAGCCGCCACAAGCTTGCCGGAAGGCAGGGTCACCAGACCTTGCTCATAGGCTCTGATGGCGATGCGGCGATAAATGGCGTTGACCCCCTGTCGAGTGAGCGCTGTCAGCCCAATCGAATAGGTCTTTTCCGCCGATGCGAGCTGTCGTTCCGTTCTTCCCGTGCGTCGGCGGTCGACTCCGACCCTTCGGAAAATCGGACCTTCCTCAATCATGCCCGCGTTCGTCCATGCGTGGACGCGCCGCACCGTCTCGGCTGACAACCAAGCCCAGGCGCCTTCCTGCTCCTGATCTGTTTTGGAAAAGGGGATGAACAACGTCGCTGAACCGTCCTCCTGCGATTCAATATGGTTCGCTTCCACCCGGGTCAGTTCGCTTACGCGCAGGCCAGCGTCGTACCCAAGGGATAGCAGAGCAGCGTCCCGCAGTCCTTGAAGGTCATCGCCACAGGCGTCGAGCAAGGCTGAAAGGGTAAATCCCTCCGGAGCATTGGAATCCAATGCCTTGCCAAGCCGCAACGGTGCCGCCTGCCGCTGCAGCGATCCCCTGCGCCTGCGGATGGCCTTGAGCGCCGCGCGTACGATTGCTGCCTCGGTGGGAGCCGCATTTTGGGCCAGCCCCAGCACTCGATGCAACGCACCAAGGCTTGCAACCCGTCGAGCGAGCGTCGAAGGCTTTTTCCCCCTGACATCGAGGTCGTTCACATAATGTACAAGATCTTCGGGATCAGCGGGCATGGGCGACCGGCCTTCTTTGACGCACCAGGCATGCCAGCATTCGATATCGGCGGCGATCGCCGCCTTCGTGGCTTCCGCCATGGCGGCAAGAGCGGTTTCGACGGCAAGACGGCTGACCGGCGGCAGTCCTTCGGGAACGAGCATTCCCATGGTACGAAGCAGACGTGCGTCAACCGCTTCGGCGCCCATGACGTGCGAGCGGGCCGGAAGACCCGCGCGCTGCGGTTGGACAAGGATGATTTCCTTATAAGGAGTTGTGGAGCGCTCGGTCATCACCTTCCTGTGTGTTACTCAGGGGAGGTAAACGATTTTTGCCCTCCCCCGCCGTTTTGGCGTCCTATACTTACCATAATCTCCCATTATGGTAACTAAAAAAATCGCGCGGGGAGGGGGCGTGCCTGCGCAGAGACAGCACCTCGTCTCAACAAGAATGCGATCACTTTATGTTGTCCCCGCGGTCCCAGCGCGGGTCGGATGAGTTGGCCCAGGCGCAGACAGGCTTGCACTTACCCGTCGACCATAGTTCAGCGTTCGCTCCAGTGGTGGAGCGGCATTCCCGCAGCAACGCGCCTATGATTTGTTCGCGGGCGGTCATGAAGCTGCCGTCCGGGACCGCGGAATGACATTCGATGATACGCTGCCGATGATGCCGGGATGGAGAGCCGTTCGAACGTCGTCTGTCACGGTGTAAACCGCCTGACGCTGCGCGCCGCGGTTTTCATGATCGACCCGGTATCCCTGATAATGGCGCTTGATGAGACCGGCGCGCACCAGTTCGGAGACGGCACGGCTGATCGCCGTTAAACTCGTTTCCCTGATCCGTTCGCTGACTTGAGCGTCAATCATTTGGTCAGCCTCAATAGGGTCGGTTGGCAGCTCGCCGCTGGCCGCAAGGGCAGCGCGGACTTTTTCCCTGGTAGTTCGCCGCTGGTGATGACGCGCTGCACTGGGAGCAATGGTGGCCGCGAGCCATTCCCGGATCGGTATCAGGGCGGCGCCTTCGCAAATCAGCGGACCCGCCTGCCCGTTCGCGCGGGCAACCCGCGCAATGAGGTCGAGCACCATGAAGGTATAGCGCGGCCGCGTGGAATGTTCCGCAATGATACGGACCAGATCGGGCAGGCCGGCCCTCCCCACGGGAGAGACGGGTTCGGATGAAAAGAGATCCTGCTGCATCATGGAACGAATCAAGCACAAAGCGAGACTCTTGGGAATCCGGTAAATGCTCTTCACCCCACCGGAGAACGATTTTGCCGCCTGTGTCACTTTACCACTGGTGTTCTGGTAAAGTGACACAGACGGCAACAGAACCATCGCCATGGCGCTTGCGACCGGGACAGGTTATGCAAGATCGCCCCTGAACATCAGAAGAGGTACAGTATGACGAACGGTGATCTTGCAGACCTTCTCGCCAGCGAAACCGGTTCCACAAAAGCCGATGCCCGCAAGACGGTGGATATCGTGTTCGCCGCGATCGTCGCAGCCTCTGTCAGAGGCGAGGAAGTGAGCCTCGGCGGCTTTGGAAAATTCAAGGTGAAGGAGCTATCCGCCCGTGAAGGCCGAAATCCAGCGACCGGCGAGACCATAAAAATCGCCGCCTCGAAGAAACTTACCTTCTCTCCCGCGAAGGCGGTCAAAGACAAACTCAACGGCTAGGCGACACCCGGCGCTTGGGGGTCCCATGGGTCCAAGCGCCTTCCTTGCGAGGAGCTCGTGTCATCCGGTTGCGCTCAGTTCCGTTATTCAAGGTTCTACCCGTCGAGAACCTGCCGCCGATCGACGGCGAGGCTGCAGTCACCGGCGATGGACAGCTCCGTTTCTTGATGGAGGAACTGGTCGAGGCCGCGAATTTCAACATCCTCCCTCCGCCCGGGGTCGCGCCCGATAGCCCCAGTGTTGCTGATGCCTTCGCCGCGTTACGGAACGCAACCTCTGCCTATCATGTGGCCGCAGACGCCCCTCTTTCCCATCATTTCTGGACTTTCTGCTCGGCATTAAGGAATGGAGACGTTGCCCGAAGGCTCCTTGAAAGCGCCCGCAAAGGCTGCGCGGTACAAGGCTTCGTTGCTCTTCATGCAGATGAGATCCGTTCGGGCGTACTTTACAGTCCGCGGACGATGCCTATTCGTGTTGGCCAAGAGATATCGCTGCCGGCGAATATTGGCGGCCCCTATCTCGTTTTGCTCGCCTGCGAACTTACGCCGGACGGTCGCGCTGAGGTTGCCGCAGTCGACGCCGTGCCGATATACAAGGTAGGGCGCCTTCTGCCAGTTCGCTCAGAACTCGATCGGGATGTGCTCAAAGCCCTTGAGCATCTCCAATGCGCGCTCGATGTTCACGGCGCGGAATGCACAATCACGCGCATTCGACCGTTCGCACATACGGACGTCACCCATCTCTCCCTGACCATCAGGAGCCGAGCTTTCAGGCGGCGGGATGCGGTGCTCGCCATCAATCCGTACGGAGCCGCAAATGCTTCTTCTGAGGATGCTGATTTCTGTGTGACGCACCGCAATTGGACAAGTGGAGGGTTGATCGCCTGGCTCGAACGAACCATTCTCGATTGACGGGCATAACTCTGCCTCACTGCTCAACTGAGTTGAGAGAATACGTCGGCGAACAAAGGCCGAATACGTCGAATCTCCTCGCGATGTGCTGCGGAGAGCGCATCGAGCATCGCAAACGCCTTGGGCGTCAAACGTAGGAGCGCACGTCTGCGGTCCTGGTCCGACGCCTCGCGTGTGATGAGCTGCAGCGCCTCGAGCCGATTAACCAGCCCGGTGGCGCTGTGTGGTTTGAGGACCAGGCATTCAGCCACATGGCCCACCGTCGCTTCAGCCGCGGTGCAGCCCCGGATCGCCAGGAGCGCCTGATGCTGTTGAGGGGTTAATCCCACCTCCACCGCCTTTTGCTGGCTGAATGCCTGGAAGCGACGGATGACGTGTCGAAAGGAGGCCAGCGCGACATAGTCGGCGTCTGCCAGGGCTTGATTCTTTTTCAATCCTTTGCCTCATCGGTTGAACTGTATCGTGACACGATATAACGGGTGGTGCGTCGTCTTCCCAGGATAAACCTAATTCATGTCCTTTACACCTCCACGCGCTACCGAGACTCACCAACTCGCCGATCATAGTGCCGATCGCCGCATGATCATGCTCGCCAGCATGGCGATTGTCGTTGGATCGGGAGGCGCGATCGGCGCCTGGGTGCTCGTGAAGCTGATCGCCATTGCCACCAACCTGTTCTGGTTTGGTCGGCTGTCTACCGATCACGCGGCTATCACCGACGCGTCAGTTGGAGCCATGGTGATCATCATACCGGTGGTGGGCAGCCTCATCGTCGGCCTGATGGCGCGCTTTGGATCCGAGAAGATCCGTGGACATGGTATTCCTGAAGCCATCGAAACGATCCTCTTTGGCGAAAGCCGCCTCTCCCTGAAAGTGGCCATTCTCAAGCCGCTGTCATCGGCCATTTCGATCGGTAGCGGTGGACCGTTCGGCGCGGAAGGGCCGATTATCATGACCGGCGGCGCGATCGGCTCCCTGTTCGCGCAATGCTTCCATCTCAGCGCCGCTGAGCGCAAAACGTTGCTCGTAGCAGGGGCGGCAGCGGGCATGACCGCCATTTTCGGAACGCCCCTCGCGGCGATCCTGCTTGCGGTTGAAGTCTTGCTTTTCGAATGGAAGCCGCGCAGCTTCGTGCCTGTGGTGGTCGGTGCGCTTGTTTCGTACGCATGGCGCCCATTGCTCATCGGGTCAGGCCCGATGTTCCCGATGGAAACGCTACTGCCGGGCGATAGCTGGGCGTTGCTCGGGTCGGTCGGAGTGGGCCTTGTTGTCGGTCTTGAAGCCGCCATATTGTCGACGTCGCTCTACCGCATCGAGGATCTTTTTCATCGCCTGCCATTCCACTGGATGTGGTGGCCCGCCATAGGCGCGATCTTCGTGGGCTTGGGCGGACTGATCGACGCGCATGTTCTTGGCGCGGGATATGCCAGTATCGAGGCTCTCCTCAATGCGTCCTTGCCCCTGAAAGTTGTCGCGGCACTTCTCGTTGTCAAGGCGATCGTCTGGCTGGTTGCCCTCGGATCGGGAACGTCGGGCGGCGTACTTGCGCCTCTCCTCATCCTTGGCGGCGCCGCCGGTTTCTTGCTGGGGCAGTTTCTGCCGGGCGATCCGGGTTTCTGGGCCATGATCGGCATGGGCGGGATCATGAGTGGCGCCATGCGCGCGCCGATGACGGGCGCAATCTTCGCTGTTGAGCTCACAGGCCATTTTGATGCGATACCCTATACCATCGCTGCGGCAGGAACTGCCTATGCCATCAGCGTTTTGCTGATGCGCCGTTCGATCCTCACGGAGAAGATCGCACGACGCGGGCGCCATATTCTGCAGGAATATACCGTCGACCCCCTTGATCTGCTCCAGGCGAGCCAGATCATGACCCCCGACCCGGCCACATTGCCCGGCAACATGACCGTGGAGGCTGCGGTTTCGTTTTTCTCGAACGATGCTGTCCATCGTAGCTATCCCGTCACAGATGCACAGGGGCGCCTGCTCGGCCTTGTGTCGCGTTCGGATGCGCTGCGCTGGCAAATCGACAGGGAAAAGGATCAAACGCCATTGGTCGACGCCACCTCGGACGCGGCGCAGCCCGTCGCTTATCCCGACACACCAAGCGGGGCTGTCGCTGACCTTATTGTCGAGTCCGGCGTGGGGCGTATTCCGATCATAGAAGCTGGGACAAGGCGGGTTCTTGGCATCCTGTCGCGCCAGGATCTCCTGAAGGCACGCAGCGCAAATCGCGCCGCAGAGTTGGGGCGTGCCCGTTTTGTCGGAGCGAAGGGGGGCGCAAAATGATGGGTGAAAAGGTGATCCCATACAACCTCAGGACATGCCGAAGGCATTCGAGACAGCCTGGAACAACCACGATGTCGAGGCCCTTGGTGCAGATGCGACCTTTGTGAACCGATTTGGCCGCTATGTGCGCGGCGTGGGCGACATCATCGAACTTCACCGCACCGTTCATGCGACAATCTATCGGGATTCGACGCTGGAAAATGAACTGATCGACCTCACTCCCATCGGGGAAGACGCAACTGTCGTCCATTTCTGGAGCCGCCTTGCCGCCGGCACGGCGCATCCGGCCGGACCCCATGTTGTGGATACGTTGATACTCGCCGTGCTTGCCCGGCAGGACATGATGTGGCGAAGCCAGGCGCTTGAGAATGTCGCATTGACAGACCCGCGCTCCGGGGAAGCCGTTCTGCGATATTGACAAGAACAGGCCGTGACGCTGCCAGCTCCAGGAAGGCAGCTGTTGCCCTTGATATGCCTTCTTGCCGGCCAGTAGAGCCGCAGGTGGTCACTCCGCGCCTGGAAAGTGACCATCACTACGCCGCATCAGGCGTCCTTAGATAACCCCCATGGCCTGCATGGCTTCTGCTACCCGGACAAAGCCGGTCACATTGGCGCCCAATACATAATTGCCCGGCGCGCCATAAGATTCAGCCGTTTCGGCGCAGCTGTCATGGATACGGCGCATGATCATGGCCAGCCGCGCCTCGGTTTCCTCGAAGGTCCAGCTATCGCGCGAGGCATTTTGCTGCATTTCAAGCGCTGATGTGGCGACACCTCCCGCATTGGCCGCCTTTGCCGGACCAAAGAGCACATTCGCATTCTGGAACAGACGAACGGCCTCGGGGGTGCAAGGCATGTTTGCACCCTCACCTACCGCGATCACGCCGTTACGGATCAGTGTGGCCGCATCATGGCCGTTCAACTCATTCTGGGTCGCTGACGGTAAAGCAACATCGCACGGTATTTCCCAAACCGTTCCTTGCTCCACGAAATAGGAGCCGGAGCCCTTCAATCGTGCATATTCAGCAATCCGCTCCCGACGCAGGAGCTTGATTTCTTTCAGCAGTTCGAGATCGATCCCGGCTTCATCGACAATGAAACCCGACGAATCGGAGCAGGCGATCGCTTTTCCGCCAAATTCCTGGACCTTCTCGATCGCGAAAATCGCGACATTGCCTGAACCGGAAACGATAGCCCGCTTGCCTTCCAGGCTCGCGCCCCGTGTCTTTAACATCTGATCGACGAAATAGACCGTGCCATATCCCGTCGCTTCGGTGCGGGCTCTGGAACCGCCATAAATGAGCCCCTTGCCGGTCAACACCCCCGCTTCATAGCGGTTCGTCAATCTCTTATACTGGCCAAAGAGGTAGCCGATCTCCCTGGCGCCGACGCCGATATCGCCAGCCGGAACGTCCGTATACTCGCCCAGGTGGCGGTAGAGCTCGGTCATGAAGGACTGGCAGAAACGCATGATTTCACCGTCGGAACGCCCGCGTGGATTGAAATCCGAACCGCCCTTCCCTCCGCCGATCGGTAGTCCCGTCAGCGCATTCTTGAACGTCTGTTCGAACCCCAAAAACTTGATGATTCCAACGTTGACGGACGGATGAAAGCGCAGGCCGCCCTTATAGGGTCCCAATGCTGAATTGAACTGAACGCGAAAACCGCGATTGATATGCGTTTGTCCATGATCATCGACCCAGGGTATGCGGAAGATGATCTGTCTTTCCGGTTCGCAGATCCGTTCGATCAACGCATTGTCCATATATTCTGGATGTTTGGCTACAACGACACCCAGACTTTCAAGCACTTCTTCCACCGCCTGATGGAACTCGGTCTCGCCCGCATTGCGTCTGAGCACATCCTCAAATATCGGCAGAAGTTTCTCGTCGATCCGGGGCAATTCCTCGTCTCCCATTAATGTTGCTGGAATGCAGATCTGTCGTGCTCAAATGCGGGTCGGCTGCGTAACCTTGACGATGGTCAGCCTTCGCTTGCGGCCCTCCCGGTCGGGCCAGCTGATGGACTGGCCCTCGCGAAGTCCGATCAAGCCCGCAGCGATAGGGGTCAAGATAGAGATTTGCCCCGCGCCGATGTCAGCTTGAGCCGGGTAGACGATCTGGACAGTCCGTTCGATACCGCTCGCCTCGTCGATAAATTCGACCGAGGAGTGCATGGTAACCACGTCTGGAGGGATCCGCTCGACGCGATGGGTCTGCGCGCGAGCAATTTCGCCCAGCAGCAGTTCGCTGACCTGCGGCATGCTGTTCGCAGCACCCAGGGCAAGATTGGTGAGGCTCTCGGCTTCGCTGTCTATGAGATTGACGGAGGGACTTCCCCGGTTGGGCATTCTAGCCATGGCATTGTCTTTCGAGAGGATTTGTCACACGCCTTCCGGCGAGCGGCAGTCTGTCGATTTGCCCCGAGTCCGGAGCAAGACGCGCCGAAACCCGGGGCTAGATGCCCGCGAGAAGCTGTCCCCCTTGGTAGCGGAAGCGCACATGATCGCTGCGTGAATGCATAGCCACTTCATTGCACGCGCGCACCGGACGAGTCAAACATGCTCCCTTGTGAAGGCAAGGAACTCTGCGACTTGCGTGGGAGTGCTTCCGGGACGCCGGGGCGTCGCTATGAGATGCACGAGCAGGGCAATTCCCGCGGGGCAGAGGCGCAATCAGGTCGACCGGCTCATAAACCGACTTTTAGGTCGTGAACCCATAAACGGGTGAGCTAATCGCCCGTTTCGTCGTCACCGGGGAGGTTCGACAGGTTGAGGTCGCCGATCGGGGGCAGTTTCGCGCCGCACCACGGACAAAAGGCGATCTCAATCACACCGCCGCTACTACCATCGTGAATGATGATGCCATAACCGCCACGAACCTGGTCGATGAGGGCGTCCGGACAATCAGCGCGACCAGCGTGCTGGTCGCAAGACTGGTTCAGATCAAAAGCCATGCGGCTACAACAATGGTCGGCCATACACCTATTCTGCGTGAGCGAAGGGCAAGAAGAAAGGCTTTTCTTCGCAGGCGAATACTGATTCAGCGGCAGCATGAGCCGATATGACCTGACCGACTTCGAGTGGCGCGTGATCGAACCGCTGCTGCCCAACAAACCGCGAGGTGTGCCGCGTGTCGACGACCGGCGCGTGCTGAACGGCATCTTCTGGGTGCTGCGATCCGGTGCGCCGTGGCGCGATCTGCCTGAACGCTATGGCCCGCGCACAACTTGCTACAACCGCTTCGTGCGATGGCGGAAGGCGGGCGTCTGGGACCGGATGATGGACGCCATCACCGCCGCCCACGATGGCGACATCCAGATGATCGACAGCACTTCCGTTCGCGCTCACCAGCAGGCCGCGACGGCAAAAAGGGGGATCGAGATCATTGTCTCGGTCGATCACGCGGCGGACTTACGACCAAAATCCACGCGGTCGTCGATGCGCAAGGCCTCCCGATCCGGCTCGGCCTGACTGCTGGACAAGCGCATGATGGGCAGGTCGCCGACGCGCTGCTTGATCATCTCGGCTCGCATACCATCGTGCTCGCTGACAAGGCCTATGACGCTGACCGCATCCGTGAACTGATCGAAGAGCAAGGAGCCACGCCCAACATCCCGGCCAAATCCAATCGGAAATGGAAGCCCTGCTTTAGCAAGCGCCTCTACCGCGAGCGCAACCTGATCGAACGGTTCTTCTCCAAGCTGAAGCACTTCCGCCGCGTCGCCACCCGCTACGATAAGTTAGCGGAGAACTTCCTCGCCATGGTCCAACTTGCCTCAGTGCGCCTTTGGCTCCGTGCTTATGAGTCTACGGCCTAGTTGGGACGCTGATATCCGCCAGGAATGCCCTTCTTCGCCAAGACCCATTGCCATAACTGAACATCCCGGGATCTGAACGCTCCCGCGCAGGAAAGCAGATAATATCGCCACATGCGACGGAAGCGCTCACCCAGCTGTTCTTCGAATTCCGGCCAGGCATTCTCAAAGTTGCGATGCCACGCCATCAATGTCTTGTCATAATCCGCGCCGAAATTGTGCATATCTTCAACGATGAAAAGGCCGTCTACGGCATCCCCGATCTGCCCTATCGATGGAAGGTCTCCGTTCGGGAAGATATAACGGTCAATCCAGGGATCGGGTATGTTTCTTCTACGGTTCTTGCCGATCGTGTGGAGAAGAAACAGGCCGTCATCTTCAAGGCAGCGCGCCGCTACTTCCATATAGGTTCGATGATTCTTGCGACCTACATGCTCGAACATGCCGATGCTCACGATGCGGTCGAATGTCTCGCGCATATCCCGATAGTCCTGGAGCCTGAAATCGAGATGCGGGCTGGAATGATGCCTCTTGGCCCATTCGCATTGCTCCCTGGAGATTGTGACGCCGACGCACTGGACGCCATAATTTTCAGCAGCATAAGCCATGAAGCTGCCCCATCCGCAGCCGATGTCGAGGACTCTCATTCCCGGTTCCAGTTGAAGCTTTCGGCAAATGAGATCCAGCTTTGCGATCTGTGCCTCAGCCAGGCTGGTCGCCTCCTTCCAATAGCCACAGGTATAGGTCATGAGCGGATCCAGCATGCGCTCATAAAATGCATTCCCAAGATCATAATGCCGCTCCCCCACCTTCCAGGCCTGCTTGCGATTTTGACGGTTCGTCAGTCGGGTGCGCAAGGCATGCAGCAGGAGCGAAGCAGGATTGACCATGTCTGTTATGCCCGATCGCAGTAATCGGGAGAAGAATTCATCCAGCGCAGGGCAATCCCAGTGGCCGGCCATATAGGTTTCGCCTAATCCCAGATTCCCCTGTGCAAGAACGCGCCCTGGGACATTGCTGTCGTAGATACGAATGTCCCAAGGGTCATTCCCATTCAACCGAAGTCCTGCCTCGTTGAGCATGTTCTCCGCCAGTCGAAACCCGCGGATAGCTGCAGGAGAAAGGCCTGGTCCTTGATTCACTCGGGCCTCTTGATCTGGCATTGGGGTTTTAGAAAGAGCGAAAGACATATCCATAGTCCTGATGAATAATAAAATTATAATCGTTCAACTTCATTGGATGGGATGTATCGCAAAAGCATGTTCATGGATCAGAACAACGACCGGTTGAACAATCTGGAATTCTATTGGACGCTGGTTGGAGCAGTCACGATGGAGAAAGAAAAGACCGTTCGCGGCCTGTAATACCAAGGCGCGCTGAGGCTGACTCACGTACGGGATTCCCAAGCTGCTAAAATTCTGATTCGATGTTGCAAGCACGAGGAGGCTTGTGATGGCAGCAGCGGTTGGTGTTCGATCTGACTACACATCGGCGGATTTGCGTGGGGCGGCGCGGCGAAGTGGAGACGCGGATCAAGTCCGTCGCCTCCTCGCCATTGCGGTGATCCTGGACGGCGGAAGCCGAAGCGAAGCGGCGAAGTTTGCCGGCGTGACGCTACAAATCGTGCGCGACTGGGTTATGCGGTTCAACGAGGGCGGCCCTGATGGCCTGGCCACGCGCAAGGCGCGGGGCCGGTCCTCTATCCTGAACGAGGAGCAGCGCAGCCGGCTAGCGGCGGTGGTCGAGGCGGGACCGATCCCTGCGGCGCACGGTGTAGTGCGCTGGCGGCTTGTCGATCTGGCGCAGTGGATCAGGGAAGAGTTCGCGCTCTCTGTCACGCGCCACACACTCGGACGCGAGTTGCGTGCAATGGGCTACCGCAAGCTCTCGGCGCGCCCGCGCCATCGTGGTCAGAAGCCTGACGACATTGCCGATTTTAAAAAAGCTTTGCCTCCCGTCTGGCGCAGATCAGGCGGAAGCTCCCGAGAGGAACGCCGGTAGAACTGTGGTGGCAGGACGAGGCCCGCGTCGGTCAGCAGACTAAACTCACCCGACGCTGGGCCAGGCGCGGCACTCGACCCTCGGCACCCAAGGATCAGCGGCGGTCCTCTGCATGGTTGTTCGGCGCGATCTGTCCCGCTGAAGGCAAGGCCGCTGGCGTCGTCATGCCCAGATGCAACAGCCAGGCAATGAGCATGCATCTCCAGGAGATCGCCTTCCACATAGCACCGGGTGCACATGCCGTCCTGCTGCTCGATCAGGCCGGATGGCACGGATCAGCTGAGTTGATCGTGCCTCCCAACATCACGCTGATGCCGCTGCCGCCCCGGTGCCCCGAACTCAACCCAGTCGAGAACGTTTGGCAGTTCATGCGCGACAACTGGCTGTCGAACCGCATCTTCAAATCTTATGACGACATAGTCGAACACTGCTGCTTCGCCTGGAACCAGCTCGTCGAGCAGCCTTGGCGCATCATGTCCCTCGGCCTGCGCTCATGGGCTCATGGGTTCTGATCAATGCGCCTTGGTATAACATCCGGATAAAAGTTCAAAAAGATAATTTTAAGTTACAATGATTGAAAATATTTTCATGTTAACCGATAATGTCTCAGAGACGATTATCGATGAAATAGTTTCAAGTTAAGATGCAATAATATTCATTTGCATGACATCATGAACGGCGACAAACGTCGCGCGAACCCCGTCCTGATCCCCGCGCATGTCCTCATGCTGGTGGAACCATAGCAAGGGAAAGACTGCCCTCACCTTAGTGAGTGGGACAGATACCCGTGAACATCTCATAGAGAGGAAAATGATGCTTGTTTCCATTTATCTGGGCCAGGATATTCCGAGCGCAAAATTGCATGGAGCACTTTATTTCTCCCAGCTGCCTCAGCCTGGTGAAAAGGTGATGCTCGGCTGCAAGCAGATGACCGTCAGCAAGGCGTGGCACACGCCGGATACGCTCTTTGCTGGTCCAAAATATGCTGTTCTTGCAGATGGTTATCACATTAACTCCGCAACGGAGCCAAGGCGGGATGATCAAGAGGCGGCAAAACAATTCGCCGGACACCGGAGTAACTGATCACCCCTGTCATTGCCCCATTCACATATGTCGATCCAGCGGCCGCCCCGCTGGCGGATGCCGATCCGAAGCAGCCTGCCCCCACGGATCGGCATCCATTTTGCCGTGCAACCGACTGCCGAACGACGGCCGGGATCTCGGCAGATCTTATTTAGGGCGCGGCTGCGACCGGGCACTCGTTTTCGTTCCGCTCCGTGGATGTATAATCACGCGACATTGCTCGCATGCCGGAGCCTGCATCCGTGCTCCTTCAGATATTCGGCCAGGACCACCGCGTGATTCACACGTCGGTCATGCGCGGCATAGAGCAATGTCACGTCCCCTTGATCGGCCAATTTGTAGATTTGGGCCAATATGTCCGGGTTCGCATCAAGTTCCAGGCGATACCTGTCCCGGAAGGCCGCAAAACGCGTGGCATCATGATTGAACCATTTGCGCAAGTCCGCGCTGGGGGCGATTTCCTTCAGCCATAGATCGAGTGCCGCAGAGTGAAGCGAGACACCTCTTGGCCAGAGGCGATCGACCAGGACACGTTTTCCATCACTGCTGCTGGCGGTTTCGTAAATCCGTTTGATATCGATCGTGCCGCTCATGAGCGTATCCAGACCAGCCGCGGGTCGGCCGCAGAACGCGATGTCTGGGCTCTCCCCTCGCGAAGGACGTCGAAATCATCTCGGTCTTGACTGACACCTCCAAAGCAGGACGCCGGGAACCTCTTCACTATCCGAGTATCGTTGCGCCGTTGAGCATCGCTTCGATATGGGCGAGAAAATCTACAAGGTTCGCGGTCCTCGATCGTCCAGGGCCAGGCCGTCGGGCTATGAACGGGGAGGCGGCCGGGCAAATGAGCAGCGCACCCATGATTTGCTGTCGCTATCATCGAATCCTTCCCATTTTTTGGACGAGATAATATCGGGATGATGCCAATCACCCGGCCACTGCCGAAGTGATCTAATCCAGATTGAATAGCGTCAGCATTCCTCCGATAGCAATGCCGAAGACCATGATCATGACTCCGGCGATCCTCAAAATATAGGTCAGCGGATCTTCCTCCTGACCGGTTGAGACGCGTGACCGAGGCGGCTCGGACGCACGGCCGAGCAAACGGCGGACAAACGGTTGACGGAACGCCATGTTGAAGCCGACGAAAACGAGGACAAGGCCGAAGACATCGACCGCAATCACATAGCCAGGCAATTCCATTCTCCTCTCGCTTCAGCGATGCCCTGATCGACTAGCCCCGGCATGCCGCAAGACCCACCTCAAGACCCGCTAGCAGATCTCCTTCCGCCTCAAGGCCGACCGATAGCCGTAGCAAGCTGTCGTTGATGCCTGCCAGAGCCCGCGTCTCCTCGCCCATGTCCGCGTGGGTCATGGTTGCCGGATGGGAGACCAAACTCTCCACGCCCCCCAGCGATTCAGCGACCGTGAAGAATTTGACGTTCGTCATGAATTGGCGAACTGCCTCGACCCCTCCAGCCAGCTCGAAGCTCAGCATGGCGCCGAACCCTCGCTGCTGCCGCAATGCAATGGAGTGACCGGGATGTCTCACTAGTCCCGGATAATGGACGCGAGAGACGGCCGGATGGGTCTCCAGATGGCGCGCTATCGCCATAGCGTTGCTCTGCTGGAACGCCATGCGGGCAAATAGCGTCCGCAATCCCCGGAGCGTCGCCCAGGAGTCAAATGGGGAGCCTGCCGTACCGATGACATTAGCCCAGGAAAGCAATCGATCCGCCTCGTCTGCCCGCGCTGAGACAATCGCGCCGCCGATCACGTCGGAATGTCCATTGAGATATTTCGTGGTGGAGTGGATGACATAATCCGCGCCCAGGCTGAGGGGGCGCTGGATTGCCGGGGTAAGAAACGTGTTGTCGACAGCAACCGCTGCGCCCGCCTTTTTTGCCTGTGACGCGAGCGCCGCGATGTCCACCACACGCATGAGCGGGTTGCTGGGGGATTCGATCAGCACCAGGGCGGGGGCGTCGCTCAAAGCGCTCAAGAGGCTTGCATCATCCGTCTGATCGACAAAGCGGACCGAACAATGACCAAGTTTCGCGCGTGCCTTGAGCAGGCGCATCGTACCGCCATAGCAATCATGTGGGGCCAGCACGAGTTCGTCGCGGCGCAGACCGCCGACAAGAAGATCAAGAGCAGACATTCCACTCGAAGTGATGACAGTCCCTGCCCCGCCTTCGAGCGCGGCGATCGCATCCGCAAGGAGATCTCGTGTCGGATTGGCCGCGCGTCCATAATCATATAGTCGCGGCTTCCCGAACGCCTCAAATTCATATGTGCTCGAGAGATAAAGCGGTGGCGTGACCGCGCCATAGGCCGTATCGGTCGCAACACCGAAAGCTGCCGCGATCGTTTCAGGATGCATGGCCGCCATATCCTCCTCATTCATTGAACATGCGCCCTTCGCTAACCGCCCGGACGATGCCGGCGCGAACGGCAAAATCGCCGAAATGCTCACCAGCTTCACGTTCGCGGGCGAAACGCCCGATTGCATCCCGGAGCACTTGCAGAATGATCGGCTCCCCGACATTTTCGCGGACCATGCGGTTGAGGCGTTCGCCGTGAAAGCCGCCGCCCAGATACAGATTGTACTTGCCCGGCGCCCTGCCGGTAAGACCGATCTCGGCGAGATAGGGACGCGAGCAGCCGTTGGGATAGCCGCTCATCCGAATGATGATAGCATCGCCGGGTGAATGCAAAATGGGCGCTGGGGACGCTTGCCCTCGCGCTGGCTCTGCCTGTTGTCGCGCAGGAGACGCCGACGCGATCCACTGTTCTGCCCGTTCCTCATAGTCCACGTCACACTCGACGCGCGGCGCAAGCCGCGCCGCTCCAAGTTCCTCCAGCCGCCGGTCCAGCCTCTTCCCAGCCTGGCAGAAATATTCATAGGTTGGGTCGCCCAAGGCAAGGACTGCGAACCGGATTCCCTCGAGCCGCGGCGCCTTGCGGCCCTCGAGGAATTCAAAAAAGCCGGTCGCCGGCTGAGGAGGATCCCCCTCCCCATAGGTACTGACGATAATGAGCAGGTCCTGCTCTTGCGCCAGCTGCCGTGTCTTGTAATCGGCCATGTCGACCGCGATGCAGTCCATGCTCCTGGCATTCACCGCGGCCTTGAGCGTCCTTGCGAGCTCGGCGGCATTTCCTGTCTCCGTTCCATATATTATGGTCAAAGAGCGCAGATCGGCTGTTTTGGTAGACGCCGGCTGCGTCAGGGGTTGCCGCAAGCCGACGTCTAACCCGGTGAAATAGCCGCCAAGCCAGACCGCCTGCATCGGTGTGAGCGACTGGGCCAGTGCCTCCACTTGTCGCCTCTGTTCCAGGGAAAGGGAGTGCCCTGGCGGTTCCGATACAGACATCGTTCTCGTTCCTCGGCGTCCAGCTCCTTCCCGACGGCAAATCCATCCTCACGGATGTCGCTGTCGCATTGGGCTTGTTCCGAAGCCGCTTCACGCCCAGGCCTTTTGCGCGGAACGATAACATAACACAAACGAATGTTATTTCTCATTCATATGAAATATATTGTGCTATATCAGCGGATAGTGGCTCCCGGCCCTCGGTTGACCTGAGGCTTTCAATAATAGTCTATCAGCATGATCTCGAGGGTGCGGCCATCGGCGAGGCCCAGTCTGACGACGCTGCCTGGTGCCCGAAAGCCGACGCGATCTCCAGGCGCGGGGTAGCCACGGCTGATCGCGCGGCCATCGACATTTACCAGGACATCGTTGCCGCGCAATCCGGCATGCCAGGCAGGACTGCCCGGGGCGACATGGGAGATGACAAGTCTCTGTTCTTCCCGTCGGCCGGAAATTCCCAGCCTGTCTCTCGGAATTGGCGAAGCGAGGACTTGCCTGTTTGCCGTCATGTCCATCGTCCTGGCGCCCAGGCTCAGAACGATGTGAAAGGCTTGGAACAATGGCCACCCGACGGATATGGGTTGCGCAAGCTTCCAGTTCTCCACAGCTTGCACCGGCACATCATGCCAAGCAAAGTCACCGATGCTCACGTTGCGGAGTGTAAACGCGATATTTGTCAGAACGCCTTCAAGGCCAATTGATACCGCGGTCGACTGGCGGCGTCCTTCAAACAAGCCGCGCTCTTTGGCAAACGCGGCGGACATCGTGACCGGCGTATCGCTGCCCAGGTCAAGCAGGCATCTTTCCTGTGTCATGCCTTCAATGGCCAGATCGATCGACGGAAAGGCCGCACGTTCGCCGCATAGCGGCAATCTGAGGCCGGGCCTGACATTCCGCCGTGGTCCGGGGGACGTCCAGCGAATGCGATCCCCGATAAAATCGATCTCCACATCGATCTTCTTCAGGACATCGCGTCCCACTATCAAGGGCAGTTGGCGGCGTGCCAACGCCTCTATGTCTGCCGTCTCGTAGCTATCGAACACGAAATCCTTCAAGATCGTGCCAGCCAATTCCATTGTCGCTGCCCGATAACTCACACCGGCGACACGACGTGTAAAGGACGTGACAGACGTCTCTCCCAGCGGCACCAATCCCAATTCCCTGGCCAGGCCGCTATTGATGATGGTCCGGGAGGTGCCACTGTCCACCAGCGCGGATATGATGGTGTTTTCCAGTTTCACAGGCGCGAAGATCATTCGACGCTCGGCAAGATCGAGCGCCTCCCATATTCCGTCGATGGCGCCGCCCGGACATGTTGCTGCTCTCGCCCTATGGATCGGCGATTTGCCCAAGAGCCATTTCAACACGCTGATTTCCCCCGCGCCATTCAATCTTTTTCGAGGTCCTATTGTCTACCGTATTGCCTGAATCAAATGAATATAATTGGGTGATTGAAGAGATATTATTGCGGTTATTTCGGCGCCTGGTTTTTGTCCGACTGAGCGGGCGGCCACGCCGATGGGCGGGTGACGGCATGACTGGAATCGATCAGCCGGCGTCTTGGAGAAACGCTTCTGCCAGCTTGATATTCGTCCCATGCCTTTCAGCCATTCTCTGCAAATCCCTGTGCAGAACTTCATCCCTGACCCGCGGCATCAGAGCCTGAAGCTTGCGTACAACCCAGGACTGGCCCCGATTCAGGAACAGCGTGCGCTCATGGGGGTCCACGATGTCCATCGCGCGACCATAAAATGCTCCCGTGCGACGGGAAGGAACAGCGCCCAGCTCTCGAATCTGCCGCGACAGCATGGCGCACCAATATGCCTCATCCGCCCGTATGATCCGCATCAATTCTGAGAAACGCACGTTCTCCGATCCACGTCCGCTGGCCAGGGCAACGCGAGCGCCAGCCCGCTCCGCTTCAAGCAGTTCGTTGAGAGCGGCGACAATTTCGTCGCGTGAAGCAAAGCCCATATATTGGTCATCGGCGCCGGCGCCGTAACATACCGGGGAGGAAGGCTCGTTCATCATATCGCGATCGCTGCTGCGGCATGGAGTCCGGCCCGGACACGGTCCATCACGCCGGGATCCGCCTTGGTGGAATGAACCATATAGGCCGAATAGGAAAATTCAGGACTACCCGCCACAACCGCGAGGCGTCCCTCCTCCAGATAGGGACGAATGAAACCTTTCCGGAAATAACCACTGCCGCCCGTTGCGAGGATATAATCCAGCGCCAGAGGGCCATAGCTGATCGACACGACCGCGTTGGGCTGATCAGGGAAGGCCGCCTGGTAGCTCGCCGCAAATTCTTCACCCCAGTCGATCTGGACATGGTCCTCGGGTTCAAGCCGCGCGTTGGTCGGGGTGGTCCGCACAAGCACCAGTTTCTCTTCGAAAAGAAGTTCGGCGATGATCCCGGGCCGGCTGGGTGCTGCGTAAAGCACGGCGACATCGAGTGTTCCGTCCTGAACCTGCTCCATCAGGCGTTCGGACGCATCTATATGCGTGCTTACGGCGATTTCGGCGCACTCGCGCCGCATCCATAACAGCCAGTGCCGCAGCAACGGGCTCCACAAGCTAAGCTCCGCCCCCACCGTGACCACTGTTTCACGACCCGGCGGGAGTGCGACTGCCCGTTGTGCGCGCGCCCACACTTGAACGAGGGTCGTGGCGAAACGAAGGAACTGTTCACCTGCCTGGGTCAGCTTTGCGCCTGCCTTGTTTCGGATGAATACAGGCCGATCGAGCTGCTCTTCCAGAACGCGAATGCGGGCGCTCACGGCGGTCTGCGTAAGATGCAGATTGTTCGCCGCGCCTACGAAGCTACCGGTCTTCACCACCTCGAGAAAAGTGCGGGCGATGCCGATGTCCATCTATGCCGATCCTTGCGGTTAATGCGCAATAATAATCATTTGCTTGATATGTGCCTAGCAGGGAGAAGATATGGCGACAAGGAGAGATCGCCGTGGCCGCAGCCACGTCCCCCATCGCGCCGACCGAGGTCAGCACCAGACCATGAAACACCCCGGACCCTTCTGGCATGAGCCGGCTCCCCCAGGCAGAATGGGTCGCTGGCTGGCCTTCGCACTGACGTTACTGACCATTGGCCTCGTTGCAGGCGTATATTATCTCCATCATCGGAACTTCATTGACGATGGGCTCCTGCCATCCATGATCTGCTTCATCGTGGCGGCGGCCATAGGTGCATTTGCGGCCTCTGATATCGGGAAGCAAAGACCGCGCCGCCCCTATGGAGATTGTGAGGAGGTCGCTCCTCCACCAGAATTGTACAACGTATGGCCCTTGACGTTCGGAGCCGATCCGGGCCGCTCGAAACCGGAAGCGGGCAACGGGGAGCAGGCATGAGCGGAAGCCATAGCCCAAGCCCATTTTTGCTCCTGGACGACTGGGGTTCGGCGTGCGCTGCTCTCCGCCCACCTCTTCTTGTCGGCGGCCATGACGGTCACGACCCGATGGCCACCATCGCCCTTGTGTCCGTAAAATGATTGTATTCAACAAGAAATAACATTCATTTGTTTGATCGCATTTGCTGGCGCACATTGGGGGCGGAAAAAGGAGGATTCATGACGATCCATCTCGGGCAGATCGCCCCCGACTTCGAGCAGGACAGCACGCACGGCCGCATCCGGTTCCATGAGTGGCTGGGATCGCATTGGGCCGTGCTATTCAGCCATCCCAAGAACTTCACGCCGGTCTGTACGACAGAGCTCGGCGAGGTCGCCAGGCTTCGTCCGGAATGGGACAAACGCAACGTCAAGCCCATCGGCCTCTCCGTTGATCCGGTCGAAGCCCATCGCAAGTGGGAAGAAGACATTCACGACACCCAGGGCGTCGCACTGGACTTCCCGATGATTGCCGACCCTGACGCTCGCGTCTCGAGGCTGTATGACATGATCCATCCGGAAAGCGATCCAGCCGTGACGGTCCGCTCCGTATTCGTGATCGACCCCTCCAAAAAGGTTCGGCTGATCCTCACCTATCCACCGAGCACGGGTCGGAATTTCCCGGAAATTCTGCGCGCGATCGATAGCCTCCAGCTCACAGATACCCGGAGCATTGCGACCCCGGTGAACTGGCTCCCGGGCGAACCCGTCGTGATTTCGCCAAAGCTTTCCCAAGAGGAGGCTAACCGGCAGTTCCCGCAAGGATACAAAACGCTCAAGCCCTATCTGCGGATTGTCGATCTCCATCAATAGGCAGGATGCTATGCTCCAAGAGGATGGAGACGCAAGGCCAGTTCCGGGGGACGGAGCCCTGCAATCTCTGTTTGAGAGCAATCGGGCCTGGGCGGAAGCCAAGACTCATGGTGATCCCACCTTCTTCACCCGTCTCGTGGACCAGCAGCGTCCGCGATACTTCTGGATCGGCTGCTCCGATAGCCGCGTGCCGGCAACCGAAATAGTCGACCTGGATCCAGGTGAAATGTTCGTGCATCGCAATGTAGCCAATCTCGCCCAAAGGGACGATCCCAGCCTGGCTGCGGCGCTGCAATTTGCCATCGAAATCCTCGAAGTTCATCATGTCATCGTGGTGGGTCACTATGGATGTGGCGGCATCCAGGCGGCGATGGCGACAGAGACTGAGGACGCGATCGGCCACTGGCTGGCTCCGATACGAGATCTGCATCAAAGCCAGTCGCGCAAAGCTGAAACCATTCCGGTCAGTCCAAATGAGCTCTGCGAACTCAATGTCAGGATGCAGGTCGAGGCCCTGGCTGCCAACCCGTTCGTGCGACGCGCCTGGGAACAATCAGGAGAACTGACTCTTCATGGATGGGTGTATGCCATCGGCGATGGCCGTCTGCGAAGGGTCTGCCCACCCGTCATCAATCCCTTCATTACCGAGCAGAGATGATGGCCGGCGATCATTTTACATGCCCTGGGCGGACATGATCGCGGACAATTTGGAACTCAAGGCGGCCATCGCGGCCTGTGTAGGCGCCACCGTTCCCAATCGGGGGCTGGATGCCCGGATTTCGTTAGCGGTTTTCCCAGGCTTGGGCGACCTCCCGAGAGTTGGTCCGGGCGTGTGGCGCCAGATTGATGGAACCCATGCTCGCGCCCTTCGATATTCGGCCTTGCAATCCGCAGCTGCGACGCTTGTGCCCCCCGGATGCTGGATCGAAACACATGGCCGTGAAATACATGTCCATGGAGAAAGCGGAGCGTGGGTCGGGATCCATGGGATACAAGCCATCGCCATCTGCATCGCCGCGCTTAAGGCACGGCTGCATGAGGAAAGCGGGCTGCATCGACTGTCATGATTGTCCCGCACGATCGGGTGAAATTGCGCGGATCCTTGTCCTCATGGCATGAAACGCGGATGAAGGGGACATGGCCAACGGCGAAACAAGGAACGGCCGCCCTCGCTGCCGCCGATCACCCGACAGATTTGCTCATCCCCGATCGCAAGATTATGCATTACGCTAATCAAGCCTATTCCGTTAGAACAATGAGACATTCACCGCGAGCAGACGTCCCGACGATGAGATCATGCAAATTCATTTCCGCCATCCTGATGTTGTCCGCAGTACCGGCGGCGCATGCGGAAGCCTCCGCGACGCGATCCTTCACTTTCGAGGGGTTGGAAAGCGACTATCAATGGTACGGCGATATGCAGCACGCCAAAGCGTCCCTGCTGCAGGCCGTGCCCATCGGAACGTCTTTTTGGGGTGCTCTCGAGATGCTCGAAAAAGCCGGGGCACGATGTTCCGGAGTGGCAGGCGACCCTCGATCGGCCAGATGTAGCAACGCTCAAAGGATCACCATCAACGACTATTATCCCGCCGATGCTATCTGGACGGTGGCGTTGCATCTGGAGGATGGAAAGGCGGACAATATTACCGTCACGCGTGATGTCGACGAAAGATGAGAAGGTCTCTGAGACAGAACGATGACTTCATTCCCCGATGGTTGACGCTTTCCAGCCTCCGCCTAGAGCCAGGAAAAGGGTGATCTGGTCGTTATTCACGGCTGCCCTGCCCTCGGCGGCAGCTTGCTCTGCAATCACAAGATCACGTTCCGCCTCGACTGCGGGTAGTTCGGCTATCTTGCCTCCGCGGCGCAGTTGCGTGATGCGTCGTGCCACGCGTTCGGCCTCCTCGCGCGCCTCATCCAGTTCCCGTTGCTGTTGCAAGCCCGCATCATAGCTGTTGAGCGCTGCCTCGACTTCGCGCAGAGCCTTGACCACCGCGCCGTCGAATGCGACGAGATCGGCGCTGCCTTGCGCCTGGGCGGCGGCGATCCGTGCACGCGCTGCGTGGCGGTTGAGCGTCCAGCCGATGAGAGGGCCAAATCCGAAACGATTGGTGAGTGGCGACAGAATATCGGCTACGGCGCCAGTCGATCCGGCCGAGGCACCCAGGCGGATATCGGGATATAGCGCCGCCGTCTCGACGCCGATGCGCGCAGTCGATGCCGCGAGGCGCCGTTCCGCCATGCGGATGTCAGGCCGGCGCTTTAGCAGTGCCTGTCCATCACCAACCGGCATCACCTGCGCCAGTTCCAGCGGTCGACGGCAATCGAGGAGTCCCATGTCCGCCTGGCTTGGCACCTTTCCCTGCAGCGCCGCTATGCGAAAGACGGCGTTGCGCCGACCGGCTGCGAGCCGGGGCAGGCGCGCCCTGTTGCCGGCGAGCGCCGCGCCCCGGCGATCCAACTCATAAGGCGCGGCACGACCGTTACGGACCAGCACCCCGGTGATCTGAATGCCTTTCTCCTGAAGTGCGATTGACCGCATCAGCACGTCAATCTGATAGCCACCGTTGCAAACGTCGGCATAAGCACGAGCGGTCTCCGCTGCCACATTGACCCGCGCCAGATCCCGCGCCGCAACAGCGGCTTCCATATCAGCACTGGCAGCCTCAATCCCGCGCTTGAGGCGTCCAAATAGATCAAGGTCATAGCTGACGCTGACACCTGCGTTGTAGATCTGGCGAACGGGGGGCTGAACGTGCTGCAGTTCTGCCTCGCCCGATCTTTGGGCATAGCTTGTCTCCGCGTTGAGACTGCCCTGAATTTCCCGGGACGAGCCGCGCGCGTCCAGCAGGGCAAGAGCGCGCTGCAGATTGGCTTCGGCCACGCGCAGGTCCGTGTTCGTTTCCAGCGCCTTTTCGATCAGCGCGTCGAGCGCTGGATTGTCATAAAGTTTCCACCAATGGTCAGGGAGAGGTTCCGCTTTCGTCGCAAGGGTGCCTGAAAGGAAAGGTTGGGCCGCGCCAGGGGCGTTGATCATCGCAGCGCGGGGCACATGGTAATCGGGCCCAACACTTGCACAACCGCCCAGCAGGACGACGAGACCAAGATAGTGCGCACCCCTTACCATGGCAGACTCCGGTGTGCGCTGCGTCCGTCCTTGCGGGGGTGGACGACGACGGTTGCAGTCTGACCGGGGATCATCCGCACCTGCGGGGGAATTTTGTCGATGGTGATCCGCACGGGAATGCGTTGCGCCAGTCGAACCCACGTGAAGGAGGGGTTCACATTGGCGAGTTGTCCGTCCGTACCCGCCCGTTCGCGGTCCTCAACGCCGCCAGCGATGCTCTGTACATGCCCCTGGATCTCGTCCGCAACGCCCATCAGATAAATGCTGGCGGGATCGCCAACGCGAATGGCAGGCAGCTTGGTTTCTTCAAAATAGCCCTCCACCCGCATCGACTTGTCGTAAACAAGTGCCAGCGCCGGCTTGCCTGCCGCAAGATAGACGCCTGGTTGCAAGGACATGTTCGCAACCGTGCCGTCAACCGGCGCGCGAACGAAAGTGCGATCGAGGTTGAAACGGGCCAGATTGCGGGCGGCGATCGCCTGACCGACACTGGCGCGCAGCTGGTCGACCCTCGCCCGTCCCTGCTCAATGGTTTCGGTTGCGATCACTTCGGTCATCGCATGGTTGCGCCGGTCTTCCCGGACCGCCTGCGCCAGCGCTGCCTGCTGGCTGGCCACATTCGCGCTCGCCTGCTCGAGCGCCAGCTGATAGCGCGGGCGATCGATCACGAGGAGGATATCACCCTTTCTGACGGGCTGATTATCGCTAACGCGCACTTCCGTCACGAGGCCACCCACGTCGGCAGCTATCGGAACCATGTCCGCGCGGACCTTGCCGTCCCGCGTGACAGGTTCAACCTGATAGCGCAACCAGAGGGCGTAGATCCCGCCGAGAATGACGAGGATGACGAGCAGCGTCACAATCGAGCGCAGAAGATTTTGGCGATGCAGCATATCAGGAAGCGAACCATCGATAGAGGAAGGCATCGGCAAGGGTGGACAACCCCCACCAGAACAGAATGAACAGGGCGAGCTCCAGCAGACTGGGATGCCAGAGCAGGCGATAGAAGGGCAATCGCTGCAACGGTGCGCGGAGCAGATAGACCAGTACGATCGCCAGCACGCCCCAAAGCAATGCGGCGGGCATATACACGCCGAGCAGATGGATTTCCTCGATCATGCCGTTGCTGCGATGGCCGGCGGCAAGGCGCCCGGGAACAGATTGCACCGCATGCCGACGAGTGCGCGAAGCGCCGGCCGTCGGAATTCGTCCATCGGCAGACCTAATAAGGCATGCAAGGCGCGGTCGATCGCTGCCAGGAGTGTCGGGGGTGGCGCGTCTGCCCTGCCTCCTCGCCAGCGCACGGAATAGAAGCGCGTCAGGCCCGCCAGCACGGCCCCGAGACTGTGCCGGGCATCGTGGGGCACATGGGACAGCGCCCTGCGCAGGGGGATGATGTTGCGCCCGATGCGCAGGTCGGCAAGGCCGTCGGCAGCATGCAGATCATCGCCCGGCGCGACGATCGCCATCCGGGCTGCGACCTGCCCCAGCCGATCGACCGCCATCGCCGTCCAGCGTTGAGGCGTGAATGGCCTGCGAATGTCCGCCAGCTGCGCCATGTCGGCCCAATTGGCGCGCAAGATGCGGCGTGCCGTCCAGAGCACATTGGCCGAACGGAACATCTTGGTGACCGCGAGTGTCGTCGCGATGCCGCCAAGCTGCGCCAGTCCGGTATTGATGAACAGGGCGAAGTCCGCCTGGAAACGTGCAAGGAAGCCCATGGCGACAATGAAGCAGGAAAACATCGGCAGCGCCTGCGGCGACCGCTTGGGATCCGCCTGCACATATCCCATCCACAGCAGGGCAGGCGCCAGCGTGATGATCAGCATTTCATAGCCATCCACCCGCGGCAAGATGACAAACAGGTAGAGGGCCGCCAGCGGGAAAGTCTTGAGCGTTGCCAGCAGATAGCGGCCGATGACTGGTGCCGGATCGTCCTGAGCCGCGAATGAACATGTGATGAGTGCGGCAAAGGCTGCAGTTGCAGACCCATTCGGCCAGGCAAGCAGGATCCAGACCGCGCAGTAGATCATGATTGCGGTCGCGGTTGCAAGACCCGCCAGAGCTGCCACGCCATGGTCGCGCGCAAGAGCAAAAGACGTCTGGGACAAAGTCTTGTCGCCGCCCCGCCCCGGCTTGCCGATCCTGTTGGCAAGTCTTCTGCTCGCAGCCATGGCAGTGAGAAATTCTGCCATCCGCGCGCAAGCACTCGCGGTCAGCAGGGAGGTCCAGCTTCCCTCGGATTCCGCATCTGCGGCCATGCGCTGGCATTCCCGGATCAGCGATGCGGCCTCGCCCGGCCTGCTCTCCTTGTCCGTCAGCCAGGCGGATATATCATCGAGCAACCGCGCCAGATCAGGACCAAGCGCCTGATCTGCCCGCAACAGATCGAGACGGTTCGCCGATGCCGATGCCAGTGGCAGGATATTGGCCAATTGTTGCTGAAGCGCTGTCACCCGGCGCCGGGTCGCGGGAGCCCACCGCTGGTCGAACGGCAGGTGTATCGCGATCATGCCAAGTTCGGTGACGTCCGCCGCCAGCATTCGGCGATGCTCATATTCGAGCTTGGTGTGCTGGCTTGAAAGCGCTTCGGCCGCCCACCGGCGCGCGTGCCCCAGAAAGGACTGGGCCCTTGCCCGGATGACCGGCGTTGCGCTCCACGGCTGGAACAGGGCGTGGACGGTAGTCACGCAAAGGATCGCGACCGTCATTTCCTCGACGCGCGCGATGGTTGTCTCGAAGATATTGGCGGGATCGTCCAGATAGGGGAAGCTGATCACAGCCGAACTGAAAGCTGCCATCTGGAACAGAAAGGCTCGAGGTGTTCGATCCAGAACTGCAAGATAAATACAAAAGCCCGTCCATGCGGCGAGGCACAAGACCAGCAATTCGGGAGAATTCTGCAGATTGGGAACAAGCAGGATGGTCGCCAGTGCGCCTGTTGCGATCCCACCCAAGCGATAAAAGACCTTCGGACGAAATGCGCCCGCCATGGGCTGCGCGGTCACATAGACCGTGAGAAGGGCCCACCAGGGCCGAGACAGGCTTGCCGAAAACGCGATCGCCAGCGTGATGGCTGCCGCGAGCAGGCTGCTCAGGGAAAAAAGCAGCTTCTGTGGATCGAGTTTAAACGAGGGAAGTTGCAGGCGTCTATTCGGGTCTGCGAGCGTAACCGTCATCTCTGGCAACCGTGACATGAGGGATTGTCACGTTCGAAAATGACCGTGCACCTGCCCCCTTCATGCCGGGCTGACTAATGATCTTCCTTGGCGATCCATAGATCAAAATATTGATGGTTGCCTGCAATAGTTTTGCGGCGAATTTGTGCAGGGTCGCTTCACTCCCATGATGCGGTCGATGAGGCCTGTTTCCGCCGAGGCACTTGCGTTGTTTTGATTACCCCGATCGATCCTGGCCATGCCCCGTCAACAGAAAGGTCGATATCGGGACAAGGACGAAAATGGACAGCATCAACTGTTCTTCCGTCATGATCCGGCGTCTGTGCAGGAAGAAGATGACATAAGCCGCGGCCGCCATGATGATGGTCCAGACTATGCCCCGCCAGGGCAAAGTGGGGCTTGGACTTGACGGCTTCATCCGCTGCCCTCTCCTGGACATCCTCTCCTGTCGGAACAGCATTCGAAGCGGTCTTTCACCATGACGGCCTGATGTCCGGTTTGGGCAAGCCAGGTTCATGACGCAAATGAATGTTTTTGCAGGATGACTACAAATATTATGATGTGCTTCAAGGCGATGCACGCAAACGCCATGGAGGGCAAAGGGGCGGAACTGACAATGTCATGGCCACTGCCTGCCTCCGCCCCGCCTTCGTTCAGGCTGCAAGCAACTCGTCTGCGGGACCAAAAAATTCATAGTGGATGCGCGTTGCCGGGACGCCCGCGAGCGACAGAGTGGAAACAGCATGGCGCAAGAAGGGGCGCGGCCCGCAAATATAATAATCCGCATCGTCAACCGGCGTGTTGCCGATCAGCCAGTCGTCCGTGATGATCCCTGCCACGTCATAGTCGCGACCTTCAACCTCGCCCGGAAGCGGATTCTGATGGAAATCTGTCACCTTGACCGATTTTCCCCTGGCAGCAAGCGCGCGGACATGGTCGCGCATCGCATGCGTCTTGTGGTCATGCGTGCCGTGGACATAATGGATGGGGAACTCAGACCCACCTTCGATGAGCGCCTCGAGCATGGCCACCATCGGGGTCAAACCCACACCGCCCGAAAGCAGGACCACCGGCCGCGTGACAGGATCGGCCAGAAAGAATTCGCCGGCGGGAGCAGCCACCTTGAGAACTGTCCCAGCCGCGGCTTCCTCGTGGAGCCAGCCGGATGCAAGCCCGTGAGGTTCGCGCTTGACGGAAATGCGATAGGTCCGCCCGTTGGGCGCCGCAGAGATTGAATAATTGCGCTTGAGCGGCGCCTGACCGGAAATCTCCAGCCAGAAAGTGAGATATTGGCCGGGCCTGTGCGCCATGACCGGACCACCGTCCACCGGGCGCAGCACGAACGAATGGATGACGCTGCTCTCGCGCACGACTTCTTCAACATGAAAATCGCGCCACCCATTCCAGCCCCCGGCCGTGTCCTTCTGCTCGGCGTAGATACGATTTTCCCGTGCGATCAGGATATTGGCGAGGAACCAATAGGCTTCTCCCCAGGCGCCCAAAATCTCGTCTGTCGCCGCGTCGCCCAGCACAGCCTTGATCGCCCCCAGCAGCGCCTCTGCAACATGAGGATAATGATCCGGCTTGATCTGCAGGCCGACATGCTTTTGCGCAATCCGTTCGACAGCCGGAGCAAGCGCGCCCAGATTATCGATGTTGCTGGCATAGGCCAGAATGGCGCCGGTCAAGGCACGAGGCTGCGAACCCGCATCGCCGTGATGCGACTGATTGAAAAGATCACGGATATCGGGATTCTGGAACATGCGCGCATACATTTCATGTACAATATCAAGCCCATGGGCCTCCAGCGCGGGAACGGTAGCTTTGACGAGCGCGATCGTCTGCTCGTTCAAGGGTTGTGACATCGATACCTCCTATGCTGCGGATTTGGGGTCGGGCGGTCGATCAGGAAAAGGCGCCTGATCGTAGAAATCGACTTGCATTTTCATGGGGCCGATTGGCTGGACAAAATGGGGCTGCCGGGGAAGCACCAGGCCAGGATTATCAGGCGTTAAAATTGCTTCTGAGGGCGGATCGAGGCAGATGAGCCGGACGCGCCCCTCAAGAACACGGATCAGCCCCCAGACGCCTTCCTTCGTGTCATGGCGCACGCGCAATGCCTTGGGCAGCGTATCCTGGTCGAATATGGGCGTGGACCGATAAGGGATCGGCTCAACCACGCAATGCGCTCCGGTTTGCACCTTGTTCTGTTGGCAGTCGGAAGAACATTGCAAGCTGCAGACTCTCGGCTATTCGCGCCGCCCGGGACTGGAGGGCCGCGGCCGCCCCCGCCGGCAACAACTCGTTCGTCGTCTGCTGCCAGAGCGCAAGCCAACGCTCGAACATCTCCGTCGTGATGGCATCTTTGTGTTTCAAATGAGCAGGAACGGGACGTCCCTTGTAACGTCCGGTGCCCAACATCACCGACGACCAGAAATCCGTCAATTTTTCAAGGTGGTGTGGCCAATCGTTGATCGCTTCGTTGAAGATGGGCCCCAGCTCAGGGTCCGTTCGCACGCGATTGTAGAAAGCGCCCACAAGTCGGGAGAGCTCTGCTTCGTCGATCCCGGAGACGTCTTCCACGACTCATTCTCCAATCATGCATCTTGGATGCATCTATACCGCCACTTTGAAAGATGCAAGTAAGAGGCCTATAATGGTCGGCCGCGCGACATTGGGAAACGGTCATGAAGCTGACCTTGTTCACCGACTATTCCATCCGGGTGCTGCTCTTTGTTTCCGCGCGGCCCGACCGCCTGTGTTCCATCGCTGAGATCGCTCGTGCCTACAGCATTTCGCAGAACCATCTCATGAAGGTCGTCAATGACCTTTCAAGGGCGGGATATCTCGAAAGCGTCCGCGGCCGGGGCGGAGGTATTCGTCTGGGCAAGCCGCCCGGCGAGATCAACATGGGTGCGCTGGTCCGTCACACCGAAGAAGGATTTGATCTGGTCGATTGCGCTAGCTGCGCCATTGCACCTCTTTGCGGGATGACAGCTGTGCTCAAGGAAGCGGTGTCCGCCTTCCTCTTGGTGCTGGACAGCTATTCTCTCGCCGATCTCATGACGAAACGCCGGTTGGGGGACGGCTGGCTGCCAGCCGCATCATCCTCCCTGCCGGACCCTCTGGCCGAGACGCAAGCTGTCCCCCGGCCATTGCCCTGACGCCAATCTCGGCAGGAATTTGCCAGCAAAGACCCGGCTTGCTGCGCTCAGCATGCGATTGTCGGGTTCCAACTTCAACAACGACGAATTGAACGCCATGTCCTGGCGCTCGTACAAGCATTGATTCCATCCGTCGCGGGTCGCGCGCTTCTCACCCCTGGGATGATTGCTTTTCAAATTGATGAAATCTACGCGGATGCACGGTCCGGCATTTGAGCCATGGGCCACCCACTCCTGGCAAACGTAAATTCCCTGGTTTACGCTTGTCGGGAGACCAGTGCAGGCGGAGGGAGCGGAGACATTTTTGCTGATGCCTGACCCTTGCGGTCCTCCATCATCGCGCAGCACCCATGAACGCTCACAGCATCGACAGCGCCTTCCTTCGGGCGGCCGCTTCAATCGGCCAGGCTATGTTGAGTAGCGGGCTTCCATAAGATCCAGTTCCCGCACCAGCCGGCGCGCAGCCTCGCTCCCCAGCTCGCGCCGCCGCACGAGGCGATATAGCTGCGCGCGCTCGGCCCTGAGCGCCGCCAGTCTCATCTCGCGCTCAATTCCCTCCAGCTGTCTCCCGCGTCCCCCATTGGCTGTTGCGGACTGACGCGCCTCGATCCGGGCGCGATAGCTCTCCATGATCCGGGCCGCCACGGCGACATAGAGATCAGCGTCAGTTCGTCCATCCGCCATATTATGCTGTGCCCGCTCGATCGCTGCGATGGCGGCCTCCGCCGCAGAGATCCGGGCTGCGTCGATCTCCGCCACCTGCGACGCCTCGGCTGGCATCGCCAGGCCCCGCAACAATAGCGGCAAGCCGATGCTTGCCGCGATCAACGAAATGATGATGACCCCCATGGCGAGGAAAATGGCCAGGTCGCGTGCAGGAAAATCCGTCCCGTCGGTCATCGTGAGCGGCAGCGTGAGGACGCCCGCCAAGGTAATCGCACCGCGCACGCCTGCGAACGACATGGCGGCAACGAGCCTCCAATTGGGCGTTTGTCGCCAATCGCGCGCCCGGAAGAAGGTCAAACGGAAGGAGAGCCACACCCACAGGAAACGCAGGCCCGCGAGACCGACATTGATCGCGAGCACATAGATTGCGAGCCACCAGGGTTCGTGATGGCCGGCCTGCCGGACTGTATCGGCCGCGCCGGCAAGAATCCCGGGTAGCTGTTCGCCAAGCAGCACGAAGATGACGCCGTTGGCGGTGAACTGGATCGTATCCCATACCGTGTTGCGGCGAATCCGTGTCGTTGCTTCCAGCTCGCCCGTCGATTCGACAAATCCCATGGTGAGACCGGCAGCGACCGCAGCGAGGATACCTGAGCAGTGCAAGTGCTCAGCGAGCAGATAGGCGCCAAAAGGAATGAGCAGGCTGATGAGGATCTGCGCGCCGCCTTCTTCGCCGAGCCTGCGGCTGACCCAGTTCTTGGCGCGCGACACCATCCAGGTGAGGCCCGTGCCGACGGCGATTCCGCCAAATGCCACCCACAGGAAATTCAGCGCCGCCTCGTGAATCGTGAAGGCGCCGGTCAGGGCCGCGGCGATGGCAAAGCGAAGACAGACGAGGCCGGAAGCGTCGTTGAGGAGCGATTCTCCCTCCAGAATGTGCATCATGCGCTTGGGGATCGGTACACGTTGAGCAATCGCCGAGACGGCGATCGGGTCGGTCGGCGAAACGACAGCGGCAAGGGCGAAGGCCACCGCGAGCGGTATCGAGGGGATCATCCAGTGAATGAACCATCCCATGCCGACGACGGTGAAGACAACGAGCCCGAGCGCCAGCTCGATGACAGTCTTTCCGTCCTTGAACAGTTCCTCTCGCGGGATGCGCCAACCATCGAGGAAGAGCAGCGGCGGCAGGAACAGCAGAAAGAAGATCTCGGGATCGAGCGTCACGCGCCAGTCGGCGGTGAGGCCGATCACGGCACCGAGCGCGATCTGGAAGAGCGGCCGAGGCAACGGCAACGGCACGGCGCGCGATACGATGCCGCTGATGATGACCGCGAGCAGAAGGAGCAAAATGATCGTGATGGTTTCCAAGGCGTGTTCCGCGTTGTGGGAGGCAGATGCGAGGGATCAGTGCTTGCGCACGAATTCCGCTCGAAGGACAAGACCCTTGATGCCCTCATAACGGCAGTCAATCTCCTGGGCATCTCCTGTGAGCCGGATCGACTTGATGACGGTCCCCTTCCGAAGGGTCTGACCCGCCCCTTTGACCTTAAGATCCTTGATCGTTATGACGCTATCGCCATCCGCGAGCAGATTTCCGACAGAGTCCCGTACCTCGATCCGGTCAAGCGCTGCGGCCCGCGTGGCCGCGTCAGCGGCGCTTACCCATTCGCCCGTAGCTTCATCATAGACATAATCGTCGTTGTCATCGGTCATTGGCATGATCCTGTAGGCTGTTGATCAGTGGAGGCGCATCCGGCTTGCCGGCGGCGCGGCTGTGATTGCGGCGGCCACGCGCAACGCTTCGGGCAGGTCCGCGCTGTGGATGAGGCGCCGGCTCTGGACCCCGAGCGCGCCGCGCTCCAGCATCGCCATGGGTTGGGCCTGAACGCCGGAAAGGATGATTTGCGTGCCTGTCGCCGCAGCCCGGGCGACAATCTCGCCAATCGTGGCCACACCGCTTGCATCGAGCAGCGGAACCCGTCGCATCCGCAGAATGATGACCTGCGGGACAGGACCGATGCGACGCAGCGTATCGAGCAGCTCATTGGCCACGCCAAAGAAGATCGGTCCGTCGATCCGGAATATCTCGACGCCATCTGGCAGTGCCACACGCTGGTCGATTTCCTCGTTCTCATCCTCGCGGGAGGAAGCCTGCCGGTCGCTCGCTATCTCGACGGTACGGCTCATACGCATCATGAAGACCAGCGAGGCCAGCGTCACGCCGACGCCAATGGCGACGGTCAAATCGACCAGCACCGTCAGGAAGAAGGTCAGCAGCAGCAGCGCGCGATCTCCGTTGGGCATCCTCAGCAGCTGGATGAACCGGTGATGTTCGCTCATGCCCCATGCGACCATGAACAGGATCGCCGCCAGCGCGGCCAGCGGCACATAGGCCATGAGACGGGACGCGAAGAGCATGAAGAGCAGCAGGAATACCGCATGCAACATTCCGGCAATTGGCGTAATGCCGCCGGCCCTGATATTGGTGGCGGTGCGGGCGATCGCACCGGTCGCGGGCAACCCGCCCAGCAACGCCGAAGCCAGATTGGCGACACCTTGGCCGACCAGTTCCTGGCCGGAACGATGCCGGGAACCGATCATGCCATCAGCGACGACCGCAGACAGGAGGGCCTCGATGCCGGCCAGAAAGGCTATGGTGAACGCGGACGGTATCAGCGACTGTATCTTGAGAAGCGAAATGTCGGGCAGCGCAGGAGCGGGCAATCCCGTCGGCAAGTCGGGAAATCGCGATCCGATTGTCTCGACCGGCAAGTGCAGCAGCGTCACGACAGCGGATGCGGCAAGAACGGCGATCAGGAACCCCGGCAAGCGCGGCGCCCATTTGCGCAAGGAGATGATCAGCGCCAATGACCCCGCGCCTATGGCCAAAGCCCCGATTTCAACGCTGCCCAGCGCCCTGAAATAGGCGCCCCATCGGGGAAGGAAATCGGCCGGCACTTGGGCCATGGACAGTCCAAGGAAATCCTTGACCTGACTCGATGCAATGATCACCGCGATGCCCGCAGTGAACCCGGTGATCACCGGCTGCGGAATGAAGCGCACCAGGTTGCCAAGGCCAGCGTAGCCCGCTCCAATCAGAATGAACCCCGCCATCAGGGTGGCAAGAACAAGTCCATCCAGCCCGTGCTGCGCGATCACGTTGAACACGACGACCACGAAAGCGCCGGTCGGTCCGCCGATCTGGACGCGCGATCCGCCCAGCAGAGATATGAGGAACCCTGCGACGACTGCGGTCACAAGCCCTTTGTCAGGCGAGGCCCCGCTGGCAATTGCAAGCGCCATGGCAAGCGGCAATGCGACGATAGCGACGGTCAGGCCCGCCAAGGCGTCCCGGCGGAAATCCACTGGCGTATAGCCTTCGTGCAGAACCGTGATCAGCTTGGGCGTGAAGGCAATGCGCCGTGCGTCACCGGGCATTGTCGTCACTGTCCGGCTCCTCAGCCTGGTCGAACAGAAGAGACGGGACGCGCCGGGGCCCCTTGCCGGCGGCCGTTTCCTTGAGGCGTACGCCGCGTCCTGCCCCGCTGCTCGGTGCATTTTCACCGATGATCTCGATACCGGCTGCTTCCAGCGCGTTGATGACTTTCACCAGCGTGTCGACGACGCTCCGCACCTGGCCCTCGGAGGCCTCCATCCGCTGGATGGTTGGAAGCGAAACGCCTGAGAGGGCAGCAAGACCGCGCTGGTCGAGGCCCAGGAGGGCGCGTGCGGCACGCATTTGCTGCGATGTGATCAACGAAACCTCCATGATGTTTAAGACATCAAATTACAATCTTACCTTTCACATATGCCATATGCTAACGGGCTGTCACGGGATTTTCATCGCTCGATGACATAAGGTTCAAGGAGTATAGTCATGCCCAACCTCTTCGGTCGTACCCTGCTGGCCAATCTCAACGATGATCCAAAAGTCCAGCGCAATCTCGGAACGGCGCAACTCATCGAGGAAGCAGTCCGGAACGGCGAGGGATTGATTGCCAAGGACGGCCCGTTCGTGGTTGCGACGGGCAAGCACACCGGCCGTTCGGCGAAGGACAAGTTCATTGTTCGGGACGCGGAAACCGAAAGCAGCGTCTGGTGGGGCAAAACCAATGTAGCGAGGACGCCTGAGCACTTCGCCAATCTGCGCGCCGATTTTGTGAAGGCGCTGGAGGGCAGGACCAGGCTTTACGTCGCGGATCTCTTCGGCGGCTCGCAGCCCGAGCACCGCGTTCAGGTGAGCGTCATCACGGAGCTCGCCTGGCACAGTCTCTTCGTGCGCACCCTGCTTGTGCGCCCTACCGCCGCAGAGCTCGACGCATTCCTCCCCGAGTACACCATCATCGACCTTCCCAGTTTCCGGGCCGATCCCGCGCGCCACGGCACGCGCAGCGAGACGGTGGTCGCCGTCAACCTGACCGAGAAGCTGATCCTCATCGGCGGGACCGCCTATGCGGGCGAGATGAAGAAATCGGTCTTTGGCATCCTCAACTACCTGCTCCCGGCCAAGGGCGTGATGCCGATGCATTGCTCGGCCAATATCGGTCCGAAGGGCGACACCGCCGTCTTCTTCGGCCTGTCGGGCACGGGCAAGACGACGCTCTCGGCTGACGCCAGCCGCACGCTGATCGGAGACGACGAGCATGGTTGGTCGGATACCGCCGTGTTCAATTTCGAAGGTGGCTGCTACGCCAAGATGATCCGTCTGTCGGCGGAGGCGGAGCCGGAGATCTTCGCGACGACACGCCGTTTTGGCACGGTGCTCGAAAATGTGGTGATTGATCCTGCCACGCGCGAGATTGACCTCGACGACGCCTCACTCGCGGAGAACAGCCGCGGCTCTTACCCCATCGACTTCATTCCCAATGCCTCGCGGGACAATCTCGGTCCGGTGCCGAAGAACATCATCTTTCTCACCGCCGATGCCTATGGCGTGCTGCCGCCAATCGCCCGCCTGACTCCGGACCAGGCGATGTATCACTTCCTGTCAGGCTATACCGCGCGCGTTGCCGGCACTGAGATCGGCGTGACCGAGCCGGAGGCGACCTTCTCGACCTGCTTTGGCGCACCGTTCATGCCCCGCCATCCTTCTGTCTACGGCAATCTGCTCAAGGAACGGATCGCCAAGGGCGGGGTCAAGTGCTGGTTGGTCAACACCGGCTGGTCGGGCGGCAAGGCGACCATGGAAGGCATCAGCCGGATGCCGATCAAGGCCACGCGCGCGCTGCTCAATGCCGCGCTGGATGGCAGCCTCAATAATGCTGAATTCCGTGAGGACCCCAATTTTGGCTTCGAGGTGCCGATCGCGGTGCCCGGCGTCGATGACAAGCTGCTCGATCCGCGTGGTGCGTGGGCTGATCCTGCCGAATATGACAGAACCGCAAGAGAGCTGGTGGCCAAGTTCATCGATAATTTCGCGCAATTTGAAGATCATGTCGACGCAAGCGTGCGGTCGGCCGCCCCCACGGCCAGGGTCGATGCCTGAGGAAGGCTTCACGCCCCCCTGCAACGGCATCGAACGATGCCCGGCTGCGCGCGGAGACCCTCGGAATAATTGCGCGACGGTCTCCGCCTCAGTCCTTGAAGCCGTAAGACGGGGTGCGATCGGACGATGCCCCCGTTGTGGCGAAAACCGGCTGTTCCCGCGATTCCTCAAGCCCGTCGCGCAATGCAGCGCATGCGGTCAGGACTGGACGCCTCAACAGGCGGACGACTTTCCGGCCTATGTATCGATCTTTGTGACGGGCCATCTCCTGGCGCCTCTCATCATTGCGCTGACAAAGGATGCCGGGCTCTCGGCAGGTGTGGTGGTCGCCATTATCCTGCCGCTTGCCGTCATCCTGATGGTCGGTTTGCTTCAGCCTGCCAAAGGCGCCATCATCGCAATCCAATGGTGGTATTCAATGCACGGTTTCAAACGCCTGCCGGGTGATGGCTGATGAGGATTGCCCATTCGCCATCGAAAAAAATGTCGCTTCGGTCCGGGTCGCGACCAGCAGTCTGCAGCTCTGGTCACCTGTATGAATGACCCCTTGTCAACTGGAGGGGCGCCGCCGACCGAGATCGGCGACAACAACCTGCGGGAGCTTGTGAGGCGCCTTCCGGCATGGTTGCGGGCAGACCTTTCGGCCACCGATGCGCAGAGAAGGGAGCGGGCCGAGGACGCGCTCGTCGCCATCATCCTGTCCCTGTCCGACGATCAGCATAACTGATCTGCGCGATCAGCCTTTTCGCGGAAATGAAGTTCAAGCGTACCGCGTTGATCGTCGACAGGCCATGGCGCGGTTCGCAGAGAAGCAGCCTGCGGACTGGGCTCGTGCCACCGATGGCGAGCAAGATTGCCCCGGGCATCGACGGCCGCCGGCGTGAAGGACATGTGCGTCCATCATGAACGCGCAGTGCCAGGTCGGAATTCAGGCTCCGCCTGAAGCCTCTTGACCTTGCACAATCGCTCCCGCGAGATCCCGTATGATTTTGCGGCGCCGGCTATTATCAGGAACCGTACGGGTTTCGCGACTAATCCGCCTCATCAAAAAGCGCATCTCGCCGAACGTCGGCAATCTTGCCTGGCCGATCGCTGCGACAATCGCGGGATAAGACCAAAGTTGCTCCCGGGCCATGCTGGTTCCTCTCTGTTAACGATGGCGCTGTATGCCATTTTGGCGCTTTCCTCGTCCCTCGTCCACGCCCTGGAGATAGAGTGCGGCTGAAGCTGCAATCCCGAGAATCGCACTCATCCTCACAAACTCGCTGTCACCCAAAGCGAGAAGCGTCGTCGCGGCTGCAGCGAGCAGGATCAGCCACGCCTGCCGGCGGCAATGCAGGCGGCGTGCGATGTTCCAGGCCAGCACAGCCGAGATCATCGCTGCCAAAACGCTGCCGCCGATCAGCGCGACAGCTTCAACAAGGATTTTCAGCAATGGCATGGCGGCCTCGCATTTCAGTTGTTGGAAAGCTTGCCAGGCTGCGCCTTGCGATCCCATCAACCGAACAGAAATTATATCGTCTTACGATATTATCGCACATCGCTGCTGTCCGCAAGGGCGCAGGCCCGGATCCCGGCGCGGAGCAGTGCAAACACATCCCGGCGGACCTGAGAAAATGCGTCAGGGTTGAAGACCCGTTCATTTATGGCTCCACTTCGACGCTCAAGTAGACCATTAATAAAATGTTAACCAACCTGGCATATCGTTACGGCCCCATGCAGGGTGGAGATGTTCAGATGGTGCGACTTCAGCGCAGGCCCAAGCGCTCCCATGCCCGTCCAGCGGACCCTCGCCCCTGCGCTGCCCAACCCCGCCGCAAGGAGCCCGTCATAGCTGAATGGACTCGCTTCTGCTTCGAGGTGGATTGCGGATAGAAGGGAGAAGGCGTCGCACTCATCGAGCGGCACGCCCCCAAGGATTTGCCGCCGCAGCGCAGCGAGTCATCATCCCTCAACGCTCCTGCTATGAGCTTCATTCGCCTGCCCCCCAGATGCAGCTTCTGGGGATTTAGCCCATCCTCCAATGCTGCTGGCGAGCTCCTTGCAGATCAGCCTGGGAAATGGGTCACCCGCTGCAATTGGGTTGGGGCCGAACGTACGATCGCCGCGGCCGCCGGGACATGCATTCGCCGACCGTGAATCCATAATCCAACAGTTATGTTGTCAAACAGCCGCCCCAAATGGCCTGCGCTATGCGGTATCCCTGCTGATTTGAAGGGGGATTTCCAGACAGAGCCCATCGCGGCGCAATTTCGGGTTTCAGGGACGCGGACCGGTGACCTGGATGGCGTCGCCCTGCCCCTCGCCCGGCATGGACGTCTCGCGCTCAATCCAGGCCAGCCGGATGGCTCCCGCCGCGGCCCCGACCCTTGCACGTCCTCCTCGGGAAACGATGCCCTCTGCTATGGCGCGGCGTTGAGCGGCCGTCCCTCCCTCTACGGTCAGCTCCTGCGATCTGCGTGTCGATGCCCATGCTGCAAGATCCAGCACCTTGCCATCGACGACGCCCTGGTCGATCCGCACGTCAGGCAAAACTGCTTGATCGGGCGGCGTCAGCAGCACCGTCCAATCCGGCAGCGCGCGCCGGGCACGATCCTCGAGCGCGCGATACCCTTCAAGACCAAGGCCCGGCAAGACGGCGGCGGCCGCTGTCAGCGTTCGATCCCCCAATTCAAGCCGCACCGCGGTTGGCTCGACGCCCACGATCAGGCCGAGAGTGGCGGTAGCCTGATGGCGGCTACCATCGAGATTCTGGCGGCCGGTATCGCTCGCCCGCGCGATCTGGGCCGCTTCTGTCGCCCCCGCGTCTTGGGATGTGCGCAGCTGATCAACATGGATGTCCACCGGGCGGCCCAGCCGCGCCTGGAGATCGTCGGCGATCAGTGCATCGGCTCGGGCAACGATCCCCGGCGTCAGCATGACGGCGCGCACGCGGATCGGCGAGCGCGCATAGTCGATTTCGACCTGACTCAGGCGTGCATCGGACGGGAAGCGCGCACGGACGGTATCGCGCACCTGACGCTGGGCGAGGGCTTCGAAGGCGATTTGCCTCAATGCTGCGCTCAGTGGGACAGACAGAAGACCAAGCGCTGCAAAAAACAGGACTAACTGCCATCCGGTATGATGTGGCGAGAGATGACTGCCAAAGCCATAGACCCGCGCAACCAGCGCGGCTGTCAGCGAGATCGTAACCGCGTTGGTGATGAAGAGCAGCAGTGCGCCTGAGAAGATGGTCCAGTTCCAGGTGGCGATGCCGAACCCCACCACGACCAGCGGCGGCATGAGCGCGATGGCGATGGCTACACCTACGACCGTGCCGCCACGCCCCCGGATAAGTGCGTAGGCCCCCGCCACGGCAGAGAGCAGGGCTACCAGCAGATCAAACAAAGTGGGCTGTGTACGGCCCGCGATTTCGCTCGTGATCGTCTGGACCGGCGAGAGGGAAATCAGGACAACTGAAAGGATCATCGCGACTGCCGATCCAAGGCCCAAGGCGGTTGCGGCGCGCCGGACTTCCCGGAAGTCGAGCGTTGCGATCCCGAAACCCAAACCGATGATCGGCATCATCAGGGGAGAGAGCAGCATGGCGCCGATCAGCACCGCTACCGACGGCATCAACAAACCAAGAAGGGAAATCGAAGCGGAAATCAGGACGAGAAAAAGATAGCGGCCCGACCAGCCGGAGTCCTCGCTTATCTGATCGAGAACGGCCGCGTGATCGACGCCACCCACGACCCAGATATTCCACCAACGACGCAGCTTGCTTCTGCCTTCGCGGTCAGCGACTTCCACGATATAACCTCTCGAATGGGGTAGAGCGGTTCCTGCTAGGGTATGGGAAGCGTGCTCGCAACCGGCGCTAGCCGGCAAGAGCAACGCCAGACGGCTGCAGTGTTGGCTACCCGGCCATTGTGCAACGCGTGCCTGCGGATCGACCGTGCCTGGGCCGACCATGGGTGCGCGGCCGCAGCCTTTCGACACGCCCGCCATGGTGAGCGGGCGTGTCCCTCTTTGCCCCGCGATGCGCGACCTTCCCATCCAGCAATCCCGTCGCCCGCGGGGAGGTGGCAATTGCGCTTGTGAGCCCATGACGTTAGGAGCCGCCCATTCGTAAGGACCCGGTGAAAATCCGGGTGGCTATTCCGGCCGTCGATCCGCCGGACAATGTTTGTCGCAGGCTGATATTCGCCACATCACGCTACATCATCCCTGCGACTTCGACGGTTTTCTGCAAGCCATGAACAGCACCTCTTTATCGCGCTACCGCGCTGAATGGTTCGACGGTGCCTCCAACGCCCGGCGCGATATTCTCGCCGGCATGGTCGGTACGTTCGCGCTGATCCCGGAAGTGATCGCCTTCTCCTTCGTCGCCGGCGTCGATCCGGAGGTCGGGCTGTTCGCGTCCTTCATCATCGGTATCGTCATCGCTTTTGCAGGTGGACGTCCGGCGATGATCTCTGGCGCTGCGGGATCGGTTGCGCTGGTCGCGGCGGCGCTGGTGAGCGCTCATGGGCTGCAATATCTGCTCGCCGCCACCTTGCTTGCCGGATTGCTCCAGATCGCCTTCGGCCTCATGAAGCTCGATATACTCATGCGCTTCGTCTCGCGATCGGTGCGGACGGGCTTCGTGAACGCGCTCGCCATCCTCATCTTCTCCGCGCAGTTGCCGCAGATGCTGCACGTGAGCTGGCATAGCTATGCCATGATCGCGGGCGGCCTCGCGATCATCTATCTCGTTCCCCGGATCACGACTGCCATTCCCTCGCCACTCATCTGCATTCTCGTGCTCACCACGATCAGCATCGCCTTTCCCATGCCGATCCACACGGTCGCCGACCTTGGCCGCCTGCCCTCTTCCCTGCCGTCTCTCACCTGGCCCGGCGTGCCGCTCGATTGGGAGACGCTGGTGATCGTGCTTCCCTATGCGATTGCCATGGCGGCAGTAGGACTGCTTGAATCGCTGATGACAGCAAGCGTCGTGGACGACCTGACGGAAACCACAAGCTCCAAGGCGCGCGAATGCACCGGCCTGGGCCTTGCCAATGTCGCGGCGGGGCTGTTTGGCGGCATCGCCGGCTGCGGGATGATCGGGCAAACGGTCGGCAATATCCGCTATGGGGGGCGCGGGCGGCTGTCCACCCTCGTCGCCGGCGTCTTTCTTCTCCTGGTGATGGTACCGCTACGCCCATGGATCGCGCAGGTGCCCGTGGCGGCGCTGGTCGCAATCATGATCATGGTATCGATCAGCACCTTTTCCTGGGCGTCGATCCGCGACCTTGCGCGCCATCCCAAGGTATCGGGCATCGTCATGATGGCGACCGTGATCGTCACGGTCGCAACGCATGATCTTTCGGCGGGCGTGGCTGTCGGCGTGCTCCTGAGCGGCGTGTTCTTTGCCTTCAAGGTGACGCGCATGATGGATGTCGCGTCTCATTATGATGAGGCGACGGATACGCGGACCTATATCGTCTCCGGTCAGATTTTCTTCGCCAGCGCAGACATATTTGCCGATCGGTTCGATTTGAGGGACACAGCATCGATGGTTCGCATAGATCTGTCCGCCAGTCACTTATGGGACATCACGGCCGTTGGCGCATTGGAAGAGATCGTCATGAAAATGCGCCGTCATGGCATTGGAGTGGAAGTGATCGGTCTCAACCGGGCCAGCGCCATCCTTGTCGACAGGCTGGCGCCCGCCGTTTCGACCGGACCATCCTAACCGACATGGTAACATGAAAAGGGTCAGGCCCCCGCCCGGCCTTCCATTGGATCAGGCCATGTCCCAGCGGCGAGGACTGCGCATATGGGCTTTGGTCTAGGGGCCCGTACTTGCATTTGTTCCCCCTTCACCCGCGGGAAGATAGTGGCTTGGTGATACACCGACGCGCCGTTTGAACATCGTCGAGAAGGCGGCGGCGCTGTCATATCCAAGGTCGAAAGCGATCGCGGTAACAGACTGGCCCTCGGCAAGCCGCGGCAGCGCTATGAGAATACAGGCCTGCTGCCGCCATGCTCCGAAGCTAAGGCCCGTTTCCCGGCGAAAGGCACGGGTGAAGGCGCGGCGGCCCATGCCCAGATCATCGCACCACTGATCGATGCTGTCATGCGGGGTCGGGCGTTCGAGAAAGGCATGGCACCGGGCGGCGATCGGCCCTGTCTTCGGAAAAGGAACAGCCAGAGGTACGGTGGGCGCCGCCGCCAGTTCAGCCAGGAGCAGCGCCATCACCTTGCCGTCGCGCCCGTCCTCATCATATTCCGGCGGAATGTCGCACGCCGCTTCGAGCAGCGCGCGAAGCAGCGGCGACACCTGAATCACCTTGTTGCTGTCACCCAGCGAGCCATCCGTGCCGGGTTCGATCAGGACAGCGCGGGTACTGACGGCGCCGACCATCCTAATGGCGTGCGGGCAGCCGCCTGGCGTCCAGACCGCGCGCTCAGGCGGCGCCACCCACGCACCGTAAGGTGTGCTGACGACCACGACCCCACGTGCTGCGTAGAGCAATTGCCCGCGCCGATGCTGATGCCAGTCCAGCTCGAAGGCAGGCGGATATTCGTTGCCGATCCCGACAATGGGCCGATCGATATGCTCGACGAAGGCAGGGTCGTTCCAAGGCACGGCATGTCCCGATCGCGAAGATGATAGTCCCATATAGGAATGCGGGCGCTTGCGGGAGGGGTTAAGGCCGCTCTGTCATCAAGGACAAGAATAGCATGAACGCCACACGATCAGCCCTGCCCGCCCCCGCCGCCGACGCAACGGTTTTCGGCATAATCGCGGCGATCAGCGCCTGTCATCTCATCAACGACATGCTGCAGTCGCTGTTGCCCGCCATCTATCCCAGCCTCAAGACGGAACTTGACCTGTCGTTCAGCCAGGTCGGGCTGGTGACCCTGGTCTACCAGATGACCGCGTCGATCCTGCAGCCGCTCATTGGTCTTTACTCCGATAAGCGGCCGACACCGCTTGCACTTCCGGCCGGAACGCTCTTCTCCCTGGCGGGGCTGCTGGTACTCTCTGTTGCACACAGCTACGGGCTGCTGCTGGCAGGCGCATCCCTGCTGGGCATGGGCTCTTCGGTCTTCCATCCCGAATCCTCGCGCGTCGCGCGCATGGCCGCCGGGCGCAGACATGGCCTTGCCCAGTCGATGTTCCAGGTCGGTGGCAACGCCGGATCCGCGCTCGGTCCTCTGGCCGCCGCGCTCATTGTCCTGCGCTGGGGTCAGACCAGCCTCGCCTTTTTCGCGATGCTGGCCCTGTTATCCTGCGCCATCCTCTGGAATGTCAGCCAATGGTATCGACATCATGGCCTTGCGCGCCTGTCCCCACGGAAAGGCAGTGGCAAAGTCATTGTCGACCCGCCTCAAGGAAAAGTGCTGGGTGGCATCGCCGTACTGCTCGCCCTCATCTTTTCCAAATATGTCTATATGGCGAGCCTTACCAGCTACTTCACTTTCTATCTGATCCATCGTTTTGGCGTGTCGGTCGACGTCGCGCAGCTATACCTGTTCGCCTTTCTTGCCGCCGTCGCGCTAGGCACGATCGCGGGCGGGCCGCTGGGAGATCGCTTCGGGCGGAAATATGTGATCTGGTTCTCGATCCTGGGCGCGCTCCCTTTCACCTTGCTCCTCCCCCACGCGAACCTCTTCTGGACCGGGCCCCTGGCGGTTGCGATCGGCTTGATCCTTGCGTCCGCTTTTCCGGCCATCGTCGTGTACGCGCAGGATCTGGTCCCTGGAAAGATCGGCATGATCTCCGGCCTGTTCTTTGGCTTTTCCTTCGGCATGGGGGGCGTGGGCGCGGCCGTTCTGGGTGAGGTCGCCGATCGTTCGGGCATTGGGACGGTCTACGGCATCTGCGCGTTCCTGCCCGCGATCGGGTTGCTCGCCATCCTGTTGCCCGATCCCAGGAAGAAATGATCATGCCAGCTTTCCCTTGCCTCACACGCTCCATGACCCAGTGATGCGCTTCGGGCTGCGAACGCGCCATCTTCCGGGCGAGCCAGGTCATGGCTCCCTTGGTGGGTAGCGCCGGTCCAGTCCTTGGTACGCCCAGTGCGAAGGACGCCGGTCTCGCGATTGCTGCCGGCGAAAACGTTAGTCGATCTTCGCATAGCTGGCATGCTATGTTCCGAGAGAAAGAGCGCGCCCCGGACAAAACAGGACGCCTTGCCATGCGAGCCTTGAATGCGGGTCGCGACCATAGGAAGGTCTACACAGGCGCGGCGTTTGAGGCGGCCCGGGCGCACGCCGTTGGCAGGCGCAGCAGACATCGTCTACGAACGCACAGATTTTATGTCATGCGCGCGGCGGCGCCATAGGTTTGGCGGCAGCTTTGCCGCGCGGTGGCTGAACGGTTCGGACGGGGAAGCGCATCATGGCGGAACATCGCATCTACGGCATCAGCTTTGCCAGTGTCTATCCGCACTATGTCACCAAGGCGGAAAAGAAAGGCCGCAGCAAAGCGGAGGTCGATGAGATCATCCACTGGTTGACGGGCTATACCCGGTTAGAGCTCGACGCGGAGCTGGAAAAGAAAAGCAGCTTCGAGAAATTTTTTGGTCAGGCGCCTTTACTGAACCCCTCGCGAAAGTTGATCCGAGGCGTGGTCTGCGGCGTTCGGGTCGAAGCTATCGAAGACGGATTGATGCAGGAGATCCGCTATCTCGACAAGCTGATCGACGAGCTCGCACAGGGGAAGGCGATGGAGAAGATACTTCGCGAGTGATGCGAAGACGACCGACACCATTGGCTGCTTTGGCCGGCATTGGCGCATAGCCGATACGGGCCGAAAGAAAATGCGCTAGGCGTGTCACAGAGCCTCCGGCTGCCTCGTCATGCGGGTATCCAACTGCGATGAAGGAATGCCGACATATGCATGACCGCACCAATATCTATGCCGGTGGCGGGCCGCTTTTCAAAGCCTGGTACGATCTGTCGATGCAGGTCGAGAAATCCGGGCTTGAAAAGAACCTGCTCGAACTGGTCAAGATTCGCGCCTCACAGATCAACGGCTGCGCCAACTGCCTCAACATGCACACGCATGATGCCCGCAAGGCAGGCGAGACGGAGCAGCGCATCCATTTGCTCGGCGCGTGGGAGGAGGCGCCATGTTATAGCGCGCGGGAGCGGGCGGCTCTTGGCTGGACCGATCATCTGACGCAAATTGCCACGAGGCGCGCGCCTGATGCCGTTTATGCCGCCCTTGCAGCGGAATTCAGCGCGGAGGAGCAGGTGAAACTGACACTGGCGATCAACGTCATCAACGGCTGGAACCGACTGGCGGTCGGCTTCCATCTCTACGACCCCGCGCTTGGCTGGCCGGCGTGATCGACGATCGCCTTGCGAGCTTTGACGCGCAGCGGACCAATCTGCTGCGCGTCGCCTATCGCATGCTCGGTTCGATGGCTGACGCAGAGGATGTAGTGCAGGACGCATTCATCCGCTGGGCGGCGACAGACAGGCAAACCGTGCGTGTCCCCGCCGCGTTCCTGCGCCGCACGGTGACGCGTCTGTGCCTCGATCACCTGAAATCCGCGAGGGTGCGGCGGGAAAACTATGTTGGCCCGTGGCTGCCCGACCCCATCGTGGAGGCCGAGCCCGTAGAGGACGTCACCCTCCCCCTCATGCTTGCGCTCGAACGTCTCTCTCCGCTCGAACGGGCGGCTTTCCTGCTGCATGATGTGTTCGGAGAAAGCTTCGATGACGTCGCCTCCTCCATTGGCCGGGGCGCTGCCGCCTGCCGTCAGCTTGCTGCGCGGGCACGCGAGCATGTGCGGCGCGAGCGGCCGCGCTTTCCTGTCGAACGCGACCGGGGCCAAGCGATCGCCGCAGCCTTTTATGAAGCGGCTCGGGCCGGCGATGTCACAAAGCTCGGTTCGCTGCTGGCAGACGATGTACGCTTTCATTCCGATGGAGGAGGCATACGCCCGGCGGCGGGCCGTGTCCTCAACGGCGCACACGAGGTTCTACGCGGACTATCCACTATTATCCGTCTGCGCCGCGGCGATCCTGAACTGGTGAGGCGGGCATTTGTGAATGGCTTGCCCGGCTTTGTTACGCGGGAGGCCGACGGCATGTTACAGACGACAGCGCTCCTCATCGAAGACAGCCGCGTGAAGGCGATCTATATCATGCGAAACCCGGATAAGCTGCGGCACGTGGATGGGATGATGCACTGATGTAGAGGCTTTGCGGCCGCTGTCAGCATGACGGGATCCCGGAACAGTGCGATGCTCAATTCCTCCATCGTCTCCTCTTGAGCATCGCTCACCGCCGACGTGAATTTCACACTATCCCCTTCAAGACGCTGGCTAATGGCTGAAGGCTTGAACCCCGCCTCGCACAAGCGTGTACGGGACCCCGCTGGGTTTGCGCGATATTCCCGCCCGGCACCGATCGCGCCCAGGATCGGGAGTGCCAAGTCGGAAGCGAGCAGGTTCATCACCTGGATGACTTTTCGCTGACAATATTGGACTCAACGGTCAGTCTTTGTTTCAAGCTCGCGTGCCATCTTGAGATGCCCTTCGACCACCGGCGCGATTTCAGCTGCAACGGCCCTCAGCGCCGCGTCCGTGCCGCCCGACGCGTAGGACCGCATCAACGCCAAGGCGTCTTCATGCGCATCCACCTGGCCATCGACATATTCCTCATCGAATTTGGCACCGGTCAGCTTCCGCAGCTCCGCCAGATCCTCATTCTGGTCAGGAGTGAGCGCTGGATCGGGCTGGATCGCAGGCTCGGCCTTGCCAGCCGCTTCCTTGATCTTGGCCGTGGAATCCGTGTGCGCCTCGATCATTTGCGCGGCGAACAGTTTCACTTCGGTCGATACCCCCTGCGTCTCGGCCAACTTCGCCGCCGCAATCTCGAAAGCGTCGCTCTTGGCTGCCTGGTTCACGAATTCTTGCGCGCTCGGCGTCGGCCTCATAGCGCTGGCCGTATTGTCAGCAGCATTTTCGATCCGGTCGCCGACAACCTCGGCAGTGGCTGCGGCCGATCCTGCCGCATTCTCCGCGCGTCGCTCTGCGGCTTGGTTGCATGCAGCCAGGGTCAAACCAGCGATCAGACATATGGGGGTAAGGCGGGTCATGCTGCTCTCCCTTTCAAGGTCGGCCAACGCGCGATTTGCGCCGCGCGTTCCCCGCCCGCGAGCACTGCTTTTGAGCAGCTTCAGTTATTGCCGCCGATCAGGTCCCCCAGGCCGCCGAGCACTGACCCTTCACCCCTGTTCTGTCCGCCGCGACTGCCGGCCGCCGCCAGCATCCGCCCTGCCAAACGGGAGAATGGCAGGGACTGTATCCACACCTTGCCGGGGCCGGTGAGCCGAGCAAAAACCAGGCCCTCTCCGCCGAACAGGACGCTGCGCACCCCGCCAGCGCGTTCGAGGTCGAAAGCAACCGTGTCGGTAAAGGCCGCGACGCAGCCGGTATCGACATGTAATTGCTCACTCGGCGCCAGTTCGCGTTCGACGATCGCGCCCCCCATCTGGACGAACACCCAGCCGTCGCCCTCCAGCTTCTGCATGATGAAGCCTTCGCCGCCGAACAGGCCGGTCATGATCCGTTGCTGGAAGTGGACGCCGATCGACACGCCTTTGGCCGCTGCAAGAAAGCTGTCCTTCTGGCAGATCAGTCGCCCGCCGCATTGATCAAGCCGGATGGGAAGGATCGCGCCCGGCGTCGGTGAAGCAAAAGCGACCTTTGCCTTGCCTTGGCCATTATGCGTGAACACGGTGGTAAAGAGGCTCTCGCCTGTGATCAGTCGCTTTCCGGCTCCCAACAGCTTGCCCATGAAGCCGCCGTCGCTGCCTCCGCTTCCATCACCGAACACGGTCGTCATGCCCACAGCCGCGTCTTTCCAGACCAGCGCGCCTGCTTCTGCAACGGCGCTTTCGCCCGGATCGAGTTCTATCTCAAGGAACTGCAACTCCTGACCCTTGATCTCGAAGTCGATGTCGTCAGCCAGGGCGGCGCTGCGATGATGCTGCCAGGGGCTGGGGCTCGGCATGTCTGTCACTCCTCTATTTCCAGCGCCAATAGCCTTTGCGGAGCGACTTCGCTACGCACAAGGGGCTGCCAGGCGGTCGCTCGAGCGCCTGACCGGTCCCGGCGCAGCTTCTCGGGCTGGGCGGCATTCACATCGTCAACTGCGCATTGGTCTGTCTGACAGTTGAATATGGTTCGAAAGCAGCCCTGCGTACACGCCCCGGATCGGCCAGCGCTGGGGCGCCGCGTGTCAGCTGCCGTTATGATCGGTCTCGCCATGTTGTTATTGTTGGAAACCAGCTTTGTCCGATAAGGCCAGAAGCTATGAATAGGGAATATCCTCAACCCCAGCTCGATCTTGACGGCCTGTCCAAATTTCTCGACGAGGCCTTTCCGCCCGAAGCGCGCGCCGGTCTAGGTTCTGTAGTGGAAATCGTTCCCGGACCGTGCGAATGCTCCTCGAGCCGACCCCGGCTATGGCAAGGCCCGGTAAAATCGTGTCCGGCCCATCGCTCATGGCTCTGGCGGACGTGGCAGCCTACGCCGTGATTGCGACGCACCACGGGCCTGAGCCGATGGCAGTAACGCATGGCCTTTCGATCTCCTTTCTGCACGCCTGTCAATTCAGACCCATTTATGCCGACGCCCGGCTTCTCAAACTCGGACGCAAGTTATCGACAGTTGATGTGAGGATCTGGCAAGGAAGCGAGGATCGGCTCGTGGCGCAGGCTACGGTCGGGTATGCGCAACCGTAGACCAAACCAGGACCCCTCCCCTAGCCGCGCTCATCGACAGCCTGAAGGTCGGAGACGAAGTAAGTTTCGACCTGAAGCTCGAGGGCGGTGCCGGCGTGATCACCGCCATCACCGAGAAGTGACCTAATGTGTGGGGCGCGAGGGTGCAGCCTGCGCCCCACACCCTGTGCCCTGGCGCCAAGACGCCGAGGATCTGGCCGTCGGCGATCGTTCCCTGGCTGCAATGTTCGATCAGATGGGACGGGGCGCGCTTCGCCCAACCTTGCGTCGCCACGATTCATGAAACGCGCTCGCGAGCAGCCCGAGCATATTCGATAATCCGTTGCACACCTCCTGCGGGCGCGCCGCAAGAAAAACGCGCAGGAAAGCGAGCGGTGGGCCAAATCCTGCCGCAGAAAGGCTGGAAATCAGCGAATTTGAATAAACTTACCCAAATTCTACATCGCCTCTACGCCAACTCTGCTCGATCACTCAGCGAATGTTTGTTTTCAGGTGCAGACCGGAAAATTTCGATTTCGGCACTGTGCCTCAAGGCTAGCCGTTTCAAGGTGAAGTCCGGTTTTGGAAGCATCTTGATAGATCAAGCTTACACGGCAATTGCGTGCAAGTTCGATCAGGCGCGGTTGACGCTCTGTTTGTCTGCGAACAAGGCGCTCGTTGTGCTTCCGCAATGTACTTTTCATTTGCTCGCAGGCGCGGTAGGCGTCGTTCCCGTCAGTCTTGCTGACAACAGGGAGAAGCCATGAAATACTCGCTTATGTCAGCAGCAGTTGCGGCTGGGGCCTTTTTCTGTCCTCAACTCGCGCATGCCGATTGCACGTTCCGGTATCAGAGCAAACTGGCCGAGATCGCCGGCGAGGCCAAGCTCGAGATGGCATCCCGGACTGCGCAGAACATCGCCGATCAGTTGGCCAGCGGCTTGGGCGAAAGCAAGTCCTCCAAGGCCGTCACCATCAAGGCCGGTTACGCGATCTCGGCCGCCGGTGGTCTCGCGCAGGACGCCTATAGCGAAACCGTGCGGTCCTTCTTCACTTGCGCGCGCGAAAAGCTGCAAGCGGACCCGGTTAAGGTCAAGGCACTCGACAATGCTGAGAAGGATTTCATTCTGACTCTGGATCGGTACTTCGATATCGGGCGCTGGCAACCTGAGAACACCGAGGAACGTGACGCGATCCGCGATCAGCTCGCCGAGGAAATCGCAGGTATCCCGCATTTCAGCGCGGCAGAAATCGATAAGATCCTGCCCAACCCGAACTTCGACACCGTCAAGATAACCACGCTACTGGCCAACGCCAGCATCCCAGGCGTGAACCTTGAAGCGTGCGGCGGCTTCATGACCCGATCGATGCGCAAAATAGACCCCTCCATTCTCGCCAAGCTGGGTACGATCAGAGCCACTGTGCTGACCTTCTTGACCGGCGATCAGAGCAGCGCGAAACTTGACTTGTGGATTTTCGCCGGCAGTCAGATGTCACGGCAAATGACGGCGAGCCAGGTTGAAGAGAGAATACCCGCTGTCACACCTGCCTTGGTCAAATGCGTGCAGGATCAGGCCAAAGATCTGCAAGACGCACTTGTGAAAAGCGAGACGCCGCAACAGCAGTCACCGCAGCCGGCAGCAAATGCCGCCTGAACTGCAAACGAGAGGCGCTGGGCGCCGTATCGCAGGGATGCTCTGTTGCTTCTCCCTCGTCACCGCCTGCCAATCTCACCTGGAGGGCATCCCGCGGCCGCTGCAGCCGGCGGCCAAGATCCGGATGAAGGAATGCAAAGGCTGGAGCGATCCACTTCGCCCCAATCGGGACCGGTCTGCCGGCTTCTCGATCCTGGGTTATGGACTGAATATGCGCGATGCCGAGTTCCGCAACACCGGCGCACAAAACCAATATCTGATCGGCATCCGACTGTTCATCGACGCTTGCGAGAAATGGGCGCGGTTCGAGAGCACCGATCAGGAATATCGTGAGGCGAAGGCCGCCCTTAGCCACGTTGCCGAATCCACGATGACACCGCAAGCCTTTCAGAGCGCCCTGGTCGAACTGAAAGCCGGCTTCGCACAAGCGCTGAGCGAGCAGGAAACATCCACCTTCAAAACCCAGACGGAAGGCGAAAGCCTCCCTGAGCCAAGTAGGCGCCAGGGGACCGAACAGACGGCGGATCTGCCCGCCCGGCTCGCCCAGATCGATAGTCGCCTTGCGAACCTCGAAACACGCCTGCCCAACCCGCTGACCTCCAGTAGGTCAACGTTGGTGCGCTTCGACCTGGGCTCGACCATTGCCGATCCCCAACCCTTGCGTGAAGCATTAGGGGCAGTGAGCGCATTCACTCAGACCTGTCCACAAGCGCGTATCCTTCTCGTAGGCTATACGGATAGGTCGGGAAGCCCCACGGCCAATCTGGCTTTGGGCCTACGACGCGCCCGGGCCGTCCGAGAGAACCTCATAGGTCAGGGCATTGCCCCAGGATCAATAGCTGCTCTTTCAGGCGGTGCCACGGTGCAATTCGGTCTTGAAGCCAGCAATAACCGCGTCGTCGAGGTGGATCTGCGTTGCAGTCCTCCATGATCTGTTCGTTTCGAGCTTAGATGGAGCGGCTGGGCGAGGACATAAATTGCGACGCCGTACCGCTTGCATCATCCACCTGTGCCGCACCGGTCAGAATGGAGATGCCATTTTGCTGATCACAGGGATGATCCGACCCTTGTGAGACGCTCACCCGTCATTTTCTTGCACCCAGCTGCGGATCGTCAGGTCTCTCGTTCAGGTGCCCGCGACTGGCAAAAGTCAATAAAGGCTCGAAGCTTGGGCAGTACATGCTTCCGGTTGGGAAAGTAGATGAAGAACCCAGGGCTTTCGGCAAGGAACGGTTCGAGGCACGTCGCTAGCCGCCCATCATGGATCAAGGCTCGAACGGCTTCTTCTGTGATGTAGGTGAGTCCAATCCCGGCTAGCGCAGCCGAAACGCACATTGCCGGTCCATTGACGATAAGCGGTCCATTGACTGCGATCGAGAAGGTGCGCTGCCTTTCCTTGCCACCGCCATCGATAAACGCCCACCGATGCAACGAACCATCCATCAGGCGAGCGCGAATGCAAGAGTGATGTTCAAGTTCCTCGGGCCGTTCTGGCATGCCTCGTTCGGCGAAATAGGCCGGAGAGCCGACGATCACCTTCGGACATGGGGGCGTGAGGCGAACAGCTATCATGTTTTCGGCAATCATTTCGCCGATCCGGATGCCGGCATCGTAACCCTCTGCCGCCACGTCAGCAAACCTGTCCTCGAAGACCAACTCCAACTCAATGTCGGGATAGGCGGCGGCGAACCCCTTAAGCAGCGGCGCAAGGAACGTGTGGGCGACAAACGGAACGCTCAGGCGCAGCAAGCCTTGTGGGCTTGCGCCGAGCCGCTGCGCGGCGTCGACGGCAGCCTGTACGTGCATTACTCCCACCCTCGCCTGTTGCAGGAACATCTCGCCTGCCTCGGTAAGCCCAACGGAGCGCGTGGTTCTGGTCAGCAGAGGCGCGCCGACGCGCTTTTCCAAGCTCTTGATGCTCCAGCTTACAGCCGCAGGAGTGATGCCCAATTCCTTTGCGGCAGCGGTGAAGCTCCTCCGTTCCGCTACGCGCGTGAAAATGACGACGCCGTCGAACAGGTCGGGCTTCATTATCAAATTCACCTTACAACAGCATCAAGTGTAAACGTTATTATCAAGTCAGCTATGATGCACCATTTGTTACGGCGATCGCAACAGGGAACGCACCGATGTCCATTTCACTCACGCGGCGGGCGTTCGGCATCACCGCAGGTGCCGTCGCCGGCATCCTCAGCATAGGAACTGTCATGTCAGAGACACTTATTGAGCGCAGCGAGTCCAAGCCGCAGAAGGTCAGCTTCCCGAGCGGCGATGGCTTTGTCGTGGGGAACCTGTACCTTCCTGAGGACCTAAACCTGTTTCATCGCTGCCCGGCTGTGGCAGTTGGGGGCTCGTTGAGTTCGGTCAAGGAGATGATGGGCGGCCTTTACGCCGGTGAGTTGGCGCGTCGCGGCATCATCGCGCTGGCGATCGACTATCGCAATTACGGCGAAAGCAGTGGCGCCAAGCGGCAGTATGAGGATCAGGCGTCGAAAGCCGAGGATCTGTCTGCCGCGCTCCGTTTCCTGAAGAAGCGCTCCGACGTCGCTGGCACCGGCCTGCTGGGCATCTGCACCTCGGGCGGGACGATCATGTATGCCGCGGCCAATGACCCGAACGTTGGTGCGATTGCGGCCGCCGCCGGCATGTTCGGCGAGCCCTCGTTCATGGAACAGATGATGGGCGAGGAAGGAATAGCCCAGCGACGAGCCATAAGCCGTGCAGCCCGCAAGCACTATGATGAAGCTGGCGTCATCGACATTGTGCCGACCTACGAACCTGGCAACAAGCAGGCGGTGAGCGCCAGCGCCAGCGAATACTACATGGACAAGACCCGTGGCGGCGGCGTCCGGCCCTGGCGTAATGAATTTGCATCGATGGGTTGGGAAGATTGGCTGGCATTCGATCCCATCACTCAGGCAGCCTCGGTCCATGCCCCCGCGCTGATTATCCATTCGGACGGCGCAGCTTTCCCGGATCAAGCCCGCAAGGCTTACGGCCTATTAGCCGGACCAAAGGAAATGCACTGGGCCGAGGGCGAGCATTTCGATTTCTACGATGATGCCGAGACAGTTCGTCAGTCCGTTGACCGCATTGCCGCACATTTCCGCAAATGGCTCACCTGAGCATCGACCGCGCCCTCCCGCGACGCGCGAGGAGGACCGCAATGTGCGAGTGGGTTGCCGCCCGAGCGACTGCTTTCGGGCGAACTTGCCTTTCGCCAAGCGCAGGGTGAACGGCAGCAAAGTCCCGATGGTGTCTTCCGGCCTCGACCCTTCTTTGCCGTTAAGCTGCCAAATTTTGCTCATCAGGTGCGGACCGGCAGCTATCCCAGCCGCTGTCGACCAATTCACGACCTTCAGTGGCCGTGCTGTGGATGACCGTCAGTGCCGAACGCTGCCTCTAGGTGACGGAGCTTGTCGGGATTACGGACTATATAGATCGCCGCGATGCGGCCATCGCGCACGTCGAGCGCGGTGGTCTGCAGCACGTCGCCACGATCGATACTGATGTAGCCGGGCAGGCCGTTGATCGTCGCTGTCCGCAGGAGCGTGGGCGCTGACGTGTACTTGCGACGCAGCCCGGCGAATAGGCGAAGCGCTCGCTCGAGCCCACGCACCACATTGCGGAAGGCAATCACCTTACCGCCGCCGTCGGAGTGAATTTCGACATCCCGTGTCAGCAGTGCGGACAATGCGACTGTGTCACCGTCGCGGGCAGCAGTGAAGAAGGCGCGCGCAATCCGATCGGCCTCAGCTGCTTCAACCGTGAAACGCGGTCGCGCATGCTGGACATGCTTGCGTGCGCGCGAGGCAAGCTGTCGCACGGCGGCGGGCTCGCGGCCCAATGTCGTCGCGACGTCGGTGAGCGCCATGTCGAATACGTCGTGAAGCAGGAAAGCGGCACGCTCCAGCGGGGACAGGCGCTCCATTGCAAGCATCAGTGTGAACGTCACGTCGTCGGCGATTGCCTCCTCTTCCTCAGTCGCGCCCATCAACGGTTCAGGCAGCCAGGCACCGACATAGGTCTCCCGGCGCACGCGGGCGGACTTGAGCTGATCTAGGCAAAGTCGAGTGACGATGCGGGTCAGATAGGCTGCCGGCGTGTCGACGCTCTGCGCCGTTGTCGCCCAACGCAGCCACGCCTCCTGCAGGATATCTTCCGCCTCACTGACTGAACCAAGCATTCGATAGCCAAGACGCAACAGCCTTGGTCGCTCAGCTTCAAAATCGGCGAGACGTTCATCACTGTGCAGCAAGACTGTCCCCCATCGAATGTGTTCGGCGACTGCGCTTGGCATCGCGCCACGCCCAGAGGGCAAGAACGGTCGTCACTATAGCCGGTAAGGTCACCGCAGGAAAATCCTGGGCCAACGCACTTGGCCCGCGGATGCCGACCGCCACTTCCCAGAAATGGAACAGCGCATGGCCCGCAAGCCAGAGGGCGGCGGCAGACCACAGGGGGACGCGGGCCACCGGCCGGGCGACACCTGCGAGCATCGCGATTGCAACGAGCAAGAAGATCAGGCCAATATCGCGCACGAAATGCTGGTTGAACGGGCCGGTGGTGGTGACACCGGGCACGGCGAAGTACCAGTTCGCTGGTGAGGCCAGCATGAAGAGGCCGTTGGCAGCGGATCCGAGACCAAGGACTGCGGCAAGTGCCAGCGGAAGCTTCCGGCTCATGCGGCGCTCTCCTGCGCATGAGCGGCAAGCCACTCATCGAAGCGCGTAGGCGCGATCCGTGGATTTTCGTCCGGAACCAGCGAGCGGTCGTCGGCGGGCGCGCCGAACCATAGGCCCACGAAGGGGGAGCATATCTTTGCTTCCCATCGACCCAGACCCGCCGCTCATGGGCGTCAACGCGATGCCGGTTAAGACTGATAGCCGCCATCGGATGAAAGCGCCGCTTTGTAGCGAATAGCTCGATCTATATCGTGAGCTGGCGCGCTCAGGCTATCGGATAGGCTGGACCGTGTTCACGCCGGCCTCGACGTTCGTCTCCCCCTCTGGCGGCGACGCGCCGCGATCACGATACGACAGCAAGTCTGGCGCGCCATTCGGTGTGGGGTGTACTTCAAGCCGGGCGATCTCGCGCTTCATCTCGGCTATTTCGCGCACTTGCGCGTCGATAATCCGGTCGGCGATCAGGCGCACCTTCGGATCTTTGATGTGGGCGCGTTCGCTGGTCATGATCGCGATCGAGTGATGCGGGATCATCGCCTCCATGTAGCTGACGTCCCCGACGGTCTCCTGACTGCGGATCAGCCAGAGCGCTCCTGCGAAGACGGTAATTGCCCCGGCGACGATGCCAATGTTAGCCCGGCGGTTGGGATACATGCTCCACATGAAGCCGATCATGATGAGCGCCATGACGGCACCCATCAAAACCGCCATCCACGTGCGGGTCTGGCTGTATTCGACGTGGCTCAGGGCGTAGGTGTTCAGATACATGAGGCCGAACATCACGATGGTGGACGTGGCGATCATCACGGCGAAGCGACTGTAACTCATGCTCATGCCGCCGTGGCTATGATTGCCCTGCTTGTGCTTGTCCATGTCATGCTCCTCTTCCGATCGATAGAACGCGCGAGTGCGCGACGGTTGCTCATCCGGTGATCCTCAGACGGGTAAACAGCATCAAGCTCGTCGGATCAGAACCGTAGCGGGGGTGAATGTCGCGAGGCAGGTCGTATCTGCTGACCAGTCCGCCCAGGTCGAGCGCCACCTTGCCGAACGGAATTGAGTGGTCGCCGCCGAGGCTCAGCTTGCTGACGTTGAATACACGGCCGGCAAGCGGATCACCGCCGTGCTCGTCCCGAAGAGTTCGTCCTTGTCGACGTTCTCGGCCCGCCCGAACAACGTCCAGCGGCCGATCTGGAGCGCGGTGTCGAACAGGAACGCGTCGGTGGTGTGCCCGTGGTCGCCGCCGGAGGGATCGTTGCGCCCCCAGGCGAAAGTCGACTGCCAGTTCCGATTGTCGCCGAGCGGCAGGTTCCAGGTCACCGACGCGGAGGTGCGCCGCACGTTCTCCTCTGGGTGAAGACCCTCGGGGCTCTTGATGAATCCATGGCTCACCTGCGCCGACAGGTTGGAGTTAGGGTTCACCGTCGCGCGGATCGACCAGCTATCCATGCGCGGCCGCTCGATGTTCCAGCGGTTCTCGTCGGGTTCGCGGCCGGTGAAGACGGAACCCTCCAGCTTCAGGTCCTTGTAGACGATGCCCGCGGTCGCGACGCCGAACGTCACGTGCGTCGAGTCCAGCCAGTGGTGCGAGATCGGCGCCTCTGGGTTCGCAACGCCGGAGAAGCGGTGCATGTATGTGGCGGGCCCTAGCGCCGGCTCCCCGGGCAGTCCGAGGTAGACGAAGCCCGACAGGTCGCGCCCGAGCGGATGGCTGTAGGTGGCCGACAGCTCCATGAACGCATCGTGCGGGTGCTGGCGGTCGACCAACTCGGTGCGGCCGTCCGCCGTCTCGCCGGTTGCGAGCAGCAGCGGGTAGCCCGACTTGCCCATCAGCGGATCGAGGCTGCCCATCGCCTTGAGCGTCAGCGTGCCGCCGGCCAGCTCGCGCTGCCCCATGCCCATGAACATGGAGGCGACGAAGGTCTTCTGGTCGCCGCGCGGGCCTCCCTGGTCGTCATGGACGAGGGTCGCGTAGCCGTGGACCATCGTTGACCAGGCGCCGCGCTTGCCCATGATCGCCCACATCGGCGAGCTGTCAGGCTGCCAGGCGGTCCCGGACGCGTCGCGCATCATGCTGTAGCCCCCAAGCATCCCCTTCATGCCGTGCATGTCCATGCCGGAATGGTCCATGCCCGTCATCGGTCCATGGTCCATCGCGGCGTGTTGGGGAGCGGCGGCGTCCTGCGGCGGTTTGGCTGACGTGGCCGGCGCTATCGATGCGTGGTCCATTGATCCGTGGTTCAACGGCATTGGCGGCGCCTCGATCGGTGCGGGCGCGTGGTGTTCGTGCTGCCCCATGTCCATGCCGGGCATCGACTGGGCGTTGGCGGCCATAGGCGCGGTGAGCGCCGTCGCGGCCAGGAGGGTCCTGATCAACATGATGTATCCGTTCTGTCGTGTCCGGCCGCAGCCGCGCACGCGCGAAGATGCGCGCGGGCGGTCGCGGTCCGGTGCCAATGGTGACGGCGGGGCGCAGGTCGCCCCGCCGTCTGTCGTTACTTGGACTGCGCGGGGGCGTGCCCCTCATGGTCGCCGTGCATTTCGTGGCCGGCGGGGTCGCCGCTCTGCCTCGTGTCCTTGCAGCAGTCGCCCTTGCCGTCTTTGCAGCATTCGGCGTCGTTCTTGCAGCACTCCATCCCCTTGCAACAGTCGGCAGCCGCGTAGGCGGTGGCGGGAACGCCGAGCGCGAGCGCCGCGGCGATGATCGAGATCTTTTTCATGTTACCTGTTCCTTGGATCAGTGACGTTCGTCGTGGTCGGGGTCACGCGATCTTCGGGGGTGGTGGTGCCGGACCGCCGGAAAGGCCCGTCAGGCGGTTAGGGAGGGCGGCGACGGGGTCGGCCGCCGATAGGATGGCCGAGGCGACCCTCGGGGCCGCCGCGTCCGGCAATGCGATGCACAGCGCGCACGCTGCGGCGTTCGACGTGATGGGCTTGTCCGGATTCGCTGGCATATCGGCGCAGTGCGGCTCGTGCGCGGCAGGTGCCGCGAAGGACGCGGCCATCGCCTCGCACGCACCGCCCATGCGAAGGACCAGTCCGATCGCGAGCAGCGCCAGCAGAAAGTGCCGGACGGCGGTGGGGGATCGAGGCAGGATGCGCGCCATGGGATGGTTCTAGGATCGCGGCGGGAGATCGACAACCGAGGCCGTCACATCGCGCCCGTGTGGGCGAGCATCCAGACCGCCATGGCGATCATCCCTAGATTCTCGGTGAGCGACACGAAGCCGAGCGGCACGTTGGACGATCCGCCCACGCATGCGCACTTCAGCTCTCGGTGATCGACATAGACCGCCTTGAAGACGGACGCAGCGCCCACGCTGCCGATGAAAAGCGCGATGGGAACAGAGAGCCAGGTCAGCGCGCCGGCCACCATCAGCACGCCGGCGAGCCCCTCAGCGAACGGATAGACGTAGCCGTAGGGCACCCAGCGCCTGGCGAGCAGATCGTAGTTAAGGAACATGGTCGAGAACTTCTCGACGTCCTGGAGCTTGAGCAGCGCCAGCGTCGCCATGCTGAAGCCGCCGAACCACTGGAGCGCCTGGAGCGTCAACGGCGAGCCGAGGACGGCATGGCTCGTCGCCATCGCCAGCAGCGCCGTCACGACGAAGAGCGCGACGACCGGCCGGTAGCTGGTCGCGCCCGGCTCTGCTACGTGGAGACCGAGGTGGCGCCGCAGGTCGTCATATCCGCCGACGCGCTCGCCCGCGATGAACACCTGCGGGGTCGTCTTCACGCCATGCTCGGCCTTGAAGGCGTCCGTCCCGGCTCGCGTCGTGAGGTGATGGTCGTCCACGTCGAAGCCCTTGCGCCTGAGGAGATCGAGCGCCTTGAGGCCATAAGGGCAGGTGTGCTCGGGCATCACCATGCGATGGAGGATAGCGGTGGGACGGGTAGACACGGGTGCGCTCCTGATTGCCAAATGCGGCACCCAGCCCATATAGGGTCCGTAGTATAGTCCGGAGTCAAGTGCTTATGGTGAGAATGACGATCGCAAGCCTGGCGAAGGCCGGCGGGGTCGGAGTTGAGACCGTGCGTTACTATCAGCGACGTGGTCTGCTTATGGAGCCGGCGAGGCCGGACGGCGGCGGTTTCCGCAGCTATGGCGATGCGGACGTACGGAGATTGCGCTTCATCCGCCAAGCCCAGGCGGCGGGCTTCACGCTTGAGGAGATCGGAGAGCTGCTCAATCTGGATGCTATCGACGACCGCGCCCGAGCGAGGGAGCTGGCGCGATCGCGCGTCGCGGCGTTGGACGCGAAGATTGCGGAACTCCAGTACGCTCGGGCATCGCTCGTGCGTCTCGCGGATGCCTGCGGGCACGGCAGTTCTGGTCCCTGTCCGATAATCACTGCCTTCGAGGGTTGACGCCGCAGCCGCGCTAACCTGTCAGTACCTCCACCGCTGGGTGAGCAAGCGACCAACTATGCTCTTGTAGGTGTCAGAGCGGGGACGTTCGAAGGTCTGCTTCTGCCGCGAACCGCATTACGCGAAACTAGGCTGGAACGACCGAAGAGCCCCACGATACGGCGTTCGCTTGCCGGTCAAACCGACCCATCATGGACACTCAGCCGTCAATATCCGATCTCCAAGTGCCGCCCGTCCGCTTTCTGACGGCTCGCGACCAACTTAAGCCGTTCCACGCCGCGCGCGTTAGTGCCGCTCCTGCCCGAACCCGCCATTCCTGTTCCATTGAGCCGTAGGGCAGCAGCGCGCCCATACCCGCCTGTGGCAAAGGACAACGCGCCGTGACCGCAGTGGTGATCATGGTATTGGAGCCGGAGGGAGGTTCTCATTGGCTAACCGTACACCGAGGCTTGACGCACCCGGCGCAGGAAATCTGCGATCATTGTCTCGTCATCGACGAACGAAACGATCTGCGGCCTGAGCGTGCGAACGGTGTTGGTGTTTCGAAACCAGGCACCGAAGTTCTCGGTCTCCTCGAGTGATTTCAAGGCCAGGGTAACGGCGAATGGCCCTTCGATCTCCTGCTCCATGAGGAACTCGGAGAGGTCCTTCAGGTAGCGTTTGACGCTCAGATCGAACTCGTGAAGCGCGAGCCGTCCTTCGCCACTCGTCTGATAGAGGGCAAACGAGGCGTGCGCGTGGATGAACCAGTCGTCACGAACGAACAGCCGTTCGATCCCCCGCTGATTGAAGTCATGATTGAGGACTTGGTGTCCATCTTCGCAAACCTTGAACCAGCCTGGCCCGCCCTCACTGAAGCTCGGCGCCGACGATCGGACATGGTCTTCCTGTGTGAAAGGCCGCCGCAAATGATCGAAGTGATCGCGGGGGAGAATGCCGATGCGAAGTGCTCGTCCGGGTGCGACTACGTTGTTGGCTGCCAGCCGCGCATCTTCTTCCGCGGTCAGTTCGTCGAGGGTACGCAGCCACAGCAGTTCGTCGACGAACCGGCTGCGTAGCATCCCCGGATCGATAGGCAGATTCCTTGCGCCCGATCGGATAAGATATCCTCCGGTCAGTCGGTTCATGAACGGCCCGGTCGGGTGGCGGGGTATCCGAATGTCGAGAATGAACCCGCCATCCATGTGAAGCGGAACCACTTCAACATCATCAGGCGTCGGGGTGATGCCATCCTGGATCAATGTTTGAACCCGAAGCGCGAACTTGTCGGCGTTGTCAGTCATGGGGCGGAAGCGGTCGAAACGGCCATCCCGTTCTTCGACCCCAACAATTATGCGTGACGGGCCACGGTTTAGGAAGGCGACGACGTCATCGAGCAAGCGCGTCTTGGTTTCTGGCTTGTCGAAGTCGATCTGCCGTTTGAAATCAAGATCCTGCCCTTCCTGAAGGTCTCCACCTCCGATCTCCGAGATGCTCAAAGGGGCGATAACATTGCGACGACGCCGCGGTTCTTTCGGACCTTCAACGGTGGTAATCGTAATCACGAGACTTGGAGCTCCTCCAGTAATCGAGCCTTCGCTGCCGGCACTTCGCCGGGTTAAGGCCTTTCGATATCGATATACTCCATCTCGATCGAGAATTGGCCCTCAATGACGGGCTGGAAGAAGTGCCACTGATCGGTCGCGGTGTCGGCCAGAAAGACATAGTCGGGCCAGTCGTCTCGCTCTGCGAGAGCCGCTTCGAGCGCCTCAGCAATGAAGATGTGATTACTGAGAGCAATATCTGACCATTCGAGGATCAAGAAGGTCGTGTCTCCCTCCTGAGCACAGTCGTGGAGCTTGGGCAGCTTTTTCTTGAGTGCCGTCCGCATTCGCTCAAGGCGCAGATTCTCGACATCTTCTCCGACCGTTCGTGAAAGGAACAGTGCGCCATCGTGACGCCCGGACTCATTCCAGTGCACCCGCAGCGTCAGCTCAAGAGGAATCCCTTCGATCTCGTCAGAACGCGATCCGTGATATCCATGCGGGCAGTGGTGGCGATCCTTTCGTTCCGGGCACTCGTCATGAAGCCGCTTGCCTGCCTCCACGATCCAAGCCGAAAGCCTCTCGCGCAGTTCGGCGTGTGTTCGCCGATGCTTCGCCAAGGTTGGGTGAACAGGAAAAAGTAGCACGTACGTGCCCGGCTTTGGCATGTTGCCGTTGAGATTGGTTTCCATCTCCGCCGTCAGTTCGCCAAACTCTTTCCCCGTCTGGATCGCGAGAGGGAATGGCTCGATTAGCGTGTGCTCAATGGCAATGCGCCGGTCGCCCAATCGCAAACGCATCTCGACCGGCGGACCCGATCCGTCCTTTTCCGGGTAGGTCACATCGGACCGCGTCACCTTGAACTCGTGCTCAAGTAGCCGGACCAAGGCTTCGCATAGTGCTTCTTCATTATCCATGCGACCAGCTAGCATGTGACCGGCGTAATTCCGATGTCAGACCTCAGCCCGATCGGACGCGGCGCGAGCATCGGTCGCCTACTATCGAGCCGCGACCGGTTGGCCGGTTTTCGCGGGTGCCGCGCGGTCGTAGAAGCGAGTCTCATCCGGCTTGCCGGTAAGACCGGCCAAGTCTCCCGCGCGCACATGCGCTTCATCCAGCGCGACGGCGTCACGCCTGAGGGATTGGCAAACCATTCGCGCGAAGCGCAAGCCGCTAAAATCGCAATTGTTGCATTAAGGCTTGCGGGAAGTGGGGAGCCAGCACCAAATACGCGGTGCAATGGAAAACCCTTACGAAACCGCCAAAGCGTTCGCACTTGATTTCGGGCGGACGGAATATGCGCTCAAGCGCTCCGACTATCTTCGAAAGAACAAGGACGTCGCCGAGGCGGACTGGGACTCATTCGCCGGCGATCTCGGGGCGGATTTTTTCGCGCATATAGTCGAGAAGGAGATCGCCAACACACTCATTGGCGATCCACCGCGTCGACTGATGGCAGACATGACTTGGTCACCAGAGAAAACCTCGCCGCTCACCAACGTGCACGAGTTGATAGTTCAAGGCGTATGTCGCGTGCGGAATAGCTTTCTTCACGGAGAAAAATTCACGGGTGGACCAGTGGGATCGCGACCTTACGCTGGTCAAAGAGGCGCATGCCGTGCTGACGGAAGCGATGGCCTTCGGGCACCTCATGCACGATTGAGCAAGGGTTACGGCGAATGCGCTTCACAAAATCCGAAGGACTGACAGAGTCCGAAGCGCTTCTTGCCTCGCTATGCGAGCAATCGTTCTTTGCGCTGTGGACATACCCAAATCTGTTCAAGAAGGCCGCGAAGGAAATGATCGACCTCATGGTTGTCTTTCGCAACGACGTGCTCCTCTTTTCAGACAAGAGCTGCGCCTATCCGGAAACGGATAATCCTGAACTGGATTGGAAGCGTTGGTATTCGCGTGCCATCGCAAAATCTGCCCATCAAGTGCAACAGGCCGAACGTTGGCTTCGAAGTCAGCCGACCCGCATATTTCTCGACGCCAAGGCAACGGAACCGTTGCCCATCGACCTCCCGCCTCCTGACACTCTCAAAATCCATCGTATTTGCGTCGCGACAGGTGCAGCGGGACATTGCCGCCGCGTAACCGGTCAGCCGATGCTCGGATTGGATTTTACAGCCACAGGCGACAAGGCGCCACTGCGCATCGGAACCGTGCCCGAAGCACACGGCTTCCTCCACGTCTTCGATGCAGATTCACTCGCCTTGGTGATGCGAGAGCTCGATACCATCAGCGACTTTGTGGAATATCTCGATGCAAAAGCCCATCTTGTGGCGAGAGGCAAATTCAAGGGGGCGCCGACGGAAGCGGACTTGCTTGCCTATTATCTCCATCATGGCCGCACATTCCCCGACGCCCAGCAGGATTTCGTGCTTCAACCAAATCTCTGGCAACAGGTGGAAGCGCAGCAGCCGTTTCGGGAAGGCCGCGAACTCAACCGCCGCCATCGCCTGTGGGACCGGCTGATCGATCGCGTGACCCGGCTCTATCTTGCCGAGGAACTCCAGTTCGGCAACGAAACGACAATGTCAGACCACGAGCGCCTCGTTCGGGTCATGGCAAGCGAAAGCCGGTTCTACAGACGCATCCTGTCACAGGCGATCGAGGATCGCGCCGAGCGAGCGCGCGGTGGCTGGATCGGGTCCATTCTTCCATCCCAGGATCCGAATGTCCTCTATGTGTTGCTGATGGGGCCTGGCGCGCGCCGCGACCAATATAAGGAGTATCGAACGCAGCGGTCGCAGGAACTGGTTCTTCGTTGCTACGCCGCGAAGGCTGCTCGCCCGCAAGCACGCTTTATTGTCGGCATCGGCCTCGATGCCCCCGGCGGCGATGGATCGTCGGAAGATCTGGTTTATCTCGACACCGTTGATTGGACCGCGGAGGAGGCTCAAAAAGCCGAGGATATTCGCCGCGACCTTGGTTATTTCGTCGAAGGCAAGATGCAGGAGCAGCTGTTGGACGTCGAGGAGTATCCAGGTTCGTCTTGATGACAGGGTAATGCCCCGATCCAGTTGCCAGTAGCATGGACGTACGCGCGAACCTGTTCTAATCTTGTTCCCATGGCGAGCGCTTCTGCCCCGACCGATTCCGACGATGATTCTCACGGCATCCTGCCGTCCCAGTTCCTGCGGGAGAGGCGGCCGGAAATCTATTCCGACACCGCTGATCGGACGGACTATGAGCTCGACAGAGCGGTCTTCGATCATCACCTTGAGACCCTGACCCGGCGTAACCAGACTCACGATTTCGAGATTTTTTGCAGAAAACTCTGCGAGCGCGCGATCTGTCCCAACCTTAGAGCGCAAACCGGTCCAGATGGCGGCGGCGACAGCAAGGCCGATGGCGAGAGCTTTCCCGTCGCCGACGAACTCAGCGACATCTTCTTCGAGGGCGAAGCCAATTCGGGCCGCGAACGCTGGGGCTTTGCATTCAGCGCGAAGGGGGAATGGAAGCGAAAGATTCGCGAGGATGTCGACGGGCTCATAAAGACCAGTCGCAGCTATGACCGCATCATTTGCGTGACGAGCCAGTATATCAAATCGAAGGAGCGCGCGGCGCTCGAAGACGAGCTTTCCCAAAGCACCGGCGTTCCGATCACGATCCACGACCGCACCTGGGTCATCGACCAGGTTCTCGACCATGGGCGCAAGGACCTTGCCTATAATTATCTCGGGGTCGGCAAGGAAATCACCGACGAGAGCAAGCTTGGCCCGACCGACTATTCCCGCCTGCAGCAACTTGAAGAAATCGAACGAGACTTGGCTCGTGCGGCTTCCGGGCCGGGGATCGGCCGCGATCATGTTCTTGACGCCCTCGTCGCGGCAAAGCTGTCGCGTGGGATGGAAAAGCCCAGGCTCGAGACTGACGGGCGATTCGATCGCGCGATCCGTCTCGCGGACAAGCATGGCAACCTCCATCAGAGGGTAGAAGCTCGGTACGAGCGCATCTGGACGGCGGTCTGGTGGTACGACGATTTCGCCTTTCTCGACGATGAGTTTGACCCAATCGAAGCGCTCGCCAGCGAAGCCTCGCACGCGCGAACGCTCGGATTTCTCGTCAACCTGGGCCAACTTCTGTTCACCGCGGTCCTCCACGGACACGCGGGCCGGGAAGCCATTCAGCTCGACAAGCGCATCGCTAGAATCGCCAAGCTGCTGACGCCTATGAGCGAAGACGGCGAGCGGCCGAACAATCAGCTCGAGGCCGACGCAGCACTGCTACACATCGAGATGAACTGGGCGGCGATGAGCAGGGATGCCGATGCGCTGACCGCCATTTGGCGTGGCTACGCCGACATTATTGATCGAGCCAAAGGGCTCGGCGAGTTCGATGCGGAGCGTGTCGCAAATTTGATAGAGGCCGCGGAGGCGGTGGCCGGTGACGATCCCGCTTACGAGGAATTGATCGACAAACTCGCGGATTTCGTGACGGAGCGTGAAGGTGAGTCGCAAGGGGCCTTACTCCTGCTGCGCCGTGCGAAGAAGCTTGAGCTGACCAGGCATTTCGAGATGATCAGGCTGCTCTCGAAGGCCGTCCTGCATCTCACCAAGAAGGAACACAGCCACAGTCTCGAAGATGCACTCTCCTATCTGGCGATCGCGTATCGCAGTGCAGGACTGTCCTTTGCAGCACGAGCGACCTGCATCCTCGCTATCTCCACCATGTTGATCGAGGTCGAAGAAGGCGACCGACTTCCGCTCCGTTTTGGCGTTCTGCTGAAGATTTGGATCAGCCTGTCCCTCGACCTTCGCCATTATCCAGACATCGCTGTCGCGCTGCCGCTACTCAGAGGGCTGGTCGCAGGGCTTCCTTATAGCGACGAAGCGCGCGCGCAGTTTGGCAAGCAGATCGAAGAGTTCGAAATCAGCGCCGGAAGTCAGATACTGAACCTGTCGGATGATGAACTGGCCCGCCTCGCCGAGTGGCCGGATGTCCTCGAGCAGAACGAGGTTTTCCTTGTGCGCACGGCGCTGCTGTACGCGCTCGGCTATGAGGACGTCCTTCGCGGTGATGGCAGCATTCCCGAAGCCGAGACGCCCGAAAGCGTGGCGCAAATGTTCTCGGTGATGCTCAGCCAGCCGATCGGATCGCAAAGGCCCGAGAATAGCCCGATCCTCAATGAGACGAGCAAGACCCAGCGCTTCACCACACGCATATTGGGTATGACGGTCGATGTCCGTACCCTTGGAAGTGATAACGGCATTCTGGTTGCCGAGATGTTGTTGAGCAGTCTGGAAGCCTTCCTCGCGACCGCGATCGAGCATCGGATCATGCCACATACCGAGCATTTCACGATCGAAGTGTCGGAAGACGATACGTGCGAACAGCCTACGTTCTCGATCGATCGCGACCGTATGGTGGGCTCGCTTCAATGGCCCACATCGTTGCCGCCGACGCGGTTTAGCGAACAAGCGGTCATTCGCGATCTCTGGCCGAGCGTCGCCGCGCAGCTTCTGGATGCGACCTGCATCGTTCCTGACACCGAGAACGTCCTAACGGCCTTGACGCGCGAGGAACGGGCGATCGACCGGATGACAATCGCGACCACCTCGCCTAACAGCTATCATCGCATATTCTCCCGACACCTCACGCGCGCGTCCGATCTCGTCGAGACGGAATGTCGGCCATACCCTCTGCGAACGCGGCCCAAGATCGAACGCATCGACATCGAAGGCCTGGTGGCAAAGCAATCTGGAAAATCGCGCGACGAGCTTCGCGAGCGTGAACCGCGCGGCGAGAGCCACCGAGAATATGGTATCCGCACCGTCATCGATCTCCATCTTTGGGACGCGGCAAACTGGCGCGGCGCAGGGTTCCTTGGAAACGAGGAAGGATATCCGCCGTTCTACGCGCTGCTGTTTGAGGACGAAGCAGCTGCAACCAAGATATTTGAACGGTGGCGCGAGCGCATTGGACCCTATGACGAAAAGGACCTCATCCGCCTCTCAATCATCCGGCGAATACCGAACGTCGATCGCTATCACTACTCGATCCAGATTAGCGCGAACCCAGACCGCACAGAGATGGAATCCGGCCGAATTGTCGCATTCACAGCGCGGTCGCTCGTGACGGAAGCCACGAGCGACCGCAATCTAGATACGTTCCTGGCGATGTATCGTCAGTTCGGCGCCTACTATCTCATTCCCGCCATTTGGAACAATGGCATGGATGAGCCCCGTTTTCTCACCAATGTTCCAATCCTGAAGCGCGCCCTAAATATCTACGAAGCGGCGGATCTCACCGACCAGCACATCGAGCTAATGGCAGTAAGGCAAGCGCAGGGACGTTAGGCGCCGGCGCCTACTCCAGCCATTCGACCGCGTATATGGCGATCCAGAAACCTGCCGTCGGTTCATTCTGCTCGAGGCGCGTGGCAGAAAGACCGACTTTGTGCGCCGTTTCGGAGTTTAGATTTCGTGCAATTGACGGCATGCCGCGCCCGAGCATAACAACTGATTTCCATTTCGAATATGTGCGAGTGCCGGCGATAAAATGAGCATACCGACAGCATGACGATCGTGCCCCGCAGGCCTGCGCTCCTTTGACCGCTACCGCCGCCGCTCCGTCCGCACCGCCGACCGGCCTGCTCGAGGATGCGCTCGCGTCGCTGAAACGCGATCTGTCGAAGCTTTCGGCGCGGCTCAAGGCGGTCGATCATACGGTGGAGACCGAGTGCAAGGCGCTGACGCTTCGCCTCCACTATCCCGCATTTCGGCAGCGCAAGCCGATGGTGTCGGAGTTGGTGGACACCGTCTCGACGTACATCGTCAACTTCTGTCTGCCCCGCCAGCAGGTCGCAGACCTCAACCATCAATACGGGAAGGTCTCGGCGGAGGACTTCACGGAAATGTTCGAGGTGCTTCGTCAGGAGGCCTTCGATCTTTTCAAACGCGCCCATGTCGCGACGAACCGCAACGGCGAGGCCGGCGAGCTGATTCTGTATCTGCTGACGGAGTGGCTTCTTGAGGCGCCCCAGATCGTCGCGAAGATGTCGTTGAAGACGAACACCGAGATGCCGGTGCATGGCGCGGACGGAGTGCATGTCCGATACTGCGCGGTCACGGGACGGCTCTACATATACTGGGGCGAGTCGAAGCTCTATGGCAACCTCGACCAGGCCATCACGGAGGCGGCGAAGTCGATCGCCGAGTCCCTAGATGACAAGAAGATCAAGCACGAGATCACGCTTGTGAAGCGTCATCTCGACCTATCCGGCCTGACCCCGGACGCCAAAAAGGCGATGCTCGACTTCCTCGATCCCTATGGATCGGGATACGCGAACCGTCACGACGTTATCTCCTGCCTCGTCGCCTTCGATTTTGACGCCTTCGCGGCCGCGCTGGCGTGCGAGACCGATGCGGAGGAGGAGTTTTGCCGGCTGGCTCTAGCAAAGCTGGAGGAGGCCGCCCCGAAGATCGCCAAGGCGCTCAAGGCGAAAGGCATCGAGCACCAGGAGGTCGAGATGTTCATCATGCCGGTTCCGTCGGTGGCGACGCTGCGCGACCTGTTCCAGGACAAGATCGGCTGGAAGCACCCGGCCACCGAGAAGGCGCCGAAGAAGAAGAGCGCTGGCAAGAAGTAGGACGCACAGCACGAAGGGGACGTCGACCGATGCAGGAACTCGCCGATCAGATATGGGGGAACAGCCGCTTCCATGATGCGGCTGCGCTGGCTCATCGGACGTGGCTGGCACGCGAGCTGGGGAGGCCGCTCGACCCCGAGGTGACAATGGAGGAAGCGGTCCGCCTGATGCAGGCCTCAGCGATCCTGGCCTGTTCGACGGATCCGGTGCATCGCCGCCAGGCATATCGTTCAGCGACCATGACCTACGAGGTGGTGGGCGCGAAAACGCTGCCCATGCAGCAGGCGCTCCGCGTGGTGCTGGCCCGGCTTGGCAACTTTCCAGCGCTTGAGACGCGCGAGGACGTCGGCGCCGCCGCGGCGGACCTACCGCTGGATCTCGCGATCGAGGAGATGGCCCTCTCTGACCGGCGCCGCGTCCTGCTGCGGGATCGCCCCGCGCTGCTGACGAGCTTCCAGCACGACCTGTGGAGCAAACTTGGCGAAGGGCGCAGCGTCGCCGTCGCCGCGCCGACGTCGGCTGGAAAGTCCTTCATCCTCCAAGGCCATCTCGCCCGCGTGTTCGACGAGGCCGGGGAGTGCATCGTCGTCTACCTTGTGCCGACCCGTGCATTGATCGCGCAGGTCGCACGCGATCTGACGGACCTGTTCTTCGGCACGGAGGCGGCGCCGGAGATCGTCACCGTGCCGCTCGACGGAGATCAGCCGCTGCCGACGCGTGCGATATTCGTGATGACGCAGGAGAGGACCCAGCTGATGCTGGCGGCGCATCCGGAGATGAGCGCCGGGATCGTCATCGTCGACGAGGCCCACAGCATTGCCGACCAAGGTCGCGGCATCCTGCTGCAGTGGGTCGTGGACGACCTGCTCCGCCGGCGCGCGGATGCGCAGTTGCTTTTCGCCAGCCCGGGCATCCGTAATCTGGACGTGTTCGGCCGCACCTTCGGCCTCGATAGCGTGGAGACGCTTCCGTCGACTGAGCCGACGGTAGCACAGAACTTCCTGATCGTGCGCGTAACCTCGTCGCGCCAAGGCGAATTCTCCGTCTCGAGCATCGAGCCGGGCGGCGAAGAGGCGCTGGTCGGCGAGTTCGCGATCGGACAGACGATCGCGTCAAAGAAGGAGCGCCTCGTACAGATATCGGCCGCTCTCGGCAAGGGTGCGCCTACCATCGTGTATGCGAACGGCGCCGCCGAGGCGGAGGACTTGGCCATCCAGCTGGCCGACCTGTTTGCTGACCGGGAGACGACGCCGCGGCGCGAGGCGGTTGCACAGCTCGTCGCCCAGTCGGTGCACCCCTCCTACGTCTTGGCGGCGGCGGTCCGCCGGGGTGTTGGCTTCCACTACTCCAACATGCCAGCGCAGGTCCGGCAGGCCGTGGAGGATGCCTTCGCGGATGGTGCGATCGACTTCCTGGTGTGCACCAGTACGCTTCTGCAGGGCGTGAACCTGCCGGCCCGCAACGTCTTCATGTGCAGGCCGGAGAAGGGCAGGCAGCGGCCTCTAGAGGGTACGGACTTCTGGAACCTCGCGGGTCGCGCCGGGCGGCTCCGCCGCGAGTTCCAGGGCAACATCTTCCTGATCGACTATGATGAGTGGAAGGCCAAGCCGCTCGATCAGGAGAGGGACAGCGATATCGTACCTGCCCTGCAGGAAGGTGTCACGCAGCGGCTGGAGGATCTCGTCGCGACGATGGCCGACGACGATGGTGACGACAGGAAGCCGGACGGCGACCTCGAGACTCTGTTCATCCGGCTCCTGGATGATTATTCGCGCGGCGAGCTGCCGACCACACTGTCGCGGCTGACCGCGGCGGGCGTGCCATCGGCGTCGGCCGAACGGGTCCAGGCCGCACTCGACGAGGTGGTCGAAGTGCTGACGCTGCCTGTCGAGGTCGTGCGCCAAAGTCCGAATCTGTCGCCGCATCGGCAGCAGTCGCTTCACGCGGCGCTTCTCGCCAGAGCGGGTACGGAAAAGGCGAGCGTGCGCGCGCTGATTCCCGCACATCCGCGCGAGAGCGGAGCATACGCCTCCTACGCGTCCTTGCTGAGGCTCTGCCATACGCACCTGCTGGGACTTCCGGAGACCCACGGATCGCACAGGTACCATGCCCTGATGGCGGTGTTCTGGATGAGCGGCGCCCCTCTCCCGAAGATCATCGACAGCGCCATCAACTATGACAAGAAGAAAAGCTCTCGGGCGGTAATCCGCAACACTCTCGATACCATAGAGAAGGTGATCCGGTTCGAGGTGGTCCGGCTGATGTCGTGCTACTGCGCCGTGCTCCTTCAAGTTATGGATGAGATCGGCTTGTCGGAAATGGCGGGCTCAGTCCCTCCGATATCCCTCTATCTCGAGGTTGGTGCCTCCGACCGGTCGATGATCAGCTTCATGGGCCTCGGACTGTCGCGCGTCGCCGCAGCAATTCTCAACGATGCCGCGGTCAACAAGAACATGACGATCAGCGAGGCGCGTGCCTGGCTGAAGGACGCCACGCTCGATGCGTACGAACTGTCACCGTTGCTAGTCGAGGAGATACGCCGGGTGGCCCGCTGATCTAGTTGCTAGCAGCGCAAGTCCGGTTTAGCGAGGCTATGTCGTCTTCAGGCGGCCACCATCTCGGACGCGTACGTGCAAACAACGGCCGAATTTCTGTCATTCAGCGATGTGGTGCGTACAACGCTGAATGTCCGCTTCCTTCGATTCCGATCCATAAGCCGCCTTTCGCAAAGGTCCCCGGCTACGTCATTCCTGTTCGTTAGAGCCGGGGAATGAACTACTCAGATTAACCGGAGGCTAGTTGGCTTAAGTTCTGCAGCCATGGAGACGTCGATCACGCAAGCGATATAGACAAAGCCGTCGAGATCGCGTCATAGATAAAGTCTGACACCCACAATTCCATTCTATTGGGTGGTCAGGAAGTGACGATATCGATCATAATGGGCGATGACATCGGCGATCACTTGTTCGCTGTCATAGCCGTAAATATCATACCCTCGACCGCCGCCTTCCAAATAGACCTCGGCGCGATAGTAGCGACGTCGGCGGTCATCCCGCTTGCGAGCGGAATCGACGAGCGCAAACGCCGGCAGCGGATGAGGGACGGCGCGCACCGCATAAACGAAGTCGCCTTCCGCGCCATGCTCGGCGCGCAGCATGATCCCGTCGGCCTCCTCGGCTACTGTCGCGCTGATCGCCCGCCGGCGCAATTCTTCTGCCACTGCATCCAGCGCCTTGTGGATAGTCGAAGCGAGGAAAGAGCGGACCTGTTGCTCGGTCGGATGGCTGACGATTGCGCCCAGGCGTCGCCGCCATTCATATTGCCCCTTTGTTCCTACCAATGGCGCCGCAGGCATGTTTTCGGCCCAGGCGATCGCCGTCTCGCGCCGGAGCGAAATCCATATGCCGTAGCACATGGCGAGCATGATGATCGCGAGAGGGAAAGCGGCGATGACCGCCGCCATCTGTACAGCGGCGAGACCACCCGCAAGCAGCAGCACGGCAGCGACGCCACCACAGGTCAGCGCCCAGAAGACGCGCAGCCAGAGCGCCGGCTCTTCAACCTCGTTCGTATCGCGCGCGGTAATCATTGCGATCACCAGCGCTCCGGCATCGGAAGCCGTGACGAAATAGATTGCTACCAACAGCCCGGTCATCCAGGCGAGAACCGTCGACAAGGGCAGATATTCGAACAGCGAGAACAGCGCGATCGGCATGTTCTCGGCGACGGTTCGTGAAATCGCGCCATGTGCGACATTGGTGTCGAGCCAGATCGCAGCGTCGCCGAAGATGGTAAACCACACGAAGCTGAATCCGGCCGGCGCGAGCAGGACGCCCAGCAGGAACTCGCGGATCGTCCGCCCCCCCGAAATGCGGGCGATGAACAGCCCGACGAACGGCGCCCAGGAAATCCACCAACCCCAATAGAAGAGCGTCCAGTTGCCAATCCAGTCGGTCGGCTGATAGGCATAGATGTGGAAAGTGCGAGCGACGAAGCCGTTGAGGTAGAGCCCGATATTCTCGACGAAAGCCTGCAGCAGGAACTGTGTCGGGCCAAGCGCCAGGATCAGCAGCATCAGGATACCCGAGATGACGATGATCGCCTCGCTCATCCACCTGATGCCGTTGTCCAGGCCGGTCGCAACCGTGATCGTCGCCAACACGGTGACGATAGCGATCAGCCACATCTGCATGTCCAGCGTCTGGGCAATGCCCATCAGATAGGTGAAAGATGCATTGAGTTGCGACACGCCCAGGCCGAGTGATGTGGCTAGCCCGGCGAGCGTGCCCACCACCGCGAAAATGTCGATGAAATCGCCCAGCGGCCCACGAACGCGCTCACCAAAAAGGGGAGAAAGGCCGAACGGATGGAGAGCGGCTCGCCCCGCCGATACCCGAAATAGGCCAGCGCCAGTCCCATGACCGCGTAAATCGCCCATGCATGGATGCCCCAATGGAAGAACGTGACTTCCATCGCGTCGCGCGCGGCCTGCGCTGTTCCCGGTCCAGCGTCGGGCGGATGGGAGAAGTGCGTGATGGGTTCGGCGACGCCATAAAAAACGATGCCGATGCCCATGCCGCCGCTGAACAGCATCGCGACCCATGTGCTGAATTTATAGTCAGGAACGGAATCATCTGGCCCCAGTCGCACGCGTCCCAGTGGGCTGGCGGCGAGGAGGAAGAGGAAAACGACGAAGATGCCCACGCACAGCAGATAGAACCAGCCGACATCCTGGATGATCCACGCATTACTGCTCTGGAACAGAGTGGCGGCCTTCTCGGGAAAAATGCTGGCAAATATGATGAGTCCGACAGCGACAATGGCCGAGCCGAAGAATGTGACCGGGGATATGTCTCGCATCGAGGGTAGCCAGGATGGCTTGTCAGCGGAGAATATGGGCTCGGTCAATGAAGGCTTTCCATCTTTAATTTCAGCAAATGCACCTTAGGATATCGCGCGTGGGCTTTTCAATGTCGGCAGGCAGCCCCGATGCGTGGCCTCGTTGCGCCTTGGCCGGTGCCCGGAATAAACGATCCTCTGCCAAGCCCCTGCGTTCGTCAGTGTGCTCGAACTTCCATCATAGTGCGCGATGTACGGCACACGGCTTGCCTACATTGGATGACGCGGAGATTCTGCCCACAGTCGAGCGAGATGCCAATCTATCATGACCTGATGGCGTGTTGGTGTACTCAGCTTGGAAGCTGCGCGTAAGGAGCGCCAGCGATGGTGGCAACCCGCAGGTCTTCCGCCATCTCGTCGTAACCGTCATCGAACAGTTCCCCTTATGGTCCCCCGTCAGCTCATGCCTGCGCTTGTCGGCGATCGTCAACCTACAGGGAAATGGCCATCATTGCCGAACCGCACCTCTGGCTAGCTCCGTTCTGCTTTTTGCGACCTCCGATTGATACAGCCAATAATGATAGACGTCGGGCACCATCTGTTTCTGAAAACTTGCGAATAAACGTTGAGTTTCGTAGAGTACAGCTTCGGAGGTTTGGGAAGATGATGGACTGGAATACGTATTTCACGACCCAAAACACGACCGGGGGACCCGTCATTAGGCAGGTCCCTCCCGAAGCCTACGATTATGGGGATGATGTGGTCGAACTTTCAACAGGAGCGTTGATTGGGCGAGCGATTGGCTTGGTTCTGGTCATCGGGGTGCTGCTTTATTTCTATCTCGCTGGATAAGTCACTCATCCGGCGGAAGAGATTGAAAGAACTTCCGTCCCGTCTCGCGGTTCACATTGTTCTGTAATTCTGCCCCTGCCTCTGCGTGACCAACTCTCACTGCGGCTGCCGCGGACTTGTCCGTCGCAAAGGCCGTCTTTCCCTGCTCGATGAATGCTGAGGCAGTGTCGGGATTGCCGACGTCCGGTCCATTTGGAAGATCTGACACACCTTGCGGATGATAGGCTTTCCTGACGTCAGCTGCATCACCGATGTCGCGGTGGGGCACATCGACAAGGGCAGGTTCGCGCAAGCTGTCCTGCACGCTCGCGCGGATCGCATCTTGCTTCTCACCCATCCAGCGGCTGATCATGCTATCTCGCGCCATGCGCTGATGATCGGTCAGATCCGTCGCCCATAGTTCGGGAGCATCAAGGCCTGGGTTATTCATCTGCTGCCTGCGATACCACTGGGCAAGATCCTGGCTCAAATTCTCGCTCAACTGCATGCCGTGGGTTTCCGCATAGCTCGCATCGCGAGAAAGCTGCTGCGACAGCTCTTCCAGCTTTTCCGCCGATTCCTGATAGGAACGGGCACGGGAGAGCGCGTCTTCCCGCCCCTGGAACGAAGACGAAGCGACTGAAGCGCGGCTGAACACTCCATCCTTTTCATAAGTGCCATCGGACATCGAAATATTGTTACCGGTTGAATGCTCGTCCCGAACGCCGCTGTAGGAGCTGCTGGTTTCATCATGGGACCGCGATTCTCTGGAACCCTGACTCAACTGATCATTCTGATTGGCCGTGAACCCTGCATTTCCGTTCATACCGGCCCCTAAGCCCGCCCGGCCGCCCTTCCCGGCGAAACCAAGCTGACCGCTTAGAGCCCCGCTAACCTGTTCATTCCAGTTGGAGGTCCAATCCCGCCCACGGCTTTCAGATTGTCCAAAGCCCGTCGAGCTTCTCTGGTCGATACCCGATGAGCTGCTTCCTGATTGCCGGTCGAATTCCTCCATTGAGCTGTTCGCACTCCGGCCAGAGCTGCTGTCCCATCCCGAGCTACGCTCGGACGACATGCCGGATGAACTACGATCCGTATGCGTGCTGGTGAGAATATCATTGGCCGCCGCACGATAGACCTGGGCCTGGCGATGGGCTTCATGGGCCTGCTCCCGCATCTCGGACACGAACCCGGTGCTCGCCGTCGGCACGAAGCCAAGGCGGGAAATCGCATGGGAGGTGTCGATCACCTCCTGCCCGTTGCCAAAGCTCGATACAATTGTGCCATTGGCCTGGCGAACGCTGAACGCCGAGCTTCCCGTCTGGTAGGCGGGCGCCGTGTTCCACTGATCGCTTTGACGCATGTTCGACGTCTGGTTTGCCCAACTGACATTGCCATAGGCGTAGTTGCCAGTCGTCTCTTCCAGTGCGGCAGCCTCTGCCGCATTTTGCGCTGGCGCCAGCATGGACATGGACTGGCCCGCGATGGACATCGCGCCGCGCGCCAGGCCTGCGGCAAGGAAGGGCACACTCATCAGCATGAAGCCGGCGATGGTCGCCGTCTCTGCGTTCACCGCATCGATGCCGGCATAGGTCCCCAATGTGACGCCGCCCTTGGCCACCCCTGCCGCGGCGGCCTCGGCGCGCGTCATGCAGATCATGTGCAAAATGACATAGAGCGGTCCCCAGGCTGCAAGATAGAAGAATCCCGTCGCATAACCCTTGAGCGCGGAGACACCCGTCTGGGGCATCAGGAAAAGCGGAAAGATGACCGGAAACATGGCGAAGAAAACAACCGTCAGTACGATGTTCAGGATCGGCACCCATGTCATCGCCTGTTGCGCGATACTGTTATAGGTGTTGCGGGCCTGTATGTCCGCGCGGGTTTGTGCGAACGCATCAATGGTGCTGCCGCTCATATTGTTGCGAGCCCGCATGAATGCATGAATGGCGGTGTTCTGCCGCATCGTCTCGGCAAAACCGTCCGTCGATTGCGTGAAGGCCTGGTTCGCGATCGGCACGTCGTTGCGAAGCTTGGCCTGGGCGATCGATTCACTGAGCTTGGGATAGACTTCCAGACCCCATAGCTTCGAATTTGCATCGATCATAGAAGCCCATTGTGCATCAAGCATCGCATAGGCATCCCGGCACGTCACGATATAGGCCGCGACCGTCCCGCCGCTGCGTTCGAGCCATTCCTGCGACCGCGATTCAGCGGTCGAGCCAATGGCCGCCCAAAGATTTGTCGCCTTCGCAAGATCGGTCAGGGACTTTTGATAGAGCATGATATCGCCGAAGACGCATTGCTTCATATAGTGATCAAGATTGGCAGAAAATTCGGCGTCCTGGATATTGAAATGGCGTGCCGCATCGAACAGGCGCGCGCCATATACCAGGCCGTTCCGGCTGTAGTTGAGCTCGGCCGGCATCACAAAGACCGTCTCGGCCGTTCGCGTCAGATAATCCCCGATCTGAGTCGTAAAGCTGGCAAGAACCCCAAGCCCGAGCGGGACGTTGGCGACCGTCGCCGGCGCGAGTCCCGGATTGATCCGGTCCGTCACCTTGACGTCCACTGTCGGGACCATCAGGCACATGTAGATGCCGGTGGCCTGGATGAACCAGTTGAGCCACGCCTTGTAGTTGAGCGTGAAAGCCACCACGAACAGCGAATAGATAAGGCCCATCACCATGATCACGCGGATCATGGAGCGATAGCCGCCGCCCCCGGTCCAGGCAGCCACGGCGTTGAACATGTTGACGAGATATTCGCCCCCGCCAACCGTGAAGACCTCCAGCACCGCCCGAACGCCTACTGGAGTCCCTGGGCGCTGAGGCCGCGTGAAAAATTGAGCGCAGCGGACATGCCCGGCGACATGCTGTTCTGCAATGTCGATTCAAGGAATATGCTTCGGTTGATAACCTGATAGGTCAATTGCAGCTTGTTGCTGAGCTTGACTTCCCGGGCGCCGAACTTTTGCCGGGTGGCCGCAATCTGTGCCTTCCATTGCTCTGCGGTTGCCTGGTCCGCGGTCTGATAGTGAACCCTGGCCTGCTCGACACGATCGAGCATATTGTCCAGCATCGCGTTCAACATGTCCACAGCCACAATCTCGGACAAGGCCTCTATCTCGCCATCGGTCAGCGCGTTGTGAGCGAAAGCCTGCACCGTGACGATCTTGTAGAGCGGGATAGTCGCCATATTGAGCAGTTGCTTCTCCGCCGATGTCAGGCTCCCGTTTGTGCGAGCCTTGATGCTCATGTCCCTGATCATTTGCCTGATCCGGGGACGGAGAGCCGCGGAAGAAGGGATGGCGAGCGTGGTCTCGCCCACATCGTAGCAATTTGGATCATTGCATTTGAGCACCTTGATGGCGGGCCCATTTTCGGTGCCGTCGAGGAGCGCGGTGACAACCGCCTCCTCGGCTGGCCCATACATGATCACATTCCCGCCTATGCTGGCATCGGCGGATGGCCGGGTGATGATAGTCCCCACCAACGTCATGATATATTCGGAAAATTCCTGGTCGAAGGCGCCGAACTTGGCTGATTTCTTCAATGCTTCCCAGGTGTAGTTGTGATTCTCGCCTACGAGCTGATCCGTCATCGCAGCGTCAGCATTGCCGGCGATCGTGCTGTCGCGGCTTCCACCATTATTGCAACCCTGGCGGGATGCAGCCCAGTCGGAAAATACGCCCTGGGAATTGCCAACCGCCTCGCAGATCGTGGCGCGGGTCGTGTCCATGGTTGGCCAAAGGCCGCCAACAAGAGCCTGGGCCGTCTCGCAGCTCGAGATATTCATCTGGTTGAGGAGCTGCGCCTTCTGGCTGAACTCGTCCATGACCTTGCCAATCTCCGGGGAAACGGAATCGATCGCCAGCTTGAAGGCGAAACCGAGCGCGTTGTTGGCCGTAGCCTTGAGCATCGCCACGATCTCGGAAGCATTGATGAAGGAGAAGCTCCCACTGAACAGGTCTATGCCGCCGCAGCCGGCTCGCGCGCCGGGAAGCTGAAGATTGAAGGGAGCAACGCTCTTTTGAGGGAAGCGTGTCCAGACATTCCCGAGCGAATAATAGCCAGCTGACTGACCCTGGAACGACGAAGGCCCCGTCACATTGGCCGCGCCGCCCGCCTCGCTGAAGAAATTGTTCATTTCTGAAGCAACATTTGCATCTGCCACGCCAACGAGCGCCAGGTGAACGGCGACAACCATGGTTATGGCGGAGCCTGCACGTTTGAGCATGCGGCGAGACCAACCGGTTTCATGTCCTTCCGGCATTAGAAGTCGCTCCCTACCTTCGTGTTGGTCAACATGAAGATCCGATCCATTATCTCCTCAGCGGAGAGGAGACCGAAACCTACAGGGATGGTGCGCCTGGTGGCGGTGTCGAACAGCACCAGCGCGGGCGTCTGGTTGCCGGCAACACCCATGCGGGCGCGCTGCCCTGAATCCACCACATAATTGGGAAAGTCCCGGTTCGGGCCACCATCCATGGAAACGGCCATCACGGTCATCCCATGACTATCGGCAACCGAACGGAGTATGGGCCCGAAAATCTCGCAGGCCCCGCAGCTTTGCGCATAAAAATAGAATAGACCGTAGCGCTGCCCGAGATTGGTCAGAACAGTATCCCGATCGGCTTTGCGATTATCGAGCCACGCCCGCTTGCCCACGGTATTCACAGGGCGCTGAAGCGTGTAGTCGAGATCCGGATTCTGCCACAGCGCCCGTTGCCATGTATCGGAGAATGTCGACGCTCGGTCGAGTTGTTCGCGCTGGAAACGCACATAGGCGATGACATTCTCTTGCGTCGGTTCCAGTATCGCCCTGGCCTTCAGTTCATCGAGCTCCCGGCTGATGGCCGCCATTCGTTCCGCGGCGCTGGCCTGCGGAACCAAAGAAGGGCGCTCGGGATCCTTGGGCCTGGTGCAATAGAACCACTGTCCCAGTCGCCGCTCGCGACAGTAAAAGCCGTCTTCGTGATCCTCAGCCTGCATGGCTTCGGAAGACGTAAGCTGTGCCATGGCCACCCCTGGCGAGACTATTGCAGCGAGTAGCAAGGTCGCGATTTGCGTGATCGTCTTCGTCATCGCCATGGTTCCTTGTCACCCATCATCTTCAACAGGATTGGCCAACTGGTCATGCGTCAGCCGAAGGATCGACATCATCAGCGCTACATCGAGGAGCCGGGTCCCCTGATCCAGCATCCGGATGATGCCGTTCACGAGAGGACGAGCTATGATCCGGCCCCTGTTGCTGGCCCGAAGCCGGTCTCCCGATTGCAACAGCCATCGTCGCCCCAGCATATATTCAATACAGCCTTTCAGGTCCTCGGAACCGATCACCCGCTCAAACCAGAGACTGACTTCCCGACGGACCTCATCAAGCAAAAGAGGGGTTGGACTTCGGTAGATGCAAATGAAAACGGCCAGCTCAAAGGCCGTCATCTCCCAATCAAATGGCTGATGCCGCGAAGGCGCGTCACTGGCTGTGAAGTTCATAATAGTCCTGTATCTTTTGCTGGATATCGGTCATCGTCTGAACTTCGTCGGGCATCCGAACCGCATCCATGAAGTCTGCATAGACTTCCGTGAAATCCATTACCGAGAGATCGAGGCGCGAAAATTCATCGACCGTGAAGCCTTCGCACTGCTCGTTTCTGGGCTTTGCGAAAGGCTTGTTGATCTGAGGACGCCCCTGTTCCTGCAGAATGCGCGACAGCTTGCTTTCAAAACAGCAATAGGTCTTCCGCTTGGTGGTGCAGACACCCAGGATGCTGGAAGAGCAATAGCTTCCAACGAAGGTGCAGAAGCCCATACGATCCTTCACATCGAGCATTTTCTCCTCGGTAGAACACATGAAGGTGGTAAGAAATTGCGTCGCGACTCCCGCCAGTGCGGCGACATTGCCACTGATAGCGCCTGCGAGCGCGGCGCCGCCGACGCCCAGCGGCACCAATCCGGAGACCTTGCCCGCGCAGCAGTTCACGGCACCGAAGATCTTCTTGCTGCATGTGTCGCGCTCGCCGGGGAAAACATGCATGTCGTCCGGATCGAAATCCTTCCCGGCGGTGTCGACCGCATGGAGAGCCGTCAGCGCATCCTTGAACTCGGTGGAAGCTTCGCGCTCGATCGCCTCGCAATCACCGTTGATGCAGTAGACATCGTCGCCGCACACATATTCGGCCGGCTGTTCGATCTTTCCACCTGGTACCGGACATCGGAAGACGCGCTCGGTCATCTTGCAGGCGTCGCCGGACGGAGTCTCGTCCAGACAATTATCGTATTTCCAGCTGCATTGCGGATTTGCCTGGAGATCGCCGCAGTCCGTTTGCGGGTCTTCAGTATAGCACGTCCCGTCGGGGTTACTGTTCGATCCTGCCGGACATTGCTGATGAGAGGAGGCTGCCTGGCTGTGGACCTTGGAGCATTGCTGGCCCGATAACGTATAATCCACCGGGCAATAATGATTGGGCTGCGCCGCCACGGTCGCGGTGCATTGCGAGCCCGAGAGCACATAGCCTGCGGGGCAGGCGTAGATCGGTGTCGCCCCCTGATCTTCCAGCCTGCTGCATGTGGCACCGCTCAGCGCATAGCCTGTGGGACAGGCATAAATCGGCGTACCAGCCAGTGCTTCGGTGCGCGAACAGCTTGTACCGTTGAGGCTGTATCCCGAAGGGCAGGAATAGGTCACCGAGGCGGCGATCTGCTCGCTTGCCGAGCAGGTTGCGCCAGACAGAGCGCCCCCGCCAGGGCAACCATATTGGACGTTGGCGGACTTATATTCCGATTTCACACATGTTTGTCCAGATAACGTATATTCTGCAGGGCAGACATGTGTGACGGTGGCGCCTGTTACATTGGTGCGATAGCAGCTTGTCCCCTGCAAATTGCCACCTTGCGGGCATGTATAGGTGACCGTGCCATCCTGCACGATGTTTGACACGCACTGGCTATAGGCAGGATCGAAATTCCAGAATGCGCTGGGACAGGTATAGGTCGTCAGGGGCTTGTACAGGCACCATTTATCGCCATATTTCTTCTCTTCCCGAACGAACTCGATACTGCCGGGCCTGTCGACCGTGGGAGCGCATTTCCGGCTTGCGAATTCCGCCTTGCGCATCACGCAATGAGGTCCACCCGAAAAGCCGGTGGGATTATAATAATAATAGGGACAGGCATAAGCCGGGGTGGCCGATGTCGTGCTGGTGGTAACGCATTTATCGCCCTGCACCGTCCCGCCGCTGGGACAGCTATAGGTTGCCGTTGCCTGATAGTTGGCGCTCTGCGTACAGGTTCCATTGTCCAGGCTATATCCAGGTGGACAGGAATAGCTTTGCGTGGCCGGCTGTGTGACCTGCCGCGTGCAGGTCGATCCATTGAGCGTCCAGCCTGCTTCGCATGAATAGGTTACCGTGGCCTGATAATTGAAATTGCGCACGCACATCGTTCCCGCGAGCGAATAGCCGCTCGGGCAGGAATAGTTAGGGCTCGCCGCGCTCGTTATTGTCGTCTGGCAAGTCGATCCGGCGAGGCTGTATCCATCGGGGCACGCATAGCCCGTCACAGAGGCCTCTTGCGACAAGGTGCGGCTGCATCGGCTACCACTGAGGCTCCAGCCCGGCGGGCAGCTATAGGCACTCACATTGGCGGGCTGTGATTGCGCACATTGTGAACCGTCCAACGTCCAATCTGCATCGCAGCTATAGCTGATATTGGCTGGGACCACTTCCGTCATCAAGCATGTCGTGCCATCGAGCGTCCATCCGGGAGGGCAGCTATAGATCGTCTCAGCCGGCACGGAATTGACGACGACGCCGGTGTCGCAGGTGGCATCATAATAGATCTGGCTTTCTTGCGCCGGCAGAGGTTTGCACTCGCCGCTGGCGCCGCTGATGGTCTCACCGCCCAGCTGCGTGGAGGGATCCTTCTCGATTGCGGAAGCATTGGCCGTCACCGCCTTGATCTCATCGAGAGAGAAGGTGGGCCGGCTTTTTGCGGCGTCGGTCGAGATCTGATAAGCTTGGCTTGTCCCTTTAAGCGCATTGGCGTCGCTGGCCAGCTTGTCAGGATTGCTGAAATAGTCCGCCTCGGGGAGTTCCACACCCTGGTAGCCAGGTACGACCGCCTGGGACTCGCGCGTCGGAACCCAGTTTTCATCACTGCGCATCGCCGCGCCGAGAGCTTTACCTTCCTCGCGGGCCTGCTGGCTCGTCATTTGCGCCGACGTCGGCATGGCAAGCCCAAGGAAGGCCAGCAACAGAAGGGAGGTGAACCGCTTCATCGACGGTTTCGCTCAAGGTTGGCAAGAGCAATGGCCGCGATTTGCGCTCCTGGACCATTTCCATCGACGAAGCTGTCCAGCGCATATTGCACCGTCACATTGCCGGTCATGCGATCATAGGGAGGGACGCTGGTCCGGCAGTTGAAACCTGAGCATGGGTCGAAATCCGACGACACCGCGACATAAGTGGGGACTGCCTTGACATCGAAGGCGCGAAAAAGCCGCGGATCAATCCCGATGGCCGGGAAATCCTTTTCATCGACCACCCTGGCAAGCGCGGCCGAAAAAACCTTCATGCTGTTGCGAGGAAATCCGCGAAATACGACGATGCCTCGGGCCTTCGCGGTATCTCGAACCATCTGCCGAAGAGAAGCGGGTGGCATGGACAGGCTGGCGAAGGCGATGAATTGCGAGGCCTCGCCACGACCGCCTTCCAGATTGGCGGCGGCGCCCGAGACGATCTCATCGAAATCTATCGAACCGTCCGGACCGTCGGGCAGGCTCGCCGTCGCGACCTTGCGCATATTGGCGGTGCCACCGGCCTGCACGGCAAGGGCGTCTTCGCGGAAAGCCTCACCCCGATCCTTCACATGGCTGGCAAACGCTTCGGCGTCGCTCTGGATGCTCGCGGCCCGGCGTTTGACGGCCTGGATGTCCAAGCCATCGGCCTTCTGCGCCACAAGCGCCGAAACCCCGACAACGCCAGGCAGAATAGCGACAGCGACATATGTCCAGGCATGCTTCATCGTCCAGGCTCCTCCATTGCCGTCGAGAGCTGCATGTGGGGGGCGTGCAATTCGCCTTTGTCCGCTTCTCCGTTCCTGGCGCCGAGCGTCAAAACGACGGCAAGAACCATCGCGAAGAGGAGGCTGCCGCCAAGGAGGGCGGACCTGACGCCCTTACCCCGGATGCGCGGAGCGCCGATATCGCCCCTGCAGCCAGCTACCAATTGCCTTTCAAGAAGATCACGCAAGTGCCTCGCTGCCCAGCTACCGCTGCGTCCCTCCTCGATTTCGTCAAGAAGGGTCAATGAAGCCCGCGCGACATCGAGAATATCCTGCTCATGCCGATCAATTCTCCCGGAAAGTTCGCGGCCCTCGAGCACGTGACGGATCCGGCGGAATGCCGTGCCCAGCGCCGACGCAGCGCCTCCCTCTGCGGTCAAAGCGTCCATCACGAGGCTTTGGGCTGCCTTCGGCTCGCTCATAGCACGCAGCAATTCCTCTTCCTCCAGACAAGGTAGCCCATGTCCTCGCCGCCGGCGGGGTAGGAGCGTCCAGTTCCTGGAGGCATGGTGGATGCGCCGATCGGCGAGCAGGCATAGCGACCCGACACCGTCGGGATCGGGTTCACCATCTGGAACCGATATTGCTGTTTTCGCATGATCGGCATGACATATTTTTCACACAGCCCCTTCGACCCCATCGTTCCCCAGGCAAGCCCTTGGCGATGCATTTTGTACGCGAACCGCGAGAGCGCTAGGCGGGAAGACTGAACATGTCCGATCGAGGAGGGAATGTTCCCGTTCATGGGATACATGGAGCCCTGACAGCCCGCGCACCAGAACAGCGTGTCGATCGGCATGGAAGCTGTCGCCGTTACGCAGTCGGCGGCGCAGGCGGCCTGCGCGACGGGATTGGCGAACACGATCGCCTCCGGATTGATGAGGCCCGACAAGGCATCGTCCTGCCAGAGCGGGTCAACCTCGGTCATATAGGCTATATCGAAGCTCGCCTGCTCGAAGCAGAGAAAGTCCGTGAGCAGCTCCATCCAGTAAAGAAGCGGATAGACATACCAGTGAACGTGCCATTTGGCGGTGCTTTGCGACCGGCCACCGACCATCGATGGGCCTGCCATATAGCCCTGGCCGATATCGAAGCCCGGCGCGATCCGCACCCCGCCAAGATTAGGGAAACACCAGGGCTTCATCGTGACATCGGCGAGCCTTGCCGGCTCCCAGAAGCCGATCGAAATGCCGATGCGCGGAATGGGGTCGGCGCAGGCGCAGACAGGCGAGGACGGATTACTGGCATCGGGCCGATTGCCAGGCCAGATCTTGAGCCCGCCGACCGACAGGGGGAAGAGGCAGGACCAGCAGACATCGGTGATGGGATTGACGAACTTGCCATTGCAGCTCGGCGCGGCAATGGCCGCAGGCGCCATCGCAACAATGGACAGCAGGGCCGTCAGAGCAAGGACCGAGTGCCGCAGGAGACGGTTCATTCCCCTTCTTCCCCGCTATCGAACAGGCGATTGTCGGCGCGCTGCTTGGCATTCCAGTAGAGGAGGCTCTGCAAAAGGGTGAGCGCAAGGATGATCGCGACAAGATAGAGGGCGGCCCTTCCCATCAGCGCGCGCATCGTTGAGAAGAAGGCGACGCAAAGGGCCGTCAAAACACACAAAAGCTGCCAGGCCATGCGCAGCCGGCGGAGACGCGCGGTCTCCGGGGCCGCCATCGGCGTGCGCAGCAGTTCCAGCCAGAGAGGCATCAGCTCGCCCTCCCCTTCACCAGCAGGATCTCGCGCACGCGCATGACCTTGCCCGCCTGCTTCACCACGGCCGGTGTGTGCCGAATGCCGAACTTGGCGGTAAGGCGGCCCTGCTGGTCGAAATAGAAACGCCGCTGGCGGCGGGTCATTTCCTCGATCGGTGAGCCCGCCACGAGGATGATCTTGGCCTGGCTTTCATCGTAACGCGAGGTCGCCCATTGCATCTGGGCAGGATTTTCGCCGTCTATGAAGACAAGGTCCTGAGCGATCTTGAGGAAATCGAGCGGATTGATCTTCTGTCCGGCCGCCGCGATCAGTCGCCCCTTCTGGTCCCGAATGTCCCGCTCCAAAATGACCGACGGATCGAAATCCCATTCCTTCGGCCGATTGGCTGGAGATAGCCCGCTCACCGGATCGGGTCTGCGCACCTTTGCTTCGACCCGCCGGGCAAACTGCTCGTTCATCCGTGCGATCTCACCGCTGGCTTCGGCTCGCTTCAGCCGGCTCTCGATCGTTGCAAGAAGGTCCGGCTCAACGACGGGGAATGTCTGTCCGGCCTGCCCATAATCCTTCGCGTCTGCGCCCATCGAACCGATGGCGAACGCAGCCCCCGCCAGGGACCCCACAATGCCGGCGCCGGACAAGAGCCGCCTCACAGGATCGGAACCCCTGTGCCAATAATCTGGCGACTGCAGACAAAGCCGATTTCGGCATAACGGCTGTCGAACCCATCCTTATGCGCGGACCCCGCAAAATAGCAGCCGCGCGGCACGGGGCCAGTGTGTCCCGGGGTCAGAGGTTCGCCAAGGCGCGTACGGGGCTTCATCGTCACCACCGGACGCCCGTTAATGGTCACGAGGGCGCCTTGATGCGCTACGACATCGCCCGGCATGCCCAGAACCAGCTTGCCGAAGGGCTGGCGCCTTTCGCCAAAATGGCGGCGGAGCAGCGCTCCGGGCGGCGGCTGGAAGAAAATATAGTCACCCCTCGCCGGCAATCGGTCCCGCTCGACCAGGAAGGCCCAATTCGGCAGCGATTGGGTCAGGTTGATCAACAGGAGGTGAGAGCTGCGCCAATGCTGGAGCGCGCTCAGGGCGAGGCACAACATGACTGCGCCTGTGAGCAGCAACCATCGACGTCTCGCCGCCCGCCACGGCCGGGGCGCGCTATCACCGTGCGGTCGCGCCATCGGTTCCTCCAAAGGTCGCGACCGAGGCGCCTGCGGCAAAGCCCGGCGCGGCGGTCGCATCGCTTACGCCCTGTGCGCCCGGAGTTGTCCGTTGCGCCGGGGGTGCAGCGGCGGCAAAAGGGTCTGGCAGGTCCGGTCCTTCGCCAGCGGCAGCCGCGGCCGGCACGGCCCCTTGCACAGGCGGTTCCTTTTCCCGCACACGCGCTTGCCTCGGCAGGGAAATGCCCGAAGCATAGACCGCTTTTTTGACACTCTCGGTGATATCCGGCACGTTCCTGCTCAGCACCGCTTCTCCTGCCATCACCACCTGCCCGTCATGGGAGCGGCGCTGCAATTCTCCTTCCAGCCTCGCCATGAAACGGCGCGTCTCCGCCGCAATCTGTTCGGGCGGCGAGGCTGATCGCGCCTGCGCTTGCACATATTCACCGACAATGGCCGACAGCCGGGCGGAAACGATCTGGTCGCGGCGCGGCGCAAGAAGCGTCCTTGTCACCCACATTGCCCAGATGAGCCCCAGGAGGATCACAGCCCCAACCAGGATCTGACCGCGGCTGTATCCGGCGAAAACCGGCCTGCGCCGCTGCGCAGCGGCGGAAGGCGCGGGAGGAGGCGGAAGGGTGAGGTCGAGTTGTGTGGGCTTAGACATGGGGAATGCGATGCCTTCGCAGGAAGAGGAGAATGAGCGAGAGCAGAAGGTGGGAAACCAGCAGCAGCATCTGGAAAGACAGGGCGCGCTCCGGGCTGGCCGCGATGTAGCGCGAGGAAAGATTGGTCAGCTGATGCATCATGCCGTCGAGCGAAAATCCTCCCAGGCACAGGAAGGCAAAGACGAACAGGCCCCAGGTCATGAGCACTATGCCGGCAAGGAAGGCGGCCATGTCGAGGATCAACCATGCAAGGCCCGCCCAACCGATCACCCGCTCAGCGCTCCGTACAATCGGGACATACCGCGCTTTTCTCTCATCCTTGCCGCCGGTCATCGCCCTACTCCGCAGCACGGGCGGCGCCGGGCGCCGCTCCCGACCATTTTTCAGGATCGTCAGGAAAGGCGACGCGCTCGATCGCCTGTTCCATGCTCATGCCTTGCCCGACCATCTGCTCGATCGCGGCAAATGTATCGGGACTGGACGAAAAGAGGGCGGCCGAATAAGGATCAAGAACCAGGCGTCCGAGGGCCAATGTCTCGGGGCCCTTGATCAAAATATCGGAATATTCAAAACCGTTGCGCTTAAGCGACCTCAGCAGGGCATCTGTGTAATCGTCCATCTCGAAGCGATCATGCTTCTTGAAATCGGCGATGGTCTCCGGCTTCTGCTGCAGAATGAAGAACCAGTCGCTATTCTCGAGCGCAGCAATCGAGCCCGCCGATTTGTAATAATCGTTGAGTGACTGCGTCGCTGTCACCAGAGATGCGCCATATTTGCGGCATGTGCGCGCATAGGTTTCGATGAAATCGGCCATCGCTCCGCCACGCAGCATCTGCCAGGCTTCATCGAGCAGCAGTGCCTTGGGAATAGCGCGATCCACCTTGCGCATCATCTGCTGTGAAAGAAACATGATCGCGGTCAGCACAACACTGCGCAGTTCCTCGCGCGAGGAAAGATCGGACAGTTCGAACACCGTCAACGACGCTGACAGTTCGAACGAGACCTCTCCCTCGAAGAATTTGCCATATGTTCCCCGCGAGGAGAACGGCCCCATCGCAATGCCAAGATCGCGCGCCATCTGATTATCGGTCGCGTCGAGGGCGGCGATGACGTCATCGATGGACCCGGCTCGCCCCTTCTCTTCCCACACGCGGTTGACTGCTCCATCGATCAGCCCGCGCTCGGTATCGTTCAGCTTGTCGATGTGACGCGCCATCTGGTTGACGATGGCCTTGAGCATCGCCATGCAATCGAGCAGATAATCCTCGTCCTGCGCCGCCTGGGCTCCATCGATCATGCTGAAGGGGTTGAGACAAAAGCCGGCGGACATCGTGAATTCGACGAAGGCGCCGCCCTGGAGCTTGGCCGAATGCTCAAAGGAGCGGCCATCGTCGATCACCACCACCCGCGCGCCCGCGCCGCACAGCGAGGCACACAGTTCCTGCAAGGCCACCGACTTGCCGGAGCCCGATTTTCCGAACACCGCGACATTGTGATTGCCCGCCCTGTTTTCGAACGGACTCCAGAAGAAGGGCTGGCCCCGCCGGCCGATCAGCAGCATGTGGGGGATCGCTCCGCCGAGATATTCTCCCTGCAGGGGAGCAAGGTGGGCGGCTGTCGTCGTCAGCATGGTGCGCATGCGCTTCATGCGTTCCAGATCCTTCGACAGTCCATTGGCCATGGTCATGGGCATGGCGCAAAGGAGGCCCATCACCTGGAGATAGCGGTCATCGAGCAGATCCCAGCCGGCGGCGCGATAAACGGATTTGAGGATCCGTTCATGGGCATCGCCCTTCCCGTGGGGCGAGAAGGATGTCACCGAGTAGAAGAGACGCACCAGCTTGCGTCCCTGCTTCATCTCATCATTCACATGCGCCCATTCGCGGCTCTGTTCCTTAAGCTGTGGCAGGAACCGCGCCGATCTGCTGTCCGCCAGGCTCGTCGTACGCATATATTTGAAGCCCGCCCTGCTCGCAGCAGCCTCTACGTCGGGAAAGTCGATGCAGAGATTGGTCGAGACAGGGCAAGGCATACGCAGCTTGTCGGTGAACATGTCTCCGATCAGCCGGGCAACATCCCAGGGCGCCCAATGCTGGGGCAGATTGCGCACGGAAAATGCGCGCACGTCGAAGCAATCGGGATAGATTTCACCGATTTCGGGCGTGCCGTCGAGTTCCCGGCCCGTTGGGCGAAAGCGTTCGGTGCGCAGCAATATCCGGTCTGCCTCCACCCGCATCTCGATGTCGCGGCGGATCGCCTGATCGGCGATACTGTCGAAGGGATTGTAGCTGACGGCATCTTCTCCCGGTGCCGTCGTGGGAGAGGTGATGTCGTCGATCCAGGCTATGAGGGCCGCAGGATCCATCTTGCGGGCGCTCACATTGATGGAGGCGAGCGCGGACACCAGGCCGTCCATGACACCGACAATGTCCTCATTGGATACTTTTGAATTTTCCGGCGTCGAATAGGAGACGGCAACGCGGTGATTGCGCAGGAAGAAAGGTGCGTCGGCCGAGAGCGAAGACCAGACACCCTGCGTCATCAGCGCGATGCGATGCCTGGCCATCTGCTCATAGAGCCCGCGCGCCCTGTATCGCGGGACATACCATGTCGAAAGCAGCTCGCTGACGCGCGGGCTCATCCATTGATGGAACTGAAGGCAGCCAGGAGTGGGGATCGCCTCGGAGAGAAATTGCGTCAAAATCTCGCCGCTGCGCTCGTCAGCCCCGACCATGGGCGCCATTTCGAGCACGAAGCCGCGTGAGGCGCTGTTGTAGAATATGCCGCTTTTCGCGTCGTAGCTGCGATAGGGAAGCCAATGGGCCAGCATCGGGACGCCAATCGCCGGTCGCTCAGCGTCCGGACGGCCCATCCAGCCCAACAGACCGGCCATCGCCCTTTCCACAAGACCTTTCTGCGCCATGTCACTGATCTTCCGGAACGGAGGCTGGAAAGCTTCCCGCCCGCACCGTGTGGATTGAAGACGAAACCGGCGGCGCATCCGCGCTGCGAGAGGTCGGCAGGGACTCCGGGACCAGTTCCTCTCGCACGATGGGAACGACCGCGCCCTGTACGAGCCCAGTCCCCTGTTTCCCGCCGGACGACGTCAGGGCGGTCGTGCGCGCGTCCACAGCCCAGGGCGCTTGCCCCTCGCCCCGCCGCGGCGCAGGCCGAAGGCGCCGCTGCACATCGGCCTTGATCTGCGCGATGGGATCGGTTCCGCGCCTGCGGGCGGCCGCGACCGCATCGGGGTCGGGAAGGTGAGGATCGACCTCAAGCTCCGAAGGATCGCGGGTGCCGGCGGCGCTGGCACGCTCCTGCATCTGCGGCGCGGCGGCAAGCGCATTGCGCGCAGGCGAGGCTTCGGCAGCGACCGCCTGCCATTCGCCAGGCGCCACCACGGCATGGATCGCGCTCGCTTCATGCAGCCGCCCCTGTTCATCGATATAGGCGGGAAACACAATTCGCATCACGCGATCTCCCGTTCTCCCGGCGTCTGCGGCAACCGGCCCGCGTACCGCCTGCCTCGAGGCGGATTTGGCGACTGTGAGCGCAGACGCGGCGGGCAAGGCGCCAAACGATGGGTCCCCGCTCATCATGGCAAGCGCCCGGTCGTCGATGACGGCACTGGGCGCGCAGATGCCGTCGGGCGCCCTGCAGGCAAAGCTGCTCTTCACTTTGCCCCCCAGCCCGACGCAGCCAGGCAGCGCGGCAAGGACGATGCACCCCGCCACCGCCGCCGCCCGTCCGGCCGGTGCGGGAATCGCGCCTCGGCTCACGACCGAACCTCCTTCAACCATTTTTCGAGGAACGCTCTGGGGCGATAGCCCTCCAGCACCGCGCCATCGCTGCGCACGATGACTGGCGTGCCATTCAGCCCATTCCGCGCCGCGAAGGCTTCGTTGGCGTCAAGACCGCTGGTATCGCAGGCCGGTCCTGGCTTGATCGGCTCTCCGGCATAGGCCGCGTGCAGGGCCTCCTCCCGATTCCTGGCGCAATAGACCCGCTCCGACAGGTCGCGGCTCCCGAGCGAGGAAATGGGCCGCTCGACCACCCTGACGTTCATCGAACGCAATTCGTTCGAAAGCGCACGGCAATAGCTGCACCGGAAATCGGAGAAGACCGTCACGGAAGGCGCCGCAGCCTTGCCCCAGATAATCGCGCCATCCCCGGGCAATCCGGCGAGCGACAGGATATGCGGGGAATCCGGCACGACATGGGAAGCCATGGCGTGCGTGGCGGCTGCCTTTCGCACTTCCCCGCTTGTAGCAGCCGCATTGGCCGAAGCCGCCGCGCCTACCAGCATGTCGGGGTTCATCTCCAGCAGCCGGGCTGCCGTGACGTCCTGGCGCGTCTGCATGTCGTAGATGCGGCCGATAATGAGATAACGCGCCGAGCCGTCGACATAGAAGAGGTTCGATCCCGCCGTGACCTCGCAAAGTCCCCTGACCTTCGCGCAGTTCACCTCGCTCACCTGTGTTTTGGGAAGGCGCGCCTTGAGCAGGTCGCGCACGGCGCTGTCCTCTTGGTTTACGTCAGCCGCAAGGGCGAGGCTACCCAGCCCCGCGCAGGCCGTCGCGGACAGCAAGACGCGCGAGGGCCGGAAGGCACAGGCAAGACGGCGAATGATCTCAATTGCGGACATAGACACCTTCCAGGAAGACGATTTCCACATCGATGCCGGTCGGCATCTCGATGACCGGCTGATATTGCTCGGCACGCTCGATCAGATATCTGGACACCATGTCCCCGGTCTGGGCGACGCCTTCGCCGAGACCGCCTTCCAGGATCTCCGAGGTGGAAAGCTTGTCCCGCTTGCCGCCGGTGCTGATATTGGTGCCCTGAAACACGCTATTGGCATTGGCCGAAAAGCCTCGGCCAAAACCGCCGACCAAACCGGCCATGAAGGCTTGCGTGACGAGAGAACCCTCGCGCGATACCACTCTTCCCCTGACACCTGTCTTGCCGCCAAAGGCGATGAACCCCTTCACCTGGGAGACGGCGTAACGTCCGCCCGGTTGGGGACAGGTCATTTTCTGGAGTTTGACATAGACCTTCTCGCTCGAAAGATCCCCGCGCGCCGCACCGTTGACCAGACATCCCTCGATCCGGGTTGTAAGGAGCTTGCCATCGGCGAAGACCGAACGGGCCGGCCCGGTGACGCGCAGGACAACAGGCAGCGGATCGGTCTGACTGTTGACGCCGGCGCTGGCGTCCACCCCGACAATGACGCGCGCACGGGCAAAGCTGTTGGGAGGCAGATAGTTTGGGCTGTCGGTATAGACAGTGTTACCCTTCTCAACCTTCGAAGCGGTCCCCTGCTCGACCCCTGCGAAACTCACCATTTTCACTTCAGGCCCAGGCGCAGCAGCCATGGGCGGCGCCCTGCCATCGGATGCGTCGGGCCGTTGATAGGCCTGCGTCCCGCCCGGGCCATAAAGCGCTGCAGGACCCGGCGCAGGGGGGCTGGCTGAGCGTTCTTGGGCGATCTGGCGCTTGAGTTGGTCGTTTTCGGCCTGATAGGCGGTCAGCACCCTCTGACCGTCGGCCTGCATCGCCTGGTTCTGCCCTTTCAGCGCCTCGACCTGCGCGGCCAGCGCGTCGATACGCTGCTGCTGACCGCCAACGGCCTTGAGTTGATTTTCCTGGGCCTCGAACTGATTTTCCGAAAGCGCCATCCACTCCTGCTGGGAGAGATTGCGATTCACAAGGTCCCTGGTGGATACGGTGACGTCACTCACCCCGTCATCGCCTGGATCGACTTTCTTCTCGCCCCCGCCGAAAACCCAGAAGGACGATGCGAGCAGTCCAGCAAGAGAGGCGCCGGCAAGCAGGAGGCGCTGCCGTCTGCGGACCGCCTCGTTGCCGCCAGGATCGGAGGACACAGGCGAGATGTCGTCGCCATTGCCGGCGCCACTGTCCCCGGGCTTGCGGGCGAAAAGATCGGACAAGCCCATCATGGCCTCCCATTGCGCGAAACGAGATAGGCGGTCGTCGCCTGACCCGGCTCAAGTCGCGGCCGGGCGATCGAAATCGCGAGCGCGTTGGACGGCGCGATCGTCTTGTCGTCGAGCGCGACCGCCGTCCTGCCCAGATTTTCGATCCGCAAGCTTTGACCACTCAGATCCTCGCCGCGATATTCCGCGATCATCTGGACCTGGAGCTCGCCGACCGTCACTGGCTTCAAGGAGCGCTGCCGCCGCTCGTAACCTTCCGCCTCGTTGTTCTGGGCCATGGCCTGGATCAGCATGATCGCCGCATCTTGTGGTCCGGCCTTGTCGGTCAGGTCGCCCGGCGTCTTTCGCTCCTTGCCGATCGCCGGGTTGGAGACAAAGACCTGCACGGCCTGGTCGCCCTGGATGCGGCATACGAACTTGTAGACATAACCGCGCTTGCTGGTGCCGAAGAAGGACAAGGCGGGCTTTGCAAAGCCGTCGGGCACCGACAGGTAGATGTCACCGCGCACGGGCTCGTTCACGACCGAAAAATCCGCGGCCGGATTGCCGGTGGAAATCTTCGAGACACTCGCGAACTGATCATCGACAAGGCTGATGCGGGTCAGATCCCGCGCCGAGGCGTGGCAGTCCACTTGCGCGCTGTCCGCTGCCATGACCGTTTGATCGGCGAAGGCGGGCTTGCCTGCGGACAGGAACGCCAGAATGAGAAAGCACAGACCCGTCAACCTGCTGGCAAGGCATTCGACCCGCGAGAAGAGGACGAGGCCCACCGCGATGCTGCCCATGAGGTAGATCGACATCATTGATCCTTCCCCTCAGGCTTTTCGACCATGCCAAAGCCAATGAGCTTGAGGCTCAGCCCCGCATATTCCCAGTCATAGCGAAAGGTGCGATGCTGTTTGGACACGACCTTGCTGCCGACGATCGTGCTCAGGTCCCCGGTCACTTCCGAGCGCAGATTGCGGGTATCGATCTTCATCGACTGGATCGTGAAAAACTGCGCGATGGACGATCCGCGCTGTTCATCGACGATCTTGAGAAGGTCGGCCTTGATCTTTCCCTGGACGCGTGGCGCGGTGATCGCCAGAACCGCATCCAGCCAGTAATCGAGGTTCTGCGGACTGCGATCGAGGGTCAGCAGCGCGGCGTCGCGCGTCACCATTTCAAGATAGTCATGCGAAACGCCTGAAGAGCTGATCGTCAGCGGGGTGCGCAGAACCGGTTGAAGGATTATTTCGCGGTCCCGGGTGCCAAGGATGAGCAGCAGGACCAGCGTCAGGCAGGCCAGCGCCGCTACGCTCAATGCCAGCAGATTGCGCTGCTTGAGGATCTGCTGATTGCGCGAATGCTGGTACGAAATGTCCATGTCATCCTGCCATCAGTCGAAGGTAGGAGGGCGGCGTGGCCCGCAAACCGGTGAAGCCGGCAGGCAGATGCCAATAGGCTAGGTGCAGGAGCCAGGATACCGCGCGCCCTGCCTTTGCTTTCCGCAGACCCCACCAGCCTGCCGCGGCAAGCGCCATGCCAATGAGAATATGCTGAGACAGGATGCCCCATATGAATGGAAGGACCATTGCCAGGAACTCATCCAGCGTCCACAGCCCGATCAGCTCGGGATCGTCCAGATGAGCCGGGATACCATATTTACCCTGCGCCATGTCGCCACCCTCCCCCGGCCGCACCTGGAGTGACCACCACCCAGGCACTGCCGGGAATGCTTCAGATCGTCGCCGTCACGGTCGAGGTCACGATCGGAATGCCGGTGCCGGCTCCGACCCCGACGCCAACGGGAATGGCGATCTGGCCGAGCGAGAAGCGTCCCGAAGCAAGACCGACGATGCCGCCTACCAGAGACAGGATGGTGATAATCCGGCCACCGGATCCTTCGAGAAAGCCGGTAAAGGTGTTCTCCGCGGTGTCGAATGTCGCGTCGGCGCCGGCAAAGGCCGGCGATGCAAACAGGACAAGCGCAAGAACCAGAAGAACCAGGAAAAACATAGCCGCTTCAGCACGTCCGGCCGATTTAAGGAGAGACTGCATGAAAGTTTCCTTCCGGTGAACGGCACAGCTGATCTGCGCCTGACCAGAGGCTTCAGGCACTTGGCGGGTTCATCAAGAGCGACAGGGAAGCGAATGCGTCATTTCCCTCTATAAATTGTCGATTGCATCAGAAATTGGGCGGCCTGTCCCGCAGGCAAGGACAAGTGCCAATAAAGCCGGGACAAAAATTTCCTTGATTGAAGGCCGACTGTCCCGGTCTTGAGGACAAGTAATTTTTTCCTTCACGATCAGGCGAATCACCTCGCCTGCATTATGGTTTTTCCTGTGAAGCGCATCCGAATGATTTTCGTGACCGTGAGGGGAAAATTCGAGAAATGCGCGGCGGCACGGCGGCACGTCCTGCGGTCCTGGAGAAGGCCTTGCAGAAAGCAAGGCGCATGATGCGAAGGATGTCATTGAAAACCGTGTGCAAATCGGAATCGTCGGCGAAGAACACAGATCAGGATGCGCTGACGAAGCGCCTCTACGCGGGATTGCTCATCCTCCGCCAATCGGCAGGCGCCTTTAGCCGTTCAAAGGAATCGTGCCGTATGGGGAAGCATTCATGTCAGACGCGACCAAAGAATCATAAATGCACTTGCCCAAAGGATTAATATCTGTTCAGATTGTTACGTCTGCGTGAACAATCAGATAGGGGGCGCAATCGTGCAAATCACGATACCGATCGCTAACGCTGAAGCTATCCGTCTTGCCGTAGAACAGGATCAGGCAGTCTTGATCGACTGGATCCGGGGAGAAATCAAACGCGACAAGCTGACACTGCGCAAGCTTGCTCTTGTCTGCGGCCTGAACAAGACCCGGCTGGGCTATATATTGCATCCCGACCCGGGCAAGCGCCGGGTAGCGCAGAATGCTGAAATCCTGCTGATATTGAAGGCGATGGGCCTCAATCCCATCCAGGCATCCGTCATGATGGAAGCGAGCCACTATAGCGATGAGACCTTCACCTCGCTCTTTGACCTCCTTGCGCGCCTTTATGTCGCACTTCCCTTGCTCGTCATGAATGCCATCAAGGATATCCAAGGCATGGATGGATCACTTATCAGGCCCGAATGGGCCGAAGCGCTGGCGGTTGCGAACGCCAAGAAGCTCAAGGAAGTGGTCATGCAGTGCCAGTTGCGCCGGGACCTGCTGACCGAACTCTGATGATCTGGCGGGACGAGCAGCCCGTCCATGGTCGACTCAACCGAGCGTCGAGGCAGGCGATATTGGGCTGGAGCCGAAGCGGAGGAGCATATCCATGAAGTGGATATGACGATCCACCTCAACATCGCCCGACGGCAGGATGAGCCTTCCAGCCGATCTCCGCGCCCGGCCTGGCCTGACGGAGGGAGGCGTGGTGGTTTCTACAGGAAACAGAGGGCGCTGTCGTGCTGCGAACCGGCGCGTGTGCCCCCGCAAACGGCCATGCGATCATCAGGTGCATCACGGGCGCGAACGCTGACCACCCTGTCTGGTTGTTCGCACTGCCGATGCCAGGGTCCGCTAAGACCGGCTCATCGAACACTGCTTTCGGGCAAATGTGGTCATAAGTTACTGTGAGGCTGGCCTCAGCCCCAGCTACAAGCCCAAGAGTGCGCCTATCTTTGCGCGTACCTCATCGATCACGACCTTTGATCCGCAGCCTTTTTTCTTCGCGCTTTCGCGCCTTCCAACCAAGGCTCTTGATCTGATCGGACAGAACTGCGCTGGGCGGTGCCTGAGAGACAACCACTTCGAAAGGATAATCCTTGATCTGGCTCGTCATAGGACAGCAAATCATCGTGCCCCGCATTTTGTTGTACGTCGCAGGGGAGAGGACAAGGGCTGGACGATGTCCCGCCTGCTCATGTCCTGCCTGGGGATCGAATTGCAGCCACACAATATCGCCAGTGTCGGGAATATAGCGACCGGCCATCAAAGCATTTCATTGCCGATCCGGGGACCAAAATCGACAATCTCGTGAAACCTCTCTGGCTTCATGCCCGCGAGCAATTCGTCGAGCGTGTAAACAGGCTTCAAAACGGGTCCGATGATGAGCCTGCCATCTTCCTGGCGAACCTCGACCTCCTGACCGATATTCAGCGCAGCAGCCGCCATGATGGCGGAGGGGATGCGGATTGCCGCACTGTTACCCCACTTCTTTACCTGAATACCCATCAGACATTCCTTTGGTTCCAGCATCAGTGTTCCATTACCAGAATGGCACGTTGTGTCGACAAATGTATCAACGATGGAGATGGGTCGTTAGTGAGCGATTCGCTCCCGCATAGACTGCCGCGTGGTCCGCCCATCATGTGGTAGTAGCTATCAACCCGCAGTGTCGGATGACCCAAAGCTTGGGTCCAGCCCGCGCGGCGCTTGAACGAAACCCACCTGTGTTCATCGAAACCGAGCACGAAGTCGAGCAAACACTTCCTGCCGCGCTTCTCTCGTCCGGCTTGGTTGCCACGTCACGGGTGATCCATCCTTCTGCAATCGATGCCTTCTTCACCGAAGCAGCCGATAACAAGCTGCATCAATCCCTGCTCATCAATAAAGTGCGCGGCCTGTTCCCCGATCTCACGCCCATTCGTGCATGGGGCCCGCCCGTTCGCCTATTGGATCATCGCTGGGGATCCGCCGGCAGTCCCGATTTCCACCTCCTCGCCCCTGGACCATTCCACATAATGCGGCGCCTCCCGTTCGATCGATCGGATACGTCCGGCATTCAAGGGTTCGATTGACTGGATGAAGCTGCGGGGCTTCTTCATCAGCTTCTTGTCCTCAACGACCACCAGCCCTGCGCGCCGCATGGCTTCGGCCACGAAATGCACGCAGTTCCGGCTGTTAAGCCGATAACGATGATCGCCTTCTTCACCCCATTCCGCCACCAGTTTCATGATCGCGTCATGCTGTGCTTGCGTGAGCACCACGGAAAAATGAGCGTTGCTGCGGGCGATATAGGCGTCAGTCGCCTCCTCGATACGGCCCGGCACTGTGCCGAACAGGATGGCAGGCGTTATCGCCTTGGCCGTGAACCCATAGCTGGCGCGCACCCGTGTTCCGTCAATGCGTGTCCCGTGGAGGGTGAAGAACGCATGAGGGAAATTACGGCCCAGTTCCTGCGACCAGAAGGTGGCGACGACCTCCGCCCGGGCAGCCGCAGGGAACAGTAAGCCCAGGCAGAGCACAACAGCTATCGCAAGCTGAAGACGCAGCAGCATGTCGGCGGCTCGACGACAGGTCACGAATACCTCCATGCCACGCCTCCGCGGCTCGGGACATGAGCGGGCGTTGCATTGCCGCGACCGGCTGCCGCATCTGCCACAGTTCCTCCGGGCTCTCCGGCCATCATGAAAACTCCCCGCTTCCCTGTCATTCAAATGAAGGCAAACCGCGATAGGCGCTGCAGATCGCATGCTTCACCTTTCATGCGACGATGACGGCTCGCCGGTAGAATGTCGAACAAAGATTGATATAGGAATCGATGAAGATTTCGGACCATTGAGGCAGCAAAGATGAGCAGGAAATATTTCGGCACGGATGGCATTCGTGGACGAACCAACGAATGGGCGATGAATGCTGACCTCGCCATGAGGGTCGGCATGGCCGCCGGCAAGCATTTTCAGCGTGGCAGCCACCGCCATCGCGTGGTGATCGGCAAGGATACGCGCCGATCGGGTTATATGGTGGAAAATGCGCTGGTCGCGGGGTTCACCGCCGTCGGCATGGACGTGGTGCAGTTCGGGCCGATCCCCACCCCCGCCGTAGCGCTGCTCGCCCATTCGATGCGCGCGGACCTTGGCGTCATGATCTCGGCCAGCCACAATCCCTATTATGACAATGGGATCAAGCTGTTCGGTCCGGACGGGTACAAGCTCTCGGACGAGGATGAGCTGAGGATCGAGGCGATGCTCGACCAGGACATCCCGCTCGCAGCATCCCAGGATATCGGCCGGGCCCGCCGCGTCGAAGACGCCCGGGGCCGTTATATCCATGCCGTCAAATCCAGTTTTCCGGCTGACCTCAGGCTCGACGGCCTCAGGATCGTGATCGATTGCGCCCATGGCGCAGCCTATCAGGTGGCGCCCTCCGCGCTTTGGGAACTGGGAGCAGAAGTGGTGGCGATCGGGGTCACGCCCAACGGCACCAATATCAACGACCAGTGCGGGTCCACCGCGCCGCGTCTGCTGCAGGAAACGGTGCTCTCCTCGGGCGCCGATATCGGCATTGCGCTCGACGGCGACGCCGACCGGCTGATCGTGGTCGACGAGCATGGCGCGATCGTCGACGGCGACCAGATCATGGCGTTGATCGCAGGAGATTTTGCGCGGGCAGGCGCCCTGCGCGGCGGCGGCCTGGTAGCCACGGTCATGTCCAACCTGGGCCTGGAGCGCCATCTGGCCGCGCACGGCATCAGGCTGGAACGGACCAGGGTAGGCGACCGCTATGTGCTGGAGAAGATGCGCGAGGGAGGCTATAATGTCGGCGGTGAACAGTCAGGGCACATGATCCTGTCGGACTATGCGACGACTGGCGACGGCACGGTCGCGGCGCTGCAGGTGCTTGCTGCCCTGGTCCGCGCAGGCAAGCCGGCGAGCGAGCTGCTGCACCAGTTCGACCCCGTGCCGCAGCTGCTCAGGAACGTCCGCTTCAAAGGCGGCAAGCCCCTCGAGCATGACGCGGTCAAGCGCGTCATTGCACAGGCCGAACAGGAACTGCATGGCGGCGGCAGGCTGGTGATCCGGCCTTCAGGCACGGAACCTGTGATCCGCGTGATGGCCGAAGGCGACCGGGAAGACCAGGTCAAGGACGTGGTCGAGCGGATCTGCAACGCCGTGGCCATGGCTGCTGCATGATCGCGGGTATTGATGCCCATGTCTGACGCCGCCAGGAGGCGCGGCCCACCTCCCGGGCGAGCCGATCGGATCAAGCGATCCTTTCCGCTGGCAGGTGGGCAACCTCGTGCATCGAACCATCCTTTGCGAAAAATCCGCGCCGAATTCGCGATCGGCGCGTCGCGATACGGCCGCATTGGGCAACAGCGCGATTACGGGATACGCCGCGAGGATACAGACAGGCACGGGAGGAGCCCCAAGTGCGGTGCGCTTACAGCAGGGCACGCGCTCCATTAGCGGCTGCTCTCGCCGCCCTGCGGAAGGCAGGGTCTCAAGAACGCGCCTCCCGATCCGCGCGCCCATATCATCGCGACCGCTGAGGGGTAGGTGATGCGCTCAAAGCGCCCGGACGTTATGACATGGCGACCCGCCCTTTGCATAAAAGGTGCAAAACAGCCCCCTCATCGCCGGCCTCCCAGGCCAGGAGCCGACACCTTGCGCTCTGCTTTTTCCGTGGGTTACTCTGTGCGAAGACTCAGCCTCAGCCTTCCCATCGGCAAGTTGAGTCTATGGCCGGCCACTCTCCTCGGTCGTCCATCTGTCCCGGTGCGCGCCTTGCATGCTCAGTGGCATGGCGCTGCGCCGGGGCACTTTGAATCGCTGATAATCACCCAATCGCTGGCCGCCATCCAACGCGCCGTGACCAAATTTCGCCCTATCAGGTCTGGGGTCTTGGACTCTGCCGCGTCAAATCTCTAATGATCGCAACGACTCAGCTCTCACACAGACAGTCTGGGCTGTGTCGCGACGGCCGGTTAACGGGGCCCTTTCCTCCCGGCCAGCCTGTCCCGACGCTGGCGGCTTACAGCGGCTTCATGACACAGCGTCGGGGCTTTTTTCGCCGCCATTGCCCTGCTCATCGCGCCCTTGGTTCACGTCCGGCATGGGGCGAGGCAAACCGCAGGGCAAAGGAGGGAAGGCGAGGCCCGTCCTGTCATCAATGCTACAGCGGTGCCAACCGCAGCCGCTATTGGGTACCTCGCGCAGCAGTACGAAGCTCTTTTCAGCGCAAAATGCCGGTCTCGTACGACAGGTCGAGCGGCAACCGCTGTGGCGCAGAACGGATCATGGCGATCGCGATGCGTTCGTCGCTCATGTGCTGATGTGACTGTTCGCGCCATGAGGGCAGTGTGCCGCGATCACCAATCATCTATGTTGATCGCCTCAAAGCCACTCGTTGGGACGCGCCGCGAAATGAAAAAGCCAATCACGCGCGACTCCGGGGCGTGTTCCAGAATAAGGTCTTTGCAAGCCCTGAAGCTGCACCCTGTGGTCAACATGTCATCGACGAGAAAAACGATAGGTGGAAGTGTTTCCAGCATAGACACTGCAAGGCGAAGCTTCGCCCGTAGGGCATCCGGGTCGCGCGTATCATCATTTTCGTGCGCCGCATCGCGAGCTTGAGCCAAAGTGACTAGCTCGAGAACGTTAGCCGTGGGATGGATAGCCCTACAAACCTTAGCCATCCTGTCGTCATATTCAGCGTCATCTGGCAGCTTGGAAGGCGGTATCGGCACAAATACGCACGAACCAAGGGATGCCGGATTCAGACTGCTGGCGAGTGCCGCCGCAGCATCCCCGATAGCCTGAACCTTGTATTTCCACTGGAACGTGCCGCGCGTGCTTGGTTTCTTCTTTAAATTCGAAATCAACTGGTTGGTGGCGCTGTGGGCAAAGCCTGCGCGCGGCGTATACTCGCCAACAAAGTAGCACTCATCACCCTCAGTCAGATGATGATGATCTCCCCGTTCGAGTTCTGTGATTTTGCGAGGCTTACCCGACCAGCTGTCGTCTGACTTCGTCATAACTATCCACTCGGATCGCGCCCTCCTTCTCGAACCGAGCAGGCCAGGTCAAATCACTCCTCTCGAAACAGCTCTTCATGATAAGAAGCTTCCGCCCTTGTCGGAGCGCCTCCTTCGCCTGGACAAGCGTTCCTGACGTCTCACCGGCCTCCACGATGATTGTAGCTTTGGTGAGCGCGGACATGACTTTGTTGCGTTCGGGGAAAAAGAACCGGTTCGTTCGGAAGTTTTGTGCGTCGTAGCGCTCCACTGGGATCGGGCTGATTAACAGATAATCTTTCGCGATCAGATCCTGGAGTGCAGCGTTCGCTTTGGGATAGGCTTGCCCCAAGGGCGTGCCGATCACGGCGATCGTTTGCCCGCCTGCTGCTATCGCCCCCTGATGAGCTGCCGTGTCAATGCCTTCAGCCAAGCCAGACACAACGGTGAGGCTATCCTGCGTCAGACGCTTGGCGACATAGGCCGCGCGCGCACGACCTTCCTCGGATGGCTTTCTAGTGCCGACGACCGCCACCCCCGGCTCAGCTGCGAGTGCCCAATTGCCTTGAAAATAGAATAACTCGATTGGGTCCGTCGCATCTCTGAGCCGTTCTGGATACTCCCATTCGCCATGAACGCGAACATCAAATCTGTGAGGCGTGCGAGCGCGAATCTTCTCCAGCACGCGCCGTCCGATTTCCCGCGCTTCGTTCTCAGGGACCAGGTCGGAGGGACGCGCTCCAGGACTATTGCGAAATGTGGCGGCGATGCTCTTGAAACTCGCATTGTGTTCCGACCAGAGCGCTTCATATGCGCCGAGTTCGAGAACAGCGTCGAACGGCGCGGCAATAGGCTCCGCGCGGTCGTCAACGTTCCAAAGAGTGTGCTGCTGCACGGCGTGTCCCCTTCCGGTCAACCAAAGCCGCTGGGATTGCGGGAGTCAATCATCGCCCCGGCCAGCCTATGAAAAATTGCTGCGGAGAGCATAGAACAAATAAGGAACATCGTCAAACTGGCTGGATGGCGGCATGGATCACTCGTGGGTAAGCGCCGGGCCACGATCGTCGCGGCGGGAAACGCCCCTGTGCGGAACTTCTGAAGAGAGTTATGGCGCGACCATGAATCCACATCTCTGCGCCTTTTCGCCTCTCAGCACTGAGCGCCTTAACATCCGGCCACTTGCAATGACGGATGCGCCCGCCGTCGCTTGCCTCACGGATGATCCTGCAATAACGGATGTTGTTCATTTCCTTCCCTCACCCTTCACCGTCCGCGAGGCGGAGGCGTTGATCGCCAGCAATAACGATGCGAACTGCTTTCTTGGTGTCTGGAGGCAGGGTGACCTGATCGGGGTTGTGGGGATCCACGCACACGGTCGCGATCGGTTGGAAGTAGGATATTGGATCGGTTCACATTTCCAGCGCCAGGGATATGCGGCCGAAGCCGTGGCAGGCGTCATAGCACAATTGCAGCGTCTGCACCCCAACCGGCAGGTGACGGCGGAATGTAGAACCGGAAACGAGGGTTCCTGGAACCTTCTGCACAAGCTAGGCTTCCGCGCTACAGGACAGCAGGGCGACCGCCCCGGACGCGAGTTGCTAGTGTTCCACGGTCGTTGAACCGTCGCCGGTAGCCATCCACTCTCCACCCCATAACGCGTTTTATCCTCGTTCATCTTCGCGTCATTCGCGGCTGCTATCGGGAGGCGCAGGCGGCGGCCTTCCTGAAGGACTGCAAGGGTCGCCGCCTCACCGCAGGCCCACCTTGCGTGCGTAGATGGCCAAGGCATGACGGTCATGTTGACCGACAACGCAGTGCCATGAGCCAGGAAATGGCTTCAGAAGAGGGTAACGATCGCCATTCTGCGCGGGGCTGGCCGAGATGGCTCCATGTCATTGATCAAGGCACGATCCTGCACCCGGCCAAGCCGATCCCAGTTGGCGAGCGTCCGGGCAACATAGCGTTGGGTTTCCCCAATCTGCGGCACCGCGCCGTTGCGGATGCGGCCGGGTCCTGCATTATAGGCCGCCAGAGCAAGATGATAGGCGCCGTAGCGGTCCAGCTGGGCCCGCAGATATCGAGCCCCTCCCTTGAGATTTTCCGCGCTGTCATAGCGATTGACGCCTAGCTCCGCCGCCGTCAACGGCATGAGCTGCGTCAAACCGAAAGCACCCTTGGGCGAAACGACGGAAGGGTTATAGCGGCTCTCGCTGATGATCATGGCATCGAAAAGTCCCACCGGTATGCCATGTTGGCAGGCCGCCTCCCGCATAAGCCCAAAATGGGCCGCCCGCCTCCGTTCTGCGTCCGCTTCGAGGAAGCCCGATGGACGATAGGCCATCTGCGAGCAGTCGCCCGGCGAGAATTGGGGACCGGACGGTCCGCTTCTCATCCACAAGGGGATCTCGAGCGCCGCGATCCCGTCCTCCGTGGGGCGGGCTTGACCGTACATGTCTTGGTCGCCGATCGTTGATCCTTGGGACAGCGGCGGCTTTTGCGTTTCCGCCTGCCCCACAAGAAACATCTGGAAAGCAGGCCGCGACAGGTCTTCGCTCTTCTGTGCCCGAGCCGCCAGGATCGCAGGGTCCTGTCCCACAAGAAGCTGCGCCGGATTTCTCATCTCGATCAGCTGGACCGCGCGTCCCACGTCGAGGGTTTGCGCAGATGTCGTGCCAGGGAGGAGAAAGATGACGGCGATGAATGCCAGAATGTCTCGCATGAATGCCTCGCCATTGCTTGGGAGTTCAAGGAGAGAACGGCAGGTTTAAACTTGTCAAGCCCTGCCCATTGCTCGAAACTTGTGCGGTTCATCCCATCGGGAGCACCATGCATGTGGCTGATCGACCGGCAGACCGACGGCAGGGCAGGCAGTCGCCGGATCCCGCTCCCTGCAGTCCTGCAGGAGGCGCTCATACGCTGGTATATAGGCGCCGGCAGCCGGGACGACGAAGCAGCGGGCATCACGCTCGTGCAGCAGGCGCGGATCGGCGGCAAGTGGATCGCCTGCAATTGCCTTGGCCATGCCTCGCTGCCGCCCATTCTGACGCCGGCATATCTCAGCGAAGCGGAAACCTATTATTTGCGGCGGTTGACGCAAACGAACCGGCCCGAGCACCGGTCCGATTGCCCCTTCTTTCGCGATTCCGCGACCAACCGCATCACCCATGTGCGCAATCATTCGGACCCGGTCGACCCGCCGACCGGCTTTTTCGAGGTTCTCAGGCCAGCGCCGGACAAGCTGGCGCAAAGACCCGAGAGGGAGCTTACCGACGATCGTACTCGCAACGCATCCATTCCGCGCCTTGCCCGGCTGCTCTGGCGGCTGATCGATGCATCGGGCGTAAACCGGCTGCCGCCCCTTGCCGAAACGGCTCGCGACCATTCCATCGCTCGCGAATTCAGGGCGCTTGGCCGATCGGCGGGGCAGATCGAGATCGCTCCCGGGATCGAGCTCGGGCGGCTTTTCTGGACACATGCTGGAGCACTGCATGGAAAACAGGTTTATGCAGCGCTCCGCCGGCTCGCCGAAACCTGGCCGACCGGACATGCGCCACAGGCATTCCTGGCGCTGTTCGCGGACAAATTCGAAGGCAATGTCGTCAGCGCCGCAGGCGCCGAACCGGTACATCTCGCCAACCGCGTCCAGTCTCCATCGGTCCTTACCAATCGTATCGCAGGTCCCTATCTCGTTCTGGTTGTTGTCGGCCAATATCCGGAATCGCGCGGCTATTCTCCGCTCAGGGCCTATGCCCAGCCGATCCTCTCGGGGCGCAGGTTCGTACCGGTGGCATCAGAGTTCGAGCGCACCATCTTGCAGGAGCTGTTACGGGTCCAATATTCCCTGCGGCGATATCATATTGAGTTTGCGGTGGAAAAGCCGGTCTTCGACCGGTTGACCCAGTCCGGTTCATGCCGACCCGACTTTCTGATCGAGGCACGCTCCATGAAGACCGGGGAGGTCCGTGAGCTTGTCCTGGAGGCGAGAGGTCCAGACGCCTCGGACCCCGCGCCCATCAGCGCTCCCGCGTCTCCTGCCCATGACAGATCCGTGCTGAGGCTCACTCCACAGAACTGGGAAGACGCCCCCTTGTCGGAAAAGCTGCTGAATGCTCTTCATCTGTAACGCCGACCGCATCAAAACTGTTCACGGCTCTTATATTTCCTGTACAGCGCCCCAAGTCGCCCCAACATTCCTCCCATCATGAGGCCCAGACATGGCAGATGAGACCAGTTCCGACATTACCACCCTCACCGTCCAATTGCTGAGCGCCTTTGTCTCGAAGAACAGCGTGCCGAGCGATCAACTCGCGGAATTGATCAAAACGACACGCGCGGCACTGACGCAGGACATCACACCATCCCCGGACGCCAGCGTCGCGAAAGAATATACGCCCGCTGTTTCGGTCCGCAAAAGCCTTGCCTCGCCTGACCATATCTTGAGCCTGATCGACGGGAAGCCCTACAAGACTTTGAAGCGGCATCTGGCGACAAACGGATTGACGCCTGACGAATATCGCCTCCGCTACAAATTGCCGGCGAGCTATCCCATGGTAGCGCCGAGCTATTCGCAGGCGCGCCGCGCCGTCGCACAAAAGTTGCGCCTCGGTCACAAGACGAGCGCGGTTTCTCCACCGCCACAGCCATCAGAGACAACCGCACATGCAGATCCCGCCCGCGCGGCAATAGAGACGTCGCCGGCGCCATCAGCTGTGACCGCAAGCCCCAGGGCGCAGCCTCCGCAGACGCCGGCCTCCGCCAGGAAGCCGCGCGCTTCAAAACTGCGCCTGTCCTTCAAGATGGCGGAGCAGGAAAAGCCCAAATCGGCTGGCGAGGAAAGCGGGTCGACCCCGGCATCGACCGATGACAAATCCGCAGTCCCCGGACCAACCAGATCGCCGGTCCGGAGCGCAGGCAGGCGCCCCACGAAGCGCCGGTCGCCGACCAAAACCATGGGTTGAAGTCGAGCCGCTGACCCCAACAAGCCTCCCGGTAAAGCGGCGTGCCCTTTACCGGGAGGCTCGCCGGGCCGGCTCATGCACTGGCGGCCCGTCTCGCTGCTCCCGATGATCCACCCCTTGACCGGATAATCCGGGGAAGCGGCGCAATGCTTCCAACGTCATGCGGGGTCACAGCGATCCTTGAAACATTTATGAGGCAATCATCCTGTTACCGGCACTTCACCTTGCCGCGATCGATTTCGCGGCCAAGAAGCGCGCCGCCCACGCCGCCTGCAATCGTGCCGAGCGTCTTGCCCCCGACAAGATTCGCCAGGAGCGCGCCCCCAACGCCGCCAATGACAAGCCCGGTCGTCCCATCGGAACGACGGCAATAAGCGCGGCCATCATGACCCCGGAAGATCTGGTCATTACGGCCAAGACGGCGCTCGCGATAATTGCCGCTCCGGTAGCTGCGCGATGGCTCCCAATTGCGCTGGTTGCCGCGCCACTCGTAGCGCGCCCTGTCGTCTTTCCGATGATGGGAAGGCTTGGCATCCGCCACCCCTGAAACGAGCGTGAGGCCCACGGCCATCGCCGATACCAGACCCATAAATTGCTTTCCCATGATTGTCTCCCGTGTTCCGGTCATCTCTAAAAGCAATCGCGCATGAATGCTTTATGAGCGATTGAATCATTTCTTCCTTTTTCTCGCAATGCCTGGCGATAAGCTCTGGATCCTGCCAGAAAGGATAATCGCCATGTCGCCTGCTGAAGACGTTCCTCTGCCTGACGCTGCCCTGGTAAGAGCGATGGGCGGCGCCCTTTCCATCTTCGCGACCCTCCTGACCCGCCGCGGCATTGCCGACATGAGCGAACTCGCCGATCTCCTCGGGCTTTATGCGGTCGCCACCAGCCAGGCGGATGAAGCGGAAGGAATGATTTTGGGATGCTGGGCCGGGATGCTGAAGGATGTGGCGGAGCATCAGGATGAGCCCTCTGATAATGACCGTCCGACCTGAATATCCTTTCCCGCCTCGTCAGCGAAAGGAGGTGAGGAAGATGCAGAGCCAGGCATGGTTGTGCTGAGCCTGCTGCTGCGACAGCACCCCCTTTCTCCATGCCCATCTTACGGCCGACCTGCTGAACGCCGCCCCGGCCTGTGAAAAATCCGCGCGCGCGGCGTATTAGCGGGGCCAAGCAGAACTTTCCGCTGCGAGCTCATCGCAAATTTCTGTGACCGGAATCGGAGGATGCATCGACGGCTTTCCTGTACGCGCCCCGACGGAACAACGCCTGGGCGCCCAGAGATCGATCGGCGCCAACGGGCAGGACGATCTCCTGGAATGGCGGCGTCACGGTGCCTGCCAGATCCGCGTCGATGATCTGGACCACACCCGCCGGGAGACTGACCGACAAGGTCGTCCCTTTTCCCACCTGCGTTCCCGGCGCAGAAAGGGTTAGTCCTACGATCCGCTCGTCGTCTGCAACCGGGAAAAAGGCATAGCCCCGTTCCACCACATCGCTTATCGGCGCGCGCTTGTCATAGCGCGCCTCTATGCAAATACCCTCGCCCCTCAGATAGCGGTCCCGATCGAAAAGCTGGATCGCCGCACCGCGAAATGTTCGTGCCAGTCTTTCCGGGTCGGGGAGCTGGCATTCAGCCGGAAGTTTCAATGGGGCCAGCTCGGGGCCGTGCGTCCCGCTTGCTGCGTGAAGGCCCTGCGCCGCGCTCAATCTGGCTTGAAAAGCCTGGATCGCCGCTTCGCTTTCGAGGATCAGCGCTTTATTCGCCTGCCAGGCGGCGGTCCGCCTTAGCCGATCGAGTGCCAGCTGCGCGGTATCACGGGCCCGCCGAGCCTCCGCCTCGACTTGCGCAATCTCGGTTGGTGACGGTTGCTTGTCGCCATAGGCGACCAGGCTGAGGTCCGGCACGACCTCCTCGGCAAGCGACGGCAAGGGGCAACGGGCAGCCCGCTCTGCCATCGCTCCCCGTTCTCGCCGTAACTCCAGCGCGTGGGTTGCCCGTCCGCTCCAGGCGCCTCTTTCGCCCAATCGATAGGCCGCGCCTTCGGACTGAGGCCGCCGCGTGGCTTGCAGCCTGATCGCCCTGCCGTCAATTGACCAATGGCCGGTTGCAGCCGCATCGGCCGCCCCATAGGTCACAGCCCATTCAAAGCTGCCATCGGGGCGCAGGAGCAATTCGGAGCCGGTTTCCATCACTCCGGACAGATAGTAACGACCCGACAACTGGTCGGCCGACGGTTGGGCGGCAACGGGCGCAACCGACATTGCCAGACCGAAAATCCCTGCGGAAGCCCAGTATCCCATTTTCGTCCGGTTGTTACAGCACTGAGTCAGATGCCAGGGCTTTCCCATCATCGCATCAATGCAAACCGCTCGCCTTCTCGTGAACCCAGCCCTCATTGGTGAGAATGACCGCGGCTTTCCCCTCGAGACTCTCGGCGGTGTTCCGCTCCAGTTCAGGATAGGCAGCCGTCAGCTTCGCGTTTCCGGCCCAGCTCGGCACATCAACGAGATGGTAACGATAGGGCCCCTGTGCATTATTCGGCCACAGATTCACGGTAGGCGAGCTTGAGGGACGTCGGCGCCAGCTTCTCTGCCAGGGATTGCGCTACGTAAGCCGTCGCGGCCACACAAAAAGGCCGGCACAACGGCCGGCCATAGTTTTAGGAGAGGATGCCTGAAAGGCATCCTCATGCTGCACCTGCGAGCAGCCGTGCGCAATACAAATCCGCAGGCACCGTTGGTGAAGGCGGCTCCAGTGTCTATCAGGCGGCCAGCATGTCCTTCATCGTTGCGGGGTCAAGCCGTCACCGGCGCAGTTCTTCGATCCCGAGTTCCTGCCATATCCACCCGAAGTCGTACGTCGCCATCGGATCATCGATGTCAGCGTGTCTCCCACTGAGATTTTCGAGATGTTTTAGCCACGTGGCGAGTTGGTCGCGTCCGGCCTTGCTGCCGGCGCATTGTCGCGGCGTTTTGTCGCCGAGCATCGGGACAGGCTCATCGAGGAGTGTCCGGTATTGACGATCGAGCATGCCGTGGACAAGCGGGGTGGCGACCTCGACCGGGATGTCCGGTGCCGGCTCCGACACGGTTCGTCCTTCCTGACGCGCAGCCATCGCCTGTTCGATCGTCTCGATCTCGGTCAAAGGTGTTCCCACCAGGGCGCCGAGCGCCTGGGTGACGAGTGCAACGCCGCGTTCTGCACGTTCGGCCGAGGTGACGGAGAGGATCAGAGCGCGGCCCTTGAGTTCCAGATTCCCAAGCACCGGCGTGCCGTCTTCCATTGACACACCCCACGCCATCTGGCCGGTGCCTTTCTTGCCCTGTTTTGTTCTGGTGCCGAGCCAGTTCCAGAAATGTGACGTTTCCCGCTGCAGGGCGGGCACGGTATCGAGGCGGTCGCCGATGAGTGCCTGCGTCGTCCCCCGCGTGAACGGAAAACGGACACGGTGGAAAACAACCTCCTCGCCATCGGCGTTATGCAGCGTGGGGATGGCGACAGGCTCGAGCATCCTGGGCAAGATGTCGAACAGCCAGACCATCGAGATGAGCGGCGCCAGGTCGCGCAGTTGATCATCGTCGATCACTAGTTTCGCGCGCGGGCCGCGCTTGCCCTGTCCCAGGCGCAATGCCTCGAGAAGGGCGCTGGTGGCTTCCGCTGTAAAGGACAGCAGGCCGCCTGCCAGGATCCTATGCCCGCTCACCGGAATGATGCGCACGCCGATCCGATCCCACGGGCCCAGCGTCCTGGACGCGGTGCGCTCGCGGACCTGGACGGGATCACCGCCCCGGATCAGATCTCGCGCGAGGAAGCCGACGCCGGGCTCGATCGCGCTGACTTCATAGACGCTCATGACGGAGGTCTTCAGCGCGCGCATGTAGAGCTTGTTGGGGCCGGCCTCGTTCCATCCGCGGCGCTTGAGATATTCGTCCACGATGTTGCGGCCATCGGGCTCGAAGACGCGGGTCACCAGGTCCTCGAACGCGCAGCCCCACAAGGTCATGGCCCAGTGATCCCCGATGATGCCGGGCAGTTCGTCGGAATCGATGTCGAACTGCGTGAGAACCGGCCCCAGATGATCGTCGAGCGCGTCATGCAGGTCGTCGGCCCACTCGGGCCGTGTCGCGAACTTCATCAGCCCGGTCAGGTCGTGGCCGCGTTTCATGCCGGTAGCTCCATAGTCTGTCGGTGCGCGGCGACGATGCGCGAAACGGTCGGCTCGCTGACATGATAGAGCCGCGCCATCTCGGCGCCGGATTTTCGTCCGGAGATGACGGACTCCGCGATCTCGCGCCGTTGCTTTTCGCCGAGTTTGCGCCGGCGTCCGCCGATCCGCCCTTCGGCGCGCGCCTGGGCGAGGCCGGCGGAGGTGCGCTCGCGGATCATGGCGCGCTCGAACTCGGCGAAGCTCCCGACCATCTGCATCATCATGCGACCTGCGGCCGTGGTGGTGTCAATCGCCTCGGTCAGCGAGCGGAAGCCCGCGCCCGCCGCCTCGATCCGCTCCATAATGTGCAGCAGATCCTTGAGGCTGCGCGATAGCCGGTCGAGTTTCCAGACGACGACGACGTCACTGTCGCGTAACTGGCCGATCATCTCCAGGAGCTTTGGCCGGTCCCAGCGCCCGCCACTGGCAATTTCCTCGAACACGCGCCTGCACCCAGCCGCGTCGAGGGCGCGGCGCTGGGCGGCGTTCGACTGCTCGTCACCCTTCGACACCCGCGCATAGCCGATCAGATAGGGTGCCCTGGTCAAATCCTGCCTTTCACAAACGGCCGTATCCGGAGGCCAGTGCGGCATGAACGGATTCCTGCGGCCTCTTGTCTTTCACAATCCTCTTTCAGAATCATGCCGAAAGGCAAGTGGTTTTTGGAGGTTCAAAGATGCCCGGACGGATTCCGATGACGACGCGGCAGCGCGCTGCCCTGCTGATGTTGCCCGACGACGAGGCGGCGATCGTGAAGCACTATAGTCTGTCAGGTGAGGACATGACCGCGATCGACACCGCGCGCACGCCCGCCACCCGACTCGGCTACGCCCTGCAGCTTTGTTGCCTGCGCTACCCGGGCCGGCATCTGCGCCACGGGGAACTGCTGCCTGCGGTCATGCTCGACCATATTGCCGAGCAGGTCGGGGTGGATGCAAAGGTCATAGCTGATTTCGCCAGACGCACGCCCACGCGCTACGATCAGCTCGCCGCGATCAAGACGCGCTTCGGCTTCAGCGATCTGAGCCGCCCGCACCGCGTGGAATTGCGGACATGGCTGACAAACGAGGCGGCGAGCATCATCGACGGACGCGCGCTGCTCGGCCGGCTTCTGGATGAGATGCGCGCGCGTCGGATCGTGATCCCGGGTGTCAGCGTCGTGGAGCGCATGGCGGCCGAGGCGATACATCAGGCGGAAACGGATCTCGTGGCCGCGATCGATGGCGGCCTTGGCCATGAGATGCGTCAGCAACTCGACGCGCTGATCGATGACAAGGTGCATGACCGGCAGAGCCGTCTGTCCTGGCTGCGCGAGCCAGAACCGCGTGTCGCATCCGCTTCGCTTTTGGAAATCGTCGAAAAGATCACGCTGATTCGTGGGACGGGCATATCGGCTTTCTCCCCTGATGTTCGCCACGAACCGCGCCTGGGGCAATTCGCCCGGGAGGGTGTGCGCTACACGGCACAGGCTTTCCAGCAAATGCGCCCGGCCCGCAGGCGGGTCGTGCTGCTCGCGACGCTGCGCGAGCTGGAGGCGACACTGACCGATGCGGCGATCGATATGTTCATTGCGCTCGTGGGGCGGGCCCATCTGCGCGCCCGCAAACGGCTCGAACAGCGCGTGGCCGTTTCCGGCCGCGAGGGCCGCGAACGGATGTTACGCATCGCCAGGGTTCTGGAAGCGATCAGCCAGGCGGCCCGGGCTGGCGGCGATGTCGCCGCGGCGGTCGATGCCGTGGCATCCCTCGACATCATCGACGCCGACGCCGCTATCATCCGACGTACCGCCTCACCGCACCGGAACGAGGTTCTGGACGAGATCGCGGCGGAATATCGCGCCTTCAAGCGGATGGGGCCGTCGTTCGTGCGCGCTTTTGATTTCCAGGGCCGGGCCGGAATGCAGCCGTTGCGCGATGCGATGGCGATCCTCGCCGATCTCGACGGAGACTGGCGCAGGGCGTTGCCCGATGACGTGCCGCTTGGCCATGTCGAGCACCGCTGGCGTCGGCATGTCATGACCGCAGGCGGGATCGATCGCACCCATTGGGAGATGGCGACTTACAGCGCGCTTTCCAATGCTTTGGCATCCGGTGGTATCTGGGTGCCGACCGCGCGCGTCCATCGCGCGCTCAGTGTGCTGCTTGCCCCACCGGCCAGCCCCGTACCGAAGCCCGCTTTCTCGCTCGGCGATCCGCACGCCTGGCTCGACGAGAGGGCGGCAAGGCTTGATAGCGCCCTGCGCGAGGTCGCCCGCGATCTGGACAAACGCGATCCCCCCCTTTTTGCCGGCGAGCGGCTGCGGTTTCCGAAAGACCCCAAAGAAGACCCTGGTCAGGATGAAGGGCGGCAACTTGCGCTCACCTGCTACGGCATGGTGCCTGCCACCCGTATCACGGATGTGCTGTCGCAGGTTCAACGATGGACCGGCTTCATCCAGCATTTCGGCCATGTCTCGACCGGTCTGCCTCCCGCCGACGAACGCGCCTTTCTTGCCACCTTGATCGCGGAGGCGACCAACCTTGGTCTGTCGCGCATGGCCGAAGTTTGCGGTGTCGCCTCGCGTCGCGCACTGTTGCGTATGCAGACGTGGCATATGCGCGAGGAAACGTTTCGCGCCGCGCTCGCCAGCCTGACCGACGCTATCCATGCCGAACCGCTCGCCGCCTGGTTTGGTTCGGGGCATCGCGCATCGGCCGATGGGCAGGCTTATTATCTCGGCGGTGCCGGCGAAGCCGGAGGAACGGTCAACGCACATTACGGTCGCGACCCCGTGGTCAAGATCTACACCACCATCACCGATCGATACGCACCGCTTCATCAGACGGTCATCGCCGGGACGGCGGGCGAGGCGATCCACGCACTCGACGGCATCCTCGGCCACGAAAGCAGCGCGGACATCACCGCCCTCCACACCGATGGTGGCGGCGTCTCCGATATCGTGTTCGCCGTCATGCATTTGCTCGGCCTCGATTTCGAGCCGCGCATTCCGCGCCTGTCGGATCGACAACTCTATGGTTTCGAGCCCGCGCGGCGCTATGGTCGGCTCGCACCGCTGTTCGGGCGCCGCCTCGGTCGGGACCTGATCGTCAGCCATTGGGCCGAAATTGCGGAGGTCATCGCGGCGATGCGCGACCGCACTGTCACACCGTCGCTGATTTTGAAGAAGCTGTCCGCCTATCGTCAACAAAACAGTCTTGCTGCGGCACTTCGGGAGGTCGGACGGATCGAGCGCACACTGTTCACGCTGCGCTGGTTCGACGACACCGATCTGCGCCGGACGGTCACCGCCGAACTCAACAAGGGCGAGGCACGCAACAGCCTGGCCCGCGCTGTCGCCTTCCATCGGCTCGGGCGGTTTCGCGACCGTGGCCTGGAGAACCAGCAGACCCGCGCGGCAGCGCTCAACCTCGTCACGGCCGCCATCATTCTTTTCAACTGCCGCTATCTCGGTCGTGCCGTCGATGAACTGCGGCACCGCGGCACACCTGTCGATCCCGCCATGCTGTCCCGATTGTCGCCGCTGGGATGGGACCGCATCAATCTCACCGGCGATTATATCTGGTCCGAGAGCCTCGACCTCGATGCCGATGGCCTCATGCCGCTGCTCATCAAGCCGCTACCGTGAATCTGTGTCCGAATAATGTACAGAGGCCGATAGGTCACCTGCGAAAGCTTCATCCCCATCGCCTCGGCCGGTTCTGTATATTGAAGGATCTCGTCCACCGTCGGCGTCCCGTAACAGAATTTCGGCGAGGCTCCGCTGAAGGCTCCCTGCTCGCCATCTGTCACAACGGTTTTTTTGCCGTCAGCGGACAGCTCATAGGCGTGCACCGGAATTTCCTTCAGTCCATCGCCGAAGAGACCGGCTTTGATCTGGATGCTGGCGTCCTTCACCGTCAGCAGGCCTGCATCGACCAGCGCGGCAAGCGGCGCCTCCACGCGTGCCCGGCTTTCCTGCGCGAACTTTGCCGTCAGCGGCGAAGCATCCACGTAGCGCGGAAATGCCGCATCACCCTTTGCGGCGGGCGAAACCTGTCCCCGCGGAACCGAGATGCATGGCGGATGCTTCTCGATCCAGCCATTGATGGCCGTTTTGAAGTTTCCCTTGCTCGCTTCCTTGGAATCCGTGCAACCAGCCAAGAGGAGCACGCACACAGATACTGACAGGGCAAATTGCTTCAATGCTCAACTCCTCGCTATTTCCGGGCGTTCTAACATATTGAACAAACATCGATATCCGTGCCTGTTCAACTCATCGCTTCATACCCTCGGCTGATCGGGCGATTGTTGTTTCATTGCTTTATCGCGTGGGGATCTCAGCGCCTCCCCGCTTATAGCGGCATGAGGGCATCGGAATTTGCGCATCTTTGCTACTGTCAGTTCAGGCAAGCCACCGCACTGAGCCAATAGCGTCTCGCATCTTCGGCCAGCCTGAAGCGACAAAGGGATGTCCCGACGCCCGGGGGGTTGGTCGCGTCGCTGAAAGCGACTGGGGCGCCGGGACTCTGAAGGCCGCAAAGGGTTTGGCAAACTTCAGGACCCTGCCTCGGGTCAAAGACGAGGGAATCGTCAGGCGGGATCCGCTCCACGCTATCCAATATTCAGATCGGAGTCGAAACAAATATGGCCGCTTTGGACAGCATTCCAGGCATCGGTTTCCTTCATCGAGGAGTTCGATGACACGCGATGCAGGCATTCACACGAATTCTCGCCACCAAGCAGGTTTCGGCTCAGATGATTCCTTGAGATCGCAGGATGGGCTCTATCTTCTCGCGAACAAGAAACGCGCCATCAGCGGGATGTTTGAATGCGGGTGCTGCGTTCCGCGGCAACCTCGAACGGCGATGTCGTATTGGCACGCGGATCATAATATCGGTCGATCCGGTTACGGAGGCGGCTTTGGACGCGGTTCGCCACGCGGCTGTTCACGCGGCCCATGGGTCCGATTCCGGCGGGCGAATTGCTTTTCGTCTGGCGCTGCCCCACTTCTCCGATAGCGGAATCGGCAACATGCCCCTGTTGTGGCGCCGCCTCCTGGGCCGCCCAGGCGGGTGAGGCCAGGAGCAGAAGCGCGCCCAATGCAACGAGCCTGCAAGATATTGGGCTCTTGCCTGTCATGTCCGGTGCGCGTGCGCAGGACGCAGCAGGATATGGGTAATTTGTCCCGTCACCCCCCCGGCATCATCAGAGGAGCGGGCTACCAGTGCCAGCGTCTGGACAGGACAATTTGCCGGAATGCGCACCTGGCCTTCAAAGCGGCCCTTCGCCTGTGATGAATTAGGCACCTCAACCCGCGCAATCTCCTGCCCGTTCCGGCAGCGAATGGTCCAATAGGGCCGCGATTCCGAGAGCTGCTCAATGCCGCTGCTGCGCCCTTCCAATATATAATCGCCTTGGGGAAGCATCTGCAGCTGCTGCAGTAGAATCCCACCATTGCCCATCGAGACCGTGAAGTCGAAAAGTCCGTTGGCCGGGTCAGGAACAAGCGCCGTCGCGAGACCCGTACCGCTCATGGCCACCCAGTCGAAAACGCTTGGCGTTTCCACAATGCTCCTGAAACTGGGATCGCGCGAACTGCGCCTGTCAGCCCCCTCGCGGCTCACGGCGTAATAGGACCAGGCATCCTCGAACTGCCCTCCCGCCAGGAGCTTGTTCACGACAGCAGAGCTGGCGCTATCGGGAACCGGAAAGCGCTGCGCCGTCAAAGCGCGGAAAAAGGCCGCGGCCGCAGCCGGATCAGCGTCGCTTCGCGCGACATAGCGGACAAAATCGAGAGCCCAGATCGGCCGATCGGCCAGCGTCCGCACAAGGCCCGTGCGGATTGCGTCATCACCAAGCGCCGAGGCCAACACAGGAAAGAGGAGGCCTGGCGCATCCTTCTTGGTCCGCAACGCGATGTCATAATGGTGAAGGGCGCCTGCAATATCATCGCGCGCAACAGCCAGTTCGATCGCTGTCAGCTGCGTGCGCAGATCCCGCCGCGATATCCTTTGCGAATAGGCGAGCAGACGGTCTGCCCTCGGCTCATCGCCCTTGAGCATTGCATCAAGCCCAAGCGTTGCGACAGCCTCAACCGCAGTCGGATCATGACGCAGGGCTTCGTGCGCCGCCGCGACGGCGCGCGCCCGGTCTTGTGGCGAGGCCTCGGGACCACTCAGTTGCTGTGAGAAACGAGCAGCTACATGACCATTGCCAGGCGCAAGGGCGTAGGCCTCTTCGATCCTGCTGTTCGGCAACACCAGGGCCAGCGATTGCATAACCGAGACATAGCCCAACAGGGCCGCAATCGCCGCCAGTGCGAGCCGCGCGACCCAATTGGGTTGAGCACGTCGCTGCCGCCGGATCCTTGCCCCTTTCATCAGGCCGCTTGGGCTTCAGTCTTGCGGCCATAGCTGTAGCCATATTCATAGCCATAGCCGTAGCCATAATGCGCCTTCTTCGCATCGAACTTCGTCAGAACACTACCGATGATCCGGACGTTGGCCGTGAGCAGGCGACCGATCGCATCCTTCACAAGATTGGTGCGGATGCCATGCGACTCCACAGCGTAAATGACGCCTTCCACCCTTGTGGCGATGAGCGCCGCATCGGCCAGACCCATGACTGGTGGTGAATCGATAATCACATGGTCATAGGTTTCAAGTAGGCGGCCTATCAGATGCGCGAGGCGATCGCCGGTCAGAAGTTCCGCTGCATTGGGCGGAAGCGGCCCGGCCGACATGGCCACGAAACCCAGATCCTCCATCGAGAACAGCAGCGACGGGATATCGTCTTCCCCGCTCAGGAAATTGCTAAGACCACGCCGGTTCGCAACACCCCCCAGTTGATGGATGGACGGATTGCGCATGTCACCATCGACCAGGATGATGTTTTTCCCGGCGCGGGCCAGCGTGGAGGCCAGCGCAAGGCACGTCGTCGACTTGCCTTCGCTCGGGCGCGTCGAGGTGACGGCGAAGGCACGGGGAACGCCATGATCCGTCGAAAAGGACAGATTAGTCTGAACTGCCAGATAGGCATCCACCAGATCCGATTTGCGGTCGAGCAGGATGTCCCTGGGCGCCGCGTCCACCTTGGGAATGGAGCCCAGCAACGGCAAGCCGAGCGCTCGCTTGACCTCTGCGGGGTCAGTGATCCCTTCATCGATCTGCTCAAGACCGAATGCGAGGGCAGCGCCGATCCCGAGACCCGCCAGAATGGCGATTGCAAGATTGATGAGCAGCCTGGGGCTCGAGGGCAGCTTGGGCGCCTGCGCCGGATCAACGACAGCGATATTATTGACGCCAACACCGCCGGCTACGCCAATCTCCTTGTATCGCTGTAGCAGGCCATCATAGAGCGCCTGGTTGGTATCGACCTCTTGCTGATAGATATTATACTGGATGCTCCTGCGGCGCTGGTCGAGATAGTCTCCCTTGAGTTGCTCGACCTTCGCTTTGAGAGCCTGTTCCTGTTCCTGGGCTTGGCGATAGTCAGCCAATTGCGAATTGGAGACACGGCCTTCCTCTTTCGCGATGCTGCTATCGAGCTGGTCAATCTGCGCCTTCACCGCATCAGCGGCAGGATATCCCGGCTCGAACTGCGTCATCAGCCGCTGATATTCGGCCGCCAGTTCAGCCCGGCGTTGCCGCAGACCGTTGATCGCGGTGTTGCTCAGCGCCTGGGCGGACGCCCCGGCCTTGCCACTTTCCTCATAGCGGGTCTGCGCTGCGATGCGGTTGGCGGTCGCCTGCGCCAGCGCGCCATTGAGGGCCGCCAGATCATCGACCACGATAGATCGCTCGGCGCTTGATTCCCCACTGCCCGATTGGGCAGGCAGATTGATGATTTTCGCGTGTGACGCATAGGATACCAGCTGACGTTGAGATTCATCCAGCTTCTGCTTGAGCTGAGCGAGCTGGCCCTGCAGAAGATTACGGCCATAGGACGTCGCCTGGATCTTGCGATCAAGATTGGTCTGGATGAAATTCTGGGCCCAGACATTGGCAACCTTCGCGGAAAAGGCAGCGTCTGGACTGGTGAAGCTCACATCCACCAGACGCGACAACCGCGTAGGACTGACGCTCAGATGCTTGCGGAGAATTTCACCCGCGACGCGCTGCCGGGTAGCACGGCCGGCGGGTGCGAAGCGCCCATTTACCAGCTTGAAGGCAGGATCTTCGCTCTCGGCATCGAACATTTCGAAAAATTTCGGGGAATCGATGAGCTTGAGCTCGGCTGCTACGCGTTCGGAGAGCGAGCGGGACTGCAGCAGGCCATATTGCGTCTGGTAAAATTCCTGGTCGGCAATGCTTGCATCGCGCTCAACCCCTTGCAGATCGGTCACCTTGTCCGATTCCCGCGATATCTCGATGGTCGAGGACGCCGTATATTGCGGAGTCATCAAAAGCGTGACCACCAGCCCGATCAGGAAGCAGATCGCGACTGCGCCCAATATGACATAGCGCCATCGCATGGCCATCCGGAGATACTGGCGCAGGATGGGGATCGACGCTTCTTCGGACTGCGACTGATGCAGCGCAGCCAATGCCGTGTCGCCGCCGAGCTTGGAAACAATGCTGTTCATATGATTGCAGGCCTCAGCGCACAACGGCGACAAGCGGAGCGGCGACCAGGGGCGCCAGGGAAACGATATCGCGGAACAGCCGGCGTTCCGGGGAATCGCCAACGATCACCACGTCATTGGCATAAATGGGCGGATCGACATAAGCCCCGCGGCGGATCGCGCCGAGGTCATACAGGCCAGCCATGCGCTGATTGTCGACCGTGCGCAGGATAACAACCTGTTCCTGCTTGGCGAACTCGTTGAGCCCTTTGGCCGAGGCTATGACCCGCATCAGCGTCATCTGGTTGGTGACAGGATAGAGACCCGGTTCGGTCACCTCACCATCGACCGTGACCACCTGGCTAACCGAACTCTTGATATTAACCGTCACCTGCGGATTGCGAACATAGCGCCCTTTGAGTGCATTCTCGATGGTCCGCGCCAGTTCGTCGGCGGTCTTGTTGCGGGCATCGACCGTGCCGATAAGCGGCATGGAAATGCGCCCGCTTGCATCGACCTGCATTTCCCGGCTGAGCTCGGGAACATTGAAAATGTCCACGCCAATCGTGTCGAGCGGACCGATGAGGGCCGGCCGGTCGGCCGCGCCCAGATCGCTGCGATGGGGGGCTGGAAGCCCCTGGCTGTCCGGCACGACCGTCAGTTGCGCGCTCGGCTGGGGCGGCGGCATTCCTGCACATCCAGCGACACTCGTCGCAATAATCAGTGAAACAAGAATTTTCCGCATGTATCTGAAATCCGCGACCAAAAGAATTGAATCTGCATTAGATGCTGATCCTATCGACGTAAAGCGATGCGTGACGCACCCTGACCTAGCCAAATCGCAGCAATCACAATAATCGCCATAAAAATGGGTGTTCGGGCCGGGTAATCGAAAACACTGGCGACAAGAATCAGGAGCAGTATCCCCGACCCAAGCCGGGCCAATCCATAATAGGCCGGATCAGCCCGCCATGCTCGCGTGCTCGCCCGGATATACCATCCCAGCGCAACGAGAAGCAGCACCAACGCGGGCAATCCGCCATCAAGCAGGATTTCCAGAAAATCATTATGCGCATGATTGAAATAGGTTCGCTTCAACAGCCCAAGCGGTTCATATATGCGAAACATCGGGTCGAAGCTGCCAAAGCCCGTTCCTGCCGGGAAATAGGCGCCGATCATGGCCAGTACGGTGGGAAGCCCGCGACGGCGCATGTCCTCCCCGGGATCCAGTTCGAAGGCGCGATTGATCGATTCAGCCCGGTCAGCAGCAATACTGATCAGGACAAGAAGCGCTATGATGCCGATGATCGCGGCGACCAGCACCGGGAATGCCCAACGTGGTGCACGGCGAAACGCATGCCGAATGTCGCGCCAGCTGAACATCAGCCCCATCCCGATGGCCAGCAGACCCGTCAGGATGCCGGATCGTGATCCCGTCGCAAGAATGGTCAGCGCAAATAGGGTGACGAGAGCGAATGCGACAGGTGCCCGCCAATGACGCCCCTGCAAGCCCGAAAAGGCCCAGACCGGTGCAACAAGGCATCCTATCGCCAGGAAAAGTGCAAAATGGTTGCGATTGGCAAAGATGCTGCTGACGCTTCCATCCGTGTCGTTGACCAAAGGATGGTTGAATGAAAATCCGCAAAATTGCCACAATCCGAGCAGCGTCGACAGAAAGACCATGCCGAGCAGAATACCCGGGAGACGCTCCCTTTCATCATCGTCAAGAACGCTCAGAAGATAGAGCGTGACCACAGGAACAATGAGCGAGGATGCCGCATTCATCGTGGCCCATGGCACGATCGCCCAGGGACGCCAGGGCGGAGCGCCAAGAGCACTTTCGAGAAACGGTCCGCGGCCCGGTAACAGCGTCCAGACAGCGGGTGGTAGCGGCACCAGCTGTAGCAGAACGAGCAGGAGCGCCGCCAGGAGCAGCCATGCCACCGCTCCGGTTTTAATAATGTCCGGCTTCAGGCCGCACAGAATCGCGATGACCAGCGTCAGCCATGCGGCCGAGCGAGTCACGACCTGACCCATGACGTCCGCATGAGACGCTCCTCCCGCCATCCACAAGACGCTCAGCAACAGCAGCAAAAGCGTCGGGGCAGCACTCCACCTGCGCGGAGAGGCTGGGCGAATGACCATATTCACGGCTTTACCTCGCCAAAGGCTATGGCAATCAAGCAGGGCAAGCGCCGGTTATCATCATTCATGCAAAAGCGTGCCTGTCCGCACCGGCCACTTCGTGCAGCACCTCCCCAATGACCCGTGTCATGCGCTGCATGTCATCAGGCGTCAGAGTCGGGTGGACGAGGAACATGAGGCTTTGTTCCCCCAGTTCCCGTGCGTTTGGCAGCGGATCACGCGGCCGCCATCCTGTGCCTTCGAACGCCTTCTCCAGATAGACCTCGGAACAGGATCCCTGGAAGCAGGGAATCCCGCGAGCGGTCATTTCATTGACGATCCGATCCCGGGACCAGTCGGCGGGCAGGTTGTCAGGCCGGATATAGGCATAATATTTATAATAGGCGTGGATCGATCCATCCGCCCAGCCGCCGTGATCCCTGGCGAGTGGTCCGCTCAACCTTACGATACCCTGATCGCCCGAAAAGGGCGCCAGCGCGTTATGAAGGAGCGTTGCATTCTTCGTGCGCGCCCCTGTCCACTCCGCCATCTGCCGCAGCTGAATACGACCGATGACCGCTTGCATCTCAAGCATCCGCCAATTGGTGCCGATGCTTTCATGCAGCCAACGAAAACCGGGAGGATGTGCCCGCTCATAGACGGCTTCCCAGCTCTTGCCATGGTCCTTGAAGGACCACATGCGTGACCAGAGGCCGCGATCGTTGCAGGTCACCATGCCCCCTTCGCCACCGGTGGTCATGATCTTGTCCTGGCAGAAAGACCAGGCTCCCACATGGCCGATCGAACCGACGCTGCGGCCCTTATACCGTGCACCATGCGCCTGCGCGCAATCCTCGATCACCTTAAGGCCATGGGTCTCAGCCAGTTCCATGATCGGGTCCATGTCGCAAGGCCAACCCGCCAGATGCACCGCGATGACCGCCTTCGTACGAGGACTCAAGACGGCGGCGATCGTCTTGGCGGACAGATTGCCGCTGATCGGATCAACATCCGCGAACACGGGCGTGGCGCCTGCGTTGGCGACACAGGAAATCGAGGCGATAAACGTGCGCGGCGTCACAATCACCTCATCCCCCGGCCCGATGCCCAGGCCGTGCAACGCAAGGTCGAGCGCCACGGTCCCGTTCGCTACGGCGATGGCATGGTCCGCTTCCGCCCAGCTTGCGAACTCGCGCTCGAAGGCACGGCATTCCTCGCCCGTCCAATAGTTGACGCGGCCGCTCGACAGCACCGTCGCGACCGCTTCTATCTCCTCGCGGGAAAAGGCGGGCCAAGGGGCGACGCCCTGATTCAGCATACAAGTTCCTTCTCAAGCTGTCGCGCAGGGACGCCAACGACAGTCGTGTTGGGGGGGACATCCTTGGTGACCACGGCGCCCGCACCGACTGTGGCCCCTCTTCCGATCGTCAAAGGATGACCTGGGCGACCCTGTTTGATGACGGCGCCCGAGCCGATATAGGCGTGGTCCTCGATCACGATATTGCCGTTGCATTTGACGCCCGGCGCGAAGGTGACAAAATCCCCTATGACGCAATCATGCTCGACATAGGAATAGAGATTTGCATGAAAGCATCGGCCGATGCGGATATTTGAAGTCAGCGTCACGAAGGGCGAAAGAATCGCTCCCTCACCTATGACGACATCATGCATCTCCACGACATTTTGCGCCCGTGCTTCGAACAGGGGAATCCCTGCATTCGCGCATTTATCGGCAAGTTTCGCGCGTATCTCGGAATCCGCAATCGCGAGGCAAACCCTCTTTTGTGCCGGATTCGCGCGGAAAGCATCCCACGACAGGATTGGATAACCGTTGGCCTCCTTCATTGGCGCGTCGTCAATGAACACGAGGTCCGCCTCATGACCATAGCGCGCGCGAACGATGGGCATCACGCCGCGTCCGCAGCCGCTCGCTCCATAAACGCCCAGCAAGGGTTTCATATCTCATTTCCCTGGAATTTCGGCATTGTTGCTTCACCCGCGGCACTGATGCCGTCGCGCGCGACCACCTTGAACACCGTCAGCATGAGGATCTTGAGATCGAGCCAGAAAGTCTGGTGATCGACATACCAGATATCCAGCGCCAGCTTCTCCGGCCAGCCAAGAGCGTTGCGGCCATTGACCTGGGCCCATCCGGTAATGCCTGGCCGCAATTCGTGCCGGCGCAGTTGCTCCATCGAATAGCGCGGGAGATACTCCATGAGCAGGGGGCGGGGTCCGACCAGGCTCATATCCCCCTTCAAGACATTCCACAGTTCCGGCAGTTCATCCAGGCTGGTCGCACGCAAAAAGCGGCCGAAACGCGTCAAGCGCTCTGCATCGCTCAGCGGCTGCCCCGAGGCATCCTGCGCGTCACGCATCGTGCGGAATTTGACCATGCGGAACGCCTTTGTGTCCCGGCCAGGACGGTGCTGGCAAAAGAGGATTGGAGAGCCGAGATCAAAACGCACCAGGACCCCAATCAAGATCATGAGCGGAGAAAGGAGAAGCAACGCCGCAGCCGCGACGATGATGTCCAGGAGACGCTTCCTCATTTCTGCTCTGCCGCCAAAACCGGGGGCCGTGCTGACATTATGGCGGCATAAGGCGCATCGCCATCCAGGCTGACGCGCCCGACACCGGCAGTCACCCAGTCAACCCACTGCTTTGAGAGATGATCGCGATTCATGGCGCCGCGTGCAAATGCCGCTGCATTATGCCCCATTTCCACAAGAGCGGCGCGATCTTCGGCCGCCTGCTCGAGCGCGTCGGCAAACGCCGTCGGGGAATCAGGCCTGACGGCAAAGCCCAGTTCATGTTCCCCGATCATATCCGCCAACCAGCCCGGATAATTGTTCAGCACGGGCAGGCCAACCGACAGATAGTCGAAGAATTTGTTAGGCGAGGTACCATAGGCAAATTCGGGAATATTCCGCAGAATCTGCAGGCCAATGTCAGCCTCACCGAGCAAGGAGGTGAGACGCCGCTTTGAGACAGGGTCAAAGAACCGGACGTTGGAGAGCTTTTCAGCCTTCACCCGTTCCTTTAGACGCGCCTTCTCCTGCCCCTTGCCCACAAGCGCGAGGACAATGTCAGTCCGGCCCCGATTGCGCAGCTCAATACCAGCATCAACGACTGCGTCCAGACCGTTAGCCAGGCCATGCGTTCCGCAATAAACAGCCAGGAGCTGCTTGTCCGAGATATTATTCGCCTTGCGGAAACTGGCGTCAGCAGCGGCCCGGCTGTCGGAAAACAGCTCCACATCGCAGCCATTCGGTATCATGCTGACGCGGGACCGCGGGACTCCGCGGCGCGCAATCCCATCAACGATTCCAGGCGACAAACCTATGCACCGCGTTGCCGAGCGGTATGAGACCCATTCCAGAACGGACATTGCGCCCAGGATAACCGGATTGGTGATCACACCCATGGCACGCGGCAATTCAGGCCAGAGATCCCTGACCTCGAACACGAAAGGCTTGCCCCGCAGCCATCGGGCAAAAATGCCCGGAATGCCCGCCGTCAAGGGCGTCGTTGTCGCAAAAGCGAGATCGTATTTCTCGCGCAACGCCAGCTTTATGGATGCCAGTGCGAACTTGACGAAAACGCCTGATCGCCGGATGAAACCATCCTCGTTGGCATAGCGCATGTCGAATTCCACGACATCGATGCCATCAATTGTGCCGCGTCTGCAGCCCTTGTGAAATGGGCCGGTAAGTCCGGTAGCCCCCTGGGAATAGGAGCCGCAGACCATCGTCACGCTATGCCCTTCACGCAGCAACCGACGCGCCATCTCATAGGAGCGCGTGCCCGCAGCCCCGTCAGGCGTGGAATAATGCTGGTGGAAATAGAGGATATGCACGTTTGAAGTCGCCCGCTGCCATCGCCATCCGAAAAGGCATAATCGCCCTTTCTACCGTCTCGTTCGAGGAATCATCATGCATTCGAAATCTTACGTAAATTATACAACACGATTCAACGAAGCGATTCCTTGTAGCATTGGATAGCATCAACTCCGCATCTGACAACCCGTTCCCTATGTCAGCGTTATGGAATGTATCGAAACACGTTGAGGGCCTGTCAGCCGATTTAGGGGGCTACTTCACCGATCGAAACGACGCCTCTCCAATGATGTCGAGCACACTATCTCTCCGGCAGAGAACCGCGTGCCATCATAGTGGCCCGACGCCCAGCAAGTACGAGCCTTGGAGGCTGGCTCATCGCGTAGCCAAAGAACGTTGTATTGGCATGACAACATCGAAAAGTTTGCAAACGATTGCGACCAAAGAAATTGGAATAACGGTAAACATGAATGCATTATATACCGCACCCCTCGCAAACACTAGAAGTGTCACTGACAGAGTTCCGTACGCGGTGAACATTACTGCAGGACTTTTTGTTGTCTTTACCAAATTCTCAATTGCGCCCACGATTAACGCCAGCAATATCGAATATATTGCCATACCCCAAAGTCCCGCATTGGCATATGCATCTCCAAATACAGTGGGATGCATCGAAAGACCATCATTTTTCATATAGCCGAAATAGGCGTCATGCATCGTATACGAGAATTCAGGCGGCTTAATCGGAGGATACCAGAAGAATAATATCCTTCTCAGCGTAGCATTCTCTTCAAATCCAGGAAAATAGTTATTTATCGAAATGAAGTGTAGAAATGCATCGAATAGGTCCTGCTCGGCTCCGTCAGTCGCCCCCTCGAACAGAAACCACATATCTCCGGCAAGGAACGCCTCCAAGCCACCAGAATGACGCACAGCCCGCGCCACAATAAAAAGAATGACGGAGAAAACGAGTATTATGATAGATATCGATTTAGTCTTTTTGCCATCGGACGTTAGAAGATATATCATTGCCGGCATGAGGAATATTAGCAAATAGCTTCTGGTCTGTAGAACAAAAACTGCAAATAATATCCATAAGAGAGATAGAATAAATGGAAATGCTTGCTGGACGCCGATCTTGCGTAGAGCTATTGCGAGCGGCAATATGCCAGCCGAAGCATACGCAATGTAGGTTGATACCAGGGGTAAAGGGCTATCAGACTGCACCAATTCCCACCAGTCGAGGTTAATAATTGCATCTAAACTATATAGTTTTAGGCCAATTACAAAACCAGCAATAGACAAACAAGCCAGCGCGATAGGTATTCTCTGCTCCCTAATCGAGCGATCTACAATAGATGACGTAGATCTCTGAATATGGAAATACGTTATATTATCCCAAACTCGCGACGTTCCGAGATAGGATCTTATAAAACCAATAGAAAGGCAGAATATCATTAAATATCCCGACGCAAAAACGTTAGCAACAAGATATACGTAATCAGGGTATTTCGGATTCATTGCATATTGCATCGTAACTGGAAGGTAGAACACCATCATCACACTGCAATAGAATATGATAAGTGGTGATTTCTTTCGATATTCGGCACAGACCAGGATAGCCAACATAATGTAGCTGAGAAAAATGATGGCGTTGACCATTTTTGCCGATTACCTCCGTTTATCCCTCCCTACCTGTCGAAGGAGCCAATGGAAAGGCCTGGAGGCTATAATCATTCAGCGGGCAATCGAGACGTTTCCGTTCCTGTCACCTAGGATCCGAAGGGCTTCTGAAAGATGTGACGTTCACCCCTTCTCTCATACAAGCTTTCTACGATCTCGTAGACCCAAATTCCGGCCGCCCGGGCTCTGCGATCATTAAGTGAGACGATGAGAACCGCGCCGATTGCTTAACGGCTGTGCCCTCGCTCTCCTGGGCAATCTGTAATTTGCAGAGCCAGGCAGTGTTCATCCCTTGAGAGTTAATCGATTTATCCGCACTGGCCGCGCCCGAGCCCGGTCGTGCTGTATCGGGCCTCACAGCGGCGAACGTGTGTTGACTCGATGGGCTCCTATTGGCGCATCTCGATACCTTTGCAGATCGTCCGTCCCTCCGCTCTCCCGCAGCACACCACCCCAGATCAATTGCCCGGCCACCCGGCTCTCGCAAGCAAACCTTTGCCCTGCGTCACGGCGCAAACGATGTGCCGTCGCGCAGCGTGGCGAGATAATGACGGGAAGTCCGTAAGTGAGCGTCACACCCGCATTTCCGAGGCCGCAACTCGTGGCGAGCTTATGCCGGGCGAAAGTCTCCTGACTTTCGGGAAATGATAAAGTGGCTGCGTCGTCGAGCAGTTTGCGGGTTGAACCATCACCTGGCTTCGTGATCCGCCTAGTCCAGTCGCGCTCGACCGATTGATATCGTCCGGAGGCAGAAACGGGCGCCAGCATTGTGCAATTGTCGAAGGCGGCCAGAAATGAGGCCTCAATCAAGGATGGAGGGAAGCAGCCACAATGCGCGATTGCTCATACGCGCGGAGCCACGGGGCACTGACGCGCGCCAGAGCAAACACCGTTCTACTCAGATGCAAATCACCGCGCGAAAATACGGGCAGGTATTATGAATATATGAATAGCTGCAATGAAAAAAAAGCGCTTGAGATCACCGATATCCCGAAAATTCTCCCCAGCAGAACTGCCTTGATTAATCGAGCACCATCTGCGCCACCGTCAACACCTTGATCAACGGCGTACGATATTTTTGGTTCAATCCAGAAGGTAAGCAATACAGCACCAAAAGCATTGATAAAGCCAGAGAGGTGACTCAAGCTCGTTCGGTATTCCGGGATTGCAAGGGCCAAGGAAAACATGAATAAAATTGAGGACGAATATATAAAATGTACAAATGCAGATACCCAGAAAATTTTCATCCTAATCGCTGAACTAGGATTTAATACCGGTATATTGGCGTCACTTACACCAAAGCTGAAAATAGAACCGATTATCTGGTAGATCAACCTGACTCCGCTGTATTGCGAATTCAGAATACGTGAAAATCTCGATGCATAGATATCTAGGCGAAGGTAAATGAAGCACGACGACGCGGTAGCGAGTGCAATCGATATAATGCATCCAATATAGTAGGATCTCAACGTCATACCTGTATCGACGATCATTCCCAGCGATGGCAACATCGTCATTGTGAAGAGACGTGTTAATATAAAGACCGTGTTATAAAGAGCGTATGCGGACGCGGGCCGTCCCACGCTGTAACCCGACATTCGCGCCACATAAGCCAGCACTTCAAAGAAATGGATCGCGGAGAATAATATCCCGACAAACATCATTATGTAAATGGGATTCAGAATGTTGGCCTCCCCGACAATCCAAAGCGCAGTTCCTTAGAGGATAGATTTTCTCCATCGAATAGGCCATTGTCTTTGATTTCAGGCCCAGGATAGAAGAAATGAGGTGAAATATCTATTAGGCCGAAATGGCGATTATCCACGAGCGTAACGTTATTAAAACTTGAAAACATCTCCCTACATATCGGAATATTGGATGTGACCACCGGCATTCCGAATGTCGCCATTTCGCACACAGAAACACCCTGGGCATCATAGCGCGTCGGCATTAAAGCCAATTTATATTGATTAAGAAGTTCGGGTAAGGAGGACTGCGGCACGAATCGATCAAACCATCGCAAATTTTTGGGAGACGCATTATGGTTGAAAAATACTCCCTTGCCATACACGTCGAAATTAATTTTTGGATTTGCCCGCGCACACTCAAGAACAAGGTCTATCGCATATTTAGACTGATCGAGAGGGCGAATTGTTATTACATCTTCCGATTTTTCCGATCTGGCGTAGGTTCTTTTTCGAAATATCGGATGGACGCTATTTGCGATAATTGCGCATTCGAAATCGTGAAGATCGATATTAATCCTGCGTTCAAATTGTTCCTTCATCCATGAACTGACAAACACAAATTTTATGGTGTTATTTTTCGCTAGTAATTTAATTATATAAGGAAATGTGACTAGTTTTACGTGATCGTACGTCGACGCCAATAGATCCTTCCAGCTCTTTCTCCATTCATATGGAGTTGGATAGTCGCTGTTATGGAGCACTTCATGTCCGTGGATAAACAGTACAATGGTTTTTCTGCATAACGACCTTAGCAATCGAAAATGGTTTTTGAGATTTGGGGCGTGGCAAAAAATGATATCGAATTGACTGGCAATTCGTCGTGAAGGGTAAACGACTTTGACACCGTCAATATCGTATGATTCTTTGCAGCGGAAGCTGCCAACAACGGGGGTAACTCCGGCGCCTAAATAGCTTACCGAGCGCGAATGTACATAAGCCATTGCGTATGGCTTCTCGCGGCTTGGATAGTCTTCCGTAAGAATAAGAATCCGGTCACGCCCGTCATATCGCATATCAGGCAACCCCTCGAGAAGGCCATGCGGCTTTAAAATCGAGGACGATCCCATGCGGCCTGTTACTTTTCTTGAACTCTCTATGATCCACGAGCAGGACGTGAATGTCGGCGCGGATGTCGGCACTTGACTTCGACAGTTCCCGCTTCTCCAGTCCGACCGGTAATTTAGAGATATTAGGCTCAGCTATGATAATGCGTCCTGCATGACTACGCGAGAGCTCCATCGCTATGCTCTCAGCAGGACTCTCTCGTAGATCGTCTATGTCAGGCTTAAAAGATAATCCATAACAAGCGATCGTGACATCAGTTTCTGTCTGCCTGGGATTAACTGAAAGATGATCTAAGACCGCTTCCTTCACCTTTTGCAGCACCCACTTGGGCTTCGCATCGTTTACCTCTCGCGCCGTGCGGATGAGCCGAGCTTCCTCTGGCGTCTTGGAAACGATGAACCAGGGATCCACCGCAATACAATGACCGCCAACACCAGGGCCTGGTTGCAAGATGTTCACCCTTGGATGGCGGTTAGCAAGCCTGATGAGTTCCCACACGTCGATTTCCAGCTTGTCGCAAATGATCGACAGTTCGTTGGCAAAGGCTATGTTCACGTCGCGGAAGCTGTTTTCGGTAAGCTTTGCCATCTCCGCCGTTCGCGCATTGGTGATCACGCACTCGCCATCGACGAAGATCTTGTAGAGCGCGACAGCTGCGTCGGAGCATTTATCCGTCATGCCACCGATTACCCGATCGTTATGGATGAGTTCCTGCATGACCTTGCCCGGCAAAACCCGTTCAGGGCAGTGCGCTACGCGGATGTCGGAGTTTTCGCCATCGGCCTGTGGGAAGGTCAAATCAGGCCGGGCCTCGGCCAGCCATGCCGCAAGTTGCTCCGTCGCCCCCACCGGCGAGGTAGATTCCAGAACAACGAGATTTCCCTTGCTCAGCACAGGAGCGATCGCCCGTGCGGCCGCCTGGATATAGCTTAGATCCGGAGTATGATCATCTCCCTTGAACGGGGTGGGTACCGCGATCAAAAAGGCGTCAGCAGGTTCGGGCTTGGCAGTTGCGCGGAGAAAGCCCTCCGTTACTGCGGAATGGACAGCGATATCAAGGTCCGGCTCCACAATGTGAATCTCACCCCGGTTGATCGTCTCAACCGTCTGCGCGTTGACGTCGACGCCAATCACCTTGACCTTGCGTGATGCGAACATCGCCGCGGTCGGCAAACCGATATAACCCAGGCCAATGACGGAGATGGTGGGACTGGTCATGCTGCTTCGCTGTCCTTGTTCTGAAAATGCTGTTCCGCCCAGTGGACCAGGGCATCTGCGATGCGCCGGCATGCAGCGCCGTCCCCGTAGGGATTGTGGGCAAAGCTCATCCGCGCATATTCCTCGTCATCGGAGAGAAGCCGCGTGACTTCCTTCACGATCAGCTGCGTATCGGTCCCGACCAGCTTTACGGTTCCGGCTTTCACGGCTTCGGGACGTTCCGTCGTATCGCGCATGACCAGCACCGGCTTGCCGAGAGACGGCGCCTCTTCCTGCACGCCTCCGGAGTCCGTCAGAACGAGGTGCGCCCTGTCCATCAGATAAACGAAGGGCAGATATTCCTGCGGTTCGATCAGATGAATATTCTGTATGGCAGCAAGCAATCGATTGACCGGTTCCTGCACCTGGGGGTTGAGATGGACCGGATAGACGATATCGACTTCCGGAAAATCGGAGGCGATCGTGGCCAGCGCCTTGCACATGCGCTCAAACCCGCCCCCGAAGCTCTCCCGTCGATGTCCAGTGACGAGGATCATTCTACGGTCGCCGGCAAGTTGCGGGAGTTGCCGCTGCACATCCTGCACGAGCGCGTCGTCTCCCTTCAGCCGCTCCACGACCTGCAGGAGCGCATCGATCACAGTGTTGCCGGTGACGAGAATGTCGCCCGCATCCACGCCTTCCCGACGGAGATTTTCCTGCGCAGACTGCGTGGGCGCAAAATGCAGTGCCGTCAGCGCCCCGGTAAGTTTGCGGTTGGCCTCCTCAGGCCATGGCGAGTAAAGATTATGTGTTCTCAGCCCGGCCTCGACATGGCCAATCGGTATCTGGTGATAATAAGCGGCAAGGCTGGCTGACAGCGTGGTCGCCGTATCGCCGTGGACGAGCACCATGTCAGGTCGGAACTGCTGAAAAACCTCGCGCATGCCGAGCAAAACCGCGCTGGTGACATCGCTCAGGTCCTGCCCGGGACGCATGATCTTGAGGTCATAGGCGGCCTCCAGACGAAAGATTTTCAGGACTTGATCCAGCATCTCCCGGTGCTGGCCGGTCACGCAGATGCGGCAGTCAAATCGGCTGTCCTTGCTCAGCATCAGCGCAAGAGGCGCCATTTTGATGGCTTCAGGCCGTGTCCCGAACACAAGCATCACTTTGATCGACATGGGTGGATTTCCCTTTGTTTCATGGCCCCCTTCACCAGGTGACCGAAGAGACTGGAATGAATGTGATCGGCCCGCAGGCCGGCCGTCGGCTAAGAGGTCACCATCAGGACGCGACATCCTTCATGACCGTTGGCGAGTGATATTCCGGGACAAGCTCACGGAGGACCGCCAGAGCGCCACTGGACCCCCCGTGGCTCAAAAAGCCGCCAAGCCGGTCGAGATCCGCAGACAAGCTGGTCCAGGCGAGCATATTCTCCCGCGCCTGCATGATCCGCGAATGAGCGGTGGGGGCGGGATCATCGCCGATCAGAAGCTCCTCATAGAGTTTCTCGCCGGGACGCAGGCCAACCTCGACAATCTCGATGTCGCCGTCGGGCGTCATCTTATCCCTCACGGACAGCCCGGAAAGCCTGACCATTGTCTCGGCAAGGTCCAGAATGCGGACAGGCTGCCCCATGTCGAGCACGAACACCTCGCCGCCCAGGGCCATGCCACCCGCCTGAATGACCAGCAAAGCCGCTTCGGGAATTGTCATGAAATAACGAGTGACATCCCGGTGCGTGATCGTCACCGGACCGCCCGAAGCAATCTGCGCCTTGAAAAGGGGCACGACCGACCCACTCGACCCCAACACATTGCCGAAGCGCACCATGGTGAAGAGCGTATTCTTCTGCTCTTGCGCCCGCGCCTGGAGAATGAGCTCGCAAACCCGCTTGGACGCGCCCATGACATTGGTCGGCCGCACTGCCTTGTCGGTGCTTACCAGGATGAAACGCTTGACCCCCACCGCTTCGGCGGCAAGCGCGCAATGCAGCGTGCTGAAGATATTGTTCCGCAGACCCGCGATCGGATTGCTCTCCACCAGCGGCACATGCTTATAGGCAGCAGCGTGATAGACGCTCTCGGGCTGCCAGCGGCGAAAGATGCGGAAAACAGAGTCCCGATCGGCGACATCGGCCAGCTCGGGTACGATTTCGACATCATGCCCCTCCTGCGAGGCCAATTGCCGCAGTTCGCGCTCGATCGCGTACAGAAAATATTCCGACTGCTCGACGAGGATCAGGCGCCGGGGATGCGAGCGGATGATCTGACGGCAAAGTTCGCTGCCGATGGATCCACCCGCCCCCGTCACCAGCACATTCTTACTCAGCAAGGAGCGCCCCATCAGCATCTCATTTGGCGCAACCGGATCGCGGCCCAGCAGATCCTCGACCTGCACATCGCGAAGATCGCTTACCGTCACATGGCCGTCGATCAGCTGACCGATGCCGGGTAGCATCCTGACGCGGATCTTGCGCATCTGCAGCGCCGTCACGATCTCACGGCGGCGGCCCCGCAAGGCGCTTGGAATCGCGAGCAGGACTTCATCCACCTGCCGCTCCTCCAGGATGCGGTCGAGCAACGAGGAGTGCCAGACGGTAAAACCATCAAGCTGCTGCTCGCTCAACCGGGGATCATCGTCGACATAGCCGACCAGCACCAGATGCGGCTCCTGCCGCAAGCTGTTGGCGAGCTGTTGGCCGCCTCGCCCTGCCCCGTAGATGAGCAGCCTTCGCCGCTCTTCTCCATTTCCGCGCGCCAGATGCAGAAGATCGCTGACGACAAAACGCATGCTCAAACGAAGGAACAGCATGAGCAGGAAGAAGATCATGGGATGGAGAAGCGATGTCGTGCGCGGAACGCCCGATACCTGCACCCATCCGAAAATGATCGTGAGCGGCGCCGACAATAGAGCGCAGGCATAGAATAACCTGCCTGATGCCCGTGCGCCGGAAAAGCGGATCAGATTACGATAGATACCCATCCGCCACGCCAGCGGCGCCCAGAAAAGCAGCGCCGTGCCCGCCAGGGTCAGCAGTGAGCTTATATCATCGGGCCATTCACCCAATCGCAGGGCGAGCGCGATCCAGGCCGCGCCGAAACAAAGCACCCCATCAAGACAGAAGACCAGCCATCGCCGAGCCGAGCGCGGCAGCGACGTAAACGCCTCCAGAGCGTCAAGGATTGGATTAGCGATTTCTTTCGTCATTGCTTGGGCACCTCTACCGATGTGCTTTCCCTGCGAAATGGATCGATGGTCAGCTGCAAGCCAGTGGCGCGGCTGAACGAAGGGCACAGATGACGCCCGTCATTCGACAGTGACCGATTTTGCGAGATTGCGCGGCTGATCCACGTCCGTGCCCTTGGTGACCGCCACATGGTAGGCAAGGAGCTGGATCGGTACGCTGTACACCAGCGGCGCGATCAGCGGGTGAACCTTGGGCATGGTGATCGTCGCCAGGCAGCCGGCGCCTGCAGCCTCAATCCCGTCATAGTCGCTGATCAGCACAACCTTGCCGCCGCGCGCCTGGACTTCCTGCATATTGCTGACGGTCTTCTCGAAGAGAGGACCCGAAGGCGCGATCACAATGACCGGCACCTTTTCATCGATGAGCGCGATCGGGCCGTGCTTCATCTCGCCGGCCGCATAGCCCTCGGCATGGATGTAGCTGATTTCCTTGAGTTTGAGCGCGCCTTCGAGGGCGAGCGGATAATCGGTCCCGCGTCCCAGATAGAGAATGTCCCGCGCCGCCGCGATATCGGCCGCAACGGTCTGGATGGTTTCCTCATAGGCGAGGGCAGCATTCAGTGCCGCCGGCGCTTCAGCAAGATGCCTGACGACCCCTTGCTCATCCTCCTGCGTCATGCGCCCCTTGGCGCGGGCCAGATTGGCCGCGAGCGCCGCCAGTACGGCAAGCTGGCAGGTGAAGGCCTTGGTCGAAGCAACGCCTATTTCAGGACCCGCATGGGTCGGCAGCACCAGATCCGCCTCGCGCGCCATACTGCTCGTAGGGACGTTGACGACGACGGCGATCTTCTGCCCTTCTTCCCGGGCATGGCGCAATGCCGCCAGCGTATCGGCGGTTTCGCCCGACTGGCTGATGAAAAGCGCCAGCCCGTCGGGCTCGATCACCGGCGCGCGGTAGCGGAATTCCGATGCTACATCGAGATCCACCGGAACATGCGCGAACTGCTCGAACCAGTATTTGGCGATCATTCCTGCGTAAAAGCTCGTGCCGCACGCCACGATCGTGACACGCTTGATCCCCGACAAATCAAAGTCAGGAATCGGCAATGTGAGCGTCTCGTCAATGCGGCGCAGATAGGATCGCAAGGTTTGCGCGACGACGATCGGCTGCTCGTAAATTTCCTTGATCATGAAATGGCGGTGGTTCCCCTTGGACACCAGTTCGCCATCGACACCCGACAGGGTTACCGCCCGTTCGACAGGCTCATTATCCTGGTCGAAGATCCGCACCTCTTCGCGCGTACAGACGACCCAGTCGCCCTCCTCCAGATAGACGACATGCTGCGTCAGTGAAGCGAGCGCGAGCGCGTCGGAGCCAAGATAAGTCTCTCCCTCGCCAATGCCCACCACCAGCGGAGAGCCCAGCCGGGCGCCGATCAGGAGATCGGGATGGCTGCGAAACAGGATCGCCAGCGCGAAAGCGCCCCGCAATTCGGGAAGAACTTCCCGGACCGCGTCGATGGGACTGAGGCCGGCCTCGACCTGTTCGCTGATCAGATGCGCGACGACTTCCGTATCCGTTTCGCTCGTGAACACCCGTCCGCGCGCGACAAGCATATCGCGAAGCGGCTTGAAATTCTCGATAATGCCATTGTGAACGACCGCGACCTCGGCGGTGGCATGCGGATGCGCGTTATTCGTCGTCGGACCGCCATGCGTGGCCCAGCGCGTATGCGCAATACCGATCGCGCCCTGGAGCGGAGCCACTTCAAGCTCCCCCGACAGATTGTTGAGCTTCCCCGATGCGCGGCGCCGCTCGATCCTGCCATTGCTCAAGGTGGCAATTCCTGCGGAATCATATCCCCGATATTCCAGCCGCTTGAGGCCGTCCAGCAGTCGGGGCGCCACATCATCATGGCCTATGATACCAACGATTCCACACATGAATATTCAGCCCCAATTTGCGAGTGCTTCTTATGCACAGCATCCAATGTGATGCAAGTTGCGATTCCTTTACGGTTACTTATGGAATCCAGGCCCAAACCGCCTGTACGCAGCTCGCGAGCGCAAGCGCCCGCTCCCTCGCCGAGGCAAGGCAGGCAAGCCAATCCCCAGAGCAGGTCCAGCGGCTCGAGTTTCGCCTAATTGTAGACCTCTCTCCCAAGGCCTCGGTCACAAAGGAAACGGGAATCTCAATGACCACCAGTCGAGTATCCGCACACGCAGAAACGCGGCAGCTCGGCATGACATGCAGAGCCGGATGGGGGTGTCCTGTTGCTTCAGCAGCTCAAATGCCGAACGACTAATGGGTCGTCGCAACATGTATTCGACCAGCGCCATTTCTGACTGTCAGGCCGAGCGAGATTTCCACAATTCCTTTCAGTTTCGGCCGTCCTCGTGACGGCTTATGCAGACCGATTGTTACAATGATAGGTAATCACGGAGGAATCGCAGCATTCATCCGATCCCTTTGGAACATATGTTGCGAATGCTTGTCAATTCTTTGGTTCCATGCCGAACCGCTTCATAGTAGGAGGGCTCCATCCAATGACAGGGAGGTTCTCATGATTTTTCGGGATGGAGAATTTCGCCGGGCCGCCAGCAACAAGCCGATGCTCTTCGACGGATGGGGATATATCCCTGTCGAATCGACCTCTGGCGACCGAGCATGTGCGGAGCGGGCAGCGCCATCGGGCTCGGACGACCCGACAAACGAGAAGCTCGTTGCGCCTGAACGAATAAAGCTCCACCAGGTCATGCGCTAGGAAAGCCCCGGCCGGTTCTGAGCAAGATCGGCCGGAACGGGACAGACCAGCACGGCCGATTTCTGCTTACTGGTCGCAATGAGATTGAGACACGAGTTGCTGTCTCGAAATCTTTCGCGGCCCGGGCATTTCCCTGCCCGGGTCGACCTGCTCGGATCTGCGCCACGAGCATGATTCGGAAAATTTGGCGGCAACCACCCGCAATGCAGGCAAAAAAATGGCGGCTCGCGGCCGCCACTCTTCTTACGATTGCTTAAAGGTCAGTTGCTGTCCGAGTCGTCATCATCGGCAACCACCACGACCGCGGCGACCGCCACGGCAGCAAGACCCGCCAGGGCAATCACAGGAACGCCCTGCAGCTTGCTCGCCTTCTTGGCGGGTGTCGCGGCCTTGATCTGCGCCGCCTTGGCGACAGAAAGCGCGGAAGCAGAGTTAGCCATGGCCGGTGCCGCCACCAGAGACGACGCCACCAGGCCAGCAAGAAGAATGCGGATACGCATGTCGGTTGTCCCTTTGGAAGTTGAAATTTGTGCTTTGGTATCACTGGATTCGGCATTGTGCAAGTGCGTTAGTCCGATGAATGCCATTCAATCGCGGCGAATGCTCGATCATTGCAAGCAATCACGAATGCTGTTGTAGGATCCATCGGTCTCCACCCTCAAACCCCATGGCGCTCAGCACGCCCGAGCGATAGGCGCCTGTGTCGAGCCCGATCCGGCCCGGCCGCTCGATAATTTCCTCAAAGATCGTGTGACCATGAACGATCACTATTCCCGGTATCAGAGGCCTGGCTTCGCGGAGAAAATCATCACGGATCCAGCGCAGGTCACCTGGTTGCTGCTCTTCAAGCGGCACCCCTGGGCGAACGCCGGCATGGACGAACACATAGTCGCCCTCGACAAACATATCCTCAAAACTCGCGAGGAAAGCGCGATGCGCGGGTGGAACCACCTCCTCGAGCAGTGCGGCCAGTTCGTCATAGTCCGCCGCCTCATAGGCATTCCTCCTTATGCCATAGCTCAGGATCGTTTGCGCGCCACCCATCCGATCGAAGAACCGCAGCGCACCGCGGTCGCCACTCAGGGCTTTGAGAAAGACCTCCTCATGGTTCCCCAGCAGGAATCGCGTCTCGGGCCGCTCTGCCTGTAACGCAATCAGATGATCGATAACGTGCGCTGACTGCGGTCCACGATTGATAAGATCGCCCAGGAAGATCAGTTCGCCCCTGGGACCGCCACGCGCCGCCTCGTCGGCACATATTCGTGCAAGCAGGCCTTCAAGCAGATCAAGATGGCCATGGATGTCGCCGATGGCGTAAAGCCTGCGTCCTTCCGGAGCGCGCACGGCAGCAGGCGGCGTCTTTGCAAATCGGGAAAGCAGTCTTTCGAGCATCAGCGGATGCTGTACCTTGATGGTTCTTAAAGGATGAGATCACAGCAATGGGTAAAGTTGGCGGGGTTGCAAGCGCAAAATGGTGGAGACGGGAAGCATTCCGCCCAATGGCCATGGCAATCGCGCTTGCCGTTCCTGCTCCACTTGCCTCGGCGGACGTGTCTCCACCATTCAAAGCCATTCGCGCGGTCGACGCGGAAATGGCGCGGCTTGGCCAACGGCTCGCCGTCGCCAACGCCAGCCTGTGCGACCGGCAGCAGCCCGGCCTGGGATTGATGCTCCATACGCCTGCACAATATGCCCGCGATGTCCGCGCAGCCGCCATCCGTCATTTCCGTTTCGATGGTCCCATCGGAATAGAGGCGGTCGTGGCGGGTTCGCCGGCGGCAGCGGCAGGCATTCGCGCTGATGACACGTTGATGGCCGTGGGACCGGTGCGGTTCCTGCCTGCCGATCCTCAAGCCAAGGCGAACACCGCCGCACTGGCCGACGCTACGCGTCGGATCATGGCGCTCCCTGTCGATCGCCCCCTCACGCTTCACTTGCGGCGCGGCGGGCACGATCAGGAGCGTGTCGTCGTGCCGGTGCCGGCTTGCCGAACGCGCTTCGAGGTGGTGCTCGGCCCCGATTTCCTCGCCCAGGCAGATGGCGAAGTCGTGCAAATCGGCAGCCGCTTCTTTGCAGATTATTCTGATTGGGTCGCTGCGCCGATCGCGCATGAACTTGCGCATAATATATTGCGGCACCGCGAACGGCTGGAGGCAAGAGGCGTGGATTATGGCCTGTTAGCGGGCGTGGGCCGCAATCTTGGCTATTTCCGGCAAACCGAGCTGGAGGCTGACATCCTCTCGGTCTCGCTCCTCGCGAATGCCGGATTCGATCCTGCCATCGCCGTCATCTTCTGGCGTGCATTTGGGCCCGCCCATGACGGGGGTATCCGCAGCCGCTCTCACCCGGCCTGGAAGGATCGCGTCAAGGTGATCGAACGCGCCATCGCAGATCTGGGGCCAGAGCGTCCGCATCGGCCCTCAATCCTGGCCGCGCGCAACGAGCCGCTCGACGGCAACTGGCAGACCCTGCTGGACCATGGTCATTGATCCTCGATCGCGCGTTCGTACAATCCCGGCTACCTCGCAGGCACGATCCCAACGCACTATAGGGTGGATTCACGAAGAATCCGGTAAAATCGGCCGAAGCCTCCCGAAGGCTGTCATGGGCTTGCGAGCCTTTTCGATTCAATGTCTTGCATGGATTTTCATCGCAAGCGTCGATCGTTGATCATACCGGATCTTACGCGCAGCATGAGAGTACGGGGCAACGGGAACACAGCCTTCGCGAAGTGTTTGACGGCCTGCGGTATATCGTGAAGACCGGCGCACCGTGGCGATGAATGCTGAACGATTTTCCGCCCTGAGCGGGCGGTCTACAGCACATGCAACGCTCACTGTGGCGGGTAGCTTCAAGGCACTGGTGGACGATCAGCGACGAGGCTTCGGCCCGCTGCCTCAGCGCGATCGACTCTTTATCCGCGCTCGCAAGCCCGCCGCGCCTTCCCATGCCCGATGAATATGGCCCCCGCCGGCCCGCCTTCAGTTCAGCCGCAAGGCCCGGTCATGATCCTGGCCGGGCCCGATGATGCGATGCACGAACAGACGATCAGGCTGCACAGAATAGAGGATGCCATAGCCGTTGTAGGAGCGTCGCCTGATGCCATGCTGTTCGTAGCGCGGGACCAGCGGAAAGGCGCGGGGCAGGTCGCCTAGGCGCCTTGCGGCATCGCGCAGTTCTTCAACGAACGAAATTGCGCGGGCGGGATTGTCCTTCTCGATATGCATTCGAATGCCTTCGAGGTCGCGCCTGGCCCGCGTGGACAGCGTGACCTTCATTGACGCGCTTCACCGCTCGCACTTTTCTGAATGTCGGCAACGATCGCATCGCAAACATCATCGAGATCATGGCCGCCCCCGGCTTCCATCTCTTTCAGGCTTTCCTCAATAGAGGCGTCGAGTTCCTTCAGCCAACGCTCTTCGTCCACGATCGCGCTTTGATCGCGTCGGATCAGATCGCGCACATAGTCGCTGACACTGGCATATTGGCCGCTGTCGATACGATTCTGCACATAATCCCGCAGGGGATCAGGCAGGGAAATATTCATGGTCGCCATCGGCTGACACCTCCAATCTCCCTATATGGCAAAATTTGCCAACGCATTCAACCGCGCCGCTTTGTCCGTTCGGATGACTATCAAAAGCACATCACAGAAGTATCGTTATCCCCATGGTCCAACATCGAAGAGAAAATGCGATGTGTCCGTTGGGTAGGCTCTATCTCCGCGTGGCAACTCCGACCGAGCCCGCAAATGGTCTTGGCGCATATGCGTAACAATCCTCGCGTGAGGCCGGGAACTAGTCCCCTGCCCTGTCGTGCCGGCATGCACCGGCGTGGATCTTTGCCCGATTGGGAAAGACAGTCCCGGCCGCCTCTCCCCTGCAACCGATAATCAGCGGTCCTGAGGCTTGGTCGCTTCGTTCCCTGAGCCCGCACCACGCCTGCAGATCCTCGCTGGCCTCTCCTGCCGGCATTCCTGGGTGTCCGTGTCGGCAGATGGCTTGACCATCGCCGGTCAAGCGACTCGAAGGGAGTAGAAGGCATGGAACAAGCCGGGGGCGGTCCCTGCCCGCGCGCAACGAACCTCTCAACGGACACTGGAAGAACCTGCCGGGCAATGGCCACGATCCTCTCGCGCGCGTTTGTCCAATCCCGGCTGCCCCGCAGGCGCAATCCCAACGCACCATGGGGTGAATTCACGAAAGCGACACGCCCGCAAAAGAGTTCGATGCGCTGATGCGTGCCGTCTGCCTTAATGGCGCCCTTCAATCTCGTTCCGGGCGGCCTCGGCGACGAACGCGCTGCGGGTCAGATTGCGCAACGCCGCGGCCTGATCGATCGCGTCAAGCATGCCACGGCCATGGACACATTGACGCGAGCCAGCCTGTTCGCCGCACTGATGCGAGGAACGGCCAGGATAAAGGCCCCCTGCGCCAGATCATCCTTGGCATCATCGCGGATCGTCTCGACCGAACGCGGCTCTGTCTCGTCAGCATCCTCGAACCACAGGTCCAATGCCTCTACCGCGTTGGGCAGAAGATCGTTCATTGTGTCCGCAGCGGAAAAGCAGCCGGGGAGATCGGGAAACGTCACACCGTAAGTGCTATCGCCGTCCTAGTGAACGATTGCATAAAAATATTTCATCGCCTTGCCTTCCTTGGGGAGTCTCAGAGCCACCCTGCCGCCCTCGCTATGTTCCGGGCCGTTCCTGTCGGAAGATCTTTCTTCGGATGAGAAACAATGATCGTTCGATCGCCCTTGCGGAACTTATGGTGGGATCCTGCCGCGACGCTCGACCACTTTTCACTGAACGCGTACTGCGACCGACGCCTGATCGGTTAAAGGAGCAACAGCTCTCGGTTGCAAGGGTACCGGCATTTTCATGCGATAAACAAGGCCGCATGGGCGTTGGTAGGACATCCTCGTCCCACGCGAAACAGTGAGGCCCCCGCAACAATCAGATCGATTTATCGCAGGACGTGTCTGCGCTTTCCAAGCATTGGAAGACTGAATGCTTGGACCAAGCGACAAATCCTTCGACATGTCCGGGACTCGCGTCTAGAATAGGTTGACCCGATCCGCCTACCCCATAGGTCCCCTTCGTGATTGGGTTCCGTGCCGGCTCCGGTCCCCCCCGACGGCACGGGGAATCCCGGCGCCGGCTGCTTTCAGCGGCACTTGGCGCCGGGATTGCGACCGGGTGCCGCGGCGAAACACGGCTCATAACAGGCACTGACCGACTTCAACCGCGGGTCGAGAGGGTCGCGGCGAACTGCGTAACCATCACAAGCCGCGCTCCACCGACCTCCAATATCGGGGCAACCGCGCTGCAAGCCCGGGGCTTGGTCCATCGGCAGCAAAGGGGTGACGAGACGACCGTTGAGAGCGCCGAGCAAATTCCCCTGACAATCGAGAACGAAAGGACCGGCGTTCATTCGACGGTACACGTCGAATTTCGCCGTCGGAATTGAGGGCTCCTGGCTTAGCTGCAGCCCATGCTGTTCGACGTAACTGTTGGAGCTTTCCAGCGCAGAGGCATTTTCCGTCTTCCATATGCGCCCCCGCTCCCTGGCTATCAGCACGGCCTCACACGAACGCGAGATATTGGCACCCAGCCGCTTCGCTTCGGCTACCAGCGATCTATCGAGCAACACATTGGATGGCTTGCGAGTCTGCCCTGCAGATTTACGTTCCTACCTACCCATCGCAGTCCCCTTCACGCGCATGTCTATGCCCGTGAAGGGCCATCAGCCTGCGGCCTGGCATCGAACATCCGGGATCGAATCTTTTCAGAACCTTGACGAATGGGACATGAAGTCCTGAAATAGCGCGATGGGCAAATATGACAGCTTGGGCGCTTTCCTCAAACGCTGGAATATCCGGTACGACGCGGAAGGCGTCGAACTGACCTTCGCGCAGATCGAAGGTATCATCAACGCGCTGCTGCCGAACGCTGCGGCAAAGCCGGGCTGGTGGCTGGTCGACGGCGCCTCCGGCCGTCTGGCTCCGCATCAGCGGGCGTGGGTCGATGCGGGGTTCGACGTCATCGCCGAACCGCATGCGGAGCGCGTCTATTTCAAGAAGCGACCAAGGTCTTGAGGGACTTTCGCTTGATACTGTATCATCCGTCGGCATCGCGGCGCGACGTTTCAAGGACAACAATGGTTCCAAGAAGGGTGCTGAATTGAAGAGATCGGGAATTGGCGATATCATGGGCGTGCCCGACGATCCCTCTTCTTTTCCAGCAGCGGCTATCGCACTCTCCTGTCAAATCCCTGGCGCGACGGACAACATGTTTTCAATAAGGCAGGCTAAATGATGTTTGCGTCTCTTCTTCTCATGGCCGCAGTAGCCTCATCTGAAGCGGTAGGCGCGTGGAAGGTCTCAGAGAATGCGGCCGTCATGACTGACAAACGCAAATCGGAAGGGACCGTCTATTCAAAGGACGGGAACGCGATCCTGTCTTTCGCTTGTTCAGATTCAAACCGTAGCAATGCGCCAGTCCGGTTCAGGCTTATAACCGACAAATTCCTCAGCGCTCCCAGCAGCCTTCAAGGACGGGGAAAGGGGGAGATCATGTTCCAGATCGATGGAGAGCCGGCGGAAACGCTTCGGTGGTATTATGGCAAGCATTCCGCCTTCACCTTGGGCATGTCCGCCGTCAACGAGTTTGAAACCCTCCTGACCGGTGGCAAGGACCTCGTTGCAACAGTCATGACCTATCGCGGTCAACCAGTTCATTCGGCATTTGACGTTTCCGGAGCGTCCGACATGATTGATCGCGTCAAGCTGCTGTGCCGACAGGATGCGTGATCGCGCCGATGACCCTCCTCAGCCTGCGGTGCCGTTACAGGCGGCGTCGGGAGCGGCTGTCCATCGGAGTGCCTGTGCAGCAGGTTCCGGATATGAGTCTTTGGTCGGAACACCCGCATCCAGCGCCATGACCGGCCCAAAACGAATGGCGCCTGCATATCGATCAGCCGTAGCAGTGGTCACTCGGTGATGTTTTTCCGTCCGCCACCTCTCTTATGATGCGAGCGCGCTGATGCCTCCTGGATCCGGGTACCGAAAACGGGCAAATGGCGATCGCCGCCGTTTCCTAGGGACCGCCGGCTAAGCGCTTGCAGACTGCCGCAATGCCCAAATCGGCGTCAGATCGTCGGTCGCGGACTGATAAGCCCCGGGATAGCGGCTCAGCGCCGCCTCGACAGCAACCGGATCGAAGGGAATGTCAGGCTCGAAACTGTCGAACCCGCAGCGACGCATGAAAAACAGCAGATCGACCAATACGTCGCCGACCGCCCTGATCTCGCCGGTATAGCCCGCCTCCCGCAGGATGCTTGCGCTCGAGAATCCGCGACCATCGCGGAAGCGTGGGAAATCGATCTCCACAAGACGCACCCGTTCCAGCACAGGCAACAGCGCCCGGACGTCGTCGCCTGCCTCGAGAAGAACCGAGGTCGCATCCTTCTGATCGAGAAACGCATCCAGGGTGACGCCGGGCTTGTCTGGAGCCGGATCGTCGCGAAAACGCAAGGGATCACCCATAGATCGCCTCCTTGAACGGATCCATTCCTACCCGGCGGTAGCAATCAAGGAAGCGTTCGCCCGGCTCCCGGATCTGACGGTAGCGCTCAATGGTACGCTCGACCGCATCGACAATGCCGGTCTCGTCGAAACCCGGACCTGTAATCCTGGCCTGCGAGGCGTCTTGCGCCCCCGACCCGCCCAGGAGCAGCTGATAATGTTCGGTCCCTTTGCGATCGACGCCCAATATGCCGATATGCGCCGCATGGTGATGGCCGCAGGCGTTGATGCAGCCTGAGATCTTGATCTTGAGCTCGCCCAGATCGAGCTGCCGGTCCAGCTCGGCAAAGCGTTCGGCGATCTGCTGCGCGACGGGGATCGATCGCGCATTGGCCAAAGTGCAATAATCAAGGCCAGGACAAGCGATGATGTCCGTGACTAGGTCGAGATTGATGCCCGCCAATCCTGCCGCGTCGAGCGCTCGCCAGACGGCGTGGAGATCCTGCCTGCGCACATGCGGCAGCACGAGATTCTGGACATGGGTCGAGCGCAGGTCATCGAAGCTGTAGCGCTCGGCAAGATCGGCCACCACCTCCATCTGCTCCGCCGAGATGTCGCCGGCGATCCCGCCGACAGGCTTCAGGCTGATATTGACGATTGCATAGCCGGGCGCCTTATGGGCCTCCACCTGCCGATCGACCCACAAAGCGAAATCCGGATCGGAGCGATCGATCGCTTCGGTGAGACCCGTCTCGAAGGGCGGCGGTTCGAAATGTGCAGCGATACGGTCATATTCGGCCTGCGGGAAATCCCGGCCCAGCGTCAGGAAATGTTCGAACTCGGCCTCAACCTGGCGGCGAAACTCATCCTCGCCGAGTTCATGCACGAGAATCTTCATGCGCTGCTTGTGGATATTGTCGCGCCGCGCATGGCGATTCCACACACGCAGGATCGACTGGATATAGGAAAAGATCTGGCCAGCCGGGCAAAAGGGGCGAATGAGAAAGGCAATAAAGGGTGTGCGGCCCATGCCGCCGCCGGCATAGACCTCGAAGCCTCGCTCGCCCTTCTCATTCTCGACGATGCGCAAGGCGCAGTCGTGCCAGCGCAAGGCGGCGCGATCCTCCTTCGCTGCGATCACCGCGATCTTGAACTTGCGCGGCAAATAGCTGAATTCCGGATGAAAGGTGGTCGCCTGGCGGATCAGTTCAGCCCATGGGCGCGGATCGCAGATTTCGTCGGGAGCAGCGCCAGCATAATGGTCGGCCGACAGGTTGCGAATGCTCTCGCCGCTGGTCTGGATCGCGTGCATTTCGACCGTCGCCAGTTCCGCGAGAATGTCGGGCGCCTCTGCGAGCTTTATCCAGTTATACTGGATGTTCTGCCGCGTTGTGAAATGCCCATATCCTCGGTCATAAGTACGCGCGATGTGCGCAAGCTTGCGCATCTGCCTGGAATTGAGCGTGCCGTACGGGACCGCGACCCGCAGCATGTAAGCGTGGAGCTGGAGGTACAGGCCGTTCTTGAGCCGGAGCGGTTTGAACTGGTCCTCGCTGAGCTGGCCTGCGATCCGGCGGCGGGTCTGGTCGCGAAACTCCTCGACACGAGCATCAACCATGGCCTGGTCATAGTCGTCATATTTGTACATCAGATCGGCCTTGCGTCTGTAGTAGACAGCAACATGACCTTATCAATGCCCAATAAGAAAATGAATATTAATGCGGTTACCCATAACTTTCTTTGTTGTGGCGGCATTTGCCGCCGACGGACCAACGATCAACGTGCTGCTGCAGCATGATGGGGCTACCCCAGCGGTGCGAGGCGATGGCGCAAGAAGCCCCAATAACGCAGAGCCAAGATCGATGAGGTGGGGAAGAAGGCAGGCGGGCGCCAACTTATACGCAGCCCAACCAGCGTTATGAAGTTGCCGACGCGAAGCACCCCAGGAATGCGACCGGGTCAGCAGCCGAGCGCCAGCCCGGCCCAACCGCGTCGCTCCCGAGCGACCGGCCAGTCCCGCACATCAAAATATCGGCAGGTTCACCTGCGTCTCGGAAAGAAGGCGGGCAGGGAATGCGAGCAGCTTCCCGGCGCAATTTTCCGCCCTGGCGTCGCAATCACGGTGCCTTCGTGGATCCTCCGCAGAGCTGCCGCAGGGTGCTCTGCATGTAACCCAGCGTTGAAGGCGCGGCGTGTCTACGCTCCAGCTTCGAACGACCCTGAGGGGCGCAACACCTGGAACCCCTCCGGCGATGGACGCCAGTCCTCGACCATTTGGGCGGACGCCTTTCCACTCAATGGATTAGATCCGACGACCGTTGGCCAGGCACTGCCTGGGCGGCGGCGCCTGGCCTCGAGGCGCCCTATTGTCTGCGGATTACCCGGTTCGTTGGCCTGGCTCGAGAAATCAAGGGCGCGGAGCCCCTTTCTTAATAGCCAGTGTCGTTACCGTAGGTGAAACGCCGAAGCTGGCCCGAACGTTCGTTGTTCATCCGCGCCTCGCAGCGGAGACGAGTGGACTCCCGCTCAGCTGGATCGAGTGATGCCTGCGCTGCCTCAACCTTGCAATCGGCCGTTTTCTTCTTGATCCACGCGCGCTGGAGAGAGAGGATCTGGTCACGCTGGTCGGACGGGATGGAGCCCCAGATGGCGTTGATCGTCTGGGTCGAGAGGTCGAACTCTGCCTTCGCCTCGCCCAAAGTGGCCTGCTTCTGCTCGGTAAGCGCCGCCTGTTCCTGCTGCTCGGCCAGTTGCGTCTGCTGTTGCTCTTGCTGGTGCGATTGCTGCACCATCTTGTAGCCAAGGTGGCCGCCCAGGATTGCGCTCACGAACGTCGGCGCCGCATCGGCATTCTCCAGTTCGGAATAGACTTTCTCGCCATCGTCCGTCGGCTGGACATTGAAATCGATGTCCATCGTGAATGCATTGGCCTCGCGCTCGGCGCCGCTGTTGTCCGCAAGCTCGGACACCTTGTTGACCCCCTGCAATTCGCGGGTTTTGTCGGCGTCCGTGATCATCGCGTCGGGGAAGACGATCTTCAGCTTCCCCGTGCAGAATTTCTTCGTGCTGTTCGGATCTTCCTTCGAGGTCCGTACATCCTCGATCAGGAATTTGATCTGGTCGAGCGCCGCGCGGATTTTCGACTTCGAGATAACCGCACCATAGGCTTCCTGGCTACCAGCAAAGATGGTCTTCTCGACCTCGTCCTTGATGATCGAGATGGTAGTGTCCTGCCCTGCTGCCGATGAACAGCTCAGTTTTTCGCCGAATGGGCTTCCCACATTACCGCAGCCGGCCAAGCATGCGCTGGCAAGCAAAAGCCCAACAACCGAACGAACCATCATTACCCCCGTTTTTTTGAAGACGCCCCTGCCTAATCTCGTGACGGTTATGAAATTATGTAGATCGGTTCGATGCTCAGTCCCGTGCTGGATTTGACGGTCCAGCGATAGCCGGCGCAGAAGGGATCCGTACCCCCCCCAGCGGCCTGTCCTCCGATGTGGCGTCTGAGGGGATCGATCAGCCTGTCGGGCATGGTGCGGGATGGCCCCGGCCAGCGCTCACTGCGGATGAATGGTGATCAGCCAAAGGTCCGGCGGCGCCAGCATCCTGATGGGCAAACGGCTGGTGCCAACCCCGCCCGACACCACCATGGTCCGGGCGCCCTCACGATAGATGCCGCAGGCATAGCGCGTACCGTACCGGGACGGCACGTTGACGATGCCGAGGAATGGGAAGGCGACCTGCCCGCAATGCGTGTGTCCAACCAGGGCAAGCATGGGCTGATCCGGCAGCTGGGGAAAAACATCTGGCCCGTGCGACAAAACGACGCGAACCCCGCCCAGGGCCTGCATCTGCTCGAGCGTGCCGGGGATATCCGGTCTGCCGGTATAAATATCGCGCAGCCCTCCTAGTGCGAGCGGACCGCGGCGCACGGCCTGATTGTCAAGCAGACGGATGCCGATCGCGGCGAACAGGTCATGCCATTGACGCCGGTCAATGCGCGAATGGCTCGGGCTGTCGTGATTGCCCAATACCGCCACCACCCCCAGCCTTGCCCGCAAACGGGCAAATGGCGCGATGCTTGCAGCGGGCCCATAGGCGCCGCCGCCCTTCGCGTCCGCTATATAATCACCACCAAGCACGACGAGATCGGGCTTGAGCGCATTCACCTGATCCACGATGCGCGCCATGCGCTCGGGACTGTTTTCAGGCCCCACATGCGTATCGGTCATGAGCGCGAGCGTTATCGGCTGACGATGCGCGTCCTTCGGAAAGGGCAGGGCGATCTCCAGATGACGGACGACCGGCATCGCCCGGGCGTTGCCGACCAGCCGAAGGATCACCCCTCCCATCATGGCGAAGAGCAGCAACAGCGCCCCCATCAAGCGCCAGCTGAAGGGCTGTGCCATTATCCGGCCGCTTTTCGCGCCTGCGACTTTTCCCGGAATTGTTCAGCCCAGCCCGGCTTTTCTTCCTGAAGTGGACGGACGAGGCAAAGGGCATCGGCGGCCACATCCTGCGTCACGACGCTCCCCGCCGCGACGATGGCTCCATTTCCGATACGCACCGGCGCCACCAGGGCGCTGTTAGACCCGATGAAGGCGCCCGCGCCAATTTCGGTCCGGTGTTTGCGGAAGCCATCATAATTGCAGGTTATGGTGCCTGCACCGACATTGGCGCCCTCGCCTATCTGCGTGTCCCCGATATAGGACAGGTGGTTTACCTTGGCGCCTTCGCCGAGCCCAGCCTGCTTGATCTCGACGAAATTGCCGACCTTGGCCTTGCTGCCGATCGCCGCGCCGGGTCTTAGCCGGGCATAGGGGCCGACCTGTGCGCCCTTGCCGATGGTGGCGCCTTCGATGTGCGAGAAAGCATGGATGGTCACGTCCTCCGCAATCGTGACCCCAGGTCCGAAAACCACGTTCGGTTCCACCACGACATCCCGGCCGAGCACTGTGTCGTAGCTGAAGAATATTGTTTCGGGCGCGATCAGCGTAGCCCCGTCCCGCATGGCTTCAGCACGGCGGCGGTCCTGCCACAAAGCCTCGACCCCGGCCAGTTCCACCCGGCTGTTAACGCCAGCGACTTCCCAGGCCTCCGCCTCGATCACGGCACTTGGCGCGCCAGGCAGCATGACGATGTCGGGGAGATAATATTCGCCCGCAGCATTATCATTACCGATCCTGTCGAGCAGCCCAAACAGGTCGGCCGACCGAACGGCCATCAACCCCGAATTGCAAAGCGTCACCGCGCGTTCGGCAGCATCGGCGTCCTTATATTCCACCATTTTTTCAATGACGCCATCACCATCGGCTATGATCCGTCCATAGGCCGCAGCATCCGCTGGCCGGAAACCGAGCACAACCGCTCGCGGCTGGTCCTCCCGGTTGAGGCGCTCGAGCATGGCCGCCAGCGTCTCCGGCCGAACCAGCGGAACATCACCATAGAGAATGAGAATGTCGCCCGCAAAGCCGCCAAGCGCATCCCGCGCCTGCGCTACCGCGTGACCGGTCCCAAACTGCTCTTCCTGAACCACGATTCTCGCGTCCGTCTCGGCTATCGCTCTTTGGACCTGCTCGCGTCCCGCGCCGACCACGACGATCCGCCGCTCAGGCTGGAGCTCCCCGACGCTGGCAAGCAGATGCAGCAGCATGGGACGGCCGGCGACAGGGTGCAGCACCTTGTGCCGGGCCGACTTCATGCGCGTGCCCTGCCCTGCGGCAAGAATGATGACGGCAAGTGGGCGAATGAGGGTCACGATTGATCGCATCCTTTTGGAAAGGGACCAGGAATCGGAGCGTCTGTGCCATGTTTGACTTGCCATTGCCACCGCAGACGCGGCGGAAATCTCCTACGGGGGTACGAGCTCAGGATTCCAATTTTGCGATGAAGCGCGATTGCCCAGCGAATGTTTGAACAGACTGCAGGCACGCAAGGTTCGGCAAAGCCGGAACTCACCGCATCGAACGCGCCTCCATGGTCACTCACCGTCAGGAGCGACCGCCACCGCTCCCCACTGGAGGGTAGGCCGTCACCATCAGGAGTCAGCATAGGCCATGGCGCATAGACCGATTGCCGGGGCGCGGGCATCGGCCCGGCAGATCTCCCCGCTGGCCCACGAGCCACAGGATCAGCAATGCACTCGCTCCCTCGGGGCAAGCCGGCCGCGAGCGATGAGAGAAGGCAATCACGTTCCGCAAATTTGCGGGGCGTCAGGCTCATTTCCAATGAGAAGGAAAGCAGCAGAAGATCAGAATGGCTTTTGGCCAGGCCATTTTTTTGCGCTCTCGGCGGACGAGCCGTCAATTGCCCAAATGGGCCGTTGTGCTTGGGACAGCCGCAACAAAGGGGGACAGTGATCGATTCACCAATGACGGCCGCAAGGTCCAACGACGGTCAAATCGACTGTTCAAAAAGCCTCAGCGCCGCAGCCCATCTCTCATTCAGCTGCAACCATATAATTTCGCCGCGGGCCCCTCATGCTTACACGATGACGGGAGGTCCAACCCAGCTTCAGGCGCGATGGGCGCCATCGGCGTTCCCAGCTGCGATACTGATCCACGGCATCGGCGGCCTTCATCAATCGGCGGCCGACCAACCTGGCCAGATCAGATGTCACGAAAAACTGATGCGCGCGGCCAGAGCCTCCTTCAGTATCTGAAATCTCGATCCTTATGGCGACCAGCGATGATGCGGGGGCGACAAATGAGCGGCTCACAGCCTCCGCCACAATCGATCCGCTTTCTGTGACTTCCCAATCGACGTCAGCCATCCGCGCCTCTTTTCCGATTCGTATATGAATGCTATGAAATAGAGGATAGGATCATCTTTCAATCCTTTACAACAGGATATGATTGCTCCGACTGCTTATGGTTCTTCACCATTTATCAGCCAAGGCGTCTCATGTTGAATGCACAAGAGCTGGTCAGACAATATGGAGCGCACGCTCCGCCCTATGTGGAGCAGCTGATCGCCCTCGCCTTGTCCCGGCACGATGACGTGGGAGCGCTTGAATTACTCTCGATTCTGGAGGAGGTGGAAGAGACGCTGAGACCTGGCTGGCACCCTGCTGCCCGCTGAAAATGGGAACCATCCCGCTATCCCTGGTCACAAGAACCACGGCTTGTCCTCATGAACCGCACAAGGCGGAAGCATGAAGTCAGCGCAAATATGCGCTCGCATCGCGGCTCAAGTTCAAGGCCGGCATCTTGCTGATCAAATCTGCCGGCTTTGCCCGCCCCTGGTGCCTGGAGCAGGGATGGGTTGCGATCCGATCGCGTCGGATTAGCTTTTGCCCCGGCGCATCGCGCGCAGAAGTGGGAACCCGCTTTTGCGCACGATGCGACAACCAAGAATTAGAGCGAGCGTCCTGCGCCTGATCCAACGCATGCTCTACGCGGTACCGCAGACGGATGTCCGATCAGGAATATATTTGCTTCATTTGAGCGCTTCCCTTGTCCGCCGTCCGAGACGAAAATTGCTTCGGGCCCGCTCCGATGAATGGAGAGGAAGATCTGCGCCGACAAATCCGGCGATGAAAGCCCTTCGCTGTCCATCATTATGCTCGATCACGCCTATAAGCGCACGAATTATCGCTTTTAGATCGCTGTTATTCATGACTGCCGCGTAGGAAAATTATCATATGATGACAAGGGAACGGACATTCTCTCTTCCCGGTCTTTATTCCTGCGCAATCGGCAGAGACTGAGATGATGGCGACCAATTGCCATGCCTGTTTCGGCCTGCGCATGAACGCAGCAGGACATGCATCATGCACAAGCCGGGCCAGCGCGACGAACGAGCCTCAAGCCTTGCCGGCCTCGCCTGTCAAGGCGAGCATCCGGCGGGCGACTTCGCGCCAAAGTTCCACGCCGCCCATCTCCCCCCGCATCGCCAGGGCGCCGATACGCTCAGCGACCCGCAATGGGGCCTTGTCGCCATGGTGACGAAGCAGCGTGGCCGCCATCCCCCAGAGCTCCTGATCGCGTGTCATGCCCGTTCGATACGGTCGACCGCCAGAATGTCGAATCCGTTTCTCGTGCCCGTCACTTTCACTCGCATACCCAGCAGATGCCTGTATCGCCTCAGGATTTCCAGCCGCCACTCGCCACCATCGGGCATGCGCAAAATGGGAAAGGTTCCATTTTCCAGCAAAATGCCAACAAGGTCATATCGCATGGGCCGATGCATCATTCACATCCTATGCCGTCACCGTCGCGGTCCAGGTGGCGTCCATAACCCGGTTCGCCAACCCTGACAGGGGCCGCGCCAGCAGCGCGCGCTGAGGCACAGTTGGGAAATGCCCCGCCACCACCGGCCACCTGGCGGCGGGTCGCTACGGATTCTCCGCGATGGCAGTGATAGCCGCCGCTTCTGCGGTCATTATGGCAACCCTGCGCGTTCAATCCACCCGGATGGGCCGAGACCAACGATGCAGGCAAGGCAATCAGGTTCGCGAGGATGAGGCTGGTCCGCATGACGATCAGAATGCCCGCTGGACCGTGGCGGGATCAAAAGGCTGGCAGATCCCTGCGTAATCGCCGGATTTTCCGCTGAGGCTGAGATGGCCGCGAATGCGGTCGATCCGCAGCTTGGGGGAGTTGAAAACATTGACCTGCACGGTGCCGGTTATTTCATCCTGGCCCTTGACGACATCCCTGATCTCGAACCAGCCGTCTTTTCCCCCGCGGATTTTCGGCAACATGGCGCGAGGCATCCTTATCTGACCTGTCCCGTCGTCCGCCAGCTCGATATTGACCTGATCGTCAAAGGGAACGTCGCGGGTGCCGATCACCTGCCCCCAGGCCGATGCGCCGTTGCTGGCCCAAGCGGAACCGGAGCTGCTGGTGATCCTGTTGGCCGAGCCATTGCCGAGGCAAACGAGATGGAGCGGAGCGGCAGCGGCGCCTGTCGCAACCGTCAACCCAAGCGTGAACGCGGCAAGCTTCAAAATCATCCTCCATGTCCCTCGCGAATGATATCGATGAATGAGGTAAATGCGAACCGTAACAAAATATTGAAGATGGGACCCCTGTTTGCGAAAGGAGCAGGATGGCTCAAGCGATCGGAGCGGAGCAGTCCGTCGACAGAGCAGCATTCCCCTGCCGCGCGCCGCCTTCCTGCCTGCTTTTGGATCCGGTCACGACAGGCCGTAAAGTGCCCCGCCCACCTATGCTCGCAGCGCCTGCCGCAGACCCTGGCCCTGATGCGCAAGGATGGCGGGCACGTCGTCAGCGGGGATGGCCGGCGAATAGAGAAACCCTTGTCCCAGGTCGCATCCTGCATTCATCAGATAGGCTTCCTGGGCAGCGGTTTCGATGCCTTCGGCAACGATTTCGAGGCCGAGCGAGCGGCCCATGCCGATGATCGCCGAGGCAATGACCTCCGCATCCCTCCCGCGACCGATCTGCCGGACGAACGAGCGATCGACCTTGAGGGCGTCGACAGGAAAGCGATTGAGGCAGGACAGCGAGCCATAGCCAGTCCCGAAGTCATCGAGCGCAATCCGTATCCCGCAGTCGCTCAGTCGCTGCAGCGCCTCTTGCACCCGGTCCGAACCACGGCCCAGAAAGACCTGCTCGGTGACCTCAATCTGCAGACATTGCGGCGGGAGGCTTCTAGACACCAAATGAGCGCGTATCGTCTCTGCAAAGGCCGGTCGGCGCAGGTCAATGCCGCTCACGTTGAACGCCACATGGCCAAAGGGCACACCTGCCCCCGCCCACCGTTCGATATCGTCGAGAATTCGCGCCAGCATGCGATCGCTCAACATGGCGCCCAGGGTCGGATCCTCAAATGCGGCCACAAGCGCCTCGGCGCTTCGTATCGTTCCTGCCTTGTCCCGCCAGCGGAGCAAGGCTTCAAAGCCCACGGTCCTGCCGTCGCACAGCGACACCTTGGGTTGATAATAGGGAAGGACCGCGTCGCGCTGCAGCGCGTCCCGGGCAGATGCGATCATCGCCTTGGGCTTTTCCGCTTCAATCAGCATCGCAGGCGAAAAGATCTTGATCTGGCCGCGGCCGTCCGTCTTGGCCGCGTACAGGGCGACGTCCGCAGCCTTCAATATGTCGGAACGTTTCCGTCCATCGCGCGGGACAAGGCTCGCCCCGATGCTTACACCGCATTCGACCAGCAGTCCTCGATGGCGCATCGGCGCCTCCAGCTGCCCGTAAATCCGCCGGGCAGTCTCCATCACATCCGCTTCGCAGGCGGCGGCAATGACAAGCGTGAATTCGTCGCCGCCCGTTCTTGCCACCAGATCGTCTGCGCGGAGGGTCGCGCGCAATCTCTGCGCTACCGTGCACAGCAACGCGTCGCCGCAATCATGTCCGAAGCTGTCGTTGATGGTCTTGAAATTATCGACATCGACGATCAGCAACGCTGCGCCGGCCGATGCCTCGCCGCGATCGAGAATTTTGTCCAGCCGGTCCTGCAATATGGTGCGATTTGGCAGTCCCGTCAGCGCGTCATGCCGGGCCATCCAGATCGCCCGTTCCTCCGACGCCTTCTGGTCGCTGATATCGCGCGCGACGACGACAAAGCCTTTCAATGCGACTGCGGTCCGGTTGATGACAATATCAAACCAGGCGCTCGAACCGGAAGGACGGGTCAACTCGACAACCAGATTGGCAGGATCGGACCGGGCCCGCTCAAGCACCGCCTCAGCCCGCGCCCGGTCGCCTGCGGGAAGCATGAACAACCATGGCTCGCCATAGGCCACGTCCTCTCCAAACAACTCCCGGCCCGGCGGGTTGGAAAAGATCAGTCGATGCGCCTCATCAAGGAGAAAGGTAGGATCGGGACTCGATTGCAGAATGGTGCGATTGAGCGACTGGCTGCGCTCGAGTTCGCTCAAGGCGACCATCCGGGACACGAGCATCTTGTGAAGGCCGAACGACGCGATAAAGATGGTCCATGTAAAGACCGGAAGCTGAAGGCTGATGACCGTCAGGACCGGTTCGGACACGAGCAACCCCGCGATCGCGCAGGGGGCTACCGTCGCGCAGACCATCAAGACAGCCAGCCTGGGCGTGCCGAAGTTCCTCAGGCATATCCCGCAGATCATCGCCGCCGCGGACAGGCACGCAATCGTTACAAGTATCCAGTCGCCATTCAGGAGGCAAAGGAAGGTGCCAACGCCCACGGATGCGGACCAGGCGCTGGAAAGCAGCGCCGCAGCATGACGCGGCGGCTTCCGTCCCGCCTGAATCGCCTTCCGGCCCCGCACCAGACAGGTCAGGCGCATCACGCCCAGAACGGCTTCGAAAAGAACCCAGCCCGTGAAGACCGGGGTGGGATGGCGCCAGGCTGCGATGGCCGCGACCAACAGCGTGTTGAATACCCCGCCCATGAATATGGGCACGGAGGTGAACAGGCCGTTCTTCAGCTCGGCGGCAAGCGGAGGGGGAGGATCGAGTGGCGAGCCAAGCAGCCAGCTGACCAATTGTCCAGAATTCCGACCCATTTTTAGCGCTTTTTTCCACCCCGACCCGTCCGCTCCGCCTCCTCCGCTAAGGGAAAATCATTAACGATTCGCTCGAGCCTTCCCACGAGCCTGACCCGGCCAAGTGTCGGACTCGGGACGCGGTTAATTGCGATTGCTTGAAAAGGGCCGCGTCGTAGCCGCAGAACACATCCTTCTGCTTGTAAGCATCTGGCCGATCTCGACACGCGCCCACCGGACCGCCTCGCTCGTCCGACCGTCATAGTCGGCGGCCGATTACGGCTCTTCGTTCATTACGGCTTCAAGATAGGCCGCAACATCTTTCTGTCTCCAGACAGTCGGCGCTGTCATAGCGGGTGAACGCCTGCCCGGTCATCTGGCAGGCTCCTTGACTTAATCCCCGGTTGCAACGCTGGGCGGCCATTGTCGCCGTGCATGAAGGACACGCAAGATTCGCACGGCTTCTCCGGCCACATCATAAACCAGTATGTAGTTATGATGGGCGATCAGTTCGCGAGTTCCCGGCATCCTCCCCGGCCTTCCTAAGCCGGGTAATCTACAAGGCGGCGCGCATTATCGGCAAACTGGTCATCCAGCGCGATTGCAGCGATGGGGTTGTCCTGTGCAATGTATTCGCGAATGTGTTTCCGGTCGAGGCTTGCCGGGACAGTCCAAACCAGTCTCACGCCTCGCCTGCCATCCTGCGCCGGGTTGCTTCACGCCATGCCGCTGCTTCGGCTTCGACTTCATTACCGGGGATCAGATGACCGGCATTTGCCGCGTTCAATCCGATTTGAACCTCTTGCCGGAACCATGCGTCATGTGCCGCCACTTCCTGCTGGCGTTCGACATACTGGCGCATGAAGTCGCGGAGAAGCTGCGCGCCGGTGCGATCCTTGGCCTTGGCGGCTTGGGCAAACTCGCTTTTTAATGCTTCATCAACCCGAAAGGTGAATGTCGCTTCTGTCATGGGCTTAGCTCCATGTGTTACATGATTAGTGCATAATAACACACGGACGCTAGCACAGCAACAAGGTTGGGAGCCTGTTGATTGCCGCTGAGAGGTGACCTAGGCAGGACACAATTTCCACTGAGAAATGACCCATGTTAAGCTCACCCCTGACTTTGGCGAGTGAGGGGTCATGGAGTGTTGGACATGGCATTATTGAGCGTGATCCGGCGCCGGCATCTACACCGCGTGCCTGCCGCCGCCCTGTCTCCTTTCCTTCCGCGTGGTCCGGTTCAAGCCCGCCCGGCCTGGCGTCGCGGCCCGCCCACCAGCTCGTTGATGCTGGCGGCGAGCGTCTCGAGCTTGTAGGGCTTGCGCAGGATGGGAAATTCGCGCTGATCTTTCGGAACGAACTGCTCGCTGCTGTAACCACTGGCAAGGAGTACGGGGAGCCCGTAAACGGCCTTGATGTCCTGCGCCAGCTCAAGACCCGTCCGGCCCGGCATCAATATGTCTGAAAACACCAGGTCAATCGCGTGCCCCTTGACCAATTCGAGCGCATCTTCCGCGCTGCTCGCCTCGAGCACCTCGCATCCCAGATCCTCGAGCAGTTGCCGTGCAAAACGGCGGACATGGTCGCTATCCTCGACCAGCAGGACGTGCAGTCCCTTCGCCAGCACAATATGATCCTGCTCCTGTTTCGCGGCCGGCGGCATCTTGCCTGTGCCAGGCAGACGAATTTCCAGCATCGCGCCCTCGCCGGGCGCTGACCGGAACGTCACAGAGCCGCCCGACTGCTCGGCAAAGCCATGGATCTGCGAGAGGCCAAGGCCCGTTCCCTTGCCCACCGGTTTCGTCGTGAAAAAAGGTTCAAAGACGCGCTCGGCCTGCTCGGGCGGGATGCCAGGCCCCGTATCGGCAATCGAGAGGCTCACCATCCCGGGTTCCACGGCACTGAGGTTCTTCGTCGCGATTCTGATTTCGCCTCCATCGGGCATCGCGTCCCGAGCATTCAGGACGGCGTTGAGCACCGCTGTCTCCAGGCCTGTCGGGTCGATCTCGACTGGCCATAGCGCGGGAGCAAGATCAAGCTCCAGCCTATATTGATTGCCAAGCGTGCGCTGGATCATCTCGGCAAGGGCGTCGAGACGAACGCTCAGGTCGATGACCTCAGGCTCGAGCGGCTGACGACGGGCAAAGGCCAGAAGTTGAGACGTCAGGCTGGTCGCGCGCTCGGACGTCTCCAGCACAGTGTGGAGATAACGGCTGCGCTTCTCCTCGGGCAGATCGGGCCGCCTCAGGAGGAGATCGGCGGTGCCCCGCACCACTGTCATGAGATTGTTGAAGTCGTGCGCGATGCCCCCCGCAAGCTCCCCGAGCGCCTGCAACTTCTGTGACTGCAACAGCGCCTCCTGGGCCTGCCGCAGTTCCTCCTCCTGCTTGCGCTTTTCGCTCGCGTCACGCGTGACCTTGGCAAACCCCCTATGCTCGCCAAGATCGTCGAAGACCGGGCTGATGACGACGTGCGCCCAGAAGAGAGAACCATCCTTGCGCACACGCCATCCCTCGGCCTCGAACTTCCCGCTTTCGAGGGCCTCCTCCAAAGCTGCGGCGGGCACTCCGCGCGAACGGTCCTCCTGCGTGTAGAAGCATGAAAAATGCCGGCCTAGGCCGTAGACTCATAAGCACGGAGCCAAAGGCGCACTGAGGCAAGTTGGACCATGGCGAGGAAGTTCTCCGCTAACTTATCGTAGCGGGTGGCGACGCGGCGGAAGTGCTTCAGCTTGGAGAAGAACCGTTCGATCAGGTTGCGCTCGCGGTAGAGGCGCTTGCTAAAGCAGGGCTTCCATTTCCGATTGGATTTGGCCGGGATGTTGGGCGTGGCTCCTTGCTCTTCGATCAGTTCACGGATGCGGTCAGCGTCATAGGCCTTGTCAGCGAGCACGATGGTATGCGAGCCGAGATGATCAAGCAGCGCGTCGGCGACCTGCCCATCATGCGCTTGTCCAGCAGTCAGGCCGAGCCGGATCGGGAGGCCTTGCGCATCGACGACCGCGTGGATTTTGGTCGTAAGTCCGCCGCGTGATCGACCGAGACAATGATCTCGATCCCCCTTTTTGCCGTCGCGGCCTGCTGGTGAGCGCGAACGGAAGTGCTGTCGATCATCTGGATGTCGCCATCGTGGGCGGCGGTGATGGCGTCCATCATCCGGTCCCAGACGCCCGCCTTCCGCCATCGCACGAAGCGGTTGTAGCAAGTTGTGCGCGGGCCATAGCGTTCAGGCAGATCGCGCCACGGCGCACCGGATCGCAGCACCCAGAAGATGCCGTTCAGCACGCGCCGGTCGTCGACACGCGGCACACCTCGCGGTTTGTTGGGCAGCAGCGGTTCGATCACGCGCCACTCGAAGTCGGTCAGGTCATATCGGCTCATGCTGCCGCTGAATCAGTATTCGCCTGCGAAGAAAAGCCTTTCTTCTTGCCCTTCGCTCACGCAGAATAGGTGTATGGCCGACCATTGTTGTAGCCGCATGGCTTTTGATCTGAACCAGTCTTGCGACCAGCACGCTGGTCGCGCTGATTGTCCGGACGCCCTCATCGACCAGGTTCGTGGCGGTTATGGCATCATCATTCACGATGGTAGTAGCGGCGGTGTGATTGAGATCGCCTTTTGTCCGTGGTGCGGCGCGAAACTGCCCCCGATCGGCGACCTCAACCTGTCGAACCTCCCCGGTGACGACGAAACGGGCGATTAGCTCACCCGTTTATGGGTTCACGACCTAGTATCTCCGGGGCGTCGTAACCCTTGATGGCTTTCGCGCCCGCATTCCAGTTGGTGACGGTTCCATCCGGACCGATCATGTAGATGGCAAATTCGCGGAGCCCTTCGACCAGCAGCCGGAACTGAAGCTCGCTCTCGACAAGCGCCTGTTCACGCCGTTGCCCGGCTGTCACATCGGCCGTGATCAGCGCGAAACCGGTGAGATGGCCATGCCTGTTCCAGACCGGATCCATCACGATGTGCGCAAGAAAGCCGGGGCCCGCTTTGCAAAGTTGCCAGCCCTGCGTTTCGAAGCGGCCACTGCGCGCAGCTTCAAGAGCATGCTGGGGAAGCCCGGCTTGACGCTCTTGCGGCGTAAACAGGACGCTTAAATGCTTTCCTATGATCTCGCTGGCGGCATATCCTCTCGACCGCTCCGCACCGGAGCTCCAGCTCACGACATATCCCTGCGGATCCAGCATGGCTGTCGCCAGTTCGGCGAAGGAACCAAGCGGGTTATCGAACTGTTCGTTCGCCTCGGACTGCTTGAAGGTGGGCTTGACCATCCTTGAACCTCGCAAAACCGACTCACCGAAACCCGCCCCTCCCCGTCAATGGAAGACTAAGGAGGATCGATCAAGCGCGGCGGCGTTGTGCGCGAGCCGCGGCGGCGGGTCTTGGCCAGCGAAATCCGATGTTTTTGCCAGGGCGCGCCGTGTTAAGACCATGCATCATCCAGTCCTGCTGACACCGGATGGAGCGCTCCCGCTCCGCATCTGGACCTGCCGCCGCGCGCGGGCAATCGCTGCCTGCAGTTCGTGCTGACGGAACGGTTTGGTCATGCGCACGATATCGGCAGGCGTCGCATCAAGCCCGTCATAGCCAGAGACGAGGAGAATGGGCACCTGCGGATAAAGATCCGCGACGCGGTGGACCAGATCAAGCCCTGTCATGCCAGGCATGACATGGTCGGTTATGAGAAGCGCCGGCCGCAGCCCCTCCTCTAGCCTGACAAGGCACGCTTCTGCGCTTTCAACCTCGACGACCTTATACCCCTCTTCCCGCAACATTGCAGCGGTGCCCCTTCGCACCAGATTATGATCGTCCACCACGACCGCAATGCCTTCGACCTCCATCACCGCGTTCGCGATCCTGGGAGCCGGCCGCTGGGTCTCCACATCATGGGTTATCGGCAACCAGAGGCTCACCTGGGTGCCTGCCCCGGGCTCGCTGGCGATGCCGATGACGCCCCCAAGCTCCTGCACGACCCCATGCACCATCGACAGGCCCAACCCCGTGCCCGAGCCGTCGCCCTTGGTCGTGAAGAAGGGCTCGAGCGCCATCGTCCTGGTCGCCTCGTCCATGCCCTCGCCCTGATCGGCTACCACCAGCCGGACAAAGCCGTCATCCTTGGCGAAATGGCCTTCCGGGGCCGATGGATAGCTTGCGGAGATGGCGAGAACGCCACCATCGGGCATGGCGTCGCGCGCGTTGACCACGAGGTTGAGGATCGCGATTTCCAGTTGCTGCCGGTCACCCGCGACGTGGGGCAGGCCGGGCGGTGCAGCAATATGGAGCTGGATCCGTCCGCCAACGGTGCTCTCGAGCAGCGACTGCATTCCCTTGAGGAGCGACCTGATGTCTATGACGGCATGCGCGAGCGGGCGCCGCCGGGCGAATGCCAGCAGCCTCTGGACAAGCGCACGGGCGCGTTCGACAGCTTCCATCGCCACCTGGGCCGGCGCGAGGGCAGCCTGTCCGGGAGACCCTGTCTGGAGGATAAGATCCAGGCTCGTCATGATCGGTGAAAGCAGGTTATTGAAATCGTGGGCGACATTCCCGGTCAATTGCCCCATCAGCTCGAGCTTCTGGGCCTGCATGAGGCTCTGATGCGCAGCTTCCAGTTCCTTGGTCCGCTCCTCGATGCGCGCTTCAAGATCGCGATTGAGCTCTGCCAGTTCAGCGACCAGGCGCCCATGCGCCAGCGCTGTCGAGGCTGCCTGCGCCAACGCCTCAAGAACGGCCATTTCATGGGCATCGGGATGGCCGATTGAGGCCCAATAAGCGCCCAGGGCCGCGACAGGGTCGCCATCCCCGATGGGAACCATCGCCATGCTCTTGACGAAGGTCGTCCGGTAGGCATCCTGCGGCACGCGCGGATCAAGGGTGATATCGGCGATGGCGGCGGAAGTCCTGTTCTGCATCGCCCAGCCCGAAACGCACGTATCTTGCGGAAAGCGCTGACCTTGCCACAGCGGCTCCATCGCATCTTCCGCAAGATAATGACATGCATCGCCCTCACGCAACACGATTGCAATGCCATCGGCGTTCGCCGCGGCGCGGGCCGATTGCCGCAGGATTGCCACGACATCCTCCAGATCCCGCGCGGCCGCCAGCCTGGCCATTGCGGCGGCGGCCTGTGACCATCGCTCCGCCAGCATTACAGCGTTTAATGAGTCTCCATCATCTCCAAGGTCGCCGCATTGCGTGTTGGTGTTCTGCATGATCTACCTATGTTTCTTATTGGCCCCAATTGCCGTTCGGTCATGCCACCCTCCGTTTTTCTTCTGTCATTTTCTGTTTTTCACACAAAGCGCTCCTGATGCTTTCCCAAGCAGTCCAGGCTCATCCCGTCGCAAAATCGCGAAGGGGGCCGGCCATGCCCGGGCCATCGAGGCTTATCCTTTCGTCATGAGCAAGGACCACGAACGCGTCCCATCTGGTGGGCGCGTGGCGAGGCTGGCCATTGGGCTTGCGGTCTTCATCCTTCGCCCGATCTTGCGGGGCACGCGGGCAATCCCTCAGCGCAGCCCCAGGCCCGCCATATCCGCCGCTTCTCCAGGATGACCCGGTGCATCATGCCAAGGCACCGCCGGCCTTCGAGAAGGCGCGAAACCGATCCTGGAAATTTCTCAGCGCCATGATGGCTCGCGCATCGGCCGAAACGCCGAGCGCGCGCGTCGGCGAGGGGCGCCCGAAATGATAGCCCTGGAACCAGTCGATCCCGATTCCGCGCGCCAATTCTGCCTGATCCGCCGTTTCAACGCCCTCCACCACGACCTGCGGCGCCAGCGCCCGCGCCAGTCCGACAAGATGCCGGAAGGTCGCATGGCCCTTCTCGTTTTGGCCCGCCTGCTGGACGAAGCTGCCATCGATCTTGATGATATCAGCGCATAGCGCTCCATATTGGATGATCGATCCCCGACCGGCGCCAAAGTCATCAATGGCCACCTGGCAGCCCAGATGTTGCATGAGCGACACGAATTCAGCGGCCTCATCAAGGGAGGCGAAGTCGGCCGTCTCGGTGATCTCGATCACCAGGCGGCGGGCCAGCTCGGGCTCGCGCTCGAGACGTGATCTAAGCTCACGCCACCCGGCATGCCTGCCATAACGGTGGAGTGAGGCGCTCCTCGCGGAAATGTTCACCCCCATGCGGACGTCGTCGTCCGTCTCGAGCTGGTCAAGAGCGCGAGATACCAGCCGGCGATCAAGCTCAGGGGCGAGACCCACGCGTTCGGCAGCCCTGATATTGCCCTCGCAGGAGAACAGCGCCCCATCGTCGCCCAAGACGCGCAGCAATCCCTCGAAATACAGCAAGGGCGCCCTGTCTGCAGGGGAAACGATCGCCTGCCAGACAAGCATCGCTTCGCCACGATCGATTTTCCGAAGCAGCTCCGCTGCCCGGCTCATATCTTCGCGATAGCGAAACAGGTGCCAGGGCTGTTGGATCTTGACAGAACTGCTCTCCAGCTGCCGATAGGCACCGGCCTTGGCGGAATCGATGTCGCCATGTTCCCGGTCCAGCGCCGCGCCGCCGATTTCCGGCACGACATAGAAGCATCCGCTCTCCGAGACGATCGGATGCGACAGGATATTGCAGGCAAGGCGATGGATCAGATGGTCGGGGCGTCCCTCCCCTGCCTCCCATTCGATGACGGCCTCGATGACGCCTGCCGACTCGAGTTCCGTGACGAAGGGTCGGCGTGCAATCCGGTGCATCTCCAACCGGAGACGCTCGAAAGCTTCCTTCCGCGCCGCAAGCCCGAAACTCAACTCAATTTCCTGCAGATTGGCTATCGATGCGACCAGGAGGAACGCTGACGGAAGCGGGCCGCTGTCATCAGGGCAGATCGGCGAAATATCCAGTGCTCCCACCTCAGATCCTTCCAGCACCCATCAACATTGATAAGGATTCGCATGTCTCTGATCTACGTTACACCTCAACCATTCCTTGTCTACTATTTGATAGTGTTTTGCATTGCCATGCATCCGATGGCAGGATATGCGACGAAAGGCCCGCTCATGGACCGCGTCGAGTATCCGCAGGCCTGCCACGCAGCACTCCCTGAGAGCTCCGCCGTGGATCGGCCGGCTGTCTCATCAGGACAGTGACAGACAAATGAGGACTTCTGTGGAACCCACACATTGGCAGCTGGAACTGGCGCAGGCCGACATGGAGATGGCGGCAGATGAACGGGAACGGGCTTTGAGCGACATTTGCTGCCTGGTTCGCAGACATGAGATCAGGCTGCGGGAATTGATCAGTCATCTCCTGCAGGATGGCGATGGCCCTCAAAGATCCTCGACTGTGGGAAAAAGCGACTCGATCAATACCAAGGCAAGTCCTGTAGAAGACATTCACTGCTCGTTACTGGCGCATGTCGCTTTTGCGTCAAAGATTTTACGGATCCCGGAAAACAGGACGATGGCTGAGGCAATCAATGACCATTGACGCGTCACCTGATGCTGGTGACGATTGGGACAGTTCCGGGGCAGCTCTCACCATGATGAATGGTCGTTCATGCGTATCGCCGACCTGCACGCCTCAAGCAGGGGGACCGGTCTCCGCCCGCCCTGGCTCAACATGATGCCGCTCCCATCCACACATACGGCCCAAGTCTTTTGCCAGGAGAACAGGGATCTTGATGCCCGACTACCGCGAACATGGATGGCCAATGCCCCCACATCTTCCTGCGGATGAAGAATGCTCAGGCTCGCACAGGCCCCAAAGCAGGCGCCATCCCGCCCATGCGTGGCTCCGGGCGGACGATTATGCCCCGGACCATTCGCCGGACCTCGCCGAGAGGTGTGAAAGACTGGTGCAGTGGGTTTCGCGCTGGAGTGGACCTGTGCTCCTTGGCCTTGCCTTCCTGGGCCTGGGATGGCTGGTGACGCGGGGCTGAGTTGGCGGCGCACGGCGCGTCAGCCATTCTTCCTGTCCGTTAATCGGAACGCGCCGCCGGACCGCAGGTTCAGGTTTCGGACCAGAGGCGCAGCAGATTGTGATAGACACCGGTAAGCTGCAGCACTGCATCCTCGTCGGCGCCATCGAGGGTCAGCTTCTGGATTGATGTGTCGAGTTCGAACAGCATGCGCCGCTGCCGATCATCGCGTATGAGACTCTGTATCCAGAGGAAGGAGGCGAGCCGTTCACCGCGGGTTACAGGCTCAACGCGATGAAGACTGCTCGAAGGATAGATGATCGCATCGCCCGCGGGAAGCGCCACGCTATGCTCGCCATAAGTGTCGCTGATGATCAGCCGGCCGCCATCATAGTCATCGGGATCGCTCAGAAACAGGGTGCAGGAGATATCCGAGCGCAATTGCTCTTCCTCGCCGAGGCTCATCACGGCGCCGTCGATGTGAAAACCATATTCCCCGCCACCGGCATAGCGGTTGAAGCGCGGCGGCAGGATCTTGCGCGGCAAGGCCGCGGCGAAGAAAAGCGGGGTCCGCCTGAACGCGGCAAGTACCGCCTGGCCAAGTTCAGCCCTCAGCGGCGATGCGTCAGGCAGCTGCTGGTTATGCTTGACCCTGGCCCCCTGCGGGCCAACCGTCTCGAGACCGTCTGTCCAATCGCTCGCATCCAGCCTGCGACGAAATTCCGCCACTTCCTCACCTGTCAGAACATGGGGAATGTGCAGCAACATGGAAGCGTCCGATACATCAAGAAATGGCGGAGGATATCCCCCGCCATTGTCTTTTGCCCTACAGGGATCAGAAACGGAAGTCGGCGCTGAACAGGAAGGTCTGCGCCTGACCTGGCGTGTAGCGGTACCCGCTCTTGTTGATTGCCACGACATACTCCTTGTCGAACAGGTTATAAGCGTTCACGCGCAGCTTGACGTTGTCCGTCAGCGCATAGGACAAGATCGCGTCCACAACCGTATATCCTTCGGTCCGCTCCGGGGTGCCCACCGCGCCATCGGTGCCGCGATGCAGGCCGCTGACATAACGGACGCCGCCGCCGACCTCCAGCCCGAAGGGCATGCGATAGGTGGTCCAGGACGTGAAGCTGTCGTCGGGCGCGTAGGTCAGATTATAGCTGCCGTCGACCGCGATTGCCGAGCCGTTCGTAACCTTGGTCTTTTGATGGCTGTAACCGGCCGATATCGTCCAGTCCTCGGTGATATTGCCGACCACCGAGAGTTCCACGCCCCTCACCCGCTTCGACCCGCTCTGCACGTCGGAAGGATCGGACCCGTTGATCTCGTTGAGGACCTTGGTCTGGAACACCGCGGCGTTGACAGCCAGCATGCCGTTCAGCGCGGACCATTTGACGCCGGCCTCGATGGTCTTGGCCTTTTGCGGATCGAGATTGGGATTGTTGGCGTTATCGCCCGTCGCGAGCGTGAAATTGTCGCCGCCCGGCGGCTGCTGCGAGAGGGCATAGTTCACGTAGAGGCTAAGCGGTTCTACCGGCTTGAAGACCGCGCCCAACTTCCAGTTGAAGAGCGTGTCGCTCGCGCTCAGATCGGCCGTCGTGACGATGGAATCGACCGGCTGACCGCCGCAGGGGACGGCTCCGCGGCCCGTGCCGTTGTTGCACAGCGCCGTGCTGGTGTAGCTGGTCTTGTAGTGATCGACGCGCACCCCGCCCGTCACCAACAGCTGGCCATCAAAGAATTTCGCGGTGTCGAACGCATAAAATGCCTGCGTGTTGGTCTTGCCCCGCGAAAGAGCGCCATTGCGCGCATAGCCAAATGCGCTCGTGTCGTTCCAGTTGGGATTGTAGAGATTGGCGACAGGCAGCGCGCCCGTCGTGCTGTTGCCGTAGATCACCTGCTTTTCACCCGTGATCTCCACGCCGACGCTCAGGCTGTGCTCCACAGAACCGGTCGCAAAATCCGCACGCAGATTGAGCTGGTCGGTCAGGATGCGGTTCCTTGCGTCCCTGATCGTGGGATTGCCGCGGGTCATCACATAGGTGGACAGGTCCGCAGGATCGCCAGCCGTGATATTGGCGCCCGTCGACATGAAGGCCGTGAGCAGATAATCCTGCTCCGTTTCGCCCCAGCGGGCGATATTCGTCAGTTTCACGCTATCGGAAAAATCATGTTCGAGGATCAGTGACGCCATTTTCGCCGTGACATTGTCATGGTCGCGCCGCGTGCCGTAAAAATTCGTCGAATCAACCGGATGTCCGACCAGCGGCTCCAGCCCCGCCTGCGGCTGCCAGCCTTTGAGGCCGATCGTGGGGACATTGCCGTCCGGGATATTGTCCTGGTCGACATAAAGGAAATTGAGGAAGGCGCGAGTCTCTGTTCCAAGCCCCAGCCCCAGCGACGACGCCAGCCCCAGTCGCTTGTTGTTCACATGATCACGGCCAGCAACATCGCTGTCCTGCCAGACCGCGTTCAGGCGAAAAGCCGCGTTGGGCAACGCCTCGAGCGGCTGGTTGATATCGGCGGTCGCTCGCGTCTGGCCGTCAACGCCAACGGAAACGGTGCCCGAGAGCAACGCCTCCTGGGAAGCCCGCTTGCTGACCATGTTGATGGCGCCGGTTGGCGCGGTACGGCCATTGTCGGTCCCGGCAGGACCTTTCGTCACCTCGACCTGCTCGGTGTTGAAGATATCGCGGGAGATCGAGCCCAGGTCACGCACACCGTCAACAAAGATGCTGTTCGAGGTGTCGAAGCCACGCATGCGGATCGCGTCCCCGGTCGTCGTGTTTCCATTTTCGCCGGCATAGAAAGTTCCCACGCCAGGGCTGTTGCGCAGGGCTTCCGTCAGCGTCGTCGCGCCCTGCTGGTTGAACAGCTCCTTGCTGATCACCTGAATGGTCTGCGGTGTATCCTGCAAAGGCTGGGTAAATTTGGGTGACGAGACGCGATCGACCTTGATGCCTTGCTCGTCGAGCGCCGTGTCAGTGACGGTGACGCCGCCAAGCCGGGCGGTGGGCGCCTCCTGGGCGCCGGACTCCTGGGCCATGGTTGGCGATGCCGCAAGGCCAAAACAGCTCAGCGCAAGATAGGTTGGAGCGGCGGACGCCAGCGATGCGCGGAGACGCGACAAGGACATGCAATAACCCCCTTCGCACATGGATTGGAAACAGATGCGCCGCTAATGCGAGCTATTTGCATCTAATGCAATCCCCTAATCTTCCGTCGCGAATGCTTGTCCGATCCTTGCCGATTGTTATTTCCAAGCGCGCTGAACGAACTTTTCAGGGCATACTGCTGCGGCAAGCATCGATGCGGCGCCGCATGAACCGCCCTTCTCATGGCAAGCCGTTTGCCGATCACTGCAATAAGATGGCAACAAGGCCGTGCCTGAGGCGGGCTCAACCATGCCTTCCCCGCTCAATGTCACGGCCCGCAAAGAAGGGCGCCATAGCGCTCGACAGCGAAACCGCCCTGCACCTGCGCACAGGACAAATCCCGCCCCTGCACGGCGCATCGTGCGACCGCCCGCCCATAATGGTCGGTGTCAATCTGGCGGCAGGAAACCGCTTGTCCCGCCACCAGCGATCGGAGATTGCCTGTGCTTGCATAGGGGTCCCCGGTCGTGCAAGCGCGGCCGGGCCGGCAATGGCCCGGCAGCTCCGGCGCATCGATCGAGGACAGGCGAATGCGCCTCGCGCCGCACCGTAACGTGTCGCCGTCCAGAACCTGTGGGCTGACGCACCCCACCTCTGACGTGGGGTCATGACCGGTCAAAGACCAGTCAGGCAGCCTGCCTTCGAGTTGAGTGACAACCAGGCCTATGGCAAGGCCCGCGATAATCGCTGGTGCGATTAAAGAAAGCACCCCGCGGCTCCTGGCGCCCTGCTTGATCCGGCGGCGACGAAAGGGCCTGACTTTGGCATGCCGCCGTCTGGGCGGAGCTCCCAGCATCCTGCGGAAATCGAAATCATTCTTCATGAGGGTCTTATCTACACGCTGCCGCCGTCTGTCATCCAGTCCGTGGCAAGACCCGATGATCGCTCATTGGCGCGTCCACATGAGGCTCAACTCGGCCCATCCTCTGACAGGGTCGCGTCCGTCAATGTGGTGTAAAATTGGGTGTGGCCAACAGGTCGACATCCAGTCGGCGTTTCCGGCTCGTAAGATGACAGCTCGTTCGCTTGCGACAAGCAGACGCCGCGATTTCCAGTCAGGGCGATGCTCCTTGGGCAAACCGCACCATGTCAAAGGCAGCAGGGGGAAGATGGCGCCTGAGGAGGCCTCATCCGGGTCAGGCTGCCTCCGCCGACGCCATAGTCTGACCCGGCAATTTGCACATCTTTCAGCGGCGGTGATTACGCACGTTCGAGGCCGGGGCGATGACCCGCGCCCGCATCTTCCAAGCCTTCATGTCGATAATCTCGCAGCCGGACGCGGAAATCGCCTTTCGAGGCGCAGACCCTTCCTCATCAATCGCTACCAATCCTAACCAGGCTTTGCGCGCCAGCCCTATCACAATCAGCACCGCAAGGATTGCGCTGCAATCGCGGCACCAATCCAACAGATCGCAGGTCCCAGGAACGATCGAAACCGATTGGCCCAACTCCAGAACCGCACGAAACAGGACGAGCCTCTCGCCAACGCGCAATAGTCCCGCGTCCCCATAGGCCACCCATGTGACAAGGGTCAGAAACGAAAATGCGAGAAGCTGCAAAAGCATGATGGACACGGCGGAAGACCCCGATACATCAAAAAGCCAGATGCCCGCCCCTGCCCCGGCTACGCCGGCCCAGCAAAAGGGCCTGGCAAAAGATGCAGCGATATTCCGTCTCACAAGCAATCCACGCCAACGAGGTTATGCCTATCCGAAACCGGCCCTTCGATCCTGCAAAGCATGTCTGCCACGATCTCCGCCAAGCCATGTCCGCTCGGCCGTCCCGCCGAAAACTCCTGCAGCATGATGGCGGATCAATGCATGCCAACTCTGATTCCGGCTGCCCCGAACCGCAAATCAACATGTATCCAGGTTCCGCCCCGACGCCCGCCAGAATCGCGCCTGTCTCGCATTTGAAGAGCTTTCTGACCTCAGACACACCGGCCATCGATCAATCGATTCTTTACCAGGACTTGCCATTGTCGCTTCCGCTTGTCCACCCGCAGCATAGGCGTTGCGGACAGCGATGGGGATGGAGCGAAAGCTGCAAGATGCAAGAATTCGATTCGAAGGAATTAACGGGCAGCCCCGCGATGCATCGTGCGGCTATCGAGACGGCGCAAACACCCTTTAGTTTACGCCCCTCTTGCAACCCATTAAAAAGTCTTCAAATATCTGTGCGGATCGCGGCAGCAAGCATGTCGTTAGATATATATCCCTGTGCTTAATTATATGTTAATAAATGGTTTGCAAGATGGGATGAGCATTGTTATCTTGCATTCGATGATTCTATATTTCGACTGTGAAGAAGCTGGGGCGCAAAATGGTAAGTATCGATGACGAAAAAGGCTCTCTCGTATCACTGACTGCTAATATCGTGTCGGCAAATGTTTCCAACAACCCCATGGCCGTTGGAGACCTGTGCGAAATGATCAAAAGTGTTCATTCAGCCTTGTCCAAGCTGGAATCTCCGGAAGAAGAGAAAACCGCGAAGCGTGATCCTGCCGTTCCTATCCGTTCCTCCATCAAGGAGGATTATATTGTTTGCCTCGAAGACGGCAAGAAGCTGAAGACGCTCAAGCGTTACCTCAGGGCCCGATATCAGATGACCCCGGAGGAATATCGCGCCAAATGGGGACTACCCGCCGACTATCCCATGGCTGCGCCGAGCTACACGAATCAACGACGGGAACTCGCCCACAAGATCGGCCTGGGCCTTCGGGCCGAGCCAAAGGGGAAGCGGACCGCAACCAAGCTGCCCTCGCCCGTGGAAAAGGATGCTCCCAAGCCCCCTGCTACGTCTTCCCGCCGTAAATCAGGGCGTGCGGCGAAAGTCTAAGCGCGCGGATTTTCGTTCCGATCCCAAGGGCCTCCCAGCGCCAGCGTTCTGAGAGGCCCACAGCCACCGCGCAATGGAGGCGCGCCTCCATTCCATGCGATGGCCCCGCAAGACCCAGGAAATTCGACGGCCCTTGCTGGGCGCCCGGCCTGTGGCGCTTTAGCCCAAAATCCTGCTCTTTTTCCTTTTGGTGCCGCTCATCGGATCCGATCCTATGAGCCACGCTGCCAGCCTTGATTCAGGCCGCCAGCGAATCAAACAGGCTCGCCTGATTGTCCCTTTCGACGATCTCCAATTTACCCGGGACATAACAGCCCGCCGCTCTCAAGCCGCCGACCGTGCTGGCGTCGATATGAACCTGGAACGCACCCAGCAATGTGTCCCCCACCGGGCGCCCCAATCCCAGCGGCTCACAATCCCAGCCCATGGACATGAGCTGCCGGGACCAGACCAATTCCATCACCGTCGTATAGGCCGTGATTCCTGTTAACAGCCCATATTCCACAAGCGCGCTCGCCAATTGACGGCTGACCATCCGCCGCTCGCGCAGGCGCAGGCCTGGCGAGATACACAGCTGCGTTACCTCCCGAATGGAAATTCCGCTGGGCGCAGGCGTGTCACACAGGTCTGGAAATACAGAACCCAATATGTGAGGCCGGTCCGTCCGCAGCAACCGCAAGGATCCCATGCGTCTATTCGTCAGGGGATCGCGCACCACCAGATATTCGGCGAATTTGTCGTCATACTCATCTGGGTCGAAGGGAAGCTCGGTTATCGCATCGACCGGAACGAGATCGCACGAAGCGCTGTCTCTTTGCCAGCAGTTGGCGCAGGCGGCAGGCAGAGCCTTTCTGTCGCAGACGATGTTGACCAATCGTGGCGCAGCAATTTCGGCACTGCTGCCACCGGAAGATAGCCCAATAGGGCGATTAGCACTTCCCATCCGCCTCACTCGCTAAAATTCATGAGAAAATCAGCGCTCCGCGGCCGGTCACGCCCATCATTGTCGTTCGTCTCGAAGGCAAAAGAACAGCGCACCGTCCGCTCGAATAGCCCGCCTTCCAATTGCTTCTTCATCCTTCAAACCGGGCCCGTTACGTCCATCCCGTGCGTGTCCGGCGCATGGTTATGAGGCCGTCCCGGTCACGATACAATTCCGACAGCCTTGATCTTCAACAGAAATTCTTTGCTCGAGATAGCCTCCCGCCCCCTATCGTCAACCAGCTCGAGAGGACAAGGCCAAAACGGTCCCAAGAGGAAATTAACCCAGGATAGCCATATTCTACCTTAACCTTGCATAAACGAGCCGCAGCTGATGGCCGGTCAACACCCCCGATTCACCCCAGCTCGCCCATTATTGCCAGCACTATGCCCGTTCCTTTCCGATCTTATGCACATCGTACCAGCCGCAGCTCCGGATCCGACTTCTCGCTCAGCATATCGAGATATCCCATAACTTTTAGAGCATGGAACCTTCTGCCAGGCTGTCCCTTTCTGGGCGCGGCAATCTGCGCGCGCGACCGCGCTCTTCCATTGCGTCCAGACGCTACGGCATCCCGCAATGTCGGGGAGATGTGATTGTAAACGCGCGTCACTTTGCCCTAGACGAGGGCACGGATGGTTCGGCCTTCGCAAAGGATCGGAAAATGAATGAGACCCTGCCGCACGAAGCATTGGTGCTCATCATCGATGACGTGCCGGAGATCGTCGATGAGCTTGTCACCATGCTTTCGCTTCTTGATATCCCTGCCATTGGGGCCGGATCCTTGGCGGCCGCCATGGCGGCGCTCGAAAGCGCGCCCTTACTCAAGGCGATTGCTTGCGATGTCAGGCTTGCAAGAGAATCGGGATTGGAAATCCTCGAGCTTATTGCCCGGCATCCGCACCTATCCACCCGTGCCTACGGTTTCGTGTTCATGACCGGAGATTCCATGCGGCCGGAGGTCACCCTCGCGCGCAAAGAATATCATCTGCTCTCAAAGCCGGTGCAACCACGCGCGTTCATCGAGATTTTGCAGCGAATGCTGGCTGCCCCGGACGCTTCGAATGCTTGAGCGGTTTCAGCATTTAACTGGTGGCAACCTCGCGGCTCTTCCTGGACGCCGCGCGTCCATATGTCTGGCAGTCATTCTCATTGCAACGCTGAGCCTGACACCCATATTCGGCCGGGCGCCCGCCGCTACGCTGGTGTTTTTCCTGGCCTGGCTCCTCAAACGCCACTGGGCGCTGCCGCGGATGCTGCTGATATTCGCGGCCTTTGCGCTCGCGCACATGCAATGGGCAGGCGGTCTCCAGGCCCTGGCCGCGGCCTGCGTTTTTCTCGTGGCCCACGGATTGCGTAAATGGGTTCGTCAATCCGCCGATGCGACCCTCCTGGCGTGCTGCCTGATTTTTCCAGTCATCCTCGTCGCAGGCTGGGCGCCACTCGAAGAGGCGCTGCGTTGGGCGGCTGGTTTCACACTGGGAGCTGCCGTAGCGGATCTGGCTGTCGCTACGGCATGGCAAGACAAGCGCGTTTCGCCTGACGGCGAGACGGCCAATCTCGCGCCGATCGCTGCTCTTGCCGCCATCATCAACATCCTCACCATTGTCATCCTCGACATAATGGTCGGCGCCCTGGCGAGATCGGTCGATGACAAGCTTGCTCTCACCTTCGCCTTCATCGGCGAGCGTCTGACCCTCCCGGCATTTTTGATCCTGGCCCTCCTGCTCCAGCTATACGGCCGCCAGTTGGCGCGCGCACTGGAAGCAAGAGCAGATTTTACGCCCGCCTGGCTCCTGCCCGGAGCGGATGCCGCAAGGAAAGCCGCCGCACAGGATAGCGGATCGGTGGCTTATGAGGAAAATCCCGGCGCCTTGGTCGACGCCTCAGGGACGCCCGCCTTCCGATCAATTTCGGGTATTTGCTTCGATGCGCACGCGGGAAGGCTCCTTTTTTGCGAAGACGCTGCCTCACACCCAGGCAGCCTGCAGATTCATCCCGCCGACGCGAGCCGAGTGATCGAAAGCGTGGGCCGTGGCGACACGATCCTCACATTCCGCGCCATGACAGGCTCGGTTTTTGAGCCAATGCTACTCGCCATGACCGGCCGGACAGGAAAATGGCGATGGGAGTCCGGCATCCTCCTCCACCGTGGCGATCAGCGCCCCTATTCCATCGCGCTGGCGCAGCGAGCGCGCCTCGCCGACCTGGGCGCTCGCATCATGGCCATCGCCCACGAACTGCGCCAGCCGCTGTTTACAATCTCGGTGGCGGCAGAGAGCCAGCGTCTCATGCTCGCCAGAGCGGACAGGTCCGACAGAAGCACGGGCCAGGTTGCGGTGCGCGCCGAGCGCATCGCCGAGCAGGTGAGCCGCGCCACGGCAATCATCGACCGGACCCTCAGTTATGGCCGCACCAGTGCAAACACGGCAGCCGAACTGGATGTGGCAGAAACATTGCGCCGATCCTGCGCGTTTCTGGCCCCCCTGCTGGAGGAGCGCGCGATCGAACTCGATTTCTCGATAGAAGATGGCAGGCACTGCACCATCATGTCGCCGGTCGAGCTGGAGCAGGTTTTCGTCAACGCTCTGCAAAACGCCGCCGACAGCATCGTCAGCCGGCGGCGCGAAGGATGGACCGGGACGGGACGCATCACATGTTCCGTGTCGACTTGCGACGGCCTTGTTTCCTGTATCATAGCGGACAATGGCGCGGGCGTAAGCCCCCGCCATGCCGAGGCCGCCTTCAACGCGTTCTTCTCCACCAAAGCGGATGAAGGGACAGGGCTCGGGCTCTTCATCACGCGCGAGATCATCCTTCGCGCGGGCGGCAATGTGAGCCTTCGCCCCTCCTTGCACGAAGGCGCGCTGCTCGCGATCGAGCTACCCGCAACGGCCCATGCCGCTCAGATGTCGTCGCGCGCCAGCCGGATCGTGAACTGAGCGAGGCCATGCTTTTCCGGCGCGCGGCGGAAATCGCCGTTGCCCGCGCGTGCAATCTGCTCGAGCAGCCATAACGTCGTCTCATCAATCGGACCGGCAGGACAGCGCCTCGCGGTCTCATCCTCGCACCAGATAGCAATCACGACGAATGACGGACTGAGTTCGGCATGGACATGGACGAGACCCTTGATCTTGCGTCCATCGGCCAGGACGAATGTTCCAAATGAACTCAAGAGCGCCGCGACCGTCATCATCTCCAACATGCCATGCCGCCCGGCAAGGGGATAATCGAGCGCGTCGCCACCCAGGCGCACTCCGACGCCGCCATGGCGAACATTCGAGCGCGTGGCGGCCACCGCCTGTTGCAGCGCGCTTTTGACGTTCAGCAGTCCCGTTTCCCGGTCGCGGTCTCGGCCAAACCAGCGGAACAGATTGAGAATGGAGGCCGCATGCTCTGTTTGCGCGGCAATCCGGTTCAGCCTTTCGTCGAATTGCGCTCGCTGCAGAGGCGGCATCTCCAGACGTCCCATGATATAGCCCAGATTGCCGTTGGCCATCGAGATGACATTGAGCGGTTGTGCCAGGTCATGCAGCATGCCGCTGGTCACCCGCCCCAGCAGAAGATCCCGCGAGACGTCAAGAATGCTCATGTCCCTGGCTACGGGGAGGCCGCCATCGGACAGTTCGAGCTGTCTCACCAATGCAGCGCCCAATGCTCCAGCAAGGACGCTACCCAGGACGATCAGGGCTGCGGCATGGTCCGCCCCCACGCTGACCGACAGGCAAATGGATGCGATGGCGCCCCCAAGGCAGATCGCCCATAGCGGTCCCGGCAGGAACATGGCCACAGGCATCCTCCTGTAGGGCAGGAGTGCGCCTAACAGGAGCATGGCGACAAGGAGCCAGTGATGGCCTGGCACGCGAGCCACCAGGCCCATGATCATGAGCAAACCAAGGCAAGCGATGCCGATCAGCGGCCAAAGCCGGCGGCGAAGCGCCATGAGGGCCCCCGCGCACGCAGCGCCGAGCGGCGTCAGGGCTGGGAGGAACTGCGCCGTGCCCGCAATGCCGACAATGGAAAAGGTCAGGACGGGCAGATAGAGGCCGCGCGGTGCGCTCCAGGTTCGCCGATCGTCCCTCACAAGATCACTTCGCGCAGCGGCGCGCCCCAATAGGCTCCCAATCCCTGATCGGCGCCCGTGTCGCGGGCATCCCGCAGGTCCGCCTCCGAACTGATCCGTCCGATTGTCGTCCTGATGCCCCGTTGGCGGCACAACGCCACGATTTCTCGCTGCAGCGCGCGCTCCTTCCCAGGCGGCATAGCGGGGCCGCAGCCATCCAGCCTGATTTCGCTCAGCGGAAGCCTGGTCCACGGCTCCCAACTCTCGGTGGCTTCATCGCGCCTGCCCAGCGCGACATGGAATCCAGCTGCCGCGCAGCGCTCCGCCGCCTCGCTCAGGTCCAAGGCACGAAGCGTGCTTGTGGCGAGCGCGACGTCCACAAGAAGGCCATCGGGATCCACCCGCGCATATCTCGTAAGCAGCTGCATTTCTCGAACAAATTGCGCGTCGGCGAAAATGTCCGCCGAGCAGGAAAAGGCAACCGGCACCTTCGCTCGCGCCCTGGCAAGGCGACCGGCAAGGCCAAGGGCCGCCTCTGCCGCCCAAATGGTCCCTGCAAAGCTGTCATGATCCGGCGAGACGCCTGCGCCCTCCTGCCATGCCACTGCTTCATAGCCGACAACAGCATCCCCGGTCAGCGCATGCTTCGTCCTGAATATGAACCGTCCGGGCATTCGAACCGGACCGTCCCCGGCCCGCTGGCCCACAGAACCATCGCTCCCATTCCCGTAATTCCGAAGAAAGGCAGCGACGCGAACCGGCGTCAACGGCTTCATCAGCGTTCCAATGACGTGAAGGCCGCCAACGTTCCTCACGGCAGGGATATCGATTCCGTCATCCACCAGAAGGATTGCCCAGGACACGCCTCTCGCAGCGGCGATCGCAAGATGCGTTTCCCAATCGCCCTGGTCAGCGATGTCCACCATGACCAGATCAAAGCACCGGTCTTCGCTCCACGCTTCCCAGCCTGTCGCGCTGTGGCCCAGAAGGCGCAGAAATTCCGCGAGTTCGACAGCCGCCGCCCCGTCATCGATCATCAGGAGGATATCAAGCCCGCTTTTCAGAAAAATGGCCTTCAATGCTCAGGTTGGAGGATGTCCCATCCGTGACCGTGAAAGCCCCGGCTTACAACAGGAACGGCATGAATGCTCCCCAATACCCATTTTCATGTCCCGAACGTCAAGGATTGGGAAACGGTCATATAGCATCCGGACGCAATCATGCTTTCTATATACGCAACGTCCATGGAATGACCGTCATTTTTGCGCAAATCCGGCGTTACAATCAAAATGGTTCCATCTCCATTCCCTGATTCTGCGCTGAACGGTTACTTAACCGTGCTGAACGGCGACCGTTCTGTTGATTCGTAATGTTCATGCCCGTCGGGCGTATTTTTGCGTATGCGCAAAGGGGGGCCGAATGCGCCTGGGAATGCGGGCTAGAGTGACGGTTTTCGTCGGGCTGGTGGTTGCGGCCTGTTTTCTGGTCCTCGGCATCAGGGAGCTGACGCGCACGCCGCCGTCTCCGGCACAGGCTGCCAGCCCGTCCCGCCAAGGTGCCGCAACCGCGCCGTCGCCTGTATTTCTCTCGGCCGTGCGGCCCATCAAGACCGGGGAGACAATCACCGCGGACATGGTCCGCAACAGGCCAGGCGATCCGCAGCGCTATCCCTATGCCGCGACAGCCGCCGAAGTGATCGGCAAGGTCGCCACGCGTGACATCGCAGCCAACATGCTTGTAGCGCGCGACGCAGTGGGCGCTGAGACGAAGCTGGCTATCCGGGTGCCCATCGGCATGCGCGCGGTCAGCATCGACACCACCGCCGAAATCGCGGTGGCTGGGCTGGTAAGACCAGGAGACCGCGTCGATGTCCAGGTGATCTACCCAGGCGCCGACGCCATCAGCGGCGCGCGCGGGATGGGCCGCAGCCGCGCCGAAACGCTCCTCCAGATGGTTCAGGTTCTCGCTGTCGGCGAGCTTGTGGTGGGCGCAAACCAGAAGACCGGCCCCGACGGCCAGCAGAGCACGCCGCAGCCTCCCGCCCGCACCGTTACCCTCGCCCTCACGCCCGAACAGGTCTCGACCCTGTCGCTCGCCAAGAGCACGGGCGGTCTCTATCTTTCGCTTCGCAACCCCATCGATGATCAGAAAGTCGCCGTGGCCGCGATGACCTCCCGGCCCTCGCTCGCCGCACCGGGCGAGCGCGACGCGACAGCACCGCCACCGCGCGCTGCCGCGCAGCCCAAGCGCGCTGCGCGGCAGCCGTCGCACGCCATCGAACTGCTCGTGGGAGACCGCCGCGAGGTCATCTATTCCGGGAGCACTGCGCGATGAACAACTGGCGTATCGCCGGGCTGATGGCCCTTACCGCCCCCCTGCTGGCCAGCAATTCCGCTTTGGCGCAGGACGGGGAAACGATCTCTGTCCGGCAACAGCGGACCTTCTCCTATCCATCGCCGATCGGCCGGATCGCGATCGAGAAGGAAGGCGTCGTGTCGGTCGCCGCCCCGTCCGCAAAGTCACTCCGCATCACGGGCATTGGTCCTGGCGAGGTGACGGTCAATGTCTATGGAACCAACGGCCGTCTCATCGCCCAAACGCCTGTAAGCGTGGTCGCAGCTGCCGGTTCGACTGGCGGAGATGCCAAGGCTCTTCCTGCCAGTTTCTCGACCCGCGGCGAGCAGGTGGTCGCGGTCGACGTCCAGTTTGCGGCCATTTCCGCGTCAACTCTCAAGGCCCTTGGTTTCAACTTCTCCAAGCTGAGCGGCGATCTGCAGGGCGCGATCGTCTCGCCCAGCACGTTGAACAGCTACTCCATGTCGCCCAATCTGTCGCTCGAATCCACAGCGCCCATCCAAAACGCGTTCAATCTTTTCCTTTCCGCGCCCAATCGAGGCATTGGCGCCGTATTGAGCGCGCTCTCCTCCAATGGCCTTTCCCAGCTTCTGGCGCAGCCCACGCTTCTCGTGCGCTCGGGCGAACAGGCAAGCTTCCTTGCAGGCGGCGAATTTCCGGTTCCCGTTCCGCAATCGTCGGGCGGAGCCGGCAGCACCATTTCCATCCAGTATAAGGAATTTGGCGTTCGTCTGTCGGTCGCCCCCTTTGTGCTTTCCAAGGATCGCATCGTCCTGAAGATCGCACCAGAGGTGAGCGAGCTCGACTATAATAACGGGGTCCAGCTTCAGGGCTATGTCGTTCCCGGCATCCGGCGGCGATCGGCCGAGACCACGGTGGAACTGGGCAGCGGCCAGAGCTTCGTCATTGCAGGCCTGAGCTACAGCAGCAGCAACGTCTCCAAGGAGAAAACACCACTGCTCGGCGACCTGCCGATACTCGGCGCCTTCTTCAAGCGCCAGCAGACCCAGAAGGAACGGCAGGAACTCATCATCGTCGCCACGCCGCGCCTGGTTGGGCCTGTCGATGCCAAGGATGCGCCGCCGCTGCCGGGAAGCGCCACGGCGTCGGTCGATCCGGGCCTCGCCGACATGGTCACTGGAGCAGATGGCGTTGAACAACATGCCGCCCCCTTCGGCGTGGTGAGGCGCTGACATGGCCGAAATCCTGCTGCTCTCCATCGATCGGATGCTGGCCCAGCGCATTGGCGATGCCATGGGGCAACGCGTTGATGTCAGGATGGTCCAGTCGCTCGACGCCGAGCCTCTCACCCGCCCCGGCGTCATCGTGATGGACCGCTCGGCGCTCCCGTCCGACCGGTCCCTCGCCGCATCGATCAGCGCCGTTGCGGATCAGGCGGCGGGCCGCTCGATCGTGCTTGCGACCGACGAACAGGACAGCGAACAGATACTGCACGCCGTCAGGGCGGGCGCCAAGGATGTGATCGCGCGCGACGCTGAAGGGGCGGAGATCGCCAATGTTCTGTCCCGCCTGCTCAACGCGACGATCGCCCAGCAAAGCACCGGGGGACGGCTCACGCTGGTCCTGGGGGTCGATCAGGAAGCAACCGCCATGGTGGCGAGCGACATGGCGCTCATCCGGAGCGCGGACCGCCAGCCCAGCCTGCTGATCGACTGCTCGCTCCCGACCAGCGCCGCTGCGGCCTATCTCGACCTCGACGTGACCTATGGCCTGGCTTCTGCCATCGCGGACATCGAGCGTCTCGATGCAAGCTTGCTTTCCAGCGCGCTCGCCCGCCACGCGGCCAGCGGTCTTGGACTGCTTACCTTCGATGGCGGCACCGGAGCGGAACCCGCGGGCATCGCCCCTACCGATATCGCGGCGCTCGTCCGGCTGCTGCGGGCCTGCTCGAGCGAAGTCGTCTTTTGCGCGGGGAGCCTTCGTCACGGCGGCCTGCTGCGCGAACTGGCGCTTCTTGCCGACCAGGTCGACATCGTCTGCGCCCAGTCGATCCGCGAACTCGAGGCCGCGCGTCGTCTCCTCGACCGCATCAGCCCCGATCACGCCACGCTCGAGCGGATGCGGCTGCTTGTCTGGGATCATCAGCCAACAGTGCTGCTCGACGGGCGCCGCATGGCCGATGCGCTGGGCACGGGATCCATGATGCCCCTGCCGGTCGATCGCGCGCAAAGCCGCAATGCCCTCAACGCGGGACAGCCGCTCGGGATCGCCCCGGACGGGGGCGCCTATCAGCAGGCCCTTCGCCGGGCCTGTGGCGCTCGGCCTCATCAGGCAAAGGGTGCGCTCGGCGCCATCCAGCAGTTGCGCCGCGGCGTCCTGCGGAAGCTGGAGCGCCGGCCATGAGCCTTCTCACCGAAGAAACCGCTCCCGTCGCGGGAACCCCGGGAACCGCGCGTCCCACGACCATCGCGCCCTCGGCCGCCCAGCGCATGAGCGACAGCTACCAGGCCGCCAAGGCCCAGACCTGCCAACAGGTCATCGAGCAGCTCGAAGCGCGCGGCAATACGGCCGAATCGCTCGAACGCCGCGCCCTGCGCGAAGAAATCGAACTCGTCATCACCAGCAGAAGCCGGCGCGGGCAGCTCGCGCTCAATTCAGCCGAGCGCCTGCTGCTGATCGAGGATGTCGAAGACGAGGTCGTGGGCCTTGGCCCGCTTGCGCCACTGCTGCGCGATCCGACCATCGATGACATTATCGTCAACGGACCCAACGCCATTTACGCCGAACGCGCAGGCCTTCTTGAAAAGGTGGAAACCCGCTTTCGCGATGACGCCCATGTCATGAACATCATCCAGCGAATCGTCGGGCCTATTGGCCGACGCGTCGATGAGGCATCGCCCTATGTCGATGCCCGGCTGCCCGATGGCTCGCGTGTCAACATCGTCATCCCCCCCATTGCGCTTGACGGCCCGCTCCTGTCGATCCGCAAGTTCCGCCTGCAGGCGCGCACGATCGAGGATTTCGTCGAACGGCAGGCCATGAGCGCCGACATGGCGGCCTATCTTGCAGCAGCGGTGCGGTCCCGGCTGAACATTCTCATCTGCGGCGGCACCGGCGCGGGCAAGTCGACGCTTCTCAACATGCTCTCGACCTTCATCGACGATCATGAGCGGCTGATCACGATCGAGGACGCAGCCGAGCTGCAGCTGCGGCAGGAGCATGTCGTCCGCCTGGAAACGCGGGCGCCCAATCATGACGGCAGCCGCGAGGTGAGCGCGCGCGAACTGGTCCGCAACGCGCTGCGCATGCGTCCTGATCGCATCATCCTGGGAGAGGTCCGGGGCGTCGAAGCGGTCGAGATGCTGCAGGCTATGTCGACGGGTCATGACGGCTCGATGGCGACCCTGCACGGCAATACGCCGCGCGATGCCTTCGCCCGGCTGGAGATGCTTCTGGGCTTTGCGGGCCTCCAGAACGACGTTCGCGCGATCCGCCGTTTCATCGCCAACAGCGTTCACATCATCGTCCAGATCCAGCGCCTCGCCAATGGGAGCCGGCGCATCGTCTCGATCGTGGAGGTAACCGGCCTGGAAGGCGAAGCCTATTCGCTCAACGAACTGTTCTGCTTCGACGAGCAGCCTCCCATGTCGGGCAAGGGGGAGTTCCGCACGCTCTCGCCCCGTCCCTTCTTCGCCCATCGCCTCAAGGACTATGTTCCTGGTTCCGTTGGGGAAAGCCTGTGCTGAGCGGCGTCGCCTTCCTGATCCTGGGGCTCCTGGTCCTGGCGGGCATAGGCTATCTCGTCCTGACCGAGCAGCGCCGGAACCAGGCGAGACTGGACCGGCGCCTCAACGGCATTGCCGCGCGGGCGCCGACGGCTTCGCCACTTTTGGCGCCCGTCACGGTGCCCGAGATGCTGGCGCCGTTGCTCGCCCAGGCGCAGGTCGAATTCACGATGCGCGCGCTCGGCATCGCCGCTGGCGTCCTCCTCCTCGTGGCCCTGTTCGCGCTTCTGCTCGCCGGTCCTGTCGTCGCGCTCCTGCTCCTCCTGGCCCCTCCCGCCGTCCTGCTCTTCTGGATCCGGCACAGAGCCTATCAGCGGACATCCGCGCTGATCGAGGCGCTCCCGCATTATATCGATGCCGTTCGCCAGATGCAGACGGTCGGAAGCTCCCTTAGCCAGGCGATCGAGCGCGCGCTTCACGAAGCGCCGGAGATTGTCCGGTCCTTCCTGGGCCCCGTTGCGCGCAAGCTTGAACTGGGCGCTCCGGTCAGCGATGCGATGCAACAACAGGCCGACCGGCTGCACATCCCGGAAATTTCCATGCTCGCCGCCGCGATCCGGACCAACAGCCGTTATGGCGGCTCGATCACGACAATATTGCTCAATCTCGCGGGCATCCTGCGCGAACGGATCCGCATCAAGCGGGATCTTCTGGCAGCGACGTCCGAAGCTCGCGTGAGTGGACGCGTGCTGATCGCCATGCCCTTCATCGCCGTTGCCATCCTGTTTTCCTTAAGCCCCAGCTACCCGGCCTTCTTTCTCCATGACCCGCGCGGCCATTCGATGGCGCTGACAGCCATCTTTCTCCAGGGACTGGGCGTCCTGGTGATGCGCCGCATGATGAGGCTCTCCTTTTGAGCGCGCTTGCTCTCCTCTGCATGGCCCTGGCGCTCGCCGGCCTCGTGGCGGCATTCCACGGCGGCAAGGCGCTGCTCGCCGAACAGCGTCTGGAAGCGCGCCTGTCCGCCCGTATCGGTGAGAACCGCGAGCCGCGGCGGGCCATCCGGCTGCCGGCTTTCTTCTCCGCGAAAGGCCGCGATCGCGCGGAGATTGAGGACAAGCTGCGGCTGGCAGGCTTCCAGGGGCTCCGCGCGGTCGAACATTTCGTATGGATTCGCCTCGGCGCGGCACTTGGCACGGGCCTTCTCCTTCTGCTCCTGAGCCTTCTCCTTTGGGGAAGCATGCTCGCCCACCCCATATTGCCGCTGATCGGCACAGGCCTTGCTTTCATCGCAACGAAGCAGCTGCTGCAAATCTTCGCGGCATCGCGCGCCCGGAAGATCACCGCTGAATTCCCCTTCCTTCTCGATCTCATGCTCATGATGCTCGAGAGCGGCGTGTCGCTCGATCAATGTTTCCGCTCGATCGCGCGGGATGAAGTCGTCGCGGTGCCCAACCACTCGGCCCTGATCGCCAATCTCGTCGCTGATCTCGACCGGGGCATGACCTATGAGGCGGCGCTCGATCGCTGGGCATCGCGCGTTGCTGTGAGCGGCGCGCGCGAGCTTGCCGCCCTCTTCCGGCAGGCCCTGTTCCAGGGCATCGAACTGGCTCCCGCCCTTCGCGAGTTCATCCGCGAATTTACCCAGCAGCGCGTCGCGCGGGCGCGCGAGGCCATGGGCAAGATCACGGTCAAGATGGTCGTGCTGATGATCGTCTTCTTCATGCCTGGGCTCTTCATCGTCCTCGCCGGACCTCCGTTGATGACCATTCTCGACACCTTGCGGGGGATCGGCCAGTGAACCGCAGCATCTTGCTTCCGCTCACTCTAGCCTTGAGCGTTCCTGCCCAGGCAGAGCATTCGCCGAACGACGCGCCGTCGACACGCCCACTCTATCTCCAGCTCATCCAGCAGGCGCGAATCGACGGGCGAGCGAGAGCCGCGCTCGCCTATCTCGACGATTTCGACCGGCGTTATCCCAACGATCTGGAGGCCCGGATCCTTCGCGTGAACAGCCTTCTGGACCTCGGCAAGGTCGAGGAAGCCGGAACGCTGGCGCAGGCCCTGCCCGACGATCCCCGGAACGGTGCGGTCAGCGCCGTCCGCGGTCATGTCGCGGCCGCGAGAAGTGACTGGAACGGCGCGATTGGCTACTATCAGGCCGCGCGCAGCGCGCGCCCGGCAGATCCCTTCATTCGCAATGCGCTTGGTTATGCGTTCCTGCGCGTCGGGCGATACAGCGAGTCCATCGACGCCCTGAAGGGTGCCGCCGATCTCGCCCCTGGCGACGAGGTCATCCGAAACAATCTCATCCTGGCCCTCATGGCCGCCGGCCAAGACGCAGAAGCCAACCGGACCCTTCGGGGTATCCGCGATGCCGACGCACGCGCCGACCTGCGCAAGACGCTCCTGGCCGAGGTCGGGCGCATCCACCTGTCTCTCTCGCGGCCACAAGGCAAAGGAAGCTGATCCATGCTGGCACTTTTCATTCTCGCTGCCGCTTCGGTCGCAACCCCCGCCCCGCCTGCACCTCTGCCGCTCGAGAGCGAGGCGCGGTCGGTCGTCGAATGGCAGCTGCGTGCATCGCCGCGATCCGAAGAGGATGTGCGACTTGAGGCTGCGGAAGCAGAAGCCGTCTACAAGCGCTATCTCGGATCGATCGGCAAGATGCTCGAGAAGCCGGATTCAACTGGCGGATCGAACGCGCGATGATAGCCTCGCGGCTCCTGGCATTCTGGCGCGACGAGCGGGCGGCTGTCACACCTATGGTGGCGGCGCTGGCCGTGACGCTCGTCGGCGCGACGGGACTCGTCCTCGACGCCGGCCTCTTTTATGTGGGCAATCAGGAGCTCAAGGCCGCGACCGAGGCCGCCGCGCTGACCGCGGCTATTGATACGAGTAGTAAGGAGACAGCAGAGGGTCGGGCTCGCCAGTATCTTAACGATAACGGCTTTCGGGACGTAGAGCTGCTTCCCGTCCAGACCGGACGCTACTGTGCTGATTCCGCCAAGAATGCCGATCGATTCATCGATGCGGATGCAAAGTGCCGGGATGAAGATGACAGCGTGGTTCGGCAAGCCAATGCTGTTCGCCTCACAACGAGGAAGAAAAGCAAACGCTTTCTGACCAGCATGTTCAGTTCTCTTGATCCGATGCTCGAACTGACAGCAACTGCGACGGCCGCTCGGATCGACGAAGCCGGAATTGCAACCACCGCGAATTTCCTGGGCGCTGATTCCACCAAACCCGTCGGCGCTCTACTGGATTCGGTCAATTCATATCTTCTCAATCCTCTGCTCGGCATAAATCTGACCAATGAGAGCGCCGTTCGCGCGATGATGACGCATAATGTGGATGCTGCGCTATTTTTCGACCATCTCGCCAAGCATGCTGCAAATGCCACATTTGAGCGCCGAGACAGTAATCCTACATACGGGGCGCTACTCGAGAGGGAAAACATTACGCTTGGTATGCTTCTGCTCTCAGCCTCGGAAGCCACCAACGACAAAGACACCGCAGACACTCTGAGATCCCTGTCAACTGCCCCAAAGTCCGGCAATGTGGTCAATTTGAAAGGCCTCTTCGGCCTTGGCGTTTGGCAGAACATGCCGGTGGGGGAAGGCAGTGCTCCCCAAGGGTTGCGCGCCGGACTGAACGCCTATCAACTCCTAGCTTATGCCGCTCAGGCAAGTCCAGCGACGCTGGATCTCAGCGCCCCCGTCAATCTCGTCATCCCGGGGAGTGTAGTCAAAATCGAATCCATCGGTACAACCTCTCCCAGCGACGCCAGCAAACCGCGATTCTCGTTTGGGCCTGAAGGCACAGAAGTGAGCACTTCGAGCATCCGGCTCAAATTGACGGTGGGACTAGGTAGTATTCCGCTCGTCGACAACCTTTTGCCGTCACTCCCACTTATGATCGACATTGGCACAGGCAGCGCAAAGATCCAGCGAATCCAATGTGGTCAAAACCAGATGGATGATACAACGGTGGATGTTCTCATGAAGGCTGGTCTGCTGGGAATCTATCTCGGCGACGCTCCAGCCAATGCCATGGATAAACCATTACCAGAGATTTTGCCTGAGAGAGACATCCGTCCCGCTAAAATCGTGAACGGAACCAAACTCTTAAATATTACGCTTACTCCAGCCATCACTGCTAGGGCACTCGTGGGTCCTGTAACGAGCTCGGAAACCCCCATCACTTTTTCTTCTCCCAGAGGAGAGGGTAAACCTCGGATCGGAATTCCCGGATCAACGATACAGGCCAACTATGATGGTGCCCCCGCAGAACTAACCAATAGCATCCGGCCTGGAGCAACCGTTTCTAACCTGCTCAGTGACCTCAAGCTATATGTCTGTGATGCTGACGGAAATAACTGCCTGCTGGAATTAGGAGCTCTCACTCGCCCGCTAGCCGTCGCTCTCGATCCTATTCTCCGGAACGTTTTAGACGGGCTTATAGGCTCCGTCCTCGACAATCTACTCGCAGCACTTGGCCTACAGCTAGGAAACTCGCGCGTCTGGGTGACAGGTGTCCGCTGCGGGGTGCCCGTTCTCGTCTGAATTTCGCTATTGGCGATCGGGATAAGCGCCCCGTCCGATCGACCATCCAATGAGGGGGCTTATTGGAAGGAAAAACAACATGATGCACAACATGCGTCAGTTCATCGCACGGCTCAGGAACGACGAACGCGGCCTCGCCGCCATCGAATACGCTGTCCTCGGCGCGATTCTTGTAGCAGCTATTGTGACAATGGGCGGAACACTGACAACGGCTCTCACCGGTGCCGCAACGGCAATTGGGCAAGCCGTAACTGACGCCACTACCTAAACCGAGACTTCTCGCTATGATCAGGAATCTTCTCTTAAAGAACCGCTTCGTTCATTGCGAGAAAGGCATGGCAGCGCTGGAATTCGTGCTCATCGCGCCAGCGCTGCTGCTCCTCATTTTTGCGGTTGTTTTCTATTCCTTCTATTTTTCTGCCTTTTTGGCGGTCCGCCAAGTTGCAAGTGACAGCGCACGAGCGGCAGTGGCGGGTTTGTCAATTGAAGAACGGGAAGATTTAGCAAGGAACCGTGCAAAAATTATAATCGATGCCTACGGCAACTTGCTATCGGGCATCGATCCTAACGCTGGCGTGACACCTGTCGCAAATACGGATGATGGGACACTCTCCGTAACAGTTGAATATGACTTCGCCAAGAACCCGATCTATCGCTACGGTGGCATTCTGCCCATACCGGACGACACGGTCATCAAGGGGAGATCCGTCGTCCCCAACGGGAGCTACTGAATGACGGGCGTGCAGCTTATCGCGATCTCCACACTCATTCTCATCCTGCTTCCCATCATCGTCCTGGAGTGGGAACAGCGTAATGTTCCGAACTGGCTTTACCTGCTGCTCGGCGCGGCGGGCATCGCCTTCACCTTGACCTCTCGGGGCTTGGGTGGTGCGATCGTCTCGCTTGCCGCAGGCATCGCCATTCTGCTCCTGCTTGCCGGCGCGATCGCCTATATGCGCAGGACCTGGAAGCTGCGCCTCCTTTCTGGCGGCCAAATCAAGCTTATGGCAGCCGGCGCTGCATGGCTTGGCCCTGTTGGAACAGCGCTCATGCTTTCGTTGGCCATTCTACTATTCGTAATCTCGGTCATTTTTTTGCGTATACGCAAAAAAGCAGTATTGCGCCCCGATTCTGAAGCAATCGCAGCTATTGCAATTCTGATTGTTCAGGTTCATCAAGGTTTGGCGACTTGATAACCTTTCTGTATGGGGCTTACAGAAATGAACATCCGGATGAATGGATGGGAGGCTAAAGAAAGGCCTGTGCCACGTGCGCGGCTGGAGGATCTGGGCCTGCCTGATAGCGCCAAGGCGCAGCTTCCGCATATCGGCACCGTGATGATCGTCGATGACGATCGTGAGTGGGCCTCCGAGTGCGCCTTCATGCTCGATATGCTTGGTTATCCATCGGTCAGCGCCTGCTCGGCCGAAGAGGCCCTCGTCCATATGCACGACGAACACATCTCACTTGTCATCGTCGACTACAGCATGCCTGACTGCGACGGCCTTGCCCTGGTTCAGGAACTGACTTCCCGGGCCGAGGAAGAGGATCGGAGCCTGCGCTTCATCATGGTCACCGGCCATGCGACAGTCGATGTCGCCGTCGGCGCGATGCGCGCCTCTATCGCGGATTTCCTGCAGAAACCGGTCAGCAGGGACGACCTCAGGCGATCCATCCTGCGCGTCAGCGGCCTTCACGACACCCCTGCCAGCCGCTCCACGCTCCTCAACAAGATCTCCTCACTGAGTTCCGAACTGCAACGCCTCGCGCAACAAATGGACGATCCCGTCCAGGCCCACGGCCGTGCGGTGCCCATTGACGCAGACTATATCCGCGCGCAATTGCGCGCGGAACTCAAAAGGCGGGAACTGATCGGCGGCGAGATTTTCGGCGACCCGGCCTGGCACATGCTGCTCGACCTTCTGCTCGCGAAGTTCGAAGGACGCACCGTCTCTGTTTCAAGCGCCTGCATCGCATCGGGCATGCCAACGACGACTGCCCTTCGGTTGATCAACCGAATGGTCAAGAATGAGGTCCTCTGCCGCATACCCGACGACAAGGATGGCCGGCGCGATTTTCTGCTCATCAGTCCCGATGTCGAGCAGGTCATCCTGGATCATCTCAGCGGGCAGACGAAATGATAGGGCCGCCATCGAGCGGAGGTAGAGCATCGTCCGATCAGACTGACTCGGACCATGCTCCATTTGCCTGCTGTTTCCCGCATTTTGCGAGCCAGCAGATGATGCCATCTGCCTGGAAAATGCTCTAGGCTGCCGCCTCTTCAGAGGCCACCTGCTCTCCCTCTCCTCCTCCACCAGCCCGTGCGGCAACGATCGTGGCCCGAAGGCGGGAAAGCAGTTCGTCCAGATCCGTCTCCTCGGTCACATTGAGATCGATCTGGACGCCCCCGCCCCTTGCCGGCTTGGCGCGTCCAACCCGTTCGCCTCCAGCAATGATCTCGATGTCGCGCGGCTCATCCTGCCCAGGGCTGGCGACCGATTCCCGCAGGCGCGCCAGAACCGTTGCCGGTGCAAGCAGCCGATCCCCCTGGACCGACCTTTCCTGCTGCTCCGCGGAGATCCGCCGGGCCTCCGCCAGCATGCGCATGCGCTGCTCCACCCTTTTGAGGAGCGGTGTCAGGACTTCCGAATGCCTGACCCGAAGTTCCGCGCGCGTACCGAACGCATCCACGATTTCCTCGGGCAACAGGGCAAGCGCGAGCAGACGGCTCAACTGACTGTTCGAAAGGTTAAGCGCATTGGCCATGCGGGACTGAACGCCCCCGTAGAAGCGATCCACCGCAGCCTGATAGCTGCGCGCGCGGTCGAGCTCGGTGATGTCTGCCCGCTCTCGATTCTCGATATCGGCGAGCCGGAACGCCTCCTCGTCGGACAGATCAACAACCAGCGCCGTCAGGCGCAGTTCGGGGCGGCCATTATGGTTGAGCCAGTCAATCGCGAAGCGGCGCCGGCTGCCTACGATCAGCTCATAAGGCCGATCCACGTCCGCCCCGTTCATGCGGACGAGCACGGGGATCCGGTTTCCCCCTTCCTGCGCTATGGACTCGATCAGCGACTGGCAGCTTTCCGCCGTCAGACCCGGCTGGTCCCGCGGATTTCCATCCCAGACGACACATTCGCCCGGCTGGATACGGATGGTAGTACGCCCATCGGATCCAGCCCCTGCGACATTGGCAAGCCGCTGGTCAAGACGGCTCAGCGCGTCCTCCCGTGCTGCCACCTGGCGCATGGGAGCCGGATCATAGGAGAGCGTTTCCAATATGTCCTTCATGAATCCAGCCATGGAACGCTCCCGCTATCGCCTTTCCCCGCCTCATAGCGCCACATTGCGCATACATCGCGCGCAATTGCGTTCGCTTCGGTTGTTTTTGCCCCGCTCACCCCATCAGAAGCGTCGGCTTACCGAAAGAACTGCCGCATGAACATTGCGATCCGAGCTCAATTCTCCCGTATAGCCCAGCCGGAAGGTCGTGCGGCTGTTATAGGTCGCCGACGCTCCTGCGCTCAGCAACGCCGCATTGCGCGCCAGCCGTGTCGGATTGAGCGTGAAGATGTCGAGGTCGCGGGCCACGAAGCGGGCTTCGATGCGGCTGTCGGGCTGGCTGCGAAGTTCCCGCTGATACTGAGCCTCTACTGACGGCCGGATCGCCCAGCGGCCCGTGTCGATCGTGGCCGACGCGCGCGCACCGACGCTCGCCCGCAGGGACTTGGTGCGATAGCTGGCAACTTCGAGCGATGCGGCCCCGCCACCTTCCATGAAGCCGCCAATGTCGGCATAGCGATATTGCAGGCCGACAAAGGGCTGCAGCTTGATATTGGCGGCGCGGAGCATGGCGCCCACTTCCGTTGTCGCATGCCAGCCATCGCCATCGACATTGGCGCGCATCCTGTCGGAAAAGCCCGTCCAGCCGACCTGGCGCCGCAGCTTGAACTCGGAGAAATTATAGCCCGCCGTCGCGTCGATGTAGAATTTGCCGTTATTGAAGCTCGCATAGGGTCCGATGTTCGTATTGAACGCCGTGATCCGGGGCTTCTGTCCTGAGTCCAGCTTCGCATCGATTCCGTCGATCCCCAGGGTCGCACCGACGATGAGATTCTCAATCGGGCTCACATCGATGGCGAAGCGGACCGAACGTGAATCACTCTTCGCTTCCGGCCGGTCGACCCGGCCCTTGTAGGTCGCCTGCTTCAGCCCCCCCACCAGCATCATGTTGATGGTGCGATCGCCGCGGACCGGCACATCCGCGCTCGCGCTCGAAGCGATATTGCGCCGCTCGACAAGATAGCTGCGGATTTCGCGATCAGCCGAGTCCATGGACTGGATCGAAAGGCGGGGTAAGAGGGAATAGCTACGCGCCGACAACTGCCCCAGCGCATCTGCACGCTCTGCAGCGGTGGGAAGAGCGTCGAGAGATTGCAGCATCGCCGCGCGATCGCCTACCGGAGCGGTAGTTGCTGAATCAAGCGAAGAGCCCAGCGAGGCCTCCCCTGGCGTGCTTGCATAAGGACCATAGGGCGCGGCATGGGCTGCCGTCATGCCCGCCGCACCCAGCAACGCGGCGGCCATCAGGCCCTTCTGCATGAACCGCCTGAATGTCGTCTCTGCCTTGAACATTGGGTCTGATCCCCTTTTCTTCTATTCTTTATGCTGATCGCCTTGCACATCGCGGGCGATCCTGCCGGTCGGAGGGGCATTTTTGCGTAAACGCAAAAATGCCCCTAAAAAACTAGTGTGTCGTGTGATGCCCGTTTCGCGGCCCGCTGCCATAATCGCCGAAGGCATGATTGAAGCTGCTCAGGCCTGCGACTGCATCCCCATAATCGGCCTTGACCCAGTCGCGGCCAATACTGGTTCCGCCGACATAGGATCCGGCCACCCATTCAGCAGCTTCATCGAGCGCCAACAACAGGTGCCAGGACGAGGCAACGCCATCAAGCACGACAATGCGCGCCACAGTCCGAGCGAGGTCAAGCAACGGGCCAACACGCGCACGGCTTCTGTCAGACTGATGGGCGGTATGGAGGAAGCCGCTGTCGATCTTGATGATGTCCGGCGCAATGCCGATAAGCTGCTCGATCGACGATGCAAGACCGCCGAAACGGCCGACGGCCAGGCGAACGCCCAAGGCTCGAATCCGATCGAGAAAAGGCTCCAGCTCGATATCGGAAGGCAAGTCACTCGTGTCGGCGACCTCCAGGATCAGTCGTGGACCGAGCGCTGCATCGCGATGCAACCGCGTGAAGATTTCATTCCATCCCGCTTCCCGGCCAAAGAGACTGGCGCTCAGACTCTTCGCGGACACCGGAATAGACAACCGCGCCAGAGGGTCGGCCTGTAGCTCGTCCAGCACGTCGGAAACAAGCTGGAGATCGATGATATGAGAGAGGCCAAGACGTTCAAATGCTGTGACCGCAGTGTCGCATTCCACCTGCTGACCGCTTCCGTTGGCCTGCCGCAATCTGCCGTCATAATAGAGAATGCGGCCACGGTCGTTGGGATCGGCGATCGGCCGCCATACTAAAAATGCTGTCCGGCGCCTGATGGCTTTCAGCAAAGCGACAGAGCGAGCCATGTCCGCACGGTAACGCGCCTCTTCCTTGGCCGACATACTACGCCAGGTAGCAATGGAACGCGGATGGGCAAATTCCAGTTCGGCAGTAGCCTCGGCCAGGAGGCGCTCGAAGTCCTCAGGGGTCGTCGAGGCATCGACAGGTCTGTAGGCCGCGCATATGTCAAGCAGGACGTCCACATCGGCGCAGCGAAAGGGCTCGGCGCTTGTGATGGAACAGAGTATTTCAACCAATTCGTCGGGGGAATAGCTCTCAAGGAGCCTGTTTTCCGCCAGAACTGTCAGCGCCTCACTCTCAACCGCTGCGATCAGAACCTTGCCGAGATGGCGCTCAAGACTTCTTCGAACATGCTTGAGAGCGTTGTTGGCCAACTCGTCGCCATAGGCTGCACAGAGTGCTGAATAATTATTCAGACGAACCGTGAGGAGATAATGCCTGCTCTCCTTTTCGACCGCTTTCATACTACGCACCTCATGCAAGACTGCGACATCATCATCGCCTTTCCAATTCAAGGCCGAGGGGACAGTGCGACCCGCCTGTCCCCTCGCCCCCCGGCCATCACCGCTGTGTCTGCGTGAAGCAGCGATGGCTCATGAGCATCGTCCGGCCCAAAATTGGGGCAGGGCCGGACGGCGCTCAATGTCAGTTTCCTCCCTTGAGGAGACCTCCGAGAAGGCCCGTGACCGGCGCAGCCGTGCCGCTGCCGCCCGTGACCGGTGCAAGCACCGAACTCACGACGCCCGTTACGGGAGCGAGAACCGAGCCTGAGCCCGTGCCTCCTCCCAGCACAGAGCCGACAACGCCGGTCACCGGAGCCAGAACGCCTCCGGCCGAACCATCAGTGGCGCCACCGACGACTGAATTGACGAGACCAGTGACCGGGGCGAGAATGGTGCCCGCTCCACCTGTCGCGCCACCGCCCAGCACCGAGTTCACAACTCCGGTGACCGGGGCGAGGACCGAGCCCGCACCGCCGGTGGCATCTCCACCAAGGACGGAGTTCACGACCCCCGTTACAGGTGCCAGGACCGAGCCCGCCCCGCCAGTGGCGTCACCGCCCAGGACCGAGTTTACAACTCCAGTGACGGAGCAAGCACCGAACCGGCGCCCGTTCCGCCCCCCAGGACAGAGTCAACAACGCCAGTCACGGGCGCAAGCACACCGCCAGTCGCGCCGCCGGACGTAACTCCTCCGAGGACTGAACTGACGACACCCGTCACAGGTGCAAGCACCGATCCCGTTCCAGCACCCTCGCCGCCAAGGACGGAGCCCACGATACCCGTCACGGGTGCAAGCGGCGATCCGCCGGTAGCGCCGTTCAGGACAGGAGCCAGGGTGTTGACGGCGTCAAGGACCGGCGAGACCACGCCGTCCACAGTCGATGTGACAGCGGCGGCGACCGGCGCGAGACCGGTTGTGACCTGACCGACCGTTGCTCCGACCTGGGAGCCGAGCAATGTTCCGGTCAGGTTGGCGACGGGCGCAAGGCCCGCCTCAACGCCTGCCGCGGTGGTTGGCAGCGCAACATCGACGATGGTTCCCTGCGAGAGCACGCCGACCGTGACGAGCTGACCCGTGGCCGCATTTTCGCCCGTCGGGTTCAGCAGGTTGACTCCTGCCAGCGTATCGGCGGTGCTTGCCCCGGTCAGCGAATTGCCGCCGGCATTGGCACCAATCAAGGGACCATTGAGCGTGCCCGCCGGATCGGTTGGGCTCCCCGGCAATGTGCCAGTCAGTCCGCCGACCAGGTTCTCGACGAGCCCCGTCACCGGTGCGAGAGCGCCGTTGTCGCCAATCAATTGCCCGGTCACCGGCGCCAGGACACCGTTCACGGTATCGAGGAGCGGCCCAGTCACCTGGTCGACGGTCGATGTGACGGCCGCCACGGTAGGTGAAAGACCATTGGTGAGCTGTGTTACAGCACCTCCCACCTGATCCCCCAGCAGTGCGCCCGTCAAGGAGCCAACCGGCGCGAGACCCTGCTGGACCTGCTCAGTGGTGGTAGGCAGTGTGACCTGCGCAACGGTGCCTTCGTCGGTCAGGACATCGACGGTCGCCAGAACGCCTGTCGATGAAGACGAACCCGGCAACACATTCACGCCGACCAGCGTGCTGGAGCCGCTGGGACCACCAACCGTGACATTTCCGACATTGCCACCAACGATCGGCCCGTTAAGCGCGGATGGACCAGTAGGTCCTCCCGGGCCGGTTGGACCACCAGGGCCAGTCGGGCCACCGGGGCCAGTCGGACCACCAGGGCCAGTCGGACCACCGGGGCCAGTCGGGCCACCAGGGCCAGTCGGGCCACCAGGACCGGTCGGGCCGCCAGGACCAGTCGGACCACCAGGACCGGTCGGGCCACCAGGACCGGTCGGGCCGCCAGGACCGGTCGGGCCACCAGGGCCGGTCGGGCCACCAGGGCCGGTCGGGCCACCAGGGCCGGTCGGGCCGCCAGGACCGGTCGGGCCACCAGGGCCGGTCGGGCCACCAGGGCCGGTCGGGCCACCAGGGCCGGTCGGGCCACCAGGGCCGGTCGGGCCACCAGGGCCGGTCGGGCCACCAGGGCCGGTCGGGCCACCAGGACCGGTCGGGCCCCCAGGGCCAGTCGGACCACCAGGACCAGTCGGACCACCAGGACCAGTCGGGCCCCCAGGGCCGCTCGGATCAGTGGGGCCGGACGGACCACCGGGACCAGTCGGACCGCCAGGACCACTCGGGTCAGTGGGGCCGGTTGGACCACCCGGGCCGGAGGGGCCGGAGGGATTTTGTCCGCCGCCCGCGCCTATGTCGAAACCGACGCCATCGGCACATGCCCCCAGGAGAAGAAGCGGAATGGCCGTGGCGCACAGGAGATAGCGCCGTCCTGAACGGAGCGATCCATGAAATGCCATTGGGGTACTCCCTGTTATTGCGAGACTCTCGCGACGAGGGACGAATAGCCCGAACCGGCGCACGGTCAGCGAGCAGAAGAAACCGAAGCGGTCATAACCCTTACAGGACGCCATTATCTCGTATCTGGACGGACAATATCATGCCTTGAATATCCGCAACAGACTAACCGATATTCCGAAATTCACCCATTCCTCAGCAAATCCAATCGCCTTCTCGCTCAATGCTACGCAAATGCAGCTTTCCGCTCAAGTCGCGATCTCAATTCTCCAAACAACCGGATCGGTTGTTTCTGTCCAAATACCGCCGCCGACGCCACGCCGCCGTGCTGAGGATCCTGAGCTCTGCGCATTGGGGGTGTGCGACAGGAACGAAGATCTGTCCGGGTATAGGCTGCATCGTCTGCTGACGAATCTGCGCCTTCATGACCAACCCGATATATGGTCATTGCCCAACGCCATGGCTCGTCTGGATGAATGCCACTCATGCCGCCCCTTCCCCATCGACTGCCGAGCGACACGCGCATCTGCCAAGACAGCGGCATAAGGCTTCGGTACTGGAGCCATCCTGAACGCTGGACATGGCCCCACCCGCACCGTCGGCGGCCAGGCATTTCCTGTCCCCGCGCCCACCACCGTCTCATTGCCGTTGCCTGACGAGCGGTTTGGAGGCGATCTGAGGAGCCCCTTTAGCGCATCTTCAGCTCGGCAAGCGGCACCGTCCACACCAGAATGCATGGTTGCTCCGGGCCGCCCCATTGAGGTCGCTGAAACGAGGTCCCCCACCCCTTCATCTCATCCGCGCGCAGGCCAGACCGTGGCGCCCATATGAGTATATGACCGGGTCAATGTTCAGCCGAACGTCGCCAGGTGCGAGGAAGCATTTGGGTCCGGTGTGCACCGGACTCTTGGAACCCGACCTGCAGAATGATCGCGGGGACCGGTCCAAGGGGGCGCTCCCGCGGCGAACCACCGCCAAGTCGCTGTTTCAGCCCAGAACCCCCGCGGCCTTTAACGTGAAGACGAGGTCATCGGCCAGAACCGGCATGGCGCCCGCGGCAATCGCAACGCCGAAGGGCACCGTCGCTTCGCGCCATTGCCTTCGCCTCCACAGCGCATGCGCCACTGCCCCTGCGGCAACCGCCCCTCCTGCAAGAATGATGACTGCGATCATTCCAACAACGTCTCCGGCACGGATCCACAATAGCAGCGCGCCGAGCAGTTTGATGTCTCCGCCCCCCACGGCGCCCACAGCAAAGAGCAGCAGCAACGGCCCTGTGGCGACCAGCAGAACGAGAAATTGTTGTCCGATCGAGGCTGGCATAGCGTCCCCCGACACCCCAATCCAATAGGGCACCGCGGCAATGGCGGCCAGCAGGGACAAACCATTGGGTATCCGCCGGAAACAGACGTCGAAATAGACTGCGGCGCCCAGCAGAATGAACAGGCACAATAAGCTGCCCCCGCTCAGCAAGGGGATCGACGGAAGAGCCGATGGTGACATTGGCTGCACTGCCTGCAAATTGGGGAAAGATAGGAGAATCCCGTCAGCCGATCAGAAGCGCGGGATCGCGGCGATCGGGCGCGAATTGTCCCTTACAGATCGGGCAACGATCCGCCAGGCAACCGCCATCCAAAATCGTTTTGGACCGCGTGATCACTCATCTCCATCGCGGCCCCTCGACCCAGCTTACAAGGCTACGCCGAATACCCTTCGTCACCGGGAGAACACGATGCTGCAGGAATGATGGAAAGATCAACATGCTGCCGCGCGGAGCGAAGGTAGCGCCGGGCTGCTGAAGGCCGAAAAACTCAAAAGCCCCACCCTCATAATCCTCCGGTTCGGAGAGCTGGACGACGAAGGACAGCTTACGTGCATAGGGCCGAGGGGATTCCAGCCAGACGTCATGATGCCAATCATATTTGCCGTGCGCCGCGCCGTGATATTCCGTGTATTGCAGGTCGAACGGCGCCACGATGTCCACGCCGAAATTGGTCCTGTTCGACGCATGAACATAGCGCATCAATGTCTTGACGAGTTCGGCCTCAATGTCGGGATCCAGCCAGCGGATCGTAGAGCTGCGGTAAGCATGGTCATCACGTTGCGCTTCGTCAAAGCCAACGGTCGCGGACTGCACAGGATATTGCTCCGCCTTCTCGATAACAGCGTCACAGTCCGCAGGTGACAATATCGCCGGCCACACTTCCCAGACATTCTTCATAGCCAAACTTCTTTCGTTGGAAGAGACCGCCCGCCGTTCCGGACCTTTGGATCTGGTGAATGGCCAATTTTGCGTATACGCAAAATCGCTAAAACGCTCGACCAAGCCCGAAGAAGAAGCGCGCCTTCCTGCTATAGGCGTCGTTAGGGCGCTTGACCGGGAGTGCAATTTCGGCGCTCGCGCGCCAGCCCTTCCCTACGCCCACGCGCACGCCGCCGCCGGCCGATGCAAGTGAATAATCCTGCGCAGCAATCCCATAATATGGTCGCGCAACAGCGTGGGCTACTGCACCATCCACATAAGCGAACAAGGATGTCGCCTTCAAAACCGGAGACTTCGCCGGAAGCGACCAGCTCAATTCCAGGTTGGATGCAAGTGCCTGATCGGATGTTATGGTACCGATCCGATAAGCCATGCCGGCACCCCTTCCCCCCAAGGAAAATCTCTCGGTTACCGGAAGCTTATCCTTGGAATATTGCCCTTTAACAGTCACTTTTGCTGTCAAGTTATTCAATAGCGTTTTAACCGCTATTGCCTGTATATTCACCTTGGAAAATTTAATCTCCGAAAATCCGGTAAAGGCTTTGGCGCCAATGGCGTTGATCCCCTGGCTCACCACGGCAGATGCAGCATAGCCATTCTTGGGCCCCACATCGGACCATGACAGCCCCGCTCGGACCGCTCGGGACCGATAATCACCAAACTCGGTATCGAGATAATAATTGGTGCTGTTGATTCCATCGAGCGACAGGCTTGCGGACAGATTTTTCTTGTACGATCGGATGATCGGATATGTAAGGGAAACCCCCGCGAGCGTCGCCTCACCTTTTATGTGCGTTCCCCGAGACTTGGTATTAACCTGCGCGAAGTTCGCGGACAAAGTCAGACCATTGCTTCCCAATGGCGTGCTGTGGCTCAGCGAATAATATGTATATCGATCCGGATAGAAGGGAAGATAAGCGGAAACCCTTGTACTATCGCCTTCGCGAACAAGTCCATGCGCCGCTACCGAAAGTTGCGCCTGGACGCCCTCCACGACATTGCTTACCCCGCTATTGTCTATCGTAAGTCCAATATCGAGTTGCTTACGCTTGACGATCACATCGAGGATCAGATCACCGGCCGTTGGCATCTGGCGAACAGCTACATTGACCGTCTGCCCCGGGATATCGCGCAGCAGTGACAAAGTGCGTTCCAGCGTGGATTTACGCAGTGGATCCTCGCGCATCAGACGCTGCATATGGGCCCCGATCAACTTCACCGGGGCGCTAGGCGAGATGCCGCTCAACGTATAATTTTTTATTCGCCCTTCAACGACCCTGACTTTGATCTCGCCGCCCACGGGCGCCTGGGCGGGGATCGAGACAGCATAAAAAGCAATATCGCTTCGACCGTAGGCGGCGGTCACTGCGTTGGCGACCCCCTGCAAGGTGGCGTTAGTCAGGGGGTGACCGATAAACGGCGCGACTGCTTCATCCAGGACGGACTGGCGGAGCGAGGAGCCTTCATAACGCACACGGGCGAGCTGGACGCTGGCAGCAGAAGGCGACGCAGGCGCCACTTGAGGCGATGGCGCGGATGCCGCGGGAGTGGCGGGCCCCTGCTCCAGACGCGGCGCGACCCGGTCGGTTCGGTCGCGGTCGATAACGGGCGCGCTGCCCAAATCATTGACGCCGGCCTGTGCACCCTGGGCGCGGGCGATGGTGGGCAACAGCAAGACGATCGCAAGGATCATCACCAAGACGAGTTTTACTACGCCTTCCGGCCTCTGTTGCCCGGATAAGCGGCCAGTTGCCCGTGAGATGCCGGGGAGCACCGAAATTGCCCTGTTTCTTTCCATTGGAAAAGACGGTTACTTGATTTACCAAAGCTTTCATCAGTAACAAGAACCGAATCGGTTGCTTTGGCATGATTCAATGACGCTGGTTGCTTGAATGGCGATCTTGATCCCATGGGTGCGGCCAGAGCATGGTCCGATCAGATTGAATGGGATCATGCTCTCCTTATCTCTTGTCTTCCGCATGGTCCACGCCGGCAGGCGACAACCCCATGTTTCGAAAATGCTCCCGTGCGACAGCTATGGCGCATGCCGTTCGCTTGCGTCGGAGGCACCCTCCCCTTCCTGGTTGATATTGCATCGGGTCCGCATGCGCAGCTTACCCCCGCGTCTGGCTGGTGACCGTCACGCGGATGTCCTGCCGCGCGGGACGCCATGTTCGCGCCGGCATTCCATCGTCCCTGCCAATATGTGCAGTAGACCCCAAAATTGGGCCAATGGCGATTCGTGTCAGGCCGATGAGATTGGAACGACCTTGTGAGTCAATCTTGTCGGCTGGCAATTGGGCAAAAATGCGGTGAGGGGCGGAAAAATTCGAGGCGCTCAGAAGCTCTCTCAGAAGGACTTTTGGTGGTTGTCGATACTTTCCCTATCTAACCCCTTCATTGCGCTCCACGGGCTTCTGAGGGGATTTTAGAGATAATTCATGATTTGTTCCCTTCTCCCCCTCGCGCGTGAACTGGGCCAACCAATCCGAGGAAAGGTAGCATGCGGATCGGCGTTACCTCGACAGGATGTAAAAATGGGGGACACCGTCCCTGGCTGCGTGGGCATCTGGCAGGAAGGCGTCGGTCAAGGCTGGCGGTCATGAAACGCTGCTGAGCTGGCGACATGACTGAAGCTCACCGCCGTCTCCGACCAGCATGGTACATTGCTCGACTACGCGGCACGCCGGGGAGCTCGACAGTTCGGCTTTGACGCCCGGGGGATTGTGTAGCCAGTGAAGTCAGCCGCCGATCAACCACGAACATCCGTGCTGCTGGACCCGCGTGAGATTGCCAATGTTCGAGCGAGATGGGGAGGCATGTTGCTTCGGCAACATTGGCCTTGAACCAGGGATCATAGAAAGCCAATTGTTCTGCGCTGGTGCGTCCCTCACCGCGGGGACACGATATAGAAAGATGGAACGGAGAATAACGCGGAGGGAAAGGGCAGGTCGTGGCCGCGATCCGGGCGGGAACGTGAACTGCAGACATCAGGCCGCGCGATTGGGAAAACTCCTGTGTTCCAGCGCCCCACCAGCGTGGATCTTGCATGGGCGACGTTCCCAAGTCCGGGGAAAGGCGGGACGGATGCTCGCGATGGAAGATGTCCGTTCAGTCCGGAAACGTCCCTTGAGGTAAGTGACATCGATCCAGAGATAGGGTCAGCCGCCTTCGATCGGGCGATCAAGGAAGACCTTCACAATCTCCTGGCGCCACCGGCGCCCGCTCATGCCGAGCGCTTTGACCAGATCATCGACTGCCCGCGTTTAGATGCTCCATATGGATCGCCGCGGCCAGCGCCTTCTCCGCCAGATGGTGCAGGTCCCGCAAGCAAGGAAAATAGCTGCCGGTGCGCAGTTTGGGGATGCGCAGCCCGACGCTCCCGTTGTGCCGGGCCTGTCGCGCCGCGCTCTTCTCGCGTAACCAGCGCGCGTCCGGCCAGCTTCGCTACAGTGACGCCGCACCACGTCCAGGGGGCACATCCCTGCCTCCTCCGCTGCGCCTACCCGCGCCGACTATGGACGGCCGAGCGCCCTTAGTACCACGAAGCCGACAGACCCCAGCTCGTTGGCACCACGGAAATAATCGCGACGGCGGTCGTCGATCGTCCGAGCAAAGCGCCAGCGGGACTGACTCCAGCCGCATCGTGACGGACTTTCTAAAGGCCGCTTTCAGTTGAATTTCAGCCTTCCGCGGTTCAAAAATGCTCATCTTCTTGCTGCCCTGAAAAATGATCACATTGGCGCCGACCGAACGCCTGTTAGCGAGGTTCATGACGATCCCCCCTCCCCTCCCCAGCCCATCGCTCATGGTCTGCTATGCGGAAGCACAGGCCGCATTGGCGCGGCTCGAGGAGCATCTTCGCCTCAGTCCTGTCCGCCAGCCCCTGAGAGCGCGCATCGCGCTATCCGAACGACAGGCTCTCGCCGCCATCGACATGGCCGACTTGCCCGAGGAAGCCGTGGTCATAGACGGCCGAGGCCGACTGACGACCAGCGTGTATGACCTGACGCACTGGAAACATGCGATCGGGATGCCGATCACCCTCAATGCCCTCGTCACCGATGCTTCTGCCCTTCTGCAGTGGTTCGGCATGGACATGACGCAGCCGCGCCAGAACGCCCTGGGTCACCGTGAGGCATGGGAGCTGACGTCGGCGGTCGAAGCCTGGAGCAAGGCCTGCAAGGCCTTACCCCCCTCCCCTGCCCTCGTCCATTCCGGTCGGATCGCCGCTTTGTGGCGGCAACACTCTCCGCTCGGCCGAGGCGATGTGGTGGCCAGCCTTCTGGTAGGCGATCGATGGGGTCCCGGGCGATGGAAAGGCTCGCAGGGAGGGTTGACCGCACTGGGTCTCAAACTGGCTGGAGGACGGTGGAAAGTCGCCAGAGACACCGAACTGGATCGGCTTTGGCTCGACGCGATCGCGGCGGGCGCCAACGCCCATCTTCAGATCGAGGTTCAGCTGCGGGGCTTTGCCCGCCGCGCGAGAATGCATCTCGCCGTTCGCCGGCGTCCAGGACGGCTGAAGGACCTGCTCTCCTTTGCCATGGCACGGCCCGCCATTACGAGCGGTGAGGTTGCCCGGCATCTGGGCCTGACGTCAGCTGGCGCCATCAAGCTTCTGCTGACTGCGGAGCTGGAAGGCTTGCTCGTCGAAAGGACGGGTCAGGCGAGTTACCGCAGTTACATGGTGCCTTTGTCCGGACCGAAGGCTGTGCCTAGAACGCATCGTCCGGCATCTGCTGACATCTTTGAGCTCACAATTTGGGACGATGAGAGCGATGATACGGGCGCACCAGCCCCTGTGAGCGGCAAAAGAGGTGAGGAGTGAGGCGAGTTACCCCCGGGACCTCACGCCTTCTCAGCAGGGCTTGAACGGCGATTTAGGGGCATTGCGCCGTTAGTTCTCGCTCCATCGCGAAGAATCGCTCCCCTTCCCAGCCCTGCCCTTCTTCCGCGCCGATCAGCTGCAAATAGTTCGAAGGCCGATGGCCGCTCGGTTGCGGCCATGATCGTCAGGCCATCTGCCTGAATCCCTTTTCTGACACCTGGCGAGAACTGCGTTTGCGGCGTGCAGAGCTTGCTGCTTTCCCGATTCTCATGCAGGTGGGGCGGGTTGTGGCGCCACATAGTGCGTTCCGTCGGGTGCCGGGTCCTTCCTCCCTCTCATTCCCTCACGTTCCGTTCAATCACTCAAAAAAGAGGATGCGCCAGAGGCGCGGTTTAGATCCGTTAAAAGAATCCATAAAGAGTTACGCCTGCCCACTCCTAGCGCGAATCGTTGACTCTCCACGAGTCGCGGATTTGGCCCGTTCCCAAAATCCCGTCGCTTCGTTCCCAATGTCCCGAAGTCCGCGTTCCCAATGCACCGTGATTCGGTTCCTGAAGTCCCGTGGCCTGTTCCCGAAATCCCGTGCGGGACCGAGGCGTCCACAATGAGTAAAACATGTTTTACTCTGCCGGAAAGGCCCGGAAAACCGGGGTTTAGAGCATATGCGATCATGGCATGTCGCGGTATATCCGTGTCTTGCGCCGGACACAAAAGGGGTTCGTCCAAGAATCGCACTAGTGTCGCTTTGCTCTTTCCACGGGATATCGGGAACACGTCGGTGCCAAGCATATTCGGTGGTCATTCGATAGGCAGCGCGCGGCAGCCCCCCTGCGAAGCTCACGCTTGAGCACGGGATTTCAGGAACGCGGGCCAGGGTAACCGTATCCCGCGTTGATCGGCCAGGTTGCAGAGCTCAGGAGGATGCTGTGCGGCAATGCGCCTTAAGCCGGAGCACTCGTGCAGGCGCTCCCATGGTCTGGCGGTAGCTAGCCCTGGACTGCGTCGGGCGATGGGCAGTATTCTCGCCTTGCCTGCGGCCATCGACGGTACTTCAGGAACGTCCCGCTCTGTCAGGAGCATTTCCGATCATAGCCTGTCGGGTCGGCTTGTGAGTTGGGCGGACTGCATTCCCGCTGATCGAGTGATCGCAGACAGGAGCAAGCACGCTGATGTGCGCATTTCTGAGGGTCGCCTTGGCTGTTCCTGAAATACCGGGCCTGGCAGCCAACGGCCCCGCCTCCAGGCGTGGGGGGACGCCGTGAAGCCGGTCGCAGGCCCATGTGGGTGACTGGCCTTCGGATTCTGAACCGCGTGAGCACCGGGGATCGACCCATGATCGCCTTTTCCATGAATCAACTGTCGCAGCCTTAGCCGCAGCGTGCCGTTCGAATAGGGAAGGGAGGAGAGCGTGCGGCCGTAGGCGGGGACGCGGGTCCGCGAGAGACCATGCCACGCTGAACAGATGTTCCAGCATAGCGGGACTTGGTTTCATGAGATCGGTGGACAGATCGCGGTATTTCAGGAACGCACCGTGCGCCGCCATCCTGGGAGCTTGCCCGGGAATAGGATGGCCAAGCGGCTATCGAATGAAGGAGAGTCGGAAGGGCAGGGCAGGGGGCCTGCCCGGAACGGACAGGTCAGATCGCGGAACGTTGTTTGGTGCAGAAGGTCGCGAAAATCTGGGTGATGTTACTGGCGTCGAAAGCGATGTCGCGCGATCTCAGGAAGTTCCTGAAATCATTTGCAACAGCCTCGTGATCGCGCTGCGGCGAGGGAAGATTAGCCCGGGCAATCGCTCCAAAAGCACCAAAGGCGATCGATCCCTGCAAGGGGAAACTCACGGGCTCTTCCTCGGCAGCGGCGGTCCCGGGCTTCGAGGCGTCAACGGCGGGCGCGAAGCCGCTTGAAGGGGAGGGGGAGGGGACTTCATCCAGAGCACGTTTGGCCATCCGAAGGAACGGCTCGCCGCCATCGCGCTGAAGAAGTTCCAGCGAATATCCAGGAAGACTGTTCTCTCGTGCGATTTTCGTCATCTCGAATTTGAAGCGACGATAATCCCCCTCCGCGCCCGATTTCTCGTACAATGTCGGCATGGAAATCGAGAATCCGTCAGGGCCGGCTCCGCCCGCATGTTTGCGCGCTACGCGATAAAGCCAGCGCTCTCGCCCACCCGTCAGCGAGAAATAGGCCGGATCGATGGCAAGTACGCCGCCTTCCATGAGAACGCCATCATAGAACCATTTGGCCAGCGTAATCCGCATCCCGCGCACTTGCCCATTGCGGTCCTTGAGCTGGCTGTGGCTGTCGATCCAGGAAAAGGTGGTTTCCACCGCATCGCCCGAGCGGATGTTGGTTTTGACGGTCGTCGACTGCAGGCGGTCCAGTGCATTGCCGAGCAATTCATAGGCCCTGCCGCCCACATCACGCTTGAGCGTTGAAAGCATGTCATAGGGGACGACGTGAAGGGTTTGGGGGATGTCGTTCACACCCCGCCTCTTGTGTTCGATCAGGACCGAGGCGCAATAAATCAGGACGTCCAGATCATAGATGGTCGCAAGGCCATATTCCGAGTTGGCGCTGACGTGAACCGTCACCTTTCCGTCGGGACTTACATAATCGATCGGCTTGAGGCGCTTGCGTTTTGAAAGCGAGAAAAAGGGACGCTCCATCGTCTCGCGCTGATCGCGCAAGGGCAGGGCGGTGAGCTGCGGGAGGAACAGGTCTACCTGACTGTCGTCTCGACCGACCTTCTTGGAAACCATTGCCATTCCCCGGATAGCGTCTGGTAAAACATGTTTTACCGATTAGTAAGGTATTGTTTTAGCGCGAAAAAACTATTTTTTGCTGAACTTCGCGGCCTCGATGACCGGGCGCAGGGCCGAGAGAATTTCGTCTACGTTGATCGGCCTTCGCGGATTGATGTTGATCGTAATTCCGCGCGCCCGTGTGTCAGAGACAATCATGCCGATCTGATCGCCGTCCAGGGCATTGACCGCGGCTTTCACGCGGCGCGCGGGCTCCCGCCTTACCGGACTGGCCGAAGCAAGGCGCTGGAAGACTTGCGGGCCTTCGATTGGAGTCTCTCCCGCCGTTCGCCGTTCACCTTGCTCGCGCGTAATCTCTCTTGCGACCTCCAGGATCGCTTCACGCAAACCTGGTTGCTTGAGGAGGGGAGACAGCTTCATGCCGTGACGAACCTTGATATCGGCCGGATCTGCGAATGCCCGCACCACATCGTCGGGCAATTCGGCGAGCTGCAGCAGATTGTGCAGGTTCTGCTTCCCGATCGCGAGGCGATCGGCCATATGGCTGCGGATGCCGTTATAATAGGCGTCGACCGCGTGAAGATAATTGCGCGCTCGCTCAAGGTCGGTGACGTCCTCGCGCTCTCTGTTCTCTATATCGGCGAGCCGGAAGGCGCCTTCATCGTCAAGCGTTTCAATGCGCGCGATGAGATCAATCTCGGCGTGGTTATTCTCGCGCAGCCATGACACCGAAAAATGGCGCCTGGTCCCGACGATCAGTTCATAGGGCTTTTCACCGTCCGGCGTCCGGCGGACGACCACGGGTTCCCGGTTGCCATTCTCCTCCTTGATGGAGTCGATAAGGGAAGCGCAACGCTCATAGCTAAGCCCGGCATAATCACGCGCATTGCCCGGCCACACGCTGCATTCGTCCGGCCGTACACGGATGGTCAGCCGCTTTACGGTGCGCGCGATCTCGTCAAAGGCCACCCCGCGCCTCTCCAGGAAGGAGGGGGCGGCAGGCTCGCGACGAGATGGTTCAGCCGGTGCCGCATGCGGCGCCTCTGGTTCGGAAACCGCCGGCGGCGAGCCGAGGCTGTCGATGGCAGTTGTCAAAAGACTGCGGCGTCGTCCCGCTCCGCTGCTCATGCTGCCTCCGTCAGGCGATCAGTGCCGAGCTGCACGATACGCGACGGCCACTGCTTGCAGATATCCTTTTCCAGTTCGCGGAAGACTGAATTGAGATTGTTGCGGCACCGCGTATAAGTCTGATGCGAACCATAGGGCTTGTTGATTTCGTAGACCGACGACATTGCAATGCCGGCGTTCTTTATTTCCTCCGAGAGCAGGATCGGAGTGGATAGCATCTGGCCCGCATAGGTCTTTTCCATGACCTGGAGCATCTGCGCTTCGTTCGTGCGGTTCGGCTGAAACATGGTGCAAACCACGCGGATGAATCCATAGTCGATCGACGCATCGAACTTGGATACCAGACTCATCGCTTCCCGGCAGGTCTGCATGAAATGAATGGTGGAGAGATAATCAAGCTGGCGGGCAGGAACGGGGATCAGGAGGCCGTCCGCCGCGCTCAGGGTATTGACGCCTAGAAAGCCCATCGCGGGCGGCGGATCGAGAATGATCACGTCATAATCGCGGCGGACTTCCTCCAATCCGATACGCAGCATCCGGAAGGCCCCGGCGATCGCTTGAGGGCCTTCCTCGATCGTCGCCGTCAGTTCCCATTCCGTGTCCTGCAATCCCAGATTCGCCGGGCAAATATCGATATTGGGCCAGGCCGTGGGCCTGATGGTCTTGCGGAACGACTCCGCCTCATCGATACGGGGAGACAGGAAATTGGAGAGTGTATGCGTCTCGTCCACCAGTCCCTCCAGATCGACGTCGAACATGACGCTCATGGAGGCTTGGGGATCGCAGTCGACGACGAGGACGCGATAACCGCGTAACGCCAGATAATCGGCGAGATGTTTCGAAGTGGTGGACTTGCTCACGCCGCCCTTGAAGTTCTGAACCGCGATAACCACCGCCCGTTCGTCGGGCAGCTTGCCCATCTTGATGCCGAGCGTCTCGCGAATGGCGATCAGATCTTCTACGGTGTAGAAGCGGCGGCCATTATTGGAAACCTTTGGAGCGGGAAGGCGCCCGCGAGCTTCAGCCTTGGCGAGAGCCTCCGGAGTTCGCCCGAGAAACTCCGCAGCGACCGTGGCGCCCATGGTGATGTTGAGGGTCTTGCGGTCTGATGGGTCGATGGCGGCGCGGCGCAGAACGGTTTTCGCGTTCTCGCAGGAGCTGATCATCGTATCCAGTATCTGGCCTGACAACATGGCCCGCCCCCCAAGCTCTCGTTTACCATAGTCGGTTCGTCAAAAAAGGCCGAATTTCGCCTGCAAGCCCGGACATATAAGGCGATTCAGGAGGGTTAGTCAAATTCTCCCGCAATGCGCCAAGAAATCAGGACAGCGCACGATTCTCGACATCTGTCGCAGACAAACAGCGGCATGGTCCTCGCCCATCGTCTGGTACCGATCGCAGCGTTTCCGTCCTGCCGCTTACCAGGCGAAAGAGGTGAGCGGCAAGCGAGCGACGCGCTTGCTGCCGGTTGGTCTCGAAGCCGCACACGCACCCATCAACAGCGGTGTGCGAGGGACGGCACGAGATTATGGTGAGCGCAAGCCGTATCCTGGCTGGGTCTGGTCTTCCTTCCGTCTGTCAAGCTCTCCGCTCACTCAGCAATTTTTGAGCTGTTCAACGGTCTTATCGACGTCCACCCGCGAGTTTGGCAGCATCCGCCGCTGCGCGACCTGCGTTCGTCGCCCCGCTCAGACCCTTGCGCCGATTGAGCTCGGCCGTCTCCGTGTTGTGGCGAATGGAGGCAGCGAGGGCATGCCGTTCCGCAATCGACAGCCGCGACGCCTCATCCTTGCGCACGGCTGCTTCCTGTGCATTTGCAGCGCGGACCTGGGCCTGCATCGCCTGTCCTTCGAGGACGGCGTTCCTGGCCTCCTGCGCTGCGGCTGCAGCGCGCGAATGAGCGATCGCGACAGCCCCGGCTCGCTCAACGCACGCCAGATATTCGTCGTGCAGGTCGGCATCGCGTGCCAGGCGCGCTTTTGCCGAGCGGATGATTTCGAGCTTGGCTTTCAGAAAATGGTGATGCCAGAAGATGCTGATCCAGCAGAAGAGAAAGAATAGCGCGACGACCAGCCCCATGACCTGGTCCCTGCCGAGTTCGTCGGACATCGAGTGGATCGGCGTGGAAAAGATCATGAAAAATCCTATGAGAATGAACCCCGCGCATGCGGCGGTTGCGCCGTAGAAGGCACCCTGTCCGGCGATCCAATGCCGTTCGGAATTTTGCCGTGGCCACAGGTCGGTGATTTCATAGATGTTCATTAACGCCGAACGCTTGTGGGCGATGTTCGCGATATAATTCTGCAAGAACGTCATGATTGCCAGCCCTTCCGTGTTGTCATTCCTCCTATGAACGGATGAGGTTGTGAACGTCTTAAGGCGCCGCGGCAGCGTCATCGAGCCTTCTTTACGGACAGGACGCTGCGAAGGTGTCCGGCGCCGGTTCGAGGATCTCGGCGTTCTGCGCCGTGTGGCCAAAGAGCAGCTGTGCTCTTGTCGGGCAGATGGATGTCAGCGCCCATATTATCTGGAAGGCGAAATGGTCCGAATTGGACATTGGAACTATCGTTCCTGGAGTTTTGGCATGCTTTTCGGCGCGCTGCTGCGCACCGATCCGTCGGCGGGCGTGAGGACGCGTAGATCGCCCGGGAAGTTGCGCTTGCATGCGACCTCCTGTTGGCGGGCATCAGCCGTTATGATCCTGTCGCCGCACGCGGGTGGATGCGACCATTGATCCTTTGTCGAACCATGGCCATCGCAACGCCCTTATGCGCCGCTGGCATTTTCATGGGCAGGCTGACATTCTCATCGGACAGGTGCGAGGCTTGTTGAGCCCGTTGGGATGGAAAGCCCTGGAAGATGACTGAGGGCGGCGAATTGATGGCCATCCAGCCAGGTGGCCCCATCATGAGTTCGCGCAGCCAGCCCTGAACGGCAGCCGGGATCCGCCTGACTTTGCCGCAAATCCGCCCCACAAAGCCCCTTTGCTCACCGGTCGGTGTCAGCCGGATCGACGCGGGAGAAGCTCAGGCTTTCCTGTCCCACGCTGCCATCCCGTCGTTCGTAATAAACGCCATCCGATAAGGGAGACAGGTGAAACAATGGCTGCCGGGCGCCATCGATCAGAACGATCTGGCCATCTGGCGCGACGAACCACGCAAAGACGTCCTCCGTCGGCCTGGGTGCGCAATTTTTATCCATGTCGGTCGCGTCGCCATGGCCACAATACCAGGGCAGGGCGAACTTGGCGACGCAGGCTTGATTGGCCTGGGCCGCATAGCCTCCGATGGTGCGCTCATCGGTCAGAATGATCCTGCAGGCGCGGCCGCCCTCACGATCTTCGGCCAGTTGGTAGATGCCTTTTATCCGGCGCGCGTTGGCGTCTGGCGCTTCGGGCAAGCCATCGCCGTTCCGCGCAGCAGACGATGGATGGTTCCCTGCGTTCATGTCGTCGGCCGAGTATGCAGGGACGGTGGCTGACGCCATGGTCAGGAACAGGGCTCCGAGGGAGGCGACAGGGCAGGGACGATAGCCCCTCATTGCGCCGTCACCGTCGCGGAGTAGCGACGTGCCGGTTCATCTCTGAAACGGGTTGTCCCATTTCCCAGCAACGTCTTGCCAACAGGCACGAGACCGAATTCGAGCGTCGCCGTGCCGGGCTTGTCGGCTTTGTAGGTGAACACCGCCAGATCCGTGCCCTGAGGGCCGGCACGGGGTTGAATGTCCAGATCCTGGAACATGAAGGGAGCTGCTTCCATGACGCCCGTGGCTGACGCCCAGAGCAGATTGTCGGCGGCGCGATAGGGCAAGCGGACGGTAACGATCCGGCCTTCCAACCTATGCGTGCCGCGCGGAAGGGGAGCGATTGCACCCGAAATATCCTGGGGCTGGGCTGCCCGGTTCTCGCCGGCGATTGGCGAGGAGCCGCAACCAGGCGACAGAATTATCAAACCGCCTGCAATCGCCAGGAACGCGCTTCTCATCCAACAGCCCCCTGCTATCGGGAAAGAGAATGATGCCCCCTCCCGGAAGGGCACGCCATACCGCTCATCATCGCTCCGGTATTGAACGAACCGGACATCAACTGAGCAGCGACAGGGGCCGCACGGCGCCAGCTCGGCTTCGCCCTTCCAGCGTGGCATAGGCGATGTTCCGCCGGTCGCGCGCGAAGGCGGTCGGCGTCCAGCCGACAAACCGCCGAAAATCGCGGATCAGATGCGACTGATCCGCAAATGGCTCCAAGGCCCGTTCCAGTCCCGCCTCGCCATGGGCGGTCATGATCGCGGCGGCGCGCAAGGCGCGATATTTCATCGCCAGCGTTTTTGGCGAGACCCCATAAAGATCAAGCGTCAACCGGCCGGCTTGACGGTTGCTGACGCCCAGTTCCGCACGCAGCAGATCGAGCGAGAGTGCGGCGCTTCGCTCCAGCCATTGATCGATCGTCGCGGTTCTGGCCAGAGTGACGTCGGACAGATCGCGTGTTTCCTGGAGCAGGAATGATTCGAGTACCGCGACCCTGGCCGTGTCGCTGGCCGCACACATCAAACGGTCACACAGCTGATCGATCTTGCAGTCACCCCAGATCGAGGTGGCATCGATGATGCGATCGCTGAATTGCGCAGCGGGCGCTCCGACGAAAGTGAGCCAGCCCTGGGGTAGCAGACCCGTTGTCACGATCTCGGTCCCTGGCGCCAGGTGCATCCCATAAGCCGCGCTCGTTGGCCCAAGCAGGGTCACTCTGGGCGCAGGCATGACCGGGCCGCCAAAGGCATAGCTGCTGGCTCCAGCCAGCCGGATATGGAGATTTGGGAGCATCGCCGGCAGAATTTCGAGGGTCGGCGCGATCACCTCGGCCACAATGGCATGGGCGGTCAATCGATGCTGCAGCTTGAGAGAAGGAATATAATAGTCCAGTCGCATGCCCCGCTCCTCGGGCCGCACGATATGCGGTGCCCCCTCTTGCATCATTCTCTGGCTGGAACAGTAACCAGATGCCCGTCCGGGACAATCGGGCCTTAGACAAATTTCGCAAAGTGACCGGAATGCAGCAGTCGATTTCGAGGCCGGGCGGTTCATGATCCTGAGGTGGCGCGTTGACGTTCATGACACCGGCCTTGTTGGCCACCCCGCCAATCGCAAGCCGCCTGGATCGCGCGCAATATGGAAGCGACCAGCTGGTTGCCCGTCTCTGCCGGCAAGCGGAAATAGATTGACCGATCCGATTACAATGACGCGCTATTTGATGGGGACACAAGGATTGCGCTGCCGTAATAATCGGCCTCAACCTGCAAAAGGAGGACGAGCAGAGTGGCCAAAACACATCCGAGCGCCGGCCAATGCCCCGTGACGCAACTGACCACGGCATTTGGCGCACCTGTGCCTGACAATCAGGACAGCCTGACCGCTGGTCCGCGCGGCCCTCTGCTGGCGCAGGACGTGTGGCTGAACGAGAAGCTTGCCAATTTCGTGCGCGAAGTCATCCCTGAACGGCGCATGCATGCCAAGGGATCGGGCGCTTTCGGCACCTTCACTGTGACCAAGGACATCACCCGCTACACGCGCGCGAAAATCTTCAGCGAAATCGGCAAGAAGACCGAGATGTTCGCCCGCTTCACCACTGTTGCCGGTGAACGTGGCGCAGCCGATGCCGAGCGCGACATTCGTGGCTTTGCCCTGAAATTTTACACCGAGGAGGGCAATTGGGACATGGTGGGCAACAATACGCCCGTCTTCTTCCTGCGCGATCCCCGCAAGTTTTCCGATCTCAACAAGGCGGTGAAGCGCGATCCCCGCACCAATCTGCGCAGCGCCACCAACAATTGGGATTTCTGGACTCTCTTGCCCGAAGCGTTTCATCAGGTGACGATCGTGATGTCAGAGCGCGGCATCCCGAGAAGCTATCGGCACATGCATGGCTTTGGCAGCCACACCTACAGCTTCTGGAACGAAGCGGGCGAGCGCTTCTGGGTGAAGTTCCACTTCAAGAGCCAGCAGGGCATAGAAAATCTCACTGACGCCGAGGCGGCGGTTCTGGTGGGCGGTGATCGCGAATCACATCAGCGTGATCTTTATGAAGCGATCGAGCGTCGCGAGTTCCCCAGATGGAAGATGTTCGTCCAGATCATGACCGAGGCGGAGGCCGAGACCTACCGCTTCCACCCGTTTGACCTGACGAAGGTATGGTACAAGGCGGATTATCCCCTGATCGAGGTCGGAGAGTTCGAACTGAACCGGAACCCGGAGAATTTCTTCGCCGATGTCGAGCAGTCGGCTTTCGCGCCGTCAAATCTGGTGCCCGGGATCGGTGTTTCGCCCGACAGGATGCTTCAGGCGCGCCTGTTCAACTATGCCGATGCGCAGCGCTACCGGCTGGGGGTTAATTATCATCAGATCCCGGTCAATGCCGCGCGCTGTCCGGTGTTCAGCAACCATCGCGATGGCGCAGGGCGGATGGACGGCAATTATGGCGGCCGGCCGCACTATGAGCCGAACAGCTTCGGCCAGTGGCAGCAGCAGCCCGATTACGCCGAGCCGCCGCTCCGTATCTCCGGCGATGCCGCTCACTGGAATTATCGCGAGGATGACGATGATTATTTCACCCAACCTCGCAAGCTGTTCCGGCAGATGACGCCAGCGCAGCAACAGCACCTGTTCGACAATACCGCGCGAGCGCTGGGCGATGCGCCCGGGTTCATCAAACAGCGCCATGTCGACAACTGCATGCGTTGCGATCCCGCTTATGGCGCGGGTGTGGCCGCAGCGCTGGGATGAACCGACCTCCATGCCGGCAGCGGCATGGAGGCTAAGCAGCAGGGCCACGGTGCGAAAGGCGCCATCCTGTCCAAAAGCCGTGCGCGGCATCTGCCGTGCACGGCCTTCCTGCCGCCGCCCGCATGACCGCGTTCAGACGATGCCGCCGTTCGCCCGCAACACCTGACCATTGATCCAGCCGCCATCGGGTCCGGCAAGGAACGCCACCGAGGCCGCAATATCCTCAGGCTGGCCCAGCCGTTCAAGCGGGGAGAGACTGGCCAGGGCGTCGATCGCATCCTGGGGCTTCCCATCGAGAAACAGGTCGGTTGCCGTAGGGCCGGGGGCGACCGCATTGACCGTGATGTTCCGACCGCGAAGCTCCTTCGCCATCACATGGGTCATCGCCTCGACCCCGGCCTTGGTGGCGGCGTAGACCGCATAGCGCGCTTGATAGAGACCTACCACGCTCGAGGAGAGATTGATGATCCGTCCCCCCTGGCGCAGGCGCCTTGCCGCTTCGCGCATCATGTTGAAGCTGCCTTTGAGGTTGATCGCGACCTGCGCGTCGAACAGCGCGTCATCACTCTGCGCGACGCTCGCGAGGCGCATGATGCCGGCATTGTTGACCACTATATCGACGCCGCCGAATGCGGCCTGCGTCGAATCGAACATGCGCGCCACTGCGGCTGCGTCGCTTATGTCCGCCTGAGCGGGCGTGGCCTTGCCGCCAGCCGCCTCGATTGCCCCCACCAGCTGCTCTGCGTCCTGGGCGCCGCTTGCATAATTGACGATCACCCTGAGGCCGTCGGCCGCCAATCTGCGCGCGATCGCAGCTCCTATGCCGCGCGAGGCGCCGGTCACGATGGCGATCCTCGTTTGATCTTCACTCATCTGTTTTCTCCGGAAATTGTCAGGTCTGCCAGGGGCGAATCTGCATATAGGCGCTGGAGCAGAGGGGATAATGTCGCTAGAAATGGCATCACTGTACGAAAAATCGGAACAATGGACGCGCCATGGACCGGATTGATGCGATGCGCCTTTTCGTGCGGATTGTGGATCGGCGCAGCTTCACCCGGGCGGCCCAGGATCTCGACTTGCCGCGATCGACAGCCAGCCAAATCGTTCGGCAGCTGGAATCGCGGCTCGGCGTGCGCCTGCTCCAGCGCACCACGCGAACAGTTCGCCCAACGCTCGATGGTGAGGCCTATTATCGCCGTTGCCTTGCCATCCTGGACGATATCGAGGATGCTGAGGGGGCCTTTCTCGGCGCGTCTCCTCAGGGCATGCTGCGCGTGGAGGTGCAAGGCACGATTGCACGGCATTTCCTGATGCCAGGCCTGCCGGACTTTTTAGACAGGCATCCGCAGATCGAACTCTCCTTGAGCGAGGGCGACCGCTGGGTTGATATGGTGCGTGAAGGCGTCGATTGCGTGCTGCGCTATGGCGTGTCGCCCGACAGTGAGCTTGTCGCCCGAACGGTGACGACATTGGAACGCGTCACATGCGCAGCGCCAGCCTATCTTGACCGCCACGGTCGGCCGCACGTCCTTCGGGACCTCGTGCATCATCAGGGCGTGGGCATTCGGGCGATGAGCAGCGGTCGCCAAACGCCATTCGAATTTGTGCAGTCCGGCGCACGAACCCAGATCGACGTTCCAACCCGCCTTGTCGTAACAGGCACGGAAACCTTCCGCAGCGCGGTCCTGCTCGGATTGGGACTGGGCCAGCTTCCCCTGTTCCACATTCAGCGCGATCTTGATGCAGGACGCCTTGTGCGGCTGCTCGCCGATTACACCGTTCCACCGGCGCCCGTGTCCTTGCTCTATCCGCCCAACAGGCAGCTTTCGCCGCGCGTGCGGCTGTTCCTCGACTGGGCTGCGGCACGCTTCAGGACCGATCCTGGTTCCCTGTGAGGCAGCCGGGAGGGCCCGCTGGACCGAACAAGGACATGGATGTCCTTTGTTGCTGGATCGTCCGCTTATGAAAATCTATCCCGGCGGCAATTATCCGGCCGAGGAGCAAACCGTGGGAAGAAAGAGTGAGGCGGCCGCCTATGGCGCACTGATGATCGTGATGTTGCTTTGGGCCGGCAATTCCATTGTCGGCCGGGCTGTTCACGAGCAGATCCCGCCCTTCACGCTGGCTTTTGTCCGCTGGAGCGGCGCCGCGCTCATCCTGTTTCCTTTCGCTGGCCGGCCCATGGTCGCCGATCGGGCGCGGCTCAGGCAGAGTCTCCCCGTCATCCTGCTGCTGGGCGTCGTGGGCATAGGCGCCTTTAACGCCTTCCTGTACGCCGGACTCCGTTACACGAGCGCAACCAATGGCCTGCTGATCCAGGCCGCTATACCCGCGATGGTGTTGCTCGGCGACCGGCTGATCTTCATGCAACGGGCGCGGGCATGGCAGGTGGCGGGGGTAGGCCTGTCGACCCTTGGGGTCGCGCTTGTCATCCTCAAGGCCGATGTGCGGACGCTCATCGAGATGCGTTTTGGCCTGGGGGACGCCCTGGTGCTGGGAGGCGTGATCGCCTGGGCGCTCTATACCAGTCTCTTGCGCCTGCGACCGCCAATTCATCCGCTGAGTTTTCTCCAGGCCACCTTCCTCATCGGCGTCATCTGCATGCTCCCGCTGGCCGCGGCGGAATGGCTTGGCCAGGGCTTTCCCGAGCTGGCGTGGCCGGTGATCGGCGCCTTCGTCTATGTCGCGACGCTGCCCTCGCTCCTTGCCTATATGCTGTTCAATGCGGCCGTGGCGTCGATAGGGGCTGCAAAAGCGGGCCAGACCATTGCCTTGATGCCCTTGTTCGGGGCTGGCCTGGCCAGCATTCTCCTTGCTGAACCCCTGCATGGCTATCATCTGGCGGGAATGGCCTTGATCCTTGGAGGCATCATTCTGGGTGCTCGATCGGGCCAGGGGAGGGGCGTTCGTCCCGGAGACATGCCGGCAGACCCGCCCTCAATCGAGGGGCAGCGAAAATGACCCGACCGTTCAGGCCGGGTCAGGTAAAAGAAAGCTGAAATAGCTTCCTTCGGGTCGCGTTTCATCCTGTGGCCGACAAATATGTCCGCGCCTATCCGGGTTTTTCCCGGAGCCTTCAGGTCCGCTCATCATCGGAGGGCCAGCGCTTGCCGATCAACGGTCCGAGAAGGTTCGGCAGGGCAAGTCTGCGCCTTACCGGGCCAATGCAATCAGTTGCGCCAGACCATTGGCGCCCGTCTTGGCCATGATTGACGCCCGGTGATCCTCGACTGTCTTGGGGCTGAGACCGAGCAACGCTGCGATCGCCTTGTTGCTGTGTCCCTGGACGAGCAGTTCGAAAATCTGTCGTTCGCGGGGCGTAAGCGCGCCGGTGCGCGCGAGAGTCCGCCGCCTTTCCCTCGCCCAGCCAGCCCCCTCGTGGACGGCGGCGAGCAGCCGTTCCTCGTCGAGTGGCTTTTCGAGATAGTCGAGCCCTCCGTATCGCCGCACCGAATCCACTGCATTGGCTGTCGTTGGCCAGGCGGTCATGAAAATGATCGAAACCGCTGCATCACGCTCCCTGACCCGGTCGGCGAAGGTGAAGCCGTCAAGATCGCCCATCATGACGTCTGTCACGATGCAATGGGCCGGGGCGCGGGCATGAACGTCAAGCAACGGCGCCGGATCGAGAAAAGAGGTGGCATCAAAGCCGTGGCGCCGCAGCAGCCGGGCGACGCTGGCCCCCAGATCGAGGTCGTCGTCGACCACATAGACCCTGGCTGCGTCGTCGGGCCTCATGCCGTTTCTCCGATTGCGGGGAGAGAAATGGTGGCGATCACATCGCCATAGGGGGTCAGGCTCCGCGACACGGCGCCACCATGCGCCTCGACAATGGCGCGGGCAACCAGCGTGCCCACGCCCATGCCGCCATGGGGCGCTATGTCCGCGCCATGGCGGTTGGTCACGATAATCTGTATGCGGGGGCCTTCCCGGGCCGCCGCGAGATGCACCGTTCCATCGCTCGCCGCCTGGATGGCGTTGTGAAGCAGATTAACCACAGCTTGCGCCAGTTCGACTTCCTGAGCGAGCACGACAAGGTCGGGATCTACAGGGGCGACCTTGAGCGTAATGCCTCGGCTCTTCGCTTCCGGCGCGACGAGCGCAGCGACGCTCTCGATCAAGGCCGACACGGGAAGCGGCGTGGGTTCGTCGACCACACGGCCGCCATATCCACGCAGCCGGCGCACGAGATGCGACAGGGTTGCGGCCTTGCGGTCTATCAGCGCGGCGCTTTGCGCGATTTCAGGGTCGGAAACGCCCGTGATGGCATGCAGATGCTTCGCCTCGATCGCCAGCGTCGACAAGGGCTGGCTGACTTCATGGATCACAGCGACCGACATGGCGCGCAATGTCTTGAGCCGTTCGGCCTGAAAGAGCAGGCGATCCCGTCGTTCGACATCGACGCGCGCCTGTCGCTGGGCGTCGGCAAAGCTACCGGCGAGATAGCCGACGACGACAACCGTCGCGAGGCTGAGATGCAGTTCCAGACGCGCTGCGGTCGTCATGCCCTGTGCCGTGTGCGGCAGCATCAACAGGGTGACAACCAGCAACGCAAGCCATACAGGCGCCCGGCCGAAGCGCAGGCCGATCCATGCGACGGCCAGGATGACGGGCATGGGCTGCATGCCCAGGCCTACGCGCCGGAGGATTTCGGTAAGGCCAATAGCGCCCAGCAGCAGCGCAGTGCTCTCGGCCAGCGCCGGCCACCAGCCAGTGTCGATCCGCAGCCGGGGACGGCGCCGACGGGCGAACATCTGCGTGATCCACAGCAAAGGCGGGGCGAGCATCAACACGCCCAACAGATCGCCGACGGCAAAGGCTGCCAGCGACGTGATCATGTCCCGCACGCCCTGCACACCGGTCAGGTCGGGACGCCACAGCGCCTCGGGCAAGGCAGAGAGCGCGGCCACGTTGGGCGCTGCCACCGCTGCAAGGCCGAGCGGCATGGGTGGGACGAGCACATTTGCCCGCGACCCGCTCGCCAGCCAGCGGATCGCCGCGACGGTCGCGCCATAAGCGAAAACCGGCCGAACGATACCCCATAAGGTTAGCGGCCAGTCGGGCACGCCAAGTGAAAAAAGGCCCTTTGCCGTGCCGACGAGGATCTCAACGATCGCAATGAAAGGCGTAAGGCGAGCTCCGGCATGCCACAAAAAGGCGAGGCGCAGTCCGGCGGCAGGGTACCAGAGTGAATAAAAGCCCGTCCCGCCCCATGCTGCCGCGATCCAGTGCGTAAACGCGAATCCCGCCGCGTAGGGACCAAGAAGCAACAGGACCTGCCGGTCGGGCAGCCATGACCACGCGCGTTGCTGTGCGGCAGGAGCAGGAAAAGATCGATGCATCATCCCGCTTGTCTGACAGCGGAGATTTCTCGATAAAAGCCGGAAAATACCCGGGACCGCAGCGTTCGACGATCTTCTCAAGTATCTTGCCAAGACCATTTCCAGTTTCCCCTGACCTGCGCACAATGGGCAAGCCTTTTGTACCTTCACCGCCCCCAGGCTGGACGATGCGGCATATTCATTTGCGTCCTTGATGATTGTGCGGTCAAGCAATCGCAATATCAGGGTGATACTCGATATTCACCTTTCTATTCGGTTTCTTTCGACTCCCGGACGAAACAAGGATAGAGCGGCCGGATCCGGCATGGTTCAGGCCCTTTTCCTTGCCGGAATTCCCGAGGCCATTCGGGTCGCAAGCCGGCGTCGGGGTCCCGGCGTCATCGCGTTTGCGTGGCGCCGGGACGATTTGCCGTCCGGCCTGTCGCCGGCAGGCTGTTTCGGCCATTTCTGTCCATGATTGGGACGAGCGCAAGCGCGGCGTTGACCATGTCCGCGACTTGATATTACGGCACCGGCTTTATCCGGGAGAGGCAGGGAGCACCAGAAATGGGGGAAAGGATCAAGTCGAGCCTTGGACAGGCAAGCGGGTCGCAGACGTCAAGTATGGACTGGGGGCTCACAGCTGGTATGGCGTTGCTGACGGTACTGGAGCGCCGCGCGCCGGGTATCAAGGACGAGGTCCGCGACGAGCTTGCAAGCTGGGCGAGGAAACTTGAAATGCAGTCCGACCCTGCCAAGCTAGCTCAGGCGCGCAGCATCAGGCAACTTCTTACAAGCTCCATATTCAATCGCTGATGATTGATCGCTGCAATGACGTGGTCCTGTCCTAAGCTTGAGGCGAACGGCGCGGGCCATCTGGCGCGGCTTGGCGGCTCGCTCTTCCCGGGGACGGACGGCGTCGGCGATTCGGGACCACGGCGTCGAAGATGAGCATTGAAGCATCTGACGAGCATTCGAGAAAGGAACGGCGGTCAGATCAAAAAGATCATCTCCATTGCGCCTTTACTCCGATTTCGAGGAAAGGCGGATCATTCCTGCTATATGATCCGGGTTGGAGCTCGGCTATTTGCCGAGCATTTCCTTGCTCATCGCCTCTGGCGCGGATTGTTCCAGAGCGATCACGAGCATCGCTGCAAATGTTTCTTCCGCCCGCTGTCTAATCGCTGGGTCCTTGCGCGCGAAATCATCGCGGACCCATTGGGGGATGCGCTCCAGGATCGAGCAGAAGGCGGTGGCGGTCCCAGTCATGAGACCGCTATGGAGCCTGACGGCCTTTCATGCAATGCCGGGAGGATCGGCAAGGATTCACGTCCAGCCATTTTTTTGCGAATACGCAAAGTCGTTGCACGGATGCTTTGCGAATATTTATGGATCCCTTTGCGGAGAAAAGGAGGGCAAAGGGGGCCGATGGGCGGAGGCAAATCGGCTTTTGCGTAAAAATCCGGCTCGCGGGGCGGTGGATCGGGGCGGGCATTGACGGCGCGAGCGCCTCTATATCCTCGCCGCAGGTGAGAAGCAGCTGTGTCCTTCCGGCGTTTTGCCCAGGCGCATAGGAAAGCCATAGTAACTCACGTCCGGCAGTCGCGATATCGCTTCCATGCAATCAAGCCCCATGCGACCTGTTGTAGAGCTCCGGACCAAGGCTATCATGCACCCTTCTGGTCTTCTCGCCCGCCATGCCCCACCGCCCCTGCGAATGGCCAGGACATGAAGTGGAGCGCGCCGCCTGTGGCGCGGAAATTTTCGCTTGGAGCGCGTTTCGACCGTCAGGGCCGCAGGTCAGGACTGGCAGATGCCAGCGCGTGGATGAAGGCGACCGCACTGTTCTGTCTGGCGCTCTGCGCGTGCCGGCCAAGTGAAGCCGAGCTCCTGGAACAGAAATACCGGCGGTCGGTGGACATTTATGGCCAGCGCAGGAGTTGCGCCGATGAGCATCTGATTACCAAAGCCTGGGCGCGCGAGGGCAATCAACGAAAATATATGCAGGCCAAGGTTCGTGAGAAGCGGCAATGCATGCGCGAACAGGCGCGGATGTACGAGCTCTATCCGGACTCCAGGTCCGTTACTTGAGGCGCAGCTGGGCATTTATGGCCCGACACGACGCGACGTTTCAATCCGTGGACAAGCTGGCCTCGCGCCGGGCACTCAATTGCGCCCGTAAGCTGGCGAGGGTCCGCTCATCCACCTGTGGGCGTTCGGGCGCTCGTTTTCCCTTACGCAGCGCCCTGCGATCCCTCTCGGGCGGATCGACCAGGCGAACGCGCACAGCCGCGTAGCCCTGCCTTCTGATCCCCAGCTGTTCGGCCGCGCCACGCGACAGGTCAATGATGCGTCCCCGCCCTGCGAACGGCCCCCGATCATTCACCCGCACGAGGATGGTCCGGCCCGTGTCGAGCGCGGTTACCTCGACATAGCTTGGCAGCGGCAACGTCGTGTGGGCTGCCGTTACTGCCTTGGGAATGAAGCGTTCACCATTGGCTGTCTGGTTCCCGCTCTCGCTGCCATACCAGCTGGCATAGCCCAGATAATCATATGTGGGGTCAGCAGCCGGCACATAGGTCGCCCCGCGCACGACATAGGGTTTGCCGATACGCACCGGCACGTCGCTCACGGGACGATATCGGGTTCCACCGCCGCAGCCCGCAAGCATTCCCATCGCCGCCAGAACACAGCCGCACCTGATCGAAAGTCCGCGATTCATGCGTCGGCTTTAGCCTGACCCCCGCGGCAGGAAAACCCGCCTTCCATGTCTTTGCGGGCATTCGTCGTGCGATGTGACCCGCCACGGCCAGGCCCATTGATGGAATATTTGTCTGGTTGAACGGCAATCGGTCCTCGAGCGACGCGGATCCTTCCGCGCGCATAGGAAAGCTATAGTAACGCTATGCGGATGGCGAGGATATCGTACCTGTCACCTGCCCCATTCCTCAGACAACCTGCCCTCGAAGATCCCGTCATGGCTGTCACGCTCCCCTTTTTGCTCCTGGCCCTTACCGCCAGCGCGGACCGCGAAATGGCGGCACTTGCTGCCAAGACGCCCGCCGCATCGTCCCAGCAACCGAGCCCCTGGCGCCAGGCGCAGGGGCGCATCGGCGTGGCGCGAGATGCCGCAATCGTCGCCACGATCGATCAGTGGCGCGCGCTTCAACGCAACAACGACCTGGGGTTTGCCGCCTATGCGCGTTTCATCATGGCCAATCCGGGTTGGCCCGACGAAAGCCGGATGCGCCGGTTGGCGGAAGCCGGCATCGATCCTGACAGAGACGATCCAGAGCAGGTCATCGCATTCTTCTCCCGATATCCTGCGCGCACGGCGACCGGCCATGCCCGCCATGCCATGGCGCTCATGCGCGCGGGGCGAAGGAATGACGCCAGGATCGCGGCGCGGAGCGCCTGGGTGGGAGGCGCGCTTGCTCCTCATGACGAAGCGCGGCTTTTGTCGCTGTTCGGATCCGGCTGGACAAAGGCCGATCACGACCAGCGCGCTGACATGCTGCTGTGGGGCAATGACCTGGCGGGAGCAGAGCGCATGCTGGCCTATGTCACGGCGACCCGGCGGCCGGTCTACGAAGCGCGGATCGCTTTTCGCAGGAAGGGAAAAGATGCGGCCGCGCGCATGCAGCGAGCCGAAAGGCTGGGGGTCGCGGACGCCGGTTACATCGCCGACAAGGTGAACTGGTTGCTTGGCAGCGGCAACGCGATCGCCGCGCGGCAATATCTCGCCAATCGGCCAGTGCTGATCAGTCGGCCTGGGAACGCCGAGAAATGGTACGAGACATTGCTGGCGCACGCGCGAGGCGCTGCCAGGGACGCCCAGTGGAGTTTCGCCTATGCGATCGCCAGCAAGCTCGACGACGCCTATATGACCGGCACAGATGTCAGCGGCCGGCCGATTGGCGAGCGTGACGATTATACCAGCCTTGCCTGGCTCGCGGGCATGACCGCCTTTTACAATCTCGGCAAGCCGAAGGACGCGATGAGGATGTTTCATCGCTATGCGGCGGCGGCCAAGTCTCCCCAGACCAGATCCAAGGGCTTTTATTGGGCCGGCCGCGCTGCGCTCCAGGCCGGCAAGAGCGCGCGCGCGAACGGCTTTTTCGAGCAAGCCTCTGCCTTTCCGAGGCAGTTTTACGGTCAGCTCGCCCTCGAACGGCGGGGACGAGCGATCCCGGCTCCTTCTGCGGCCGGCCATGCCATCAAGATCTCCACCGCCCAGCGCACCGCATTTGCGAACCGATCAGTGGTACGCGCCGTCAAGGCGCTGGGAGAGATGGGCTATTGGGCGGATCAGAGCAAATTCGCCCGCGCCATCGCCAATGATGCAGATAGTGCGGCGGACTATTATCTTGCCGTTGAACTGGCGAAAACAATCGGCCGGCCCGACATGGGCGTGATGGCCAGCCGTCGTGCGGCCTCGAATGGTCTTTCGGGCTATGCGGGCAGCGCTTTCCCGCGCATCACGGTGCCCCCTCGGGCAAAGCAGAGCTGGACCATGATACATGCCATCGCTCGCCAGGAGAGCCAGTTCGACCGGAAGATCGTCAGTCGCGCAGGGGCGCGGGGGCTCATGCAGTTGATGCCTGGTACGGCCCGTGAACAGGCTGGGAAGCTGGGCATGCGCTACGCGGCCAGTTCACTCGATGAGCCTGATTACAATATCGTTCTGGGTTCGTCCTATTTCCAGCGGATGCTGAGCTATTTCAAAGGCAGCTACCCGCTTGCCGTGGCGGCGTATAATGCGGGCCCGGGCAATGTTAACCGCTGGATCAGGGCCAATGGCGATCCCCGCAAGCCCGGATCCGACATCTTGCGATGGATCGAACAGATCCCGCTCTTCGAGACGAGAAATTATGTACAGCGCGTGCTGGAAAATGCAGTGGTCTATGAGGCGATGAACCCGGCCCATGCACGGTTTGACGGCTCAAAGGCGCCGCTGTCGGAATATCTGGGTAAGTCATCATCGGGATGAGGCGGCCGCGCGGCCCCGTCTGCGGCCCGGCTTCTCGTCAGTCCCCGGAATAGGTGACGATCACCCGATTCATCGTACCGCTCGTCGTTATCGCGATCGCGGCCTTTCTGTCCTTGGCGGCCGCCGACAGGACGCCAGTGCCGCCGGACTGGAAATCCGAGGTCTTCTTGAGGCCGCCGGCCATAAATTTGTCCCGATAGAACGCCATGATGCTCGAGGCGTCATCCCGGGTTTCTAATGTCACTTCATGCACGTTTCGTCCCGAAGCGGAGCTGTTCACCGCTGTTATAACCGACGCTGGATATTGCGGCGCGAACGCAGGCATGGTGATGGTGGGAGGCGCCGTTGCCGCGGGCAAAGCGGGAACCGCCCGCTCGCGCGCAGCCTGGGCTGAAGGCTCTTCGTTCCCCGCGGCATTGTTCGCCACGGACGGCTTGACGTCATCAGGATTGCAGGCCGCCAGCATGGCCAGTCCAGACAACATGAAAAAGCGCATTTGCAGCTCCTCCTCTTGTTGATTGTGCGTGAATGCCGTTTCTCTCCAGAAATTGCAGGTGACGAGCGCTTGCGCTCAGGACTGTTCGGCAAGGGCAGGGGAGGCCTGACAGGACAACCGGTCGGCGATCGCCGCGCGTACAGCGGCTGCGGCCGATAAGGCCCGCAATGCTTCATCGTCCGACAGCCTGTGCAGGACCAGTTCCGCCGCGGCCTGATTGGTGATCTCGCCCCGGCAAAGCGATTGTCGGCCACCTTCCCCATCGGCAAAGAAAATGCCGTCGATGACGCCGGCCACATACATGGAGCATTGGCCGTAATTGGGGTTCGAACATATCTCGAACAACTGGTTGCCCGAGAAAAATGCCGGTATGTCTCTCGTGCCCTGCGCGGCATTGCCGGGCGTAGCCCGAAACGCCAGCGCCAGAACCAGGAGAAGGACTGCGCGGTTCATGACTTTCTCCTTGGATAAAAGGCAACGGCTCGCCCTCTGACGGCCTTCCAGCGGGTGACGAGTAGCCGGTCGCGGGAAATCGCTGGAAAAGGGCCTGTGTTTCGCCGGCAGCGATCGAAACCTTCCGATTGCTTGGCGGCAAGACGCCGGACGCACATATCAGGTGGACAGAAGTTGTTCCATCATGAGCTGCCTCACCTCATGCCGGAGGCGCCGTTGGCGTTCGACCTCTGTCGTGATCGCATTGAAGCCGGGCAGATCCAGTCCATGCCGCTCCACAATGGCGATCATTTCGGACTGCGCCTTGTTCTTGAGGATCGCCGCCTGCTCAGGTGCAAGCTTTGCGGCCTGGGCGGACAGGCTTTGCCTCATCTTTTGAATGTCCAGGAGGGCTGCGGCATAGGCATGAATTTGCCGAGCTGAGAATTGTGTGGGCCCGACGGCTGGATCTTCTTGCGCGCTATGCCCGCGGTTCGAGGCAGAGACCGGGGCAGCTACCAGAAAAGCCAGGGGTGCGGCTGCGAAGAATATGGCGTGCATAAGCTATCCTTGAACAAAGAATGGAATTTCGGCGGATATGACCGGACGCAGGCCTCGTCGCAAATATCCTACCCCAAGGCATTGAAAAACGCCAGCGTCCCGGTTTATCAGGTCTCCCGCGTCGCTGCGGCCAGATGAAGCATCATCGGCGGCGATCCGTTCGAACCGTTCGGCTTTCCTGGCCTTGCTCCTTCCACTGTACCGCAAAGGGGTTCACATTGCCGGTCGCCCGTTCACGCCGCTTTCTAGCGGCTTCCTTGCTATGGTCGTTGTCCATCGGCTGCGCGCCGGCGGGCCTGCTTGCAGCTCCCGCCCATGCCGCTTCTGTGAAACATGCCACGAAGGCGGCTCGCTCCCAGCCTCCCGCCGATCTTCTCAACGCGGTTGAAGGCCTGGGGCAATCGTTCAAGGGAGAGGTCGGCATTTCGGTGCGCGACCTGGATGAGGGCTGGACCGTTTCCTTCAACGCCGAGCGGATGCTGCCCCAGCAGAGCGTCAGCAAATTATGGGTTGCCATCGCCGTCATGGATGCGGTCGATCGTGGCACATTGTCCTTGTCCGATCCTGTGATGGTGAAGAAGTCCGATTTGACTGTCTTTCACCAGCCCATTCGCTCCCTGGTGACCAAGGCGGGCTATCGGACCACGATCGGCAAGCTGCTGGAGTTGGCGATGACGCGTAGCGCCAACAGTTGCAATGATGTTCTGCTCTGGAAGGTCGGCGGACCTCAGGCGATCCGCGCGATGCTCAAGCGCAAGGGGCTGGACGATGTCGGCTTTGGCCCCGGCGAGCGCAAGCTGCAGGCAAAGACGGCCGGGCTTACGTGGCGGCCCGAATGGGCAGGGGGATGGGGCTTTCTCAAAGCGCGCGCGGCGATGCCCTTTGCCGCGCGCAACCGCGCGCTCAAGCGCTATCTGGCGGATCCCTACGACGGGGCTTCGGCCAATGGCGTGACATTTGGTCTCATGCGGTTGAAACAGGGGAAGTTGCTCAGCGGGCGCTCTACCCGGCATCTCCTGGGTCTGATGCGCGCCAGCAGAACCGGTCCGCAGCGATTGCGCTCGGGCCTTCGCAAGGGATGGACGCTGGCGCACAAGACAGGGACGGGCCAGGAACTTGGCAATCTGGCGACCGGCTACAATGATGTCGGCATTCTCGTCTCGCCCGACGGAAATCGTTATGCTGTGGCGGTGATGATCGCGAGCACGCGCTTGCCGATCCCGGCGCGCATGCGGCTCATGGGCAATGTCACGCGCGCCATCGTCAGGACGGACTGATGCGACCCTTCGCCTTGATCGGTTGCCTGAGCGCGCGGCGCACTGATAAAGCTCGGACAAGGGCGCGTTCGGTCGAAAGTTCAGCTTTTGCCCAAACGTCCGTCATCGTCGATGAGCGTGATTCTTGAGGGCGGGGTGTCGCCCCACCTCCAAAGCACGAGGTTGATATCGTCATCGGTAGCCCCGCGAGCAAAGCTGCGCACGAGCAAGCCATTGAAACCCTCGTCGATGAGGGTTTCGGCGAAGATTTGGCTTTGGGCTTTTCCGGCCTTCTTCATTTGATCGCGCCAGGTCGGATCGCATAGACCGGCCGGGCTCATGCCAAATCTGCTGAGTTCGGCGGGATCGCGCCCGTCGAAGATCTTCTCGAGGTCGGCATGATAGGAGACAATCGTCGTCGGTTGAAGATCGCCGACCTGGTTTGCTTCTCTAATGGCCGTCTGTAATGAGGTTGCGCCGTAGAGAGCGGGAGTTCCCTTGGGATTGAAACGGCCGCCATATAGCTCGGCGCCCCGGCCTGACAGTGGCTCGCGCGCATATACCGGGTTCAGCGCCCGGTAGAGCTTGCCCTGGTAGCGCATGGAAACACTCAGGCGAACACGCCAGCATCGACAGCGTCGACATATTCCAGCACCTCGCTTGCCCTGCCATCCTGCACAAGCTGCATGGCAGTCTGCCCCGAAAATCCGGGCAAGGGTTCAGACCTGTACCAGGCGTAAGCGATGAGCGGGGATCCGAAGCGAGGGCTGGTCTTGCTAATCACCTCGATCATCTCCCTCAAGCGGCGCTGAGTCTTATCTGAGCGCAAGCGTTCTTTGCGCTGGACAGCGTCGCGCCCCAAGCCGGCCGAACGAGCGACCTCTTCGCTTGTTGTGCGGAATGCCGCCGCGATCTTGCTCGGCGCAAACATTCCGTGATCGGCATATTCGAGCAGGCCCATTTCACCGTCCTGACGCAACTATAATGACGCTATATAGCGTCAGTTTGTGCGCCAATCAAGAGGCTGCCCAAGCGTCTCATCCATTCTGAACCAGACAGTCCATCCCTTCCCGACAATAAAAATCGCATAAAAACGCTCCCGGGACGTTTGTGCTATCCACTCTTCTGGAATGGCTGACCGACGAGGAAATGAGCACAGATGTGGAAAAACTCCGGTCCGCTACACCCTGGCAAGGGCGAAAAATCATTTCATGAATAGCTGGCGTGAAACACGCGCTGTACGCGCTGCCCAAACACTGGTTGAAAATCAGTTGCGTGAAGGATTTGCTGAACTCGATTGTCAAACCGCCGACGTCAGGGTCCGGCAACAACTCTATGCGATGCTCGTGGACAAGGCGATCTGCATGGCGCGGCAGCGGCTGCCTGACAATCCGTTTCTCGATGAACTTGTCGAGGCCGGCAAGCCAGAGGTTCTCCCACCGACGCCCGTCCTCATCTGACAGGATCGGACGGCGCACCTGCCATGGGCTCCCCGGCTCAGCTGGCCGCGATCAAGCGATACCCAACGCCCGGTTCGGTCAGCAAAAGGCAGGGGTCTGAAGGATCCTGTTCGATCTTCTGGCGCAGAAGCCCGATATAGACACGCAGATATTGGGTGTCGGTGGTCTCGGCGCCCCAGCCTGCCGCCAGCAACCGCTTGTGGGTGACGACCTGTCCTGCCTTGCGCGCCAAGGTCTGCAGCAGATCATATTCCTTGGGCGACAGCTTGACGGGCTCACCTGACAGCATCACCCGGCGTGTCGGAAAGTCGATCGTCAGGCCGCCCGCGCAATAGGTCGATGCGTCCGCCCTGGATAGCGAATGGCGCCGAACCGCCGCGCGGATGCGGGCCATCAATTCCCCGATCTCGAAAGGCTTGTTCACATAATCGTCGGCGCCCTCATCAAGGGCGGCGATCTTTTCGGTCTCCTGATGGCGGGCCGAGACTACGATGATGGGAACCTCCTGATCAAGGCGGACGCGCTGAAGCAGCGACTTGCCGTCGATGTCGGGCAAGCCCAGGTCGAGCAATATGAGGTCGAACTCGACAGCCTCGATAGCGGCCATGGCGCTGCGTCCGTCCGGCGCGGCGGTGATGCGGTAGCCGGCGGCTTCGAGAACGGGCTGAAGCACGTCGATGAGCGAAGGTTCGTCGTCGACGACGAGGATGTGCAGGGCGGTCATGGGGACGAGGCTTCTGTGACTAGGGGGAGCATGATGGTGATCGTTGTGCCGCGGCCGTCCAGGCCCGGCGAGGCTGCGCCGATCCGGCCGCCGAGCGCTTCTACGAAACCCTTCGCGATGGCAAGGCCAAGGCCGCTCCCGCGCGCCGACGATCGGGGACGGGAAACCCGGTAGAAACGGGTGAATATCTTGCGCAGGTCTTCCTGCGGGATGCCGTGCCCCTCATCGGTCACGGCAATGGCGCAATAGTCGCTGTCGCGGCGGACATGAATGCGGATGCGCGTCCCGTCCTGGCTGTAGGTGATCGCATTGTCGAGCACATTGACGAGCACGAGCTCGAACATGGCCGCATCGACCGTCACGAGCAGATCCTCCTCGCACAAGTGACGTTCGATCCGGCGCTGACCGGCGCGGAGCCGCATTCTCTGGACAATGGCGCTGACCGTATCCGCCACGCTCAATGTCTGCCTGTGCGCGAGCGACTGGCCCGCCTCGAGACGGCTCATTTCCAGAAGATTGGAGGTGTAGCGGTTGAGGCGATCGCATTCGCTGACGATGCCGCGCAGCAGGCGGGCGGCCGCGGCAGGCTCAAGCTGTTCGCGAAACTCGATCAGGCTGGACGCGGACGCGCTGATCGCGGTCAGGGGCGTTCGGAAATCATGACTGACCGACGAGAGCAAGGCCGTCTTGAGTTCCTCGGTTCGGGCCTGCGCCTGGCGTTCGCTGTTGCTCTCCGAGAGCGCGGCGCGTTCAACGGCCAGCGCAATCAGATTGGCAAGGGCGGACATGAAGGCGCTGTCGAGCCGCCGGGCGGACCCATGTTCGAACAGAATGGCTCCTTCAAATCCTGCGGTACTGTCCAGTCGATATAGGGTGTAGGGACCGGTCTCGCGGGGACTCCTCAGCGTCTCCCTCGCCTCGCCGACCAGCCGCAGCCGGCTGTCGGCGTCGCGCGCGTGCTCGGCCTCTTCGAAAGATCCGTCGCGGATGAGGAATAGCGTCGCTGTCGTGCCGGCGCCGCCGGACAGGTGCTCGTCGAGCGCCTTGGCGATGTCGGAGACGCGGAGCGCCGATTGCAGCGATTGGCTGATTTCGAGCAAGCTGCGCAATTGCCGGTTACTGTGGTCTGCGGCGTTCGCCCGGTCCTTGAGCCGGGCTGCCAGGACACCGGCCACGACAGCGCACAGGGTAAACAGCAGCAGTGGGATCACGTCCCTTCCGGTCGAGATCCGGAAGCTGAAAACTGGCTCGACCAGATAGAAATTGTACAGCAGAAATGCGGCGGTCGCCGCCGCGAGGGCTGCGCCCAGTCCACCCAGTGCACCGCAGATCACCACGCCCAGGACAAAGAACAAGGCCGCCGCCACGCGGCCCAGCGCCGGTTGCCCGTAAATGGCGAGGAACCAGGACGGCAGGACAACGAGCGCGGCGAGAAGGATCATTCTCCAGCCTGGCGTGCGGGCTTCTACTCCCATATGCGCCAGGCCGCTACGTGGTTCGCCCGCCATCACGCAATTGCCGCCGTCAACAGACTGCAAAAAGGAGGCATTTCCCAGCTTAGCCGGCAGGGGCTGAATGGTCCATGCATATAAAAGTCATAATAACGCCGTTTCATCATGCCTGTCTAAATATGTCCCGCGAAACGCCCGGCTCAAGGAGGATCGGGCGATCATGAGTGGAAAACATGCACGGCGAATTATCTGCGGAGTTGAGCGTCCGCACCTCATCCATGCGCGATCCGGGTGATATGGCCCGCCCCTGCTGCACAAGGGTGGCATGAACGCGAACATGCCGATCACCGTGGCAGAAAGGACAGGGCGCCCCCGTTTCCCGCGGCCCGTCATCATCCTCGTGGTGGAGGATGAAGCGCTGGTCAGCATGAATGTGTGCGAGTTTCTGGTAGAACAGGAATTCACCGTTTTTGCCGCACAGGACGCTGGAGAGGCGCTCGGCCTTCTTGAGCAGCTGGACGGGAAGGTCGACCTGATGTTTACCGACGTGAACATGCCGGGCGAACTGAACGGCTTTGATCTTGTTCGGCAGGTCTCCATTCGTTGGCCCGCTATGCGGATAGTGATCACGTCGGGCGGCTGCGATCCGGGCGACCTGCCAGCCGATCTGCGCCGATACGGACCCATGCTGATGAAGCCTTATAGTCTGGGCGCCTTGGACGTGCAGATGGTCAACGCCATATTTCCGCCTTCGGAACCGATGACGCTGTTGGCCACCTGAGTTTCAGTTGCAAAGCAACCCTCGCCGCATCCTGGCAATTCCAACCGGGGTCCGGCCTTTATCTGGAGAGAATCAATGTATCGTGCCCTGCCCACCCTGTTTGCGCTTTGCCTGGCTGTTCCCGCCGCGGCGCAGGACAATGCTGCGGCTCCGGCAACCGCGCAGCCGCCTGCTTCTGCGCCGGCTTCTTCTCCCGCGCCGGCGCTCAGCCAGGAGCAGATCATGGCCTTCAACAAGGCGGTCACGGATTTCACCGCTGGCCAGCAGGCGCAGCAAAAAGGCGACAATGCTACCGCCCTTGCCAAATATGATGCTGCTCTCCCGGCGATCCGCGACGCGGTCAAGACCCAGCCGGACAAGATCGACAACGTGAATTTCCTGGCCAACGCGCTCTATGCGACCGCAGCTGCCAACGCTGCTCTGCAAAAGCTGGACGCGGTGGCGCCGCTCTATGAAGAGAGTCTGCCCCACTGGCGCAAGGTCGTGGTCGCCAGGCCCACTGACGCGCAGAGCAGGGGCGTGCTGACGGGCATTCTCATCCAGGTGGGCAATTTCAAGCTTGGCAAGCAGGACAAGGCGGGTGCCGCGCCGCTCTATGCCGAGGCCATTCCGCTCGCCCGCAAGGCTGTCGCCGAACAGGCCAATCCGGTGAACCGGAACCTGCTTCTCGCCGCCTTGATCGGGGCCAGCCAGACAAGTGGGGATACCGCGGTCAAGGCCGAAGCTGCGTCCATGTCGAAGGCGATGATCGCGGACGGCAGCGTGGACGCAGCCAACAAGCCATCCGCGCAGGTCCTTGCCCAGTCCGCGAGCGCGGGTTGACGTCAGCCAGTCAAAGCGTCGTGGCCGGGAGGCTGCGGCGCTTTTGCTCTGGCTAGCGCCACTCGACGATCGGATCGTCCACGCCCGGCTGCACGAACGCCACGCGTTCAAACTCGACCGCGATCAGGCAGCGCGGATCGAACGCAGGGTTCTGCTGAAGACAATGAACCGGCTGCCCATCGGGAAAGCCGGCCAGCCTGCCTTCGAGCTGAAGCTGATAGCCTTGGGGGGAGGGGAGGCGCCCTTCTTCCAGCCTGACAGTGGAGGAATAGGGGCGCCCACCCCGCCGTAATGTCCGGGATCCCTCGGGCGAGTAGAATTGCGCGATCGCCAGTCGTTGCGCGGGGCCATTCGGCACGGCGAGAGGCAGCCCTCCGTCCTCAGCTCTGCACTGGTCCGCGCGGGTCCAGGGGCGCTGTATCCAGAAGCCTTCCACCGCATCGAAGGCTATTCCGGCCGCAAGCGGCTTTACCCACTGCGCGTCGGCAAGATCAGTCGACCGCGCCGTCAACCGCAGCGCGCGGCTCTTCGGATTGAAGGTCCAGCCGGCCCAGGATTGCGGTTCTGTCTCATCCTGCCCTTCTTCCCCGCAGCCAAAGGCGATGCGCAGGACGAAGGAGCGCCCGATGAGCGCAGCGTTGGACGGCGGCAGGGGGGCGCCGCTCGCTACCGCGTCCGCCGCGCGGGCCGCAGCGGCGAGCAGGGCGGCCCGGTCCAGCGGTGGCGGCGGCGTCGGAATGACCGGGATTTTTGGTGCTTGGGCGACCGGCTTGCTTTCCTTGACGTCGGCCTTGTTTTCGACGGGCTCGCGCACCGGTTCCTTCGCGACAAGGAGGAAGGTGAGCGCGGAACCCGCTGCGGCGGCGATCAGCCAGCCCAGGACGGACGACCGGAAATTCTGTTCTGCCATGAGATCAGGCGTAGCAGATCGCGCCGGGCAAATTGACCCCTATGCTTCCGGATTTTCGAGATTTTTTCGCATTTTTCCTGTGTTGACCGCCTCATTATGCTAGCCGATGGGGATGACCCTTGCGCAAATTGTTACCCTGGTCGTGCTCGGCGGCGTGATCGCCGCGTTGATCTGGGACAAGGTACGGGCCGATGTGGTCGCGCTTGCCGGGGCAGCGCTGCTGCTGCTCACCGGCGCGGTGCGCCCGAGCGAAGTCCAGGGCGCATTCGGCAGCCCCGCGATCATAGCGCTCGCCTCGCTCTTCGTCATTGCCCATGCGATGGAACTCTCGGGGTTGCTCGACCTGCTGATCGCCAGGGCGGTTGCGTTATGCAGACGCATCGGCGCGCTGGGCATCTGGCTCCTCATCCTGCTATGTGGCGCCGCGTCGGGATTTCTCAATAACACGCCCATCGTCGTGCTGTCGGCGCCGGTCGTTCGGGACGTGGCGAAATCATTGAGGCTGGATCCCAAGCGATTTTTGATGCCGCTCTCCTATGTCGCGGTGCTGGGCGGCTGCTGCACGCTGATCGGCACCTCGACCAATCTCCTTGTCGACGACATGGCCCGGTCTTCGGGGCAGCCGCCCTTTTCCATCTTCGAGATCACCCCGGTGGGGCTGATCGTCGCCGCAACCGGAGGTCTTTACCTCTTCCTCTTTTCCGGGCGGTTGCTTGCACGGCCTTTACCCGCTCCGCTTGAACGGGTGGAAGCCGTACTCCCGCACCATGTCAGCCATCTGGACATTGCCGGAGATGCGGTCGGCGATATTGAGGATTTTGCCGTGCAAAGGCCGCTGTCACCCACCAGGGCGCTGGTATCGACAGCGATCTTCATCGGTGTCATTGCGCTCGCCGCCTTCAACATCGCGCCCATTGCGGCCTCCGCCTTCGCGGGTGCGGTGCTGCTGATCCTCTTGCGCGTGATCGGCCCGGAGGAAGCCTATGGCGGCCTGCGGCCCGAGATCCTGATGCTGATCGTGGGCATGGTCGTCATCGGCATCGCGCTTGAACAGACCGGACTTGCCGCCTCGGCCACCGATGCGCTCGTCAGCCGGGTAGGCCTGTTCGGTCCGCTGGCCGCTCTCATCCTGCTCTATGGCGCGACGCTCATACTCACCGAACTGCTGTCCAATGCGACGGTCGCAGTCCTGGTGACGCCGATTGCGGTGGCGCTGGCGGAGAGCCTGAGCGTCAGCCCGCGCCCGTTCCTCGTGGCGGTGATGATCGCTGGCAGTGCGGCATTCGCCACCCCTTTTGGCTATCAGACCAATGTGCTGGTCTATCAGATGGCGGGGTACAGCTATCTCGACTTCACCAAGGTCGGCCTGCCGCTCAACCTCATCACCTGGATAGCCGCAGTTGCCGCGATCCACTGGTTCTTCCCCTTTTAGGGCGGGCATTGCGCACTTCATTGTAGTGAGGCGGAAAAGTACAAATGACGGCTTGGGCCTCGACCATATAGGAAGGTACGACTGTTCCTGCATGTTACGAGCTGCTTCCGACTTTTCGCCTCATCGATCATCGCCGCGTGGCCCGCGTCGGAGCAAGGGTCGAAGAGGGCGCCATATCGTCCCGGAGGCAAAGGTCCGTGCTCGTTATGAACGCGGCGCGCCCTTGATCCGAGAGGCTGTCGTTCAAGCCGATTGCGGCATGGTGTTTGACAATCCCGGCCTTAACCAGCCGCCGCGCCATTGCTGACATTCGAGAAAGGGCGATTGGCTTTTGCCCTGACTCGCCTGCCGGCGTGGATCCGGTCCACCGATGAAGCAGACCTAATCGTCCAGGACTCTATGAAGTTCGGCGTCAGCAGACCCCTGTATTGCCGACATGGCATCGATCCGGCCTTTGGAGCCTACTGAAAATTCGCGTATTCGCACTCGGGCATCCGTGCTCTTTACCTGCCCGGCTGGGGGAGAGAATAGGCGATCACCTCATCACCCACTGGCGTCTCCATGAAATGGTGGCCGCCCGCGTAGATGACGACATATTCACGCCCCGCCGCTTCATAGATCATCGGCGTTGCCTGCCCGCCCGCTGGCAGTTTGCGTTGCCACAGCGTCTTGCCGGTCGAAAGGTCGATGGCGCGGATCAGATTATCGGTGGCCGCCGCGATGAAGATGAGACCACTCGCGGTGACGACGGCGCCGCCATTGTTAGGCGTGCCGATAGTCATCGGCAGCATCGATGGGATGCCGAACGGGCCGTTGGTGCGGGCCGTGCCGAAAGGACGATCCCAGATGGTGCGGCCGCTCGCCATGTCGATCGCGCGGATGCCGCCATAAGGGGGCTGCTTGCACAGCATGCCGGTGAGTTTCATGCGCCATCCGGCATTCACGTCAATCGCATAGGGGGTATGCGCCTGCGGATCGCCCGCGCCTTCCGCCCCGCCGATATCGCCCCGCGCCTGTTGACGGGGCGCCCATCCCCTGCGGTTGGCTTCTGCACGCGGGACTAGGCGGACATAGTTGGGCATGTCGTTATAATTTGCCACGATCACGCCGCGCCGCGGATCCACCGCGATCCCGCCCCAGTCTGTGCCGCCATTATAGCCAGGATATTCTATCGAACGCCGCCTGCTTTCCGGTGGCGTGAAAAAGCCCTTGTAGCTTGCCTGCCGGAATTGGATCCGGCAGATCAACTGGTCGACAGGCGACATGCCCCACATGTCGCGTTCGGTCAGGTCGGGTTTGCGCAGCGTGTGCCAACGCGAATAGATTTGGAAAGGCGACCTTTGGGCGGGCTCCACGCCGCCGCCCGGCGCGCGCATCACGCCGACCGGCGTCAGCGGCTTGCCCGTGCGCCGGTCGAGAATATAGATGTCTCCCTGCTTGCTCGGCAGTACCAGCGCGGGTGTACCGCGATAGTCGACCAGCGTCGCCTGTGCGCCAAAGTCATAATCCCACACGTCCTTGCGCACCGCCTGGAAGCGCCAGCGCGGCTTGCCCGTGTTCACGTCCAGCGCCACCAGCGAGGTGGCATAGAAATTCTCAGGCGCTCGGCGCAGGCCACTATAATAATCCGCTGCGGCATTGCCCATGGGAAGGTAGACAAGACCAAGCGTCTCATCGGCGCTGGCAATCGTCCACATATTGGGTGTGCCGCGCGCCCAGGTCTGTCCAGGCGGAGGATAGCCGTTCCAGTCGGGATGCATCATGTCCCAGGCCCAGCGCAGCTTGCCCGTCATGGCGTCGAAGCCCCGGATGACGCCCGAAGGAGCCCAGCGGTCCTGTCCGTCGAGCACTTGATGTCCAGTCACAACCACGCCCCGCACGATCGTGGGGGGTGAATTGATCGAGACATAGCCGGAAGGCGTTTCGCCCATGCCAATCTTGCTGTCTACCTGTCCGTTCGACCCAAAATCCTGACATGGCTTGCCGGTGAGCGCGTCGATGGCAAACAGGCGCGCATCCAGCGTGCCCCAGATGATCCGCGTGGCGCAATCCTGATCCGGCGGCGCCTGCGGAACAGCATAATAGCTTACGCCCCGGCAGGCGGCGGTATAGGGGATGGCTGTGTCGGGCACGCGCGGATCGAAGCGCCAGCGTTGGCGCCCCGTTCGCGGGTCGAGCGCGATGACGATGCTCTTGGGAGTGCAGACATAAAGCGTATCGCCGATCTTCAGCGGCGTGTTCTCCGCACCATAGGTGTTCTTGGCGGCTTGCGAGGGAAGATCGCCGGTGTGCGTGAGCCAGACCTGCTCGAGCGCTGACACATTGGCGGGTGTGATCTGGACAAGAGGCGAGAAACGCCGCGCACTGTATGATCCGCCATAGGCAGGCCAGTCGGCGCCAGCCTGTAGGAGCGCGGGGTCCGCCATAGCGGTGGAAGGCACGGGAAGAGCAAGCCGCGCCCTGGGCTCGTTGACCTGCGCCAGCGTAAAGCCGGTGAGGGCAGTGAGCAGAATAATCCCGGCGATCGCTCCGCCCGCCAGCTTCCACCGGTCGGGGCGGACCGAGAGCAGCGGCATGATGAGCAGCACGCCGATCAGCAGCACCAGGGGTGCGATAACGCGCGGGATGAGGGCCCAGCCATTCGTGCCCACCTCCCACAATGCCCAGATGATCGTCGCGCCAACGATGGCCATGTAAAGCCATGCACCCGTCATTCGCCGCTGGTACAAGAGCCAGCCCGAGACGAGCATGCCCATGCCGGCGATCAGATAATAAGGCGATCCGCCGATGATGAGGAGCCATGCGCCGCCGATCGTCAGGACCAGGCCAATCATCCCGATCAGGCCTCCCATGAGCGTTGTCGCCCATCGCGACCCGGTTCTGGTCGGCGGAACAGTCTCGGCCATGGCGCACCCCATCGATGTGGAAGGTGAAGGGCTAACGGAAAACGGACCCATACTGTTCCGTTCGAGGCTGATTTCACCCTTGAGCGAACGAGCCGTCCGGCTGTGCGATGCAGGTTCCCGCCAGTGGGCCCGACAGTTACGCGGCTGTCATTGCCGCCAGGTCAGCGCCAGCGGGGCGCTGGAACAGTCGCAGCCCGAATTCCGGGAGGATCGCGAGCAGATGATCGAAGATATCCGCCTGGGCTCCCTCATATTCTGCCCATATCGTGCTGTTTGCAAAGGCGTAGATTTCAAGCGGAAGGCCGTTTTCGCTCGGAGCGAGCTGGCGCACGAGCAAGGTCTTGTCCTGTGCGATGTCGCGGCGCGATTGCAGATAGGCCAGCACATAGGCGCGGAAGGTGCCGATGTTGGTCAGCCGCCTGCCATTGATCGTGCCGTGCGCTCCATGCTCGGCATTCCACTGCTCGATTTCGCGCTGCTTGGACTGCAGATAGGGCCGCAGCACGGAGAAGCGGCCCATGCTGTCCGTGTCGTCCTCGTCCAGAAAACGGACACTGCCCTGGTCGATCATCAGTGAACGCATGATGCGGCGTCCACCCGACTCCGCCATGCCGCGCCAGTTGCGGAAGCTCTCCGAAATCAGCCGGTGCGTGGGAATGGTCGTGATCGTCTTGTCGAAATTCTGGACCTTGACCGTGTGCAGAGCGATGTCGATGACGTCTCCATTGGCGTTGAACTGCGGCATCTCGATCCAGTCGCCCACGCGCATCATGTCGTTCGACCCGATCTGTACCGACGCGACCAGCGACAATATGGTATCCTTGAATACCAGCATCAGCACTGCGGCCATGGCGCCAAGGCCAGACAGCAACAGGAGCGGCGACTGGTCCATGAGCGCTGCGATGATCAGGATCGCGGCCGCAGCGTAGACAAGCAGCTTGCCCAGTTGCACATAGCCCTTGATCGGCCGGTGGGCGGCGTCCGGGCGGCGCTGATAGAGATCGTTGAGCAGCGCGAGGAAGCCATTGAGGGCGACGGCGATGGTCAGGACGATGAATGCCGTGCAAAGGCTGCGCACGAATGTTGCCGCCTCAACGGGCAGGTGCGGCACTGCCCCGATGCCGCCTTGAATAATAAGTGCGGGCACGATGTTCGACAGCCGCGCCACGATCGCGCCGATATGCTTGGCCTCGACATGAAAGGGCAGCTGTCCAAGGAGGCGTAGCAAAAGCCGCAGCACGATCCGCTTGGCGACCCAGTTCGCGCCCCAGGCGAACAGGATCAGCAGCAGGAATGCGAGGCCGCCCTGCATCCATGGTTCGGTGACATAGCCGCGGGTCAGCGTCGAAATGCTGTCGTTGGAAACCGGAAGATTGGTGATCAAGCCTGCTTCTCCTGGAAAGGATCGTCTTGCAGCGAGTGGCCCGCCGTCTCGGGCATGAAGCGCAGCGCGAGCAAGCCGACGATGCAGGCCAGGATCATATAATAGGCCGGCATCAGCTCGTCGCCGGTCAGGCCAATGAGGCCGCTGCCGATCGCCGGCGCGGTCCCGCCGAAGATGCTCGTGGAAACATTGTAGGCGATGGCGAAGCCCGCGAAGCGCACCTGTGTCGGGAACAATGCAGGGAAGGTCGCCGAAATGGTCGCAAGCTGCGGCACATAAAGCAGGCCAAGCAACAGGAATCCTGTGATCGCGCCGATCAGGCCGGTCGCCATCAGCATGTAGAGCGGCACGACCGCGACCAGCAGGCCGACAAGCGACATCCGCCACATCGTTCGCCGCCCAACCCGGTCGGACAGAGCCCCGGCAAAGGGCAGGGCCGCCATCATCAGCAGCATGCCGATGATCGGTACGATCAGCGCCTGATCGCTTGTGAGGCCGATCCGCCTTTGCAGATAGGTCGGCATATAGCTGAGCAGCGTATAGTTGACGACGTTGAGCGCCACGACCAGCCCGCCGACGACCAGCATGGGCCGCCAGTGCCGCCGCACCAGCAACGGCAGGCCGGGTGAGGGGGGCGGGCCGCTATCATGCAGCGCCGCGGCCGCGCGGAAGACCGGCGTGTCTTCCATCTTCGAGCGCAGATACATGCCGACCAGTCCCATGGGGGCCGCCACCAGGAAAGGAATTCGCCAACCCCAGGCGTGCATCGCCGTATCTCCCAGCATCAGAGAGAAACCCAGCATCAGCGCTGCGCCGAGCGAAAAGCCCGCCAGCGTCCCGAACTCCAGAAAGCTGCCGTAGAAGCCGCGCCGGTCGTCGGGCGCATATTCCGCCATGAAGGTCGCGGCGCCGCCATACTCCCCGCCGGTCGAAAAGCCCTGCACCATGCGCAGCGCGATGAGCAGCGCCGGCGCCCATAGGCCGATGCTCGCATGATCCGGGATCAGCCCCACGCACAGCGTTGCCCCGGACATCAGCAATATGGTGAGCGCCAGGACCGACTTGCGTCCGAGGCGGTCGCCCAGCGGCCCCCAGAACAGCCCGCCCAGCGGCCGGACCAGGAAGGAAATCGCGAAGGTCGCCAGTGCAAACAGCACGGCCTCGTCCGTGGGGCCCGGGAAGAGCGCTGCGGAAATATAGGTGACCCCATAGGCATAGATGCCATAGTCGAACCATTCGGTCGCATTGCCCATGGCCGACGCGGCGATGGCGCGGCGCAACGTGACGTCGCCCGCCGTCGTGGGGGAGGCGGCTACCGTCCTGTGACTGGAAATCGCGGTCATGTCGTCTGTCCTTGGGTCAGCGTCTCGTCTGCGCTGTTGGGATCGAGCAGCGAAGCCATGGGCGTGGTGCGGGGCAGGACCTGGAAATCCTGCTGATATCTAACCGGCACCGGCTCGGACGCGCGCTGGCGCCACAAGCCGACGGTCATGGCGAGCCCGGCGCACAGCGCGATGAAGAGAAACAACCCGCCGGTTCCAAAGGCGGTCATGGCGCCGGCTGCCAGCAGCGGCCCGAGCGCTGCGCCGAGGGAATAGAGAAGCACCAGCCGTCCGCTTGCCGCCACGCGCTCGGTCTCCAGCAGCCGGTCGTTGCAATGGGCCACGCACAGCGGATAGAGCGCGAAGCTCAATCCCCCGAACAGCGCGCCGAGGCCCGTCAGCCACAGGCCATCCTGGCCGAGCGACAGCGCCATGCTGACCAGCGCCGCCGCCGCGAAGCTGCCGATGATCACCTGCCTGCGGTCATGTCGATCCGACAGCCGGCCCAAAGGCCATTGCAGCGCCACGCCGCCCAGGATGACGAACATCATGAACCTGGCGGTTTCGGGCAGATCCAGACCCAGCCGTCTCACATGCACGGCCGCCAGCCCATAAAATGCGCCCAGCATCAGGCCCGTCGCGACAGCGCCCCAGGCGCCGAGCGGCGAGGCCGCCAGCAGCGACCGGATCGAAAAGGCGCTGGCCTCCACTGGCGCAGGTGCGGCACTGCGCGTGAGGCACAGCGGGATGATCGCCAGCGAAATGAGGATGGAGGCAAGCTGGAATGGAATGGCCGGCAGGGCGCCGCTTGCCCCCAGCAGCAATTGGCCGATAGCCTGGCCGGAGTAGAGCGCCACCATATAGGCGGCCAGCACGCTGCCGCGCATTTGCGGCTCCGCCCGGTCGTTAAGCCAGCTTTCAAGGCACACGAACACGCCCGCGACGCACATCCCGTCGACCAGCCGCAGCAGCATCCAGAACAGCGGATGCGACAGCAGCACATAGGACAGGGTACTCGCCGACAGCAGCGCGACGAAGGCAGCGAAGGCGCGGATGTGTCCCACCCTCCGGACCACGCCTCCCGCGCGCAGCGACCCGATGATCAGCCCGCCGAAATAAGCGGTGGCGACGATGCCGATCGTCATCGTGCCGCTGCCGGCCCGATTCAGCCGCAGGCTGATCAGCGTCGCCAGAAAGCCGCTGCCCGCCATCAGCATGAAGATGGACAGCAAAATGCTGCGGACGGGTTTGATGGCCAAGAACATTATGTCTTAAGCGGCCTGGCCTGGCATGCCCGTCCTTTCGGTCATAGAGCCTGATACCGGCACGATCGGCTGCAGCTCGCCTCGCGCTGCGATGAATTCCGGACGCGGCTTTTCGACCCCGAAAGGTGCACAGAGCCGGTTGCTGAGGGCATTATAGACCAGAAAGGCGTTGGCCCGGGGGAAGGGAGTGATATTGCCGTTCGATCCGTGCATGATGTTGCAGTCAAAAATCACGACCGACCCTGGCTGGCCCGTCGGCGCGACGATGCCATGCCTGTGCGCCAGTTCGGCCAGGCTGTCCTCGTCCGGCACGCCATATTCCTGCCGTTTGAGCGACATGCGGTAATGATCCTCGGGCGTTTGCCCGACGCAGGTCAGGAAGCTGCGATGCGATCCGGGGATCAGCATCAGCGGCCCGTTATGGGCCATGTTTTCCGCCAGCAATACCGACATGGACAGGGCCCGCATGCGCGGCATCCCATCCTCGACATGCCAGGTCTCGAAATCGCTGTGCCAGTAGAACTCCTTGCCCTGGAAGCCGGGCTTGTAGTTGAGGCGCGACTGGTGGATGTAGACCTCGTCACCCAACAGAAACCGTGCGACGCTCGCCAGCCTGTTGTCGGCGGCCAGTCTCGCGATGACCGGGCTTTGCGCGTGAATGCGGAAGATCGAACGGATTTCGCGGCTGCCCGGTTCGCTGATCACCGTTTCATCCTCCAGCGCGTCCGGGTCCGACAAAAGCTGGCCCGCCTCGCTCTGAAGGAATGCGATCTCCTCGCTGGAAAACAGATTTTCCAGTACCAGATAGCCGTCGCGCTCGAACTGCGCGGCCTCGTCCCTGCCGATTGGCGCGTCCTTGCTCCACGCGCTATGAACGACTGGATCGAGGCGCGGCAGAAACTCCGCCATCTTGGCATGGCGGGATGGGTAGATGTCTTGCAAGGGACTGCCCCCTTTCATCTTCGGTCAATTACTCAGTGCAGACGCGCGGATCATGTCGGCTTCGGCCGGGTAAGTGCCGTTCTCGTCATGTACTTCCCTGCCGGTGACCGGCGGGTTGAATACGCAGGCGCACAGGATGTCGGTCGTGGGGCGCACAATGTGCCTGTCATGCGCGTTGAGCGCATACATGACACCCGACGCAAGCTGGTGCGTGATGCCCGTGCCCAGATCCTCGATGGTGCCATTTCCCTTCAGCACCAGCACCGCTTCCAGATGGTTCTGGTAATGCATGTGGATTTCCTCACCCGCATACATGGTCGTGATGTGGAAGGAAAAGCCCATATTGTCGTCCTTCAGCAGCAAGCGCGCGCTTTCCCACTGTTGCGACTTCACATTTCGGTCCGATTTACGGATGTCCTGCAGTTTGCGAACGATCATGATATCTCCTTTATTCCGCCGCCACGCCGTAGGGAGCACCCAATGCTTCACCTATGCACGTTTCCAATATGTCGATGCCGGCCGAAAGCTCGGCGTCGTCTATAACCAGGGGGGAAAGGATCTTGACGATTTCGTCATGCGCCCCGCTGGTTTCGATGATAAGGCCCCGTTCGAAGCAGGCGGTGGTGACGGCGGCGGCGATATCGCCCGACCCGACATCGATGCCGCGCATCATGCCCCGGCCGCGGGTGGACAGGCCATGCTGCGCCGCCATCGCCTCCAGCCGTCGCGCAACGAGTGCGCCGCGACGAGCGATGTCCTGCTCAAATCGCCGGTCGCTCCAGAAATGGCGCAGCGCCGCGGTGGCAGTGACGAAGGCATGGTTATTGCCGCGGAAAGTGCCGTTATGTTCCCCCGGCGCCCATTGATCCAGTTCAGGCCGGAACAGCGTGAGCGCGAAGGGCAGGCCCATGCCTGATAGCGACTTGGCCATGGTGACGATATCGGGGGTGAAGCCCATGCCCTCGAAGCTGAAAAAGCTTCCCGTACGGCCGCAACCCGCCTGAATGTCGTCCACGATCATCAGCGCGCCGTGCCGCTTGGCCATGGCATTGATCCTGCGCAGCCATTCGGGTGATGCTGCGTTGAGGCCGCCTTCACCCTGCACGGTTTCCACCAGTATGGCGGCGGGGGCGTCAAGGCCGCTCGAAGGATCGGCAAGCCGCCGCTCCAGCAACTCGGCGGTGTCTACCTCCGGTCCGTGATAGCCGTCATAGGGTTCATGCGCGACATGAGCGAGCGGTACGCCCGCGCCGCCGCGCTTGGCCGCATTGCCGGTGCAGGCGAGTGCGCCCAGCGTCATGCCGTGAAAGCCGTTGGTGAAGGCGATCACCAGTTCGCGCCCGGTAACTTTGCGGGCGAGCTTGATCGCGGCTTCCACCGCGTTAGTGCCGGTCGGGCCGGTGAACATCGCGCGATAGTCGAGGCGGCGGGGTTTGAGGATCAGGCTTTCCAGCGTTTCCAGAAATTCCGCCTTGGCGTCGGTGTGCAGGTCGAGGCCATGCGCGATCCCGTCGGCCGCGATATAGTCGAGCAGCGCCTGCTTGAGCACTGGATGATTGTGACCATAGTTCAACGTCGAGCATCCGGACAGGAAATCGAGATAACGGCCACCCTGATTGTCGTGCATCCACACATTCTCGGCGCGATTGAATTGCCGGGGCATGACGCGCGCATAGCTGCGGACGGCGGATTCGCGCCGCTCATAGATGGCGGTGTCGGGTTTGCGGCCCGTGGGCCGGGGAAGGGTGATCATGTCGCCAAGTCTCCTTGAGGGATGGCCGCGCGGTCAGCGCGGGAGCGGGCCGATGCGCGCCAGCCATTCGGTGGCATGCGCGCCGGCGAAATGCGTTTGCTGGTGGAAGAATGGGCTCCTCTCGAGCCTGGTACGCCATCTGTTCGCGAGCCCCTCGAAAAGAGCCCAGGATGCCTGATTATCATTCGTCACCGTGGTGATGAGATGGGTGACTTCTGCAGATGACGGGCGCGCGAGCAGGGCCTCGATCATGTGTCCGGCCAGTCCCTGCCCCCGCGCTGCCGGCGCGACAGCGACCTGCCAGACGAAAAAACTCTCTGGTTCGGACGGCGGTCGATAGCCCGACACCCAGCCCATCAGCTGCCCGGCTTTTTCCGCAATGATGCAACTCTGCGCAAAATGCGTGCACTGCAAAAGATTGCAGTAGGCGGAATTGACGTCGAGCGGAGGGCAGCTTGCAACAAGTTTCGTGACTAAGGGCCCGTCAACCGCTGTGGGAAGACGCAGCCGGATCTCCGCTATCGCGCCATCGCGATGGCGCGCGCGCTTCCGCTGCGGCGATGAAGCCGCGTCGGACCGTGTCTCAAAGATAATTCATCTCCCGAAGTATATTCTTCGTATTTCAGGCGCCCCTCTCTTGGCTTGAGGCGGAAGATACCGCATTAGACTCGATTTTCAACCCTTTGGCGCACGATGTGGTCCTTTGGCCGATGAAGGAGTTTATCAATTGCTTTGGTTTGCAAAGGATGGGATTGGCCAGGAAAGGCCATTTTCCCTATGTTTCCATCATGAGTTCAGAAGTTGCCGTCCTCACCCTTCGGGCCCTCCGCCGGGTCCTGCGCGCCACGGAAATCGGCAGCCGCCGGCTTGCCGCGACGACCGGTCTCACGCCTTCGCAATGGCTTGTCCTGCGCGAGATCGGGTCGCGCGATTCGGCGACTCCCAGCGCCATTGCCACCGCTCTTAAATTCAGTCAGGCCACGATCACCGCAATCGTCGACCGGCTTCAGCAACTCGGCTTCGTGCAGCGGCAGCGCAGTGAAAAGGACAAGCGCCAGTTCATTCTGCGGCCCCTGCCGCCGGGCGTCGAGGCTCTGGCGGAGGCGCCTGACCTTCTGCAGACCACGTTCACCGAGCGGTTCGCAAAGCTGCCGCAATGGGAACAGGCCATGATCCTTGCAGCCGTCGAACGGTTGGCGATGCTGATGGATGCGCAGAATATCGATGCCGCCCCGTTGCTCGACAGCGGTCTCATCGACCGGTCCGAACCTTCCTGAGGGCAACCTTCGCAGGAGAAGGGCCCTCGCCCTTCTCCCCGTTCCCACCATGAACCGAAGTGGACATGTCTATGTCAGAACAGGGACGCGCGGCGCGCCGAGGCGCTGCCCCCGGGACATTGGAGCCCATGAGGGCGGCGGCGTGGAAAACGATCGTCAAACGCATCTGGGTAAACAGCGGACGGCACAATCTCGGGCTGCTCTCGGCCGGTGTCGCCTTCTACGTCTTCCTGTCGTTCGTGCCGCTTCTGGCGGCGGTCATCATGATCTACGGCCTTGCTGCCGATCCCGCGACGGTCGCCAGGCATATGCGCACCATTCTCGAGGTCGTGCCCGCCGACGCCGCCCGGCTCATCCAGGAGCAGCTCACGCAGCTTACGACGAGCGCCCAGGATAAGAAGGGGATAGGGCTGCTGATCGCGCTGCTGGTCTCGATCTTCGGCGCGTCCCGGGCTTCAGGCGCCATGATCGGATCGCTCAACATCATCTATGAGCGGCAGGACCGGCGTTCGTTCCTGAAAAACACCTTTCTTGCGAGTGCGCTTGCCGGTGCAGCGGTCCTTGTGGGCATCATCGGCCTGGCGGCCGCCTCAATGCTCAGCTTCGCCAAAGGGCTGGTCGCCGGGATCGGGCCAGTGGGCGCAACGGCTGTGCAGGCGCTGACCTGGCTCATCGCCGCATCCCTGTGCAGCTTCGCCATCGGCGGCATGTATCGGTTCGCGCCCGACAGGTCCGATGTCCGATGGCGATGGTTCAGCCTTGGCTCCTGCCTTGCAACTTTGCTCTGGCTCGCCGCGACGCTCGGCTTTGGACTTTATGCGAGCCGGTTCGGCAATTACGACGCGACCTACGGATCGCTCGGCGCGGTGGTCGTGCTCCTCATGTGGCTGTTCGTTTCCGCTTATGCCGTATTGATCGGTGGCCTGATCAATGCCGAGATAGAGCGGCAGGCTCCATGCGACACGAGCGCGGAACCCACAGAAGCAGGAGGGCAGAGGATGGGCGCCGCCCGCGCGCTGTTCCAGCAACAGGCGCATGCCCGTTAACGCGCATGCGCCCATCATCTGACTGACCGCGACGCTTGGCGGCACACTTGCCGAAGGAAAACGATGCCAGGAACCAGCCTTTCACTGCGTCATTTACGGATATTGTTGCGGCGGCATGGCCCGGAGGCCCTGATCTGGCGCCGCCGCATCGCCATTTTGGGCGGCGCTGTCCTCACCGGCCTTGCCGCCTTGCTGTTCGCGCGTCTGGCGGACGAGGCGAGCGAAATGTTTGTCGGTCTGGCAAGGCGGTGGCCGGCCGCACATCTGTTGCTGACGCCATTGGGCTTTGCCGCTATCGTCTGGACAACCCGCAAGCTTGCGCCTGCGGCAAGCGGGTCGGGCATTCCACAAGTGATGGCCGCCTCTCGTGATCCCGAGCATGGGCTCAACCGGCTGGTTTCGGCACGGACCGCCATCGTGAAGCTGGTCATGACTGTTGCGGGGCTGCTGCTGGGAGCCTCGGTCGGGCGCGAGGGTCCGACCGTCCAGATTTCTGCAACGATCATGGCCTATGCGCATCGGCTGATGTCGGTTCCGTTGCGGGCATCGGTCTATATAGCGGGCGGCGCGGCAGGCGTGGCCGCCGCGTTCAATACGCCTCTGGCCGGGGTGGCCTTTGCCATCGAGGAGCTTGCGGCGGCCTATGAGCAGCGCATGGCCCTGCTGGTGATGGCCGCTGTACTCATCGCGGGCATGGTGAGTTTGGGGCTTGCCGGCGACTATGTCTATTTTGGCGTCATGCGGCAGACGCTCAATGTCCATGAGGCGCTTGTGGCCGCTCCGGTCGCCGGCGTGATTGGCGGCCTGGCGGGAGCCTGTTTCTCGCGCTTCATGCTGGGCATGGGACGCTCGACAAGGACGCCGATACGCTGGATGCGGGAAAGACCGGTGCGGTTCGCGGCAGGATGCGGACTGGTAGTGGCGCTCCTGGGCGCCGCCACAGGCCTCACCTGGGGGACCGGCTATCAGACCGCTCATGCTGTCATCGCAGGCTCAGACGTGCCGATATGGTTCGGGGCGGCGAAGTTCGCGGCGACACTCGCCACTGCGGTTTCCGGGATCCCGGGAGGTATTTTCGCGCCGTCCCTGTCCGTAGGAGCGGGGATCGGCGACGTGCTCCGCAGCATGTTCCCGGCCTATCCTGCCGGGGCGATCGTCCTGCTGGGGATGGTCGCCTATTTCACGGGCGTCGTGCGGGCGCCGCTCACGGCTGTCATCATCATTTCGGAAACGACGGCAAGCCGCGGCCTGATGATGCCGCTTCTGGCGACCGCGCTCATCGCCGACTTCGCCGCTCAACTGATCAGCAAGGAGCGCCTCTATCACGGCCTTTCCCGCCGCTTCGAGAGCAGTCCCGAACACAAGGCTCACCCATAGCATCATCGCGCCTTTGACGGTCGCGCTCTGCCCCGCGCCTCCGGTGCCGGTAACGGGTTCCTTCGCCAGGACGCCGGTGGACGGAAGGTTGCCAGAGGATTGATATGTCGGTTACTTGTCGATGGTGGTGTGCAGTCGGCTTGACCGGCTGATCCCGGAAAATTGCGGCCGCTAGGAGCTTCCAGGTCACACTGGCCATAGGCGCGTACGGCCAACAGCCCAATCGTGGCAGGTGTCGAGCATGGCGAGGCGGCGGGATACTATAGTCGAGGGGGAAGCATCCATGGACATACCGGACGACATCTTCACCGAACCCGATGCCGCTTCGGACACGCTGGCCAACCTTGGGCCGCTGCGCCGCCTGGCAGGCATCTGGGAAGGGCATCGGGGCGTCGACCTCAATCCCAAGGCGGACGGGCCCGAGCAGCGGGCCTATTATGAGCGCATCGAAATGCAGCCGATTGATGCGCAGACCAATGGGCCGCAACTCTTCTATGGTTTGCGTTATCATGTTCATATCAACACACCGGAAGACCAGATCGCCTTCCATGATCAGGTTGGATATTGGCTTTGGGAGCCGGCCACCGGCCTTATTCTGCAGACCGTGGCGATCCCGCGCGGCCAGGTCGCCATCGCCGCAGGTCATGCCGCGCCGGACGCGACCCGGCTGAGCTTGACGGCGGAGCGTGGCCAGACGGAATATGGCATCTGCTCGACCACCTTTCTCGAACTCGCATTCCGCACCGACTCCTACAGGATAGAGGTCGATTTCAACGCCGATGGTTCGTGGACCTATGTGTCCGAGACGAGCCTGCTGGTGCGCGGCCGCGACACGCCATTCCTGCATCGTGATACCAATATCCTCACGAAGATTGCCGAGCCCGACCTGAACCCCTGGGCTAAGATCCTGCGCGAAACACGGAAGGCTCCTGTCGACGCATGATTGACCGGCATGATGCAGCCAGGGCCCCCGTCTCCCCACTCGACTGACAGCCGCGCCGGTCGAGACCGGGTTGCCAACAGATTGATATGTCCGTTAATTTGCCGATGGTGACGCGCGGCCGGCCGGACCGGCCGACCCCGGGAACGACAGGAGAATGCCATATGCCGCTCACTTCGCGAATGCTTGTCGCGGGTCTGTTGGCAGCCTCATGGGTTTCCCAGCCTTCGGCCCTTCACGCACAAACCCTGTTCGAGCGATCCCCGACTTACGCGGATTTGGCGGATCTTTCCTTCTCGGCGGGGATGATTGCGCTGGTGCGGATCGAAACGCAGATCCCGATCGACCCGCAGCGCGCGCAAGCCGCTCTTCCCGGCTATACACGCTTCTACGTCGAGGCGCAGGCAAAGACCCTGCTCGCGGGCCGCAAGCCCCTTGGCCGTTCCGTGCGGTATCTGGTCGATCTTCCGCTGGATTGGCGAGGCAAGGCCGACGATCTGGAGGGGGAGGAGGTCTTTATCTTCGCCCGCGGCGTGGACGGCAGGCCTGGAGAGCTGCAACTCGTCACCCCCACCGCGCAATTGCGCTGGAGCAACGCACGCGAACTCCAGTTGCGCAGCCTGTTGCGAGCGGCCGTTTCGCCCGATGGACCGCCCAGGATTACAGGTGTTCGTTCCTTGCTGCACGTGCCAGGCGCCTTGCTGGGGGAGGGGAGAACGCAGATTTTCCTCAGTACCCAGGACGGATCCTATGCCTCGATCACCGTCCGGCACCGCCCTGGCCTCCCACCCGAGTGGAACATTTCCTTTTCCGAACTCATCGCCGATGCCATCGAGCCTCCCGCGCGCGACACGCTGCCATGGTATCGCCTGGCGTGCTCGCTTCCACCGGTTCCACCTCCTGACGCCAATGTGTCACAAAGTGAGGCAGGACGGATGCAGGCTCTTGCGGATTACCGGCTCGTCCTGGATTCAATGGGCTCGTGCGACCGCAAGCTGAAATTCAGACCCAAAGCGGTATCTCCATCCTTTCTGGTCGCCGCGAGAGGACACGAACAGGTCCAGTCGCCGACCCACTGGAAGGCGTGAGAAAAGCGCGCCTCGCGCGCCTTCGTCCCCAGTCCTGCCCGGCAAGGGCGGTCCTGGCTCCCTGATCCGGTCTCGAACACGCCCGAGGCATACCGCTTCCTTATCCAGGCCCCTATTTCTGCCCGACGATCCTTCATGAGCAGAAAAAAGCGATATCGGCCTGAATCGAGGCAATAACTGCTCTTGATTCGCATTAGTGGTGTGATTATCCATTCGCGCTCCCTGGAAGAGCGCGGCCGGGCGGATATAGGATAAGGGACTTGGCGATGCTCGCGATCGCACATGATATCGAACGGACCGGGCCGGTTCGTGTGCCCCGGCCTGGGCACGTCCGACCTGTCGGCAGCATGCCGGCGCCTGACATGGCCGCAGCGCGCTACGGGGCGGATCGCCGCGCGAGCCTGCCCGCCATCGCGCTCATTATCGCCGTCCATGCCGCGCTGATATTCGTGATCATGCAGGCGCGGCATCACGGTCATCCGCGCAAGGCGGAACGACTATCGGTCATCAATCTCACGCCACAGCCTCCCCCGCCGGCAGAGGCGCCGCCACCTGGGCCTTCGCATCCTCAAATCATGGCTCCGCCACCTCTCATCGAGATACCCCGGGCCTTGCCGCAGCTTGTGGCGCCAGCGCCGCCATACCAGACGCTATCTCCCGCGCCTGCAAGCTTTTCCGTTCCGTCCATCGCCAGCGTAACGACGCCCGCGCCGTCCAGCTTCGTCCAGGACGGTGATCTTGGCGCAAAGATGATTGCGGGAAAGCCGCCCCGCTATCCGCTGGAGAGTCGGCGCAAGAGGGAGCAAGGCACCGTCCTTCTCATGCTCACCCTCGCCCTTGACGGTTCGGTCGAGACCGTCGCCATGAGCCGCTCGAGCGGATTTGCGAGGCTTGATGACGCCGCGCTCGATGCGGTGCGGCGCTGGCGCTGGAATCCCGTGATCCAGGGCGGAGAACCGGTACGCGTGCGCGGCGTCGTTGAAATTCCTTTCCTGCTGAAAGGTTGAAAGCCGCCATGCCGTTCTGCTGCCGCGCGGGCGTTCGGGCGCAACGCAAACGGCCGCTCAGGTGTAGCGGATGGGGTGGACGCGACGACCGGTAGCAGGGGTCGCCTCAGGCCAAAGCCGTTCTTCCAGCGGCCATGGCTCAGTCATCGGAATCGAAGCTGCGATTCTCGCGGCAGTGCCACAGGCGCAGAATGAAGATGATGGCGTCCGCAATCTCGTAGCGAAGCTCGTGATGACCGACGATGATCCGCCGCACCTCGCGCGGTTCATAGGCTTCCAGCTTCTCTCCGATCCGCGGGTAGTCGAGCAGCCGGTCCGGCGCCCGGGCAAGCTGCTGAACGACCCGTGCCGCAGCTTCCGGCGCTACCGGGCGCAGATGCTCATGAAGGCGCACCAGGTCCGACGACGCCTTGCCGGTCCACTGTATCTTCATTTTGCCGGCGGCGGCAGCGGCTTGTCTGTGCTGAGGCTGTCCGCCCATGACTGAATGCTTTGATGATCGATAACCCGGCCCGCGTCGACGTCCGCCAGCGCTTCGAGCGTCATCCGATGGCGCTCTTCCTCCTGATCGACCCAGGCGGCGAGCGCCTGCTTCATCACCCAGCCGCGCGAGCGTTCCAGCCGGGAAGCCATTGCCTCGACCTTTTCCGCAAGCGAAAGTGGCACATGCGCCGTCAGAACCTTCGTTTCAGTTGCCATTTCATCCCCTGCTATCAGATCGATTAAAATCTAATCGGAAGTTTGCAGAAAGACAAGCTGCGCCTCGCTTCGTGCTGATGAAGCAACGTCTCGATTGCGTCAGGAATGACGGCGCAGGCGGAATGCCGCGCGCCGGGGCCGGCGGGAAGCCGAAACCAGGTTCGCGCGTCTCCACGAAGCGATCGGGAACAGCCTGTGGCCAGGGACGCTCTATCGCTCAAGGTGCGATCCGCGATCCGAGCCGATGCCGGGCAGGCATGCGAAGCATATCGGGCCGATCGGGTAGAGCACTGCGCCGGAGAGCCTGTACGCCTTTGCGCAGCTGCACGAAAGCCGCGCGTTCGCTCACCGCCGCGTCCGGCGCCGAGGCAGCGGTTCCAGGGGCTTACGCGTCTGGATCCAAATGGCGTCCCGGCCGGCTGATACAAACCGGGACATAATAGCATCGAACCGGGCAAATCCATGCGACACACAGGCTGCATCTTCCAATCAACGCCGCAGACGGCGTGATACGGAGAAGTTCCTCATGAAGAAGTTCATCATCGCCGCCCTGGCCGCCTCGATCGCCGCCACCCCAGCCATGGCTGCACCTTTCCAGCACAATGGCGGCCATGGCCGCGTCATCCAGAATCACCGCGTGGTCCAGAATCACCGCGCGATCCGTCCGGCCCAGTACCGCGCGCACTGGAAAAAGGGCGAACGGTTCGATTATCGCCAGGCCCGCAATTATCGGGTGGTCACAAACTATCGTCAGTATCATCTGCGCGAAGCGCCCCGCGGCTATCGCTGGGTGCAGTCCGGCAACGACGCGGTCCTGATCGGGATCACCAGTGGGATCATCGCCTCTGTCCTGGCGGGCGCCTTCCACTAAAAGACCCTTGATCCAACGAATTTGCTCCCGGGGTCTTTCGCCCCGGGGGCTTCTTCTGCGATGGAAGGCGCTGACATGAGTAGCAATCCCCACATCCTCGTTGTCGATGACGAGCGTGACATTCGCGATCCGCTGGCATCCTACCTCGGCAAGAACGGCCTCAGAACGACGACCGCGGCGAATGCGGCGCAAGCCCGGGACATTCTGGCGGTCCATGCGATCGACCTGATCCTGCTCGACATCATGATGCCCGGCGAGGACGGCCTTTCCCTCGCCTCCTTCATCCGCTCGACGTCGAACATCCCGCTCATCCTGGTCACGGCCAAGACCGAAGACGTCGATCGTATCGTAGGTCTGGAGATCGGCGCGGACGATTATGTGTCAAAACCCTTCAATCCCCGCGAACTGCTCGCCCGGATCAAGGCTGTGCTGCGTCGGACGAGCGAGCAGGCAGCCCTGGTCCACGCGCCCGATGCTTCCGGCTATGCATTTGGCCAATGGGTTCTCAGGACCGGTGAGCGCGAGCTTGTCGATGCCGAAGGCGTTTCTGTCGCGCTGTCCACAGGCGAGTATAACCTGCTCCTTGTGTTCGTGACGCATCCCCGCCGCGTGCTGACCCGCGATCAACTGCTTGACCTGACGCAGGGCCGCGAGCTGGCCGCGTTCGAGCGCAGCATCGACAATCATATCAGCCGTCTTCGCCGCAAGATCGAGGCAGATGCCGCCGATCCCAGGCTGATCAAGACGGTGCGTGGCGGTGGCTATACGCTGGCGGCTGAGGTGCGCCGGATATGAGGCTGCTGCCGCGCAGCCTTGTCGGGCGGATGGCCTTCCTTCTCGGAGCTGCGCTGGCGGTCGCGCAGCTCGCGAATTTCGGTCTCATCCTCAACGAGCGCGAAAAGCTTGCCCTGGCGCAGAATGACGGACCGGCGATCACGCGCTTTGCCGGCGCGTTCGCCGACATGTCCGCCGCCGAGGATATTTTCCGCAAGGCGCTTGCGGCAGACCTGTCTCACCGCGGCGCGCGCTTCGCGCTGCGCGCCGACAGCGGCATCGCCGAAGGCGACCGGAGCAATGCGGTCGAGGCGAGACTTGCCGAGGATTTGCGCAATCTCGGCGCGAACGCGCAAGAGGTCCGCGCAAGCGCCGCGCATCCGCAGCCCTCGCAGCGAAGGCGCGCTGACGGGCCGGCGCGCTATGCCGTGTCGCTGGCGGCGAGGCTCCCCGATGGCCAATGGCTCGCGGGCACACTTCCCGCGCCGCGACGCGATCCTGGCCTCGTCACGCGCCTGGCAGCCGCGACGCTGCTTCTCTACCTCGTGGTACTGGGCGTCACCATTGCCGTTGCGCGCCGTCTGGCGCGGCCCCTGCACAACCTTGCCATGGCCGCGCGCCAGTTTCGGGGCCGGACGGCGCCCCTCAGGGTCGAGCCGAGCGGCCCGGACGATCTGCGCGAAGCCATTGCGGCCTTCAACGACATGAACCAGCGGCTCATGGCGTTGCTTGACGAGAAGGACGGGATGCTCGGCGCCATCGGCCACGACCTGCGCACACCCCTGGCCTCGCTGCGTATCCGGCTCGAAAACATGGAGCCGGCCGACGAGCGCGAGGCGGCGATCTCCAAGATCGGGGAAATTACGGCGACGCTTGAAGACATATTGTCGCTCGCGACGTCGGGACGGCAGCGCGAGCCCCTGCGGCCTGCTGACGTCACCGCCCTTATCGAGACGGCGGTCGAAGAATATCAGGATCTTGGCGAAAATGTCGCATGGAGCCCGGCCGTGCGTCATGTCCTCCCAGTGCAGCCCAGCCAGTTGAAGCGCGCCGTGCAGAATCTGATCGATAATGCGATCAAATATGGCGGCAGCGCAACGGTGACGGTCGCGGCCGCCGGCGACATGCTGCGCATCGAGGTGACGGACAGGGGGCCAGGCATTCCCGCCGGCCAGATCGAGCGCGTGATGCGCCCATTCTACCGGATGGAGGAGTCGCGCAACCGGGAAACGGGTGGCAGCGGCCTTGGCCTCGCAATCACGAAGGCGATCGCCGAGAGCCATGGCGGAATGCTTGTCCTGGAAGATACCGGTGAGGGACTGAGGGCATGCATAATGCTTCCCGGGCTTGGGAAGAGCCGCACGCCTGGGCCTTATTGAACATATATGCACGCCTCTGGCGAAACGCTGCGAGCCTGTCGTAGACCGACGTGAGAACGGCAAGACCGCTCGACCGCGGACTGGTGGACGCGCGGCCGATCCTGGCGTGGCAACTGGATGAAACCGACATTTCACCAGTGCCGGGCAAGCGGGTTGCGCGAAGCAGCCCAGGACGGCCATGGGGCACCTTGCCGTTTTCGCCGCAAATCCTATGCATGACCAACTACATGCCAGGAGTCGGTCGTGGACGTATCAATCTGCCCGACGCCAAGGCCCTTTGAGCGGGTTGGTCGATCGCGCGGCCGTAGGCGACAGATCTCCATCCTGCGCCGGGACGGCACTCGGCGCGATGACACGCCTCCTGTAATATCAGGGCGAGCTATCCGGCTCTCGCCGAATGGCACAAGCGGGGCGATCCGTAATGGAGCCGCCCATTTGCGCCAGATCTCCCGGTGACGCGCTTTGCGTGGTCGCTGAAAAATTACGGGAATTTGATGACAAGGCCCCGGAACGCGGCGACGCCCATTGGTCAACCCAACCGGGCGACGATCCGCTCGGCGACGCCGTCTCGAACAGGGATATCGCGCCTGATGTCGAGCCCGAACCCGACGTCTAGATCATGCGGCTGTGCTGCAAGGAAAGGCCGTCAGCCCGGCATGGTCACGGTCGGGGTTTCCCAGGCTATGGGACGGATCAGCGGCTCGAAGCTGGCGCTCTGCGCGCGGGCCCAGTTTTCCCGATAGAAGTGGTGCGGGCACGCCCCGCCGAGGAGTTCGCCGGGTTTGAGATAGGTGTGGGCCTGGTCGAAGTGCCGTACCCTGGTCGAACTGATCCGGTGCGCCACATGATGCGGGCGCAGATCGTCCGGATGGCCAAGACCTGCCGCGGCAAGCATGTCGGCAAGGGCATGTACGGTCCTGGCGTGAAAACGGCGGACACGCTCCGCCTTGTCGGGGACGACGAGGCCGCGCTGGCGCGCCGGATCCTGTGTGGCAACGCCGGTGGGGCAACGGTTCGTGTGGCAGTTCATCGACTGGATACATCCAAGCGCAAACATGAAGCCCCGCGCCGAATTGGCCCAGTCAGCGCCAATGGCCAAGACGGCGGCGAGGTCGAAGGCGCTGATCAGTCGGCCCGCAACGCCGATCTTGATCCGCTCGCGAAGACCAGCCCCCTCGAGCACATTGTGCACGAAAAGCAGGCCCTCGCGCATCGGTAGACCGATATGGTCGCTGAACTCGACCGGCGCCGCGCCCGTGCCGCCTTCGCCGCCGTCGACGACGATGAAATCAGGAACCGTCCCGGTCTCCAGCATGGCCTTGACGATCGCCATGAATTCCCAGGGCAGCCCGATGCACAGCTTGAAGCCCACAGGCTTGCCGCCGGACAGCCGCCGCAGCTGGTCGATGAAGGCCATCATCTCGCGCGGCGTCGAAAAGGCGGAATGCCGGGATGGCGATATGCAGTCCTGCTCAGGAGGAATTCCGCGCGTCTGCGCGATTTCCGGGGTGACCTTCTTGGCCGGCAGGATGCCGCCATGGCCCGGCTTGGCGCCCTGGCTGAGCTTGATCTCGATCATCTTGATCTGGGGGTCGGCTGCCTGGGCGGCGAACCGGTCGGGATCAAAACGCCCGTCGGCGGTCCGGCAACCGAAATAGCCGCTGGCGATCTCCCAGACAATGTCGCCGCCGAACTCGCGGTGATAAGGGCTGATGCTGCCTTCGCCTGTATCATGATAGAAGCCGCCGAGCGCGGCGCCTTTGTTCAGTGCGCGAATGGCGTTGGCCGACAGCGATCCGAAGCTCATCGCCGAGATGTTGAAGATGCTGGCCGAATAGGGCTGGGCGCACTGGTCGTTTCCGATCGTGATACGCAAGGTCCGGGGATCGGCCGGCACGGCCGGCAGCATCGAATGCTGGATGAACTCATAGTCGCGCGCATAGGGATCAAGGAGGGTGCCGAAGGGATGATCGGACGAGACGCCCTTGGCGCGGCGATAGACGAGCGAACGCTGAGCCCGGGAGAAGGGCACCGGCTTGTCTTCTTCCTCGAGCAGATACTGCCGGATTTCCGGACGGACCAGTTCTACGATCCAACGGACATGGCCGATCACGGGATAGTTGCGCAGCACCGCATGGCGGGTCTGGAACATATCCCACAGACCAAGGAGGCTGAGCAGCCCGGGGATGACGAGGAGCATCCACTGACCAGGCGACTGCGGCTCTAGCGCAAGACCCGCCAGGAAGAGGGCGACGACGAGGATCCATGCTGTGAAGCGGCTGAGACGCGGTTTGAGCAAAGAGATTCTCCCGGAAGCTTGCGATGGTCCTTGGCCTGGACGGCGATTTTTCTGGCGGCTGCCTGGGTCAGATCCAATGCCTTACGGGCGGCGCCGGCGCGATATGAAAGCAGCGTCTGCCTCTGCCTGGCAGGCTCGGGGCGGCTTTGTCGAAACCGCTGGAAACCGCGTTCCCCATGCACTCGCGCCTGCGCACAGCAGGTGAACGAACCGTAGCGCCCAAGCCTGATGACCGGGCCCGGTTCGCGCCTGTCGAGGCTCGTGTCGACGAGGTGCGCGCCCGGCGTTCTGGGTGTCCATGTTGCTCCTGACAGCATTCCTCGGTTGATAGTGCGGTGCTGCGTGCAGGCAAAGCGCCGTTGTCCGGCCTGCGGGGAAAAAAGTTCAGCATGGCCGGATGGCGATTGGGCCGCGATCCGTCGCAGGTGAGCAATGTGGACGGATAGATCCGGTAGCCGTGCCTCATAGAGCCGGATGTCATGCGGTTTCGGGCGATTGCGGTACGGCTCGCCATACGGTTGAACATGTCCATCAGGCAGATTGCGATAGGCAGTTAACGACCTCCTTCTGGCGAAGTCTGCCGGAACGGCCTGGAAGTGGTCTTCGGGCATCGTCATTACGCGACGCGGGATGGAGTTTTCAGCCCAGCGCAACGCGGCCCGCTCGCGATCATCGAACAGCGGCCCCGCTGATGAGAAACGGGCCTTCGCTGCATCTTCGGGCGGTATGCCCGGCCGTAGGATTTTGCACATGGCGCGCCGTGCATCCTGATACAAAGCGCGACACTATAGCTGCCTTCAGAGGATATTCGCGCGACACGACGCCTGCAGAACCAACCACAGGAAGCCGCGGGGTTTCCGGTCTGGAAATTGGACAGGAGTTGTTGTGATGAAAAAGCTGACCCGCAATGTTCTGCTGGGGATGTCGCTCTCGGCCATGGCGTTTGCAGGCTCTGCCTATGCCGAGCAGGGCAAAGGCGACGGGGTGACGAAGCGGACGGAGGTGGAGACGCGCAGCGTCGCTATGTTCACGCGCATGGACGTGAACAAGGACGGCAAGATCGACCAGGCCGACCGGGCGGCGAGACTTGCCGCGCAGTTCGACCGCCTCGATACCGACAAAAGCGGCCAGATCTCGCGCGAGGAGTTCAGTGCGCGGCGCCAGCGCCAGGATGGCGCGAGCGCGGCGGATGCAGGTGAAGGCGGCAGGCACCATCGCTGGGGCGGCCGGGGCCGAGGCGGCCATGGCGGCATGATGTTGGGCCACATGGCCGATGCCGACAAGGACGGCGCCGTCACCCAGGCCGAGTTCACGGCCGCCGCGCTCGCCCGCTTCGACCGACTGGACGCCAACAAGGACGGGCAGGTCACCAAGGAGGAAAGGCAGGCGGCACGCAAGGCCATGCGCGATCAATGGCGTGCCAAGCGGCAGGGCGCTCCGGCGGAAACGCCGGCAGGCTGATCGCCGGGCGGGACGGGGCGAACCGACCCCGGTCGCGCGACCTCAGGCTTCCGGACGCGTTCGCTCGCGCCGGGAGCCGCTACCCTCCTGCCAGGCCCGCCCAGGCGAGGAGCTGTCGAGCGCATGGCGGATCCCTCTCGGCGCTTTGGCATCCGGACTGAAGATGATTGAAGTGGCGCTGGCGGGCGCGCGATCAGGCCCGGCCGCTGTCATCGGGCGTGCCGGCGTGGGCGGCGCCGAACCCGACGCCGGCGCCAAGGCCGCCCATGCCCATTCCGCCCATTCCTCCTCCTCCGCCCTGCCGTCCGCCGCCTTGCGTATTTCTGCCGTTCTTGCCGCCGCTCGCGGCGGGACGCGCCGGTCCTTGCGCGGGGATGGCCAGATCGGCGGGAACAGGGTCGAGATCAAGCGCTTCACGGATGAAATTGCGCAGCGAGATCACCAGATCATGAGTAGGGACCGGGCGTCCGGCGACCAGTTCGCGCGCTGCGTGTCCAGCAAGGCGAACCTGCTCTTCGGTCCCTAGTAACAGGATGTCGGCGAGCGCAGCCTCGACGATGTCCCGGATGCGTCGCGGACGATCCGGCGGATCGAGGCTTGCTGAACCTGCCTCGTCCTGCCTGCGCGTATCGGCGTCAGTTTCCGAGGCGCGAAGGCGCAGGTCGCGCAGATGGGCAGGGTCGACCGTGAGGGTGCCGGTGAACGATCCGCCAAGAGCCTTGTACGCGGCAATCAGCGTACGCAGCCTTTCGTTGATCTGGCGGTTCATGCGCTCGCGCCGCTGCTGGATCGTCATCATGGTCAGCATCCGGATCCCGACGCCGATTAAAGTCACGAAAATGAGCCCGAAGAGCGTGAGGACGAGATTCTGCCAGGATGAAAAATCGATACTGCGCATGGCGACGCTCCGGAGGGGCTTGGCGCACCTTATGCCGTGGGACGCCCACGCGTCTATCCCGCTGGTTCATCCAGGAGCAGGCAACGCCGCATCGCAAAAGGATCAGATGCAATGCCTGCCGGGCGGTCTGTGCTGCCGCGCCGCGAATGACAAAGATGAAGTCGGGTGGCCATCGTTCCGTCTGACGCAGGTCCGTCGGACTAATTCTCGCCAAGGCGCGTCCATGTCCCCGATTGTTCGCTCGAGCATCCCTGCGGCCGTCTCACCCGGCGCATGGCGAGAGCACGCCGTCCATTTCCTGCCTGATGCGCCTGAGCGGTATGCGCAGGTCATGGGCGATGTTGCTCGAGACCTTGCGATAGGTGCGGGAGGATTTCGATCCGGCCGAGCATGGCAGCCCAAGGGAGGTCCGGCAGGGAGGCGATCAGCATCGCGACCGGAACAAAAGTCTGCCGAGCAGCGCGAAGGCAGCGATCCCGAGCCAGCGGACCGCAAACAGTGCGACTTCCATTCCGACCGGCGCGGCGCCGGTTGAACGGATATAGGAAATGATGGCGGCCGCGAGGGTGACAGCCGACAGGAGCGGCCAGATGGGGCGATCGGGCGATTTGCGCAAAGACTACGCTCCCTGCAGATCGGTTCGGATGCCCGCGCCGGCTCATGCAATATGTCGACCTTGTCACGACAAGGGACTCCGCCGACTGTGAAAGGCGGAGTCAGTTGAGGATCCCTCGAACAACCTTGATGGAAAAAGGGGCCTCGACAGAGGCCCCTTTCCTATGGCTGACCCAAGCTTAATAGCGCCAGGAAATACCCAGCGAGAGCTTGTTGTTGTCAACGCGGATGCCGTTGGCGCCGAGATCCTTGTTGAGGCCTGCGCTGCCATAATCCTCGATCAGATATTCGATGCGAACCGAAGTCTGGGCCGCAATGCGGGTTTCCAGACCCGCGCCGTAAACGAGGGCGTCCTGCATCGTCTTGCTGCTGTAGCTGTCCACGCCGTCAAATGCCTGTGCCTTGAACTTGGTCGACTGCCAGCCGCCCCGCGCGTAGACGGCGGTGTTCTCGGCAATCATTGCGCCCAGGCGCGCACTCAGGCCGAAGGATTCGCGAGCCTTGATCTTGCCGCTCACGCTGTCGACGCCATCGTCGAGCTGCGCCGAGATGCTCGCGCCCGAGAAGTTCGCATTGGCCTCGACACCGAAGAAGACAGTGTTCGAGAGAGCATAGTCGTAGCCGACATAGAGACCGCCGCCCACGCCATTGCCGCTCAGGCCGTCAAGGTCGAGGGTAGCGAAGCCGAGGTCGGTGCCTTCGGCTTTCACTTCATAGGCGTCACGGCTGATCTGGGCGCCGATGAACGGGCCGGAGAAGGTTTCGGCGTGAGCGGAGGTGGCTCCGGCGACAATCGCCAGAAGCGTAATCGAGAGTGTCTTCATGTTTCCCCTGAGTGGTTCGCGTTGATTATCGTTTCGGTTGCGACCCGAGGCGCGGATAATCGAAGGAAAGGGCGGTGGTCAACCTGCCGTCGCAATTTTGCTAAACGCTGTCCTCTTTCTGCAACAGGGTGAGATGTCGTTCAGGGGCGGTCTGATAGCTGTTGCGCGGCAGGACCGCACGCCGTTATTGCCGAGCTTGATGCTCTTTAGAACCTTGCCTCCCATCAAGCTGCGCCGCTTCCTGGCAGGAGCGATGGCTGTTTTATTCAGTGCCGGGCCGGCCCGCGCCCAATATGCCGATGACCTGACGGCAAGCATCGGGGTGGCGAGCGACGAGCGGTGCCAGGGCTTGAGCTGGAGCGATGGCGATCCGGTAGTGCGTGGCCGCTTGTCGGTCCCCGTTTACGAGGGACTGAGCCTTGACGGCGCGGCTGTTGCGCTGTGGGGCAGCGATCGTCACGCCGGCGCAGCCGCTGTGGTCGATGTCGGGCCAAGCTATGTGCGGCAGATCGGGGCGTGGCGACTGACCGCCGACGCGCGCTATCACCTGTTCGTCGGAGCTTCCGGGCAGGGCTATGGCGAAATCGGCGCGGGCGCCGGTTTCTTGATGGGACCGATCAGCGTCGACCTGATGGGCAGTTATGCTCCGCGCCAAACCTCCATCGGCGGCGACAATCTTCATCTCTCGGCATCGGCATTTGTCGGCGTGCCGGGCACCCCCTTGACCATGTCGGCCTGGGTCGGGCGATCGTCGGGTGACGTGCGCAACCCCGCCAAGGCGGCGCGGCTGCGGCCCGATGGCACCTATTGGGACCATGGCGTCGGCGTCGACTATCTGAAGGGCTGCTGGTCGGCGGGACTGCGCTACGTCAACAGCAGCATTGATGGGCCGAGCCGCCGCGACGCCGGCGCCAGCATGGTCGGGCGCGTAGGGCTGAGTTTGTAGCGGCCTAGCAATGAGCGGGAGAGCGGGCGGCCGTCCGATGGTCCACTGATCCTCTTGTCAGGCGGCAGGTGCTCGCCTCGCAAGCCTGAGCTTCATATGCCGGCGCGGCAGGTCATAGCGCGCCATCGCTTGTTCCAGAAGGCGGGATCAGCCCCGCTCGTCCAGCGAGGCAGCAGCCCGTCATCCTTGTGGCGCCAGCTTCATGAGGATGAGGCCGCTGATGATGAGGATCGCAGCACCGATACGCAGCGCGCTCGCCCCTTCTCCCAGCAACCATATCCCGATCACGAAGGCGCCGACGGCGCCAATACCGGTCCATATCGTGTAAGCAGTGCCAAGCGGCAGTGTCTTCATGGAAAAGGAGAGGAGCGCGAAACTGGCCAGCATTGTGACCACGGTAATCGCCGACGGGACGATGCGTGTGAACCCGGCAGACTGCTTCATGAAGAAAGCCCAGACGACCTCCAACAGGCCTGCAACGATCAAAGCGACCCACGCCATACGGCTCTCCACTGTGAGGGCCGGGCCGTCCCGGACTTGACACCCAACGGGGTACGGGAACGTGGTCGCCGCGCCGCTCAGATAAGCCGCTTGCGCCGATCGTTCAATGCTGGATCGCGGCAATCGAGAATGCGAGCTGATCTCTCCTCGGCGACTTACGGACCGCAGCGAGCCGCCCCCTCGGTCGCCGGCACGGCGTCTAAGCCTGGTAAAGTTCGCAGTAGCGAACACCCCTGGGCCCGAGGTACTCGAAAAGAATGGGAGGAGTGTCAATGCACGATGGTCGCTTTCTATGCTTTACGATATATGGACCAATCCTACAGAATCCATGAATAGCGATTCTCTGGAAATAATCGATGGACATGGACCGCTCCCTTTGCTGCAGGATCAGGCGAATGCCAGGGCATCCGTGCCGGCGCGCGTCGAGCGCGACATGAACAGGGCCAATGGGGGGGGGCGTCCATGCGCGCTGCGTTATACCGGCCAGCAAGGTCGGATTGCCAACATATCGATGTCGTGATCAAGGATTTGACCATAGCAGGTTGCCGGATGCTCAGTCCGGCCGATCTCGATGAAGGCGAGCAATGGATGATCGATCTGCCGGGGCTTGGCCTGCGGCCGTGCCGCATCAGGCGATCGCATCGCCGAGGTATTCGCTGCGAGTTTCAGGATCCTTTGGAGTTTGCCCAAATCGCGATGACCCGCAAGGCCGATGTCGCCGCTGGGGCGGCCGTATCCATGGTAGTCCCTTTTGGCGTCCGAGGCGTTGGCAAGGATGGCAGATTCTCGCGTTCGCAAAGGCTTTTCATCATCATCCTTGCCGCCGCCGGCGCATGGATGTTGTTCTACGCAGCCGTCAGGCTGGGTGATGCGCTGTTCGCGACCGCATCTGTGCCGCCACCCACCCCGTCCATGACTGGTCGGGAATAGGGGAAACGCTTCGGATCAGCAGGCCCCTCATCGCTGGGGGCGTCAGCGACCGAGTTTCGTCTTAACGGAGTTCAATCCGTCGGGCTGGAACAATTTCGTTCTTTTCAGCCCACAAGACGATTTTGCCCCAAAATCCCGGCGCCATACTTAGGAGACGCTGGTAGCGGATGGCGCCGGGATCCCTGACGCGGCGGTGCGACCCGAGGCCGGCTTCAGGCGCTCAGCGTGGTCGACGCTGCTGAGGAGGATCATTTTATAGATTCGGCAGCATGATGTCCAAACAATTATATGCATAAATGCAGCATTGATAGGAGGACGCAAAAACAATAAAGTGATTCGGGAAGAAACCAGTTATAAGACTATCATGTCTTCCGCCGACCAGCTTTGCTGCGCAGGGAGATGGCGTCGCGCACGCGCCTTGGTTGCTTGCCGCTGCACGCGACGGGAAGAAGCCTCGCAGAGAAAATATCTCCCATCGTGAGAGGCCTGAAAGCCGGTGGCCTATGAAGACGACCATCTGACGGCCGCGACCGGCTCGGAAGAGCGCGTCATCCAGTTCCGCAGGATGAGGCGCCATGGCGAGGATGGTGAGATGAGGATGGCGGGGGGAATCACCAGGTCTGCGCTTTCCCGGAGGGGAGAGCCACAATGCGAGGGCGAATGATGGCACATAGATATCTGACCCGTTTTGGGTGGTTTTCAATGGCCTATGTCGGATGGCAGAATGATGCGAAACTGCGTCTGGATGATGTGCTCGCCCGGTTTGGCCTTTCGGATGCGGCGCGCGACTATATCAATATGCGCGTAAGGCGGGCGCCCATCAGCTCTTTCGAAAGGCGGCGCTGGCTCCACATCCGCAAGCTTTATTGTGATCGGCTGCGCCGTCCTGCCGGAAAGACGAGCAATGCCGTATGACGGGGACGCAATAGGTCGGGCGGAGGGATGGGCCGGTTCAGACCTCGATCGCCTTCGTCTGCGATGCTGCCCTCCATCCCCCATTTCGCGAGTCACCATCGAGGATATCGCGAGATGCGATTGCTTTGCAGGCTTGCGCGGTTCCTCGAGGACCGGTCATGGATGGTTCATCTTTCCAGGGCAATAAAGCGCGAGCTGCCTGGTTACCTCCCCCCCCCCTCCTACCGGGCGGCCCTGAACCTCGGCCCCGTTGTGACCCTGCTCCAACGGGGCAATTTTCCTCGAATTTCACGGGGAACCGGGTGGGATCGCGAATGCGCCTTGCTTCCGTGCCGCTGATCGCTGCGGAGAGTCCGTCCGGCATCGTGCGCTATCTGTTGGCTCGCTCCTGACGAAGGGCGCGCATCACGACAGCAACGGTGCGCCAACTCCGAAAAGAATGGCTGCAATAGGATGAGAAAGCGTGACTTCCTTCTCCCCGCGGAGCAAGGTGGCAGGTGCATGCACGGACGGGAGAATATTCAACGCAATTGCCGTTACAGCTCCCGGGGCGCTTCTATGCGCATGTCCGATTGCTGCAGGGCAAACCATGAGGAGAGCCCGCCGTGATGTGAATGCCTGCGAATATTTCGATCTTCTATTTTTTACTGACTGGATATAGAGGCGCATTATCCCGGTTTTGCTGCTACGCGTGATCGTTGCCCGCTGTTGGTTCGGTCGGAAAGGCAATCGGACTTGTTTGGTGTGCGGAGGCAGACGAGAAATCCCAATGATTAGATCTGAGCTGGTCCATGAAATGCAGCAACAATATTCCGATCTTCCTGCAGAGGATGTGGAACGGATCGTCTCGCTGTTTTTCCAGGACATTTCGGACCATCTTTCCAAGGGTGGCAGGGTTGAGCTGCGAGGATTTGGCGTTTTCAGCACGCGCTCCCGCGAGGCTCGCATGGGTCGCAACCCCCGAACGGGCCAGGATGTACCCGTCGCCGCCAAAAAGGCGCTTCATTTCAAGCCAGGCAGGCAGATGCTGGCACGGCTGCAGGCGAAGCCTGCCGACTGAACCTTCAGGGCTCAGGAAGTGATGGATTCTTTTCCCGCCCGTTGAGCGTATTGATGATCCGGAAAGCGGCGCTGCGCACCAGCCGATAGCTGCGGCGTCCCGTTTCTATGGCCCCGTCCTCGATGCCGCCTGCTGCCAGCTGTTGTCTCAATTTGCAGACATAGACCCTGATCACAGCAGCGCTCGGGGAGATGGTCCCGGCAGCGTCCGCCAATTGCCTATGGGTGACATATTCTCCTGACTGGCGTAGCAGGCAAAGCAGAACGCCCGCCGCGACCCAGCCGTCCAGCGCGAAGCAATCGACAAGCTTCTGCCGGATCATATCCTCACGATCTTTCGCTTTGGCCGTCCTGCCCAAAGCGGCGAGCGCGCCATGGACATCGGCTTGATCCTCTGTAAGCGTTACGTCATCTGCCTCATCCGCGCGCCTGGTCTTGCCGTTGCGAGGCGGCGTCGAATTTGTCGAATCGTTTGAATTGGAACGAGAAAGGATCCCGCGGATTCTCGCTATGGATTCTTCCAGAGCTCTAAAATTCTCCTCGAGAGCATGTAAATCGTCGCCGGAAACCGGCTTAACAATTAATTTTTCTTCCTTTTTATGTTTGCCGGATATTGCCAAGTCTGTTCTCCGTTGAGAATGCAATATTATTATTCGATCTTCCTCAACTAATTTTCTTGGGACTAGCCCTGTTGGAATGTTCGACCAAATTACTCAACAGTCGACAGCATCCGCGGCGGATTAACCTTCGAAGCCCACTAATGCAAATGATAATCATGCATGTGGAAACATTCGCATAGGTCACGATGGAGATACAATAGGAATCCATTTTCTTTGCTCAACGATTGTTACAGATTGCCGTCATTCGCTTTCGGTTCCTGCGGCGCGATGCGGCATGCCACGGATTCCGGATCAATGGCTGAAATGCTCGGGGGCATCATGTGAGCAAAGGAGAGAGTGGGGAAAGGGGGGCGAAGGAGACAGGGCATGGCGCTGACGATGAAAAGACCCTCCCAGGAGACTATTGATCTTGTGGGTGCATTGGGAGGCGTATGGCACGGCCGCTGTGCCATGTGCCGATGCCCTGCCCACGACGATCGCCGTCCCAGCCTGTCCATCCGCCAGGGCGACCATGGTATCCTGGTCACCTGCTTTGCCGGCTGTTCCCGGGAGGATGTGCTGCGCGAGCTGCGCCGGATACCAACCGGCCAGAGATTCTTCTATCGGGATGCGCCAGCCGCCGTACCGGGCGCTGCCGATCGCCTGTGGTCAGAGGCTGGCCCGATCGCCGGGACTCTGGCCGAGCGCTATCTGGCCAGAAGGGGGCTGGATGTGCCTGTGGGAGATGCGCGTTTTCACCCTCATTGCCCCTATCGGCCCAGACCCTGGACGAGCCATCACCCGGCATTGTTGCTGGCAGTCCGCGAGGGACGGCGGCTGACCGCAGTTCAGCGCATCCTGCTCGATCCCAGCACCGGTCACTACCGCTTGAAAGTCATGCTCGGCCGCCCCGGGCGCGGCGCCTGGACAGGGGATCGTCCGGTATCGTCTGTGCTGGCGCTTGCCGAAGGGTTCGAGACGGCCCTGGCCTTTACGATTCTTCAGAAAATTCCGTGCTGGGCGAGCCTTGGCGCACGGCGAGCGGACCAGCTTCTGCTCCCGGAAGCACCTTCGACCCTCATCCTGGCGATGGATGACGACGAGGCCGGGCGACGTGCCGCAGATCGTGCTGCTGTGCGCTATGCACGACCCGGGCTTGTCATCACCCGCATGATGCCTACCGGTCGCAAGGACTGGGCCGGAGTGCTCGAAGCCATGCGCTCGACCTGAGTCCCGCGACCCCCCTCGCTCGATGCGGGGCATGGGTCGGTTTCTCCTAGAGCATCGCGCAGCAGGATCGGATGCTTAGGGGCGAAATCGCATGGCGCCAGATTCGATCTGGCGACGTAACAGTCATGCTGCGTTCAGCCTGTCGCAATAATATCGAGCGATCATGCGAGGATGGAGGGCGCCCGACCCGGTTGATTCATGTCTTCTTGTCCTCACGGCGCCTCGCACAGTCGCGCAACAGGCCGAACTCTCAAGTCCGGTGTCGAAGTCGATCCGGCGTCAGCGTCGGCTCTGCTTCGGAGGCAATGGAATTGCCTGCGAAGCAGCGGTCGCCCGTCCTCATTAACTGGCGTCTGACCGAGAGCCTCCATGGGCTCGTCGCGCCGTTACTGGCCCGCGAGGCAAGCATAATGCGTCAGCTGCCTCCTGGTCTATGGCCATCACCCCAGCGCACGGGTTGGAGATGGGCCATTTGAAGAAAGGAAGGTGGAACGCGTGCGACATATCTATACTCTGGCAGCCGCTACATTATTGGGAACAAGCACCATATTCCTCGCTGGGGGATCTGCGTCACAGGCTGAGGTCGCGCGGAAGGAAACGGCCCCGCAGGCGCCTGAGGGCGGCAGCGCGCAGGCGGCCACCGGTTTTGCAGATCTGACCGAACGGCTCGCGCCCGCGGTGGTCAACATCTCGACCCGCCAGCGCGTCCGGACGCCGGTCATCAACCCCTTTGCCGGAACACCTTTCGAAGACCTGTTCGGTGGCCGCGGCCTTGGCCCAAGAACGCGCGAGGCACAGTCGCTCGGCTCGGGCTTCATCATATCGGCCGATGGCTATGTGGTGACCAACAACCATGTGATTTCGCCTGGCGGCGGAGACGCCGAGATTAAATCCATCACCGTCACAATGCCGGACGGGGCGGAATATCCCGCAAAGCTTGTCGGCCAAGATGCCGCTTCGGATCTTGCCGTTCTCAAGATCAACGCGCGCGCGCCGCTGCCGTTCGTCAAGTTCGGCGATTCCCGCGCTGCGCGCGTGGGCGACAGGATCATCGCCATTGGCAACCCGTTCGGCCTTGGCGGTACGGTGATATCGGGAATCATATCGGCAGTCTACCGCCATACGGGCAAGGGGACCGCCTATGATCGCTATATCCAGACCGATGCCGCGATCAACCGCGGCAATTCGGGTGGGCCGATGTTCGACATGCACGGCCAGGTCATCGGCATCAACAACGCCATCTACTCCCCTAATGGCGGGAGCGTGGGTATCGGCTTCGCCATTCCGGCTGAAATCGCTGCGCCCATCGTCGAAAAGCTCAAGAGCGGTCAATCGATCGACCGCGGCTATCTGGGCGTGCGCATACAGCCCGTGGCGGACGACCTCGCCGACGCGCTGGGCATTTCACGTCGCAGAGGCGCCTTCGTACAGGCGGTGGAGCCGGGCAGCGCCGCTGACGAAGCAGGCGTCCGGCCAGGCGACGTCATTGTTGCTGTCGAAGGCAAGGAGGTCAGGGCGGAGCAGTCCTTGTCCTACCTCATTGCAAACGAGGATCCTGGAAAACGCGTAGCCATGGCGCTGATCCGCGATGGCAAGCGCATGACGGTCCATGTCACGCTGGACCTGCGGCCAACGGATACGGAGCTTGGCGGCCAAAGCTTCGAGCCTGGGCGCAGGGATAGATCTGGCAATCCATCGCAGGATCATGCCGACTCTGCGGTGCGCGGGGCGCTGGGCATGTCGATCCTGCCGCTGACCCCGCGGATCGCGCGGCAACTGGGAACGAGCGAAAAGACCCGGGGTCTTGTGATTGCCAGCGTCGACTCGACTTCCGACGCGGCAGCCAAGGGGCTGCGGCGCGGCGACATCGTGCTCTCGGTGAACAATCACCCTGTCCTGTCGGCTGGAGACCTGGAAAGCCGGATCCAGGAGGCGAGGCGGGCCTCGCGTGGCGCTCTTCTGCTGCGTGTTCAGCGCCGGGGCCAGCCGCCAGGCTATGTGCCAGTCCGGCTGCGCTAGGGAGCAGGGTTAAAGCCGAGCTTTGGGTACCATAAGGCGCCTATCTCCGACCGGCAGGGGGGGGCGCCATATATCGCCCGATGCGCAAGAGCTGGCAGCCCTGGTGCGCAAGACCTTCAATCCGCGCTTCACAAAGCCATCCTGCATGTCTTCGGACAGCAACGCACAGCTGGCCTGAGCCGCCACGATTTCGCGCGATCCGGACTCGTCAATACGCGACGCCGATTGGGCTCGGGGGTGGTTGGACCTCCGACGTCATGCGCTCGACCTGAGCGTCAGCGCCCCCGTCCGACGCGGGGCAGGCATCGGCTTTTCTCCAGGGATCGCACAGCAGGATTGGACGCTCGGGGGAAGTATCCCGCCAGGCGGCTCATGCCTTGCGGGAGCGGCCTGGCGCCGGACTGGAAGGGGAGGGGGGATGGAGGAGGTGATGCTGCCAATGGGGCAGCCAGCCTGGAGACCCCACCATGTCCGATCTCTTTGAAACGGTGAGCGCGGCCGAACGTCGCGTGGCCACGCTTCTCATTGACCGCTTGCGCGCCGCCCGCCCGATCACCCGGGCTCATCTGAACGAGGCCATGGTGGAAGGCTTTGGCGGCACGGATGCCGAGGGCCTCTGGACCCAGCGCGACAGTTTTGAAATGCTCGAACATGCGCTTGCTCACCATCTCCAGTTTGGCCCCTATCCGCTCTGCTCGCTCGCTGACGTGCACAAGGCCTGCGATTTGCTTGACCGACTGCCAACCCAGACTGTCCGCAGCGAAGAGCAGATCGAATGGCAGCAATTTTCGACCCCTGTGGATCTCGCTGCGATTGTCACGCTCCTGGCCAATGTCCAAAGGGACGATATCATTCTGGAGCCGAGCGCGGGCAATGGCCTGCTCGTTGCGCATTGCCGCGATTTCACCGCGTTGCAGCTCAACGAATATGCGCCTGCCCGTCGCGCCCGGCTTGCCCATGTCTTCCCGGACGCTCTCGTGACCGGTCATGACGGCGCAACGATCAATTCCACCCTCGCGCATGCACCGCGTCCCAGCCTAATCCTCATGAACCCGCCCTTTTCCCGGTCAGTGGGACGCGGCGCTGACGCCCACGCGGCTGTCCGTCACCTGCAGGCGGCGCTTGGGAGGCTGCAGCCCGGCGGGCGGCTGGTTGCCATCATGCCCGACTGGTTCGGCCCCAATGCCAGGATGCGGGATCTTTTCGAGACGACCCTGCGCGATGTCAGTGTCCGCACTTCGGTGCGTCTTGAGAAATGCTATCTCAAGCACGGTACTGCCATTGCGGTTCGGCTGTTCGTTATCGACAAGGTTCCAGGAAGAGCCATTCCCGCGACGATCCAGCGCGCATCCGTCCGGGACCTGATCGAGGTCCTCACGATCCACAAGCGAGGCGCGGTTGACGAGGTTCCGGCGCCCGCTCCAAAGCGCTCGACCAGTCCTTCGCTGTTCCGGGCCGTCAAGAGCAGCCGCGCACAGCCTCGGCCCGATCACAGGCCTGTTCGTAACAACGTGCTACCGGTCGACTACACGCCGCTCGACACGCCGGCCGCACTGCTCGATCAGGTGGGCGTCTATCTCCCCTATCGTCCCAGCCGCATTGTCCTCGATGCCGCTGGCGAGCACCCGACCGCACTGGTGGAATCTGTCGCCATGGGCTCGATCGCGGCGCCCATTCCCGCCTACATACCCCATCTGCCCGAGAGAACGGTTGCCGAGCGGATGCTATCGGCCGCGCAGCTCGAAACGGTGGTCTATGCTGGCCACGCCTGGGAGCAGTTCCTGCCAGGCCGTTTCAGGCCGGCCAAGGAAGGCGTCGATCTTGACGAGGCCGAGGACGGCCATGCCTATCGCAAGGGCTATTTTCTGGGCGACGGCACCGGAGCGGGGAAGGGGCGGCAGATTGCGGCCTGCATACTCGACAACTGGCTGCGGGGCCGCCGCCGGAACATCTGGATTTCCAAGAATGAGGCGCTGCTGGAAGACGCGCGCCGCGATTGGACCGCGCTCGGCGGGCTCCCCGCTGACGTCCAGCCTCTGGCGAACTGGAAGATCGATCAGGCGATCCCACTCGAACAGGGCGTGTTGTTCGTCACTTATCCGACGTTACGCTCTGCCCGCGGCGATCATAGCCGCCTTCAGCAACTCGTCGAGTGGGCCGGTGGGGATTTCGAAGGCGTGATCGGCTTCGACGAGGCCCATGAAATGGGCGGCGTTGCCGGCGGCGAGGGCGCCATGGGCAAGAAGGAAGGCTCCCAGCAGGGCGTCTGCGGCGTGCTGCTCCAGAACCAGTTGCCAGGCGCACGGGTGCTGTACGCTTCGGCTACTGGTGCATCGGACGTCAATAATCTTGCTTATGCTGTGCGGCTGGGGCTCTGGGGACCGGAAACGGCATTCAGCAATCGCGAACAGTTCATCTCGGGCATCCGCAAAGGCGGCATCGCCGCAATGGAACTGGTCGCCCGCGATCTGAAGGCTCTTGGCCTCTACACGGCGCGCGCGCTCAGCTTTGCCGGGGTCGCCTATGACATACTGCGCCACGAACTTACGAGAGATCAGATCGCCATCTACGATGCCTATGCGGATGCCTGGGCGATCTTATGCGCAGCTGCGCATAAGATCGCTTATCGCGAGGTGGCGATAATGCGAAGGAACGCGGCGTAGGCGCGCAATGTCGGGAGACTGACCACCACGTCCTTCGCATTATTTCACAGGGTGTCGAGCCACTCCATCAGACTGGCATCTCGCTTCCACGAAGGTGGAACGTTGCTCGCCGACGGCGCACCCACCAGCTCCAAGGCCTTTCGTTTGGTCTCCAGATTGGCCTGTGCGTAGTGGTTGGTCGTGTCGAGGCTGACGTGTCCCAGCCAACTGCGTATGACGGTGATGTCTACCCCGGCAGCGACAAGGTGAACGGCGGTCGCGTGCCGGAAGCTGTGCGGTGTCACATGTTTTGACCGCAGCGTCGGCACGGTTTTGGACGCCTTTTCTACATAGGCGGCGAGTTTGAACCGCACTCCCGAGGCGCCCAGCGGTTCACCATATCGATTGACGAAGATCCGCTGATCTGGGGCGCGCGGGTGACGTTCCAACAACTTCCTGAGCAACGTCACGGTTTCCGGCCAGAGTGGACAGATCCGTTCCTTGCGCCCCTTGCCATAGAGGCGAGCGTAGTGCGGCGCATCGAACCGGACCGCGTTGGAACACAGGTCGAGAGCTTCCTGGATGCGCGCGCCGCTGTTGTACAGGAACGAGAGCAGCACATGGTCGCGCATCCCCTCGATTGTCGACCGGTCGGGCTGCGCGAGGATCGCTTCGACCTCCTCCGGCTCGAGATAGCAGGGTGCAGCGGTGGGCTCCCGCTTGAGCGGGACAGTCAGGACCTCGGCGCATTGCGCGATGTATTCGGGATCTTTGTCCGCCACGAAGCTGAAGAAGCTGCGGATCGCGGCAAGCCGGCAGTTGCGTGTACCGATCGTGCCCCTGCGCTCATGCTCGGTATGATGGAGGAACGCGCGCACCTCGCTGGCCGAGACGTCGGCCAGCATGATCCGCGCAACCCCGGCGCCCTTTCGCTCCGCGATAAACCGAAGCAACAACCGCCAGGTGTCGCGGTAAGACCGGATCGTATGAACCGAAGCACTGCGTTGCTCGGCCAACCATTCCTGGAAGAACGCCCGCAACAACGCGGGGAACGGATTGCCCTTCGTCATGACCGCGCCTCCATCGTGAGGCATCGGGCGCCGACGGTACGGAACCGCTCGCTTGCTTCCTGCAGCAGGTCCTGCGTGACGGTGATGTAGACCAGCGTGGAGTTGATGTCCCGGTGGCCCATATAGGTCGAGAGGAAGCGCAGTTTGTCCTGCGGATTGATGCCGGATCGATACCATTGGAGGATTCGGTTCACGACCATCGAGTGGCGCAGGTCATGAACGCGCGGCCCCGCCCTCCCCGTCGGGGGCTTGAACCCGGCTCGGCGCATGACGTTGGTGATCATCGTTGAGACCGTCACCGGGGTATAGTGATCATTGAAGTGCTCGTGCCAGAAGAGCCCGGACCGCGGATCCTGCGGGGCGCCAGCGCGCCGCCTTGCATCGATATAGGCCCGTAATTCGGCCATGACGCTGCCGGTTAGCGGCAAGATCCTGGTCTTGTAGAACTTCGTTGCCCGGATCGTGATCGTGTCTGATTGAAGGTCCACGTCACCCAGATCAAGCCCGGCGAGTTCACTACGGCGCAGTCCGGCACAATAGGCCAGAACCACCATCGTGTAGAGGACCATAGGCCGCAGCGGAGCATCCGGCGACGGATATGAGCGGGCAACATCGAGCAACCGCCGGACGTCTGCCGGACTGAAGATATGCGGCCGTCGATGCTCGCGCGCCACTTCCCGCTCCGGCCGGGCGTTGAAGCGTTTTGGCGGGATGCTGGGATCAAGGCGATACCGCGCCTTGGTCAGGATGCGCCCCAGCTTCTGACATTCAGCCGCGTGATTGCGGGTCGGCTTGGCAGTTGCCCAGCGCGCCAGCATTGTCTCAAGCGATGCCCCGGCAAGTTCGGGGTTCGCCTGGAGGAACCGATCGAACCGCAATAGCCAGTGAGCCTGCGTCTCATACTGATAGCCCCGGCTGCGCATCAATGCGACGTGCTCACGCATGAAGTCCCCCAGCACGCTGCCGAAGGGAGCAGGGCGTCGTAACGCGGCCAGGGCTTCGTCGGGATTGGGGGAAGCCAACGCCCGCCAGATCGGCTTGCTTTGTTTGACGTTGTACCGGTGGCGAAGCACGGCAACGGGATTCTCGGCGATCAGCCCGATTTCGACGAGGTGGTCGAGGAAGCGATCGACAATGCAGACCTGATTGAGCAGCGTCGGCATTCGCCAACATTTTTCCATTTCCTTCAGCCAGACGTCGAGCATCTGCCGGTCAACCGCCGGATGACGTCGGGCTACGTTCTCGAAGCTGCGAAGGAACCAGCGATAAGTGGGCCTGCTTCCCGGCCGGAACTGCGATTTTTCCAGGAAGGTGTCAACAACGGTGCAATCGGGATCGTGCCAGGCGCTCATGACAGCACCTCCAGGCCAGGTACATCGAGCGCCACGGCTCGGAGATCATCTGTCGCCAGCTTGAGATAGGCATTGGTGGATTCGGTGGATCGATGCCCGAGCACGTCGCCGATGATCTTTTGCGGCACCGACGCCCGCAGCATTTCGACCGCGCGCGCGTGGCGGAAGACATGTGCCCCTCGCTTTCCCGGCGGCTCGACGCCTGCGGCTGCTAACCGCCCGCGGATCATGCCGTACAGGTTTGTCATTGCGATGTAGGGCGCGCAGGATCGGATAAAGATTTCTCGCCCCTCGACCTGAGGGCGCCCATGACGCAGATAGTCGAGCAGCGCTTCACCAACCGGCGCCAATAGCGGCATGTAGGAGTACGCATTGGTCTTGGTGTGACGGATACGCAGGGATTCTCCGCGCCAGTTCACGTCCTCAAGCCGAAGGCGGCAAACCTCCCCTTCACGCAACCCATATGTGGCAAGCAGTTGAAGGACCGCAAAATCGCGCATTCCTCGCGGCGATCCGTCCTTCTTCGTCGTCGCCAACACCGCGGCGATTTGGCTCTTGTCCAACGTCGAGGGCACGTCTTCATAGGCGTAGAGCATGGGGCCGATGATGTGCGGCGTGAGATCAGTCGGGATGCGCCTCGTCCGATGCAGATAGCGCACCGCCGACCGGAGCCGCTCAGCGACATCGGCCAACGATTTGCGCCTTAATCCAGGCGCGCGCATGTCCATGTAGAGATCGACTTCCACGATGCTCAACGTGTCGAGGCTGGCAGCACCGCTCCGTTCGAACTGCCATCGCAGGAAGTTCCGTGCCTCCCACATAAGCGCCGCGATGGTAGCGCTTGCCAGACCGCGTTCGTCGCGCAGCCATGCCTCGTATTCGCAGCAGATCGCCTGCCGGTACACAGTTTCCGGTTCGATTATCTCCGGCTCGGGCGGCCATTTGCCTTGAGCAAGCCGGAGCAGCTTGTTGATCGACGTGCGGGGCAACATCTGCCAGCGCACACAGGGAGGCCGACCGTACCGGGCTTCGAAATCCTGGACTGCATAGACAAAATATTGATCGACCTGCGCCGACGTCACAGCTTCCACCTGCATGTCGCACTCGGCCAGATAATCGAGAAACGCGCGGGCGTAGAGGCGATGGTTCGCTACGACCACCGGGTTGTAATTCTGCGTCGTGAGCAAATTCGAGAGTTCGGCGATCAACTCGTCGTGCAATTTCAACATGCTTTTATCCTCAGCTGGTCCAGAGACCACCGAGGTTC
>NZ_CP010958.1:0-44342 GCF_000943805.1 Sphingobium sp. YBL2
TGATCTCCCGAGGGTAGCGGAAACCGCGGTAAAGTTGAGAACCTGTCATCTCATCATTTTATCGAGGCGCGGCCGGCTGTGGCAACTTGACAATGCCCATTCCAGCAATGTATCTGGCATGGTGCGGGAGGGGCTTCCGGGAGAGGTGGCGTCTGTGAGTCTTGTCGCAAACCATTCAGTGCTGTTGATAGGTTCGGGTTCTGGCCTTGGTCGTGGGGTCGCGCGCGGCTTTGTACAGGCGGGCGCTCAAGTAACCATCTTCGACGTCTCAGCGGAAAAGGTGGAAGATGCGCGGGAGGAATTCGGGGACATATTGGCGGTGCAGGGAGATTGCTCGAAGGTTTCCGATCTTGTGGCCTGCCGGGATAAGATCATCGAACGGCATGGCAAGTTGGATGCAGTGGTGTGCTTTCAGGGAATTTGGGATGGCAATGTCCCTTTGAAGGACATCGCTCTCGACAGGATCGACGAACTGTTTCGCGAGCTGTTTGACGTCAATGTCAAAGGCTCTTTGCTGGCCGCGCGAGTCTTCCACGATCTTCTGCAGGAGTCACGAGGGGCCCTCGTTCTGACATCGTCGAACGCCGCGTACGCTGCGGACGGCGGGGGGGGCGTTTATTCCGCCACCAAGGGTGCCATCAAGGCGCTCACCCACCAGCTCGCGTTCGAATTCTCGCCCTACGTGCGAGTGAATTGCGTCGCTCCAACCGCCATCGGCAAGAGCGAGTTGCGTGGCCCCACCGCTCTTGGCCTAGAGGGCCAGAAACAATCCGACATTCCAAAAGACACGCTGCTTCGAGCGTACAGAGAACTTTCGCTGATCGCCGATTTCCCGGAAGCCGAAGATTATGCGTGGCCCTATATGTTCCTCGCGTCCCATTCGAACAAGGTGATGACCGGGCAAACAATTCTGGCAGATCAGGGGTCGTTGAACCGGAATTTTATTACACCAAGATCAAACTAAACACAATACATGGAGAGTTAAAAATGTTTCGCTACGATCAAGTAGCCCATCTAACTGATCAGGCGTACATAGATGATCTTTGCGATAGAGTGGAACAGGGTCTTGATCAAGGACTGCTGCCGAGTCATGTCTTTCGCGACGAGCGTGTGTTCAAGGTTGAGATGGATCGCATCTTCACCCGCGCCTGGGTTTTCGTTGCGCATGAAACAGAAATACCAAAATCAGGGGATTTCGTTCTCCGCAAGGTAGGCTTGGACCAGGTTATTGTCACTCGCAGCGCGGGCGGGGCCATCAATGTCCTGCTTAATCATTGCCGTCATCGCGGAACCGAGGTCTGTCATGAGGATTCTGGCAATACGACCCATTTCAAATGTCCGTATCATGGTTGGATATACAAGAACGATGGGGATTTCGTCGGTGCTCCTGCTATGCGCGAGGCGTACGGCGGGCGTCTCGACTCGAAGAAAAATGGGCTCCTGCGGGCTCCGCAGGTCGAATCATATCATGGGTTCATCTTCACCTGCCTTTCCGAGAGCGGGCCGAGCCTGAGTGAGTACCTTGGTGATGTCAGCTGGATGCTCGACGCGATAGTCAAGCTGCATCCTGCTGGTCTGAAAGTTCTCGGTGCCCCAGAGCGGTTTATCATCAGGACCGACTGGAAAATCGGCGCAGAAAACTTCGCGGGTGACGTTTATCATATCGCAACAGCCCATCTTTCCGTCAACGAAACGAAATACATCTCCCAAGACATGCGTGATACGTTGAAGACAGGGGGCGGATACAGGTTTCAAAACGGCCATGGCTTTATAACGCATCGCTCGAGCGAAATGGTTGGCGCCGAGGGGGGGTTGTGGGCCTACGGCCTGAATCCTGAGATCCGCAAGCAATTCGATCTTGAAGGATTTGACGATGCCCAGAAGAAGATGCTCCTAGAAGCGCCGCCGGTCGCGGGCAATATCTTTCCGAATTTCAGCTACTTGCGCGGCGCGTTGCCCGCCAATGCCGGCGACTTGCCGGTGGTGTTCACCAACTTCCGTCTCTGGCAGCCAGTTGAACCGGGTGTGATGGAAGTTTGGAACTGGCAGTTCAGCTATGATGCGCTTCCAGACGAGTACAATCGCGAAGCTTATGCGGCAGGGCAGCTGGCCTTTAGCGCCGCTGGTCTGTTCGACCAGGACGATTCGGCAGTGTGGGAAGGTGTTGCGAAGCTCGGAGGAAGTCCGTGGGGCCGCAAGGAGGAGGTGATGCTTCATTACGGCCAACAGCGTGTCGAGCCCGACTCGACGTACGAAGGCAAAGGGGACTATTTCCCCTCGACGTTCGGGGAGTTTAACCAGGAAAACTTCTGGCGAGAATGGGTGAAGCAGCTACGTTCCGACGTACGTAATGAGGTGCCGGCATGACGGTAGACGCGCTCTCCAACGCAGACAATCAGGACCTGCGCGATAACTTCATCGCCAATCGGTTCTTGTCTCACGAGGCGAAACTTCTCGACCAAAGACGCTTTACCGAGTGGCTAGATCTTCTCGACGATGAGATAAGGTATATCGTGCCGCTGCGGCTTATGGCGCTCGACTTCGATCGGGAGGTGCGAGCCGACTCGTTCCACATCAACGACGGCAAGGTTAATCTCAAGGTTAGGGCCAAGCGGTCGTCAGTCAGTTCAGGCTGGGGTGAAACCCCGCCCTCCCGGACATTGCGTCTGGTCGGTAGCGTCATGACTGATCGCATCGATCAAGAAGGCGTCCTAGAGGTCGAGAGCGCGGTCATTATCTATCGTCAGCGAGCGGCGATCGGGCAGGGCGACGTCCTTGCGTTTCGCAGGACGGACTGGCTGCGGATTGACGGTGGCACGGTAAAGCTTCTCAAGCGTGTTGCATTACTTACTGACGCCAGTTTGGCGACGCCGAACCTGGCCATCTTTCTTTAGGCAACATCAAGGCGCCAATTCAAACGCAGCGTTTGGAGAGCTGGCGATGAAGCAGACCTTGTAGGCGTGGAAGGTTGAGATGGGCAATGCCATGACTGTGAAACATTGTAGCATTTCCCTCCTCCGTCGCGGCGCAAGTCAGGAGCTTTTCCTGGATCGCAGCCGGTGGTGTCGGCGGTTCGGGACCCTGCCGAGGAGCAGTCGGCTGCATATCGCGACGCCGCGCTTGTCTCGTTCTGAACCGACTCGTTTTCAAGGCAAGATCATCAAAGGGTAAGTTGTATGGCCATCAACGGTATTGAATCTCTGATATACGGAGTGCCGGACGTTCAGGAGGTTGGTCGCTTCTTTGACGACTTTGGTCTGGTTCGTGATCCTGAACAGCCCAGCGAGGGATTAGCATTCACGCTCCCTGAGGGTAGCCATGTCGTCATTCGGCACAGGGACGACCCCGCTCTCGTATCGTCTCAGATCGAGGGTGACGGTGTTCGCGAGGTTATTTGGGGCGTGGACGGCCAGAGCGCGTTAGAGCGTCTGGCGAGGGGCTTAGCCAGCGACCGAGAATTGACATGGGACTCTGACGGAACCGTCCACTTTATCGCGGACTTCGGGGTACCGATGGGGTTGCGCGTATTCGCCAAGAAACCCGTCGTCAGCGCGCCGGATCCGGTGAATGCGCCCGGGCTGACGCGGCGGTTGAACCATCATCGCAAATGGCGCCGCCGGGCGTATCCGAAAGTGATCAATCACGTTGTGTTCGCAACGCCGGATTACGAGGCGGGGTACAGGTTCATGAGAGATCGGCTGAACTTTCGGCTATCGGATTCGCAGGCCGGTTACGGGAAATATGTGCGGGCGGATGGCACCACATCGCACCATTCGATCCTGCTCCTCAATGCCAACGCGCCCGTCCCCGGAATGACTGGTAAGTTGTCCTTCCACCATGCCAATTTTGGTGTGGAAGACATGGCATTGTCAAGTTGCTGAGCCGACGAGACGAGTTTCGGAATCCGGAGCGAAATGGCCGCGGCTCGGATAACAAATGTCCCAGGTTATGCATTCTTCGCTACATCGGTGACCTCATTCCAGAGAGAAAACGCTTGAGTACGCACGTGCCGGTACTGCTGCGCCGACAGGCGGTTGCGCTGGCATCGGAAGACGTTGTTGATCGGCCCATGCGCGGATAGAAAACGCTGCGCGTGCCTCGGTGACTTGTAGCGGCGCATCTGCCGTTCTCGCTGGCGCGTCGGTTGGTGCGATAGCTCGGCCCGGTTGTTCAAACCCTTGTGCTGGCGATGCTCTACGCCCGGCATGATCTGAGCCTTAGCGGCCGCATAACTCTTGAGCTTGTCAGTAATCAGAACCCGCGGCACGTAGCGCAAGCCCTTGAGAAGCTTGCGAAAGAACCGCTTGGCCGCCTGCCGGTCACGCCTGCTCTGCACGAGGACATCCAGGACATGGCCGTCCTGGTCAACTGCACGCCAGAGGTAATGATGCTTTCCCTTGATCGTCAGCACGACCTCGTCGAGGTGCCATTTGTCGCCCCGTCGTGGCTGACGTCGGCGCAGCTCAGCAGCGTATTGCTGGCCGAACCGCAGAGTCCATTGGCGAATCGTCTCGTAAGTCACGACGATACGGGACTGTCAGGATTTCCGTGTGTGGCCGGGCATAATGGGCAACAAGGAGTCCCACTATGTCACGACGCAAAGAACCTGCCATACCGAATGAGCTTCTCGATCAGCTTTTGGCGGGCGGCACTGCCAGTGCCGCCTTCGAGCAGGGCGGTCTGCTCGATTCGCTGAAGAAGGCGCTGACAGAGCGTGCCCTGAATGCGGAGATGGATCACCACCTCGCTGGCGAAGACGGCGCCGGCAACATGCGCAACGGCTACGGTCGGAAGACGGTAATGACCGACACCGGCAAGTTGGCGATCGACGTGCCGCGCGATCGCCAGTCGAGCTTCGACCCGCAGTTGATCGCCAAGTATCAACGCCGCTTTCCCGGCTTCGACGACAAGATCGTGTCGATGTACGCGCGCGGCATGAGCACCCGCGAGATCACCAGGCACCTGCACGATCTATACGGCATCGACGTCTCACCCGATTTGATTAGCACGGTGACCGACGCCGTGCTCGATGAGGTCGCCACTTGGCAGCAGCGGCCGCTCGATCCGGTTTACCCGCTGGTCTTCTTCGACGCGATCCGGGTCAAGATCCGCGACGAGGGCATGGTGCGCAACAAGGCGATCCACATTGCGCTGGGCGTCCGCGCCGACGGCGCAAAGGAGGTGCTCGGCTTGTGGCTCGAGCAGAATGAGGGTGCCAAGTTCTGGCTTCGGGTGATGAACGAGCTTCGCAACCGTGGCGTTGAAGACATCCTGCTGGCCGTCGTTGACGGCCTGAAGGGCTTTCCCGATGCGATCACCGCAGTGTTCCCCGATGCGATCGTCCAGACCTGCATCGTTCACCTGCTGCGCAACTCGATGGACTTCGTCTCCTGGAAGGACCGAAAGAACCTCGCCAGCGCGCTCAAGGAGATTTACCGTGCCACCGACGCAGATGCCGCCGAAAAGGCGCTGACAGCATTTGAGGCTGGCCCTTGGGGGCAGCGCTATCCCGCCATCGGCCAGAGCTGGCGGCGCGCCTGGGGCGAGGTGATCCCGTTTTTTGCGTTCCCCGACGAGGTCCGCCGGATCATCTACACTACGAACGCCATCGAAGCTTTGAACTCGAAGCTCAGGCGGGCTGTCAGGGCCAGGGGACACTTCCCCAGCGACGAGGCCGCCACCAAGCTGCTCTACCTGATCTTGAATCGGTCGGAGAAAGAGTGGAAGATGCCACCACGTGAGTGGACCATGGCGAAGGCGCAATTTGCCGTGATCTTCGGCGAACGTTTCATCAGAGCCATGGCGGCCTGATGATCAACCGCCCGGCCACACACGGAAATCCTGACAGTCCCCGACGATACCCCGGCTTGCCATCAATTCCTCGATGTCGCGAAAGGGCATTGTCAAGTTGCTGAGCCGACGAGACGAGTTTCGGAATCCGGAGCGAAATGGCCGCGGCTCGGATAACAAATGTCCCAGGTTATGCATTCTTCGCTACATCGGTGACCTCATTCCAGAGAGAAAACGCTTGAGTACGCACGTGCCGGTACTGCTGCGCCGACAGGCGGTTGCGCTGGCATCGGAAGACGTTGTTGATCGGCCCATGCGCGGATAGAAAACGCTGCGCGTGCCTCGGTGACTTGTAGCGGCGCATCTGCCGTTCTCGCTGGCGCGTCGGTTGGTGCGATAGCTCGGCCCGGTTGTTCAAACCCTTGTGCTGGCGATGCTCTACGCCCGGCATGATCTGAGCCTTAGCGGCCGCATAACTCTTGAGCTTGTCAGTAATCAGAACCCGCGGCACGTAGCGCAAGCCCTTGAGAAGCTTGCGAAAGAACCGCTTGGCCGCCTGCCGGTCACGCCTGCTCTGCACGAGGACATCCAGGACATGGCCGTCCTGGTCAACTGCACGCCAGAGGTAATGATGCTTTCCCTTGATCGTCAGCACGACCTCGTCGAGGTGCCATTTGTCGCCCCGTCGTGGCTGACGTCGGCGCAGCTCAGCAGCGTATTGCTGGCCGAACCGCAGAGTCCATTGGCGAATCGTCTCGTAAGTCACGACGATACCCCGGCTTGCCATCAATTCCTCGATGTCGCGAAAGCTCAGCGAGAACCGGAAGTAGAGCCACACCACATGGCTGATGATCTCCCGAGGGTAGCGGAAACCGCGGTAAAGTTGAGAACCTGTCATCTCATCATTTTATCGAGGCGCGGCCGGCTGTGGCAACTTGACAATGCCCGCCTGGAACATGGTCATGCGGATGATGCCGGGGGTGGATTGGATTTCGGCTTCGATCGCCGAGACCTCCTCCATCTTGTCGCTGGGCCAGTCCCGTGAGACGCTGACGCCGCCCTGATCGGTTTCGATTTCGATTAGCCGGGTTTGCGGCGAGAGATCGAGCAGGCGCACAAGCCGGTCGCAAAGATCGGGCGAGATCCGATGTACGCCTGACCCGACCATCAGGAGCTGCCATGAGCGGGGAACGCGGTCAGTCATCTACCCTCCACATCCGTGCGCGCACAAAGCGCACTCTTTCAGCAACCGGGGCGAGAGGCAGGGACACAAGCTCATAGCCGAGATCGGCATAGACCGTGACCATCGCCTCATAGGTCGCTTGCGCCTCTGCAAAATCCTGCTTCCTCTCCGTGTCCTGCCCGAAAATCTCGCGCCAGGGCGGGGCGATGAATACCCGGCGCTGGTAGCGGAACATCTCGGCCGCGCGCTCGACATGGGAAGGAACGGGCAAGCCGCACAGGCGCAGATAGCCCGACACATCAGGAACGCCGCGATCGAAGATCACCGGGCCTTTTCGGTCATGCGCTTCATGCCAGGATCGTAATTCCCAGCTCAGCATCAGTTCAGCGAAGGCCCCGCGATCGGCCCATGGCAGGGCGCCGCCGCCAATGGCGATCTGATCGCGAATGATGGCGCGACCGGCTTCGGGCATATGGTGGAAGCCTTGCGCCGCCAGGGCGTCGATCAATGTGGTTTTACCCGAACCGGGACCACCAGTGATGATATGAAAATCGGGCCGGTCAGCCATCGTCAGCTTCCGCGTCGAACGCGCGTTTGCCGCGCCGCTTCCAGAGCGAGAGCGCGTTGCCATCCTCACGCGCCTTCGCGGCAAGTTCGAGCAGCGCGCCGTAGAGGGTGGCGCGATCGTCGTCGGCCAGTTCGACCAGGCCGGCTTTCTGAACCAGGCCGCCCAGCTCTATGAGATGGCGGGTGCGCTCGCGTCGGGCCACGACCCATCCTCTCGTATCGATGCGGCGCGCGGCGGCATCAAGCCTGTGCCTCGCCTGCGCCAGCTTCGCTTCCGCCTTCCGCGCTGCCGCCAGCACGTCGGCCAGTCTTGCGCCCGCGCCCTTGAAAGAAAGCCGCGCCATCGGAGCGCCACGCCTCCCGGTTTCCTTCAGCCTGTGCTTCGGCGACGATATGGAGCAGCGCACCGGCCAACACGTCGGCATCAAGCGTATCGGCCCCGGTGGACGTGACCAGTTCGCCTAGCTGCTGGACCTTCTTCGCCTTGAGCGCGCGGGCCTTGTCGCCCAGCGCCTTCAACTCGGCGTCATAGTCGCGGACCTTGCGCATATTCTCTCCCTCGCGCCCATGATCGGGAGAGGCAGCGTAGCACGATCACGGATGCAGGACAGCGGTTGCGAACAAAAATGCGGCGAAGTCAATCATGCGAACGGCAGAGAGTGTGAGTGCGCGCTTATACGTCGTTGCCGACGTGCGCTAAGAAGGGCAGTATAGCGGTTGTCATGGCGATCTACCATTTCTCGGCCAAGGTTATCAGCCGTGCCAACGGATCGAGCGCCGTTGCCAGTGCGGCCTATCGTGCGGCGGAACGGCTGCACGATGACCGGCTGGGGCGCGACCATGACTTCTCGAACAAGGCCGGCGTTGTCCATTCGGAGATTATGCTGTCCGAGGGTGCGCCGGAGCGTTTAAACGATCGCACGGTCTTGTGGAACGAGGTTGAGGCTGGTGAGAAGCGCAAGGACGCGCAGCTTGCCCGCGAGGTGGAGTTCTCGATTCCGCGCGAGCTGGATCAGAAAGAGGGCATCCGGCTCGCGCGCGAGTTCGTCGAAAAGCAGTTCGTGAAGCGCGGCATGGTCGCGGACCTCAATGTGCATTGGGACATGGGGAAGGACGGCCAGCCCAAGCCGCACGCGCATGTCATGCTGTCGATGCGCGAGGTAGGGCCGGAGGGGTTCGGGCAGAAGGTGCGCGAGTGGAACAGCACCGCGCTCTTGCAGGAATGGCGCGAGGCGTGGGCCGATCACGTCAACGAGCGCCTGGCCGAGCTGGATATTGATGCTCGCATAGATCATCGCACGTTGGAGGCGCAGGGGATCGACCTTGAGCCGCAGCACAAGATCGGGCCGGCGGCATCGCGGATGCCCGAACAGGGGCTTGAGGCCGAGCGGGTCGAGGACCATGCCCGGATCGCGCGCGAGAATGGCGAGAAGATCATCGCCAATCCGCAAATCGCGCTCGACGCGATCACGCGCCAACAGGCGACGTTCACGCGGCGCGACCTGGCGCAGTTCGCGTTCCGCCACAGCGACGGCAAGGATCAGTTCGACCAGGTGATGAGCGCGGTGCGATCCTCGCCCGAGCTGGTGGCGCTGGGGAAGGACGGACGCGACCAGGAGCGGTTCACGAGCCGCGAGATGATCGCGGTGGAGGAGCGGCTAGAGCGCGCTGCCGGTCGGCTTGCCGACAGGGCGGGGCATGGTCTCCCGGCGGCGTCGCTACAAGGGGGGCTGAACGCCGCCGGGAGTGGCGGGCTGACACTCGGTGAAGATCAGCGGGCCGCTTTGGAGCATATAGGGACGAGTGGCGATCTTGCCATCGTCCTCGGCTATGCGGGCACCGGCAAGTCGGCCATGCTGGGGGTCGCGCGCGAGGCGTGGGAGCGCGAAGGCTATCAGGTGCGCGGCGCGGCCCTGTCGGGCATTGCCGCCGAAAATCTTGAGGGTGGTTCCGGCATCGCCTCGAGGACGATCGCCAGTCTCGAGCACGCATGGGGGCAGGGGCGCGAGCAGCTAGGCCCGCGTGATGTGCTCGTTATCGACGAGGCGGGCATGATCGGCTCGCGCCAGATGGAGCGGGTGCTGTCGGAGGCCGAACGTGCCGGCGCGAAGGTCGTTCTTGTCGGCGATCCCGAGCAGTTGCAGGCGATCGAGGCCGGGGCGGCGTTCCGCAGCCTTGCCGAGCGTCATGGCACGGCCGAGATCACCGAAATTCGCCGGCAGCATGAGGACTGGCAACGGCAAGCGACGCGCGCGCTCGCCACAGGCCGGACCGGAGAGGCGCTGCACGCCTATGAGAGGCAAGGCATGGTGCGCGCTGCCGACACGCGCGAGGCGGCGCGGGTCGAACTGATGGACGGATGGGAGAGCGGCCGGCAGGCCGATCCGGACAAGAGCCGCATCATCCTCACCCATACCAATGCCGAGGTGCAGGAGCTGAACAGCGAAGCCCGCAGCCGTATGCGCGCCGCCGGCGAGCTGGGTGAGGGGGTGGGGCTATCGGTGGAGCGCGGCAGGCGCGATTTCGCGACCGGTGATCGGATCATGTTCTTCCGCAACGATCGCGGCCTTGGCGTGAAGAACGGATCGCTGGGCACGCTGGAGCGCGTCAGCGCCGAGGGCATGGCGGTGAAGATGGACGATGGCCGGAAGGTAGCGTTCGACCTCAAGGATTATGCCCATGTCGATCATGGCTATGCGGCCACCTTCCACAAGTCGCAGGGCGTGACGGTCGATCAGGCGCATGTGCTGGCGACACCGGGCATGGATCGGCACTCGGCCTATGTCGGCCTGTCGCGGCACCGCGACAGCGTGCAGCTCCACTATGGTCGCGACGATTTCACAGATCAGCGCCAGCTCACCCGCACCCTGTCGCGCGACCGGGGCAAGGACATGGCGGGCGATTATGCCGCCGCCCGTGACGGGCAGGCCCAGGCCCGCGCGTTCGCCGAGCGGCGCGAGATCCGCTTCCCGGAACTCGCGCGCGAGATCGCCGGGAAGGTGCGTGACAAGGCGAGGGGCATGTTCGCCGGGTTCAAGCCGAAACCGTCCTCGCCCGAGCTGGCGCGCGACGGCAAAGGGGGTCCGATTAACACCACCCCCGAGCGGGCACCGGCAGCGCCGAGCCAGGCCAGGGCGATCGAGCGCTATGCGCGCGCGCAGGCCGATATGGACCGAATGCGGGAGAAGGGCTTGCCCGTGCTCCCGCATCAGAAGCAGGCGCTGGCGAAGGCGGGCGACGCGCTCGACCAGGTGCGGCCCCATGCCGCCCGCGATTTGGCGTCCGCGTTCGAGCGCAACCCGGTGCTGGTGCGCGAAGCGGCCGAGGGCAAGGCCGGCGGCGCGGCGCGGGCGATGGCGCACGAGGCCCAGGTCCGCACCAATCCCGAGCTTCGCGCCGATCGGTTCGTGGAGCGCTGGCAGGGCATGGCGCGCGAGCGGGCCGAGCTTACGCGCAGCGGCGATCGTGAGGCCGCGCAGCGCACCGGCAAGAAGATGGAGAGCCTGGCCGGAACGCTGCACCGCGATCCCCAACTCGAATCCGTCTTGCAGCGGCGCGCGCCCGAGCTGGGGCTGGAAATGGGCCGGGATCGCCCGATCAGCCAGGAATTGACCCGTTCGCTGGAAATCGGCCGCGATCGAGGGTTGAGCCGATAAGGAGAGACAATGGCGGACGAGGAATGGGAGGAAGGCGGCGACGCGGCGGCGGAAGCGTTCGAGCAAGTGCGCGTTGCGGTCGAGCAGCAGCGCGGCGAACTAGCGTTGATGCGCCGCGCCATCGAGGGCTTGGCGGCCGAGCGCGCCAGCATCGACGTGCCGGATTATTCCGAGACGCTGGGGCATGTCGTCCAGGGGCTGGACGGCATCAACGGACGCCTGGACCAGGTTACGACGGCCATCGTGAAGTCGCCGGCGTTGGCGATGACGCCGGCGCAGGTTTCGGCGCAGATCAATCGAGCGGCGGCCGACCTTCGCAGCGCCGATCATGCCGCCCTCGCCACCGCCACCAACGAGATGAAACAGCAGGGGCGCGAGCTGCGCACCGTCGTTCAATCGGCGCTGACGGCGCGGGATCAAAAGAACCGTCAACTATGGTTCGGGCTGGGCGGGTTGCTTATCGGCATCCTCCTCTGGTCCTTCCTGCCCGGTATGGTCGCGCGCGAGATCGCACCGGCGAGCTGGCAGTGGCCCGAACGCATGGCGACGCGGGTTCTTGCCGAGGCGACACCGTGGGGTGCCGGGCAGCATCTTATGGCGAGCGCATCGCGGCCGAGCTGGGAGGCGATTGTCGCGGCCGACAGGTTGCTGCGCGACAATCGAGAAAAGATCGAAGGATGCCGGCAGACCGCAAGGAAGGCGGATCAGCCGGTGCGATGCACGATCCAAGTAGGAGCAGAGAAATAATGGTGCTTCCCTACTGCTCGACGCCCATATTCGATGAGGTGACATTGCCCGCTGCCCTGCGCTCCGAGCATCACACCAAGGCCGGTGTGTGGGGCGTGATCCGGGTCATCGAAGGGAGATTGAAGCTCACCTATCTCGACCCTGCCTCTGAGGTGATCCTTACACCTGAGCGGTCAGGGCTTGTTCTACCGGAACAGCCGCATTTCGTCGAACCGCTCGGAGCCATGCGGATGCAGGTCGATTTCTACGATCAGCAGCCAAGCCTCTAGGGAGCAGCCATGCCTAAAACAGCCCTGTCATTCCCGCTTCTTGCGATCCTCGCGCTTGGTGGTTGTGCGACGCCCGAACCGGCGTCCAATTTCGGCCCGCCTCCCGCCGGGCAGTCGGAGCGAAGCGGCGAGATCATGCCTTGGGAGCTGACTTATGGCGCGGCCTTGATGACCGCCAAGGTCTACCCGCACCTGGCAGCGACGGGCGATGCAAACGCCAATCTGTTCATCTCCCCGGTCAGCCTGTCGCAGGGCCTGGGGCTCGCCTATCTTGGCGCGCGGGGCGGCACGCGGGAGGAGATCGGCCGCGTGCTTGGCTGGGATTCGGCCCGCAACGTCCCTGCGCTCATCAAGTCCTACAATGCCCAGCTCAACGACACCGGCGATGCCGATACCGCGCTCGGCATCGCGAACGCGCTGTGGCTGGCGAAGGGATTTCCGGTCCGAAACGAGTATGTCGCCGAGGCGCATGCCGGCTTCGAAGCGGCTCCGGAAATAGTCGATTATGCCGGTGATCCCACCGGAGCGGCCGAACGGATCAACGGCTGGGTTTCGCGCGAGACGAAGGGCAGGATTTCGCAGATCGTCTCTCCGAGCGGCTTCGGGGATGACACCGCCGCTGTGCTGACCAACGCGCTTTACTTCAAGGCGAAGTGGCAGGTGCCGTTCGAGGAGACGGAAACGCGGTCCTTCACGCGTGGCGACGGCACGCGCATCCCGATCACGATGATGAAGCAAACCGGGCGGTTCCAATATCGCGAGACCCGGGAAGGGCAAGCGATCGCGCTGCCTTATGGTCGCAACGGTCGTTTCGTGATGGAGATTTTCCTGCCACGTGACGCGGCAACCCTGCGCCGCTGGGAGCGTGAGCTGAAGGGTGTCGATTTCTTCGCCGGCGAGCAGGGCGGCAATGATCGTTTCGACCTGTCAGCGGAGCAGGCTCGCGAGATGCGGATCGTTCTGCCCCGCTTCGAAGCCAGGTTCGATGAGAGCATGAAGGCAGCGCTGATCGCAGCGGGAATGCCAAGCGCCTTCGACCAACAGCGCGCGGACCTGTCGGGAATCGCCAGCGGTGTGCGCCTCGCGATCGATGACGTGGCGCACGCGACCTTCCTGCGCGTCGATGAGGAAGGCACCGAGGCAGCGGCGGCAACGGCGATCAAGGTGGTGGTGGTCAGTAGGCGGATGGGGCCCCAGGTGCCGGAGATGGTGGTCGATCGGCCCTTTCTTGTCACGCTGCGCGACCGAAAGAGCGGAGCCGTGCTGTTTTTCGGGCGCATCGCCGATCCGACAGCGATTCCATAGGCGCACTCAGGCCATGCGCCGTTCAGCCGTGCGGTCATAGCCTCCTAGCATAATGGTGTCGCTATCGCGAGCAATAGGCACGGTCTTGGCCGGTGCGGCGTTGAGCGCGTCCGCGCCCGCCTTGGCGTGTTCGTGCATCCTGCCCGACAACATTGAGGCAGCGGGACGCACGGCGTTCGCCAAAGCCGATGTTGTTGGTGTGTTGGAGATAGGGCGGGCGCCGGTGATGGCACCGCGCAGTTTCTGGTGCGGGTCGGACGGACGAGCGCGACCGTGGTTCAGGCCCGGGCATAAGATCGAGCAGAGCCGCCCCGCGCGCGTTATCAACGCCATGAAGGGCCGCGTCTCGGGACCAATCAGCATCCGCACCAGTCCGGTGATGAACATAGGTGGCCGGTGCGGGATGACCGGGAATAGCTGCCAGGTTTCTCTCAGCCGGAGTGCCGTTCGGACCGGCCCCATGCTGTTTCGGCGCGTCGCGCCTGACACCTACGAACCCTTGGACGTTTGCACCCAGGCAGCTTTCACCGCCTGGCTTGAGCAGCGCCAGAAGCGACGTGCACTCCCGCAGACGCGGTAACGATGCGGGGATCATCGATTTCCCGATTCACCGGCGCGTCATTGATTCAGGAAAGTCGCCGGACTTTGAGAGGCTTATTTTGTAGGCTCCGCGCCATGAATGGCGCGAACCTTTCCTTGCCCGAGCCGATCGAGCTGGTGGCGCTCGACCCGGCGCGCAACATCCGCCGGCGCTACAGCATCACCGCGAGCCTCGATCTTTTCGGCATGATCGTTGTGGAAACCCGCTGGGGCCGGATCGGCGCATATGGCCAGGTCCAGCGGCACGCCTTCCCCGATCGCGCGGCGGCCGACCGCCACATCGCCGCGACCCTGCGGCGGCGCGGCACGGCCGAAACCCGGATCGGGGTGCCTTACGAGCTGGTGCCTACCGAGGTTTGAGCCGCCACCGCCACGTCGGCTGCTTGAAGAAACCGGCCGTGCTACGGCCAGCATGTTGCCGGCTCAAGCGGCGCATCCTCTCCTGGACGACAGCCCTGGCGACCATCGGCCGACCGTAGCGCTCCGCATTCTAGCTGGAAATGGTTCAGCGGGACAGGATGCCGGCGGTCCCTTGCACGTCTGGCGTTCGCCTGTGAGCGCTACGGCGGCGATGGTCATGGCGCGCGCGTGTCGAAATGGACGCTCTGGAAAAGCCTCGCGCCAGATCTTCTCGGCCATCGATGCAAGCTCCTGCGGCGTCGGCGGCCGAGCCTCACGAATGCACGCTATCAAGGCGCGCGGAAACAGGCGCTCCATCGTCTCTCTCCGATTGCGATATGGAAGCCCCATAGCACGCGCTCAGCCCCGATCGACCGAGACGGGACGAAGCGGGCCTTGAAGCGGTCTGGCTGGCAACATCGGCGGCTCGCACCCCCTATATCTTGAGGGCAGGAGAGCCCTGCCCGGAGAATGAGATGCCGCCCGATGTGCCTGCCCGTGTTCCCTTGCCGATCGCCATGCCCGATGATGCGTTCGGAGCAGCGCTGATCGAGCAGGCGGCGGCGCTCAGCGCCTATGCGCGGCGACTGACTGGAGGCGGCGCCGATGCCGACGACCTTCTGCAGGACACCATGCTCCGGTGCTGGACCGCGCGCGCCAGCTTCGCGGCGGGAACAAGCCTCGCCGCCTGGGCGCGGACCGTGATGAAGAACAGCTTTCTCACCGGTCGCCGCCGCGCCCGCTTTCATGCCGACCTGCCCGAAGAGGCGCGCGACCGCATGCTACGGGTGGACGAGACCCAGAGCCTCGCCGTCTGGCTGCGGGATACGGATTGGGCGCTCAGCGAACTTCCGCTCCACCAACGCGAGGCGGTGCTGCTGGCGAGCCAAGGCGTGTCCATCGAGGACGGAGCGGCGCAGCTCGGCATTGCCGCAGGCACGTTCAAGAGCCGCATCGTGCGCGGGCGGACTCGGCTGCGCGCCCTCATCGAGGAGCGATCGACGCCGCTGCTGGCCGACAGGACCGATGGCGATATGCACCCACCAGCGGCCAAGCGGCCCATCCACCTGCGGAAAAAACGGGACTGGCGGGGCGTCAAGATCGGCTGATCCCCGGTGTGCCTGTCAGCTTATTGCTTTTCTTAACAGTTTGCCGGTAGCGTGCGCGCACCTGCGGAGACGCGGGTGGAGGCGTGGAAACCTCCTGAAACACGAGCCGGTCGAGCTTCATCGACCGGGTGGCGGGCGCGCATGTCCAAGCCACCCGGCCAAAGGCGTCCGCGCCTGACGTGTTTCAGGTTTCCAACACCCGGTTCAGTGGCCGGCACGTCTCCGAAATGGGGCGTGCCGCCGGCTGAACAGGAACAGTTGGGGCGGGAATGAGCTTGGAGAACCCTTTGACCGAGTAGGACATGCGTGAGTAGTCATCTGCCTGTCGGCCGCCTCGCCGATCGTCTTCATTCCCTGCCGCGCGAACGCGCCTGGTTCGCGATCCTCCTCAGCGTCACGGCGCTTGCGCTGGCGGACGCACATTTTTCCCGGATAGGTCTCGCGCCGTTCTATATCCCGATCGTCTGCGCCGCCTGCTGGGCGCTGGGAAGCCGCGCCGGCTATCTGGTGGCGATCGTCGCGGCGGTCCTCGCCGTCGTCCCGCATCTCGCCGAGTTGCCAGGGCTTTCCCCCGCCCTGCTGGGGGCGAGGATGGCCGTGCGCGCCGTCACCTATGTTTTCGTCGCCGCCATTGTTCTCAGCTTCCGCCGGTCCTTTGATCGGGAGCACCACCTGGCGGCGCGCGACCGCATGACCGATGCGCTCAACAAGGAGACGTTCCGCGAGCGCGTGATCCATCGTCTCGATCTAGCGGTGCCTGCCCGGCAATCCTTCCTGCTCGCGATCCTTGATCTCGATGATTTCAAGGGCATCAATAACCGCCACGGCCATGTTGCCGGCGACGAGGTGCTGCGCGCCTTCGCGCAGGGCGCACGGAAGACCATCCGGCGCGAGGACGATTTCGGCCGGATCGGCGGCGACGAGTTCGCCTTTTTGCTTCCCGTCCATTCGGCCGAGGAAGGGGTGTATTTCGCTCGCTTGCTCCACAAGCGCCTGTCATCGGTTCTGGCCGACACGCCTCATCCGGTGACGTGCAGCATGGGCGCGCTGCTCATCTCGCCCGATACCCCGCGTGACGAACCCTCGTTGATGCATGCGGTCGATCAGCTCATGTACGCGGTCAAGCGCGCCGGGAAGAACGCCGTGGAGATCGGCCGCGCAATGACCGATCGAGGCCGGGACGCCCCTGTTCCGTCAAGGCTCCGGGTTCCCATCGAGGCATGTCTATGACGAATGACGACACAGCCCTCTCGCTTATGAGGATGGCATTGGCCCAACTGGATCGGACCGGCCGAGGCGCGACGGCCACCGCCGTCCATTTGCAAGCCGCGATCGACGCCGCGACCGGAGCCGGCCCGATGCAACCCGGCGAGCTGCTGGATGACGAGGGGGCGTTTCCTTTTGAGCCTCTCGCATCGCGTCAGTGAAGCAGCCCTGTTAGGCAGGGTTGAGCGCGCGAGAAAGCGCCCCGATCAGCAGCTCGGGCGACGCGGGCTTGTGGCAGGTCGGGCGTGCGGCGTGGACAGACGGGATCATGCTGGCCGCACCCGTGGCGAAGATGAAGGGCACGCCGCGACGGTCCAGTTCGTCCGCGATCGGGAACGAGGTTTCGGAGCCAAGTTGCACATCGAGGCTGGCGACATGAGGCGACGAGTCCAGCGCCGCGAGGGCATCCCGCACGCAATCGACAGGGCCGACGATTTCCGCGCCGGCTTCAGATATTATCTCAACCAGCGTAGCCGCGACCCAATAATCATCTTCGACAACCAGCACGCGAAGGCCGCTGATCCCGTCTTGTTTAGTCATGCCGCACCAAGCATTTACGCAGCCGTTCCACCGATCAGCGCAGCAACGCGCCGTCTGGCTCTGTGCTCCACGCGAACGTGCAAAATGTTCGTCCTGGGCTCCCGATTGCTCTAAGTAGCCGGGTAGGGGGCACGTAGAGTTATGGTCGATACTGAAACCCGGATTCGTGAGCTTGAGCATCGGTTCAGGAACATTCTCACTGTCGTTCGTTCCCTTGTCAGCCAGAGCTTGCAGGCGGCCGATTCGATCGAAGACGCCCGATCGACCATTGACGAGCGATTGGCGGCGCTGGGCAACGCGACCGAGCAGCTTCTATCCCACAACTGGCAGGCGGCGCCCCTGCCCGCGCTGGCGGAAAATGCGCTGGGCCACTTCACCCTCTACGCGGAGCGGCTCCGCCTCGACGGCCCCACGGTCACGATCGGCCCCAAGGCGGCGATGACGTTGACCCTCGCCTTTCACGAGCTGGCAACGAACGCGATCAAATATGGTGCGCTGTCCAACGAAACAGGCACGATCGAGCTGACGTGGAAAGTGCTGGGATCGGGCACCGAGGCCGAGCTTTGGATGCGATGGGCCGAACGTGGCGGCCCGCCAGTCGTCAGGCCCGAGCGGCGGGGCTTTGGGTCGCGGCTGATATGCACGGCCGCGAGCCGCAGCTTGCGCGGTCGTGCCGAGCTGGAATTTCCCGTCTCGGGCGTCGTTTGGACCTTGCTCGCCCCTCTGACTGCGGTCGAGCTATGATCGATCCGGATACAGGATACCCCGCCGCTAAGCCTTGGGTTCATCGCGCATGCCTGTCTCTCCGGCCCGCACTCCATGCCCGACTGGATCCCTCTCGCCACTTTGATCGTCTCTTTTGTCAGGGTCCTGAAATCCGGAGCACATCTGTATGTCCAAACCGCTCTCCCCCGAAACAATGGCTTTGGTGAAAGCTACGGCGCCTGCGCTCCAGCAGCACGGCGTGGAGATTACCACGCGCATGTATCAGCGCCTGTTCGTCGATCCGGAGATCAAGGCGCTGTTCGACATGGCCGCGCACGAATCCGGCGCGCAGCCTAAGCGGCTAGCGGCCGCGATCCTCGCCTTCGCGCAGAACGTCGATAAGCTCGACGTGCTGAAACCCGCGATCGAGCGCATCGCCGCGCGCCATGTCGAGACCCATATCAAGCCCGAACATTATCCTGCGGTCGCCAATGCGCTGCTGCCGGCGATCCGCGACATATTGGGCGAGGCGGCAACCGATGAGATTCTGAACGCTTGGGGGGAGGCCTACTGGTTCCTGGCCGATATCCTTATCAACCGTGAGGCGCAGCTCTACCAGACCGAGGCGGCATAATCGCCGCAGCGGACTACTCCTCCCAAAGGATGTGAGAAGCCGGTCCTAAAATTGGTGGCCGATGCGGCCAGCCAAGATGCTCATTGTTCAACGCCATTTGCGAGTTTCAGAAGCTTGGTCTCGATGCCTTTCAGGCCAGCAATGGCCTCATGGTCGGCGACTGACCAACCATCGCTTTTTGCGTCTTCTTGGTTCCGCTGCATCCTTGCGATGATCGAGGCTGCCTCATACACCTCTTTCGCCCCGCCGTGACCACCAATATCGAGTTGGTGCGCGAGCGTCGTAAGGCGATCCACAAAGTTCGTCCGGCCTGCGGCGCCAGTGCTGCGGGCGAGAGCCTTCGGCCCTGCTTTGAGGGCGTCTCCCAAGGTTTTCAGCGCTTCATGATGAGGGGAATCGGACACGGCAGCTCCGAGGGATCGTCATCATCGTTCATAATCACGAAAGCGGAGGACGACGGGGTTCCCCGCCGTCCCTCCGTCTCAGATGGGATAGGTCGAGCCGTAATAGCCATAGACCTGCTCGCCATAGGTCCGATCGAAGGCGGGTTCCTCGCCCGCCCGATAGCGCGGCGCGCCTTCGAGCCGTTCCTTCGTCAGATCGACGACATAGCCGCCCTGGTTCGTGTCATAGGTGAGCTGGTCCCAAGGCAGCGGATGATATTCCTCGCCGATGCCGAGGAAGCCGCCAAAGGACATGACCGCATATTCGACGCGGCCTGCGCGCTTATCGACCATGAAGTTGTAAACCGAGCCGAGCCGGTTGCCATTGCGGTCGTAGACCGCCGTGCCCTCGACCTTGTTGGAGGCGATCAGTCGGTTGGTTTCATCGGTAGCAATGTCGGTGTCTGCCATTTTGGAGTCTCCTTTCGGTTTAAGGAGAACGACACAGCCCTGATGGGTTTCCGGCGAAATCGAGCAATGGGTGGCGCAGAACGATAGAGTGGGCGAGCGCCTTCAATTTGACGTCATCCCACAGATGACTAGCGGGCGCTCTGATCCAAAAATCAAAAATTTTGCATCAGGGCAATGGGGCCTGAAACGGCGACCCGGGCACCAGAACAGCGCCAGGATGTGCATCAGATTTTTGCATCACGGAAAGGCGCAGATTTCGGCGCTTTCCAGTCTGATGCAAAACTTGTAATTTGTGCATCAGACTAAGAGGATGGCGTTGCGGGCAAGATAACGGGAGTTTTGATAATCTCATGACCCCACGGACAAGCAGGTGCCTATCGGTTTTGTCATTTCCGCTTTTTGGGATGTTGGCGCTTGGTGGCTGTGCAATCGGAAACCAAGCCTCGCCAGTCGGGTCGGTTCCGAACTTTGTTCCCCGAGGCGCTTCAATCGGCCCTTCTGGCTACGCCACAATCCTGTCCGCGCCTGCTACAGGACCGATCAACGCTGCACCACCACCACCACCGCCCCCACCTGCGGATGGAAAGCCCACGCCACTGCCAATGACCAGCGAAGCAGTTATGGCCCGCGAGATGATGATGAACCCGGATGATAATGCGACTGCCGCAGCCCAAGTTCTTGATCAGCGTATCCAGGCAGCCGAGCGGGGCAATTACGTGGGTATGCGCATTGTTCGCGATCCGGCTCCGCGTTTCGCGTTTCAGTTTCGCCAGAACGCCGCAGCCACGCTTGCCCGCTACACCCGTGATCCACGCTTCACCTTCCGTGAAGGCGGAATCCCGACCGAGGAACTGCAACCGATCTTCGATGAATGGTGGGGGCGGTTCGAGCCCTATCGTCTTGTCGGCGGCGGCGGGGTGTACGAGTTCGATGGTAAGGTCATGTTCGACATGAACATTGATGAAGCTGGTTTTCGCGAGATCGCTGAGCGGGAGCGCTGGACAATGCCCGACCGGCTTGAGCTGCGCTTTTCGGGGCCGCGCAATTCGCGATCGATCGATCCCGCGCTTGAGCGCTATGTGCGCGTGTTTCCGCGTCAGGACCGGCAGCCGGCTGTCGTCAACCTGGCGCGGCTAAGCGGGCGGGTGATCCTCCGCGACGGGTGTTTTCGGCTGACGGAACATGGAGACGGCGGTGAGCCGCTTGTCATTTTCGGCCGGGATGTGGAGCTTGGTCTGGATGCCGAGGGCTATATGGCCTTGAAAGACAACAGTTCCGATGAGGCCATGCCCCGGATCGGAGAGCGCATGGCGTGGGCTGGCCCGCAAGGTTATTCGGAAGCTGATCCGGCGGTGGCCCTGCTGCGAGCGAAATGTGGGACTGGGCCGATTGTCGCAGTGGGCTCGCCTGAAAGTGATTATCGCACCAAGTAGGAAGTCATCATGTGCTCTTCCCGATACTATCCCAATCAGGACAGAGACCAGCAGATCAAAAGTTTTGCATCAATCCGAAAGTCCCGGTTTTCCGCGCTCTTCCCTGATGCAAAAATCTGATGCAGAATCGTTCCATGATTTACGGCTATGCGCGCGTCTCGACCAACAGCCAAGACCTGGCCCAGCAGCTCGCCCAGCTTGAGGCCGCCGGCTGCACGAAAACCTACCGCGAGAAGATCAGCGGCGCGTCGGCCGAGCGCCCCCAGCTCAAGCGCGCGATCGGCGCGCTCGATCCCGGCGACGTGCTGATGGTGACGGCGACCGATCGCCTCGCCCGCAACACGCGCGACCTGCTCAACATCCTCCACGCGGTCAAAGAGGCCGGTGCCGGCTTCCGCTCGATCGCCGAGCCGATGCTGGACACAACTTCGCAGCTCGCCGAGGTGGTCATTGCCGTTTTGGGCGTTGCGGCCAGCTACGAGCGCCAGCGGATCGCCGAGCGCACCAGCGCCGGTCGCGCCCAGGCCAAGGCGCGCGGCGTCAAGTTCGGCCGCAAGAGCGCCCTCACCCCGCACCAGCAGGCCGAGGCGCAGCGCAAGCTCGACGCCGGCGACACCCAGCGCACCGTTGCGGCGCTGTTCAACGTCAGCCAGGCGACGATTTCGCGGCTACAGGGGCGGCCATGATGACGGGCGGCAATAGTTCGGTGCCGTGATCGCCGGCAGCTTTGGCTTGGCATTGGGTCTGGCGGGATGCAGCTCGGTGAACGAGGCTGCCTTGAAGGATGGGCCACCCCAACAAGCAAGCGCGTCGGAGTTGCCGCCATTCCCTCCCCCGCCGGTGCCCAGCCCGACAGAAGCGTGGCTATCCCCTTTTCGGGGGGGCACCAGCGGCCTCGACGAAGCGCAGGTCGACGCGATGTTCGACGAGGCGGTCGCGCGAGCGCGACTAGGAAAGCGTCAGAAACCTTTGCAATCAGAATGCATTATGTGTTTGACGTAATCGTGCTCTTCGCGAGAGGTGTGCCGATAGTGAAACATACTTTCGCGATTCTGATCGGTGGCGCGGCAATCTTGGCCAGTTGCACCCCTTCCTCACAGTCGGAAGCGCCCCCTCCTGAAGTTAAGAAGACATCATCCGCTGGCCTTGGACCATCAGCCGCACCAAAAAACCTGCCTGCGTTCGCAGTGAATGAGCTAGCCAACGGACTCATACCGGCTGCACCACAGATGGGCAGGCTCTCCGTCCGCAATGACTGCATCGTCTTCACGATGCGTGATAGCGACGCAACGCCACTCTGGCCCGCAGGATCGACGATCGAGCAGCACGATGACGCTCTGATCATCCGCGTGGAGGGGGGCGCCAGCTATCGGGTGCCGTCGGCCACCACGATCGCCGGAGCATTCGTGCCACTAAACAGCGTCAATATGACCAAGTTCAGCAAGCCACTTCCCGAGCGGTGCCCGAGTGCAATTTTCGCTGTCGCCCGGCAATAGGAGAGAGGAATGCGTACTAGACTCGTCATCGTTCTGCTCGCGGCAGCGGCCCATCCAGCATTAGCTCAGCAGGAAGTACCAGCACCAGCAGCTCCACCGGCTGCCCCTGCTGGCGCGGCCGGGTCATCACCGGCCGCCCAGTTCCTCGCGGACCAGTACGGGATTAGTTTGGCGGAAGCGACAGAACGCGCGCAGTTGCAAGATGCAATTGCAGAGCTGGTCGCGCAGGTAAAGCGAGACAACGACAGCGAACTCGGATCTATATGGGTTGAACACACACCAGTGTTCCGAATCAATATCTCATACGTTACGCCAGATGACCGTAAGCTCGTGAAGTATCGGATCGACCCAAAAATCCGGCGATATGTCAAACTTGTGAAGGCTAAGAAGTCTCGCGCCGAAGCCGAGGCGGGCGCCACCGAAATTTTCAAGACAATTGAGGGAAGCGGGATAAGGGACTTTGCCGGGTACGTTGAGGAAGATAGCGGCGATGTCGTTCTTGAGTTACCGTCTAACGACATGAAGCAGCGCGTGCTTAACCTCATCGGCAGCAAGCGCCAGAACATTCGAGTGGTCGTGAAGCCTATTGCCAAGCCAACGGCAGGACCGATCGGTGTTGTCAGCGGAGATTACATCGAAGGAGGGCACTATTTTTGGCAGCAGCGTGCATCCGACGAAGCCTCGAAGGGGTGTACGGTTGCATTTCAGGCGACATACCAAGGTCGCTTAGGGATTCTCACCGCTGGGCACTGCAACCCTGGCCCTGAAGGAACTGGCTATTGGCATGCGGTAAATGGCCATTGGGTAGAGATCCCGGCACCGGCAATCGCTCGCTGGGCCTACGGCACAAAGTACGACTTCCAATGGCACGATATCACAGGTTATTCGCGATCGAACGCGATCTACTATTTCAACCAAGCATCGGTGGTTGGTCTTCCTAAAAGTGGATGGGTCCGTGTTAACGGAACTGTTGGTTATTATGGGCAGACCAAGGGGATGGTGTCGTGCAAATCCGGGCGTGTAACTGGGATTACATGTGGAGCGATCACTAGCGGTAACTACTACTACAACGGCGCTAATGGCTGGATCAGAGTCTTTCGAGCTTCGGGTCAGCACCTTGGCAGGACCGGCGACAGTGGATCAGCCGTGTTTTCGGATGCTGCGCAGAGCACACAGGTGAAGGCGTACGGAATCTTGACCGCAGCGCAGGCATTCAGCGACGGATCAAGCGAAATGGTTTATTCGCCAATCGACTATATCGACCCGTGGGGTATCTCGCTCCTGACGCAGTAGAGCTGTCCAATTGCTTGGCGCGAGACCAGATTAACTTCCCTCTCTTGATTGAGAGACCGTGCCAGTGGCCCTGAGCGAGGGCTGTCGGGAGTCATGTATTACTCCGGCAGGAGAGGATCTTCCGATCAGCACGTGACCCATGGCGGACGGTATGCTGTAACAGTTTGAGATATCTCCTCGATCACCCAGGCACGGGGGGTGGCGAAGAGGGCGAGTCGGGCAGAATCAAACCGGAGCCAGGTCGCTCCGTGCGCAGAATGCGGACCCTCCGAAAGAATGTAAGTGCCTCATCGCAAGCCGGTTCGCTATCACACCTGGCAAACATGTTGAGCTTCAGACCATATCTCTCCGACACTGGTATGTGCACAAAATACCTAAATGGCTTTGGCTCATGTGCCCGCTCCTGTGGTCCGTGACGATATCGGCCGACGAGAGATGGCCTGCCCCCAATCATCTCCTTTGACAGGCTGCACGACGTGCTTGCTACATGGCATGTTGGGGGTCCGCTAAACTGCCCAAAGTCGGTACTAACGATCGTATCGGATGATTGCCATTCCTCTACTTTGCTGTCGATTCCTTGGACCCAATTCCGCTTGAACTTATCGGGAAGAACAAGCTGGTAGTCGTAAGCGATCTGCACCTCAGAAGGCATTGTGCGCTTCTCGGCTTTGTTGCAGGCAGTGATTGCAAGCAGCACGGCCATTGCGGATATCGAGCGTGCTGGCTGGACCGTCATGTAACAAACCACCTAATACAGTCGAGGATCGCGTTCCATCTGACTCAGCCCATGCACGGCAATCAGGTGATTCCCGCCATTATGCCGTGAACGCCGACGCACATTCCCAGCGCCCGCCTTGCCAGTGAAATTCTACCCGCTGCGCGTTGCTGATCGCGGGCGGCTCGCCCTTGCGCCAGAACACCCGCATCTTGGCCCGGTCATCCAGATGGGCGTCGGCGACGATCGCCCGCGCGGCCTGGATGAATTGCCCATGCCCGAACACATAGACCAGTGATCCAGCAGGCATGGCGGCGAGGCGGTCTAGGCCCGTCTTGCAGCGGCGTAGCAGGGTGGCGAAGCTCTCGGCCCCTTCCCCGTCGCAATAATCAGGATCGGCCGCGCTCCAATAGCGTTCGAGGTGCGGCATCCGCTCCGCACTGCGCGTGCCGTTCCAGCGCGCCGGTTGCAGATAGGTGAACTCTTCTATCGGCCACACTTCCACCGGCACGCCGGGAAAGCGCGCGATCGTCGGCGCGGCCGTCTGCTGCGTGCGCGTATAGGGTGACGTGACGATGAGCGCGGGCGCTTGCGTCCAGCTCGCCGCGACTTCGCGCGCCTGTTCGTGGCCGCGCTCCGTCAGCGCGATCGTCGCGAGATCATTGCAGGGCACGCCCGCGTTGCCGGTGGATTCGCCGTGGCGGATGAAGATTACGCGCATGGCTATTCAAACAGTTCCGCATGAGTGCCGGCGCGCACGAAGTTCACCAGATTCCCCTCAATCGTATAGATCAGCAGGAAATCGCCGCCGATATGGCACTCGCGATGATCGCTCCAATCGCCTTTCAGCGGATGATCCAGCCATTCCGGGCCTAACGGCGCATCGTTGGCGATGAGCATCATCATCGCCTCCTTGAGCTGTTTCATGTTGTAGCGCCCGCTGCGCGACAGCCGCTCCCAATCCTTGACGAACCTTTTTTCGTAGGACGCCTCTCTTGGGAACGAAGCCCGCTTACTGCTGGCGGGCTTCTTGGTCGAGGGCATCGAACATTTCCTGGGCATCGGTGAAACGGGCGCGGCGAGCCTTCATCGTCGCGCGGGACGCCTCGATCGCGGCGCGCGTTTCGGCGTTCGGCACCTTCAGCTCGAACGGCAGCGCATGATCCTTGGCAACCCGCGTAAGGGTCATGCGGACGACATCCGAGACGGTCAGCCCCAGCTCGGCCAGCACGGCGGCGGCTTCATCCTTCACTGTTTCGTCGATGCGCGCGCGCACGAAAGCGGTAGCGGCCATGGGGAACCTCCTTGGTCAAGCCGCTAATGTAGCTCAGTTGAGCAACATTTTCAATCCAGGCAGGGGACATGCGCCTGCCGCTGGCGCGGCACCGTGGCCCTACTCGCTTCGCTCCCCAAGCCCGCAAGCGGTCTTGGCCTTTCGGTGACGACCCACATGGCGGGGGCGAGATCGCAAGCGGATCTCGCATCATGGTGCCGGCGCCGGCGTCGATGTTCGTTCAAGGGGGAAAGGCGGTCCCGGCCGCCTCTCCCCCGCAACGGGATTAGACGGGGCCGTGCCTCGCTGCGCTGCGGCCGCACCACCCCCATCGAATCCCGCTGCCCCCCTCTCTCGCCGGCGTTCTTGGGCGTCCGTGTTCCGGCCGATGGCCTGGCCATCGCCGGACAGGCGATTTGAAGGGAGTAAGGACGATGACCCACCAAACCCGTGAAAGCTGGCTCAATGCCGTGGCGCTGGGCATGGCTCCGCTGTTCGAGGCGCTGGACGCCCCCCTGCCCGACCGCGTGCGGGTGGCGATCGGCTTCACCAGCAGAGGCGCGAAGGGCAAGGCTATCGGTGAGTGCTGGGATAACCGGCTCAGCGCGGACGGGCATTTTGAAATCTTCATCCGCCCCGACCTCGCGCACGCGCCCGACGCGATGCCGTCGCAGATCGCGGCCATCCTCGCGCATGAGCTGGTCCATGCCGCCGTCGGCATCCCGGCAGGGCATGGGAAAGCGTTTAAACGTGTCGCCCTTGGCCTTGGCCTTGTCGGGCCGATGCGCGCCACCACCCCCGGCGAGGCGTTCCTTGCGGCCGTCGCGCCGATCTTGGACGCCGTTGGCCCCCTCCCCCATGCCCGTCTCGACACGGATGGCGAATCCACCGCGCCCAAGAAGCAGAAAACCCGGATGCTCAAATGCGAGTGCGCGACGTGCGGCTATACCGTGAGGACCGCGCGCAAATGGCTTGAGCAGGCCGGAGCGCCGCTTTGCCCGATCGAGGATCACGGCCAGATGAGCCATGAGCCGCTGGACGACGACAGCGAGGATGAAGGCGGCAAGGATAGCTAGACCGCCCACCCCTCCCCGTAATTCGGGGTTTCGTTGACGCAGCCGAACCGAGCCAGTATGACCACATGCAAACATGCGGTCATGTAAGGATATTCACATGCCAACAATCGCGATCATCAGCCAGAAGGGCGGCGCGGGGAAAACCACCCTCGCCCTGCATCTGGCCGCCGCCGCCGAGGATTCCGGGCATACCGCGCTGGTGATCGACCTCGATCCGCAGGCGACGGCGAGCCAGTGGGCGGCATGGCGACAGGATGCGCCCCCGGTCGTGATTGACAGCGCACCCCCTCGCCTTGCCGCCAAGATCGAGCAGGCGACGGGCCAGGGCGCGGCGTTCATCGTGATCGACACCCCGCCCCATGCCGACAGCGCGGCGAGCGCCGCCGTCGAAGCGGCCGACCTGGTGCTGATCCCTTGCCGCCCCAGCGCGTTCGATTTGGCGGCGATCAAGACGACCGCCAGCCTTGTGAAGATGCGCGGCAAGCCCGCCTTCGTGATCTTCACGGCGGGAAGCCCGACCGCGCCGCGCATGTATGACGAGGCCGCGCAGCTCGTGCAGGATTACGGATTGGACGCCTGCCCCCACCATATCGCCGATCGTGCCGCCTTCCGCCACGCGGCGGCCGAGGGCAAGACCGCGATGGAGATCGAGCCGAACGGCAAAGCGGCCGACGAGGTGCGACAGCTTTACAAGTGGACATGTCAGCATGTAAACATGCAAGCATCGAAGAAGCGGAGGGCCAGTGCATGAGCAGCCGGAAAGGATCATTGCTTGCATTGCGGGATCGCGATGCAGCGCCATCTTCGGCGACGGCCGAGCCGGAGGGGAGGGCGGCCGCGCCGATCGCCCGCAGTTCTGGCACAGGCACCGGCAGCGGATCGAGCAGCAGCCCGGTTGCGCCGAGCCGTCAGGGCAAGAAGGCCATGACGGGCTATTTCAGCCCGGAAATGTCCTTCGCCATGCACATGACCGCGCGCAAGCATGGCATGAGCCTGCAAGACGCGATGGCCGAAGCGTTCAACGACTGGCTGCGCAAGATGGGGGAAAGTCCTGTAGGCAAGTGAGCATGTTCACATGCAAACATTTGGCATTGAGGGAGTGCTTATGGCCGTGCTGATCTTGTCCGCCATTTTCGTATTGGTGATGATCGGGCTGTCCATCCGGGCAAACGCCCGCTTTCGGCAGGAAAAGACATTGCCGATGCAATGGCGGCTTTCCCGATCGGAGCCGCTTGCCCGTTCGGTGAACTGGTCTGCGCCCCGCGTTGTCGCCCTTAGCTTTACGCCCTCGCTAGCAATCGGCGTGCTGGCGCTGTTCAATGTTGCGGCGATGACTATGACGCCGAGGCCCGGCCAGGAGGGAATGTTGTTTCCGTCCTTGATCTTCATAGGAAGCATGTTTGTCGCGGCCCATGTTTTCCACCTTCGGTTGATCGAGAAAACCCTAAGTCGCAGTGGCAGCTAACCGCGCCCGCATGTTTGCATGTAAACATGCGGTGCTGTGAACATGCTGTCGTGATCAGGTTAAAGGTGATAAGTGAGAAAGCTCTGGCATCCTTTCGATGCTGGCAGAGCATTAGGCTTATAACCCAAGGAGCGGGGTTCGAATCCCACCGGAGGAACCATATGACAAATAAGGCGAACGATAACGGTACTGACCCATTCTATAGCAAAGTGATGGCCGATAGCGGCGCTGTGGTAAGCGGTGGAGCGGCCCTATTGGTACGGGCAAAAGCTCGGGGCGGACCTTCGAACATCATCCGTGATGCGATCGAAGTGGCACTTGAGAAGGCCAACGAGGCTGTGCACCAGCAGCGGCGAAGCAAAATTAAGCTGGTGCGTTGATGCCTTTGCCCGTTCACCATCAAAGCGTGAACGGGCAGTTGTTTGTTCAACGCAGCGGCTTGCGTTCGTGCCGTTTCTTGCAGAAGCCGAGGAAGGCCCCGGCAGGGCTTTTGAGTTCGGGCTTGCCCATGTCGTGCCACCACGACACCCATTCGTCATAGAGCGCATACACGTCATAGCCTGGCGCGGCCGTCTTGGCGTCGTGCATGGTTTCCGGGTCGATATAGGGCGCATCGTCGCTGGCGCTGGCGACCGGATCGGGCTTGGACTTGAGGCCCGAGCGGTTGCGGAACAGGATCACGTCATCGTCCATCGTCACCGCATAGTCGGGGAAATGGCCGTGATCGGCGTCATGCTTGCAGACCTTCTTGACCAGGGCGCGGAACACCCGGAGCGGGCTGTTCGAGCCGCATTTCTTTTGCAGCAGCTCTAGGCCGATCTTCCATTCGTCCTTCACGCCGCAATGCTTGCGCGCCAGCTCATACATGCGCCGCTCGAACGGCTTGCGGAGCCGGAAATAGTCGCGGTGGAGGGTCAGGACGTTCTTGCTGATAACCGAGCGATAGACCCAATCCGACAGGGTGATTTCGAGATCGAGCATACGGCCGTCGAACGTCTTGCGGGTGATCCTGGCTTCCTCGATCAGGCCGAAAATCCGCGTTTCCTCGACGCCGCCCGTCTGAATGTTAGTCCGCACGGTCGTTCCGCGCAGGCGGGTGAGGGCGTCGGCCATCAGCCGATAGCCTTCGCCGCTGGTTTGCCGGTTGGTGGCGACGAGCATGTCATAGGCTTGCAGGCGCACGGTGCGACTAGGCTGCTCGCCCTGGTTCATCTTCGCGACGAGCTGCGAGATGCAATAGATCAAAATGTCCTTGTCGTGGATCGTCGCCAGCCCCTTGCCCGAGGGGATAATCTCGATAACGTTGCCGTTATGCTCATAGCGCCGCATCCGGTTGTCGGGCTTGGTCGAGAGCGAGAAAACCGGATGCTCCATCGAAGCCATGTCGTCCTTGGGGATGGCGTCGAGAACATCGCAGATGAACAAGTCCTGGTTGGGGTGCCGCACCGGCAGCAGCGGCGTGCGATCGTCGCCGTCCACGGCCGAAGACGGCGCGGCGATCGGCGCGTCAAACAGGGAGGGGGCGGGGTCTATCGTCATTTCACTAACGCCACAGCTACTATCGTCATTTCACATACGCAAGCGGATTATCGTCATTTCAGATTCACCCCCACGTTATCGTCATTTCGGCCTCTGTACATTATTCGGACACAGATTCACGGTAGCGGCTTGATGAGCAGCGGCATGAGGCCATCGGCATCGAGGTCGAGGCTCTCGGACCAGATATAATCGCCGGTGAGATTGATGCGGTCCCATCCCAGCGGCGACAATCGGGACAGCATGGCGGGATCGACAGGTGTGCCGCGGTGCCGCAGTTCATCGACGGCACGACCGAGATAGCGGCAGTTGAAAAGAATGATGGCGGCCGTGACGAGGTTGAGCGCTGCCGCGCGGGTCTGCTGGTTCTCCAGGCCACGGTCGCGAAACCGCCCGAGCCGATGGAAGGCGACAGCGCGGGCCAGGCTGTTGCGTGCCTCGCCCTTGTTGAGTTCGGCGGTGACCGTCCGGCGCAGATCGGTGTCGTCGAACCAGCGCAGCGTGAACAGTGTGCGCTCGATCCGTCCGACCTCCCGAAGTGCCGCAGCAAGACTGTTTTGTTGACGATAGGCGGACAGCTTCTTCAAAATCAGCGACGGTGTGACAGTGCGGTCGCGCATCGCCGCGATGACCTCCGCAATTTCGGCCCAATGGCTGACGATCAGGTCCCGACCGAGGCGGCGCCCGAACAGCGGTGCGAGCCGACCATAGCGCCGCGCGGGCTCGAAACCATAGAGTTGTCGATCCGACAGGCGCGGAATGCGCGGCTCGAAATCGAGGCCGAGCAAATGCATGACGGCGAACACGATATCGGAGACGCCGCCACCATCGGTGTGGAGGGCGGTGATGTCCGCGCTGCTTTCGTGGCCGAGGATGCCGTCGAGTGCGTGGATCGCCTCGCCCGCCGTCCCGGCGATGACCGTCTGATGAAGCGGTGCGTATCGATCGGTGATGGTGGTGTAGATCTTGACCACGGGGTCGCGACCGTAATGTGCGTTGACCGTTCCTCCGGCTTCGCCGGCACCGCCGAGATAATAAGCCTGCCCATCGGCCGATGCGCGATGCCCCGAACCAAACCAGGCGGCGAGCGGTTCGGCATGGATAGCGTCGGTCAGGCTGGCGAGCGCGGCGCGAAACGTTTCCTCGCGCATATGCCACGTCTGCATACGCAACAGTGCGCGACGCGAGGCGACACCGCAAACTTCGGCCATGCGCGACAGACCAAGGTTGGTCGCCTCCGCGATCAAGGTGGCAAGAAAGGCGCGTTCGTCGGCGGGAGGCAGACCGGTCGAGACATGGCCGAAATGCTGGATGAAGCCGGTCCATCGTTGAACCTGCGACAGCACATCCGTGATACGGGTGGCAGGCACCATGCCGTAGCAGGTGAGCGCAAGTTGCCGCCCTTCATCCTGACCAGGGTCTTCTTTGGGGTCTTTCGGAAACCGCAGCCGCTCGCCGGCAAAAAGGGGGGGATCGCGTTTGTCCAGATCGCGGGCGACCTCGCGCAGGGCGCTATCAAGCCTTGCCGCCCTCTCGTCGAGCCAGGCGTGCGGATCGCCGAGCGAGAAAGCGGGCTTCGGTACGGGGCTGGCCGGTGGGGCAAGCAGCACACTGAGCGCGCGATGGACGCGCGCGGTCGGCACCCAGATACCACCGGATGCCAAAGCATTGGAAAGCGCGCTGTAAGTCGCCATCTCCCAATGGGTGCGATCGATCCCGCCTGCGGTCATGACATGCCGACGCCAGCGGTGCTCGACATGGCCAAGCGGCACGTCATCGGGCAACGCCCTGCGCCAGTCTCCGTCGAGATCGGCGAGGATCGCCATCGCATCGCGCAACGGCTGCATTCCGGCCCGGCCCTGGAAATCAAAAGCGCGCACGAACGACGGCCCCATCCGCTTGAAGGCGCGATATTCCGCCGCGATCTCGTCCAGAACCTCGTTCCGGTGCGGTGAGGCGGTACGTCGGATGATAGCGGCGTCGGCGTCGATGATGTCGAGGGATGCCACGGCATCGACCGCCGCGGCGACATCGCCGCCAGCCCGGGCCGCCTGGCTGATCGCTTCCAGAACCCTGGCGATGCGTAACATCCGTTCGCGGCCCTCGCGGCCGGAAACGGCCACGCGCTGTTCGAGCCGTTTGCGGGCGCGCAGATGGGCCCGCCCCACGAGCGCAATGAACATATCGATCGCCGCATCGGTCAGTGTCGCCTCCAGCTCGCGCAGCGTCGCGAGCAGCACGACCCGCCTGCGGGCCGGGCGCATTTGCTGGAAAGCCTGTGCCGTGTAGCGCACACCCTCCCGGGCGAATTGCCCCAGGCGCGGTTCGTGGCGAACATCAGGGGAGAAAGCCGATATGCCCGTCCCACGAATCAGCGTGATCTTTTCGACGATTTCCAAAAGCGAAGCGGATGCGACACGCGGTTCTGGCTCGCGCAGCCAGGACAGACGGCTCTGCCGGTCATGCACCTTGTCATCGATCAGCGCGTCGAGTTGCTGACGCATCTCATGGCCAAGGCCGCCATCGATCGCGGCCACGAGATCCGTTTCCGCCTGATGTATCGCCTCGGCCGCCATGCGCTCCACGACGCTGACACCCGGGATCACGATCCGACGCGCGCGCATCTCATCCAGAAGCCGGCCGAGCAGCGCGCGTCCGTCGATGATGCTCGCCGCCTCGTTTGTCAGCCATGTCCGCAATTCCACGCGGTGCGGGCGGCTCAGATCGCTGAAGCCGAAGCGCGTCTTGATCGCGGCGAGCTGATCGTAGCGCGTGGGCGTGCGTCTGGCGAAATCAGCTATGACCTTTGCATCCACCCCGACCTGCTCGGCAATATGGTCGAGCATGACCGCAGGCAGCAGTTCCCCGTGGCGCAGATGCCGGCCCGGGTAGCGCAGGCAACAAAGCTGCAGGGCGTAGCCGAGTCGGGTGGCGGGCGTGCGCGCGGTGTCGATCGCGGTCATGTCCTCACCTGACAGACTATAGTGCTTCACGATCGCCGCCTCGTCGTCGGGCAACATCAGCAGGGCAGCGCGCTGCCGCGTCGTCATCGGAATCCGTCCGGGCATCTTTGAACCTCCAAAAACCACTTGCCTTTCGGCATGATTCTGAAAGAGGATTGTGAAAGACAAGAGGCCGCAGGAATCCGTTCATGCCGCACTGGCCTCCGGATACGGCCGTTTGTGAAAGGCAGGATTTGACCAGGGCACCCTATCTGATCGGCTATGCGCGGGTGTCGAAGGGTGACGAGCAGTCGAACGCCGCCCAGCGCCGCGCCCTCGACGCGGCTGGGTGCAGGCGCGTGTTCGAGGAAATTGCCAGTGGCGGGCGCTGGGACCGGCCAAAGCTCCTGGAGATGATCGGCCAGTTACGCGACAGTGACGTCGTCGTCGTCTGGAAACTCGACCGGCTATCGCGCAGCCTCAAGGATCTGCTGCACATTATGGAGCGGATCGAGGCGGCGGGCGCGGGCTTCCGCTCGCTGACCGAGGCGATTGACACCACCACGGCCGCAGGTCGCATGATGATGCAGATGGTCGGGAGCTTCGCCGAGTTCGAGCGCGCCATGATCCGCGAGCGCACCTCCGCCGGCCTCGCCCAGGCGCGCGCCGAAGGGCGGATCGGCGGACGCCGGCGCAAACTCGGCGAAAAGCAACGGCGCGAGATCGCGGAGTCCGTCATCTCCGGACGAAAATCCGGCGCCGAGATGGCGCGGCTCTATCATGTCAGCGAGCCGACCGTTTCGCGCATCGTCGCCGCGCACCGACAGACTATGGAGCTACCGGCATGAAACGCGGCCACGACCTGACCGGGCTGATGAAGTTCGCGACACGGCCCGAGTGGGCCGACGACCTGCATGACGCGCTCGACGATCATCTGGGGCCGGTTCTCACGCAGTTCGACATCGATTCCGACGAACTGCCCGGCATCATCGGGGATCACTGGGCCATGACCTTGTGGGGCTGCGCGTTCGAGGACCTGGTGACCCGCGTCTTCGAGCCCGATGGCCGCAACATCGTGGACGAATATCTCAAGCGCCGCGGATGGAACGAGGCCGGCCCCAACAAGCTCTACATGCGCGCGCTGAAGACCTCCGTCATGAGCGTCTATGAAGTCAGCGCGATCGAGCCCGGCGTCGGCTTCCTCGCGCGAGATCTGATCCGGGGCGGTGATCCCGTCCAGGTCCGCGAGCGCACCGCGTCCAGGACGCTGGGCCCGTGGGATCGGATCGGCGTGCGCATCATTCCGGTGAGCGGGCATAGGATCCTGGCAGGCGGCCTGCTGTCCTTTACAGCGGAAGCCACCAGCGCCCTTCTCGAGGCATTGCGCCTGGGACAGGGCAAGCGCGGCCCGCGCGCGAAACTAGTGATCGACGATGATCAACTGCGCGACCTGGCGCCGCTCATCTCGATGGTCTGGCTGTTCGACATCTTGCCCAGGATGCTCGAGCCTGTCGCCATCCCCACGCTGCATAACGCCGATGGCGAGGAGGTTGTTTTCCACCGTGTCCGTTTTCCGTTCACGCGGGGGACGACGCAGGCACTCATCGGCGACCGCCTCGATACCGTGCCCGCCCTGCAGCGGGAAACGTCACATTTCTGGAACTGGCTCGGCACCAGAACAAAACAGGGCAAGAAAGGCACCGGCCAGATGGCGTGGGGTGTGTCAATGGAAGACGGCACGCCGGTGCTTGGGAATCTGGAACTCAAGGGCCGCGCTCTGATCCTCTCCGTCACCTCGGCCGAACGTGCAGAACGCGGCGTTGCACTCGTCACCCAGGCGCTCGGCGCCCTGGTGGGAACACCTTTGACCGAGATCGAGACGATCGAACAGGCGATGGCTGCGCGTCAGGAAGGACGAACCGTGTCGGAGCCGGCACCGGACATCCCGGTCGAGGTCGCCACCCCGCTTGTCCACGGCATGCTCGATCGTCAATACCGGACACTCCTCGATGAGCCTGTCCCGATGCTCGGCGACAAAACGCCGCGACAATGCGCCGGCAGCAAGGCCGGACGCGACCAACTCGCCACGTGGCTAAAACATCTCGAAAATCTCAGTGGGAGACACGCTGACATCGATGATCCGATGGCGACGTACGACTTCGGGTGGATATGGCAGGAACTCGGGATCGAAGAACTGCGCCGGTGACGGCTTGACCCCGCAACGATGAAGGACATGCTGGCCGCCTGATAGACACTGGAGCCGCCTTCACCAACGGTGCCTGCGGATTTGTATTGCGCACGGCTGCTCGCAGGTGCAGCATGAGGATGCCTTTCAGGCATCCTCTCCTAAAACTATGGCCGGCCGTTGTGCCGGCCTTTTTGTGTGGCCGCGACGGCTTACGTAGCGCAATCCCTGGCAGAGAAGCTGGCGCCGACGTCCCTCAAGCTCGCCTACCGTGAATCTGTGGCCGAATAATGCACAGGGGCCATTTCGATTACGCTTGGAGGGCCAGAGCTATCGTCACAGTGGATTCACCCTATCGTCACTCTGGATTCGCCTTTTCGTCAGAGCGGATTCACCTTGAGATGAAAATACGCGATTTTATCCAATATTTTCAACATGATGAAGAGACGCCAAAAACCCGTAACACGACTCTAAACCCATATATTAACACTAGGCCGCCCTGTGGATAACTTTCAGTCGCCGCGCTTCCGGCACGGTCGAGACGAAGAAAACACCGCCTCTTGGGGCTTCGCCCCGCCGGCTCGCGGCCTTCGGCCGCCCCGGATCGCTATGCGATCCTCCCACCCGGCATCCCCATGATGAGCCGGCTTCGCCGGCACGCCTTTGTTTATTTAAGGTATGGCGCACCGTAGCGCCCCATCGCTAGCTCACCGCCTAAACTCACCGTTCCAAATGGCTTTCCAGAAAAGCCAAGCGGATAAGTGGCGCTCCGATCGGGAGGGCAGGGGAGGTGGAAACGTCCCCACAGGTGCGATTTCCGGGCCGCCCAGCCCTTTCCGGGGCGTTCGATAGTTTGCGGGCGTCAGAACAACCCAAGGCGCTCTATGGACCTCCCAGGGGTCGCCTCAGAAAACGGAAAATAAAGCACGCTAAGCCGGTTGCAGCGGTCGTAGCGGCCTGAACTTGCCCGTGCCGATCTTGGCGCTGCTGCGCCAGAGGTAATCGCCGGTGAGGTTGATGTGCTCCCAACCGAGCGGCGACAGGTACTGCAACAGCGCGTCATCAACGGCATGGCCGTTGCCACGCAGCGCGTGCGCAGCCCGTTCCAGATAGACCGTGTTCCACAACACGACGGCAGCCGTTACCAGATTGAGGCCGCTAGCCCGGTAGCGCTGCTGCTCGAAACTGCGGTCGCGGATTTCACCCAGGCGGTTGAAAAACACTGCCCTGGCCAGCGCATTGCGCGCCTCGCCCTTGTTCAGGCCGGCATGCACGCGGCGGCGCAGTTCCACGCTTTGCAGCCAGTCCAGGATGAACAGCGTGCGCTCGATGCGGCCCAGCTCGCGGAGCGCCACGGCCAGGCCGTTCTGGCGTGGGTAGCTGCCGAGCTTTCGGAGCATCAGGGAGGCCGTCACCGTGCCCTGCTTGATCGAGGTGGCCAGCCGCAGGATTTCGTCCCAATGGGCGCGGACGTGCTTGATGTTGAGCGTGCCGCCGATCATGGGTTTCAGCGCGTCATAGGCGGCGTCGCCCTTCGGGATGTAGAGCTTGGTGTCGCCCAGGTCGCGGATGCGCGGCGCGAAGCGGAAGCCCAGGAGGTGCATCAGGGCGAAGACGTGATCGGTGAAGCCCGCCGTGTCGGTGTAATGCTCCTCGATCCGCAAGTCGGACTCGTGGTACAGCAGGCCGTCGAGCACGTAGGTCGAATCGCGCACGCCGACGTTCACGACCTTGGTGTGAAATGGCGCGTACTGGTCAGAAATGTGGGTGTAGAACGTCCGCCCTGGGCTGCTCCCGTATTTCGGGTTGATGTGGCCGGTGCTCTCGGCCTTGCTGCCGGTGCGGAAGTTCTGGCCGTCCGACGATGAGGTGGTGCCGTCGCCCCAGTGCTCGGCGAAGGGATGGCGGAACTGTGCGTTGACCAGATCGGCCAGCGCCGCCCCGTAGGTTTCGTCGCGGATGTGCCAGGCTTGCAGCCAAGCCAGCTTGGCGTAGGTCGTGCCGGGGCAAGACTCCGCCATCTTGGTCAGGCCCAGGTTGATCGCGTCGGCGAGGATCGTGGTCAGCAACAGGTTCTTGTCTTTGGCCGGGTCGCCCGATTTCAGATGCGCGAAATGCCGAGTGAAGCCCGTCCATTCGTCCACCTCCAGCAGCAGTTCGGTGATCTTGACGTGCGGCAGGATCATTGCCGTCTGGTCGATCAGCGCTTGGGCGGTGTCGGGTACCGCCGCGTCGAGCGGCGTGATCTTCAAGCCTGACTCGGTGATGATGGCGTCCGGCAGCTCGTTGGCCGTCGCCATACGGTTGACGGTGGCAAGCTGTGTTTCCAGCAGCGTCAGCCGGTCGTTCAGGTACCGGTTGCAGTCGGTGGCCACGGCCAGCGGCAATTCGCTGGCCTGCTTGAGGCTGGCGAATTTCGCGGGCGGCACCAGGTAGTCCTCGAAGTCCTTGAACTGGCGCGACCCCTGCACCCAGATGTCGCCGGAACGCAACGCGTTCTTCATCTCCGACAGCGCGCACAGTTCGTAGTAGCGCCGGTCGATGCCGGTGTCGGTCATGACCAGCTTCTGCCAGCGCGGCTTGATGAACTCGGTCGGCGCGTCGGCGGGCACCTTGCGGGCGTTGTCGCTGTTCATGCCGCGCAGCACCTCGATGGCGTCGAGCACGTCCTTCGCGGCGGGAGCGGCCCGCAGCTTGAGCACGGCAAGGAATTCCGGCGCGTAGCGGCGCAGCGTGGCGTAGCTTTCGCCGATGCGGTGCAGGAAATCGAAGTCCTCGGGCTGCGCAAGCTTCTGCGCTTCGGTGACGCTCTCGGCGAAGGCATCCCAGGACATGACGGCCTCGATGGCGGCGAACGGATCGCGGCCCGCCTGCTTGGCCTCGATCAGCGCCTGGCCGATGCGGCCGAACAGCCGCACCTTGGCGTTGATCGCCTTGCCGGACGCCTGGAATTGCTGCTGATGCTTGTTCTTGGCGGCGTTGAACAGCTTGCCCAGGATGCGGTCGTGCAGGTCGATGATTTCGTCGGTGACGGTGGCCATGCCCTCGATGGCAAGCGCCACCAGGGTGGCATAGCGTCGCTGCGCCTCGAACTTGGCCAGGTCGGCGGGCGTCATCTGGCCACCCTCACGGGCGATCTTGAGCAGGCGGTTCTGGTGCACCGACCGCTCGATGCCAGAAGGCAGGTCGAGCGCCTGCCACGCTTTGAGGCGTTCGATGTGTTCCAGCATGTGCCGCGAATTCGGTTTGACGGGCGATTGGCGCAGCCAGGCCAGCCAGGTCGTTTTGCCGTTGTCCCGACGCTTGAGCAGATCGTCGAGGCGGCGGCGATGCGCGTCCGACAGCGGTTCGGCCAAGGCATCGTAGATGCGCCGGTTGGCGCGGGTGATTGCTTCGGCGCTCGCCCGCTCGACGGCGTTGAGGGCAGGCAGAATGACCGACTGCTGTCGCAGGTGCTCGATCAAGGTGCTGGCCAGCACGATGCCCTTGTCGGTCTGCAAGGCCATCTCGGTCAGCAACTGGACGGCCTGCCGGTAGTGGCCCATGGTAAAGGGCTGGAAGCCGAACACCGTTTGCAGTTCGACCAGGTGCTCGCGCCGGGTCTGCTCCCGCTGCCCGTATTCGTCCCAGCTTTCGACGCTGACCTTGAGCTGGTCGGCGACCAGTTTCAACAAGGGCGGAAACGGCGGCTCATCGACGCCCAGGATGACACCAGGAAAGCGCAGGTAACAGAGCTGCACGGCGAAGCCCAGCCGGTTGGCCGGGCCGCGCCGCTGCCGGATGATGGAGAGGTCGGTTTCGCTGAACGTGTAGTGACGGATCAACTCATCCTTGGTGTCCGGCAACGCCAGCAGGCTTTCGCGCTCGGCGGCGGACAGGATTGAACGACGTGGCATATTTACTGATCCGTTCTCAAGTATTGATACAGGGTTTCGCGACTGATTCCGAATTCACGAGCCAGCTTGGTCTTTTGCTCGCCAGCCTCGACACGTTGGCGCAGTTCGGCAATACGCTCAGACGACAGGGATTTCTTCCTGCCACGGTAGGCCCCGCGCTGCTTGGCGAGCGCGATGCCCTCGCGCTGCCGCTCGCGGATCAAGGCGCGTTCGAACTCGGCGAACGCGCCCATTACCGACAGCATCAGGTTCGCCATCGGCGAGTCCTCGCCGGTGAAGGTCAAATGCTCCTTAAGGAACTCGATGCGTACGCCGCGCTGGGTGAGGCCCTGCACCAGGCGGCGCAGGTCGTCGAGGTTGCGCGCCAGACGATCCATGCTGTGCACCACGACCGTGTCGCCTTCGCGCACGAAGGCGAGCAGCCGTTCCAGTTCGGGCCGCCGTGTGTCCTTGCCCGACGCCTTGTCGGTGAACACTTTATCCACCTGGATCTGTTCGAGCTGCCGTTCTGGGTTCTGGTCGAAGCTGCTGACGCGGACGTAACCGATGCGCTGACCGTGCAAGGTATCCTCCTGAGGGAAATGTGTCAGGAAGAAATCTATGACCCTTGACGGCGTATGTCAATCAATTCGGAAGGCAACTCTATTCTGACGATTTAGCGCCGGATGGTCTGACGCCAAGTTAGGGTATGCCTCAATCTGACGGTAGCGAGTCGCAGGCGTTCGGATCGGCATCGGTTTCGTTCCCTGTCTTGGCACGCGCTTCGAAGCGTTGATAACACTCCAACCCGCAGAAGTGCTCGACGTATTCCGCGCCTTCCGGGGTGAAGGCGGCATCGAGCGGGATTTCCTTGCAGCACACGCAGCAACTGGTGGTGGTCGAGTCACTTGCATTCATGGTGGCACCCCTCCATTGACTGACGAAGACGGCGAATGCCGCCGCCGGCATTGGCTTCGCGAACAGGAAGCCTTGTCCTGTGTCGCAGTCCGCTTGTCGCAATAGATCAAGACTCGCCGATGTTTCCACGCCTTCAGCCACCACATCCATGCCCAGCCCGTGCGCAAGCTGAATCACGGTGTGCACGATGGTTTGGTCGCGGCGGTCGTTGGCGAGCCCGGCGACAAACGATTGGTCGATCTTGAGCGTGCTGATTGGGCAGCACTTCAGATGTTGCAGACAGGAATACCCCGTCCCGAAGTCATCGGCGGCGAAGCGCACACCGATCTGCCGCAAGGCGTCCAGGGCGGGGAAGATCGCCGGATCACCAAACGCGACCGATTCGGTCAGCTCGATTTCGAGATACTCGGCGGGCAACTCGGCATCAGCCAGCACGCCCTTTACCCACCCGTCGAAGTCCGGTCCCACTTGGCTCGCCGAAACATTGACGGCCAGCCGGAACGGTCGCCATGCCAGCATTCGCCAGTCACGCATCTGGCGGCAGGCTTCGCCCAGCACCCAAGCGCCGATTTCAGGCATCAGGCCGGACGATTCGACCACGGGCAGGAACTGGCCCGGTGGCAATAGTCCAAGCGTCGGATGACGCCAGCGCAACAGGGCTTCCGCGCCGACAATCCCACCACTGCGCAGATCGACGACGGGCTGGTAGTGCAGTTCAAGCTGCCCGCGCTCGACCGCTTGGGCCAGTTCCGGCGTCGTCCATCCATCCGGCCGGAAAGCGCTCATTCTCTTTCCCTGAATGCCCGCAACGCCCGCGACAGGGACAGAAGGAACAGGCCGGTCAAACCGAGCGCCGCGATGACCCAATGCTCGCCGAGGAAAGCACCGGCGGTTGTGCCGGCCAGCACGACAGCGAGGATGGGCAGGTGGCAGGGGCAAGTCAGCACAGCCAGTCCGCCCCACAGGTAGCCGGTGATCGGTTTGTGCGTCTCGGACGGCAAGCGCTCGGGGTTGTTCATGGCAGACTCTCCGCGTGCTGTGCCGGCTCGGTCGGCAGGGTGGCCAACTGCACTTCCAGATCGGCCAACGCTTCGCGCCGACGCTCGACGAACTGACGCAGCAGGGCAAGCTGCGCGGCCGCTTCGTCGCCGTCCGCCGCATCCAGCGCCCGGCACAGCCGCGCCAGCGCGTCGAGGCCGATGCCCGCCTCGAAGGCCGCCCGCACGAAGCACAGCCGTTGCAAGGCGGCGTCATCGAACAAGCCGTAGCCGCCTGGTGTGCACGCCACCGGGCGCAGCAATCCGCGCAGCAGGTAGTCGCGCACGATATGCACGCTCACCCCGGCATCAAGAGCCAGCCGGGACACCGTGTAGGCGTTCATTGAACACCTCCTTTTTCTCACCCGGCGCAGCAGGAAAGCTGCTTCACATCCTTGTTGAAGGTCTGCGCCGCGAGCTTCAACCCCTCGACCATCGTCAGGTAGGGGAACAACTGGTCGGCCAGTTCCTGCACCGTCATGCGGTTGCGAATGGCCAGAGCCGCCGTCTGGATCAGTTCACCCGCTTCCGGCGCGACCGCCTGTACGCCGATCAGCCGATGGCTGCCTTCCTCGATAACCAACTTGATGAAGCCGCGTGTGTCGAAGTTGGCGAGCGCACGCGGCACGTTGTCCAAGGTCAAGGTGCGGCTGTCGGTCTCGATCCCGTCGTGGTGGGCTTCCGCCTCGCTGTAGCCCACGGTCGCCACTTGCGGATCGGTGAACACCACGGCCGGCATTGCGGTCAGGTCGAGCGCCGCATCGCCGCCGGTCATGTTGATCGCGGCACGGGTGCCGGCCGCTGCCGCCACATAGACGAACTGCGGCTGGTCGGTGCAGTCGCCGGCCGCGTAGATGTTCGGGTTGCTCGTGCGCATGCCTTGGTCGATGGCGATGGCACCTTGCGCATTGACAGTGACCCCCGCTGCGTCCAGCGCGAGGCTGCGCGTGTTCGGTGTCCGACCGGTGGCAACCAGCAGTTTGTCGGCGCGCAATTCACCGTGCGTGGTGGTCAGCACGAATTCACCGTCCATATGGACGACCTGGCTGGCTTGCGTGTGCTCCAGCGGCATTGTCAAGTTGCCACAGCCGGCCGCGCCTCGATAAAATGATGAGATGACAGGTTCTCAACTTTACCGCGGTTTCCGCTACCCTCGGGAGATCATCAGCCATGTGGTGTGGCTCTACTTCCGGTTCTCGCTGAGCTTTCGCGACATCGAGGAATTGATGGCAAGCCGGGGTATCGTCGTGACTTACGAGACGATTCGCCAATGGACTCTGCGGTTCGGCCAGCAATACGCTGCTGAGCTGCGCCGACGTCAGCCACGACGGGGCGACAAATGGCACCTCGACGAGGTCGTGCTGACGATCAAGGGAAAGCATCATTACCTCTGGCGTGCAGTTGACCAGGACGGCCATGTCCTGGATGTCCTCGTGCAGAGCAGGCGTGACCGGCAGGCGGCCAAGCGGTTCTTTCGCAAGCTTCTCAAGGGCTTGCGCTACGTGCCGCGGGTTCTGATTACTGACAAGCTCAAGAGTTATGCGGCCGCTAAGGCTCAGATCATGCCGGGCGTAGAGCATCGCCAGCACAAGGGTTTGAACAACCGGGCCGAGCTATCGCACCAACCGACGCGCCAGCGAGAACGGCAGATGCGCCGCTACAAGTCACCGAGGCACGCGCAGCGTTTTCTATCCGCGCATGGGCCGATCAACAACGTCTTCCGATGCCAGCGCAACCGCCTGTCGGCGCAGCAGTACCGGCACGTGCGTACTCAAGCGTTTTCTCTCTGGAATGAGGTCACCGATGTAGCGAAGAATGCATAACCTGGGACATTTGTTATCCGAGCCGCGGCCATTTCGCTCCGGATTCCGAAACTCGTCTCGTCGGCTCAGCAACTTGACAATGCCCGGTGAAGTCATCCGTGATCCATTTGGCGATCTCCGGCCCGTTCATGGCCGACATATGTTTCAGGAATGTCCGGACGACCTGCTTGTTCGCGTCCAATGAACTTTCCTCTTTCACCCGATCTCTCCTCAATGTGTCGTAGCGGAAGGAAGAAGGCGACCGACCGTTCTAAATTTCCGTTTGGAAATGCGCCTTGGCGCATCTGCATCGGCCTCCACCCCCCGACCACCCGGATATGGCACCCTGTTGCGCGGTCGGGTGAGGGTCGAGGATCGGTGGGAAAGCCCAAAATGCGCTCTTACGGTCATTTCCAAACAGGCGCTCAGGCCGGGAGGACGTCCTGATCTTTGCTTGCCGCCCAGACCCGATATCTCTTGCCGAGGCGATCATCGACGAGCTTCGTGTCCATATATTCCACAAGGCGGCTGATTTTACCGCCCCTGAAATTCAGGAGGTACAGATAGTCCTGATTGTAGGACTCGCCGTCCACCGTCTCACCGGTGCCCGAGGCATGACATACGAGACGGTCCTCCTCCGCCGTCATGGAGTGCAGTTCCAACCGTACGCCGTTGGGCAGAACCTGGCTCACAAACCCATAGATCTCAGCGATTTCCGGCCCCGTCCATTCGCCGGAAAGCACGCACGAACCGGGGAGTTTCAGGACGAAGTCATCGGTGATTTCCGCCGCGATGCCGGGGCCGTCGAGCGAACCCATGGCCTCGAACAATCGGGTGGCCGCCGCCTTGTGCGCACGAGCCGAATTCTCGCTGTCATTCCCGGTCATACAACGCTCCTTGAGTCGGCCCCGTTATCGATCCGTCGCTATGGCATTGTCAAGTTGCTGAGCCGACGAGACGAGTTTCGGAATCCGGAGCGAAATGGCCGCGGCTCGGATAACAAATGTCCCAGGTTATGCATTCTTCGCTACATCGGTGACCTCATTCCAGAGAGAAAACGCTTGAGTACGCACGTGCCGGTACTGCTGCGCCGACAGGCGGTTGCGCTGGCATCGGAAGACGTTGTTGATCGGCCCATGCGCGGATAGAAAACGCTGCGCGTGCCTCGGTGACTTGTAGCGGCGCATCTGCCGTTCTCGCTGGCGCGTCGGTTGGTGCGATAGCTCGGCCCGGTTGTTCAAACCCTTGTGCTGGCGATGCTCTACGCCCGGCATGATCTGAGCCTTAGCGGCCGCATAACTCTTGAGCTTGTCAGTAATCAGAACCCGCGGCACGTAGCGCAAGCCCTTGAGAAGCTTGCGAAAGAACCGCTTGGCCGCCTGCCGGTCACGCCTGCTCTGCACGAGGACATCCAGGACATGGCCGTCCTGGTCAACTGCACGCCAGAGGTAATGATGCTTTCCCTTGATCGTCAGCACGACCTCGTCGAGGTGCCATTTGTCGCCCCGTCGTGGCTGACGTCGGCGCAGCTCAGCAGCGTATTGCTGGCCGAACCGCAGAGTCCATTGGCGAATCGTCTCGTAAGTCACGACGATACCCCGGCTTGCCATCAATTCCTCGATGTCGCGAAAGCTCAGCGAGAACCGGAAGTAGAGCCACACCACATGGCTGA
>NZ_CP010959.1:0-20552 GCF_000943805.1 Sphingobium sp. YBL2
CGACGGCTTACGTAGCGCAATCCCTGGCAGAGAAGCTGGCGCCGACGTCCCTCAAGCTCGCCTACCGTGAATCTGTGGCCGAATAATGCACAGGGGCCTTCTTGGCGTAAGCCGTTTCGACCAGCTCGCGCCCCAAATCTTCGACCAGCGCGACGTAGGACGGGAACAGCACGCGGTAGAGCTGCTGATCGTCGTTCAGGACTGCCGTAAAGTCGGCGAGGTCGCATTTGAACGCGGACCCGGCGGGGTCGGTCATCACCAGCGGCGCGGTGGACGTAACAGGGAAGCCGTTGACGTAGGTCCGATACGAGGCGAGCGCCATTTCCGAGGCGAAGCGAAGGCATTGTCAAGTTGCCACAGCCGGCCGCGCCTCGATAAAATGATGAGATGACAGGTTCTCAACTTTACCGCGGTTTCCGCTACCCTCGGGAGATCATCAGCCATGTGGTGTGGCTCTACTTCCGGTTCTCGCTGAGCTTTCGCGACATCGAGGAATTGATGGCAAGCCGGGGTATCGTCGTGACTTACGAGACGATTCGCCAATGGACTCTGCGGTTCGGCCAGCAATACGCTGCTGAGCTGCGCCGACGTCAGCCACGACGGGGCGACAAATGGCACCTCGACGAGGTCGTGCTGACGATCAAGGGAAAGCATCATTACCTCTGGCGTGCAGTTGACCAGGACGGCCATGTCCTGGATGTCCTCGTGCAGAGCAGGCGTGACCGGCAGGCGGCCAAGCGGTTCTTTCGCAAGCTTCTCAAGGGCTTGCGCTACGTGCCGCGGGTTCTGATTACTGACAAGCTCAAGAGTTATGCGGCCGCTAAGGCTCAGATCATGCCGGGCGTAGAGCATCGCCAGCACAAGGGTTTGAACAACCGGGCCGAGCTATCGCACCAACCGACGCGCCAGCGAGAACGGCAGATGCGCCGCTACAAGTCACCGAGGCACGCGCAGCGTTTTCTATCCGCGCATGGGCCGATCAACAACGTCTTCCGATGCCAGCGCAACCGCCTGTCGGCGCAGCAGTACCGGCACGTGCGTACTCAAGCGTTTTCTCTCTGGAATGAGGTCACCGATGTAGCGAAGAATGCATAACCTGGGACATTTGTTATCCGAGCCGCGGCCATTTCGCTCCGGATTCCGAAACTCGTCTCGTCGGCTCAGCAACTTGACAATGCCCTGACGAGGGTTATACTATGTTTATGTATAGTTATTACATTATCAATAACTCAGTTATTGTTGCAAAGCTTAGCCAGTAGAACATGAAATATAAGAATATTGAATCTGGTTTGCCCGATCTAAAAATCGGTTGGAAATGGCTAACCGAGCTATTTTCAGAGCCGAGTACAACGCCTAACGTCAATTACTTCCATTTTGTATCAATCTCAAGAGGCTTACATACATGTCTAGTGACAAACTCCATATTACATCCCGTTCCGGATATTACATAGCTTCAGTAATACTGGGAATTGCCCTGATGGTAAATAGTTTATCTGTTAGTGCACACAATGACCATCCACTAGGTCGGGAACAGATTGATTGGGATGGCGCCCCTCAGGTCCTGCGCACCATAGCACTTGGCATGGATTTTCGCGGAGGGGGTATTACCGTTGCGCATCGTCCGAATGGAAAAGTGGAAACACGTGATGGTCGAGAATGCTTGGTGGGACCACACTTTTTGTTTGATATTGATGACAAGATAGCATTTGATTTAGATTCAGATGTGGAAATCGAGTTAATTATGGATAGATCAGCCTCCAGTGGTTTCAACCTGTCCTATGATCGTTCCGTTCACCCGCTTATGATCAATCACAAATTTGATCAGAAAGACCGGTGGGCACCGGTAAAACTTGTACTTGAACGGGCCCGGCTTGCAAACCGTAAATTAGATCACACTGACCTGAGTATCTCGGCGCCCAATGCGCTATTTCCAACGGATTCCTACCAAGAAGATCAGGAGGTCGTAATTTGCGGGATGAAGTTGACGTTTATAAGTTCAGCGAACCAGAGTCCTGAGCCTAACAGGGGAAAGCTCAACCTTCATGTGACAGCCGAAGATGGTACTCTGATCACTACTCGTATGGGTCTGTATAAACCAGATGGGCTTGCACCGATTCCAAGCGATCAGGCTATTAACGTTGACCGTTATGGTGAAACTATAAACCAGGTTGTACTACGCACTGTTCCAAGCCGCTGGCCTTCCGAGGGCCGTTTTGCTCACTATATCAATGGCAATTACGGGGCAGAGCTTGAGGCAGGTAGGTATCAGCTTGTACTGACCAAGGGACCTGAGTTCAGGATGCATACCGAAACTCTGGATATTGAACCGGGTAAAACGCTGAATAAAATGGTGGTGCTCAAGCGTTGGCGTGATCTGCCTGCGGAGGGCTGGTATTCGGCCGATAATCATATTCATATTGAAAGACCCGATCCGAGTTACAATCGTGGCATTCTGGCTTATACTCAGGCAGAAGACGTCCACCTTTCAAATCTGCTGCAAGCGGGTAATGTCAGCAGCAATTCTCATTTTTCGCAATATGCATTTGGTTTGCGTGGCCAGTATCTGGTGAATGATTATTCACTTGTTTCCGGTCAGGAATCTCCCCGGACATCGCATTTAGGGCATTCTATCGGCCTAAACGGGCAGGCTTTTCACGGTCCGGGCGATAAACCTTATCTTTATGTACGTACGGCCGATGCAATCCATGCCGAGGGAGGGATGTGGGGTTATGCCCATGTATTTAGGAATGTCCTCCATGTTAACAGGGGGCTTGCATTGGATGTTCCATTAGGAATTGTTGATTTCGTGGAGGTTTTGCAGCTGAATATACTAGGTACTGAATATCTGTACGACTTTCTTAATATGGGGTTCAAGCTGCTTCCTTCAGCAGGTTCAGATTATCCCTACTTTGACGAGGTGGGCTCCGAGCGCATTTATGCACGGCTCGAGGGTGAGTTCACTGTTAAGGCCTGGTTTGATGCTTGGCAACAGGCACGATCTTTTGTCAGCAATGGTCCGGTAATCGAGTTTTCTGTTAATGGTAACGAGCGTACTAATGAATTTAGTATGTCAAAGGGAGAACGGTTGTCCATTCACGCAATTGCCGACATAAACCCGGATTTTGACGAACTGGAGCGCCTGGAGCTTGTCGTGCACGGAGAGGTAGTTAAAAGTGCGAAGCCCTCAAAAAAGGGCGTACCGATAGTTCTGGATTACGAAGTGCAGGCTGAAAAACCTCTTTGGTTTGCACTTCGCACTTACGGTAAAGGATCAGCCAAGGCCCACACCGCCCCTTTTTATGTTAGTGTTGATGGTGACAACGATTTTCGTAACCGTAAAAAAACTAGGGCACTGGCTCAAAAGTATTCAAAAGTCTTGGTGGCAATGAAGGAATCCACACCGTCCTTGGATGAAGAGCCTGAGCACTTTGACACACACAATGACATATTGCCAATGTGGCAGGCCAGTAAACCTGAATTGGATATGCGTATCGATAAAGCGTTGAAAATTTACCGGGAGCTGATGCAAAAAGACAATTGATATCTGAACTGCAGATAATCACTATTATTGGATGGATGGTAAAGAGAAGCGGATACAAGGGACATCTGTGTGATGAATATTACATGAATCCGTAGGTTTATATGCGGCTTCGCCCACCCACACATCGTTTACCCGATCATCCATCACATAATATGAGCGAAATTTGGCCCTGTCCCATTCGCCAAGGCGGCCGGGGTCAATGTGGAGACCATCCGTTTCTATCAGCGCAAGGGCTTGTTGCTGGAGCCTGACAAGCCCTATGGCAGCATCCGCCGCTATGGCGAGGCGGATGTAACGCGGGTGCGCTTCGTGAAATCAGCCCAGCGGCTGGGCTTCAGCCTGGATGAGATCGCCGAGCTGCTGCGGCTGGAGGATGGCACCCATTGCGAGGAAGCCAGCAGTCTGGCCGAGCACAAGCTCAAGGACGTGCGCGAGAAAATGGCTGACCTGGCGCGCATGGAGGCCGTGCTGTCTGAGTTGGTGTGCGCCTGCCATGCGCGAAGGGGGAACGTTTCCTGCCCGCTGATCGCGTCACTACAGGGTGGAGCAAGCTTGGCAGGTTCGGCTATGCCTTAGCGTGCTTTATTTTCCGTTTTCTGAGACGACCCCTATTTGAGCCAGTCGGCCACTTTCGCCCGACCTGCCTTAGTGCGGGCCAGAGCGCGTGGCGTCTTGTGGCCGAGAGCCGGAACCGGCTCATCGAGCGTTTTCGCATATTCACGGGTCAGCATGTCGTGAACGATGCGCTCCATTTCGTGCGGTGGGATAGCCCAGAATACCGCCCATGCCGTGCGTCTCCCAAACGGTCGATTGCGGGAGGGCTGCGCCGATCGCGGCCGGGATCGCCGAAATGGCCTATTAAGTGTCCCAAAACCGTCTCTTGTTTCCTTCTCCGAAATCCGACTAGGTAGCGTCGAGTTTTCGGAGAAGGCCTTTGCTCGTCGGCTATGCGCGCGTGTCCACCAGGGACCAGTCCCCTGCCCTACAACTCAATGCGCTCCGCGAAGCCGGGTGTGAGAAGGTGTTCACCGAAAAGGCATCGGGCGCGCAGCGCGATCGGCCGGAATTGCGGGCTGCGCTCGATTATCTCCGCGCTGGCGACACGCTGGCGGTGTGGAAGCTCGACCGGCTCGCGCGCTCAGTCCGGCAGCTCGTGGAGACGGCCGAAGATCTCGCCAAGCGCGAGATCGGCCTTAGGGTGCTCACCCAGGCGATCGACACCACCAGCCCCGGCGGGCGGCTTGTTTTCCATGTCTTTGCGGCCGTGGCGGAGTTCGAGCGCGAGCTGACCTTGGAGCGTACCCACGCCGGGCTTGCCCAGGCCAAAGCATTGGGACGGCGCGGCGGGCGTAAGCCTGCGATGGGGCCGGCCGAGATCAAGCGGGCCAAGGCGATGCTCGCAGACCCGACCATTACCGTTGAAGAGGTGGCGTCGCAGCTCGGGGTACAGCCATCGACGCTCTACCGGCACATACCGGGCGGGCGCAGCTCGCTTAGCCAGCCAGGCTAGTCGGAGGCCGTCGTTCGACGGCCGAGTCTTTGCCCCACCCACACAACCCTTGGGCCGAACCTACGGCCCGGCAATCAGGCGAACAGGTCGCCGATCGCGCGAAGCCGGAAGGCGTTGCGCCAACGGCGCCGACGATGTTCGCTGGCGTCATGGACCATGTGGCAACGCTGACAGAGCGCTGCCAGGTTGCGCGGCCCGTTGTCGCCGGGATCATGGTTCAGGTGCGCGCTGGCGAGGACAACGCGCGTAACCCGCACATGGGCGGGCGGGTCGATGCCGGCGAACCCCGGCTGTGCTAGCGCCAGCTCGTCCGGCTTTAGCAGGTAGCGAAGCCCCCTGCCCTTCCCGTCACGCCAGCGTGTCGCGTCCTCGTCCCACCAGACGCCATTCCCTAAGTGCAGCACGTCGCGGCCGTGCGGGCGTCGGCAATGCTCGCAACGTCCCTTGGCGCGACGAAACCGGATTATGTCGGACAACTCGCGCCAGTCGATCGGATAGAGCCAGCGATGTTCGCGCGCGATCGGCATGATGATTCTATGAGTCAGCCGGGAGCGGAACGAAAGCGAAAACTTCGATTTACGCCCCTACTCGCCTACAAACCTTCATAGTGTCACAGGCGGAAAGGTCAGTAGTGCAGAATTATGCCGCTGCGAATTTGCGCGGCCGACCACCCTTACGACCGTTGGCGCGCGAGGCTGCGACCTTGACGGCCGTGCGGGAGCGACCCCCTTCCGCGCCGAGCTGGCGCGCCATCCATTGCTTCGAGCCGAACACGCCCTGGAGCAGCGCGGGAACGTAGAGGTCCGCATCAAGCTTAGGCCAGTGCAGCCCCAAGCCCGCTGGGCTGACTTCAATTTCAGCAAGGTTGTCGGGTGACGCATCGGCCAGTCCTTCCGCGAGCCGCGTCGGAAACGTCAGCTCGACTCCGGTATTGAGCGCGACCACGACCCGCGACCGGCGACGATCGTAGCGGGCGGACACGGCATGGCCGGCGGCGCGGATTGTTTCCATGCGCGCTTCCGCTTGCGCCAGCTCCTGCTCAGTAATCGCCATGTATCGTCCTCCATTCCGCGCATAACGTCGGCACCAGCTCGACCAGCGCCGCTTCGATCCGATTTACGTCCGGCACCTTGAACCCGTAGCTGTCCCGCAGTTCGGGCGGACCATCGGGACAGTTGAGGTTGAACACCGCCTCGCCTTCCGCGCCCTTCACATGGACATGCGCCGGACGATGATCGTTGGGCCAGATCACGACCCGCAGGCCACCGATGCGATAGACGACGGGCATGGGCCAACATATCAGAAACCCAAGCGCTAGGGAATAGTTGCATGGCGAGCGCGTCCCTTGCGGGACCGCGCTATCTCCGCTGCGCTCCGACCGAGCCGCTTACGGCGTCTCGGCGCTGGCGCGTGACGATCGCTCGCGCAAGAAGATGCGAAGGGTCTTTCCTTCACGCTCAATAACCTTCATAGTGTAACAGGTAAGAGGGCGAGAAGGGGCGAAGGTGCAAATCTACTCACTTATCAGCCAGAAGGGCGGGGCGGGTAAAAGCACCCTTGCCCGTCAGCTCGCGGTCCTCGCGGGCGGGATGGAGCCTAGCTTTATCATCGACCGCGACCCGCAGCGCACGACGACAAAATGGTGGACGCGGCGCGAGCAGATCGAACCGCCCTTTGAACGCCCCGAGCTGGTCGACCTAGACGGCATCACCTTGACCGACGCGGCCAAGAGCCTTCGCCGCAAGCCCGAGGGCGCGCTGTTCATCGACACGCGCCCCGCCGTCGAAGAGCCGGAGGCCGAGGCGGCGCGCGTGGCGGACTTGGTGATTGTGCCGGTGCGGCCTTCTCCCGACGACCTTGAGGCGGTCGGCGAGACGTTGAAGATATTGCGTCGTCTCGACCAGCGCGCGGTCGTCATCGTCAACGCAGCGAAGAACGATTCCCGCGCGACCGCGGCGCGCGCCGCGCTGTCGCGATACCCGGTCCCGGTTTGCCCGACCCACTTATCCGATCGCACCGTGTATCTGGACGCCTCGCTTGAGGGGAGGGGCGTGACGGAAATGCGCGGCCAGGCGGCGCGCGACGCGGCCGACGAGCTGCGGCAGGTTTGGAGCTGGATTCAGGAGATACGACATGAGCAGTAAGCGCACCGGGCGCGCGCTCGCCGACGTAATGGGCGAGCTGGACGAGGAGCCGATCGCGGCCCCGATCGCCGCGACGACGGCCGACGCCCCGCCCGGTCGGGACAGCGCGTCGCCGGCAATCGTGCCGATCAACGTGCAAGTCACCCCGCGCGACCGCAGGCGGCTTCGCCAGCTTAGCCTCGACACGGGGCTTAGCTTGCAGAAGCTAGGGCATGAGGCGTGGAACCGGCTGCTGGAGGCGCGCGGGCTAGAGCCGCTAGAGGCGGTCGCCGCCAGCGTGCCGAGCGGCCGATCGCGCCGCTAACCTTGGAGCCTTTATGACTAAGAAGGGCAGAAGGAAAGAAGGCGAGTTTACCGGCGTGCTGGACCAGCTCGACCTGTTCGTGACGTTGCCGGGCGACATACCGACCCACGACGAACAGGAAATGATGGAGCGGCCGTTTTTTAGCCTCTCCAAGCAGCGCCGCAGCGAGCCGATCGACTACTCGGTTCAAAACGGCACCACGACCGTCACCGTCAACGTCACGGCTCCGGCCGAGATCGGCATCGCGACCATCTGGGATTGCGACATACTGATATGGGCGGTGTCGCAGCTCCGGGCGGCTAAGGCGGCGGGGCAACCGACGACGCCGCACTTCCACGTCCCGCTCTACGAGCTGCTACGTGGGATCGACCGGCCGACTGGGGGCGACGAGTATCGCCGGATCGTGGAGGCGCTTGAGCGTTTGAGCGCCACCCTGATCCGCACCAACATCCGCCAGGGCAAGAAGAAGCGCCCCGAAGGTTTCCACTGGATCGAGCGCTACTCGGCACCGACCGACGACTTGGGGCGATCGACCGGCGTCGAGTTCACCATATCCGATTGGCTCTACGAGGGCGTGCTGACCGACCGCCTCGTGCTCGGCATCGACAGGGCCTATTTTAAGCTGACTGGCGGGATTGAACGGTGGCTTTACCGCGTCGTGCGGAAGCATGGCGGACATCAGGCGGCGGGTTGGGCCTTCACCATGAAGCAGCTCCATCACAAAAGCGGCAGCACCCAGCGCCTTGCCGACTTCGCCAAGGAGTTGCGGATTGCAGTCGAGCGGCAGCGGCTACCCGGCTATTGGCTGGAATTGGTGAGGAACGATGAAGGTGAGGAGGTTCTCAACTTCACAGAGCGGTGCCAGCTCTCGACCGACCATCCAGGCTTTCAGTTCAAGCGCCTTCCACGCCCCCCGATGGGGTTCCCGGCCGACTGAATGTCAGGGGCCAAAACCCCGATAGTGACCAAGCTCCGACTATCGGGGGAATGGCCCCTGCGAATCACGGGGTTTTGGCCCCGCGAATCACGGGGTTTTGGCCCCCGAAACAGCCGCTAACCCTTTGACACTACAGACCTAAAACGCTCCGTAAGAGTCTTAAACCTCCTATTATATAGGAGATTCTTCTTAATGACTTGGGCCTGTGGATAACCCAAATCGATCAACCCAATCGGGGGCCAAAACCCCGATAGCAGACGCTACAACAAACCGCAGTGCGATCGACCAAGGGAGAAAGACCAATGGAATCAGCCTGTGGCCGATGCGCTTTCGCTTCGTGCCGCCTTCGGCGTCACAGAGGCGGCGCAAGCGCCGCTTGCTAGGCGGGAAAGAAATAGGGCGGGTGGCGACAGAATCGCTCGCTACAGCCGCCCAGGCGCGTTGTCAGGGCAGGAGAGGGGTTTGCGGGTAGTTCGAGGGTGCTCGACCATCGCGAGTGTCCCCAGGAGGCTTAAATCAGGCCGGATCGAACAGGCCGGCGAACTCGCGCTGATCGTAGTAGCGGATTTTCTCTACTGCGAGCGGGTGTTCACCCTGGCGCAGCAGCAGGAGCTGGTCGGGCCGCATCCGCATGATTTGGCCTAGTCGGCCCGAAGCTGCGATTTCGGCCAAGTCGGAGAACGTTTTGGGAACGTGGCATTCGGTATTGACGATGGAAATCATGGGAGAGGACAGTTCGCTCCATCATAGGGAGTGGGTTGATGGATCGGAGTATTTCGGGCGGGGATTTGATCGGACGATGGAGCCTGAGCTTTGCCGATATTGATTTTGTAAATTCGAAGCCGGCCCTGACGCGCCTCGGCCTCGCCGCGCAGCTGAAATTCTTCGCTTCCCTGGGGTTTTTCGCGACCGATCCCGGCTCAATCCCTACCGATGGCCTCTCGTATCTGGCCGAGCAACTCGGTGTCGAGGCTGGCGAGATAGCTGGTTATGACTTTTCCAGTCGGACAGCACGACGGCATTGTGCGGAGATCCTGATCCATCTTGGATATCACCGCATGAAGCGGGTGGATCGCGAGCAATTGACGGAATGGATTGCTGGCGAGCTGTGCCCGGGCGGCCAGTCGATCAATGCCATGCTTGAGCATGTTTTCCTGTGGTGCCGGGACCGGCGTATTTATGGGCCGTCGCGCAAGGAGCTTGAACGTGTCGTTCGCTCACAACGGCAAGATTATCTGGACACCTGGCTGATCGGAGCCAGTGACCGGCTTTCGTCAGATGCGGTGGCGTTATTGGAAGCCTCGCTTGCCGATCCGGACAGCTTGACCGGATTCAACAGGATGAAGGGTGACGCCGGACAGGCAACGCTCGACAACATTCTCGACGTGACCGAGAAACTCGCCTTTATCCAGAGACTTGATCTTCCCCATGATCTCCTGACGGCTACGGGCAAGCCATGGGTCGATCAGATTGTTCGCCGCGTTGCCGGTGAAAAGGCCTCGGAGATGCGCCGGCATGCGCCGGCGCGACAGCTCGGCCTTTATGCGATTTATCTAATGTCGCGGGAGGCGCAACTCACTGACGCGATGATCGACCTGCTGATCGAAACCGTTCACAAGATCGGAACGCGCTCGAAACGCAAGGTGGTGGGCGATATCGCGAAAGACATCGAGCGGGTCTATGGAAAGGAGCGCTTGCTGGTCGAGATCGCCAGCGCCTCGATCAATGAACCATCGGGGCGCATCTGCGATGTCATTTTCCCGATCGCCGGTAAGGACAGGCTGGCGGCGATCGTCAAGGAGAGCCATGCGAAGGGCGCTCTGGACCGGCGCATCTACAAGGTGATGCGTGGTTCCTGGGCCAATCATTACCGGCGCATGCTGCCAAGCCTGCTTTCCGTACTTGGGTTCCGGTCGAACAACGCGGTGTGGCGGCCGGTCCTGGCGGCCCTCGACTGGATCAGGAGCAAGGTGGATGACGGATGCCGCTTCGTGCCATTGCAGGATGTTCCGATCGATGAGGTGATTCCAGCGCGATGGCGCAGTTCCGTCATTGATGACGATGGGCGGGTAAACCGGATCAGCTATGAGCTTTGCGTCCTGACGCAACTGCGCGACCGCATCCGCTCCAAAGAAATCTGGGTGGTCGGGGCGGATCGCTACCGCAATCCCGATGACGATCTTCCCAAGGATTTCGAGATCAGGCGAGAGGCGTATTATTCCAGCCTCAGCCTGACGCCAGATGCGCGGGCGTTTTGCGCCTCGATCCGGGAGGAGCTTGAACAGGAGCTGTTGCTCCTCAATGCCAATATTCCACAAAACGACAAGGTTCGGCTCCTGTGGCGCGGCGACAACCGGATATCGATTACACCGTTCAAGCCCTTGCCCGAACCGAAGGGCCTCGCTTCGATCAAAAGCGAGGTCGGTCAGCGCTGGCCGATGACCGGACTGCTCGACGTGCTGAAAGAGGCTGCTCTGGACACGGGATTGATGGAGGCTTTCGAAACGTCGGCCTCGCGGGTTACTCTACCGAAAGCAGCCCTGGATCAGCGCCTTTTGCTGTGCCTCTATGGCTTGGGCACGAACGCCGGGCTCAAGCGGATCGCTGGCGCCACACCCGACGTGAGTTACGAGGAATTGTTGCATGTCCATCGCCGTTTCATTCACGCGCCAGCGCTGAGAGAAGCGTGCGCGCGGGTGGCAAACGCAACACTGGCAATCCGCAATGCCACAGTATGGGGAGACGCGGGCACGGCTTGCGCGTCCGATTCAACGAAGTTCGGCGCGTGGGACCGCAACCTGATGACGGAATGGCACGCCCGCTATGGCGGCCGTGGCGTCATGATCTACTGGCATGTGGAGAAGCGCGCGACCTGCGTTTATTCCCAGCTCAAGCGGTGCTCTTCCTCGGAGGTCGCCTCCATGATCGAGGGCGTGCTACGCCATTGCACCGACATGGAAATCCAGCGTCAGTACGTCGATAGTCACGGCCAGAGCGCGGTCGGCTTTGCGTTTTGCCGACTCCTTGGATTTGAGCTTGCCCCGCGGCTAAAAGCAGTCGCACGCCAGAAACTGGCCCTTCCCCAAGCCGGCATGCGCACGCGGCTTTCCAATTTGCTGCCGATCCTCTCCAGTCCGATCGACTGGGACGAGATCGAGCAACAATATGACGAAATGGTCAAATATGCCGCTGCCATGCAATCGCGCACCGCCGATCCGGAAGCGATCCTGCGCCGGTTTGCCAGAGCCGAAGTGATGCACCCGACCTACAAGGCGCTGAGTGAACTCGGCCGCGCGATCAAAACAATCTTCCTATGCCGGTATTTGCGTCAGGAGGCATTCCGCCGCGAGATCCACGAAGGGCTGAATGTGGTTGAGAACTGGAACGGCGCTAATGGTTTCGTGTTCTTCGGCAAGGGCGGCGAGATCGCCACCAACCGCATCCATGAGCAGGAAATCTCCGTTCTGGCGCTACACCTCCTGCAAGCGTCGCTGGTGTATGTGAACACCCGCATGCTTCAGACCGTACTGGTTGAGCCGAAGTGGGCGGGGCGGATGACGCCGGAAGATTATCGTGGTCTCACGCCGTTGATCTACAGTCATGTGAACCCTTATGGCCGCTTCGACCTCGACCTGAACGACCGGATTGATTTTGGACGGCTTGCGGCGTGAGGCGGCTGATCGGCATATAACATTTGGGTACACCCCAGAGTGATAGGGCCGAGTGACACCATTCGTCTGTCACAAAAGGGTGGGTTTGCGCTCAATGTGACGATACACTGCAAGAGCCACCCTAATGTGACGGATTTTGCACTTGGCTCGTATCGGATATGCCCGCGTCAGCACCACGGACCAGGATCTGGATATCCAGATTGGCCGCCTCAAGAATGCAGGTTGCGAAATTATCCGTTCCGAGACCGGATCGGGGGCCTCGCGGAGCGGGCGCACGGAACTGGAAACGATCATGCAGTTTATGCACACCGGCGACGAGCTGGTCGTGCTGCGGCTCGACCGGCTCGGCCGCTCCACGCGCGATGTCCTGAACCTGGTGCATGAGCTTGATGAAAAGGGAGCTTCGCTGCGCATCCTTGAGCCAGAGGTGACGACGGCGGGCGACATGGGGCGAATGGTCATCACCATACTCGGCATGGTCGCCGATATGGAGCTGAAGTTCATCAAGGATCGTCAGCGCGCCGGGATCGAAGCGGCGCGCGCCGAAGGCGTTTACAAAGGCCGGAAGAAGAACGTCGATGACGATGAAATCCGCCGTCGCCTTGCCGCCGGCGCCAGCAAGGCCCGCGTTGCCCGCGACCTGAAGGTCTCACGAATGACCGTCTATCGGGCGCTCGACATTATTCCGTCACAGACCAAACTGCCGGAAAAGCCGCCCACTGCCAGCATCGCCCTGCATCTGATTATCGAGAACTTCAACAAGCGTGGAAGAGGTAGAAAACCCGCTCGGGAGCGGATTGAGGCGATGCTGGAACGCGACTACGCCATGGTAAAAAACGGCAATTGTGATTACAAACTGACCGTCGCCTATGACCCCGATCCGGATGGCATTTCCCTTGATGAGGAAATCCAAAGCCTCCTCTCCGAGATGTTCAACATCGCAGAGAGCTACAATTGCTCCATGGAAGCCGATATCTACGAGGTCGGTGGTCAGCAACGGTCCTGGTAGAATCAATCAAGCGTTCAGTGTTCGTTCTTCAACCTGGCCAAAATCGCAGCTTCGGGCCGACTGGGCCGATTTCGTCGGGCGTGGCGAGCCGCCGGGCGGAGACGTGCCCGCTAACGCTTTCCGAGGGGCCGGCGCGATTTTCGCCCCAACCAGTGCCGCGCGACGTGCTGACGGTATCATATTCGATCGTGGTGTCGCCGATCGTGCGCGAGAGCATGTCGGCGGTGGCATGATCGTTCACCCCGGAATGCCTGGATCACGCCTGCGTTGGACATGAAGGTGCCAGCGCGTTCGCCGTAGTTTGCCTTGAGCTGGTGCATGTCCTGGAGGATCGGCCAGAGCTGGAGGCCATAGCCCGCCATCAACCCCATCGCGCGTTCGACCGGTTCGAGGCGGCCGAGCGCGGCGAACTCGTCGAGCAGGAACAGCACGGGCCGGGCAGGGCGGGCGGTGGACCGCGCCATGTCGGTGACGGCCTGGCTCACCAGCAGCCGCAGCCAGCGGGCATAAGTATCGAGCCGATCGGGCGGCAGGCACAGGAACACGGTGGCGGTCGTGGCCTTCAATTCCGCGAAGCTGAAATCCGACGCGGCCGTGCTGGCGACGATGCGCGGGCTATCGAGAAAGTGGGTGTGGCGCTGCGCCGAGGACAACACGCCGGCGGCTTCGCGATCGGACTTGCCGAGCTGGCGGTTGGCGGCGCGGGCGATCAGACCACCGGCGCCGGTGCTGTCCTGCATATCTGCCAGCAGCGCGGCAAAGCCGGCAGGGGCGAGCGTCAGCTTGTCGCGCACGGTCGCCAGCACGCGGGCGTGGGCGGGTTCGTGGACGACGGTGTGCAGGATCAGCCCGGCGATCAGCGCCTTGGCTTCCTCGTTCCAGTGGGCTTCGCCCGATTGCCCCGGCGCGTCATGCACCAGCGCGTCGGCGAGGGTGTTGGCATCTTCTGCCAGATCGAGGCTGGCGGGATCGAGCCGGTCGAGCGGATTGTAGCGGGCAGGGGGCTGACCCGACACGCCGAACGGATCGAGACACCAGACCTTGCCCTTGGCGGCACGCGCGCGGGCGGTGACACGCGCGTTCTCGCCCTTGGGATCGATGCAGATCACCGAGCGATCGAGCAGCAGCAGGTTGGGGATGATCGTGCCGACACCCTTGCCCGATCGGGTGGGTGCCATCGTCAGCAAATGCGCCGCGCCGTCGTAATGCAGCAGCTTCCCCGACTTCGCCGAGCGGCCGATAAGAAGATCCCCGTTCGCTTCCAGCTTCCGCACATCAGCCCGGTCGCCGAAACGGGCGGAGCCGAGCAGATCATTGCGCTGGTTGGCGGCACGCCGGTTGAAGCGCCAGGCCAGGAATAGGATCGCGCCGGCGAGCAGGAACGGAATGTCGGTCGCGATCTCGCCATAGCCGAAGATGCTCTTGAGCCAGGCGTTGCTCGCCATCAGCACCACGAAGGCGACGAAGACCGCAAACAACGGGCTGATCCGTCGCCTGGGCATCAGTGCGTGCCCATCGGCGTGACCGGCAGGGACCGATCGGCGTCGGGATGATCGAGCAGCCGGAGCAGGATTTGCGAGACGAGGGGAGGGGGCACGCCCTCGTCCAGCATCATCGCGAAGAACGCATCATCGTTGGGCGTCGGGATCATGTCTTCGATCACGAGGTTGGCGCGCGAGTCCGCCATGTCCTCGTGCCACATGGCGACTTCCGCCGGCGTGCCGCGCACGAAATCCATCGCGCGGACTTGGCGGCGGATCGTCTCGATATCGAAATCGCTCATTACCTGTCCTCTCTGGCGATCATGGAACATCCGGCAGATTTGCAACGCTGTCCGCCAACGACCGAGCAAACCCGCGCAGCGTGGCGACATGGCGAGAGAAGGTCGCACGATCGAGAACGATCGGATCGCCGAGAACCGGCAATTTCTGCGACGGGGTGGACGCGGCGGCGAGCTGATTGAGCGCCTTCTGATTGTAGACGGGGATACCGTGCGCGCAGAGATTGCGGACCGTCACCGCCTCGACCACGCCACGGCGACCGCCCTTGAAGCTCGACCACCCCCGATTGCCCAATTTCAGCAGCGCCGCACCCCACGCCTCAACCGGCGTGCCGGTGATCCAATACTCGGCCGCTTGATCGATCGGTGCAGTCGCATCTATGCCCGCAAAGGCGGTCCGTTGTGCCCCCTTCTTGGCCTCTGTACATTATTCGGACACAGATTCACGGTAGCGGCTTGATGAGCAGCGGCATGAGGCCATCGGCATCGAGGTCGAGGCTCTCGGACCAGATATAATCGCCGGTGAGATTGATGCGGTCCCATCCCAGCGGCGACAATCGGGACAGCATGGCGGGATCGACAGGTGTGCCGCGGTGCCGCAGTTCATCGACGGCACGACCGAGATAGCGGCAGTTGAAAAGAATGATGGCGGCCGTGACGAGGTTGAGCGCTGCCGCGCGGGTCTGCTGGTTCTCCAGGCCACGGTCGCGAAACCGCCCGAGCCGATGGAAGGCGACAGCGCGGGCCAGGCTGTTGCGTGCCTCGCCCTTGTTGAGTTCGGCGGTGACCGTCCGGCGCAGATCGGTGTCGTCGAACCAGCGCAGCGTGAACAGTGTGCGCTCGATCCGTCCGACCTCCCGAAGTGCCGCAGCAAGACTGTTTTGTTGACGATAGGCGGACAGCTTCTTCAAAATCAGCGACGGTGTGACAGTGCGGTCGCGCATCGCCGCGATGACCTCCGCAATTTCGGCCCAATGGCTGACGATCAGGTCCCGACCGAGGCGGCGCCCGAACAGCGGTGCGAGCCGACCATAGCGCCGCGCGGGCTCGAAACCATAGAGTTGTCGATCCGACAGGCGCGGAATGCGCGGCTCGAAATCGAGGCCGAGCAAATGCATGACGGCGAACACGATATCGGAGACGCCGCCACCATCGGTGTGGAGGGCGGTGATGTCCGCGCTGCTTTCGTGGCCGAGGATGCCGTCGAGTGCGTGGATCGCCTCGCCCGCCGTCCCGGCGATGACCGTCTGATGAAGCGGTGCGTATCGATCGGTGATGGTGGTGTAGATCTTGACCACGGGGTCGCGACCGTAATGTGCGTTGACCGTTCCTCCGGCTTCGCCGGCACCGCCGAGATAATAAGCCTGCCCATCGGCCGATGCGCGATGCCCCGAACCAAACCAGGCGGCGAGCGGTTCGGCATGGATAGCGTCGGTCAGGCTGGCGAGCGCGGCGCGAAACGTTTCCTCGCGCATATGCCACGTCTGCATACGCAACAGTGCGCGACGCGAGGCGACACCGCAAACTTCGGCCATGCGCGACAGACCAAGGTTGGTCGCCTCCGCGATCAAGGTGGCAAGAAAGGCGCGTTCGTCGGCGGGAGGCAGACCGGTCGAGACATGGCCGAAATGCTGGATGAAGCCGGTCCATCGTTGAACCTGCGACAGCACATCCGTGATACGGGTGGCAGGCACCATGCCGTAGCAGGTGAGCGCAAGTTGCCGCCCTTCATCCTGACCAGGGTCTTCTTTGGGGTCTTTCGGAAACCGCAGCCGCTCGCCGGCAAAAAGGGGGGGATCGCGTTTGTCCAGATCGCGGGCGACCTCGCGCAGGGCGCTATCAAGCCTTGCCGCCCTCTCGTCGAGCCAGGCGTGCGGATCGCCGAGCGAGAAAGCGGGCTTCGGTACGGGGCTGGCCGGTGGGGCAAGCAGCACACTGAGCGCGCGATGGACGCGCGCGGTCGGCACCCAGATACCACCGGATGCCAAAGCATTGGAAAGCGCGCTGTAAGTCGCCATCTCCCAATGGGTGCGATCGATCCCGCCTGCGGTCATGACATGCCGACGCCAGCGGTGCTCGACATGGCCAAGCGGCACGTCATCGGGCAACGCCCTGCGCCAGTCTCCGTCGAGATCGGCGAGGATCGCCATCGCATCGCGCAACGGCTGCATTCCGGCCCGGCCCTGGAAATCAAAAGCGCGCACGAACGACGGCCCCATCCGCTTGAAGGCGCGATATTCCGCCGCGATCTCGTCCAGAACCTCGTTCCGGTGCGGTGAGGCGGTACGTCGGATGATAGCGGCGTCGGCGTCGATGATGTCGAGGGATGCCACGGCATCGACCGCCGCGGCGACATCGCCGCCAGCCCGGGCCGCCTGGCTGATCGCTTCCAGAACCCTGGCGATGCGTAACATCCGTTCGCGGCCCTCGCGGCCGGAAACGGCCACGCGCTGTTCGAGCCGTTTGCGGGCGCGCAGATGGGCCCGCCCCACGAGCGCAATGAACATATCGATCGCCGCATCGGTCAGTGTCGCCTCCAGCTCGCGCAGCGTCGCGAGCAGCACGACCCGCCTGCGGGCCGGGCGCATTTGCTGGAAAGCCTGTGCCGTGTAGCGCACACCCTCCCGGGCGAATTGCCCCAGGCGCGGTTCGTGGCGAACATCAGGGGAGAAAGCCGATATGCCCGTCCCACGAATCAGCGTGATCTTTTCGACGATTTCCAAAAGCGAAGCGGATGCGACACGCGGTTCTGGCTCGCGCAGCCAGGACAGACGGCTCTGCCGGTCATGCACCTTGTCATCGATCAGCGCGTCGAGTTGCTGACGCATCTCATGGCCAAGGCCGCCATCGATCGCGGCCACGAGATCCGTTTCCGCCTGATGTATCGCCTCGGCCGCCATGCGCTCCACGACGCTGACACCCGGGATCACGATCCGACGCGCGCGCATCTCATCCAGAAGCCGGCCGAGCAGCGCGCGTCCGTCGATGATGCTCGCCGCCTCGTTTGTCAGCCATGTCCGCAATTCCACGCGGTGCGGGCGGCTCAGATCGCTGAAGCCGAAGCGCGTCTTGATCGCGGCGAGCTGATCGTAGCGCGTGGGCGTGCGTCTGGCGAAATCAGCTATGACCTTTGCATCCACCCCGACCTGCTCGGCAATATGGTCGAGCATGACCGCAGGCAGCAGTTCCCCGTGGCGCAGATGCCGGCCCGGGTAGCGCAGGCAACAAAGCTGCAGGGCGTAGCCGAGTCGGGTGGCGGGCGTGCGCGCGGTGTCGATCGCGGTCATGTCCTCACCTGACAGACTATAGTGCTTCACGATCGCCGCCTCGTCGTCGGGCAACATCAGCAGGGCAGCGCGCTGCCGCGTCGTCATCGGAATCCGTCCGGGCATCTTTGAACCTCCAAAAACCACTTGCCTTTCGGCATGATTCTGAAAGAGGATTGTGAAAGACAAGAGGCCGCAGGAATCCGTTCATGCCGCACTGGCCTCCGGATACGGCCGTTTGTGAAAGGCAGGATTTGACCAGGGCACCCTATCTGATCGGCTATGCGCGGGTGTCGAAGGGTGACGAGCAGTCGAACGCCGCCCAGCGCCGCGCCCTCGACGCGGCTGGGTGCAGGCGCGTGTTCGAGGAAATTGCCAGTGGCGGGCGCTGGGACCGGCCAAAGCTCCTGGAGATGATCGGCCAGTTACGCGACAGTGACGTCGTCGTCGTCTGGAAACTCGACCGGCTATCGCGCAGCCTCAAGGATCTGCTGCACATTATGGAGCGGATCGAGGCGGCGGGCGCGGGCTTCCGCTCGCTGACCGAGGCGATTGACACCACCACGGCCGCAGGTCGCATGATGATGCAGATGGTCGGGAGCTTCGCCGAGTTCGAGCGCGCCATGATCCGCGAGCGCACCTCCGCCGGCCTCGCCCAGGCGCGCGCCGAAGGGCGGATCGGCGGACGCCGGCGCAAACTCGGCGAAAAGCAACGGCGCGAGATCGCGGAGTCCGTCATCTCCGGACGAAAATCCGGCGCCGAGATGGCGCGGCTCTATCATGTCAGCGAGCCGACCGTTTCGCGCATCGTCGCCGCGCACCGACAGACTATGGAGCTACCGGCATGAAACGCGGCCACGACCTGACCGGGCTGATGAAGTTCGCGACACGGCCCGAGTGGGCCGACGACCTGCATGACGCGCTCGACGATCATCTGGGGCCGGTTCTCACGCAGTTCGACATCGATTCCGACGAACTGCCCGGCATCATCGGGGATCACTGGGCCATGACCTTGTGGGGCTGCGCGTTCGAGGACCTGGTGACCCGCGTCTTCGAGCCCGATGGCCGCAACATCGTGGACGAATATCTCAAGCGCCGCGGATGGAACGAGGCCGGCCCCAACAAGCTCTACATGCGCGCGCTGAAGACCTCCGTCATGAGCGTCTATGAAGTCAGCGCGATCGAGCCCGGCGTCGGCTTCCTCGCGCGAGATCTGATCCGGGGCGGTGATCCCGTCCAGGTCCGCGAGCGCACCGCGTCCAGGACGCTGGGCCCGTGGGATCGGATCGGCGTGCGCATCATTCCGGTGAGCGGGCATAGGATCCTGGCAGGCGGCCTGCTGTCCTTTACAGCGGAAGCCACCAGCGCCCTTCTCGAGGCATTGCGCCTGGGACAGGGCAAGCGCGGCCCGCGCGCGAAACTAGTGATCGACGATGATCAACTGCGCGACCTGGCGCCGCTCATCTCGATGGTCTGGCTGTTCGACATCTTGCCCAGGATGCTCGAGCCTGTCGCCATCCCCACGCTGCATAACGCCGATGGCGAGGAGGTTGTTTTCCACCGTGTCCGTTTTCCGTTCACGCGGGGGACGACGCAGGCACTCATCGGCGACCGCCTCGATACCGTGCCCGCCCTGCAGCGGGAAACGTCACATTTCTGGAACTGGCTCGGCACCAGAACAAAACAGGGCAAGAAAGGCACCGGCCAGATGGCGTGGGGTGTGTCAATGGAAGACGGCACGCCGGTGCTTGGGAATCTGGAACTCAAGGGCCGCGCTCTGATCCTCTCCGTCACCTCGGCCGAACGTGCAGAACGCGGCGTTGCACTCGTCACCCAGGCGCTCGGCGCCCTGGTGGGAACACCTTTGACCGAGATCGAGACGATCGAACAGGCGATGGCTGCGCGTCAGGAAGGACGAACCGTGTCGGAGCCGGCACCGGACATCCCGGTCGAGGTCGCCACCCCGCTTGTCCACGGCATGCTCGATCGTCAATACCGGACACTCCTCGATGAGCCTGTCCCGATGCTCGGCGACAAAACGCCGCGACAATGCGCCGGCAGCAAGGCCGGACGCGACCAACTCGCCACGTGGCTAAAACATCTCGAAAATCTCAGTGGGAGACACGCTGACATCGATGATCCGATGGCGACGTACGACTTCGGGTGGATATGGCAGGAACTCGGGATCGAAGAACTGCGCCGGTGACGGCTTGACCCCGCAACGATGAAGGACATGCTGGCCGCCTGATAGACACTGGAGCCGCCTTCACCAACGGTGCCTGCGGATTTGTATTGCGCACGGCTGCTCGCAGGTGCAGCATGAGGATGCCTTTCAGGCATCCTCTCCTAAAACTATGGCCGGCCGTTGTGCCGGCCTTTTTGTGTGGCCG
>NZ_CP010960.1:0-19339 GCF_000943805.1 Sphingobium sp. YBL2
GGGCGGGTAAACCGGATCAGCTATGAGCTTTGCGTCCTGACGCAACTGCGCGACCGCATCCGCTCCAAAGAAATCTGGGTGGTCGGGGCGGATCGCTACCGCAATCCCGATGACGATCTTCCCAAGGATTTCGAGATCAGGCGAGAGGCGTATTATTCCAGCCTCAGCCTGACGCCAGATGCGCGGGCGTTTTGCGCCTCGATCCGGGAGGAGCTTGAACAGGAGCTGTTGCTCCTCAATGCCAATATTCCACAAAACGACAAGGTTCGGCTCCTGTGGCGCGGCGACAACCGGATATCGATTACACCGTTCAAGCCCTTGCCCGAACCGAAGGGCCTCGCTTCGATCAAAAGCGAGGTCGGTCAGCGCTGGCCGATGACCGGACTGCTCGACGTGCTGAAAGAGGCTGCTCTGGACACGGGATTGATGGAGGCTTTCGAAACGTCGGCCTCGCGGGTTACTCTACCGAAAGCAGCCCTGGATCAGCGCCTTTTGCTGTGCCTCTATGGCTTGGGCACGAACGCCGGGCTCAAGCGGATCGCTGGCGCCACACCCGACGTGAGTTACGAGGAATTGTTGCATGTCCATCGCCGTTTCATTCACGCGCCAGCGCTGAGAGAAGCGTGCGCGCGGGTGGCAAACGCAACACTGGCAATCCGCAATGCCACAGTATGGGGAGACGCGGGCACGGCTTGCGCGTCCGATTCAACGAAGTTCGGCGCGTGGGACCGCAACCTGATGACGGAATGGCACGCCCGCTATGGCGGCCGTGGCGTCATGATCTACTGGCATGTGGAGAAGCGCGCGACCTGCGTTTATTCCCAGCTCAAGCGGTGCTCTTCCTCGGAGGTCGCCTCCATGATCGAGGGCGTGCTACGCCATTGCACCGACATGGAAATCCAGCGTCAGTACGTCGATAGTCACGGCCAGAGCGCGGTCGGCTTTGCGTTTTGCCGACTCCTTGGATTTGAGCTTGCCCCGCGGCTAAAAGCAGTCGCACGCCAGAAACTGGCCCTTCCCCAAGCCGGCATGCGCACGCGGCTTTCCAATTTGCTGCCGATCCTCTCCAGTCCGATCGACTGGGACGAGATCGAGCAACAATATGACGAAATGGTCAAATATGCCGCTGCCATGCAATCGCGCACCGCCGATCCGGAAGCGATCCTGCGCCGGTTTGCCAGAGCCGAAGTGATGCACCCGACCTACAAGGCGCTGAGTGAACTCGGCCGCGCGATCAAAACAATCTTCCTATGCCGGTATTTGCGTCAGGAGGCATTCCGCCGCGAGATCCACGAAGGGCTGAATGTGGTTGAGAACTGGAACGGCGCTAATGGTTTCGTGTTCTTCGGCAAGGGCGGCGAGATCGCCACCAACCGCATCCATGAGCAGGAAATCTCCGTTCTGGCGCTACACCTCCTGCAAGCGTCGCTGGTGTATGTGAACACCCGCATGCTTCAGACCGTACTGGTTGAGCCGAAGTGGGCGGGGCGGATGACGCCGGAAGATTATCGTGGTCTCACGCCGTTGATCTACAGTCATGTGAACCCTTATGGCCGCTTCGACCTCGACCTGAACGACCGGATTGATTTTGGACGGCTTGCGGCGTGAGGCGGCTGATCGGCATATAACATTTGGGTACACCCCAGAGTGATAGGGCCGAGTGACACCATTCGTCTGTCACAAAAGGGTGGGTTTGCGCTCAATGTGACCTCTGTACATTATTCGGACACAGATTCACGGTAGCGGCTTGATGAGCAGCGGCATGAGGCCATCGGCATCGAGGTCGAGGCTCTCGGACCAGATATAATCGCCGGTGAGATTGATGCGGTCCCATCCCAGCGGCGACAATCGGGACAGCATGGCGGGATCGACAGGTGTGCCGCGGTGCCGCAGTTCATCGACGGCACGACCGAGATAGCGGCAGTTGAAAAGAATGATGGCGGCCGTGACGAGGTTGAGCGCTGCCGCGCGGGTCTGCTGGTTCTCCAGGCCACGGTCGCGAAACCGCCCGAGCCGATGGAAGGCGACAGCGCGGGCCAGGCTGTTGCGTGCCTCGCCCTTGTTGAGTTCGGCGGTGACCGTCCGGCGCAGATCGGTGTCGTCGAACCAGCGCAGCGTGAACAGTGTGCGCTCGATCCGTCCGACCTCCCGAAGTGCCGCAGCAAGACTGTTTTGTTGACGATAGGCGGACAGCTTCTTCAAAATCAGCGACGGTGTGACAGTGCGGTCGCGCATCGCCGCGATGACCTCCGCAATTTCGGCCCAATGGCTGACGATCAGGTCCCGACCGAGGCGGCGCCCGAACAGCGGTGCGAGCCGACCATAGCGCCGCGCGGGCTCGAAACCATAGAGTTGTCGATCCGACAGGCGCGGAATGCGCGGCTCGAAATCGAGGCCGAGCAAATGCATGACGGCGAACACGATATCGGAGACGCCGCCACCATCGGTGTGGAGGGCGGTGATGTCCGCGCTGCTTTCGTGGCCGAGGATGCCGTCGAGTGCGTGGATCGCCTCGCCCGCCGTCCCGGCGATGACCGTCTGATGAAGCGGTGCGTATCGATCGGTGATGGTGGTGTAGATCTTGACCACGGGGTCGCGACCGTAATGTGCGTTGACCGTTCCTCCGGCTTCGCCGGCACCGCCGAGATAATAAGCCTGCCCATCGGCCGATGCGCGATGCCCCGAACCAAACCAGGCGGCGAGCGGTTCGGCATGGATAGCGTCGGTCAGGCTGGCGAGCGCGGCGCGAAACGTTTCCTCGCGCATATGCCACGTCTGCATACGCAACAGTGCGCGACGCGAGGCGACACCGCAAACTTCGGCCATGCGCGACAGACCAAGGTTGGTCGCCTCCGCGATCAAGGTGGCAAGAAAGGCGCGTTCGTCGGCGGGAGGCAGACCGGTCGAGACATGGCCGAAATGCTGGATGAAGCCGGTCCATCGTTGAACCTGCGACAGCACATCCGTGATACGGGTGGCAGGCACCATGCCGTAGCAGGTGAGCGCAAGTTGCCGCCCTTCATCCTGACCAGGGTCTTCTTTGGGGTCTTTCGGAAACCGCAGCCGCTCGCCGGCAAAAAGGGGGGGATCGCGTTTGTCCAGATCGCGGGCGACCTCGCGCAGGGCGCTATCAAGCCTTGCCGCCCTCTCGTCGAGCCAGGCGTGCGGATCGCCGAGCGAGAAAGCGGGCTTCGGTACGGGGCTGGCCGGTGGGGCAAGCAGCACACTGAGCGCGCGATGGACGCGCGCGGTCGGCACCCAGATACCACCGGATGCCAAAGCATTGGAAAGCGCGCTGTAAGTCGCCATCTCCCAATGGGTGCGATCGATCCCGCCTGCGGTCATGACATGCCGACGCCAGCGGTGCTCGACATGGCCAAGCGGCACGTCATCGGGCAACGCCCTGCGCCAGTCTCCGTCGAGATCGGCGAGGATCGCCATCGCATCGCGCAACGGCTGCATTCCGGCCCGGCCCTGGAAATCAAAAGCGCGCACGAACGACGGCCCCATCCGCTTGAAGGCGCGATATTCCGCCGCGATCTCGTCCAGAACCTCGTTCCGGTGCGGTGAGGCGGTACGTCGGATGATAGCGGCGTCGGCGTCGATGATGTCGAGGGATGCCACGGCATCGACCGCCGCGGCGACATCGCCGCCAGCCCGGGCCGCCTGGCTGATCGCTTCCAGAACCCTGGCGATGCGTAACATCCGTTCGCGGCCCTCGCGGCCGGAAACGGCCACGCGCTGTTCGAGCCGTTTGCGGGCGCGCAGATGGGCCCGCCCCACGAGCGCAATGAACATATCGATCGCCGCATCGGTCAGTGTCGCCTCCAGCTCGCGCAGCGTCGCGAGCAGCACGACCCGCCTGCGGGCCGGGCGCATTTGCTGGAAAGCCTGTGCCGTGTAGCGCACACCCTCCCGGGCGAATTGCCCCAGGCGCGGTTCGTGGCGAACATCAGGGGAGAAAGCCGATATGCCCGTCCCACGAATCAGCGTGATCTTTTCGACGATTTCCAAAAGCGAAGCGGATGCGACACGCGGTTCTGGCTCGCGCAGCCAGGACAGACGGCTCTGCCGGTCATGCACCTTGTCATCGATCAGCGCGTCGAGTTGCTGACGCATCTCATGGCCAAGGCCGCCATCGATCGCGGCCACGAGATCCGTTTCCGCCTGATGTATCGCCTCGGCCGCCATGCGCTCCACGACGCTGACACCCGGGATCACGATCCGACGCGCGCGCATCTCATCCAGAAGCCGGCCGAGCAGCGCGCGTCCGTCGATGATGCTCGCCGCCTCGTTTGTCAGCCATGTCCGCAATTCCACGCGGTGCGGGCGGCTCAGATCGCTGAAGCCGAAGCGCGTCTTGATCGCGGCGAGCTGATCGTAGCGCGTGGGCGTGCGTCTGGCGAAATCAGCTATGACCTTTGCATCCACCCCGACCTGCTCGGCAATATGGTCGAGCATGACCGCAGGCAGCAGTTCCCCGTGGCGCAGATGCCGGCCCGGGTAGCGCAGGCAACAAAGCTGCAGGGCGTAGCCGAGTCGGGTGGCGGGCGTGCGCGCGGTGTCGATCGCGGTCATGTCCTCACCTGACAGACTATAGTGCTTCACGATCGCCGCCTCGTCGTCGGGCAACATCAGCAGGGCAGCGCGCTGCCGCGTCGTCATCGGAATCCGTCCGGGCATCTTTGAACCTCCAAAAACCACTTGCCTTTCGGCATGATTCTGAAAGAGGATTGTGAAAGACAAGAGGCCGCAGGAATCCGTTCATGCCGCACTGGCCTCCGGATACGGCCGTTTGTGAAAGGCAGGATTTGACCAGGGCACCCTATCTGATCGGCTATGCGCGGGTGTCGAAGGGTGACGAGCAGTCGAACGCCGCCCAGCGCCGCGCCCTCGACGCGGCTGGGTGCAGGCGCGTGTTCGAGGAAATTGCCAGTGGCGGGCGCTGGGACCGGCCAAAGCTCCTGGAGATGATCGGCCAGTTACGCGACAGTGACGTCGTCGTCGTCTGGAAACTCGACCGGCTATCGCGCAGCCTCAAGGATCTGCTGCACATTATGGAGCGGATCGAGGCGGCGGGCGCGGGCTTCCGCTCGCTGACCGAGGCGATTGACACCACCACGGCCGCAGGTCGCATGATGATGCAGATGGTCGGGAGCTTCGCCGAGTTCGAGCGCGCCATGATCCGCGAGCGCACCTCCGCCGGCCTCGCCCAGGCGCGCGCCGAAGGGCGGATCGGCGGACGCCGGCGCAAACTCGGCGAAAAGCAACGGCGCGAGATCGCGGAGTCCGTCATCTCCGGACGAAAATCCGGCGCCGAGATGGCGCGGCTCTATCATGTCAGCGAGCCGACCGTTTCGCGCATCGTCGCCGCGCACCGACAGACTATGGAGCTACCGGCATGAAACGCGGCCACGACCTGACCGGGCTGATGAAGTTCGCGACACGGCCCGAGTGGGCCGACGACCTGCATGACGCGCTCGACGATCATCTGGGGCCGGTTCTCACGCAGTTCGACATCGATTCCGACGAACTGCCCGGCATCATCGGGGATCACTGGGCCATGACCTTGTGGGGCTGCGCGTTCGAGGACCTGGTGACCCGCGTCTTCGAGCCCGATGGCCGCAACATCGTGGACGAATATCTCAAGCGCCGCGGATGGAACGAGGCCGGCCCCAACAAGCTCTACATGCGCGCGCTGAAGACCTCCGTCATGAGCGTCTATGAAGTCAGCGCGATCGAGCCCGGCGTCGGCTTCCTCGCGCGAGATCTGATCCGGGGCGGTGATCCCGTCCAGGTCCGCGAGCGCACCGCGTCCAGGACGCTGGGCCCGTGGGATCGGATCGGCGTGCGCATCATTCCGGTGAGCGGGCATAGGATCCTGGCAGGCGGCCTGCTGTCCTTTACAGCGGAAGCCACCAGCGCCCTTCTCGAGGCATTGCGCCTGGGACAGGGCAAGCGCGGCCCGCGCGCGAAACTAGTGATCGACGATGATCAACTGCGCGACCTGGCGCCGCTCATCTCGATGGTCTGGCTGTTCGACATCTTGCCCAGGATGCTCGAGCCTGTCGCCATCCCCACGCTGCATAACGCCGATGGCGAGGAGGTTGTTTTCCACCGTGTCCGTTTTCCGTTCACGCGGGGGACGACGCAGGCACTCATCGGCGACCGCCTCGATACCGTGCCCGCCCTGCAGCGGGAAACGTCACATTTCTGGAACTGGCTCGGCACCAGAACAAAACAGGGCAAGAAAGGCACCGGCCAGATGGCGTGGGGTGTGTCAATGGAAGACGGCACGCCGGTGCTTGGGAATCTGGAACTCAAGGGCCGCGCTCTGATCCTCTCCGTCACCTCGGCCGAACGTGCAGAACGCGGCGTTGCACTCGTCACCCAGGCGCTCGGCGCCCTGGTGGGAACACCTTTGACCGAGATCGAGACGATCGAACAGGCGATGGCTGCGCGTCAGGAAGGACGAACCGTGTCGGAGCCGGCACCGGACATCCCGGTCGAGGTCGCCACCCCGCTTGTCCACGGCATGCTCGATCGTCAATACCGGACACTCCTCGATGAGCCTGTCCCGATGCTCGGCGACAAAACGCCGCGACAATGCGCCGGCAGCAAGGCCGGACGCGACCAACTCGCCACGTGGCTAAAACATCTCGAAAATCTCAGTGGGAGACACGCTGACATCGATGATCCGATGGCGACGTACGACTTCGGGTGGATATGGCAGGAACTCGGGATCGAAGAACTGCGCCGGTGACGGCTTGACCCCGCAACGATGAAGGACATGCTGGCCGCCTGATAGACACTGGAGCCGCCTTCACCAACGGTGCCTGCGGATTTGTATTGCGCACGGCTGCTCGCAGGTGCAGCATGAGGATGCCTTTCAGGCATCCTCTCCTAAAACTATGGCCGGCCGTTGTGCCGGCCTTTTTGTGTGGCCGCGACGGCTTACGTAGCGCAATCCCTGGCAGAGAAGCTGGCGCCGACGTCCCTCAAGCTCGCCTACCGTGAATCTGTGGCCGAATAATGCACAGGGGCCAATGTGACGATACACTGCAAGAGCCACCCTAATGTGACGGATTTTGCACTTGGCTCGTATCGGATATGCCCGCGTCAGCACCACGGACCAGGATCTGGATATCCAGATTGGCCGCCTCAAGAATGCAGGTTGCGAAATTATCCGTTCCGAGACCGGATCGGGGGCCTCGCGGAGCGGGCGCACGGAACTGGAAACGATCATGCAGTTTATGCACACCGGCGACGAGCTGGTCGTGCTGCGGCTCGACCGGCTCGGCCGCTCCACGCGCGATGTCCTGAACCTGGTGCATGAGCTTGATGAAAAGGGAGCTTCGCTGCGCATCCTTGAGCCAGAGGTGACGACGGCGGGCGACATGGGGCGAATGGTCATCACCATACTCGGCATGGTCGCCGATATGGAGCTGAAGTTCATCAAGGATCGTCAGCGCGCCGGGATCGAAGCGGCGCGCGCCGAAGGCGTTTACAAAGGCCGGAAGAAGAACGTCGATGACGATGAAATCCGCCGTCGCCTTGCCGCCGGCGCCAGCAAGGCCCGCGTTGCCCGCGACCTGAAGGTCTCACGAATGACCGTCTATCGGGCGCTCGACATTATTCCGTCACAGACCAAACTGCCGGAAAAGCCGCCCACTGCCAGCATCGCCCTGCATCTGATTATCGAGAACTTCAACAAGCGTGGAAGAGGTAGAAAACCCGCTCGGGAGCGGATTGAGGCGATGCTGGAACGCGACTACGCCATGGTAAAAAACGGCAATTGTGATTACAAACTGACCGTCGCCTATGACCCCGATCCGGATGGCATTTCCCTTGATGAGGAAATCCAAAGCCTCCTCTCCGAGATGTTCAACATCGCAGAGAGCTACAATTGCTCCATGGAAGCCGATATCTACGAGGTCGGTGGTCAGCAACGGTCCTGGTAGAATCAATCAAGCGTTCAGTGTTCGTTCTTCAACCTGGCCAAAATCGCAGCTTCGGGCCGACTGGGCCCTGTTCTGGAAACCTGCTTCGCAAAAGCGCTTGCCGGCTACGGGTTTGGAGAGCCCATTGGCACGGAGCGTGAGCACAACGCCCCGTTTGCAAGCAGCGCCGGATGATGGCGAGCACACTGGCAGATAATTCGAGCAGGACGCTCCCCGCCAGTGGCAGAAAGCGTGAGCAGGAAATCAGGCTGTTTGCGAGCACACGCCGCTATGATTGCAAGCGCCTACACCTAGTGGTTGTCGCTCTTTGGGTTTCACGATACCCTATAGAAACAGGGATACGTTCCCGGTTGGAAACGGGGGAATAAAGCATGGCAACCGTCTCGATGACGAAAGGGGCCGAACTGGCCGGGGTCAGCAAGGGGACCGTCTCAAAAGCTCTTAAATCTGGTCGTCTTAGCTATGCTGAGAAGACCGATAACGGCTACCTCATAGACACTTCCGAACTATTCCGGGTGTTCCCCCCGAAACAGAAAGAAACGGTTGCCGAGTCCCGCTCCGAAACCCCTTCTGGAAACAGCGAAACCCCAATAAATTCAGGGGGGTTGCAACGTGAGATTGAACTGTTGCGTGAACAGTTGCAGGACCGCGATAGCGTAGTTGCCGATCTACGGCAGAGGCTCGACAAATCAGAGGATGAGCGGCGAGAGGCGCAGGCGCGGGTGATAGGATTGCTGACCGGCCCGGAGCCTGCGGAATCCAAGCGCGGCTTTTTTGGTCGGTTGTTCGGCAAGGCAGATGATTGATCTGCGCGCAGCTCGCTATCGTCCGACGAGCCGCGATATCGTTGCCTGACTGACGTCAAACAGCGCCGCGACGGTGCGCTGCGTATCACCAGCAGCCAGTCTCTCCAGTGCCTCGGACTGCTGGTGAGGGGTGAGAGCCGCCTTGCGACCGAATTTGACACCACGCGCTCTTGCCTGGACACGCCCTGCGGCGGTGCGCTCGGTGATGCGCTCCCGCTCCCAACTGGCTGCGATCCCCAACACCGCGATTATTACCTCTGCAAATTGGGAAGTCGTATCAACCATCGGCTCGGCCAATGATCGGAAGCCAGCCCCGGCCTCCTTCACTGCATGGAGGATATTCAACAGATCGCGGGTGTTGCGGGCAAGGCGGTCTGTTGCCGTCACCATCAGCACGTCGCCATCATCTAGTGCGCCGATCGCGCGCTTGAGCTGGGGACGCTCGGCATTCGCTCCGCTAATCTTCTCGCGGTAGATTTTCACGCACCCAGCATCGGTGAGCTGGGCGATCTGCTGGGCCAAGTCCTGGCCGGTGGTTGAGACGCGCGCATAGCCGTAGATCATAGCCAAAATGGTGCATCAGATTTTTGCATCAGGAAAGAGGCCGGATTCCTGTGGGTTTCAATCTGATGCAAAACTTGTAACTTTCGGATCAACCCTACTGAATCAGGTCTCCTGGGTCCGGCCCTTCGTCCTCATGATCTTCCATCTCGGAAACCTCGCCCGCTGCAATTAGATCAGCCAACCTTACAGCACCGCGAACCAGAGAACTCTTAATCTGTGCCGTAAAGGCCGATCTCTGGGGCGGGTCTTTATACATGATGGCATTTTGCAAGTTTGTGTGGCTTGTGCCTTCTACATTAACAAGCACAGGCTTAAACTCACCTGGCCTATCCGCATCGGCTTCTAAGCGATAAGTCATAAATATGATATTGACCTGCGGGTCATTCTTAACATCGCTAGTTTTCATAAATGCCGCGCGGCCTAGTATATATTGATATACTTGCTCAGGAATAACCGCGACGATTTTCGATTTCCAATGGTGATGGAAATAGCCTTTTCGGATGAGTTGGGTAATATAACGCTTGTATACGTTGTCCCAATTGAATCCGTATGTCGGCTTTTTCTCTAGATCTTCTCCAGCTCGCAAAGCCTGATAAGCAGGAAAAACAGATCCAGTAATATCAATGGCCTGAAGCTCTACCGACAGGAATTGGTCGATTTCCTTATCACTCTTGACGTCTGCGATAACGAAATCGACATTCCCGAAGCCCTCCATTTTGACTTCGCGGGCGATCTGCGGATCAGTAGGCTTCTCACCCGGCCAGCAATGTTCGATGACCTCTGTCAGAAAATCGACAGCGTAGAATCGCTTCGGACAGACGAAAATCAACTCTGGCCCTTGGGTCGATTTCCGGGGTGCAGGCTTCCAAAGACTGCACACGGGATAAGGCTCGCTGGGGAGTTGTGTGCTGCGCTTGGGGCATCGCGACTGAATGTACGGGCACTCGAAATCGGCGGCAGCAGGATCGACACCCTTTGCCGCCCGCCGACCTAATACCTCTCCAACAATCGACTCAGGTTCAAACGGCAATCGGGAGTTCCTCACGCAGGCTGGCTTTCACCTGCTTAGAGGCCATCCCTGCCGTATCCGCAAGAAGTAGTGCTTCGGCAACGCACTTCCCGAGTAGAGGCGGGACCGCATTACCGACCTGCACATATTGCTCTGTGCTGTTACCCTTGAACGTGAAGAAATCAGGGAATGATTGTAGCCTTGCTGCCTCGCGAACCGTGAACGAACGATCTTGGACGGGGTGAATATAGGCCCCCCAATGCACATCGCACTTGGTCAATACTGTGCATGACAGGTCTGTTTTTTTGGGTCGACCATATCGCTTGGTATGATCGCTACGCTTGGCCAACTTCATGCCTGCGGGCAACAGGTCGATCGGTATGTCCCGCCATGATCCCCCAGCGGGAATATGTCGCATCCGCTCCTGGTTGATCCGCGATAGCTTAGATGCGGAATGGTTCTGCACGATAGTGCAGTCCCCTCTCAACAAAGCCTGATAGCTGTTTTGAGGCCGTTTTCCGTATGGTCGCGGCCCTGCACGATCGCCGTTTTCCAACTTAGGAAGATCGGAAATAGCATCCCAAACTGTCACGAAGGGCAACAAGCCTGGGCCATGTGTTTGTTCGGGGAACAAGATTGGCGCATCGGTGCGCGTGGCAATGAAAAACACGCGCCTGCGCTCTTGGGGCACCCCATATTCTTCGGCGCGGAGTACCTTCATATCGACGCGATAGCCGAGGCTTTTCATACCCTCGAATATCTCATGCACGATGCCGCCCCCGCCGATCGACGTGATGCCGGTTACGTTCTCCATCACGATCCAACGCGGCTGAATGCCCTTCACGATCCGAAGATACTCGCGAAACAAGCCTGCGCGTGGGTCATTGACGCCTCGCTGGTGATTATAAACCGAATAGCCCTGGCACGGAGGACCACCGACGATCACGTCGATTTCACCCTTCTTGACGCCAGCAGCCTTTAAGAGCTGCTGTGCTGTAACGTCTTGGATCGGCCCGCCAATGAACTTGGCTTCTGGGTGGGTCGCGGAAAATGTCTCGCCTGCCCGGTCGTCATAATCCTGTCCCGCTAAGACGTGGAAACCCGCTTGCCGAAACCCCTCGGAAAGGCCACCGGCTCCGCAGAAAAGATCGATGACGGTCATGTTATGGCGCGATTTCATCGGCTCCCCCTACGCTTCAATCCTGTCAGGGGAAGCGGCAGTTGCTGCTCATCCCCATCAGTACGCTCGATCAACGAGCTGATCGCATGACGGCCAAGCCATGCCTTCGACACCTTCGACCGAGCCGCAAGCCGATCGAAAGCGGCATATTCATCTTCGGACAGATTAACGGTGATCCGGTTTTTCGACGGCATAAGTTGCCTCACTTTGCCGCAAAGTGCAGCACCTTGCATCTCTATGCCTCCGGTTCAACGCTTAGTCAATTTCAAGTTTGTTCTCTTTTTGTTCTCATAAAAAGCCTGCAAATGCAATGCTTTCTGGAGGTAAATCTGATACAAATGTCGTCGCTATGACCATCATACCGATCGACCTTCCCGCGCTCCGCGCCCAGGTGCGTGCTATGGACTATGTACGCGGCACCGCTGCCGAAATGGAACAATGGCGCGAGGCCAACGCCGAGGCGTGCGCCAATCTGGCGATCGAGGGCATGGACCTGACCATCGAGGAGCACGCCATGCTGGCGATGTTCATGGAAGAAGGCGTGCCGCCCTCGCTGGTGCCGCAAATCATCCTGAGCCTTTACGGCAAAGGATCTACCTCGACCGCTCCCGCTCCCGCTCCTGCTTCCGCTCGACCCTGATCCGTTTCCCCAGCATTTCCTCGTGGATCGGTTCGACCACGACCTTGGACACCCCGCCCTCATCCCGGCTTTTCAGCGGATCGAACACCCGGCCCTTGTCGAGCTGATCCGCGATCCAATCATGTGCCCGCGCCACATCAGCGGCAATGACAGCAGGATCGTTTCTATTCAAAGTCTCTGCCAGATGCTTGGCGAGGCGATAATGCCGGTATGCATTCTGTAATTCAGGATCGGCGTCGGCCTCCGGGCCTGTCGCAATGCGGAATCGCGCGCCAAGCGACACTGGCGCGCCCTTCGGGGCCGCGCTGGCCTGGTCGCCGGTCAACCGGTCGATCGCCTCGGCCATGACGCCGAGCTGCCCCTGCATGGCTTCGACTTGGGCGGCCAGATTCTCGACCGCCGCCAGCACCGCGCGCTGGGTCGCCAGCAGCGCCATTACCGGATCGTCGCCGTCATCCTCGCTCATCGCTCTATGTCCCTGTCCTGCTCACGATCGCGCCGCCGCTCGCGTTCTAGCGGATCGTGCTTCCCGATCTTGTCGAGCCGCCCCGCAATGCGCTCGGCCGCGCTGCCTGGCTCCGGCCCATCCCGATCGCGTTCGCCACGCTGTGCGGTCGCCTCCGCGATCCGCTCGGCCGCCCCGCGATCGGCGGCTTGGTCCTGACGGCCCCATGCCGCGCCCAGGCGATCACGTAGGCCCTGCGCCATGCCCTTGGCCTTGTCGCCCAGGTTGCGCATTGTCTCCGCGATCCTGGCGCTGATTTCGCGCAGCTGCTGGGTCAGCTCGCGCCGCTCCTGATTGCGTGCCCGCACCGCCCGTTGTTCGTCCCCGCGCTCGGTGGACGTGCCCTTGCGCTCCATCGCCACCGCCGCCAGCGGCACCTTGCCCATCGGCTCGCGGTCGAGGTCGCTTTCCCTTTCCGCGTCTCCCCGATCGCGGGCAGCCTCGCGCTGATCCTTGAGCGACCGATGATCGATGCGCTCATCGCACCCCGCCCGTTCTAGCGCCTGGTTGGCATGGTCCGCCCATGCCGCCCGCCACCCCTCAAGCCGTTCGCTGGCGTTCCAATCGCGGTTCTTCTTGCCGAACCCTTCGCCGGTCAGGTCGCGCATCGTCAGCATGACATGCGCGTGCGGCTGCTCCTGCCCGTCGGCCGAATGGCCCCGATGCAGCGACACGTCCGCAATCATCCCCTGCGACACGAAATGCTCGCGCACATATCCCTCGACCAGTGCCCGCCGATCTTCCGCGCCCAATTCACGTGGAAGGGAGATTTCGACCTCGCGGGCCAGCTGGGCGTCCTTGCGCTTCTCGACCGCCTCGACGCCGTTCCACAGGCGCGAGCGATCGAGCATCCAGTCCGGCGTGCGATCGGGGGCCATGATCTCCCGATGCTCGATGTCCGACTTGCGCGTGTAGTCGTGGCATTTGCCCAGGCGCTCGTCGGTCAGCCGCTCGCCTGACCGGTAGGCGGCGGCAGCGACCGCGCTGCGCCCGCTGGCCCGCGAGATGACTTTGACAGAGCAATGGTAGATCGCCACGGACCGCGCGCCTTCTAACTTCCTTCACTTAAGGGGGAAGCCGTCCGGCGGGGGCAAAGCCCCCACGAGGACCACGCACATCGCGCAGCGATGTATAAGCGTGCCCTTATCTTCGCTAAGGTAGCCTTGTTGCGATCCTCTTGCTATAGCGAACTGACAAGGAGGACCGCTATGGCGCGCACGCCCGTTGAAGAACGCCTTGAGAAAATGCGCGAAGACGAGCGCAAACTACGCGAGCGACGAAAGGCTCTTGAGGCACGGCTTTCCGCTGAACGCCGCAAGGCTGAAACCCGCGAGCGCATCATGCTGGGCGCGTTTATCCTTCACCACATAGACGAGGATACGCCCACGGGTCGCCAGCTCGCCCCGCTCCTGCAACGCGAACTGCCGATGTTCCTGACCCGCGAGCGCGATCATGCCCTTTTGCAGCCGCTGCTCGCTCGCCTGAAGAACCTCGAACGTGGACGGGAGGAACAATGAGCGGGCCGATCGTCGGGGAAGACAATAACGGTGGCTGCTGTCTAGCTGTCGTCGGTAGCCTGGCTGTCCTGCTCGGCACGTCCTGGCTGCTCGAAAAGGTGCTACCGACCGCGATCGCCAGCACCATTGCCTGGGTCGCGCTCGTCGTCTTCCTCGTCCTGGTCTGGAAGTTTGCCTTCAAGGGCCGCCGCAACGCGCTGCTCGGCTCGGCCGCCTTCGGTGGAATCGATGACGTGCGCGCCCTCGCGAGCAACAAGGGCGATCTTCTGATTGGTCGATCCTTCAGGACCGGCAAGCTGCTGCGCTATGACGGCCCCGCCCATCTCCTGACCATGGCCCCCACGCGCAGCGGCAAGGGTGTGGGCACCATCATTCCCAACCTGCTGATCATCGACCGCTCGGTGATCTGCATCGACCCCAAGGGCGAGAACGCCCGCGTCACTGCTCGCACCCGCGCCACCAAGGGCAAGGTGTGGTGCCTCGATCCCTTCGGCGTCTCCGGGCAACCCGCCGCCCGCTATAATCCGCTCGACCGGCTCGACCCGGAAAGCCTCGATCTGGCCGAGGACGCCATGACGCTGGCCGATGCCCTAGTCCACGATTCCGCAGGGCAAGGCGGCGAGGCCCATTGGAACGAGGAAGCCAAGGCGCTGATTGCGGGCCTGATCCTCTATGCCGTGGTCCACGAGGATCGCGAGCATCGCACCCTGGCGACGGTGCGCGACTATCTCACGCTCGCCCCCAAGGACTTTGCCGATCTGCTCGTCCTGATGCAGGACAGCCGCGGCGCCGGCGGCCTCATCGCCCGCGCCGGCAATCGCCACCTCGGTAAGTCCGACCGCGAGGCCGCAGGGGTGTTGTCCTCGGCCCAGCGCCATACCCATTTTCTCGATAGCCCCCGCATCGTCGCCAGCACTTCGGCCTCCGACTTCACTTTTGCAGGGTTGAAGGAGGGGGTTTCCACGGTGTTTCTGTGCCTGCCCCCTGACCGGCTCGATGCCTATTCCCGCTGGCTGCGCCTGCTGGTCGCCCAGGCGCTCACCGACATGGCGCGTTCGCCGGTCAAACCGGCGCGGCCCGTCCTGTTCCTGCTCGATGAGTTTGCTGCCCTAGGCAGACTCGAACCCGTCGAGCGGGCGATGGGCCTGATGGCCGGATACGGGTTGCAGCTCTGGCCGATCTTGCAGGACATGCACCAGTTGCGCGCCCTCTATGGCGAGCGTGCAGGCACCTTCCTGTCGAATGCCGGGGTGTTGCAGGCGTTCGGGGTGAACGACCATGCGACCGCCGAACTGCTGTCCAAGTCGATGGGACAGGAAACCCTCGAATTTCGCACGGCGGGCTACTCCGAGACCCATGGCAGCATTTTTGAGCGTAGTAAGCATACCCGCTCGACCAGCACCCAGGTCAGCGCCCGCAACCTCATGAACCCCGACGAAATCATGCGCATGGGGCCGGACGAACAGCTGCTGATGATCCAGGGCAAAGACCCCCTCCGGGTCCAGAAAATCCGATATTACGATCAGCGCGAGTTCGCGGGGCTGGCTGATCCTGCCTGAGACGGCCCTAGGAGACGCGATCCGCACGATAGCCCCCCCGCAGCGCATACCCTTCGGCGGTTCCTCCTAACCGTCTCTGTGCCCTCCACAGGGACTAACAGGGCGATGGCGCACCTGACTTCGCCGTGCTTCTCCCCTGGGAAGCCTGCGGCCGGTAGGCCGCCTTGTGACGGCGAAGCCGTCGCACATCAAAGGCGCATTGGCCGAAAGGCCAATTCCATATTCCTCGTCCTTTAGAGCGGCATTCTCTTCGCGCGCCCGCGTTGATTCTAGATTCTGGGATTCTATGATTCAGGGGGTGTCAAACACATTGAATATAAAGGCATATTCCGGACTTTCATGAGGAATGGGGTGGAGCATCATGAGAAATGGGGTGCCCTATTGTGAGTTTTGGGGTGGGGGTATCATGAGAAATGGGGTGCGTGAGATGAGAGCAATTTGTCTCTCATCTCATAATACCTTGACCTTGCCCGCCCCTCGCCCGAATGTCCGATTATGGACGGGACAGCCGACACAACTGGCCGCACGATGGAAGTGGCACGGATCGAGAAGGAACGCGGTTCCGACACGATAGTGCAGCCGCGCGAACTGGTGGAAGTCCGCTATGCGAGGGGGGTTTCCCTGAGCCTGTCAGCGCGCAAGGTCTTTGCCTTGATGATGCACCAGGCCGCTGGCGATGCCTGGCGCGACCAGGAACACAGAATCGCCAAGCGCATGTTGCGCGGCTCCCACAATTCCAACGATCGCCTTACCGAGACGATTGACGAGCTGATGGGCATCTTCTTCGCAATGCCCGACAAGGTGGACGGCGACCACGGGCGGCGCACCTTCCAGATGATCGAAGAGACGTTTGAGGGAGGGGAGCAGGGGTGGTTGATCTACCGTTTCACCCGGCGTGCGCGCGACCTTCTGAAAGACAGCGAAGCCTACGCCCTCCTGCATCGGGCAACGGTGCTGGCCTTCGACAGCAAATATGCGCTCGAACTATACCAGCTCGGAGCCTTGCTCTACCGACGAGACGTGCCGATCTGGCGCGGCGATGTGGAAACCCTGCGCGCCAAGCTGGGCGTTCCAGAGGGGGCTTATAGCTCGTTCGCTGACTTACGGCGTTTCGTCCTCGATGCCGCGACGGCCGAAATCAATCAGCTTGTCCCACAATTCTCCGTGGCGTGGGACGTTGCAAAAAGGCGGGGCCGCAAGGTCATCGAGGTCGCAATAACCTTCCGCCGCAAACCACCAATCGCAGCGGTTGCCGCCGAAGAAGAAAACGAGCGACATCGCGCCGGTCGCCGCGCCCGTCGAGATGGGACGGCAGAGACGATAATGGACCCCAGTGCGATCATCGCAGCGACCGCTGCAAATCTGGGTGTGTCCGATGTTTTACGCTGGCCTGCCGACGATCAGGTGACGGAATTTGGCGCGGTCGAGTTGCATGCGATCGGCGTCACCTATGGTGGAGGACACGCGGTTCAGCGATTGGCGGATCAATATGCGCGAGTGCGAGCCGACAAGCGGCGTCAGCTCCGAGGCGATGCTCTGCGTGAAGACTGGACGACTTGGGTAAGGGGTTGCGCGGAAAAATGGAGTAAACCCTAGTTGTAGGTGCTTGCAATCGTAGCGGCGTTTGCTTGCAAACAGAGCCTTTTTTTGCTCGGATTATCTGACAACCGGCTCGGCGATCTGCTCGCGCTATCTGCCAATGTGCTCGCCATCATCCTGCGCTGCTCGCAATCATAAAGGTCTGCTCACATCCCCTGCCAGCGAAACAGGGCGTCAGCGCGGCACCCGGATGGAACCTTCCGCGATCCCCTCGGCGACATTGGAGAGCATGACGGCGTAGCGATGCAAACCGGGGAAGCGACCAGCGTTCTTGTCGATTTCACCGCCGTATCCGGCGTCGAGCAACGCCTTGAAGTCGGGCATCACGTCGAACATGCCGCCGAGCAGATCGATATCGGAGGCCCCGGTAAGCAACAGGGCGTTCGCATGGGCGTCGAGACGCTTCATCGTTTCCAGCATTTCGGTCCTGGTCATCGCATCCTGTCCGCTTGCGGGGTTCCATCGCCTAGCACGACGCGCCGGCCCTGTTCGCGAAAACCTTCCTTTCTGACGACCTCGCGGGCGGGCCATGACGACAACGCATTTCTGCGGCCCGCCGCTTGTCAGAACTGTTGGCCTAGTCGGCCCGAAGCTGCGATTTCGGCCAAGTCGGAGAACGTTTTGGGAACGTGGCATTCGGTATTGACGATGGAAATCATGGGAGAGGACAGTTCGCTCCATCATAGGGAGTGGGTTGATGGATCGGAGTATTTCGGGCGGGGATTTGATCGGACGATGGAGCCTGAGCTTTGCCGATATTGATTTTGTAAATTCGAAGCCGGCCCTGACGCGCCTCGGCCTCGCCGCGCAGCTGAAATTCTTCGCTTCCCTGGGGTTTTTCGCGACCGATCCCGGCTCAATCCCTACCGATGGCCTCTCGTATCTGGCCGAGCAACTCGGTGTCGAGGCTGGCGAGATAGCTGGTTATGACTTTTCCAGTCGGACAGCACGACGGCATTGTGCGGAGATCCTGATCCATCTTGGATATCACCGCATGAAGCGGGTGGATCGCGAGCAATTGACGGAATGGATTGCTGGCGAGCTGTGCCCGGGCGGCCAGTCGATCAATGCCATGCTTGAGCATGTTTTCCTGTGGTGCCGGGACCGGCGTATTTATGGGCCGTCGCGCAAGGAGCTTGAACGTGTCGTTCGCTCACAACGGCAAGATTATCTGGACACCTGGCTGATCGGAGCCAGTGACCGGCTTTCGTCAGATGCGGTGGCGTTATTGGAAGCCTCGCTTGCCGATCCGGACAGCTTGACCGGATTCAACAGGATGAAGGGTGACGCCGGACAGGCAACGCTCGACAACATTCTCGACGTGACCGAGAAACTCGCCTTTATCCAGAGACTTGATCTTCCCCATGATCTCCTGACGGCTACGGGCAAGCCATGGGTCGATCAGATTGTTCGCCGCGTTGCCGGTGAAAAGGCCTCGGAGATGCGCCGGCATGCGCCGGCGCGACAGCTCGGCCTTTATGCGATTTATCTAATGTCGCGGGAGGCGCAACTCACTGACGCGATGATCGACCTGCTGATCGAAACCGTTCACAAGATCGGAACGCGCTCGAAACGCAAGGTGGTGGGCGATATCGCGAAAGACATCGAGCGGGTCTATGGAAAGGAGCGCTTGCTGGTCGAGATCGCCAGCGCCTCGATCAATGAACCATCGGGGCGCATCTGCGATGTCATTTTCCCGATCGCCGGTAAGGACAGGCTGGCGGCGATCGTCAAGGAGAGCCATGCGAAGGGCGCTCTGGACCGGCGCATCTACAAGGTGATGCGTGGTTCCTGGGCCAATCATTACCGGCGCATGCTGCCAAGCCTGCTTTCCGTACTTGGGTTCCGGTCGAACAACGCGGTGTGGCGGCCGGTCCTGGCGGCCCTCGACTGGATCAGGAGCAAGGTGGATGACGGATGCCGCTTCGTGCCATTGCAGGATGTTCCGATCGATGAGGTGATTCCAGCGCGATGGCGCAGTTCCGTCATTGATGACGAT